>WYAX01000013.1 GCA_011525625.1 Nitrospira defluvii
CGCGCAAGGCCCAGAGGGTATTGCCGGCCGGTCCCACAACGGCGGGACGTCGCCCCATCAGCCGACGAAGCCCTTGAGAGAGGGTCCCGGCCAGGGAGCCGTCTTGGGCATGGGTCGCGCCCAGCCGGTAACACTTGGACAACTGTTCCACTCGAACGGCCAGATCACTCATATACACCCGCGTCTAGATTGGACTCGAAAGCAAACATCCAGCGGAACATCCCCGCCCCCTGCGGTCTTGGTCGACATCGGCCGGCGAGGTGAGCCATGTCAGGCGGTCACCTTGTCGGATAAAAACTGCTTGAGCTCGCCGATGTTTTTCATGTCGGCCAACTCATTGCCCTTGAAGCGGATTCCGAACGCCTGTTCGATACCAAACATGAGATTGATGTGGGCGACAGAGTCCCATCCTTCGATGTCCGCCGCAGTCATGTCGTCACGTAGGGTGAGGTGATCGTTGTCGAATACCTGACGAAACACGTCTTCGAGTCGAGCATGCAAATCCATGTGGCTCCTCAACTTGTCCCTATAGGTTGATCTCTTGGCGGTTGTCGAGCATCCGTGCCCGGCCTTTTGCAGGTGTCTCGGTCGAGAGGCTGTTCCTGCTTCAGTTCAAATGTCTCGAGGATCTCGGCTGTTAGCGAATGAGGTGCCGAACAGATGTGCCGGACGAGCGAAGCGGCGACCTGTTCTACTTCCATGGCTCCCTGGCGTCCCAAGGTCGTATTGGTCTGGTCCGTCAACAATTTGGGCGGCCTGACAATCAGATGGCGTACCTTCGGGTAGTGCAGCGCCGCCCAGCGGGCCAACCCCTCGACAGCACTTTTCGTGGTGACGTAGTGCGGAAACTCGGCGGGCGGCTCCGTCACAAACATGGATGAGAGCACAATGCTCCATCCTCCCTGCTCGGCCAGCGTGTCGAGAAAGCTGGCCATCGGTACGGTAACCAGCGCCAGACTTCCTGCCAAGAATTCTTCAAACTGCGCCATCCGTTCCGGCGCGAACGGGAGGGGACGAATAGGCGGAGAGGCGTTGCAGATCAGCAAATCCAGTTTGCCATATCGATCGAGGATGGTCTGTCGTGCGGTCGCACACCATTGGCTGTCCGCCGCGTCTCCCTGTAGAAGGGTGATGCGGTCGGAGTCCGCCCCGAAGCTAGCTCGAACCCGATCGGCGTCCCGCGGGGAACGGTGATAATTCATGGCGACGGAGCACCCTTGTGAGGCCAGTGCCTGGGTGATGGCCGCGCCGAGGCCACGGCTACCACCGATGACCAGGGCTACCTTCCCGCTTAGCTGTTGTGACGGAGGGAGAATGTCGGTGATCCGGTTGAGTGAGGGCTGTGGAGAGTCCTGGCGTACGAATGCCCACATCTTTGCCGTCGCACCAGGCGTGTGCCCCGAGGACAGCGAACCGGTAGTGTACAAGAGGTCAAAGCGTTCGTCGAGTTCTTGAACCACAGCCTCGTACCCGAACGGGCCGCTGTGAGATTCCAGTTCGGGAAGGAAGTTGAGGATCAATCGCCAGAAGACGGCTCGTTGTCCGGGCAGCTCCATCCCTACCAGAAAACTCGCCCACATCAAGGCTGCAATCTGGTGCGATGTTGCACCTTTCCCTGACAGCCCCCATCTGGTGACGAGCTGCATAAACTCTTTTTCTCCAGGACTATAGTTCCCTGCCACCCTCGTCCCGGGAGTCAGGTCCGACTTCGTTCGGTTGCTGGCTTCCGCAATGGAGGGCATCTCGTAGACCTGCAGGGGGTGGGTACCTGCTGCTCCGGGAGTAAATGCAAAGGTCGCCTTCAGCATGAGGCGAGTTGCATCGTAGAGTTTGACCGTTTCGCAATCGGAGGAAGTGGCAGACACGTCGATACGGTACGATACACCGACGGCGAGGGGATTACGAAACTCGACGGAAAGACTCTGAAGCCGTCGACCCGGGCGATCCGGTAGTTGTCCTAGCGCTGCGAGCACACCGAGTATTCCGAATACCACAGGCTCGCCATAGGGTGTCGAGCGGGCGTAGTTCTCAGAAAGGTGTAACGGGTTTCGGTCGTGGCTGGCGGCGCTGAAACCGGCGAGATCCTCACTGGTGAAGGAGACGGCGCCGGTCCTGACACGCGAAAGGTTATCCGGGGCGTCTCGCTCAGGGCGCGTCATCGAGGTGGGTCCCAGGAGTCAACGCTCTGCACGAACGGATTCGTCACAGGGCCGTTCATCTGCAGATCGTACATCCAGATTTCAGTCCCATCCTTGGTGTCGAGTCGGCTGAAACCCTGTTTGGGGTAGGCCTCTGCGGCCATCGCATTCTTCGGCGTCGGAATGTAGGTGCCGCGAATCGACGTGCAGCCTAGCTCCAGTGCTCGTCGGCACAGGTGCTCCAACATGGTGGCCTCGACGGTGCGTCCGATCACCCGGCAACTCATGAGCCAGGTATCGATATCCAGAGTGCTGCCGTCGCGTCGCGCAATCATCACACTCACCAGCCCGTGATCGGCATAGCGATCGCGCAGGCGCAAGGCAAGATGCACGCAAGTCGTATCTCGGACAAAGGCTTCTAATTGAGCCGTACCATGGCGCCGGGTGGTGAGGTTGAATTGATTGGTCTTGCCGATGAGCTGCGCAATCCGGGGCAACTGCGTCTCTTCGAAGGGGGTGACGAGGGCCTGCATCTGCAGGCTTCGATAAAAGTCCTCAATCGAGTTCGCCGAGGCTTCCAACGCTTTAATTTGAGCGCGGGCCTGATACTGGGTGGTCCGTTCGCTGTCTTCGGCCGTCATGGACGCCGTTTCCAAAAGGAGATATTGTGAAAGCGTTCGGACGTAATACGCGGGGTCTTCAGGCATGGGAAGGACATCCACCTGGGGTAGAAACTTTCGAACGATCTCTCGTTCCACAGGATTGTCATCCACAAAGACGAGCGAGTCCAGGCCGATTTGCAGGGTGTCGGCGATGGTCCGAATATTCTCGGGCTTGGAGTTCCAGTTCGCGATGAACAAGGCGATGTCCTGCATCTTCATTCGCATCTCGGGATGTTGCTGAAATGGCTGGATGGCATCGGCGTGATTATTTTTTGAGCAGACGGCGAGGATCACCCCTTTGCGCTTCAGCTTCAGCAGATACTCTTGGAAGGCCACAAACGCCTCGCCCTCCGCGCCGTGCCCGAGTCTAATGCCGGCCAGGCCATCCTCCGCAATCACCCCGCCCCATAAGGTATTGTCTAGGTCGAGCACCAGGCACTTCCGGCTCAAGCCGATATCCGCCGCGATAACAGCGGCCGTGTGCTTGGCGAGCAACGGCAAGGCATCCAGCGCGACGGCCTGCTTCGACATGTTCCAGTAGCGCGGGTCGCACCATCGCTGCTTGCCGATCAATGCAGAGAGGCGTTCGCAGTCCACGATGGAGACGGCGGTTCCCGCCGCCTGTCCGAGTCCCATGTTGAGGGCTTGTGTCATCATGTAGCGGGAGCCGGGAAGCCGGGTGGCGAGATGTCCCGCGGGGATGTCGCTGGGCAGGGCGAAATTATGCTGGACAATTCTGGCGCGGGATTGAGTGGTGACCAAATTCCAGAGCGTGGTCCACCTGGTGATCTCCGCCTGAACCTCCGCCGTCGGGTCCGAACTGAACTCTGCGAGATGTACATCCCCTTCGTGCACCGCCAGAACCACAATGTCGGGCGAGAAGCGGTATAGCGGACTCCCTGGATCGATGATGTCCTGCTGGTATTGGCCATAGGGGCTTTCGTACAGATCAAGGCGGATGCCGATTCTGGCCGCCGCGAGGCGCAACAGTGTGCCGAGTTGCGTGGTGGTATAGCTGCCGGCGATGGCAACTTTCACTGTTCTGGCAGTCGGCCATGCGGCACGCTCAGCGTTGCGTTGAAACAACGTCCAGCCAGCCTGCCAGGCTGTATAGTCGTCGTTTGCATCAACGAGAGACAGCGCCCAGCGGCACGCTTCCGAATGGTTGCCCATCCGATCATAACATCGCGCAAGTTTCAGGCAGAGGGAGGCCGCTGCGGGTATGGTGACCGCGTCAAGGTAGGCCTGGATCGCTTGTTGGGTCAACCCTTGTCGGAGGAGAGCGTCGCCGCGAGTTTCCGGTGTGTCGGCGGACATCGCTTGCCCGGCAGGCGTGGGACTGTTCGGGGTCATTCTGGAGTTCTCAGATGCGTTGCTGCATGTTGTCGATGGAGGCGGGTTCGCGAGTGGAGCTGGTGAACCGAATGATACGCGGCGCTTCGGTGAACACCCGCGCTCCTGCCGGGACATCCGCCATCACAACGACGTTGGGTCCCAGCACTGCCCCGTCGCCGATTTTTACCGCGGCGAAGATCACCGCTCCCGGTCCTACCACTACACGGTTACCAAGCTGTGGGCCTTTGTGGAGGGTTTTTTCTCCTCCATACCCCGCGCCGATCGTGGCGCCATGCCTGATCAGGCAATCATCGCCGACCGAAGTTTTCCAGTGAAACACGATGCCGTGTTGGTGTACCAAGCACAGCCTTCGCCCAAGTGTAACCGTGAGAGGGATCTCGATGCCGTAGTGATTGCGGACGTATCGATAGAGCCGGCCATAGACGACGAGTAGTACGCTTCTCAGCAGACCGGGCCGCTTGTTCGAGGCCCAGGTTCCGAGACGATGGACTGCGATGGCACGAAATCCGGGCATTGTCCAATCCCGCTGATTGGCGGTCCAGTCTTCTGAGATCTGGGCTGCCAAGTCTCTCACGCTTCGGTACAGGCGTAGTAGCGAGCTTAGCATGGGAAGTTCCGCAGGGTGACGCAGTCTTGTCAGCGCATTCATGTTACGACGTTGTGCCCGTTCGCGCTGCATCTGTTCCGCTCCATGAGGTCGTGGCGCGCCTGGCTGCACGCGTGATCCAACGGAAGCCCACAAGAATAAGAGAGGTAGACGGAGCGCATGGGATATGAAAGCGTCGGTATCTGCGTGCGTGGATGGTCTCACCAAATGCGAGTAGTTAATCCTATCATATGTCCAGTTATACTGGACAGTCAAAAAAGTAAACGTCCGGTAAAGAAATCGTTGTCGGTGCCCGCTGGTAGGCGTGTAGGTCTTGCGAGGACATGCTCTAAATCCGGTGATTCGTCCTTGTCGTAGGGACTCTACAGTATCGCCTGTGCCGCACGCGATCAAGCTGATCCGACGACCGCGCCTTCTAGAAAAATTGCTTAGCACCCGCCTCCGCGTCGACTGGTGAAACTCCTAGGGCATCATATCGTGGGTTGGTGTGCGCAGCCTAGAAGGGCCGCACTGGCTGTGAGGGGAGGGGGCAGCGGCTGCTGGTTCCCTTTCTGCTCTCGGTTGCCCACCCGACAGTTTCCTGGCTTGTATGGCAGGGGGGGGCATGGTACTATTCGCCGTCTCGCGCTGGGGCCTGGTGAGGGATGCGTTGAAATAGTTCAGGCCTGATTCGATGTTGCCTTGCCCGGGAATCTAATCGAAAGCCAGACCCAAGTCGCTCCGTTTTGTCGCGTCTTCGGCCCGTCCTTTCCCTTTCTTTCCTTCGATCAAGACAATGTCACTACCCAAGAGGAGGACCCACATGGGTTCTAAAATTTATGTTGGCGGGTTGCCCTATTCGGCAACCGAACAGCAGTTAAGTGATTTGTTCGCGGTGCATGGGTCGGTAGAATCCGCCCGGATCATCACGGACAAGTTTACCGGCCAATCGAGAGGTTTCGGATTCGTTGAAATGGCCTCTTCCGATGAGGCGCAGAAGGCGATTTCGGCTCTCAACGGGTCGGACATGGGTGGCCGGACATTGACGGTCAATGAAGCGCGTCCGCAGGAGCCTCGTTCCGGCGGTCCCGGACGGAGCGGCGGGGGATTCAATGATCGCGGGGGCAAGCGCGATCGCTGGTAACGCCCACTTGTAAGTCAGATCGGGGCAGTCATCCTCAGGGTGACTGCCCTTTTTTATGCCGCCGCATGGCGAAGGACTTTTCGGGCAGGGGGGTAATCGCGATCGAGGTATCGGCGAAGCTTTCGTTCAGGCCGGAGAGTTGAGGCTGCTTCGTCGATGAGACTCACGGAGGACAAGCCCGAGGCGTTGCCGCGACTGTCTATTCAAGAAGCCGGAGAGACACGTCGTCGAAATAGGTGATGGCGTCGGCTTTCGTCAACAGTCCGATCCGGCCGTTCGCAAACGTCGAGTCGCATGCGCGAAAGAGGATGGCGTCGTCGTACAGGGCTTTGATCTCGCATCCCCGCTGGACCACACGGAGCGTATGCCACCCGGTTGCCGGGAGGGGGCGGTCGATCTGCTTGACCACCTGCGGCACCCCCTTCACGACGCGGTACAGGCGAAGTTTTTGCTCGATCAGACTCGCACGCAAGAGATAGTAGTTGCGATCGTCAACTGCATGCCAGACCAGCCCACCGCCAAAATCGGCCTTACCGGCGACTGCCAGGTAGGAGACCTCAAGGTCGATGTTCGCGCTCGCGGTTCCATCCAGCAGGAGGAGTTTGTTCGTCTGGTCGGTTCCTCTGGGCTGCACTTGCGCGAGGACTTGGGAGGCGCTTCGTGCGCGGTCGGTGATGAGAATTTTCCATTCACCGGCCGGTCGCCCATCGAAGAGCGTCCCGACGACATACGAACTGGGCAACGTCCCTGGAGCGGAACTATCGAACGTCCATTGACGTCGATGCGGAGATTCCGTGGCGGTTTCGGATGGTTCTGCCGGCAAGGATGTGGAGGGGCCGAACAGGCCTATACCGATGACGGCCAGAATCCCGCCAGCCAGGCACCGGTGCCATGGAAGACTGGTTTCGGAGAGAACCTGGTACATTGAGCGTCCCTGTCCGAACTGAAGCGGTGAGGACTGTACACTAAATGAGGGCCTGGGGGCGAGTATTGCCGAACATTTCGTTCTGAGCGCTGCTTCGCGGTTACGTACAGAGACATAGGGCGAGGGAGGCAACCCTTTTACGGCATCTCCAATTCGCGAAGTTTCGCTTCGGCCTGCTCAAGCCATCGTCGGTTGGCCGGAGTGTCGAGTTCCAGTCGCAGGTATTGTCTCAGTTCCTGCGCGGCTTCCATGCGCTGTCCGATGCCGGCCAAAGCATGGCCGAGGTTAAACCGGATCTTGGCGTCGTTGGGGCGCAGATGCAGGGCCGTGCGAAACTCATCAATCGCTGCCTCCGGCTGACGTTTTTCCATCAGTCCGAGTCCGAGATTGAAGTGGGCGTTCACATCGTTCGGTTGCAGGGTTGCGGCGGTTCGATACTCCGCGATGGCGCCGTCGAGATCGCCCGAAGCCTTCAAGGCGACGCCGAGGTTGTTGTGGGCGTTCACGTCGTCGGGATTCTGGCGCAGCACGGTCTTGAACTCCGCGATGGCGCCGGCGTGATCGCCCATTTCTTTGAGCGCGACTCCCAGGTCATTGTGCGCTTTCGGATCGTCCGGCTTCAGTCGTAGGGCCTCCTTGAATTCGATCAGCGCGGCGTCATGCCGGCCGATGTCCAGCAACGTGTTCGCCAAGTTGAGGTGGGCGGCGAAATAATTCGGCTGGAGACGCAGCGCATGTGTGAATTCGTCGATGGCTTGGCCGAGATCCCCTTTGAAGACAAAGGCTACCCCGAGATCGTTGTGGCGCATAGCTTCAGCGTCCGTGTCCGTCGGTTGAGTGATCTTCTCGGTGGTGGACACGATCCGTTCTTCTTCCATCGTCTGTCTGTCGGGCAGGCCGGATTTAGTTGCCGGCTTGTCCGACGGTGCCGCAAGGCCCGCCGCTCCGCAGGGCAAGGACAGACCGAGCGCCAACAGGATGAGGACCGGACGGATATGGCATACCAGCGCCGAGTGGCGAACACCGTCTCGCATGGGAGGCTCCTTCTACGTCGTCGCATGAGGAAGAGGGTAAAGAGGAAGAACCGGTGTCTGGTCTGTCTGGGAATTGAGAAGCCAGAACCGCACGTTGTCAGATAGCCCGATCCAGTCTGAAATTTCAAGTTGAAAGTCGGCTCATGGATTTCAGCGAGCGCGAGGGGAAGATGCGACGGGACGCACTGCCTACGGTGCTGCCGCGGTTCCCGGCCGGACGGCCTCACCTCCTGGGGCCTGCTGCCATCCTCCGCCTAGTGCTTTGTACAAGCTGACCATGTCTGTGAGGCGGGCACGTTCGGTTTGCGCGAGTTGCGTTTGCGCGGCCAGCATCGTCCGTTGCGCGTCAAGCACATCCAGGTAGTTCACCAGGCCCTTGCGATATCGGACCTCCGCCAAACTCACGGCGGCATCGGCTGCCGCGGTCTGTTCGCGCTGGCGCGTTAACTGCTCAGTGCGGGTGTGGATCGAGACCAGTAGATCCGCGACCTCGCGAAAGGCCAGAAGAATGGTCTGCTGATAGCCCTCCAACAATTGTTGATAGCGTGACTCCGCGGCGTCCAGTCGTGCCACGTTGGTGCCGCCCAGAAAGATGGGCAAGGTTACCGAGGGGCCGATGCTGAAGTTTGCGCTGTTGCCCGTAAACCAGTTGGCGAACTCGGCGCTTTGGAGGCCTCCCTGGCCGGTTATGGACAGAGTAGGGAAGAAGTAGGCGCGCGCCTGTCCGATGCGGGCATTGGCAGCTTTGAGCGAGGCTTCAGCCTGCAAGATGTCGGGCCGTCGTTCGAGTAAGTGCGACGGGAGTCCGACCGGAATGTCCGGCTGGACGACGAGTGTTCGCAGTGGCGTTGGGGGAAGCCTCAACGTTCCCGGGGACGCTCCGGTCAGCACTTCCAGGCGGTGCACCTCAACGGCGCGCAAGCGAGTCACATCTGGAATTTGTCCCGCGCTTTCGGCGACCAGCACTTCCGTCCGTTTCACGTCCAGGTCTGAGGCCAACCCGACGGAGGCTCGCTTGCGGATAATGTCCAGGGAGTCTCGTCGCAGTGTGAGTGCTCGTTGGGCGATCTCGATCTGCTCATCCAATTCCCGGATGCGAAAATACGACTGCCCCACGTCGCCGATCAGTGTGAGGGCGATGGCCCGGGCATCCTGTTCAATCGCTTGCGCCTCGGCGGAGGCCGCTTCCATCCCTCGGCGGATTCGCCCCCAGAGATCCAGCTCCCAACGCAGATCGGCCGCCCCGTTCCACAGGTCGAAACTGCTGCCCGGCTTGGCGAAGACTTGCGGGCCCGGTTGCTGTCCGGTGGCCAATCCTAATCCCGCCAGCGTGTTCTTGGAGACGGAAATATTTGTGTAGCTGCCCTGCACATTGAGTTGCGGGTAGAGTCCGGCCCCGGCGGTGGTCACGGCTGCGCGACCCTCGAGGACCCGAGACACCGCCCGCCGCACGTCATGGTTCTGGGCGAGCGCGCGCTCGATGAACTGCGTGAGCTCCTCGTTACGAAATGCCTGCCACCAGTCGGCGCTTGGTGATTTGTCGGAGTGGCTACCAGCTGTGGAGCCGGAGCTCATGTCGGTCCAGTCCGCGGGGGCGGCAATCGGCGGGCGTGTATAGGGCTGGCCCTGCAGGCAGCCAGTGACGGAGAGGGTGAGGAGGCTCGTCAGCAACAATCCCGCGCGTTGTGGTAGTGAACGTGCCGGTTTCATTGTGGCGACTCCACGGCCGGTCCTCCAGCAGCGGGTTCGCGGTCGATAAACACATCGACTTGCTGTCCGGTATAGACCGGAAACGCCGGGCGCTCAAATCGATAGATGACCTGGAGGACTCGCGTATCCACTCGTTCGGTGTTTTCTCCGGTCAACGACTTCTTCGGAACGATGTAGGGCTCAATCCGCACGAATGTCAGGGGGATCGGCTTGGCGGTATTGCCTTTCGGGTAGGCCACGGCGGGCCGATGGGGAGCCACGAGCGGAGCATTGATTTCATCCACCTCGGCGCGAACTTGGAGTTGTTGCATGTCTCCCAGTAACATCAGGGGTTCGCTTGCGCCGATCGTGAGGGCGAATTCACCGGCTCGGACATTCACCTGGAGAATCGTGCCGGCTCGGGGTGCCCGGACGGTCAGCCGATCGAGCAACATCTGTGTTTCATCTCGCTGCGCGATGACCTGTTTCAAGGCTGCTTCGTGGCGGGTCATGGTACGTTTGGCCATTTGAAGGGCGTACCAGGTACGTTTGATATCGTCATCGCTCACGGCCCTGCTGTCCCCCACCGCCTTGAGCCGCTTGAGTTGGGTGTTGAGGTCGCCGATACGATAGGTCTGTTCCTCGACCTGCGCTTCCGCCGGAGGAATTGCGGCTTGGCGAGCCACGAGTTGTGCGCGAAGATCCCGATCATCCAGTTGAAAGAGCGGATCACCTTGACGCACCGGGTCCCCGACGGCGACGAACACTTGTGTGACGAGGCCGGCGATGGGGGGACCGATGCGTACGTTTTCATTCGCGGCTTCGATAATGCCGCTCGCGGCCACGGTCGTTCCGAAGGGGGAGCGAGGTGGTTCCACAATCGGCGTCGGCATGGGTGCAGTCTTGCCGGCAGTCAGCACGCTCCAGGCGGCGAGCGCCGTGCAGGCGAGTGCGAGCCAGATGCTCAAACGATTGAGAATGCTCATGCCATGGCCTCTTGTTGAATCGGGTGGATGCCGACGATGCGGCCGTCCGTGAGTTCCGCCATGCGATCGCCGAATTGAAATACGCGACTGTCGTGTGTGACGACAATGACGCAACGGTCGGGGGCTCGTCCCACGTCGCGGATCAACTCCATGATTTTCTGACCGTTGGGGCCGTCGAGGGCGGCCGTCGGTTCGTCGCAGACCAGCAGTTGCGGATCATTGACCAGGGCGCGGGCGACGGCGACGCGTTGTTGTTGGCCGCCGGATAGGTTTTTGGGCAGAAATTCCGTGCGGTCGCTGAGCCCGACACGTTCGAGCATCAGCCGTCCCTTCGAGAGGGCCTCTTTCTTCCCGAGGCCATGAATCAGGAGCGGGATCGCCACATTTTCGGCCGCGGTCAGCGAGGGTAAGAGATTGAACTGTTGAAAGATAAATCCCATGCGCTGGCCACGAAACCGGGTGCGCGCATTGGGTGGCATCTGGGTCAGCGAGGCACCCAGCACGTCCAGGGTTCCTGCGTCGATGTCGAGAATGCCCGCGATGGCGGAGAGCAAGGTCGTCTTGCCGCCGCCTGATTCCCCTACCAGAAGGAGCAATTCGCCGAAATACACATCGAGGTCAATGCCTTTGAGGACGGTCACGGTGGTCTCCCCGCTGCCGAACGATTTCACGAGGCCGCGCACCTGGACGGCGGCGGTTCTGGGGGGCTCGGTGACAGGGGTTTGCGCGCGTGTGTGATCATCCATGGGCATCACCGGAACACGATCGCCGGTTCAAGGCGCGCGAGTTTGACGATACTGATCAAGGCCGAAGAGGTGCAGATGCCGAGGAGCGCGATCAGTACGACGAGGAGCAACTGCCACGTTTCTACAAAGGGCAGTCCGCCGCCTTTGGCGGATACAAATCCGAACCCTGTGGCGAGGCCGATACCGATGCCATAGCCGGTGAGTCCGACGGTAAAGGCTTGCAAGAGGATCATGCGCGCCAGCGTGAAGGTGGACGCGCCCATGGCCTTCAGCGCCCCGAACTGCTTGATATTTTCCACGGTGAACAGGTAGAACGTCTGCCCGGCGATGGCCATGCCGACAATGAACCCGAGCAGGATGGTCGTGCCGAAGTTGATACCGATACCGGTGTTCTTGAGCACCCAGCTGATCGTCTTCCAACCGAAGTCTTGCGCGGTAAACGCGCCGAGGCCGGTTTGCTCCTGGATGCGCGCTGTCACTTCCGCATCGGAGACGCCGTCCTTGGCCTTGGCCAATACGTAGGAAAGGGTACGACGTTCGCGTGGCACATACCGGATGGCGCGGTCGTACGTCGTGTACACGACCGGGATGTTCGTGAAGTTTTTTTGCGTCTTGGCGATGGCCACGACGCGGGCCAGTTTGTCGTTTAACTCGAATACCGTTCCGATCGCGATGACCGTGGGGCCGCCCATGCGTTCAACGGCCCATTGATCCAGCACGACGGCATCGGGCTGCAAGATGTCTTCAAACCGGCCTTCCAGGACTTCGGCGGGGCGCCCGATGAGTGTGGAGGCATCCAACCCGGTCAGCGTAATCTGGTGGTAGTCCCCGTTGGATAGCCGCGCGCGCAGTACACCTTTATACAACGGCACGGCCCATTCGACTCCGGAGACGCTGCGCACTCGATCGACGGCGGTGTCGGCAATCGGCTTCACCTCGTCGACCTGTCCGATGCCGGGATCTGTGATCCAGAGGGGGACATTGATATTGCTGACGCTGGATTGCGACCACATCATGAGACCCCAGAAGATGGAGCCTTGTTGCACGATCAGCATCACCGCAAAGGTCAGTCCGCACAACAGCATGAGGTACTTTGCGCGGTCACCGAACAGCATTTTCAGGGCCACGTAGCTCATGCGTGGTCCTCGCCGTCCTGGTGGTCCAGCGCATAGGCGACGACGCGCGGTGGTTGAGGAAGCTTCACTTGATCGTGGCGGTGGAAGAAGAGGGTGCAAATTCTTGCGATCGGGCATCCCCGGTGCAGGGCGATGGTCCAGAATCGTCGCACATGCTGCCCGTTGGGTTGTTGCTCTTCGTCCATGAGGCGTAATGGGCCGGGGAACGCATTGGTGAAGGTGATGTCCCTCGCAGCCAGTTTTTCGTCCAGTCCTTCCGCGAGAAAGTCCAGAATGTCACCGCACCAGGAGAACCGCCGGCCATCCCGACTGGCTTCGCCCGACGCGAGCAGCTTGCTCTGCCGTTCGACCACATAGGCCTGGATCTCGTCGCCCAGTGATTGCGGAGTCGGGGCCGGCGTACTTGGTTCCATGTAGGAGAATACGAGCAGGGACGGTGCCAGGGGGAGAGGGGGGCTATTCGTGTTGGCGAACACATTGAAATGTCAGGCGGAAATCGTCTGTTGTCGGGAGAGATGCCTGTGGGCGGCGCGTGAAATTTGCCGAAATGTTGGCAGGTAACGGGATGCGCGCCCATATGTGGGCACTCAATGCTTCTGTTGTCGAGGGCGGGTGATCGCCAGCTTTTTCATGCGGTGCTGAAGGGTTGACCGCTTCATGCCTAAATGCTCCGCCGCGCCTTGTTTGCCGGCTAGGACCCAATTGGTTCGAATCAGCGTATCAAGGATGTGCGCCCGCTCGGCTTCCGCCAGTGTGCGCGGGTGGGCGGCGGAGGCAGTGGTGCGCCCCAGGCCGTCGAGTTCCTCGATGGTGATAGTCGAGCCTCGGCTGACGATCACGGCGCGCTCAATGACATGCTCCAGTTCGCGCACGTTGCCTGGCCAATCGTAGGCGGACAAGGCCTTCAGTGCGGTGCTGTGAATGCGCGTCACCGGCTTACGATGCCGCTGACTGTATTTTCTGGCAAAGTGGCGGGCCAGCAGCGGAATATCTTGAAGGCGTTCGCGCAGCGTCGGAAGCCGAACCGGGAACACATTGAGGCGATAGAACAGGTCGGCACGAAAGGTATTGCGTGTGATGGCTTGATCCAGGTCTACGTTGGTGGCGGCCAGGACGCGGACATCGATCCGGATCGTGTGAGTTCCGCCGACCCGGTTGAATTCCCGGGCCTCCAGCACGCGCAGCAGTTTCATTTGCACATCGATCGGGAGTTCTCCCACTTCATCGAGGAAAATGGTGCCGCCATGGGCGAGCTCAAAGCGTCCCAGCTTGCGGGAGGTCGCGCTGGTGAATGCGCCCTTCTCGTGCCCAAACAGTTCGGATTCGATGAGGGTGGGTGGAAGCGCGGCACAGTTGACCGTGATCAACGCCTTATGCCGACGGGGCGAAAGTCGATGAATGGCTTGCGCCACCAATTCCTTGCCGGTTCCAGTCTCTCCGGTGATGAGCACAGTGGAATCCGTGGGGGCAACCATCTCGATGGCCCGAAGCGATTTTTGTAATGCGGGGCTATCGCCCACGAGGCTTTTCAGGTCCAGTGAGGCGCCCATTTCCTCCCGCAGGTAGACGTTTTCCTGTTCCAATTGGTCTTTGAGCTGGCGAATTTGGTCGTAGGCCGAAAGATTCGTGATCGCGTGGGACAGGTGGAAGCCGATCTGCTCGGTCAGGGTGAGGTCACGTTGAGAGAAGGCGTTTCGCCGTTTGCTTCCGATCGCGAGAAACCCATAGGGGTTTCCATGGACCAGGAGCGGGCAGAGCATCGCCGAGAAGACGCCGAGGGATTCGAAATACCGGTGTTCGGCAAATCGTTCCTGATTGTGACCCGTCAGGAGAAGGGGTTTGCCCGTGGCCAGGATTTCCGCCGCCGCCATGTGTTCGAATGGAAACTGTCGCAGGGCATCCTGGTCGATGGCGACACCCTCGCAGGCCACGATTTCAAACCAGCGAGTATGGGGTTCTCCGACGAACCGCACCAGTCCGATCACGTCGTGTTGAAGGACGTCGTGGAGAATCGGCTGAATCGAATAGATCAGATTGTCGAGGGTGATGGCGCCGAGAACAACCTGGCTATTGAGGGCGACCAGGGTGTCACGCTCTTCTGCCGCCAACACGGCGGTGAGGACCGGGGCGATATGCTGGCCGAACACCTCAAGGAAACTCCTGTCCTCCTCGGTAAACGAGTCTGGGGCCTCCAGGGAGACTGCCACGATCACCGCTAGTGTCTTGCCTGGTGCGCCGAGCGAAGAGTCGTCAGGCATGATGACCGGTGCCGCCAGGACCGATGAACGCCGGTAGAGGCGGGGATCAATGGCCTGGGCTTCGGTCCACGGGGCGTTGCTGAGGTCCTTGGCGAGGATGGCCTGCCTGGCATGGACTGCCGCTTCCTTGATTGTGCCGGCCGCAGGCAGCTGCGCAATGGGATAGGCGGGGGAGGTGGGGTCTCGAAAGATGTCCGATACCGGCGAAAATGCCGCGGTGGTCTCGCTATAGAGGTACAGGCCGATGGTGGAGCAACCAAGGATCGGTAAGAGTTCGTCCTGGAGGCGTTTATCAAATTGGCGCAATGTCCTTGTCTGAACCAGGGCGCTCAGGATGTGGAAGCGGTCACGCGTGTCATGCAGGGTGCCCATATGTGGGCACTCTACCATGTGATGGTCATCTATGAAAAGCGAGCGGCGGTGATGAGTGGAGGCTAAGAGGCAGATTCAGTGCGGCGTGATTTTAATCCGTCGAGGCGTCGTGTATCCAGAGTCACGTAGATGGACTGTTCCTGTGTGACGGTCACTGCACCGGGGGCTTGGCCCTTGGCTTTTCTGACCCACTTGCGCCGGGTGTAGATCACGTCGCCCTTGCCGCTCTTCTTGAGATCGCTATAAAGCAGTGCGAGCGTGGCTGCGTCGCGCACCGTTTCGAGCGGCGGCTCTGTCCCCTTCTCAAGACGGACGATAACATGGGAGCCTGGGGTGCCACGGGCATGGAGCCACAGGTCTTCACTCCTCGCCAGGCCGAATGTCAGCTCGTCATTCTCTCGAGCATTGCGTCCGACGAAGATCGGATACCCGTCGGACGACTGAAAGCGCCGAAACGGTCCGCGGCGCGCCTCATCTGCGGAGTGCCTCTTGGCGCTGCGTGAGATGGGGTGTCTTGCCGGTCGTTCAGCATTGTCGGGTGCGACCCAGGTTCCCTGTTTGATTGCTTCGAGTTCCGTCTGTATGGGCTGAACCTCCGCTTGGATAGTGGCCAGGCGTGGCGCAATTTCCCGTTGAGCCGATACGAACTTCCGGTACTTCGCAAAGTAGGCGTCCATGTTGGCCTGCGCCCCTTTGGTCGGATCGAGAGGAATCGTCAGTTCAGGCAGTCGTTCGTCGTAATAGTCGATAACGGAGACGGTCGTCATGCCTGTTGTCAGCGAGCGGAGATTGGCCTTCAGGAGCTCGCCGTAGCGTGCATAGGGTTCGTATCGTCCAGCCTGTTCGAGATCGCGCCGGAGGGCGTCTGCGCGGCGCAGCAGCTTCTTGAGATTCTTGCGAAGGGCCGACTCCCGCTCCCGAACCTGGGTCAGGCGGGAGAGCTCTGCTTCCCGTTCTCGATAACGAGTCTCCAGTTCCGCTGACAGCGGGAAGGTCTCAGTATCGAGGGGATGGAGTATTGCGTGCTCGGGAGGGGCGATCTCCTGTGAGGAAAGACGCGCAAGAGGGGTGCTGGGGGCCTCGTAGGGCTGGTTGATTCGTCCTTCGTGTCGGCGAAGGGTCGCCAACACCCGGCCTTCCTCATCGAGAAAGAGGAGGTTGGCGTTGCGGCTGAATAATTCCGCGACCAGCGACACCGGTCCGCTTCGACTTGTCAGGTCAAGACGGATGATGCGGTCCCCGGAAACATGATGAAGGCCATCAATGCGTGCGCCTTGAATCCGCGCCCGGAGAAGTTGGCAGAAGGCCGGCGGGCTCGGCGGGTTGGGACGTGCGCGCTGCACGAGGTGCATGCGGGCCGTGCCGTCGTGCACCGAACAGAGCAGCCGGCGAGTATGGCCAGGGACACGAATTTCGAGGATGAGGCAATCGGGCAGTGGTTGAGAGATTTTCTGAATCCAGCCTTCGGCGAGGGCCGGAACCAGCTCCTGCACCATCGAACCAATTTCTGTCGCAGAGAGAGACATTATTTGTATGCCAGACCAGCCACCCGGTCATCGCTCGGGTGTTCCATCCTGTACGCCCTGCCGGTCTCCGTTCGATTGAGAGTTACTGTAGCCGATTGTACCCATTTCTGTCCCATGGGACCAATTCGGGCACAGATACAGGCATCAGGTGGCACGGTTGGGGCGTGTCGCCATTGCGCGGTAGCCGCCCGGGATGCACATGATGTTGGCGAGTCCATGGCATTCGGCTTGCTTGTACATCTGTGGCGATTGAAGAAGGGCTCGTCGCCAACAGGTCCTTTGGTGCTCCGGGGGGCCACATTGTCTCCGAAGGGAGGGACTTATGACGTGCACGCGATGTGAAGGGTTGATGGTGAAAGATGACTTGATCGATCTGCAGGAGAGTTTCCATCCCATGCGGCTGCAAGGACATCGGTGCCTGAGTTGCGGCAACATCGTCGATACTCTGATTCAACGTCATAGAATGGTCCAGAATTCCCATCTACGTCCTGTCCCGGCTTCCGTACCGGAGAAGCCTGTCCTCTTCGATCTGATCAAGCTCACGGCGTAGGAGCCTCCCCCGCGGGGCCATGCCCGGTGCCTCGCGGGGGGATTCATCCGGCGCTTCCTGTGGTTCCACTCAATTCCGCAGCTCCGCCTAGGGCAGGAGCCCGCTCGGTTCGGTCCCATTCAGCCTCACCCTAGATACCATGTTCCCCTCCGTGGGTCGTCGGCTTGTCAGTCGACACACACTCGCGTACAGTGCGCGCGGAAAGAAAACCGGCTGAGGAGTCTTGTGCGGCGATGGCCTTACTAACGGTAGACATTCTTGAGCGGCTGATGAAAGAGTTTCAGCACTCGATGCGGAGATTGTTGGCGGATCTCTGCCGAGATTTCGAGCGAAGCTATGCCGCGGACGTTTGCACGCTGGGCCTGCAAATCGACTGGTTTCGCCGGCTTGGTCGTTCATTCACCACGGCCGAGTATAGCCATTGGAAAGTGGTCGGATGGATCGAGTCGCTCAACGACCTGTTGTACTTCGTCGATATTGTTGTGCAGGTGCGGCAGGAGCGATCGCGCCGGGACATCGCTGAACAGCTGCGAGTGGAATTTCGAGAAAAATTTTACGAGCATGGGTACGCCGATGAGATTTTCCCGGACGGCAAGCCGGATCCGCGCATGCTGTTGCCGCGCCTGACGGCGCTCTGCCAGCGACTTGCACGAGAAATCACCCAGGAGTCCGTCTGTCTTGCCCCCCGGTCGGCCTGTGATTGGGTGGCGAACCGACGATCGGATGCCTGGTTGGTGCCGTGCGATTTGAACGCGAATGTTGAGCGAGTCGAACGGCCATGGAGTTGCGCCATCGGGACTGCGGGCGTGGCCTATGAGGCTCCGGCCCCTGTTCGGCTGGCACTCAGGCGAACGGGTGGGCAGGCGGAGTTGCTGGTCAAACCTTCCGGTATCGATCTTCTGGTCGGGGATCGATCGTATCCGGTTGTCGCGTTCGGAAGCCGAGAACGGTGGCAGTGGCGTCGCCTGGCACCGGTCGTGCTGAGGAACACGCCATACGGCCGACTGATGCTCGGGTCGACACTGGTCTATGGTAAGGACAGGACGCCTGTGGGTGTGCGTCCGACGAAGCCGGAAGTCGCGAGGCGCATGCGTCGCGCACTGGCCGCAATTGGGTCTGCCTGGCCCGAAGGCGATCGGCTCCTGGCCCTCTTGACCTCACGCATCGTCCCGCTCAAAGCCAAGGGGGTGGTGAGTTTCAGTTACCGACATCGTCCTGGCCTCTCCGCCATCAATTGCTTCGACCGTGATCAACTCGATTTGATTGATGACCTGATTCACGAGAACAGTCATCATCACCTCAACCTGCTGTTGCGCAAAGACGTCCTGTATCAGCACGACCATAACCAGGAGTTGTTCTATTCTCCGTGGCGGCGGAGTTTGCGGCCGTTGAGAGGTATCTTGCACGCGACGTTTACTTTTACCATGGGGGCGATGTTATTCGAGCGGTTGGTGGCCTGGGGGTCAGGGTCAAATGGCAACGCGGCCTGGAGGCGCGCTGGTCTGAGCCGGCGTGATCTCGCACGTGCGCGTTATCGTTGCCTCGAAGAGATCGAGTCGGTTCGATATTCACTCACCGATCTCGACTATGCCGGTGGCCAGTTGAAATGGCTGACTCGCGGAGGCAAGCAGCTGGTGCGACAGCTCGCCGACGTGCTCGCGCAGATCGAGCGGGTGATGGTCTCCCAGGAGGCGGAGGTGTGCCGATCGTCTTTTGGTCCGGCGCTGAGACGTCATCGGGCTCAATTGGCGCATGCGCGGGGGACGTTGGGTCTCATCTGAGAGTGGCTTGTGCAAATGTGGCGTGGAGCGAACGCGAACGGGCCTCGGGTTCGGGTGAGCCCGGGGCCCGTTGTGTGTTGTCGCGTTATCGTCCCCTAGCGGTCCTTCGAGCCTTTCGTGCCGGTGCCCTCTTTGTCGCCGCTCGCCTTGCGGTTCGCTTTTTTGCTCCCAACGCCACTGACCGGACCCGTACGAGGTACGAGCAGATTTCCGGATCACCTGTTTGGGGGCTCGCGGTCGGACCTTCGCTTTCCGCATGCGAGCCGGTGGGATTGACCAGGCTGAGCTGGAGGCGGATTGTTCCAAGGATTCGGGTTGGAACATTGGGCGGAGGAGCGGGCGGCTTCATGATCCCGCGCGTCGTGACCACGGAATTCGTCCCATGGACTGTCTTGCCGTTCATGAGCCCCTGCAGCGTGAGAATGCCGTGATGATTCGTGGCGTCGTTCGGGGACGGCGTCAGGGCCGGTTCCGTGAGGCCCTTCGTGATGCCGGCATGTGCGCATAATTCGCTGATTTGTGCCCCATCGGCATACTGAAACCCGTGCCTGGTCGTCAGTCGGCCAAAACCGCCGATGACGTCCTGGTAAGATCGCCCGGCGGTGACCGTGAGATTCATCCATTGGAGGTTGGTGTCCGTATCGTACGTCAGAAGCTGATCGCCACTGCCTGGAACGAGATCCTGTTGAATCAGTGCCATAAGGGTCCTCCGTGTGAGCGGTCCGATCCGAGGTTCCGCAACAACTGCATCGATAGTAGCACGGCTGGTTCGCGAGGTCTCAGTTCCGTCGTGATGACCGCGGGTGAAATGTTTGTGACGATAGTGGATCGCATGTATCCGAGCGGATACGAGAGTATCCCCGAAGATACGAGGGCAAAATGTGAAGCGGACCTCATAAGGCCGCAGGGAGTTTGCGACTGAGCACGCCGCCCGGGGCCCTTTTCAGCAGCTTGTCTCAAGGTTCGACGGTGACATCGACATACGCCGGGACACTGTCCGCACCTTTCTTGTCCGTCACGCGCAGCTTGAAGCGGAAGGTGCGGGTCTCAGAGACATAGGGGGCCACAAAAGACGGTTCCGCCATGTTGACGTCAAGCATCGCAACTTTGCTGCCCCGTACCTGACTCCACGCATAGAAGAGCGCTTCGCCCTCCGGGTCTCGGCTCTGCAATCCATTGAGGCGCACCTTGGTGCCGGCTTTGACGGTTCTGGCGACGCCGGCATCGGCGATCGGCGGCTCATTCGGCTCGGGATTCACCTCCACGCGCACATCGAGCGTGGCCTGTTTCCCTCGATTCGTCACGGTCAGCGAGGTCTTGCCGATTCCCACGATCTGGAATAGCCCGTCGGGTAACACCTTCAGGATATGGTCGTTGCCGGATGTGTAGGTTGTGCCGGTGTTGGGGGAGGACAGTGGACGAGTGATGCCGTCTGCGAATTCACCCACCACAGGCAGCTCAAAGATCTTCCCGAGTGAATCCACGTGTCCGTAGGCAGAAGACTGTCCGCTCCGTCCGAGCTGAAGCGGCTTTTCTGTTTCAAAGTCGATCGAAAGCAGTTCGGCGGTAGGTTGGACGGTGACAAAGATTTCGTCGAATACGGTTTTCCGGCCCAGGCGTCCTTGTGAAATATCGGCAACGGCCAGGAGCCGCATGCGTCCAATGGCGTCCTGCGGCACCGGCAAGGCGCCTCCGTATGGGGGGACACGGTCGACGGTAGAGGTCAGGGCCGGCAAGGCGACGACCGGTGCCCCGGTGATGCTGTCTTTTTGCCAGTATTTGTCGGTTGCCATGGCTCCCTGGGAGGCTTTGCCCGTTCGGTCTTCACCTTGTTCTACCAGCGACTCCGTCTGTTCCGGATACCAGTAGTACCGCACTTCGACGAGGCCTGCTTCTCTCCCGGCCTCGACCTCGACGGTGGTCGATTGGCCGGAAGCCAGGGTGGCTCCGTTCGCAGGAGCCAAAATTTTGAACGCCAGTGCGTGGTGAGGCGGCAGGCACAGCAGTAGGATCAGGGACGGTAGAATCCACGGCGCCTTATGGGGGAGAGGTACTCCTGAGGACAGGGGGCTTGTCATGGTCACCTCGTCAGGTGATAGGGGACGTCGGTCAAAATGACACGATCTTTGAACAAGAGGGCGCCTTTCAACATGAACGCCCGTTGATTATGGAGAATATTCTGCCACCACCGCGCAGGCAGAATCTCTGGAATTACCACGGTGACCCAACATTCCTGGTCCTTTTGCAGCACCTGTTCGAGATAGTCCAGGAGGGAGCTCAATACGGAACGATACGGAGAGGGCAGCACGGTGAGGGGGACTCCACAACCCCACTGGGCCCATTGAATTTCCACGCGGGCGGTTTCTTCCGGGTCGACATCGACGAGGACGGCCCGAATATCGCCGGAGCGGCTGCGTGCATAGTCGACGGCGCGGATGACTGCGCGATTGACGCCTCCGATCGGCAGGACCACGATATTCCGGCGCGGCATGGGTGGGCGGTGTCCCCGCGAGAGTGCGACCTGTTCCGAGACGGCTTTGTAATGGGAATGAATCGCGCGAAAGAAGGTGATTAGGAGCGGAATCAACACGATCACGATCCAGGCGCCATGTGTGAACTTCGTGCTGGCAATGATGACGGTGGCGATGGCGGTGGTCACGGCACCGATGCCGTTCACCAGGAGCTTTTTCTCCCAGTGCGGCCCTTTTTTGACGAGCCACCGTTTGACCATGCCGGCTTGAGAAATGGTGAAGGACAGAAAGACGCCAACGGCATAGAGTGGGATGAGCGCGTGGGTATCGCCGTTAAAGAGGACGATCAACAAGCAGGAAAACACACCGAGGATGATTACCCCGTTCGAGAACACCAGCCGATCGCCCATCATGGACATTTGGTGCGGCATGTAACTGTCGCGAGCGAGGATCGAGGCCAACCGGGGAAATCCGTTGAAGCTGCTATTCGCCGCGAGGATCAGAATGATCATCGTTGAGGCCTGCACCAAGTAGTACAGCGGACCGGTTCCGAAGGTTGCGCGCGCAATTTGAGATACGACGGTTTCATCTCCCTTTGGCACGATGCCGAAGTAATAGGCCATGGAGCTGATGCCGATAAACAGGGTTCCGAGAATCATCGCCATGCCGAGCATGGTTAACGCGGCATTTTGGGGTTCCGGTTTCTTAAAGGCTGAGACGCCGTTGGAGATGACTTCCGCCCCGGTCAAGGCTGTGCAACCGGAAGAAAATGCGCGGAGGAGGAGAAACAGTGTGAGCGGTTCTGCCGCCGCAATGCTGGGCAATGGCTCAACACGCGACGCGTGACCCAGCAGGATTTGAATGGCGCCGACGCCGAGCATGGCGGCGAGGGTGGCGATAAAAATATAGGTCGGGACGGCAAAAAATTTCCCTGACTCGCGAACCCCGCGCAGATTCACCACGGTGACCAAGAGGATCGCCGCAATGCCGAGTCCTTCCCGATGCGGCAGCAGGTCTGGGACCGCGGAGGTGAGTGCCGCCATGCCGGCCGCGACGCTGACGGCGACCGTCAGCACGTAGTCGATCATTAAGGCTGCGGCGGCGACCAGGCCGGACCATTCGCCGAGGTTGGACTTCCCGACGATATAGGCACCGCCACCCTCAGGATATTCAAAGATAATCTGCCGGTAGGACATGGTCAAAATGATCAGCAGCCCGATGATGGAGAGGCTGAGTGGTATAGAGTACCCGACCATGGCGGTCCCGGCGAGAGTCAGGACGAGCAGAATCTCCTCCGTGGCATAGGCCACTGAAGAAAGGGCGTCGGAGGAAAAGACGGCTAGGGCGAGTCGCTTGGAAAGACGTTCGTGAGCGGCTTCCTTCGTCTTGAGTGGCAGGCCAACCAGCCAGCGTTTCAAGATCATGCGCCATTATGCCTCAATTTGCCGAAGAGAGACAATGGAGCGCGACGGTTCAGCCTTGTGATCGCACCGCCTCCGGTGAATTCCGCACAGGGTGGTAGGCAGTTGGACGAGGCTGAGCCCGTGTGGATTAATGCTGCAACGATGGGGCGTGGAGGGGGCCGACAGGGTGAGGGGGTTGACAGAGACCAGGGACTTCAGTAATCTCCGGCACTTGGTTTCAACGGAGTGGCTTGCGCGCGTGATGCCGCAGGAAAATAGTCAGGATGCATTGCTCAAGATCTGAGGTTGTCATGGTCTAATTCGTAAGCGCTCACAACTCTTTCGTTTTTCATCCAACTCTATCCAAGGAGGCCGGTCCATGGATTGTCAGTGGTTCACTCGCGTCACATTGCGCGCCATCAGCGTTATCGCTGGCGGTGCGCTTGTGTGCCTACCGCTAGCCGCGTCGGCTGAAGAGCAGCTGCACGCGGACCATGCGGTGCCTCAACACACAGCAATGTCCCATCAACTTCCGTCATGGGCGGAGAAGTTGAAGGGGCAGACGATCGTCGAAGATTCGATGGCTGGAAAGCCGGAGCGGTCTGCGATGGTCGAGCAGCAGCACCAGCGGATCATGGAACATTTGACCAATGATCCGCAGGCGCAAGCGGTCAACACGGGTATGTTCAATACCCAGACCATGATGCACCAGTACGGGGCAGGCGGTCAGGACCTTCTCTTGATGTCTGACCCGCGAGTGGAGCCAGTGGCAATGACGGGGAACGGGAAGTGCCCAGCCACTGCGCCGGTCAAGCAGTACAACGTTTCGGCGATCAACGTCGAGATTACGCTGAATCAATGGCTCGATTTTTACCCCGGCTACATGTACACGCTGGATGAAAATCTTGACAAGGTTCGGGCGGAAGAAACGAAGAATCGTGAGGCGCGCGATAAAGAGGGCTTCGATCCGGGCGCGGTGATTCCCGGTGTGCAGGCCCAGTGGATTCAGCCCCTCACCATTCGCGGCAATCAGGGCGATTGCGTCAAGATCAAGCTGAGCAACAAGTTGGAGGGTGGTGAAGACGTTAGTCTGCACATTCACGGCTCCAGCATGGTGGTGAGCGCCACCGGTGCCGCAGCTTCCACCACGAATTCCGACAGCATCGTCCAGAAGGACAAGAGTGGGGAGTTCGAATGGTACATTCATCCCAGCACGCAGGAAGGCGTGCGGCAGTTCCACACGTTCGCCAATGACCGCGAATTGACGGTGATGGGGCTCTTCGGTTCCTTCGTCGTCGAGCCGCGCGGATCCGAATACCTGGAAGCCCTGGGATCCGGTGCTCCGACACCCGCCACCAGCGGTTGGCAGGTCATGATCAAGAACGGGACCGGTCCCGACTTCCGCGAGTTCGTTCTCTACTACCATGAGGTCGGCGACGAGGCCTTCCGCCCCGTCAACAAGAAGGGCGACTTCCTGCCTCAGCGGGATCCCCTGACCGACGCCTACCGTCCGGGCGGTCGCGCGATCAACTATCGCAGCGAGCCGTTCGGTATCAACAACATGCATGTGCAGCACGAATACTTCGGCTTCGAGGACGAGTCGATGGGGTACAGCTCGTACACCTTCGGCGATCCATCACCCACGATCCCGCGCTCCTATATGGGCGACCCCGCGAAGTTTCGCCTGGTCCACGGCGGATCGGAAGTGTTCCACAGCCACCATCCCCATGGCGGCACGATCCGGTGGCCGCGCAGCCCGCGCGCCATCGACGACATGAATCTGTGGACCACCAGCGCCAACGGGCCAGTCAAATACCCGGTCATTCGCGCCAAGACAGACCGTGTGGACGTGGAAGTGATCGGGCCGTCTGAAGCCCTGGACCTTGAGACGGAGTGCGGCTCGGGCCTCTGTCAGCAGCTGGCTGGAGATTTTCTCTTCCATTGTCACGTGGCGCACCATTATGTCGCGGGCATGTGGGGTTATTGGCGGGTGTATAACACCCTGCAGCAGGGCGACATGCGTAATGACGTCATGCCGGATCTGCTCGAGTTGCCCGACCGGAAAGGCCGCATCAAGGCCCCGATTACGTCGGACAAGTTAGTCGGTCAGACCGTCGATTGGTTCGGTAAGTCCTTCAAGATCGTCGAGAAGGGCAAGAGCGATTGGAAGTCGAATCCTGCCACCATCACCATCAAGGATTGGGTGGAAATGCAGTTGCCCACTATGGGCAAGCCTGGCCACAAGAACGATGAAAAAGGCCAGACGATTTCTTATGACGCCACGGTGCTGGATTGGGCCTGGGAAGGCACGCGTGCCTTGAGCGAGCCTGAGAGCACTATCGACAACCCGAAGTACAAGTCCACTCACCCGGGCAAGCGGCATCCGATTACCTTCGAACCGTTGACCGGTAAAGTGGCATGGCCTCACCTGACCCCGCATTTCGGACGGCGTGTCATGTTCTCGCCGAACCATGTGGGCGCGCCCTGGTTGGAGATGATCCGCCGGGACGCCAACGGTGAGGAAAGCGTCGATCAGGCGCTGCCTGGTGAAAACGGCAATTGGAGCCTCTGTCCGGAGAATGCAGGACGGAAGCACTACAATGTCCACTTCATCAAGCTTCCGATCACGATTGCCAAGAAAATCGGCAAGGAGCCGCCGGTCATTGATCCGAATGGCTTGATCTATGTCTTGCACGAGGAAGAAGCGGAGATTCGAAAGAACGATGAATTGAAGTATCCGCTGGTCGTCCGCGGCAACATTTACGATTGCGTGGACTGGACCCTGACCAGCGAATGGGACGACGATGACTACACCAACTTCCAGTCATCGAAGATCAACACCCACTGGCATTTCCTGCAGTTCGACAACCAAGCATCCGACGGGGTGATCACCGGATTCTCCTATGAGCAATCCGTACGTCCGTTCACGATGCTGGAGAAGAAGAATGCGAAGGGTCTGCCTGTCCCGATGAACACCGTCGTGACCGCCGCCGCGAAGAAAGGCGCGAACACGATCACGGTGAAGAATGCGAAACAGTTCCACGTCGGCACACTGCTCCTTGTGGGCGCCGACAACGTGAAGGGTAATGAAATTTCACGTATCAAAGCTATCAATGGCAATGCGATTACCTTGGCCAAAGGTCTGAAGCACGATCACCCGGCCAATGACATCGTGACCGTTGAGTTTGTGCGGCAACGCTTCTGGGTCGATGCGGATGTCGGAACCGTGTTCTGGCACGACCATGCGTTCGGCGCCACCACCTGGCCGCATGGCGGGTTCGGGACTTTCATCGCGGAACCGGTCGGTTCGACCTATCATGATCCCAAGACCGGAAAATTGATCCGGAGTGGGCCGATTGCTGATATTCATACCAATGAGCCGGTCGGTCATGGTGTGAACAACAGCTTCCGTGAATTGATGGTGCAGGTGCATGACACGGTTCCGCATACCGTCAACGTTGTGACGGCAGGCAATCCTCCCGGGCAGCCGATCGAAGTGGCGCTCGAAGCGGGGAAGACCGTGTCATTCATGATGCCAGAGAAGATTTACATGACTCCGATGCCGTTCCTAAATGGTGGCACCCACACCACAGGCAGCGGCTTGAACTTCAGGGCGGCGCCGATCGCACAGCGGTTAGCGACTAATCCTGATGTGTCACAGGCTTTCAACAGCCAGATCCATGGCGATCCGTATACGCCGACGCTCCGTGCCTATGTCGGCGATACGATGGTATTCCGTCTCTTGCATACCCTCATGAACGAGTCGATGGTGTGGACGCTGTCCGGCCACACGTTCTGGACCGAGCGGTATGCGGCAGATGCGAATCGCAAGAATTCCATCCACATCGGCATCGCGGAGCGGTATGACCTCGTGGTGCCCGAGGCTGGTGGAAGCCGGCATTTGGCCGGAGATTACATCCACTTCAACGGTCGGTCCTCGAAGTTCTCTGAGGGCGGGTGGGGCATCATTCGGGTGTTGGATAAAGAGCAGGCGGATCTGAAGAAGTTGCCTGCCGGTTTCTCCAACAAGGGTGAAATGCCCAAGCCCTTGCCGGTGTGTCCTGCCGATGCTCCGGTGAAACACTTCAACGTCGTCGCGATGGACTTCCCTGGTATGAAGTTCAATCCGAAGGCGCCGGATGAAATCGAAGTGGACTTTGAGCGGAAGATTCTCACAACCAATCCTGAGGCCAAGATCTACGCCTTGGAGGAGGATGTCGCAAAGGTAGCCGGCGGCGCACAGCCGATGCCGTTGACCCTGCGGGTGAACGCTGGTGACTGCGTCAAGGTGCACCTGAAGAATAAGATGAAGGCGAGCAAGGCTTCCTTCTCAGCGATCGGCCTTGCTTTCGATCCCAAGGACTCCCTGGGGGCGAACGTCGGGAACAATCCTGGTGACCAAACCGTGGTGCCGGGAGGCGAGCGCGACTACACCTATTATGCGGATCCCTTCAACGGGGAGACCGCATCCCTGGTGTGGGATTGGGGTAATGTCATGACCAATCCGCGTAACGGTTTGTTCGGAGCGATTGTGGTCGGGCCGAAGGGGTCGAAGTACCGTGACCCGAAAACCGGCGCCGACCTGTCCACGAAGAATGCGTGGGCGGCCGACGTGATCATTGACCGGTCCATTCCGGGCAATGAAATGCGTGCGAACTACCGTGACGTGGCGTTGTTCTTCCAGGATGAAGATAACATCATCGGCACGAGTTTTATGCCGTACGTGCAGAACGTTGCGGGTCTGACCGGCGTGAACTACCGGTCGGAGCCCTATAAGTTCCGCGAAGAGCAGGGGTGTTCGCTCGGCAAGGTGTTCCAGCCGTGCAAGGCGGACAAACCGGAAGATCCGGCCACCCCGATCATCGAGGCCCATGCCGGCGACCCGGTGCGCATCCATGTGCTGGGCGTGAGCAATGAGCAGAACGGAATGTTCAGCGTCGAAAAACATGAGTGGCCGATTGAGCCGTTCATGCGCGGCGCGGACTTGATCAGCGTCGTCGAATACTCCGGTTCGGAGGCGATCGATGCGTTCATCCCGTCTGCCGGTGGTATGTATCGCCTGCCCGGCGACTATGTGTACAGCAACCAGCGGTTGCCGTACTCGCAGTCTGGACAGTGGGGATATGTTCGGGTGTTGCCGTCCGGTGACACCAGGCTGTTGCCGCTGACCGGTGCCGGTGCTGGAACCAAGAGTGCTGAGGTCGAGCAGCCGACTCTTCATGCGATTCCGGTCGCATCGAAGTAAGCTGATCGCATCTCGTACGAGGTGAGGAGGGGGGAGCCTGAGAGGGCTCCCCCCTTTTGTTATGGGACGGGGATTGTGTATGATCAGCAACGTGCCCTGTATGAAATCGGTGTGCGCCCCACTCACGCACACCTCGCTGTGTTGGAATGGGCTATACGATCGGACTCCGATGCGTGCCGGCGTAGTGCGAAGGAGCAGTGTGCTTCTTGAGAAGGGGATGGCTACGGCAGATTTGACGTGTCAGATACCGAAAAGCTCCGGAATGTCCTCGCGATTACGCGTAATTCGCATGACGGACCGAAATCTCTTGGCGTGCTGCTCGGTGTGCGTCCACTGTTGGAACGGGAGTTTCCATGGCAGCGCGTGAACCGGAGGCAAGGAAGCTCATGATACTGATTCGAAGTCAAAGAGTTCATGCTCTCGTAATGGCGACGTTGCTATGGTTGGGACAGGTGGTGTCTCCCGTGGAAGCCTATGATGTGATCGATGTCCAGCACGGCGGCACATTGGATGGGACGGTAACGTTGGCGGGAGCGATTCCTGAGCCCAAAGGATTTAACCTGATTACCTTTCCGGACCCTATTTACTGCGGGCGGATCTCGAACGGCAAGGGTTGGCGATTGTTGCGTGATTTTATCGTGGCTCCGACAGGCGGATTGAAAAACGCGATTGTCACGCTCGAGGGGGTCGAGTCCGGGAAGGCGTTTGACATGTCCGTGCCGTTGATAGAGGCACGAGACTGCATGTTTCAGCCCTGGATCACGATTGTGCGAAATGGGCACGCAGTGGAAGTCGTGAATATGGACCCTGTGATGCACGACATCCAAGGCTATGAAACCTCGCCCGAGGCTGGAGCGCGGGTCTTGTTCAACACCCCACTGATTCTGAATCACCAGCATCAACGCGGCAACATGCGTGCAGTCCACAACCATGCGCCGGGAAAGTCTTTGGTGGGGCCGATCTATTTGAATAAGGGCCGGCGGACGTTCTACATGCAGTGCGGCTTTCACGCATATATGGAGAGTTGGGCCATGGCCGTCAACAATCCCTATTATGCCGTGACGGATGAGCAGGGCACGTTCAGGATCGAGAATATTCCGCCGGGTACCTATCAAATGGTGGTATGGCATCCGCAGGCCGGGCCTGGATCCACGCGTACTATTACGATTACCCCGGACGGAACCACGACCGAGCAAGTGGCCTTGCCGGCTCCGAAGGGAAATCGCACAGCCTACAAAGTGATGGACAATCCACGGTTTGGGCTTGAATCGTTGGGCCATCCCGTTGAGATTGAGCCCTTGGTGGAGCATCAGCACTAGTCCAACCTGGAATCGCGTGTGGCGCTGGGTTATCGGAGGCTGGTTGTCGATGAGCCTCTCTCTCCCTGTCGCAGGGGATGCCTGGGTGCACGAAGCCGCCTCGGTTACTGCGATTTCGGGGCAAGTCGAGTTCTCTGCGTCGCTGGTGAAGCGGGTAGAAGGGCGACGGTTCGAAGCTCAGGTGTTCGCTAAGCATGACCGTATTCGGCTCGAATACAAGTATGCGGTCAAAACCGAACTCGGTTATTCCAGTATCGAAATCATTCGATTAGATAAACGCGAGTCGTGGTTTGTGCTGGCCCAGCGCCGACAAGTTCTTCCGGTTCCCGTCAAGCCTGAGGAAATCCTGCCGATTCAATCCACCCTTCCTGGGGAACAACGCCGGACTCTGATCGGTGATGCCACCACCATCGGGCGTGCCTCCAGACTGTACGAGGTTGGGGTGGATTACAACGGCCGGAATGAGCGGTTTTATGAGTGGGTCGATGTTGAAACGGGAGTCGTGTTGAAACTGGTCAGTCAGGACCGTGATTGGTCCATTGAATATCTGCGGATTCGACTCTCTCCTCAGCCTGATTATTATTTTGAGGTGCCGACTGGATATCAGCGTTGGGTTCCACAACCTACCACGCAAGAACGAGGATGAGGGCCAGTGGCACGACCAGGAAGGGATTTCATGGAATCGCAGAGCAGAAGACGCTGGATTAGGACGATCACCGGATGTATGGCCGCAGGCATGGTGTCGTGGTTCCTTGCCGCTTTCTGGCCGTTGCCCGCCATTGCGAGTTCAGTGAAGGAGGCGCAGGCCGCCTTCGACAAAAAGCAATACCAGGAAGCCTTGGACCTCCTCGAGCAGGTCATGAAGGAAAAAGGCAGTCAGCCGGAGACGAGGCGGCTGAAAGTTCGGTCATTGATTTTTCTCGGAAAGCCGAAGGACGCATTGGTCGAGTACGAACGGCATGAACAGGAATTGAAACAAGAGGATCGGCCGCTTTTAAAGGACGTGGCGCTCGGCTTCATCTATGCACTCGTGAAAGATATGCGCGAGCAAATGCGAGGCGCAGCGTATACAGCGTTAAAGGACGTTGATTCTCCCGAAACGATCCCTGCGTTGGAAGATGGGTTGAGCGATGGGTCCGGCCTGGTGCGTGCATTAGCCGCCGAAGCGTTGGGGAAACTCGATGCAGGACGGCGTTCACCGCGATTGCGCAACGCCCTGGAAGATCAGGCCGGACTGGTGAAGGCCACGGTCATCAAAGTGTTGGCGAAAAGCGATGATCCTTCGGTGATTCCGCTTCTTGAAAAAGCTTTGGTCGACGAACAGCCGGCTGTGCGTCTCGCCGCGGCAGGAGCCCTCTATCATGCCGGCCAGAGCGCGATGTGGGACAGGATACAAAAGGCTGCCGCAGCACCAAATCCGGAAGAGCGCGCCACAGCGCTGAGGATGGTGGGGGATTTGAAAGATGCGCGTGGGCTTTCGATTCTTCTGGAGGGGATGACCAGCACGCAGCCTTCCGTACGTGGAGCGGCAGCATCAGCCTTGGGAGACCTTGGGAAGATACAGGGGATACCCGCGTTGGAAAAGGCTCTCGACGACAAGATTCCAGCGGTGAAAACCTCGGCGGCGATCAGCTTAGGTGAATTGGGGGTCAAGGAGTCGCTGGTGGCGCTGAGAAAGTCCTTGGGTGATCAGAACCCCGTTGTTAAGGCAGCCGTCGTCTCGGCCTTATTGCGGGTTGGGGAGCCCTTCGAGTCTGTCGCCGGGGCATTGTATGAACTGGCACAAAACAATGACCCCGGAACGCGTTCCGCCGCAGGGAAAGCGGCGGGGCGAGCGCATGGGGCGAATGCGCATGCTGCGGTGGAGTTTCTGGCCGGATTGCTGAAAGATCCTATTCCACGGCCGCGTATTGCCGCGGCACGCGCCCTTGGGCAAATCGGAGGGGCGCAGGTATTGCCGATTCTGAAGGCGGCGTTGCATGACGAAGATGATGCCGTTCGAGCCACGGTGGGCGGGGCGATTGTGAGGATCATGGGGCACACGAAGGCTCTGCTCACACCTCCGAAATCATAATTTCCCCAGACTATGTCGGCTGGATTTGAAGTTGACAGTGCGAGTCGGATTCCAGTATAGAGAAAACTTAGGGGCCTAGTCGTGGCCACGGGAAAGCCACGCCACGTGTCGATGACTGTCGCAAGAGGGGCAGGGTCACCATCCCTGGTGAGTGAATGGTGACGGAGTAGCTGTTCGGTTTCGGTTAATGTTCATTACTAAGGAGGCAGTGACATGAAGAAGGGTGCGATGAAAGTAGTGTTCGGCGTTGCGGCCGCAGCATTTTTGGCTGCGCCCCTCACCTCATTTGCCGGAGGCACGATCGCCGGGAAAGTGACCTATCCCGGGAAGGCCGAGCAGAAGGAGTTCTCCTTCTCAAAGTTTCCGAACCCGAAGTTTTGCCCGAAGAACCCGAACAAGAGCCTTATGGATGGCGATAAGCGCTTCCTCAAGACCATTGAGGTGGCTAAGGATGGTGGGTTGAAGGGTGCAGTTGTGGCCGTGGTCGATGTCGAAGATCAGGCGTTTGTGGACGGATTCAAGGGCACGGATGTGGTGGCGGAGTTCTGTGAGTTCTTGCCGTTTACTGGCGTGGTGGTGAACACCAAGCCGTTCCGCGCCGTCAACAACGATGCCGATCCTGACGATCCCAAGTCCACCCAGGGTGTGTTGCACAACCCGCACAGCTTCACGGTGAAGGGTTCCACCTCGGCCACCGGTTTCAACATCGGGTTGGCCAAGAAGGGTGACAAGCTGGAGAAGCCGGTCACGTTCCGTGGCGGCGCCGAAAAGGCTGGGTACTATCGTTTGCAGTGCGACCAGCACGAGTTCATGCAGTCCTTCTTCCTGCCGGTGTGGAATGCGCACCACGTCGTCGTGAAGGATGATGGCTCGTTCGAGATCACGGGCGTGCCTGCCGGCAAGCACAAGGTGGTCGTGTGGCATCCGTTCGTCGGCAAGGGTAAGCTCAACGAGTTTGAGATTGAAGTGGCCGAGGGTGGAACGGCTAACTTGAAGGCTGAAATTAAGTAGACGTTTTCCGTCAGATCTGAGGCGGGACAGCCCGCTTAAGGAAGGGCAGTGGTTCAATGCGAGCCACTGCCCTTTTTCTTTATGTCACGTCCTTGTTCTCGATGATTCGCGCAAGGTTTGAGGAGGTGTTCAGCCTGTGATCCTCGCTGAAATATCTTGCCTGGTCGCCTGCGCGAGTTAGGGAGATGAAGCGGCCGAGGCTGCCCGCCGCTCGCCTTGCGTTTCTCTTTCTGAACTGGGTAAGATGACCAATTTCTACGCCACATTCTCGAAGTGGGGGGTCTGTGCCTCGCGAATTGTCTCTCGCCGAAGTCTTCCAGTTAGGGTACTACTGGGAGACGAAAATTCTCTTAACTGCCGTGAAGTTAGATGTTTTTTCACTGTTGGATGGCCAGGGACACAGCGCGGCGGAACTCGCTGAGAGGCTCGGTGCCGATGAACGCACCTTGGAATTGCTCCTGAACGCATTGGTGGCCATACGACTCCTGTCAAAAAGCGGGCACACCTATGCGAATACTCCGGTGGCGCTGACCTATCTGGTCAAGCATGGGCCGCAATATGTTGGACACTTGCTTCTGCTTCACGATGCCGAGTGGGACAACTGGGGGAAGCTAGAAGAGGCCGTCCGGACCGGCCGTTCCCCAGTTACTCGGCATGTGTTTGAGACGGATCCGGCGCTAGGGGCCAATGTGTTGTCCGTACTGCATCGCATTGGACAGCAAAGCGGGCCAGATTTGGCGAAGCGGCTGGGACTCCATCACGCTCGGACCATGTTGGATTTGGGCGGCGGGGCAGGAACCAATGCGATCGCATTCTGTCGGGTGTATCCGGGGCTGTCTGCCACGGTGTTTGACTTGGCCACCACGCTCCCGCTGACGACACGGACGGTGAAGGACGCAGGACTCGAAGATAGGATCGCACTGAAATCTGGTGATTTTAATCGGGATGCCCTTGGCGGCCCCTATGACGTGGTCTTAATGTCCGACATCCTGCACTACCAAAATCTTGCGACCAATGCCGCGCTGGTAAAAAAGATTCACGGGCACCTCAGTCCCGGTGGCCGCTTGGTTATCAAGGACCGGTTCCTGGATCCGTCCGGTACGAGTCCGGCGTGGACGGCGGCGTTTGCAGTGCACATCCTCGTGAACACCGAACAGGGGGCCTGCTACCGCACGGCAGAAGCCATGCAATGGATGCACGATGGCGGATATGTATCGGTCGAAGAAATTGAACGGAACGCGGTGGTGCAGGGTGTCAGGCCACAGGCGGAATAGAAACGACCATGTTTGAATTTCTGCGACAGCCCGGATTCTTCGGGACCCATGCCACGATGGGGGCAGATCTCAGCCAGTTGATGGCCACGTTGTTCACCGGCCTCTTCATCGTCGGCTGGATTCAGGCGAAGCAGCATCGAGGACACCCTCATCATTGGTTGATGTTGGGCGGCATGATCACGATGGTGGGATTCTTCACCGCCTACTATCTGTTTCGACAATTAGGGGTCCTGGCATTTGAGGGCAAGGAAGGGTTCGGTGGGTCGCAAGCCTTGTACGACTACGTCTTTATCCCTGTGCTCACCATTCATATCATTCTGGTGATCATTGGACTGGTCATGGCCGTCTATATGATTGTGTTGGGTTTTCGTTCTCAACAGTTCATCGGCGGAACCCGAATCCTCAGTGCCTCGCAGTTGCAAACCTCGTGGAAGAAAGTCGGCCTGATCTTTGCGGCACTCCTGACTCTGGTCATCGTCCTCTTCGGGACGCGGGTGATGTCGGCTGGGTTTTCCATGCGCAAGCTGGAGGTCTACATCGGGTTTCTCGTCCTCGTGGCTACCGTCTTCGCCGTTGAAATGGGTATTCAGCGCATCTGGCCGGACGGCGGGCAGCGACATCGTGCACTGGGCCGCTTTACCATGATTGTCTACTGTATTTTGTTTCTGACGGGCACCTTTACCTACGCCATGTTGTATATCTTGTATCCCGGAAAAATCGGGTAGGGATATCGATACGGGCCATGCACGGAGCGAGTCACGGTTTATGCTTGTATGCGGCTGCGGCGGCTGGATGCATACCGAAGGAGTTGAGGAGCGACTGGCAGAAGACGGACAACCGGCCTGGTTTGTCCGGACGGAATGTCGCCCCTGTCGCTGGCTGGTCGGCATCGAGGGCTCGGCGGGACAGGTCGACGGGCTCGTGGATCGGCTCATGTGGTCTGATGATGCCAAGCATCGATTGGATCGAACCCCACCTTATGCTGTGCCGTTCTTCCGTGAGTTGGTGGAGGGGTTCGCCAAATCCAGGCAGCAGCGGGTGATCACCTATGATCTGATCGATCAGGCGCAAACCGGCGATGTCGTCGCCTGGGATCCAGAAGCGGAACAAAGGCTCGCCAATGTGCCGCCACCCGTTCGAGCTATGGCACGGGTTGAACTTGAACGGACGGCCGTCGATCGAGGGGCGCGTGTCGTGACGGTGGCGTTGATGGAAGAAGTGAAGGCGCGGTATTTCGGGATGGCGGCCAGAAACAATGAGATGTGAGGAGCGCAGGAAGTAGTGAGGGGCGGAATGGGCCTTTCCTCGGTTCACCTTGCCGTCTAAATCATGCTGCATCGATTGGCATTACGGGTACTTCCAAGTTTGACGCTTGCCGTCACGGAAGATTCGGTTCGTAGACGTAAACGTCTCGTGATGTTCTTCCCCGGGTTGGTAGCGTTTGCGGTCTATCGGGCCGCAAAGCAAGGGTTTTCTCTTGCCGATCCGCTGACGCTGCTGGTGCTGTGCGGGCTGGTTTCCATGGCAACGGCCTTGTGTGCCTATCGCGTCGGGCGGGCCGTGCCATTTAGGGAATTAGTCGCGGGGGATGGAGTGCGTCGGATTGGCTGGATTGTCGTCTGGATTGGATTTGTCTACGGTGTTCAGCTGTCATTGCTGGTTCTCGCGTTGTTATGGTTGGTGGGATACGACTATCTCAAACATCCCGATGGGCCGGCCATGATGGCCCTCATCATTCCCAGTTCGGCCGTGGCTCGCGACGCATTCGAGATCGGGTACGTTCGGTGGCTTGAAGCGAATGGGCGGCCATTCGTGACGTTCCCGGACGGTGCGGCGCTGTGGGGGTTGCTGCAGCGGGCCGACCAATCGCTTGCTACCTGGGTGATAGCTGGCACGGTGGCGTGCGCCGGCTTGTCGGTCCTGACGGCGACGCTCATTGATGGGGAGTTGGCGGTACTCGGTCAAGCCGGTGTCGTCGCGCTGGCGGCAGGGACGGTCGGGCTCCTGGCGTTCTTTGCCGGTCAAGCAGAGCGGGGGGCGTGGAGGCCCAGGTTGGCCGTCACGCAATGGAGGGAACTCGTCAAATTCTGGTGGTGGCCAGGATTGGCCTTTGCCGCGACTTACTATCTGGTGTTGGTCGGAGTGGGGTTGTACGTCTTACGGCAGCCGATACTTTCCTCGGGCTTCTATGCCTGTGTGGCCGCGCTCGTCGGCGGCATGATGGCGTTGTATTGTTATTATCTCGGCGATCGGCGAGAGATTGAGAGTCGTCAACCGGGAGGCGTACCCAGTGCATTGCTGCGGTGCCCGTTTGTCATGGGCATCTTGGGCAAGTCTCGTGAATCCATTGCGGGTGCGGCTCTCCATGAATCTGCAACCGTTTTTGAGAAGAATAGCCAGAGAGTGTCGTCATGACGAAACATGTATCGGTTCCGTTCGTGATCGTGCTGCTGCTATGCGGATTCCTGTCGAGCTTCGGTGCGCTGTTGGTGAGCCCGCCGCTGCTGATGGCTGCGGACCCTTCCGCCGATGTGTATTTCCACACCCCCGGTGTGCCCAGTGGGCCTTCGGCGCCGACGGCAAACGACAATCACTACCCGCAGGTCGGTTCCCTCGACAGCCGGTTGCTGATGTGGTTCATCATTCAACAGCATACGTATTTTGGCGGGTTTGTTCTGGCGTTGCCCATCTTTTGTGTGTTGCTGGAACTGCTGGGGCTGGTCGCAAAGAATCCTGCGATGGCCTTGCGCTATGATGGACTGGCCCAGGATCTGCTGAAGGTCGCGTTGCTGGCCTTGTCCGTCACCGCCGTCGTCGGCAGTGTCATGCTGACGATGTTCATCGCGCTCTATCCCAGTTTTATGCAGTACATGGGGGGCACCTTCAAGGGCATGATGCCGCTGTATGCGCTGGTGTTTGTGGGAACCACCGCGTTGACGATTGTGTATTACTACAGTTGGGATCGCATGGCGGAGCCCGGCTTGAAGTGGGTGCATCTGTCGATTGGCGTGATTGCGGTGGTGTTCGGTACTTCCTTGTTATTACTGGCAAATGCGTGGTCGGCGTTCATGATGGCCCCGTCCGGTGTTGACGGGCAAGGCCGGTATTTGGGGAACCCCTGGCATCTGTTGCGTTCGGCACTGTGGAGTCCGTTGAACCTCCACCGGTTTCTGGCGGATATCATGTCCGGCGGTGCCGTCGTCTTGGCCTACGCCTGTTATCGATTCTTCTCCGGGAAAAGTCAGGAAGAGCGTGCGTATTATGATTGGGTTGGATACGTGTTCCTGTTTGTGACGGTCTGTGCGCTGCTGCCCATGCCGTTTGCCGGCTATTGGTTGATGCGATCTGTGTATGCCTACAGTCAGAGCATGGGTGTTACGATGATGGGCGGCCTGCTGACCTGGTTGTTCGTCGTGCAGGCATTGCTGATCGGCGCCCTGTTTCTGGGGGTCAATTATTATCTCTGGCAGAGCATGGGGCGGATTCGTGGTGGCGAACGGTATCGATCCTACTATCAGTATCTGCTGCTGGCGCTGACCGGATGTTTGTTCATCTGGTTGACCCCCCACACCTTGTTGATGACCGGGACTGAAGTCAAGGCCATGGGCGGGGCCCAGCACCCGGTGATCGGCAATTACGGCGTGATGTCCTCGAAGAACGGGGCGGTCAACGTCATGATCTGCATTACGGCCTTGAGCTATATCTATTATCGTCGCGCGAATCGGACGATGACCATCTCTTGGGCTCGGGCGGGAAATCTCGCGCTGGCCGCGCTCTTCGGTCTCGGGGTAGCCCACATCATCGGGCTGTCGGTCTACGGTTTCTACTTGCCGGCGAGTCTTCGGGTAGCGCTGTCAGGGCCGCAGGCCGTGACGACGCTTCTGGTGGTCACGCTGGGGTTGTTGCTCAATCGTCGCATGTTACGTGGCGCGACGATGCATGGCCCGGTGCAATGGGGGCATATTTCGGTTCGCGGAATGGTGGGGCTGTTTGGGCTCGCTGCAGCGTTTACGTGGGTGATGGGGTTGATGGGGTACATCCGTTCATCGGGGCGGTTGGCCTGGCACGTCAACGAGTTGATGCCGGACACGTCGCCCTGGGCATTTACGCCGACGCTTGGGTTTGCCGCGAAGATGGTGACCATTAATATGGTGCTCTTCTGGGGAGCGGTCTTTTTCTTGTTCTGGGTGTGCCAACGAGGACAGCAACCGGTGATGCATGAGGACCTGAGCGCGGAGAAAGAGGCGGGATTTTTGCCCTCTCCTTCGCATGAAGGATAGGCAAGTGATGAGGAGTATAGGGATGGAAATGCGGGTATTGGTCGGTGCGATAGGGTTGTTGGGGTTGATGGGATGGTCGTCGCTTCTGGGGCAGGGTGATGTGGCTTTTGCGGCTGATCCTGGAGTCCTGGTATTAGAAGATTTTCAATCCGCTGACCAAGGCGGATTTCCGATTGATTGGCAGCATGAGAATCAACGCAGCCAGGCGAAAGGTAGGGACGCGTACAAGATTCAATCGGAGGATGGCCAGAGATTTCTGGCGGCGAAGGATGCTGGACAGCGTATCAAGAAGCGCAAAATTGATTGGGATCCAAAGGCGTACCCGGTCCTGACCTGGCGGTGGCGTCTCCATAAGGCCCCAAGTGGTTCTGAGCCTGTCGCGGCCGTATATGCTTCGTTGGATACGGATCTCATGTTCATTCCTGTATTTACCAAATATATCTGGAGCGCTGGAAAACCTGAGGGAACGTTCGTCGAGGGTGGCATGTTCAGTGGTTCGGAGTTGGTCGTCCAGAGCGGGGTGTTGCCGGTCGGAGAGTGGGTCGAAGAGCGGGTGAATGTCTACGAAGACTTCAAGCGAATTCACAAGCACGAGCCGCAGGAAAAAGCCTGGGGGATCTCCCTGTTTGCCGGGCCCGGAGTAGAAATCGATTTTGGCCCGGTGACGGTGGGCCCGGCTAAGTAAATTGCTCATGGGCTCGGGTTTATGAGGATTGGGTAGCGGTGATAAGTCGACCCTCAACCAGTATGTTATTTGATCTGGCCTTCGGCATCATGGTCATGGGCACAGTCGGGGCGCTGATCGGTACTTTTCTCGGTTCGGCATCCATTCCAGTAACCTCCGGAGTTGGTGTGTTGCTTGGCGCCGTGGTCGGCTTTCTGGGCGGCCGCCGATTTCTGTCCAGTATTTTGGTCGGCACGGTCTTGGGCGGCCTGCTCGCGTGGATGATCGCCGGGCTGGAAAAGGTCTCATTCGGGGCAGGCGCCGGGGCAGCCATGGGGGGCTTTCTCGGCGTGCAGATTTCGATGTTGTTGGATGTCCGGGCGGCGAGACGAGCCGCGACGGCGAGGGAAGGTGAGGACGCAGGCGCGGCTCACTCGGCGGTGACCAAATCATGAGGCGTGAGTAAGGCGATGGAAAATCGGGGTGTGCTCATCGGGTCGATTATCTTTGTGTTTGGGTCGTTCATTCTGATGATTGGAGGATTGGTCTACGAGTCCTACAAGGCTAAGCAAATGCGTCAATTGGCGCTCTCTATTGCGTCAGAAGCCAAACCCGTTGCCGCACCTGTCGCACAGGATTTTTCGATGTACAAGACCCTTGTCGGGGATGATGGTCGGGAAATGGTGCAAATCTCCGAAGGCCCGTTCGTCATGGGGAGCCGCGATAATGACAGTGACCCGGATGAAAAGCCTGAGCATCAAGTCTATTTGAAGACCTACTTCCTTGATAAGCATGAAGTGACACAGGATGCGTACGATCGGTTTCTGAAGATGACTAGGCGGGTGAAGCGAAAAATAGAGGTCTTTGAAGACGATCCAACCAAATTGCTGAAATCAGAATACCCTGCCATCGCAGTGACGTGGGATGATGCGGAGGCCTATTGCAAATGGGCCGGAAAGCGTTTGCCGACTGAGGCAGAGTGGGAAAAGGCTGCTCGCGGGGAAGGAAAGCGCCGCTATGCTTGGGGTGATGAGTTTATCTCCGGGTATGCAAACATCGATGGCACAGAAGATGGGTTTCGCTACCTCGCCCCCCCCGGCTCTTTTGAGTCGGGGCGCAGCCCGTATGGAATTTACGACATGACGGGAAATGTCGGTGAATGGGTAGCGGATGTCTATGATGAAAACTTTTATCGAGCCTCGCCCTACCGAGATCCGAAAGGGCCCGACCAGGGGGAACAACGAATCATTCGCGGTGGTTCCTGGAGAGAAACAAAACGAAATGTGCGCTCCTCGAAACGATTCCAGGCGAAACCCTGGCGACATGACATCACAATTGGATTTCGTTGTGCGAAAGATGTCGATGTCGACACGGTGGGGAAGTAGTCGATCACGGCATGCTGGAAACGCGCTTTAAAGTGGTTTTCCTCCTCGCGGTGCTCTTTGCCGCGAGCCTACCTATAATCGCCATTTTTCGCGGGACGATCTCCACTCCATTTGAGGCGGCATCAACGCATTCTGAAGAGGAAGTGTCTGGCACCGCTTCAGAGGCGTCTCCCGAGGAGCCCTTGCCGGAAGAATTGGTCGTCATCCCTGCGGGGCCCTTCATCCGAGGGACGAATCAGGGCGGGTTTGATGAGCAGCCTGAGCGACAGATCTATCTTGATGAGTTCCTCATCGATCGCTATGAAGTGACCAATGCGCAATATGCGGCCTTCGTGAAGGCGACAGGCCATCGAAAATCTGGACCTCCCTCGCGGTATGCCAAGAATCCTGGGCGTATGCGCGGCGTGAACCAGCCTGCGGTGTATGTTTCCTGGGAGGATGCTAAAGCCTACTGCGCATGGCGAGGGCGGCGCTTGCCGACCGAGGCAGAGTGGGAAAAGGCCATGCGTGGTACTGACGGTCGTCTGTGGCCGTGGGGCAACGTCGAAATGCCTGGTGGTGCAAATTGGGCTCGTATCAACGATGGGTTTGATGTGGCGGCTCCGGTGGGGCGAGTGCGAAGCGATGCCAGTCCTTATGGGGTGATGGATGGGGCTGGGAACGTGATGGAGTGGGTGGAGGATTGGTATCTCGAAGGTGCCTATGCCGCCGCTTCTGATCGGAACCCTGAAAGTCCTGAATTTGGAACGTACAAAGTATTGAGGGGAGCGGGATACACGAGTTCAGGATCAGACTTGCGTATCACCGCTCGCAGCAAAATGATGGCGGACTTTCGTGACGAAACGATTGGGTTCCGTTGTGCTCAATCCAGCGTGGAGAAGGGCCGTACGTCTGAGGGTGGGAAGGGTGGAAAATCATAGAAAATCAAAGTAGTAGAGGATCAGAAACACGGCCAGAATGATATTGACAACCATTCCAGCCAAAACTATAATGTCGAACACTTTTGAGTTTTTTGCCATAGAAATCCCTTTAAAAATCAGATGGGTGAGGGATTTTGATTAACACAGCATAGTTGGTGTGTCAATTAAAAATACGTACTTAAACCGTTGGGGGAATCAAGATGGAAGCTGCTCAGGACGACATCTCAATTAAGATCGGAAAAATGATTTTCTACATCACCCTGGCAGTGAGCCTCTGGTTTTTTTACTGGTTCGGTGGGATTCAGTGCCCGTGCTGATCCTGATCCTGGCCTTGGGAAACGTTTACTAAGTTGAAGGGGGTTTGAGATGGGCCAAACAATTGTGTATTTCGTCGTCTCGATCTTGATCTGCGTCTCGTTTTTTGCGGCTGTTGATCACTTTTTGATGGATGCGCAAGGGTTGGACTTTTGGTATCTCCTTCGAAAGTAATTGGGGAGATAGGGTTTTGATTATGTTGTTCACATACGAGATGTATCAAGGAGGTAACCCATGGGCTCTGTAACCCGCACGAAGTTGATGTCGATCATGGCGCTGTGCGCAATGATCGGCCTCCTCCTCATGCCCATCCTGGTTGCGATCCCTGCCCTTGCTGGTGACGGTGGCGCACCGGCCGCTGATGCCAAAAAAGAGGGCGGTGAAGCAAAAATCGAGAAGGGCAAGGATGTTTATTACAAAACGGAAGGTATTGTCTCTGGGCCTCCGGCCCCAAAGACGACGGACGGTGAGAAGGACTACCCGCGATACAATTTTGAAAGTCGCGTCTTGTTGTGGTTCGCAAACCAGCAGCATCTCTATTACGGTAGCTTCGTGTTGGCCGTGCCCATCTTCTGTATGGTCATCGAATTCATGGGCGTCGTGACGAAAGATAAGGCTATGGCCAAGCGGTATGATCAGCTGGCCTATGACTTTATTAAGATCAGCTTGACGGCCTATTCGTTGACCGCCATCCTTGGTGGGATTTTGATCTTCACTTTCTTGACTCTCTATCCGGCCTTCTTTCAATACCTCTCTGGTATCTTCAGGCCGGTCATGCACATCTATGCATTGATGTTCGTGGCTGAGAGCGGAACGCTCTACATCTACTATTACGGTTGGGACAAGATGAAGGAGGGCTTCCTGAAGTGGATTCACCTCAGCATGTCAGTGGTCCTGAACGTCATTGGTACGATTCTGATGTTCCTTGCCAATTCCTGGATCGGGTTCATGATGTCCCCTGCTGGCGTAGATGAGCAAGGGCGCTATCTTGGCAACATTTGGCATGTGATCCACACCGCTTTGTGGAATCCTCTCAATCTGCATCGCATTCTCGGTAACATGGCCTTCGGAGGCGGTGTTGTCGCGGCTTATGCAGCTTATCGGTTCTTGTCCGCCAAGACCGACGAAGAACGTGCTCATTACGACTGGATGGGCTATATCGCTATGGCGCTGGGCGTAGCGTTCTTGATTCCTCTTCCATTCGCTGGATACTGGCTGATGCGTGAGGTATATGCGTATCGGCAACAGATGGGTATCACGTTGATGGGTGGCTTGCTTGCGTGGCTGTTCATCATTCAGGCGACCATGATCGGTATCCTGTTTCTGAGTACTAACTATTATCTCTGGCAGGCATTGGGGCGGATGCGTGGCGCCGAAAAGTATCAGCGCTACATTAAGTACCTCGTCTTCTTGCTGACTTGCGGCTATCTTGTATTCATTACCCCGCATACCATCGTCATGACTCCGGCCGAATTGAAGGCGATGGGCGGGCAGCAGCACCCCGTGCTTGGTAACTACGGTGTTATGTCGGCCAAGAATGGCGGCATTAACGTAATCATTACCACCACCGTCTTGAGCTTCGTGTGGTACATGCGGGGCAACAAGGTTTCGACGGTCTCGTGGGCCAAATTTGGTAACATTTTCATGGGCTGTTTCTTTTTCTTTGCCTACCTTAACATCATCATGCTCGCCATTTATGGCTACTACATTCCTGCCAACGTCCGTGTTGGACTGTCAGTGCCGCAGGTCGCAACGACTCTGTCTTGCCTATTCTTCATGTTCGCCCTTAATAGCGTCATGATGAAAGGTGCAAAGCAGATGGGACCTATTGAGTGGGGTAAGATCTCGGCTCGCTCGCAGTATGCGTTGATTATGCTTGCCACCGCCTTCACGTGGATGATGGGTCTGATGGGGTATATCAGATCGTCGGTGAGGCTCTTCTGGCACGTGAATGAAATCATGCGCGACAACTCGCCATGGGCTTATACCCACACGGTAGGTTTTGCGGCGAACATGATTTCTGCCAACGTGTTGTTCTTCTGGATCAGCATCATGTTTGTGTTTTGGTTGGGTGCCCTAGCAGCGAAAAAGGCTCCCGTCGAAGCGAAGGCCGCTGTTCCTGGCCGGGCTACCGCGCCAGCAGTTGGTCACTAATCAAAACGCAAACAATGAATCAATGTGGGAGGGTGTCTGGGATGCTCGCGCAGCCAGAGCCCTCCCCTCCTGCAGGAGGTTTGAGCTGTGATTGAACTCATTAAATCAGCCCTGGCGATGGGATGGCCAGCATTAGGGCTTTTGATAGCCCTGATGTTTTACTTCAAGGCATCCATTTCTGATCCTGTCGCCAACAAGCGAGCAGTATTCAAGACGTTCATCGGGTTTTGGGGAGCCATGCTCCTGTTCATGGCCATTGCCAACTACAAGATGAACTTTTTCGGTGAATCGAGATTGTTGCCGGTATCTCTTGTCTTGATCACTTCCATGACGTTCATGATGGCCCTTTACTTTACGAACATCAGCGCCTTGCTGAAAATCGGAGGGTTCATGTTCTTCATCGCGGCGGCCTTGTCTGGATATGGAAATTGGCTGCCTCAAGTAGAGGGTGGTTTCCCGCCCATCGAAGAAAAGAAAGATTTTAGCAATATGCCCCAGACCGAGTTGGCCGACGAAGGTGAAAAAATCATCTTTGGTGGGGTCGGTCAAAATAAGGTTCAGGGAGCCATCGGCAAAGGTCAATGTCCGCTCTGCCATGCTTTCCACAAAGGGATGCTTGGTGAGCGTGCGCCGAATCTCGATGGAATCCCAGAAAGAGCGGAAGCGCAGATTAATGACCCTCGGTACCACAAGGGTAATCCAGCTGCTCGTGACAGCAATCAGAAGGAAGCATTTCCAGGTTCAGGCACGGCCGAAAACGCAATTGAGTACATTGCGGAATCCCACTCATGCCCTAGCTGCTTTGTAGTGGCTGGCTTTGGGGTGAAGGGCACCAATGACAAAGAAAGTCCAATGCCGGCCATCCACAAGCCCCCAATTTCCCTGAGCCTCCCAGAATTGGCTGCCGTTGACACGTGGCTGTATGTCCGGGAGGGACGGGAAGCTCCTGGGTTTGATGAAATTGTGAAGTCCTATGAGAAGTTCATTCCTGAGTCCGACCGCCCGAAACCACCGACGGAAGGTGACAAGGCAGCTGGGGGGGGTGGAGCAGCCTTGATGGCTGATGGAACGGAACCAGTCGATCAGATTTTTGCTAAAGGTCAGTGCGTGGCGTGTCACACGATTCCCGGAATCGCGGGTGCGACCGGTACGATTGGTCCTAAGCTGGTCGAGGGAACTAATGCTCCTCTACGGATCAAAGATAAGGATTACAAAGGTAAGGCCAAGAGTGTTCCTGACTACATCATGGAATCGATCGTAGAGCCAAGCGCCTATGTCGTGAAGGGCTTCCCTGACAACACCATGCCGAAGGTGTTTGGGCAAAAACTGAGCGCCGGTGCACTCAAGAAGCTTGTAGATTACCTCTCGCAGGTCCAGGAAGGGAAGGAACCTCCCAAAGCCTCCTAGAGTTGAAGAGTAGTAATCTGGCTGCTATTGCGGAAGAAAGGGAGATGAGGACATGAAAGCATTAATGTCAGTCGGGGCGCTGATCGGTGTCCTTGGACTGCTCATGTTGATCGGTATGATCTTCGGAGTAGTTCCATCGAACACCGTCAGGCTCGTTGAGGGCTACATGCCCATGCAGGTGCTGAGCGAGCTGGCTGTGTTCGTCGCCGGCTTTACCGGGCTGAGCTACCTGGCCAGTTCAATGGGAATGACCATTCCGCGGTTTTGGCAGGGGGTTTTGTTCTGGGCATTTGTCCAGACCTATCTCAAGTTCCGCATTTACCCCCCGATCCCCTTCAGCGTGCGCGCCATGTATGGGGTCGTTTCCTTTGTTGCTGTATTCATGTGGGTCTCAGCCAACGAAGAAGATTGGAAGAAATTCCGGCAACCCATTCTCAACGTGTTGGACGCTAATACCGGATTCCACAAAGCCCTTCGAACGATGTACCTAATTCTCCTGCCGATCTTGATCGGAGGCTTCTCGTTCTTGACGATGAAGCCAAGTGTGGATGAACCGATCGAGTTGCGCACGGTGCATCCAGCCCCTCCAGCGAGCACGAAGGTCCACGGCAAAACCTACACCCTTCAAACCTCGCAGAATCCCTATCGTGTAAACCTCGAAGGGAAATATGATCAGGCTTACAGCAACAAGCTGATCGTCGAGCAGGGGATGGGGCGTTTAATGGCACCCAATGCGAACCCTTGGGATGAGAAGGCTGAAGGATATTTGAAGTATGTGCGGGAAGGCGGTGAGATCTTCTTCCAGAATTGTCACTTTTGCCATGGTGACAATTTGAACGGTCGTGGACTCCATGCGTTTGCCTTCAATCCGATTCCCGCGAACTTTACTGACCCAGGCACGATTGCGCAGTTACAGGAAACATTCATTTTTTGGCGCGTTGCTAAGGGAGGAATTGGTCTTCCGAATGAAGGATTCCCCTGGGCTTCTGTTATGCCGCCATGGGAACAGCACCTAACCACCGACGAAATCTGGAAGGTGATCCTGTTCGAGTATTGGCACACGGGATACTATCCTCGGACATGGGACTAATTCTGAATCTTACAAACAACCTGGGAGAACAGGTGTGAGGTTAATAATGAGAAACTTTCTTATGAGCGTAAAGGTTTCCCCGGTTATCGGGGTAGCCCTCGGTGCCCTTCTCCTCTCCGCCAGCACTGTAGGAGTTGGTCAAGCCGAAGATCTTCCCGAGGGTTTTGCCAAGGGGGAATTGGCTCCTGCCCCTCCGGCGGAAATGATCGAATCGGGCAAGCGTGTCTACTTCACTAAATGTGTTTGGTGTCACGGTGTGGACGGTGCAGGTGATGGCCCTGGTGCTGATCGGCTGTGGCCTCGCCCTAGAAACTTCAATCAGGGCACTTTCAAAATTCGTCACACGGCGAGTGGGGAACTGCCGCTGTTCAATTACAATGAAAAGACTCCGGATAGCGGGAAGAACGATTTGTTCGATACGGTGACGCATGGTCTTCCAGGTTCGGCGATGCCACCATGGGAAGGCATCTTAACTGAGGAACAGCGAATCCAGGTCCTCTCATATGTGACGACGCAGTTGGTTAAGGACAGAAAGTTCACGGATAAACAGTCTGAGACGCAGACGGTCCTTCAGCTTGCTACGATCAAGCCTGCTGAAGCTACGGAAGACAGCATCAAGAAGGGCGCTCAACTCATCGTTGACAAGAAGTGCATTGAATGTCACGGAGTAGAGGGCCGTGGTGACGGAAATGCTTTCAATTTGAAAGACGACTGGGGCTTCTCTATCCAGCCGGCGAACTGGCATAAGTGTTGGAATTTCCGTGGGAGCCGTCAGGACCCCTACAATGTAAGGAATATTTTCCGTACATTCTCGACGGGCGTCAACGGAACCCCAATGCCCTCCTTTGCCGATAGCACCTCGATTGAGGATCGTTGGAACATCGCAAACTTTGTCAATTCGTTGTGTGAACGTGACGAGGAAGGTAAGCCGCTTGGTATCGATCCTCTAACCGACAAGCCAAAGATCAATTTCGTTGTGCCTTCTACTGCCGTCGAAGGGGAGATTTCGAACGATCCAGAGAATGAAATGTGGAAGAAGCAGCCACGGCGCTATGTTGCGATGGGCGGTCAGATCACGCACAAGCCACGCAACTTTGTGAACCGTATCGACGATATCTGGGTGAAGTCGCTCTACAACGAAAAAAGCGTCGTGTACTTGATCCAGTGGGATGATCGGACGAAGAGCATTGCAGAAGGAAAGCTTCCTTGGGCACCGACGCAGGTTAACGTCGAGAATTTCGGCGTGAAGGAACAGGCTCCAAAGACGGGGGAGGAAGGATCGATCGCAGCGGCTCAGAATAATTATGCCGTGTATAACGATGCTATCGCATTCCAGTTTCCGATCAAGTGGCAGGAGATTCCAGCGCCATTTAAGCCACGCTATTTGTGGGGAGACGCGAAGTTTAACGCCGACATCCTTAAATGGGAGGCGGACGGTTCCTTGCGTTCATTCAAGGGAACCGGATGGGATCAGGACTTCGAAGAACGTGATGACTTCGAGGAGAAGGTCAAGTTGTTGAAGTCCGAATGGAAAAACGGTCAATGGACCGTCATGATCTCACGTCCTCTCAAAGGGGACAAGGACGATTATGACGAGTACACGAGATTTGATATTGGTAAGTACATCCCAATGGTGTTTTTTGCTTGGGATGGCCATAACGGAGATGCGGGTCGGAAGATGGCGGTTTCAGCCTTCTATTATACTATCCTGCAGCCGCCGATCCCTCAGGAAGTCTACATCTACCCGGCGGTTATTGCAGTTGGCGTGGTGTTCCTGGAAGGATGGATGTTGACCCGCCGTGCCAACAAGAAAAAGGGCAAGGTGTTGTAAAGATTTTTGAGAGGAAGTGAGTAATGGCGCGGGGGTGAGGGAACTCACCCCCGCGTTGTTTTTTGCGCTCATATTGAGTAGGAGGATTACCGGATGGGTAGTCCCATCATTGAAGATGTAACCGGTGTCTTGGTCGCTGGTGGGAAAAGTCGAAGAATGGGGCGAGATAAACGTTTCCTCAAGGTCGGTGGCGTGAGTGTATTTGATCGCTCCCTTTCGCTTTTTCAGACGATTTTTGCTGAGAATCTCGTGGCACTTGCGGAGCCGGTTGATGGACTTGAGGTGCAGGGCTGTCCCGTTGTGTATGACGTGGTGAAAAATGCTGGGAGTCTCGGAGGACTTTTAACGGGGCTCATCGCTTCTACACGGGGAAGAGTGTTTGCTATAGGTTGTGATATGCCCTTCCTGGACCAGGATGTAATACGCTTCATGTGCTCCTGTGATTCCACCGCCGATGTTGTTGTTGCGCGCCTTGAGGGCAGGTTTCACCCCATGCATGCCGTGTACTCGAAGCGCTGTGTTCCGCTTCTACAAGCCATGGCTGAGCGACGGGAACTCAAGATTCAGTCGCTATATGTCTGCAAGGAGTTGAGGATCAGGGTTTTGAGCGACGCGGATTTTCTGCATTTCCGATCGAATGTTCGGTCATTCCGGAACATTAATACCCCCGATGACTTGGCTTCCGCTGAGAACTCGAGTTCAAACGGCCGATGATGGAGCACGATCCGCTGGAGAGGAGCAGGCGGAAGGTCTTGGTGATTCATCCAGCAGCATTGGGTGATGTGCTGTTGGCCCGCCCTGCGCTCCAGGCGCTCCGTCGGCGATTCGTGAATCATGAAGTCGCATTCCTTGGAGGGCGTGCGGTTGGCATGCTCTTGCACGACTGTGGAGAGGTGAATCGAGTCTTTCCTGTTGAATCGGCATACTTAGGGGAGTTATTTGCGGGAAGTGAGTACCTGAGCCAGCCAATCCGTGGTTGGCTAGAGCAGGCTGATGTGGCAGTCGGTTGGCTGGCCGATCGTGAGGGGATTGTCACACGCACGTTGCGCGGCATTGGCGTGCAGTCGATCCGGTTTCAACCTGTTTTGTCCGCTCTCTATCAACTTGAACATCAGGCCGATCGATATTGCGAGGCACTCGGGCTGGAAGGGGCCGAGCTACCGCTCAGTCAACGTCTCACTCTTCAATCAGGCATAAGGAAGCAGGGGAGGCAGATCTTGCAAACACTCAAGGTGCGGAGGGACACACCGCTGGTGGTGATCCACGCAGGGAGTGGCAGTGCCAGAAAGTGTATCGAGTCCTGGAGGCTTGCGCAGGTTATTAACTGGTTGATTAGGTTTGGCGCCGCTCCGTTGCTCCTGGAAGGGCCAGCTGATCAGATGTCCGTTGCGGAGGTGCTGTCCCTACTTCCGAGTACTGTGCCAGTGGTACGCGGTGAAAGTCTGTCTGTGGTTGCTGGTGTGGTGTCGCACGCGGCCCTCTATATTGGCCAGGATTCAGGAATCACGCATCTTGCTGCTGCATTGGGCATTCCAACGGTTGCGTGTTTCGGTCCAACGGATCCTCGCCGCTGGGCGCCACGTGGTTCGCATATCACCGTTCTCACCGGGTTACGTTGCGCCTGCCTGTCCTGGCGTGACGTCGAAATTTGCGGGGAGCGCGCCTGCCTGCACATAAGTCCAGAGCGCATCATCGAGGCCAGTCGAGCCTATTTGGCTGAACGAGTCCGCCCCCATTCTGAGAACGCCTGATCTTGTCTCTGCAATCCTGGTGTGTTACAGTCCCGGTTTAATTTTCTCTGTTTCCACGCAGACTTAGAGGAGTCTTTGTGACTCAAGGGATCATTCAGGATAAAGTGAGTGCAGCGTTGACCGGAGCGTTGCTCTCTGCCAGAGAAAAAGGCCTTCTCAATCTTGAGTCGTTGCCGCCTGTGCATTTGGAGGCCCCGAAGCGGCCAGAATGGGGAGATGTTTCCTGTACCGTTGCGATGTCTCTCTCTGCCTCGGAACGCAAAGCGCCCTTTGAAATCGCGCAGATCATACTCGATCATATTGAGCATCGAGATTCATTGTTCGCCAGGGCTGAAATTGTGCGGCCAGGATTTCTCAATCTGACCGTTCAACCGGGGCTGTGGAAGGAAGTGCTGCATCAGATTGAAGCGCAGGGTGAGCAGTATGGACACAGTCAGCTAGGGCGAGGGCGGCGGGTCTTGGTGGAATATGTCAGTGCCAATCCGACCGGCCCCCTGCACGTGGGCCATGGGCGAGGTGCTGCCGTAGGGCAGGCGCTGGTCGGCCTGCTGAGGGCGACCGGTCATGATGTAGCGAGTGAATACTACATCAATGACGCGGGACGACAGATGAAACTGCTCGGGGCGTCCGTCCTGGCACGCTACCGGGAATCGTGCGGGCAAACGGTTTCGTTTCCGGATGATGGGTACCAAGGGGAATATATTCGCGCAGTTGCGGAACGGGTGAAGGCCGAACGGGGGGCAGCCCTGTTGTCGCTTCCCGTCGAGGACGCCGAACGGCAAAGCAGAGAGTTTGCCTATCGAGAGCTGTTGGCGCTGATTCGGCAGGACTTGGAACGATTTGGGATCAGTTTCGAGTCCTGGTTCAGCGAGGCCTCGCTGTTGTCGTCCGGTGCAGTTGAACAGGTGCTCGCTGAACTAAAGACCAAAGAACTCCTATTCGATCAAGACGGCGCGCAATGGTTTCGCTCTTCGGCGTTTGGCGACGAAAAAGATCGGGTGGTTCGGAAGCAGGAGGGTGAGTATACGTATTTGGCTTCTGACATTGCGTACCATCGCGACAAGCTACGCCGAGGGTTTGATCTCCTCGTCGATGTATGGGGGGCGGATCACCATGGCTATATTCCACGCATGCAAGCGGTGGTGCAGGCCTATGGGCATCCGAAGGAACGGCTTCGTGTCGTCCTGGTGCAAATGGTCAATCTCTTGCGCGGCGGTCGAAAGGTGGAGATGTCCAAACGGGCCGGAGAATTCATCACTCTTCGGGAAGTTATGGATGAAGTTGGGGCAGACGCAGCCAAGTTTTTTTTCCTCATGCGCGATTCCAGCACCCACTTGGATTTTGATTTGGAGCTGGCCAAGCAGCAGTCACAGGAAAACCCGGTGTACTACGTCCAATATGCGCATGCAAGGATCGCCAGCCTCCTGCGTGTGGCCGCTTCGCGGGGCATTGAGTGTCCTCGTCCGAGTCGGGCCACGCTGGAGCTGTTGGAAGATCCGGACGAACTTGCGCTCATTCGAAAGTTATCCGCGTTTCCAGTGGTGATGGAGGCCAGCGCCGGGGAGCTGGAACCGCATCGTATGGCCTACTATCTTCGTGAGCTGGCGGGCATGGTGCATCCCTTTTATAACAAACATCGGATTCTTCCTCCGGCTCCGGACAGTGAGCCATCTGCAGCGATCTTGCCGGACTCGGCGCCCACTCCAAATCGGGGGACCGATACGATCCCGCCTGGTCTGACCGGGGCCCGGTTAGCGCTGATGTGGGCGGTGCAGCAGGTAGTCCGAAATGGGTTGAACGTGCTGGGTGTCTCAGCCCCGGAGCAGATGTAGGACTGCCATCACATGCTGTCGTTTCGAATTACTCATGAAGAGGCAAGCGGAAGGGCTCGGGTTGGTGTTCTGACCACGTCGCGTAGTGAGGTCGCGACGCCTGCCTTCATGCCGGTGGGGTCACTAGGGAACGTACGAAGTGTGGATGGTGAGGAGCTGCTCAAGATGGGCTACGGGCTCATCTTGAACAACGCCTATCATCTCTACCTGCGTCCAGGGCACAAAATCGTCGAGGAACTGGGTGGCGTGCACCGCTTTACGGCCTGGCCAGGATCGATCCTGACCGATAGCGGCGGGTTTCAAGTGTTTAGTTTGGCCAAGTTTTGCAAGGTGACGGATGAAGGCGTGATCTTTCAATCTCACATCGACGGGTCTTCTCGGTTTATCAGCCCGGAAACGTCGATTGAGATTCAGGAAGCGTTGGGTGCCGACATCATCATGGCGTTCGATCACGTCGTTGCCTTGCCGTCGTCGCTGGATCAAGTGCGTGACGCCTCCAACCGGACTTCGCTCTGGGCGCGTCGCTGTGTGGCTGCAAAACGCCGGACCGATCAATCATTGTTCGGGATCGTTCAGGGCGGATTGGATCGATGTCTACGAGTGGAGTCGGCACGCGATTTAGTGTCGGTCGGGTTTGATGGGTATGCCGTCGGTGGCTTGTCGGTGGGGGAGGACAAGGCCGACATGTACGCCATGCTGGATGTGACGGTGCCGGAGCTGCCCACCCATAAACCACGGTATCTGATGGGCGTCGGCATGCCGGAGGATTTGGTGGAAGGGGTGGCGCGCGGGATTGATATGTTCGACTGTGTCGTCCCCTCGCGTCACGGTCGCACGGGCTGGCTCTTTACCTCCTTCGGGCGAGTCGTGATTAAGCAGGCCCGGTATGCCCGGGATGAGCAACCGATTGATCCGACCTGCGGCTGCCCTGTCTGCACGCGATACACACGAGCCTACCTCCATCATTTATTTGGGATCAAAGAAATGTTAGGGGCTCGTCTCAACACGATTCATAATTTGTGGTTTTTTGCGAAGCTGATGGAGGAGATCCGCAGCGCCGTGCGGGGTGGAACCTTTCAAGAATTTCGTCGAGAATTTCATCGGACTTATGTCGTGGACCGGCCTGGCGGTGAAAGTGGGTCGGATCTCCAGAATACGAACGTGTCTTAACGGCAGAGCAGGCGAGGCAGGGTATGTGGGATTCTGTAGCGTGGGCGCAGGGGACATCGGGTAGTGCAGGCGCGGGCGGCGGCCTCTTGTCGCTGGTTCCCTTCGTCCTCATTTTTGTCATTTTTTACTTTATGCTGATTCTGCCGCAGCAAAAACGTCGAAAGCAGGCGGACGCGATGCTCGCCGCTCTGAAGAAGGGTGACAAGGTGGTCACGGCCTCGGGCATCTGGGGGACCATCACTAACATGGGGAAAGAGACCGTGACGCTGCAAATCGCGGACACGACCAAAATCAAAATTCAAAAGGAACATATTGCTCGGTTGCGTGGTGACGAAGAGGATTGACACCTGCGAATGAGACGGGAAGGATTGGCGGACGTATGAAAAAAGTCGGTGGACGGTTGTTGGCTTTAGTGACGCTGGTGGTCGTGTCGATCATCTTTTTCTTGCCCTCCTACCAACCGCTGTACAAGGAATTGCCGCGGTGGATTCGTGAAGTGCTGCCGGACAAGGGCATTACCCTGGGCTTGGACCTGCAAGGCGGGATTCACCTCGTGCTTGAAGTGGAAGAGGATCGGGCGGTCGAAATTGCCGTGGAACGGACGGCTGCGGGGCTTCAGGATCTGCTCGTGGAGAAGAAAATTCCTGCGGAATCGGTGAAACGGACCGGTTCGTCGCAGATCACGATCGGGTTTCAAAATGCCGAATTGAAGGCCCAAGTACAGAAACTGTTGGACGACTTTCCGACGTATGTAGAAGCTGAGTCGGCCGGTTCGGCCGGTACGGTGGTGTGGGGTTTGCGGGAGGCGGAGATCAAACGGATCAAGGATTCCGCGATCAATCAGGCATTGGAAACGATTCGCAATCGTATCGACCAATTCGGTGTGGCGGAACCTTTGATTCAACGGCAGGGGCTGAAACAGGTCGTCGTGCAGCTACCTGGAATCAAGGATGCCAAGTTGGCGAAGGATCTGATCAAACAAACCGCGCTGCTCGAATTCAAACTATTGGATGACGAAAATCAGCTCAAGTTGGACCTGCCGGGCCGCGTACAGAAAGGGAAGGAGCGAGAAGAAGCGTTTCTGAAGCAGATTGAGGGTAAGGTTCCGGAAGGCGATCAGATTCTCTTTGAGCGCATCGTCGAAAAGGAGAGCGGACAAGAATGGCTGGCTCCCTATCTGGTGAAGAAACGGGTCATGCTGGCCGGCGATGTGTTGAGCGATGCGCGGGTTTCCATCGGACAGTTCAATGAGCCCTATGTGTCTGTGACCTTTGATGCGAAAGGCGCTCGGGAGTTCGATCGGATCACGGGCGAGAACGTCAAGAAGCGCATGGCGATCGTGCTCGACAATACCATCTACTCGGCGCCGGTCATTCAGGAGCGTATCAGCGGCGGTCGAGCCCAGATTACCGGAACCTTTTCGATGGAGGAGGCGAACAATCTGTCGATCGTGCTTCGGGCCGGTGCGTTGCCTGCGCCGCTGAAGATCATTCAGGATCTCACCGTTGGCCCTTCGCTGGGGCAGGACTCAATCGAAAAAGGCATCAAGGCGACGCTTTTTGCGGGCCTCCTTGTGATCGTCTTCATGGCCCTCTATTACCGGTTGTCTGGGGTGATCGCGAATTTTGCGTTGATGCTGAATCTCATCTGCCTGATCGGATCCTTGGCGGCGTTGAATGCGACGCTGACCTTGCCTGGTATTGCCGGTATCATTCTGACGATCGGCATGGGGGTCGACTCCAACGTCTTGATCTTTGAGCGTATCCGTGAAGAGCTTCGACAGGGCAAAGCGGTACGTGTGGCGATTGATGCGGGGTATGACAAGGCCTTATTGACGATCGTCGATTCGCACGTGACGACGTTGATCACCGGCTTTGCGCTGTTTCTCTTTGGTACCGGGCCGATTAAGGGATTCGCTGTGACCTTGTGCCTCGGCATCGCCATCAATCTGTTTACGGCGTTGGTCGGCACGAAGGTGATTTTCGATCTCTTCAATCAGCGCAAGAAAATTGAGCAACTCAGTATCTAATCGGACCGAGGTGTTCCGATTCCGGAAGGTGGTCGGGACACTGTTCTGGCGAATAGGCATAGCAATCGCAGTCACAGAATGTTCGATGTGTCCGTCCCGCGAGGCATTTCGCATGAATGCCGCGAGGCGCTGGGAGGGCAGGGGCACGCTGGATGACAGGGTGAGCATTCTGCTAGGAGGGAGTTGGCATGTTCGAGGTCTTGGGAAAAACGAATATCGATTTTATGGGGAAGCGAACCATCTCGTTTGCCATCTCCGGCATCCTCGCCTTTCTGGGAATCATCGCGGTGCTTCAAATCGGGCGTGGGGCGGCGAATCTGGGAATCGATTTTGCGGGTGGGACGGCGGTCCAGCTCAAGTTTGATCAATCGATCAGGATCGATGAAGCGCGACGCGCGCTGGAACACAACGGGTTGGGCTCTGCCGAATTGCAAGAATTTACGCAGGACAACAAGTTGCTCATTCGGGTGAAAGCGTCGACGACCATCGAGGAGAAGGTTGCGGAGCGGGTCATGGCCGTGTTCAGCAAAGAGTTTCCCGGAAACAAGTTCGTCGTGGATTCCAGCATGGAGATCGGTCCGACGATCGGGAGAAAGCTGCAAGAAGATGCCATGATTGCGGTGTTGATCTCCTTCGTCGGAATCGTGTTGTACATCGCGGTCAGGTTCGAGCTGCGATTCGGGGTGGCGGCCGCCTTGGCGACGTTTCACGATGTGCTGGCGGTGCTGGGCGTGTTCTACGTGTTGGATAAAGAGATTACGTTGTTGGTTGTCACGGCGTTGCTGACGTTGGCGGGGTACTCGTTGACGGATACCGTCGTTGTGTTCGACCGGATCCGCGAGAATCTTCGCGCCCGTCGCCGCGAGGACGAGGAAACGATCATCAATGCGGCTATTAATCAGGTGCTGAGTCGAACCATCGTGACCAGTCTCACCGTCGTGATCGTGCTCATTCCGCTGGTCTTGGCGGGGGCTGAAGTGTTGCATGATTTTTCGTTGGCCCTGCTCGGAGGCGTCATATTCGGCACCTATTCCTCCGTCTTCGTAGCAAGCCCGTTGCTGCTGCTCTGGCCCGGTAGCGCCGGGAGCCTCCTGAAGCGTCGCTAGGTCCCGGCTCTTTTGAGCCGGGCCTGGGGGTCCGCCTCCTGTTGTGCGAGGGCCGTTAGCCGGAGTCGCCGCACGCATGCTCCTCTGGAGCCGGTCACACAGTCTCCAGCGAAAGATCATCACAGCCATCGTGATGGTCGGTCTTCTGCCGTTAGGTCTGTCTCTCGTCCTGACCTACATCGAGGAACGCCGGGCATTACGCGAAACCATCGGCGCCAACTTCAAGGAAGTGGCGGTCGAGGCCGCCCGGCGGATCGAGATGCAGGTCACGCGCGGCATTAATGAAGCGCAACAACTCGCCGCCACGCCGTTCCTCCGTACCTCTGTGAGCGAATCCAACCGCACCTATGCCGACAAGGACGAAAAAACCGTCCAGTCCATGATCAAGGCATGGCAGCAGCGCTGGCGTCAGCGGGATAAGCAAAGCGAGTTCCCGCTGTTCATCAACCGCATTGTGACCAACTATCTGATTCGGTGGCATGACATCCGCAAGTCCGATTACGTCGGCATTTTTGTTACGGACAATCGCGGTGCGCTGGTTGTCAGTTCCATACCACAAGTCGAGTACTACCACGGGAAGGCGGCGTGGTGGCAGGCTGTCATGAAGCGGAATACGGGGGAGGTGTTCGTCAGCGACATCTTTTTCGATCCTGCCTTCGGAACCCATGTGGTCAACGTGTCCGCTCCGATCATCGACGATGAGCAGCATACGACGATCGGCGCCGTCACGATTCTCTTGCGTCGGGAGACATTGTTCCATTCCGTCTCCGAGGCCACGGTGGGGAAGACGGGGCATGCCATGCTGTTGAGCTCGGACGGGGTTCCGCTTGTGTGTCCGATCCTCTCGCCCGAAGAGCATGTGGTGAAACCGGAATTGGTGAGAGCGATCAGCGGACATGCGGCCGGATGGACGACGGTGGCGAATGATTCGCATGGCGGGGAGAATTCCATCGTCGGATTCGCACCGGTTCGCCTCGGAGGGGAGTTGACGCCGGAGAGCTTGGGTGGCAACGGCTGGGTGGCATTCGTCCGCCAGGACCCGGCCGAGTCCTATGCCCCGCTCGAACGGCTCGTGGTGCAGGTGACGGTGTATGGGCTCGGCGTCTTCGCGGTGCTGCTGCTCACAGGCCTGACCGTTGCGCGAAGAATCGCCCGTCCGATCAGCTTGTTGCATGAGGGGGTCCAACGAATCGGGAGCGGGCGCCTAGATCAGCAGCTGGACCTGAAGACCGGCGATGAAATCGAGCAACTTGCTGAGGCATTCAACAAAATGGCGGTGAATTTGCGCGTCTCGTTCGAACAGATCGAACAGCGAATGGAGGATGTGCGGCGCCTCGAAGCACGGTATCGAGATCTGATCGAGCATTCACCCGAGATGATCTACCAGTTGAACAAGGCCGGCCGGTTCGTGCATGTCAATCAAACCGGGCTGGACAAACTCGGGTATACCCTGGAGGAAATGCTCCAGATGCGTCTGTGGGACCTGGTTCCCAAGGGGCGAGAAACTGAGGTGTTGGCCTATCTCGAGCGATTGGTATCACAGGGGCGTAGTACGATTGAGACCGTGTTTGTGGCGGCTGACGGCCGTCCGATCGATGTCGAGATTCATGCGACCGCGTTGTTCGAGAGCGGAGGAGGACTCGTCCATTCCCGGGCATTTGTACGCGACGTGACGGAAAGGCGCCTGTTGGAGGAGCAGGTGCACCGGTACACGACGCGGCTCGAACAGGCGGTCAATGAACGGACTCAGCAGTTGGTGGCGTCACAGGAGCGGTATAAGGCGCTGTTCGATTTAGTGGCAGACTCCGTCTTTATGGTGGGAGAGGACGGCGTCATCGTGGCCGTGAATAAACGGGAGGAGCAGGCGCTGGGATACTCCGAGCAGCAGATAGTGGGGCGCAGCATTCTGGATGTGGTGCTCCCCACTCATCATGACGACATGCGGGCCCTGCTTGCGAAGATTCATGCCGGCGAACGCCAGGTGCCGACGCAGGAAGTCACTGTGCGCGATGCTGCCGGTAAGGAGGCCCCGGTCGAAATGGACCTGATTCTGGTGCGTGGCAGCGACCATACTTGGGTGATGGTCCAGCTGCGTGACATCACCGACCGGAAGCGTCTCGAACGGCAAATGCACACCTACCAGCAGGAGTTGGAGGCCAAGGTCAGTGAGCGTACGAGGGAGATTGAAGAAACCAAGCAGTACCTAGAAAATCTTCTAGAGAATGCGAACGATGTCATCTATACGCTTGATAGCGAGCAGTGTTTCACCTATGTGAACAGCAAAATCTTGTCATGGGGATATGCAAAAGAGGATCTTCTCGGGCGGCCCTATCTGGCGTTGCTCTCGAAGCGTCATCGCGGGCGTCGACTGAAGTCGACACTGGATATCGGTGTCAAGCAGGTCTACGAAGTTGAGGTGTTGACCAAATCGGGTGAGCCTCGCTCGGTGATGGTCAGTGTGTCGCCTCTCCACGGCGTGGACGGGGAGATTTTGGGCGTGTTGGGGATTGCCCGAGACATGACAGAGACGAAGAAGCTGGAGCAGCAGATCAGGAACTCCGAGAAGCTGGCTTCGGTCGGAAAGCTGGCAGCGGGGGTGGCGCATGAGATTAACAACCCTTTGGGTGGTATCCTGAATTGCCTCTACAACATGCGCAAGGGAACGCTCTCTCCGGCCCGCCAGGAAGAGTACCTGGCGTCGATGGAGGATGGGTTGCGTCGTGTTCAGCGGATTGTTCGCCAGCTCCTCGATTTCTCCCAGCAGCACAGTCCTGAGCTGGCGTTGGCCGACATCAATCAGGTTGTCAATCGCGTGTTGTTGCTGACGGATCATCTGCTCGTGCCCCATCGTGTGCATCTTGAAACGGATTTAGCCCCCGATCTGCCGGAGATCATGATTGACCGGCATATGATGGAGCAGGTGCTGATGAATCTCGTGCTGAACGCGATTCAGGCCATGCGTAGCGGCGGCGTACTGACGATCAGCACGATTGTGGAGGAAGCCCATTGTCTGGTTCGCGTTCGGGATTCCGGGTGTGGCATTTCTTCGTCCGTTTTGCCGCGGATCTTCGATCCCTTCTTTACCACGAAGAACGAAGGCGAGGGGACCGGGCTCGGGCTTTCCGTCAGTTTGGGCATCGTAGAGCGCCACGGGGGTCGGATTATGGTTGAGAGCGAAGTCGGGAAGGGGACTACATTTACGGTGTCGATTCCGCTGTCGACTGAACGTTATGCCATTGGGAGGTTTTCGTGAAGGGGCTCAGGGTGCTCATTGTCGATGACGAACCGTTGATGCGACTGTCCATGCTCGATGCCTTGGAGGGAGTGGGGTGTGAGGTCATGGCTGCGGCGACCGGAACCGAGGGGGTGACGGTGCTTGGTACGCGTCAGTTTGACGTGGTGATCACCGACTTGCGTCTCCCCGGTGCCGACGGGCTGACAATCTTGAAGGTCTGTAAGGAGCGGAGCCCGACGACGGAGGTCATTCTGATCACGGCTCATGCGTCGGTCGATACGGCGGTCGGTGCCATCAAGCTCGGGGCGTATGATTACATTACCAAACCTTTTCAGATGGACGAGTTGTTGCTCATCGTCGAACGGGTCGGAAAAATCATCGGGCTACGACGCGAAAACCTTGAGTTGAAAGAAGTGTTGGAGGATCGATTCAGCTTTGGCGGCATCCACGGCTGTCATCAACGCATGCGGGCCTTGCTTGAGCGCTTGAAATTGGTGGCGGCAACCGAGTCTCCGGTGTCCATTGTCGGGGAACGTGGAACGGGAAAGGAATTGGTGGCGCATACCATCCATCTGAACAGTCCGCGACGAGATCAGCCATTGATCAAAGTCGGGTGCGGGGATCTCCCTGACAAGCTGTTGGAAGCGGAACTGTTCGGGCATGAAAAGGGGGCGTTTCCCGGTGCGCTACGCCAGCGGCGAGGTCGGTTCGAGTTGGCACACAAAGGTACGCTGCTGCTGGACGATATCGATACGCTCTCCTCGCATCTCCAGAGCAAGTTGTGGCAACTGGTGCAGGAGCGGAAGTGTGTGCGTCTCGGTGGACGGGAACCGTTGGAGATTGATGTGCGCATCCTCTGCGCGTCGACACAGGACTTGAAGGCGTCCGTGGCTCAGGGGCGGTTTCTCCCGCAGCTCGGTGACTATCTGACGGCCGTGCAACTCGTCGTCCCGCCCCTACGGGAACGCAGGGACGACGTGCTTGTCATTGCCGAGCATCTCCTGGAGACGATCGCGACGACGCTCCATAAGTCGCTCAAAGGCTTTTCGCAGTCGAGTCGAGATTTGCTCATGCGGTACTCGTTTCCAGACAACGTTCAGGAATTGAAGCGGATGGTCGATCGTGCCGCCGCCTCGGGACGAAATGGAGAACTCCTCCAGCCTTGGGATCTCTGTGGCTTCCAAACCTGTCCCTTTCTTGGGGGCGCACCTCAACCCACATGCGGGTTCTGCACCGAGGGATTGGTTGAGAAGTCCCAAAAGGTTGAATCGGCGACACTCGCGACCCTGGCCGTTGCGCGGGAGGCCTTTGAGCGGGACTACATTCTTGCCGCATTACAGCAGGTGGACGGGAGCCGGACGAATGCCGCTGCGCTACTCGGGCTTTCCAGAAAAGCTCTCTGGGATAAGTGCAAACGATATGGAATCTCCTCCGCCAAGGGTGAGGCGGAGGAGGGGGAGGAGTAGTCTATTCTTCTGGTTCAGGACCGCCTTCCCACAGTTTTACGGTGCGATCCCAGGAGGCGCTGGCCAAGCGCAATCCGTCCGGCGAGAGGGCGATGCCGCGCACGGGGCCGGTATGAGTCTTATCGGTTCGGAAGTTGCGGCCTGTGGCGATGTCCCAGAATCGAATGGTGCTGTCGTCGCCGGCGCTGATGAGCACTTTTCCATCAGGCGACACCGCGAGGGCGCGCACCCAGCCGTTATGCCCACGCACCACGCGGATTTCGTTCATCGTGGGCATCTCAAAGAAACGGATGGTATTGTCACGGCTGCCGGTGATCAGCATCTTGCCATCGGGGGTGAATGTCATGGCGCCGATCCAAAACTCCATCGGTTTCTGGAATCCTCCGTCGTCTTCGATGAAGAAGCCGCGGGTTTCCGTCGAGTCTTCGGCGGTCTCTTCCCAGTGTCCATTGTGGAGAATCTTTTCTTCTCCGCTCGGCAGCACTTCCCAGATCCGGATTTTGCCGATGTCAGACCCGCTGGCGAGGTGAACGCCGTCCGGAGAGAAGGCCACGCATACCGACCAATGATGGTCATATTGGTCTTTGCCCAGGAGGGTCATGAGGTCGGTTCCGGTTGTGACTTCCCAAATTTTGATGTCTTTGTTGTGGCTGCCTCGTGCCAGCATGAGACCGTCCGGGGAGAGCGAAAGACTGCACACATTGTGATCGTAGCGCGTAAACAGAAGCTTCGTGGGCTCGCCGGTTTTCGGGTTCCAGAGGCGGATGGTGCGATCTTCGCTGCCCGAGGCCAAGGTCTGACCATCAGGTGTGAACACCAGCGCACGGATGTCGGCAGTGTGCCCGCGCAATGAACGCAAGAGCCGTCCCGTCTCAATGTCCCAGACACGGACGTATCGATCCACGCCGCCGCTGACAATCGTTTGGCCGTCTGGGGCATAGGCAACAGTCCAGATCCCATGCGAATGGCCGCGGAAAGTTTTGACCTCCCGCAAGCCGGCTTTCCAGTAGGCTAAATGGTCGACGGCGGGTTTTTCGGAGAGCCCTGCCGGAGGATTCGACGTTACAGCGAAAGGAATCGTTGAGGGCGCAGTCGTGTGGTTGCTCATAAAATTCTGTGCCTCGTCCCTGTTCTGCGCGGAGGCCTGTATGGCTCCGGGCGACGCTCCGCAGTTTGCAAAAAACGCTGATGGGTTTGTATAATCGACGACCGACTTGCTGATCGTAAGAGAACGACTGTAAGCAAGTCAAGCACAGCGCTCACGCGGATTTTGCCCCTTCACCGCAGCCAAACATGTGAGGACTTATGACGACCGGAGTAGAAGTATCAAAGCCGTCGATGGAGATCCGTTTTCAGCCGGCCTTACTGCAGGAAGTCATCGACTCCTTCATTGAAAAGACGGAGCGGGAGGGCGATCCGACCTACTATAAAGAGTTTCACGAGCTGGCCGATCCGATCTACGAAAAGTTTACATTGGATGATCGTGAAGCCGAGTTCAAGAAACTCTATCAGTATTTGTTCGGTATTTGGGGTTTCTCCGATATCATTCGCGACGCCTTTAATGAGTTTCCTGAGCTCAAGGCCCGTGTCGGCATCGTGTTGGTCAAGGGTGTGCTCAAGGAAGATCAGGAAGGGGTCGATGTGCTTCGGAAGTGGGGGTCCGTCGAGCACGATCTTGCAAAACAATTCGAGGAAAAGGGGCTGAAGGGTGTCGGCATCAAGCTGATCCCGCGACGGTTCTACGATCCCGCGTTGACTCGGTATTGTCGTCACGAACTCATGCATATCAACGATATGCTCGATCCGGCCTTCGGTTATGATCCCGACACCAGGGTCGGACAAAATCCCGGTGAAGAGACGCTCATTCTGCACCGCTACCGCATCCTTTGGAATATCAGTGTTGACAGCCGCTTGATCGCTGCAGGGAAAGAACCGATGCTTCAGAAGGAGGATCGGTTCAAGGAGTTCCGTTCTTGGTATCGTAAAATTCCACCGGCTCAATTGAAATCGGTGTTCGAGGGGTTGTGGCAGACGAGCTACTTTACCCATTCGGAACTGGTGGAGATGGCGACCGATACCCTTCGCATTCTGGATCGTGCGGTGGACGTCGAGGGGGGAGAGATTCCGGAGACACAGACGAAAGTCATGTTGATGCCGGGCTTTCCTTGTCCCTTGTGCCGGTTCCCGACGTATACCTGGGTGGAAGACTTGGAGACGAAGCTGGAAAGCTACATTCTAGATTTCATTCGTGAGAACCACCCAGGCTGGGATGTCGAGTATGGCGCCTGTGATCGTTGCGTAGAAGTCTATAAATTGCGGGCTGACGGTGTGATCTAGGCGAGGTATCGTGACCGCTGATCCTAAGTACGGGCGTCGGGATTTTCTGAAGGACTCCGTGGTCTCGGTGGCCAAGGCCGCGAGGGAGTTTTCGCTTCACAAGGATGCGCCCCGCGAGAAGCCTGTGGCCCCTGTCAGAACAGACTGGCTGCGCCCTCCGGGATCCGTCGACGAAACAACGTTTCTCGAACGTTGCACGCGTTGCAGCGATTGCATTGAGGCCTGCCCTCCTGGCGCCATTGTCAGCGATGGCACAAACGGCACGCCTGTAATTTTTGCCGATCAAGTTGCCTGTGAGCTTTGTGAAGATTTTCCGTGCATTGCCGCCTGTGCGACGGAAGCCTTGCTGCCGGTCACCGATTCGTTCGAAGTGCGGATGGGTCTTGCGGCCGTGTCGCACCGATCGTGTACGGCGGGCCAGGGGTGCAATGCCTGTGTGTCGAAGTGCCCTGTTGAGGCCTTGTCCATGGACTTCCATGAACTTCGTCTCATCGTCGAGCGGGAACGTTGCGTCGGGTGCGGTATGTGCGAGCAGGTGTGTAAGACCGTCAACGATCGTATCGCCGTTAAGGTGACGCCGGCGAGAAACTTGTCTGCTGGTAGGATCAGCTGTTAATTGAAGCGGCCGCAGGTTGAGATAGAGATGTCTCATGATTATTCAGCGTAGTGAAACATCGGCACTGATGGCGGTGAGAAAAGGAGAGAGTTCATGCTTGACATCCCTCCCTCCTTTACCTATCATACGCCTCCTGTGCCGCAGGACTCAGATGTTGCGTGGTGTGCGAAAACTTTGCGCAACATGTTGAGGTGAGGAGCAAGATACGTATGACATCGAAACAAGTCGTGCAGCCCACCTCCCCGTCCTCCACCGCAATTGCTCCCCCCAAGGCAGTGCCTATCAAGGATTCGCCTGCTGTCGAACGCGCGCTCAATCGTAGCAAGATATATCTTCTCTTCTCCTGGAGTCTGTTGTATCCGGAGGATGAGGAGTTTTTGGATTACCTGCAGTGTGGTGAGTTCGTCGAGGACGGAAGGGCCGCGCTGGATGGGCTCCGTCTCGCGCTCGATGGAATCGGTGGCGACCGTGCAACTCAGAAGATCGCCCTAATGAAGAAGCAGTTCGACCAGATCGAAAAGTTGGTCTCAGCCGAGTGTGTGAATTGGCAAATCGGCGATCTTCAGACGGAGCATCGTCGGGTGTTTACAAATGTGATCACGCTCGATTGTCCGCCCTACGAAACTCTGTTCGGGAATGACCACGTGTTCGCTCAATCTCACGTGATGGGCGATATCGCGGGATTTTATAAAGCGTTCGGCGTCGAGCTCTCCAAGGATGTGCACGAACGGTTGGATCACCTCAGTGTCGAGCTCGAATTCATGCATTTTTTGACGTACAAAGAGTCCTATTCGCGTTGCCATGACGGAGTAGACAAGACGGAGATCGTTGTCGACGCCCAAAAGAAGTTTGTTAAGAACCACATCGGCCGATGGGTCCCGTTGTTCTGTCGAATGTTGGCAAAGAAATCTGATACTGGATTGTTCAAGCTTATTGCGGACTGTATGTCGGAATGGATGGATTTTGAGGTCGCCTTCCTCGGGGTGACGGTGCAGCCCTACTCCGAGGCGGACTACAGACCAGCTACCTTCAATGCTCCGGAAGGTCAAACCTACGAGTGCGGGGCGCAGGACAAGGGGAATGAGCTCAGTATGTTGCTGAGCGAAGTCGGCGCTGAGTCTTTCATGGACCAGAAGGCGAAAGAGAAGGACGGCGAGAAGAGCGAAGGCCCAGTCGGGACTGCGTAGGAGTTCTCGGTTTTCGGGCGGTGCAGTATTCGGTTTTCGGTAGACGTTATACGTTCCCAGTTCTTTTTCTTATTAATCTTTCAGAGGAGGGCATACGCAATGAGACTGGTGCAGACACGCAACAAGCGTTTGGTGTTTGGCATTCTGTTCTCTGCGCTGATCGTTGGCATTATGTTGACGATCGGGCAGGTGCCTCTCGCGGTCAGCCAACCGGTGACCATTCCCGTGAAGGCGATCAAGGGGGTAATCCCGATGGATGGTGCAAACCCCATCTGGGAAGGAGTGCCAGGTGTCATCATCCCATTGAGCGGCCAAACCATCACGACTCCGATGCACCCGAATATCTCGGTGAAATCGGTGTTTGTGAAGGCGGTCACCAATGGAAAGGATTTGGGGTTGCGCCTTGATTGGAGCGACCAGACCAAGAACGATACCGCGATTGGTCCGCAGGATTTCCGTGACCAGGTCGCCATTATGTTCCCGGTCAACACTGCGGGTGCGCCGCCATTCCAGTGCATGGGCCAGTCCGGAGGGACGGTCAATATTTGGCGCTGGAACGCGGAGTGGCAGAAGGATCTCGGTAAGGATAGTGCCGGTATCTGGGACGTCGACGACCAGTATCCTGGAATTTTCTGGGACTACTACTTCGAGGAGCCGGCTGGTGGAGTCACCTACCCGGACCGTATCGGTCGTAGCCTTGGCCCATTCAACTCCGGAATCTGGTCCGGCAACATCATGTCTGACCCGACCCTTCGCGTCAGCTCCGTTGAGGATCTGAATGCCAACGGGTTCAGCACTTTGACCACCCAGGCCCATCAAGATGTGATCGGCAATGGTGTGTGGGAGCCGTCAGGGTCCCTCAAGGGCGGTGGATACACCGGTCCGACGTGGCGCGTCGTCGTGAAGCGCTCGTTGGAGACTGGCGATGCCAACGATACCCAGTTCAAGGCGGGAGCCTCTGTGCCAATCGCGTTTGCGGTGTGGGACGGTTCCAACGTTGAACGGAACGGCATGAAGGCCCTCTCCACCTGGTTCACGTTGAAGTTGCCGTGAGCGTGGAAGGCTGAAGAAGCCAATTCTGCTCCAGCAGGGAGCAGGAATAGAGGTTTGAATTCGTCGATTGAGGGCTCCGAGTTCTTGCTAAAACGGCAAGGTGACTCGGAGCCCTCTTCTTTATTGAGCCGCTGCGATGATTGTCGCGAATGTGACCCTGAAATATCTCATCCTCTCTGGGAGGAGGGTTGCTTTCGGGCTCGAACGGAGTGTATAACCCGATACAGTGTACCTCGTCTGAAAACACTGATTTTCCTGCTTAATATAAAGATTATTTTATGAAGGTTTCACTGCTGTTTCCTCCGACGTGGCATCCTTCGCAACCCTACCTTAGCCTTCCCTCCCTCACCGGCTTTCTCACCCAGGCTGGCATCAAAAACGTCACTCAACGCGATCTCGGCATTGAGTTGCTGGACAAGGTGTTGACTCAGGCATTTGCCCACAATCTCTACCCGCAACTGGTGGAAAAACAGCGAAGCCTGGAGCGAGAACACACGGGGCAGATCGGACCTGGGAGCGCAGAGCAATTAGCCCGCGTCGTCGAATCGCTTGATCGGTTTCCTTACCTGTTCGAGCGAATCGAGTTGGCGAAAGACACGTTGAGGGGGGAAGGCTTTTACGATATCGAGGCGTATCGCAACAGCCTGTTCCTCATCGACAAATGGCTTGAGGTGCTCTCCTCGCTGTATTTTCCAACGAGAATGACCGTCGTCGACAACCAATTCGGTGACTACTCGATCTATTCATCCAAGGATTTGATGAAGGTCATCCGGGATAAACAGCAGAATCCCTATATCGGTCTTTTCAATGAGCATGTATTGCCTTCATTGCTGACCGATCGGCCTGATTTGGTTGGAGTGTCGATTACGGCCACTTCTCAAATCATTCCCGGGCTGACTCTCTGCAGATTGATCAAGGAGCAGGCGCCTGAAATTCATGTGACGGTGGGAGGAAGTATTTTTACCCGCTTGGTGGACAATCTCCGCCGTTGTCCCTGGCTCTTCGATCTGGTCGATGACTTTGTGGTGTTTGAGGGGGAAACGGCCTTGCTTGAGCTTGTGAATCAAATGGATGGCAAGCGAGACTTCAGCAAGGTGCCCAATTTGATTTATCGGCAAAATGGGAAAATCACCGTTAATCAGCCGTTCTACTCCGAAAATATTAACCAGCTTACAGCGCCCAATTACGATGGTTTCCCCCTCGATCTCTACCTCTCTCCCGAGCCGGTCCTGCCAGTACAGTTTTCGCGCGGCTGTTACTATAAAGACTGCGCGTTCTGCGCATTGACGCTCGATCATCAAAATTTCCGTCAACGTGATCCCGGCAAGACAGTAGACGATCTGGTCTGGTTAAAAGAGCGTTATGGCGCGGAGTCCTTCTTCTTCACCGATGAATGTTTCGCCTTGTCGCCCACGAAACGACTCTGTCAGCAAATGATCGATCGTCAGATCAATGTGAAGTGGACCTGCGAGCTTCGATTCGAGAAAAACCTGACGCGCGAGTTGCTCGCGCAGATGAGAGATGCCGGCTGCTTGAAAATTGTCTTCGGTCTGGAATCGTTCAACCAGCGCGTCATGGACTTCATGAAAAAGGGCATCAAGCAGGAATGGGTGCGTCGGATCGTTGATGACTGCGTGGATCTTGGTATTGCGGTGCATTGCTATGTGATCGTTGGGTTCCCGACGGAGAAGGAAGAAGAAGCGCTCGAAACCATGAATTTCGTCGTGCAGAATACTAAGCTGCATGAATCGTACGGCTTCTCCTGCCAGCCCTGCCTCTTCGATTTGGAGAAGGAGGCGCCGATCATGAGCGATCCCAGCAGTTACGGCATCAGGCGAATCATGCGGCCGGCAACCGAGGACCTGAGTCTGGGCTTCTTCTACGAAGTACAAGAAGGGATGACCCCGGCCCAAGCCGAGCAACTGTACCAGCAGGTCTACGAAAAAATCAGTGAAGTCGTCTGCGAATTGCCGTTTAACTATTCCATGGCCGATGGGTTACTGTATATCGCAAGGGCGAAGTCGCAAGCGCTGCAGGTGCCGCAACCAACGGGCTCCTAGTAAGCAGGCAACGACCTGAATGGGGCGAGGGCCGCATCGTGACTGTGTGGTCCGGCGCGATCACACCCTGTTATCTGTGTTGCAGAGGGGAATGAAGATGTCTGCGAGCGCGATCGGCGTCGAGCGGTCCACCGGACGAGTTGAAGATCAGGGACTTCTGTTCGAATACACCATCAAGCTGGTGTTGTTCGTCGGATTTTTCGAGCTCGTCCTGTACCGTTTGGTCTCGCGCCTGGGCATGCATATCAGCAAGATTGCGGCTCAGCATGAGTGGGTAGGCAGTTTATTTAAACTGTTGACCTCGGTTGGGTTTGCGCTACTCAATGTGGTCGCCATTTTTGTGTTTCTTGCGCTGGTGGTGTTGCTCGTCAACAGAATCCGCACCAAGGGAATTATGGGCTTCAACCTGGTAACTGTGCCGAGTGTCGCGCTCCTGCTGATTTTGACGGGCGCGTTCCTCATGGTGCAACCAGCCATGCTTGGCTCCATAGCGTACAATGTAGTGACAATTATCGCGCTCACGTCGCTGATGCTCGAGTATGTGTCACAGCAACCTGAGTGGTCGAAGCGCATCATGGGCGTCGTCTATTATTTCGGCATTTCCGGGTGGCTCTACTATCAAATTTTTTCCACGACGTATGGGTGGATGGGCGTGCTTGCAGCACCGCCATTGGTATATGAAGCCAACCGTCTCGGCGAAGCATTGATGGTCCTCGCTAGTATCCTGGTATTTTGGGCGTATGGGCGAGGGGTCTCCTTCCGGACGAGAAACAAGCAGCAGCGCCGCCGCGCCCTCTGGTTCGGGGCAGTCTCCGGAGTGGTATTTTTCGGCCTGCTCTTTATGGATTACTTTTTGGGACTCTACAACCCGGCTCTGGCCCATTCGATCAGGAAGGCCGGTGAGGGGATCAGCTGGATTTTTCAGATGGGCATGGGCTATACCTTCTACCTTCCCTTTGCCTTTTATGTCGCTGGGTTGTTGTGCTGGTCGTACACGGTGATTCGACTCGTGACCATGGGACGCGTGGCAGGTTATGGTCTCGCCTTGATGTTTATTGCCGGCTACGCACTGCTGTTTTCCAGTTTGACCTTGATGGTGGTACTCGGGGTCATGTTGTTGACGCTCGACCGTCCGAAGGGTACGGTGACTGAGCAGGCGACGGTGAGCCGACCGCCGCTGGTCGGCACGCAGGAGTCCCTCGTTGGCGGACAAATTTAACTGTTTGACTTACCCAGATTAGGATGCGTTGTTATGGACGAACAGACACAAACTAGCGGAATGGAGCAGGGGAGTGCCGCGGTGGATCCGGGCGATCAACCATTGAACCCTGACGAGGAAATCGCGGAAATCGAAAAGTTGCTCAACACAGAGCCGGATGATTTCCAGGCTCGGTGTCGATTGGGCGAACTGTATTTCAGTAAAGGGCGGCTTGACGACGCGCTTACCGAAGTGAAGAAGTCGATCGAGATGGCCGAGGGGCTGCGAACGGAAATGAATCGGTCGCTTGCCATGTACTACTCGAATCTTGGAACGATCTATGCCACCAAAGGAATGATCGATGAGGCCGAGGCAGAGTTTAAGCGCGCGCTCGATGTGCACGCGTATGATGTGCTCGCCCTGTTCAACTTGGGTCGGGTGCAGGCTGACAGGCGTAAGTACATGGAGTCCAAGAATTACTATGAGCGGCTGGTGGAGATCACCCCGGATGATCCGATGGCATGGTACAATCTCGCCGGGGTGTATGTAGAGCTCGACAACCCCCAGGTGTCCGACTACAACACGATCGATATGGCGATTCAGTGCTACATGCGCGTCCTCGAGCTTGATCCAAAGCATTTAGAAGCGAGTTTCAAGCTGATGGAAATCGCCCTCAACCACCGAAAGACAGACTTGGCGATCAAGGTTATGGAGAGCGCGGTGGAGCATAATCCAGACGAACCACTCGCGTACTACAATTTGATCAGCGTGTACGACAAGTGCAAGATGTTCGAGCAGGCCGAGCAGGCTCGTCAGCGTTTAAAGGAGCGATTCGCGAAAAAGGCGAAAGAGTGAGCCGCATCCTGAACATGTGAGCAAAGGAGACACACCATGTTTGGCAGCCTAGGTTTTACAGAGTTGATTCTGATTCTGTTCATCGTCTTGATCATTTTCGGGGCAGGGAAGTTGCCACAGCTTGGTGAAGGAATCGGCAAGGCGATTAAGGGATTTAAGAAGTCCGTACATGAAGCGGATGTGATCGAGGCCGAGGCTCAAGCTCAGGCTCAGCAGGCTGAGCCGGTTCAAGCGCAAGCCATTGCGCCACCGCCGGCAACGCCCATGGCGACACAAACAGTGGAGCAACCGGTCGCCGCGGCTCCACCGGCCGCGCGGGCGCAAGCGTAAGATCTTCCACAATTTGAGCTCAGCATAGAACGGACGCCCAACCTTATGGAAACAGATGTTCAGTTAGCTCCCGGGTACATCGAAACCTTTGCCGGAAACGGAAAGGCCAGGAGTACGGGGGACGGCAAACGCGCTGTGAAGGCCGGTATTCCCCTTCCGCATCACGTTGCTCTGGACCGAGACGAAAAGTGGTTGTATTTCGCAGAGTCGGGGTCTGATCGCGTTCGTCGCGTCAACTTGGCGGACGGTACGCTTCATAATTTCGCCGGCATCGGCGAGACGTGCTACAGCGGTGACGAAGGGCCTTGCGGAGAAGCCGGGTTATACTTGCCGCTGGATGTCGCCTGCGACTCTCGCAATGATCTCTATATTTGCGATTCCGGAAGCAATCGCATTCGGAAGATCGATCATGAAACCGGAATCATCACCACGGTGGTGGGAACCGGCGAGCATGGTTTTAACGGCGATGGTCCGGCGTTGGAGGTCAATTTGACTTGGCCTGCAGCGATCGCGTTCGACACCAGTGATGTCATGTATATCGCGGATACCCAGGCCCATCGAATTCGTCGGTATGATCCGCGGACCGGGCATGTAGAAACCATCGCCGGAACATGGACTGCGGAAGATGAAGCGAGGGAACAACCGCTCGTCGCTCGCAATTTGGTGGTGTTATCCGGTGACGCAATCGGGATCGATTTCAGCGACGATAACGGCTGGCTGATGCCTGTCTGTTCGGACGGACTCGACTTGTCTATGTATCTGGATGACGGTAAGTCTGCCTTGGAAGCGCGGCTCTACGACATCGTCGGTATTGCGGTGGACCATGCGGGTCATGTCTACGTCGTCGATAAAGGGAGTAATCGAGTACGGAAGATCGACCGTCAGACTGGACTGATCTCCACCTTGGCCGGTATCTGCCGGTACGGGTATGATGGAGACGGCAAACCGGCGGCGAAGTCCATGCTGCATGCGCCGGAAGCCATTGTGTTCGATCAGTACAACCACGCCTATATCTCGGATACAGGGAACCATCGGGTTCGGCGGGTGGATGCTGAGACGGGCCTCATCAGCACAGTGGCCGGCAACGGCGATAGTGGCTACGATGACAAGAACATGGGCGGATGCGGTGCTGCACGGTTTGTCGCGAAGGATGCTACTGGCGCCCTGAAGCATGGCGATGGTCTGCTTGCTGTTGATGCGGTGGTGAACTCCCCGGTGGGATTGACGCTCGACTCTCAAGGGTATCTGTATATCTGTGAGCGAGGAGAAAATAAGATTCGTCGTGCCAAGTTGTGGTAGCGGTTGGGCAAGAGGGCCAGTGCTCCCGCCTGTCACACGGGTGCGAGAGTATTGGGGGTAGGGGTTCGCGCCGGGACATGAGGCGAATGACGTCGGTCCATACATCCCGTACCAGCTTAATCACGCTCCTTTCTGCTTTGTTTGTTCTCGCCCTCATCCTGGGCGGCTTTGGTATTCCAATCGTCAGTTCAGAAGGCATGATTATCCGTGCGCAGGCGTTGTCCGGAGCCATGCCGGTCACGCCTGAAGATCCCCTCTGGCAAAAAATTTCCCCCATGACATTGCCGTTGAGCGGGCAAATCATTACTCGTCCGGTCTGGCCGGAACCGACTGCCCACGCGTTGACCGTGCGTGCTGTGCATAACGGCACGGATATCGCGTTTCTCCTTGAGTGGCAGGACAATACGAAAAACGACCGGCTGACCCCTGGGACCTTCCGCGACGGCGTGGCTTTGGGGCTTCCGCTCGGCGATGCGCCGGCGTTTTTCTGTATGGGGCAATTGGATCATTACATCAATATCTGGCACTGGAAAGCCGATTGGCAGAGTGACATCGACCGGCGTGCGGCCAGAACGACGGAGCGGGAGAAGTCTTCCGGCAGCGAGCCGAGGCGCTTTGAGGTGATCCCCCGTCGCGCCTCCTCGGTCGAAGATCTCATCGGTGGTGGATTTAGCACGCTGACGACGAAGGAAAAACAGGGGCGCGTGCAGGGAAAGGCCACATGGAAGGACGGGACATGGCGAGTTGTGATGCGCCGTCCTTTGTCGAGCGAAGAGCAGGAGAATGAGGCGAAGTTGATCCCTGGTCGCATCCAGGCGATTTCATTTGCCGTGTGGAACGGAGAGAACAAGGAGCGTAACGGGCAAAAAGCCGTTGCTCCCTGGTTTCAACTTGCCTTGGATCCGGTCACCAAAGCGTAGTACGGCTCGTTAGGATAATGAGATGAGATGGGCCTGAAGCGCTACCCACAGTCCGAGTTGGCAAATGAGGTAACGTTCTTGGAGAAGATGTTTCAGGAGCATTCAGTGACCTTGTATGGAGCCCTTTCTATCGGAAGGGCTCTTTGTGTGTGTGGTGCTCTTGCCAGCGCTCTGGCCTGGCCCACAACGGTCGTCGCCGACGGAAACCAAGAGATGACGGTGGAGGAAGCCATTCAGCTTGGCGAGGAGTTTGGGATTGCGGTCGGCGAGGTTGACGAAGAGGTGCAGAAAGAATTGAAATTGCAGCGTCCCGAAGGTGTCGCCGTTTTTGAGGTGATTGGAAACTCTCGTGCCGACTACGCGGGCATCAAAGTTCGTTCGGTGATCAAGGAAATCGACAAGAAGGAAGTCCGTAATCTGATAGATTTCGGGAAGGCCGTGAAGATGGCGATGAAGGAATGTAATTTCACGGTCGGGACCTATGAGCCTGCGGATCCTGGGGATCCGGTGGGATGGGGTGTGAATTTCCATTTTGTTGGGTGCAAACGGGACTGATGCCCATTCGATGATGAGCGTACAGTGAAAAATACCGGACGAGTGATTCAAAAACTGGTACTGGGCGGGATGCTGCTGATCCTGGCCGTACTGTCGATCACGTTCCACGAGCGGGCGATTGCGCAGAAGACCGATGGTCAAGCGCAACCTGACTGGATGGCTGAAATTGAAAAGGTATTCATTCGCTCGGAGGAGTGCAAACAGTGTCATGACCGTCACTACGAAGAGTGGAAGGGGATCCGCGAACAGACTCCTGACCTCAAGTCGTTCGGTCGAGTGGATGCGGCGCTGCTGCACGGGACCTCATTCGAATCCCCGGTGTTTCGGACTGTGTTAGGAGTGTGGATGCAGACCAACCCGACGTTGGAGGAGCGTCAGCGGTGCCTCTCCTGTCATGCGCCCGTTGTTACTGTCTTCCCGCAGCATGTGGAGAAAATCAGCGCGCAGGTGTTATCGGGTAAGCCGCAAGTCGAGGGGATTGGGTGCGCGTCGTGTCACCTTATCAACGCGGTGGAAACCACGCCGATGCCTCCGCCGACCTACAAGGTGCAGCCAGGTCAGATGTTGTTTGGTCCCTATGCCGATCCGGAGGAAAATCTGGTGCATCCGGCGATGCAGGTGCCGTTGTTCCGAGGAGCAAACTTTTGTACATCCTGCCATTTCGACAAAGTAAAGGATGTGACTCAAAAGGATCTGCCCGGGGAAATTCTGCAAGGCACCATTTGTCAGGATTGCCATATGGAGCCCTCCACCGGGAGCTCTACCTCTCGGCGCGGCGCTATGACCCGTGCGATCGGCCGGCATTGGTTCCGGGGGGTCGTCATCCCGGGTACGTTACTGAAGAACCGCAATCTGCAGGCGGAATGGATGCCGCGGATCGATATTGATGCGACAAAGTCCGGTGCAGGGGTCGAAGGCACCGTGTTGGTGAAAGTCGGCAGCCTGCCCCATAGTTTTCCGGATGGCGACCCTGTCCTGAAACAGTTCTTCCTAACGATCACCACGAAAGATGCGCAAGGCCATGTCCTGGCCGAGGAGACCAAGCGGTTCGGTTTACCCTATGAGAAGATTCTCCGAGGACCGGTTCCCGATCCGTTCATCAAAGGCGGCAATACACGACGTGTCCCATTCTCACAAGCCCTCACAGCCGGCGGCGCGGAGCCCGCGACAATCGAGGTGGTGCTGAATTATGCGTTGATTCCCGAACCGGAATCTCAACTGAAGGCAAAGTATCTGAGCACCCTTGCCAGCGACCAGGAACGGGCGGCTGCCAAGCAGGTCATTGAGGAGTACACTCAGCCTCGGATGCTGACCTATCGATCCAAATCGTTGTAAAGAGGTCCACCTGTCCTTTCCATCCCATGGGGGACAGTGTGGCGCGCAGGATGTGCGGAGGATAGATCGAGAGTGAAGAACCGACTGGGCCTTATCCGGGGAATCGTCATTGGCGCAGCGTTGCTTCTCATCGCGTTGGCCAGTCATGGCGTGCAGCAGGGCTTGGCTCAGGATGCCAAGGTCCAGAGCACCATTGAGAAGGCGTTCCCCAGTTCGAGCAAATGTAAGCGCTGTCATGAGCGAGTGTTCGAAGAGTGGGAGACCTCGCCCCTTGCGCGGTCTATCCATACACCGACCTTTCGAGCCGCCTTGGATGCCTACCTTGCATCTCCGGCAGGAAAAGACAAGGCGCTCTGCTTCCGTTGTCACGCACCTCACGTTCGTGAGTTTGCCGAGCAGGCACAGGTCTTCGTGACCCAGGCACAGTCCGGCGAGCCCTCGCTCGATGGCGTAGCCTGCGCGCAATGTCACCTTATCAAGCAAGTCGATCGGACGAAGCAGCCGCCGGAGCCGAAATACGAGCTCGGCAACAAGACGATGTATGGCCCCTATAAAGATGCGGCCCAGAATCTCGCGCATCAATCGATGGAATCGCCGCTGTTCCGTAAGTCGGATCTCTGTTTGAATTGTCACCAGGTTGTGCCGGCCGCCGCGGAACTCGGTAAGAGCAACGATCTCTTGGGCAATTGGGACCAGAGTAAGGCGGTCAAGTCGGGAAAAGAATGTCAGACTTGCCACATGCCCGAGCAGGTCGGGGAATCGGCGAACGGGGAAGCCAAGCGCAAGGTGGCCAATCATACGTTTCCGGGGCGAATAGGCCAGCTTCGGCAGGAGGCTGCCAAGCTAGATGTCACAACCAAGGTGGAAGGGGAAAAAACCACCGTCACAGTGGCCGTGCAGAGCCTGGTGCCGCACAATCTCCCGACCACTCATCCCGGCTGGGCGAGCGTGGTATTGGATCTGGATATCAAGGGCAAGAATCTTAAAACCGTCTTCAGCGACAAACGTATCTACGGGCGGACCTATGCCGATACGAAAGGGCAAAAGACCGTGTTTGACTTTGAGGCCGTCAAGGTGCTCGAAGAAACGGTGCTGAAGCCTGAGGAGAAGCGAGTAGAGACGTTTACGTTTCCGACACCGAAAGATACCAAGACCTTTGATGTGGAGGTCGTGCTCAGTTATGCCCCAGTGACGGGCCCGACTACCTTCCTGCAGCGAATCGAAGCCGAATCATCAAAGGGTGCACAGGATCCGGTCTTCCAACCGATTCCCATCGCCAAATTCAGCGACAACGTGCCGGTGGCTCGATAACCTTTCTGTGTACCATATGAAACGTGAGAGGGAAAAGGCCTCGGAGCGAAGGCCAACGAGGGTCTTCGCCGTCACTTGCGACTTGCGTCGTATGAATTATTCCGAGACGATGCGGGAGCCGGGCGATTTTGTCTTGAAGATCTGGATCGCGCTGTAGATACCTTTGGCAGGATGGTTCAGAATGAGTCGTGAGTTTGTGATATGCGTATCAATAAGCTCATATTGGCCGCCGCTATAGTAGACATCGCAGTCGTCGATCTCGCAATTCTTGTACACGTGATTGTCCAGCGAAAGCTTGGCTTTGCTGAACTTCTGCTGATCCACGAGGATATATTCCGGCGCAAAACCCATCGGCTCCTCCTCAACTCGCGCGCACTATAACAAAGTCGCTCTTCTTGCGCAAACCGCCGCACGGCTTTCTCTTCCGCCATCTTTCGCCTTGATCCGATGCCAACCTGGCTATAGAATGTCGCCACCTTTCCGCTCGTTTGCAACCGTGTCCGTTGTCGGGCATGCGGCGGTTCTTCCCGCCGCTCGATCGCTCTGCGATCGGTTCAGTCCACGAAGCATCTGGAACATCATCGGCCGTTGTACGTGATTGGTTCATGTTTACGGCATGTATCACCGTAACACGTCAGCTGGATTCTCAGTTTCACCATTCTGTTAACAGGAGGAGAACACTGTGAGTGACTCAGCGATTGTGACCTTTGCTCTGGTTGCGGCGGTGACCGGTATTGTCTATGGACTGTATCTGGCGATGTGGGTGTTCAAGCTGAACGCCGGGAATGCGAAAATGCAGGAAATTTCCAAGGCGATTCAGGAAGGCGCCGGTGCCTACATGAATCGACAGTACAAGACGGTGGGAGTGGTGGCGTCCGTCTTGTTTGTCCTGCTGTGGGGCGCGGGGGCGGTGTCGGACAAGTTCGGGATGCTGACAGCAATTGGATTTTTGATCGGTGCCGGCGCCTCGGCACTTGCCGGGTATGTGGGCATGATTATCGCGGTGCGGGCCAATGTGCGGACGGCGCAGGCTGCGCACGACGGCATGAATGCTGCCCTCACCGTCGCCTTTCGGGGCGGGGCGGTGACCGGCTTGTTGCTGATTGGATTGGGATTGTTGGCGATCACCGGATTTTATTCGCTTGCCTCGCAGGTGGCCGGGCAGGAGAAGGCGATCCATGCGTTGCTCAGTCTCGGGTTCGGTGGCAGTTTGATCTCGGTGTTTGCTCGTGTCGGGGGCGGTATCTACACCAAGGCAGCTGACGTCGGGGCGGACCTCGTCGGGAAAGTGGAGGCAGGCATTCCTGAAGACGATCCACGAAATCCGGCCGTCATTGCCGACAATGTGGGAGACAACGTCGGTGATTGCGCGGGCATGGCCGCCGATCTGTTCGAAACCTATGCGGTCACGACCGTGGCGGCGATGGTATTGGCCTTCACGATGTTTCAGGGGGTAAACGCGCCCATTCTGTATCCGCTCGCGTTGGGCGGCGTGACGATTTTTGCGACGATCATCGGGATTCTTTTTGTGAAAGTGAGTCCTGGGGGTCAGATCATGCCGGCCTTATACAAGGGGCTGTTTGTGGCGGGAGGCATTGCCGCAGTGGCATTTTTCCCGATCACTTCGAGGATTATGGAAGGGGTCGGCGGGGTGAGCGGCATCAGCTATTACCTGGCAGCCTTGATGGGACTTGTGGTGACGCTGGCGTTGGTCTTCATTACGGACTATTACACGTCGAAGGACTATGCGCCGGTCAAGGATATCGCGAAGGCCAGCGAGACGGGGCATGCCACGAATATCATCGCCGGGTTGGCGGTAGGGATGCAGTCGACAGCGGCGCCGGTGGTGGTGATCGGCGCGGCGATTCTCGGGAGTTATTGGATATGCGGCGGAGCAGCGTCTGGCGGTTTGTACGGGGTCGCGGTGGCAGCTGTCTCGATGCTGTCCATGGCGGGGATCGTGGTGGCGATTGATGCATTTGGGCCGATTACGGACAACGCAGGTGGTATCGCCGAAATGGCGCACCTTGGAAAAGAAGTACGTGACATCACTGATCCCTTGGATGCCGTGGGCAACACGACGAAGGCGGTAACCAAGGGGTATGCCATCGGCTCGGCCGGTCTTGCCGCGGTGGTGTTGTTTGCCGAGTATGCCCGTGAGGTCGCGAAGGGGACCCAGGCGAGCAGTTTCGATCTGTCTAATCCCTCTGTGCTGGTAGGACTCTTCCTTGGCGGCATGCTGCCCTTCATTTTCGGTGCACTTTGTATGAAAGCGGTGGGGCAGGCTGCGGGCATGGTGGTAGAGGAGGTGCGCCGGCAGTTCCGGACGATTCAGGGAATCATGGAAGGCACGGGCAAGCCGGAATACGGCACGTGCGTGGACATCGTGACGCAAGCTGCGATCCAGAAGATGATGATCCCTGGCCTGATTCCCGTCGTCGCACCGATTCTTGTGGGCCTGGTGCTGGGTCCGCAGGCGCTTGGCGGTGTGCTCGTGGGCAGTATTGTGACGGGCTTGTTTGTCGCAATTTCTATGACCAGTGGGGGCGGTGCTTGGGATAATGCCAAAAAGTATATTGAAGAGCAGGGCTTAAAGGGGACGGACACGCATAAAGCAGCCGTGACAGGGGATACGGTAGGGGATCCCTACAAGGACACCGCTGGTCCGGCAATCAATCCCATGATCAAGGTCATCAACATTGTGGCGTTACTGATCGTCGCATTCATCGTCAAGTAGTGGGGGATGAATGGCTTGCTGGATTAGCGACTAGGACGGATCTCTCCTTGGCTTGACGCGTTCAACGGCCCTAGAGTATGGTGGTTAGAGTCAACTGTTGACGCAGATTCTGTTTCAACTGGAGGTGCTCCGATGGAAAAACAGGAGAGGAGACCGGAATCCAGAAAGGAATCGCACAGCAAGGAGGAGGTGAAGCCGAATCCAAAAGTTGTCGAGTCCGGTAAGAAACTCAAAGAAGACATCGATAAATTAGTTGATGAGATCGACGATGTGCTCGAGAAAAATGCCGAAGAGTTCGTAAAGAATTATGTGCAAAAGGGAGGGGAGTAATTCCCCTCCCTTTTTCTTCCCGATCGCCCTCCCCCCACACTCCTGTTACCGTTGCCCATCCTTGGGTAGCGAACAATCCCAATCTAGGCCCCGCCGCTATTGAGCAGCGCTCGGTTTGACAAAGGTGGGGTGAGTCGATACCATTCCCTTTACTTCTCAGTAACTTCCGAATGTTTCAGCCATAGACAGAGGGGCCATGCAGGAAAAGCTCTGGGTATTCCGACCGTCCGATCTCGCCATGCAAACTGACCTGTCGCGAAGGTTGTCGATTTCTCCGGTGACCGCATCGATCTTGCTGGCTCGCGGGGTCACCACCGCCGAAGAAGCGACGCGCTGGATGACCAGTCCTCAGGACGGGTTGCATGATCCGTGGCTGATTCCGGACATGGCCATCGCCGTCGAGCGGCTACATGAGGCCTTGTGTCGCGAAGAACGAGTCTGTTTCTACGGGGACTACGATGTGGACGGTGTTTCGGCGACCAGTCTGTATCTCTCCTTCTATCAGGGACTGGGGGGGAATGGGTGCGCCTACATCCCTCACCGAGTGCGGGAAGGTTATGGGCTCAATGAGAGCGCGATCCGGCGGTTGGCTCAAGAAGGCGTGACCTTATTGGTGACCTCCGATTGCGGGACGACATCGCATCACGAAATTGCCGTTGCCGGGGAGCTTGGTATGGACGTGGTGGTGACGGACCACCATCAAACCGATGCGACGATGCCGCCTGCACTTGCAGTACTCAACTCGCATCGCCGCGATGCGCACTATCCCTTCAAGGGACTCTGCTCGGCTGGGCTCGCATATAAGGTGGTTTCGGCGTATCAGCAACGGTACGGGTCAGGCGAAGTGGAACCGGAGTCATGTTTGGATTTGGTGGCACTGGCGACGGTGGCGGATATCGTGCCTCTTCAGGATGAAAACCGGATCTTGGTGCGAGCAGGAATATCCCAAATTACCCGCGGTGCCCGCTGTGGCATTCGTGCGCTGAAGCAGGTGGCCGGCATTACCAAAACCTGCACGAGCGAAACAATCGGGTTTCGGCTGGGTCCGCGGCTGAATGCCGCGGGGCGCCTGGACCATGCCATGCTCTGCGTGCGACTTCTGACGACGGAGTCCGAGCAGGAGGCCATGCAGATCGCCGAGCAGCTGGAGCAGTTGAATCGGCAGCGCCAGTACATCGAGGAGAGCATCACGACTGCGGTAGCCTCCGATTTGGCGAGGGAGGAACCGGCTGCGGCCATTGTGTTGGGTTCTCGTGACTGGCATCTGGGTGTGGTAGGCATCGTCGCTGCCAGATTGGTTGATCGGTTTCATCGGCCGAGTATCGTGATTGCGGTGGATGGCGGGGGCATCGGCAAGGGATCGGCTAGGACGGTCGACGGATTCGATCTCTATCAGGGGCTGTCGGAATGCCGAGATCTGTTGGACGCCTTTGGGGGGCATCCGAGCGCCGCCGGGCTCACGATTCAGGAGTCGCGTGTGGAGGAGTTTCGTCGAAGATTTTCCGATGTGGTTGCCCGTTGGGCGAGCAGCGCTCGCTTTATGCCGACGTTGCAGGTGGATGCCATGGTTAATCTGACCGATATCAATTTCGAGTTGATCCAGGAGTTGGAATCGCTCCATCCCTTCGGTGCCGGGAACCCCGAGCCCACGTTGGCGGTTCGTGGTTTGGATGTTGTCGAGGCGCGGGTGGTCGGAGACAAGCATTTGAAGTTGCGGGTGCGGCAAGGGCGGTCCTTCATCTTTGACAGCATCGGCTTTCGCATGGGGTCGTTCGAAGGACTTGGGCTCAGGACCGGTCGGCCGGTCGATCTGGCTTTCAGCCCGGAACGTAATCATTGGAACGGTTACGATCGTGTGCAATTGCGCATTAAGGCCCTTCGTATGAGCGGCGAGGTGTCATAAGTATGCCGCACGAGACGGTCACAGAGCTTGGTCAGTTGATCGAGCGGGTGAAGAGTTACAACGTCGAGGCGGATTTGGACCTGGTGCGCCGGGCCTATGATTTTTCAGCCAAAGCGCATGAGGGACAGACGCGCCGATCCGGCGAGCCGTATTTCCGGCATCCGCTGGCCGTGGCCGGCCTGTTGACCCACCTGAAGACGGATGTCACGGCCATCGTCGCCGGGCTTCTGCATGACACGCTGGAGGACACGCTTGCCACGCCGCACGAGTTGGAGCAGCGGTTCGGGAAAGACGTCGTGCACCTGGTAGACGGGGTGACCAAGATCGGCAAGATCACCTTCAGGAACTATGAAGAAAAGCAGGCCGAGAACTTCCGCAAGATGGTGTTGTCGATGGCGGACGATATCCGCGTCGTGCTCATCAAGCTGGCGGACCGACTGCATAATATGCGGACGCTGGAGTATCTCAGCGAAGGCAAGCGGCAGCAGATCGCGCAGGAGACGTTGGAGATATACGCTCCCCTGGCCAATCGCTTGGGAATCGGATGGATCAAAAATGAACTGGAAGATCTGTGTCTGAAGCATCTCAAGCCGGACGTGTACGAGATGTTGCGCGTCCGCGTCGCAAAGCGAGACGAAGATCGCCAGCAGTACATTCTGGAAGTCATGGAGATGGTAAAGCGGGCGATGGTTGAGACCGGGTTACAGGGAGAAGTATCAGGTCGACCGAAGCATCTCTACGGCATCTATCAGAAGATGGAGAAGCAGTCGATCTCGTTCGAGGAAGTGTACGATCTCGCGGCGTTGCGCATCATTACCGATACCAAGATGAACTGCTATGCGCTGCTGGGGGTCATCCACTCCCTCTGGCGTCCTCTGCCGGGACGGTTTAAAGACTATATCGCGATTCCGAAATCCAACATGTATCAGTCATTACATACCACGGTGGTTGGTCCCAAAGGCGAGCATGTGGAGTTTCAGATCCGTACGGAGGAGATGCATCGCGTCTCCGAGCAGGGGATCGCCGCCCACTGGAAATACAAAGAGCATGGGCGTATCGATGAAAAGGACGGCAAGGTGTTCAGTTGGTTGCGGCAATTTGTGGAGTGGAACCAAGACTTGCCGGACAATCGCCAGTTCATGGACTCGGTCAAACTCGATCTGTTTCACGATGTCGTCTATGTGTTTACTCCCCAAGGCATGGTCAAGGAACTGCCCAAGGGGTCTACGCCCGTCGATTTTGCCTATTCGGTCCATACGGAAATTGGGGATCACTGCGTCGGGGCGAAGGTCAACGGCAAGATCGTGCCGCTGAAACATATGATGGAAAGCGGCGACATGGTCGAGATTTTGACGGCTGCCAATCAAACACCGCACCGTGACTGGTTGAAGTTCGTCCGCACGTCTCGTGCAAAGACGAAGATCAAGCATTGGATTAAAGCGGAGGAGCAAGCTCGTAGCATCGAGATCGGAAAACGGTTGCTGGAGGCGGAATTCCGTCGGCATGGGCTGGCGCCCGCGCAGATGATGCGCTCCGAGCAACTCCTGGCCGTCGCGAAGCAGGTCGGGTATGAGACACCTGAAGAGCTGGCAGCCGCCGTTGGGTTTGGGCATGTGCCGACGTCCCAAGTGATGAGCAAAATCGCCCCCCCAGTCCCGGCGGACAATCAGGCGGTCGCGCCGGAAACGCCGACGCTCCACAGGCCGGCAGCCGGTCGGACCGGCGAGAGGGGCGTGCAGGTCAAGGGGGCGCGTGATCTGCTCATGCAGCTCTCTCGCTGTTGCAATCCCGTGCCCGGGGATCGCATTCTCGGGTACATCACCAGGGGGCGCGGTCTGACGATCCATACCATTGACTGCCCTAATCTGGAGGCCCTGGACTACGACAAGAACCGCTTGGTCGAGGTGGAATGGGATCAATCGACGCCCAGCACCCATTCCGTCAAGGTGTCTGTGATTGCCGTGGATAAGACCGGGGTGTTGGCCCATGTCTCGACGGCCATTTCCGAGTGTCAGGCGAATATCAGTCGTGCGGAAATCACGACCCGTGAAGATCGGAAAGCCATGCTGGATTTTATCGTCGAGGTGCTGGATACCGCACATCTCGCGCGGGTGCTGAAGGCGATTGAGAAAGTCGACGGCGTGATCACTGTGCGGCGTATGCGTTCCTGGCAAGAGCGCGCCTCGTCGTAGGGGGCCTGGTGCAGAGCTGTCTTCCTCAGGTGATGTTCCTATGACTCTCGGGGGCTTGGTCGGCTCCATCCTTGCCACGATGGTGGTCGTGGCTGCGGTGTTGATAGGGTTCGCCTACCTGTTCGCCAAACGCGGAAAGTCCGTGCCGCCCTTGCCCTGTTATGGCGGAGGTGTGGCCGTGCTGTTCGTGGTCGCGGCCTTAGTCCTCCACGGCGACCTGGTGAGTGATGTCCCGTATCTCGTTCGGGCGGCCCTTGATGTGGCGGCCTGGCTTGCCGCCTCCTTTTTTCTCTTCACGATTCTTGATGTTCTGATCATCGGCGAGTGGCTGATTGAACGGGGGCAGCGGTACATCCCGGATATCGTCCGCCAGCTACTGATTGGTGCGGAGGTCGTGGCCGCCGGGGTAGTGATTCTCTGGCTGGTCATGGGGATTAATCTCGTCGCGTTGGTGGCGCTGCCGACGGTGGCCGCGGCCATGGTCGGCGTGGCGTTGAAGGATACGCTGACGCGATTTTTCTCGGGAATCGAACTGGGAAAAATCGTCAAAGTGGGAGACTGGATTGCCGTGCTCGATCGGGAGGGCGTGGTCACACATATCGGGATGGAGCACGTCACGCTGTTCACCCGCACGCACGATGTGGTCTCATTGCCGAACGATTTAGTGATTCAAAGCGGGGTGACCAACTACAACAGGCCGACCACAACGCATTGCTGCAGTGTCTACGTCGATGCCGCCTACCGAACGCCGCCCGGAGAGGTGTGTGCGACGTTGCTTGAGACGGCGGCTGCGGTGTCGGGAGTGTTGCCGGAGCCCAAGACCACGGCGCTGGTCGCGGCGTTTAATGAATCATCCATTCAATATCGAGTGAAATTTCCCATCGGAGATTTCGCTCAGCGGGATATGATCGAAAGTACGATGCGGACCTACATCTGGCATGCGTTCTCCCGAAAAGGAATAGAAATCCCCTTCCCGCAACGGGTCGTGCATCGAATCGCTGAAGCGGAAGGTGATTCTCAGTCCGCGACGATCGAACGGATCACGTCGTACCTACCGACGGTGGATTTCTTGGCGACGCTCGACAGGAAACAAATCGAAATCCTGGCCGGTGGATCACGGTGGGAGCGATATCTGCCGGGGGAGCGGGTGGTTCGGCAGGGAGACCACGGAGAAATTTTATACATCATTGTCGCCGGAAAAGCCGATGTTCGTTTGGCGCAGGGGGGGCTGGTCTCCACGGTGACGACGCTTGAGTCGGGAACATTCTTCGGCGAGATGTCCTTACTGACGGGCGAACCGCGTTCTGCCACGGTCGTGGCTGCGACAGATCTGTCGGTCATTGCCGTAGGCAAGCAGGCCTTGTTGCAAGTGGTTCAGGAGGACAGGCGGCTGATTGAGCAGATCGGTGGGGTGGTGGCTCGTCGACAATCCGCGACGGCGGCGGCAAAGGCGCAACTATCTCGAGATGCGGCGGCCCTCGCAGTGGTGACACACACTCGGTCGCTCGTCGAACGCATTCAGAGCTTTTTCTGGGGGGAGCGTAAACCCGAGGGGTAGGAATGCAGAGGGGGTCAAGGCTGCTTGAAGCTGAGTTTCATGCCTCGCTGTAACTGCATTGCCGCTGCCCGTCCTGCTCCAAGTTCGAGGACGTACAGTGCCCCTTCATCCGAGTGGTATTGAGGACAGCCATCGTCCTGCCTCGTGCAGATGGGGACATTCCGCTCAATATGGACGATGGTTTTTTTTGCATCCATCCAGATGATATCTAGCGGGATCTTGGTGTTCTTCATCCAGAAGGTCCAAGGCTGAGCATCGCCAAAAATGAACAGCATTCCGCGGTCATCGGCAATGTGTTCGCGAAACATCAACCCTTGCGCGCGTTTGAGCGCCGTATCGGCCAATTCAGCCTGAATCAGCGTGCCGGTCGGCGTTTTGACCGTAATCAGCGTTTCGTTCGGGGGCTCGGTCGCCCAGCTTGCACTCGCCACAGCAACGACGATGGTCCAAGCACACCATCCTGCATATCTCAACCAGTTGCCTGACCACATGTCCTCACGAGAGATCGTTGTTTGCCGTCCCATGGCGGCATCCTAGCGGCCTGTCTGTGGACACGTCAAGCTGTTGACCTCAGCCAGGTGATCAGGTGATTCGGGTGCGTGCCGGCTTGCAATTTCGCTGGCCCCTATGCCATCCTCGCCCTATTCTTTGACGGAAAGGAGGCTGTTCATGAAGGAAACTCGACGTGTGGTGTACATGCGAGGCGTGTTTGTGTGTCCGAAGTGTCGGCAATCGTATGTGCAAGAAAAGTGGATTGAAGAGTTTAGAATTCGTTGCCATAAATGCGACTATCGCGGGACGCTGACGCAAGTCTCTGTCGAAGAGCACATGGATGAGGAAATCGTCCGTCGGTAAAGCGTTGGGTTGTGTGGTACGCGTTTCATGGGACCCGCTCTCCCGCTGTCTTCTCGTCGAGTGACCTGGCCTTCAGCCAGTCGGTGCAGGGCTTACCCACGCCGGTTTGATTCCATCTTTTTTGAATAGTAAGAGGGTAGATCATGCTTCAGATGTGGCGAATGCTGCTTCTGTGTGCGGCGAGTCTTGCGGCGGGTCCCGCAATCTGCCAGTCGGCCGATACCCAGGAACTGGTCCGCGTTCTGGTCGCCTACCACTCACGGTCCGGACATACGGCGAAAATGGCTGACGCGGTCGCCCAGGGTGCTCGTGCGGTTCCTGGTACGCAAGTGATCGTCAAGCGGGTGGGTGAGGTAACGTCCGATGAGTTGTTCGCGGCGGATGCGATAGTCCTCGGTTCCCCGGTCTACTGGTCGAACATGGCCGGTGAGGTCAAGCAGTTCATCGATGACTGGCAATTCAAGTTCGGCGTGTTCCCGGAGTTTAAGCTCAAAAATAAGGTCGGAGCCGCGTTCGTTACCGGCGGCCAGATTTCTAGTGGAAAAGAGTTGACGATGCTCTCCATCCTTGCGGCGATGCTCGGGAATTACATGGTAGCGGTCAGTGGGGGAGGGGCGTTCGGGGCCTCTGCGACCACCGAGGGCGATAGCCCAGGAATTGACGAGCCGGAGTTGGCGGGAGCCAGGGAGCTTGGGGGGAGGGTGGCTGAAATCTCGGCGGCACTCAAACGGGGCTTCGCTCCACGCGAACAGTGACCTGGCGTGAGCAGGACGTGATCATTGGGGGTCGCGCAGTTACGATGACACAGTTTTTCGGCAAGCACTTTCCAGTTGACTCTTCGCCAGCGTGACGAGCTCAGAGATATTCTTCGCGCACCGGCCGCAGCAGCCAGTATCTCGTAACCCGAATTCTGCAATGATTTGACGGGTCGTCAAGTATCCTTGACGACCGGCCTCCCGCACGTCCGATTCCGTCAAGCCCTTACATAGGCAGATATACATGAGTGGCATCTCCCACTGACGATCAGTTCTTCTTGTCGTGTGAGCGAGTTGGTGTTTGCTCGATACTGATAACTGTTCTCAACTATGGTCAGTATACCGGTGATCCGGAGATCTGTCAACATTTCTGGGGGATTGTCGTTGCTGTTCCGGTTGATGCCTTATTGATAGGCTTGCCGGGTGGTTGTCCAGGTTCCTGGTCTTTCAATTCTGTCTAGGCAGGCCATCCTGGAAGTCGGCCCCGCCCTGTTCCGGTGTTGTTGAGACAGCTGTCGACCAGTTTCGTTCTGTGGTCTATGACAGTATGCGCGACGGAACGAAGATTGCTTCGATCTTGCTGCGAGTGGGGAAAAGATGAGGTGGGTGGAATCGCGGAGATGCTCGGCGCGAAAGTACGAAGGCAGGAAGTTCAAGAGAACTTCCTGCCTTCGTTGTGCTGTGGCCCGTTACTACTGGGAGCAGGTTCCCGCCCCCAGTAGTGTGAGTCTTACAGCCAGTTCACGCGCTCGGCCGGCCGAATGTAGATCGGCTCTTCGACCTGAATACGCGCCACTTCCTTGCCCGACTTGTTGAAGCCCAACACGGTATCGTTGTACATGTCGAACCGCTTCCC
>WYAX01000014.1 GCA_011525625.1 Nitrospira defluvii
CATCGCATCATTGCAGCAGCAATTGCAGGGGGCACAGCGCGAGGCCGACGAGACGAGGCAGGCAGTGACGGCGCTGGAAGAGAAGCTGGTGTCGGCGCAGGCGGAGGTGACGCAGGGCGCCGATCAACACACGTCGCTTGAACGGACCATTGCATCATTGCAGCAGCAATTGCAGGGGGCACAGCGCGAGGCCGACGAGACGAGGCAGGCGGTGACGGCGCTGGAAGGGAAGCTGACGTCGGCAAAGGCGGTACAGCCTGGCCGTGGGGCGACGGGAGCGGCTGAGCAGGAAGATGTCCGGCAGGAGTGCGCCCGGTTCGGTATCCTGACGAGGGATCCGATTTTGCTACGCTGTTGGAAGGATCTCAAAAAAGCAGCCGATACCTCGACTCCGATCCTGATATTGGGCGAAGCGGGAACCGGGAAAGAGTTGTTTGCCCAGGCTGCCCACCGGCTGAGCGCACGGTCAGCACGCCCGTTTGTGCCGGTCAATATGGCGGCGGTGCCTCCAGACCTCTTCGAGAGCCAGCTTTTCGGCCATGTCCGCGGTTCGTTCACTGGCGCGGTGCACGATCATGAGGGGTATTTTCTGCAGGCTCACAAGGGGACGATTTTTCTCGATGAGATCGGTGATCTGCGCTCCGACTTGCAGGCGAAATTGCTGCGTGTGTTGCAGGAAGGCGTGGTGACACTAGTAGGGGATCGAAAAGCCGTTGCGGTGGATGTGCGTGTGGTAGGCGCGACGAATCGAGATCTCCTCCAAGGCATCGCGGAAGGGTGGTTTCGAGAGGACCTCTATTACCGGTTGCACGGCATCGAGCTTCGTTTGCCGCCGCTGCGGGAGCGACAAGGCGATATCGAAACACTCGCGATGAAGTTTGTCGAGCAGGCGGCAGCGAAGAGCCGTCACCCGAAGATGGTCCTTTCGCAAGGAGCGCTGAATCGGCTCACGAGCTGGTCCTGGAAGGGCAACGTGCGAGAACTGAAACGGTGTCTTGAGAATGCGGTGATTCTGGCGGATGGCTCCACCATCCTTGAGGAGGATCTTCGCTTGGCGGGATCTGCGGCTCTCGCGCCTGGGGTTGCTGTCGCAGTACCGGCGGCTGAGGCATCGGATGGGAATAGTGATCCGAGGAAAAGCGACCAGGCGTTACTGCGAGTGCTTCGCGACCACAGCTTTGACTTGCAGGCGACGGGTGCGACCCTGGGATGGGATCGCAGTACGGTCATGCAACGGTTGAAGGGCATGTGCTTCCAGGCATTGGTCGAGGCCAAGGGTGATCAACGGAATGCGGCATCGAGTCTGGCGGGTCAGCCTGGGCTCACCAGACTGGTGGAGGTGAAGTTGAAAGAGTACGTCGAGCATCTGAACAAGGTGGTGGCAACATTTCCATCCGAAGCGGCTGCGGTGGCGGGATGCCGCAAGCGATTCAAGAATCTGCCGGAGCGGTATCAGGACGCGTTGGCGACACTGGTTCGATTGCACATGGATGGCGGAGGGTAAGCTTCCGGTCGGAGGATGAGTGTGAAGGAGGATGGACCGATGGCTCCTGTATGGCGACTGGCTGCGTTCACAGTGTGTTGCATAGTGCTTGTATCGGGGCTGTTTCTGGTCGTACCGGCCGACGGGAGTGGCTGCGAAAAATGGAAGTCGGAATTCCTGACCGGGGCGATGACGCTGACCTCCTACATCAATACACACCACAAATACTTTCAGAACAAATTGGGCCGTGTCGAGTTTGAGGCGCAGGCCCTCAATCTTGTGGCCAAACTGATGGCAATTGAAACCCGTGCCAAGTCAGTCGCATCGTGCGTTCACCCTGACGATAAATTCGAAGGCCGGAAGCGGCTGCTGCTGCAGACCTTGGCGGTCGTCATTCCGCTCATGAAAGCCGGAGATGTCGTGGCGCCGGAAATCCGAGACCGCCTGGAGCGCGAGGGGCAAAATTAGTGGAGAGCAGGGAGAGATCCATCGGCGAGGATGTTTGTGAGTTCAGGATTGGGTGGAGCGTGTGTGAGGTGACAGGGGGCGAGCACCCCACACACGTATTTGCCTTTGAAGCGGTCCCGCTTCAGCAAGGTATGATTCCAAGGTTAGCGAGCTGGCGCGTTATCCGAACAGGCCGCAGGGTTGGCCAAACAGAAAAGCGCCAGCAAAGCGATAGTCGGCACAATAACCTTTTCCGCCGTGTCGTTGGCGTTGGATTGGCTCTGGGTCAAGAGACGTGATGGGCCGACCCATTCCACAGCCCCGTTCAGATATCGGACCTTGACCCATCCGTTTTCCTTGCCAAGGACCACGACGAGCTGGTTTTCGAAGAGGTGATCCAGATAGTAGGTGTCGCCCCGGTCGACGAAGCGATAGTCGGCCGCGTGACTGGCGACCGGCGCGAGAAGGAAGAGGCTGCAGAGTCCGAGAACCAGTAATCGTGTCATCATGGCATGCTCCTTTGTGTGGAAAGTTGGATTCCGTTCCATTGCACCTGCCGGTTGATTGAGCAAGGCGGGTGCCGGGGGATTTGGATTGATGAAAATCTCGTAAGGTATTGAGGTACAAGGAAATATGGAATGAGTCACCAGGGAGATCGTGTGGGGAGATTCCAAGCGTTCCCGCATCCTGCGGGGAGTCCTGAGAGGATGCTCAAGAATTTCACCGTTCCGACAGCCGGTCATTCAGCGATCGCATCGGGGATTTCAGCAGAAGGCATGCGCGGAGCCGGAGCAGCTGCGCAAGGAATAGGGGTTGCAGTGGGCGGAGAATCTCTGAAGGAGCGTGAGGCCTCTCCATGCCAGACCGTTTAATGGTCTTATCATCAGCATCAACATGCTGGACTTGTATCTCTCTGAGCGGGTCAAGGAACTGATCGGCGAGAAACAGACCTCCACGACCACCAAACCCAACACCGTGCCGGATTTTCCGATCGCGCTGCGACGCTAGGGCCGGTTCAGTCCTTTCCTGCCTTCCCATTCCCTGCGGGGTGCGGCGCATTCCCGTCGCCCTGCGGGGATGCCGCTTGCCTGTAACGGCAAGGGGTTCTGCGTCCTCTTCCCGCGATCCTCTCACGTCCACCCCGTACCCTCTCGTTTTTCCACACGATTCTGGCTAGGGGCCCTCAGTCATATTTCCGGTGAGGCCGCTGGCATCAGGGTTGCCATAACCCATTGGCACAACCCACTACGGATTGGAGGACGCCATGTTGGAACTTGCGCTTCTCGTCTCCATCAGCCTCGTGGCAGCAATGGATTTCCTGGGTGTCGGGTCGGAATCTCACGGCCCGAACTGCCTGCGGCATGAATAGTGGGCCACGGTGGGCTGGCTTGGCCTAGGTGGATAATTTTCTACACAGGGAGGTGTGTCATGGGGAACTTTATTTTTGGGGCGATCATTGCGGTGCTGGGGCTGGCCTATGTCGGAGGCTGGGATCCTGGCAATGAAGCGGTGGGTGAAATTGTGACCGTTCACCAGATGCCGGATGTGGGCGTCTTGGATGGAGTGCCGGATGCCGGTGTGCGCGTGAAGGCCGTGGTGAAGAATGCTGGAAAGAAGGGGGTGCTGAGAGTGCGTGCCAAACTGTCGACTTCAGAAGGGGAGTGGGTACGAGAGCAGCAGCTACATTTCGACGCAGATGAGACGAAAGACCTGAGGTGGTTCTTTCATGAGCCCACCGTCAACGCATCCAACGTTCAGTCGTGGGTAGAGGTGTCGCCTGGAGTACGGTCCGTCAAAGAATCGAAAAAGAAAGAAGCCTAACGCGGCAGTCTTGAGGCGGTATTGAAGGCTGCTGCCTTCTGCTACAGGCTTCGGAGTGCAACTGTAGCGCCGCTCCACGGGTCTGGTGCGCACGGCGGCTGTGTATGTTGCAAATCCAGTCCATTCGCCGTGCCAGCTCCATCTGTACCTGGGCATTGCCTTTGCTCACTCCATGAGAAGGATCTCCGAGGGCTGTCGTCTCGGCAACAGGGAGACCACCTCACATCCTTCTTCACCCAGGGGTGCAACATGGCAGAGGAACAGAGCACAAAGAGCAGCAACACGATCACGTTGAGTGTGATCAAGGCGGACATCGGCGGGTTTGTCGGCCATTCGGCGATGCATCCGGCCTTGATGGATTGCGCGAAGGAGAAACTGGCCGTAGCCAAGAAGAGCGGGTTGTTGGTCGATTATCATGTATCGGCCTGCGGGGATGATTTGCAGCTGATCATGACGCATCGCCATGGCGTGGACCACGAACCGGTTCATCGGTTGGCGTGGGATACGTTTGAATCCGGCACCGCGGTGGCTAAGGAACTTCATCTGTATGGCGCGGGACAGGATCTGTTGGCCGATGCGTTCAGTGGAAATGTGCGCGGGCAGGGGCCCGGTGTCGCCGAGATGGAATTCGTGGAACGCAAATCCGATCCGGTGCTGATCTTTATGGCGGATAAGACCTCGGCCGGAGCCTGGAATCTTCCGCTGTATAAGATGTTTGCCGATCCGTTTACGACGGCAGGATTGGTGATTGCTCCGACGCTGCATCAGGGGTTCCGCTTCGAGGTACACGACATCTACAAACACAAGAAGATCACCTTCGATTGTCCGGAAGAGTTGTACGACATGCTGATGTTCATCGGGTCGCCGGGTAAGTATACGGTCAAGGCGGTGTATTCCAGGGCGGACGGCACCATCGCCGCCTCCACCTCCACCGAGCGGCTCTCTTTGATTGCAGGCAAATATGTGGGCAAAGACGATCCGGTCATGATCGTCCGCGCGCAGCAGAATTTTCCGGCGGTGGGGGAGGTGCTCGATCCGTTTCGTTATCCCTGGATCATCGAGGGCTGGATGCGAGGCTCGCACTATGGTCCGTTGATGCCGGTTTCGGTGAAACAGGCGACGCCGACTCGGTTCGATGGCCCCCCGCGCGTGGCCTGCCTGGGGTTTCAACTGGCCGGCGGTCGGTTGATCGGGCCGCGGGATATGTTCGACGATCCGTCCTATGACGAAGCGCGGCGGGATGCGAATCGTATCGCCGATGTGTTGCGCCTGCATGGTCCCTTCGAGCCGCATCGGTTGCCGTTGGAGGATATGGAATATACGACGATGCCGCAGATCATGAAGAAGCTGGAAGGTCGTTGGGGGCAGCTCTAGGTTCTCCTCCTTCGAGGTCGTATGATGGCTCCGGTCGATCAACAGGCGGTGGCGTCGGAGTGGCGGGCGAGGGGCTTCAGTTGTGATCTTTGGGTTGATCCGCCCGGGCAAGTATGGGAGGATTACCGCCACGCGACCGACGAATTGGTCATGCCGGTCGTCGGCCGGTTGGAACTGGAATTCGACGGGCGCTGTCTGCGGCCCGTCGTGGGCGAAGAGATCCTGATTCCGGCCGGTGTGCGCCATACCGTCAGAAACATCGGCGGGACGACTGCTCAGTGGCTCTATGGGTATAAGCGGATGCAGACTGGCTGATGGACTGACTCACGGAGGGAGAGGAGCCGATGCCGACAACGACGCAGTTTGTGGTGAGTGGACAGAGCAAGCCGGGTGTGCTGGCGGAGGTGGCGTCCGTGCTCGGCGCCGCCGGGGTCAACATCAAAGCCTTTTCCGCGCCTGAAGTCACGGGGCCCGGAAAATTGCGGTTGATTGTCGCGGACGTCGATGCCGCGAGGATCGCCCTGAGAAAATCCAAGATCAAATTCCGCGAAGAGACCGCCTTGATCCTCAGCCTGGAGAACAAACCCGGCGCGTTGAAACAGGTCGCCGATTCGTTGACCAGGGCCCGCATCAACGTGAAGTGCGGCTACTGCACGCCTTCCCGGGAAGGCAAACGCGCCATCGTCGTCTTGACGGTGTCCAACACGACGAAAGCCCTCGGGGTGCTGCGCACCCATTCACTCGACGAATTCTGATCTCCTCCATGCAGAGGGAGAAGAAGACCGGCACCTCTCGTCTCCTTCTCCCTCTCTTCGTTCTGATTCTGACCTCATGGCTGAACGCGTGCTCTGGCTGGGCTCCGGCCCGCCCTGTGTATCCACCAGGATACCCGATCGGTGTTGTCGAACGGGGGAGCGCCTCGTGGTATGGCCCTGGTTTTCACGGCAATCGCACGGCGAACGGGGAAGTCTACGACATGCACAAACTGACGGCGGCCCATCGGACGTTGCCCTTGGGGTCGGTGGCCGTCGTGCGCTCCCTGACGACCGGCCGACAGGTCACGGTCCGGATCAACGATCGCGGCCCGTTCGCGCGCGGCAGGATTCTCGATCTGTCTCTGGCCGGCGCACAGGCGGTGGGCATGGTCGGGCGGGGTACCGATGACATCGAACTGCGAGTCGTCGGTTACCAAGGCCGGGCAGGGGAGATGGGTGTCCTACGGGTGCAGGTCGGTTCCTTTGCCGATCCTGCGAACGCGGCTGCGCTGGTGGAACGCCTGCGCGGAGTCTACCCGGGCACGCGGGCGGTGACGGTGGAGTTGCCCGAGGGACGCCGGTATCGGGTGTATGCCGGACAGTATCAGACGGAAGCGGCGGCAGAGCAGGCCGCCGGGCATCTCAAGAGGGCCCTCGATACCGACCCGTTTATCGTACGTGATGACACGGTGAGGAGTCCGTAGGGAATCACGAGTGTCATCGGGCATGGCTATCAAGCGAAATTGTTGATATCCTGATCTTTCGGCGGCGGGTAGGGAATTGTGGTAACGCTTGATGCGACTGCCTGCCTGTGCTAATGGTAGTACGCGATGGATGAAAGTGACCCGAGAGGACCAATTCTGGTCGTCTTCTCACGACATGCGGTCAGTCTTGCAGTTCGACCCCTGCGCGTCGAACTGATCCAAGCTCTTGACGTTCACACACACAACGTGGTTCGGACTCTCTAACCTCGATAGGTCGTATGGACATTATCGTACTGATATTCCTCATTCTATTGTCCGCGGTGATCTCGGTCGTGGAGGTGGGGTTTTATTCGGTTAACGACACGAAACTCAGGGCCTTGGCCGACACCGGGAGCAAACGGGCGGAGATGGCGCTGCACCTGCGGACCGACCCACAACGCCTCTTGCTGACCATCTTGGTGGGAGATCGACTGGTTGACACCGCGACTGCGTCACTGGCGACCATCATTGCCTTAAATCGGTTCGGAGGACAGGGGCTGGAGGGCGTGCTAGGTGAGGCCTTTGCGGTGCTGGTCGGAATTCTCACGTTCGTCCTCTTGGTCTTCGCCGATCTCGTACCCAAGACCTTGGCCGCGAAATATTCGGTCCCCGTCGTTCTGAATATGGCCTATCCGGCCTATGCGGCGCAGCAGGTGCTGACGCCCATCATGTTCTTCGTCGTACCGCTGATATACAAGCTGACCGGCGGCAAGGGGCTTAACGTTCCGTTTGTGACCGAAGAAGAGCTCAAGATCATGTTGGATCAGAGCAGCAAGAGCGGGGCGATCGAAGCGCAGGAAGTGAAGATGATCAAGAACGTCTTCCAGCTGAAGGACATCACGGCGGAAGATTGCATGACCCCGCGCATCTATATGTTCTCGCTCGATTGCAATCAATACCTGCGCGAGGCGAAAGAGCTGCTGTTCAAGTCCAAGTATTCGCGCATTCCGTTGTACGAGGGCACGCTCGATAACATCATCGGTATTCTGTATAAGACGAAGGCCTTGACTGCCCTGGCCCAGGGGCATACCGAAATGAAGCTCCGCGATATCGCCCAGCCCGCCCTGTTCATTCCCCACACGAAATCCGCCGACGACTTGATGAAGCAGTTCCAGCTGGACAAGCGCCACATGGCGATCGTCGTGAACGAATTCGGCGGCGTGATGGGTCTGGTGACGCTGGAAGACTTGCTGGAAGAAGTGGTCGGTGAAATCGTCGACGAGACGGATATTACCGAAGAACTGATCAAGCGTATCGGCAAGAACCAGATTCTGGTGCATGGACGCACCGAAGTGCGGAAGGTCAACGACTTCCTCAAGGTGGATTTAGGCGACGATGCCGTGACAATCAGTGGTCTGGTGCAGCATGAACTGGGGCGGATTCCGAAGGTCGGGGAGGAAGTGCACATTGCCAACTGCCGCCTGGTCATCCATGAAGCGGACCCGCGGGTCATCAAGAGCGTGCAGATCTACAAAGAAGACAAGCACCCGACGATCCACGACCAGCCGGCCGAGGAGCACGTTCCTGTTACGCAGGCGTCACTAGATCGGTAAACTCCTTTTCCGTCAGCACCGTCACTCCCAGTTTCCGCGCCTGGTCGAGTTTCGACCCCGGATCGGCGCCAGCCACCACGTACGACGTCTTCTTACTCACACTCGATGAGACCTGCCCGCCACGCCCTTCGACCAGCTGTTTGGCCTGGTCCCGACTGTAGCCTGCCAGCCCACCGGTGAAGACAAACGTTTTGCCGGCCAGCGTCTGACTGTCGGCGGCGCCGTCGGCCGTCGGCGGTGCGATTGTGAGACCCCGTTCGACGAGCCGCTCGATCACCTCGCGGTTCCGGGCTTCGCTGAAAAAGGATGCGAGGCTGGCGGAAATCTCGGGGCCGATTTCGCGAACGTGCAAAAACTCATCCTGGGTGGCGGTCATCAGGCGGGGGAGTGTGCCGAACTGTTTGGCCAGCACCTTGGCAATATGTTGTCCGACCTGCCGAATGCCGAGCCCCATCAATAAGCGCTCGAGCGTCACGGACTTACTCCGTTCAATCGACTCCATCAGCAGCGTGGCGGACCGGTCGGCGAAGCCCTCCAGCGTAAGCAGCTGGTCTTTGGTGAGACTGTACAGGTCGGCCAGGTTGCGGACCATGCCCGCATCCACGAGTTGCGCGACGGTTTTTTTGCCCATGCCGTCGATGTTGAGCGCGCTTTTCGAGGCGAAGTGTTCAATTGCGCCTTTCAACTGGGCGACGCACACCGTCTGGCCCGTGCAGTAAAAATAGGCGCCCTCGCGGGCAACGGCCGAGCCGCAGACCGGACAGTGGTCGGGCATGACGAACGGGTCACGGCGGACTTCACCGGGAATCGGAACACGTTCGGCGATGGCAGGGATCACGTCGCCGGCCCGCTCGACCTTGACCGTGTCGCCGACGCGGACGTCCTTTCGAGCCACCTCATCGGCATTATGAAGCGTTGCCCGGCTGATCGTCACGCCGCCGACCTCAACCGGTTTGAGCAAGGCCAAGGGCGTCAATGTCCCCGTGCGCCCCACCGAGACGGCAATATCCTGGATGACCGTGATTTCCTTACGGGGCGCGAATTTGTAAGCGATGGCCCAGCGGGGGCTGCGCGATTTACTGCCGAGTCGGTCTTGCCAATCGCGCCGGTCGAGTTTGACCACGACGCCGTCGATCTCGAACGGGAGCGAGTCCCGCATCGCGTCGATGCTCTGGTGGAAGGACAGGACCTCGTCGATCGACCGGCAACGGCACCGATGGTCGGGAACGGGGAGGCCCCAGGCGGCGAGGGCGTCCAGCTCGTCCCAATGGGTCGGCGGGACCTGACCCGACAGCGCCATGATGTCGTAACAGGTCAAGGTCAAGGGACGGGACGCGGTGATGCGGCTGTCTAACTGGCGTAACGATCCTGCGGCCGCGTTGCGAGGATTGGCAAAGGCCTCTTCCCCCCGCTCGGTCATCCGGCGATTGAGCGTCTGAAACTCGTCGAGCCGCATATACACCTCGCCCCGCACCACCAGGTGCGCGGGCAGGTCCGACCCCTGAATAAGCTGCAGAGGGAGCGCGCGGATCGTCCGCAAATTGATGGTAACATCCTCGCCGACTGTGCCGTCTCCGCGTGTGGCGCCCCGCACAAATCGCCCGGCCTCGTAGATCAGTTCGACCGACAGGCCGTCGAATTTCGGCTCGGCGGTATAGACAACCTGCTCGGTTTCCAACTCACGCTTCATGCGGGTGTCGAACGCGCGGACATCGTCCTGGTCGGTAATAGAGTCGAGACTCAACATCGGTTTCTCGTGCGGGACCTTGGCGAGTTCCGACAGCGGCGGCGCACCGACGCGTTGGGTCGGCGAATCGCTGGTGATCAAGTCGGGATGGGCGGTTTCGAGATCGATCAGTTCGCGAAAGAGCCGGTCGTATTCCGAGTCGGAAATTTCGGGTCGATCCTTCGTGTAATAGAGATGGTCGTGTCGTCTGATTTCTCGACGGAGCGCGGCAAGACGTTGTTCGACGTGACTGCGGGACATGGTCTGGTTACTCACGGATGAATTGCGCGGCAAAACTGCGGATCTCCTGTCCGTTCAACACATGAAACCGGCGCAGGCGATCGATCATCTGGCCGGAAAAGCGACTGAGCGGAATCGGCACCAGGCGCCGGCCGAATTGTTTGGCGATCTGCCGCCAGCGTGCCTTCGGCGCAACCGGTGTCACCAATGCCAGATGCGTTTCTCTGGAATGGACGGCCCCGGCGGCGATCAATCGCTCCTCCAGCGTCTTGGCGAATCCCAGGGCCTCGTCGGTCCAAATGTCGGGAATCGCACGAGGCGGAAAAATGAACAACGCCCCGCCGTACCGTGACTGCCCGATACCCGGCGCCACCATGTTCTCCAGAAACGGGGTGGCGTAGAAACAGAGCGTGGATTCCTGTGCATGTTCGGCGTACCAGGTCGCCTGCCAGTTGTACTCGTCTGGGTCGGCAGGGGTGTCGAACAGAAAGATCACCGTATCGACGTTGCCGCGCGCGGGGGGAATCTCCTTGACGTAGAGCTCCAGCCGTTTCGGCTGACCGGATGGTCGTCGCTGGTGCCAGTGGCGCAGGCTTTCCCGGATATCGAGGCCGTCTTTCATCGAGGTCGTAAACTTCTCGCTCTTGGCCAGATCGGCGCCGATGATCGCCTTGGCCTGTTCCCGTACATGGGTGTGAAAGCTTTCGATTTTGGTATCTTCCGGCGGCCAGGAACATTGCCGGTTGGGATTCCAGAGATACGACCAGCGGCGACTCGTTCGGCGAGCCGGACGAGGACGGAGCGAGAGCGAGCGCCAGGTGACCGGAGCACCCTGGAGCCGGTTCGTGGCCTGCACCACCTGGTGATCCGGTAGGGCCAGTTGACCGAGTCCGGCCGACAGGCGCGGCAGGTGACTGTGCTCGATGTTCTGGTACGAGTAGGTCTTGGCGGTGTCGAGCAGGCGGATCGCAAAATCGTCGCCGGCCATTTGTTTGGCCGCAAGTACGAGTGTATACAGGTCCGGCGTGAGGCGACGGTCTAGCAGCGCGTGGTTTCGCACGTATTGCAGGTACAACTGGAGCAGCTGCGGCGTGACCCAGGTGGGGACGCTGTGGCCCTCCTCATCGTGAGCGGTCTGCCAGCGGGTCCGTGTTTCCAGCAGCAATTCCTTGATGCCGTCGATGGACAGGTGCCGGTCGGAATGGACGCTCGCGCGGCGGCGTTCGTAGAGCTCCGTCAGGAACGGTAATTCTCCCAATGCGAAATAGAGCGATGCCGGATCGACAAGATACCGTTCCGGTCGACTGACGTTCATGTCCGGTTCCTGATAGTCGGCCCTCCGCCGGTAGGCCTGGCGAATCCAGGGCCAATCGGCGAAGTGGCAGAGGCAGAGGATCCGTTCAAACTCCATTTCCAACTGGTGGAGCTGAAACGCCATCCAGGCAACACGGGCTTGCTGTTGGGTGCCCTCTCCGGGCGGCGCCAACGTCGGTAGGATGGCCGCGGCAAAGGCGGCATAGGGCAACTGTTTCAAGGCATACGCATCAGGCGAGACGAACGGCAGCGGCTCAAATGTGGTGGTGTCCCGGTCGATATAGGCCCGGTAGATGCCTTCTCCAATAGCGACGCGGATACCCATGATGACGGCCTGACAGGGATCAACGGGGACGTAGTTCACCCTCGGGCCCTGTTCCGTCCCCTGTTCCTGTTGCACGATCACGCTGATCCTGGGCAGATCGACCACCGCTTCTTCCAGCGGCAATTCGAAGGAAGGCGGGAGGGGGACCGCCAGGCAGTCGAAGCGGCGGTCGGTCAGCCGATCACGGACCTCCTGGGCGACATCACCGCTCCCGTGGAGGAGTGGAAACAGTTCGATCCGCGGCGAGAGGCGAAAGACCGCATCGGAATTGGACGAGGGCGATGCCATTATCGGCCGGGGTGTAGAGGGTCGTCACTTTCGAAAAAGAAATCACCAAGCCCTCTGGGCAAGGCCTGATCGCCCAACGCGCGCTTCCGTTTGCGGGACTGGGTCGGCAGATCGAGCGCTTCTTCGCCCAACACCTTGATGAGCGACTCCCTCCAGGCGGCATCGGCCGCCAAGGGGTGGGCGGGGTCCTGGGCGCAGCGTTTCAGCGCATATTGCAGGAGGTGAATCCCGTCGCGTACGGAGTATTCGAGGCTGAGTTGATGGGCCTCCTGCAGGAACTCCACCGTCAGGGCCAGCATGTCGGCGGGAGCGAAGGGCAGGTGATAGCGCAGAATCGCCAGTTCATCTTCGCGAGTGGGAAAGCCCATGCCGAGGGTCGGTTGGAGCCGCGACAGGATGTAGTCGGGCACTTCATACGTCGAGGCGTCTTCGTTCATCGTGACACAACATCGGAATTCAGGATGCGCTCTGATAAGCAGGCCCGCGATGATCGATTCCACGCAGCGCCGGTGATCCAACAGCGGAGCCAGGGAGGCCCAGCTCTTTTCGTTCATCCGGTTGCCTTCGTCGAGCACGCAGATGCTTCCGGTGAGCACCGCGGTGACCAGCGGCGAGGCGTGATAACTGATCGTGCCGGATTCTGCCAGGACAGGCGTAATCAACAGGTCTTCGGGGCGGGTATCCGCGGTGCATTGAAAGACATAGAGGTCTTGCTTGCGTTCGCGGGCGCCGGCCATGGCCAGCGTGGTTTTGCCGATGCCCGGTTGCCCGGTGATCCGGGGCGAGAGCGGCAAATCGCGTTCGTCGATCACGAGCCAGCAGGCGAGCAGCTGCTTGAGAATTTCCCGGTTGCCGATCCACTCCTGGCCCATGGTCATGGGTTGAGCCAGGTGCAGTGAGATGCCTTCGATGGAAATCGTACGCGCGGCGGCCGGTTGCTGGCTGGATGACATGGTCTTTCGTGCCGATGATTGGATAGAATGGCTGGAACGAAATTCTTGAGCGAACGGTAGCATAGGGGCGGGGAGGGGGTCAAACGCTGTATCGACCCATTTCACTTTGACTTTCGCTGCCTTGGACCGTATCCTACCCACTTTCGCAAGCTGCGAATCGGGAGCGGATGCGGCACCACCATTCTCCCTCGGGGAATCGACTACCGTCCACTTAGATGGCCGCAACGGAGGAGCGAGATGATGACTGAGCGAGACGGATCCATGAAACAGGCAGCCGTACGGTCACTTGGATTGCTGGTACTGTGCAGCATGGGGTTGAGCGGGTGTGTGATGTCGGAGAAATATGAAGCGGAGAAGGCGCGTAGTCTGAACTTTCAGCGTCTCCTCGCGCAGGAAGAAAAGCGCAGCGCTGAGCTGGATAACGAGGTCAAACGCAGCAGGCGCGAGTTGAGTGAATACGAAGCCCGCAATCGTGAACTCAATGCCCAGGTGGAGGCGGTGCGTCAACAGGCGGCGCAGATCCAGGAAGAAGCGCAGGCCATGAAAGAGGCGAGCCTGCTGGAGAAACGGGCACAAGAGGACATGAAGCGCCTGACGACCATTCCTTCGAAAGCCAAAAAAGCGGCACCGAAGAAGGATTTTACGGCGGCTGTCGACGAAGCCCTCAAGGCCGAGGTGCCGACCGATCTGAGCCTCGAGCCGGCGAAGGATTCGGCAAAGGAGCTTCTCGGTCAGGCAGAGACGGCGCTGGAGTCCGCCGGGGCGGCCGCGGCCTCCTTGGGAGCCACCACGCATACGGTCCGTCCGGGAGACACGCTCTATCGTATCGGGCAAAAGTATCACGTCGGGCTGGATCAGTTGCGTACGTGGAACAACATGACCAACAACACGGTCGTCGTCGGACAGAAGTTGGTCGTCAGTCAGCCGTAGCCGGATGGGCGCGTCGTAGTACTCGGTTGTATGATGGCGAAGCAGCATTATTCTTTAACCCTCGAAGAGTTTCGAGCCCTCGCGGCGGAAGGGAATCTGATTCCGCTGTACCGGGAGATTCTGGCGGACTATGAGACGCCGGTGTCGGCGTTCGCCAAGATCGACCACGGAACGACCGCCTATCTGCTGGAGAGTGTCGCCGGCGGAGAGAATTGGGCGCGCTATTCGTTTCTTGGAAGCGGCTCGTCGGCGGTGATCCACGAAGAACAGGGCGATCTCGTGTTGACCCGCGGGAAGAAACGTCTGCGTATCCAAAGCCGTGGGAATCCGCTGGAGCGGCTTCGCGAATTGATGGACGAGTACCGGCCGGTAACCGTGCCGGGCTTGCCGCGGTTTGTCGGCGGAGCCGTGGGTTATTTGAGCTACGACATGGTGCGAACGTTCGAAGAGTTGCCGTCTCTCCGCAATGACAGTCTGGGGTTGCCGGACTTCGCCTTCTTGTTGACCGACACGCTGCTGATTTTCGACAACGTCTCGCAGAAGATCAAAGTGGTTGCCAATGCCTATGTGGAATCCACGAAAGATCGCGACATTCGTGAGGCCTATCGGCACGCGACGGCGCGGATTGAAAAGATGATCGCCCGCCTGAAGCGGCCGGTGCGGCAGCCACGTCAGCAGCGGCGTCGCAAGCCGATTACGTTCACGTCCAACATGAACAAGGCCGACTTCGAGAAGATGGTCGTGGCGACGAAAGAGTATATCCGGGCGGGGGACATCGTGCAGGCCGTCTTGTCGCAGCGCTGGGAAACCCAGATTCACACGACGCCGTTTCAGCTGTATCGCGCACTGCGCGTCATCAACCCCTCGCCCTACATGTATTATCTGCGCGTCGGGGGTGTGGAGCTGGTAGGCTCCTCGCCCGAAACGCTGGTGCGTTGTGAAGACGGACAGATCTCGTTGCGGCCGATTGCGGGGACACGTCGTCGCGGGAAGACGCCGGAAGAGGATCGGGAACTGGCGCGGAATCTGTTGGCGGATGAAAAAGAACGGGCCGAACATGTGATGTTGGTGGATCTGGGGCGGAACGATGTGGGACGTGTGGCCGCTCGCGGATCGGTGAAAGTCGATTCATTGATGCAGGTTGAACGGTATTCCCACGTCATGCACATCGTTTCCCAAGTGACGGGACAGTTGGAAAAAGGCAAATCCATCTACGATGTCACGCGTGCCTGTTTCCCGGCCGGGACCGTCTCGGGTGCGCCGAAAATCCGGGCCATGGAGATCATCGAGGAGTTGGAGCCGACGCGGCGCGGGCCCTATGCCGGGGCGGTGGGCTACTTCGGGTTCTCCGGCAATATGGATATGTGCATCAATATCCGGACCGTGGTGATCAAAGGGCGGCAAGCCTATATCCAGGCCGGCGCGGGCATCGTGGCCGACTCCGTTCCTGAACATGAGTATGAGGAAACGTGCAACAAAGCGCGCGCGATGATGAAGGCCATCGAACTCGCCGAGCAGGGACTGGAATAAGCGCGTGAAACGTGAAAGGTCGAATGTGAAACGCAGGAACTGTGACTCGACGAGATACGATTCACGAGCGACGAACGACGAGCGCCGCGTATGTTGTTGATGATCGACAATTACGACTCGTTTACCTACAACCTCGTGCAGTACTTCGGCGAGTTGGGGGAAGATGTCGTCGTGTATCGGAATAATAAGATTTCCATTGCCGAGATCGAGGCGCTCAAGCCGGCGCGGCTGGTGATCTCTCCCGGCCCCTGTACGCCGAACGAGGCCGGTATTTCAGTCGAGGCGATCCGGCATTTCGGCGGGAAACTTCCGCTGCTGGGCGTCTGTCTCGGCCACCAGTCGCTGGCGGTGGCTTTTGGTGGCGAAGTCATCCGCGCTGAGCGGCTCATGCATGGAAAGACCTCGATGGTGCGTCATGACGGGCGCACGATTTTTCGCGATCTTCCCAATCCGTTCGAAGCGACTCGGTACCACTCTCTCATCGTGAATCGGAAAAATCTGCCTGAGTGTTTCGAGATCAGCGCCGAGACCGCCGAGGGCGAAATCATGGGGATGCGGCACAAGACGTTGGGTATCGAAGGCGTGCAGTTCCATCCTGAGTCCATTCTCACCACCGCCGGCAAGGAGCTGTTGCGTAATTTTCTGAAGTTGTAGCGTATTTATCGACGCGGCACCCGCCACCGGTTCGTACCATGATCAAAGAGGCAATTCACAAACTGGCCGAACGGGGCAACCTGACCGAGGCTGAGGCCGAGACGGTCATGGGCGAGATCATGGACGGAAGCGCGACGCAGGCGCAGATTGCCGCATATTTGATGGGGCTGCGGATGAAGGGCGAGACCGTCGAGGAAATCGCCGGGTCGGTGTTGGCGATGCGTGCGCGGGCGACCAGAATTCGGGTCAGGGATGCGCAGGTCGTGGACACGTGCGGGACGGGTGGAGATCGCGCCCACACGTTCAATATCTCCACCACGGCGGCTTTTGTGGTAGCCGGGGCCGGGTTGACGGTTGCCAAACATGGCAACCGCTCGGTGTCGTCCAAGTCCGGCAGTGCAGATGTGCTGGCCGCGTTGGGTGTGGCGATCAATCTTCCGCCCGAACGGGTGGCCGATTGCGTCAACGAGGTGGGGATCGGTTTCCTCTTCGCGCCGCTCTACCACAGTGCCATGAAACATTGCGCCCAGCCGCGACAGGAACTGGGCATTCGCACGTTGTTGAATATCCTCGGCCCGCTCACGAATCCGGCCGGAGCCCGGCTGCAGGTAGTGGGAGTATTCGACGCGGGCTTGACGGAACTGTTGGCCAAGGTGCTGGTCCACCTGGGCGCGCAACATTGTTTTGTCGTGCATGGCATGGATGGATTGGATGAGATGACGGTGACCGACCGGACCCGGGTGTCGGAAGGCAGGGCCGGGGTGGTATCGAGTTATTCGATCGACCCCTCTGAATTCGGCCTCGCGCGAGTTCGCGCGAAAGAACTTGTGGGCGGCAGTGCTGAGGAGAATGCGGCCATCACCCGCGAGATTTTCCGTGGGCGCAAAGGGCCAAAGCGCGACATTGTCTGCCTCAATGCGGCGCCTGCGTTGGTGGCTGGGCGCAAAGCCAAAACCCTGCAGGACGGATTCGAGTTGGCCCAACGGACGATCGACTCCGGGGCGGCGATGGAGAAAATGGAACGCTTGATCGACTTTACCAAGAAGGCCTCGTGACATCGTGATTCTCGATCGGATCCTCGAACATAAGAAAGCTGAAATTCGCCACAAGAGTAGTCGCGGCTACCTTGCGGAGCTGAAGACCAAAATTCGTGATGCAGGGCCGACGCTTGGATTTGCGGTCACGCTGGATGCGCGCCGCACGCCGACCAGGCCGGCCTTGATCGCCGAGGTGAAAAAAGCGTCTCCCAGCCTGGGGCTGTTACGGCCAGAGTTTGAGCAACGCTTTGAACCGGTCGGTATCGCGGAAGCCTATCGTGAGCATGGAGCCAGCGCGGTCTCAGTCTTGACCGACAAAGACTTCTTCCAGGGTCAGTTGGACTATCTTGCCGATGTGAAGGGGAGGGTGGGGCTTCCGGCACTGAACAAAGAGTTCATGGTCGCTGACGTTCAATTTTACGAGGCCCGCGCCTATGGGGCCGATGCGGTGCTCTTGATCGTGGCAGGTCTGGAAAAACGCCAGTTGATCGACTTTGCCGCGCTCGCCAAGGAGTTGACCCTGGATGTCCTGGTGGAAACGCACCACGAACGTGAGCTCGATATTGTGCTCGAATGGCTGCCGGACGTGCGCATGATCGGCATCAACAATCGCGACCTCAAGACGTTCTCGACCGATCTCGGCGTGACCCTGCGGTTGGCCAAGCGGATTCCCTCCGACAAACTGATCGTGAGCGAGAGCGGCATTCACAAGCGCGAGGATGTCGTGCGGTTGGTCGAGGCGGGGGTACATGCCATGCTGATCGGCGAGTCGTTGATCCGGGCGCAGGATATCGGGGTGAAGATACGTGAGTTGCTGGGCGACGAACCGAAGGAGGAGGCGCGATGAAGCGGATTCTCGCGTGTGGTGTGACGATCGGATTGTTGACCCTTACCGCTTGCGTCAGCCAGGAAATTCATGAATTTTCCCCCAAGTGGGACTCCTGGATGGGCAGCAGCAAGGACGATCGCATCAAGGAGATGGGCATTCCCACTCGCTGTCACTCGTTCAAGGACGGCGGCGAACTCTGCGAGTGGATGGTTCCGCAGCAAGACGGACGTCAGGATCTGATCGGACTTACCTTTAACCCGAAAGGGCAAGCCTGCCAATGGTCCTATCGCGGTTTCTACGGCGCGCAGAAGAGCAAACAGAGTTGCTGAAATGATGCTCAAGGTCAAGATTTGCGGCCTGACGAATGCCGAGGATGCGGCCGTGGCGGTGGAAGCCGGCGCGGATGCCGTCGGATTCGTGTTTCACCGGAAGAGCCCGCGTTGCGCGGAGACATCGGCGGTGAAGGCCATCATCAGGGAGCTGCCGCCTTTCGTGTTACCGATCGGTGTGTTCGTCAACGAAGAACCGAACGTCGTCCGCGACGTAATGGACAGTTGCGGCCTGGCGCTCGCGCAATTGCATGGTGATGAGACGGCGGCCTATTGCGAGACGTTGGGACGCCCCGTTCTCAAGGCCATCAGGATCAGGGACCGTGGATCCTTCCTGGCCCTGGCCGAGTTCCAAGGCCGCGCCGGCGTGCGTGGGTTTTTAGTGGATGCGTTTTCGCCGGACGCGTATGGCGGAACAGGGCAGCTGGCCGATTGGTCGTTGGCAGCGGAAGCTGCGGCAGTGGCCCGTATTCTCCTGGCCGGTGGGCTCACGCCGGAGAATGTCGCGCAGGCTGTCGGTCAGGTGCGTCCCTACGGCGTCGACGTGAGCAGCGGCGTCGAGGCGCGACCCGGCAAGAAGGATCATGCGAAGGTTCGAGCGTTTGTGCAGGCCGTCAGGTTGGCATCCTGTCAGCAGGACCTTGCGTAGTTGCCTGGGCTGCCTGTCGTCTGCCCGTGGTGGTGGCGGACGTTTCGGGCATGTTGTTATACTTTCGTTTCCATGATTAGCTGAAGGACAAGCGATGGCGATACCAGATCGACATGGGCGATTCGGACTCTATGGCGGGCGCTACGTCCCTGAGACCCTGATGCCGGCCTTGCTGGAGCTGGAAGAGGTGTATCAGCGGACCAGGCGGGACCGGAAGTTCCAGACCGAATTCAAACATTACTTGAAGGAATATGTCGGGCGGCCGACACCGTTGTATTTGGCTCAACGCCTGACGAAGCGGCTGGGTGGGGCGAAGATCTATCTGAAGCGGGAAGATCTCTGTCACACCGGCGCCCATAAGATCAATAACGCCATCGGACAGGCGCTCCTCGCGAAACGCATGAAGAAGCCTCGTCTCATTGCTGAGACCGGCGCAGGGCAGCATGGCGTGGCAACGGCGACGGTGGCCGCCATGTTCGGCCTGGAATGCGAAATCTACATGGGTACGGAAGATATGCAGCGCCAGGCGCTGAACGTGTTTCGCATGCGGTTGCTCGGTTCGAAGGTGACGGGTGTGGACGCCGGGAGTCGGACATTAAAAGATGCCATCAGCGAAGCGATGCGTGATTGGACCACCAACGTGCGGACGACGCACTATGTGCTCGGTTCTGTGCTGGGCGCGCATCCCTATCCGATGATGATCCGTGACTTTCAGTCCGTCATCGGTCGTGAGGCCCGCAAACAAATCCTGACAGCGGAGGGGCGACTTCCCGACTGTTTGATTGCCTGTGTCGGTGGCGGCAGTAATGCCATGGGCCTTTTCCATGCCTTTGTTCCGGACAAGAGGGTCAAAATGCTCGGCGTGGAGGCGGGTGGCCTCGGCGTTGAGAGCGGCAAACATGCGGCCCGGTTTGCAGGCGGGCGGCCCGGCGTCCTGCAAGGCACCATGACGTATCTCCTGCAAGATGAAAACGGCCAGGTCAATCTGACCCATTCCGTGTCGGCCGGACTCGACTATGCGGCCGTGGGGCCGGAGCACAGTTACCTCAGGGAATCGAATCGCGCAGAGTACACCTCGGTGACGGATGATGAGGCCTTAGCGGCATTCGATCTGTTGGCCAGGGAAGAGGGCATCATGCCGGCGCTCGAAAGTGCGCATGCCATCGCCGAAGTCGTGAAGCGCGCGCCGAAGATGAAAAAGAATCAGATTCTTGTGGTGAACCTCTCGGGGCGCGGCGATAAGGATGTGCAGCAGGTAGCGAGAATCAAAGGCGTGACCCTCTAGCAGGATGTTGAACCGGGCCGCCAGCTGCGTTCTCGCGGCGGTCAGAGGTTCGACGTACGCACCTGAGTACGCCTCACGTCTTTCCTTGTTGCGGCCTTGCTGGACGGCCCGGTTGAACATCCTGCAGCGGACGATGAGACTGGATTAGAAAGAGACAGGGGTATATTGATATGAATCGTTTGGATCACACATTCGGTCGATTGCAGGCGCAGGGAGAAAAAGCGCTGATCACCTACATCATGGCAGGTGATCCGTCGTTGCAGGACACGGAGCAGTTGGTGCTCGAACTCGAGCGAGCCGGCGCCGACGTCATCGAGCTGGGCGTGCCCTTCTCCGATCCCATCGCCGACGGACCGGTGATTCAGCAGGCGGCGGAACGTGGTCTCCAAAGCGGAACGTCGCTTTGCAAGATTCTGGATTCAGTACGCCGCCTGCGCGCGACGACACAGATTCCCATCGTGCTGATGGCCTATTACAACAACATCCACGCATTCGGGGAAACAGCGTTTTGCGGAAAGGCGGTCGAAGCCGGTGTGGATGGACTGATTGTGCCGGATATGCCTCCCGACGAAGCAGGCCCCTTGCGCGGTCCGGCCGATGCGGCGGGACTCCATCTGATTTTCCTGCTGGCACCCACAAGCACATCCTCGCGCCGCGCCTATGTCGCGAAGGAGTCCGGCGGATTTGTCTATTATGTTTCCCTGACAGGCATCACTGGCGCTAAACTGAACGACATGGCGGGGGTGCGGGAGAACGTCGCCAAGATCAAGAAACATACGAAGACGCCCGTCGCCGTGGGGTTTGGTGTCGCGACTCCGGAGGATGCCGCGAGCGTCGCACAAGTGGCCGATGGAGTCATCGTCGGCAGTGCGATCGTTCGTCGGGTAGGAGAGCATGGGCAGGATGGCCGACTCGTTCAGGAAGTGGGGACCTTCGTGCGTTCACTCAAGGGTGCGATGCAGCCGACCTAGGCGCGCGGCGGCATCCTCATTTCGTGTATCTTCCGCGCACTCCGTCCCAATCGATCTTCAGTCTCTGCTCCGCGTTTCCGACCTGATTTCCAGGACCCTGCGTTTTCCCGTCGACCAGAGAATACCTAGTCCAGACGGAAGGGTGTTGCCGTCTGGCCATGATGAACGCTTCATATGAGGAGATGCCATGGCCGTCGTTCGTCGTAAGATCGCTCGAAGCAGCCGCAAGACCACAGTGAAAAAGTCTCCGGCCGGTTCCCGCCGTAAGCTTGTGTCGAGGGCTCCTGCTCCCGTGCGAGAGGACCGTCTGCTCCAGACGCTCCAACACGCGCTCTTCAAGAGCCTCTCGTATGCTGAGGGTGAGGGACGTTCTCCGATTGGTGTCGCAGCGGTATTCGTGCAATCGTTCCTCCAACTCACGAAGGTTCATGCCATTGCCTTGTATGTTCGGGATGAACAGACCCGCGAGATGACCTGTCTGGCGGAAGCCGGCGGCAGCGATGCCTCGGTGGCCGGACAGTGGCAAGCCGGTTTGACACAGGCGGAACAGCAAACGCGGATCAGCCTCGCCGACCTGCACGGAATCCGTTTGCATCGCATCGGCCGGATGGACGGCGTGGTCATGTTTCAAGCCGGGAAGTCGCAGAGGGTGTCTCCACGTATGGCCCTTTCGCTGTTGACGACGATTGAGCCCTGGCTGTCGGTTCTACTGGATCATGCCCGGCTGACCGTCAAGTATGCGGCGAAGATCCTTCGCATTCAGCACATGGAGCAAGTCAGTGATCTGTTGAATTCCGCCCTGGGCGAGCAGGAAAAATTGCGGCGGGCCTTGGACGCGGCGATTCGACTCGTCGAGGCAGAAGCCGGGGCCTTGTTTCTGGGTACGAGCGACGGGTCGTTGCGGTTGTCCGCGATCGGCGGGGAACGGGTGGCAGGGCTCACGGCTCTGCAGTCGAGCGTTGCAGCCGGGGTGCATCGCACGGGACAAGCCGTCTTGATTACCCAAAACGCACAGGATGCCCGCCTGGCGGCCGGTCAGGGGTGGCAAGCGGTCCTTCCGGTGGCTTCTCTAGTCTCGGTGCCGGTTCGCATGGGAGCTCGGGCCGTGGGTGTGCTGGAAGTGGTGAACCGGCGGAGCGGCAAGCCTTTCAGCAATTGGGATGTGCTGGAGCTGGCGAGTCTTTCGAATCAGTTCGGCTTGGCTATCGATAATCTGCGCCGGGGACCGGTCGGCGAGGCGGGCGTAAAAGAATCCCTCACGCCCTAACGTTTCTCAGGGGGCATGTACTTGATCATGTCCGAAGCGAGCTTCGTGGCAAGATCCTTCATGTCCGGCCGGATGAATAAGTAGCTTTCCTGCACCTGGTGCCGTGCTTTCCAGACAATCGCCCCGTTCACGGCGTCGACCAGGCGCATACTCAATCCCACCCTTGCGATATTATCGCCTTCTTCCCTCGTATATTCCCAGGCGTTGACCTTGACCACGAGCAGGGAGTCCGCCCCCAAGGCATGTCCGATCTTAATGGCGGAATTCTTGTCCGACTGGCCGGTCGTTTCCATTCGGGAGAAATAGGTGACGAGGGCATCGAACGCGTCTTTTGTCGTTTGGAAAGTGTCGGTGACCTGATCCGGGGGGACCACCTTTTCAACCCGACGGCTCTTGATCAACACCTTGGCCACCACTTCTTCGACGTCTTCGCGCGCGCTGTCGTAGACGCCGGAGATGGGAAGAATTGCCATGGTTTTCGGGTAGAAGCCTCGTGCCGCCGGCCCTTCCCACATTTCCTGTAACCCACCGCAGCCGGCGAGGAGTCCGGAGAGCAGAAGGCAAACAATCACGCTGAATTGCAAGGAGGTGCGTCGTGTCATGGTACGTACAATAAGTGTAGCAGATTGGTGCACAGCCGACAGCGTCCTAGAAGGTCATCGCGATGGAGCCGGACGCCAGGGCGGCCTGATCTCTAAAATCATACCCGCCGGCGATATCGATGCGCAAGGCGAGGATGCGAAGCCCGAAGCCTGCCGTCGGGATAAACGGGGTCTTGGCATCCTGCATATTCTTGAAGGCACCGAGCCGGAACGACAGCAATTCGGAAAGAATCGTCTGTTCAGCCCCGAGGCTGAGCACTTGGCTGTAGACGCCGGGGGTCAGCGTGTTGTTCTTGGTAATGTCGACATCGGCGGTGAGTGTCAGAGAGTTGTAGGGGTTGACGGCGATGCCTGTGCGCACCTGCGGCAGTAATTTGAACTTGTCGCCGTTCGGTGCGTCGAACGTCGGAGCATTGATGTCCTTCGCCACGATGCCCATCCGCAACCAGGAGGAGGGCCGGAACATGGCGCCCACATCAATGCCGAGGGCGGTTGAGATTTTGGCGCGCCCGATGTCCTCAAACACTCTGACGTCGTCGCTTGCGCCTCGGATATTGGTCGCGCCGGTATAGGCCGCGCCCTGGATCACCTTCCCGGTGATACCGATCGAGAACATGCGGTCCATGAAGGCGTAGGCATAGGATAGGGCGGCCTGCCGCACTTCCAGTCCGTTCATGGCGAATTGTCCGTTTACGGTCAGGTTGGTGCCGTTATTCGTAAACCCGACCGGACCGCGGAGGAACCCGCCTGCGGTGGCGACATCGGAAACATTGAACCCGAGTGCATGCTCTCCGAAGTTGCCCTTCACATAGAGCCCACCGGACGCGGCGGCGGTGAGATTGGTTCCAGGCCGGTTCATGCGATCAATGTGCTGCTGGAGGCGGGCGATGTTGCCGGCGGACGTGTCATTCAAATTCAGGTTGTTGATGTCCTTCAGGGTGTCGAACACGTCTGCGCGATCGACGACCTGACCGCCGCCCTGAATGCGCATGTCGAATTTCTTGCTCATGGCCATGCCGGCAGGATTCCAGTAGGTGGCAAGGGAGTCCGACGTCGTCGCGACGCCGGCTCCACCCATACCCATCTGGCGAGAGCCTACGAACACGAACTCGACTGCTGCGGCATGAATCGGCAGCAGGATGACAAGCATCCAGGCGGCAAACCGAAAGCACGGAATCCAGTGTAACGTCATAGGAATCAGTTCACTCCAAACAGAGTTGGAACAATAGCGCAGTCTACGAAAAGATGCGGAAACCGTCAAGAAGTGGTTGTCCGAGCACAGGTGTTTAGGAGGAAATGATCATGCCGTCCTGCATGGAGATGATGCGGTCGGCCTGGGCGGAGAGTTTATCGTTGTGAGTGACAATGACGAATGTGGTGCCGCGTGAACGGTTCAATTGCCGGAGCAGAGTGAATAGGGCGTCGCCCGTGTGGCTATCGAGATTGCCGGTCGGTTCATCGGCCAGGACTAAATCGGGTTGCTGCATCAGTGCCCGTGCGACCGACACGCGCTGTTGCTCGCCGCCCGAGAGTTCGCCGGGTTTGTGGTGGAGTCGATCTGCCAGACCGACCTCGCCGAGCAATTTGGTCGCTTCGCCGATGACATCTGCCATCTCACGCTTCTGAATCATGGCCGGGAGGCAGGCATTCTCCAAGGCCGTGAACTCCGGCAGCAGGTGATGAAACTGGAACACGAACCCTACTCGCCGGTTGCGGAACTCCGCCTGCTGTTGTTCCGTCAGTTGGAAGAGATTCTGGCCTTCGAACGACACGGTGCCCTTGGTGGGCCGGTCCAGCGTGCCGAGAATTTGCAGGAGCGTGCTTTTGCCGGCTCCGGAAGCGCCGATGATGGCGATCAGTTCACCGCGCGCGATGTGCAGGTTGATGTCGTTCAAGACCACCAGTTCGCGCCCGCCCATTGGAAATGTTTTATAGAGCCCGACGACGTCGATCATGCGTCAACTACGATGGTCAATGCTCCAAGGTCTCCCGGCACTGCTCCCCGTTCATTCATAACGCAGCGCCGCGGCCGGGTCGAGTTTTGCCGCCTGAAGCGACGGGTACAGCGTGGCGGCGAAGCTGATGACAATCGCCGACCCTGCGACGAGCAACACATCCGATCCCAGCACATGCACGGGGATCTTAGAGATGTAGTAGACAGTCGGATCGAAGGTCCAGAAGGTCTGGATCAGCCAGAGGAACGCATACCCCAGCGGCACTCCGATGGCCGCGCCCGAACAGCCGATGATTAGGCCATTGAGCATGAAGATTCGCATGATGCCCTTGCGGGTGGCGCCCATGGCTTTCAGTATCGCGATCTCGCGTTGTTTCTCGGTCACGATCATCGTGAGCGTACTGACGATGTTAAAAGAGGCCACGATGGTGATCAACACGAGCAGCAGGAACATCATCGTCTTCTCGAGCTTCAGCGCCGAGAACAGATTCCGGTTCATTTGCATCCAGTCGCGTGCCCAGAAGGCGAAGCCAAGCTGCTGTTCGATGGCGCGGGCCACGTCGCTTGCACGAAACACATCGGCGACCTTGACTTCGATGCCCGTGACGGTCGCGCCCATGTTGAAAAACTTCTGGGCTTCTCCCAGCTCGATATAGGCCAGGGAGGAATCGTATTCGTACATGCCCGATTGGAACAGGCCGACCACGACGAACTGCCGGATCTTCGGTGTCATGCTGGCGCCGGTGATCGGACCCACCGGCGAGACCACGTTCAGCGTATCCCCCGGGAAAACGCCGAGGCGCATCGACAACTCCTTGCCCAGAATGATGCCGGGCCGCATGGCCGTATCCGGGCCGTTTGGTTCCCGTTCCTTTTCGGGGATGACGACCTTGACCGTATGCGACAGATCATCCAGGTTTCCGTTGATCAGGTTGTGCGCGAGTTCGGTCACCGCGCCTTCCCGGGTAGGATCAATCCCGCGGAGGATGATCCCCTGCACGCCGGATGGAGAGGTGAGCAGCACCTGTCGGAAGATAAACGGGGTGGCGGCGACGACTTCCGGCACGGTTGAGACTTTCTTCACCTGTTCTTCATAGTCCGTCATGGACTCTTTCATACGGTCGTTCACGAGAATGTGCGCCGTGGTGCCGAGAATCTTCGCCTGCACGTCTTCTTTGAAGCCGGTCATGATGCCGACGGTCCCGATCAATGCCGCGACGCCGAGCGTAATCCCGACGATGGAGACGATGGTGTTGAACGAGATGGTGCGATTGCGCCGTTTCGCGCGCAGATATCGGAGGCCGATATAGATTTCGTAGGGCAGCGCCATGTCTTACTTCTCAGGCCTCAGTTGCGGGAAGAGCACCACATCCCGGATGGAGGCCTGATTGGTGAAGAGCATGACCAGACGATCAATGCCGATCCCTTCGCCGGCGGTGGGGGGCATGCCGTATTCGAGGGCCCGCAAGAAATCTTCGTCCACTCGATGCGCTTCTTCGTCGCCGGCCGCATGTTGGGCCGCCTGGGCTTCGAAACGTTCCCGTTGATCGAGTGGATCATTCAACTCGGAAAAGGCGTTGGCCAGTTCGCGCCCCGCGATGTAGAGCTCGAACCGGTCGGTCAGCGAAGGGTCGGAATCCTTCCTCCGCGCGAGGGGAGAGATCTCAATCGGGTAGTCGGTGATGAAGGTCGGCTGTTGCAGCTTCGGCTCGACCGTTTCCTCGAAGATGTCGTTGAGCATGTTCACGAGAGCTGCCTGTGGATCGACTTCGACTCCGAGCCGTTTGGCGGCAGCGAGGGCTTCGTCGCGGTTCGTGAGCGCGGAGGGGGCCAGGTTGTTGACCTCCAGAATCGCCTGATGGTACGACCAGCGCCGCCAGGGCGCGCCCAGATGGATCTGGGTGCCCTGATACTCGATCGTCGTGGTGCCGAAAATGTCCTGGGCCAACCGGCTGAAGAGCTCCTCGGTCAGCACGATCAAGTCGTGGTAATCGGCATAGGCGACGTAGAATTCCAGCATCGTGAATTCGGGGTTATGGATCGTCGAGATGCCTTCGTTCCGAAAGTTGCGGTTGATCTCAAACACACGAGGAAAGCCTCCTACGATCAAGCGCTTGAGGTAGAGCTCCGGTGCGATGCGCAGGTAGAGCTCGGCGTCCAGGGCGTTGTGATGGGTGACGAAGGGCTTGGCCGCGGCGCCACCGGGAATCGGATGCATCATCGGGGTTTCCACTTCCAGGAAACCCCGCTCGATAAGAAACGCGCGAATGCCCGAGACGATTCGGCTCCTCAGCGCAAAAATCTGGTGCACCTGAGGATTGGCAATGAGATCGACGTAGCGCTGACGGTATCGGGTCTCGACATCGGTCAGGCCATGCCATTTTTCCGGCAGCGGACGTAGCGCCTTACTCAGAAAGGTCAGCGTCTTGGCTTCGACGGTGAACTCATTGGTCTTGGTGCGAAAGAGGATGCCCGTCACGCCGATCCAGTCACCGAGATCCAGCCCTTCCGAGATCTGGTGGGTCTGTTCGCCCAACGTGTCTTTTTTCAGGTAGACCTGCAGGCGGTCCGATCCGTCCTGCAGCACGGCGAAGGCGGCCTTGCCGAAGCGGCGCAGTCCGACAATCCGGCCGGCAATCGTGCAGCTGATCTGTTCCTGCTCCAGGGTGTCCTTGGTCTTCTCGCCGTGCAGGCGTACGAGTTGGCCGGCCCGGTCCTTGATCTCGAAGCGTGTGCCGTAGGGCGCCACACCGAGCTGGCGGAGCTGATCGAGTTTCTTGATGCGCTGCTGACGTTGATCGTTCAATTCATCCATCGGTAGGTCTCTCGTCTTTCGTATCTCGTGGTTCGCGTACGACGCTTCACGAACAACGCTTCACGTTAAATGTCGTCATCTTTCATGGCGACCGGCTCGGCTGCCTTGCCGCCGGTCATTTTTCTCTGGAGATAGGCTTCGATGAATCCATCCAGATCGCCGTCCATCACGGCGGACACCTGGCCGACTTCGTGGCCGGTACGATGGTCCTTGACCATCTGGTACGGCTGAAACACGTAGGAGCGGATTTGACTGCCCCAGGCGATATCCTTTTTCTCGCCGACGATGGCGTTGAACTCGGCTTCTTTCTTGCGCTGCTCCAGTTCAAACAATCGGGCGCGTAAAATCTTCATGGCGCCGTTGCGATTTTGGAGTTGCGATCGTTCGTTTTGACATTGCACGACGATGCCCGTTGGAATGTGGGTGATACGTATCGCCGTTTCCACCTTGTTGACGTTTTGTCCGCCGGCCCCCCCGGCCCGGAACGTATCGATCCGGAGGTCCTTGTCTTCGATCACGACCTGCACGTCATCGTCGAGCTCGGGATAGACGAACACGGAGGCGAAGGAGGTATGTCGCCGTTTATTGGCGTCAAACGGGGAGATCCGTACCAGACGGTGCACGCCGGCCTCGGCCTTCAGGTAGCCATAGGCGTAGGGGCCATTGACGGACAATGTGGCGCTCTTGATGCCGGCCTCTTCACCGGCCTGCAGATCCAGCGTTTCGACTTTAAATCCTTTTTGTTCAGCCCATCGCACATACATGCGAAGCAGCATCTGCGCCCAATCTTGGGATTCGGTGCCGCCGGCGCCGGGATGGATCGCAAAGATCGCGTTGTTCGCATCCAGTTCACCCGAGAGTAACAGCTCAATGCGAAACTGGGCGACGGATTTTTCAAACGGGTCGAGCTCAGCCGTGAGTTCCTGCTCCAACCCGGCGTCACCCGATTCCAGGGCCAGTTCCAGCAGCGCCTCGATGTCGCTTTGCCGGCGTTCGGTCTCTCGCCAGCGGGAGAGTTCACGATCTAAGGCGGCCTTACGGCGATTGACCTTGGCGGCGGCCTGCGTATCTTTCCAGAAGTCGGGCTGGGAGGTCTTGAGTTCGATGTCGTTGAGTTCAGCGGTCATCCGAGCCAGGTCAAAGATGCCCCCGTAGTTGAGCCAACTGTTCACCGAGGGTACGCACACGGGTCCGGACATCATCCAACATGGCTCGTTCCTTTCGTTCTTACGCTGGTCTCCCGGCTGGTTCTCCACCGGCGGGCTCTGTGTCAGGCGAGAAGTAGCCGGTCAGGCACAGAAGCGCGATGAGTATAGCACAGGCATAGGCAAAGAGATCACCGTATTGGGAGTAAAAGGTCTGTTGATGAGTGACGGGGATCGTGCCTCGTAGTGCCTCCTGAGTGAAGATCGGCGATTGCTGCAAGACCCGGCCATAGGGATCGATGAATCCGGAGATGCCCGTGTTCGCTGCTCGCGCGAATGCAACATGATTTTCCACGGCGCGAAAGACGACCATGCTGAAATGTTGATAGGGCGCCGATGAGGGGCCGAACCACGCGTCGTTCGTCACGGTAACCATGAAATCCGCGCCGTTGGCCGCAAACTGTCGCACGAGATTGGGGAAGATGACTTCATAACAAATGACCACACCGAATTTGAGATGGAAATCGGGATTGGTCGCGGCTGCCGCCAGCGGAGGAGATTTTTCGTGCGGCTTGAACATCAGGAGTGTCGAACCGGGACCGGCTTCGAAGTCCCCGATCCCTTCCACGAGCTTATCGAGAAAAAACAGCAGCGAGTTGTGAAACGGAATGTATTCGCCGAACGGCACCAGATGTTGTTTGTCGTACCGACCCAGGATCTGGCCGTCCGTTGAGAGAAGGTAGGCGCTGTTGAGGAGGAACGGGCGGCCGTCCGGGTGCCGTCGCAACGCCGGGCTGCCGAACAGCAGCGGTGCCCCGGCGCGCCGCACCATGTCGCCGACGAGCTCTCGATATTGCGGTTCCATTTCATAGACGAAGGGGGTGGCAGCCTCCGGCCAGACGATGAGATCCAGATTGTCTCCGAGGCCGGTCGTCAGACGGTCGAAACGGCTCATGGTCTCATGCCGGAATGCGACATCCCATTTCTGAGCCTGTTCGACATTCGGTTGGACAACGCCCACGGACAACGTCCGGGGCTGCACATGTTGGGCGGCGGACAGAAGGGTGGTGCCGTAAAACAACGCCACCCCGAAGCCGGCGGCGGCGGCGACCGATGAGGGCCAGGGAAAGGAACGGAGCTGAAAACCACGGTAGGCCTTGAAACTCCAGATGAGCGTTTCCGCGAGTGCGGCATTCACCAATACCAGGAGAAACGAGACGCCATAGACTCCAAAGTGGTCGGCGAACTGGATGATGGGTAGCCACTGGTATTGAGAATAACCGAAGAGGGCCCAGGGCAACCCCGAGAGAAAGTATGTACGGATCAGCTCAAGGGTGACCCAGAGAAAGGGCGCCGGCAGGAAACCCAGGGTTGGAAATGCCGTCCTGATCCAGGACAGGGCTCCGGCGTAGACGGCAAGATACAGCCCAAGATAGATGGTCAATAACAGCATCACCAGTGTGGCAATCGGCAAAGGCACCTTGCCGTACACGTTCATGGCGGTGATGACCCAGGACATGGCGCCCGTGAAAGCGACCGTACCCGCGAGCCAGCCGACACGAAACGCCCGCCGCGGCGCCGCATATTCGACGGCCATATGCAGGGGAACCAGGGCGAACCAGGCCACCATGCCAAGGTCGAACGCCGGAAAGGAAAGGGGGTAGAGAAAACCGCTCGCGCAGGCAAGCAGGATGAGGCGTGCGCGGGAGATGGTCATTGCCGGTAACTTAACGAAAGCATTGAAGAGATTCAACTGGCCTCTTGCGCAGGATCTATCCGTTTGCGGGAGAGGGTGGCGCGTCCAAGTGGCGAGTTCAATGGCCGCGTTGTCCACCGGGCGGTGTGAATCGGCCCGCTGATCCTGGATCTACCGGTCTCTGGGGTTGCGGGGAGGTCATCCCTGTAGGAGAGAGCGGGAGCAGCGGCGCGGGCGTGAGCCGATTCGGTGGTGCGGGTGCGCCGAACGGAGTGATCGTACCTGGCGACGCCCCTGACAAGGCATTCATCCCGTGAGAGGGGAGTCTGGGTCCTAGGGTGGTCGGTTGCTTGTTCCCGTGAGCATCCGAGTAAATGGCGTCGTTTTCGCCGAGGGGGGACAGGAGTCCCTGTGTGCCGTCCGGCTGTCGAACGGGAGATGACTGCGCGGCTGCGTGAGAGAATGAACCCAGAAGTGGACTGCACGTCAGGAGCACGACAAAGCTGACGATGAGCATGGGCGTCCTTCCTACGACCGAGTGAAGCCGGGGCGACGGATCCTGCGGAGATTCTATCAAGTGCGACATCGCTGTTTCGATGACGACTCCGGTGACCTCCGTGACATGACGACGGTTGGGAACCCGCGCCGGCGCTCAACTTTTCCCGTATTGACCGAGTTTTTCTCGAAGCGTAGACTGATATCATCACTTCAGCACCACCCCTTCTGCAGGTGGTCGCATGGTCTTCCGTGGCGAATATGACCGCCGCTGTGACCAAGCCAGCCTTGGCCCGATCCGATTCTGCGGCCTGTACCCTCATCAACCATCGCTTCAGCAATCTTCGGCTCAGTCGTTGGGCGTCCTGAGTCCGAAGACATCCATACGTGTGTCCCGGTGTCACCATTTAGAAAAAGGAGGTCTGTCTATGCAGGCTGGACTCCAGGTCTATGTGCCCTAGAGAGCGGCGTGTCGGTGTCCTGCCTGTGTGCCGCGCGCCGAACTTGGCTGAGGCAGGAAGGAGGGTGCCATGGGACGACAATATGACCACGTCGATGTGATGGCAGCCATCGGATTGGTTGCCACTCTGTTCGGGGGATATCTTCTCGTGACGGCCGCCGATGGCTTCTGGCAGGCCCCAATCGCTCCTCGTATGCACAGTACTGTCGATGGAACGGACGCGGCTACTGGAATGCAGTATCTTCAACCGGTGTTAGGGCAGGCGATTGTGCAAGACCTGCTGCTCGATCAGGAGGCCGCGGCCACGCTGTCCGCCTCTACCATGGAACTCAATCGGGCAGTGGCTGAATCACAAGCCATGGCGACATCCCTACTGAGCCCGCTCGTCCTTGCGGAATTGCGTGCCTATGGGCAGGAGACCGACCATCACGCACGTATGCAATATGTGATGGGAAAATCCGTGGTCAATCAGACGAGGCGAGGCATTCTCAGCGGGATCCTGTCTGCGGAACCGTCTGCCGAGGAGTTCAATCGAAACCTGATTCGCACGGCCGAGTCGACGGGACAGCGGATGCATGACGAGTTCGTCGCGACCAGGCAGGCGACGCTCGGTCGGTCGATCGTGGATGCCATTCTGGATGAGGACCGGATGACCGCGGCGGCGCAGGAACGCGTCGGTCGGGCTGTGGTCCAGGTCACACAGGCGCAGGAAGGGTATGCAGAAGCCAAGGCCGGGCGGCAGGTCCAGCTGGCGAGCGCGGCGGTTGCGGCAGTGCGCACCGATGCGTTGATGGATCGGTTGGCGAGGCTGGAGGAGATGTCGAAGGAGCGTACGATTGTGGCCCATCATCGAAATGCGAGCGCGGATGTCTCTCGTGGGTTGCTGATTCTCGCTTGCGTGGGGTTGATTGTCTTGTTTGTGGGCGGGTTGGCGTTCAGCAGTCGCAAGGGTGAGCCGGAAGGCATCCCGCTCTGGAAGCTGGACACCCTACTGCATCTGCACCGGTCTGGACGATAAGGCGTTTCCTTGGGACTTGATGAGCCATTCCTAAGGGACGAAGGAGGGGACCATGTCGTGGGAAAACTGGGCTGTGGCGATCGGGCTCGGGGCACTCCTGATGATGTTTTTTGTGCTGATGGAAATGTTCTTTGCCGGCCCGCGTCACCCGTTGGATCACTCTCAGCGCAAGTAGACGTTGGCGTGGAGAGGAGAGGGACATCGATATACAAGCGGGAATCGAACGTGTTCCATTCGTGTTGTTGAGATCATCAGAGGCAGGCTCAGTTCAGGCAGGACCACAGTCCGGGGAGCATGACTTTGGCCATGGCCCTGAGTTCGGATTCGGATTGAGGCGGGACTCCCGAGAGGGCGATGCCGAAGTCATGCCCCTTCGACCAGCGGACTGTTGCTCTGCGGACCAGCATGGGAATATCCGGCGTCGGTTGGATCACAATCACCACCAACTCCATTCCTACCGTGACCGCCTCTCTTCCTCGAATTCGTCCCCCGGCCTGGGTAAAATCCTCCGTCACCCCGATGGTTTGAAACGTACCATTGGAATAGTAGATGGGGTATTGAACGTGGAGTCGTTTGGATCCACGTTCACGATAGGCTGTGTTCATATCGATTCGGTTCCTTTCGTCTGCACGCCCGTGTTCGTCAGTCTCGCGGAGAGGCATCGTCTCAAGAGATCTCGCGCAGGTTGCTGATACCGCATCAGTACGGCGGCCATGAGGCTGCCCACGAGATCATTCAGGAGGTCGGGGAAGGAGGCTTCACGGCTGGGAACCGTTCCCTGCGCAACTTCAGTCCAGAGTCCAAACACCAGTGTACCCAAGACACCAACCGGAACCGCATAGCGCACCGGCCATCCTCGCCGGCGCAATCCCCACATGACCATCCACGCCAGCATGCCGTAGGCCGGGATATGTGCCTCGTCGCGCCAGTTTCCCGGCACGAATTCGATGAGAGTGCCGGTCACGCCTGCGCCTGGGGCCGCGACGGCGAGGCCCACGAGGAACCCCATGTAGCTGATGATGACGGCACCGACGAACAACATGTGAGGGAGCGTCTCCGGTAACGGCTTACAACCAGCGCAGAGTACCGTGCAGCGTGGAAGAACCGCCATCGGTCCTTCGGCCGAAGGGCTACTGCTTTGGAGGGGCGGAACGCGCGAGAGATCGGAAGTGCTGAAGAGAGACCGAAGAGAGTCGACCGGGGCTCTCAGGCCTTCTTGTCAGGTGTTTGGTGATGCCATTGAGTAGGTGAGGCTGCAGAGGCCTGATAGGCCTGTCCGAAGCCGAGCACCAGATGGGCGTCTCGCATCCGCAGTTCCCACAAGGCAAAGTCGCCGAACCCGAACATCATCTTCGACTGGGGGAACTTGGCCAGATACCGTTGTTTGACCGACTCATACGATTCGTGGTCGACGGGGAGGATGCGTGCGGTTCCCTGCACATTGAGGCGTTGAAGCGCCAGGGGGTTTTTGCCAGGCTCGTCCGGTTCGGCGATAAACAGGCTGACACGGAAATCTTCCAAGAGGTGTTGGGTGTGCAGCGCCAGGCGACTCAGGTGGAGATAGGCGCAAGACCAATCTGCACCCAGCAAGTAAGGGACATGCGAGCCGAAGGGATGGCCGTTTCTGAGGGTCAGTAACACGCCGGTTCGCGCTCCTGTGATCAGGTGTTCGTACGCGGCTTGAATCTCTTCGTTCGGTTTCGAATCCTGCATAGGCATTGACTCACCTCCACTTGCTGCATTGTAGCGGGCCGGAGACAATTGTCCAGTATCCAACGAGGTTGGCACGGCGGGGATTTGGAGTGTGCTGCAATCGACTCGTTGCCTGACGTGTCCGGGAAGGCTAAGATGGGACGGCAATTGAACCGTCGACCGGCGACGCGAGGAAGGGAGAGGCAGACGATGAGACATTCGCACTGGGGCATGGCGTTGGTAGGAATATGCATATTGATCGGGCTGACCGGCTGCGGCGGAAAACAAGCGGAGATCAAGGAAGACCGGCTGACCGTCGGACGGGTACAAGGAGAAGTGAAGGTCGGTATGTCGGCCGCTCAGGTCGCCGAATTGCTGGGGTCGCCGAACATCGTGACCACGGACGACAAACGCCGTGAGGTGTGGATTTATGACAAGGTGTCGACCGACCGAGTGGACACGGCGAGCTCGACCTACGCCGGATTGATCATTTTGGGCGCGAACTCCAGCGATCGTTCCAGTTCGCAGCGGCAACGGACCCTGACGATCATCATCAAGTACGACGAAGACAAGAAGGTTCGCGACTTTGCCTACAACTCGACGCAATTCTAGACGGATCGGCCGGAGGCAGCCGCGCGTCTTGGCGGCCCTTCTGCTTGCCGTGGCACTGCCGATGCTCCTGGCCGGCTGCGCTCAACCGACGCAGCCGGCGGAGTTCTTTCAACTGACGCCGGAGAGCAGTGCGAACCGAGCCATGCAAACACGTGTGTTCGAGACCGCCACCGATCGTGAATTGTTGTCGGCCTCGGCCGCCGCGCTCCAAGACCTCGGATTTCAGATTGAGGAGAGCGTGGGGGAGGTCGGATTTTTGCGGGCAGCGAAGGAGCGGAGCGCTCGCGAATACGGACAGTATCGCAATCGGTTTTTCGTCTGGTTGCTGACGCTCGGCCATGTGCTCATCCCGGTCGACCTGCACCAAAAAGTCGCAGCGACCATCGTTGCCAGACCTATCAGCGACGACAAATCCCGGCAAGAAGTGCGAATCATCTTCTACCGCGTGGTGTGGAAAGGGGACGGACAGGCGGACCGCAATTATATCCCCCCGGGTGAACAAAAAATGGAGATGATCCGCGATCAGGAAATCTATCAGCAATTTTTTGCGAAACTTTCCAAAGCCGTCTTTTTGGAGCCGCATGCGATCTAAACGTGAGGACACATGAACTGGACTTGGGGAATCAAGGCGATGGCGGTGGTGGCGGGGACTGTCCTTCTCCACGGGTGTGTCGCGCCGGAGCCACGGCAGGAACTTTTTACGCCGACCGATGCGCAGATGAAAATCCGGAGCGCGCAGACGCGTTCGTTCGAGGTGAAAGATCAGGCCATCGCGATGCGGGGGGTGATCGCCGCGCTACAGGATCTTGGCTTCATCATCGAACGAGCCAATGAGCCGCTCGGACTCGTGACGGCGGCGCGCTTCGCCGAACCAAACTATTACGACGTGCTCGGCGTTACGGTGACCGTGCGCGCTCAGGAGGCCGGGAAAACGATGATCAGGGCCAATGCGATTTACAACAGCAAGCCCATCGACGATCCCAAGGTCTATCAGAATTTTTTTGCGGCGGTGGAGCGGTCATTGTTTCTGGTGAAGGACTAACCGGTGCGTCGCCTGTGCGTCTCTGAGGGGATCGTCGCCTGGCCGGGCGTGTTCCGCAGCCCTCTTGCGACGGTTGGTCTGTTGTTGTGGCTCCTGTCGACGCTCGGGTGTTCACCCTATGAGTGGCGTCACGAAAACCAATGGGAGTCGAGGGATCAAATCTGGCTGTCCGAGTCCAGCCAGGTGAAGGTGCGTGCTGCGCAAAGCCGGATCTTCGACACCACCGATCGTCTGAAAACTATCCAAGCGGTCGTCTCCACCTGCCAGGATCTTGGATTTGCGGTGGACGTACTTGATGAGACGCTGGGTATCGTCTCTGCCAAAAAGTTTGACGACTATGAACCCTCGCGTCTCCATGACGCGTCCTACCACTTGTACCGGGACGATGGCCTCTTGATCCTCACGCGACAGTTCCGAAGCTGGGGGCCGTTTTATCACCGCAGCAACCTTGTGCGTCTGACCGTGACCGTCCGACCGCGCGGGACGACGCAGTTGGTCGTACGGGCCAGTGCCCAGTATTACCTCAAAGCCGTCGAATCGCCTGAGCCCTACCAACAGTTTTTTCGTACGCTCGAGCAAGCGTTGTTTGTGCAAGCCAATATGCTGCCGTAAGCCGGTGATGCTTCGCGGACGCTGTGGATGGTTGGTAGCGGCGAACGGTCAGCGGCTGGGTTGGCCGGCGACAGTCTTCTGAGTTTCGTTGAACGTCGCGGACGTCAACACCGGATCGAGGTTAAACGCCACACTGATTCGAGGCGCCACTCCATGATACGTATTCACGGCATGAAACAGCCACCCAGGAAACAACAGACACTGACCTGAAGCCGGAGTATAGGAGATGCTGGTGCCGGCATCATGTAATTCGGTCATGCTGTATTGGAGATAGGGCGCCAGCATGCGCGGCAGGCAGCCCCGTGGATCATAAATCTGCAACTCTCCGCCCTTCTCCTGTTCAGGGCACACTTCCCCCACATCGACGTAATAGACCCCAGCCCAAAAACTGCCCGGATGTGAGTGGGCTGCATTGGCGCCGCCGTGCCGTTGCACGTTGGCCCACACTTCAACCACATCCCAGTCGGGTCGGCGATGTCCATGGCTGCAGCGCTCGGATAGAGTCGTGACTTGTTTGGCCACTTCGATCACAGGCGCAAACAAAGCCCGTAACGGCTCACCCGCCCACTCCAGCATCGACAGATCGTGCGGAGAAGACCAACCGATGACCTCCGTGTCCCGGTGCGTCGGAACGGAGGCTTCACGCTGCAAAATTAATTCGGAAAGCGCGGCGTTGATGCGTTGGTAGTCAGCCGGAGTGAATACCAGCAGAGGCGTGGAAAAAAGCGGCGTGAGCTGGATCTCGATCTCGGTCGGCATGGAGGGTGTCCCATACTGATCTACGACCGTCGATGCGCCGCACGGTAGCCTCCGATACAAACGAAAGTCAACCTAGGGATTTGCCCAGGGCGCTCCAACGGAACGGTGCCACGGTATGAGTGCCTCCATGTGCGGCATGGACGCACAGGGGTAACCCGTCTGCGTTGAAAAGGCGGCGATCGGCTTGACAGCCCTTGGCGGCCGGCCTAGCCTGGAGCAGGCGAGGGGCCTTGTGGTGCCGCAACAAACCGGCAATGGGCGCAAAGAATAGGAACGAACGATGAAAAATGTTGAGATGAGCGTCGAGGGTACTCTGTTGACCATCAAAGTGGATTTATCGAAAGAATTCGGACCGTCGGCCTCGGGGAAGACGACCATCATCGCCTCCACCGAGGGCAATGTGACGATTCCAGGGCGAGAGGAGAAGATCGGGCTGAACGTCTATCGTAAGAAAACAGCATGACCAGGGTCGTCCGTGAGGCGTCGCTGAAGCGGCCTGTGTGCCCGACCGTTGTGACGCATCGCATCTATGCCCGATATGCCGCTGGATTCTTGCCGTTAAAGGGAGGACAATACCGAACAACGCAGTGGAACGGTCGCACCTCTCAGGTTTCGTCGGACGCTATGCTGATGTCCACGCCGGTTTCCACGCAGCCCGCTCCTACGATTCTCATTGTCGATGACGATCCCGACATTTCCCTCGTTCTCCAAGATTTGCTCGAGCACGCCGGCTATTGTGTTCAGGTGGCCGGAACTGGCGCGGATGCTCTTGCCAAGGTCAAGGCGAAGTCTTTCTCCGCGGTGCTGCTGGATTTGATGCTTCCCGACATGGACGGGCTCTCCGTGTTGACCCTCGTGAAAGAACTTGATCCGGTCCTGCCGGTGATTATGTTGACAGCGTTTGTGGAGGTGGCGAAGAAACATGCGTCTCTCACCGAAGGCGCGTTCGGGTACCTGACGAAACCCTATGATGGGGAGGAGGTGAAGGCGCTGATCAAGAGGGCGGTCGGGGTCAAATATCTTTCCCTGGAAGCCGCCTCAGCTCGGCAGGCCTTAACCGCCAGCGAAGAGCGATTTCGAGAGGTCGTCCAGACTGCCCCCGACGCCATTGTGCTGGCCGATGGAGAGGGCTTTATCCTGTCATGGAATAGCGCGGCGGAACGCCTGTTCGGGTATGCAGCCGCAGAGATTCTGGGACAGTCGCTCACGAGAATCATGCCGGAACGGTACCGTGCCGACCATGAACGGGCATTGGCGCGGGTGCGCACGACCGGAGACCTGCGTCTGAAGGGCACCGTCGTCACCATGCACGGGTTGCATCAGGACGGACGGGAGTTTCCCATCGAGATGTCGCTCAGCAGTTGGATGTCCGGCGGGCAACGGGTGCATTGCGGCATTGTGCGCGACATCACGGCGCGAAAGGAAGCAGAGGCACGGTTGCTCCAGCAGCAGATCGAGCAACAGGTTCTCCTGGATTTGATCCCCGCGATGGTCTGGTACAAGGATTCACACAACCGTATTCTGCGCGCGAATCGGCGGGCTGCCGAGTCGTTGCACAAGAGCGTGGCGGAGATCGAAGGCCATCCCACCGATGAATTTTATCCGGACGAGGCCGAGCGGTATCATCAGGACGATTTGGAGGTGATCGTATCCGGGCGCGCGAAACTCGGCATCGTCGAGCCGTATCGGGCCGGTTCGGGTGAGAAGCGTTGGGTGCAGACCGACAAGGTGCCCTATCTCGACACGCGAGGCACGGTGGTAGGCGTCTTAGTATTTGCGCAGGACATTACCGAGCGGAAACGGCAGGAGGCGGCCTCTCAGGATCGGGAGGACTTGCTGCGCCTCGTGATGGAGTCGGCGATGAATAGCCTCGTCGTGGCCGACGTGGAGGGTAAGATCGAGATGGCCAATAGGCAGGCGGAGCAGCAATTCGGCTACGAGGTTGGCGAACTCCCCGGTCAACTGCTGATGCAGGTGTTAGCCCATCCGCTGTGCGATACTATTGCTATGACGGCACCTGAGGTCGGACATGGAATGGGAAGGCGCAAAGACGGTACCGAATTCCCAGTTCGTATCCAGGTTCGACGGTTGGACACGTCGACGGGTGTGCATGTCGTCGTGGCGATCTCTCCCGCGGAAGTGCCCGCATGAATCTTCGTTTCGTGTTCATTATCCTGGTTCTCTGTTTTCTCGGCCTGCTGCTCGTTCTCGGCATCCGTACGGCTGTTCTGTGGGTAAGAGCGCATTTTCCTCAACGTGCCAATACCATCCTTGCGGGCGTATCCATGGCTGCCGCAGCGGCGGCGGTGCTGTTGGCGGCTGAAGCCATGGATCAGCCGCTGTTCCGGCCGCACGATCTGCTCACCCTACAGGAACCCGTGGTGGCGAAGACGATCCCTGCTGATCGTGGCGCCGGTAGCATGATGTGCGTGGTGGATATCCATGAACATCTCGGCGTGTTGGAAGTCGAAGTCGAACGAGGTTTGCTCAGAGCGAGGGTGGAGAGTAATAGCGCCGCAGGGCCCGTGTTCTGTCCGATCGGCGCGGAGGTGCGCATCGATCTCACCTGGCTTCATCGTGTTTCAGTGACGCGACGACAGCCTCAGGTCAGCGGTTCATAGCGGTGTGCGGCCGCTCTTGACTCACCGGTGCAGAGAGGCCTATCGTACCTGAGTGGGGGGAGTTAACGCCCCGGGGGAATATGTACAACAAGGGGATTGAGTGTTGAGGATGGTGTGCATGCCCGGCTCGTACCGGGAAGCCTGAAGTCCTCCCGAGATCTCCGCCGTATCTACCTCTCCTCGGTAGGTGCGTCCTCCTCCCACCCAAATCCTTCCGCTGAGAAGATCCGTTCTTTCGATTCTTCCAACTCCTTCGCGGTCGGTTCGTTGCCATCTCCTGATCAAACGAGAATCCCGTCAAGGCTTGACTCTCCTGGTTGTTCCCTGTAAACGACGAAGAGGATACGTATCGTGTCTGCGGGTTGTGTGCCGTCGTTCGTTGTGAATTCCTTGCTTGAGAGGTTGAATGGCCACCAAGACATCACGCCCACGTGCCGCCTCCTCCGCACCCATACCACCCTCCGATTCGAGTGAGCCAGCCGCGACGACGTCACGCAAGCAGACGCAGGCCGGAGTTTCGTCTGCTCCCGCAGTGACGGCCGTGGAGATGGGTGCGCGGCAGCGGGAGATTTCCGTCTCGGAGTTTTTCACGAAGAACCGGCATCTGCTCGGATTCGACAATCCGCGCAAGGCGCTGCTGACCTGCGTCAAGGAAGCGGTCGACAATTCCTTGGATGCCTGTGAGGAAGCCGGGATTCTTCCCGACGTGACCGTAAAACTCGAAATCGTGACGACCGGCCAGACGCCCGTTGCGCCGAGCCAGGCGACGCGGTTCCGCATCACCGTCACCGACAATGGGCCCGGCATTGTCCGCCAGCAGATTCCACGCGTATTTGCGAAATTGCTCTACGGGTCGAAGTTTCATCGCATGCGCATGAGCCGTGGACAGCAGGGCATCGGCATTTCTGCCGCCGGCATGTACGGGCAACTGACGACCGGGAAACCCGTGAAGGTCATTTCCCGCACCGGCCCGCGAGCGGCGGCGCACTATTTCGAAGTGCAGATCGACACGAAGAAGAATGAGCCGCTGGTGCACGAAAATAAACAGATCGAATGGCATCAGCCGCAGGGGACCGAGGTGACGCTCGAAGTCGAGGGACGGTATCAGAAGGGGCGCGCGTCGGTCGACGAATGGCTGGAGCAAACATCGATTGCGAATCCCCACGTGCGGCTGACCTACCGGACTCCGGAGGGGGAGACGAAGGAGTACCCGCGTTCCTATCACGAGCTGCCGCCGTCGCCGAGGGAAATCAAACCGCATCCCTACGGCATTGAATTCGGTGCCCTGCTGAAAATGTTGCAGGACACGAAGAGCCAGACGGTCGCCGGGTTCTTGGCCGGCGACTTTTGTCGTGTCTCACCGGCGCTGGCGGAAGAGATGTGCAAAGCGGCCAAACTCTCGCCCACCACGAAGCCCCGTGACGTGAAGCCCCAGGCCGCGGAGGGACTGTATCACACCATCCAGGCCACAAAAATCATGGCGCCTCCGACAAACTGTATTTCGCCGATCGGGGAAAAGGCGATTCTTTCGGGGTTGTACAAGCAGATCAAGGGCGAGTTTTATACGGCGGTCAGTCGGCCGCCGGCCGTGTATCGCGGTTATCCGTTCGTCATCGAAGCGGGGCTGGCTTTCGGGAAAGGCCCGGAGGAGGCGACCAAGCCTCAGCAGGCCAGCGTGCCGCTTGCAGAGGGTGAAGACCAGGGGCATGAATCGGAATTGGCCCGGGTGATCCGATACGCGAATCGAGTGCCGTTGCTGTATCAGCAGTCCGCCTGTTCGACCTTCAAGGCCGTGCTCAGCACCACGTGGCGGAACTACGGCGTCACGCAATCCCGTGGGGCCTTGCCGGCCGGGCCCATGGTGATCTTCGTGCATATGGCGTCCGTCTGGGTCCCGTTCACCAGCGAGTCGAAGGAAGCCATTGCGGACTACGATGAAATCCAGAAAGAAATCACCCTGGCGCTGCGCGAGGCGGGACGTCGATTGGGGATCTTTCTCCGTCGGCGTGAGCGGGCGGCGAGCGAGTTCCGGCGGCGCAATATTTTCGATCTCTATATCGAAGAGGTCGTTGCGGCCTGCAATCGCTTGAAAGGCGGGACTCTTCCGACCGAGAGGTTGAAAGCACAGTTACACAAGATCGCCAGTTCACGGACGGGTGGGCTCAAGACCGACGAAGCGCTGGGGAAGACCGGTGCCGGGCCGGAAGGACTGCCGCACTCGATCATCGTCACGGCCGAAGGGATTGAAGGCGAGACTGAGATCGCTCAGCAAGCTCCTGTGTCGCAGGCCGACTCTCCGGCGCCCATGCCTCCGGATTCGAGCCCGACACCGAAATCGCCCGCACGGGGAAGGCGAGTCGTCAAGCCGACGCCTGTCAGCGTAAACAGCAAGGCGACCGGGAAGGCCAAAGGCGCAGGGGCCCAGCAGGAGATGTTCGCCGCCGAACCGGTGCAGGCGAAGAAGGCGGCGCCGCGAAGAACATCGCCTCGAAAGACTTCATCCGGCGCCGCAAGGCCCACCCGCAAAAGGACGTAGGACAGGTTATGGCACAGGCGAAAGCGAAGAAAAACGGAGCCGTGGCGAAGAAGCTCGTCGGCATGGCCGATGTGGTGATTGCGGCGGCGCAGCGAGCGAAAGATCCGACCTTCGAGATTCCGATGCGCGCCCTGTCGAACGTATCGTTCAACCCCCGACGAGGGCTGATCGAGATGGGCGACAAGAAACAAGCGCGGTCGTTCTTTAACGTCGGTATGGCGAAGAAGTTCATGCAGACCATGCTCGTCGCCGATGCGCTGGCGGAGTTACAGCAGGCCGATCTGACCACGTCGCTGAGGGAGATTTATTACCGGACCAAACATACGATTCAAGACTCCCACGAGAACACGTTCGATACGCAGGACGAGTCCGATCCGATCATCGAGGATCTGGAAGTGTCGCTCATCGCCCTGCGCGAGGAACTGCATGTGCGGGCGGAAAACAGCGGGAGTATTGTGGGGCCGGTGGTGTTCGGCGATGACGGCGATCGGGTAGACTGCGCCAAGCTCGGCAAGGGCGGCTATTCCGTCCCCTCGATCGTCGAGCCGGAGTATCTCGAAATCCGCCGTTGCACGGCCGACTTTCTGCTGTTGGTCGAAAAGGGCACCCAATGGAACCGCCTCTCCGAGGACAAGTTCTGGCGACGGTACAATTGCGTGTTGCTCACCGGCAATGGTCAGCCTCCTCGGGGCGTCAGGAGGCTCGCGCGACGTCTGCACGAAGAGTACAAGTTGCCGGTCTACGTGCTGGTGGACAACGATCCCTGGGGATACTATATCTATTCCGTGGTGAAACAGGGGTCGATCAATCTCGCGTTCGAGAGCCAGCGCATGGCGATCCCCAAGGCGAAATTCATCGGGTTATCCAGCGCCGATCCGGAACGGTATGAGTTGCCGAGGAACGTGGGGATTAAGCTGAACGAGAAGGACATCACACGTGCCAAAGAACTCCTCAACTATCAGTGGTTCCAAAAGCCGGCGTGGCAGCAGGAAATCAAGCGGATGCTCACCAGCGGGCTGAAATACGAACTGGATGCCCTGGCCAACAAAGACTTTCAGTATTTAACCAAAAAGTACCTGCCGCGCAAATTGAAAGAGAAGGATTGGCTGGACTAGCCGACGGGCTCGGGGGGCGTTGGAGCGACCCTCGTGTCGACACACCTTGAGATGCTCCTGGAGTCACCATATGCAGATGCTGATGTTGGCCTTTCGGTCCTCGTTGAAGGAACGAGTGCACGTGTTACTCGAACAGTGTGATGTCCGTGCGTACACGGAGCTGCCTGAGACCATCGGGGCCGGACAGACGGGGCCCGCGGAAGGCGTCTCCTTCTATCCGGGGGTCAACCATGTCATCATGGTGGCCGTGGACGATGCGCATGCCGACCGGGTCGAACAGGCCGTCAAGGCCTGGCGTGACGAAGTGGTTCAACGTCCCGCTGGGCAGAAGCCCTCCATTGCGGTCTTCAGTTGGCCATGCCGGCAGCTGCTCTAGTCTCAACATCGGAGTGTTCATGAAACGGCCGGTCGAATCGTCTCCGCGGTGGGCTCGCATCTCGCTCACTGTTTTGAGTGTGGCGTTGCTGGCGTCCCCGTGTCGCGTGACGGCCCAGACATCGCCGCCAGCCTCGTCACAACAGTCGCAGCCGGGGCAGATTCCTCAAATGCCGGGCACTCTGCCGCTCCTGCAAAATCCATTTGCGCAACAGTCGACGATTACCTCGACCGCCTCAGGGGCCAGTGCGCCCCAAAGCAATACGATTCCTTCCAGCCAGGGCAAGTCGTTCGGGACCATCGGCAAAGGGTTGCCGGGTATGACCGGCGGGCCCGCGCTGACTTCCCCCATGGGATCGCAGGATCCCTCCTCACGCTACATGCGCCCCACGGTGATTCCGCCGCTGTTCTGTGATCCAGCGATCAACATTCCCTGCTGACAACCCAACACCCGCAATGGTGTCGGTCCGACAAGGTGCGGAAACGTCCGTCAGAGGCGTTTTCGCGCGACACGGCCGCCTCGGCGGTTCGGCGGCGTTCACACCGGTGGCGCTCATTCGTCTTCGCCTCGCGGAATCGGCTACGGCCTTGCTGCACTGCCGATTTGTGTGCATTCTGCGATGAATATTGACGTGAGACGGGATGTGGAGCCCGGCGCAAGCGAAGACGCAATAAGTGCGGGTTTTCCCATCCTGCTCCAGGGATGTCCCGGAGGACTATCAGGAGTTTCGCTTAAAGCCCGTGCGTGGTTCGATGCGAATACTGCCGGTGGGGGTCATCGTGCCTTGCGGGTTGTCGGCGTCGAGCCACACGTTGAAGCGGATCGTGCCGGGTTTGGCGAAGCAGAGGCTGGCATACTGTTGGGGCGCGATCGTGACCGTGTCCTGCACTACGCCGAATCGGGAGAAGCCTTGCCCGCATTCGAGAAGTGCCGGGGTGCCTTCTTCAAGCAGGCGTAGCCTGACAGGCTCGGGATTCAAGTTTTGCCACCGAATCTCATCGCCGATCTGCGCGATGAGCTGGCGAGGAGCGATGTCCACTCGAATGTTCACGTAACGCACCGCGCCTGTGAGTTTTGTGCTGGATGGTGTTCCGCAGCCGCTGGTTGCGCTGGTGCTGAGGACCAGCAGACAGAGGTACATGATGTAACGCATGCGGGATTTTACAGAAACCGCGCGTCTCGCCGCTACTAGGATTGTTACGGGGTGGGAGAGCATGGTGTAATGCCTGTCAACCGGGGCAGGCCGGTCGTTGTCTTGAGTCACGAGACCCGTGTGGTTCAGCGCGCATCGTTCTGGTACGCCTCCGTCACCGACGGATCTGCAGGAAGGCGACCTGAAGCGTACCCTGGATTTTCGGGGCCTATATTCGACGGGCATTGAGCACAGTGGTGGGGTGTGTCCGGCGTGCCGTGTGGGCATGGGCGTTCTCCGGTGCTCGATGTGCTCAGCGAAGATGCGGGGCTTGATTTCATGCGGGATTCTTCCTATGCTGGCGCCCTCGGACAAGGAGGTGGGCTCATGGGCAAGCAGGGACTGCGAGGGTTGCGAACGGTGGTGGCCGCCGCGTGTGCGTCATGCTTCGTGGCATGGGTCGGTCTGACTGTGCCGGTGCAGGCAGAGATGGCCGGGAGCTCGCATGTGACGCCGAGCGGTCAAACGCCGCCAAGTCGCACTCCGGTGCTCCAACAGACGCCCGCTCCGGTGGAGCCATCACTCCCGTTGCTGCTGGCCGAGGGGTCCAATTCCTGTGAAATCGTTTCTTGTGGAATGGGAATTAAGCAAACCTGCCAGATCACGTGTCCGGCCGATAAGACGCCCAAGTGTAGTTGCGACTGCGAGCGGAGTATCGGCCCGATGTGTATGGATTACAAAGCGAACTGTCGCTGCGAGTAGAGGCGGTCAGGCCGGTCGGTCATTGTCCGGTCCGGAAAATTCCGATCCACCCACCGTCAGGCGCGGCCCTGGTACACGGTATTCTTCTCCAGCCCACGCCCCTAAATCGATCAACTGACAACGTTCGGAGCAGAATGGGCGCCAGGGATTGCCTTGCCAGGTTGTCGGTTCGTGGCATTCAGGGCAACGGCTCTGGGAGAGGTGAGAAGTGGACAAGGCCAGCACCTTCTGACGGGCGATGATGGAGTTACTGTATCACCCTGGTGCCGAACGCCGCAAATAACTCCCCGGTCAGGTACGCCGTCTGTTCCCCGTCACGCCAGCGTTTTCTCCGCATATAGTCATTGAGGACCCGACCGTTCGGTGAGCGGTGGAGATGCGGTTGTGCCACGTTCATCCGATAGCGCTCGATGGCCCCGGCCACCCGGCTGATAAACACGATGGTGCCGTCGCTCTCCACAGCTTCCACGATCCCGACATGCGTGAGCGGATCGTTGACGAGACCGTCCCCGTTGAAGTCCCAGGTGTTGTCGAAGAAGACCAGATCGCCTGGTTGCACGATCGGCCCGCGGTGGAGTCGTCCATGCTTCAGGAGATGGCTGTAAATGAGCCCCACGCCGTTGGTCGGCCCTTGGACTGCGGCCCCCTCGTAGAGATCAATGCCATGGGCCAGATAGATCGCGCGGGTCACGCCGGCACAATCGTAGCTGATACGTCGGCCCTGACTCTCGATCGTTTTAGCGCCGACCAGGTTCGCGGCGGTTCGGACGATGGCCTGCTGACGCGCATCGGGTTGCGTGGTGCGGCAGCAATCAGGCAATGGTGTCACGGCGCGGCGAGGTCCCTGCGATGAGGGGGCAGCGCAGGCGCTCAAGGCGATGGCCAGAACCAGGCCGAAGAGGGTGCGAGAGAGTACCGGCATACTGCCTTAAGTATAGCTGGTCCGTCGCGCGTTCGACCCGGACAGGGTGCCATCCAGGTGGCCCGTCAGCCGTACCGGTAGACGGGTGGTCCTCCTGATCGACCCGTCACGCTCCAGCAGCGGCGAAAACCTGACCGATCAAGGCTTGGGCGTCCTCCTGAATGCGGCGTAGATGGGCGTGGCCCTTGAAGCTCTCCGCATACAGTTTATACACATCCTCGGTGCCGCTCGGCCGCGCGGCAAACCATCCGTTGGCGGTGGTGACTTTCAGCCCACCGATGGAGGCGTGATTGCCCGGCGCTTCCGTCAACATGGCGGTGATCGCCTCGCCTGCGAGTTCCCGGCTAGGAACCTGTTGCGGCGAAAGTTTTTGGAGGGCAGATTTTTGTGCTCTGGTCGCCGGAGCGTCGATCCGCTCATAGATCGGTTCGCCGAGCGAGGCCGTCAATTCCTTGTAGAGCGCAGCCGGGTCCTTCCCGGTGACCGCCAGCATTTCCGCAGCGAGCAGGTCCATGATGATGCCGTCCTTGTCGGTCACCCAGGTGGTGCCGTCGCGGCGCAGGAAAGCGGCGCCCGCGCTTTCTTCTCCACCGAACCCCAGCGACCCCTCGCTGAGACCCGGGACGAACCATTTGAAGCCGACCGGCACTTCGACCAATCGGCGCGTGAGTGATTGGGCCACCCGGTCGATGATGCTGCTGCTGACCACCGTTTTGCCGATGCCTGCGTCGGATCGCCAACCGGGGCGATGGGCAAACAGATAGGCAATCGCGGCAGCGAGGTAGTGGTTGGGATTCATCAGTCCTGCGCCGGGGGTGACGATGCCGTGTCGATCCGTATCGGTATCGTTGCCGAAGGCGAGGTCGAACCGGTCTTTCAGCGTGATCAATGACGCCATCGCGTAAGGCGACGAACAGTCCATGCGGATCTTGCCATCCCAATCCAGCGTCATGAAGCGGAAGGTGGCGTCGACGCGTTCATTGACGATGTGCAGATCCAGTCCGTAGCGTTCGGCGAGGGGACGCCAGTACGCCACGGCTGCGCCTCCAAGCGGGTCGACACCAAGGCGCAGCTTGGCCCCCTTGATCCGGTCGAGATCGACGACGTGGGCCAGGTCGGATACATAGGAACCAACGAACTCATGACGCGAGGTGGTGGCTGCCGTCAACGCCTGTTCGTAGGGCAACCGTCTCACCCCGTGTAGCTTGGCCGCCAGCAGTTCGTTGGCCCGATTCTCGATCACCCTTGTCACGTCGGTGTCGGCGGGGCCGCCGTGGGGCGGGTTGTATTTGAAGCCCCCGTCCTCAGGCGGATTATGCGACGGCGTCACAATGATCCCATCGGCTCTGCCTGCGCTCCGCCCACGGTTGGTGGTGAGGATGGCGTGGGAAATCACCGGGGTCGGGGTGTAACCATCCTGTTGATCGAGACACACGTGGACCCCGTTTGCCGCTAAGACCTCCAGTGCAGTTCGTTGGGCAGGACCGGAAAGGGCATGGGTGTCCTTGCCGATGTAGAGCGGGCCGGTCGTACCCATCGTGGTGCGGTACTCGCAGATGGCCTGTGTGATCGCGAGGATGTGTGCCTCATTGAATGTCCGCTTGAGCGAGGACCCGCGATGCCCGCTTGTGCCGAAACTCACCCGCTGCTGCGGATCGGAGGGGTCCGGCATCTCCTGATAGTAGGCCTGCTCAAGTTTGTCCAGGGCGACGAGTTGTTCTGGTTGTGCCGGTTGACCGGCGCGTGGATGATGAGCCATGGATTCCTCAGGAGACGACGATGGATGATGAATGACCGGATCAGTCCCGCTCAGTATATACGGCTCGATCTCGATTGTCAGGCGCGTGCTTGGTTGCAGGGTCCTCTGCCCGGGTGTTAAGATCCGCTCACGTTGAGGAGAGAGGTTGTCTATGCCCAATATCACCTTGTTGCATTCACCGACCTGCGGAGCCTGCCCGTCGGCCAAACGCCTCTGGAAGGAACTGAGGGTAAAGTATAGCTTCAGCTATCGCGAAGTCGACATCACGACGCCGGACGGGCAGGAGTTGGCGAATCGCCATTCGGTTCGAGCGGTGCCCGCGACGATTATCGATGGCCGCCTGACTTTTGTCGGGGTACCCCCTCGGCAGAGTGCCGAAAAGGCGCTTCAGTTGAAGATGAAACCGCAGGGCGCGTGAGATGGGAGCCGTATGACCGTTCCAGATGACGATGATTTTGAACTCCCTGTCCTTCCCATGATCGACAAGGGTCCGCCTCCTGAATGCGGCACCTGCGGCGATCCTATGAAGTTCATCGACGGCGATTGGGCCTGTGTCGATTGCAACGGCGAACTGCTCGGTCCGGAGACCGGGTAGCCGGCTCCGTCGTGCGTCGCCCGTATCTCGTGATGTGGAACACCGGAGCCTGCGAGTGAGAGGGTTTCGCTCCGCTTCACGGTTCACGTCCTACGACTGACGGTCTTCATGCTCCGCCTCGTGACCGGCCCGTTTCATCCCACGCTCGAATCCCGACTCGTTGACGATCTTCATGCTCTTAAATCGCAGCATCCGCAGGCCGCCCTGGCGCTCATCGTGCCGTCGGACCAGTTGCGGTTGTCGCTGAAGCGGTTGCTGGTCAAGCAGCACGGGCTGGCGCTCCTCAACGTCCATATTCTCTCGTTTCATCAACTTGCCTTACAGCTGGATGGTGAGCGGCGCGCTCGCGGCGGGTTGGTCGGCGGGGATCGGCAGATCGACCTGGTGACGGATGTGTTTTTTGAACATCTCCTGAAGCATCTCGGTCGACGGGGCATTCCGCACACGGAGGCCCTGTGCCTTGACAATCTCCCGCCGGGGGCCTGGCCTGCCCTCTGGGCCAGTCTGCGTGACGTGAAGGATGCGACCGTGGATTCCATCATGGCTTTGCGCGCGGTCGAGGAAGGACAGTTTACGCCGGAGGATGAGCCAAAGCTCAAAGGATTATTTACGTTATATGCGGCGATCAGGGACGCGGCTTCGGCGCTTCGTGTAGGGTCGCCCGATGATCTGGCTGCGCTGGTCACGGAGTATGTACCGGAGTCGCTGTTCCTGCGTGGGCTCAGCGGAGTGTGGTACTACGGGTCCTACGATCTGACCCAGACTCAGTTGACCCTCCTGGAAACCCTGGCGGACTCATATCCTGTGACGGTGTACTTCCCGCTGGAAGCGGCACCAGGGTATGCCTTTGCGCAGCAGTTTCTGGAACGGTACCTCTATCCCATGGCCGGACCTGCGCAGGTGCCGTCCGCCCCATCATCGCAACCAAGCCCATCTGATCGAGTCAGAGCAAATGTATCGGTGGAAGTTCAACACGCCGTGGGCGTGGACGATGAATTGACGCTCGTGTGCAAACAGATCCTGACGTTAATTGAATCCAACGGCTATTGTTTCGAAGACATCGGCGTGGTGGGCCGGACCCTCGCTCCTTATCAGTCCGCGCTTGCACGAATTTTCGACCAGCACCGCATTCCCTTTGTGTCGAGCGCCGTCGTACCCCTGTTGCAACAGCCGGCGGTGAAGACTCTGCTTCACCTGGCTCAATTGAAGTCGAATGGGTTGCATCGACCGGCGGTGTTGGATGTAGTGACCTCTCCCTGGAATCGTCATGTGGCACAGGATACCGGTGGTCTTCCGCCTCGGCCCGATCTTTGGCGGAGGGCCGTGCAGGCATTGGGGATTATTCGGGGTGATGCGGAATGGCGACGGTTGGCGAGCTTTGCACAACTGGAATCCTGGCCTGATGAACGATCTGACGAAGTGGACGCAGTTCCCATCGATGGGGCCCAACTCCGGATGCTGTGGACCTGTCTCTCGCCGCTGCTCGACGACCTGAAGACACTGCCAGATTCCGGTGGGTATGCGGCGTTGACGGATGCGTTTTGCGTGTTGGCGGACCACCACCTCACATTGAACCTGACTGAGCATCGTTCCACCCACACGACGGCGCAAGGCGAGCAGGCGCGGGATGTAACGGAGGCCTTGACCGCGGTCTTTGCGCAGATGCGGATGCTGGATCGCCTTGAGCTGACCGTCAGCTGGGCTGAATGGGCTGAGACGTTTGTGCACGTCCTGGAACGTTCAAGTTGTGCTCTCACCTCCTCTACGCATCAGGGGGTGCAGGTGTTGGATGCCATGGCGGCGAGGGGCGTCGGGTTTCGCGCACTGTTCGTGATCGGCATGAATGAACAGGTGTTCCCACGAGGGATTCAGGAGGACGGTTTCCTGCGTGACCGGCACCGACTCATTTTGAGTGAGACGCTTGGCTATAAGATCGATCAGAAGCTGCAAGGGTACGGGGAAGAGGCGCTGTTGTTCGAACTCCTCTCGGCTTCCGCGTCGGATCGGCTGTATCTCTCGTACCAGCGGGCCGATGTCGACGGACGTCCGTTGGCCCCGTCTGGGTATGTGGATGCCCTCGGCGGTATGCCCCAAGCCATGCCTACGGCTGTGCAGTTGGCCCTCCCTCGTCGATGGTCGGATCGTGTTGATCTGCCGTTATTTGCGCCGTCGCTCTTGACGAGGGAAGAACTGACTGTCAGCGCGGTGCTGAGAGGCCAGGATGCGTCGGCGCTGTTGGACATGGTCGGACGCGACGGGCTGTTGTTCTCGCACGGAGCTGCCGCTCAAGTTGCCATTGAACAGAGCCATGCCTTGTTGAGCGGCTATGACGGTATGCTGGAGGACCAAACCACTCATTGGCAACGGGTCTGCGAACGGGGGTTCTCCCCCACGGCTCTGGAAACCTATGCCCGTTGTCCCTTTCAGTATTTTGCCGCACAGGTCTTGAAACTGGAGCCGGTCTGGCTGGAGACCTCAATGGAACTGCCGCCGCCCGCCATGGGGCAACTTTGCCATGAAGCCTTGCGGCGGTGTTACGAGATCCTGATCGAACAGGGATGGGCGGCAGCCATGCAGTCGGCATCCGCGATCACGGCAGCTGTGGCGCAGGCCGTGGAGCGGACCTGTGCCGTCTACGCGAAGACCCATGGACCTGGGTACTTCCTTACCTGGCAGATGGCGCAGGAGCGGGTGCGCCGGCTCGTGGCGTCGGTGCTGGCCTTCGACTGCGGGGCTGGGGCCTCGGGGTGTGTTCCGGTCGCGTGTGAAGTCGATGCGTCGGGAACCTTTCCCGATGGGAGCGTAGGCGCGACTGTGTCGATTCGTGGTCGATTCGACCGCATCGATCGGCATCCGACGTCCGGTGCACTGAGAGTGATCGACTATAAATACCGTGCCCATGACCAGGTAGAGGCGAAGGATCGCAATCTGCTGCAAGCGGCGGTGCGGGCGCAGCGTCTGCAACCGGCCCTCTATGCCTTGATGACCCTTGCCGAGTCCTCGGGGCACGCGGGGCAAGTGTTGCCCGAACAGGTCGAGTTTGTGTATCTGCTGCCGCAAGGCGAACCTGCGGTTGAACGGGCCTCGTTTCAGGCGTCCGCCTGGCAGGGACCCAGCGGCCCGCTGTTGAGTCGGACGGTGCAGACCTTGCTGGACGGCATCAGGAACGGCCGGCATTTTATTGTGCCGGATGCGACCCATTGCAGCCACTGTGAATTTTCCACTCTCTGTCGTCGGACCCACCAACCGACTTGGTGGCGAGCCTATCGTGCGGCTCCCGCGAAATCGCTCCGGGAGATACGCTCGCAGAAGGTGGCGCGTGACTGAATCGGTGCAGATCCCCGACCAGGCCGCGCGGGAAGCCGCTGCCACGACCTTCGATCGCAACGTGGTGGTGATTGCCGGTGCAGGTACCGGAAAGACCACCTTATTGGTGAACCGGCTCCTGTATCTCCTCATGCGTCGCGTGGAGCCGCTGGATCTCTCGCGTATCGTCGCATTGACCTTCACCAACAAAGCCGCCACCGAAATGAAGCAACGGTTGCGCGAACGGTTGCGCGGATTGTTACAGGACGAGGGGCGGGAGGATCCGGTCGCAGCAAGCGGAACGGTCTCGATGACCGACCTGCGGGTCCGGTACGGCTGGACCACCGATGAGATTGTCGCCCGAGCCAGGGCTGCATGGCATGATCTCGAACGGGCGCAGATCGGCACCTTGCACAGCTTTGCCGCCCATCTGCTGCGCTTGTACCCGATTGAGGCGGGAGTGACGCCGACCTTCCAGACGGATGAGGACGGCTCACGCTTCGAGGAACATTTCACCGCTGAGTGGGATTTGTGGCTGGATCGTGAGTTGGGGGAAGCAGGGCAGGATCACGACCGTTGGCGGCGGTTGCTGACATCATGGAGTCTCGAATCCATACGGGAGCTGGCCTTTAGCCTGCATAGCGAGCTCATTGACCTTGATGGGTTGCGGCAGCAAATCGGCCAGAGCCGGTTGAGTGATAGGTTGCGGGCATGGTTTCTTGCTCGACACGAAGAGGCGGATCGGCTGCTGGCTCGATACGAGAGTCCGAAACGGCGCAAGGTGGAATCGATGCTGGCGGCCATGAGCCTGCTATTCGGAGAGCTCGTACGTGCAGGGCTCGATGGTGCGGACAGTCTGCCGGATGAATCGCGTGAGTTGCTGGCGAAGGAGCTCGGCAAGGCCCCAAACGGCTGGGCAGAGGAAGATTTCGCGGTAGTCGAATCGTTACAGCGGATCGCCAAACGACTACTTAAAGTCGATCATGAGGGGCTGTCGGACCTGCTGGATGTTTTGACTCCGTTCGTGCAGTCCATGCGGCGGTCGTTTGTGGATTCCGGCTGGCTCACGTTCGATGGTCTGGTCGGGAAGGCCCGCACCCTGCTTCGGGACCATCCGGCGATCCGAGAGCAATTAAAGCGTGAGTATCGCGCCTTGCTGGTCGATGAGTTTCAGGACACCGATCCGGTGCAGTACGAGATTGTCCTGTATCTGGCCGAACGCCTGGGCGGGCAGGCGGCATCTTGGCGGGATACCGAATCGGAGGCAGGGAAGTTATTTATCGTCGGAGATCCGAAACAGTCGATTTATGCGTTTCGCCGGGCCGATATCGAGGCGTTCGATCACGTGGTGGACAGGCTGGAGCGCGACGGCGCCTTGCGCTGTGAACTGGCGACGAATTTCCGCAGCCACGCGCAGGTACTGGAGGTGGTCAACGGTGTCTTCAACAATCTGTTGGTCGCAGAACCTTCGGTTCAGCCCCCGAATGTGCCCCTCACCGTGCAGCCGAATCGACCGAATCAGATGGGTGATCCAGGAGTCGAACTTCGGCTGGTCGTATCGGAAGACGCAGACGATGTCGATGCCTCCGCAGCCACGCGAATGGAGGCGGAGCAAATCGGACTTACGCTCTGTCGCTTATTGTATGAATCCCAGTCAGGCGGTGGCGTCACCGAATCGGACGCGCGGTTGCGGCCCGGGCACGTGGCGCTCCTGTTTCGAAAACTCACCCAGTCGGAACCCTACCTGGAAGCCCTCCGCCGCCATGGCATTCGGTACGTCATCGACGGGGAGAAACACTTCTATCGTCGCCAGGAAGTGATCGACGTGGTGAACCTGCTGTGCTGCATCGAAAATCCCCACGACCGCATTGCGCTGGTCGGGGTGTTGCGCTCCCCGTTGGGAGGGATTCCCGACCCCGTGCTGGTACGCCTTCGAGAGTTGCAGGCGCTGGATTACCGCAGGGCCGACCGGCTTGCCGACTGGACGAGTCCGCATGCCGAACCGCTCCGACGCTTGTATGGGGTCCTTGCCGCATTGCATGAGCGGGTGCGGCGTTGCCCGCTCCCCGAAGCCGTGGACCTCATCTTTCAGCAACTCCCGCTGTTGGAATTGGCTGCCGCGTCACTCCATGGGGAGCAGGCAGTGGCCAATCTGTTCAAGGTACGGCAGATGGCTACGGACCTGGCCGATCGCCCCACGCTGACTTTGAATGGATTCATTGAGGTGATGCGGAAGCGGCTCATCGAGGAACCTGAGGAGGCGGAGAGCGCCCTGTCGGAGGATACGTTGGATGCCGTCCGAGTGTTGACGATCCACAAGGCAAAGGGGCTTGAGTTTCCGCTGGTGATTCTCGCCGGGTTGCACCATGGAGACGGGGCGTCACGAGGACGGTCGGGGCCACTCATTTGGCACGACTGGTCGACCGGTGTGCAGGGGCTCGATTTCGATGGCTGTTGCTCGGTTGGTGCCGTCTTAGTGGCTGAAAAAGCGCGTGCCCGCGAAGAGGCCGAGCGTCGCAGACTGTTTTATGTAGGCATGACCCGCGCCAGGGAATCGTTGTTGTTGTCCGGAGCGTTGCCGACACGTCGGGTGCGTGGCGCCTTGCTGGAGTTATTGGAGGAAGCGGCCGGGGCTGACTTGAACGGGGAGGAGCACATGGAGAGGCCACTCGCCGGGGTGGGGCTACGACACACGATCCTCAAGGGGAGTGGCCGGGTGCCGGCGAAGGAACGCACCAAACCGGTGATGCTGGAGGAGGGGGGGGCCGACCAAGAGGTCGTACGGCGATGGGAGCAGCGGGATCACATCTGGCAGGTCTACCGATCGGCCTCACTGCGTGTCTCACCGTCGGATTTTGTGCGCAAGCCGATGCGGCTCCCCACAGGAGAATCGGCAGCGGCGGGGGGGCGACTTGCCGGGAACGTCTTCGGGACCATGGTCCATCGTGTGCTTCAGCAATGGGACTTTACCGGAGACGTGGAGCCCCAACTGACTGCCGTGACGGCGACTTCCTTCGCGCGCGATGTGCGGGATGATCGGGATCAGCAAGCCTTGCTGGAAGAGCTTCGGCAACTCCTGCGTACGTTTGCCGGATCGGAGCCCTATGCCCGCCTGCGCCGCGCGAGGGTCATCGGACGGGAGGTGCCGTTTCTCGTGCCGTGGAACGAGGGCCGCCAAATCCTGGAGGGGGTTATCGATGTCCTCTATCAGCTCGACGGGCAGCTCTGGATTGCAGATTATAAGACGGATGTGATTCCGCTCGATCAGGTGGCGACGCGGGCTGACGCTTATGGGGAACAGGCCAGATTGTATCGAGAGGCGGTTGGGCGTTCGCTGGGAGAACCGGTTGCGGGATTTGAGTTCATTTTTCTCCGGCACGGAGTCGCGATCACAGCATAAGGAAGGGAGGGGGCATGCGACACATGCTCTGGGCGGCGGTGGCAGTCATGGCGGTCATCGGGTGTGCGGGACCGCGCAAAGTGGAGGTGCGACCGCTCCACGCACCGGCCGGCACGAGTGCGACCGTCAGTCAGCAGCTGGAGCAGGGGAATCGGTTACTGACGCAGGAGGACTGGGTCGGGGCCCGACAGATCTATCTCGACACGATCCAGGCCGATCCCACGTTGGCGGAAGCCCATTACAATCTGGCGTTGGTCTTGGACAAATTGGGGGACAAGGCCGACGCCCGGAAACACTATGTCGCCGCGGCAAATCTGGCTCCCGGCAACAAGGTGATCTGGGATGCTCCACCACTGCGTAAATACGACAGCGAACTTGGATTGAGCAAAAAATCCTGGATGGACGCCAACCCGAAGTAGTGTCAGGCGTGAGCCATGCGGGCTAGCAGGATGCGGAAAACGTCCGCCGGCGGCGTGCTCGCATCCCTCAACGGCTCACTGGACGGCGTGAGTACGATTCGCCACGTCGCTCGCTGCGGCCTTGCTGAACGGCTTTTGTGCGCATCCTGCAGGGTATTGTGCCACCGATACGGCCCATGAGGTGATCCTTGCGTCTTGGGCAACACACGAGTTGTTCCGCAGCCTGCTAGAGCGGGGCGGCCGATCCTGAATCGGTTCGCAGTGGCCGCTTGCGTTGAGAGGCGATGGCGAGGATCACCGCGCCTGCGACGATCATCGGAAGGCTCAACATCTGCCCCATCGAGATCGAGCCGACGAGAAAGCCGATCTGTGCATCCGGTTCACGAAAAAACTCCACCACGATTCGGCAGAGCCCGTAGCCCATCAGAAATGCCCCAAACACCGTCCCCGCCGGGGGAAGTCGACGGGTAATCAGCCACAGCACCGTAAACAGCAACAATCCTTCCAGGAACGCTTCGTATAGTTGCGAGGGATGCCGGCAAACCATGCCTCCTGCAGGGAAGACCATGCACCAGTCCACGTCCGTCGGGCGACCGTAGAGTTCACCGTTGATGAAGTTGCCGATTCGCCCCAGTCCAAGGCCTACCGGGGTCACACCGGCGGCAAGGTCGGCAATGGTCAAGACCGTCATCCCCTGGCGTTTGGCGAACACAATCAACGCCACGATCGTGCCGATTAATCCACCGTGAAACGACATGCCGCCTTCCCAAACCGCCAAGATTTTCAGGGGATTCTCCAGGTAGTAGGAGAGGTTGTAGAAGAGCACATACCCCAACCGTCCGCCGGCGAAGACCCCCACCGCCGCATAGACGATCATGTCGTAGACTTGATCTTTGTCGAGCGGCAAACGTTGCGCTTTTGCCCGTGCTCCGATGATGAAGTAGGCCAGCGTGAGTCCGATCAGATACATGAGACCGTACCACCGGAACTGGAGGGGGCCGAGACGGAGAAATACGGGGTCGATATCGGGATACGGGATGGCGTGTAACCAGGGCAGCATAGAAGGACTCCACATAGTTTCGCGATCTTATGTGAGCGCGACCGGCATTGCAAGGCAGGCCGAGAATCCTTGCTGGGCAAGGCTTGAGGCGGGGTCATGCGTGTTCATGACATGGACCTGTCGCTTTTCTGAAACGGTTGTCTCCTGCCATTGTTCACAAAACAGCACCGTTTATGAGAAGGGGCTCATGTGGCCTCATGAATGTGCCGCCATGACCCACAAATTTCAACGATTCACCTGTGGCATAGTTGATGCTCTACTTCGTCGCAGCTCTCGCCGGAATCAGTGAACCGTCAACCTTGTTGTTACAAAGGGAGGAAATCACGATGTCTACCAAGGGGCGTGAAGCAGCGAAGATTGCAGCGATCATCGGTGGTGGAGCGGTGGTAGGGGCGGCGTTGGGGTTGCTGCTGGCTCCGAAGGCAGGGGCGGAGACGCGACGCGACGTCGCCCGGTATGCGAAGCGTGCCCAACTTCAGGCGACGCGCTTCGGTCGATCGGTGAAGACCGGAGTCTCATCCGTGGTGGAACGCAGCCGAGCGTTGGTCAAGAAAGACGATCACAAGGAGGCGGCGTAAACAGCCGTCCGGAAGGCCCGGCGCCGGCTCTGCGTGGCGAGCGGGTGCCGGTGTTGCGTGTCGTGCGGATGTGCGTCGATTGTGCCGACCAGAGCTGAAGAAGGTTGTAACGGCCTGTCTCGCAAGGGACAGGCCGTTTGCACAGCGTCGGTTTTACGCTCGGGTGACTTGACCCTCCGGAACCCCGGTGTTAGATTTCGCCGCGTCGCATTGCTCTGCGGGAGTGGTGGAATCGGCAGACACCCAGGACTTAAAATCCTGTGTCATACCAATGGCGTGCGGGTTCAAGTCCCGCCTCCCGCACCACAATGCCGGTCCAGCGAATTTCACGAGCCTCAGTATCGTTGCACGGTTCCCGCCTTCCAGACTCTGTCGGGATGGAGGTTCGCCGGTGTCAGAGCCCCCGGACCGATTGTCTCGGCTTCATGTAGTTCTGATCTTCGGTTCCCAAATCCTCATGGCAGATACGCGAATCGACAGAGGCCTTTACCTTCTCGATGATACCGCGTGACCGGAGCGACTCCCTGAGGGTATCCGGGGTCGGATAGCTGTCCATAATCACCGCTGGGCACACAACAAGGGTCCGCTCGACGGTTTGATTCAGCATGACTTTAAACTTGGTGTCGGCCAGGGGATCTCGTCTCGGCACCACCGCTTCTACGGCATAGGGAGGTTGAAATTCCGTCTCTAAGAACTCTTTGATGACTTGCACTTTTCGGCGCGCGTAGTCGTCTGTCACGATGAATGTTCCTTTCGGGCTCAGTTTCCATCACCGGTCGCCCTTGCCCGGACAGACCGCTGTGTGATGCTGGGTCGATCTTAAGAGATACACGATGTAAAATCCAAGACCGCGGCGGACTATCGTTCGGTCGATGCGCGAGATTGGGCCCAGCTTTCTCTGAAAGCTCACGGCGTTAGGGCAGCCCGCTACGTCCCTGTCCGCCCTCACATGTTCCATCGCTCGCATGACGGAGCCTTGGAGGGGGGTCTGATATACTTGCCATAGTTACTCATGGCGATGTAGCTGTGATGTCTGGCTAGGGGAGACACGAGCATGGTACCACGCACCGCACCGGTGTCTGTGCAGCAGGATGAATACTCAGGCGGCGGCGAGCCGATCAGTCCTGCACCTGAAACGTCCCATTCGAGTCCAGCCACCTCCTCCGAGCATCACCACGTCGTGCGCTGTCCTTCCAGGAAGTGTCCCGGACTGCTGACGGTCTCTGAGCGAGACTATAATTTCCACTCCGGACTAGAAACCTGGGTTTGCAACGCGTGCGGGCATCGGGGCTTTCGCTCGCGTGAGGGCGTGATCCACCTGTTTCGTGGAGGTTATGAGTTCAAGTTCAGTTATGGGCCATCCACGCAGACGATCACGGTGGTACTGAGTTCGGCGGCCGTCAACTTGTGGGGTACGCACGGCGTCAACGACGAGCATCTGGCGAAAATGGCGGCGGAGTGGACATTATTATGTGGGAATACCACAACGCCGGTCAATCTTGGCCTTCCTTCCGAAGAGTTCGCCGACTTCTATTTGTACTTCTGCGGTGACTAGGGCTGTGGGTTATCGCCAGGGCCCTTCGTGTGTCGACGTCCTCCGACTTTAACGGGTGACTCCTCGCTTTCCGCGGCGATCCGTCCTGGTGCCCCTTCCGGCTCCTTCACCATTTTCCAAGCCAGTTCCGACACCCTGCGTAATAGGCGGTAATCGCGACGGCCAGGACGAAGAGTACTTGCATGACGTGTTGCACGAGCACGCTTGGGTCGATCGTGCGCGTGACGAAGAGAATGCCGGAAGCCACCAGGGTCACGACGAAGGTGGTGCGCTTCGGACAAAGACTGCCGTCGCGTTTGCTTTGCATGGCCAGTACGATCCAGACACAGGCCCAGCCGATGGCGCCCACGACCAGCGCCGCGGCCAGGTCCGTCAGGCCGACCATCAGGCTGCTGAGACCCAGCTCCATTTTGGGACGTCGCGGCAGTTCGATGCGGATGCGATAGAGCTCACCGACCGACAGTGCCAGCCAGATCAGGATGATGCCGAGTACGAAACTGCCACGGCCCATTTCGTCGGAAAACAGACGTTTGCGGGGTTTGGCGTCACCGGCTGATTTCAGAGGGAACCCCTGAAAGTGCGGGGTGAAGTCGTATCCACATTCGCAATACTGTGCGGCATCCGGATTGGCCAGCAGACAGCGTGGACATTCCAGGGGGATGGGGTTGCTCATGTTGCCACGATACTCATGTTAGAATCGCGCGCGGGCTTTGCCTGGGACCATGGCTCTTGAGGAGGACCCGATGCCTGTTTCAACACGCCCCTTATTCTTTGCCTGTGCCGGCGCGCTCTTCGCCGCGACATCTGTGGCCGCCGGCGCGTTTGGCGCGCATGCGCTCAAGTCGATTCTCGATCCCTCAGCGTTGGCCGTCTTCGAGACGGCGGCACGGTACCAAATGTACCATGCTCTGGGTCTGTTTGTCGTAGCCTGGCTCTGGCGTGAAACAGAACATCCGTTGGCGATCAAGGCCGGCTGGTTGCTATGCAGCGGTATTCTCCTGTTCAGCGGGAGTTTGTATCTCGTCGCGCTGGCCGGGATCAAATGGATGGGGGCGCTGACCCCGGTGGGCGGGGTCTCGTTTCTCGGCGGATGGACGTGCGTGGCCCTGGTCGCGTGGCGAGCCGGTCGCACTCAGTGATGCTGACGACGCGGCGACACCGTCGCCTTTCCCCCTCCCTCGTTGAAACAAGTGGCGGTGCGTTTCCCGGTGATTGATCCCCACCCGCCTGCCGTATTGACGAACGTCCCTTCCAAACGTTGGCCCTCTGCCGAAAAGAGCAGGCTGTCTTCCTGTACCCCGGCCCGGGTTTCCCATCGCAGATAGACGCTGTCGCCGAGGACCGTGATTTCGGCAGGACTGTTCGAGGAGACGGTTCCGGGAGGCGCAAAGATCACGGATGTCTTCTCTTCGCGATGATTCTGATGGTTGTGAATGGACCATTGCCAGGTGCCGCAGAGACGCGTGAGGCCTCGTTGTTGACGCACCTGGTCTTTCCAGTTGTAGATGCGAAACCATTCTCGATGGGCCGTTTGGGTCGCCCAGGCTTGAAGGCGCGCGGCAGCTCCGTTGAGCTGGGCAACCCGTTCCTCCGTCGGCGACTCGCTGCTCAGCGCCAGTATCTGTCTTAGTGAGGGTTCGAGAGAAGTGCCTTCGGTGAGCCACGGCAATTGGGCCTCGACCTGACGTTGCACCGCCTGGCGTTGGTCAGTCGTCGTCGAGGAATCCAGGTCCATAGCGGCCTGCGCCAATTGCCAGGCGGCGAGGGCGCGAGTCAGTTCGTTGGCCGCACGTGTGAGATCGGCGAGCAGTAATTCCCTGCTCATGGTCGGAGTCAGCCCCTTGGCTCCAACCGTCATGGCGGCATCCTGTAATCCCAACTGTGGCCCGATGGCCGCTTTGAATAGGGCAAGCGTCTCACCCTGCGCGGGAAGCGCCGCCAGTTGGGTAGCGTTGGCTTTCGCGACCTCGTAGAACGCCGGTAGCCGGTCGACCAGTGCCGGGGGCGGAGGGGGCGGCGTCGGCTCCTCGGAGCGACCGGCAACCGGGACAGTCAATAGAGTGAGAAGCGCGCAAGCGAGGAACAGGGAACAAGCGGCGTGATTCGGCATGACGGAAGCTGCTTTCTCCATAGGGCGACGCGAGTGGGGGCGTGAGTATTAGGCCCCCTGGAACGAGGCCTTGAGAAACGCGACCGTAGCGTCCCAGGCTTGCGCGGTGGCCTCGGCATTGTAGCCTCCCTGTCTGGTCTCATCGCAGAAGGCATGGGCGGTACCGGGGTAGGTTTTGATCTCAATGCGTTTCCCCTGGTTTGCGGCCGCGCGAAGCAGATCCACGTCCTGCTGGGTCGCCCAAGTATCGTCCTCGGCTTGATGGTAGAGCAGCGGGCTCATCATGTTGGTCAGTTGGTCGGGCGCCACGACCTTCCCGTAGTAGGCGACCGCGGCTCGCAGTCGTTTGCGTTGGCAGGCAAATTGGATGGCGAGGGACGCGCCAAGGCCGAATCCGACGACGCCGTGAATGTTGCGCTTGGTACGTTCGGTAGTGTTCAGATATTCACAACAGCTGTTGATGTCTTGCAGCAAGAGCTTGTGGTTGCACTTTGCCGCCAGTGCTTCGGCTACCTCTGCGTTGCCGGTGACCATACCGCCGAGCCGGCCGTACAACTTTGGGATAATGACGCCGTAGCCCTCGCAGGCCAAGCGGGCGCCCAGCGCCGTGATCTGCGAGTTCATGCCCCACCAGTCGTGTAACAAGACGATGCCCGGGCGTGACACCTTATCCTGATCCTGCGGCCAGAACTGCACGCACTCCACGTGGACGTCTTTGCTGACGCGCGTGCGGATATAGGGATCGACCATCGCATCCGTCGGCGTCGGGATCGCCATGCCGCTCGGGAAGCGAGCCGTACCGGTTCCGATCTGATCCAGCGAAAAGGGGGCGGTTTGCGTAGTCATGGGGGGTAGGGTCCTTTCTCCAGTGCTCTCTGCGTTCGACGATGGTCGTTGGGTACTATAGGGAGCGGATTTGGGCAATGTCAATCGAGGCGATGGCTCGCTGGCGGCGCGGTATTGACCGGCAGTGGCGCGGTCGGTAGAGTGCGCGGCAACCATGTCTCACGAACGTCGTCCGCCGCTCGGCATCGGGTTGATCGGGCTTGGCCATCATGGCAGCCGCTACGCCAAACATCTCGTGCAGGATGTGACGGATGCGCGTCTCGTCGCCGTCTGCCGCCGTCGTGCAGAGGAGGGGAGTGGTCTGGCCTTCGCTCCCACCGTGCCGTGTTACGCGGACTACCATGACATGATCGGCGATCCTCTGGTGGAGGCCGTGATCGTCGTGACTCCGCCTGCACTCAATCGTGATATTTGCGTCGCGGTCGCCGAGGCGAAGAAAGCCTTGCTCGTGGAAAAACCTCTCGCGACGACCGCCGACGAGGCGCGCACGATTGCCCAAGCGGCACGAGGCAGCGGGCAAATCATGATGACGGCCCAGACTCTGCGGTTTGATGCCGCGATACAGATGTTGCGTCAGAGGCAGTCCCAGATCGGCGCGCTCCAGTATCTTAGCCTGTCCAGTCGAATGGAGCCGCATGGCATGAGTGAGGAGAGCCGAGGATTCGGTGGGCGCGGCTGTTTGCTGGAGACAGGCATCCATCTGTTGGATTTGGTGCGTCTGGTCACGGGAGACAATGTTCAGACCGTCGCATGCGAAATGGATGTCGTCCCTCCGGATGGAGCGGAGCGGCGCATTTCGGGCCGCTTGACCACAGCACGTGGGGCGGTCTGTTTATTTGATGTCTCGCGTGTCACGTCGGGACGGGTGGGGCGTATCGAACTTATCGGTGCCGACGGGCAATTGTCGGCGGACTGGTGCGGGCAGCGGGTGATTCAAATATCGGCCCGACATGGTGCAGGAGACTGGCCGACCCGAACGGAACCGACTGTGCTGAGCGTCTTGCGGGCTTTCGTGCGGTCCGTCCGCGACGGCTTACCGCCTCCGGTGTCAATCGAAGACGGCAAGCGCGCAGTCGAGATCGCCGAGGCCTGTTATGCGTCGGCCCGGCAGGGTGGCCGGGCGATGCGGGTTGCGTATCGGTGAGCTAGGTTTCTGCAACGATGTGGGTATCGGTCTCTTCCACCCCTTCGATGGAATGAATACGCGTAATCACGACGTCGGATAACGCCCGTTCATCTGCCACATTAATGAACACGAAAATGTCCGGCTGCCCGAAGCAGGCGTGAATTTGTTCCACGCCGGCGATACCCTTGAGAGCGGTAAGTACCGACTTGCCCTTGCCCGCTTTGACCTTGATCAGAATGTACGCTTTAGTTGCCATGCTGCCTCCTTGAGATACAGATCGTGAACCATGTGACTGCGTCGCGTGACGTACGTTGCTGTGAGGGGCGGTTATTCTGTTGTTGCTCCGGGCATCTCCCGGCGGCGTTTGGCATAGACCTGTTGGAAGGTTGTGCCCTGTGTGGAAAATGCGCTGCTGCTTTGGAGGTAGAGTTCCGCAAGAATGTCAAAGTCCTGCTTGCCGATATTGAATTCCCGGAACCCCTCGCTGAGCCCGTTCGAGTTCCAGGCGCTGTTCTCTTGGCCGGCCGCGATCACGGCTTCGAAGGTGTCTGCCGACCACCCACTGAGACGGAAAGCGGTCTCCACCTCCTCCGCCCGGCTGCCCAGCTTGGCGCGGTGGGCGTCCGTAAAAAAATGACGGATGGCTTGCTGATCGCTTTTTAAGAAGGCGGATTGGAATTGAATCACTGCTTTGATGATGCGATTGGCTTGGGGCGTCCCTTCCGGCGGGAGAATGCCGGCGTCTTCGAATGTCGCAAGCATGGCCATGACTGAGCCGATATAGACCGACGAGGTTCTGCCCGACTGGGCAATGGTTTGTGGGGGAAGGGCCGAGCCGGCCTCGACGGGCTGACTTCTGACTCCGGTTGGAAGGAACAGGCCGGAGATGAGCAGTGCAAGTGCAAGGTGTAGGCGGAGCCCTCGATCCTGCGTCTGATGTGACCGGAGTTCCAACGGTGCCGCTTTGTTCCTGGACGTCTGCGAGTCGCTCCAATGGTCACGTCGAGTCGGCATGTCGGCATTATACAGAAGCGGTGCAGGGCCCGCTACCACGCATCGATGTGGACGGAATACCGGGCTCAGCCGATTGAATTCGGTGCGGGCGACTGCCTATAATCGCGCCGCTGGAGCCGATTTCCGGACGAGTGACTCCTGGCGGACGCTCGACTCGAACGGCGGTGGTGCGGAGGAAATGTGCTGGCCAATGTGTTGAGTGCCGCGATTGTGGGAGTCGATGCGCATCTGGTGGATGTCGAGGTGGACATCTCCGCAGGCCTCCCGCAGTTCTCCATCGTCGGACTTCCCGATACCACGGTTCGTGAAAGCCGCGATCGCGTACGTGCCGCTCTGAAAAACAGCGGCTTTCATTTTCCCGTCAAAAAAGTCACGGTCAACTTGGCCCCAGCCAACATTAAGAAAGAAGGCGCGGGGCTCGATCTCGCGATCGCCTTGGGCATTTTGGTGGCTGAGGACATCATTCCGTCCGAGGCGGTGAAGGGGCATGTGTGCGTGGGAGAATTGTCGCTGGACGGCCGGGTGAAGCCTGTGCCGGGAGCGTTGTCGATCGGTGTGGTCTGTCGGCAGCGCTATCGCATGCTCGTGTCGGCCGACAATGCCGAAGAAGCGGCATTGGCTGACGGAACGGACGTGTTCCCCGTTCATACGCTGCCCCAGGCCGTGGAGTTCCTTCGTGGGGCCCAGACCATTGTCCGGCAGTCCTCCCCACCGGAGCAGCCGGCACGATCTGCACGGGCGGAGGAGGAAGACTTTGCCGATGTGAAGGGGCAGGCACATGCGAAACGCGCACTCGAGGTGGCGGCCGCCGGTGGCCATAACCTGCTCATGATGGGGCCCCCCGGCTCCGGAAAAACCATGTTGGCGAGACGGCTCCCCGGTATTCTCCCGTTATTAGGGCAGGACGAAGCGTTAGAAACCAGCCGCATTCACAGTGTCGTGGGGCAACTGACTCGGGATCAGCCGTTGCTTCGTCGCCGACCCTTTCGTGCTCCGCACCACAGCATTTCCGAAGCCGGCCTGATCGGCGGCGGGACGCTCCCGCGCCCCGGCGAGGTGTCCCTGGCTCACAACGGGGTGCTGTTTCTGGACGAGGCCGGCGAATTCGGTCGTGCCACGCTCGACGGCTTGAGGCAGCCGCTGGAGGACGGCCATGTCACGGTGACTCGAGCGAGCGGATCTCTGCGGTTTCCGGCTCGTTTCATGCTCGTGGCTGCCATGAATCCTTGCCCCTGCGGGTATTATGGTGACCGCACCAGAGACTGTGTCTGCAGTGTGACCCAGGTGCGACGGTACCGAGGGCGACTGTCGGGACCGCTCTTAGATCGGCTGGATCTTCAGATCGAAGTCCCGGCGGTTCCGATTCGTGCCCTCGGTGACGACGGGGCCCAGACGGACTCGTCGGAGACCATCCGTGCGAGGGTGATCGCGGCCAGGGGACGACAAGCGGAGCGCTATCGGCGCGACGGGATTTACACCAATGCGCAATTGAAACCGCGCCACCTGAAGCAGTATTGTGCGTTGGACCCGCAAGGGCGGGAGTTGCTGGAGCAGGCCATGGCGCGGCTGGGATTTTCCGCACGAGCGCATGGACGGATCCTGCGGGTGGCTCGGACTATTGCCGACTTGGCCGAGTCTGATAGTATCGGTCCGGCGCACTTGGCCGAAGCCATCCAATATCGCAGTTTCGATCGTCGAGTGGAGTTGTGAAGGAATCGCCTGTCATCCATACCGCTCGTGTCTTCGCCTGGTGGTTTGTCGTCGGCGCCACGATGGCGCTGGCGGTCATTTTGCTCCAGGGGGGGATCCGTGAGGCGATGCAGGCGCAGGGGTCGGTCTGGGAACTTAAGTTGGTTGAATTTTTGACGACGATTCTTGGCGGCGGTTTGCTCGGCGGGTGTATTGCGTTGATCCTGGACCGTATCAAGAAGTCGTGACAGGCGTCTTCGGATGCCGTGAGGGATAAGGAGTCGTGAGCATGGATATTGAAGTCGGGTCGAATCTGTATCGAAACTCCAACGGCATCATCGACATCGAAGGCGTGCCGCAATTTGAAGTGGCGATTAAGGAACCCTCCCGAGCATTGTTGGTCAACTTTGCCCTCTTCGACGAGGTGGGGCGGATGATGGCCAAGGTCGTGGACAGTAATCTCACCTTCAACGAGCGTCGCGCCTATCAGTTGGCCAAAAGCCCGACCAGCGTGTCGCTGAAACATGAAGAATCGGGCACGGTCGTGTTTGCCCTGGAGTTGAAGGACGGCAACCGCGTGGTGTTCAGCCGAGGATCATTCCACACCATCAAAGGACATCGCCTCGACGTGTCCCAGACGGAATGGCGCATTGATAAAAAATGCTTCAGCGGGAAAGACACGGACACCAAGGGGGGGGCGGTCTTCTTAGGGTAACCGCCCCCTTGGGTCTGTTCGGGTCACTGCTGGGTTGTCTGCGGCGCGACTGTTGGCACGATCACGATCTGCCCATCTTTCAGGTCCACCACGGCCGTATCCCCATCCCGCAATTCTCCCTTGATCAGTTGGCGTGCCATCGGCGTTTCAATCTCCTGCTGAATGAGACGCTTCAACGGTCTCGCCCCGTACACCGGATCATATCCGCGACGGCCAAGATTCTGGAGTGCGTCCGGAGTCACCGTGAGCGTGATCCGCCGTTCCATCAGGCGAGCCCGCAGACGTTCCAGCTGAATCTCGACGATTTTCGTCAGGTGTTCGTGCCCGAGCGCATGGAACACGACGATCTCATCGACTCGATTCAGAAACTCCGGCCGGAAGTGCACGCGTAGTTCGCCGGTCACTTGCGCCTTCATGGTTTCATACGACGCTCCGGCCTGCTGCGCTTCCAAAATATGCTGGCTGCCGATGTTCGAGGTCATGATCAGAACCGTATTCTTAAAGTCTACGGTTCGCCCCTGTGAATCGGTCAAACGTCCGTCATCCAGCACCTGCAAGAGAATATTAAAGACGTCGTGGTGCGCCTTCTCGATCTCATCGAACAGGATCACCGAGAACGGATGCCGACGCACGGCCTCGGTCAGTTGCCCTCCTTCTTCGTAGCCCACGTATCCCGGAGGGGCACCGATGAGTCGGGCGACCGTGTGCTTCTCCATGTATTCGGACATGTCGATCCGAATGAGGTTCGATTCGTCGTCGAACAGCGTGACGGAGAGTGCGCGAGCCAGTTCGGTTTTGCCGACGCCGGTGGGGCCGAGGAAGAGAAAGGAGCCGATCGGTCGATTGGGATCCTTGATGCCGGAGCGTGCCCTGACGACGGCATCGGCCACGGCCGTGACCGCCTGCTCCTGGCCCACGACGCGTGTGTGCAGGAGCTCATCTAATTTCAGCAGCTTTTCCATTTCGCCCTCGACGAGCCGGGTAACGGGAATACCCGTCCATCGGCTGACAACCGCCGCAATGTCCTCCTCGTCCACCTCTTCTTTCAGTAGTCGCGTCTCGTTCTGCTTCTTGCCGAGGGATTGCTGCTCAAGTTCGAGCTCGCGTTCCAGGCGCGGCAGTTCGCCATAGCGTAACTCGGCGACCTTGTTGAGGTCGTAGGCCCGCTCGGATCGTTCGATTTGTTGTTTTACCTCCTCGATCTGTTGACGGATCTTCCGAAGTTTGCCGACCGAATTCTTTTCGGATTCCCAGCGTGTCTTCAGGGCCTGGAGATCTCGATTTTTCTCTGCCAGTTCCTTTTCGATGGACTGCAGCCGTGCTTTGCTCCCCGGATCGGTTTCCTTTTTGAGCGCTTCCCGCTCGATTTCGAGTTGGAGCACTTTGCGCGATACCTCGTCGAGCTCGGCCGGGAGACTGTCGATCTCCGTCCGAAGGCGCGCCGCAGACTCATCGACCAGGTCGATCGCTTTGTCGGGCAAGAACCGGTCGCCGATATAGCGGTTGGAGAGTTTCGCCGCCGCAACGAGCGCAGCATCCTTAATGCGCACCCCGTGGTGGACCTCGTACCGTTCTTTCAGCCCGCGCAGGATCGAGATGGTGTCCTCGACGCTCGGTTGATCGACGAGGACGGTTTGGAACCGTCGCTCCAGGGCGGCGTCCTTCTCGATGTGTTTACGGTATTCATCGAGGGTGGTGGCGCCGATCAGATGCATTTCACCCCTGGCCAGCATCGGCTTGAGGAGATTGGCGGCATCCATCGCTCCCTCTGCGGCACCCGCTCCCACCACCGTATGCAGTTCGTCGATGAACAGCAGGACCTGCCCCTGCGCCGCCTGGATTTCCTTGAGCACGGCTTTGAGCCGTTCTTCGAATTCCCCGCGGAATTTGGCACCTGCCACCAACGCGCCCATATCCAGTACCACCACGCGCTTCTGTTTGAGTCCCTCCGGCACATCGCCCTTGACGATGCGTTGCGCCAGTCCTTCGACGATGGCGGTCTTGCCGACGCCGGGTTCGCCGATGAGCACCGGATTATTTTTTGTCCGACGGGAGAGAATTTGAATGGTGCGGCGGATTTCGTCGTCGCGTCCGATCACCGGATCCAGCTTGCCTTGTCCGGCCAGTTTCGTGAGGTCGCGACCATATTTTTCAAGTGCCTGATAGGTGCCTTCCGGATCTTGACTGGTGACCCGCTGGTTTCCTCTCACCTGCTGGAGTGCCGTGAGGAGTCGCTCGCGTGTCAGATTGAGCCGACGGAAGACGCCTCCTTCTTCCACCATGGCCAAGACAATGTGTTCCACACTGATGAAGTCGTCCCGCAACTCCTTCCTGTGGTCTTCGGCTGTTGTGAGAAGGGCGCCCAACCGAGGGGTCAGATGGATCTGACCGGGAGCTGCGCCAGACCCCTGCACCTGAGGCAGTTTCGATAACGCCTGCTCCGCCGCCTGCCGGACAGCGGCCGGAGACACCCCTGCTTGCTCAAGGAGGGCACTCGCGATCCCTTGATCCTGTTCCAAGAGCGCCATGAGCAGGTGTTCGACGTCGATCCCCTGATGACTCCGGCGCATCGTAAGGGCTGAGGCACTCTGGAGGGCCTCTTGTAGTTTGACGGTCATCCGGTTCATGTCCATGTGACGCACTCCTGGGTGGGTAAGTCTCTGTTGTAGAAGAACATAATCATACCGGCAGGCAAGTCAATAGCGACAGGTCGGGCAGGGCCGACCGATCTAGGTGTGTCAACCAGAGGAGGGCAGGGGGTGACCGACTTGACCTGCCGGGGGAATCCGGCTTATTGTCCGCGTCGATATAGGGACGTGCCCCCGGGTGCATTCCTCCCCTCACCCTTAAACAACGCGATGACTGATCGATGTTGACGGTTGTGACCTCTACACTGCATCTCTATCGGGATGCATTTCACGCCACTGTTCGCTCCCTCATGCGTGGGTGGTTGGTGATGCTCTCCGTCGTTGTCTTCACCATGCTCATGCTCTTGGCCCAGCAAATCGCCCGTCCACTCGGGATGCTCGGCGGATTCCTTCTCGGTGCCGTGAACGCCCTGCTGATCGGCGCTACGTTGAGCCTGATAGAACAAGCCATCAAGGGCATGAGAACGATCACGTTCAACGACGTGTTGGAAAGCATGGGACATTACTTTTGGGATGTCATCAGTGTGGGGTTTGTCCTCTGGATTCCCACCATGCTGTTGGACACGAGCCTTCGTGCGAATCCGGACAGCCAGTTTTTGGTCACTGCCTGTCTGCTGCTTGTGTTCATCCTGTTGAATCCCGCGCCCGAAGTCATCTATCTCACCAGGCACGATTCACCGCTCGACGTCTTAAAGCGAAGTTATGATTTCGTGATCGACAATTGGATTGAGTGGTTTCTGCCGATGGCCTTGGTGTTGGCGCCTCTGGGACTGTCGCTTTTCTTTAAACTGTCGAGTCAGCTAGGGAGAGGAGCCGGGCTTGATTTCATTCAACTGGTCTTTGTCCCCTTTACCGTGCTGAGCGCCTGGTTGACCGATCTCGGGATTTCCGCAAGTCTCACCGGGCTGGTCGCACTGCTGTTCACCCCACCGCTGATGGTGTCCATGCTCCTGTTTCGCGGCCATCTGTTCGCCGCTTTGTCTTCGACTTCCAGGCGGCAACGATTGTATCAATCGCAATTCTCCGATTCTGCTCGCTAGGAGGCCTGCCGTCGTTCGTAGGTCCTCCGGTGCGTTGCACAATTTGGAGAACTTGTTGAGGGGTGGCATGATCTGGTGTATGGCTAAACCTACACTCTTTCTTCTGAAAACCTGGCCTCGACGATTGTCGGGGAGGATACCCCCTCGTGCGCCTGTCGATCTTTTGGCGGCTGATTTTGACATACCTGGTGATCATTGTTGTCATGACCGGGGTGAATGTCTATGCCTTGCTACAGATCAGAACGCTGGCCGGGTTGAATACGGAGGTAGCCTCCCATCATCATCCGGAAATCGATTCAGCGAAGCGGTTACTGGCATCGTTTTATGAACAAGTTCAGAGCGAGAAAAAGTATGTGGCGGTCCCCGCGTCCACATTCTTGGAGCACTTCGACGGGGAGAGCAAAGAGTTTCAGGGGCTCCTGCAGGGGCTGCTAGCCCGAGAGGCGTCCGAGCCGGAAACACGTTTGCTGAAGGATGTTGAACGGCTGCAGCAGACCCACTTGGCGCTCTTTCAGGCTCAACTCGCGCAGCCCAAAAGACAACCGGCGGTGGACTCCCAGTATGATGCGCGTCGCGATAGGCTGACGGTGGAGATCGCATCGATCCTTCAGGAATATATCGGTCTGCATGAAACGCGCATTGCCGTTGGAGTGAACGCCTCACAGGCCAGCGCGGCTCAAGCAGAGTCCGTCACCCGCAATCTGGTGCTGGTGGCCCTGTTGTTTGGTCTCGGTATGGCTGCGGTCGCGAGCTATAACATTCTTCGTCCGTTGCGCCGCCTGCAAGCCACGATCAGGGAAATGGGGCAGGGGAACTTTCGGGCCAGCTTGGATGGACAGGCCCCACGGGAATTGCGAGAGTTGGGTGACACGGTGAAATGGATGGGGGCGAGGCTTCAGCACTTAGACGATATTAAGAGCGAGTTTCTTGCTCACGTTTCGCATGAGCTCCGGACCCCGATGGCGTCGATTCAGGAAGGAACGCATCTTCTGCTTGACGAAATTCCCGGCCCCTTGACCCAGGATCAGCGAACGACGCTTCGGATCATGTCAGATAGCAGTCGGCGATTGATGTATCTTATTTCGACGATTCTCGATCTTTCAAAAATGGAAGCCGGGATGATGGCATACCGGTTCGTGCCGACCGACCTTCGACGAGTCGCCGATATTTCCGTGAATAAAATCCGCTTGCTTGCCGACTCCAAGCAGGTTCAGCTGGTCGTAGAGGCACCGGTGGAACGTCATTGGGTAAGGGCCGACAGCGCTCGCATTGAACAGGTACTCGACAATCTGCTCTCAAATGCGCTCAAGTATAGCTCCGAGGGGGCCGTGGTGAAATTGCAGATGACCCCCCGCCGTGATGAAGATGTGCTTCTTGTTGAAGTGTCGGATTCGGGGCCGGGGATATCGGCGGAGGAAGTGCCGCATATTTTTGAGCGTTTTTACCAGGGGCGCACAAAGACCAGACATGCGTCCGTGGGAAGCGGACTAGGGCTGGCTCTTGCGAAAAAAGTCGTGGAAGCCCACGGTGGACGTATTTGGGTCGAAAGTGAAGTTGGCGTTGGAACAATCGTGCGTTTTATTTTGTGCCTGACGAAACCCGGGATGATGGTCTAGTGCGGCCTATACGCCATACAGGTCTCTTGTTTTTGCTCGGCTTCCTGTCGGCCTGTAGTTCCGTTTCGCCTCCACCGCTTCATGCTCCGTATTTTTCAAGCGAGGGAATCGACGGCAAACTCTCGCAGGCTGTTATACGTAAGGATCCGCAGCCACTCTCCAAATGCTCTAGTAAAAATACCTGTGATCATGTATTCTTCACCCGCGCGTTGACGTCGCTGTATGAAAGTCGAGAGTCGGCCATTCACTATTTCGAAAAGGTGATCGCTGTTTCTCCCAAGAGTCAATTAGCCGTTTCGAGTCGGCTTTGGTTACAGTTGCTTCAGGCCGGCGAACTCCCTCCCGATCCGTCATGGTGGCAGTCGGTCGTGAATGGACCGGCTATAGCTCAGAGGCAGGGTGTGCTGTCTCAGACGATTGATCGGACCGTTCGCGACTTGCTTGACCGTGAATTGACCATTCAGCAGTTACGCGCGTTACAGGACAGTGAATCGCAATCGCTGGAGATGATGCAACGCGAGTTGCAGGATCAGGAACGGAAAGCAGAGTTGTCTAATTCCCGCCGAGAATCTCATCGTATGTCCGTCGACCCGACCATGGTTCAAAATCTTCAACGGCAGATCAACGATCGTGATCGGAAGATAGAAGAACTTTCTAGTCAGTTGGAAGCGCTCAAGCGTATCGATCAGGAAATGCGAGGAAAATCGCGTCCGATCAAACCACCCTCCAATCTGTTTTCTCCCCAGCAGTCGGAACAGCTCAAACCCTAAGGACCGTTATGGAGCATGAACGCATTCTCGTTGTGGATGATGACGAAGGTCTCCTGCACTTACTGAGGATGCGTCTTTCGGCACTGGGTTTTTCTGTAACACCCTGTACGAATGGACAGGAGGCGCTCGCTGCGGTACGGCAGGAGACGTTTGATATTGCCGTGACCGACCTGCGGTTGAGAGGAGAGGACGGATTAGAACTAGCGGAAGAACTTCTTCGTATTCAACCGGGATTGCCTGTCGTCATTCTGACCGCTCATGGCAGCATACCCAACGCGGTGGAAGCGATGCAGAGGGGAGCGTTTGGTTATTTGACTAAACCCTTCGATGACAAGGAATTAAAGACGACTCTCGATAAGGCATTGATCCAGTTGCGAATGACTCGCGAAATTCAGCGACTCAAGTCACTGGTGAAAGAGCTATACGGCCTCGAGAACGTCATTGCCAGAAGTCCCGCCATGCAGCGGCTGTTTCAGCAAGTCGCTCAGATCGCCGACTCGGATGCCACCATTCTTCTCACCGGTGAAACCGGGACGGGGAAAGAAGTTCTCGCGCGAGTGCTTCACGCCAATAGTCGCCGGGCAAAGGGGCCGTTCGTTGCCCTGAATTGTGCGGCGGTCAGCGAAGGCCTTTTTGAGAGTGAATTGTTCGGGCACATTCGCGGGGCGTTTACGAGTGCATTGACTGCAAAGCAGGGTCTGTTTCAGAGTGCGAATGGAGGCACACTCTTTCTCGACGAGATTGCTGAAATGTCACTGCCGATGCAGGTCAAGCTTCTCCGGGCGGTCCAAGAACGTGAGGTGCGCGAGGTGGGGGCCGGCTACGCAACGAAAGTCGATGTGCGGATTATCACTGCGACGAACAAAGATCTTGCGGAATGCGTGAAAGCGGGGACGTTCCGGCACGACCTCTATTATCGAATCTCGGTTGTTCCGTTGGCTGTTCCACCCTTACGAGAACGAAAGGATGACATTCCGCTGCTGGCGCAGCATTTTCTGACGCAGAGTGTGAGACGGTCCAATAAAGATGTGCGCGGGTTCACCGCTTCGGCCATGCATCGACTCATGGCGTATCCTTGGCCAGGCAATGTGCGAGAGCTAGAGAACGTAATCGAAAAGGCCGTTGTGATGTCTCGGCAGGATATGGTCGTACCGGAATTGCTCCCGTCGGTCGGCACGTCGGCGGACATCGGCCTCAAACCATTGACCGAAGCCAAAGAAGAATTTGAGCGCTGTTACTTGCGTAATGTGTTGCAGATGACTGGTGGAAATATTTCTCGGGCCGCTCAGTTTGCGGGGAGATATCGAGCCGACTTCTACAAAATGCTCAAGAAGTATGGTTTGCATCCGTCCATGCTGAAAGAGCGCATCGACTATGACTCCGGTGGGATCGAGAACGCAGAGGAGGAGGTCAAAGACGCCTAGCGTTATGTCGGAGAATCTGTGTGGAGACGCCGGTTAACGAGACGTGCCAGCCTCCTGGTTGCCGAGCTTCGAACCTTGGTGATTCGGACCCCAAAATCTTTACCGCTGACCCATTGCACAACGGCTTCGTCGATCTCCAAAGGTAGTGTGTCCTCTGGGTACTCCATTCGCAATGTGAGTCTCATTCCCAACCTGACTTGATGATCACCTTGAATGCGCCACCCTCCAGCGGAGATATCGCGGACAGTACCCTTTCCCAGAAAATCCTCTGAAAGGTAGTAACTCGAACTGTGAAGCATGACTCGCTGATAAGTGCGTAGCGTAAAGTGCTTTGACATCGGCGACACCCCCACAAAAAATAACCTCCTTCTTCAGCCTACGCTATCGCTATCTGTCAGGGGTACCGATAAGAACGACGCTCTCACTCCACCGCGGCGACGGATTGCTACGAGACTGCTGTTTGACAAATTGTGCCAGGCGGCGTTGTTCTTCCTGAGACGTGCGAATGAACTCAACCCCGAGTTTGCAACCGTCGACCCATCGAACAGCAGCAAGCGCTACGTGTAACGGCGTCGCACGATCAGGGAGGAACAGCCTAAGTTGAATGTATTCTCCGGCAGTCATGTTATTGGAGCTTTCGAGGAGGCACCCGGGGAGAGACAAATCCAAGATTCGACCTTCTCCTACAACATTCTCGCCCGCAAACATCACCGAGCAATCCACCGACACTCGTTGACTATAGCGCGTCTGCATGGTGCGTCCTCCTTGCTTTCTTTCCATGGGTGTTCCGAATTCAATGCTACTGGTGAATGAAACTATAGGCCAATGTGCGGGTGTGGCCTAGTCCCCGGAATTGCTAACCCTTTGGAGGGAGGGGTGCCGTTGGCGGAAACTGTTAACGGAATATGGAGGCTGATGAGGCAGGGGCCCTGACAAGATGGAGCAGAAGCCGTTGGGCCCCGATGCGATTCTTGAAGAGAAGGGGAGTATATTGGAGCTGGCGAGAGGAATCGAACCCCCAACCGGCGGTTTACAAACCAGTCCTGAGCCTCTTTCATCCCATCACTCCACAGCATCAGAACCAATAGAATCGCCTGATCCACCATTGGGTTAGGCGATAGTGCCATGTTGCGTGGAGTTGTCGTTCAAAAGGGTAAAAGGGGCCGTTACGGTTACACTTTTGGTTACACTTTTTGGGGGTAAGGTCGAACGTGGACAGGAACGAAAAAGAACCGACGCAGCAAACAAGACTGTCCCGCTTGGCCGGTGATGCCGGTGCGCGGGGTGGCGCAAGCCACCCGCGCACGGGAGCCGCGCCAGCGGCCACTCCTAAACTTGACAGGAGGACATTTCTCGGCGAACACACATGGCCTCACATCACACTACCTCCCGCAGGAAACATCTGGTCCGTTACGATTCATGATTTTGGAAAACAATGGGTCGAAATGTCTTGGGGAAGGTTAGACCCGATTCAGGGCAAGAGGGGAGAGAAAGGCGCATCGCGGAATAGAAAGATGAACGAGGCGCGGGCACGAGGCCGAGCCAAAGGCACAATTCGCAAGAAATGCCTGACCATCGGAGCGGACCATCTCGTGACCTTGACCTATCGAGCGAATGTGGAGGATCGAGAACGAGTGTTACACGATCTAGAGCGGCTACGGCGGGCGCTCTCACGTTCCGGCTGTTCTATGCCCTATGTGGCGGTCCTGGAACGTCAACAGCGCGGGGCTCTCCATCCCCATCTCGCAGTGAAAGGGTTTCAGGATGTGCGGCTCTTGCGACGGTGTTGGTACAAGATCGTCGGGAACGGACAGGGACAAGTCAATGTCAGAGGGCCTCGTCCCGGCAGTTCTCCAGTGAAGCTTGCTCGCTATCTTTCGAAGTACATCAGTAAGGATTTTGAGAACATGCCGCGTGAGTTTGAAGAACACCGATACTTTTGTTCCTTAGGCGTCAAGGTGCCTACTGAAAAGCATGAGTTTGTGCTGGAGCGAAGCGCAAAGGACGTGGAAAGGAAAATGTACGCCCTCATGCGACAAGAGGCCTTGCGTCGTGTCGGCGTCTATTGCCGTCTTACGGAGTGGATGGGTGGATCGGGTACCTATGGATGGATGGCGGGTTTTGAGGATGCCTCAATACGATGGGGTACGGGGAAGCCTGAACCGGTGCCGATTACTCCGTGCTCGTGACTCACTGCGCCGGCGCTTGTTGAAGCGCGGGCGCACTTAGCTGGGGGGGTGTCGGAGACTCCCCCCGGAGCGATCCCTGGCCTACTTGGTCGCCTCCGTCACGGTGGTTGGTGGGAAGTCAGGGCCAGACTCTCGACCAAAGAACTGCCTCCACAGATAGTCGGCGCAGGCATCTGCCAAAGTCTGTATTCCCGCTTTTACGGCTACACCGTGGTCATCTCCAAGAATGTCTGCATGAGTCAACTTTGGAGTCAAGGAATCGTCCTTCGTATATTCGCAGGTCCCTTGCCAAAGAATTTTTTGATCGTCAAGTCGGATCAATCGAGCCCGTCCAGTGTAGGATGGGCGATAGGTAATCGTTTCAAAGGAAAATCCACCTACAATGATCGGATCGACGCTCCATCGTTCCGTTTTGAAGTCGATCACGTAACCCTCCCCAAATTGCTGACGAAGCTTCTGCGAGCTGTCATTTTTCACGAGATGCGATGTCCCCACGGCCGTGAGTTTTAGCTCTCGTTGCCATGCAGCTACGAATCGATTTTCTACTTGCGTGATGGGGTCGAGAAGTTGAGTTGACGAGATGAATTTCGCTCCGACCTCCTTGGCGTCCGTCTGCTGCATTCCACCCTCGATAGCAGCACCGATCAATCCAAACATGCTTAAAGCAGTCGTGCGTGTTTTCGGTTCTCCCGTCCAAATCATAAACTGTTCAGGATCATAATGAGCAACTGCCACCTTGGCATTTGCTCTTAGATCAGCAATGGCTTCAGATGGTGCAGGCAGCCGAGTCGTGCTACAGCCTGCTAAGAACACAAGAATCAGGGCGCCTAGTATCGGGGTGAGTCGCAATCGGAACATCGTGCATGGCCTTTCGCAAAGGTGTTTCATTTATTTGTATTTCACGGCGATGCCGCTCACTGATGTGCAGGTGAAGCTATAGACATTGTAGATCGGGATGAAGCCATATAAGCTGCTGGAGACGGTCACGTTGATCAAGGCATCACCACCTTTTTGACTAAGTGCTTCGTCCACAGCTTTTGAAAAACTGGAATCACCGAATGGAATGATGGCAAGGATGAAGTGCCGACAGCCAGATCCTTCCACCGGCCCAAGTTCTTCAAAACTCACACCCGATTTAAGCCTGTCGGCATTATTGGCCGAAGGTTTCGTGACAATGCCTAAGTTTCCGACCGACGTACAACCGGTCATCAACGCAGCCCCAAGAAGAAGGATTGCGCAGAATCTGGACGAACGTTTCATAAGGCCTCCGGTGAGAATCAATGTGCTTGATGTTTTCATAATTCCTCTGCAAGGCGGGTCAGTTTCCAAAGTGGACGGCAAGCCCACCCACGACATGACTGACATTGAAGGTATATCGCTCATCCTGGGTGGCACCGGTAGAGCTTGTGAAGCCGAAGGTTTGGGTGGCGTGCGTAAACTTATACTCCGCGAATAAGGAGACGCGTTTGGCAAGGAAGACGTGCATGCCTGCGACGGCTTGAAGTGCCAGATCATAGTCTGATTTTCCGTCGGAGCCGAACGACGATTTTTGAACGCCTGGCCCTCCTCCGAGATATGGATAAAGCCGACCTTGAGGAAATTCAGCTGATACATATAGCGGCAGCCGGAGTAAGAGGTTGGTGGCAACGATGGTGGCATTCACATCCATGTTGCTACTCCGGGTAGCTGTCCCGACAATCGGAATTCCATTGAGTGAGCCGTTTGCCTGGAACCGCCCAGCCTTTACGTCTGGCTGATAATTCGTGACATCCAACTCCACACCAAAGTCCAGGCCTGTGGAACGTCGCAGTCCCGGAAACCAGACACCGACTTTCCCTCCCAACGATTTTGAGCTGCCGAAGTCTTGGTCCAAAACCGTAAGATTCATTCCCGCATTATTTACTTTCCCATCGGTTTTAGATGGCAAGGTCACCCCGCCGAACAGTGCGATATAAGGATCGACTTGAAGTGTGAAACCGTTGTCTTCTGCGCAGGCAATAGGTACCGACCATGCCAGCGTGAGAACCAACACACTTCCGCTCAGAGACCGCATGTTGAACATAACTAGTTCTCCTCCAAAGCTGGGGAGAGATTACTTCGAGCCGTATCAGGCAACTAGTAGTCGAAGGGGGGAAGGCACTCTGCTATTGAGGGAGTGCTCGCGTATGTAGGGCTTATCCGACGTGCTATGGTGTATTTCTCGGAAACCAGAAGGCAGTAGCATCGCCATCATTGAGCTTAGGCAGCCTGTTTACTCCTAAGGGGCAGTGACTCAAATGGTGAAAAGCTCTGGGTTGCAAGTGTCTGTATCGCGGTTTCCCTGGCTATGAGCAGCATCTGATCTGCCCCTCCTCGCCGGACAGTGCCGTGGTTGATGAGAGGTTACAAAAGGTTGCGAATTGACTTTGATATAGCGCTTCGCTATAAACAAATTTATATAACGGAGGGCTATAAATGAGTCCCAAACCAAAAAACACTCCCCATCGAGTCCTATTGTCGTTGCCCACCGACCTCTACGAGACCATTTCGCGTGTGTCAGCGGCCATGGAGAAGCCACGAGCCGAAATTATCCGTGATCTCCTAAGCGAGCAGCAGCCGATTCTCGAACATATGGCCACGATGTTGGAGCAGGCAAAAGCGGGCAAGCTCGATCAGGCTATGAAGGGATGGAAGAAAATGACCGGGGAGGCGTTAAAGGGCCTTGGAGTGATCATGAATCCGCCTGATCTTAAGAAATCCAAACTCAAATCCTAGAGGCGTGATCGGGCGACAGTGTGAAAACAACAAGTCTAGACGAAAGGGGGTGATGGAAATGTCAGAGGAAGTATTCAAACGGCTGTATTCGGTCAGAGAGGCGGCTCGATACCTGGGCATCAGCCAGTGGGCGGTTCGGCATCTCAATTGGTCCAGCAAGCTGCCCTGTGTGCGGCAGGGACGACGGGTCCTATTCGATATTTACGATATGGACCGGTTCATCGAAAACAATAAGCAGGAGGGGCACCATGGGGATGATTTATCGACGCAAGAAACGCGATCCGACGACAGGGACTTTGGCCGAACAGGGCCCATACTGGATGAAGTATTACGTTGACGGCAGACCTATCCAAGAAAGCACGAGGACCATTGATAAGGAGCGAGCCAAACGGATTCTTAAAATTAAGGAAGGGGAGATCGCTGCAGGGCTATATCGTGGGCCCAATATCGACAGAACGCGCTATGAGGACTTGGCTGATCTCGTGAGACAAGATTACGAATTAAACAAGCGGAAGACTGGACGTCGGGTCAGTGAGTATCAACACCATTTAGAACCGTACTTCCGAAAGATGCGGGTGTCCGCCATCACCACTGAGCGAATCAAAGCCTATATCGTGAAACGCCAAGGAGAGGGCGCGGCAAACGCCACCATCAACCGGGAAACTGGATTTCTGAAGCGGATGTTTCGGATGGGCTTTCAACAAACACCACAACTGGTCCTTCGGGTTCCCCATATTCCCCAACTCAAGGAATACAACATTCGATCAGGATTCTTTGAGCATGAGGATTTTCTCGCGCTTCGAGGCGCGTTACCTGACTATGCACAAGTCGTTGCGACGCTCGCGTACTACAGCGGGATGCGAATGGGGGAGGTCTGCTCGCTGCAATGGCGGCAAATCAATTGGACTGAGGGAAAGCTGTTCCTGCAGGCACAGGACACGAAGACCAATACCCCCAGGGTCCTCTACCTGACGGGCGATCTCTACCGGGTTTTGTTGGCTTGGAAGACGCGCTGCGACCTCAAATGGCCGGATTCCCCATGGATCTGCCATCGGGGAGGGATTCGTCTACAAAGTTTAAAGCATTCGTGGCGAAAAGGGTGTCAAACGGTCGGCCTCGGCGGGATGATGAAAGACGAGAAGAAAAAGCACTTAGTGTGGGTAGGTAGAATCCCACATGACTTTCGTCGCACTGCTGTCCGCAACATGGTGCGAGCCGGAGTGCCGGAGAAGGTAGCCATGTCCATTTCCGGCCATAAGACCAGGAGCGTGTTTGACCGGTACAACATTGTGAACGAGCGTGATCTCGAACAGGCAGCGCGTTCACTCTCTGCGTACTTTGAGCGTCAGACGGTTACACTTACGGTTACACTCGCAGAATTGCGCGGGGAGAGTAGTGGCTCTGTAAGCCGCCAACCGGTTGATTCGTCAGTGGAATTTATGGAGCTGGCGAGAGGAATCGAACCCCCAACCGGCGGTTTACAAAACCGCTGCTCTGCCAATTGAGCTACGCCAGCCCGTGTGACTATTTTCAGATTTCGAATGCTTCAAAATGATGGAGAACGAGGAACCCTACATGGCTTGTGCGAAGCTGTCAAGATGCGAGGAGAATCTTCAGTCTGCTGAGCTCTATCCTGCCCGGTCCTGATCCATATTTCCCCAGTGGCCCACTTTTGCTTGAATAAAGTCTTGATTCCCAATAAGCTGAATTCGAGAGACGTTATGATGCTGCGCCGTGGTAGGGCGATAGCCTACGTTGGGGGCGTCAGCCCTTTAGTCGGACGTCCTCGACTTGCAGAGAGGAGCCTGCTTGATGAGTCAATCGCATATTCTTGTGATCGATGATGACCCTGCAGTACGCCAGCTTTTGGCGGAGACCCTGACGGGTGAAGGCTATCAGGTTACGGTTATGTCTAGTGGTCTGGAAGGGGTCGAAGCGGTCAAGGACCAGCCGGTGCACGTGGTGTTGACCGATCTGCAGATGCCGGGGATTGACGGACTGGAAACCATAGATCGCATTTCGAAAATCGATTCGAAAATTATTGCGATCGTCATGACCGGATACGGCACGATTGATTACGCCGTGCGTGCGATGAAAGCCGGAGCGTTTGACTTCATCACAAAGCCGTTTGAGCCCGACACGGTGACGGTGGTTGTGCGCAAGGCGTTGGATGTGTACAAGCTCAAACAGGAAAATCACCTGTTACGAAAGGCCGTACGGGATCAATATCGCCTCGAGCACCTGGTCGGGACCAGTGCGCCGATGCGAACGGTATTGGATTTTGTGGAAAAGGTGGCGGACAGTGACAGCACCGTGCTCATTGAAGGTGAAAGCGGTACGGGTAAGGAGTTGATTGCGCGCATGTTGCATTTCAACAGCATGCGTCGCGAGCGACCGCTGGTCCCCGTCAACTGCGGTGCGATTCCCGAAACGTTGCTTGAATCAGAATTATTCGGCCACGAAAAGGGGGCGTTCACCGGAGCCGCGCACACTCGACTTGGACGGTTCGAATTGGCTCACGGCGGAACCATTTTCTTGGATGAAGTCGGTGAGATGAGTCTCCCGTTGCAGGTGAAATTATTGCGGGTGTTGCAAGAGCGCTGCTTTGAGCGTGTCGGTGGTACCAGGACCATCAATGTCGATGTGCGCATCATTGCAGCCACCAACCAGGACCTCGCCCTGGCCGTCCAAGAACGTCGTTTCCGGCAGGACCTGTACTATCGCTTGCATGTGATCCCTATCCACATTCCTCCATTAAGGGAGCGCCGAAGTGACATTCCGCTTCTAGTGACTCATTTTATTGCCCAGTTTAATCAGTTGCGGAGAACGGAGATTCTCGGAATGGAGCCGGACGCGTTGGCGCGAATGACGGAAGAGGAATGGCCGGGCAACATCCGCGAGCTTGAAAATATGGTCGAACGCTTGTGCGTGTTGAAAAAGCGGGGAATGATTACTCTGGCTGATCTGCCTGAACGCGCGGTGAAAACGGCTGGCGGCAAGTCGGTCGAGTCGCCGGAGCAGTTTATTCGCTTCTCGGAGGATGGCATCAATTTGACGAAAGAATTGGAGCATTACGAAAATAGGCTGATCGGTGAAGCCTTGCGGAAGGCCAATGGCATTACCAGTCGAGCGGCACAGTTGCTTCAAGTGAATAGAACCACGCTGGTGGAAAAACTCAAGCGGAAGGGATTCGATCCCAAAAGCCACGGTTATCCCATCCAAAACTAGATGGAGGGGTGCGGCCGTGCATATGTCATTTTTTTGACCCGCTTGATCCGATGCCTGTCGGGATTTCTGACGGCACCTGTACGCACCGTCCTCGCGTCTTGCTAAATCTTCAAGTCACACCTGGATTTCCATCATTCCGATAGGGGCACAGGACTTGCTGATTCGGCCCCTGTGCGATTCCTATTCACGAGATCTCAGCATACGCAGGCCTTCGCTGCACTGGCGGTACTCCTCACCTTCTTGTTCCCCCTAGGTGTAGTTCCTCCCACGGCTTGTGCTGGTGTCCCGGCGATGCGTCAAGAACTGCCGGCCATGATGCCGGAGCCCTCAGAATTGGTTCGAGGCGTCCTGCCCGATCCCGGTCCTCGCTTTGAACGTGTAACTGAACTTCCGGAATGGTCTCAGTTCGAGCGAGGCCTCGGCATGTTCAAGCATGGGCAGTTTCCGGAGGCTCGACTGCACTTCGACAACATGCTGCGCGAGCATGGGGATAGTCGTCTGAAATCCGCGATGCAGGCGTTTCTGGCCGACAGTACGTTGAGAGGCAGCGATCGTGAAGTGCGGCCCTTGGAAATTATCGATCAATACAAGACGTTGATGCGCGAAGAGCCGCATGCGACCAATGCCAAGCGGGCAGCCTGGCGGATCGGTGATGTCTACCGTATGGAGGGCTGGTATCAGGAAGCGCAAATTGCCTATCAGCACGCCCTGAGCTTGGCGGAGCGGGATTCGTATGATGCCAATCGCGCCATGTTGGGCCTGGGCTATGTCTTGCGCGGTTTCAAGAATTGGAAAGAGAGTGTGCAAACCTTCGACCATGTCTTGAAGCGCACCGTTGATCCGACTCTGTTGGTGTCCGCCTCACTCGGGCAGGCACATAGTCTGTATCGACTTGGCAGAATTAAGGATGCGGACGCGCTCTTTGACAGTATCAACAGCCGGTGGCCGGCCGCTCTTCGACGCGATCCCGTTGCGCTGCTCCGCTACGCCGACACAGCCGGCGACGCGCAACGCGGCCCCGTCGTTCGCGAACAACTGCTCCACTTTTACAATCTGTACCCCTCTCGTCCCGAAACCCCCTTTGTGTTGACGCAACTCGCGGACAGTTACAAAGACGCCGGACGATGGATCGAATCCAGCATCTTCTACGCGGCACTGCTGAGCCAGTATCCGAACGCGCCGACGGCGCCAACGGCCCGTCTTCGTTATGCCGATGTGCAGGAGCATCTCGAGCCTGAGGGAGAAGAGCTGAAGCTTCGGCACACGATCGCCGCACATCTGCATAACATTCCCTTAAAGCCGGGCGAAATGATGAGTCCGCGGCACGTCTTCGAAGAGAGCGCCAAAGAACATGAGGATTCGACCGTGGGTAGCGAGGCATTGTTCCACCTCGGGGAAGCGTTGGAGCGGGCAGGCAAATGGGACGATGCGTTACGCGCGTATGAACAAGTCGTAAAACGCACGGGAAAGTTCGCAAATGATCCCTGGCCGGAGAAAAGCGGTACGCAGGTAGTCAGATTTCTTCGCCCGCGTCTCGAGGCCGCGCAAAAGGCGGGTGACGATTTTGAGCTGATCAACCTGTTCCATCGACATGGCCCCTTTGCAGACCGCCTGTATGCCGGCACCGAATTATTGCTCAAGATCGCAGAGGCGCATCGCCGCCTGGGATTCCCCGTTGAGTCGGCACGACTCTTTCAGGCGTTGATCAGAGATCCTAAATCCGAGGCCTTTCATGAAACCGCTCTGATGGGGCTGGGCTATAGCTATTTGGAGCAAAAAGACATGCGTGCGGCTCGGGCCGTATTCGAACGGTATCGACTCCAATTTCCCACGGGGCGGTCCGCAGCGGAGGCGTTGCGGGGAATTCTGACGGCGTACGAAGGGGAAGGGAATACCGGGGCGCTACTCAAGCTCGGGAGACAGTGGCTCGCCCACAATCCTCGCCATCCCGAACGTGCGCTGGTGCAAGTGAAACTGGCCGGCGTGTTCGCGCAAGCCAAACACGATGTGGAGGCAGCCGCGCTCTACGAGAGCGTCGTCAAGGCAGGTGTGGATCTCTCCGCCTTAGACATCTTGCGGCATGCCGATGTCCTGGCTCGCCTGCACCGATCGGACGCGGCCTTAGCCGCATACAAGCGAGCGGTGATTGCCGGCTTGGAACCAGACCAGGAAGCCTGGGCTCAAGTCCAGATGGTCCAACTTGCGCGGGGGGCGAACCGTGAAGACTTTGCGCGGAACGGTCTCCGGGCGCTGCGCGTCAATCAAGACAGCCTGGTTCGGCGTCTGGCAGCGGTGTTGGAAACCGATGTGTCGGAGCCCAAGCCTGTGCCAGGAGGCAAGAAACCATGATGCGCCAACATACGGAGAGTGCCAACAACGATCTTCTGACGCGGGCGTTTCGCGACTTCGATCAGGCCGCTACGGTCTTGCAGCAATCCTACGACGCGCTGACGACCCGGCTCCAGCAAATGGACCTGGAATTGGCGCAAACCAATGCCAGCCTCCGCGAACATCTTCGCGAAACCGAAGACATGCGTGCGCATCTCACAGCGGTGCTGGAATCGTTGGATACCGGTGTGATTGTGGCGGATTCCCACGATGTGGTGGTGCGCTGCAACCATTCCACCGAGCAGTTGTTAGGGCTCTCTCAGTCGGACTTAAAGGGGCGCCTGGCGACCGACGTGCTGGCGGACATCCGGAAGGACCACGACGAATATCCGCTGGTGCTACCCTCGGGCGTCACGATTGCGCTCACGCACACCGATCTCACCGATGAAGCCGGGAATCTGACCGGTAAGCTAGTCCTGATTCATGACGTCACGCGCATCCGCCAGTTGGAGGATCGTCTCCAGCGACGGAACCGGCTGGAAGCCATGGGGCAAATGGTCGGCAGTATCGCGCATGAAATTCGGAATCCTCTGGGAAGCGTGGAACTGTTCGCGTCCATGCTGCGAAAAGATCTTCGAGACCAGCCGCAATTGAGAGCCTATGCCGAACACATTTCTATGGCGGTCCATTCCATGGATCGTCTGTTGTCCAACCTGTTGGTGTACACCAGACCGGATTGTTCCAAGTTGCGTTGGCAGGACACCGAGCGGTTGCTGCGCGAGGTACTGACTCTGGCCAGTCATGCCATGTCCCAGGTTGCGATCTCCGTTCGTTGCGACGTGGACCCCTTGGTGCCGCAACTCTGGTGTGATGGCTCGAAGATGAAGCAGGTGTTGCTGAATCTGGTCTTGAATGCCATCCAGGCAATGCCGGAGGGCGGCGTCCTGACCCTCGCAGCCGCCTTGCTTCCCGGACACATGCACGGGAGGGCAGCCGTACAACTCACCGTCACCGATACGGGCATCGGGATTCCGCCGGAAGTCCAATCCCGGGTGTTTGATCCGTTCTTTACCACCAAGGACGACGGGACAGGGTTGGGGTTGGCCATCGTGCACGCGCTGGTGGAGGCGCATCATGGACGGGTCGATGTGATGAGCAGCCCCGGGCGTGGTACGTCGTTTGTCATTACCATGCCGCAGGAATGCCCCCAACCGAGCGTACCGCCGATCACGGCGGCTGCGTGCGTCAGTCAGGCAGAAACCCACCATCAGAGTTTGACCGTAGTCAAAGAGGAGATATCCGAATGAGCGTGCAACAGACTATTCAGGGACCGTTACCTGCCGCTGAGGAGGGCCGAACCGTGTTGATCGTCGACGACGAACCGTCGATGCGCACGGCTTTGTCGGAGACCGTCCGTCGATTGGGGTACCACGTACGAGGGGCGATCGACGGGGCGGACGCGATCGAACAGGTCGAACGACTGAAACCCTGGTTGGTGGTCACGGATTTGAAAATGCCACGGGTCACCGGGCTTGAGCTGGTCAAGGCGATCAAACAGAAGGCGCCTCAGACGTTCATCATTCTGATGACGGCGTACGGCACGGTGGAGACCGCGGTTGAAGCCATGAAGTACGGCGCGAACGACTATATTCTCAAACCGTTTTCAACCGATCTGGTAGAGCGAGTCATTCTGAATTTACAGGCCATCACTGCGTTGGATGAACAGGAGACACCGATGCCGGCGGAAGCCCGCGCAATCTTGACGCAAGACGCCGGGATGATTCGTTTGCTCACCACGCTGGAAGGGGTCGCGGCGAGCCAGGCCACCGTGCTGATCAGCGGTGAGAGCGGTACCGGAAAAGAACTATTGGCGCGCTATATCCATGCCCGAAGCCCCCGCGCTCATCGACCGTTCGTGGCACTCAATTGTGCCGCCCTTCCGGACAGTCTTCTCGAGAGCGAGTTGTTCGGCCACGAGCGCGGAGCCTTTACGGGTGCGATCCAAAAAAAACTGGGCAAATTCGAAATGGCGCATACCGGGACATTGTTTCTCGACGAAATCAGCGAGATGAATCTTGGGCTGCAGGCCAAACTGCTGCGTGTCCTTCAGGAACGGGAGGTGGATCGCATCGGCGGGCGTGAACCGGTACCGGTGAACATCCGCGTGATTGCGACGACGAATCGCTCGCTCTATCACGAAGTGACGCAAGGGCGATTCCGGGAAGATCTGTTCTATCGACTGAACGTCTTTCCGGTTACGGTGCCACCCCTCCGTGAACGACCGGGGGACATTCCGTTGCTGGCGAGGCACTTTCTCCGCTCCTCGGCGCAACGCAATGGCTTGACGGCGCCGACGCTGTCCGATCGGGCGATTGCGGATCTGCAACAGCGTCCCTGGAAGGGGAACGTCCGCGAACTAGAAAATGTCATGGAACGCGCCATTTTAGTGGCGGCAGGCGGGGCGGTTGACGTCGATCATCTCCTGCCCGGTGACGGAGTCGTGCCCGTGCGGGACTTGGAGACGGTCGAGGCGCTGGTCGCCCCTTCGACGCACGGCTCGCTCTGGGAAATGGAACGGGATCTGATCGTGAAGACCCTGGCGCGGGTGAAAGAGAACCGCACCCATGCCGCGAAGGAATTGGGCATCAGTATTCGCACGTTACGGAATAAGTTGCGGGAATATCGTGAAATGGGCCATCAGGTCGAGGCGGAGAAATCCTAAGGCGGGACTAGGCAAATCTTTCCCTCCGGCACCATTTCTGCCGAGTGTCTGATCAGGGGCCGCTGGGGTGAACGCACAACGTCAGCGGTATTTCCTACACGTGTGACGCGGTACATAGATTGCACACTAGTGGGCAGAATTTTCTGAGGAGGGTAGACCATGACCATCTTCGACAGGACCATGCAGCTGCTGGAGCGGTCCCTGGATTTACGTGGGGCTCGCCAACAGGTGATTGCCGCCAACATTGCCAACGAAGAAACGCCAAAATATCGCGCCACGGATTTGAATTTCGGGCAGGCACTTGCGAATGCCCAACAGGGCAAGCTCCCCATTACCCTCGTCTCCACGCATCAGCACCACATCGGCCCAAAAGGGAACGGATTCCAGCGGGTGACGGGGCGACTGGAGGAAGTGCCGGCGGGCGATCTCCCGCTTGATGCCAACTCAGTCAACATCGAATTGGAAATGGCCAAGATGTCGGACAACGCCCAGCAGTACAACACGGCGGCGACCATCATTAGTATGAAATTCAAAGGCCTTCTCAATGCCATTCGTGAAGGACGGTAGCCGCTTCCACGAGACACTAATGCGATGAGTCGGGTCACGGGCGAACCATAACGAGGTGTGTGATGGATTTATCAGATAGTCTCGCCGTCTCCGTATCGGCACTCGATGCACAACGCCATCGGTTGAATGTGATTGCCAGCAATCTGGCAAACGCTCAGTCCACCAAGACGAGCACCGGTGGCCCGTATCGGCGCCGCGATGTGGTCTTTCAAGCCGCGCCGGTCTCCTCCGCGTTTCAACGCGCGTTCAAGCAGGTCTCGACGGGGCCTGGAAAGCATGCGCTGGACGGCGTGAAGGTCGCCCGGGTGATCGAGGACCAGAAGCCGGGACAAAAAGTGTACGACCCTCGACATCCAGACGCTGACAAGAAAGGCTTCGTGACGATGCCGAACGTGAACGTCATGGAAGAGATGGTCAATATGATCGGTGCATCTCGAGCCTATGAAGCCAATGTGCAAGCCGTCAACGCGACCCGCACCATGTGGAATCGCGCGTTGGAGATCGGGAGGTAATCATGACCGACTTGCGGATCGCGGGAGCGAATCAGCTTCATCCGATCGACATCCCCGAGATCAAAGAGGCCGGGCAGGCCGGGGGAGCGAATTTCGTCGATTCGCTGCAAGAGGCGATCGGGCACATCAACGATGCGCAAACGGGAGCCAGTCAGGCTGTCGACGCGCTGGTCACCGGCCAGAACACCAACATTCACCAGGCGATGGTGGCCCTGCAACAGGCCGATGCCTCGTTTCAGCTGATGATGCAGGTCAGGAACAAGTTGGTGACGGCCTACGAAGAAATTCAACGGATGCAGATTTAGTCGAATCCCAAGACGACCGGCTGTATCGCGTGTACGCCAGGGAAGCGTCATTCTGGCTCGAATGCTCGGCATAAAGGACCCCGCCACGTATGTTCTCAAAATTCAGCCACTTCACGATCAATCAGCGCCTCATCATCCTGCTCGCCCTCGCCGGCTCCATCGCCGGTCTGGTGGCGGTGACGCTCTGGACGCAGCAGCCGGACATGCAGGTGCTCTACGCCAACCTGGCAGTCGATGATGCCGCGGGCATCATCGATAAATTGAAAGACGCGAAGGTGCCGTATGAGACCACCAACGGTGGCACCACCATCCTGGTGCCGAATGCGCAGGTCCACGATCTGCGGCTCGAAATGGCCGGGCAGGGGCTTCCGCATGGGGGGGGAGTCGGATACGAAATCTTCGATCGGACCACCATGGGCATGTCGGACTTTGTGCAGAAGTTGAATTATCGCCGGGCATTACAGGGGGAGCTCGCGAGGACGATCACACAAATGCCGGAGGTCGAGCGGGCACGGGTGCATTTGGCGATTCCTGAGCGTCGGCTGTTTGCCACGGAACAGGACCGTGCACGGGCTTCCGTCGTGGTGTCGTTGCGTGCCAATCAGACGCTCTCCAAGGCGCAGATCCAGGGGGTCGTACATCTGGTGTCCAGCAGTGTCGAAGGACTGCAAGCCCGTGATGTGACGGTGGTCGATGGTCACGGCAATCTGTTGTCGAACAGCTCTAGCGACGAGTCCGCCGGTTTGTCCGGAACACAAATGGAATTTCAACGAACGCTGGAAAAAGATATTGAAACCCGCATTCAAACCATGTTGGAACGGATCGTCGGCGTCAACAAGGCCGTCGTGCGTGTGTCCAGTGTGCTCGATTTCAGGAAAGTCGAGACCACCGAGGAACGGTACGATCCGAACGGTCAAGTGGTGCGAAGCGAGCAGCGCGGCCAGGAAAAATCCAATGGCGTCAACGGCACCACCGGCGGTGTTCCCGGTGTCGAGTCCAACGTGCCGGGCGGCACGGAGGCGGAGGCCGGACAAACCAGTTCGAACAGCAATCAAACGAAAAACGAGACCGTGAACTATGAAATCAGCCGTACGGTCTCGCGCATCGTAGAGCCGACCGGGACCATCAAGAAACTGTCGGTCGCGGTGTTGGTGGACGGGATCTATGAGGGAGGGGGCAAAGCCGGTGAAGCGGGGGCCGAACAGCAGCCGAAGAAGTACGTGCCGCGGTCTGAAGAAGAAATGAAGCGGATCGAAGAGATTGTCAAGAAAGCCATGGGCTATTCGACGGAGCGGCAGGATCAAGTCGAAGTGGTGAATGTGCAGTTCGGTCTCGGCGTCGAGGAGCCGGCTGGCGCCGCGGTGGAAGCGGTCGCGGATTCGACGAAGGTGTGGATGCCGTATATCCGCTATGCGGTCGGCGGTGTGCTCTTCTTCCTCATTCTCTTCATGGTGGTGCGTCCGTTGATGACGATGCTGGTGGCCTCGGCACCGGCTCCGGTTGAAAGTGATACGCCGGCGCTGCCGGCATCGGTAGGTCAGGTCGAAGCAGCCATCAGCGGAAAACAGCCGGCGCAGATCCTGGATATGGCCAAGAATAACCCCGCCAACACGGCCGTCGTCGTCAAACAATGGCTCAAGAGTAACGCGTAACGGATTCGTTCATGAATAAAGAACTCTCGGGTGCCCAAAAGGCCGCGATTCTCCTTCGCGCTATCGGGGAAGAGGCCGCGGCCCAGGTCATGAAAACGCTGGATCCGAAAGACATTCGCAAGCTCGGTATGTTCATGAAAGAGACGGCGAATATTACCAAACAGGAAGAAGACAGCGTGATCGCCGAGTTCGAACAGGCCAGCGCCAGCGGCGAAGTGCAGTTTGAAGGCCGGGAATTCATGGAGGCGATTCTGAAGAAGGCCTTGGGTCCTGAGAAGGCCGCTCGCATGATCGAATCGTTGAATACCAAGACCTATCCCGGCATCGACGCTTTGAAATGGGTCGATTCCCGCACGGTGGCCCAGATCCTCAAGATCGAACATCCTCAAACCATCGCCGTGTGTCTGGCGCAAATGGAGGCCGAACAAGCCAGCGCCGTCCTGGCGTTGTTACCGACGCATCTGCACGCGGATGTGTCACTGCGACTCGCGACCATGCAGGAGGTCCAACCGGAGGTGCTCTCCGAACTCAGCGACAGTCTGCAGGAGATTCTGTCGGCATCCATGGGGATGTCGAGCATGTCGGTGGGCGGGGCTGAGTTGATGGCCGATATTCTCACCCGCGTCGACAAGAATACGGAAGGCGCCATCATGGCGAAGATCACGGAGAAGGACCAGGCTCTCGCAGATAGCATCCGAGCGCTGATGTTCGTCTTCGACGACCTGGTAGGCTTGGACTCGCGCGCGATGCAGGAATTGATGAAAGAAATCAGCAAAGAGGATCTGCCGATCGCGTTGCGCGGCGCAACCCCGGAGATCAAGGAAAAGTTCCTCAAAAATATGTCCAGCCGGGCGGCGGAGATGCTCAAGGAAGACATGGAAACACGCGGACCGGTCAAGGTGTCCGACGTCGAAAAATCTCAACAGAACATCCTCAAAGTGTGCCGCAAGCTGGAAGAAGAGGGCCGGATCGTCATCGGAGGCGGTGGAAGCGAGGAGATGCTCTAAATGGGCGGCGCGGCGTTGGGCTCGGGGATGCCGGCTGCGTCTCCGGTCGACTCAGACAAAGAGTTATCACCTCGGGCGGTGCTGATCGTCGACGATGAGCCCTCGATCTGTCTTTTGCTGGCTGAGATGTTGCAGGCCACAGGCCATCCGATTCTCACGGCGGGATCTGTCGCCGACGCGATGGGCCATGTCCGGACCCGCACCGTTGCGGTCGTGATCGTCGATGTTCAACTGGGAGGGGCGGACGGTATTGCATTGTTGCAGCAGGCGTTGGATGTCGACAACCGCCTGATGGGTATCGTGATGACGGGGCACGGCAACATCGAACTCGCTGTGCGAGCCATGAAGTCAGGCGCCGCAGATTTTCTGACGAAACCGTTTCAAGCAGAGCTCGTACGTGTCGCGGTTTCCCGGTTACTGGAACTCTATCGGCTTCGGCAGGAAAACACCGTCCTCACCCGTACGCTCATCCGCTCCGGCAACATTCAACTGCGCACGATCCCGCTGGCGGATTTCAGCCGCGGGAATCGCCCCTTTGGGGTCGACGATCACAGCGAGTTCGAACGAGGGCTGGCGGAAGGGGAGAAGCGGGCCACCGAGCGGGTCGCGGCGGCACGACAACGCGAACAGGTCATCGTGGCGTCGCTCGCCGCCAAATTCGAGGAGGTCTGGCAGAGCCTGCACGACACCGTCGAAGAAGAAGTGGCCGCCCTCTCCTTCATGATCGCCCAAAAAGTCCTCCGCGATATCGTCTCGGAACGGCGGGATCTGGTTGTTGCGCAAGTGAAAGCGGCGTTGGGGCATCTTCACGAAAGCGGCCTCGTCCGTGTTCGTGTCCATCCGTCGGATGTGCAGGCCTTGGAGTCGGCGCGTGCCGGGTTGAGCCAAACTCCTCATGGCTTGTTGACCCTGAAGTTTGAGACGGATCCGGCCATTACTCCCGGCGGATGCCTGGTTCAGGCCCAAAGTTTGTTGATCGATGCGACGCTGGATACGCAACTGTTGCGGCTGGGTGAAGCCTTGAGAGGACGGGACGCCGGTGAAGCTTAGCGAACGCCTGGAACATATCGAACCGTTGTCGGTGACGGGGCGGGTGGCTCAGGCCGTGGGTATTGTCATCGAAGCCTCCGGGCCGTTCACCTCAGTCGGGGAGGTGTGCGAGATCACCAGGGAAGGCGGCCATGGAGCGGTGATGGCCGAAGTCGTGGGATTTCGGGAGGATCGTGTGCTGCTGATGCCGTTGGGGGAAATGCAGGGCATCGGTCCTGGGAGTCGTGTGGTGATGAAAGGCCATGTCGCCTCCGTCCCGGTGGGCCCGCAGATGCTGGGGCGGATCTTTGACGGCCTCGGGCATCCGCTGGACGGTCAACCGGCCATCCGGAGCGACCTGCGCGTTCCGCTGTATGCCTCGCCCTTGAATCCGCTGCACCGGGCACGCATCACCCAACCGGTCGATCTGGGAATCAGAGCGATCAATGCCCTGCTGACCTGCGGGCAAGGACAAAAGATCGGAGTGTTTGCTGGATCGGGGGTGGGAAAGAGCGTGTTGTTGGGCATGATCAGTCGCTATACGCAGGCCGATGTGCGGGTCATCGCGTTGATCGGCGAACGGGGGCGCGAGGTCAAAGAGTTTCTGGAACGTGATTTGACGCCGGAAGCCAGAGCTCGGTCCATTGTCGTCGTGGCCACGTCCGACCAGCCGCCGCTCGTCCGCATTCGAGGGGCCTTGGTGGCGACCGCCATTGCCGAATATTTTCGTGACTGCGGGAAACATGTGTTGTTGATGATGGACTCGCTCTCCCGATTGGCCTACAGCCAGAGAGAAGTCGGGTTGGCCATCGGGGAACCGCCCACGACCAAAGGATACACGCCGTCCGTGTTTGCGGTGTTGCCGAAATTGTTGGAGCGGGTGGGGCCGGCACAGAGCGGCGGCAGCATCACCGGACTGTATACGGTGCTGGTCGACGGAGACGATCTTAACGACCCCGTGGCGGATGCCGTGCGCTCCATTCTTGACGGCCATATCGTGCTCTCACGCGAATTGGCGGCACGCAATCACTTCCCTGCGATCGATATTTTGCAGAGTACCAGCCGGGTGATGCGGGATATTGTCACCCCCGCTCACTATGCCGCCGCTCGGCTGGTGTTCGAACGGACTGCGCTCTATCGACGGTCGGAGGATTTGATCACGCTGGGAGCCTACAAACCGGGGACGAGCAAGGAACTCGACAAGGCGGTGTCGGCTCATGACGGAATCACGGCGTTCCTGCGCCAGGACACCAAGCAGGCATTCGGCTTGTCGCCATCGATCGACGCACTCCTCAGCCTGGCGGGATCGATTCAATGAACGTCACGGTGCTTCGCCAGTACGCCGTGCAACTGGAAGAAGTGGCCAAGTTGGAGTTGGCGGAATTAGGCCGTGCCCTGCAACAGACGATCGATCATATGGCTCTCCTGGAGGCGAGGGCAGGCGCAGATGCCGAACGCTATCTCACGCAGGTGACGCAAGGCGGCACCGTCGATCAGGTCGCCAGTCATCTCGATGCCATGGAGCAGGCCGTCGCCGCTCGGCGGCGCTTGGAGCAGACCGTCGTCATTCAACAGACGCAGATGGAGCAGAAGCGAGGCGAACTGCTGGAGGCGATGCAATACAGAAAGAAATTGGATTTGCTCGACGCCCGTGCGGCTGCGGAATTACGCCGTCGTCGTGACCGGCAGGATCAGCAGTTGCTGGACGAACGCGCCTGGCGCCGAGGTCCACTGCAAAAGGGAGAGCGGGTATGAGGGCGATCGATGGAAGCAGGACCAGGGGGTTGTCCGCTCGCATCTCGATGGAGACGGTCCTTCTCGTGGCTCTACTCGGGGCGGGACTGAGCCAGGCAGCGACGGAGGAGGCTAAACCGGTTCCCGCAGTACAGAAGGAGGCTGCGAAGGCGGACGCGCCGAAGTCCGATACGCCGAAAGTCGAAGCCGGGAAAGCCGAGACGGTCAAGAAAGAGGTGCAGGGGCCGGCGCTGAGCGCCCCCCGCGAGATGTTCGAGTTGCTGGAACAGCGGAAGCGGATGCTGGACAAGCGGGAAGCGACCCTGCGCGGATCAGAGACCCATTTGTTGGAACTCAAGGCCGAGTTGGAGCAGATCGTCACGCGGCATGAACAGGCGGTGGAAGCCGAGAAAAAACGACGGCAAGCCGCTCAAGCCAAGGGAGGCAATGAGCCGGCAAAGGCCAACACATCGGCGAAGGCCGCGCCGGCTGTGAATCTGAATCAAGCCCAGCTGGCCAAGATCTATGAAACGATGCCTCCTGAAGAGGCCGCGGCGCGTCTCGAACGTATGCCTGAACGGAAGGCACTCGAGGTACTGCGCCTCTTAAAAGGAAAATCGGCCGGAGCCATTCTCGCCGAAGTGAAGCCGGATCGCGCCGCGCGCCTGACCGAGCAACTGCTCACGAGCCCATAGCCTCTCGTTTATCCTTTCTCCTCCGGCAAGTTTTACCGAGCCGTCCGGCAGAAACTTCCCGATCCTCGTGGGTTCATTCCCGTCTCGACCGCAAAATCCCCCGCCAAACGCGAGTTTCCTCACGTGTCGTCATGGCACGGCCTTTGTAAAGATGCTCCGTGACGACGAGAGACTTCACAGTAAGAGGAACGTCTATGGCTACGGACATGCACACGCTTTTCGGAGGACTCCCAACGCCTGCTCCATCTTCCCTGTCGGATGCACGCGAACGTTACCAGGCTGCTCAGAACGCCGGCTCTTCACATGATTTCGAATCCATGCTGGGCAGGGCGGAAGCGCGTCAGACGAAGCCAAGGCGTGAGGCCCCTGCCGGTACCCCAGCCCCCAAGAACGGAGTGCCGTCTCGCTCCAAAATGCACTCGAAGCCAGAATCCACTACGCAGCAGTTCGAACGATCCACAGATGTGACATCCCGAGAACAGGCCGTGACCAGAAAAGAAGTCAGCGGAGAACGCAAAGATCAGCTTTCACAACCGGAAGCACAACACGAGCACCGGGAATCGGACGAACCGTCGGACGAGCAATCGTCATCGGTGGACGACGCCATGGTGGTCGCCATCAATGCCTCCGTGAACGCAGCCCCGCCGCCGACGGTTCCGGCTCATGATACGGCCGAGCTCGGTACGCAACCGGTCCAAGATGCCACGAACACGGTCGCCGCTGTCGACGATCCTGCTCCCGCCATCACGGCCTTTTCTGTCCCAGCGATGAATGTCTCGATGCCGGCAGGCGAGCAGGCGAAGACGGCCGCGGTTTCCGACACGACGAGCGTACCGTCAACTGAGGTGCAAGACAGCGGCGCACTCCCCAAAACGGGGAATACGCCGTCAGAGCCGCAGGCGGCTGCGGCAGTGCAAGGAGCGCCTATTGCGGCCCACACTCAAGCGATCAACATCGAGGCGCCTGTGGTTCCTGAGAAGGCCGAGCCGGATACGGCAAAACAAGCGGTCGCTGCCGTGGCGCTGATGAAACAGGATGGACAGGTTCAGCCGCAACTCTCGCCGAACCATGCCGACGGTTCATCCCTGGTGGATGCGATGACTCAGGGCTCCGCGATGAGTGGATCCCAGGGGAGCGCCGGCACAGAACAACACCTGGCACAGGACTCCGGAAGGTTTTCTGATTCATCAGACGAGTCCCATCGTCCTTCCGCGAATGTCCTCCCGACAAGCGAAGGAAACAATCGTGCGCTCTTCCTCGACCGTATGAACGGACTGGGGCAGCCGACCGGCGTGGCGAACGGGGGGGTGTCAGCCGGCGACGACAGCGGACAATCGACAGGCGCCGCGCGCGCCTCGGATGCCGACCGCCTGGGGGAGTTTCGAGGGGTCGCACCGTTCAGCCAGACTGTCACCCTCGATCTCGATCCGTTGGACATGGGACCGTTGCGCGTTCGAGTGATGATGAACGATCAGACGGTCCATGCGCATATCAGGACCGAGCATGGAGAGTTAGGGCAGGGATTGCTGCAACAGGGGCAATCGCTCGAATCTTCGTTGCGTACGACCGGCTTGGAAATGGGCATGTTGCGCGTGACGGTGGATCAGCAACAGGGACGAGGCGACAACGCGTGGATGTTTCAACAACAGCAGCAACAGCAGGGTCGGTCGTCCTCGTCGAATGTCTCGCCCGCGTCGAGCCGGGACGATGAACGCGGGGTGAGGGGAGAGCGTGGTGTCGGATCGAATGACCGGGTAAGTATTTTCGCCTGATTTGGGAGGATCTATGGATATCAGTAAAGTGATTACGCAGACGGCCCCGACGGATTCAGCCACTCCGACGACCGATGGGCCTAAGCCGCTCGGGAAAGACGATTTCCTGAAATTGCTCGTGACACAGCTTCAACATCAAGACCCCCTGAAGCCGCTGGAGAACGAGGCGTTCATCGCACAGACGGCGCAGTTCTCCCAGCTGGAGCAAATGTCCAAGATGGTGACCCTCATGGAGAAAAGCGTGGCGCTCCAGGAATCGGCTCAGAACAAGGCATCCGAGGCCGGGACGACCGCGGTGGCCTAACCGGACGGGAACAGATTGGTGAAGGCGCGGCGCGTTCGCACGTCGCGACGGTAACAAGGAGGACGGGCATATGGGTATTCTGACATCGATGTTCACGGCAGTGACCGGCCTGAGTTCTTATGGGAACGCCATGGGCGTCATCGGTAACAACATCGCCAACGTCGGGACCGCGGGATTTAAGTCGAGCCGGGCAACCTTTTCCGATCTGATCTCCTCGAGTCTCGGGGCCGGAGGCGGCGGCAATCAAATCGGCCTCGGTGTGTTTCTCAACGATGTGCAGACGAATTTTTCCCAGGGATCGATGACCACGACCGGGAATACCTTCGACCTGGCGATCGATGGGAACGGCTTTTATCAAGTGCGCAATGCCTCCGGCTCGATATTCTATTCGAGGGCCGGGCAATTCAAGGTCGACAGCTCAGGTCAGGTGGTCGATGCGAGCGGAGCGTTACTTCAAGGGTACCAAGCCGATACGGCAGGCAATATCACCAGCACGATCGGAGGCATCACGCTGACGTCGAGTGCCGTCGCTCCGCTGGCGACGACCAGCGCGGAGATCCTCGGTAATCTGAATGCGAACGCCACCGCCCCGACGGCGGCGTTCAGCGTGACCGATACCACCTCATACAACTTCTCCACGGGGATGACGTTCTACGACTCGCTGGGGAATTCGCACCAGATGCAGTTGTATTTCCGAAAAACCGCGGCGAACGCGTGGAGTGTCTATTCTCAGATCGACGGTGGCGCGGCCGCCGCGCAAACGAACATGACGTTCAATGCGAGCGGTGCCGTAACCGCCGGCGGCACGCAGACGCTCACCGCCACGTTGACGAACGGAGCCACCACCCCGCAGACCATTACGGTGGACGTGTCGTCCTTGACGCAATTCGGTGCGGCGTCCGGTGTGGAAAGCCAGACACAAGACGGGTATTCATCCGGCACCCTTGATCGAATCAGCGTCGATAAGGAAGGCAGGGTGATGGCCCAGTTTACGAACGGACAAACCCGCGCTCTCGCGCAAGTCGTGTTGAGCCGCTTTACGAATCCGGATGGATTGGCGAATGTCGGTGACAATCACTTTCTGGAGACGCTCGAATCCGGGGCCGCCCTGGCGGGTGCACCGACGCTAAACGGCCTGGGTCGGGTGCTCTCCGGCACCGTCGAGCAGTCCAACGTCGATCTCGGAAAGGAGTTCGTCGACATGATCATCACACAGCGGGCGTTTCAGGCGAACTCCCGTGCAATCACGACCAGCGACGAAATGCTGCAGGAGCTCGTGAATCTGAAACGATAACGCGCAAGTGGTCCGGCGCGGTCTCCTAAGGCCGCGCCGGATGCCGTCTCGGCAATTTCTGCCTAGGTACTCGCCTCACACCGGCCGGCTGTGTCGCCGGCCGCACGTCAACAAACTGTCGGTGCTCTTCCTCTTGCTGTCACCAGCGTGACATCCGCGCGCGGCCGCTGCGTGGGACACTTCGCTGGGTGCGGTCGGCATGCCCAAATCCTTGTCTTATCACAGGATCTCGCGCACTGGGCAAACCGTTTCGGCGGGAGTCGGTGGGCTGCCCTTGGCATATGCATTGCACAACCGACCAGCACCGGCAATCACCGTCCGCAGGAGGTCTGTATGTCAGAAGCAACAGAAGAAAAGGCGCCCGCAGCACCGGCAGGCATTCCCATGAAGATGGTGATCATCATCGTCGCCGGGGTGTTGGTCCTGGCGTTAGGCGGCGCCTTCGCAATGTTCAAGATGATGAGCGGATCCCCTGCCGACAAGGCGCAGGCCGAGGGCGGCGCGGAGAAGGCTGCCGCGCATGGCGCGGCGGAAGAGAAACCGGGAGAACATGGGGCGGTTGCGGACGCCAGCGCCATTGCCGATCTTGATCCGTTTATTGTGAATCTCGCGGATTCGCCGGAAATTCGTTATCTCAAGGTCACGCTGAAGGTGGAGGCGGACGGTTCAGGAACCGTGGAGCAAATCAAAGCCCGCACACCGCAGATTCGTGATGCCATCCTCGTGTTATTGACCAGTCTGGATTCGGCCACGGCCCGTTCGCCTCAAGGGAAACATAAGCTGCGCGAGGATATCACCGAGCGCATCAACGGCCTGCTGCCGAAGAAGTCGGTCAAATCGACCTACTTCACGGAATTCGTCATCCAGTAGCCAATCGCGCTACCTCGAGGATCGCATGGACAAGATACTCTCCCAAGAAGAAATCGATGCCCTGATGGGCGGAGTCATGTCTGGCGAGGTCGAGACGGCTCCGAAAGAAGAGGAAGAGCCGGGCGGCGTCAAGAGCTATAGTCTCACCAGCCAGGAGCGGATCATTCGCGGGCGCATGCCCACGATGGAAATGATCAATGACCGCTTCACGCGACAACAGTCCATCTCCTGGACGAGCCTCCTTCGGGAAAAGATCGAGTTCAGCGTGATGGGCACCCAGATCATCAAGTTCGGGGATTTCATCCAGAAAGTGCCGGTGCCGTCTTCCTTCAACCTGTTTGCGATGGAGCCCTTGCGTGGGAACGGCCTCTACATCATGGACGCCATGCTGGTGTATCTGATCGTAGACTTTTTCTTCGGCGGAAAAGTCCAGACCCATGTGAAGCCGGAGGGCCGCGAGTTCACGCCGATTCAGCTGCGTTTGATCAAAAAGCTCGTCCAACAGGCGCTGGCCGATCTCGAAAAAGCCTGGCACGCCGTGATGCCGGTCAAGATCAGCTACTTGCGGTCGGAGAGCAATCCACAGTTTGCCATGGTCGTGACGACCTCGGAAATCGTCGTCGTCGTGACGTTGCAAGTGCATCTCGGCGATATCACCCGTGAAATGTTCATTGCCTATCCGTATTCCATGTTGGAGCCGATCAAGGAAAAGCTGTATTCGGGGCTCTTTGCCGACAACGTCGAGCAGGACAGCAGCTGGGGCAGCCGCTTTAAGGATTCTTTGCAGGAGTGCGACGTGGCCGTTGCCGTGCAACTGGGCACCGCTCGGATCAGCGTGCAGGATTTGATGAACTTCGGCCCGGGCGACGTCCTGATGCTCGATCAACATCCCGGCGACCCGATGCTGTGTTTGGTCGAGGGTGATCCGAAGTTTCATGGGCAACCCGGCGTGTTCAAAGGCAATCACGCGTGCCGGGTCACCAAGGTGTTGGGGTAGGGCGGAGCGGACCTAAAGGAGATGATGGCATGGGCAACGGTGACAGCACGGCACAGACGGACCTCTCGAACGGCGAAGGCAGCCCGCAACCGACCTCCTTTCCCCCCGTGGACAATCAGGGTGCGGTGCCGGCCAATAAGAATATCGAATTCGTTCTGGATATCCCGCTCCAGGTCACGGTGCAGATTGGGTCCACCAGGATGTTGATCCGTGAGTTACTGCAGCTCGGACAGGGTTCGGTTATCGAGCTGAACAAACTGGCGGGTGAGCCGATGGAAGTGCTGGTCAACAACAAGCTCGTGGCACGCGGCGAAGTGGTGGTCGTCAATGAAAAGTTCGGGATTCGACTGACGGATGTCGTCAGCCCGAATCAGCGTATTCAACAATTGGGTTGAACTGCGGCCGCAGTCGGCATTCCGCCGCTTTCAGGGCAAAGGGAAGACAGGCGTCCATGGAAATGTGGGAAAGCGTCGTACGTATGGTATCCGCGCTTGGGATCGTGCTGGCGCTTATCGTGGGGCTTCTGGCCGTCGCCAGGTCGGCGGTCGGCCGCCGATTGCTTCCGGTGGGGGGCGCTCCGGTCGTGCAAGTGCTGGGAAGCGGTCCCCTGGGATCACGCAAGCACGTCGCGGTGGTCGCGGTTGCGGGGGAAGTCTTCATTCTCGGAACCACGCCGACCGATCTGGTGCCGCTGGGAAAAGTGACCGATCCGGAACAGGTGAAACGGTTGATGGCGAATGCCGCGCCCCTGTTCACGCCCGCCGCATCGTGCGACTCCCGAGCGAGCGGACAGGAGGCATCGCGTGCGCAGTAACCCGATCGGCGGGCGCCTAGATGCCGAGCGACTCGTTCTCGGACGGTGGAAACCGGTCATCATGCTCCTCTGCCTGCTCGCCTGTCTGGTGAGCGCCTCCGTCGCTCACGCGGAGGGCCCCACGCTGACCCTCGACCTCGGCGGCGGCGGCACGAAACAAACCGCCGTCGTGCTCCAAATCCTCGCGCTTCTCACCGTCCTCTCGTTGGCGCCGGCCTTGTTCATTATGGTGACGTCGTTTACTCGCATGGTGATTGTGCTGTCGTTTCTTCGCCAAGCCTTGGGAACCCAGCAGGTGCCGCCCAACCAGGTGTTGATCAGCCTGGCGTTGTTTCTGACGATGTTTGTCATGGCGCCGGTGGGGCAGACAGTTTACAAGGATGCCCTCCAGCCCCTGCTCGCGGAACAAATCGGGTACGACGAAGCATGGAATCGAGGGATTCAACCGATTCGCGGTTTCATGTTGAAGCAGATGCGCGACAAGGATCTGGAACTCTTTCTGGAACTCTCACACGCGCCGAAACCGTCGCAGGTGGAAGACGTGCCGACCCACGTGATCATCCCGGCGTTTGTGTTGAGTGAATTGCGGATTTCGTTTCAGATCGGATTCCTGCTCTACATTCCCTTTCTGATCGTGGATATGGTGGTCGCCAGTGTGCTGATGTCCATGGGCATGATGCTCCTACCGCCGGTGATGATTTCGCTTCCGTTCAAACTGATCCTCTTTGTGTTGGCCGACGGCTGGTATCTCGTCGTCGGATCCATGGTCAGAAGCTTCCAATAGGACGACCCACGATGACGATTGAAACCGTGACCGAAATCGGACGACAGGCGATTGAAACCACCATGCTGGTGTCTGCGCCCATCCTGGGCCTCAGCCTGATTGTGGGGCTCATCGTCAGCACGTTCCAAGCCATGACTCAGATCAACGAAGCCACCTTGACGTTTGTGCCCAAGGTGCTGGCGGTGTTTGCCGCAACACTCCTGTTTCTTCCGTGGATGCTGGGCGTCTTGATCACGTTTATGACTCATATCATCACCAGTATTCCGACGCTGATTCACTGAGACAAAGCCGCCGCATGAACGCCGCACAGACCCTGCATTTCGCCTTGCCGCAGTTTCAGGCCTTCTCCGTCCTGCTGGTGCGGATTGCCGGCATCATCAGCGTCTTCCCCATTCTGAACACCCGCACGATCCCCATGCCGGTCAAAGCCGGTCTGGTCACGATGCTGGGACTCGTCTTGGCGCCGATTATTCAGTTGCCGAGCCTGCCGGCGGATCCGGTCCTGGCCGTGGCCGGTATCGGCAGCGAATTCTTGATCGGGTTGACGATCGGGTTGGCGGTGCGGTTGTTGTTTTCCGGATTTCAAGTCGCCGGCGACATGATCGGCACTCAAATGGGATTCAGTGCGATCCAGATGATCGACCCCATGAGCCATCAGAACGCACCGATCATCGCGCAATTCCAACTCACGCTCGGATCCTTGGTGTTTCTCTCTCTGAATGCGCACCTGTTGGTGGTGCACGCGATCGGGATGAGTTACGAGTTCGTCCCGCCCTTCGGGGCGAAACTCTCCGAGGGCATCGCATTGGACATCATCCACCTGGCGCAGAACATGCTGCGGGTGGCTCTGAAAATGTCCGCCCCCGTGTTTGCGACACTCGTGATTGTGAATACGGTGTTGGCCATCATGGGGCGAGCCGTGCCGCAGATGAACGTGTTTGTGCAAAGTTTTCCGGTCACGATCGGCGCAGGGCTGCTGGCGATGAGTCTGGCGGTCCCGTTTACACTGTCCTTGTTCGAAAGAGAATTCGAGATGCTGGTGGAAACGATTCTCGGACTCTTGAAAGCGTTGGGCCATGGCTGACAGCGCGCAAAACCGTACAGAAAAAGCGACTCCGAAACGCAAATCCGAGGCGAGGGCGAAAGGTCAGATCGCCCTCAGCCGCGATGCCGCCATGGCGGTCGCGCTCCTGGGAGGTTTCGGCGCATTGTACTGGATGACGCCGGCCATCCTGAATGGGCTGCGCGTCAGCCTGCAGGCGTGGCTCTCTCGTTCGATGGAGGAGGCGACGCATCAGGCCCTCAGCCTCGATCATCTCCATCTGATTCTCCGTCAGATCGGCGTGGAGGTGTTTGTGATGCTGGGCCCGGTCGTGGCCGGTATTGCCGTGGTGGGCGTGGGCGCCAATCTGATGCAAACGGGGTTGTTTTGGAAACAGGACGGGTTCAGTCTGGACTGGTCGCGCATCAGCCCGATGGGCGGCTTCTCACGCCTGTTTTCCCCGCGCTCCATCGTCGAACTGATCAAATCCTGGCTCAAGATACTGGCCATCGGCGGTGTCGGCTATCTCACGATCAAGCAGGACATGCAGGAGTTCATTTCGCTGACGCAATTCGGCATGGAGTCCCTGCTGCCGACGGTGGGATGGGCGACCATCAAAGCCGCGCTCACCATGAGCGGCGCCGAGTTGGTGATCGGTGCCGCAGACTATGGGTATCAGCGGTTTCAATGGGAGCGGGATCTCCGGATGTCGCGCGATGAAATCAAGGAAGAGAGTCGGGCGGCGGAAGGAGATCCCGGGGTCAAGTCGAAGATCCGCACCACCCAACGGGAAATGTCCCGCAAGCGCATGATGGCGGCCGTGCCCACGGCCGATGTGATCATCACCAACCCGACCCACCTGGCGGTCGCGCTGAAATACGATGCGAAGGCCAACGGCGCACCGGTCGTCGTCGCCAAGGGCGCCGGATTCGTCGCCGAAAAGATCCGGGAAATCGCTCGTCAACACGGCGTCATGATCGTGGAAAACAAATTGGTTGCGCGGACCCTGTACAAACTGGTCGAGGTGGGCCGCGAAGTGCCCGAGGACCTGTACCGCGCGGTGGCCGAGATTCTGGCCTTTGTGTACCGCGTGCGCGGCAAGTTGCCGCCCGCATAATCCCGTGTCCTAGGAGTCGCGATGGCATCCGACAATACCTCCATCCCCAGTACGTCGCTGGTCAAACATCCGGATGTTCTGATGTCCGTGGGTGTGGTCGGCATTTTGATGGTGATGCTCGTCCCGCTCCCGCGGTTTTTCCTGGACCTGCTGCTGAGTTTCAACATCACCCTCTCGATCATTATTCTTCTGGTCGGGATGCAGGTGCGTCGTCCGTTGGAGTTTTCCGTCTTCCCGTCGATTCTCCTCATGGTGACGTTGCTTCGGCTGGCGCTGAACATCGCCTCGACGAGGTTGATTCTCCTCCACGGCAATGAAGGCGCGGCGGCAGCGGGTGAGGTCATCCGGGCCTTCGGCAATTTCGTCGTCGGAGGTAACTACACCGTCGGCTTGGTGGTGTTCACGATCCTGGTCATCATCAATTTCGTCGTTATTACCAAGGGTGCGGGGCGCGTCGCGGAAGTGGCCGCACGGTTCACCTTGGACGCGATGCCCGGAAAACAAATGGCCATCGATGCCGACTTGAATGCCGGTCTGATCAACGACAAAGAGGCCCGTCAACGACGAAAGGAAATCGCCCAGGAAGCGGATTTCTACGGAGCGATGGACGGTTCGAGCAAGTTCGTGCGGGGAGATGCGGTGGCGGCAGTCGTCATCACGCTGGTGAATATTCTGGGAGGCTTGACGATCGGCGTGCTTCAGCAGGGAATGACCATCTCCGCTGCCGCGCAAACCTACACGTTGCTGACGGTCGGCGAGGGCCTGGTGGCGCAGGTGCCGGCGCTCATCGTCTCGACGGCCGCCGGTATCGTGATCACCCGCGCCGCCTCGGAAGTGAATCTCGGGTTCGAAGTCACCAGGCAGGTCCTCATTTCGCCGAAGGCCATCGGTACTGCCTCCGGCATTCTTCTCGCCATGGGCCTGGTCCCCGGCCTGCCGCATCTGGCGTTCTTAGCGCTCGGCAGTCTGACCGGTTGGATGGCGTTTCAATTGAACGAGCGGCAAAAAGCCGCCGCTGCGCTGCCTGAACAGGCTACGCCGCAGGCGAAAGCCGAAGAGGCCGCTACGCAAGTGGTGCCGTTGGATCTCATGGAAGTGCAGGTGGGCTACGGCCTCATCGGGCTGGTCGACGGAGGGCAGGGCGGGGCGCTGTTGGAGCGCATCAAAGGCTTGAGACGACAATTCGCCGAACAGATGGGTTTCGTTCTGCCTCCGATTCATATTCGAGACAATTTGCAACTGCGGCCGAATGAGTATGCGGCGCTCTTGAAAGGTGTCGAATTGGCCAAGTCCGAAGTCATGCCGGCACATGTCCTGGCCATCGACCCGGGCACGGCTCAACGGGGCATCATTCATGGATTGCCGACCAAGGAGCCGGCCTTCGGCCTTCCGGCGCTCTGGGTGCCGGAACAGCAACGGGAACAGGCGCAGATGGCCGGGTATACCGTCGTCGATCCCGGGTCCGCCATTGCCACCCATCTCTCCGAACTCATCAAGCGGCATGCGCATGAACTGTTGGGTCGGCAGGAAGTGCAGGGGTTGCTCGATCAACTGGGAAAAAACCACCCCAAGTTGGTGGAGGAAGTCATTCCCAACCTGATTCCGCTGGGAAGCCTGGTTCGCGTGCTGTCGCATCTGCTGCGCGAAGGCGTGCCGATTCGTGACCTACGGACGATTCTGGAAACGATTGCCGATCATGCAGCGACCACGAAGGATCCCGATATTCTCACCGAAGTGGTGCGTCAGGCACTCGGGCGGACGATTACGAAGCAATATCTCGCACCGGACGGCTCGTTGCCGATCATCGGACTCGATCCGCGTTTGGATCGCTCGCTTGCCGATCAGGCAAACGCTGCAGGTCAGGGGAACCAATGGGCGCCCGATCCACTAGTGGCACAGAAACTGCTCGCTGCATTAAAGCAAGCGGCCGAACGGATGGTCGGGCGTGGGCACCAACCGGTGATTCTCTGCTCACCTTCGCTGAGGCGCCATCTCCGGAAGCTCACGGATCGGATATTGCACTCAGTTCCCATTCTCGGGCTGAACGAGGTGGACAGCGTGACACGATTGCAGGCGATGGAGACGGTCCGTCTCGATCTGGAAGTCAGTGACACGAGGAGCTTGGCATGAAGGTACGGACCTTTCACGTCGCGTCGATGCATGAGGCCATCCGCTCCATTAAGGAGACGCTCGGGCCGGATGCCGTCATTTTGTCTACGAAGCGAGTGCGGTCATGGGACAACGGGTTCGGCTTATTGGGGGGCTCTGTTCTCGAAGTGATGGCGGCGATCGAGGATGACGCGTCCGTCCCTGACGCCGCACCCCTGCTTGATGACGCCGAGCACGCCGGTCCCGCGGCAGAGTCGGCTCCGGCGGTCCCGGCGGAAGAGTCACGCTTCCGGAAAACGCTCCAGGGCGCCATGGAGCAGAAGCCTGATCGGGCGAACTACACCAATCATCCGCTGCTGACGCCTCCACGTCATGCTCAGAATCCTGGGGCGATGTCACCCACCCAAGCCCAAGGAACGGCCGTACAGTCCTTCCAGCGGGTGTATGAAGACTTACTCGCGCAAGGCGTCGAGCATGCCACGGCGGAAGCCTGTCTGCGGGAGCTCCGGGAAACGTTAGTGGAGCAGGGGGCGTCGCAACGCCACTCCTCCCTGCAGTTGTTGCGCACGGTGTTGCTCGATCGGGTGACCACGGCGGGACCTCTGTTGAGCACCGCCGGTGAACAGAAAATCGCCCTGTTCGTCGGCCCCAGCGGTGTCGGGAAAACGTCGACGATCGCCAAATTGGCGACGCATTTCGGCATCGTCGAGCAGCGGAGCGTGGCGTTGATCACCATGGATACCTATCGGCCTGCTGCGGTGGAGCACCTACGGCTCTATGCGGATGTGTTGGGCGTGGAGTTATCGGTAGCGGCATCCTGCGATGAAGCCCAGGCGGCGATCGATCGGGCGCGGGAGGCGGAGCTCATTCTGATCGATACGGCGGGATGTAACCCGTACGAACCGATCACCGCGCAGCGCTGGCGGGGCCTCCTGAATCGCGGACTTCCCATGGAAGTGCATTTGGTGCTGGCCGCCGGCACTCGCGTGCCTGACCTTGTCGTCAGCACGAGTCAATGTGTGGATGTCCCCTCGCTGCGGCTGCTGTTTACCAAGCTGGACGAAACCACCGGATACGGTGGAATTTTCGAGGCGACGCACCGCACAGGCATTCCTCTGTCGTACTGGGGAACCGGGCAACGGGTCCCCGATGACTTGATGCAGGCACAGGTGACTCGCCTGGGGGACCTCCTGCTGGGCGGACAGGTGCGGACGCCCGGTGGTGGCACCAAGACTGCATGGGAGACGCAGGCACCATCGACGCTCACACCGGGGAATAAGACGTACTCGCGGTAGTCACGAGTCGAAGAAGAGGGGAGAGACGATGGCGATGCAACCGGGAATTCTGGATCCGCAATTGAGAGCCGGCGACGAAAGTGTCGGTCCCTCCAGAACACAGGTGATCACGGTCACCAGCGGCAAAGGCGGGGTGGGAAAGACCAATGTGGTGGCCAATACCGCAATCGCGTTGGCGCAATCCGGCAAAAAAGTCCTGGTGCTCGATGCCGACCTCGGATTGGGGAATGTCGACATTCTGCTCGGGCTCACGCCGAAATACACCCTGGAGCATGTGCTCGCCAAGACCTGTCGGCTCGAAGACATCGCGCTGACCGGCCCGCATGGCATTACTGTGCTGCCCGCAAGCACGGGAATCGCGCAATTGACCGTACTCACGGAAGCGCAACAGCTCATCCTCCAGGAAGAGTTGGAGCGTATGGCCTCGACGATGGATGTTCTCTTGATCGATACGGGCGCAGGGATCTCCTCCACCGTCACCTATTTCGCGGCGGCGGCGCAATCGATCGTGGTGGTGGTATCGCCCGAACCGACGTCTCTTACCGATGCCTACGCGTTGATGAAAGTGTTGCTGCGGCAATACCGCGAGCGACGGTTTCACGTCCTCGTGAACATGGTGAAGTCGCCACGGGATGCGGCCCGCATTTACCGAAAGCTGGAAGTGGCGGTGAGCCGCTTTCTCCACATCTCGTTGGACTACCTGGGGGCGATTCCACAAGACGACTATGTGCCGATGGCGGTCACCCAACAGCGGGCCGTCCTTGATCTGTTTCCCCACGCTCCGGCCAGCCGCGCGTTTCGAGAATTGACGGAAGCGGTGGCGCAATTGACGCCACCGGCGCTTCCCAAGGGAACCGTCCAGTTCCTGTGGCAACAACTCTTGCGGACGCACTGAGCGAAAGGATTGTCTCGCATGACGCACGCTCGCAAAGCCCTTGCACCCGGAAACGCTCCGCGCCGAGTCATCGAAGAGGCGGATCGCGAACGGGTTATTCAAGAGTTTACCCATGTCGTCAAAGCCATGGCCCACCGATTAGCCTTTCGCTTACCGGCTTACATGGACGCGGAAGACTTGATGTCCGTCGGCATCATGGGGCTCATGGATGCGATGGACAAGTACGATCCGACCCGCGAGGCCAAATTCAAAACCTATGCGGAATTCCGGATCCGAGGCGCCATGCTCGACGAAATCCGCTCCATGGATTGGATTCCACGTTCCGTCCATGAACGCATCACCCTCCTGCAGAAAACCTATTCCGAGCTCCTCCATCGGCTGGGTCGTCCGCCGACAGATCAGGAAGTCGGACACGAGTTGAAGATGTCGCAAGACGAGCTGGATGAATTCTTGACCCGGTCACGGGGAGCGGTCGTCATCAGTCTCGACGACTTGGGCGTCCAAGATGCGGACGGGCACAAGATTATCAGCATGCTGACAGACTCTAATCAGCCGGATCCGCTGTCCATGCTGGTGAGCGAGCGGGCCCGTCACGTGCTTGAGACCGCGATTCAGGATCTGCCTGAAAAGGAGCGACTCGTCTTGTCTCTCTACTACTTCGAGGAACTGACCATGAAAGAGATCGGACAGGCGCTGAAGGTGACCGAATCACGAGTCTGTCAGATCCATTCGAAAGCCATTCTCCATCTCAAGGCCAGGCTTGAACCGGTCGATGTCTAGCAGGCCCACGTAAATACCGGTTCCCGTTACTGTCTGTTGTTTCGGGCTCCGTCTTGAGAGCCTCGCAGCGGCAGTCCTTCCTACAGTTTCCTCACGACTCCTCCGATACCGTCTAGACCCTGTGGTCCATCATCTATCAATCCTGTGTGCCTGCGCCTATGAGCGTGCCCCCATCCGTATCAACCGACAGCCGAGACGCCAACGGATCGACGTCCGTCCACCGGTCTTGGTGCTCGGACTCTCTCAACCATTCAGGGTCCAATGAGGCCGCCAGATTCGGCGTCGTGGCCTGTCTTCTGTTTATGGCGGGAGGATTGTATTGGACCGCCTCCGTGGGGCTCCTCACCCTCTCGGCCTTGACCGCCTATCCACTCATGGTCATGGTGGGGCTGGTCTTTTCTCTGGTGGTGTTCGGGGCGGCCAGCTGGTGCACGCGGAATCCCGTGGCTGAATCCGCTTCGGATACGGCGGCGCCGATTTCCTTGATCGGCGCGGTGCATACGTACGACGCGGTGACGGGGTTGCCGATGTCTCGCTTGTTCCTCTCCCTTGTGAAGCAGGCGTTGATCCGGGCTCGGCAGGAAGCAGGGCAGGCAGCCGTTCTGGTGATTGACCTTGAGCACCTTACGTCGGAAACCGATGCCTATGCCATGCTCAACCGGAATCTGATGTACCGTGTGCAGGCCGCACGCGTGAAAAGCGCGTTAAGGACGACCGACGTGGTCGCGAGGCTTGCGGAAGCGCGGTTCGCGGTTCTGTTGGAGGATGTGACGACGCCGGAGGAGGTCTTCGCGATTGCGAAGAAAATGCAGGCCACGATCGCTCATCCGGTCACCCTCGATCGCCACGAGTTACTGCTCAGCAGCCGTATCGGCATCGGCTTGTCCGGTCGTGACGGAACCGATGCCCAGGCGTTGATTGATGCCGCGGTTCACGCGTTGGAACGAGCGCGTGTGGAAGGCGGCAGCCTGATCGGGACTGCCGTTGTCGCTGAGGCGTCGGTCGCCGATCCGACCTCCACACTTGCCGCCTAACATGTCTCCCTCTCATCCGCATTCGTAGGCAGGACTTTCCTAGTCATCGGCAAAGACTTCCACGCATCGTGTGTCTTTGACGGCCTTTGCTGAAGGACGCACGAACTCTTCCTGTGTCTTTCGCTCAGACTCCACGCGCATCTATCGGCAATCGTTCACATTTTATTTCAGATACCCAGCGCGTCCGTCTTGCGGCGAGCGCCTGGTGGAGATGGCATGTGCATTGCTATCTCTCCCGGTGGAGCATGAGGAAGGTAGGACAGTAATACATGAATCGAGCGATCTATCCCATTCTTTCCGGCGCAGTGGCTCAAGAAAAGCAACTGCAGGTGTTCGCCAACAATTTGGCGAACGTCAATACGGCCGGTTTCAAACAAGACCAGCAGGGGTTCCGTGGACTCTTTGCCCGCGCGAGTTCGGTCGGCATGGGCGGATCCGCACAGGGAATCGTGTCGACGATCTCCACACGCCCGCCCGGTCCGAGCGAACGGGTGTTTGCCGAAGCGCATGGTGTGCGCACCACGTTTGAGCCGGGTCGCATCCGCATCACCGGCAACCCACTCGATGTCGCCATCCAGACGGATGGGTTTTTTGAGGTCAAGACTCCCAACGGGGTCGGATATACCCGCAATGGCATCTTCTCCCTCGACGGCCAGCGCCGACTCGTGACGAATCTCGGACAGCCTGTGATGGGCACCAAGGGTGAGATCAGGGTTCCGCCCGGCAACATCCAGATCAACACCGAAGGCGCGATTCAGGTCGACGGCAACACGATCGGTAACATTAAGGTGGTCGAATTTCCGGAATCCGACATGCCGCAGAAGTACGCGGAAGGTCTGTTCGTCGGTGGCAAACCGACCACTGTGGCGAAGCCACGGCTTCAGCCGGGGCATATCGAGGAATCCAACGTCAATTCGTTGACCGAAATGGTGAAGATGATTCAGGGCATGCGGAGTTATGAGTCGGCGCAGAAGCTGATTCAAACACTCGATCGTATGACGGAAACGGCTATTCAGGATCTCGGTCGGGTGTAAGAGGAGGGTGTTATGATTCGTGCGATGTGGACCGCGGCGACGGGCATGACGGCACAGCAACTCAACGTCGACACCATCGCCAACAACCTTGCGAACGTCAACACCAACGCGTTCAAGCGCAGTCGGGCGGAATTCGGCGACCTGCTGTATCAAATCCAGCGGTTGCCCGGCACGAATGCCTCGAACGTCGGTGTGTTTCCCGTCGGCGTCCAGGTCGGCGGCGGCGTCCGCCCCATCACGGTGGCCAAGGAGTGGATGCAGGGCAACATGCGACAGACGAGCAACGATCTCGATCTGGCCATCGACGGAGCCGGCTTCTTCCAAGTGGCCAGACCGGATGGCACGATCATGTATACCCGCAATGGTTCGTTCAAACGCGATAACGTCGGCAACCTCGTGACCGGCGACGGCGATCAGCTCACTCCCGTGATCACGATCCCGTCCGGCGCCTTGAAGATCGACATCGGCCAGGACGGCACCGTCTCCGTGCTGCTTCCCGGCGTGACGCAGGCCTCACAGGTAGGCCAGATTCAGCTCGTGCGTTTCGACAATCCATCCGGCCTGGTTGCGATGGGCAGCAATCTGTTCCTGGACAGTTTCGCCTCAGGCCCGGCGCAGCAGGGAACCGGCGGCTTCTCCACCGGCTTCGGTACGTTGCAGCAGGGGTTCTTGGAAAGTTCCAACGTCAATTTGGCGGAAGAAATGGTCAACATGATCATCGCCCAGCGAAGTTATGAAATTAACTCCAAGACGATCCAGGCATCCGATGAAATGATGCAGATCGCCAACAATCTACGCCGGTAATCGGCGCGTACCTTCAACGAGGGGTGATACCTGTGAATCGAGTCGGCCTCATCAGTATCGTGACGCTCAGTCTCGCGACGAGCACGGTTCTGCCGGCATCGGCAGGGGAGCGGACTCCGGTCCGGCCTTTGTTCCGCGTACACGAAGTCTTGGTCCACAGCGCCCAGGCCCTGCCGCATGCACGCGGGAAACGCCTCATTTATCCGGATCAGCTACAAGGGGTCATTCACGATTTCGTGAAGCGGGAGCTCGCCGGTCGGGCCGCCGATTGTCAGGTGGTGCTGGGCGAGCCGCAACAGCCGATTGCAATACCTGCTGGAACCCTCGACATACAGGTCGGCGGCGCTCGGTCGGGCGAGCCGCTCGGCCGACGCGTGTTTCAGGTTCATCTGACGGTGAACGGCCGCTTCATCAAGACCATCGACGCCACGGCCGATGTCGCCGCCCTTGTCGATGTGGTCGTGCCGGTGCGTGCGATCAAGGCCGATGAAGAGATTGCGGTCGACGACGTCTCCACTGAGCGGATTGTGCTGTTCGACTTGAAACAGCCCTTTGCGACGAATCCTGCCGACGTCATCGGAAAAGCCGCGAGTCGCCCGCTGCCGCCCCAGAATGCGATCAGGCTCACCTCGGTCCGGCGTCCCTTCGCCGTCCGCAAGGGCGATCGGGTCACGATCGAAGCCCGCCAAGGCGGACTGTCGATCCAAACCGTCGGAGTCACTAAGTCGCACGGCGAGTTAGGACAAACCATCACCGTCTCCAATGTCGATTCCGGGAAGGATTTGCGGGCGACGGTCGTCGCTCCGGGGGTGGTTCGTGTCAGCTTCTAAGCGCGGCTCCACGTCTCGCGGATTCGGCATGCTCCTGTGCGGCCTGACGCTGTGCGTCATCACGGGCTGTTCGAGTTCGCCGGCCGCGAAACCGAGCAAGACCGAAGTGGCGAAATTGCCGCCGCCGAAGACGACAGGGTCGCTCTGGCAAGAAGAAAATGGCCGGGCCTATCTCTACGAAGATCTGCGGGCGATGAGGGCAGGCGACATCATCACGATCTTGATCTCTGAAAAACACAAGGGATCGAAGAGCGCCGATACCAGCGCGGAGAAGGATTCTACGATTTCTAATGGTTTCGGCGGAACCGGCATGGGGTATCTCGGTCTGCCGGGAATCAGGCTGGGCGGGGAGGCCAAACGTGGATTCGGCATCGACGCCAGCGCGAAAAACAAGTTCGGCGGAAAAGGGGCGACCAACCGGGAGGATACGTTGACCGGAACTATTTCCGCAACCGTGACCGAAGTTCTCCCGAACGGCGATTTGCGTATCGAAGGACGCCGGGAAGTCACCGTCAACTCGGAGCGGCAGATCATGACGATCGGCGGCATCGTCCGCCGAGTCGACGTCAACACCAAAAACACCGTGCAATCCAGCGCGATCGCCGATGCCAAGATCGAATACTCCGGGTTGGGGGTCGTCGACGACGTCCAGCGGCCGGGTTGGTTGGTGCGGGTGCTGGACTGGATCTATCCGTTCTGATCGTCAGATCAGAACAGAGCTTGAACCGTGACAGGAGTCATCATGTCGATGCCACGCAAACGACAACGGGCGATGATCATGCAAAGTTTTCGGCTGATGATATCCAGCGGAGTGCTGCGGACGCCGGCCGTGGACCCTGAGCAATTGACGCGCCCCTGGATGCCTCCTCAGCCGAACGCTGCTCCTACCGCCGCACCCCGGCCGCCGGTCCACGCCTGGTTTCGTCGAACCGCGGTCGGCATGTTCGCCTTCCTGACACTGTCGCTCTTCAGCGTGTCGATGGCCCATGCCGTGCGCGTGAAGGATGTGGCCACCATCGAAGGCGTGCGGGAAAATCAATTGATCGGGTATGGTTTGGTGGTCGGTCTGGATCGCACCGGCGACCAGGTCATCGGCGGACAGTTCACCATTCAAGCCATGATGTCCATGTTGAATAAGATGGGCATCAACCTGGTCATCGATCCCATTCAATTGCTCACACGCAACATTGCATCGGTGATGGTCACGGCCAAGCTGCCCCCGTTTGTGAAGCCCGGCATGACGCTCGACGCCGTCGTCTCTTCGATGGCCAATGCGAAAAGTCTGCAGGGCGGCACGTTGCTCTCGACCCCGTTAAAAGCCCCCAACCAGCAGGTCTTTGCCGTCGCTCAAGGGCCGGTTTCCATCGGCGGGTTTCTGGGCGGCACCGGAGGGGCAGGCGGGGCGACAGTCACGAAAAATCATCAGGCGGCAGGGGTGGTTCCCGCCGGCGCCATCGTGGAAAAAGAAGTCGTCGTGGACATCGACACCTGGGATACCGTGTCCGTCTTGCTGAGGCACCCGGATTTCACCACGGCGATTCGCACGGCGGAGGCCATTGACGGGACCTTCGGGAAAGGAACGGCCGTCCCGGTCAATGCGGGCCTGGTCAAGACTACGCTTCCCTCATCGTTTCACGGGCGGGTGGTGGAATACATCGCCACGATGGAAGGTCTGGACGTCAGCGTCGACGTCGCCGCGAAGGTCGTGGTGAACGAGCGCACCGGTACCGTCGTGCTCGGCGAGCACGTCCGGCTCTCAACCTGTGCGATTTCGCATGGGAACCTCACGATTTCCGTGAAGAACACATTAAGCGTCTCCCAGCCTCCGGCTCCGGTGATCGGCTCGACTCAGGGCCAGACGACCGTCACGCCTGATGTGCAGACGGATGTCGCTGAGGAGCAGTCACGGCTGATTGTCGTGGATCAGACGGTGACCCTCGGGGAAGTGGTGCGGGCGCTGAATGCCGTCGGGGTGACCCCGCGGGATCTGGTGGCGATCTTGTCGGCCCTGCGCGCGGCTGGTGCTCTTCAAGCGAATCTTGAGATTGTGTAGAGAGGCGACTGAAACACTATGGAAATACGAGATGTTTTGGCCGGACAGCTGGATCTGGCGCAGATGTCCGCCGCCCAACCAGCCGGACTAGAGCGTACACAAGGGCAGGGCCGGATCGCACAGGAGTCGCCCTCAGCACTGCACAAAGCCGGGCAGGAATTCGAAGCCTACTTTATCTCCTATCTTATTAAAAACATGCGGGAAACTGTTCCGAAAGGCCTTCTCGATCGGAAGGGGGAACAGGTCTGGTACTCCTTCTACGACCAAGAGATTGCCAAGTTGGCGACCCAGGCCGGAGGAATCGGCATTACAGCTTTTGTGGATGCCTATGTGGAAAAAAACCGTTAATTCGTCTGCCTCTCCTAAAGTTCCCGGCCGTCCCCGCCGATAGAGTACTCGACTAGGGGAAAGCCTTTTGGAACACCCTGGCAAGGGGAGGAGAAGCAGTTATGGAGATCTCAAACAACGGCCGGGCGGCGGATCTCGCAAAAATTCTGTTGGGCGTTCAGGAAACGGATCGGACGCACAATAAGAAGACCGCATCTCAGCAGACGCAGTCCCAAGACCGCGTCCAGATTTCCGAGCGTGCCAAAGAACTCCAGCGCCTGAGGGCGGCCGCTGAACAGCCGGATACGGAACGCGATGCCAGAGTCGGCCAGATTCAGCAGTCAGTCGAAGGGGGGACCTACACCGTCGATGGAAAGAAGGTTGCGGACTCCATGATCCGTCACGTTCTGACGGACGCGGTGCTGTAGTCGGCCACACCGGCGGTCGGCTCCTTCGCTGGTATGTCCTCGTAGGCCGGATCCCTATCGTCGAGGAGGAGGCAAGGTGTCGACTGTGTCACAAGCTCTCTCTACCGAGTTCGATGTGCTGATGCAGCGCATGCTCGAGCGGATCCTCGCATTCCAGTCATTGTTGCGTGAAGAACAGGAGGCGATTCGCTGCCTCTCGTTCGGCCAGTTCACGTCCGTCACGATGAGAAAAGCTCGATTGTTAGATGAGATTCGGGATCTGGAACAGGAGCGTCGGGCCAGACCGGTTCCGGCTGTACCCGTTACCGACCATGCCGGTACGAATCGGCAAGAACAGGAGTTGGCGGCGGCGATCGGGGAGACGGATCGTCTGAATCGATTCAACGCCGCGCTCATCGGGCAGTCGCTCGACTTCTTGCATGGAGCGCTCAAGCGTTGGCAGCACTCCCCGGAGTCGGCTGCCCTCTATTCGTCGTCCGGCGCCGCAGTGGCGGCAGGCGCCGGCCTGGTGAGAGCCAAAGGGTAACGCGTGATCGTATGTCGGGACTGAACGGACTATTCGGTGTGGGCTCGAACGCACTGGCCAGTTTCCAGCGCGCCATGTCCGTCACCGGGCAGAACATCGCCAACGTCAGCACCCCCGGCTACTCACGGCAGGAAGCGGTGCTGACCCAAACCCTGCCGGAGAACGGGCGTCCAGGCCAGATCGGAACCGGCGTCCAGGTGTCGGAAATCCGTCGTTCCGTGGACAGCTTTGTCGAACAGCAGCTCCTCGGGTCTAGCGAGCGGATCGGACAGTTCGGCGCCTCGCAGAAGGCCCTTTCACAAATCCAGATCCTGTTCAACGATTCGAACGACCAAGGTATTGCCGCGGGGCTGAACGATTTCTTCAAAGCCTTGCAAGACGTGGCGACCAATCCGGCGGACCTGACCGCGCGCACCGTGCTGCTGACCAAAGCGGACGGACTGACCAAACTGTTGAACCAGGCCTCTTCCCAACTCTCGGCGCAACGCCTGTCGCTCGATGTCCAGGTTCAGAGCGGGATTACCGACATTAATGCCTTGGCCGGCAAGATCGCCGATTTGAACGCCCAGATCAAACTGACCGAGGTGAGCGGGCAGCAGGCGAACGACCTTCGTGATCAGCGCGGCCGCTTTTTGAACGACCTGGCAGGTCTGGTCGATATTTCTTCGATCGAAGATGGTAGCGGGCAGGTGACCGTGTTTGTCGGGGTCGGACAAATCCTGGTGACCGACCACACGGCCTACAAACTCACCGGCGTTGCCGACGTGACCAACGGGGGGTTGCTCGACGTGCGGTATGACGGCGGAACGGGCCCCAACACGGACATTACCTCCTCGATCAGCGGAGGCCGCCTGAAGGGACTGCTCGATGCGCGAGATACCACCGCCGCAGGTCTGCAGACCTCCTTGGATACCCTCACCTCGCAGCTTGTGTCGCAGGTCAACACGCAACATCGACTGGGTTACGGGTTGGACGGCTCCACCGCGCAGGATTTTTTTACGGCCTCGGGAACGACCGCCGGCACGATCAGCATGGCGCTGACCGATCGACAAAAAATCGCCGCCTCCTCGACCGCCGCGGGGGTGCCCGGGAACAATGTGAACGCGTTGGCCCTGGCCGACCTCCAGACCGCCGCGGTGGCCGGATTGGGCAATACGACGTTTCAGAGCTACTACAGCGCCATGGCCGGAAGTTTCGGCGCGACACTGCAGGGGGCGACGCGGGACCTGCAGGGACAGGAAATTCTGAACGACCAATTACTCGCACATCGAGCGGAGATTTCCGGCGTGTCCATGGATGAAGAGCTCATTAATCTGTTGAAGTATCAGCGGGCGTTTCAAGCGGCCTCGCGGCTCATCACCACCAGTGATGAGATGCTGCAGACCATCTTGTCGTTGAAGCGCTAATCGTCTTGCCGGGAGAGGAGAGGAGCCGGTCGTATGAGAGTCGCCGATCAACAGATGTATAACACCCTGCTCGGCAATCTCCAACGCTCGCGCGTGCAGCTGCTGACCTCGCAAGAGCAGATCTCCAGCCAGAAACGCGTGAACCGGCCGGAGGACGATCCCAGCTCCTATGGTCAGATCGTGCTCGATAAATCCGCGCTCTCCCAAACGACCCAATGGCTGCGCAACATCGATTTCGGCACCTCGCGTGTGAATGCAGCCGACCAGGCGTTGGGGCAGGTGCAAAACCTCATCACGCGGGTGCGTGAATTGACCATTCAAGCGAGCAGCGACACGACCTCGGCGGAAGGACGTCAAAGCATCGCCAAGGAAGTGCGCCAGTTGCAGCGGCAATTGGTCCAACTCGGCAATACCGAAGTCGCCGGACAGGCGGTGTTCGGCGGTACAAAAACCGATGTCAGTCCGTTCGTGATCGCCACCGGGGATACGGTGACCTATCAGGGCAATGCGGAGACCCAATCGATTGCGGTGGGTGAAAACCAGACCGTGCAGATTCTGGTTCCGGGAAGCAGCATTTTTACCGGCGCGACGACGAACATATTCGATTCGCTCCGGGACTTGCTCACCGCGCTCGAAGGCAACGATCGCTCGAGCATTCAGGCGGGAATCGGGAATCTTGACCTGGCCACGGCACAGATCAGCGATGTGCAGGGAACGGTCGGCGCCCTGGCCAACCGTCTGCAGGTGACCCACGACGCGCTGGATACGGCGACCCTGACGATTTCCAAGGCGATCTCCGACAATCAGGATGCCGATCTCGCAACGGCCATCAGCCAGTTGAGCCTCCAACAAGTCGCCGTGCAGGCCGCCAGCCAGACATTCAGCAAAATTTTCGACGCCTCATTACTCAATTATCTGCCGTAACCGAGGCTTAAGTTCCTACTCACCGGAACCGATATACCCAATGTACCCGTATCCACACGCCAAGGAAGGCTTGTATGCTGGTCTTAACACGACGCCGAGGAGAAGGCGTCACGATCGGGCCCGATGTCCGCATTGTGGTGCTTGGCATCAAAGGCGGGCAAGTTCGGCTCGGCATCGAAGCGCCGCCCAACGTGCAAGTGCATCGCGATGAAGTGCACGCGCGAATCCAGGATGAGAATCGCATCGCCGCGGGGCCCGGCGTCATACCGCTGGAAGCCTTCCGCCAATTGTCGAACAAAACCGGCCGCCGGGGAGGCTGAAAACCATTTATGAAGTGTCAGTCGACTAGGTTCGGGACCTTGGACGTCAACGATGAGAGTCTGCTGGTGTTTCCCTCCGGGATCCTGGGATTCCCGGACTGGACCAAATACGTCATGCTGGACCACGATACGGATGCGCCGTTTAAATGGCTGCAGTGCGTCGAGGAGCCACAACTGGCCTTCGTCATTCTCGATCCGGCATACTTCAAACCGGACTATCGGATTACGGTGACGACGGATGCCCTGATCGAGATTCAAAAGAAGGATGACGACGAGCTCTCGGTGGCGACGATTCTCACAATCCCCTCCGATGATCCCAGCGCCGTGACCGCCAACCTGCGCGGTCCGTTGGTCATGAATCATCGCACCAGACTTTGCAAACAATTGGTGCTTTCCGAAGATCTGCCTACACGATACCCTCTGTTTACTTTCTCTGCACAGAGCCACGCCTCTGCTGTAGCGGTGTAGTCTCGGTTTCACGAACAACCGCTCCCGTCGCATAGTGCCCGGATCGCGCTCCCCCTCTGCTCGAGCGGACGCTCGGCTCAAGCCATCGTGTGGACGAGATCGTGCCGTGCGCGCTGTCGGAGCGATCGTATGAAGCGTTTAGGTGGCCGGGGGAGGTGCGACTTGACGCGACAGGACCGACACCAGTTCCTGAACCGTGCGATCCAACTGCACAAGAAGGGAAGGCGCCTCCGTCAAGGTCCCCAGACGACCGGTCGCCTCTAACTGGCCCGCCAGCAAGACGACGTCGGGGGCGCAGAGGTTGGCGGCGGTGCCCTTGAGGCTGTGTGCCGCCCGTTCAAGTGCGGACGCATCGGCTTGGCCGATGGCTGTTTCGATTTCTTTCATCAAGAGGCCATGACGGTCAAGAAAGAGACGAATCAGTTGTTCGAACAGTTCGGCATCACCGCCGATATTCGCCAACATCGCAGCCGCATCAAACACCCGCGCGTCGGTCTTGGTCATTTCTCGCCGTGGAACCGGCGCCGGAATCTCCGTCGTGCTCGGCAACGGAGCCCAGCGCTGGAGGATGAAGCCTAGATCGTCCGTCTTCACCGGCTTGCTCAGGTAGTCGTCCATGCCCGCGGCCTTGCATCGCTCGCGGTCGCCCGGCATGGCATTGGCCGTCAACGCAATGATCGGAATATGCGCAACTGTTCGGGAAATATCCGGACGTTGTTCATGCGCGCGAATCTGTTTGGTGGCTTCGTATCCGTCCATCGTCGGCATCTGACAATCCATCACGATCGCGGCATACGATTCCCGTTCGAACGCCGTCACCGCCTCCTGACCGTTCGAGACGACATCCGGCTGGTAGCCGAGTCGGTCGAGCATGCGGACGGCCAGCTTCTGATTGACGACATTGTCTTCAGCAACCAGGATTCTTGGGCGTGGCGACTGCTCTGCCAATGTGTGTCGGGTAATGAGGGGCGGCGCGGCTGCCCGGGTCTTGCCGCTGCCGGTTCCGGTGGTTCCAGATCCGGGCTGTAGTCCGAAGACGACACGGAGGCAACCTTGCAGTTGATCGTGTCGAACCGGCTTGGTCAGGTACGCCGAAAATCCGGCCCGGCGGGCCCGCTCTGCATGCCCTGGTTGAATCAACGAGGTCAAGACGACCAATCGCATGCCGGCCCCCTGGGGGAGCGCCTTGATCTCTTGAGCCAATTGCAGTCCGTCTTTGCCCGGCATGAGCATGTCGAGGACCGCCGCATCGTACGGTTCTCCCTTGGCGGCGGCCTGGGTCAGCATCTCCAGGGCCTCTGTCGCATTGCGTGCCTGGCCGTCCTGCATGCCCCATCCGGAGATCAGGTGATGGAGGATCGTCCGATTCGACTCATTGTCATCGACAATGAGCACGCGGCGACCGCTCAGTTCGGCAGACGGCACGATGGCCGGGGCACACACGGGTTGCTTCTGGAAGATCGCCGTACACCAGAAGGTCGTTCCCTCGCCAGGACGGCTCCGCAAGCCGACCTGACCTCCCATCAGTTCGACCAGTTGCTTCGAAATCGCAAGCCCGAGGCCCGTTCCACCGTATTTCCGGGTGGTGGAACTGTCGGCTTGCGTAAAAGCCTGGAATAGTCGGCCTTGCACCTCTTCACTGATGCCGATACCGGAGTCCGTGACCTCGAACTTGATGATCACACCGGCCGGCGTGTCCTGCTCCAGGAAGGCTTGTACCGTCACTTCGCCGTGCTCGGTGAATTTCACGGCGTTCCCGACGAAATTCGTCAGCACCTGCCTCAGGCGGCCGGGGTCGCCACGGAGCGCGTTCGGAACGGAGGCATGCACCAGGCCGGTGATTTCAAGCCCCTTACGCTGAGCACGTTCGGCGAACTGCGATAAGACGTCTTCCACCGTGGTGCGTAGCTGAAAGTCCAGACTTTCGAGTTCCAACTTGCCGGCTTCGATTTTGCTGCATTCGAGCACGTCGTTGATCAGCGACAGTTGGGCTTCACCGCATTGCTGGATCGTCTGCGTGAACGATCGCTGTTCGTCCGTCAACGAGGTATCGAGCAGCAGACTGGCCATACCGATGACCCCGTTCATCGGCGTGCGCAACTCATGCGTGATCATGGCCAGGAATGAGGACTTGGCTTGCGCCGCCGACTGCGCCTGTTGGAGCGCCTGGTCCAATTGGCGATTGCTCTCACGAAGGTGATCCGCCGTGGCGTTCAAGGCCCGGTGCGTGGCATGCACTTCGGTGAGGTCGATGCCGTAGGCGCGCACGAGGTGGTTGCTGGGCACCGGGCATAAGGTCCAACTGTAGCAGGCCTCGCCTCGGACGACGTCCTGAGAGCGTAGTGTGCGTCCCTCGATCAGGCAGGTCGCGACGAGCGCCGGGAGATTGTCCGGAAGGATGTCAGGTCTCCCGCTGAGGTCGTACCCGAATCGACACAGGACTTCCACCATAGCCGGATTCACATAGAGAATGTTGCCGTGCCGATCGATTTCGACGATCGGATACGGGCTTTCCTCAGCCACGGTGGCGAGTCGGTCACGATCGGTTTCCAACTCGCATTCGCGGGTCACATCGCGAAGCGTCAGCAGCGCGGCGACGCCCGGGATGCCGGACATCCGCAATTGCTCCCATTCGATCAAGGCATAACCAGGGGGCTCGTCCTCCTCGCCTTCCGTCGTCTTCTCGGAAGCGCCCACCGTGGCTTCCGGTATTTTCCAGACGCCGGAGGATCGCAATGAGCTGCTCAATTCGACCGTTTGTCCCAAGAGATCGGTCAACGATCTGTGGAGACAGTCTCCCGCTGTCCGGTGCAACAAGCGGGCTGCGCTGCGGTTGGCAAATGCCACGCGTGAGTCCGCCGTCAGGAGACACAGGCCCAGGGGAACGGCATCCCACAGCAACGCGAGCGCGTCGCTGGGGAGGTCAGGGCCTCCGGGAGGCTGCGCAGGGGGAAACGGCATATGCGACCGACGGCTCATAACGGCGCTCCGCCTGCCGCAAGGTCAAGGTATTGCGGTAGGTCTATGTGTTCCGCGCCGGGATCCAATGCCCGGAGGATGGAGCGTGCGGGCTGGTCGGCCGGCTGATTCTGCAGATCGATATCGACCGGCTGCTGACATTCTCCGTCCGTCCCTTTGATGATGCGCACGCGCGGACGGAGCCGGTCTTCATGGTTCAGGCCGATCACCACGGCCGACTCGTTGGTATTGAGCTTGATGAGACTCCCGAGGGGATAGACGCCCAACACTTTGATCGCAACCTCAACCAAGGTCTTGTCGTAACGCCCTTTGGCCCCCAACACGAAGAGCTGGCGAATCGCATCATGAGGCAGCAGCGGCGGACGGCCGTATCTGGTCGTAACCAGGTCGTCATAGGTATCGGCCAATGCCATCAGTTGAGTTAAGGGAGACACAGCGCCGGCTTTCACCAGTTTGGGGAATCCGGTCCCGTCCTGAAATTCGTGATGTTCCGCGATGATCTTCGTCACCGTCTCCGGCACCCGGTCGCCTTGCGACAGGACGGAGGCCGCTAATTGCGGATGTTGCCGCATCAGCACCTGTTCCTGCTCGGTCAAGGCCGCCGTTTTCCGATACAGATTTCGCGGCAGGCGAACAAATCCGATGTCGTGGAGCAGCGCACTCAATCCCAGCGCCTCCATATCCGGTTCCGTACAGCCGTTTTCCACGGCAAGAATCAACGCCAGGACGCAGACATCCATGCCGTGATTCGCGAGGGTACCGTCGAAGCGACGCATCTTATCCAGGCAGAACTGAATCATCATCGCTTCCGGCTGTTCGATGATCTGCTTGAGGAGGTCGCGCACCACCGGTTTCAATGCGGTGGCTTTCGGCGGCTGACCGGCTTCGATGTCCCGGAAGACCCGATCGACGGCTTCCATAGCCTGCCGATAGACAGCAGCGGACGCCGCCGCCGGCGACGGCTTCACTCCGGCCGGAGGATCGGCGACCGCTGCCGGGCTTGCTGTGGGTTCTTCTTGGACGGCTGGTGCCTCCGCCGCCGGGGCGGGCGCGACGCCGACGTCCAGCCCACGCGTCGTATCGATGGTGACGATCTGAATGCCGTGCCGTTTGAGCTGCACAATGTCGTCGGGGTTGGACACCAGCCATTTGTGGAGAAGAAACGGTGTCCGATACCAAGGTTGGTCCAAGCCGGCGATGAACATGCCGACGGTCAACTGATCGATGGGAATGCGTTTGGTCGAATCCATGTCCGAGTATCGATGAACCCTTGTAAGAACCGCTGCCTCGCGTCACGGTGGCGATGCGTGAGGCTACCGCAGAATACTTATCGGTTGATGCAGGGAGGTCCTTTACAGGAACGCGAGCAGCGCAGCCTCGCGTCACTTCAGGTTTTGAACAACACGACCGATATCGATGAGTAGGGCGGGTCTGCGTAGTACAGCACGGGCGGGCAGCAGCATGACACACGACCTGACAGTACATCCTCATCCCGCGGCATTTCTTGAGGTCGGACTCTCTCTTCAGCTGAGTCTGGCCGGGGAAGAGGGCGGCGGACAATATGGCTCCACGGTTCTCGGCTGGAAACACCGCAGTTGGATCATCTGTGAATGGCCGTTTCATTTCGGACAGCCGATACCCTGTGCGGTCGGCACCACGTGCTTGTTGCGCTACATTTATGCCGGACGAATCATCGGCTATCGCACCGAGGTGTTGCACTCCCAGCTGCAACCCTTTCCCATGCTCCTCTTGGCGTTTCCCTCGAACATCGAAGCGGTTCCATTGCGTAAACACGGACGCGTATCGGCTCACGAGCCTGTGGTGCTGCTCGAGGTTGCCGGCGGTATCGACGACCGCCGATCCGTACATCAGCCGAGAATCGGCGGGCTGTTGACTGACCTGAGCGCATCCGGCTGCGCCGTCCGCCTCCAGCGGCCGATTCAGGACTTTTTCCCGGGAATGGTGTTGCGCGCAGAATTTGAAATCGTCGGGACCGGTCACGTCAACAATCTGACGGCCCTCGTGCGAAACGTGTCACTGCAAGCGGACGGCACGCACCTGGGCCTGGAATTCCGGTTCGACGGCAGGGAGACGATCGAGTATCGCGGGTGGGGCGGGTCGGTGAAAAAGGCCCTCGAATCCTTCGTGCTTCAGAAACACCCCGCTGAATCCGCCTAGACTGCAGCGGCTGCCGGCGACTAGGTAGTTTTTGCCCGGTTGCGCAGGCCGATTTTTCCTCATCGTCCGACACTCCTCCGTTTTTCCTCACGCATCCCAATACTTCAAGTGGCATGCATCTTGATTAGTCGTTCAATGCCGCCCCTCGTCCTGCGACGAGGCCGTGCCCGATTCGACGAAGAGGGGACCACGACCATGACGATTCATGCTCAGCACGCCAAACTTACTCCGCGATGGTGCCTTGCTCAGGACACCATCGACCGTCAGGACATCGACCGATTGATCGACTGGCTCAAGACCTATCCGCGACTGACCAAAGGGGCGGTGACGCTGGAGTTCGAGCGGCACTGGTCCGAATGGCTCGGTCGTCCGTATTCCGTTAATTGCAACTCGGGCTCCTCCGCCAACTTGCTCATGTATTACGCCTTGCTGCGTTCGGGAAAGTTGCGCAATACGAATGTCATCGTCCCCAGCGTCGGATGGGTCACGTCCATCGCTCCGGCCATGCAGTTCGGCTTTACACCCTACATGTGTGAGGCGGACCCGGACACGTTCGGACTCGATCTGAACCATCTTGAAGACCTCTTGAAGCGGCATCAGGCGCAGACCGTCTTGTTGGTGCAGGTCCTCGGAGTGCCGCATCGTATGCGTGAAGTGCAAGCACTGAAGGATCGCTACGGATTTTATTTGCTGGAAGACGCCTGTGCGGCCATCGGAGCCGAATACGAAGGCCGCAAGGTCGGCACGTTCGGCGACATAGCCAGCTTTTCCTTTTACTTCGGCCATCAGATGTCCACGATCGAAGGGGGCATGGTGTCCTGCAGCGACCGGCAGTTCGCCGATCTGCTCCTCATGCTGCGCAGTCACGGATGGAGCAAGGATTTGCCCGGCGCACGGCATGAGGAATTGGTCGAGCAATATGAGATCGACGACTTCCACTCACCCTTCGTGTTCTACGAGCCTGGATTCAACCTGCGCTCGACCGACCTCAATGCGTTTATCGGGATCGAACAGGTGCGCAAGCTCGATGGGATGACGGGGCGTCGACAGGCCAATCATGATCGGTATCTGCAGCAGTTGGGTGCGCGCTTTTACACGCAACGTCCGCCGCGTGACAGCAAGGTCGCGAGTATTTCTTTCGGGTTGCTGGCCGATTCCCCGGAGCAGCGTAAGCGCATCGTTCGCGCCCTGGTTGCCGAAGGGGTGGAAACCAGAATTTTTTCGGCCGGGAATCTGGGCCTGCATCCGTTCTGGATGAACCGGTATGGGAAGGCCAGTTTTCCCGTGGCCGATCGGGTCCATCATTGCGGCTTCTTCCTGCCCAATCACGCATCCATGACCGAGCAGGACGTATTGCACATCTCCCGCATCGTGCTGGAGGCCGCATGAGTCGAAACAGGACCGGCAACCGCGTACCGATGCCGCAGCCGGTGACAGGCAAGACAGATCCGTCACGTATGCAGAAGGAGCTCGTTCGATTATGACGACGTCATCCCCCCATGTGCTCGTGACCGGAGGGGCCGGCTATCTCGGTTCCGTGCTGACCAGACGGTTGCTCGATCGCGGCTTTGCGGTCACGGTCCTCGACAATTTCATGTACCGACAAAACAGTTTGATGGACTGTTGCGCGGAAGAATCGTTTCGAGTCGTGCGGGGAGACTGCCGGGACGAACGGATACTCACGGACCTTCTCCTGGACGCCGACATCATCATTCCATTGGCCGCACTCGTCGGCGCACCGCTGTGCGACCGGGATCGCGTCGGGGCCTACACCGTGAATTTCGAAGCAGTGCAGTTGCTGTGCAAATTATCGTCACCGCAGCAACGCATCATTTTCCCCGTCACCAACAGCGGGTACGGCATCGGTCAACCGGGAGTGCCATGCACGGAGGACTCGCCCCTTCGGCCCATCAGCCTATACGGCGAAACCAAGGTGAAGGCGGAGAGGGTCGTACTGGATCGCGGCAATGCCATCACGCTGCGCCTGGCGACGGTATTCGGCGTGTCGCCAAGAATGCGCATGGACTTGCTCGTGAACGATTTTGTCTGGCGCGCCGTGCATGATCGCGCGGTCGTCGTCTTTGAAGGCCATTGCAAACGGAATTACATCCATATTCGGGATGTCGTGCGAACATTCCTTCACGCAATCGATCATTTCGAGCAGATGAACAATCGCCCGTACAATGTGGGACTGGAAGACGCGAACCTCTCCAAACTCGAACTCTGCCGCGAGATCCAACGATTGCTCCCGCAATTCGTGTCCTTCGAAGCCCAGATCGGCGAAGACCCGGACAAACGCGATTACATCGTCTCGAATCAGCGTCTGTTGGCGAGCGGTTTTACACCGGAATGGTCGCTCGAACGGGGAATCCGTGAGCTGATCAAGTGTTACACGATCATCAAAGCGGGACAGTACGCCAATGTGTGAGGCAGGCATGGGCGAAGAGGGGAGGCGACGATGATTATCAGCCGAACGCCCTTTCGAATCTCCTTCTTCGGCGGCGGCACTGACTATCCCGTCTGGTTCCGTGAACATGGCGGAGCGGTGCTGGCCACCACCATCGATAAGTATTGCTACATCAGTTGCCGGCAACTCCCGCCGTTCTTCGAACATCGCACGCGCATCGCCTATTCACGTATCGAACTGGTGAAGAACAATGAAGAGATCGAGCACCCCGCCGTTCGTGGCGTGCTGAAGTATCTCAATATCAATGAGGGCTTGGAAATTCACCATGACGGGGACTTGCCCGCGAGAACGGGGTTGGGTTCCAGTTCCTCCTTCACCGTCGGTCTGCTGCACACCTTGTACGCGTTACAACATGTCATGCCGAGCAAGGCGCAGTTGGCCCAGGCGGCGATTCATGTCGAGCAGGATGTGCTCGGGGAATCCGTGGGCTGCCAGGATCAAGTGCTCGCAGCCCACGGCGGGCTCTGCAAGGCCACATTCTTCCCCAACGGAGACATCGGCTACACGCCGATCATCATGCGTCCGGATCGTCTGACGTCGTTTCAAAGTCACCTGCAACTGTATTTCACGGGATTCTCCCGGATCGCCTCCGAAGTGGCCCGCGAACAGATTGATCGCACCAAACATCGACAGCGAGAACTCTCTACCATGTTGCAGATGGTCGAGGAAGGTATCGCGATCCTGACCGGTGAAGGTGATCTCGCCGACTTCGGCACCATGCTCCATGAAGCCTGGATGCTCAAACGGCGCCTGACCTCGCGCATCACCACCCCGGCCATCGACGAAATCTACACGGCGGCCCGGCAGGCGGGCGCGTTGGGAGGCAAGTTGCTGGGTGCGGGCGGGGGTGGGTTCATGCTGCTCTTTGCTCGGCCTGACGATCACGAACGCATTCGAATGGCTCTGCCAGGATTATTACAAGTGCCGTTCAAGTTCGAGGGCTTGGGAACACAAATCGTGTTCTATCAGGAAGATCAGCTGATGTTGGACGACGTCTGGGCACAGAGTTCGGCGCAGACTGCATCCCGGCTCAAAGCCGCGCTCATCGGAAAGGCAGCATGACCAAGCACCGCATGGCAGACTGCGATGTGATCATTCTCTGTGGTGGCCTCGGCACCAGGTTGAAGTCCGTCCTGTCCGATCGTCCGAAACCGATGGCCGATATTCACGGACGGCCGTTCCTGTCGATTCTTCTCGACCACTGGTTCAGGCACGGAGCGCGCCGGTTCATTTTCTGCACCGGGTACATGGGCGACTACATTGAAGCGTGGGTCCGCTCGGCGAGTGACTCCTATGAGGCCACGTTTGTGCGAGATCCCTATCCTCTGGGTACCGGGGGAGCCATGGCACAGGCCTTCCGGGTAGCGCGCAGCGAACGACTGTTCGTCATCAATGGCGATTCCTTCTGCGATGTCGATCCCGCGCGATTGCTCCGCTTTCATCTGATGAAACGCGCGCAGGGGACACTGGTCCTCGCTCGTCCGGATGGCCGGACCGATGCCGGAGACGTGGTAGTGGGGCATGACGATCGTGTGCTGTCGATGGTGGAAAAACCCGGGTGCGGCCCGACAGGTTATGTAAATGCGGGCGTGTATGTGTTCGAGCGGTCGGTTGACACACTGTTTCCTGTGCCCCCGGCCTGGTCGCTGGAGCGGGAATTCATTCCGCGGTTGGTTTCAGGGCCTCTCTACGGATTTGTAACTGCTGGCTCGCTGTTCGATATCGGAACCCCGGAACGGTTGGCGGCGTACGCAGACAGAATGGGCGCATGTCGAACGTTCCTGACATCTAAGGAGGAGAAGAATGAAAACGGCACCACTCACATCCACATCACACAGTAAAGCGTCGGAAATGGAAGAGCGGCTGCGACGCAAGGCGCAATGGGTGCGCTCGACGGTTCTGGAAATGGCCGTGAAGGCGCACAGCGGTCATATCAGTACGGCGTATTCACAAACCGAACTGTTAGTGGCGTTGTACTACGGAGGCCTCCTACGCTTTGATGCCCGAAACCCGAAGTGGAACGGGCGGGACCGGTTCATTCTCAGTAAGGGGCAGGGGGGAATCGGCCTCTATCCAATTCTCGCGGATCTGGGATACTTCCCCCTGTCTGAGTTGGAAAATTTCGCCGGCGTCGGGAATCTGCTGGGTGTTCACGCGGAATGGAATATCCCCGGTATCGAAGTCATCACCGGTTCCCTGGGCCACGGCCTTCCGATCGCGACCGGCATGGCCGAGGCGGCCTTGATGAATCGGGATGAACACCTGATCGTCTGCTTCCTCGGGGATGCAGAGCTGTTCGAGGGGTCCAATTGGGAGGCCGCGATCTATGCCGGCCATCGCGGGTATCGCAATCTTGTCTGCATCGTCGATCGCAATGGACAGGGGGTGCTCGGTCCGACGGATCCGACGGACCGGCGGCTGGCCGCCGACAATCCGCGCCTCAATCCGCTCGATAAGAAATTCAAGGCGTTCGGATTCGAGACACGTGAGATCGACGGCCATTCGTTCTCCGAAATATTTGAGGCGCTCCGCGATATGCGATCTTCGAAACGAAAGAAGCCGCTGATGATTATCGCCAACACCCGCAAGGGGCATGGCGCATCGCTGATGGAGGGGAAGCGCCTGTGGCACTATCGCGTCCCAGAAGGGGCTGACCTTGAACTGACGCGGCGCGACATCAGTCAGATGTGACCTCATGGCCATTCGAGCGCAAACGACGCGTTGCCTTTCCGGCTCCGCCGATTGCTGAAAGGAAGCATTCATGGGATCGACCAAGTTCATTCTCGGCATGCGAGATCAGTTCTTCAACGAATTGTACAAGTTGTTCCAAGAAGACCCTCAGGCGGTCTTTATTACGGCGGATAACGGCGCACCGACACTCGATCAGTTCGCCCGCGACTTTCCCGATCGCTTCTTCAACGTCGGGATCGCGGAGCAGCAATTGATCGGGATGGCGTGCGGCATGGCCTTCGAGGGGAAGAAAGTATACGTCTATGCCATCGCCCCGTTCGTGAGTCTGCGTTGTTACGAGCAGGTCAAACTGGATGTGTGCGCCATGAATCTCCCGATCGTCTTGATCGGCGTCGGGGCCGGTTATGCCTACGACATCATGGGGCCGAGCCATCACACGGTGGAAGACGTCTCCATCATGCGCGCGTTGCCCAACCTCAAGATCTACAGTATGGCGGATGGGAGGAGCGCGGGGGAACTGGCGGCCCTGGTACATCACGACCGATCGCCGCAATATATCCGATTCGATCGCGCGGGGTTGCCGGAGGTGTACGCCGAGCGGGGAATCGATATCGGCGAGGGGCTGACTCAGCTGCGATCCGGCAGCGATCTGTGCATCGTCACGTCAGGAGTAATGGTGCATCAGGCGTTGACGGCAGCCGATCTCCTCCATCAGAGCGCAGGGTTGAACGTCGGTGTGATCGATGTATTCCGGCTCAAGCCGCTCAACGGCGAGGCACTCAAGAAGCACCTGCACAATGTGGCGCGTGTCGTTACGCTGGAGGAACATCTTTTGGCTGGCGGCCTGGGTAGTCTCGTGGCCGAATGGATGATCGATGAAGATCTTCGCATGCCGACGATGAGAATCGGCCAGGACGATCGGTTTGTATTCGATTACGGCGGCCGCAAGGCGATCTGGGAGAAGTACGGCCTGGATGTCGGGGCGGTGGTCGCGAGGATCGCCGGCTGGATGCGTGGGGAGTCTGGAAAGGTTGTCAAAGTGCCTCGCCTTGAGGCACACGGGGTCCCGCAGGGGACGGCATACTAATGGGAGCGGCCATGATGCCACAGGCCAGACTGGACGTGCTTCTGGTCAATCCAGGAAGCCGGACCCAGATCTATCAAGCTTTGGGAAGCTCCCTGAGCGCTATTGAGCCTCCCGTATGGGGCGGGCTCATCGCGACCTTCCTCCGTCGTCGCGGGATAGGGGTTGAAGTGCTCGATGCGAATGCCGAAGACCTGCTTCCGGGGGAAGTGGCCGCGCGGGTGAAGGAACGATCACCTCGACTTGTTGCGGTGCTGGTCTACGGGCACAATCCTTCTGCGTCTACACAGGTGATGCCTTCAGCCGGAGCAATTTGTCGATCGATCAGGGAGCAGGACCTTCCGAGCAAGGTGCTGCTGCTGGGTGGCCATGTCGCGGCGCTTCCGGAACGCACCTTGCGCGAGGAGGCTGCCGATTTTGTCTGTGACGGCGAAGGACTCTACACCATCACGGACTTGGTGGCAGCTTTGAAGGAACACTCCACCGACTGGAACCGCGTCAGGGGGGTCTATTACTGGAGCGATGGAACGATCCGAAGGTCCACTCCTGCGCCTAACATCGAACAGTTGGACGAGGAGATCCCTGGACTGGCCTGGGACCTGCTTCCTATGGAGCGATATCGCGCTCACAACTGGCACTGTTTCGGCTTTCTCGACCGACGCAGTCCTTATGCGTCGCTCTACACCACTTTGGGCTGTCCCTACCACTGTTCGTATTGCTGTATTCAAGCTCCGTTCAAGAGCGGAGAAGCGGCGTTAGGGTATCAACGGGAAGTCAACAGCTACCGCTTCTGGTCTCCTCAAACGATCGCGGCGGACATCGATCGTCTGGTGCTGCAGTACGGTGTGCGCAACATCAAGTTTGCCGATGAAATGTTCGTGCTCAATCGACGGCATGTCATGGAACTGTGTCGATTGCTGATCGAGCGCCGATATGACTTGAACATCTGGGCCTATGCCCGCGTGGATTCGGTGAAGGACGGCATGGAGGAGTTGCTCGTCCGTGCAGGAGTGCGGTGGCTCTGTTTCGGCATCGAGTCGGGGAGTGCGAAAGTCCGCAACGATGTGCTCAAGACGTTTGAGCAGGACCAAATCGCGCGGACCATCCACAGGGTGAGGGCCGCCGGCATCCATGTGATCGCCAATTACATTTTCGGATTGCCGGAAGACGATCACGACACCATGCAAGCGACGCTCGATCTGGCGATTGATCTGAACTGCGAATTCGCCAACTTTTATTGCACCATGGCCTATCCAGGCTCGGCACTCTACCGACGAGCCGTAGAGGAAGCGTGGCCGTTACCGAACTCCTGGACCGCGTACTCCCAACATGCCGTTGATTCGCTCCCGCTTCCCACGCGCCACCTGTCGGCGAAGGACGTGCTTGCTTTCCGCGACAAAGCGTTCGAGACCTATTTCGATCGCCCGGCCTATAGGGCGATGTTGGCGGAGCGCTTCGATGAACAGACCGTGCGCCACGTTCAGGAGATGACATCGCGGAAGTTGGTCCGCCGGCTGCCTACCGCCGACGCCCATGCGGCACGTACCTTGTAGGACGTCTGCAACCACAGGACAGGATGGAATTCTCCGGCTTCAACCGCCGAGCATGAGGACACATGATGTTAGGACGACGTGATGGAACATGCCAGGGAGCCAGGGCACTTCTCATATTGCTCGATTTTCAGACCTGGGCGACCGCCAGACCCTGGACCTATTCCGCCAGTTACGCCGTCCAAGAAGGGTTGGCGGCGAACGGGGTGGAGTGCGTCACCGTTCCGGCCATTGCGGAACATGGCTGCGCGACACCCGCGTCCTGGGTCTACCATGCGAAGAAGGCGCTGAAGGGCCAGCGGTTCGATCAAGTGTGGTTATGGCTGATCCATACCCCGCTGGATCAGTCGACGCTGGAGTGGGTCGGTGAACTCGCCCCTGTACGTATAGGAGTCCTGATGGAATCTCTTCGGTACGACGAAGAGGATTACCAATGGGCGCCGAAACTGCGGGCGCGCTTACCCGAACTGCAGCGGCAACTGCCCTACTTGACCCATGTGCTGACGCCGGATGAGCGAGATGCAGCCGAGTTGGGCGCGCTCGACGGTCCTCGGGTCCTCTGGTGGCCGCAGATGGTGCTGGAACGGTTTATCACTCCTCCGCCGGGAGTACCCATCCGTACTCAGGCGGTGTTCCACGGCACTCCCTATGGCCGACGGCAAACCTGGGTCGGTCATCCCGCGTTGCGCACCCGTTTGCATTGCGCATCTCCGGCAAACCCGCCCAGTCCTAACCAGCGACGATTCGACGAACTGCAGCACACCGCCGCACGGTTTCTGGCCGGTGGAGAAACGGTCACCGCTGCGGCAGTGAACGAGTATGCCCAGGCTCTTCGCACAGTACGGTTGGCGGAATTTCGTGATTGGATGGCGCACTTGGCTGAATGGCCGGCGATCGTCAACCTGCCCAGCCTGGCGAAATTTTATGGCGGGCGCGTGTTCGAAGGCGTGGCTGCTGGGCGGCCCGTCATTTCCTGGAACATGCCAGCGCATCCAAAGAATATGGCGCTCTTGGAGCCAGGGCGCGAATGTCTGCTGTTTGATGCCGACCGCCCCGATGACCTGGCGGCCCAGATCGATCGGATTCTCCGTGATCCTGTCTATGCGCAAGCGATGGCACGTCGGGCACAGGATCGGGTGCGGTGTTGTCATACGGCTGAGCGGCGAGTCCGGGAGGCCCTGGAGTGGGTGAGTCGGGGTGTGGAGCCCAATTATGGGGTGAGGGAACAGGGAGTTGTTCAGACGTCTCGGATCGCAGAGACAGAGGACAGGATGGATCAGAATGCGTTTTATGTGAATCTGTTCGTGAATCAACCGGCCTGGTCGACCCCGGAACCTAACCCCGACGAAGCCGCGCGCTGGTCGAAAATCGCGTCGTTCCTCGAGTATGTGCTCCGTCAGACACGCAAGGAAGATCCGAGTCGTACGCTGCGCATCCTCGATGTGGGGTGTGGCCGCGGGTGGCTCACGAATCTGGCTACCGCCTATGGCACGTGCGAGGGGATTGAGCCGGTCGCCGGGGTGGTGGAACACGCACGCCGCATGTTTCCGCACATTCGCTTCGAAGCCGGCACGCCCGATTCCGTCCTGAAGAGACCGGATTTTGCGCCCTATGACGTCGTGCTCTGCTCGGAGGTCATCGAACATGTCCCCCATCCGCAGAAGCCCGAGTTCGTGAATCAGTTAGCACGCCTGCTGACGCATGACGGGTATCTCATTCTGACGACGCCCCGAGGGGATGTCTGGGAAGAATGGCGCCGGATTGCCCCGCCGAATCAACCGGTGGAAGATTGGGTCACGGAAGCACAACTGGCCGATCTCTTGTCCAAGGGCGGTTTCCAGCATCTGGGGCTGGAGCGGATTCCCATTGAGGTGCCGTCTCTTCGCTACATTCCCGCCGCAACGGCCCATGATGCCCGGACACTCGCGCTGCTGCCGATCTATCAAGTCTGGGCCTGTCGGCGCGCGTCGGCCGGGGGGCGACACCCCCAATCGTTTACGCGGAAACCGATGGTGTCGGTGATCGTGCCGACGTACAACCGTCCGCAGCTCCTGCGTGTGGCCCTGGAGAGCCTCAATCGCCAGCGCTATCAGGACTTTGAAATCATTGTGGTCAATGACGGCAACATCCCGGTCGAATCGGTCGTTGCGGAGCTGAATCAGGAGGGCCGGATCACGCTGGTCACTCACGACCGCAATCGCGGCCTGGCTGCCTCGCGCAACACCGGCCTGCGTGTTGCACAGGGGACGTATGTGGCCTATCTCGACGACGACGATCGGCTGCTTCCCGACCATCTTGGAACGTTGGTCGAGTTTCTGGAACGCGGAACTCATCAGGTCGCCTATACCGATGCCTGGCGTGTCACCGAACGAGGCGAAGAAGGGGCGCGAGAGGAAGTCAGCCGGGATCAACCGTATTCCTGTGAGTACGATTTCGGGCGACTGCTGGTGGAAAACTATATTCCGGTGTTGTGCCTCATGCATCGACGCGCCTGCCTGGAGGAGGTCGGTCTCTTCGACGAAAGCCTCTTCGTGCACGAGGATTGGGATCTCTGGATCAGGTTGGGCAGTGTCTATCCCTTCGCCCATCTCGCCCGTACGACCGCCGAATTTTCCTGGAGAACCGACGGCACTTCCATGACCAGTCGCGATCACGAGGCCTTCTGTCGCACCACCGAGATCATTTATCGAAAATACTTTCCCTACGTCGCCGCCCATCCGAAGATGCTCCAAGCACAACGACATCACCTTGCGGAATTAAAAGGACGTCGCCCGCAGACCACCTACGACTGCTCGATCATTATTCCCGTGTGGAACAACGCCGCGCTGACGCAACAATGCCTCCAGGCCTTGGCCGAAGTGACGGACGGCGCGAGTTACGAAGTAGTGGTGGTCGACAACGGGTCGACGGACGGCGTGGAGACGTTTCTCCGCAATCTCGGCGGCGATGTGCAGGTCATCCGAAACGAGCAGAACCTCGGCTTCTCCAAGGCCTGCAATCAGGGCGCACGCGCGGCGCGCGGTGAATTCCTGGTGTTCCTCAATAACGACACCATTCCGCTCACGGGATGGCTGTCGGCCCTGGTCGAAGAGGCCCGCGCCCATGCCGACGTGGCGGTCGTCGGCAGTAAGTTGTTGTTCGAAGACGGCACGATTCAACATGCCGGTGTTGCGTTTTCGAGAGAGTGGTTTCTCCCGTACCATCTGTACCGCGGCGGCAACGCCCACGCGGCCTGCGTGTCGCGCCGGCGCGAACTGCAATGTGTCACGGCGGCCTGCATGCTCGTCCGACGAACCGTCTTCGAACAGGCCGGGGGGTTCGATGAGGGCTACCGGAATGGATTTGAAGACGTCGACCTGTGCCTGAAGATCAAGAAACTGGCGTGGAAGATCGTCTATCAGCCGAAGAGTGTGCTGTATCACCTGGAGAGCAAAACCCCGGGGCGAAAGGCCCACGAACAGGACAACAGTCGCCGACTGCAGGAGCGCTGGGGATCCTGCTGGTGGTTGGCCGATGAAGACCTCCTGCATTTTGAAGACGGCTATGCAATCCACACCTACGTCAAAGACGGCATGTTGGGATACAGGCTTGAACGGTTGGCGGATGCGCGCACGACGACTGAACGCGCGATGCTGGCGGATATTCAGCGTGCCGCGTTGCGTCAGGACAGCGACGCGGTGGCCGGCTACCTTCGACGTGTGCAGGAATGGCCGGCCGATGTCTGGATTTTACGCTGGGGTGCGTTGCTGTGCACCGGAATCGCACTACCACAGTTGGCCATTCCGTTCTGGGAGCGCATTCTGAGCCTGGAGGAAGATCCCTATGCCAGGATCGGGTTGGCGAAGCACGCGCTGGAGACCGGGTCGTTCCACGAGGCCGACCGTCATCTGACGGCACTGCTCGAGCATGAGCCGTCGCATGGAGAAGGATGGCTGCTGCGCGGGATCGTCGCGATGCAACGGCTTGCGTATGCGGACGCGGCACAGTCGTTCACGCAAGCCAAACATTTGGGAGCGGATCAGCGAAAAGCGACCATGGGCGTGGTGATGGCCGCCATCGGCGACAATCGGCCTGAGGCGGCGTGGAAGCACATCTGCGAACTCTGTGCGCATGAACCGGACGACGAAGAATGTATGCACTGGCTCCTTCGATGCGGAACGATGTTGCATCGGTGGAATGAGGTCGGAGCACGACTCTCCGCATACCTCGGTCGCAATCCCGGCAGCCTCGCGATGCGATTTGCCTTCGCCGGCGTCCTCCTGCGAGCCGGGCGACGCGGAGATGCGCAACGGGAATACGAGTGCCTACGAGCTCTGGCGCCGGACATGGAAGGAATGGACGAATTGGGGCGACAACTCACAGCACCGCAGCTGGCACCGGATCATGCGGCCTGAATCGCACAGCGCACCACGCCACCTGGTGGTTCAACTGGCCAGACTAGGCGATATCGTGCAAACCCTGCCTGCACTGGATGCCCTACGGCAGGCGCATCCACATCGCGGACTGGACCTCCTCTGTGCCGCTCCCTTGGCGGCAGTGGCGGCAGGCAGCGGCCTATGCGATCGAGTTCTGCCCTGGGATGGTTCCAGGTGGCATGCCTGGGCGACAGGTTGGGCAGACCACGCAGGTGACATGTTGCGCGAGGCGGAGGATTGCATTGCATCACTCGGCGCCTTGTCTTATGAGCGAGTCTACACGTTGAATCAACATGCCCGGAGCCGCCTCCTTGCGCAACTCTGTGCCGACCCGATCCGGCGCATGGCGGACACCGAGACGTGGGAGGAACAGATGCGCCCATGGGCGCAGTATCTCCGTCAGGTGGCGAGGGAACGGGGTAGGAACCGGATCCACCTGGCCGACGCCTGGTGCGGCATGTGCGGTGTCAGACCGCAAGGCAGGGCCCCGCTCTGCGATCCGAGTGCAGGGAACATTCCACAGGACTTGGCCGCAATCGGTGAGCGGGAGGGTCTGTGGGTCGCGCTGGCAGTGGGGGCAGGGGAGACGGATCGTTGCGTGCCGACCGGTATGTGGAGTCGATGGATTCAGACATTTCTCTCGCAACGGGATGACGGGCACGTGGTCCTGATCGGCAGTGGACAGGAACGGGAAGCCGGACAGGCGGTGCTTGAAGGGTTGCCGTCGCTCCTTCAGGGACATGTTTGGGACTGCACCGGACGGACCACTCTCACCCAGCTGATGGCGGTGTTGCGCCGATGCCATTGGATCGTTGGTGCGGATACGGGCCCCCTGCATGTGGGAACCTTGGTGGGAGTCCGCGCATTGGGTTTCTATTTTTCCCGTGCCCGCGTTCACGAAACCGGCCCCTATGGCACGGGACATTGGGTCTATCAATCCGCGACGACGCAGCAGCCGAACAGCTGGCCGGTTGCGGAAAGCATCGCATTGATCTGCGATGATCGGCAATCACGCTCGGACGATTGGACGTTGTGGAGGAGTCACATGGATGAGTGGGGCGTCTGGTTCGATGACGGATCGGCATCTCAGGCCTCGGAGGCCACGCGCGCCGCGATGTGGCAATCCCTTTCGCCCGAACTCTGTCGGTCGACAGCCGCATGAGCACGTTACACGACAACATCACTCGACTCGCCGCTCGTCACCCGGACCTCGCCGGCTCCGTCACGAACGCGGCCGGTGGGGTGCTCACAATCGAACCGGCACGAAGCGGGGCTCCCTCGGCACGGCGTGCAGGACGATGGATTCACAGCGCTTACGATCCGCTGCGTGAGGCGCAGACCTGGGCGGCGGCCCATGCGTCTGCCTGCCGGCCCGGCGAGACCGTCGTCGTCGCGGGGGTGGGGCTGCTGTATCACGTGGAAGCCTTGCGCCGGGCGCTTTCGCCGGAGATCGAGCTTGCGGTGCTGGTCCCCGATGTCGACGAATTACAGGATGCGCTCACGGCACGGCCGATCGTGGACTGGTGCGCACAAGTCCACTGGCTCTCCGGAACAGCAGAAGACATCGCCGAGCAATTACGCCGGAGCGGTCGCCCCCTGCGATGCCTGTCCTATGTGCCGGCGGCATCGGCGAATGCTGAATTTCATCGAGTCTTTGAGGAAGCGCTGCGCCGCAGCCTGGCAAGACAATCCGGCGGACAGTTGACCATCGCGTTGGTCGGGCCGATTTACGGAGGCTCCCTCCCCATCGCGCGTTATGTCAAACGCGCGTTGGAAACGCTTGGGCACACGGTGCAGTGGATCGATCACAGTGTGCATGCCGCCAGTTACGACGTGATGAGCTCGCTGAAAGACGGGCGGAATCGGCAGGTCATGCAGGGCCGAATGGCGAATCTCCTCAGCCAATGGACCCTCGCGTCACTCGCCGAATCGCCGCCGGACCTTGTCCTCTCGCTGGCACAGGCTCCGTTGACATTGCCGATGCTGGAACATCTGCGGAAGAAGAAGTTTCTCACCGCAATGTGGTTCGTGGAGAACTACCGCCATCTGACCTATTGGCAGCAGATGGCACCGGGTTATGAGCACTGGTTCGTCATTCAGAAAGATGCCTGCCTGGAGGCATTTCGACAAGCGGGTGCACGCCACGTCAATTATCTGCCGATGGCCGCCGACCCGGAGGTGCATCGTCCTTTATCCCTCTCAGAAGACGACCGCCGACTGTTCGGGGCGGACCTGTCCTTCGTGGGTGCCGGCTATGCGAACCGGCGACGCCTCTTTCCGGCCTTACTGCGCCATCCCTGGTCGTTTAAGTTGTGGGGCAATGAATGGGAGGGGGCGGAGGACCTGCGATCCGTGATCCAGTTGAACGGGGCCAGAATCGATACCGCGACCTGCATGAAGGTTTTCAACGCGACGACGATCAATCTCAATCTCCATTCGACGACCGGTGAAGGACTGGATCCCCAGGCCGATTTCGTCAATCCACGCACCTTTGAATTGGCAGCCTGCGGTGCGTTTCAGTTGGTCGACCATCGGTCATATTTGTCCGAGTGTTTCACCGAACGGGAAATCCTGTCATTCCGGGATTTCGGCGACGTCCCGGCGACGGTGAGCCAGTGGCTGGGAGATCAGGCTGCTCGGCAGGCCATGGCGCATGCCGCACGGGAACGCGTGCTCGCCGGGCATACCTATGTGCATCGCATGCAGGACCTACTGGGTCAGATCGGCTTGTCGCAGCCTGATCGCGTCGGGGCCATCTTGCGGGGGGAACGGCAGCAGGAGGCCCTGCTCACCCGTTGTGGCGACGATCAGCCTTTGCAGGCCCTGCTCAAAGACTGTCCTTCCGGGCAACGGATCGAACTAAAAGACGTCGCCGCCCGCATCCGCAGCAAAGGTCCGATCTCCGCCCTCAGGCGCGAGGAACTCATGGTCCTGATGCTGGATGAATATCGAAGTGAGACACGTGATTTAGCATGACCCGACAGGTACTCTTGATCAACATCACGCGGATGGGCGATCTCGTGCAAATGGGCACGTTGCTGCAGCGATTGCAACACGAGTGGCCCGGGGTCGCGGTGGATCTGGTCGTGGATGACCGCTTCGCTCCCGTCGCCAAATTGCTGCCGCATCTGAGGCATGTCGTCAGCTATGACTTCCATCGGTTGGTGGATGACAGCCGGGCCCAAACCACGGACGTCGTGAGCCTCTATCGAGAGATGACACGTTGGGCAGCCCCCTTGATGGAGGCGGGATACGATCGGGTCGTGAATTTGACCTTCAACCGACGAAGTGGATTGCTGACCTCCTATGTCGGTGCGAAAGACATCCGGGGGATTGCGGCGCCGAAACAGGGGGATGTGACCATACACAATCCCTGGATGGCGTATCTGACGGACGTGCATACACAACGGCGATTCAATCAGTTCAACCTGGTGGATATCTATGCATTAGGAGGAAGCGGGATCGGCCCGTTTGCACCCTTGTCGTTGACGATTCCTTCAGATGTCGCGCAATGGGGGAGAGCGTTCCTCGCGACTCAGACCGAGCAAGACGTCCCCTGGATGGCGGTGCAAGTCGGCGCGAGTGATCCCATGAAAGCCTGGCGGCCTGAACTCTTCGGCCGGACCCTGGCGTCGCTCAGCCGTCAGGCCAAGGTCGGCTATGTGTTTATCGGTACCGAGGAGGAACGCAAGGCGATTCGGGTCGCTCAGTCCGTGTATCGGCAGGCAGGCGGAACGGGTCCGCTCTGCGATGCCGTGGGACGCACCACGTTGCCGCAACTGGCTGCGATCTTAGCGCGCTGTCGCGCGCTCCTCACTAACGACACAGGGCCCATGCATCTCGCCGTCGGCGTCGGCACACCGGTCATCGATCTCTCGGTCGGGCACGTTGATTTTCGGGAGACCGGGCCCTATGGGCCGGGACACTGGATCGTGCAGCCGGATTTCAGCTGCGCACCCTGCGGATTCGACCAGGTGTGTTTCCACCATGCATGCAAGGACCGGCTGGATCCCGATCAGATCGCCGGGCTCTGTCTGCACGTCCTGACCGGCGCCCTATTTCCGCGCTCGACGACGGGTGTCAGAATCTACCGGTCGTGCGCGGATGACGACGGGCTCGGCAACGTTGAGCTCGTGGCAGGGCAGGAAGATCCGACGGTCAGCTGGTATGGCCGGTTTTGGCGGCGCTATTGGTTCGAGGAGTTTACGGGTCGGCCCAGTCGGATCCCCGCTGCGACCGCCCTGCCGCCGGACTTGGCTGAGGCCCGCAGCATGCTGGAACGTCTCACTCCTCTTGCCGCGACCGTGGTCGCGACGGCAGAGGAACTGGCTCGTCTGACGGCGCGGCGCCCGTTGCCGGTTCGAGCCTTGCAAGAAGCGCAGGCGCGAGAGGTGAAGGCGCGGCAGCACATCGTGGCCCTGAGCATGCAGATGCCGGCAACGGCTTCTCTGGCTGTGGCGCTGGTTCGGGACACCCACAACGACGAGGGGAGCGAGGTGGGCGAGATGGCGCAAACACGTCTCGCCACGTATCGACGATGGCGAACTCGCTTGCAGATCGTCGCCTCGCATCTTCGCGCCTTGCATACCCCGTCGAGCACCGCACACACGGAGGCGCGGCGGGCGCTTCCCATGGCACGATCGGCTTAATTGATCACCACGACGTGTAGGTCACGTTCTCCAAAGGAGTCGCATCATGCAGATTACACTTGATGACCAACAATGGCAGGTACCGGACGACAGTTCGCTGTTGACGGTGTTGGCATTCGTCAGCGACAAGGCACACGAGCAACACCGCATTGTGACCTCCTTGACGGTCGGCGGCAAAACCATCAGCGATCGGGATCTCGATCACATTTTGCTGAATCGACGCGCGCAGGACGCGGGCGCAGTGGTGGCCGTGTCTCAATCGCTCCATACCATCATCGCCGACGCTAAACAGGCTATCGAAAGATTTGCCGCTCAATTGCGTGCCGATGGACAGGGGTTGCTTGCGCCGTTGCGCTCCGGCGCCGCTCAAGTGCGATGTATCGATGCCTGGCTCGGGCGGCTGGCCGACTATACCGAAATGTTGGAGGCCGGTCAGGCCCAGGGTGTCTCTGGACTCTCGTCAGGACCGCTACTGCCGTGGATCGAAGCATTGCTGGGCGCGCGAACGGGAGCCGACTCAATTCGTGTTGCAGACTTGCTGGAATATGAATTGTTGCCCAGGCTGACCGAGGACCGTCTCGCCGCTTAGTATCCGTTGTTGTCCGATACGACACAGCCACGGGGAATGTATCCCGTTGCAGACGTGTGCTCCAGCCCCTCACGCACTTAAGTCTTGCTCGTCGATTACCGATAAGGGGCACAGCAATACGGTAACGAGGCCAGGGGAGATGTGGCCACATCTTCACGACACCGGGTTACCACGTCGTCGGCACGGACGCTGGCGATCCCGAGAGTAGTGCGGAAGCTTCAGGAGGAAGTAGGTCATGGCATTAGTAGTCAATACCAACGTTGCGTCACTGGCAGCCCAGCGGAACCTGTCGGTCAACCAGGCTCAATTGGGCCGTTCGGTTGAACGGTTGTCGTCAGGTTTGCGGATCACCCGTGCAGCGGACGACGCGGCCGGATTGGGCGTGTCCGAAACATTGCGGGCGCAGATTCGTAGTATCAATCAGGCCAATCGGAACGCCGGAGACGGCATCAGCTTGACGCAGGTTGCAGACGGCGCGGCAGCGACGATCGGCAGCTTGTTGTCTCGTATGCGTGAATTGGCGACTCAGTCGGCCAGCGGAACGCTGGGCACGACCGAGCGCTCGTACCTGGACCAGGAATTTGTGGCGTTGCGATCGGAAATCGACCGGATTTCGACGACCACGGAATATAACGGTCAGCCGCTTCTGAGCGGAAGCAGCAACACGTTTGAGGTCTTTATCGGTTTCAAGAGCGGTTCCGGCAATTCGCTGAATGTGGTGTTGGACGACCTCGATGTGGCGGCAACCGGCTTGACCGGTGCGAGCGTGTCGACGGCGGCCGCTGCGCAATCGATGCTGGCCAAGATCGACAGCGCGATCAGCGCTGTGGCTACCGCCCGCGCGAATTACGGGTCTATTCAAAGCCGGTTCGAAGTCGCGATTCAGAATTTGACGGTCACGGCTGAGAACTTCACGGCGGCAGAATCCCGAATCCGGGATGCGGACATTGCCCAAGAGACATCTGTGTTCACGAAGAACCAGATCCTCACTCAATCCGGCATCGCGATTTTGGCGCAAGCCAATTCGCTGCCACAGCAAGCGTTGGCGCTGCTGCGAGGATAAGGCATCACCCGTCGGATAGCCCTCCCGTGAGGGGGGGCTATCCACGGATTGATCCTAGGAGGGTAATATGCTCCCAGAGGTTTCGAACGTCAAAGACCTCTCCGCCGCCGCCATCCATGCGAATCAGCATGGACCGCAACCTTCTGCAGAAAAGAAAGTTGAGGTACGCACGCCTGAACCTGAACCGGAGCCAGCGAAGGCCGAGGGGAAGGCAAAAGACTTGGAACAGGCCCTGTCACGGGTCCGCGAGGTGTTCCAAAAAGCAGATTCCAGATTGGAGTTTACGGTCGATCCGGATCTGGATCGGGTGGTGGTCAAGGTTATGGACGGGGACTCCGGCACCGTCATCCGCCAGATTCCGCAACAGGAAGTGATTGATCTGGCTAAGAGGCTGGAGACGCCCACCGGGCTGCTCTTGCACCACAAGGTGTAGCCTGCTTCGCGACATGAAAGGGATGTCATGGCGATCAGTTTCGGCGGGTTAGGTAATGGCGTGGACTTTGGCCAGGTCGTCACTGAGCTGGCTAAAGTCCAACGCTTACCCATCGACGCCCTCACGGCGAAGCAGAAAGACCTGCAGACCAAACTGACGGATTACGGGACTCTCGGCAATAAGCTCCTCGCGCTGCAAAGTGCAGCCAACGCGCTCCGGCTCCCGAGCAGTTTCGATCGTACGACGACCACGGTCAACGATGAGACCGTGCTGACGGCGCAAGCCGGCGCCGGCGCGGCGACCGGCAGCTATAGCATTCAAGTGTCACAGCTGGCAAAAGCCAATCAGATCACCAACAAAGCCGCCAAGGCCGTGGCCGACACCACCAGCGCCATCGTATCCGGCGGCACGGGAACATTTACGTTTAAGGTCGGCAGCGGGAGCGATCAGACCGTCACCCTCGCCGATGGCGCCACCCTCGATGACCTACGTTTTGCTATCAACGATCTCGGAGCCGGGGTCACCGCCTCCGTCATCAATACGGGAACCACGGCAAGCCCGGCCTATCGTTTAACATTGACGGCTACCGCGTCCGGCACAGGCAACACCATTTCGGTCGTCACCGATACCACCGGCCTGGACTTCACCAACACCAGCGGCACCGGCGGCAGCGATACGCTGCAGGCTGGACAGAACGCCATCGTGGTGATCGGCGACCCGAGCGAGACGACGATTTCCATCGAGCGTGAATCCAACGTCATCAGCGACGCGATTCCGGATGTGACCCTGACGTTAAAGTCCAAGACCGTCGCAACACCGACGCCAGAGCCGGTCACGGTCAATATCACCACCGATCCCGACAGTGTGAAGACGAATATCAAGGCCTTGGCGACTGCCTACAACGATGTGGTGAAGTTCGTCAATGAGCGTACGACGTATGACATCACCACCAAAACCGGCGGCATCTTTTTTAATGAAGCGACCGCCAAAAGCGTGTTGAGTCAGATACGCACCGCCATCTCGGGCGAGGTGCCGGAACTGTCCACCTACAAGACTTTAGGCGCGGTGGGTTTTAAGACGGAGCGCGACGGGACCATCACCATCGACGACGCGAAGCTGGATACCGCCCTCGCGAGCAACTACTCCGCAACCAAGGCCCTGTTTATCACACAAACGACATCGAGTGGAGTGGCCGACCGAATCGTGAAGGCCGTCGACGTTCTGGACAGCATCGACACCGGGTCGTTTACCATCCGAAAAAACTCGATCACCAGCCAGATCAGCAGACTGACCGCGGAAATCGGTCGAAAAGAAGATCTTGCCGCGCAATACGAAGAACGGCTTCGCATTCAATTCGCATCTCTCGACGGTCTCTTGCAAAAGCTCCAAGGACAATCCAATGCGCTCCAGGCGCTGCAATAACGCATAGGGTCAACATGATCGCTACCGCTGCCAACGCGTACCAACAAACGCACGTCATGACCGCCAACCGGGTGCAACTGATCGTGTTGCTCTATGACTCGGCCATTCACTCCATGGAACTCGCCCGGGAGGCGATTCTCACGAACAATTACAAAGATAAAGCCAGGTTCCTGGACCGCAGTATCGCCATCGTCGGAGAATTATCCAGCGTCTTGGATTTCGAGCGGGGCGGGGAGATCGCCGTCTCGTTGCATCGCTTGTACGACTATATGGTGCAGCAATGTATTCAGGCGAATCTGCGACACAACGGCAAACAGCTGGACGGGCCCATTCGCTGCTTGACCACATTGCGCGAAGGCTGGCAAGTCGTGGCTCGGCAGGAATCGGTGACGCATGTCGGTGGGTAGTTCTCCCCGGACAACTCCTCGTGACGACCTTCACACTATCGAGCAGCTGAGCGGGCAAGCGCTTGAGGCCGCCCGGTGCGGCGATTGGGACCGGGTGGATGCCTGTTACGAAGCGCGAGCCCTCAAAATGGCCTCATGCGAGATCGATCGTGCAAGCGCGCAACGAATGCTGGCGGTCGATGACGAGGTGCGTGCGGCGATTCTCGTCGCGCAAGCCGGCCTTGCGAGTTTGCTGGCCGATGCGGCTCGGGCACGCCGACACCTGCGTAAACTTCGCGAATCTCATGGACAACCTGAGACCGGGCATGGAATTCTTCACCATGAGGTCTGAAGCCGCCACGATCGCGTCTCACCGCCACTCACTCACAGCCCGCAGCCAGTGATGGCGTCACTCTCTCTCAGGAACCGGGTATGCCGAACATCCATTCCATGTTGAATAGTGAAGAACGTCGCGAATGGTTGCGCATCGAGGATCGGTTGCTGCTCGAGTATCGACGCGTCGATGAGACGGCCGACGCGATGAATGCGTATCTGCCGCCCGCCACGGAGGATACGATCACCACGGCGGTGTCCAAGCCGACGCTCGACCTGTTGATACGGGGAGGGGAAACGTTTGCGGGATCTCCGCTACTGCCGTGGGTATCGAAAATCGATTGGATGCTGGAGACCATTCTGAAATCGCTGGTGAAGAGTCACCCGGGGAGTGTGGCGATCGCCAGACTGACCGAGGTCGACATCAGCGCCGGCGGTGTGGGATTTCATACGCCGCGCCGGTTTGAAGCGGACGATGTGCTGGTGATCAAATGTATTCTCCCGCCGTTCAGCATGATCGAAACGAGCGCCCGTATCATTCGCGTCACGTCCCTCAACACAGACCCCGCCCAATACCACGTCGCCACGCAGTTCATCGAATTAGGGGCAGACGAGCAGGAACTCATTATCCGGCACATTCTTCAAGTACAGGCCGAACGACTGCGGGCAAGAAAAGCCGCTCACTGATTCCGGTCGCGGAACGTCGTCAGGAAGGGATGGGACTGTGCGCGGCCGGTTCAGGTTCGGCGGCAGGATCTACGGGCGTCTCGACGCGACGTGCCATCGAAGCGAGCAACGCGTCCGCCGCCTGAGTGAGGGCGAGCGAAGCGGGCGCCGTCGGCTCACATTCGACGACCGGTAGAAAGCTGCGGACGGCACGCGTCACGGCCGGATCATCGGGAATTTCCCCCAGCGTCGTCAGGTCGCCCCCGACGTATTCCTGCAGCAATTTCTTCAAGTGCAAGACGTTCACGCGAGACTTGCCTGACACTCGATTGACGATCAAGTGCGGTTGGAATCCTTGCAGGGTGCGGCTGGCCACCTCGCGGGCATTGGGATCCGTCTCGCCGACGGCCTGAATCACTTCATCGATGCTTGAAAAGTCCCGTTCGGAGAGGGCCTCGCTGACGGCATCGCGAGACAGAAACGCCGACAGCACACGCCGAATGGCCGCGAGCTTGATAAAGCGGTACAGGTCAAGAACTGAGGTGGGGTCGGGGGTCGCAACCGTCACGTAATGGTCGGCCATGAGAAAAAAATCGAGGGCGTGGTAACTGGTGCCGGCACCGATGTCGACCACGATCACATCCGCCTGCAACTGAGCGAAGTGACGAATCAGCCGTTTTTTCTTGGCGTAGGGCAGATTGGCCGTGGCGAGCGTATCGCCGGTGCCGGGCAGCAACTGCAGAAAAGGGTGCGCCGAAATCGGTTGCAGCACCTCGTCCAACCGCTCAACGCGCCGGTCGATAAAATCGGTCAGCGTGCGAGGCGGATTTAACATGCCGAACAGAATATGCGCGTCGGCGCCTCCCACGTCCAGGTCGGCGAGGACGACGCGTTTCCCCCGTTTCGCCATCAACATGGATAAATTGGCGGCGATAATGCTCTTTCCGACACCGCCTTTGCCTGACCCGATCGATACAATCGTTGCCATTCGGATTGCTCTCTCACCGTGGGTTGTGGATGTGGCTGCTGCCGTCGGCCATTGGGATCGCAGGCCTAAGCAGAAGAAAGCCTGAGATCTGTCCCGCTCGATGGCCTCATCTCATGAAGCCTATTTAACCCCATCGCTCACGAACCGGCAACTAAAGTTTGAGACGGCGCACACCGATACCATATCCGTTATGAACGACGCTATTGCGACAACAACCAGCGTAAGCCTCGACGGTGCATTGCCTTCGGAAAGCGAGATTCTCACCGTCTCTGAGGTGGCACGGTTCCTACGAGTGCCGAAATCTACGGTGTATAAGCTCGCGCGCCTCGGCGAGTTGCCTGCTTCCAAAATTGGAAAGCATTGGCGGTTTATTCGACGTGACATTCACGAATGGATGCACGGCCGGACCCAGCACAACTGATCTCCCTCGGAGACAGAGGGTTCGGGATGCGGAAGTCGATCTCCGACCCGGGCCTGTGAGGCCAGGGCGGATCCGCGTATCAGGGCGCACGGTTCACACGAGGTCATCAATGGCTGACAGCAATGCCGTAAAAAAGACAGACGCGCTCGTCCCGAAACTTATTCCCGACACGTTTAAACAGTTGCGGGACCTTATCTACGAGAAGACGGGCATCTATTTTCAGGACAATAAGACCTATCTGCTCGAAAGCCGGCTGTTACCTCGCTTGAAAGCCTGTCGCTGTCTGACCTTCGAAAGCTATCTCAACTTTCTACGATTTGACGCGTACCGTGACCGTGAAGTCACCGAGCTCTACACGGTGATCACGACCAATGAGACCTATTTCTTTCGCGACGAAGCTCAATTGGACAGTTTCATGAAGGTCATGATCCCGGAAGTGATGAAAACGAACGCGGGTACCAAGCAAATACGTATTTGGAGCGCCGCCTGCTCCACGGGAGATGAGCCCTATACGCTGGCTCTGCTGCTCAAAGATTACCCGCCCCTCTCCGGGTGGACGATCGACATACTGGCCACGGACATCAGTGAGAACGTGTTGAACGTGGCTCGAAGCGCGACCTATGGTTCCCATTCGCTTCGCAAGGTTCCGCCGGCCATGCTGGCGCGGTACTTCACCGGCAAGAAAGAAGAGCTCACGCTCGTGCCGCAAGTGAAAGACATGGTGCGGTTCATGAACGTGAATCTCTACGATCGTCCCCGGTTAAAGCTCATCCGCGGAATCGATATCATCTTCTGCCGCAATTGCCTTATCTATTTCGACGAAAAAGCCAAAGCCCAAATCGTCTCGGATCTCCGCGACGCCTTGCGCCCGAAGGGGTACTTGATGATCGGCTTTTCGGAAACCCTGCACGACACCACCGGGCTCTTTAAGACCATTCACGCAGGCCGATCAGTGATTCACGAGAAACAGTAAGGAGGATACCGCATGCCAGCCGATCCAAACATGAAGATTCTTGTCGTCGACGACATGTCAACGATGCGGAGGATTGTGAAGAACATCCTGAAACAACTTGGTTTCAACAACCTGGAGGAAGCCGAAAACGGCCAGGATGCGTTGACCAAGTTACATGCCGATACCTACGGGTTCGTGGTCTCCGACTGGAATATGCCCGTCATGATGGGCATCGACATGCTTCGAGCTATTCGCGCCGACGAGAAGCTGAAAAAGATCCCGGTGCTGATGGTCACTGCCGAAGCGCAGAAAGAGAATCTCATGGAGGCCGTCCAGGCCGGCGTCAGCAACTACGTCGTCAAGCCGTTCACCGCAGAGACGATGCAAGACAAAATCAACAAGATCTTCAAGTAATCGGCTCTTAACCGGTGAGGACGACGATGGCACAACCACGCGTGACGCCAAAAGCGCAAGAGGCGCTGGATGAGGACGAGCAGACAGGAAAGGCACCCGATGCCAAGCTGTATGAGGAGCTTGGGGAGTTAGCCCGGTTCATCGATACGACGATGAAAACCCTCTCCGAGTTCAGCGCCCCGGTCAATGCATCGACGGAACAGTTGCCGCAAGCGCAGACCCATCTCCTGAATCTCAAAACGCAGACCGAACAGGGCACGCATCGAGTAATGCTGGAGGTGGAAGCCATTCAAGAGAACCACGTGCAGGCCAACAAGATGCTGAAGGACATCGCACAGGCACTCCAGCACGCGAGCGTAGACCCCGGCCTTATTCAACAGATGCACGCATTGGGACAGACGCTCGGACAGAACGACAAGCGCCTGCTCGACATCATGACGGCCCTGTCGTTCCAAGATTTGGTGGCACAGAGCGTCAATAAACTCGTCACGATTCTGGATGAAGTCGAACACAGATTGCTTCAATTGGTCGTGGTCTTCGGGCCCTATCAAAAGCAGGCAGCCAAGACCGATCAGAGCAAGGCCAGTGAAATGCTGAAGCAGTTGGAAGCGACCAAGAATACCTCCATGGACCAGGATCTCGCCGACGAGATTCTGAAGCAATTCGGTTTTAACTGAGGTGGGCTATGAGCGATGAAATGCAGGAAATACTCAACGACTTTCTGACCGAATCGAACGAGATGCTCGAGGTCCTCGATCAGCGGTTTGTCACGTTGGAGTCCGACCCCACCAACACCGACCTGCTGAATGAAATCTTTCGTGCGATGCATAGTATGAAAGGCTCGGCGGGATTCCTCGGGTTCAACCATTTGGTCGACGTCGCGCATCGCGGGGAAAATATTCTGAACAAGCTTCGGCAGGCCGAAATGGCGGTCAGCCCGGCGATCATCAGCGTCATTCTCGAAACGGTCGATGTCATCAAAGCCATCATGGCCGACATTAAAGACTCCGGAATGGACAGTCACGTGCCGACCGGTGCCATCTCCGCGAAGCTCGACGATATCCTGAACGGAGATCCGACCGCGGCAGCGGCTCCGATCGCGGCATCACCCAAAACCGAGACGGCCGCTCCGACGGCATCTGACGCTGCTCCAGGCCCCCCTCCACAGACCATCGGCGAGATCCTGGTCAACGACGGATTGGCATCGAAAGAACAAGTCTTCGATGCGCTGACCGCTCAACAGCATCAGGCAGAACCGAAGACGCCGTTAGGTGAGATTTTGCTTCAGGCGAAGGCGATCACCGAGCGGGCGCTGGATCAGGCGCTGCACAAACAGGAGAAACAGCCGAAGCCGGTGGAGGAGGACGCGACCATCCGGGTGGAAACCAAACGGTTGGACAGCGTCATGAATCTCGTCGGTGAGCTGGTGTTGGGGCGCAATCGTCTCATCAAGATCGGTACTCAGTTGGAGCAGCAGCATGAATCGGATCCCCAGGTCCGGGTGCTCAGCGAAACGCTTGCACAACTCAACTTGGTGACGACCGATTTGCAATTGGCCGTCATGAAGACCCGCATGCTGCCTATCAAGAAGGTCTTCGCCAAACTCCCTCGCATGGTACGTGACCTGTCCCAGAAGCTGAACAAACAAGTCCGGCTCGAGATGCATGGTGAGGAAACCGAACTCGATAAGTCCGTCGCCGACGAAATCGGCGATCCGCTGGTACACCTGGTCCGCAACGCCATCGATCACGGCATTGAAACGCCGGCAGAACGGCAAGCCAAGGGAAAGACCGGGGAGGGACTGCTGACGATCGCCGCCAGCCAAGAAGGCAACAGCATCGTCATTCGTATCAATGACGACGGACGAGGGATTCCAGTCGAGAAGATCAAAGCCAAGGCGTTAGGCAAAGGTCTGGTCAGCGAAGCGGAGCTCGCGACCATGGAACATCGTGAAATCCTGAATCTGATTTTCCTGCCCGGATTCAGCACAGCCGAGCAGGTCACGGATGTGTCGGGCCGCGGCGTCGGCATGGATGTCGTGCGTACCAATATCCGGAAGATCAACGGCAGCGTGGACTTGGAGTCGGAACCGGGAAAGGGCAGCCAGATCATCATCAAGCTGCCGCTGACGATCGCGATCATCCAGGCCCTGATGGTCGAAGTCGAACGATCGATTTTCGCCATTCCATTGAGCACCGTGATCGAAGCCGTGCGCATTTCCCGAAGCGATATCAAGACGATCAACGGACGGGAAGTGTTGCACTTGCGCGATCGCGTCCTGCCGCTTATTCGCTTGGCGCAGGAGTTTGACATTCCGACGGATGCCGATCGCGAGCGGTTCTACGTCGTGGTGGCCGCATTGGGAGATCGACGCATCGGGGTGGTCGTCGATGAACTGCGTTCGCAGGAAGAAGTCGTCATCAAGTCGATTTGGGATTACCTGGAAACCGTCAAAGGCGTATCCGGCGCCACCATCACCGGTGAAGGAAAAGTGGTGCTCATTTTGGATACGTCCGAATTGGTACAGAACGCGCAGGCCTGGCACAACCCGGGCATCGCCGCGTGAACAACTGATGGCGCAGGGGTTGTGATCTATAGGGAACCATCGGCGGCGCGCTAAGGTCACACAGAGGGCGACGCGCGAGATCGGAGGAAGTATGTCCACACTCATCAATGAAATCGATGCCAGGACCAGGCTGGCCGGCGCCAACCAAATGGAGCTGTTGCTCTTCAAGCTGGGCACCAACGAAATCTTCGGGATCAACGTCTTCAAAGTGCGCGAGGTGATGAAGCTCCCGGAACTGACCCAGATACCGGAAGCCGACAGTCGCATCGTGGGCATGGCCAATATTCGAGGCATCATGGTGCCGGTCGTAGGGCTCAAGCGGAGCCTCGGCCTGGGAACGGAGAATGACCTGCCGGGAGACGTCGGGTCGGGGTCGAATCCGTACCTGATCGTTTCCGAATACAACGGCAGCTTGCAAGGTTTCCTGGTGGCGGGCGTCGATCGGATCATCCGCTTCTCCTGGTCGGCCATTAAGACGCCGCCGGCCATCGTGAGAGAAAACAACAAAGGGGCGGTCACCGCGGTGACGATGTTGGAAGACGGTCGCATGGTGCTCATCCTCGATGTGGAAAAGGTCTTGAACGATATCTGCCCTCGCACGGACGACGATGTGTTCGCCAGCATGACGATCGCTCCGGAACTGCGTTCGAAATGTGTGTTGTTCGCGGACGATTCGTCCGTGGCCCGAATGCAGATTCGCAAGGCGCTCGACCGTCTCTCGATGTCGTATGTGATCGCCACGACCGGCGGAGAAGCTTGGCAGAAGCTGCAAGCCCTGGCTGATCAGGCCACGGCCGAGGGGAAAGAGCGGGTCGATCAGATCCAGTGCATCCTCAGCGACATCGAGATGCCGGAGATGGATGGATTTACCCTGACGAAACACATTCGCGCCGATCCGAGACTGGCGCACCTGCCTGTGATGCTCCACTCTTCCCTGACCGGAGCCTGCAACATGGAGAAGGGACGCACGGTCGGCGCGACAGACTACATCACGAAATTTGACGCCAAAATGCTGGGTGAGAAACTGGCACTCCATATTCACAACGTCAACCAGCAGGTGAAAAAAGCGGCCTGAGTACCGGCCCCGAAGACCGCGGCCTGAGCAAGAGCCGATTCAAGCTTTTGCCGGAGACGGCCGATGTATCGGGAAAGACCCTATGGCACTACCACTCACACAGCCGCAGAGCACCGCGAACCCGGTTCGCGTCCTGGTCGTCGACGATTCCGCCTTCATGCGGAAAAGTCTGACCACGATGCTGGAAGAAGGGAAGCAGATTCAGGTGGTGGGGGTGGCACGTAACGGCGAGGAAGCGGTCCAGCAGGTGCAACAATTGAAACCCGACGTCGTCACGATGGACGTGGAAATGCCGGGAATGACGGGGCTCCAAGCGCTGCAGCAGATCATGATGAAGAATCCCGTCCCGGTCATCATGGTGAGTTCCGTCACGGTGGAAGGCGCGCAGGAGACGTTACAGGCACTGGAATGGGGCGCGGTCGATTTCATCCCCAAACAATTAGACGGTGTGGCCTCCAAAATCGCAGAGATCCAGAAAATACTGGTCCCCAAAGTCCTGGCGGCACGATATGCGGGCAGCAAACTGAAACGGCTCACGATCACGGGAACGGCCAAAGTGGCTGTGTCTTCGGCCAAGGCGTTAAGCAGTCGATCCGTCTCCGTGACGCGCGGCACCAAACTGATTGCCATCGGTTGTTCCACGGGCGGTCCCCAAGCCCTGTTTGAAATTATCCCGACGATTCCCGCCGATTGTCCGGCCGGCATCGTCATCGTGCAACACATGCCCAGTTCGTTTACCAAACCCTTCGCCGAACGCTTGAACAACCTCTGTGCATTGGAAGTCCGGGAAGCGGTCGACGGCGATGAAATCAAGCCGGGACGGGTGTTGGTCGCTCCTGGCGGCATGCAGTTCCGGATCGTGAAGAAGACCATTACGACCTCCGTGGTGAAGTTGTCGCCGAATTACGAAAAACATCCCCATGCGCCCTCCGTCGACATCATGTTGCAATCCGTCGCCGCGTTGTTCGGAGAACGGAGTATCGGCGTGATTTTGACCGGCATGGGACATGACGGACTGGAAGGCATGAAAGCCATCAAGGCCGCAGGAGGTCGAACCGTGGCGCAGGACGAAGCGTCGAGTGTGGTCTACGGCATGCCGAAAGCCGTGGTCGAAGCAGGTTGTGCAGAGAAAGTGGTGTCGCTGTCGAAAGTCATCGGCGAGATCATGAACATGGTGTGAAACACATTGTCGAGTCAACCGTTCACGCATGGAGAGGGAAGAGGAGGAGTTATGGGGAGCATGATGAAGCATATGTCGATCGGGCCTAAATTCATTTTATCGATCTCGCTGGTAGCCGTCTTGGTGATCTCGCTTGGGCTTGTAGTCCTGTATCAGCAGGAAGAAAGTAAAATCGACACCCTATTGACCAGTCGAATGAATGTCGTCAGCACGCAAATCATGATCAGCCGCGCATACATCACTCAGAACTATGTCGCCAAGATCAAGAAATCCAAGGCCGGTAATGAAATTCAAGTCGTCAAGGACCATACGAGCGTGGCCGATGCGATTCCGTTCCCTGCGACGGCCGTTCGTGAAATGGGTGAGGAGGCCAACCGCACCGGACTGTACAACGTTCGCCTCATCAGCCAGAACCCCATGAACCCTTCAAACACACCGAAGGACAATTTTGAGAATGAAGCAATCAGGGCGATCATGGCCGGGGCTGAGTCCTATGCGCGCCGAGATGAAATGAACGGCGTGCCGACCTTCCGTCGTGCCACCGTGGATAAAGCCACCTCGACCGCGTGCCTGAGCTGCCATACCAATAGTCAGGTCGGCGATGTGCTGGGCATGCTGAGCATGTCGGTGCCGATGACCGAGGCGATTGCCTTGTCGAACCGCTCCATGTGGCAGACCGGCGGCTTAATGGGCGCCATCGTCGCCATCATCCTTGCCGTCACCTATATGCTCCTCCGCAACATCGTCCTACAACCGATGGCCAAGATGAGTGAGATTTCCCGCGACATCGCCAAGGGCGAAGGCGATCTCACCAAGCGCGTGCCGGCCGATGGCCACGACGAAATCGCGCAGATGGGCAAATACTTCAACGAGTTCATCGAGAAGTTGCAGCACATGATCAAGAAAGTCGCGCACGTGACGGACAAAGTGGCTTCGGCCTCGGTCGAACTGTCTGCCACTGCCGAGGAAATCTCGAAGGGCACCGATACCTTGACGTCACGTGCCTCCCAGACCGCCGCTGCGGTGGAAGAAATGAACGCGACGGTCGGACAGGTTGCGCAGAATTCCGGCAAAGCCGCCAGCTTGGCGCAGGACACGGTCAAGACGGCACAAGAGGGTGGAACGGTCGTGTCGAGCACCATCTCGGGCATGCAGCAGCTGTCGGAAGCGGTCTCGAACTCCGCGACGATCATTTCCGATCTCGGCAAGTCGTCCGATCAGATCGGCGAAATCGTGCGGACGATCGAAGATATCGCCGACCAGACCAACTTGCTGGCCTTGAACGCCGCTATTGAGGCGGCCAGAGCCGGTGAACAGGGCCGAGGATTCGCGGTGGTCGCCGACGAAGTCAGAAAGCTGGCGGAGCGGACAACCAAAGCCACGAAGGAAATCGGCGATATGATCCGTCAAATCCAGCAGGATACGCGCGGAGCCGTCGATTCCATGCAGCAGGGGACGCAAAAAGTCACGGCAGGTGTGGATCTGGTCAACAAGACCGGTGAAGCGCTGTCCCAGATCGTCCGCATGGTGTCCGAGAGCGCGGACATGATCAGGCAGATTGCCGTGGCATCGGAAGAACAGTCGGTCGCGACGCAGCAAATCGCCAGCGACATCGAAAACGTGGCGAAGGTCACGAAGGAGTCGTCGTCGGGTGCGCATGAGTCCGCCAAGGCCAGCCAGGACTTGAGCCAGTTGGCGGTGGAATTGCAGGGAATCGTGGGTGGATTCAAGCTCTAGGCCGCCAACCACGAGAAGGAGCCCAGCATGAGTGCGACTACACAAGCAGTGCCATCCCACTACCAGGCGGCCGCAGAACAACCTGCGGACCGTCTGGGGGATCGGGCCGGTGACGATCTGTTGCAGTTCGTCATCTGCCTGATCGGGAATGAGGAGTTTGCCGTCGATGTGCTGAGTGTGCAGGAAATCAATCGAATCGTCGAGGTCACGCGGGTGCCGAAGACCCCGTCCTATGTGGAAGGGGTCATCAATCTTCGTGGACGCATCATTCCGGTACTGGACCTCCGAAAGCTATTTGGCCTCAACGGAGGGAAACAAACCACCCAAACCAGAATCGTCGTGGTGTCGGTGCAGTCTCGTCTGGTGGGGTTGATTGTGGATTCGGTGGAAGAAGTCCTGCGTGTGCCGAGAAGTGCCATTGAGCCGCCGCCCTCGGTCGGTACCATGGCTGGGGCTGAGTTCACCCAGGGAGTCGGTCGTATCGACGACCGGCTCCTGATCTTGGTGGATCTGAACCGGTTATTGCTGGCTAAAGGGGCTGCCTGACGCAATCCGGGGCGAGGGAGTGGGTAGGGAGGAGTGCACCGTTCAGGAGCCATGCGCATCGGAAGCGTCTGTCGGAGAGGGGCCTCGGCCGTTTCTCGCGTCGAGGACCCTTTCCAGCAACTGGATCGACTCTGTCAACACATCCGATGCGCAACTCAGTGTGACATGAAATTGTTGCATGGCTTCCGGCCACCGTCCCTCCTTCTGCAGGACCTGAAACTTTCGATGTTGTTCGTCGAGGATGGCCTGTTTGGCCTCAAGCATCAAGCTGTCTGCTGGACCCACGACATCACCTCCATGAAAGACGTTGTCGACAAGCCGCACGCTATCAAAAGTATTTCGAGGCGCGCAATCCCACCATTCCGGTTTCATACGGGTACTTTTGAGGCACGTCGGCCGCATGGGGCACCGAGGTAACTGAACCGTGGACATCGCAACAATCCTGGGCATTGTCGTCGCCATCGGATCGATCATCGGCGGCCAAGCACTCGAAGGCGGGCACCTCAGCTCCATTCTGCAGCTGACGGCCTTCATCATCGTTGCCGGTGGAACCCTCGGCGCCTGCTGTGTGCAAAACCCCTTGTCCGTCGTCATTAAGGCCTTGAGCGGCGTGACGCTCGTCATTACCAACCCGCCGCACGACGTGAAGGGCACGATCACCCAGATTCTCGATCTCGCCAATGTGGCCCGCAAACAGGGATTGCTCGCCCTGGAAGGGAAGCTCAAGGACCTGCACGACCCCTTTTTCAAGAAGGGGATTCAACTGATTGTCGACGGCACCGACCCCAAGCTGTTGCAGGAAATCCTGGAGATCGAGGTGGAACATCACGAGGAGGAAGGCGTCCACGCGGCGAAGGTGTGGGAGGCCGCCGGCGGATATGCGCCGACAGTCGGGATTCTCGGAGCCGTGCTCGGGCTGATTCACGTGATGGAGAATCTGGCCGATCCGTCGAAACTCGGCGGCGGCATTGCGGTGGCGTTCGTCGCCACCGTCTACGGCGTCGGCCTGGCGAACCTGTTCTTTCTGCCCATCGCCAACAAAATGAAGTTCAAACTGAAAGAAGAGGCCGGTTTGCGCACGATGGTGATTTTAGGACTTGTCGGACTGGCTCAGGGCGAAAACCCCAGGCTGCTACAGGAGAAGCTCGAGAGTTTCCTCCCTCCCCACGAACGCACCAAAGAAGACAAGAAATGACACGATCTGTCTGTTCCGGTGCATCGACAGGACGGCCTTCCACAACGCGCGTGTAATGTGTCACGGCTGACGTCATGGCCAAAAAGAAACACGAAGAACATGAGAATCACGAACGGTGGCTGGTGTCCTATGCGGACTTCATCACGCTGCTGTTCGCGTTTTTCGTGGTGATGTATTCGGTCTCTTCGGTGAACGAGGGAAAATATCGGACGGTCAGCGACTCCATCAAAGCCGCGCTGAACCCGGTCAACAGTACCCCTACCAGCCGACTCCCGTTTGCGGTCGGCGACGCTAAGCCGAAAATGATCAATACCGACATGGCCAGCGCCAATGAGCCGGTCATTCGACGGATGAAGGAGATACTGAAAAAGATTCACCCCTCGCTGGCACTTGAGATGCCGGACATCAAGATCGTGGAAACCGGCAACGGGACCATCATGATTTCCCTGCCCGAATCCATTCTCTTTGCCAGCGGGGAGGCGCGCGTTCGACCGGAAGCCTTACCGTTTCTGAAGGCCCTGGCGCAGATTCTGATCGAAATGGATCGCCATGTCCGAATCCTCGGCCATACGGACAATGTCCCGATCCGAACGGCTCAGTTCCCGTCGAACTGGGAACTGTCGGCCGTACGCGCCGTCATGGTGGTGAGAATATTCTCAGAGTTATATGAGGTGCCGATTTCGCATCTCTCCGCGACCGGATTTGCCGAATCAAAGCCTGTGGCCACGAACGATACCCCTGAAGGACGGACCAAGAACCGGCGGGTAGAAATCATCGTGTTGGAGAAAACTCTTACGGAAGAATCGCTCGATTCACTGCTACCAGGGGAACCCCCTCCGGCGCTCCCGTTTTGAACCGACCGATCGGTGATGAATGAGACCGCTGGGCCAATCAAGGATGAGCCTTACGGGCAGACCCTTACGAGTAAAGAATCTCACAACACCGACCGATACAGCGTTACGCGGGGAAGCGTGTACCTCTCGAAAGGAACCTTTGTATGACTCTCAAGCCGGCTGGTGATCTGACGATATTCGAGGTCGGAACATTGTGCGATGAGCTCAAACAAGCGGCCGCAGCTCATCCTCAGGTCGAATTGGATCTTTCCGAAGTCGACAAACTCGATGCCTCCGCGATTCAACTGCTGCTTGCCGTTCGCCAATCGGAACAGTTCGTCCTGACGGGGATCACTGAGTCCATGCGTGCGCGAATGGCCGACATGGGTGCATAACATCCGGACCGCATGAGTCCGTACGGGAAGAGCGACCAATGATTCTCGACTGGTTATACGTCGTAGCTGCGTTTTGTGCCGGGGCCTCCTTGTCCTGGGTCTGGTGCCGGCGACGAAGTGCCTCGTGCACGCCCCAGACCCACGTCACGCAAGAGGACAGGCTGAAGGAGCAGGCGGAGCGCACCGTACTGTGGGAGCAGCTGGGCCATTCGATGATGCCGCTCGTGCTGGTCCTGAATGCGCAGATGAAGAGCGTCATTCATCAAACCGAAGAGGCCGCAACCGACCTCGGCCAACGATTCAGCACGATTGCCTCCCGTGCCACGGCACAGGGCAATGACTTTATGACCCTCTACGGCGGCGGTGGCGAACTCAACCTCGATACCGTGCTGAAAACCACGGATACCATGCTCGAAGGGTTTGTCAGCGACGTCATGAAGTCGTCGGAAATGGCCCTGAACATCGCGACCATCATGGACGAGGTCGAGCGCAGCACGAAGGCGATTACCGGCATGATCGGCGAAATTCAGTTCATCGCGGATCAGACACGACTACTCGCACTGAATGCCGCGATCGAAGCCGCGCGAGCGGGTGAACATGGACGCGGGTTTGCAGTGGTCGCCGACGAGGTCACCAAACTCGCCAATCGGTCGGGCCAAGCCGCGAGCAGCATCAATGCCATGGTGAAGGACGTGCAACGAAGCACGACCCACGCGATGAGTACCGTGGAGAGCCTGGCGTCCGTAGACCTCAGCAAAACGCTCTCCATCAAACATCGCCTCGATCAAATGACCCGCACCCTCGCCGAACGAAACAAGACTCTACATTCCGCCATCATGAACTCGAAGTCCCACGCGGACGAACTCGCCCAGGACGTCGGCAAAATCATCATGGCCCTGCAATTTCAGGACATCACGCGGCAGAAGCTTGAACATGTGATCGAGCCGCTCACCGAGGTGCGCGAGGTGATGGATGCGCTGATTCAAGGTCAGGCGCCCGACCAGGTTGCTGCCAAGTTGGATTTCCTCGCGAGGCTCGACAAGAGTTACACGATGGAAGAAGAACGTGCGCTGTTTCATCGATCGACGAATGGGCAGTTTGCACAAGTTTCACAGGCCGTCGCCCCAGCAGAAGATGCCAATGTCACCCTGTTTTAAGTAACGCCCGATCATCAGAGTCATGAAGGAGTGCGTCATGCCGAAAACAGTCTTAGTGGTCGACGATTCACCGACGATGCGCCAGATGGTGGCGTTTACCCTGAGTAGCGCCGGCTACCAGGTCGTAGAGGCCGGCAACGGTAAGGAGGCCGTCGGCAAGGTCAACGGCGGGACCAAACCGGACCTGGTCGTCACCGACTTGAACATGCCGGAGATGGACGGCATCTCCCTGATCAAGGAAATCCGGAAGATGCCGGCGCTCAAATTCACGCCGATCCTGATGCTCACTACGGAGGCCTCGGACGACAAGAAGAAAGCCGGGCAGGCGGCGGGCGCGACCGGCTGGATTGTGAAGCCGTTTAATCCCGAGCAGATGATGGCGGTGATCAAGAAAGTGTTGCCCGGCTGATGGGCAGCCTCTCGGAACACATTGCGGCGTCGATGAGACGACCTGCAGCGACCGGCGTGGAGAGACCATGAGCACAGACCTTTCTCACTTCAAAGATGCCTTTTTCGAAGAGTCGCAGGAACACCTGACGACGATTGAAGAAGGATTGCTCCAGCTCGAACAACGTCCGGGAGATATCGACCTCCTGAACCGCATATTCCGCGGTGCGCATTCGATCAAAGGCAACAGCGGCATGTTCGGCTTCACGGCCGTCTCCCAATTCACGCACAAGATGGAGTCGGTCCTGGACCAGCTTCGCAGCAGTCAGATGGTCGTGACGGTCGAAGTCACCGACCTCTTGTTGCAATCGCTCGATTGCCTGAAAACGTTGATCGATTGCGCCAAATCGGGGGAGGCGCCGAACGACGAATTGGTGTCCGGGTTAGGCGGACGGCTCGAGGCGTGTCAGAACGGAGGGACGGCTACGAACACCGTGGCTGGGGCGGCTCCACCGATACCCCCACGGGCAACGAGCGAACATCACTACACGCTCACCTGGGTCCCCCCTCAATACCTCTTTCAGCGCGGGTTGGATCCCACCCAGTTCATCAAAGAACTGGGAGAGCTGGGCCGCGTGAAGATTGTGTCGCTCGACACGAGCCGATTGCCCAAGCTCAAAGAGTTGGATCCCGAACAATGCTATCTGGGCTGGGCGCTCGAACTGGATACGGTCAAGGACGTGACAGTCATCGAGGCGGTGTTTGATTTCGTGCGGGAAGACAGCACGTTGACCATCGTCGATCAGCCGCCGGCCGTCGCTTCATCGAACGACCAAAAGCCCTTGGGGGAAATCCTTGTCGAAAGCGGCGTCGTGTCCCAGACCGAGCTGAACCAGGCCCTGTCTCAACAAAAGCGAGTCGGGGAGATTCTGGTCGAACAGAAAGCCGCGACCCCCGAGCAAATCTCGGAAGCCTTGAAGAAACAATCCGATAACGCACCGGCGAAAAAAACGGAAACGCCTTCCATACGCGTCGATACCGTCAAAATCGACCGCCTGATCAATCTGGTTGGGGAACTCGTCATTACGCAGTCCATGTTGAGCGATCTCGGCTCTCGCTTCGAGATGAGTCAACTGCCGGTCCTGCTCGAACGGGTGGCGCAACTGGAACGGAATACGCGCGAGATTCAAGAGCGGGTCATGGGAATTCGGATGGTGCCGATCGGCAATGCCTTCAGTCGGTTCCCTCGCCTCGTCCGCGACCTGTCCGGAAAGGCCGGTAAGAAAATACACCTCATTCTGTCCGGCGAAGAGACTGAACTCGATAAGACAGTCATCGAATCCATCGGTGACCCGCTGACGCACCTGGTGCGGAATTCAGCCGACCATGGCCTCGAAACCCCGGCCGAGCGCGTGGCAGCGGGAAAACCTGAACAGGGCATCATCCGCCTCAACGCGTTTCATGAAGGCGGCAATATCTGCATCACGGTGGAAGACGACGGACGTGGGCTGAACAGAGAGAAGATCCTCGCGAAAGGTGTGAAGCAGGGATTGATTGCGGAGTCGGACAAATTATCCGACGAGCAGATCTGGATGCTCATCTTCAAACCGGGATTCTCCACCGCCGACAAGGTCACGGACGTGTCCGGCCGCGGCGTCGGCATGGACGTGGTCAAGCGGAACATCGAAGGTCTGGGCGGCACCGTCAGCATCAAAACGACGGCAGGGAAGGGCACCACCTTCACCCTGAAGCTGCCGCTCACGTTGGCGATCATCGAAGGGATGACGGTCCGGGTAGGCAAGGACACCTATATCGTTCCGCTGCTGTCCATTCTTGAATCGATTCAGCCGAAGCGGGAGATGATCAAAACCATCGTGGGCAAAGGGGAGTTGGTCAATGTTCGGGGCACCTATCTTCCTCTCATGCGCCTGTACGACGTGTTTCGGCTGGAACCGGAGTTGTCGGATCCGACCAAGGCGATCTTGTTGATACTGGAGACCGAGGGCGAGCGGGTCGCCGTGATGGTCGACGAAATTCTCGGGCAGCAGCAGGTGGTCATCAAGAGCATGGAGCAGAACTTCAGAAAGATCGAAGGCGTCGCCGGCGCCACGATTCTCGGGGACGGCACGGTCGGGTTCATTCTGGATGTCCGCGGATTGCTCAATATCTCTCGGAACGGGACGGCACAGGCGGCGTAGGCGACAGGCGGTTGAACCATGGCGACGACGACTTCACGAACAGGGTGGGAGGACACGATGGCAGATCAGGAATCCACGAACAAAGAATTGAATCATCAGATGGGGATCAGCACCGACGGTAGTCAGTTCCTGACGTTTCAGCTCGGCGAAGAACTGTACGGCGTCGATATTCTCCGCGTGCAGGAAATCAAGGGGTATACGGCAGTCACGCGTATTCCCAATACCCCGTCCCACATCAAAGGCGTGTTGAACCTCCGTGGAACCATCGTGCCCATTGTGGAGCTCCGCACGAAGTTCGGGATGCCGACAATCGAATACACCATGTTCACCGTGATCGTGGTCGTGGTCGTAAAGGAAAAAATCATGGGACTCGTCGTGGATGCGGTCTCCGACGTGCTCGATATCGATAAGAAAGATATTCAGCCCGCGCCGCAATTCGGCGCGCAAGTCGATGTCAGTTTCCTGAACGGCATCGGCAAAGCCGGCGACAAGCTGGTCGCGTTACTCGACATGGATCGCCTGCTGACCGACGGAGACATGACGGAATCCGAGAAAATTGCCGCTTAACCATCGCACCCAGGGAGACTAAGACATGGGATTAAACATTGAACTGTTGGAATCGAGCTTCAAACTGGTGGCGCCCCAGGGCGACGCGTTGGTGACCCGTTTTTATGAACGGCTGTTCGAAAAGTATCCGGTCGTGAAGCCGCTGTTCAAAAACGCGTCGATCAGCGAACAGAAGAAAAAGCTACTGGCCTCCCTGGTCCTGGTCATCCAGAACCTGCGTCATCCGGAAAAACTCACCCCGGTCCTGCAGGACATGGGAGCCCGACACGTCGGATACGGCGCCAAGCCGGCCTACTACGACGCGGTCGGGGAGAATCTGCTCGCGGTCTTGGGCGAATTTGCCGGAGAGGCCTGGACGCCTGAGGTCAGTCAAGCCTGGACGGACGCCTACGCAGCCATCAAGACCATTATGCTCGAGGGAGCAAAACGCGGACACCACACACAAGGAGAGAAGAAGATGAGTAAGGCACCGGCAAAGACGAAGACGAAAGCGCCAGCGCAGGCCGATATGAGCGGCTTTTACCTGGGCGCACTCGAACAATCACAGAACAACATTCTGCTCTGCGATCGCAATCTGGTCATCACCTATGCCAATTCCACGGCGAAGAAAACACTCGTGGCCTTGGAGCCGGAAATTAAGAAGGTGTTGCCGAAGTTCAACGTGAATACGGTGGTGGGCACCTGCATCGACGATTTCCATCTGGATCCCAGCAAGCAGCGAAAGATTTTGGCAGACCCCGCGAACATGCCGCACAAGGCGGACATCCAAATCGGTCCATTGACGCTGAGTTTGTTGGTCACCGCCGTGATGAGTCCGGACGGGGACTATCTCGGGAATGCCTTGGAGTGGGCGGATGTCACTGAGAAGCGAAAAATGGAGCAACAGGCTTTGGCGATGAGCAAGTCGCAGGCCGTGATCGAATTCAACCTGGACGGAACGGTCGTTACCGCCAACGACAATTTCCTGGCCTGCCTCGGCTACACGTTGGATGAAATCAAGGGGAAACATCACCGGTTGTTTGTCGACCCGACCTATGCCAACAGCCTGGAGTACCAAGCGTTTTGGGCCAAGCTGAATCGTGGTGAGTTTGACACCAACTCCTACAAGCGGATCGCGAAGGGCGGGAGAGAGATCTGGATTCAAGCCACCTACAATCCCATCTTCGATGCCAGCGGCAAGCCGTACAAGGTCGTCAAGTTCGCCAGCGACATCACCGCGCAGAAACAGTCCCAATTCGAAATGGAGAAACTTGTCACCGAAGCCCAGAACGTCCTCGGTCGCCTGGCCAACAACGACCTCACGCAGGAAATGACCGAGACCTATCGCGGCGATCTGGATAAAGTGAAGTGCAGCATCAATGCGGTGGTTCAGAACCTCACGCAAACCATCACCTCCGTGCGCGAAGCCGTCCAAGCCGTGTCGTCCGGTGCGGAGCAGATCACCAAGGGCAATGAAGATCTCTCGCAGCGCACGTCGGAACAGGCTAGCGCGTTGGAAGAGACGTCCGCTTCCATGGAAGAAATGACCTCTACCGTCAAACAGAATGCCGATAATGCCAAGCAGGCGAACCAGCTGGCCATCGCGGCGCGCGACATCGCCGACAAGGGCGGATCCGTCACGGTCCGTGCGGTGGAAGCCATGGGGGAGATCAACAAGAGCAGCAAGAAGATCGCGGACATCATCACCGTGATCGACGAGATCGCCTTCCAGACCAATCTGCTGGCATTAAACGCCGCGGTGGAAGCGGCCCGAGCCGGGGAGCATGGCCGGGGCTTTGCGGTGGTGGCGGCGGAAGTCCGGAACTTGGCCCAGCGGTCGGCGACCGCAGCCAAAGAAATCAAAGGATTGATCAACGAGTCGATCCAACGTGTCAGCGACGGCAGCGAGTTGGTGAACCAATCCGGCAAGACGCTGGAGGAGATCGTGAGCTCAGTGAAGCGGGTCACGGACATCATCGCGGAGATCACGGCCGCATCCCAGGAACAGGCCCAGGGGATCGACCAGGTCAACAAGGCCATCATGCAGATGGACGAGACCACCCAGCAGAACGCGGCGCTGGTGGAGGAAACCACCTCGGCCAGCCAATCCATGAAGGATCAGGCCAAGGAACTGATGAGCCAGATGGACGTGTTCGTCGTCAATGCCTCCGAAGACCATGCGTCTGCGCGCACAGCAACGCCTTCGGCGAGGACTGTAGCCAAGCCGGCGGTGAGCGTCACAAAGCCGGGCTTGAAGAAGCCGAGCTTCTCGGCGAGGCCGGCGGAGACCAAAAAGCCTGTGGGTGTCGCCGCCGGGAACGGCCACGATCGCCACAAGAAGGATGACGACTTCGAAGAGTTCTAGCATCCCGTCCGTGCGGGTGGGTACATATTGCCCACCTGCACGGTTCCCTCACGTGACGCGCTTTTTTCGCAACTCCCGCCAACAATTTCAGCGTGATCCCCCTTAAGAAACAGCTTCACGCAACCGATAAGTGAAGGTGCGGGTGTATTCATGCCGGACCCGCTTCGACGGCTCCGGTCGATTTCACCACTAGCCCAAGGACGAATCATGGACTTCAAAACCATCCTCTGGTATCTCGTCCTCACTAGTTTGACCGTGGCCTATCTCGTCGTGTTGGCCGGCGTGCGGGCCGCCAAATCCCACGATGTTTCGCACCATTCCCATCGCATGATCGTCGGATGCACCATCGTCGGAATCTGGCTTGTCGCGTACGTGCTCAAACAAGCTCTGTTCGGACGGGAGTCGTTCAAAGGCCCGGAGACCGACTATTGGTCCCTCTACGTCCCCATCTTCGTCACCCATATGTTGCTGGCCGTCTCGACGATCGTCCTCGGTGCGTACAACCTCTACATGGGACTCCATCGCCTCCGGTTCGGCAGTGTGGGAGCCATGGTTGCCGGTATGACGACGCATCGACGCATGGGCAACGCACTTGTGTGGACGTTCAGCGGCACGATGATTACCGCCTATCTGGTCTATCTGATGTTATTTGTGTGGTATCGGAGCTAATACGATGGAATACGCGATCTCGAAGCAGGAATACGAAAAGATCCGCACGTTGCTGTACGACGAAAGCGGCATCTCGCTGGGGGACAGCAAGCAGTCCCTGGTGGTCTCTCGCCTGACCAAACGGCTCCGTGACCTCCATATGGATAGTTTTGCCTCTTACTACCAGTATGTGACGCAGGACCAAAGCGGCGAAGAGTTCACGCGCATGCTGGATCTCCTCTCGACGAACAAGACGGATTTTTTCCGCGAGCCCAAACATTTCGATTTTCTGCGTGAACGCATCCTGCCCACCCTGGAAAAAGAAAAACAAATCCGGATTTGGTCCTCCGCCTGTTCGACCGGCGAAGAACCGTACACCATCGCCATGACCCTGTATGAAAGCGTCCGTGCCCCGGAGCAGTGGAACTTTCAGGTCCTCGCGTCGGATATCTCCACTCGCGTCTTGGCGCATGCCGCCAAGGGACTGTATGCGGAAGAGCGGGTACGCGAGGTTCCGGCGGAGATCGTGAAGCGGCATTTCCTTCATGGGCGAGGAGACAGTGCCGGGCTCGTGAAGGTCAAGCCGCATCTTTCTGCAATCATCAAGTTCCGGCGGTTGAACCTGATGGACGATCGGTTCCCCATCAAGGCGCCGCTCGATCTGATCTTCTGCCGGAACGTGATGATTTACTTCGATCGTCCGACGCAGGAACGCCTGGTGAACAAGTTCTATCACCATCTCAAGCCGGGCGGATACTTGTTCATTGGACACTCAGAAAGTTTGCAGTGGGTGTCCCATCCTTTCAAAACGATCGCCCCGACCATCTACTGGAAGGAAGCTTGAGAACGATGCCTGTCATCGACACCGACACATTTTCCCATATTCGCCGGATGCAGGATCGCCGGTTTCCTCACGAAATCGCCTGCATTCTACCGGGTGAGTTTTTCGTGAGCCGGGAACCGATGGTGGTCTATACCGTCCTCGGTTCCTGTATTTCCGCCTGCATTCGCGATCCGATCGTCGGTGTCGGCGGCATGAACCACTTTATGCTTCCCGCGCCGAAAGAACATCAATCCGGAGATTCCTGGGGCGGGGAGTCGACACGGTATGGCTCGTTCGCGATGGAGCAACTGATCAACGAAATCCTGAAGCGCGGCGGGCTGAAGCATCGACTGGAAGTGAAACTGTTCGGCGCCGGAAGAATCTACGAAGGCAATATCGATGTCGGTGCACGTAATACCGAATGGGTCCTGCAATTTCTGAAGACAGAAGGCTACACCGTCGCTAAGAGCGATCTCGGCGACGTGTATCCCCGGAAGGTGTATTACTTCACGGATTCCGGGCGCGTGCTGATGAAAAAGATCGAACGGGTCAAGAATCGGACGATTTACGAGCGGGAGTCCGAGTACCAACACCGGATCGCAGAGGAGCCGACGACGCAACAGGGCGATATCACGCTCTTCTAACTGTGGGCCCGGAGTGGCACCTTGTCCCGCAGGCACACCACAAGAGATGGAGATGTTCGGCAATGAGTAAGATTCGAGTGCTGACGATCGACGATTCCGCGTTGATGAGGCAAGTGTTGGCTGAGCTGCTGTCGAAAGATCCCGACATCGAGGTCATCGGCAGCGCACCGGATCCCTATGTCGCCAGAGAGAAGATCAAGGCGCTCAATCCCGATGTGCTGACCCTGGATGTGGAAATGCCGAAGATGGACGGCTTGACCTTCCTGGAAAAGCTCATGCGGGGACGTCCCACGCCGGTGATCATGGTCAGTTCATTGACCGAGGCCGGCTGCGAGACCACACTCCGCGCGCTGGAGCTCGGGGCGGTGGACTTTATCACCAAACCGAAGATCGATCTTCGCCAGGGCATGGACGATATTGCCGCCGACTTGATCGCCAAGGTCAAAGGCGCAGCCACCGCGTCGCTCCGACAGACGCCCGCGGCAGGCGCACAGACTCCTGTGAGGCCGACCGCCCTGAACTCGGCCATGATCAAGACAACCGATATGATTATCGCGATCGGATCGTCAACCGGCGGGACCGAAGCCGTGAAGGAGGTGTTGCAGGTGCTGCCACCCAATACCCCTCCGATACTGATCACGCAACATATGCCTGAAAAGTTCACGAAAACCTGGGCCGATCGCATGAACGAACTCTGCCGCATCTCCGTGAAGGAGGCCGAAGACGGCGACAGTGTGTTGCCCGGTCATGCGCTGATTGCACCCGGCAACTACCACATGACCTTGGTTCGCAGCGGTGCGCGGTATTCGGTGCGCATCAATCAGAACGAGCCGGTGAACCGCCATCGCCCCTCGGTCGACGTCATGTTCGACTCCGTCGCGCAGTATGCGGGCGGGAATTCGGTGGGTGTGATCCTGACCGGGATGGGCGGGGACGGCGCGAAGGGGTTACTCAAGATGAAGGAAGCCGGGGCCTATACCATCGCGCAGGATGAGGCTTCGTGCGTCGTCTTTGGGATGCCCAAAGAAGCTATTAAGCTGGGGGCGGCCGACGTCGTGCGCCCGCTCAAAGACATTGCCGCAACCGTGCTGACTCATGTCGCCCGTGCCTGATCGTTCACTTTTTCCAAAGAGGAGCCGGAATGAAAATCACGAAAGAAGTCAATAATCGCAAGGTCACCTTGAAGCTGGAAGGCAACTTTACCTACACCCAGCGAAAACCGTTTCAGGAAATGCTGAAATCGGTCGCCGTCGATGGGGTCGACCAGATCGTGATCGAGCTTTCCCAAGTAGCATTCCTCGACAGCGCGGCATTGGGGCTGCTGATGATTTCTCACCGGCAGTTGCAGGCAGAAAAGCGCACGTTGTCCCTGGCCTACCCTCAGCCCACGGTCCGGCAGATTATCGAGTTGGCCAATTTGCACAAGACGATCCCGCTGATCGATGCGGACGCTCCGTCGACGATTAAGAAGAGCGCCTGAGGCTAATCTGCCGTCATGGAAGGAGCCGGGCATGCAGATTACTGAACGGCGTGTCGGGAATGCCGTCATTCTCGATCTGGTCGGGGAGCTGACCTACGCCAACCGCGCTACCTTCAAGGGGGCGGTCGATCGCGTGAAATCGAGCGGGTGCCGCCAGGTGATTTTCAACATGCACGGGGTTCGATTTTTGGATAGTTCCGCGCTCGGGACCCTGGCGCTCGTGGCGCAAAGCCTGAGCGGCACGCCGGGACGGATCGCGCTGTTGAACCCCCAAAGTTACGTGAAAGAGATCATTACGTTGGCCAATCTCCATCAGATGTTGCCCGTTTATCACTCGGAACAGGACGCGATTGCGGCAACGAATCTGCCCGCGGCCGGTTGAACAGTCCCAGGAGCAGTTTACGTGGGTGAGCCCGCACCGCAGATGACACCATCGGTCGAGGTCGTGACGGTTCCCAAACCGGCACCGGTGATTTTGCTCGTCGACGACGACGAAATCACCAGAATCGGCATGGCCGGTCGATTGAAACGCTTGGGGTATCGTGTGATCGAAGCCGTCGATGGTAGCGCCGGCTTAACCGCGATCCGCGCGCACCGTCCGGACTTGGTGATCCTCGATTGGATGATGCCGGGCATGGACGGTCCCAGTGTCTGTGAAGCGATCCGTGCGGACCCGGAGTTACGATCGAGTCAGGTCGTCCTCATGACCGCGCACGATCGGCCCGAACAGATTGCTGAAGGCCTCTCGCGCGGCGCCGACGATTTCCTCAGCAAAGCCGCCAGCAAGCAGGAAGTCCTGGCGCGGGTGCAGGCCAGCATACGGTCCAGCGCCCTGGTTCGTGAGATCGAGCGCACCCGCGACGATCTAGACCGTTCGCACAAATTGCTCTCCGCCAAGCAGCATGAGTTGGAGAGCGAACTCCAATCAGCTGCCGCCTTCGTCCGAGCGCAACTCCCGTTGCCGGGGATTCCGGCGCCGGGCATCGCCATGCACTGGGCCTATCAACCGTCCCTCGCCTTGGGCGGAGATCTCTTCCAGGTCTGTGCCTGGGGGACGGACGCGCTCGGGCTTTACATTCTCGATGCATCCGGCCACGGGGTCGCCGCAGCGCTGCGCGCGGTGGGACTCATGAGTTTTCTCCGTGAAGACAATCTCGTGAAAGCCGTGGGCAGCTTCGATCCCGGAGCGATCATCAACGAAGCCAACCGCCGTTTTCCGTTAAGCCAGGACGGGGAGTACTTTACTCTGTGGGTGGGCCGCCTCGATCTCACGTCATATGAATTGTCGTATGCCACGGCGGGCCATAGCGGCGCATTTCTGCATGCCACCAACGGTGACTCCCGATGGCTGGCCTCCGCGAGCCTGCCGTTGGGATTCGATCCAGCCTCGACCTTCGAAAGCGCCCGCACACAGTTACAACCGCACGACCGCCTCTACCTGTTAAGCGACGGAATCTACGAGGCGCCGTCGACGACCGGTGAACTCTGGGGCAAGCCCCGCCTGCAAGCCACACTCGAAGAGCATCGCTCCTCCGGCCTGGTTCACAGCATCACGGAAACCATGGCCATCGCTCATCAATGGCTAGGCGGAGACATCTTTCCCGACGATGTCGCGCTACTCGGGCTGGAAATCCAAGACCGGTCGACCGCGCACAAGGGGAGGGCCTAGTGGAATATCAAACGATCATGGACCTGACCGCCGCGCTCGATCGGTTGGACGGGGACCAGGAGCTCTTTCTGACGCTGGCCGGTCTGTTCGTGGAACGGACCCCGCCGGCGCTCGCCGCCATTCAGGCGGCGACGACCGCAGGCGATCTCCCGACTCTGATCAAGGAAGCCCACAAGTTGAAGGGGTCGGCCATGGAGTTCTGTGCCAAACCGACGGTGGCCTCCGCAGCCCACCTCGAAGAAGCCGCGCGCAAGGCCGCCGTACAGGAACTTGCCGCACTGGTCGAACAGGTGCAGGCAGAAGCGGGACGCCTCACGGCGGCGCTGGTGACGCTCATCGAAAAGGGATGTCCCACATGACCGTGCCGGGATCTTTCCCTTCCCTCTTGGCCGTCGTCCCCGATTCCGAGGTCTTGGCCCTCATCCTGGAACAGGCACAGGCTCGCGACATCTCTGTCGTCACCGCTCCGGACCCGAGGGCGGCGCTCGCCATGGTGGAGATGACACGACCCGAGCTCGTCATCACCGACCTGTTCTTGCCGGAACGCACCGGGATCATGCTCGTTCAGGAAATTCGCAAACGATGTGCCACCACGGTGAGTATCGCCTCGGCCGACACCGCGGATGAGGGGAGCGTCCTCGAGGCCATGCGTGCCGGCGCCACAGACTACGTTCCTCGACCGACCGGTGCCAAGGAAATCGGACTGGCGTTGGATCGAGCGATCCAACGACTCCCCCGCCCGGTGGACGCGATACCGGGCATCGAGCAGGTGGACTACCGTCTGACCATCGGCACCGATCCCCACCACGTCGAAGCCTGCGTGACCTGGTTGATCGAGCAAACAGCCAATAAGCTCCCGGAATCCCAGCGACTGCACCTCCGGGCCACACTGATCGAACTCATCGTCAACGCCGTGGAACATGGCAGCCTGGAAATCCAGTATCAGGAGAAACACCAGGCGCTCAGCACCGACCGATTTGACGCCCTGATCGAGGCGCGCCGGCGTGACCCGCGCTTCGCCGAGCGTCGCGTGGTCGTTCGGGCCGGGCACGACCTCCGCCGCCGCCGACTCCACTACGCGATTGCGGATGAGGGGAACGGGTTCACCTGGGACCGCTTTCTCACGAAGAGCGACCAGCCCTGCGACAGCCGTGACGCCAATGGACGCGGGGTCTTTCTCGCCAAGGCGTTCTTCCCCGATTTGACCTATAACGAACGCGGCACGCAGGTGACCTTCTCCGTACCGCTGCCGTAAGCACCGCCGCTCGCTGACTTGACGCGTCTCCGCCCCGCAGTTTATCTTTCACCCCCTGAGACCCGCGATTCACCCCGATTCACCATGAGGCTCCGCATGATTCGTCCCGCTCACCTCGTGCTCTCCTGTGTCCTCCTGTCTGTCTTGACCGGTTGCGTCGGCGCGGAGTGGGTCCATCCGACGCGCCCGAAAGACCAGTACGCCCAGGACTACAACAAGTGTCAGGCCGACACCCTTCGCGATCCCAAGCTACAGCAGGGCATCCAACTGCTGATCATTCAAGCCACGGAACGGTGTCTACAGAAACAAGGGTGGAGGCTCGTCGAAAAAGAGTAACCGTTCATCGCGTCGCTCCTGCCACCGGCCGACCGCGTCCTCACACACTCTCCCTGCCCATGGCGATCCGTCTTGTCCGTCCTCACCGTCCTTTTTGTTGACGACTCGCCCGAGGTCCGCTATGTAATGAGGAGAGCCGGACCGCCATCGCAATACCATAACTGGAAGCCTACCCATGAAGCGTATTGACCTGATCGCCGGAGCACGACCGAATTTCATGAAAATCGCGCCGATCATCGACGCGTTGCATGCCGCACAAAAGCGAGGCGGGGACGCCCTGCGCTACCGACTGATTCACACCGGCCAGCATTACGACAAGGCCATGTCGGGCAGTTTCTTCGAGGAACTGGGCATTCCCGATCCCGACATTAACCTGGAGGTGGGGTCGGGAACCCAGGCCGAGCAGACCGCGGGCATCATGGTGGGCTATGAAAAGGTGCTGGCGAAAGACACGAGCGATCTCTGCCTGGTGGTGGGGGATGTGACCTCGACCATGGCCTGTTCGATCGTGGCTCGAAAAATGGGCATACCGGTCGCCCATGTCGAAGGCGGCATCCGCTCACACGACTGGACCATGCCGGAAGAGATCAATCGCGTGGTGACCGACTCGATCACCAATTGGTTTTTCACCACCAGCGATACGGCCAACGACAACTTGCGCCGGGCCGGTGTCCCCGAGGACCGTATCTTTTTCGTGGGCAACACCATGATCGACACCTTGCTCAAGCACGAGGGGCGGTTGCGGCCGCCGGCCTGCTGGGCAACCCTCGCGCTGAAACCGCAGCAGTACTGCGTGGTGACGCTGCATCGTCCGGCGAACGTGGACGGTGAGCACAAGTTGCTCGCCCTATTACAGGCCATTGCGGACGGCACCCAGGGCCTGCCGGTCGTCTTTCCCGTGCACCCGCGTACCGCCAAAAATCTTCGTGAAGCGGGCCAGGCACTCCCGTCGATGCACTACGTCGATCCGTTGGGCTATCTCGAGTTTAACTACCTCGTGAAACATGCCCGTGGCGTCATTACCGATTCGGGCGGAATCACGGAAGAAACGACCGTGCTGGGCGTGCCCTGCTTGACCTTGCGCGACAACACCGAGCGGCCCGAGACCGTGACGCTCGGCACCAACGAACTCATCGGCACCGACCCCGGCAAACTTCCGCCGGCCCTGACACGTTTGATGGCCGGGCAGTGGAAGAAAGGGGCGATTCCACCGAAATGGGACGGGAAAGCAGCGGAGCGGATCGTCGCCCAACTAGAGCGGCTGCTTCTCCCATTATGAGTATATTCCAATGCTCACCGGCAGACGAGAAGCGTGAAAAGAGAGTAGGTGCATGATTCGCACGAGCAGTGCCTATTATCCGCATGTGGAGTGCGAGGGAAGTTGAAGGGCTGATCTGACGCATGGCGAAGCCGTATCCCGCTGTGCTCATCACCAGTGCAAGACAGACCGGCAAGACATCGCTGCTGCGGTATCTCAACGTCCGCCTCGATCAGGATCGCTCGCCAGGCCGCTTTCTCTTGACCGGCTCGCAAATATTCCCGTCGATGCATGGCCTGCCCGAGAGCGGTGATCAGAGTTCACGCCACTGGCCTAACCCGGTTTATTCATGACGGTTTGTCGCACAATTGCTGAGTCAGTGTTGGCATCCCCGGCCCGACGACGAGCAGGCCGTTGAAAAATCTTTCGAGTACCCGTGAATGCTGGTATCACGAATAGGCACGGACCGTCTCATAACCCCGTGCAGGATGGTAAAAGGCCGTCCGGCAAGGCCGCAGCGAGGTCCGCGACTCGACGAAGAAGGAACGTCCCATCTGCGGACGGGCGCAAGTCGATGACCGCCTCGTGTCCCATAGGCGAATCGCACCCTGTGCGATACGGTGAGCCTCTGAGATTCACGACGCGCGGGACGTGTGTGAACGCCGCCGAGCCGGTGAGACGGCCGTGGCGTGCAAGAATGCCGCTGGTAGACTTTTTCAGCATCCTGCCAGGTTGAGCCGTGCGGTCGGATGCTGGCGAGTGGGTAAGTAGCCCTGTCTTGGTGCGGAGTCGGGAGGGCCTCGAAAAGTACAAGGGCAGTACGTTTCCCTTCTCGCGCCGGCAGGCGTACACAATCCCGGCAACTCCTTGACGTACATACATGGTGTATGTACACTCTGCTCGTGAGTTTTGAATGGGACGAAGCCAAACGAACCACGAACCTTGCCAAACATGGCATCGACTTTCTGGACGTCCCGGAGATCTTCACCGGCCCCATGGTGGTAGGCCCGGACGTTCGAAACGACTACGGCGAATCCAGAAAAATCGGCTTCGGGTTCATTCGTGGCCGGCTCATGGCGGTGGTATTTACGGAGCGCGCGAGGGTCATTCGCATCATCTCCGCACGAAAGGCAAATACCCGTGAAGAAGCACGCTACAAAAAAGCGTTCGAGGACAAACTGGGCAGCAATTGACGCGCTCCAGGACAAGGAGATTGATACCTCCGACATCCCGGAACAGGGAAACATCTTCTTCAAACGCGCCGTGCTCAGGCTCCCCGAACCGAAGACTGCAGTTACCATCCGCTTGGATCGTGAGGTCTTGGATTGGTTCAAAGCAAAAGGGCCCGGGTATCAAACGCGAATCAACGCGCTCCTGCGAGCCTACATGCACGCGCATCGATCGTGACAGGTGTGCACTGCCTGCAAACCTTTGCGAGACATTTCGCGATTGATGGCCGGGCAGTGGAAAAAGGGCGCCATTCCTTCCACGTGGGACGGGAACGCGGCAGAGCGGATCGTCGCCCAACTAGAGCGGCTGCTTCTCCCATTATGAGTATATTCCAATGCTCACCGGCAGACGAGAAGCGTGAAAAGAGAGTAGGTGCATGATTTGCACCATCAGTGCAAATTATCCGCATGTGGATTGCGAGGGAAGTTGAAGGGCGTATTCGGCGCATGGCGAAGCCGTTTCCCGCTGTGCTCATCACCGGCGCGAGACAGACCGGCAAGACCTCTCTGCTGCGGCATCTCTATCCCCGTACCTCCTATCTGACTCTCGATCTCCCGGCGAATGCGGAAGCCGCGCGCACCGCACCAGACGAGTTGCTCAAGGCCTATCCGCCACCGGTGATCATCGACGAAATTCAGTATGCGCCGTCGCTGCTGCGGCATCTCAAAGTCCACATCGACCAGGATCGCTCACCCGGCCGCTTTCTCTTGACCGGATCGCAAGTATTCCCGCTCATGCATGGCGTGTCGGAGAGCTTGGCGGGGCGCTGCGCGGTGCTGAATCTGCATACACTCGCGAGGGCCGAATTGCTCGCGGCAGGCCATGCGATCGAGGAGTGTCGCTACCTGTTTCTCGGCGGATATCCCGAGCTGCACCTTGGGACCGATCCTGACCTGTGGTTTCCCGCCTACGTCGCCACCTATCTTGAACGCGATGTGCGCAACGTGCTGCGTGTTGCGGACCTTCCGGAGTTCAATCGGTTTCTGCGCGCCTGTGCGCTGCGGACGTCTCAGATGATCAATTACTCCGACCTTGCACGAGATACCGGCATTGCTCCCAATACCGCACGTAAATGGGCAGGGCTGCTTCAGACATCGGGAGTGGTGACCATGATCGAACCGTATTTCGGCAATCGCACCAAGCGGCCGATCAAAGCGCCCAAGCTCGCATTCCTCGACACCGGTCTGGCGGCATTTCTCGCAGGATTTCGTTCGGCACGGGAGCTGACGGCATCCACGCTCGCCGGGGCATTCTGGGAGTCGTATGTCTTTGGCCAGATTCTTCGACAAGCGGCCAGCCGCGCCGGTCGGTTACTGGCGCACTGCGGGAGGGCCGGAGGTGGATGTGGTGATCGATCGCGCCGGTGCCCTCACCGCGGTCAAATGCAAATGGAAAGAGCATCCGGGGCCCGCGGACGCCGACGGGCTCAAAGCTCTAGAGGCCGCTGAGCCAGGACGAGTGAAGCAGAAGATGATCGTGTGTCGCACGAAAGCAGCCTATCGACTCCCCGATGGAACCTGGGTCGTGCCCCCCTCCGATGCGCTGAAGCGGTTGACCGTAACGTGAGGTCGGAGTGTGATGGCCGAGCAGTGGAAGAAGGGCGCCATTCCTTCGAAGTGGGATGGGAACGCGGCAATCCGATTGTGGAGCACCTGGCCCGGCTGCTGAACGCCGGCTGATTCAAGTGAGGCCGGGCGGCATCGGAACGCCCCGGGCGCCCGGCAGATTCTCTCTCCCCCCTTCGCATCTATGCGCACCCTCACTCGGCATCCGAGACATCCCGGAGCGTACTGACAGGGTCGTCGGCTCGCCGACCGACAAGGGGTCCGACGCCATGGTGATCGCCCGTCTCATCACGCGCTCACATCCCTTGCGCGCTGCAATGACTTACGATACAGTAAGGAATATCTTTTCTTGTAAGGAGCTCCGATGTCCACATCGACGTTGACGAGCAAAGGGCAAACCACGATACCGAAAGACGTTCGAGAACGGCTCAATCTCCAGCCGGGAGACCGCCTGGAATTTGTGATCGATGAAGACGGCCGCGTAGTGCTGCTCCCGGCCAGCATCGACGCTTCGGCGTTAACCGGTATCCTGAAGGCGCCGGCTCGTCCGGTGAGTGTGGAAGACATGAACCGAGCGATTCGTAAACGAGGAAGCCGCCGATGATCGGTCTCGACACGAACGTCCTAGTCAGACATCTCGTGCAAGATGAACCGAGTCAATCGCGTAAAGCCACACACGTGATCACGAAGCAATGTACGCGTGACGATCCAGGGTTCGTCAATCGCGTCGTCCTCTGTGAGTTGGTATGGGTGTTGGAAAGTGCCTATGGGTATTCCAAGGACACCATTGTGGCCGTGTTAGAGAAACTGTTGCAGACCGCCCAGTTGAAAGTCGAAGACCCGCAGACGGCATGGACGGCATTTCGCATGTATCAGTCAGGAAAGGCCGACTTCGCTGACTGCCTACTGGGTGCCACGAACCGACTCCGCGGATGCGACGAGACCGTCAGCGTCGATCAAGCCGCGGGCAAACTCGATGGGTTCCGGCTTCTTTAGCAAGTGGATGAACCGCTATCGTGTCTCGCCGGAAAAACGGCCGCATTCAACGTTGTAGATGGCCCCGGCACGCGCCCGCCGGATCGTCGGCTCGCCGATCGGCCTGAAGTGCCGGCAGGGTCTCGACATCGACACGGCAGGAGGGGTGGTCGCGACGTCCTGTGCCAAAACCGGGTGATGGCGCAGTGCGTTACATCAGGCGGATGCGCGTCATAAATTCATGAGGGAGCGCACCCTGGTGCTCGACGCGGATCGTCGTGATCGGCTCTTTGCTCCCATAGAGACTGGATCTCCAACCGGCCATCGGCTGGAGGGAGCCCGTATAGAGTCGGCTCGCCCCTCCCTCAATGGTCATGAAGATCGGCCGTTCCAATCCTTCCAAGCGGTAGCCCCCATCGACTGGAACGACGCGGCAGCCGACATGCCAGTTCAGTTCGAGATGGTGCGTGCCGCTGCCGGTGAGCCAATCCCAAATCATCCACGATCCGGGCGGTTCATACGACACCCCGCGCAAATGGGTCACGCCGAACCGGTTCTTGTATCCATACTGTCTGGCGATAACCGTGATCTTCCCTTCCGGCGTCTCCTCCCGATAGACCAAGTGCGTGTCGAACGGATGCGACCACGTCAGCGCACTCTCCGGCACCGCTTGATCCGCGCCGTCCACCGTCACGGTGTTGTGCCCGCGTGTACCGCGGAAATACGCACGCCATGCCTCATCCCCAAGGTACGTATAGGAACCGGGATCGATCAAGATGTCCTGCGAGCCGATCTGGAGCACCATCGAGAGGGCATCGGCATGGCCATGCGCATAGCGCGGCGGCATCCCGAGCGGCCCGTGATCGACAATGGCCCGCTGGGAATCACGACCGCGAATAATCGAATAGCCCGAGAGATGGAACGTCGTCAAAGCGGCGGTCTGTTTCCGTCCGGGAGTCCGGAAGCGAAGATACGGCGACAGGGCCGTTTCGCAGTCACCGTCGCCGATGGCAGGCAATCGGTCGTCGGCCGGCATGCGAAACTCAGCGAGAAACGCGCGGCTGCGGTCGAAGGCCTGGCGGATCTTCTCAGGAAGCGGTCGTTGCTGGTGATCCAGTAACGCGACGATGAGCCCGTACAGGTCGCTGCTGAAGTGGAGATACCCGAGCCCCTGCTCCTGACTGCCGCCGTCCTGGCTGATGTGCCGCGGCGTGTCTTCCTCTAACAGATACAGGCCGAAGGCCAGCCAGCGCTCCGCCTGTTCCAGTTCCGTGAAGAGGCTGCCGGCATGGATCAGCGCGGCAGCGCCCGCCAGGGTTTCGTGCGGAATCGGTGAACGCAGGGCCAGACGCTTCCGAATCAATTCCGCATGTCCCGACACCAGCGTGAGCAACGCGCTCCACACGGCTTGAGGCTGTTGCATCCAGGGACGAATCAAGTCCAGCGCGTAACAGCCGGCAAGCAGACGCAAGGCGCATTCCATGGGTGAGACGTAATGCACGCCGATCAGCAGGGGATTGGCCGAGACCCAGGAGAGCAATTGTGTTTCCACGGCCGCAACCGCGCGCGCTCGAACGGAGGGATCGGCCTTTTGAGCGATCAATGCCAGCGTCACGAGGTGCTGCAGCCGTGAGGGTTCCCACACCACGCGGACATCTCCGCACTGGTTTCCTGTGTCAACCGGGATGCCGGGAAAGAAACGCCGGGGCCAGGTCCGCCCCGTATCCGGGGCCTGATGCCAGCACGCCCCATCCGCCGTCCAGTGCCAGGGGAGACCGAACACCGACAGGCGGCCGCTCAGTAGCTCGTCGGCCGACGCGGGATCGAGGTCGCAGTGCCAGGGCAGGGAAGGCAGGACCGGATAGGCGCTCCGGCAAAACGACGAGGCCGCAATGTCCTGTTCGGTAAACGAGCGGGATAACCAACGGCTGCCCAGTTGCTGTTGCAGTCGGAACAGGGAGAAGAGGCCTCGTTCCTTCGCCCCTTGCCACCAATCCTCAGGGCGTCCGGCCGCTAGCGCCTTGGCTGACGCCTCAAGGCGGCGAGGAAACAGATTCGACTTGAACGAGACCGTAACACGCAATGCCTATCCTCCACCATGGCGCGCGCAGACAGATCCATCTTCAAGACCCCGTCCATCCGGCCCTGGTGGACACCGGTCGTAAGGAGGAAACAGTACCTTCGTTCGACGCATTGGTCAATGCCGAATTATCACGTACAGGGGGTCGCTGAAAGCACTACGTAGATGCAACGGGACCTGCATCAGGTTGCGACACGGAGTCGGAGAACAGGACGGTCCAGCCATTTGGCCCTCACACCTTTTTGTAAAAATATGCTAAGAGAAGACGATTCGCCAAACAGCACTTCCCTGAGTAGAACTACAAACCAAGTACGGACGGCGTGGCCGCGCCAAGACAAGGAGTCGCCCCACACGTGAAAAAAGCATTGATCACCGGCATCAGCGGGCAAGACGGCTCCTATCTCGCAGAGTTCCTGTTGGCGAAAGGCTATGAAGTGCATGGGATTATCCGCCGGTCGAGTTCGTTTAACACCGGGCGCATCGATCCCATCTATCAAGACCCGCATGTGCCCGATGCGCGCCTCAAACTGGTGTATGGCGACCTCAACGACGCGAGTTCGTTGAACAGAATCCTCCGGACGATTCAACCCGACGAAATCTACAATCTGGGGGCCCAAAGCCATGTCCGGGTCAGTTTCGATGTGCCGGAATACACGGCGGAGATCACGGCGCTGGGGACAGTGCGTTTGCTGGAAGCCATTCGGGAGTCCGGAATCCAGCCCAAGTTCTATCAAGCCTCCTCCAGCGAAATGTTCGGCAAGGTGCAGGACATTCCCCAACGCGAGACCACACCGTTTTACCCGCGCAGTCCCTATGGCGCGGCCAAGGTCTATGCGCACTGGATCACGGTGAACTATCGCGAGGCCTACAATCTCTTTGCCTGTAGCGGCATTCTCTTCAATCACGAGTCCCCGCGGCGGGGAGAGACCTTCGTCACAAGAAAGATTACTCGCGCCGCAGCGCGCATCAAACTGGGTGTGCAGAAGGAATTGTTCCTCGGCAATCTCGACGCCAAGCGAGACTGGGGATTTGCGGGGGACTACGTGCAAGCCATGTGGATGATGCTGCAAGCCGAGCAGCCGGACGACTATGTCATCGCGACCGGGGAGACCCATACGGTCCGGGAGTTTCTCGACCGCGCGTTCGGCCATGTGGGGTTGAATTGGCACGACTATGTGAAGATCGATCCGCGCTACTACCGGCCGACAGAGGTCGACCTCCTTATCGGCGATGCCGCGAAGGCCAAACGCACGCTGGGGTGGGAGCCGAAAGTTTCGTTTGAAGAGTTGGTGACCATGATGGTCGACGCGGACATGCGCGCAGAGCGGCAGACGTTGGAAGGGACGAGAGGAGTTCCGAGCTAGAGGCCTATGGGAGGCAGGCGGGAAATGCTTTGCATGATGCGAACGATACATTTTCCTATTCGAAAAGCTTGGGTGTGAGGGTTGAGCTGGATCTATAGAGGAACGGGGAGATGTTGGATGTAATATAGTCTGTTCTGGACGCTGTATCCGGACCTATTCCTGATAATTTTTTGTTGCTTCCAAACGTAAAATCCTTGAAGGTATCTGAACTGCTCTGCTTGCTTCGTCACTCCGAAATGTTTTCGGTCGTTATTCGTACATTTATGAGGAGGGCGGGGCATCTAAGCAGAAAAGGTTATCCATTTTGAATACCAATTACACTGGTCCGGATAGATGGTTGAGACAATGAGATAGAACAATGACCGACTATTTACATATAGGAACTGTTCCCTGGACAGACGAAGATATGCGCAAATCGCTGAAAGAGTTTAGCGAGATATATGAAAGAAGGCCGATGCGCGACAACACAGGCGGGATGCAGGCTCCGCACATGTTTTTGTCATGGTTTGTGCTAAAAACCCTTAGGCCCAAAACAATAATTGAAAGTGGTTTATGGCTTGGACAAGGTACATGGTTCTTCGAGCAGGCATGCCCTGGTGCACAGCTCCATTGCATAGATATCAATTTGGACCGCGTTCAATACAGATCTAAAGGGGCAATATACTATAACCGCGACTTTTCGATGATCGACTGGAGCAGTGTTTCGGCACAGGAAACCGTGCTGTTCTTCGATGACCACCAGAATGCCTATCAAAGGGTTATGACTGCAAAATGGTTCGGATTTGTTCACTTGCTGTTTGAAGACAATTATCCACCATCCCGTGGTGACTGTTACTCTCTCAAAAAAGTGTTTTCGCACGCCGGTTTTGCGCCTATTTCGTCAGAGGAGAATTCCCTCAGCTCTGCAATCAAGGGGAAACTGGCGTCTTTGTTCAGACCCGTGGCATCACCTGTAGCAATAAACTATGTGCAGCCGAATACTGTCGATGCTCAGTATTTGAGAGGAAATATCGAAACGTATCATGAGTTACCCCCTGTCTTTAAAACCACTAACACTCGGTGGGGAGATCTTTGGGATGAGCACACATATCCCACCCCCACGCCTCTTTTGTCCTCAGTCGAAGAACCGTACCAACAGGTTTTCCTTGACGAAGCAGCGTCCTACACTTGGATGAGCTACGTGAAATTGAAATAGGACTGGCAAATAATTCTTCTCACCTATCGTGTGGCCCAGTGAAACAAATTATCAAATCAGTATTGAACTCGTTGGGTTTAGACGTAAGGCGACAGAAATTTAATCCCGATCACACGTTGCTCGGATTGAGGAAGTTGCCTATCAAAACAATAATCGATGTGGGCGCGAATACTGGCCAGTTTGCAAAAAATATCTCTCGGCTCTTTCCCGATGCGGAGCTTATCTGCTTCGAACCTTTGCCCGTTCCTTTTCGCGAGCTAGAGACTTGGGCACGGCGAAAGAGACGTGTTCATGCTCTTAATGTGGCGATCGGCGAGGCGGAAATGGAGATGGACATGTTTTATCACGTCGACCACAGTACGTCCTCATCCTTGTTAGCCTCCACGGATCTGAACCAACGTCTTTTTCCATTCATCCAGCAGCAGGTGAAAGTTCCTATAAGAGTAACGACCCTCGACACTGCTCTTAACCCATTACAAGTCCCTATAGTTCCAGATGTTCTCATAAAGCTCGATGCTCAAGGATATGAAGATCGTATTCTGAAGGGTGGCCCAACTTCGTTCGGTCATGCGGCAGCGTGCATTGTGGAGGTGTCCGTAGAACGCTTATACAAAGGGCAGGCAGGTTTCAAGGATCTTGTCGTAATGTTGGATGGTCATGGGTTTGAGTATGTCGGCAACTTGTCCCAGTCATACGCCGAAGATGGGCACGTCATCTTCTTTGATGCTCTATTCATCGAGCAAAAACATCTCGATAAGCTTGCGACATAAATTCTTGAACGATTAGGAAGTGGGATGTCTCGCCATCAGATCCGAAAAGTTCTCATCGATCATCCTTTTCTGAAAACAGTGCTTCGTCCTGCGCTTGCCGTGAGGAGATACTGGTTGGCCAAAGAACGGTCTTACAAAGAGATCGTGCATAAGCGTCTGCAGAGTATTCTTGTCGAAGACCCGGTCATTCACATCGATCAGTTTGAAGGCAGCTTTGGACTTGACGTTCGTTCCGACCTCTTTGCCAGACAGATACTTGACGAGAATTACGAGTCGGAATTGATTCCGTATTGTCGACAGTTCGTGGATCCTGCAAGAGATGCGATCGATGTGGGGGCCAATGTAGGATTTTATTCTGTCTTCTTCGCTAAATTGATTCAAAGCCAGCAGAGGGTGCTGTCCGTGGAACCTACGGTGAACACACTACGGAGGCTGTATCGCAACCTTCAACACAATGGTGTCCGAGATAAGGTTGTCGTATACGAAGGGGTCGTTTCAAACTTTGAAGGGGCAATGCAGATCAATGTCATTGACGGCAAAGAAGAATATTCCACTGTGGGAAATCTCAAGCACCCCTCAGTCAAAGGAATGACTTATCTGACTCATGAGGTGAAGAGTGCTACGCTTGATGCACTCGTGGCGCAGCACTCGTTAGATCCAGGTTTCATCAAAATTGATGTCGAAGGAGCAGAGGAGCGGGTAATCGAGGGTTGCAAAAAGACTATGGAGATCCATCGGCCAGTGATTCTTTCTGAACTCTCCGATAGTCTCCTAAAAGCAAATGGAGCTTCCGCTCAAAAGGTAATCAGGCTCATTCAACAGTACGACTATGTGGTTGTTGACCCCTGTTTTCCGGCTTGCGTACCAGGGGCTAGGGAGCAGGGCGACATTTTATGTATTCCCAAGGAGCGGGAGCTTAAGATCTGCGAAGTTGCTATAAGAGAACGCGCATTACCTTCGCCATAGGGCCATCGTCACGACTTCTCTACTCTCGGTCTGCGAAGCATCATGGATAAGCCCAACGTATTCCGCAACGCGATAATGGCAACCATCCAGGTCACAGTCGCGGGGCTGGTGATGTTGGCCATGTATCGCTTCTTGCTCGGCACAATCGGGATCGACAAGATTGGAGTCTGGTCACTCGTGCTCGCCACCACCAGCATGACGCGAATCAGCGAGCTTGGGTTTTCAGGCAGCGTGGTGAAATTTGCCGCCAAGCATCTGGCCTTACAGGAGGAGAAGCAAGCTGCGGAGGTGATCGAAACGGCAGCTATCTCGGTCGCTGTGATATTGGGATTCTTCTTATCAGGGTTATACCCAGCGCTGGCTTTCCTCGTAGGTAACCTTGTGCCGGCCAACCTGCTGGCTGATGCACTGGTTGTGTTGCCATATGCGGTCGTGTCCTTATGGCTCCTAGTCATTGCGTCAGTATTTCTTGCGGGGCTGGACGGCATACAACGAGCTGATTTGCGGGGTCTGATTATTGTGTTGGGCCAACTGGTCTATTTGTGCATGGTCTATTGGCTGGTCCCAACTAATGACATGAAAGGCCTCGGAATCTCGCACATGGCTCAAGCTGCTTTTGGTCTGGTGGCAGCGTGGGTGGCACTTAGAGGCAAGATTAGCGGATTGGGACCTTTTCCCTGTCGATGGTCATCGACTGCATTTCGAGAAATGTTCGGCTACGCAATTAATTTTCAAATCAATGGTATCGCACAGTTACTCTTTGAGCCGACGACTAAAGCATTGTTGAGTAGATTTGGAGGCGTCTCGTGGGTCGGCTACTATGAAATGGCAAACCGCATGATCATGCAGGTCCGTTCACTGCTTGTTGCGGCCAATCAGGTTGCCGTGCCGGTCGTTGCTTATCTACTGGAAAAAGATTCTTCTCGTGTTTCCGCTGCATACAAACGGTGCTACGAGGTGATGTGGTACTTGTCCGTGCCCGTGTACTCACTATTGTTATTGTTCATTCCCACCATATCAGACCTATGGATCGGGCGATATGAAACACTGTTTGTCTCATTTTCCTTCATACTTCTCGCAGGCTGGTTCTTCAATACCGTGACGGCACCGGCGTACTTTTCTTATGCGGGCATAGGGCGACTCCGTTGGAATACGATGGCTCATTTGCTGATGGGAACACTCAATGTATTACTTGGCTATCTCTTGGGCACATTAATGAATGGTTTTGGAGTGGTGATCGCTACCGCCTGTGCCTTGGTTGCGGGCAGCATTATCCCCATCGCCGCCTTTCATAGAGAGTATAAGATTTCACTACGTGATCTTCTTCCGAAAGAATCGCGGACGATGACTTTCGCATGTCTCGCTGCAAGTACCGGAGGACTGCTCGTGTTCTACAGAATGCGCGAGACCGCATCTTCAACCGCTGTATCCTTGGTGGTTGCTGCCACCTTCCTCCTGGCTGTCGGCCCCCTGATGTGGCAGCACAAGATGCGAAGCTTCCTCACCGCCGGCATCTGGGCCTTCTGCATGCGGAAGGTACCCGGGGGAAGCAATTGAATCGGTGTTTCGTCAAAATCCATGAACATTCTAATCATAGAGCCTTTCGCGAGCGGCCATCATGGGAAATACCTCCAATGGATCGCGAGTGTTATTCTTGCGCGTGGACACCACATCCAACTTGGCATTTTCAAAGAAAGTCTGGACCATCCTTCGGTGCGGGAACTGCTCTCGTCGTGCGGGCCTAAGCTTTCCGTGATTAGCGCGCCCACACAGCCATATGCAAGCGTGGAAGGAAGGGTCTGGAGCATGGGCAGGGAAATGCTGAAGTTTCGACGGATCATGGGTAATTTTTATCTTAAGGGTGTTCGACGTGAACGAGTCGATTTGGTGCTCTTGCCGTACCTGGATTATTGCACCTACGCTCTTGCCCTTCTGGGGTCTCCTTTTGGACGGACCGCTTGGAGCGGGATCGTTATGCGGCCCTCGTTTCACTTTTCTTCTATGGGTGTCACGGCTCCAGAAACACGCAGCGACCCGTGGAAAGAACGACTCTTTCACCGACTTTTGAGCAGCCGTCATCTACGGGCGCTGTTTACGATAGACAAGACGTTGCAGGAATACATCCACGGTTCGGGGCGCCCACATGCCTCGCGGCTTCACTATATTCCCGACGCGACCGAACCAATGCCGGCGATGAACCGTCAGCAGGCAAGACAGCTGTTAGGGATACCGATGGCCGGAAAGGTCATACTCGTCTATGGTGCGCTCTCTTCTAGAAAAGGTATTGACGTGCTTCTTCAGGCAACTGAGAGCGACGCCTTTCCATCGAATGTTCATATCGTATTGAGCGGTGAGCAGCCGGTGGAGGTCGAGGCCATCCTACAATCGGCAACCGCTCGCCGATTGCGCCTGGATTACCGGTTACATGAAATCAAACGGTACGTAACTAATGAGGAATCAGCCGCGGTATTCTCGGCCGCGGACTTCGTCTGGGTTGGGTATCGTCGTCACTATTTAATGAGCGGGCTACTCGTTCAGGCAGCTTCTGCTGGGTTACCCGTAATCGCGTGCGAAGAAGGTCTTATTGGATGGTTAACAAGGCGATACAGAGCTGGGATAGTAGTATCCACCTCCAGCCCGCCCACGATCGCTCGAGCAATAATGGAGCTTTGCAATAACCCTGACCTCGCGCTGGAATATGGCGAGAATGGCCGCCTGGCCTATGCGTCGCATACGCAAGAGAACGTGGGACGGATCATGCTCGATGCGATTGAGGTATAACCGCATGCACAAGTACCAAGCCGGTCTGTTGAGTGCCCTGCTAGCAAGCATCATTGCGATAGACCTATCATTCGCGGAAAGCGCCAACCTCATACTTTTTGTGTCTCCTCTCGTCGGTGCGGACAGTAATGCTGGCACTGAGGAAAAGCCCTTTGCGAGTCTTGAACGAGCGCGGAATGTTCTTCGCGAAATAAAAAGGAACAACAGAGGCAAATTGCCCGTCGGCGCCACTGTTATGTTGCGAGAGGGCACCTACCACATGACGCAAACCTTTGTCCTAACCCAGGAGGACTCGGGCACGCACGATGCCCCAATCGTCTATCAGGCGTATGGTGGAGAAGAGGTCAGACTCTCGGGTGGCTCAGCCGTTCCCTTTGAGCGCTTTCAACCTGTGTCAAGCACAGATGAACTCAGCCAAATTGATGGCGAGGCTCGAGACCATGTCCTACGCACGAACCTGAAAGACCTGGAATTTGCACGCTCAATCGAGTCACGTTGGGACAGAAGCCTACCAGGCAAACCGGAAGGAGTGGCGCCCGAAGAATTTGTTTTTGATGATGAGGCGATGCAACTTGCTCGTTGGCCCAACAACGGGTGGGCAAGAATCTCGCAGGTGGTTACTCCGGGTTCGGTAGCACGAGGTGGATCTTCAATAGAGCAACCTGCGAGCTTGCGAGTGGACACAGAACGCCTCTCGGGATGGACTAATGCAGATGTTTGGCTAAGAGGATTTTGGAAATGGGATTATTTCGATGAATCGCTTGCGATCAAGTCCATTTATCCCGCGGATCGACTATTGACTCTTGACGGATCCACTCTCTACGGAATCAAAGCTGGCGCTCGATTCTTTGCATTCAATATTCTGAGAGAACTCGATCAGGAGGGAGAGTACTTCATAGATCGCGAGAGAGCTGTTCTGTTCTTCTGGCCGCCACAGCGCCCCTCGAAATGGCGAGGGAGACTCACTCTGCTGCCGGTGCCGGTGCTCTCCTTAAGCGGAGCATCCTACATCACATTTCGCGGCGTGGTCATTGAGGAAGGAAGAGCCGATGCTGTTCACGTCCAAGGAGGGCAAGGGAACCACATCGTCGATTGCACTATTCGGAATTTCGGAAAAGATGGCGTCGTTATTACCGGGGGCCAAGAGCATGAGGTTTCAAATTCCAGCATCTACAATATCGGGCTGCGTGCCGTCGCCATCTCAGGAGGAGACCGCAAAAAACTGACGCCATCCCGACATCGGTTGGCCGACAATCACATCCATCATTATGGTCGCCGAGGGACAACCTATCCCGGCGTCGATATGGACGGGGTAGGAATCCATGTCGTACACAATTCGATTCATGATGCTCCTCATACGGGGATACAGTTCATGGGAAACGACCATGTGATCGAACTGAATGAGATTCACCACGTTTGCTCGGAGACTTCAGATGCCGGCGCGATCTATACCGGCCGTGATTGGACGGTCCGCGGAAACCTCATTCGCCACAATTTTATCCACGACGTTGTGGGAATGGATAGCAAGGGCGATGTCAGCGCTGTCTATCTTGATGATCTGGCGAGCGGCACATCAACGACAGGTAACGTATTGGCACGTGTGCGTCAAGGAGTGAAGATTGGAGGGGGTCGTGACAATACTGTGCAAAACAATGTCTTCGCTAATTGTGACACTTCCTTTTCCGTGGATGCACGCGGTGTCACCTGGGGCCCGAAATTCTTAGCGGCCGACGGTGTGCTGAGGAAGCGTTTGGATAGGCTCCCCTATCAAACCCCTCCGTGGAGCACACGGTACCCGCAGTTGAGTCAGATACTGAGTGATGATCCCGGCATGCCCAAGCGTAATCTCGTGCAAGGCAATCTTATGTACCGCTGCGGGCAGACGAGAATTAATCCTATCGCCCGATTCTATGGGACGATTCAGGATAACTGGGAGACCGATTCCGACCCAGGATTTCATGACGTTGATGCCAATAACTTCTCTCTGAAACAAGACGCTGCATTAGAGGCGAAGATTCCCGGATGGGAGAGCATTCCGTTTCGGGAAATCGGCGTTCACCCTGCAACCGGCGAATGATCCGCTTTTCCTTCCATGGGTAATCTCGCAACTTATGTGCTTATCCTTGTTGCCCTCATTGTTGGAACGTGGTTCCGTCCGGCGATAGCGTTAGCCAGCCTAATATGCGTTCAAGTTGTGGATGTCTGGGGGCAAGTGGTCAGTCCCTGGCTGTACACGCATCCGCAGTTTACCAATTTCTTTATGGTGACCTGCATCGGCATCGGTGTTGGTCGTGCATGGTGGTATGGTAGATGCCCCATTAACACGGTGCCATGGGTGCAGGTTTTACTCACCTGCTTGTTCATGTATGCCGCTTGTTCTCTCTGGTGGACTCCGGCATTCAAGGAAGGCATTGCGGAGTGGAGTAAGTACTGGCCCTATATAATCATAAATGTATGGCTGGCCCCTCTCCTACTTCGCCGCCGAACCGATCTTTATTATGGCTTGAGTGCGATCCTGATTCTTGGTGCCGGATTGGCGATTCTCTTTGATGTGTTGGTGCGGTGGGATGCACGGACGGTGGTGGCAATTTGGGATTCGAGCATAACCATTTGGAATGCACTGGCCTTCGCTCATCTGGCTGGATATGTCACCATGGCTGCTGTCCTGCTGAATCATGACCAAAGCCGGCGGTGGGGAGTCATTCGATATGCGGCCATCGCAGCATGTATCGTTCTGGTTCTCAAATCGGAGACCAGGGCACAATTCTTCCTCATGGTCAGTATTCCAATACTGTTTCTACCTCTGAGCAAACCAATGTCCAGCATCAAGGCGTATGCATCCTGGGTCATCCTGGCGGTATGCGTGGCAACCGCATCCATCTATGCCTATGACGCCTTGGTGCAAGAAAGGCGCTGGTCATCGCAGAGAGTTCAATCAGATTGGGATATTCGGGTTCGGATGGTATCAGCTCTACTTCATCACTGGTCCAGGGCCTCTGTTCAGGACCCTTCGGCGGCAATGTTGGGACTTGGAAACTCAGCCTCGTTTTCGGCGAACATAGCGGGCTTTCATCCGCACATGGTTACGCTCGAGGTGCTGGGCGAGGAGGGTCTTATTGGGATAAGTTTGTTGATCCTGCTATTGTGGGCGTCATGGCGAACGATGCGTGCGGCCTATGCACTTGTGAAGCATGACCCCATACAACGAGGTGTCATGGCGACGCTCACAGCAACGTTCGTCTTTGATTGTTTGCTCTCTTTCAAATCAGGTTCGTTGGTGGGGTTTGGGACACAGATGTTCCTGTTTGTGGTCCTGATCGAGAGACAAGTGGCGATCCTTACAGCCGAAAACCGGCAAAATTTTGGTAGGCAGCGATTACAACATCCCACCGCATATGCCAATTCCGACCTTGCGAAAGTACTTTAGTAGAATGCTACCGTTCGCACTGATCACAAGGCATATCTGCCCATGCAAGTCTAAAACCGCTGACGCACATCCTTGGAATAGATAGCCAAGCATATTTCACAGCAGGCGCTCATGCCCACAGTCGCCATTCTTCAAAGAATCCTTCCAGATTATCGCATCGCATTTTTCCGTCAGTTACATCAAGAACTTGCGCTTTATGGCATCGACCTCAAGCTGTTCTACGGCCAGGAGAGACTGGGTACGGTTCCTCGTACTGTAGACCTCGCGGCGCCCTGGGCCGTACGTGTCAAGAATAGATATTGGCCATTCGGTGATCAAGAATTCGTGTGGCAACCGGTGCATCGATATTTATCAGATGTCGATGCCGTGATTGTCGAGCAGGCGAATCGGCTGCTCGTTAACCACTATTTGATTCTGCGTCGGACCCTCAACACAGGCCCTCGCCTAGCATATTGGGGCCATGGGAAGAATCACCAAGCTGAAAGCAGTAACAGCGCAAGCGAACGCTTGAAGCGTCGCCTCTCATGTCAGGTTGATTGGTGGTTTGCCTACACGGTGCTCAGTGCGGAAATCGCGGCGAACGCAGGTTTCAAGAGGGAGCGGATCACAACCGTGCAAAATACTATTGATCTGCGCGAGTTCTTGGAGGCCAAAGAGACGCTGACCGAGGACGCCACGGTCTCCCTGAAAGCCAGTTTGGGAATAAAGACTACCAACGTGTGTTTATATTGTGGCGGGATTTACCCAGACAAGCGCATGCCCTTTTTGCTTGAAGCCTGTTCAAAGATCAAGCTCCGCGTGCCGGACTTTGAAATGATCATTGTAGGAGATGGTCCGGATCGGCACCTGGTCGAAGCAGCCGCAGAGATCAAGTCCTGGCTCCATTATGTTGGGCCTAAACACGGCGCCGATCGTGTGCCATACTTTGTCATCAGCAGAGCTCTATTGATGCCGGGCCTGGTTGGATTGGCGGTCGTTGATAGTTTTGCCGCAGCTACGCCATTGTTTACCACCGCTATTCACAAACACAGTCCCGAAATCGCGTATCTTGTAAACGGAGTCAACGGCGTGATCACCCCTGATTCCGCAGACGCCTATGCAACCGCCGTCGCTGAATACTTACGTAGCGAATCATTGCAAGCGCGCCTACAACGGGGATGTCTCGAAAGCGTGGACAAGTATTCGTTGGAGACGATGACGAACAATTTTGCTCGGGGCATTCGTGACTGGCTGATTGATCTATAGGCGGGCACTAGACGCGCGCATGGACCCCCGCTACCGTAGGCATCTGGCTCTGGATTAACTCGAGGTGGAGTTTATATGGAGCAGAAATACAACCAGTTCTACAACGCATCACTACGAAAAGAAGACTTCAAGGACGTACAGGTAGGCAGGTGGCCTAAAGATCGCGTACAAGCCATCCTCTCGGTTGCCGGAGAGGGAGAAAGCATCCTGGATATCGGCTGCGGCTCCGGTCATCTCCTGTACCAATTCAGACATCGCTTTACAAATCTGGTGGGCCTGGAGTACGCACAGCACCGCCTGGACCAAGCCCAGATCAATCTTCAAGAGTATTCCTTTACACCGATCCATGGCACCGCAGAGAATTTATCGGCAGTGCGGTCAAATTCAATCGATCGCATCGTTTCTGCGGATACGATCGAGCATATTCCGGACGTCTATGAAGCTGTAGGAGAGATGCATCGGGTACTTAAGCCGGGTGGAATGTTGGTCATAAACACCCCAAATATCGCGTTTCTCAAGAAAAGGGTCCTACTTTTGATGGGACGCTTCCCCTCGACATCCCAAAGTAATGAAGGGCTGGGGAGCGACATCTTGTTCGACGGCGGCCATCTTCATTATTTCACATTCCGGTCATTACGCCTGCTATTGGAAAGGTTCGGCTTTAGGATGGTCCGACACATGGGGTACGGTCGATTTGGTGCCGCACACAATTTCTGGCCAACGTTGCTGAGCGGTGGCGTGCAGTGGATTGCAAACAAAGACCTGTGACGTGCATGGCATGAAAGTACTGTTAGCGCACAACTTCTACCGTACGGCCGTACCCAGCGGCGAAGATACCGTGTATCGAAATGAGCGCCGTCTGCTGGAAGCCAACGCAGACGTCATTCCCTATGAAAGACACAATGACGCTATTGATGATTCGAACCTGACCAAGAAGATGAGCCTCGCCTTTGACGCCGCTTGGTCCCGAGAGGTCTATGAAGAACTCAGCGTGATCGTACGTAAGACTCGACCTGATATCGCACATTTTCATAACACATTCCCAAGGATCTCACCGAGTGCTTATGCGGCTTGTCGTGACCATGGGGTGCCGGTCATTCAAACTCTGCACAATTTTCGTTTCATCTGTCCGGGGGGGCTTTTGCTCCGTGATGGGCGCCCTTGCGAAGACTGTGTCGGAACCAGTCTTTTGCCCGCCCTGCGACATCGGTGTTACAGGAAATCATTGGCGGCAACCGCAGCAGTAGTCTGGATGCTCTCTCGCAACCGCTGGCACGGAACTTATCAAAATATGGTGAATCGATACATCGCGTTGACTGAATTTGCGGCCGACCGGCTAATTGCAGGAGGATTGCCAAGAGAACGTGTAACGGTGAAGCCTAATTTCGTCGCCGACGTCCCCACTCCCGGCCCAGGAAACGGCCGATACGCCGTGTATGTTGGACGCTTGAGCGCAGAAAAGGGGATTCGCACAATGTTGTCAGCATGGAAGCATTTATCGAAAGTGCCACTGAAGATTCTCGGGGATGGTCCTTATCGGCAAGAGGTAGAGGCGGCAATAGTCCGAGATAAACTTCCTGCGGAGTGTCTCGGGTTCTGTGATCATATCGCCACAATCGACGTGGTGAGCCGCGCGGCCTTTCAGATTGTGCCTTCCGAATGGTATGAGGGATTCCCCATGGTGATCGTAGAGGCTTACGCCTGCGGTACCCCGGTGGTTGCTTCGCGTATAGGCAGCTTGGATGAGGTGGTCGAGGAAGGCGTCACTGGAGTGAAGTTTGAGCCCGGCAATCCCATGGATTTGGCTGAGAAGGTTAGTGCATTGTGGGCTGATCGGATCCGTCAGGCCGGTTTGCGCCATACGACTCGCGACATCTTTGAGCAAAAATTTTCAGGCAGGAAAAATTACGAGGCGTTGATGACAATATACGAGTCGGCGATGAGTGACCACGTTAGAACCGCCGAGGAATAAATGGCAAGCCGGGAAGTGGGGATCATCCTCAATGTGCCGATTGACTGCAAATCGCTGCGCATTGTCACCCAGGATGCGCTCGATTCTATTGAACGTACAGCCCATAAGAGCGTGTTCGCTTGTGCTAACCCACATTCCATCATTGTTGCTCAATCCGATCCTGCTTTTCTGAATGCGCTTCACCAAGCAAGCCTGGTTGTTCCGGATGGTATAGGCGTGGTTCTCATGGCCAAGATAGCCGGAATTTGTGTAGGAGAGCGGATTACAGGCGCGGACTATTTTTTCTCGGTCATGAATGGCCTTAATCGTCGTGGATTCGGACGAGTGTTCTTTCTTGGATCATCGCCGAAGGTGCTCGCGCTTATAGCCGAAAGATTCATAATAGATTTTCCCTCGTTAACCCTCTGCGGTACCTATGCTCCCCCATATGGGCTTTGGTCTGTTGCAGAAAACCAAAGGATATTGGCAACCATCGATCGGGCTAAACCCGATATTCTGTGGGTTGGTATGACTGCTCCCAAACAGGAGAAATGGGTCGAAGAGAACCGACAGCACCTCGACGTCCCGCTGATCGGTTCGATTGGGGCTGTTTTTGATTTTTACGCAGGAACTCACCAACGTGCTCCGCGATGGATGTGTCGAGTCGGTCTTGAATGGATTTACCGATTCATGATGGAACCCAAGCGCTTGTGGAAGCGGTACTGCATCAACTCTCCTTGGTTTATTATTTTGGTTTTCTGGCGTCACATTCTGAAGCGATGAGGTTTAGAGCAAAATGACTCCTAGATGTCTCATTTTGAGACGTATTGTTTTCCGGTGAACTACCTGCTGTCGTGTTTGAGATCCCATCATCGACGCCACATCTGAAGGCCGATCCTAAGCACCTAGGGCCATATGGCCCCAGATAACTCTCCTCAATGATTTTGGTAGTTTTACTCATAATTGACTTGCACTCAATTCCTCTTTTCTGTAATGTGCCGAGTGTATTGTTCTAGCAAGTAGTAATGCTCACCTACAGCTGGCTGGTGCATTAAGGAGATATCGGTCTGCTCCGTCGTATTTCCTGCCGCTAGGTTTATACAGCCGCATACCATCGGATTTTCGGTACGGCAGAAACTAGCGCAGCTCAGTCTCTCCCTTCCGATCTAGGCCTAGGGCTGAGCACATACAGTTGATGCAAGTTCCTCGCACCGAGGAGGTTTTAGCAAATCCGGCGATTACAGTATGCTCCAAATAGATTCCCACAAATGACCCTTTGACTATGGAGGGGGGCAGTACACAGTTCTCGGAAAACTCGCTCTCTGTATATGTAGGATACCGCTTTCTGCAAGGATTCAATGCTACGAAAACAAGCCAGAATCGTAGATGTCTTACAATACCTGTGCGATGTATCCGTGCTGGTTACAGCATTTCTCTGTGCGTATTGGGTGCGCGACTCATTACTCTTGTCGTCCCACATCGGACACCTTTTTCCGCTTTACCGTTATCTTGAACTAATGGTTCCCACGGTCGGCATGTGGTCCCTGCTCCTTTATTACTTTGGGCTGTATGATGCACAGCGAGCGGAAACACTTCAGTCTGACTTAAAAAAGATTATAAAGGTCGCAGCCATTGGAACACTGGTTAGCGGTGCACTGGCTTTTCTACTCAAACTAGACTTTACCAGCCGCCTCTTCATTGCCATTTTCGGATGCATGGCCCTGTTGGGATTGTCAGTTGCGAGAGTTCTCGTAAGGAGTGCCGCTATGCATGTCAGGCGGCAAGGATTGAACTTTCGCAACATTCTGATCATAGGGACTGGAAGGCGAGCGGCGGAACTGATACAGGTTATCGAGGCCCATAGGGAATGGGGCCTTCGGGTCATAGGGCTTATCACTGATCGTGTAAATTGGGGCTCCCGTAAACTGGGGCAATATTCGATTCTTGGCCCTCCTTCTTCAGTCCGCAATATCATAAAAAGACATGTTGTGGATGAAGTGATTTTTGCCATTCCCCAGAAACGATTGGAAGACTTCCAGGAAACGTTTCTTGTGTGTGAGGAACTTGGCGTTCCCGTGCGGGTGGCCATGAATTTATTTCCATGCACCATCGCCAAGATGGGGATCGATCAGCTTGGCGGCATTTCATTTTTAACGTATTCGACCACGCCTCAGGAAGAAGTTGTGCTGGCATTCAAGCGTATATTCGATGTAACAACCGCACTGCTGGGTCTTATTCTCTTATCGCCGCTCTGGGTAATTATTGCCCTTACAATTAAACTCACTTCGACGGGGCCCGTCTTGTTCGCGCAAACTCGAGTTTCTCTGAACGGCAGGTTGTTCAGAATGTATAAGTTTCGCTCAATGACCGAGCATGCTGAGCAAGAGAAGAAGGCATTACTGTCACTCAATGAAATGAGTGGTCCGGCATTTAAACTGACAAATGACCCACGAGTAACTCCTATAGGGAGGTTTTTGCGGAAGACGAGTTTGGATGAATTCCCACAACTTATCAATGTGCTAAAAGGCGAAATGAGCATTGTCGGCCCACGACCGCCATTACCAGAAGAGGTGGAGCAGTATCAGCCTTGGCAGCGAAGACGATTGAGCATGCGACCAGGCTTGACTTGTCTTTGGCAGGTCAGCGGACGGAACACCATTCAAGATTTCAATCAATGGATGCGTCTAGACCTCCATTATATCGATAATTGGTCGTTGGAACTGGATATGCGCATTTTCGCCAAGACCTTCCTTGTTGTCTTGCGAGGGCGGGGTGCGCGTTAAGATCGTTATCCGCCCCCGCGTTTTGACAAATCCTAACCCACAGAATTGCTTGCCTGGCTGAATCAAAGTGGAGCAGTTGCGCTCACGTTGCAAGGAGGCCGCTTCCTGGGACAGAGAAGCCACAGATTCGCAGAAACGAACATTCCCGAGCGTGAATTTGAATGAGGCTTTCCTGATTAAACTTATTTACGTGCTTCATGTGTGTGGCTGAAAGCCACATTGCTGCTGCACCTCGTCAGTCGGACACACCAATGACGCCAAGGCAGGTTCTTTCTGTCAAAAGCCTTGAAACGTACGTACGGAAATGTTTCAACAGTCTCGGGAAGTGGAACAGTTGCTCGTCAAGGCGGGCAGATAGGAGTGTTTTATGTATGGTGGTTCTCGGAGACATTTCAGGGTGGCATTGCAATTATTCGTTGTATTTCTCATGCTCAGCCAGGTGAGTTGTCAGCCGTATGAGGTAAGGACAACCCCACCAGAAACCCAGGAGGCTGAGCAGGGCTATCTGCTTGGACCAGAAGATGTCCTGCTCATCTCCGTCTGGAAGGACGAGCACCTCACAAGAGAAGTTGTCGTCCGGCCGGACGGTTTGATTTCCTTTCCCCTGGTCGGGGATGTGCCCGCCGAAGGTCGAACGGTGGAGGAACTGCGCTTAGACCTCGCCAAACGATTGATTAAATACATTCCTGCCGTCAATCTCACGGTCGCTGTCATCAAGCCATTAAGTTACAAAGTCTATGTCGTCGGACGCGTCGCGAAGCCCGGCGAATTCCTGGTGGGTCACTACACCGACGTTCTTCAAGCCTTGAGCCTCGCCGGCGGCTTGACCCCCTTTGCAGCGGAAAACGATATTAAGGTTGTGCGCCGCGTAATGGGTCAACAGCAGACCTTCCCGTTTCGGTATGGTGATGTACGGAAGGGGATTGACCTGGAACAGAATATTATCTTGCAGCGCGGCGACGTCGTGATGGTGCCGTAGTCCGTGAATACGTCACTGTTCTACAGACGAGAAGGTAAAGGGACATGCTGGAGGGCGAAGATGGGCACGTTGTGTCTGCTGCTGCTCGCCATCCTCGCATGTTGCTGTTCTACAGGCCTTGCGGCTGAATGGTCGCTCGTACCCTCGATGAGTACTAAGGCTTATTACAACGACAATCTATTGCTGACTCCCTTGCCACACGATCCGACTTACGGCTACTGGATTTCACCAGGAGTGGAGTTCGCCGGCAAGACCGAACGACTGGAGGTCAGCGGCAGGGCGGCGCTGGACTTCGTGGATTATTACGGAGGTGAGCCCAACCGGTTCACGAATGTGTTCTTGCCGCTGACGTTGAAGTATCGAACTGAGCGGGACGAATGGGGATTCACCGGGGGATTTACCAGAGACAATACGTTGATGGGGGAATTGTTGACAACCGGTATCGTGTTGCGATTTACCCAACGAAACCTGTGGAATCTGAATCCGAGTTGGACCAGAATGGTCAACGAAAAGCTGGGTTTTAAGAGCACATTCCAGTTCAGCGATGCAAGTTATCAGGACGGGCTTCGTCTGGGACTGGTCGATTATCAGGTGTTCGGAGGAACAGCCGGGTTCCTATACCACTTGACGGAGCGTGACGATGTGCAAATAACTGGAACATACACGAACTTTCACACAAAAGATGCCCCTTTCGCTCTGAGAGCCTATTACCCCGGAGTTCTCTTGTCCTTCACGCATGTGTTTTCGGAAGGACTGAGTTTCATGGCCTACGGTGGCCCGCGTTTTCTTAATTCCGCCGCTCAGTTTTCTGGGCTGAATCAAAAAGAAAAGGACACGATTTGGGTCTTTGCCACCAATGTAACGCAGAAGTTTGACAGAGCCACTCTGCAGCTCAGTGTAACTCGTGATATTTTGCCAAGTGGATTTGGAATGCTGACTCAGACCGACCGGTTAGGCGCAACAGCGTCCTATGACCTGACGGAAAATCTGACTGTATCCTTGGATGCGGCGGGATACATTGTGGACGGTGCAACCATACAAGCAAGGGGGGGGAGGTTACTTGAACAGCAATTGTTCTATCTTACGCCGAGAGTGGCATGGCATTTTTCGGAATGGTGGAGGGCCGAAGCCTCTTATGGTTTCCGATGGCGGGATACTGACTCAATCAATGAGCCAGTTACCTCCAATATGCTCATGTTGATGTTGACCTACTATCCCCCCAAATTCGCGATCTCGAATTAGGGAAAGCGTTTCAAAGGACTTTCAATGGCAGACCTACGACGGCCACCGGAATCAGAATCAACGATGAGCCTTGAGGATTACTTGGGGATCCTTCGTCGCAGGCGAGTAGTGGTACTGCTCGTTGCTGGTCTTCTTTTGGCCTTGAGCAGTACAGCGGCTATCCTCTGGCCCCCAACGTTTAAGTCTACGGCTACTATATTGATCGAAGAACAGGAAGTCCCAGCTGAGTTGGTCCACAGTACGATCACCACTTATGCCGACCAACGGATTGAAATGATCAAGCAGCAAGTCATGAGTCGGTCCGGCCTGTGGAAAGTGGTCGAACAATATGGGCTTTATCCAGACATGCGGCAGGAAAATCCAACCGAAGCAGTCATCAAGCGTTTCATCAAGGATATCGAAGTGGAAGTGATCAGCGCCGACGTGATCGACAAACGGACGCAGCATGCGACCAAAGCTACCATCGCGTTCACGGTCTCCTACAATAGCAACACACCTGATACCGCCCAGCGCGTCGCCAACGAATTGACCAGCCTCTTTCTCGGTGAAAACCTGAAAAGCCGGGAGCGGCAGGCGCAAGAGACCACGACCTTTCTCAAACAGGAAGCGGAAAGCCTCGCCGCCCACATCGAGGAGGTTGAAGCCAAGTTATCCAAATTCAAGCAACGCGCGGCTGGTGCGTTGCCCGAGTTGATGCCGCTCAACCTGCAGATGATGAACCAGGCCGACCGCGAGTTGGTGGATCTCGACCAGCAAATCCGCAGCCTCCAGGAGCGCAAGAACTACCTCGAAGGGGAACTCGCGACGATCAAGCCGAATACGCCGATTCTGTCGGTGACCGGCGAGCGCATTTTGGATAGCGTCGAACGCTTGCGGTCTCTGCGTGCCCAATATGCCGGAGCATCGGCGAGTTTTGCTCCTGATCATCCCGATGTGATCAAGATGAAACAGGAAATCGCCGCGCTGGAGCGGGAAACCGGAGCGAGACCGGAAGGGGAGGAGATCGCCAAACAGCTGATCGATGCCAAGGCCCGACTCGCGACGTTAACCGATCGACTGGGTGCGGAGCACCCCGATGTCCTGCAGACGAAACGTACGATCGCGGCGTTGCAGCAGGATCTTGCTCGAGTCGGCGCCGGTTCCGTGAACAGGAATCAACCACGACCGGAGAATCCGGCCTACATCAACATTCAGGCGCAACTGAACTCCGTGGTCTCCTCACTCGACGGCCTCAAGAATAGCCGCACGATCGTCAAACGGCGCTTGCAGGACTATGCCACCCGTGTGGAGCGAACCCCTGAGTTGGAGCCGGATTATCTGGTCTTGATCCGCGACCGCGATACGTCCGCCCAAAAATACCAGGACATCCGGTCCCGGTTGCTGGAAGCGAAGGTGTCGGAGGGGCTGGAAGTTCAGCGCAAGGGGGAACGGTTCTCACTCATCGATCCACCGGGTTTGCCGGAGAGCCCCGAAAAGCCGAATCGAAAAGCCATCGTCTTGCTGGGCGTGATTCTCGCGATGGCAGGAGGCGCCGGGGTCGCGGCCCTGGCCGAACATCTCGACCATTCCATTCGCACGCCGGAGCAACTGTTGCGGGTCACACAGGCCTTTCCCCTGGCGGTCATTCCGTACATGCCGAACCAGGCGGATGTCGGCCGTGCGCTCCGACGGCGTGGGAGAATCAGGATGGCCGGGGTGGGGGCCCTGGCTCTTCTTCTGCTGCTGTGTCATCTCTTCTGGACCCCCTTGGACGTCGTATGGTTCGCAACCTTGAGGAAATTCGGCATCGAATGACCGTGGTCATCTCCTGACGTGAGGTCGTTGCACCGGTCTGCCAGTATGGAAAGGGGTCACCATGGAATGGTTTCAAGCGGCGCTCGATCGCTATAAACAACAGCAGCACCACCAAAGCCCTCCCAGATCCGGTCCCGGCCGAACCCAGCCTATTCGCGCGATTCCGGCCACCATCGTGTATACCCGTACGCGCTCGGTACAGATCCCCGAACCGGTGCTGCGGGAACAGCGTATTCTGTCCGGATTCGAAGGAGGGCCGTTCGTCGATTCGTTCAAAATCCTTCGCACGCAGGTGTTGCATCGGGTCAGAGAAAAGGGATGGAACGTCATCGGTGTGACCAGCCCCGGAGAGCGGGAAGGCAAGACCTTCACGGCCGTGAACCTCGCAGCCAGCCTGGCCATGGATGTGACGCAATCCGTGCTGCTGGTCGACGCGAATCTCCGCCACCCCACTGTGCATGAGATGTTCGATCTGGGCGAGTGCCAAGGACTGGCCGATTATTTATTGGACGATGTGCCGATCGAACAATTGCTGGTGCATCCCGGCATCGGCCGCTTCGTCCTGTTGCCCGGCGGACGGACCGTGTCGCACTCGGCGGAAGCCCTGACCTCACCGAAAATGGTGGCCCTGGTCGACGAGTTTAAACATCGCTATCAATCGCGTATGATCCTGTTCGACCTGCCCCCGATTTTGCAGACGTCGGACGTGCTGGCCTTTTCGCCCTATCTGGATGCCATGCTCGTGGTGATTGAAGAAGGGCGCACAAAAGCGGAAGATGTGGAACGGGCCTTGGCGCTGATCAAGCAGTCGACGCCCGTCCTGGGGACGGTGGTCAACAAAGTGGGCCACGCAACGGCTACGCCCGCCGGCATGAAACGAATGATATAGGCCATGCATGTATAAGAGCTTCTACCGCCTCCACAGCAAACCGTTCTCGCTGCTGCCGGACAGTGAATTTCTCTATCTCGGGGCGACTCATCGCACCGCGTACAGCCTGTTGGAATACGGCCTCCTCACCGAAGCCCCGTTCATGGTGCTGACCGGCGATCCCGGCACGGGCAAAACCTCCCTCCTGCATAAGTTGATCGGGGACAATCGCGACCTCTACTCCATCGGGTTTTTGACCAATGCCCGCTACGATGTGGACTATCTGCTCCCGTGGATCCTGTTGGCCCTGGGGCTCAACACCAAACAACTCGATCCGGTCGAGGCGCAACATCTGTTCGCGAAGTTTCTGGCGGAGGAGGCGCTCCGGAAGCGCCGCGTGGTGCTCATTATGGATGAGGCGCAAAACCTGGGCGTGAAATTGCTGGAAGAGTTGCGCCTCTTGTCCAATCTGAATCGAGAGAAATCGCTGCAACTGCAGATCATTCTGTCGGGACAACCGGATCTCCAGGCCCTGCTCCGGCGCGTGGACATGACGCAATTTGCACAGCGCGTCGTGGTGGACTACCACATCCAGCCCTTCACGGAAGAGGACGTGGCGCAGTACATCCATCACCGGATCCAGTTATCCGGCGGGTCCAGACCACTCTTCAGCCCCCAGGCCTGCGCATTGACGTACCGGTTGAGTCAGGGCAATCCGCGGCTGATCAATCAGGTCTGCGAAATGGCGTTGACGTACGGCTTTGCTCAGCAGGCCCCGCGCATTACGGCACAATTGCTGGCGCAGGCCGCGCTCGACCGGAGAAAAAATCGGATTCTCCCGCTGTCCGAGCTCGACGATCTGGCCGACATCGCCGCGACGGAGGGAGCAGAGGCGGCGGAGCGGCCGGAGCAGTTCACCCAACCGCGGCCCGCCCCTGAGCCGCTGCCTGTCGCTGCCGAAGCGGCAACCGAGTCCGCGGAGATGTACTACCAGCAGGGCATGGTACTCCGGAAGGCGCAGAAATTTATCGCGGCCATGGCCCGGTTCCAGCAGGCGGCGCAGGATCCCGCCTATCACTTGCGAGCATTCGGCCAGATCGGGCTCTGCTATCGCGCGCTCGGTCAGGTGCCCCAGGCCGTGGCCGCATTTCGAAAGGCGTGCACCGATTACAACGCGCCTCATCAACAAAGCTTGAGCGTCCGCTACCTGTTGGGACGGACCCTCGAACAGCTGGGGGACAGGCCCGAAGCGCTGGAACAGTACCGGCTGATCTTTCGTATGGACCGCACATTCAAGGATACGGCGGCCAGACTCTCCAGTCTTGAAGACGGTCCGGCTCCTGACGCACGACGCAGCCGCAGTGAGTCCTGGGGAATCGGCTTCGCCTGGAAACAGATGCGGCAGCTGTTGAAGGGGGACCGATAACGTCACGAGCACCTTCCATCGCACCGTCGCCGACTCCATGAAACAGATCCTTCAACATAATCGGTCCACCACGATACAGGTCGAGGAGGTGCCTCCGCCTGCGCTGCGCGGAAGCGGCCTGCTGGTTCTCAATGAGGCCTCGCTCATTAGTCCGGGGACTGAAAAGTCGACCGTCCAAAGCGCCCAACAGTCGCTCATGAGTCGGGCGATGGAGCGTCCGGAAAAAGTCAAAAAGGTTCTAGCCGCCATCCACAAAGATGGACTCGCACAGACCCTGTCACGCGTCTTCGACAAGTTGGATACCCCGGTGGCCTTGGGCTATAGCTGCGCGGGCACCGTTGTGGATGTGGCTCAGGACGCGGGCGCCTTTGCAATCGGCGACCGCGTGGCCTGTGCCGGGCAGAACTATGCCTCTCACGCCGAAATGGTCTATGTCCCGAAACACCTCTGCGTGAAGATCCCCGATCCCGTCGACTTCGAAGATGCGTCGTGTGTCACGCTCGGCGCGATCGCACTCCAGGGCGTCCGCCAGGCGGAACCCAGGCTCGGGGACCGGATCGCCGTCATCGGCCTCGGACTTCTCGGCCAGCTCACCGTGCAATTATTGAAGGCCTCCGGCTGCCGCGTACTCGGCTCCGACCTTGATCCTTCGAAGCTGGAATTGGCACGTCAGTTCGGTGCGGACCTGGCTGTCGATTCCGGCGCGCTGCCTGATGCGTCGGCGGCCTTTTCCGAAGGCCATGGCGTGGATGCCGTGATCATTACGGCCAGCACCAAAGACAACGGCCCTATCGAAGTGGCCGGCGCGATCGCTCGTAAGAAGGGGCGGGTGGTGGTGGTCGGTGCCGTCGGCATGAATGTGCCGCGTGAACCCTATTACAAAAAAGAATTGGATTTGCGCCTCTCCATGTCGTACGGACCGGGCCGGTACGACAGCCGGTACGAAGAGCAGGGGCAGGACTATCCGTTTGCCTACGTTCGCTGGACCGAACAACGCAACATGCAGGCCTTTCTCGAACTGGTGGCGGAACGCAAGGTGCTCCTGAAGCCCCTGATCACCCATCGGTTCCCGATCGAACAGGCCGAGTCCGCCTATGCCCTGATGATGGAGGGGAAGCAGCCCTACATCGCCATGGTCATCACCTATCCCTCCGATCGCGCCCGTTCCCTGCCGCGCATCATTCCCGTTGGGAAAGGACAGGCCGGTCGGCCCGTCACGATGGGCATCATCGGCGCGGGCAACCATGTGAAAGATATGCTGGTGCCGCCGCTGCAGGCCTTGAACCGGGTTGCGATTCGCGGCATCTGCACCGCCTCAGGTATCAGCGCGAAGACCCTTGCCGGAAAAATCGAGGCGGCTTACTGCACCAGCGACGCCCAGTCGATCCTGGACGACCAGGCGATCAACTGCGTCTTGATCGGCACGCGCCATGACAGCCATGCCTCCCTCGTGGTCAGGTCGCTGCTGGCGGACAAACACGTGTTTGTCGAAAAGCCGCTCTGCCTCACAGAAGACGAGCTGCAAGAGATTCGCGCGACCTATGAAAAAAAGGCTGTAGAGGGGCTGCAGCTGATGGCGGGGTTCAATCGACGGTTTTCGCCCCACGCGACGGAAGCTCGCACCTTTTTCGCCTCGCGGACCAATCCGCTGGTGATGCTCTACCGCATCAACGCCGGTCGCATCCCCCCGGACCATTGGATCCAAGATCCTCAGGTGGGAGGCGGGCGCATCGTTGGAGAGGTCTGCCATTTTGTGGACTATCTGCAGGCGTTGTGCGGCGCGCGTCCAACGTCCGTCTGCGCCGCTCGGGTAGGCCGTCACAGTTCGGGCCTCACGGACGATCAGTGCAGTATCACGTTGACCTTCAGCGACGGATCCCTCGGCACGATCGTCTATAACGCCGAAGGTCACTCCGGACTTCCCAAAGAACGATTCGAAGCGCACGCCGACGGTAAATCTCTCGCCATGGATGATTTCATGGAAACATCCTTATACGAAGGCACCCACCATCGCCGCTTCAAGACACCAAAACGAGACAAGGGATTTACTGAAGAAATGACGCGGTTTGTCCAGGCCATCGAGCAGGGCGGACCGCCGGTGATGCCGTTCGACCAGATCGAGGCCGTCACCCGCGCCTGCCTGCTGGCCGTCAGGAGCCTGCAGACCGGCGAGACCTACCCCCTCTAGCCCACTGTTCACGGCGCAGCATGTCCCGCCCCTCCAGCCGGGTATGAACCGGCAAGAGTCAAGTTTCATCCGCTCCCAGCCGATGAGTGGCTAGCCCCCATTATTCATGACGGTTCGTCGTGAACTCGCCAAGTCGCGTCGTGAGACCGGCGCGCGGAGCCGTGAGGGCCCGAGGCATACTCGTGCAGTACGTCGAGGGGCCGAGTGGCGAGCCTGCCGGCCGCAGGCTTGTCGAAACAGCGGATCGGCGAGTGCGGCAGAAGTGTTCATGAATCATGCGGGCTGAGGGGAGTGCCGTCATGAGCTTAGAAGTCATCGAGATTGTCGAGGACGACCGGAGTCAGGCGATGTTGTTGGATCGGATTCTCCGCCAGGCGTCGTTTCGTACGAACGTCGCCTTCGACGGTCCGTCGGGCATCCAGGATGTCTGGCGCATCAAACCGTCGTTGGTCATGGCCGACGACAATCTGCCCGGCATGACGGGTCGTGAACTGTGCACGCGCCTGCGCCAGGATCCGTCCACCCGGAACATCCCCATCATCGTCCTCTCGGGTTTTTCGTCGGAGGAGCGCCGCACCGAAGCCCTCGACTGCGGCGCCGATGACTATATCGTCAAGCCCTACGCGGCCGCCGAGTTACTCGCCCGCGTCCGGGCCATCCTCCGTCGTGCCCGCCCCATCCCTGCGCAGCAGGAGGATCTCGCCGAGGATCTCGAACTGGCGGAGATTCTGTATGTCGCGGTATTTCGCGGGAAGCGGATGACACTCTCGGCGCACGAATGGCAGTCATTGCGCCGACTGGCGAGCACCGTGGGAATGGTCGTCCCGCGCGAAGAACTGAGCGCGCTGCTCTGGGGCGACGACCCGCTCCTCCACACCGGTGCGCTGGATCGGTGCATCGAACACCTGAACTACAAGCTGAGCGAAGGCTCGCCCGCTCCCGCCTGCATTAAGGTCCTCCCGGGAGGGTTTCGTTTGACCGCCCCGGCTGCGGAGTGACGCAACCGAGGAAACACGCACGGGCAGCTAGGACGGGACCCACAACTCTCGGGTACCCAGCGCACGCCGCAACCACGACAGATCGCCCGGTACTTTTCTGGCCCGTTTGCGGGATTTCTTCCAATCTGTCGTGATCCGATCCTGCACGACCGCACTCAACCGTTTCCCCCAGCGACGAAAATCGGCCAGTTCTTCGTATTGTCCTAGCAGCCCCTGCAGGCGAATGATCTGCTTTTGACAGGCGCGATGCTGGTCGGTCTGCTGTGCGAACCATTCCCGTTGATACCGGATGGTCTTGAGTCTGAGACGAAGGACATGGAGGCGTTTGCGTGTGGGGGAGTCTCGCGCAGCCTCGATCAGCCGCCGACACCGTTGTCGGTGATCATGCCGTACCGACTCGAGCCGTTCGAGCAGGAAGAGATCCGGCTCTGTCGCCGAAGGTATCGCATAGTCCCTTACAGCCTGCGCGATCTTCTCATAGGCCTCTGCTTGCCGGAGTTTCTGCACCTGCTTGTGAATCCTGGCGTCTACCAGCGCAAGATCGGATGGGCAGGCGTCGATTGCGATCAGGTATTGTCGAAAGACCTGTAGCGCACGCAGTTTGCTCAGTCGCCGCACGTTTCGCGCCATCAGACGGGCATGGTCTGCATCGCCATAGAGCTCCAGCAATGCTTGAAGTCTTCGCATGTGCGTGCGAATGGCATGGACCACCTCAGGCGGCTCCTCCTCGGACATCAATCGCCCCACCAGCTGAAGCACGGTCGATTGATAGGCGAGGGCTGTCCGAATCAGGTGTTGAGTCTTGGCTGTTCTTGCGCTATGAATGCGCGAATCAGGGTGTTTCATCAGCCGCACCGCAGTCGACCGTGCAGGGACAATAGTTCAACGACGTGTTCACCTAATCACAAGCGCGCGACACAGGGCCTTCATGCTCACGACCGCGAGGGAGCCCATCGTATGGATTGCCTCTTCTTCCGACACGGCATCGCCGTCGAACGCGACACATGGACAGGGGAGGAACGGCGCAGGCCACTCACGCACAAGGGAAGGGCCCGTACCAGGCAGTCCGGAAAGGGGCTGCTGGCGCTGCGACTCACCCCGACGCATATTCTTTCAAGTCCGCTGACGCGCGCCCGGCAAACAGCCGTCATTCTTCAAGCACTGCTTGAGGAACCAATCAAGATCCGCATCACGGCAGATCTTGAGCCGGGAGCCGACCCACAGGCCTTCTTGTCACTGCTTACCACCTTCCCGCCGAACGCCTGTGTGTGGTGCATCGGCCACGAACCGCATCTCAGCGCCACAGCCGGCCTGCTGCTGACGGGCACCTCCTGCGACGGGTTTGCGCTCAAGAAGGCCGGTGCCTGCCTCATCCATGTCGAGAACAGGGTGCGACCGGGAACAGGACGACTCGACTGGTGGCTCACCGCCTCACAGTTACGGGCGCTTGCGTGAATCCGGCAAGCTAAGGAGATTCGTAGTTGAGCGACGGCTTCGAAGCCGACACGTGCACGCGGCGACAACGGAAGAATCGAATCGGCGAAACGGCGGGGTGAATAATTCGTGAATCAGGTGCCGTTGTCGTCCTGATTCGCCGTCACAAACTCTACCGGCCGCTTGAACACCTTCTCGAACAAGTCGCTTCGCCCCCGTGCCGCCCACAGTTCCAGTTCGGCATCGCCGGATGCCTGCACGGTGATCACCACGGATTTTCCGACCTTGACGTCCACCTGCTGCACGACGGAGAACTGACTGCGATCCAATCCGTCGGCAATGCGTAAGAGGGCGGAGAGCACATTGATGACACGTTGGGCACTGCCCGGGAGGGCCTGGAATTCGTCATGTTTGCGGCTGGGCACCGACCGGCGGTGGTACCGGGCGATGTTCGCGATCACATCGATCTCCTCGGCCGTCAACCCGGAGAGATCGCTGTTCTTGATCAGGTAGTAGGCATGTTTGTGATGTTGTCGCGAATTGATCAGGTACCCGATGTCGTGCAGGATCGCCGAGAACTCCAGCCATTCGCGCTCGCGCGGCCCGAAGCCGTGCAGCGGCTTGGTCTGGTCGAACAGCTGCAACGCCAATCCCGCCACATGCAGCGCGTGCGTTTCGGAGACATGGCACCGATGCGCCAGCGCGAGAATGTTTCGTTTGCGCACATCGGGAATGTCCCGCTCCGCCTGGATGCGCTCGTGATGTCGCTGAATAAAGTCGTAAATAATCCCTTCCCGGATTGCCTTGTCGCAAATCGTCAACTCCGTCTTCTGGAGTAATTCGAGGAGAATGCGAAAGACGATGGTCGACGGCAGCAACGTATCCACACGCTTAGGGTCCAACCCGGGAATGGCAAGCCGCGTCTTGAGCGAGGCACCGGCGAGGCGCTTTTCCATCGCCGCAATGTCTTTCTCGGTCACGTGGGCGAGGTTGAGCTGGGGCAACGGGCGTCCGGTGCGCTGCAGATGGATGACTTCGGCCAGATTGCCGGCCATTCCGGAGGTCGCGATGATCTGTTCGATTCGTTTGGTTTTGTAGGGGCCCAATCCCGTCTTCAGCTGCGCGGTGACGGCCTCCTCCAACTCCCGGAGCATGCCCTTCGAGGGAGGCGTCTTCGCCAAATAGAGATCCTTCAGTCGAATCGCACCCAGCTTGAGACTCCTCGCCTGAAAGACCGTTTCGCGGTTGCCGACGATCACCTCGACCGATCCACCGCCGATATCGATGACCAACGTCGGTTTCTCGGGCAGGGCGACGCTGTTCTGCACGCCGAGGAAGATCAGCCGGGCCTCCTCCGCGCCGGTAATCACGCGCACGACCAGGCCGGTTTGTTGCGCTACGTGATCCAGGAACTCGCCGCCGTTGCGCGCCTCGCGAACCGCGCTGGTCGCCACCGCTTCGATCTGCTCGTAGCCCTTGTTTCGAGCCAGGGTCACCAGCGTGCGGATCACCTCCAGGCCTCGCATCATGGCCTGATCGGAGAGGCGCCGCGACGTGAACACGCCGTCGCCCAACCTCGTCATGTCTTTGAAACGATCGAGAATCTTATAGGAGTAATCCGGCTGGACCTCCGCTAAGACCATATGGATGGAGTTGGTGCCGATATCGAGGACGGCCAGTTTGGGCATCTAGTAGCTCGCGGAAGGGGCCACGTGACGGATGTTTTTTCCCTCGACCATGTAGACCACCAGTTCGGCGATGTTGGTCGCATGATCGGCAATCCGTTCGAGCGACTTCGCGACGAAGGTCAGACGGATCGCGCGGGTGATGGTTCGCGTGTCCTCCAGCATAAAGGAGAGGAGTTCTCGAAACAACTGCTCGTTCACGTCGTCGACGAAATCGTCGTCCGTGCAGACCTTTCTTGCCAACACCGGATCGGAGTTGACGAAGGCATCCAAACACTCCTTGACCATCCGCATCGTCCAATTCGCCATGCGCGGGATATCGATGTAGGGCTTCAGCTGCGGTTCGACGTTGAGCTCCAGCGCCCGCTGGGCAATGTTGTCGGCCAAGTCGCCCATCCGCTCCAGCTCGGAAGAAATCTTCATGCCCGTGGTGACAAACCGCAAATCGCGCGCCGTCGGCTGCTGCAGCGCCAAGAGTTGAATGCACAACTCGTCGATCTCGACGTCCAACGCATTGACGTCGTGATCCTGCTTGATCACATCGACCGCCAGGTCGGAGTCCCGGTCCACCAGAGCCTGGAGCGCCTGCTGAATCTGCGCTTCCACGAGGCCGCCCATGCGGAGCAGTTGCTGCTTCAGATGCGCGAGGTCTTGGTCGAAATGTCGTTGCATGGTGCGGCCCTCCACAAGTTACCCGAACCGCCCGGTGATGTAATCTTCCGTGCGTTTGTCTCGCGGCGTGGTGAAAATGGTTTTGGTATCGCCGAATTCCACCAATTCGCCCATCAGGAAAAATCCACACTGATCGGAGACGCGCGCCGCCTGTTGCATATTGTGCGTGACGATCGCGACCGTGTAGGTATGCTTCAACGTATGGATGAGCTCCTCGATTTTCCCTGTGGCGATCGGATCCAGCGCCGAACAGGGTTCGTCCATGAGGATGACTTCGGGACGAACCGCCAGTGCGCGGGCGATACACAACCGCTGCTGCTGTCCGCCCGACAACCCGAGCGCGCTCTGTTGCAGCCGATCCTTCACTTCGTCCCACAGTCCTGCGCCCTGCAAACTATGCTGCACCAGTTCATCCAGCGACCGTTTATCGTTGGTGCCGTGCAACCGCGGCCCATAGGCGACATTGTCGTAGATCGATTTGGGAAACGGATTCGACTTCTGAAACACCATCCCGACACGTTTGCGAAGATCGGTCACGTTGATCGACGGATCGTAGATATCGAGGCCGTCCAACTCCACCCGTCCCCGGTGCCGCGCGCCTTCCACCAGATCGTTCATGCGATTCAAGCAACGCAGCAGGGTGGATTTTCCGCATCCCGAGGGACCGATGAACGCCGTCACGGAGTGACTCCGGATGGTCAATCCCACGTGAAACAGCGACTGTCGATGCCCGTAGTAGAAATCCAGATCGCGGACCGAGATCTTGGCGCTCACGGAGGAGGCCAGTCCTGTCTGGGGTCTGGCCAGGCGCGAGTGCCCCGTCGACGGACGGACCGTCACCATCGGCGCCGTCGCGACCATTTTGCTGGGCTGAACATCCATGAAGGCTCCTCTCTGCAATCACACCGCCGACGTCGCAAAGCGTCGCCGCAGGCGATTGCGCAACATCACTGCCGCCAGATTCAACAGCACTACGACGAGGATCAGAATCAACGTGGTCATGTAGACCATGGGTTTGGCCGCCTCGACATTGGGCGACTGAAAGCCGACGTCGTAAATATGAAATCCCAGGTGCATGAATTTCCGATCGAGGTGCAGATAGGGGAAGTATTCGTCGAGGGGCAGAGCCGGGGCCAACTTCACGACGCCCGTGAGCATCAATGGCGCCACTTCTCCGGCCGCCCTGGCCATCGCGAGGATCAAGCCTGTCAGGATGCCCGGCAGGGCGCAGGGGAGAATCACGTGCCGGATGGTTTCGAACTTCGTGGCGCCGAGCCCCACGGACCCTTCGCGAAAATCGGGTGGAACGGCCGACAGCCCCTCCTCCGTGGCGACGATCACGACGGGCACCGTGAGCAACGCCAGCGTCAACGAAGCCCAGAGAATCCCTCCCGTGCCGAATGTGGGATTGGGCAGGGCCTCGGGAAACAACCATTGATCGATCGTCCCGCCGAGCGCATAGACGAAAAACGCCAGCCCGAATACCCCGAAGACGATAGACGGCACCCCGGCAAGGTTGTTCACCGCGATGCGCACCAGCCGGACGAGCGGTCCTTGCTTCGCATACTCCCGCAGATAGACCGCGGCCATGACGCCGAACGGCATCACGGCGAGCGTCATGAGAAACACCATGAGGACGGTGCCGAAAATCGCCGGAAAGATCCCGCCTTCGGTATTGGCCTCGCGCGGCTCCCCCGACACAAACTGCCAGAGGTTGTGGACGTAGGCCCACGACTTCTCCAGCAGCGTCATCGCGTTCGGCCGGCTGACCGCCAAGACTCGATCGAGCGACAACGGCACGGACTTCCCATTGGAGAGCGTCAAGAGCAGGACTTCCTGGCCGGCTTCCGCGCGCAGGCGTTCGAGGGCCTCGGTTGTGGCGGCATAATCTCGTTCGAGGACCGTGATTCGGTCGACCAAGCGCCGGTCTTCCTCGGCCTCTCCCGGTCCTTGCTGGCTCTTCAGTGCCAGGGCCTGACGCGCGAGTCTGGCCTGTTCGATGCGATGGTTGATGGCCCCGATCTCGTCACGTTCAAGATGCTCGATGCGTCGTCGAAGCTGATTCGCCCTCTTGACCAGCGTGACGACGGTCGACCAGGTGCCCTCCGAGGGGGACGCTGTCGTTCCGTCCTGCGTACCCACGCTGATACGGCCATAGGCAGGGCCCCACTCGCGACGTTCTACAGAGGCCAGATCCTTGGGAGCCGCGATCGATTGGATATCGGCCTCGTTGATCCACCGGTACTCGGAGCCGAACTGGTCCCGATTTCCTACTCGATATCGATAGCGCAGAGGGCTCGCCCCCGTGCCTGAGATGCCGGCTTCGGGAATCACCTCTTCCCCGACCAGACGGCCGATCACCTGCTCCTGGCTCCTCAGGGTCACCTGCTGCAGCGTGCCGGGCCAGAATTGGCCGAGCCCGTTGACCATGATCAACGTCATCATGCCGGCGACCATCAACAAGCTCAGGGCCACGCCGGAGGCCGTCAGCCAGACGAATAGTTCTCCACCGCGCCAGAAGTCCTTCATCAGTTTCGATCGTTCAGCCATGGGTGTACTTATCCCGGAGGCGCTGGCGGACCAGTTCCGCGAGTGAATTGACGACGAAGGTGACGACGAACAGCAGCAAGGCGGCCAGGAAGAGCACGCGATAGAGACTTCCGCCATGCGGGGCTTCGGGGATTTCCACGGCAATATTCGCCGAGAGGGTCCGGAAGCCATTGGCCCAACTCCAGTCCAGGATCGGCGTGTTCCCTGTCGCCATGAGCACGATCATCGTTTCCCCGATCGCGCGCCCGAAGCCGATCATCACGGCGGAGAAAATGCCCGGACTGGCGGACAGCAGCACCAGATGCAGAACGGTTTGCCAGCGCGTGGCTCCCAGGGCGAGCGAGCCGGCGATTTGACTTTTGGGCACATTGGAGAGCGCTTCCTCCGCAATACTGTAGATCACCGGAACGATCGCAAACCCCATCACAATTCCGACAACGAGCGCATTGCGCTGGTCGTACTGAATGCCCAAATGGGTCGAAAGCCAGACCTTGATGTTTCCCTCGAACCACCAGTCTTCGAAGAACGAGTTGGCCCAGAGACAGCCGCCGATCCCCGCCGCCAGAATCGGAATCAAGACCAAGGCTTCCTTGCCGTGCGGCAGGTAGCGCGTGATGATCGGTGGACAGAGGTGCCACCCGAGCGAGGCCAGCACCACTAAGGTCGGCACCACCAGGACCATGCCGACAACCGCCGGCAACATCCGTTCGAGGAGCGGGGCCAACCACAACCCGGCCAGAAACCCGAGCACCACCGTCGGCAGGGCCGCCATCACTTCAATGACCGGTTTCACTTTCGCACGGAGGTCCTGATGCATGAACTGTGAGGTGCACATCGCCGCCAGGATCGCAATCGGCACGGCGAGCAGGAGGGCATAGAGCGTTCCCTTCAACGTGCCGAAGGCGAGTGGGAGCAGGCCGAGTTTCGGTTCGACATCGTCCGACCCCGAAGACGACTGCCAGACATGAGCGGGCTGGTCGTACCCTTCGTACCAGACCTTCCCGAAGAGGGTGCCCAGGGTGACTTCGGGATAGGGGTTCTGCAGCCTGTACACCGACAGTTGGCCGGCACGATCGAGCGTGATGAACCCGTCGCCCTTTGGGGCGAACGCCACGGCACGAACCGGAAACTCGCCGGTTGACAGGCGGAGTAAGGTCTGAGAGGAGGTCGCATGGTGCAGGAACAGATTGCCCTGGGCATCGCCGGTCAGGAATCCCTTGACCCGCTGCGAGGGCGCGAAGGACGTCACCGGCCCCTTGTGAGCATGGAGCACATGCATCCGACTGAGCGTCCAACCGGAGGGCGCCTCGGCATGCCGGACGAGACCCCAGGTCGAGACCCCGCCGTCCGCCGTCATGACCACGAGACTGCGATCGCCGCTCAGGAATCCGAGAGCGGTCACGGCCGTTGCAGGCGGAGCGACGGGGTAGGAAGCCCGCAGTTCCGGGGCACCCGTCTCGGGGAGCGCCAGGTGCATGACTGCCCCGTTGGAGAGGCCCACGAAGAGATTCTCCAAGAGTGCGTCCAAGGCCAGCGCCGTCACCGCACCGGCCGGCTGCGGCAACTCCTCGATCAGGGGATGGTCGCCGGATGGATCGTCCGCCGCCAGCCGCACAATGAGCAGCCGGTCGGCCTTGGAAGCCACTGCGAAGACCGTTCCGTGATCGCCGGTGCGATAGGCCAGCCGGACAATGGGACTTGTGGTCACAGGAATGGGGAGGCCTGCTCGAACATGCGGATGTTTCTGTCGCTCGCCCCGTTCGGAGAACTCCGTCGTGATGCCGATCTTCAGTAGCAGAATCGACCCCTCAGCCGTCCCCACCGCAAAGCGTGGCACCGCCCCACCGCCCGATGCCATCGCGGTGATCTGCTGCCCCGCCAATTGCGGCGGCATCTCGATAGGGATCGGCTGCCCGGATTTCAAATCGATGAACTGAATGGCGCGCGACGTGAAGACTTGCGCAATTTCCCGATGTTCATCCACGGCCACCTGTGCAGGGCCTTGTTCTTCGAGTAAGGCGGGCACGCTGAGACGCTGGCTGAGCTTGGCACTCGGCGGGGAGAAGAGCGGCGTCACCTCACGAAACAGAAAGAAAAAGATGGCGAGGATGCTGACGATGGTCGCCAAGCCGCCGACCGTAATAACGCTGCGAGCAGTCCGGTCGAGCCATGCGCGGATATCGAACGGTTTCAGCATAGGGGGGACGCGCGTGCGCTCCATCAGCGGATCTTGGCGAGGTATTGTTCAGCCAACGCCCCGTCGACCGGAAAGTATCCGTCCCTGAGCACGTCCGACTGCCCCTCTTTGCTGTAGACGTAGGTCAGAAACTCTTTGACGATGGGGGACAGCGGTTTACCCGGAGCTTGATTCACATAGATGTAGAGGTAGCGCCACAGCGGATAGGTGCCGTTCTTGGTGTTGGCCTCCGTCGGTTCGACGAACGGTTGCCCGGACTTTCCCGCCAGCGGAACCATTCTGACCCCGGAGGTGGTGTACCCGATGCCGCTGTACCCGATGCCGTATCGATCTTCGCTGATACCTTGCACCACGGAGGCCGATCCCGGCTGCTCCTTCACCTGATCCTTGAAGTCGCCGTTTTTCAAGGCGTGTTCCTTAAAGAACCCGTAGGTGCCGGAGGCCGAGTTGCGACCGTACAGACTGATCGGCGCATTGGCCCAATCGCCGCTATGTCCGAGCTGCCCCCAACGGGTGACGTCCGTGCTGTGCCCATGGCGGCGCGACTTCGAAAAGAGTGCGTCCACGTGCGGCACGGTCAGTCCCGCGATCGGATTATCCTTGTTGACGAAAAGCGCCAAGGCATCGATGGCGACCGGGTACGCGGTGGGGGGATAGCCGAACTTGGTCTCAAACGCATCGATCTCACTCGACTTCATCGTGCGGGACATGGGCCCCAGTTGTGCCGTGTTTTCGATCAACGCAGGCGGAGCCGTGCTCGACCCCTTCCCTTCGACTTGGATTTTGACGTTGGGATACTGCTTTCGAAATCCCTCGGCCCACAGGGTGATCAAATTGTTCAGGGTATCGGAACCGATGCTATTGATGGTGCCGGAGACGCCGCTGACCTTGTGATAGGGACGCAGCGCCGCTTCTTTGCCGTCGGACTGTCCGGCACAGGCGGGCGGTAGGATGATGACGGCATAGAGCACCGCAAACAGCGCCACGCAGAGGGCTCGCTGCACAGTCGTGGGTTCTTGGGGCATAACGGGCGTCCTTTCGTGGAACACAGTAAAGAGACACGGTTTCATCCTGATAGGAAAATTATTAAGAGCGGGTTAACTCTTCCCCTTGTGGCCGGCTCGATCCCCACCTTAGCGGCATGCGATGCCGGGCGGCTCACCCTTCGGTTAATGACGTGTTAATTTTCCTCCGTCCGGCCACCGCCGCCGGGGCAGCGCGCTCGAATTTACGGCGCCGCAATGAGGTATTGAGCCGTCGGAAACACTCCGTACGTACCCTGCCCGCTTATGAGTGCTCCGCTGATCCAGATCATCGAGGATGAACCGCTGCACGCACAGTTGCTCGACCGCGCGCTCCGGCACGCCTCGTTTGCGACCGCGCTCGCCGTTGACGGTCATGCCGGATGGCGTGACACGCAACGGCTCCATCCGTCGTTGATCCTGCTGGATCTTCTGTTGCCGGGCCTCAGCGGGCCTGAGGTCTGCCGACTCGTGCGCAGCACGCCGGCCACTTGCCGGATTCCCATCATCATGGTCACGGCGCTCGGCGCCGAGGAGGACCGGATCGCCGGACTGCAATCCGGCGCGGACGATTACGTCGTGAAACCCTTCAGTCCGCGCGAGGTGGTGTCACGCGTGCAGGCGGTCTTGCGTCGAAGTCGGCTCTCCGATCCGCCGACATCCATGCAATCCAACGATCCGCTCAGGGTGCAGGAGTCCTGCTTTGTCGTGACCCTGCAGGGGCGACAGCTTACGGTGTCGGACCTCGAACTGTCTCTCCTCCGGTTCATGCTGGAGCGGGAGGGTGAACTGGTGTCGGCTACGAGTTTTGTTGCCGCACTCGGAAAGGAGCAGCGGGAGCTGTTGCCCGACGAGGTGGCGCGGCATGTGCGCACCCTTCACCGTAAACTCGAAAACAGCCAAGCGGGCTTTATCGAATTCCTGCCGGGATTCCGATTTCGACTGCGTGGGGCGCCGAGCCCCGTGTCATTGGCGGAGCAATGGTGATGAGTGAACCGGCGCCGATGAAGAGTGCGCCCGTCGTTCGTCGCTCGAGACAGCCTGGTTGCGGGTCCAGACGAGACACGCTTCACACGAGCACACACAGGATACGCAAAAGGGGCCGTCCAGCACGGCCGCAGCAAGGTCCGCGAGGCGAAGAAGAATGAGCGTCACGTCTGCGGACGGGCACGAGTCGGTGAGCGCCCAGTGTCCCAGAGGCGAATCGTACTCGCACCGTACGGTGAGCCTCTGAGGTTCACGTCGCGCGGAATAACGCGCGACACGTTTATGAACGCCGCCGAGCCGGTGAGGCGGCCGGAATGCCGAACCGGGCCACCACCCGCCAGTCGACATGTACGGCCATCATTCCGAATTTGAAGAGGTTGTTGGCGACATGCACCACCGCCGTGGCGGCGACGGCCAGCGGAACCGGAAAGCACAGCGCGAACAGCGGCCTTAAGATCGTCCCGATGCCGAACCCTGAAACAATGTCAGACCGGAGGCCGGCCAAGCCACCAGGCCGATCAACAGGACTTCCATAGGCACACCCTCGCCCCTCTGTCTCGATCGCCGCGGACGCTCACGCCGTACTAGCCCGTAGGATCAGGGCCGAGGTCCGGCGACAACGTATGGGCCAGCCGCAACTCCCGCAGCCTGGCCCGTTTTTTGGTTTGATGCTCTTGCATGCGGCGGAGAATATCGTCTAGGAGCCGCACGGCACTGAGCATGTGGGGCCCCTTGTTGAGCATGACACACTCGGCACGGTCGCCCATCGCCGCATCCGTGATCTCGGCCCGCGACGGCATGCCTTGCTTCGCCAACGTTTCGAGAACTTGCGTCGCCCAAATCACAGGAACATGGGCCGCCTCACAGAGCCAGAGGATTTCTTCCTGTACTTCCGCCAACCGCTCAAACCCGCATTCGACGGCCAGATCGCCCCGAGCGATCATCACGCCGCAACTGGGGGACCGCATGGCAGTGAGCAACATGTCCGGTAAATTTTCGAACCCCCGCCGGGTCTCGACCTTCAGGACGATGGCCGGCTGACGATCGCCCAAGCGCGCGAGATGCTCCTGGAGCGATTCGACATCGTGAATCGTGTTGGCGAACGATAACTCAACGACATCGGCGTGCCGCGCCACAAAGGCCAGGTCCTGGAGATCTTTGGACGTCAACGCCGGGAGACGGAGGCGACTGTCGGGGAGGTTGATGCCCTTGTCGGCCCGTAACTTTTCTCCCTGTTCCCTGGCGTGGGTGATTCGAACGACCAGCCGATGCTGCTCGACGGCTTCGACCACACCGCCGATCTTGCCGTCGTCGAACCAGATGGATTCCCCAGGCCGCACATCGTCGCAGACTGCGGGAAGGGTGCAGCCGATCGTCGCCGGCGTGAGTACGGTTCCATCCGCATCGACGGCTGCAGGCCGGCCCGGCTGTCGATCCCGCGTGACAAGGAGGAGGTCTCCGCGACGGAGCACCATGGCATTTTCTCCCGAAGGAATCGACTGCACCGCCGCCTGACGGTGTGTGCCCTTCGCATGCCGCCGCCCGTAGGTCAAGACCGTTCCCGGTACGACATACGTGGTCTTGAGTGCCTCGGCCCAACAACCGCCATGTGTCACCTCGACCACCTGCAGAGTCCGTTGTGCGCCGCGGGCATCGCACAAGCGGATATCGGCGCCCCGTTTGAGACGGGCCAACCATTCGGGAGGAACGCTCAGACAGGCGTCAGCCGGAAGCGGGGGCTGCGCATCCGCCGTCAGCCACACCCGCGCAGGACTCGTCACGCGGCCATACGCATCCCGCTGCGGGCGTATTCGCGCGACGGCGAGTTGTGAATCGAGCCGTCCCGTTCGCAGCTTGGGCCCCGCCAGGTCCATCACGAGGCGGCACGATCGATCGAGGGTGCGTTCAGCCTTCCGTACATGCTCGATCATCCGCGACCAGACCGCAGGATCGTCATGGGCGCAGTTGATGCGCATACAGTTCATGCCCTGCTGCAGCAGCGTATGGACAAGGAGGGGATCGTCTGCCGCCTCACTCGGCATGGTGACCATGATGCGGACTCCTCGGCCGGGCGTCGCAGGACCCAAGAGGGCCTCGGTGTGTTCGGCGAGCAATCGTTGACCGGAGGCAACATCGAGGCTGCACCCCTGTGGGCCCTCGGGCATTGGACGGCCCGCCAGGTGATGCACCACCTGCAGAACGGTATCGACCGTCGCCAGCACGTGCGACTCGCAACGGCCGAGCGAGGAGAGTCCCAGAGCGGCCAACCGCTCCTGTAACGGACGCAGATCGCGGCGCCGAAGGGCCAGGTAGTGCAGAAGATTGTCGGCGCTCTGCCGATAGTTGGCGTGGATCTCGGTCAATCGCCCCTGTGACCGGGCCGGCGCGGCGAGCAGGTCATGCTGAAGGTCGAGGAGGTCCCGGAGGAGCGCGTCGAAGTCTTGTTCTGTGTGACAAAGACGTTCGTCCATCTGCGTTCAGGATATCACGCCGACGAGAGGGCGGTCAGACGCGTTCACCCCACGCATGAGAGCGTCTTGGGCTTAGCGGCCGACCACTCGACTTCATACGAGAATCCTCGCCGGAAGAGGACAATCTCGCCTCGCCGGCTGAGGTCATCGACGGTCGTGAAGACCTGATTCCAGGTGAGTTCCGGCAACAAGGCCACGAGCTGTTCCAAGGTCAACGACCGTCGGACGCTCAAGAGATCACAGATCAAGGCGGCACTCTCAAAGCGCAGGGATGAAGTCGCCATGGCGGTCCTCCTGGTTAGGGAATTGGCAGGCCCATGATCGAGCGGCGGTCCCGGACGCCACTCAGCGTATAAAATGAGAGTAGGGCGATCGAATCACCGGTGCCTCATGTGGACATCAACGTCGGGTAAATTTTCCAAAGCGGGCCATCCTAGTTGTCGGGACGGCCGCTGGAACCACCCTTGCCGTTGCCCTCTCCGAAAGCAGGGGAACAGCGGACCGCCAGCACGCGAATCGCCCCCAGCGCCAGGAGAATCGCGCCGAGCGAGACCAGTTTGGCTTGATCTGCCTCCTTGAACCAGAGCGAAATGATCTCCGTCAGCATCACCACCAAAATGGTATCGACGATGAAGGTGACCTTCACACGGCCTTCTGAGAAGTAGGTCACGGTGGTTTTGAACACTTCCACCACTGCCAGCAGAATCAGCGTATCGACGATGATCTGCCTGAGCCCGATCTCTACCGGCGCGTGCAGTAACAGACCGATATCCAGGAACGTCTTGACCACCCCGCCGGTCAGGGCGGTGAGAATCGTCAGGATCAGCAGACTGAGCACGGCCTTGATCCCCTTCATCCAGATGTCCGTCAGATCGGTATCTAAGAGACGATCGATGACACCGTTGACCCGATTGATGCGTGGTTGCAGTTCAGAAAACGTCATACGTACGTCATCCTTTCGTGTAGATCGGCAGCGCCGTTGCGTCCGAGTTCACCACCCATTCCTGATCATCGCGGACCACAGCCCCGCGATCAACGCGACTAACAGGAGCATCGTGACGAGAAACGTGCCGTTGGTGGATACCGGCGCCATCAACCACTCAGGAAACATGGAGGACCTCCTTGATGAAGTATCGGCTTCACATACGACTCACAGTCTAGACGCCTCCTGTTCCAGCCGGCTTATGAGCCGGTTACGGCACGGTTACTTCTCTCGGAAGAATGGAACGGCAAGAGTTAACACGGAGTTAACGAACCGCTAATAGCACAGCAATTGCGATGTCTTACCCTCCTCTGCATGACAGTATTCACGCATTGCACACACGACAGCTCGCGCCGACATTGAAGGAATCGGATTTATTCACACGGAGGGACGACATGAGTGAAGCGACAAGCAGTTTGCAGATCAGGGGGAAGCGCCTTTCGAGACTGGCGGCTGTGACCATCGGCGCGTTCGTGGCTTTTGCTGCCGGTCATGCCGCAGCGGAACACGCGGGCCTGAGCGGCGGCGGAGGCCCCAGCGTAGACCCCGCGATCGAACCCTATGTGAACCACAACGGTCTGCAGGGGAAATTAAGCATCGCCGGGTCGGATACGATGCGGCCGCTGATTACCAAGTTGGCGGCGCAGTTCTCCAGTCTCCATCCAGGCGCGCAGGTTGCGGTCGAGGGAACGGGATCGAGCGCAGCCATTCGCGAGTTTTTGCTGGGCCTTTCCTATCAACGACGGGGGGACAAGGTCCAAAGCAAGGGAACTGCCGGTTCCAACACGGTGGAGTTGCTCGCGTCGTCCCGGCAGTTGACGGAGGCAGAGTCCAAAGGCTTTGAATCCAATTATGGCTATCGCCCCTTGGAAGTGCCCATCGCCATGGATGCAGTCGCGGTCTACGTGAACAAAGACAATCCTCTTCAGCGACTCACCTTAGCGGAAGTGGACGCCATTTTCGGAAAAGATCACAAACGGGGCCTGGGCCCCATCACCAATTGGAGTCAAATCGGATTGAGCGATTCCGCGCTGGCCAAACAACCGGTCCATCTGTATGGACGAGACAAGCGATCCGGCACCAGGGAGTTTTTCAAACATATTGCCCTGAAGGACGGGGAGCTGGTGGACGACGTGGTCGAACAACCGGGTTCGGCATCAGAGATTATTGCCATCGCCCAAGACCCGCTGGGAGTGGGGTATGCCGGGGCCGGTTTCGACATTTCTGCGGTCCGCCAAGTCCCCATTGCCGCCCAGTCGGAAGGACCGGCTCTGTTGCCGTCGGTCGAGACCGTCACCTCCGGGACCTATCCCTTGAGCCGGTCGTTGTATCTCTACGTGAAGAAGAGTCCGAAGGACAAACTGGATCCGGTGGTTGAAGAATTTCTGGCCTTCGTGAACAGCCGCCAGGGACAGGAAACGGTCGCACGGGCGAACTTCTATCCGCTCACCTCGACGCAGATAGCGAAGAATCGCCAGGAGCTGGGGCTGGCCAAAGGGGCGATGGTCACCTTGCCGCCTGCGGATCTGCAAGTCGCCGAACAACTAGCACGGTAACCCCCGTTCCATCGCATCTGCGACCAGTGACCGGAGAGGGAGCGCCTGACTCAAAAGGCGCTCCCTTTTCTCATTTTTTTGATATGATGCGCGCGATTCGGGCCTCGGTTCCTGTGAACCGCCGATCGTCCTTCGCCACGAACCTGAGACTGGAGAACAGGAATGGATCCCATGTTACGACGAACCGTCCTCATCCCCTTGCTGCTTGCCGCCGCGGCACAATTCGGCTGCACTACGCCGCCGCCGCCGCGCACCTCGTATCAGGATCCCATCACCTCTATCCGGCTCTACGTGGATGACCGTGCTCAATCCGGTCATCAGCACCCGGCCGACATCTCGTCAGAACGGATCGCCAAGGTGCTGGGCGGCCTCCGTGTCGTCCCGCGCTCCGGATTCATCGGGTCCTTGATTTCTGGACAGGCCCAGGCGAGGCCCGCGTTTGCATCCACTGAAATCCAGGCCTTGGCCCCGAAAATCAGTCACGCGTTGGCTGAGGCCAAGCCCGATGAACTCGTCACCTTTTATCGTCGCTTTTCCGATGCCGGCACCGGGTTGGCCATCACGTCCGGCGGGATGTTCGTCCAGGACGGGTACCTGGTCGTGATCCTCGCCAACGATCGGACGCTCCCGACCGATGGGATGAATCAAAACATGGTGACGGATTTCGATCCGGTCGACAGTCCGCTCATCCCCATTTCACGGACGAGTTTTCGGGTCGAATTTGCGCACCCTTCGGCCCTGGCCGCACCTGACACACGGCCTTCGTGGCCATACATCGACGAAGGCCGCATTCTCGCCATCGACCTCCGCCGGCTGTCCGCCGATCCCAAATCCCCGGCCGTACGCCCGGCACCCTAACCTGCATCACTCATGAGCGCTGCGGCGGCGAGCCTTGCGCCGGCAGGGCCGCCTTACCGACCCGGCGAGATGCGCAGGCAGGGTTCACCCTAAGGGCCGAGCCGTGGACCTCGCAACCTAACTTGACGAATTCACGACGACCCGTGCGTAAGCGAGCACGATTCATGACGCCTCATCGTAGGATCCTTCGGCCAACGAGGAGACAGAGCACACCTCGTCTGTTGCGTCACGCGCTCTCGTGACGTACGGAGCCGCCACGCGAGACGGGCACGGGGAGCTGGGAGAGGCCGGCTGCTGTGGCTGCGCGAAGCGAGCCCATCCGCCGGCATGCCGACCTTTCACGGCGGCCTGTCGGGAACTGCAGACGACACATTCAGAAAGAATGAGTACGAGCTTGATGTGAAGAGGCGAGACTGCCGATTGGCAGGAACGTAGACTGGAGAGGCGGGCGTACCGGACATGAAATCCGGACGCCCGCCAGAGACTAGGCTCTCGTTAGTTCCAGAACCATTGCGCCTGGAATCGTAGCTGCGAGGCATCGAAATCGCTTTGCGCACGATTGGCCACAAGGGTGCTGTTCAGACCGTTTTTAAAGACCCAGTCCGCCACGAATCTGAAGTGTGTATCCGGCTCCCAGACCAAACCCAAATTCCAGGTGCGAGATTGGCCGTCCGGCGCTCCATTGAGTGATTTGAATCCACCATAGTATTCGCCGTATCGCACATACGGCGTCAGCATGCCGACATCGGAGTAGCGCCAGGTGTAATACCCTTGGACATACCCACCCGCGATGCTGCTCTCCTCGATGAAGTTGGTTTGCGCGTTTCGTTTCGGGCCTCGCCCCACGGTGAACTCAGCCAAGAGTCCCCAGGGTTGTGGCGGGGTCCAGACATAGGCCGTGACCCGCTGATCCTTGATATCGCAGCCACCTTCCGACGTCAGCGGGCTGATACATCTGGCCGCACTCGCAACATTCGGTTGACTCGCTCCCTGCACGGCAAAGACTCCATGGTAGCCGAGGACACCGGCTTCCAAAAGCCGCCCATTCGGAAACTGAAACGGATAGGCCAACTTGGCTCCAATGTGCTTGTCCTTGTTCAGCTCCAATCGGCTCCGAGATTGACCATTGTAGACCATGATGCCGAACACGCCGTAGTCGCCCGGTCCATTATGATAGGCCGCCAATTGGGCAAATCGCTCTTGCGCGACTTTCGGGCTCCAGTAGTAGGCCACACCTAAATCTCTTTCCCCCGGCGCACCGCTCTGTACCGATTCATGCCGGTCCAGTTCCTGTCGATTGGTGCTCGAACGGTAGGTATCGAAGGAGTTGGGAACACGATGGAGGCCCCACCGGATCCGATGCTCCTTGTCCTTGGTGATATAGAAATCTGAGTACGCGTCGATCATTTCATTGTTCGCCAGCGTCTGCTGTCCGCCTTCCAGAGCGAACTGGGTGAAAAAGGCCACGCGCTCGGATACCTGACCTTGGAAGACCAGGCGAAGCCGTCTGGCATAGAATTCGTTTCCCTGCTGATCACCGAAACTATCGTTCAAGGGCAAATCAAACCGCCGATCGGTCGCGCCCATGTTGTATTTGAACTGCATGTAGCCGGTGATGCGAATGCGCTCGTACCAACGTGGATTGCCGGCCATCTGCAATTCCGCCGACTGCTCGAAAATACGACGTTCCTCTTCGGCCTTGAGGCGAATCCAGTCTTCCTGCGTAATCACCCCCTTCTCGAGCAACAGACTTTCAAGGGACGTACTCTCGATTGAGAGACGCTGTCCCGATGTTTCCCGGTCGATACTATTCGCAGTAGGTATCGCCTGGGGTACCGTCTCCACGGCGGAAAGCGCCTGGCTGGATTGAACAGGCCCTTGGGCGATCACCGTCGGCGCGGCCTCGCTCGCACCGGCCGATGCCTGCAACGGCAAGAACAGGAGCGCGCCGGCGATACCGATCGCCGCCGCAGACCTGTGTAACACACACATCCCCCCGTACTTCATTCATGCCTCCTCATGGTGTGATGCTTGTACCGATCGGTCCATGACCGTGACCTTCAGTACGGATAATAAAACCCGATGAATACACGGGCGCACTATCGGTGCGCTTCGTGACAGCACTGTCACCGCCTGGTTAAGACTATGTAAACAGCCGTTGGGAAGAGTCGGACGACGGGAAAATTTACGCGCACGTAACATGTCGATTACCGTCCAACAATCTCGCGGGGCCATAGTCGATCGCGATACAGGAGGGTTCAGACACATGACCGACAGGGAGAACATGCTGCTGTTGGTGAGCGCCGACCACGCGGCGACCGGCTTGCTGGGGAAATGGCTCGAGATGAACGGCTATCGGACTTGCGTGGTGACGACAATCGCCTCCGCGCTCAGCGAGATTCGGCAGCGGCGTCCGCTCCTGATTCTGTTGGATCGACAGCTCCTCGTGACGGAGGGCGGCCGTCGAGATCAGTTTCCTTCTACCGTCCCCATTATTGTGCTGCAACCGTTCGACAAATCCTGCGGCCAAGATGAATGCCTTACCGAGTTGGAGGCCGGATTCGACCTCGTGTTTTGTTCTCCGCACTCCCGAGAACTGCTGGCGCATATCCGGGCGATCCTGCGTCGACACCAGATGCCGGCGGCGGCTCCGTCAGTGCTTCGCGTCCAAGGCCTCGCGATGGATACGGCGCGCCATGAGGTGACGGTCGGAGGAACACTGGTCGAGCTCACGCCGAAAGAATTTCGCATCCTTCATCAGTTTCTCCTCTCGCCCGGCGTTGTGCTGTCCCGGCAGGAATTGTTGAATCGCGTCTGGGGCGAAGACTACGCCCTCGAAGAACATGCGCTGGATGTCCACATTCACTCCCTCCGTCAGAAAATCGAGTCGGATCCCTCCAAGCCCCGATTTGTCGTCACGATTCGAGGCATCGGGTACAAGCTCCAAGCGTCCTAACGCGCGTCGTTCGACTCGCCAAATTTGCCCGTACCGCCGATCCGGCCACAGACTGCCGCTTGCGCATCGCCTCGTGAGCGTGAACGATGTCGGAGACATGGACCCGAGCGGCAAGAGGGGGTGGTGCGAGTCGCCACGGTAGGGGAGAGACCGGATGATGGAAACGAATAGGGGAAGAGTCCGACGAGCCTGGAGTTGGGACACCGTAGATGGAGAGCCTCGATGCGGTGGCGAGTTAAAACTCGTCCACCGACACCGGCTGCAATAGATCGCGAACCGAGAGCACCCCGACGATCGCGCCGCTCTTTAACACGCCCAGATGACGTGTATGGTGGTGCTGCATCAGATCAGCCGCTTCCGTGATCGACCGGCGCTCATCCAGGCTAATGACGGGGCTGCTCATGATGGATTCCACCGGCACATAATGCACCGGCTTATTCTCTCCGACGACTTTGCGCACGATATCAGACTCCGTCACAATGCCGACCACGCGCTCGTTCTGCTCAATAAACACACTCCCGACATGGCGCTCGTTCATGACTCGGGCGGCATCCGCCGCCGACGTGCCGACCGGCACCGTCACCAGGTTCTTCGTCATCAACTGACTGACTGTGACCATGCGCATAACCTCCGTGATGTGTTGCCCACCCAGTCTGATGCCTCCGCATCCCGATCCGATGGTTGACACAGCACGATACGCGCTGCACGTTCCATACAGGTTAGACGATCGTAAATTGTGTGTTACGGATGCGAAGGGAGGAGAAAGGAACCGGCGGCATGACCGGGATCGGTGCACGCCGCCATCGATGGAATATTCGCGGAGGAGGCGCTATTCTTTGACGACGAAGTGGACGCTCCGATTTTTCTGCCAGCAAACCGGGTTGTGCTGTAAACACAAGGGACGGTCCTTGCCGTAGCTCGTGACATCGACTTGGAGCTGGCTCATCCCCAGCGATTCCAAGTACCGTTTGACCGAGAGGGCGCGCCGTTCACCCAACACCAAATTATATTCCGAGGTGCCGATTTCGTCGCAGCGGCCTTCCAGGAGCACCTTGGTGACATGGTGGTCTCTCAAGCGTTTGGCATTGTCCTCCACCGCAGTCAGGGCATCGTCGCGCAATACGTATTGATCGAAGTCGAACAACACATCGGGAAAGGGAATATTTTGCTCCCCGGTCGCGTTGCGTGCGGCCATCTCCACCGAGCGCAACGGAACGGGGGTCGGTTCCGGTGGAGGGGGAATTTCCTGGACGGGCACGGCGGCCACCTGCTCCTCGACACGCGGTTTCGGGGGAGTCACCGTTTTTCCTCCGCTGGTTCCCGCTTTGCTCGCACAGCCGTCAAGGAACAGGAGGGCGGCGACGGCACAGAGTCCGAGCAGGGCAAACGGGCGCAAACATTTCATGGAAACCTCCGGCGCAGGGTGGGTTCGTGGATCGAATGAGGCACAGAATAATCAAATCGAGCAAACGAGGCAAGCTACTTCTTTCCGACGCAGATCTCGTAGACATGCTGCGGCTGCGACACGGTGTCCCATTGCAACATCTGGAGGGCATCGTCTACGTAGGCCGGCGAACGCATGCCGACAAGCACCGAGGTCACACCGGGCGTACTGCGTAGCACCCACAAGGCTTTCTGCGACAAGGTCGCCGCGCGCCTCGGCTCCGGCAGCAGGGGATTGAGTCTGCGATGCAGGTCCTCGGTACGCAGACGGCTGCGCTCCGCCGCTTCCCGTTGCAGACTTCTCAAGAGTGCGAGCAGTTCAGGCACATACCGATCCCGCCAGGATTCCCATTGCTCCGCCACGGTACCGGTGAATGCCTCCGCTAACGCGCGCAGCACTTGGTTCACATGCGGCGCAATCATGTGCTGTTCAATCTGTTCCCAATGTTCGAGTCCCTGGACCTGCGTACGAATGCGGTTGAGTTCATCGGCCCATCGAAAAAAGTCGCTCGGGAGCATGCCCTGTCCGCTGTGCGTCACCGCCGGCGCGAGACTCGTACGATACTCCTCTTCAAGCGCCGCGACCTTGTCCCTCTGCGCCTCGAAGGTTGCCTCGACTGCCGGCACCGACACATCGGCCAACCGGACGACTCCGCCGCGCTGAGCCGGCATCGCATTCAAGGGACGATTGACCAAGACGGCAATGCCTGCGTGCATCGCTTCCTCCAGCAACGTTCTGCCGTTGCCGGGGCCGGTGTTGGCGACCAGAGCCGCGCCGGATTCGTAGAGATTCATCGGACACTGCAAGACGGTGAAGTGATGCGACGGGGTGCCGACCTTGTGTGCAGCCAAGGTGGCCGCGTCGATCATACGGGACAGGGAAGTCGCGCCGGGTTCGTCCGCTCCGGCAGTGGAGGTGTTCGACGAGACGCCATACCCGCGCAGCCGACCGGCCTGGACTTGCCCTTCGAGATACTCGAAGGCCCGTTGCAACCGCCGATAGAATTCGACACGGAGTTCAGGCAGCGGACGCGCTTCGGTCCCGCCGAGCTTCGTGGCATGGGAGAGAAAGTACTCCGGGTTGTGCAACAGACAGACATCCAGCGTGGCCAGGCCCAACCGATCCAGCGACAACGTCAATTGATCGGCCAGAAAATCCGGATGGATGCAATGCCAGATGTCGTCGCCGTACTTCACCATGTCGGGATAGGGTTTGCCGGACTTTTCCCGCGCTTGCGCCTGCGTCAGGTTCTGCCCCTGGACGTACCCGATCTTCGACACCACGACCACTTCTTCCCGCGCAAGGTCTCCGGCGCGGATCAATCCCTGCATGACCGAGCCGACGAGTTGCTCGCTCTCTCCATCCATGTAATTTGTGGAGGTGTCGATCAGATTACAGCCCGCGCGGAGCGCCTTGATCAACGCCTCACGCTGTTCCTTTTCGCGCAGGCCCACACGATAGGTGCCGAACCCCAGGCGGCTCACCGTCAAACCCGTCGCACCGAACGGACCGAATCCATGGGCCAACGACCCGGCCCCGGACGCGGCATGAATGTGTCGTGCGGCATAGGCCGCCGTACCTTGAGCCGTGGCATGCCCTGGTTGCAACGAACCACTCAAGACCTTCTGCGCCGAGGTCGCCGCTGCGGCCTGTTGCGGCGCATCGAGCAAGGCGGGGAGTTCCGCCGGATCGGTGATCGGCCGACGGCACGAGAAATTCCGGCACACATACAGCGCAGGCTGACCGTTGACCAACGTTTTGCCCTGCAGCAGGGGATGTGCAGTGACAGCATCGGACGTGGCCCGATGAGCGAGCACGCGATTGGGCACGTAGATCCGATTCACGGCGGCGCGCAACGCCCTGGTCCCCGGAGCGTCAACCGCACCGACGACGGCGATCTCCACAGGACCGTTCGTGAGGAGATCGACGACGAGCAGGCTTTTGGCGAACGCCCGCGGGTAGCGCGCGATCTGCCGGCCATAGGCCCGAACGGCGGAGGCGGCAGCCTGGCGGAAGTCGTCTCGTGCGACATGATAGGACAGGCGCGCCAGCACGGAAGCGGCAACGGCATTCCCGCTCGGCGTGGCTCCATCCGGTCCTTCGCGACTGCGCAGGATCAACGCTTCGTGGCCGATGGCGGTGGTAAAAAATCCGCCCTGCTGCTCGTCGGCAAAATCGGCCAGCATTCGCTCGGCCAGGCGGACCGCCGCGAGCAGATACCGCTCATGGCCGCCTGCTTCGTAGGTCTCAATCAAGCCTTCGGCCAAATAGGCGTAGTCTTCCAGGTAGGCGTCCAAGTGGGCGGTGCCCGCACGGTAGGTCCGCAGAAGACGGCCGTCCGGTTTGGAGAGCGTGGTCAGCAGAAAATCGCAAGCCCGTTGCGCCGCCTCGCGATACCGTGCCACGTCGCATACACGGCCCGCCTCCGCCATGGCGCTGATCATCATGCCGTTCCAGGCCGTGATGACCTTGTCATCGAGCCCGGGCGGGATGCGACGCGCGCGCGCGGCATAGAGCTTCGGTTTGGCCTGTTCGATCGTCTGCCGCAGTTCATCCACGGACAGCCCCAGGTCTTTCGCGACCGCCTCCGGACTGTGTGCCGTGTGGAGCACATTCTTGTGTTCCCAATTGCCGGCGGCGGTCACGTCGTAATAGGCGCAGACCCGGCGAGCCTCCTCGTCGCTGTCGAGAGCCGCGCGCACCTCTTCCGGCGTCCAGACAAAAAACTTTCCTTCGACCCCTTCGGAATCGGCGTCGGTGGCGGAATAGAAGCCCCCTTCGGACGACGTCATTTCCTTGAGCACATAGTCCAGCGTGTCACAGGCCACGCGACGATAGCGCTCGTCTCCGGTGACCTGGTAGGCCTCGACGTAGACATGCACCAGCAACGCGTTGTCGTAGAGCATCTTTTCGAAGTGCGGCACCAGCCAACGGTCGTCGGTGGAATAGCGGGCAAAGCCGCCGCCGATGTGATCGTAAATCCCGCCGGCCGCCATGGCATCCAACGTGGTCCGTACCATGGTGAGGGTATGGGGGTCGCGTGTCCGGTGATAACAATGGAGCAATAACGACAAACCGGTCGCCGGAGGAAACTTCGGCGCGCCGCCGAATCCGCCGAGTTTGGCATCGAAATCTTCAGCAAACTGGGTGACCGCGAGATCGAGTTCGGCTTCGCCGACCGTGGTCGGGGAGGGAGCCGTGATGCCCTCCCGCAACCGCGCCGTCAGATTCGCGGCCTGTGCCACGACTCCGTCGCGATCCTTGTCCCAATACTCCGCGAGTTTCTTCAGGAGGGTGGGAAACCCCGGTCGACCCCAACGATCCGACGGAGGGAAATAGGTGCCGGCGAAAAACGGTTTCTGGTCGGGGGTGAGGAACACGGTCATGGGCCATCCGCCCTGATTCCGGTTCAGTGCCAGCGTCGCCTGCATGTAGATTTCGTCCAGGTCGGGCCGCTCCTCACGATCGACCTTGATGCAGACGAAATGTCGGTTCATGAGCGCCGCCGTCGCCTCGTTCTCAAACGATTCCCGCTCCATGACATGACACCAATGGCAGGAGGAGTAGCCGATGGACAGGAGAATGGGCCGGTTCAGTGCGGCAGCCTGCTTCAGCGCCTCCGGTCCCCAGGGATACCACTCCACGGGATTGTACGCATGCTGGAGCAAGTAGGGACTGGTTTCGTGAATGAGACGATTGGGGCGGCGGGCATTGGCGTGATCGGTCATGCGCGAACCGTATCACGCACCGACGGAACGGGTCAATGAAGCGGAACAACGGACTGTGGCGGGGAAGCGGTCGCAAAAAAATTGGCCCGCGCCGGCATCCGGATTCGCGGGCCAATTGTGGAACACGAAAGAGTCAGAAAGCGAGGCTCAGTGGCCGCCCTTCTTCTCGTCCTTCTTCTTGTCGTCGCCGAACACGGTCTGGGAGAGGTGACCGCCCTTCTTCTCATCCTTCTTCTTATCGTCGCCCGCGAATGACGGTGCGGTGAACGCAACGAGAATGGCCGCCGCTACGAATGCAAACAGTGCACGCTTCATGGAACCCCCTCCTTGAAAGTTGAGAATAAAGTGCCCACCACAAGGGCGGGGCGAGGGTAGCCAACCCGTCAAAAAAAGTCAACGAACGTAGCGACGCCCGCAGAATGAGCCGGTACCCCCTTATCGATCCAGGGCATGCCCATCGCCTCGCTGTGGTACACTGATCACAGACGCCGCACCTCATCGGGTCAACGACCATGACCACGGACGACATCGGGCCCTACTCGAATTACCGCCTGACCGTCCGCCTCGCCCTGCTGAACAAACCGGGCATCTTCGCCAAAGTCGCCGCCCTGCTCGCCGAGGAGGGCGCCAATCTCGGTGCCGTGGATATCGTGTCGGCCAATGCCGAACGCATGATCCGAGACATTACCTTCGATGTGCAGAATGAGGCCCACGGGGAACGGGTTCTCGAACGGCTCGAAGCGTTACCGGAGGTGAACGTCCTCTCTGCTTCCGATCGGATTTTCCTCTTGCACCTCGGGGGCAAAATCAAAGTGCAGAGCAAGGTCCCGGTCACCACGCGGAATGTGCTCTCCATGGTCTACACCCCCGGAGTCGGACGCGTCTGCAAGGCGATCGCGCAAGACCCGTCGAAGGCCTACGCCTTTACCAGCAAGAGTAACAGTGTGGCGGTCGTCACGGACGGGTCCGCCGTGTTGGGACTAGGAAACCTGGGCCCTGCGGCCGCCTTGCCGGTGATGGAAGGCAAGGTCATGCTCTTTAAGGAGTTGGCCGGTATCGACGCCTGGCCGATCTGTCTCGGGACCCAGGACCCGGAAGAAATCGTCCGTGTCGTCCGCGGCATCGCGCCGGGTTTCGGCGGCATCAATCTCGAAGACATCAGTGCGCCGCGCTGTTTCGAGATCGAGCGGGCGCTCAAGACGTCGCTCGACATTCCCGTGATGCATGACGACCAGCACGGCACAGCCGTCGTGCTGCTGGCGGCATTGACCAACGCGCTGACCGTCGTCGGCAAACGAATCGAGGATGTCCGCATCGTCGTCAACGGCCTGGGCGCGGCGGGAACAGCCTGTTGCCGTATCTTACTGGCAGCCGGGGCCTGTCACCTGGTCGGCTGCGATAAGGACGGCATCGTCTTGATGGGGGAGGCCGAAGAACTCCGCGCCTGCCGCACCGATTTGCAGGCCTGTATCCGGCGCGATCGACCCCGCGGCACGGTCCACGATGCGTTGAGGGGCGCCGACGTCTTTATCGGGCTCTCGGTGGGAAATGTCCTGACGAGAGACGACCTGGAGCGCATGAATCAGGATCGCATCGTCTTTGCCATGGCGAATCCTGATCCGGAAATCGATCCGAAGATCGGAGACGAGGCGTCCCGCATTTTCGCCACCGGCCGATCCGACTTTCCGAACCAGATCAACAACGCCCTGTCGTTTCCCGGGATCTTCCGGGGCGCACTGGATGTCCAGGCCAGCGAGATCAACGAGCCCATGAAACTGGCTGCCGCTCAGGCCATCGCCGAATGTGTGCCGGCCGACGCCCTCTCCGAGGACTACATTATCCCGAGTGTCTTCGACCGCGAGGTGGTGCCTCGCGTGGCTAAAGCCGTGGCGGCCGCCGCACGGACGTCCGGCGTCGCCCGGCGCCGCATCAAAATCGACGACGATCTGCGCTGACCTGCCGTCCACGCACCCGCCGCATTTGTCTTTCCTCGTTGGCGTGACACACACAATCCAGGTAGAGTACGAGCAGCAGTCATTGCCCCGAACCGGTGTGCCCCTGCGACGACAGCCCCCGGTGAAGTGAACCGAACCAGGAACCCAACCTGATGCCAAGCACCATTCAAGCGATCGGAACCCTGTTGTTTGCAGTCGCGATTGCACATACCTTTGCCACCTCCTTCTTCCAACACCTGGCCCATCGGCGTCCGGCTCATGCGGGGCTGTGGCATCTCCTTGGCGAAGTCGAAGTCGTCTTTGGCTTTTGGGCGGCCGTCCTGATGGCTGCGATGTTCACGACGGAGGGCGCAACCGCGGCGTTGCGCTATATCGACGCCTATCCGTTCATCGAGCCGATGTTCGTATTCGCGATCATGGTCATCGCGGGGTCCCGTCCGATCCTCCAGACCGCGCGGCGATCGACGCAGGTGCTCAGCCGGTTGTTGCCCCTCCCGTCCAGCATGGCGTTTTATGTCACGGTGATGGCGATCGTTCCCCTCATGGGGTCCCTGCTCACCGAAGCGGCCGCCATGACTCTGGCCGCGCTGATCCTCCGGGATCGGTTTTTCCGCCACGGCCTGTCCTCGAATTTGCAATACGCCACCTTAGGGGTCTTGTTCGTCAACGTATCGATCGGCGGCACCCTGACCCCGTTCGCGGCGCCTCCTATCCTGATGGTCGCGGGTACCTGGCAGTGGGATATGACCTTTATGGCGTCCACCTTCGGCTGGAAGGCCGCGATTGCGGTCTTCGTCAACGCCATCGCGCTGACTGGGCTGTTTCGACGGGAGTTGGCCGCGCTCCCCAGTGAAGAGCGTCCGAACGAGGGCGCCCCCACGCCTTTCCCCTTGGTGGCGATTCATCTGTTCATGCTGGCCGGCGTTGTCGTGTTCGCTCACCATCCGGCCATCTTCATGGGCCTCTTCCTGTTTTTTCTGGGTTTCGCCCATGCTTATGAACGGTATCAAAACCGGCTGCTTCTCCGTGAGGGGCTGCTCGTGGCATTTTTTCTGGCCGGACTGGAGGTACTGGGAGGACAACAACAATGGTGGCTGCAACCGATCCTCACACAATTGAGCGAGCACGCCGTATTTTTCGGCACGACAGTGCTCACCGCTTTTACCGACAACGCGGCGCTCACCTACCTGGGCTCATTGGTCGAGGGCCTCTCCGATGCCTTTAAATACGCGCTGGTGGCCGGCGCGGTGACCGGTGGAGGCTTGACGGTGATTGCCAACGCCCCGAATCCGGCCGGCCTGGCCCTACTTCGAAACCATTTCGAGGAAGAAAGCGTGAGTCCGGCGAAACTGGCGCTGGCAGCCCTCCCACCGACCATCGTGGCGGCTGCGGCCTTTTTGCTCCTGTGAGATGCTCCCTCCGTCGCCCCTTATCCATCCGGAAATCGTTGTGCTAAGATGCGAACGACCTTGCCCCACGCCCGCGAGGTCTCGCCGGATGAGGACTTGTGGCCTTCTCAACCAATCGCCTGTTTAAATATCAACGAGGCATGCGACGACGGATCGGCATGCTGCGCGCCAAGAATGTCGACAGCATGGAATTCGCGGTCGATTTTATGATGCAGGAGCGGGTGGACAGCTACTTCCGCATCGAACCGGCGCTCGAAGAAGTCGAACGGTCCCTCGGGCAAATCGAAGACGAACTGGACCGGGTGAGGGACGTCTCCGGTGCCGCACGCCTGGAGTCACGCCTGGAATTCGTCGAAGACCGCTGGGATGAACTGGACAGCGAGATACGGGAACGTCCCCGGCGCCGCCGTCGCAAAATCAACCTGGCCGACTTTCTCAAAAACACCGGGGGGGACGGCAATCCCGCCGGCACGACCGGGGAAGTCAACAACGCGTACGACGCGTACCAATTGCTGGGACTGGAATTCGGCACGCCGCTTACCGATGTCACCACCGCGTTTCGGCAACGCGCCAAAGAATTGCACCCCGATGCCCGTAACGGCGACCGCAGTTCCGAACCGGAACTCCGGCGCATTCTCGAGGCCTATCAATTTCTGAAAGAGTACCTCAGCCTGAGCAACACCGAACCGCCGATTTCCCGCGGCGAATATCGTCCCACCGAGTAACCCATGGCCACATTGCAACCGGACCAAGCCTTCATCGCCTCCGACGATATGCTCGACGCGCTCTGCGACCGCCTGGCGGAGAGCAGCGTGATTGCGATCGATACCGAATTCATGGGAGAGGATCACTTCATCCCGCGCCTGGAACTCATTCAGGTGGCCGCGGAAGGCGTCGCGGCGGTCATCGACTTTCCCGCCGTCCAGGCCGGGGCCCCGATGGCTCGATTTTGGGAACTCGTGTGCGAGGCCCGCATTGAAAAGGTCTTGCATGCCGGGCGGCAAGACCTGGAACTGTTCGCGCACCACGCGGGTCGACTCCCGAAACCGTTTTTCGACACCCAGATTGCCGCCGCCATGGTCGGTTACGGTGCGCAGACCGCCTATGCCAATTTGGTCCAGCGGGTCCAGGGCGTCAAGCTCGACAAGGCGCATACGTTTACGAACTGGAGCCAGCGCCCGCTGAGTCAGGATCAGTTGGTCTACGCGCTGGACGACGTGACGTTTCTGTTGCCGATTCACCGGCACCTGCGACAGAAACTGTCCGTCATGGGTCGGCTCGACTGGGTGGACGAAGAATTTTCCCGTCTGGAGGTCTCGCTGGGCGCACAGGCACGCGATCCGCAGGAACGGTACCAGCGGATTCGGGGATGGGATAGTCTCAAGCCGCGCGCCGCCGGAGTCCTCCGCGACCTCGCCGCCTGGCGGGAAGGGGAGGCGCGACGCCGCAACGTGCCCCGGGGACGCGTGATGCGCGATGAGGTGCTGGTCCAACTGGCGCGTCAGACACCACGGACACTCGAACAACTCCGCGGCATGCGGGGCATGTATTCTTCTGAGGTTGAGCGCAATGGGCAGGCGCTGCTGGCGACCATGCAGCAGGCGCTGGCACGTCCCGAGTCCGAATGGCCGGAGGTGCCGCGGGATCGCAAACCGGACCCGGAATCCACGGGCGTGTTGGAACTGCTGCAGGCCGTGCTCAAGTCGCGGGCGGCGGTGGAAAACATCGCGCCGACCATGATCGCCACCTCCGGCGATCTGCAGGCCCTCGTCGAACGCGCCTCACCGCTGGAGGAACCGGATATTCCGGTGTTGCGCGGATGGCGACGTCAACTGGTCGGGGAAACGCTTCTGAATGTTCTCTCGGGAAATCTGAAGGTATGGATCGACCCGGCGGTCGGCAAACTGCGCTTCGGGCATCTCGACCAGTCGTAGTCGCTGCAATCGAAACCTCACGCCTCCGGCCATCCGGCGCCTCACCGGCTCAGTCAACGACGCCCACCCAGCTCCCGCTGACCCGTCAACGGCCGGCCCGACCGGACGCCGGGGATCGAAGGATGCGGCGCTCCTTCCACATGCCGAACAGTAACGTGAGCAGCGCGAGCCCGATTTCATCTGCCAGAGGAATCACGTCGGGCACGATGAAGTCGGCCACGGTCAGGAATGCAAACAACAGAAAGAGCGACGGAAACCGGAGATGAAGACGTTGAAGCAGCCGCCCCAGTAACGACACACGGTCGGTGGAACCATAGACAAACATCTGAGCCCTCACTCTCCCCACGCCGGCATCTCGCACGCGATCATCGGACGGACCGACTGGAATCCGCCTTATAAGAGTTCGCCGATCGTATCGGCCGGGCGCGCCAACATCGCCTTGTCGCCCTTTTCCACGATCGGCCGCTGAATCAGATCCGGGTGAGCGATCATCTGATCCAAAAGGTGGTCCTCGCTCAACGAGGGATCGGAGAGCTTCAACGACTTGTAGAGATCTTCCTTCGTCCGCAGGACCTCGCGTGCCGAGAGCCCGGCCTTTTTCAACAACGCCTTGAGCTGACTCTTGGTAAACGGCTTCTCATAGTAGTTGATCGCGGTGAACGGTTGCCCGCTCTCGCGCACCAGGCGCACCGCCTCACGGCAGGTTGAACAGGTGGGTTTCTGATAAATCGTGATCTCCGCCATACGCTTCTGTTTACTCCTTCCTTCGGGGTTCCCTTGACGCTAATTTTTCACCTGTGTTACATGGACACAGGCCATTAACCTTGAACCACCCGTCATCACCCATGCCAATTTTCGGAACCGACACCAGCGACCAGACCGGCAAGTTTTCTTGTGCGACCGCGACGCAGCGCACCCTGAAAGATCTGCGAACCAAACGCAAAGGCCAACCGGTCTTTGTGATCGGACATCGGTTGGAACGAAAAGGCTTGGAAGCTACCTTCGAAGTCTTCAACGACCGGTTGGCGGTAATTCGCTTCGAGGATGATGCCCGCCTGGGTTACGACCCGCTGGAATTGCTGTTGCCCACCGAGATCGACGAGAAGGGCGTGGCCTATTTCGAAATCCGCACCTGCCGGGTCTGTGAGCAATTATTCCCGCTCACGGCCGAGGAATGCGATGCGGAGGAAGAGCCGACCGTCTGTCCCGATTGCACCTCATAAACGGACTCCGTGCCTGCCTTGGAGTGAGACGTCATCACGCATCACTTGCGACTCGCCACCAGCGTTCAATCCGCCAGCGGAGCAATCTCCAGCGCCTTCTTGATCAGACAATCTCCCGCATAGCCCTGTAGCGCCATCGGCAACATACTGGCATCGAGCACGCGGGCCGAGAGCACCTTGACCCCCTCTGCGGTCTTCGCCCCCTCGATCCTCAACGCGTGGCAGACCTCCAATGTCCGCCAGACCGGATTCCCGGCAACCGTATCCCCGGGAATGAGCTTCAGATCCGAGACCGCGCCCTCCGCGAGCACTTTCGCGGGGATGCCCATCTTGTCTTTCGGCACGGCACTGACAACGGCAAAAAACACCTGGTCATCATCGCCCCACACAGGGGAGACCGAACTCATGATGGTCAACAACACGAACGGCAGCCAGCAGGACCGGCTCATGCCTCACCTCGTTGTGGCGTCGGAATGGGAATCGGACTGAACGTCACGCCCGGGTGGCGGAAGACGCCCGGACCGCTCGGAGAACGGAGCGGCTGCGGGACCTCCGTGACTCAACGCGCTGCGTCCGACCCGCTGGGAGCCCGGCAAAATCGTCGAGCCTGCTTGCTCTGCCGGCCGTTCACCGCTGCTCAACCACAGGGCCGCCGCACCGGCGCCCAGAAGCCCGAGTCCCACCAGGTTGCGCGCTAACCTCGTCACGTCTCGCCTCTCGTTCGAACGTCACGCTTGTTTGACGGTAGTATGCCAAGCGAGTCTCATCAATTCAAGGTGACCGCTGGGTCGATCGGCTCGATCATGGTAAGCTGAAACGGGTCGGCTCCCCTGTTCGAGCCGGGACGGATGCGGATTCCCTGGAACCGTCTCTCGCACCGCTCAACCCACGCCACCAATCCTATTAAGAGAGGAGAGAGAGTCTATGCCGCACGATTTTATGCCGGGCCTTGCCGGCGTTCCCGCTGCCAAATCCGCCATCAGCGATGTGGACGGGACGCGAGGAATCCTTGAATACCGTGGCATTCGTGTCGAGGAACTGTGCCAACAATCCTCCTTCCTCGAAACCAGTTACCTGTTACTATTCGGGCGACTGCCGAACGCCGGCGAGCTGACACAGTGGGTCAGCGATGTCACGCACCATCGCCGAATCAAGTTTCGCATCGTCGATCTGCTCAAGGTCATGCCTGAACACGGCCATCCCATGGATGCCTTGCAGGCGGCCGTCGCGGCGCTCGGCATGTTTTACCCCGGCCGCAACGTCAAAGATGTGGAGAACAACTACTGGTCGGCGGTGCGTCTGATCGCCAAACTCCCCACCATCGTAGCCGCCTGGGCCAGACTCCGACGCGGGGACGAATACATTCCCCCGCGGGACGACCTGCCGTTTGCCGACAACTTTCTCTACATGCTGACGGAGAACGTGCCCCACCCGTTGTGGAGCGAAGTCTTCGACGACTGTTTAATTCTGCACGCGGAACACACGATGAACGCGTCGACGTTTGCCGGCATGGTCACGGCCTCGACGCTGGCCGACCCGTACACCGTGGTGGCCTCGTCGATCGGCGCCCTGAAAGGCCCCTTGCACGGCGGCGCCAACGAAGAAGTGGTCATGATGTTGCGGGAGATCGGCACTCCGGCCCAGGCCAAGCCGGCGGTCGAGGCTCGGCTCCAAGGCAAGCACAAATTGATGGGATTCGGGCACCGGGTCTACAAGGTCAAAGATCCGCGTGCGACGGTCCTGCAGGATCTCTGCATGCGGCTGTTTAATGTCTGCGGGACTTCACCGCTCTATGAAGTGGCGGTGGCGGTGGAGCAATTGGCAGGGGAGCGGCTGAAGGATAAGGGCATCTATCCCAATGTCGACTTCTACTCAGGCATTATCTACGACAAGATGGGCATCGAGGTGGACCTGTTTACCCCGCTGTTCGCGATGGCGCGGGTCAGCGGGTGGCTGGCGCATTGGTTGGAGCAGTTGCGGGAGAACAAGCTGTACCGGCCGGACCAAATCTACTCCGGCGAACACGACCGGCGCTATGTGCCGATCGACCGGCGGTAGGCCCATGGTGGGCTACTCGGTGCGGCCGATGAACCACCAGAGCACCACGGACGTCACGAACATGATGCCGCCGAGCAACGCGTAGGATATGAATTCCAACATGGCGATCACCTCCCTGTATGAAGGGGGCTACTAAATAATGACGGGCCCCCTAATGTCAAGGCCCGGCACGGAACATTCTCTTCTGCTCGACGCTCTTGACTTCAGCGGACGGGAGATTACCTCCAAACTAGTAAGTAGGATGTCATAAGGAACTACAGACCATCCACACACACAAGGAGGTTTCTCATGGCGATCGTACGATGGGATCCGTTTCGGGAGTTGCAGGACATGTCCGACCGTTTGAACCGCATGATTGCGAACCCCGCATCCGGCGGGAGCGTCGGGCAGGGGAAAGAAGTCATGACGGTGGCCGATTGGACCCCGACCGTGGATATCAGCGAGACCGAGGCCGAATATGCCATCAAGGCGGAGCTTCCCGAGGTGAAACGGGAAGACGTAAAGGTGACGGTCGAGGACGGCGTGCTCACCATTCAAGGCGAGCGCAAGCAGGAGAAGGAAGAGAAGGGCAAGAAGTATCATCGGGTCGAGCGGTCGTACGGCCGGTTCGTCCGAACCTTCACGCTGCCGGATACGGTCGATGAGAGCAAGGTGAAGGCGGAATACGCCGACGGGATTTTGCATCTGCATCTGCCGAAATCGGAAAAGGCGAAGCCCAAGCAGATCGAGGTCAAAGTCGCCTGATCGCACGACAGGGGTTTCTGAAGCAAGGCCCGCGCATGCGCGGGCCTTTTCTTTTTGATCGACCAGTCCCACACCGATATCCTCACCAGTGATCCGCCGGACCCCGCGACGACGTCACAGCCAGAGCCGCCTAGAGGCACAGCCGATGCTTGTGCTTCCGCAGGGGGAGCGTTTAATATGCGCCGTTCCAGCACGTTAACCGCCAGCCATTCGAGGAGATTCGACGATGAAGAACGCTGCACGCCCGTCCGACCGCACCATACCCCTGACAACCGCCACGCGCATGGAGCGCGACACGATGGGGGAGCTGCCGGTTCCATCCAATGCGTATTACGGCGTGCAAACGGCCCGCGCGATCGAAAACTTCCCGATCAGCTCGCTGCGTATTCCACGCTCCATGATCCGGGCCATGGGCCTGATCAAACGCGCCGCTGCGTCGGTGAACCACTCGCTCAAACTGCTCGACAAGAAGCCGGCCGACGCGATCGTGCGTGCCGCCACCGAGGTCGTCGATGGACGACTCGATGCGGAGTTCCCGGTCGATATCTTCCAGACCGGTTCGGGCACGTCTACGAACATGAACACAAATGAAGTCATTTCCAACCGGGCGACCGAGCTGCTCGGCGGGGCCAGAGGCAGCAAGCTGGTCCACCCGAACGACCATGTGAACCTGGGGCAATCGAGCAACGACGTCATTCCCACGGCGATCCACATCGCCGCGTCCGAAACCATCCAGCGACAACTGATCCCGGCCTTGACCGAACTCCATAAGGCGCTGAAAGGGAAGGCGCGCGAATTCGACAAGATCGTCAAAATCGGGCGAACCCATCTGCAGGATGCCACACCGGTTCGCCTGGGCCAGGAGTTCGGCGGATACGCCAGACAGATCGAACTGGGGATCGCCCGGATGAAACGGGCACAGGCTGCCCTAAGCGAAGTCGCACTCGGCGGGACCGCGGTCGGCACCGGCCTGAACTGTCATCCGAAATTCGCCGCCAAAGTCATGGCCATCATTTCCAAGGAAACCGGTTGCAGCTTCAAGGAAGCGGTCGACCATTTCGAGGGGCAATCGGCACAGGACTCCCTGGTGGAAGCGAGCGGGGAGTTACGCACCCTGGCCGTCAGCCTGATGAAGATCGCCAACGACATTCGCTGGCTGGGCTCTGGCCCCCGCTGCGGACTCGGTGAAATCAACCTGCCCGAGACGCAACCCGGATCGTCCATCATGCCGGGCAAGGTGAATCCGGTCATCGCGGAATCCGTCACCATGGTCTGTGCCCAGGTCATCGGCAACGACGTCACCATCACGGTCGGCGGCCAAGCCGCCAACTTCGAATTGATCGTCATGTTGCCGGTCATGGCCTACAACCTCCTGCAGTCCATCGAGCTGCTCGCGACCGCCTCGACGAACTTCGCCGTGAAGTGCATCACGGGCATCAAGGCGAACGAAGCACGCTGCAAAAGCCTGATCGAGGAAAGCCTGGCGATGTGCACGGCCCTTGCCCCGGTCATCGGGTACGAGGCAGCCGCCAAGCTGGCCAAGGATGCGTACAAGTCCGGAAAGACCGTGCGCGAAGTGGCCCGCGAGCAGAACGTGTTGCCGGAGAAACGACTCTCGCAACTCCTCGACCCCTGGCGGATGACCCAAGCCGGCGGGCCGGTCGGCAGCGCCGGCGGATAACGGACCTGATGTGCCGTCATCATGGCAGCGACACGAGTGGGTGCCGGGCGCTCGGAAGCTGTCTCCGCTTTTGACAGCCCGACAACCCCTATGCTACCGTGCCCAAAATTTTGAGTTCTTTGGCCGTCGGATGATCGAAGGTCATCACGATTCATTCTAGATATACATTGAAGGGTAGATAATGAGCGCAACCGGTTCCGAGACAAGCGGACATGTGGTAATCGTCGTCGGTGCAGGCCCCGCCGGAATGGCCCTGGCCAAAAACATGGCGGATGCGGGCCATGAGGTCATCATCCTCAATCGCGACATCAAGTTTGGCGGGTTGGCCGAATATGGGATCTTCCCCAGTAAACTCAAACTTCGTGGCGGATTGAAGAAGCAATATTGGGACATGCTCGAACAACCCAACGTGCACTACTTCGGCAATGTCTCCGTCGGACAGGGGAAAGACCTCTCCGTGGAGGACTTGCGGGCATTGGGCGCCAGCGCCATCGCCTTCTCAATCGGAGCGCAGGGCACGAAAGCCATCGGTGTCGAGGGCGATTCTGCCTCAGGTGTGTTCCACGCAAAAGACGTCGTCTACCACTTTAATCGCCTGCCTGGATTCGGCGACCGTCCGTTCGACATGGGCAAACACGTGGCGATCATCGGCGTCGGCGATGTGATGGTCGATATCGCCCATTGGTTGATTCGCTACAAGAAAGTCGAACGCGTCACGGCGATCGCCCGCCGCGGCCCCGTTGAACGCAAGTACAATCCAAAAGAAATCCGGGCCGTCTGCTCGAACATGGATCAGGAAGGCATCGCCAAGGAATTTGCACGTATCAAGGATCGACTCGCCGCCGTCGGTCAAAACGCCGACGAGGTTCTGGCGAGCCTGACGGCTGAGTTCACGAAATGTGAGCAGACCGACAGCCCCTCGAAAATGGGCTTCCGTTTTCTCGCTTCACCCAAGCGGGTGCTGGTCGACAGCAACAACCGCGTGCGGGCATTGGAGATGGAAGAAAACAAACTGGAGCCGAAAGGCGACGATACGGCGGCAGTCGGCCTCAAACAGTACTACGAATTCCCCGTCGATAGCGTGGTTTTCGCCGTCGGGGATCGGGTCGATGACACGGTGGGACTGCCGTACAAGAACGGCGTCTATGTCACGAATCCTACCAAGACCGGCAACGATCCGGACGATGCCCTGTTCCAAGCCTATGATGAGAAATCCGGTCAGGTCGTCGACGGCGTGTTTCTCGCCGGATGGGCGCGCAAAGCGAGTGAAGGACTCGTCGGGATCGCCAAGCGTGACGGAGACTGGTGCGCGGAAGTGATGGCGCGCTACTTGGGGAGCAAAGCCGGACAGCCATGCACTGGAGCAGGGGAAGTTCTGGCAAAGTTACAGGGCTTGCTGAGGGAACGGAAGAGCAAGCCGGTCGACCTCGACGGTCTGAAAGTCTTGGATGCCGTGGAGAAGGCCCACGCCGGTTCACCGGATGCCATCGGAGAGTTCAAGTTCGCGTCGAACGCGGAAATGCTGGCCCACATCGAACGCGGGCGCGCCTAGCGCGCCCGCCGGTTCTTCATCCGTCGCCCCACTTCAGCTTTTCCCGCAATACTTCGTAATAGCTGCTTTCCGGAAAGCGAATGAGCCTGGTCAAATGCTCAGCGGCGTGAATCTCGACCGTATCTCCCTGTGTTAATGCTACGCCCACCTGGCCGTCCAGCGTCGCCATCGCGCCGTCGTCCCTGCTGGTCAACATCACTTCGATCTGGGCAGTGACCGGCACGATCAAGGGACGATGCGTCAAGGTGTGGGGACACACCGGCGTCAGAATCAGGGACGGAACAGCCGGATTGATGATGGGTCCGCCCGCCGAGAGCGAATAGGCGGTCGAACCTGTCGGCGTGCTCACGATCAATCCGTCACCGCGCAAATTCGTGACGAATTGCCCTTGGATGGCAATCTTCAGTTCGATCATCCTGGCCAGGGTGCCCTTGCTGACGACCACATCGTTCAGCATGACCCCGCGTGCCACCGTTTCTCCATGTCGATGGACATGTGTTTTCAGCATCAGCCGCTCATCGAGCACGAAATCGTTCGCAAAGACCCGCTCGAGCGACGGATACAAATTCTCCAAACGTACCTCGGTCAGGAATCCGAGTCCGCCCATATTCACCCCGAGAATCGGAATTCCACGCTCGCCGGCCAGCCGCGCCGCATTTAACATGGTCCCGTCTCCGCCTAGCACCAGCAGCACATCGGCCTTGCTGGCCAATTGGGTTTTTTGAAACCCGCCCGGCTCACCGAGCAGGGCGGTTGCGGTCGTATCCAACAACACGTCGATGTTCCGGGAACGCAGCCAGCTGACCACAGCCTGGACGGTCGACTTCACTTCCGGAAATTTTGGTTTCGTCAGGATGCCGATACTTTTACTTTTCATAGTCGAGACCGCAAGATGCTGAGGTGAGGAGCCGGTTGAAAGGTGCGGGATTGTATCGAGATGATTCTTTGACTGTCAAACACGAGCGCCGTGATGTCGCCGGTTTCACGATCGCGTCCACGTGCACAGGTGCGTGCGATTCGACAGTCGTAGCGCGCCTTCCGCGATTCGCTCAATACCTTGACACCCCATATTGCGGTAGTTAGAATCACACCATGACGAGTGTATGAGTCGTCAATCTGCATCACATCACTCAGCTAAGGCTTCTCATCAAGACCCCATCACCATAAGGAGGCGGGATGTTCGAACGGTTCACGGACAAGGGTCGCAAGATCATCATCCTGGCACGTGAAGAAGCCGAGCGCCATCAGAACGATTACCTGGGCACCGAGCACCTGGTGTTGGCCATCCTTCGCGAGACGGATGGGATTGCGCTGATGATTCTCAAAAAAATGGGGCTCTCCACGGAACAGATCCGGCTCGAAATCGAGCGGAATCTGCCGGGCGGAGGGACAACCATGACCTTCGGCGAAATTCCATTCAGCCCGCGGGTCAAGAAAGTCATCGAGTACGGCGTGGAAGAAGCCCGGCTGCTCGGGCACAATCACATCGGCAGTGAGCATCTCCTGCTGGGCCTCCTGCGTGAGGAGGAAGGCATCGGCGGAAAAATCCTCAGAAGTCTGGGCGCCAATCTGTTGACCGCCCGGCAGTTGACGGTCACCTTCCTCCGAAAGTCCGCCCCGCGGGAACGGGACCGCAAGAGCAACACCCCGGCACTCGACGAATTCGGACGTGACCTGACTCAACTCGCCCAGGAGGGGCAGTTGGATCCCGTCATTGGACGTGCGGATGAAATCGAGCGGGTGCTGCAGATCCTGAGCCGCCGCTCGAAAAACAATCCCGTGCTCATCGGAGAGTCCGGCGTCGGCAAAACCGCCATCGTCGAGGGCTTGGCACAACGGATCATCGCATCCGAAGTGCCGGACAATCTGCTGTCTCGCCGCGTCATCGCACTCGACCTCGGCTCGCTCGTGGCCGGCACCAAGTACCGCGGCCAGTTTGAAGAGCGCCTCAAAGTGGTGATGAAGGAGATCGTGCAGGCGGGCAACATCATTATTTTCATCGACGAGTTGCACACGCTGGTCGGTGCCGGCGCCGCTGAAGGCTCAATCGACGCCTCCAACATGCTCAAGCCGGCTCTGTCGCGCGGCGAAATCCAGTGCATCGGGGCCACCACGCTGGACGAATACCGCAAACACATTGAGAAGGACGGGGCACTCAAACGTCGTTTTCAACCGATCCATGTCCAGCCGCCGAGCACGGATGAGACCGTCCGCATCATCCAGGGCCTGCGCGACCGTTACGAAGAACATCATGGTGTGGAGATTACCGAAGACGCCATCGTAGAAGCGGTCAAGTTGGCGGATCGATACATCACCGACCGGTTCCTGCCGGATAAGGCCATCGATCTGATCGATGAAACAGGTTCCCGCGCCAAGCTGCAGACCTATGCGCTGCCGTCGGAACTCAAGGCGCTGGAGCAGGAACTGAAGAAAATCTCCCGGGAGAAGGAACTGGCCATCTCGATGCAAAACTTCGAGGAAGCCGTCCGGCACCGGGAAGAAGAAGAGCGCTTGAGAAAATTGCTGGACGAGTCCAAGCGCGAATGGAAAAAGAATCAGGAAAAACACAAGCCGACCATCGGCAAGGAAGAGGTCGCGTATGTCGTGTCAAAAATGACCGGCATACCGCTCTTTAAGTTAGAAGAGGAAGAGTCCAACAAATTGCTCCGCATGGAGGAGTTCCTCCACAAACGGGTCATTGGACAGAACGAGGCCATTTCGGCAGTTGCACGCGCAATTCGTCGCTCAAGGGCCGGCCTCAAGGAAGCGAAAAAACCCATCGGGTCCTTTATTTTCCTCGGCCCGACCGGTGTCGGAAAAACGGAGTTGGCGCGCACTCTTGCTGAATTCCTGTTTAATAGTGAGGATGCGTTGATTCGCATCGACATGTCGGAATACCAAGAGAAGTTCACCAGTTCGCGTCTCTTCGGAGCGCCTCCCGGATACGTGGGTTATGAAGAAGGCGGACAACTGACCGAAAAGGTTCGCCGCCGCCCATACTCCGTGGTGCTGTTCGACGAAATCGAAAAAGCGCATCCAGACGTATTCAACGTCCTCCTCCAAGTACTCGATGACGGTGTCCTGACGGACAGCTTGGGAAGGAAAGTCGATTTCAAGAACACGGTCGTCATCATGACGTCCAACATCGGCACCAAGTTGATCCAGAAGGGTGTGTCGCTCGGATTCCAGAATGATGAAAAGAGCGGCCAAGAAGGACGCAGGAAAGATGAAGTGATGGGCGAACTGCGCCGATCCTTCAGCCCGGAATTCCTGAACCGGATCGACGAAATCGTCGTCTTCCACCCGCTGGAGAAAGATCACCTGATTCACATCCTGGACATTCTGCTGCGGGAGTTGAATCTCCGCCTCATCGACAAAAGCGTCAGCATCGAAGTGGACGACGAGGTCAAGCAGTGGCTTATCAAGGAAGGCTACGAGCCGCTGTATGGCGCGCGCCCGATGCGCCGCATTATCCAGCGAGCCATCGGCGATCCGTTGTCTGAAGAGCTCATCAAGGGCCGTTTCAAGGACAACCGAAAGATTAAGGTCGTCCTGCGAGACGGTGCACCGGCGTTTATCGAACAGGAGGCCATGGCGGGCGTCTAGCTCGAAGGCCATCCGTGAGGATAGGATCGACGCGTACTTGAGATCCTGTAGTACTACCGGCAACCCCCGCGGTCCTCAGTCGGACCCGGGGGTTGTCGTTTTTTCGAAGTGCAAACCATCGTTCATGAGATTTCGGCTCATCCCGTCTCAGCTTCTACCCATGGGAAGTGGAGCTCCGACGCTGCTCTTGCGCATCCTGCGTAACGTCATGTCCGCGACCGCACGAACTGTATGGCACCTGTCTGCAGCATGACCACCCTCGACGCAAACACCGTCCTCGGTCCAATCCTGGGAATTGAAACATCCTGCGATGAAACGGCTGCGGCCGTGCTCGATGGCACCGGACAGGTCCTGTCCAATGTCATTTCCTCCCAACAGGCGGTCCATGAGCGATTCGGCGGGGTTGTGCCGGAATTGGCGTCGCGCGCGCATATTCAAAATGTGGATCATGTGACTCGATGTGCCCTGGACAATGCAAGACTCGGGTGGCAAGACCTCACCGCCGTTGCCGTGACGCAAGGGCCCGGGCTGGCCGGCGCCCTCTTGGTCGGGCTGAGTTACGCGAAGTCCATTGCCTATGCGCTGGGCATTCCCTTGGTCGGCGTCAGTCACCTTGAAGGCCATATCGCTTCTGCCTGGATCGATCGCCCGGCGTTTCCACGAACCTGCGTGGTGTTGATCGCATCAGGGGGCCACACTCATCTGTTTCATGCGGACGAGTCGGGTGGTTTCCGGCTCATGGGACGTACGATCGACGATGCGGCCGGAGAGGCCTTCGACAAAGGTGCACAGATGCTGGGCCTGGGCTACCCCGGTGGGCCGCTCATCGATGCTGCCGCCCGCAAGGGGCGCCCGACGGCAGTGCGGTTCCCTCGCTCTCGTGTGAGAACCGGAGCGTTAGATTTCAGTTTCAGCGGGTTGAAAACCGCCCTGCTCTATCACCTTCAAAACCTGACCCCACACGCGATCGTCGAACAGCAGGCCGACTTGGCAGCCGGGTATCAAGAGGCCATCGTGGACGTCCTCGTGCGACAGGCGTTCGCAGCGGTCGAGCGAGCAGGGGTGTCCGCGCTCGCGGTCGTCGGTGGGGTGTCGGCGAATTCCCGGCTGCGAGCGAAATTGGCTGAGCGGGCCGCCAAAGAGGGGATAGAGTTGGGACTCCCGGCTCTCTCGTATTGCACCGACAATGCCGCGATGATCGCCGCCGCAGGGCAGCGGGCTCTGCTCCTCGGCCAGGTTACGGCGTTGGACGGCGAGGCCTTGCCGAATTGTGCGTTGCCTTCCGCCGCCCCTGGCGAAGCCACTCGCCGGAGGCGACAACCCTCGAGTGCTCTGGGAGTCTGACCATCGCGACCATTCACGGACAAATCAGCGGTCTGAAAGCGAGTCACCTTGCGGCGTTGGAGCGGTTGTACCGTCGGCGCATTCCGGCTTCCGTCGTGATCACGGCCGAACTGGCGCGCACGGCGAGCCAGCTCTCACGCGACATGCGCCGTCCCATCGGACTGCTTATCACGCGCCGGGGAATCATCGAACAGGTATTGGTCGGGCCGGGGTGCGCCCCCACCATCGAATCGATGGCGAAATTCAGAGTCGGCGCACACTCCCTGCGAGGACTCCGACTCATCCGGACACATCTGCACGAAGAGCCGCTCAGCCAGGAAGACATCACCCACCTCGCAATGCTGCGTCTGGATTTGATCGGCGTGCTCGGTGTCACCCAGGAAGGGGAACCCAGCCTCTTGCATCTGGCCCATCTGCTGCCGCCCAACCCCGAGGGCGAGGTCTGCCGTCTCCTTAAACCGGTCCCATTCCACGAACTCGACCTCCAATTGGATACGTTTCTGCATGCCCTCGAAAGCGACCTTCAGCGTTCAGCGACTCACCATACGGTATCCGCCGGCACGGAATCCGCAATTCTGGTGAGCGCATCGCCCCGAAGTCGCGCCGAGCAGGAAGAGCACCTGGAAGAGCTGAGTGAGCTGGCCGAATCGGCCGGCGTTCGCGTGCTCGACCGTGTCGTCCAGCGCACCCAGGAGGGCTACGAACGGTACGTGCTCGGCAAAGGGAAATTGAAAGAGATGGTGATGCGCGCGCTCCAAAAGGGCGCCGACCTGATCATTTTCGACCAGGATCTTGCTCCCGCACAGGCAAGAGCGATCTCCGAGGTGACGGACATCAAAGTCATCGATCGGACCCAGCTCATTCTGGATATTTTCGCCCGCCGCGCTCACACGCGGGAAGGGAAGGTACAGGTCGAGTTGGCCCAGCTGCGTTACCTGCTCCCGAGGCTCCTTGGACATGGTACCTCACTGTCACGTCTTGGAGGAGGCATCGGATCGAGAGGCCCGGGCGAAACCAAACTGGAGACCGATCGCCGCCGCATCCGCGATCGCATCGCGCACCTGGAGCGAGACCTTGCGGATGTCGCCCGCCATCAGGATCAGCGCCGAGCGAGGCGTATCCGGCAGGGGCTCCCCATTCTTTCCATCGTCGGATATACGAACGCCGGAAAATCGACGTTGCTTAACGCCCTGACCCAGAGCGAGATCCCCGCACAGGATCGGCTCTTTGAAACGCTCGACACCACCAGCCGCCGCCTACGCTTCCCGCACGACCGGGAAGTCATCGTCACCGATACCGTGGGATTTATCCGGGACCTCCCCAAAGACTTGGTCGGCGCCTTTCGTACGACCCTGGAAGAACTCCGTGATGCCGATCTGTTGCTCCACGTGGTAGATGCCTCTGCAATCAACATCGATCAGCAGATCCACGCGGTCGACAGCATCCTTCAGTCGCTGAACATGGAGACCATTCCACGCGTCACGGTCCTCAACAAATGCGACCGGCTTGCCGCACAGGAAGTCACCTCGCTGAGCGCACGTTATCATGCCATCGGCATTTCGGCCTTGAACCGGGACAGTCTGCGTCCGTTGATCGCGCATCTTGAGACACTCCTGCCTGTGGTGCCATTCCTCTCACCGCTTGCGGAGCATCCGGACCAACCGCCACAGGACCTCGCACTTGCATCTCAATCCTAAGCACTGCACAATTGGCGCCCACCAGCAACGCACCATGAAATCCGTCGTGACACCGACATCTTCCGCCTCCGCGGAACGCCGCCGCCTCCAGCGCATACTCACCACGTTACGAGACACCGCACCGGCCATGAAGGTGGAATTGGACCACCGCACCCCCTGGGAACTGCTGGTGGCCACCATCCTGTCGGCGCAATGCACCGACCAGCGTGTCAACCAGGTCACGCCGAATCTGTTCCGCCGGTATCGCCACCCGCGCGAGTATGCGGAGGCCGACCCGGCAGAACTGGAAGCCCTGATCCGCCCGACCGGATTCTTCAAAACAAAAGCCAAGAATCTGATGCAGTGCGCCAAGGTCGTCACCGAGCGATTTGACGGTGAGGTGCCGGATACGATGGACGCCCTCACGACCCTGCCGGGAGTCGGACGCAAAACGGCGAATGTGCTCCTCGGCAATGTGTTCGACAAGCCGGCTGTGGTGGTCGATACCCATGTCAAACGCGTCTCCGGACGCCTGCACCTGACTCGCCATACGGATCCGGACAAAGTTGAAGCCGACCTACAAATGTTACTGCCTGCACGCCAGTGGACGGAAGGATCACAACGGCTCCTTCTGCACGGCCGATACGTGTGCCTCGCGCGCGCACCGAAATGCCGAGACTGTGCGATCGCTTCAGAGTGCCGTTGGGAGGGGAAAACCGTACGATGATCCGGAGCATGACAGGGTATGGGAAAAAGGACGTGACCTCGCAGACTGCAAGCGTCACCGTGGAGATCCGTTCAGTCAACCACCGGTTTCTGGAAGTGGCGGTGCGAGTGCCTCGTTCCCTCGCACAGGTGGAAGACCAGATTCGAAAAGCCGTGCAGCAACGCTGCCTGCGAGGTCGGGTCGATGTCTCGGTCTCCGTCCATGCCGCCGGCGGAAGCCTGAAAACCGTCCAGATCGATCAGGCGCTCGCCAAGCAATATCATGTCGCCCTCAAGAAACTGCAAAAGAGCCTCGGGCTGAAAGGCAGCCTCGATATCTCCCTGTTGGCCGGATTTCGGGACATCGTTTCGATCACCGATGAACCGGTCGACACCGAACATCTGGGCAAAACGGTCGTGCGAGCGCTCGGTGGCGCCCTGACGGACCTGGAAAAGATGCGTCGACGAGAAGGGGATGCGCTGCTGAAGGACCTGAATGCGCATCTGGATGCGATTCGCGCCGCGAAATCCGCGGTGGCGGATCGAGCACCGGAACTCGCTGCGAACGCATTTGGTCGCATGAAGGGGCGGATTGAAGCCCTTCTTCAGACCGAACTTCCGGACCCCGCACGACTCCAGCAGGAACTCGCCCTCTATGCCGACCGATCGGACATCTCGGAAGAATTGGTCAGACTCGAGTCACATATGCTACAGTTCGACCAGACGCTCCACAGCAAGGAGTCCGTGGGGAAGACCTTGGAGTTTCTGCTTCAGGAAATGGGACGGGAAGTCAATACAATCGGCTCGAAAGCAAACGACGCCGACATTGCCGCGCTGGTCGTCCGCATGAAAGCCGAACTGGAAAAATTGCGCGAACAAGTTCAAAATGTCGAATAAGGCCGCTCCCGCCGTCGGCAGCACGAATCTATGAGCACTGCGCCCGTTCCACCCAACGAGAAACCGGCACACGTACGACGGGGCATCCTCTTTATCATTTCCGCTCCATCGGGAAGCGGGAAGACCACGCTGTGCAAACAGATCGCGGCCAACGTCCCCGGTCTGTGGCATTCGGTGTCCTACACCACACGCAAGCCTCGGCCGGGAGAGGTAAACGGTAAGGATTATCATTTCCTGGACGAGGCGGCATTCCGGCAGATGATCGACCGGAACGAGTTTGTGGAATGGGCCCATGTCTATGGGAATTTGTATGGAACGCCGCGCAAGGAACTGACGGAAAAGATGGAACAGGGCATCGACGTGCTTCTCGAAATCGACGTCCAAGGTGCCCGTTCGGTAAAGAAAAAATTTGAAGACGGTGTCTATATTTTCATTCTTCCGCCCTCGTTTGATACCTTGCGCACACGCTTGCAGAACAGGGCCGGGGATTCGCCGGAAGAGATTCAACGCCGCCTGCAGAAGGCCAAAGAAGAAGTGTGGAGCTACCGCGAGTACTACTACATCGTCCGGAATGACGACCTGAAGCAGTCGTTGAAGGAACTAGAAAGCATTTTTCTGGCGGAACGGACCAAAACCAAACGCCTGAATATGACCTGGTTGGAAGAAAAATTCATTCTCGACAAAGAGGGGAAGCCGGGCAATGCCGCTCCGGCCCCCGCATCAAAGGAGCAGCCGAATCATGGGTGAAATGTTGACGTTATTGCCTGAATACTCCAGCGACGAATTCGATTCCCGACACCGGCTGGTGATCGTGGCCGCGCAACGGGCGAAGCAGTTAGTCCAAGGCGCGCGCATGACCGCCGCGTCCAAGTTCACCAAAGAAACCAGCATCGCCCTCGACGAGGTCTTGCGCCACAAGGTGAAATTCCTGGTCGGCAAGGAAGCCCGAGATGCGATCAAGGAATCCAAGCGCGTGAAAGAAGGCGAAACCGAACGGCTCGCCATGATGACGGGTGAAGATGCCAAGGAAATCAAGAAAGAGCTGAGCGTGTACGTCGACGATACCGCAAAACCCGCTGCCGCCCCGGAGGGCGAGGAGTAGTCTTCCTTCGTGCAGACCACCGGCCCCTCACTCCCGGGTGTCCGCCTTGTGCTCGCCGTCACAGGGAGTATCGCCGCTTATAAGGCGGTGAGTCTGCTGCGCCTCCTCCGGCGAGAAGCCGCCACGGTCGACGTGGTCATGACGGCCGGCGCCCGCCGGTTCGTGACTCCCTTGACCTTTGAAGTGTTATCCGGTTCGCATGTTGCGACGGATCTCTTCGAAGCCCACCAGGAAATGCTCCATCTCTCCCTGCCGGAGCAGGCTCAGGCCATCGTCATTGCACCGGCCACGGCCAATTGTCTCGCCAAGGCCGCGCTTGGACTCGCCGATGATCTCCTCTCGACGATGCTCCTCACGACCCAGTGTCCGGTGATTTTCGCTCCCGCCATGGACGGGGACATGTGGCAACATCCGACAGTAGTGGAACATGTCTCCACGCTCCGTGCTCGCGGAGCGGTGATCGTGGAACCAGAAGAAGGGCCGCTCGCGTCCGGCCGCTCCGGCCAAGGACGATTCGCCGATGAACAACGAATCCTGACAGCCCTCCAAACCGCGCTGTTCCCACGACGGGACTGGTCTGGCCGGCGGGTGCTCATTTCCGCCGGCCCGACACAGGAGGCGATCGACCCGGTACGGTTTATTTCCAACCGGTCGTCGGGGAAGATGGGATATGCACTGGCCGAGGCCGCCCGGATGCGGGGTGCGGAGGTGGTGCTGGTGTCAGGCCCCACGGCACTTCCCGCGCCGACCGGCGTCGACTACTGTCCCGTGACCACTGCCGAAGACATGCGGAAGGCCCTGCTGAGCCGGTTTACCTGGAGCGACACCGTCATCATGGCCGCCGCGGTCGCAGATTTTCGTCCTGCGCAGCCAGCCCAGCACAAACTGAAGAAGCGCCATCGCCCGATCACTCAGTTAGCGCTCACCCCGACGGCCGATATTCTCCAAGAGTTGGGCGAGCGCCGCACGACACAAGTGCTGGTCGGGTTCGCGGCCGAAACCGAGGATCTCCTTGCCCACGCGCGAGAAAAGCTGCATGCTAAACACGTCGACCTGCTCGTCGCTAATGACGTCTCGGCGGCAGGCTCCGGGTTTGGGTCAGACACCAACCGGGTTGTCCTGCTGGCCTCCGACGGCGAGGCCGAGGAGCTTCCTCTTCTGCCGAAACGCGACGTCGCAGGCCGGATTCTCGACCGGATCCTGACCCTGCAGACCGGCCGTCGGATGACAACATGACCTGAGCGTTCCCGTCGTGAAGGAGCCGTACGTGGCAGCATCTCCGCGGATCGATCCGGCTATCGCCGCAGAAATTGATCGATTGGCCACAGCCGTGGCCAAAAATCCTCGCTCGAAAGACTTTCTTCCCCTTGCGGATGAGTACATCAAGGCCGGCATGTGGCAGGAAGCCGCCGCCGTCCTCGAAGATGGCCTCACGGTCTATCCTGGCTTTGTGACCGCCATGGCCGCGCTGGGGCGGGTCTACGACCAGCTTGGACAGACAGCGAAGGCCAAAGCTATTCTCGAAGAGGTCGTGAAGCAACGCCCCGACAATCTCCGCGCGCATCGTATTCTGGCGAAGCTCTACCAGAGCGCAGGGCACACCGAACTGGCCTTGAGTTCCTGCATGGCCATCCTCACTGCCAATCCCTTCGACGAGGAAGCGCTCTCCCTGAAGCGGACCATAACCGGCGCACCGATCGACCTGCCGCCGGCGAGGCGCGAGAAAACACGTCTCGGGGCTCAGGCCTCTTCCGAAGGACACAAGGTCGAGAGCCCTGCTGCCGTCGGTGCCGACTCGCTCCGGCCATCGACACCAGCGAGCAAGGCAGCCGCGGCCACACCCGTGAGTGCATCGGTGCCGGAACCGTCCCCCAGGAAACATGCGGCGACGATCGCTCGCCTCGAAGCGTGGCTCGGAACCATTCAATCCAAACGCCACCCTGAATCTGGACCACGCTAATCCTCTCGGCTTCTCCTGTCACTCTGCGATCAGCGTTTGACCCACCCCCGGCAGCCTGTTAGAATGCCGCCGCTGCTGGCAGCTCTATCCATTGCAGCCTACTGACAACCGGGGCGCGCGACAGACAGATGCTGCGGCTGCTTGTGCTTCATGGTCCCAATCTCAATCTTCTGGGCACACGAGAACCGTCCGTCTATGGGCGAGTGTCGTTACCGGACATCAACAAGTCCATCGCCCGCCGTGCCGGCGAGTTGGGGATTGCGGTACAGACCAAGCAAACCAATATGGAAGGGGAGCTGGTCACCTGGATTCAGAACGCCCGGGGGCATTTCGACGGCATCATCATCAATCCGGCTGGGTATACCCACACCAGCATTGCGATTCGTGATGCGATTGCCGCCGTTGCACTGCCGACGGTGGAAGTGCACTTGTCGAACATTCACCAGCGAGAGGAGTTTCGCCACCACTCCTTCATCGCAGCGGTCGCCGTGGGCCAGATTGCCGGATTCGGTCCGACCGGATATCTGCTGGCCCTGGAAGCCTTGACCGCGCATCTTGAAGCAGGTGGCACACCGTCGCGCTCCCGCGCGCACGTGAAGAAGAACCCTACGGCTTCGCGCCGTTGAACCTGTTGTACCAAGGAGAGTCGTTGTGATTTCGACCGCAGAGTTTCGGAACGGCAGCCCGTTAATGGTAGAAGGCCAACCCTTTTATATCGTGGAATTCCAGCACGTCAAACCCGGCAAGGGGGGGGCATTCGTCCGGACGAAGCTGAAAAGTTATCTGTCCGGCAACGTCCTCGACCGGACCTTCCGTTCGGGAGAAAAATTCGACACGCCCCAGATCGAAGAATGCGACATGCAGTTCCTCTATGCCACGAACGACTCCTATACCTTCATGGACACGGAAACCTTCGAGCAGTCGACCTACGAAAAAAGTCAGTTGGGCAGCAATGCCGACCTGCTTAAAGAAAACATGATCGCAAAGATCCTCATTTACGAGCACAAGCCGATTACGGTCGTACTGCCGAACTTCATCGAACTGAAGGTGGTGGACGGCGAACCGGGCGTTCGAGGCGACACGGCTTCCGGTGGAAGCAAACCGGTGACGGTGGAGACCGGCGCCACGATCAAGGTGCCGCTGTACCTGGAAATCGGAGAAACCATCCGCATCGATACCAGAACCCGTGAATTTGTGGAGCGCGTGCGTTGAGCCCATCACGTAAAAAGACCGGAAAGAGCCGGAACGCCGGCAAACCGATCGTCATTCCGAGCGCCTTCGCCCCTCGGCCGCCGGGAGCCGATCAGATGTTGCTGCAGCCGGAACATGCGGCACACATTCAGCAATTGGCCGACCTGTTGAAGCGCAATCACCTGACCGAATTGGAAATCGAACGCAGCGGGGTTCGCATTCGTCTCCGACATGAACCGGCCGTTCGCGCCACCACGACGCACACGGTGGAAACGGTACAACATCCCTCGACATCGGGCGGCGCGGCGCCCGCGGCACAAACTCGCCAAACCGCGGACAGCGATGGCCAGGTTACGATCACCTCGCCGATCGTCGGCACCTTCTATCGATCGCCGTCCCCCGACGCCGATCCCTATGTGGAGGAGGGGGATTATGTCAGGAAGGGCCAGGTCTTGTGCATCGTGGAAGCGATGAAACTGATGAACGAGATCGAGTCCGAGGCCGACGGAAGGATTACCAAAATTCTCGCGGAAAGCACCAAACCCGTCGAGTATGGACAACCGCTCTTCTTGATCGACCCCGGCGCCACACCCTAGACGCAACGGTCATGGGGATTCGTGATGGAAGCGGTCCGGGACCTTCCTGCCTTAGGAATTTCCAGCTCCCTGTATGGGCGATGGCCGGACCGGTCGGCCGATCCCGATGGAGTCGTGGCCCTGACAATGGCGTGGTGTAGGAAACAGAGATCGAGCATGACGCGCAGCGGAGTATCTCGTGTTTAAAAAAGTGCTGGTTGCCAATCGTGGAGAAATCGCTCTACGGGTGATCCGGGCGTGCAAGGAACTCGGGGTGAAAACCGTCGCGATTCACTCCGAAGCCGACGCCGCGAGCCTGCACGTGCGGGCAGCAGACGAACATGTCTGTGTCGGCCCTCCCGAAGCCGCCCTCAGCTATCGCAACATTCCGAATGTGCTCAGCGCCGCCGAGGTCACCGGCGCGGATGCCATTCATCCGGGTTACGGGTTCCTGTCCGAGAACGCGCATTTCGCCGAAGTCTGCGAGTCGATCGGCGTCAAGTTCATCGGCCCGACCTCTGAAAACATCGCCTTGATGGGCGACAAATCCAAAGCCCGCGAAGTCGTGGCCAAGAAAGGCCTCCCGGTCACACCGGGGAGTCCCGGCGAACTCCGGAGCGAACAGGATGCGCAAGAGGCCGCCAAGACGATCGGCTTCCCCGTCATCATCAAAGCGTCGGCGGGTGGAGGCGGTCGCGGCATGCGCGTGGTCAATAAGCCGGAAGAACTCACCCGGGCGTTTCAAGCGGCGCAAGCCGAAGCCAAATCCACGTTTGGGCACGACGGCGTCTATCTCGAACGGTACTTCCTCGAACCGCGGCATATCGAAGTGCAGATCGTGGCCGACAACCGCGGCCATGTCGTGCACCTCGGCGAGCGTGACTGCTCGATCCAGCGGCGCCACCAGAAGCTGGTGGAGGAAACCCCGTCGCCGGCCATCGATGACCGGCTGCGCCGGGAAATCGGGCGAACCGCGGTCGAGGCCGTCAAAGCCATCCGCTATTGCAACGTCGGCACGGTGGAATTCCTGCTCGACAAAGATCGCAACTTCTTCTTCATGGAAGTGAACACGCGCATCCAGGTGGAACACCCCATCACCGAAATGGTCACCGGCATCGACTTGGTCAAGGAACAGATCCGTATCGCCTCGGGCATGCCGCTCTCGTTCAAGCAACCGGACATCAAACTGAGCGGGCACAGTTTCGAGTGCCGGATCAACGCGGAGGATCCGGAAAAATTCACGCCCTGCCCCGGGCAAATCACGAAATATTCCGCCCCAGGCGGGTTAGGCATTCGGGTCGATTCCGCCATGGAGCCTAATGCCACAGTCGTGCCGTACTACGATTCGCTCATCGCGAAGCTCATCACCCATGGCCGGGATCGCCAGGAAGCCATGGCGCGGATGCGCCGGGCCCTGGACGAGTTTGTCATCGAGGGAATCAAGACGACCATCCCGCTACACCGGAAGATTTTCAACGATCCGGACTTCCAAAAGGGGCATGTCTCCACGACGTTCCTCGATCGCTTCCTCGCCGGACAGTCGTCCTAGTCGATCGGCGAGGCCAGGGAGCACGCCACGTCTCACGCCACACACCACCAGTTGCTCGCCGGGTTGTATCTCGTCTTAGACCCGAGCATCCGGCCTGATCGTCCGCTCGTCGATGTGCTGCGTCAGGCCGCGGCCTTGGGTGTCCGCCTCTTTCAATATCGCGACAAACTGGCCACGATGAAGGCTGCCTACACCCAGGCTCTGGTTCTGCGCCAGGCCGCCACGGAGCTCGGATCCTGCTTCATCATCAACGATCGTTGCGACCTCGCCTTGGCCGTGAACGCAGATGGCGTGCATCTCGGTCAGGACGATCTGCCCGTCGCCGACGCGCGTCGGCTCTTGGGCCCTGAGAAACTGATCGGACTCTCCACCCACAACCCCGGACAGGTCCGAGAGGCCGAAGAACTCAAGCCGGACTATATCGGCTTCGGCCCGATTTTCAGCACGGCCACCAAAGCCGATCACGATCCTATCGTCGGGCTGGAGGGCTTGCGTGCCGCCCGGGCATCGACTACCTTGCCCCTATTTGCCATCGGCGGCATCACGGCGGACCGGGTGGGAGAGATCCTCGCGGCAGGAGCGAACGGAGTGGCGGTCATCTCGGCAATTCTCAAAGCTCAGGACCTCGAGCAGGCGATCAGGACTTTTCAGCGCCCCTGGTCAGGACCATCCCGGCCAACTCCCTGATCGGGAGACTGTCGGCGGCAGCATCGACCGCATCGGCCCACGCACAATCCGCATGAGACTGATAGGGAAGCGGACCGAGCACCGGCACCGAGACCCGGTCGCGCAACACGGCCATTGTGGAGGCCTGCTGCTCCTGTTGAACCGCACCGCAGGGAGCCTGTGTTTCGTTCAAAAGCAGGGCAACGACGGGAATCTTGCGATGCTCGAGCGCTTCCAAGGTCAGCAGCGCGTGGTTGATCCCGCCAAGTCCAACTCGCCCGACGAGCACGACCGGCAGCCGGAGACGGACGATCAGATCGCGGAAATCCCAATCCTGGCCCATCGGTACAAGCACACCGCCGGCACCTTCGACCACCAGGCAGGCGTGCCGCGCCGCCAACTGCGCGTAACGATCCATGATGATGTCTTGATCGATCCTCTGACCTTCGGCGGAAGCGGCGGACAGCGGAGCCAACGGCAACGGAAAGCGATAGGGCGAAACACCATCAAGCGAATCATCCACCTGAGCAGCCGCCATCAGCCGGGCCGCATCGCTCTGGTCAGGCACAGCGGAGGATACGCCGGTTTCGACCGGCTTCATCACCCCGACCGCACAGCCCAGCCGCACAAGCCGCCGAGCCAGCGCGGCAGACACAAGCGTCTTTCCCACTCCCGTATCCGTTCCCGCGACACATACTCCGTTACCCATTCGCTGTTCTTTTCTCTACCACAGGTGAACCACACGGGATCGTCCCGTGAACTCGACGACGCAGTTTCCCAGCAGGATGCTTACAACGACTTCCAGCCAGGCCGCAGGAAGGACGACGACTGAGGCGGACCATTATGGTACCTTGCAAGGCGACGTACCTTCGAACACGCAGCTCGGGAGATGGTCCGCATTCCTGTCAGACAATCCGGCTGTCCAGATTCCACACCTGCCCGGACACATCCGGCAGTTGCGCCAACCGGCAGATGGTCATGCTCACATCGTTCATGTTAGATACCCGCCCCAGCACATGATCCTGCAACTCATCGGCAGTCGGATAGGATTCGCCCGCCAGATTAGTGAGTTGCCAACCGGGACAGATGAGATTGACCCGGATGTTATAGGGCCCCCATTCGCGGGCCGCCGTCTGCACCAGGCCGATGAGTCCGGCCTTCGAGGCAGCATAGGCGCCCTGTCCGCTTGTGCCGTGCAGTCCGGCATACGAGCCGATCACGAGGATGGAGCCGCCTCCGGTCGTCATGACCGCGGCCGCCGCTGTCATGCTGCGATAGGTGCCGCTTAGATTCGTCTCGATGATCCGCTGCCAGTCTTCTTCCGGGAAGCGCACAACCAAATGGCTCCCCGCGATCCCGGCAACGCAGAGCAGCACATCCAACCGGCCACGCCTGCATTGGAGGTCGTCGACCATCGCCTGCACAGCATCCCGAGACCGGATGTCCGCCTGAAACAGGGCACCCTCTCCACCCGCTGCCGTCAATTCAGCAAGGGTGTCTTCCGCCGCGTGTCGGCGACTGAAGTAATGGACGCCCACCCAAAACCCGTCCCGCGCGAATGCGAGGCAGAGGCGGCGACCGATCCCACCGGAGGCGCCGGTCACCAGCACCGTACGAGACGGCGAAGCAGGGGAAGAGGATGGAAATGTGTCCGGTATCACGGCCGGCGATTATGCGAGCCGGACGGGGAGAAGGCAAGAGACCGCTACAGACTCAGGGCGTCTTGCTGCGGCCCATCGGGTATGGTACCGTGATTTTTTTGACTGGAGGACAGCCGGAATGGTTCAGAATCTGATTCGCTCAACCGTGATTGCCGTGGGCATCCTCGGATCCGTGGCCATCCTCATGGGACAAGACCAGGCCTCTGCCACCGAAGGAGGACAAGCCATCGCGCAGTCTGCGGATTATTTTCCCGACACCGTCGGCACCCGCTGGCAATATCGCGGGCAGATCTCAGAAGGACCGTTGCAGACCATCGACAATAAGTACTTCAGCAACGTCTCCACCGTCACCGGCACCCGCACCTTAAAGGGCGGCCTGGTCGTCACCGTGTTTCACGATACCAATCCCGGCAACCACGGCCCCTCCGACAGCTTCTACCGGCGCGATGCGGCCGGCGTGGTCTACTACGGATCCGAACCCGGCACGCCGCTGGAAAAGCAACTCACACCCTATCAGATCATTCGCTTCCCCATGAAAGTGTCGCAATCGTTCCAGCAGTTCAACCGCACCGACATCGACTTCGGCAGCGACATCGATGGAGATGGCACGAACGAGCATGTGGACGTGGAAGGACTGTCGACGGTGATGGGCCAGGAATCGATCACGGTGCCGGCGGGCACGTACCCTGACGCCGTGCGTGTGGAGGCTCGCATGACTCTCAAGATCCGTCTGTCCTCGGTCGATCGTACCGCGGTCGGCACGGATGTCATGACCGCGTGGTTCGCCAAGGGTGTGGGGCTGGTGAAGTATATCGAACGGCAGGAGTTGGCTTCGCTCAAAGATGACCGCGGAAACATCACGGACATCACGGAGGAGCTCGAAGAGGTCAGCGTGAAATCGGCACCGGGCCTACAGGGTCGGAACGAAACCTCGCCTGAGCGTCTGTTCGCTGACGACACGCGCAACCAGGAATTGCTTCACGTAGTCGTCGCCCCCGGCCTTCGCACCGACGCCCGATAGCCGGTGGCCGCCGAACGGCTGGCGACCGACCAGCGCACCGGTGATGACGCGGTTGATGTAGAGGTTCCCGACGTCGAACTTCTCCCGCGCCTGTGCAATATGCCGGGGGCTGCGCGAGAAGAGCCCGCCGGTCAGCGCATAGGCCGTGCCGTTGGCCAGATGCAGCGCCTGCTCAAACGATGCGGCTCGCATCACGGCCAGCACCGGACCAAAGATTTCCTCCTGAGCCAGCCGACGGGTTGGTTCGATGTCCGCGATCACGACCGGACCGACCGTATACCCGGCCCCCTCCGTCGACCGATCCACCACCACTCGTCCCTCACGCCGCCCGATCTCGATGTAGTCCAGAATGCGCCGCTTGGCGCGTGAATCGATGACCGGCCCGACCTGCGTGGCGGGGTCGTCGGCCGTGCCGATGCGCAGGCTCATCACGGCATCGCTCAGCCGGTCGAGGAAGGCGTCGTGAATCTGCTCCGAGACAATCACCCGGGAGCAGGCGGAACATTTCTGCCCGGCATAGCCAGTGAACGACTGCACCACGCCGGTGACCGCTTCGTCGAGATCCGCCGTCTCATCGACGATGATGGCGTTTTTCCCGCCCATTTCCGCGATGACCCGTTTCACGAAACGTTGTCCAGGCTGCTGGACTCCAGCGGCCTGGATGATACCCAGCCCCACGTCCTTCGATCCGGTAAAGGCAATCGTTCTGACGGCAACAGCGCCCACCAGTTCACGCCCGAGTTCAGGCCCGCCGGGCACATACTGCACCACACCAGCGGGCACGCCGGCATCCAGCAGAATTCGCACCAGGTGGTAGCCAATCGCCGACGCGCGCTCCGATGGCTTGAAGAGTACCGGATTGCCTGCCACCAACGCCGCCGCCACCATGCCGGTCGGAATCGCCAGCGGGAAATTCCAGGGGGCAATGACCGCCGTCAGGCCACGCGCCGTCCAGTACAGCTCATTGAGTTCGCCGGGGTAGCGGCCGAGACGAGGCGGAGGATCGAGCCGTGCCATCTCTCGTGCATAGTACTCGAGGAAATCGATGGCCTCGGCGATGTCGGCGTCGGCCTCGCGCCAAGGCTTGCCCTCCTCGAACACCTCCCAGGCCGCGAGTTCCCATCGTTGGGCCCGCATCAAGGAGGCAGCCTGGCGCATCACCGCAACGCGGTCGGCGACCGGCCGTCCACTCCAGGCCTCTGCATGGGACTCGGCGATCTTAATGAGCGCCGCGACATCGGCCGGCTGATAACTCTGTACCACCGCGACCCGTTGCTCCGGCCGGCTGGGATCATAGGTCGATAACTCCGGCCCAGTCGGAAGATGGACGGCCACCTTCGATACATCGAGTTGTTCCCCCACTTGCTTGCGGCGCCGTTCGATCGCATCAACCATGGCGGCACGAACCGACGCCTGCGAAAAGTCGGCGGCCGCTTCATTTATGAATTCTGCGGGTGAGACTGATGGGAAGGACGTATGCGCCATCGGCGCGGCAGATGCCGCCTGAGAAAGGGCGCCATCAGGCGGCGCCAACAACAACGACAACGGTTGCGACTCGACATATTCTTTTCGCAGGAACGATTCATTCGAGGTGTTCTCTAACAGGCGGCGGACAAGATAGGCCATGCCTGGCAGCAATTCTCCGACCGGCGTATAGAGTCGCAGGCGCCGCCCACGGTCGCTCATCGCATGCTGAAACGGTTCCGCCATGCCGTAAATCATCTGATATTCCCAGGCCGCCGTCGGTAGCCTGAGCGCTTCCGCCACCGCCTCGATCACGGCCAGGCTGCGAAGATTATGCGTACCGAAGGCCGGTCTGATCAGGTGTGACTGTTCCAGCAACACACGAACCAGCGATTCATAATTCACATCGGTCTGGGACTTCTGCTCGAACAGGGGCATCGGCCATCCGCGCTGCCGATAACGGGTGGTATCCGAATCCCAGTAGGCGCCCTTCACCAGGCGAATTGTGATGGGAACCTGGCGCGCCTTCGTCCAGGCGAGCAACCTCCGCACATCCTCCTGCGTGTCGATACGGTAGGCCTGCAGCGCGATGCCCGCATGGGGGAAGGAGCGGTACGGTTCTTCCTCGAACAGGCGCATGAAGATGGAGAGAATCAATTCCTTCGTTTCCGCCTGTTCCATATCAAAAATGATGGAGGCGGGGAGGGTAGAGGCGATATTCAGCAATGGCCTCAGGCGGCCGGCGACCGCGCGGTAACTGCTCTCGGCATCGATCGGATCGAGCTGCGAATAGAGCGCGGAAATCTTGACCGAGAGTTGAATGCGAGGAAGCGGGCCGAGATGATCCCGCTCAAGCAACGGCGAAGGCGACCAGGCTGGGCACACATCGCCGAGTATTTGGAGGGCTGCCAGGCAGCGATCCCGGTAGGCATCGGCCTCCCGTTCGTTCACGCTCGCTTCGCCAAGCAGATCCACGGAAAAGGCCCGCCCATCGTTCCATAATTTCTGCAGCGCCGACACCGCCTGCTCGATCGACGCACCGGCGATGAAGCTGGTCGCCATCTGTTCCACCTGATGCCGGATGGCCTTGCCGCTGAGCGTCGCACCGAACGTTGTGGCAGCAAGGGCCTTCAGTCCCCACTGTGCCCCGAACAGGTGCCCGCTCATGTCCCCGAAATATTCTTCCGCCAGACGCACCACCTGCGCGTCATCGCGCAAGGACGGCAATACATCGATGAAGCGAAACAGCTGCGCCTTGAAGGCCGGATCTTTCATGGCCAGATTGATCGCCGCCTGCGACCACCACCGGGAGTCGAACAGACCGGGTGACAATCCGCTGGAACGGCGGGCCAAATCTTCGCCGATGGCGCGAATGCGAGGTTCGAGCAGGGCAGGGTCCAGAGTCATGTGGGCCTCCCGGACGACGTGAAGAGCTCTTTCCTGCAGTATACACCGCGCCTCGATGCTTGAGAATTTGGCTGTCGGTTCAACAACGTCCCGTGATTCTCCCGCTAAAACGGGTTAACGAGTACCGGCGTACTCATAGAAACCGCAATAGCCCGCATCGGCCTCGGCCAGAAGCAAAGCCGTCAGGTGACGCTACACGCATTAGGGCCGAAAGCCCTCTTGTGTGATCCGGCACTTTCCGCTATCTGATGTGCTCTCTTGAAACGGCGGTCCTGGTGGGTCAGATGGATGAGAATCAGACCGGACATACCTATGACGGCAGCGGACGGCTCCTCACAATTACCGATCCGCTGGCCCGTACGACGACGTTGACGTATGACGCGGCAGGCAACGTGGCGACCAGCACCGACGCGCTGAACCGGGTCACGACATTCACCTATGATGTCAGGAACCGCCTCACCCAGGTGACCGACCCCAATGCGAGCATCACCCGCTACGCCTATGACGGCAATGGGAACCTCCTCACGGTCACGGATGCGAAGAACCAAGCCACCACCTTCGCCTACGACAGCCGCAACCGGTTGCTCAGCACCACCGATCCCTTGGGCAAAGTCGAGACCTACACCTACGACGGCAACGACAACC
>WYAX01000015.1 GCA_011525625.1 Nitrospira defluvii
ACAGGCGTTGCTTGTCTCTCAAGAGCCGCAGGGTGTCGGCGAGTTCTCTGCCGAATCGTGCCATCGCCACATCCTTGGCTTCGGCCACAGCAGCCTTGTCGTCGACTGACGGCGCCGGGCCGATGAGAGTGGTTTCACCATCGGCGGTTTGAGTGCCGTACAGGGCGCCAGTGCGAACATCCCAGAGCGTTCCCTCCACCATGAACAGGGCATGGCTCTCCGTGCCGTGCGCAACGTAGGCGCCGATGCCGGTGGCGTACCAGGCGGCATGCCCGTTGTTATAGCGCTCCACCGCGGCGGCTCCGTCGATGATGAGTAACGCGTCGGCATTGTAGCGCGCGGCGGCCAGGCGAATGTCACGGAGCGTGGTCCCTTGGACTGTGGAGTCGGCGAGTAGAAAACTGTGTTGAACAATGCCTTCCTCCCGCACCGGCGCGAGCGCCAGCTGCAGGCGGTCGGCGTCCGCCCCCAACCAGTTTGCGCGTTGCAACGCCGGCCGGCTTGGAAAATCCCGGTGTTTGAAATAGATCGCCAAGCGATACGGGATCGGCAGGTTCGCGTGCAAGGCCATAGTGGCCGCGACATCGCGGTCCGTGACTACCTCGGGATGATCGTGAAACGATTCCTGCAGGATCTGGCGGTTCAGGCCGCGGGCTCCGGTGCAGGCGGACAACGTGAATAGGACAATGAAGATTAGGAGCAGATTCATGGGGTATTTCCATTCAGCCGAGTTAAGCGAGCTGTTAGGGTATGGCTGAATTCTGTCAGCGCGACTTGTTTCGCCTGACGAATGACCTCGGCATCGTCCAAGATTAAGGCGGGACCTCTCTTTTGGGCTCCACCTTCGACCTCCTCAGTCGCGTACAGATATTCGTTTCGTACATCCCAGAGTACACCGGATATCATGACAAGTGCATCGCTGTGTGTCCCTGGCACGAAATAGGCCCCAACAATTGTCCGGTAAGCCAGCGACCACACATTATTATATCGGTCGATGGAAGAGATCCCATTGACGGTTAACAGCGCATCTGCTCCATACCGTGCAGCAGCGAGACGCAATTCCTGCACGCGAGGCATCGGCGCGTGCAACCCAATACGAGGATTGAATTGAGGCTCACTGTTGTGTTGCACCACGCTAGCGGCAATAAAGACAACGTCTGAAATCACTCCTGATTGTTTCAACGTGTCCGTAGCGTCCTGCAAACTATTCTTCTCAATCTCTGTCCAGAATGGTTTTCGCTGAAACACCTCGGGGTTGTGCACATAGATCGCCAGTTTAAATGGCTTGGGAAGTTGCGGCTTCAAATTCAGCACGGCCTGAATGTTTGTGTCGGTGACAGGTTGGCTGACACGTTCCCGAAGCACGTTTCGGTCGAATCCTTTGCTCATTGCGCATCCAGTCAGCGTCAGGAGCAGAATCGCCGCCAATAGGTGTTTCATGAGGGCTCCTTCAATTGAAAATCAGTCCCAGGATTTTCCGTTGGATGAGCGGTTGGCGGAGACGACAGCTCTTCCAGCGCCAGCATTAGCGCGTGGGTACCGGCGCGGCCGTGGCCGAGCGCCTGAACCTGCTGATAGAGCTGATGCGCCAAGGTCAGGCCCGGCAGCGTGAGATTGCGTCGCCGCGCTTCTTCCAGCGCGATGCCCATGTCCTTGACGAAATGGTCGACGACAAACCCGGGATCACAATTTCTCGCCAGTATGCGCGGGGCCAGGTGGTCCAGCGTCCAGCAGGCGGCAGCCCCACCGCGGATCGACTCCAACATGCGTGGCACGTCGAGTCCGGCGCGGTATCCGTAGAGCAGGCTTTCACAGACGCCGACCATGGTGCCGGCGATCACGATTTGGTTGCACAGTTTGGTGTGTTGTCCTGCGCCGGGCCCGCCCTGGTGGACGATGTGCTTTCCCAGACATTCAAATAGCGGCATGACGGCCTGCACCGCCTCGGTCTCGCCGCCGACCATGACGGAGAGGGTGGCATGGCGCGCTCCGATGTCGCCGCCGGAGACCGGCGCATCGAGGGCGGCAGCACCACGAGTCTCTGCAGCCTTCGCGATGTCACAGGCCAGGGACGGTTCCGTCGTGGTCATATCGACGAGCACCATCCCGGGACGTGAGCCGGCGAGCACGCCCTGCTCTCCGAAGTAAACCTCCCGCACGTCATTGGGAAAGCCGACCATCGTGAACAGCACGTCGGTCTGTTCTGCCACGGCGCGAGGTGAATCGGCCCAGGTGGTTCCCTGTGTTAGGAGCGGTACGGCTTTGGAGCGGTTGCGGGTGAAGAGCGTGAGACGGTAACCGGCATGCAGCAGGTGTCGGCACATGGGCCCGCCCATGACGCCGGTGCCGATCCACCCGATGCGGGTGATGGAGGGAGCCGCCAGGCCGGGAAGTTGGGGAGGGAGAGGTGAGGTCATGGGCTACTCTACCAAGGGGGTGATCCGGTTGACGATCGCTTGCACGATTCCCTCTTGATCCATGGCGATCTTCGATCCTTTGAAGCTTAAGGCATATCCTCCGTGGCTCGGGGCTTGTATGGTGGCTTCTACGACCACGCGCGAGCCATCCTCCACGTCTGGGTCTTTCACCATCGGGACTCCGCAGAGCCCTGGTACGGCGACAGGCAGCGTCGCCGTGTCATCCTCCAGGTTGAACAGGTAGCCCCCATAGCAGGTCGAGCCGGCCGGGATTTCGTAGGGATCGAGCGGCTGCACCTGGCGTACGGTTCCCTTGAGCGTGACTTGCCGCAGATGGAACAACGCGGGGTCCGCCAGCACCTCCTGTACGGTGAGGACTTCTTGTGCCCGGCCCAGGCCGAGAGGTGACAGGAACAGGACCGTGGCGTACGCGAGCAGGGCGGTCCTGAGGCGTGGCGCAGTGGAGAGAGTCAGGATAGTCATGGCGGGCATTCTAGCATTGTTTGTTTCGAGGATCCCTCTCATAGGCTTTCGCGCTGCGAGTCGATATAATCGCCACGACCATGAGGGAGGTAGATCAATGAGCGACGTGCAACGGCAGGTGGAGACCTACATCAACGACAGTCGTCCGCAGTATGAAGAGATGCTCGGGCAGGCGGTGGAAATTCCTTCCATCAGCATGGATCCCCGGCATGCACCTGATGTGCACCGCATGGCCGAACTCGCTGCACAGTACCTGCGGGCTGCGGGCGCCGAGGCGCACATCGTCGAGACTCCGGGATATCCGGTGGTGTCGGGCGGCTGGACGGTCGATCCCAGCTATCCCACCGTTACGGTCTACAATCATATGGATGTCCAGCCGGCGCAGGAGCCTGAGTGGAAACAGTCTCCCTTTGCCTTTCAGAACGACCACGGCATCTATCGAGGACGTGGTGCGACGGATGATAAGGGCCCGGCCCTCGCGGCCCTGTTCGGCGCGCGTTATGCGATCGACCAAGGGGTGCCCATCAATGTGCGGTTTCTCTGGGAGCTGGAAGAGGAGAACGGGAGCCCCAGTTTTGCCTCGGCGATCAAGAACCGGGCGGCGATCCCGCGTCCCGACTCAGTGGTCATTTCGGATACGATCTGGCTCTCCAAAAATCAGCCGGCGATGCCCTATGGATTGCGGGGGTTGCTCGGCGCGCGCCTGGTGCTGCGAACGGGAACCAAGGACGCTCATTCCGGTGTGACCGGCGGGGCGGCTCGCAATCCGCTCGTCGAGTTGATGGACATTGTCCATGCCTGTGTCGATGCCAAGACCGGGAAGGTGAAGATCCCCGGGTTTTATGATGAGGTCGTCCCGCCGACAAAGGCTGAGATCGCGAGTTTTCTCAAGTCGGGTTTTCAGGTGAGTAAGTTCAAGCAAGCGTACGGATTCAGGACGTTGCGCACGGAGGATCCGGCTGAGGTCATGCGGCGGATTTGGGCTGCGCCGACGTTCGAGGTGCATGGACTCACCGGCGGCTATCATGGTCCCGGCGTCAAGACCATCGTGCCCGGCCATGGAGAGCTCAAAATCAGCATGCGGCTGGTGCCCGGTCAGACCCCTGAGAAGGTGTTCACCTTGCTGAAGACCTATGTGGCCAAGTTGAATCCCGCGGTGAAGGTGGAACGAGAGGGCATGTTGCACCCGTTCCGCGGTGTCTTCGAGGGGCCGTATGTGGAGGCCGTGAAGCGTGCGGTGCAAGCCGGATTCGGGAAGCAACCGGCGTTCATCCGTGAAGGGGGCTCTATCGGCGCGGTGGTGACGATGCAGAAGGCCTGGAAGGTCCCGATTCTGTTCATGGGCCTGAGCCTGCCTGAGCATGGCTACCATGCGCCCAATGAGTATTTCGATTGGGGGCAGGCCTCCGGCGGCATCAAAGCATTTTCCCATTATTTTTCGGAGTTGGCGAAGATGGCAAGGGGATAGAATGGTCTGGTGGATCTCCCTTGCCCGCGCAACGCGAGGTCTCAGCAGACCCTCGTTGGACGCGCGCAGTGGGAGCCCAGCCAGGCCACTCGCATGGCATGACGTGCCGCATACAGCAAGGATTCACAGATCGTTTTTGGAATGGGCAGGAGGGCGATAGTCGCCCCTCGGACGCTGCCTCGAGTGCGCAGATCGCGGTATTTTTGAAACATGATAAACATCATATTTTATTGCTGGTAACCCCGGTATCCTGCCAGTGTGTCTCAATGGATCGGTGCCCATTCACACTAACAGGAGGAGCCGCAGTATCATGACAGGATGCAATACCCGCTTTCGTCAGTCGGTGATCCGCACGGTTTTGGGGCTGGCCGCAGTCTCGGGCCTCGCCATGCAGCCGGTCGAGTCCGCGTTCGCGAAAGTCGTTGAAGTTTCCATGACCGCCGTAGAAACGAAGCTCGTCATCGACGGCGAGGGACATACATACGATGCCTGGACGTTCAACGGGCAATTTCCTGGTCCGGTGATTCGAGTGCAGGAAGGCGACGAAGTCGTGTTCTCGCTGACGAACCCCGAAACCAACGGGCGTCCCCACTCCATGGATTTCCATGCCGCGGAGACGAACTTCCTCGAGCATTACAAGGAAGTGCGCCCCGGTGAGTCGCTGCAATATCGATTCAAGGCGAAATGGCCGGGCATCTTTGCCTATCATTGCGGCGCCTCTCCCATGATTCAGCACATCGCGCGGGGGATGATGGGGGCCATTATCGTCGATCCCAAAGATCCTAAGGCGTTGCCGAAGGCGGATCGGGAGTACGTGCTGGTGCAGAGCGAGTTGTTCAAAGATCCGGACGATGTGGACGCGATGTTCGATCGCAAGTACCAGCATGTGGTGTTTAACGGGTCGGTTTTCCGGTATGACCCGGTGCACAGCAAGGCGGGAGGCGACTTCCTGGATGCCAAGCCTGGTGAGCGGGTGCGGTTTTATTTTGTGAACGCCGGACCGAACAATGTGTCGGCGGTCCATCCGATCGCTGAGATTTGGGACGATGTGTGGGAAAGCGGCAATCCTGCCAACCATACGCGCGGCGTACAGACTCAGCTGATTCCACCTGCCGGCGCGGCGATCCTCGATATGGTCCTGGACAACAATGACGGGGTCTATCCGATCGTCACCCACTCCTTGACCGATGCGCTTCGCGGTGCCATTGCACTGTTGAAGGTGGACAAGGATGCCAGGCAGTTGCCGCTCATGCCGCTAGTGACGCCTGCAAAGTAACCGGTACGTCGCATCTCTCGCCACTGACGATAAGCCGGGCGGCTTCCAGCCGCCCGGCCTCTCTTTCCCTTCAACTCACCAAGGTTCAGCCGATTGCGGGCCTGCTGGCATGCCGGTTCCCCGCGGTCGATGCCGGTCGTGCCTGTGGGATGCCAGGCAACGGACGGCGCATGTGCTGGGTGGGGTGCGTGGTGCGTTAGGTGAGCGAGCTCATGTCGATGACAAAACGATATCGCACGTCGCCACGGACTACTCGATCGTAGGCCTCATTCACCTGCTGAATCGGGATGACCTCCACGTCGGCTCCACACTTGTGCTTCGCGCAAAAATCCAACATCTCCTGCGTCTCCTGAATGCCCCCGATCAATGAGCCGACCAGCCTTCGCCGTTTGAGGATCAACGGAAAGGCTCCCAGTTGCGCCGGTTTGTCCGGCACGCCGACAAGGATCATCGTGCCGTCGGTCTTGAGCAATTCCAACTGCGCATCCAGATCATGAGGCGCCGAGACCGTGTCCAGAATGAAGTCGAAGCGTTTGGCCAGTGTGGTGAATGTTTTGGGGTCGGAGGTCTTGAAGAAGTCTTTAGCCCCCAATCGCTTGGCATCGTGACGTTTTTTGTCGGAGTGGCTGAGCACCGTCACATGCGCGCCCAAGGCCTTCCCGATTTTGACGGCCATGTGGCCCAGCCCTCCCAGGCCGACAACCGCCAAGCGATGGGTTTTGCCGACTCCCCAGTGGCGTAAGGGGGAATAGGTGGTAATACCGGCGCACAGAAGCGGGGCGGCTTCTTCAGGGCGTAATTGCTTGGGGATACGAAGGACATACCGCTGATCAACGACCACCTTGGTGGAATACCCGCCATAGGTCGGAGTGACGCCGTCCCGCTCCTTGCCGTTGTAGGTAAAGCTCAGATGGCCTTCGCAGTATTGCTCTTGGCCTTTCTTGCATTGCGGGCAGGTCCGGCAGGAATCGACGAAACACCCGACTCCGACCATCTGGCCGACTGTGAATTGCTTGACCGAGGCGCCGACCCGTTCGACGACTCCCACGATTTCATGCCCGGGCACCATCGGGAAGATCGAGCCGCCCCATTCGTCTCGTGCCTGATGCACGTCCGAATGACAAATGCCGCAGTACCGGATGCCGATGAGTACGTCCTGTCGGCCTACCTTCCGGCGTGAAAATGTGAAGGGGGCGAGCCGGGATTTCGCGGTGCGTGCGGCGTAGCCTCGTACGTCGATCATGATGTGTGCTCCTTCCGATCTGATTTGGGGCGGCGCGTGATGAGGAGACCGGTTATGGCGTGGTTGCCGGTCGAGAAGGCTCCGGTTCGAGCGTGACGCCGATTGCCGACGGGTCCTGCTCCCATGCGCCGGGTGCGATGAGGCCGAGCAAGGGTAGCAGGAAGAACGCTCCCCCGATGACATCGACGAGGCCGACGCTGCTGAGTTTCCGACCTGTCACCCTGGTCTGTGGCGTGTAGCCGGCTTTGTGAATCTCCACCGTGAGGTCACCCCGGCGCGAGACCTGGTGCTGCAGCGGCGTCGTCCCGGCAAGGGTCCCGTTGATCATCACGTCGGCCCCCGGCGGTTCGGAATTGACGATCAGCGCTTGTGACGTTCCGCCAAAAATCGAGCAGCCGGCGAGATGCAGGCAGCAGGCGAGCAACATCACGGCTGTGGCGATCTTCGGGGTGCTTCGGTTCCGGCCTCTGCGTGGCATAGGGATTCTCGGCGATACATTCGCGACATCGTTACCACAGGTCCCCGCAGTTGACAAGGTATGAAGGCAGACGGAGAGGGCGATCAGATGGGTCGTCGAAGAGACCGGCAGAGGCTGCTGTGGCCTCTACCGGTCCAGGATGTGTCGGCTAGACTGGGGGAGTCGTGGCGAGGATGGGCGCGAAGATCGGATCGGCGTCGAGCACCGCTTTCAGCAGTCCGGTGTGCAGGAAGTAGCGCCACACTTCATCCGACTTGCCGGGCACCTCATCGAACCACCGTTTGGCCTCGGTAAGATGGTGCAGCATCTTCGTCTTATCCCCGTAGTTCGGCAAAAAAATCATGGCGTAAGCCATGGCATACTCGGCCAGAAATTTGTCGAGCGGCAGTTCGGCATAGGCCAAGGAGGCCTCGGCGTTGGCATAGGCTCGTGGGGTCTCCGGGTCATGTAAAATACGGTTCCAGGAGACCTTGTTGATGCGAGACCAGGCGAGTTGGAGCAAGGCCTCGGCTTTGGGGGTTTTGCGGTTCTCCGGAATGTCTTTGACGAGCGCTTCAAATGTTTCGACCATGGGAACCTGATCGTTGTTCCATCGATAGGCCACCCCGAGACGGAACCGGTTGTCCAGTTGTTCCGGCCTGATGGTGGTCAGGGTTTGGAGGGCCGGTATCAAACGATAGAGGAGGTCGGCCGGCGTGGGTTGGGAGAGGCCGCCCATTTCCATCGCATTCGAGAGATCCATTCGGAGTCCCTGTGCATAGATGTTCCAGTAAAACTCGTCCACCACGATCCCCAGCGCCGGATCTTTGGCCGGCAGCTGATGGGCGCCCCGCGCTTCAAACAGGAGTGCGCTGTAGAGATGCCGAGTCAAGACTGTGAGGGCGTCCGGCTGTTGCGGGTCGATGATCAGTATCCGGTTGAGCAGGGCGACTCGATCGCGGAGCTCGGGGAAAATAGCCGCGCGCGCGGCCGCTGCGGTCAGGACCCCCGGTTGGTCGTTCGGCTCCCACCAGGCCAGGGATTCCGGCAACACCCGGCTCACTTCGGTCGTGAACGGGATTTTGTCTGCGACCATGCCCGGCGCTTCCGGTTGTGACGCCACCGGCAGGTTGAACACCGCCGTATCCCCGGGGAATCCATGTCGTTTCAATCCGGTAAAGACGACCCACTGCGTGGTCACGGATTTTAATGCCCGCCTCGGGCGTTTGATCGTGTTCGTCCATTTCACATGGCCCGCAGCGTAGCTCACGGGCGAGGTGAGGGGGTCCTGATACCGAATCGCAAGTTGCACCAAGGTGGTCGGAGCCGCCAGCACTTTGCCGGCTCGTGTCAACTTGAACGAGCCGGATGGAATCGTGCGGCTGCCGAGGGCCGTCACATGGAGGCCGCTGCCGGGGGGCGAAACCCCGACCACATCCGCCACAAATGCGGAGGCTGGGGCTCTCGGGAGGTCATCGCCGAAAAAGACCAGCGGACCCGTGCTCGGCCAAAGAATGTCCATGGCAATGTCCGACCGTTTCAACATGGGCGCATAGGCCTCGGTCAGGGTTTGCCAACAGGCATCGTAGAAGGCATCCCCGGCTGGGGCAAACTGCTTGGCTTTCCCCTGAAGGGCTGTCACGAAACGATACTGGCACGCGAAGTCCAGTTGTCCCGCCGTGACTCGATCGCCCTGTGAGAGGGCTTCGGCATACCGGATGGCAGTCTGTATCGCCGGTGTCGTTTTGACTGTGCCGGCTTTGGCATGTCCCCGTGCGCCGGCTGCCGGTGCCGATTCGGCCGTTCCGGCCCAGGCCCCGAGCGCGAGTGCGAGGGTTGCGATAGCAATCGTCTGTCGTCGATGGAATAGGTTCCCGCGAATCATGCGAACGACCTCCCATGAGGATAAAAGAGGTTCACTCTATCACGGGGCTCTTTTCAGACGAAAGAGGCCCGTTCGTGAAGTGGACGAGTTTAACGAGCAGGCGGAGGGGGTGTTGAGGATCGACTGAACCGCACCAGGAAACGAATATAGAGGAGTGCGGCTTGTTGATCTTCCACCGCCAACCGGTCTTGCCAGGCCGGCATGGCGGTTCGGGGCTTGCCGTGCGCGATCGTGCGCAGCAGTTCTGTATCGGTTTTAGCGGAGGTGGCCGCCGACACGAGATTGCCGGGGCGTGGTGAGAGGAACGGGGCCTTGGGCCCGTCGCCGTTTCCCGTTTCTCCATGGCATTCCATGCAATGCTCGCGATAGATGCGTTGGCCGCGATCAAGCACGTCCGAAGGTTGGGCCATCAGCAGCCCGCTGCCGCTCCAGATCAGCACCAGGACGAGAAAGAGCTGGTCGGAGCGTTTCGCACGAGGACGTGTGGCTGTGGGATGTCCAAGCGAGCCGACGGCTATGGGAGACTCAGCGTGTGGCGGCCCAAGTGTGGCCAGGGTAGAAATCGGAGCCATCACGTCCGGTCACACCGCTTCGGCAGCTTTTAAGATCTGGCGGCGTAGGGCGGCGCGATCTTTTTCAGAGAGGGGCGGTGAGGGGCGGTGTTGACACAGGCGGACCGTTTGGCGCAGGGAGTCGAGGAAGACTTCGCAATTCGGGCAATCGCCGAGGTGCAGGCGAATTTCGGTGCAGACGTCGCCCGACAGTTCGTCGTCCAGATAAGCCGAGAGACGTTCGAGGACTTTCACACAATTCCGCTTCCGGTGACCCTGGTGAGGGGTGGGCTTGCGGGTGCCTGGATATGTGCGTACGCGGTCTGCCATGGTGGTGCGTCTTCTTGACTATACCAAACTATCGGTGTCGGGTGGTAACGTCCTCGTGCCCATCGACAGTTAAGCCTTTGCCGCTCAGTTCCTTCCGGACAAACAAGCGGGCTCGGTGCAGGCGGGACTTGATGGCGCGTTCGTTCAGCCCGAGAATGCCGCCCACCTCTTTGGCGCTCAATCCTTCCATATCGCGCAGGACCAGAACCATACGGTATTTGCGTGGCAGTTTGGCGATAGCGCGATCAAGAATCTGGCGTAGCTCCTTATTTTCCAGGGCTTCATGAGGGCTCAGGCCCTCCATCGGGATCTGTAAGGAAAATTCGCCCTCCGACGTGGGGATAAACTCGGTGAGGGACAACTCGCGTTCCGGTTCTCCCTTTCGCTTGCGCCGCATGCGCTGGCAGGCATGGGACGCGATCGCGTAGAGCCAGGTCGACACTTGCGAGTCTCCGCGGAAGCGGTCGTAGGCGCGATACGCGTTCAGGAATGTCTCTTGGACCAGATCTTTGGCCGCCTCCGCCTCCCCGCACAGGCGATAGGCGAAGCGGTACATCACATCGACGTTGTCGCGATAGAGCTGGTCGAAGGGACGGGCAGTGGGGGAAGACGCGCCATGGCCGTCTGTTGAGCCGGACTCGCTGTGCTTCCGTGCTGCCATACGCGGAGGCGAGTCTACGGGCCACGTCCGAATCCTGTCAAGGGAGCGGAACCGACTCCAACGTGACTATGGCAGCGGTCAGGGGACGCGACGGATCTCGAGGAGTTCACCCTGCTGGCCCAGCTCCACAGTAATCGGCACGCCTTCTTTCATCGCCGCGAGGGAGGAGGGTCGTTGTGTGAGAGGAATGGACTGCGTCCCTTCCGGGCTCTGCATGATCAGCGCGTTTCGCCCGTCTTCGTATGCCAGCGGGCCGGATAGGAACCGGCGGGACGGGGCGGTGAGGCCGTCTTGATACAAGTCGATGGCCACGTGCCGATCCTGGACCCAGACCGACATCTCCTGCCCAACCTTTGCGTTACGGATGCCGGTTTTCGAGCTGACGGTCACGATGCCGAGCGGGGTTTTCAGGAAGACATAGTTCGATTTCAGTTTGGAGACCGTTCCATTCAACAGCAACGTGACGGTCGAGGTGTTGCGGGGAATCTGGTTCACCTGAAGGTCGAACTGGACATCGTGCAGGCCGCGAACGGTTCCCGCCCCGTCGACTTCGACGGTCAACGGCTGCTGGTCCGAACGGCCGGCGATTTTCGCTTCAAATGCGCCGAGCGTGAAAGACCGTTCGCCGTCCGGGGTCCAGAGCGTGACGGCCTGTTTGTCCGGCGTCGTGAAGTTGGGCATACCGGTGACGTAGCGGTGCACCAGTTTATCGACGCCTCTCTCGCGAATGTCGACGACGCTGGTGGTGCCGTGAACGTACAGTGTGATCTTGTGCGAGTTCTTGATATCGCGCAGCGTGGTTTTTGAACTGAGCGAGAGCGGGCCGATCGGGGTCTGCAGGAAGATGATTCCGGGTTTGGACCGCCAGATCGAGCCGGACACCCGCACGGATGGCGAGACCGGAGCCTGCGGCACGGGTGCCTCGGGCTCAGCCGCTTCGGCAGGGACGGGCGCAGGGGGGGCCTCGCCGGATTCAGTCAGTGGCGGCGGTTCGATGAGCGGCGTGGCTGTCTCTGCCCAGGTCGGTGTCGCCAGACACGCCAGGGACACGCAGGCGCGCCATGCGAGAAAGAAACGCAACGATCGCTGTTGGGAATGCACGAAAGTAGCCATAGTGTTTATCGACCGATGCTGTGTGGAATGGTGTGACGCCGATTGAGCGGGGGAGAAACCGGTCATGCTCTTCGAATGACGGTTTCTGCCGGATCGTGCGTGGCGTACAACGTCTCCTGTGCGAATAACATGCCAGTCGGTGTGAGTCAAGTCGAAAGCCTCTCGGTGCGGCCGCTGAGAGGTTCGTATCGGCCCAGCGTCAGGTCCCCCGAACGAAGAGCGAGTACCCGCGCGGAGACGAGTTCATTTTTTGCGGACCATCAGCCGAATGGGCGTGCCTGAAAAATGGTATTCCTTGCGGATTTGGTTTTCCAGAAAACGCAGATAGGCCGGCGTCATATTGTCAGGGTGTCCCACAAACATCGCAAATGCCGGGGGGCGTGTCGCAACCTGCGTCATAAAGGCCGATTTGCTGGCCTTGGCCGGTTTGCCTTTCCGGACCGGCAACGGATGGTCTTCCAGGAGGCCCTGGAAAAACTGGTTCAGGCTGCCGGTGGGGACTCGTTTGCAGAACGACAAGTACACCTGGTCGATCAGCGCAAACAGGCCGCGCAAAAAATCTTGTCCCAGCGCGGAGATGAACAGCACCGGAGCCCAGGCGAGGAACGGAAAGCGGCGTTCAAGGTCCTGTTTGTAAGCCTCTCGGGCGCCCACGTCGTCGGCTTTGAGGTCCCACTTGTTGACGATCAAGACACAGGCGCGCCCCTGTTTGAGGACCAGGCCTGCGATCTTAGTGTCCTGTTCTGTGACGCCTTCTTCAGCGTCGAGCAGGAGCACCGCCACATCCGAACGGCCGATGGCCCGCAACGAACGGGCGACGCTGTAGCCTTCAATGCCGCGCTCCACGCGGCCTCGCCGACGGATGCCGGCGGTGTCGGTCAGGACATATTGGCGGTCCTTGAACGTCGCGACCGAATCCACTGGGTCTCGTGTCGTGCCGGGTACATTGCTGACGACCACGCGCGTTTCACCGAGGACCGAATTGACCAGGGTGGATTTCCCGACGTTGGGGCGGCCCACGATGGCAATGCGCGGGATCTCCGTCGCGGTCTCCTCCTCGGACAGTTCCACCATGTGAGGAAACAGATCGTCAAGCAGCTCGGCGACGCCGATTCCATGTTCGGCCGACAAGGGATAGAGCTGTTCCTGCCCCAGGCGATAGAAATCGGCGATGAGCGGATCGGCTTTCGGTGTATCCACCTTGTTGATCGCATAAAACACGGGCTTGTCCGTTCCGCGCAAGGTGGCCACGACTTCTTCGTCCGGCGGAGTCAGACCGGCTCTGGCGTCGAGGACAAGGACCAAGATGTCGGCTTCGGCAATGGCGAGTTGGGATTGTTGCCGGATCAACGACAACATGCCCTCCTGGGCCGTCGGATCAAGTCCGCCCGTGTCGACCAGCCGGAAGTGCCGGTTGCGATAGGTGGTATCGGCATAGTTGCGGTCTCGTGTCACGCCTGGGACGTCGTCGACGATGGCCGCTCTGGTGCCGAGAATGCGATTGAACAACGTCGATTTGCCGACGTTCGGCCGACCGATCAGGGCGATGATGGGCAGACGACCGCCTTCCAGTGTGAAAAGCGGGGGCACGGGACCACGAACGGGTTTGGTGCGGGGCATGGTGAGGGACGGTAACACAGAGATTTCAATGAACACAATCACTCGTCATGTCCGATCGGTCTCCGCTATACTGTGGGCATGCACCACCACCAGGCCGGTCGGCCGCCTGAGGCGCTCGATTGGCATCAGATCGACGATGTCCTGCTCGATATGGACGGCACGCTGCTGGACCGTCATTTCGACAACTTCTTCTTCGAGGAGGAGCTGCCGAGACGGTATGCCGTGAAGCATGCGTTGCCGTTTGAGGAAGCCCGGAACCGGTTGATGGGCATGTATCGTTCCGTGGAGGGAGAACTTGCCTGGACGGACTTGCACTACTGGACGGAGCGGGTGGACATCGACGTGGTGGCCATGCATCGCGAACTCGACCACATGATCGGGTTTCTCCCTGATGCGGAGGAGTTTTTGCTGTCGTTGCGGAGATTGGGGAAGCGCGTCACGATTCTCACGAATGCGCATCGGGCGGGAGTCGAAGTCAAAGCCGCCAAGACGGGGCTGGATCGGCAGGTCGATCGTATCGTGGACGCCTTTGAGGTGGGATGGCTGAAGATGCGATCGGAATACTGGCCGACCTGCCGCGACCTGGTCGGGTTTGAGCCGTCACGCGCGCTCTACATTGACGACGACGAGCAGTGCCTCGCGGCGGCGGCCCAATTCGGCATCGGCCGCATCGTTCATCGTTCGAAGTCGAGTTCGCAGGCGTCCGCGGTCCCTTCTTTGCGATTTCATTCCATCGAAACCTTTCGGTCGATTTTGCCGGCCTAGGGCATGTCCCCTGTTTCTTGGCTGGGTGTGTTATTCGGCCGGATCGAGCAGCTCGCGCAATTTCCTGGCCAGTTCCGTGGGGAGAAACGGCTTCTGAATGAAGCCGGTGCCCGGTTCCGCGAGAAACGTCGGCAGTACGCTTCCTTCCGCATATCCCGACATGAACAGGACCCGCAGCGCCGGCCATTGTTGGCGGAGGCGCTCGGCCAATGCCGGCCCCGTCATCTGCGGCATCACCACGTCGGTGAGCAAGATGTGGATGGGTGTCTTGGCTGCGGCCACGAGCCGAAGCGCCTCCTGTCCGCTGGAGGCTTCCAGCAGGGTATACCCGTAGTCGGACAGTGCCTGGGTGAGCAGCAACCGCACGGCCTGTTGATCTTCTACGAGCAGGATGGTCTCTCGGCCGCAATGCGGTCGTGAGGCGAGAGGCGGCGCAGCGGCCAAGGGGGGCGCCTCGGCCGACGGAAAGTAAATGTCGAACGTGGTGCCCTCGCCGGGGGTGCTGTCGGCAAAGACGAATCCCTGGCTTTGCTTGACGATCCCGTAGACCGTCGCGAGTCCAAGACCTGTGCCCTTGCCCTCCTCCTTGGTCGTAAAGAACGGCTCGAAGATATGCGACAGGGTGGCGCGGTCCATGCCCGTTCCGGAGTCGCGGACCGACAGGTGTGTGTAGCTCCCCGGAAGCAAGGCCGGATGCGGCACCGGCGTCTCCTCGGTAATGAGCAGGATGCGCGTGCTCAGTGTGAGTGTTCCTCCGTTAGGCATCGCGTCCTTGGCGTTGACCGCCAGATTCAAGATCACTTGATCGATCTGCCCGCGGTCTGCGCGGATGATGCATGGGTGCGGTGTGAGATCCCGGATGAGGTCGATATCCTCACCGATCAGCCGCTCGATCATCGAACTGATCGACGCCAATGCCTCGTTCACATCGAAGACTTGGAAGGTCAGGACCTGTCTCCGGCTGAAGGCGAGCAGTTGTTTGGTGAGCGCGGCCGCCCGCTGTCCGGCGGTCAGGATCTCCGTGAGCGAGCGATGCAGCGGATCTTCAGCCCGCATCTGTTCCATGGCGAGGGTCGCGCAGCCATTGATGACCGTCAGCAGATTGTTGAAGTCATGGGCGACACCGCCGGCCAGTCGGCCGATGCCCTCCATCTTGTGCGCTTGCCGGAGCTGCTCTTCCAGTTGTTTCTGTTGGGTCACGTCGATGAAGAAGCCGATGGACCCTGTGGTCTGCCCACCCGGGCCCTGCAGCAGCGTTCCCCACATGTTGACATCGATGATGCTGCCGTCCTTGCGCTTCCGGCGCAGTTCCAGGCCCCGCGGGGCGCCCCCGCTCATGACCGAGGCCCACAATTCATCGGACTCCCGTTCCTGTCCCGAGGGGACGTACGGGAGTTCCTGTCCGATGACCTCTTCCTTGGTCCAGCCGAACACGGATGTGGCGGCCGCATTCCACGTCGTGACATGTCCGGTCTGATCCAGTTCGATCATGGCCAGCGGGGATTCTTCGATGATGGTCTGCAGGTGCGCGGTCATGCGTCGTAGTTCGCCGGTACGCTCACGGACATGTTGCTCCAACGCTTCCTGGGCCTGTCGGCGGTCGGCGGCTTCCAACGTGAGGGTGGCCATGGCGGCCAGGGAGGCGGCAAAGGCTTCTTCCTCGCTGGTCCAGGTTTTGGGCGGGCCGATATGCTCGAGACACAACACACCGACCACGCGTCCGTGGCGGCGGATCGGTGCATCCAGCATCGCCACGATGCCGAGCGGGGCCAGATAGGACGAGGTGAGTTCACACGTGCGCGGGTCGGTCTGGGCGGCATGGGCGGCCAGGGAATAGGGTTCGGTTTCCAGGGCGCGAAGGTACGCCGGGTATTGTGTGGTGGACAAGATGGATCCACGCAGGTGGCGTTTCGGTGTGGCTTCGAACAGGTCCTGAAGGATCAGGGTGGTTTGCGTCTGGTCGAAGAGCCAGAGGCTCGCCCGTTCAACGGCGAATGTGGCGGCGGCATGCTCGGTCATTGCGGGGAACGCCTGTTGTGGATGCCCGCTATGAATGGCCGGATTCTCGGCCAGTTTGTGCAGCACCGTTTGCTGCGTGGCGAGTTGTCCCAGGCGCAGTTGTTCGACTTCCTGCCGCTGCTTCTGGTCGGTGACGTCTTCCGAAATTCCCAGGAGGTACCGTGGTACGCCGGTGTGATCGTAGAGCGGAAGTTTCTTGGTGTGGAGCCACCGCAGCCCGTGGTCCTTCGTCTGGATCGGTTCGGCTGGAATATCCAGGAGGGTTCCACGGGTCAACACTTCGCGATCCCGTGCGGTGAAAAACTCCGCCTGTTCGCGAGGGAAGAAGTCGAAATCGTTTTTGCCCAGGAGTGCTTCCCGCGGAATGCCGATCAATTGCTCGCCGGCTTTGTTGAACTGGACGAAGCGCAACTCCCGCGCGTCTTTCAGAAAGACCATGTGGGGAATGTGTTCGACGATCGACTCGAGAAGTTGGCGCGTATGGGTCAGCGCGTCTTCCATGCCTTTGCGTTCGGTCACGTTTTCGCAGACGATGACGATGTCGAATCGGCCGTCCGGGTTCCGCACAGCCCGGGCGGCTTCTCTCACCCAGAGAGGGCTGCCGTCCTTCCTGATTTTCCGGAATTCCCCGCGAAGCACGCTGCCCGGCCGGGCGAGACAGTCGTCGAAGTGCTGCTGCATTCTGGCCTGATCGTCCTCATGGACGATCAGGGAGACGGGCTGACCGATCAAGGTGTCCGCATCATACCCAAGTTCGACGGCAGCGGTAGCGTTGACCGTGAGGAGTGTGCCTTTCGCATCGACGGTCAGCAACATTTCAGGGCTGCTCTCATACAACGCCCGGTAGCGTTCCTGGCTGAAGCGCAACGCTTCCTCGGCCTGCTTGCGCGACGAGATGTCACGCATCACGGCCTGGAAGCCGATGACCTCCTGATCGCGCAGCAACAGCTGCACGTTCTGGCCGACCCACAGCGTCTGGCGGTTGCGAGTCACCAGCGGGAATTCGTAGTAGGTGCTGGGAATCTTTCTGAGAAACTGGCGGATGTAAAAATGCTCGGTGGTACGGCGGTAGTGCGGATGCACCAGGTCCAGCGCGCGGTGCCCGAGCATGTCGGTCTCGTGATACCCCAGCAGGCGGATCACGGCGGGATTGATGAACGTGAATCGGCCGCTCCGGTCGGTGCGGTAAATGATGTCCTCAGCGTACTCCATGATGAAGCGATAGTGTTCGGAGTGGACGTTCAGGAGTAGCGCGGTCTGTTCCCCTTCCTCCAATTGCGAGGCGAGTTGATCCACGAGTTGTGCGTTGTGGTATTTCAGCCGGAGCGTTTCGAGCACGGTGTTCGAGGTTCTGGAGGCGGTGTAGATCATGAGCAGGGAGAACAGTAGGGTGCAGATTGCCATGGGCAGGGCCTGCGCATGATTGAGAAAGAGGAAGCGCAGAATGAGCGGTGTCAGGGTCGGAAGCGCAAAGGAGAGAAATGCATCGAAGCGCGCCGACAGCGTGGAGGAGGCGCCGGCCGAAACCCCTGCCAGCACGAAGGCCAGAAACACCTGGTGGGCGGGAGATGATTCCGGAAACAGGAGCAGTGCCGACGCGCCCCATCCGACTCCGGCCATGGTGGTGCCGGCCAAGAATGCCCGGTGCCAGTGTCGGCTCGTGGTCGCGGTCGGCCTGGCAGCCCTGAAGGATCGCGCAAGGAGGTATCGACCGGCCGCGAGCACGACGTGATAGGTCAGCCAGGCCAGCAACTGGTTGTGGGGGAGCACGTTCCAGTCGACGACCACCAGCGCGAATGCACAGCCCAGTCCCGCCGCGAGAGCCGCCGGCATGCCCTCGTAGAGCAGCGTGACCCGCTGCAACATCAGGGTGGCTTCCATGGCTGCATCGATGGGTTGCGGGACAGCGGACGTGGAGGAAGGTCGGTTGCCGGGAACCGGTTGCGAGGAATCCATCGGGATCACTCCCGCTTTGGAACAGGACGACTGCAAGGCACGTGCGTCATACGCTGCAGTCTACAAAATTGCCGCGAGGGATACAATTTGAGAGAACTCGTTGGTTCCCATTAAGGGGTATTGCGAGACCGCATTATTCGAGACGAATCGTCATGAATCAGGCGAACTAGATTCCGGCGATGCCGTGGTAGAGCTCACCGCCGATTCTGGGCACGCCGGGCAAGAGGTCTCGATCGAGCTGTTCGATCCGCAAGCCCGCCTCGCTCACCAACCGGTCGATCCGCCGGTTAAGATTGCACCCGCAGGCCAGGCGACGTTGCAACGGGTTGAGGCGATCCTGCCAGCGGGCGGTTGCGGGATCGTCGCTCCGGCCGTGTTCCAAGAACAGGAACCGTCCGTTTGGTTTGAGGACCCGCCGAACTTCGCGCAACGATCGCAGCGGGTCCGGGATCGTACAGAGCGTGAAGGTACTGACCGCGCAGTCGAATGTGCGATCGGCGTACGGCAGCGCTTCCGCGGTCACATGCTGGAGATGGACCGGAAATGGGGCGCTCGCGACACGCTGCGCCACACGATCGGGAAGAAGCGGGGCGGGGTCGACCGCATACAAGGCGGTGACGGTCGGAGGGTAGTGCGGGAGGTTCAGCCCTGTTCCAAAGCCGATCTCCACCACCATGCCGTGGGCAACGGCGAGCAGGCGTCGTCGTTCGGTTTGGAAGCGTGCTCCCCGGAGCACCCAGTCCATGAGTCGGGGAAAGATGTAGGTCGCGTACATGGCGAGGAGCGTGATCCCGGCGATGGCTGAGGGCTGTGTCGTCGGCTGCTCCGGCATTTGAGCAGGAGTCGGGCCGGGGATCAAGGGGCATGGATGGGTACCGCATGCGCCGGTCTCGTCCTTGTCGCTCCGTGCCGCGTATGCTAGAGTCGTCCGTTCTCTCGCTGAGTGCGAATGGGCGCCTCGCGTGTGATGTGAGTAGGATGAGTAAATCGTACGATCACCAGGCTCTTGAATCGAAGTGGCAGGCCTATTGGGAGACGCATCGTCCGTTTCGCGCGTCGGATGATCCCTCGAAGCCGAAGTTTTATTGTCTCGATATGTTCCCCTATCCCTCCGGATCCGGCCTGCATGTCGGGCATTTGGAGGGGTATACCGCCACCGATATTGTGTCCCGGTATAAGCGGATGCGGGGGTTTAATGTCTTGCACCCCATGGGCTGGGATGCCTTCGGGTTGCCGGCCGAGCAGTATGCCGTGAAAACCGGGGTCCATCCCGCCATCACCACGGCGCAAAATATCGCGACCTTCAAGCGACAAATGAAGCGCGCGGGTCTCTCCTATGACTGGGAGCGTGAGCTCAGCACCACCGACCAGGATTACTATCGTTGGACCCAGTGGATTTTTCTCCGGCTGTTCGAGCGGGGGCTGGCCTACGTGGCCGAGGTTCCGGTCAATTGGTGCCCGGCATTGGGAACGGTGCTGGCCAACGAGGAAATCGTCGACGGGAAAAGCGAAGTCGGGGGATTCGATGTCATCCGCAAGCCGATGCGGCAATGGGTCCTGAAAATCACCGCCTACGCGGAGCGACTGCTGGAAGACTTGAGTCTTGTTGAGTGGCCGACCAGCACGCTGGAAATGCAGAAAAACTGGATCGGGCGCTCCATCGGCGCCGAGGTCGACTTTGCGCTCGCGGATGCGCCGGGCAATCTTCGCGTCTTTACCACCCGCCCCGATACGCTCTTCGGTGCCACCTATATGGTCCTGGCCCCCGAACATCCGTTGGTGGATGTGGTGACGACTCCCTCGCAACGGGCGCAGGTGACGGACTATCGCGACGCGGCGGCACGCAAAAGCGACCTGCAGCGCCAGGAATTGGAGAAGGTTAAGAGCGGGGTCTTCACCGGCGGCTATGCGATCAATCCCGTCAATCAGGAGCGGCTGCCGATTTGGATCGCCGACTACGTATTGATGAGTTACGGCACCGGGGCCATTATGGCTGTGCCGGCCCACGATGAACGCGATTGGGCCTTTGCCACGCAGTACCACCTTCCGATTCGCGAAGTGATTCAAGGCGGACAAGTCGACACGGCTGCCTTCGTCGACACGGATCGCGGCCGAGTCATCAATTCGACCACTCCGGACGGGTCCTGCTCGCTCAACGGGTTGTTGCCCAGCGACGCGATCCCCAGGATGACCGCCTGGCTCGAAACTGCGGGGAAGGGTAAGAAGACCGTCAACTACAAACTCCGGGATTGGCTGTTTGCCCGGCAACGGTACTGGGGCGAACCTTTTCCGATCGTCTGGGTCGACGGAGAGCCGCGACCATTGCCGGAGGAGCAGTTGCCGCTGCCGTTGCCTGAGACGAAGAACTTCAAGCCGTCCGGGAGCGGGGAAAGCCCATTGGCCAATCTTGAGGACTGGTTGAGCACGACGGACCCCGCGACCGGCAAACCGGCGCGGCGCGAGACGAATACCATGCCGCAGTGGGCCGGCTCCTGCTGGTATTACCTGCGGTTCATCGATCCGAAGAATCCCCGGCAGATGGTCGATCCGGTGAAGGAGCGATACTGGATGCCGGTGGACCTGTACATCGGCGGCAGCGAACATGCGGTGTTGCATCTGCTCTACAGCCGGTTCTGGCACAAAGTGCTGTTCGATGCGGGAGTGGTCACTACTCCGGAACCGTTCAAGAGGCTGGTACATCAGGGGATCGTGTTGGGGGAAGACAATCAGAAGATGTCGAAATCGCGCGGTAACGTGGTGAACCCGGACGACATGATCGACCAGTTCGGTGCCGATGCGGTGCGATTGTATGAAATGTTCATGGGGCCGCTCGAATCCATGAAGCCGTGGAGCACGCGCGGCGTCGAAGGCATTACGCGATTCTTGGATCGTGTCTGGCGCTTGATGATCGGCGAGGATGGTGCGTTGAGCGCGGCAGTGACAGGGGTGGTACCGACGCCCGAGCAGCAGCGGCTGCTGCACTGCACGATCAAGAAAGTCACAGACGATATCGACGGGCTGCGATTCAACACCGCTATTTCGCAGATGATGGTGTTTACGAACGAGATGACCAAGCTGGAGCAGCGACCTCGTCAGCTGCTGGAACCCTTTGTTCTGCTGCTGTCGCCCTTTGCGCCCCACCTCAGCGAGGAACTCTGGGAGCGTCTCGGGCATGCCCCCAGCGCCGGTCAGCAGTCCTGGCCGGAGTTCGATCCGGCCCTAGTCGTCAGCGACCGCTGGACGATTCCGATTCAGGTGAACGGCAAACTCCGCGGCAAGCTGGAGGTGGATGCCGGCACGTCCCGCGATCAGCTGGAGCCCATGGCCAAGCAGGAAGTTGCGGAGTGGCTGCAAGGGAAAGAGCCGAAGAAGGTGATCTACGTCGAGAAGAAGTTGATGAATTTCGTGGTGTGAAATGGTTCGTCTGGACACAGGGAACAGAGATCATGGGGGCCTGTGTGGCTCGGCCGTTCCCGGGTATGTGTTCCGTGCGACCGGTGTCGTGGCTCTGAGCCTGGTGCTCAGTGCGTGCGGCTATCAGTTTCGAGTGCAAGGCGCGGGTCCGACGGTCGGCGGGGCGGCGGAGCAGACGACCAAGCGGACGCAGACTCCACGGTTGGCCATTCTTCCCATCTCCAATACGACGTACGAGCCGAATTTTGAGATCAAGCTCGCCAATTATCTCCGCCGGGAATTTTCGGCGGGGGCAGGGGCGGAGATCGTCGGCCCTTCGGCCGGAGCCGACTTGTTCTTGTCCGGGCAAATCATGCAAATCCTCCTACCGACGCTAAGTTTTGATCAGACCACGACCTTTGAAAGCCGTGTGGAAATGCTGGTGAGTGTGAAGATCGAGGAGGCGAAGACCAAGCGAGTCGTTTGGTCGCAGGTCGCCAAAGGCACCTCGGAGTTTTTCCTCACCCAGGACCTGCAATTCAATCGGGTGCTGCAGAATCGCGCGCTTGAGCAGGCAGGGCGGTTTGTCGCGGAAGATCTTGCGTCACGCTTTTTGCTGTTTCTGGATGCGGGTGAGCTAGACAAGGTGCTGAAGCGCCCGGTGAAGGCGGAGGCTGGTCAAGGTATCCAGCCACGGCCCGAGTCGGCGCGATAGGGAGACGGAAAGGCTGTCGCGGATGAGTGCCTCGGTCACGAGTCTGGAGTTGCCTCAGGCGCTTGCGCGGAGCGGGGTCGGGCCGTTGTATGCGGTGGTCGGGGAGGAGGATTATCTCCGCGACCAGGCCGTCGCCGCGTTGCGAACCGCCGCTCTCGGTCCTGCTTCGGACAGTGGGTTCAATTACGATATCTTTCATGGCGACGATGCGGCGGTTGAGGACGTGTTGGCCTGCGCGGCGGAGATTCCGGTATTCGCTGAGCGTCGCGTGGTGGTCTACAAAACGGTGGAGAAGCTCCCGGCGCGTGAGGGGGAAAAGCTCCTGTCCTATTTCTCGGCTCCGAATGACACCACGACGTTGATCATCGTGGCGGTGAAGCTGGATGGGCGGCTCAAGTGGACGCAAGCGCTGACGAAGCAGGCGGTGTCGGTCAATTGCGCGGCGTTGCGAGAGGCTCGGCTGTCGACATGGATTCGTCAAGAAGCGGCGGCCTTGGGCGTACGCCTTGAGGAGGATGCGATTCAGCTGCTCAAAGAGGTGGGCAGCGAATCGCTCTATGCCGTGAAGCGGGAGTTGGAAAAACTGGCTGCCTATGTGCCGTCCGAGCGAACTGTCCAGTCGGCGGAGGTAGAGGTGTTGCGGGGAACCGAGCCGGGCGCGTCGGTGTTTGACCTAATGAACGCCATCGGTGCCCATGATCCTGGACGGGCGATGCGGATTCTGGCGCGTAATGTGGAGAATGGAGAGGCGCCGCTGCGCATTTTGGGAGCGTTGGTCTGGCAGTATCGGCGACTGTGGAAATTGAAAGAGCAGATGAAGTCGGGAGGGCGTGAGGGCGAGGCGGCGCGGACGTTCAGGATGGACCCCTCACGGGTGCGTGGGTTCTTCGCGCAATTTCCGGATGCGCAGTTGACGCAGGCATTTCAGTGGTTTTTGGACACGGATTCAAAGCTCAAAGGCGGGAGCGGGAGCAGCCCTGTCCGTGTGATGGAAGATCTCTTGTTCCGACTCTGCGGACGACCGTCAACACCGGCAGCATCGGTGGAGCGGATGCACACGGTACCACCGGCCCCGCGCCCGTCGGGTTCGAGACCGGTGTCGAATGTCAGAACGGTTACGACGCGGAAGCGGTGAGTGCATTCACTCGAACGGCGAGCCGAGACACGCGGCGTGAGGCCGTGTTGGGCTTCAGGACACCTTTGGTGACCGCTTTGCCCAGGGCTGCCGTCGCATCACGCAAGGTCGCCTTGGCTTCTTCCGGTTTCTTGGCCGTGATCGCATCCTGAACCTTGCGGAGGATGCTCCGGACCGAGCTCATAGTGGCGCGATTGCGCAACCGGCGCTTCTCAGATTGGCGGGCTCGTCGGATCGTGGATTTGTGGACAACAGGCATACGGAATCTCCTACGTTCAAAGCTTGAACTTGTAACACAGGTGGAGAAGAGAGGTCAAGGAGAGTGAACGAGGGAAAGGAGTCAGCCGGGTTGCAGGGGGGGCGCTTCCCCGGTGGCTGCGGCGTAGTTATGAACACGCACATCGATGCTCGAGATCGGTTGATTGTCGCACTGGATGTCCCTTCGGCTGCCGAGGCTGAGCAGCTGGTCGATCGCATGGGAGACCAGGTGCGTTTCGTGAAAGTGGGGCTGGAGCTCTACACGGTGGCGGGCCCCGACATCGTACGGATATTGGTGGACCGTGGGAAACGCGTCTTTCTCGACCTCAAATTTCTTGATATCGAAGAAACCGTCCGGCGTGCGACGGCCAGGGTTGCCGCCATGGGCGCCACCTTTCTGACCGTTCATGCGAATCGCAAGGCGTTGCTGGCTGCCGTGCAAGGGCGGGGACAGTCGGCTCTCAAATTACTTGCGGTGACGGTTTTGACGAACTTCGACGGAGAAGACCTGCGTGATATGGGTATTCAGCGGAGCATTAGGGATCTGGTGACGGCCCGGGCTCAGTTGGCGGCGGAAGTGGGGTGTGACGGGGTCGTCGCATCGGGAGAAGAGCCTGCGGCAATTCGCGCCAAGGTCGGCCCGGAACTGATCATCGTCACACCGGGGGTCAGGCCGGCAGGAACAGGAACCGACGACCATGCCCGGGCGACCACTCCCACCCAGACCATCGCGGCCGGCGCTGATTACCTGGTGATTGGTCGACCCATTCGTGACGCAGACGATCCTGCGCTCGTGACGGCGGCGATCCTGGCAGAAATGCAGACGGCCTTCGATCGCCGAATCGGCGAGTGGACCAGGTCGTGATTCCCTCGCCCTGTTCGTCATCCAGAGGTATCAACCTCTTTGGGAATGGGGTGGGCGGTTGCGACTGTTCTTCGTGGTTTGTTAAGATGCGCGTTCTTGTGGGTGTGTGCGGTGGGTGTAGCTCAGCTGGTTAGAGCGCCGGATTGTGGATCCGGAGGTCGCGGGTTCGAAACCCGTCACTCACCCCAACCTCGTGCAGCCGGATTGTTCGAACAGGAATATGATGACCGGTGGCAACAAACATCTGACTCCGCTGGTTCCTTCTCCCTCCCCGGTCGCTCTCAGTACCCGCTTTCAGGTTCGATCGTTTCGGCGCTTTCCTATACAATGCTCGGTGTATTACTCCTGCGAGGCTTTTCAAGGAAGCGGGATGGCCTGGAATCTCTCCCTCAACGGCTGGCGGGTCGATGGGACGCATCCGGTTGAGCCCGGGATGATAGTCACGCTCTGCGTCTTTCTCCCTGATCACCATCCCACGGTGTTTGTTGATCGGGCGGTTGTCCGCTGGTCCCGGGGCCAGGAATTCGGGATTGAACTCGATTCGATCAAAGCCGATGAGCGGGCTCGACTCGAACAGTTTGTGACAGCCCTCGTCTAATTCCTTTCCTGACGGTTTCTCCCCACACGTGCCTGCGTATCGAGACGGGTGCCTGTGCTGGAGAACGAGAATCTCCTTGGTCATTTTCCGCAAGTTGAGTAGACTCGACCATGGTCGAAGGTTGTTTCGTCCACAGCCAACATCATTGCTCATGACGATGGCCAAGTCACACACTGCTCGTTCGCATTCGCGCGTGCCGGTCAGCTGCTTTCTCTATTACCTCGGGGAAGGGCTGGTCGGGACCGGCAAGGTCTGTGATCTCTCCGTCAAGGGCTGGCGGATCGAGGGTGATAAGCCGGTTACGGTCGGGATGAAGCTCACTCTGCGGGTCTTTCTGCCGGATGAACCCAAGGCCATCGACGTGGAAGGGGTCACGGTTCAATGGGTGAAAGATCGGGTGTTCGGTCTCGAAACGGTCAAAATGAACGCCGGCGCGGAAGCGCGTATCGACAGATTTGTCGAGTCAGTGGTGAAGTCTTCGGAATCCTCCCGCGTTGCCTGACCGGGAGGGCAGGTCCCTCATCTCCTTCTATCGTTCCGGCCTTCCTCCTTGTCCTCGTTCTGCAATCGGTCGGCTCTTGAGCGGCCCCCGCTTTCGGGGACTATCCCGCGATCTGTTGTTTTTCATATTCTGCCGAGGCCGTTGCTTGGAGAGAGATGATGGAACAACAAAATCGCCCGCGGTTTATTGTCGAGTGTACCGGATCGCGTTCCGAAGATGGACTGCTGGTGTGGAATGGTCGAATGCTGGATCTTTCCATTCCGGGCTGGTCGCGAACCGGGCTCAAAGGGTTGCAAGCCGGGGATCTCCTCCAATTGCATCTGCATATTCCCGGACAACCGAAACCACTATCAGTGAGGTTGGCAACGATCCGCTGGGCGAATGACTCTCGGCTCGGGGTCGATCCGATTCTCATGGATGCCGATGATCAACTTCGTCTCAACGACTTCGTCAGCGCACACGCTTCACTACCGGCGTTCAGTAGCGATCGACGAGAACAGATTGTCATTTCGGATGCCGAATAATGGCGTCAAGCCCCGTCCCATCTGAGCGGATCCTCTTCCTGTCGTAGGTCGAATTCCTCGCTGCAATCATATTTCGGGCGTGAGGGCATGAGTCCGGTATACGGGTGTGTCTCGCCATGCGGACGTAGGCGTAATGGGTCCGGTTCGTTTGGCGTCGTGTAGGCGGTGACATTCACCCAACGGTCGATGTTGCGGCTGATTGGCTTGACATCGTTGGGTAAGATGGTGTCTCTTAGCTGAGAGACATTTGAACGCTCACCTGCCTTTCGCCGCTTCTGTTCGGTCATGTCATACAGTATTGCCGGGGCGGAGGCGTGCGGGAAGAACGTATGACGCCTGGCTCCCAGCTTCCTGATACCACCCATACCACGCCCCTGACGCCGGAAACGGAAGCGCAGGTCGATCAATTCGCCCAGACGGATATTTTGGTCGGCATTCCCAGCTTCAATAACGTTGAAACGATCGGTCATGTGGTCAAGGCGGTAAGTGCCGGCCTGGCGAAATATTTCCCCGACGCGCGTGCGGTCTTGGTGAATTCGGACGGCGGGTCTACCGACGGCACGCAGGAGGTGGTCGCTCAAGCGGTGGTCGATCTCAAGACCTTGTTCATCGGGGACCAACAGAGTTCGCTCCATAAGATCATTACGCCCTATCACGGGATTCCCGGAAAGGGCAGCGCATTCCGTACAATCTTCGAGATCGCGCGCCGCTTGAAAGCCAAGGCCTGCGCCGTTGTGGATTCGGACTTGCGCAGCATAACCCCGGAGTGGATTGAATTGCTGGTGAGTCCGGTGTTTGAACAGGGATTCGACTATGTCGCGCCCTATTACCTGCGGCACAAATATGACGGGACGATCACCAACAGCATTGTCTATCCGCTGACCCGCACGCTCTATGGCCACCGGATCAGGCAGCCGATCGGCGGGGACTTCGGATTTTCCGGCCAATTGGCCCAGCATTATTTGGACAAACATGTGTGGGAGTCGGAAGTCGCGAAGTTCGGGATCGACATCTGGATGACAACGGAGGCCATCGCCAGCGGGGCGAGGGTGTGCCAAAGCTTTCTGGGTGCCAAGATCCACAATCCCAAGGATCCGGCTGCCGACTTGTCGGCTATGTTGGTGCAGGTGCTCGGCGCAGTGTTCGCCCTCATGGAAGATCATTATGCGGTGTGGGGCAAGACGGATGGTTCGAACGCGGTGCCCCTGTTCGGGTTCCAGTACGAAGTCGGCGTGGAGCCGGTCAACGTGAACGTCGATCGTATGATCAGCACCTTCCGGCAAGGGTTGAGCGACTTGGGGACGATCTGGGATCAAATTCTCGCTCCAGGGACCAGGCAAAGCCTGCGACCGTTGGGGACCTGTGCGTCGCAGGATTTCCGTATCGCCGATAGTCTGTGGGCGCGAGTCGTGTATGACGCGGCCGTCGCCTACCGCAATCGTGTGTTGCCGCGTGATCACGTGTTGAAGGCGTTCACCCCCTTGTATCTCGGGCGGACCGCCTCGTTCGTGCTGGATACGCAGGGGCTGACATCAAGTGAAGCCGAGGGCCGCATCGAGGCGCTCTGTCAGGCGTTTGAAAAGGATAAGTCGTACCTGGTGGCGCGCTGGAGCGAAACGCATATTAGTTGATGGTCGCGATTCCGTCCATCTGAAGGCAGGCTGTAGTCGAGGCCGGAGGAGGGAACTATGAAGGAATTTTTCGAGAAGGGTCTCCTCGACCCTCTGGAGTTGATGGCGCGGCAGGTGCTTGCGGTGTTGCCGAGCCTCCTGGCGATGTCCATCATTTTCTTCGCGGGCCTCGTGGTGGCGTGGACCGCCAGTCAGGCTCTTGAACGATTGTTGCGTGTGGTCGGGCTGGATCGGTTGTTCGATCGATTGGGTGTCACCGGCGCTTTGCTCCGTGGTGGAGTGAAGACGGATCCTTCTCGATTGATCGGGCAGGCGGCCTATTGGCTGGTGATGATCTTTGCCACCGTCGCCGCATTGGGCGCGCTCAACCTCCAACCGATCAACGATTTTGCCAAGTCGTTCCTGGCCTATGTGCCGCATTTGGTGACGGCCAGTCTGATCCTCATTGCCGGATGGTTGCTGTCCAACTTCGTCTCCCAGGCGGTGCTGATCGCCGCGGTCAATGCAGGACTGCCTCCTGCGCGCCTGGTGGCGACGTGTTCCCGATGGGGCATCCAATTGTTGGCCGTGGCGATGGCGCTGGAGCAACTGGGCATCGCACAAAATATCGTGGTGGTCGGGTTCGGCATTACATTGGGCGGAATCGTCATGGCAGGGGCGATTGCCTTCGGTCTGGGGGCAAAAGATTTGGCTAAAGACTACCTCGAGCGGGGGTTGTCGGTTCGCACGCGCGATGGTGCGCCTGATGATTTGAGGCACTTATGACAGCTGAGCGTGCGTATAAAGGACATGGTATGACCAATAAAATCTCGGAAATCGACGGCGAAGCGAAGGCACGACGCTGGTTGGGCGGGGAGGCTGCGGTGCCCCGCTACCCGCACCGGCGTCAGAATCTGTTTCGGTTCAACCGCTCGTTGTTGGGGTTGGTGGCCTTCGCCGTCGGGGTAGGGTTTGCCGGTGGGTTGTTGATTGGACTGCAGAGCCGCCGCCCTACTGTTTCATCAAAGGGGTAATCATGCGTCGACCGTTGTATCGTTGGCTCAAGGTGGTACGAGAGTGCCGCTCAGCCGAACCTCACAGACGAGACAAGAGAGCGGTGAGACTCCGATTCCATCCGACCGGGCCGACTCCATCCGCCCGGATAAGGTGGGGAAGCTGCACATCCGGATCGTAGGAGCCGTCAGGTTTCCGGACAAGGATGGGATAGTCGACCTCTGCCAACATGGGCCGATCATTGAGGCTGTCCCCAAGGCCGATGGTCACCGGCCGTTGCCCGTCCCGCTCCGCCACCCGCTCATACCACGACATCAGCATCCTACTAGCGACTCCCTTATCATTTGCGCCCATCAAGTGATAAAACCGTCCTCCCCTGGTGCAGCGCAGCCCTTGCGTAGCCACCGCTGCGAGGAGCCGACCCCACGCGACTTCTTTGTCTTCTAGAATAAACGGCTCGTCATACTCACGTTGAGTCGCTAAGAGCGCCTCGGCAGTTGACAAGCCCGTCAACCGGGCGACTTCTTCAACGGTGAGATCGCCGAACCCCCGCAACCGACAGCCGAGTTCCTCGCGAATGCCGTTCAACGCGGTGCGAAGCCTGGCATAGGGGGTACCGATTTCGACGACCGCGTATCCGTCCCGGGTGGATGCCTCTTCGATCGAGAAGGGGAAGGTGCCCATGGGAATGAAGAAGGCCCCGCCGTTTTCGACAATAAAGGGATGGTGATTGTTCAGTCGGCGACGCAGCGGCTCCATCTCCGACCGGGTCTTGCTGGACACCAGAATGAGCGGTGCGCCGAGCCGGTCAAGCAGCGCGAGTGCTTCGCCGGCAGCCTCGTAGGAATAGGTCGTCGTGTCGAGCAGGCTGCCGTCCAGATCTGTAAAAATGAGGATGCGGCGCATAGTGACTGAGGCACTCCTTCCCGGAAGTATACGGAACTTCTGTCCGCAGATAAAACCTGGTGTCGGCACACAACCGGCATGGTTGGACCGGTTCCCCGATTCTAGCTATGAGGCCCGTTGGTTCAACGCCGACTGTGTGTCGGCGCACGCCGGCGTCCCGCCCCTCCGGCACCCTTCCTTCAGGGCTCACGAAGACCACCCAATCTACCCCTTGGTGAACCTGACTGCCATATCCTGTAGGAGACCAGGCCTGCGTTCGGCTGTAGCAGAACTGGCACAGGAGAATCCCCCAATCAAGATCGTACCCAGAGATGCCGACAAGGATAGTCACATGGCGCTGTCGGAGCATCTGGCAAACAGACAGGGCCCTGAACGGCAGTTCCGACCGCCCGTGCGCCATGGCTCAGAAGAGGACCATTGTTGTGGCCAAGGCACTTCTGTTGTTTTTCCCCGAATGCGCTCGAGCTTCTTGCGCACCTGCTCGCACGATCCTGGTGGAACGGTCGTTCTATCAACTCAGTCATGGCGCGATCAACATATCCGGAAGGTCATAAGGTTACCCCGTGCGATTCGATAAAAAACCGCCCCTGAAATCCGACAAGAAAGTCCTGCCAAAGACCCAGAAGAAGGGCAGCATCGGCTATAACAAAAAGTCGGCGTTGCTGGAAGACGCCATTACGCAAATGAACGCCGGCAAGTACGGCCGCGCCTCGTCTGCGCTGAAAGATCTTCTCGCGCTCGATCCGCTCAATGCCGAAGCGCGACGGCTATTCGCCACGCTGCATTTGCGGCTGGGCAGTCTCATGAGTGCCAGGACGGCGTTCGAATCACTGGCCCGGGAGGCCATGGAACGTCAGGACTATTGGCTGGCAGAGTCGCTGTTGCGTGAATACCTCACGGCGGGTCCGCGTTATGTCCCCTTCCTGGACATGCTGGGACATGTCTATGAAGAAAAGGGCGATGTCATGGCTGCGGTGGCCGAGTACGGCAAGGCGGTCGAAGTCTTGCTGGAAGATCCCGATGCGGAGAAACCGAATCGGCCCAGTGAACTCTTTGCGCGTATTCGTGCGCTTGCACCCGGGAGTCCGGTCGCATTCCGCCTTGCGGCCATGTTTGACACCGTGACGGGGCAAGTGTTGCAGGCCACCCCTCAGCCCACGACTGCCGATGTGGCGAGTGAACCGGCTGTTGTCGAGACGGTGCCGGACTCGTCCGTGGAGAGTGCAGGGCTTATGCCCTGGGAGCAGATGGATTTGCCGCCGACCGTGCCAGTGAGTCCAGGGGTGACGCTGGCCTCGGCCGCCGAGCCATCGACGGAGGCTCTGGAAGCGATCGCGCCTCCGGTCCTGCCGGATGAAGCGGCGTCAGTGATGAGTCAGCCGGAGATGCCGCCCGAAGTGCCGGTACCGGCGCAAGCCGTGGATTCTGATGCCAAGCGTGAACAGGACGTCTCTATCGAACCGGCACCTGTCCTTGCAGTTGGTGCGGCAGAGCCCGTTGAACTCCTCGTTCACGATCTCTCGTCGGTGAGCGACAAGACTGCTGCGCCGACGGAAGAGATGGCATTGCCTGTTTCTCCGGTTGCGGACGTGCCCCAGTCTGTCATCGCAGTCCACACGGAACCCAATCCGCACCCGATTGCCCAGGCGCCGGCTGGCCCGAAGGCGATGCCCTGGGATCAAGTCGAGGAAGATGTCGCGGCCATCGCCCCTCTCCTGTCACCTCCGGAAGCGAGCGTGGCGGGAGAGGCCAGCGCACCAACTTCTGTCCAGTCGACCGAGTCGGCCATAGAGCCGACCTCAACGGTCGACCCGGTGCCTCCTGTTTTGGAGGTGCTGGCCCGGAGTGGGAGTCACCCGATCGCCGAGGTGCCCAAGGCCCCTGCACCCATGCCATGGGACCAAGTGGAGGAGGCGGCCATCCTGATTCCACCGCCGACCGAGCCTTCGGCCTCGGCGACAGGAGAGAGCGACGCTGTGCCGGCTGTGGAACCCGAAACTGCATCGGCACCGGCTGAGACGACGCCTCCCACCATCGAAGTCCTCACGCAGACCAGCAGTCAGCCGATTGCCCAGACACCGACGAGCCCGGCCTCCATGCCATGGGATCAAGTTCAGGAGGAGACGAGGTCGACATCTGTGACAGCTGAGCTCACAGGTGACAGCCTTAGCGAAGGATCTACGCTGCTCGGCGAAACAGCAGTGGCCCCGCCCTCGATTGATTCTGCTGTGACGTCGGAACAGGCCACGGGGCAGGCCCGTTCTGAGGTCACCTCCTCAGGAATGACCTGGGACGAGATTCTTGCGGCGGTCGCGGCTATGCAAGCTCCCACCGAGCCTGCATCGCCCCAGGTGCATGAGCCTTCGGTGCCGGTTTCCGATCAGGCTCCAGCTGACCCCTCTGCTCCTGTGCTCACCGACTCTGCCGACGGTGTCCATGCAACCAAAATGTCGGCCGATGTGCCGGCGTCGGAGCCCGTGGTCGAATCGGACCTTGCTGCGCGCTCGTTGTCGGCCCCCATGCCGTGGGAGCAGATCGAAGTGGAGCCTCTCACGATCCCGCGGGAGGAAGCGGAAGCAGAGGGCGCCCCCGTCACGGCTGAGGCTGCCGGCGTTGAACAGGAGCCCACGGTGGTGTTACCAGCGGCGCCTGAGCTGTCGGAGCCGGTGGCGACAGACGAAATCCCCGAACAGGAAGTCGTGGTCGCTTCCGCCCTGGACGCGTATGCCGATGCCGCGTCGGAGGGCAGGATTGTATCTCCAGATGTTCCGATAGAGCCACAGCAGGAATCGACCCTGTTGCCTGTAGAGGCACAGCAGACGATTGATGAGGCGAGGCCGGACCTGTTACCGGAAGGGGTGTCGAAGGAGGATCAGCTCTCGACAGTCACGGGAGTGCAGCCTGCGGAGCCGGCGTTCCGACTGGCCGAGAACACCACGCTGATGCCGACGGTAGCAGAGGCGCCGCCTCCTGTCAGCATGGAGCCGGTCACAGAGTTTGCACTTGCCGAGGGCCAACAGACATCGATGGAGATGTCCTCGTCGGAAGCGGTCTCGCCGGTGGTGGAATCTGTTGACGCGATGGTCGTGCAGGAGATCGTGGAGCTCGCCCCGATTGAAATGAGTTCGGAGGGTACTGGCTCGCCTGATTTGCCTGAGCCATGGATCGAACCCATCGCCGCTGAAGTGGAAGAGACTGTTGTGCAGCCGCAGGCTTCTGCCGAACCCGTAAGACCGCCGGTATCAGAGTCAGAGTTTGCTCCCGTTCTTGCGCAGGAGTCGATGCCACTGTCTGAGGCGGACAGTCCGCTTCAGGCTCCGACCGGCGAGCCCCTTGCTGAACGTATCGAGTGCGTGCCTGTGCCGATGGATTCCATTCAACAGCCGTCGGCGGTTGCGGAGATCCAGACTGCGCCGATGGCTCCGGTGGAAGAATCGGTACCGGCTCTCATGCCCGTCGAGTCTGTGGATGGCCCGGAGCCGGTGGGATCTGCTGGTGTGACGGAGGTGACGAAGGTAGAGTTGCCGGCTGACTCTGCCGCACTCCCCGTCCCAGAGGAGTCCACGCCTGCGATGACAACCCCCTCAGAGCCAGAGGCCGATGACCGTGTAAAGCTTCTCTGGGAAGATGCCTCCTCCGCGCCACCTGCCGCTGCCTCAAGTGGGAATCTGCTGAGCCGCTGGTTCAAAAAATCCGCCGCGCCGGTGCCTGTTGACACCAGTGCGGCCGCAGAGGTCGCACCGTCTGTTGATGAGCCGACCGTTTCTGAGGCGTCCTTGCCATCGCGCGTGGAGGTGCACGGAGAAATACCTGCTCCGCCCATGGAGGAGCCGGCGGTCGAACCGGTTGCAGAGGCTGCTCCGGTTGTTGTGGACGAGATCCCTCAGCGCCCTACGATCAGCCGGCCTGCCGGGACACCGATCTGGAGTCGTGCGGGAGAGGCGGTGGGCTCACTCGTCGGTGCCGGCTTGTCCACGACGCGATCGTTCGTGGTGATGGTGATGGCCCTGGTCGGACTTGTGCTGTTTCTCGCCGGGGGAACGGTGGCGGCGGTGGCGCTCATGTGGCTGGTTCTCGAGGAGCAGCCAAGTGCCGCCTATCGCACCATGACATCGGTGCCGCAACAGATGCTGCAGGATTCGACCAAGAACGGGTATTTCCTTCTCCTCGGCCTCGGTGCGTCCTCGACGCAGGATCCGGTTCAAGTGGGGATGGACCGACGCGTCGAAGGGGCCGATCAGGCCTTCACGCACACCTGCCTCAGCGGGGAAGGCGCTGGAACCGGCGGGGAACACAGCGCAGCGGCAGAGGCGGCCGCAAAGTGGATCAAGGCGTCAGACCCGGCCGTGCAGATGTCGCAGAACGCCGGTGGGGTGAAGGCCTTGGTGTCCCAGAACGAGGTCGGGCTGGCTCGGTATCGACAATGGTTAAGCAAGCCCTTTGAAGACGAGGGGTACGGGAAACCGATCAGTCCGAACTGTACCCTGATCCTCCAGACCCATCGGTTCTATGTTGCGGAAGGGTTTGCGCAGGATGTCGAGACAGGGGTGGCCCGGCTCGAAACCGATCTGACGGCGTGGCGAACGGTGTTGGGTCAGGCGAAGACCATGCCGATGAAGTTACTGGCCGCTGCCGCGATGAATGACGACATCGCGGTGATGGGGGGGCTCCTCCAACGGCCCGACCTCGATGAACGCCAGATCGGTCGGTTGGCCAAGCTGGCACGGCCGCTTGAGCCTGCGGAGCAGTCTATTCGTTGGCCGATACAGAGTCAGTTCGTCTTGGCCACGAATTCGGTGGAGGAGGCCATCAGTCGCGACCGGGCCGCTACTCGTCCGTTCTACGGTGCGGTTGCGGCGGTCTTGCCCCTGCCTAAGCAACGTCGGTTCAATGCCTATGCCGAATATTATGACCTCGCCGGAAAGGCCGCAGCCGACGGCCGGTATGCCGATTTGCCGAAGCAATCGCACTATGTGCATGCGCCTCCGTACGGCGTGAGCGATGTTGTGCTGAATCCCATCGAGAGCCTGGTCGGAGTCGACCCCCTTCCGACCTGGGAGGCCTATGCCGGTCGAGTGCTGGAAACCGATGCGCGCTTGAGACTGGCCTCATTACAGGCGTGGTTGCGCCGGACACCGTCGGACCAGGACCTGCTGACGAGGCTCGCCAAGGCCGGACAAGGCGTGTATGACCCGTTCACGGGCCTGCCGATGTTGGTGAATCTCAAGAAAGGTGTCCTCTACAGCGTCGGTCCCGATCTCAAGGACGATGAGGCGCACGAGCGGCTGGACCTTGTCGCCAAGATCCCGTCGGTCGCCTGGAACGGCGGGAAGAAGGGGATGGATCAGGGCGCCGCCAAATAATCCCTCGCGCGACGTGTGTGCTTCGATGCCGCTTGGTCTTTCTCCTGCCTTAGACGTTGCCTCCTTGTGGTCGTTGGTGCTTCTCAGCCCGATCGAATTCCATCGGCAATCAGGTCAACCGGACGCAGGTGTCTGCGTTTTCTCCTCTTAAGGGAGTGGTTCGCCCTGCCTATCATCGGAACCGAGACAGGACGGCCGTCCGGTGGGACGGATCGGGGAGTACATGGATGTTTCCCAGTATCATGGTGCGATCTGAAGCGACCCTTGATTTCATGATGATGCAGGCCGAGAATCCACGGCGTCGCGCCGATTCAGGGGACTGCTCTCGCGACCGTCGGAAGAATTGTGAAAATGGGTCGGTTTGGCAAGAGGGCATCGGTGGATGGTTGAGTGCCGGTTGTTCTCCACAGGCCGGCCTCTCGATGCATCTGAAATGGGTGGGGGAATGAGCGGCTGGTCTGCTCCCGCAGCCGTCGATGGGCAGCCAGGCAACCTCTGCCTGGGTGAGAGGGTGGGCTCTCTGGATCGAACCCAGGCATTGGACCGGTTCCTGGCGGGGATTGAGCGGCGCGCATTCCGTATGGCGCATCTTGCCACAGGGAATGAAGATGAGGCCCTGGATCTCGTCCAGGATGCCATGCTGAAACTGGCCCAGAAGTACGGTGCACGGCCTGAGGAGGAATGGGGGCCGCTGTTTCATTGTATTCTTCAAAGCCGCATTCGGGATTGGTATCGACGGGAACGGGTGCGGAATCGACTGCGAGAGTTCTTTCGCGGTTCGCAGGACGAGGAAGAGGGCGAAGACCCGCTGGAGCAGGTTCCCGACTCGACGGGGCCCGCACCCGATGAGGAGGTGCAGCGGAAACGGGCCTGTGCGGCATTGGAGGTTGCCTTGCGAGCCCTTCCGCTGCGCCAGCAACAAGCGTTTCTCTTGCGGATCTGGGAGGAACTGGACGTGGCCCAAACGGCCCGCGCCATGGGCTGCTCAGAAGGGAGTGTCAAAACCCATTTGTTCCGCGCGTTACAGGTCTTGCGACAGCGATTGGGAGCACATTGGCCATGAACCAACGATCGGATGAGCAGCTGGATCCACTGGCATCGGCGGCGAAGCGTTTGCTCGATCAGAGTGTCGAAGAACTCGATCAGAAGACAGTTTTTGCGCTGCAGCGTGCGCGGCTGAATGCTGTCAGCTTGTCGCGCCTGCGCCGGCCCTGGCCTCGATGGGCGCCTGCACTGGCCCTGGCCTCAATGGCGGCTCTGGCGGTGACGATGTGGCTGTGGCAGGCGAATGGGACCAACCACTCGCCTCTGCTTTTGGAAGATCTCGAATTGATGCAATCGCCGGAAAATCTGGAATTGTCCGAGGATCTCGAATTTTACGATTGGCTGGCCGATGGGACGGCCACAACCGGGTAGGTCGGGATTGGTGTTGCTGGTCTGCCTGGTGGTCGGGCTTGCGGAAGCGGCGCCTGTACCGGCTCCACCGGCAGAAGCGCTGGACGCCGAGTTACTCGATTTTCTGGACAGCTGGCAGGATGAGGAGGGGCGCTGGATCGATCCATTTACCGTGACGAACAATCCGGCTCCCCAGGCTCCCGCAGAGCCGACGCCAAATCGCAACGGGAGGCCCGCCGATGCTCGCAAACCCGGGCGCGAGGCACCGTCGATGCCAGCCCAAGACCACCCGCGCGACCCATTGAGGATGCAAACTGGCCCATGAGCGTGTTCCTGATCGCCATACTGGTGTTGATGCTTGGGGTGATGCCTGCCTGGGCGCAGGGTGATCAGGCAGGGGTGCAGTGGAACCAGCTGAGTTCGGGTGAGCAGCAACTGTTGCAGCGGTTCAGCGACAAGTGGGATCAGCTACCGCCACGGAAACAGCAACGTTTGCGGAAGGGCGCCCAACAGTGGGGCACCATGACCCCTGAAGAGCGTCAGGAGGCGAAACAACGCTTCAAGCAATGGCGATCGCTCCCGCCTGAGCAGCAACAGCAGGTGCGCGAACGCTTTCAACAGTTTCGTCAGCTTCCGCCGGAACAGCGTGAGTCGGTGCGCAATGCTCGGCGATGGTTTCGGTCGCTCCCGCCCGAACAGCGGAAGGAATTGCGGGAAAAGTTTCAGACGATGTCCCCGGAGGAACGGCGGGCCTATCGACGCGAGCTTCGACGCCAGTACGGTGGGAATGGCGGTAACCAGGCTCTGGACGGGACCTCCTCACGATAGTCGCGGGGCGCCTTCAGACCCTCAGCTTCCCGTGGTTCCGCTGATTGCTAGGCTGCGTGCGAGTCGGAGGCTGGGTCTTCGGCCTCTGTCTTTCTGTTGTCTTTGACGTAGACGCTGCCGGGTTGGCTCTTGGCAAGCTTCTTCAATTCCGAGGCAATCTTGCTGACATCGCCGGGGTGGGAGATGGTGCGATGTTCATTGGTCACGACGGCGATCGACAGGCTCATGATCGGAAAGCGTTCGTGGTTGCCGCGTCGGTCGACCGAGTCGATGAATCCTTTGGCACGGTCTTCCGGATCGTAGAAATCCGGGATCACCAAGTCGAACCGTTTGATCAGGGTCTGACAAATGGCTTCAATGGTGGTCGGCACACTCATAAACACAAAATCGTCTCCGCCCACATGGCCGACGAATCCGTCCGTTCCCGCGAGTTCGCTCACGACCGTCGTGAGAATCCGGCAGGTGACCACTAACACTTCATCGCCTCGGGCGTACCCGTAGCGGTCGTTGAACGATTTGAAGTTGTCGATGTCCAGGTAGGCGAGCGCGAAGGGCGCGCCGCTTTCGATCCGTGCCGTCGTTTCGTGGAGAATGGTGCTGTTGCCAGGCAGGCGAGTCAGCGGATTGGCATCCAGTGAACGCTCAAGCCGGCTGAGGCACAGACGCACACGCTGCGGGACTTCTTCCGGCCGGTAGGGCACGGCAATGTAGTCGTCGATGCCGAGTGTGGCCCAATCCAAATCGTTGACGCGGATATCCCGCACCAGGATGATCAACGGCAGCCGCCCCAAAAAAGGATCGGTGCGGAGTTCCTTGGCCAGCGTGTCAGCCGAGCGCCCATTCGTGCCTTCCGCCGCCAAAACGAGGCAGGGCGGATCGTGCACCAGTTCATGCATGGCCAATCGTCCCGCATCGGCGGCGATGACGCTGAACCCTGACCGATTGAGCCCGGTCGTCAACCGCTCGATTTCGATCGGGTCGTTGTGCAGGAGCAGGATCCGTCGGTTGGCAGCAAGCCCACTCATAAATAGTCGTCGATGGTTTGGAATTCTTCCGTGGCTTGGGCGAGACATCCGGCGAGGCTCTGTGGGTCCAAGCCAACCAGTTCCCAGGCCTGGCGCGACAGCGGGGGCACGAGATCGTCGCCGGGGTTTCCGCAGGCGAGGCCTTTTACCAGGACATCGGCCACGTGCACGATGGCGGTTTGCAGCTTCGCGTCTTGCGCCGCCGTCGGTGTGTGATGATGGAGGATAGGTTCCCGCAGGCTGGTCGGGAGATGCCAGGCGGTGGCGAGCCAGCCCCCCACGTCGGCATGGGTCACCTCGAACAGCGCCTGTTCGGTTTCCATCAGGGAGTGGGAGGTGTGTTGGGTCGCCTGCGTGATCTGCCGGCCGACATCAGGCCATTTCACATAGAGCACGACCTTGCCGATATCGTGTAGGAGCCCGCCGACAAACACTTCTTCCGGATTCTTCATGCCCGCCTTCGTGCCGAGAATGTGCGAGGTGATGGCGACGCCCAAGGAGTGGCGCCACAGGTCATTCATGCCGGCGTTACGCATCATATCGAAGGCGGTGGCGCACAACGTCAGGCCCTTCACGACATTGAGACCCAGAACGACGACCGCATGCGCGACGGATGCGATCCGGGAAGGAAATCCATAAAACGGCGAATTCGCCAGTCGTAGGACTTTGGCCGACAGGACTTGGTCTTTTTCGATCAGGATGCCGATCTCCTCGGCGGAGACATTAGGTCGGCCGATCATCGAGGCCAGTTTCTGTACGACATGGGGCAGGGTCGGCAATTCGCCCACCTGTTCAATTCGTCGTCGAAGATCGACTTTGGCCGAAGGGCTCATGTGGTCGGTGGTGCCTCCGGAGGATCGGACACTCCGTGCGTCGCCCGGAGTTGGAGGCGAATCGCTTCACGAAGCTGGTATTGGAGAGGATCGTCGATCACGCGTCGGAAACGATGGTCGAGCTCGGCTTCCAACTCATCGAGGGTTTTCCCGCTGGCGTCACCGGCTTCGCCTTCTACGTAGACGGAGGGGAGTCCCAGACGTTGAAGCCGGGCGAGCGTGGCGTCATCCAGTTCGGCGCCGATGGGGAGCACGACCAAGCCCGTGCTGTTGGTGACGGGTTTGGCCAGGATCATCCCTGGCGTGAGTTCTTCGATCACGACGCGTTTCATGTGACTGGTCTCTGCTGGAACGAACGGTGCCAGGGGCCTGATACGGTAGTGCCTTATCGGTCGATTCCGGCTGAATCTAAAATGAGTGGAGGAACCCGGCGGCTGAGAGCAGACAGGCGGCATACGACTTTGTGTCGTCGGCTTGACAGGATGGGGGACAATCCACAGAATCATGCCGGTCACCAGGGGCTGTCGTTTGACGAAAGGAACGATCGATGAAGTGTGAGATTTTGTATCCCGGGGCGTTTCCGATGGTGCGGGTGTATTTGGATGCCAATGAGACGGTGAAGGCCGAATCCGGGGCCATGGTGGCCGCCTCGCCGACCATCGATATTGAGAGCAAGATGGAGGGCGGATTCCTGGGCGCGTTGTCACGGAAGATGTTAAGCGGCGAAAAGTTCTTCTTTCAGACGCTGCGGGCCAGCCGCGGGGCGGGCGAGGTCCTGCTGGCGCCGACGGTACCCGGCGAGATCGTCTTGCTGGAGCTCGACGGTGTGAATGAATACATGGTGCAGAAGGACGGGTTTCTGGCCGGCGCGGAGGGCGTGAAGATCGAGAGCAAGATGCAAAGCCTCACGCGCGGCTTGTTGGGCGGGGAAGGATTTTTTATCCTCAAAATCGGTGGGATCGGCCAGCTCGTCCTCAACAGCTTCGGCGCCATCCATAAAATTGAGCTGAAGCCGAACGAAGAGTACATCGTCGACAACAGCCACCTGGTGGCCTGGACCTCCACCACAACGTACAATATCGAGAAGGCCTCATCCGGCTGGATCGCCAGCCTCACGTCGGGTGAAGGACTCGTGTGTCGTTTCCGTGGTCCGGGAGTGGTCTACATTCAAAGCCGCAATCCCGGCAGTTTTGGAAATTGGATACGACAATTCATCCCCGTCTCGGAGTAGCGACTGTCCAAAATGTTCGTGCACTTCGTTCTCGGCTCACGACAAATCCTCAACGTACCGCTGAGGGTACGCTTCCGGTTTGCGTTCGCCTGCGGCCTCGTGCACAACCATTTTGATCAGCCGCAACATCTGGGCCGACGAATTCTACTTCCAAATGCTCTCGCCTGCGGCCGCGTTGGCCGCCGTTTTGAGCACCCGTGTGAAGAGGGTTGAGTACTGAAGATGCCCCTAGTTCCCAATGCACTCTGTTTCAGTGATGGCCTGCCGGGCGCGGGTGCTCCGTGTCATGTCACGGTATCCGACAACGGGTTGACCATGGTTCCGGTCGGGGACTCTGTGCTTCGCGAAGAGGCGATCGCGTTTACAGACATGTCGGTCGAGGCCGGTGGATTGGACCACGATCAGCTGGTGGTGTCGTGGGGCGACGGCACGTCGCGCAGGACCGTGTATCTCAAAGATCCGGCCTTGATCGTCGCGTTCCGCCGCGCCGCCCCGTCGCAGTTGACGGCACATCTTGAGCGAGCTGCTGAGCAGGTCCGGCGCGCACGACACAGCCATCGCCTGCTGTGGAGCAGTGTCGCGGGAGTCCTGATCGGCCTGGTCCTGTTCCTGTGGTTCGGGTCCGATCTGGTCGTCGAATGGGCGGTCGCCCGAATTCCCATTGAGTGGGAACAAAAACTCGGTGAAACGGTGTACCAGGACTTCCTGTCCAAGGAGACAGTCCTGAAGGACGGTCCGGCGGTCAGCGCCGTGCAGGAGATGACGCAGCGGCTGACCGAGAAAATTCCCAACAGTCCCTACAAATTTCAGGTGTCGGTGGTGCAGGGCCCCGTGGTGAACGCCTTCGCCTTACCCGGAGGCTATGTGGTGGTGTTTACCGGTTTGATGAACAAGGCGGAAAGCGGCGAGGAGGTGGCCGGGGTCTTGAGCCACGAGCTGAACCATGTGCTGCAGCGGCACGGGCTGGAGCGTATGGTCACAATGCTGGGGTTGGCGGCTGTGGTCGGCATAGTGTTGGGGGATCAGCAGGGCGTGCTTGGTTTGGCCAAGCAGTTGGGTATGGAGCTGGCGACGCTGAAGTTCGGCCGCGCACAGGAGACGGAAGCCGATCTCACCGGCCTTCGCCTGCTCTCCGATGCGCGGATCGCGCCGGACGGCATGATCCGATTTTTTGAACGCTTGTCTGAGAAAGACAAGGAACGTGTTGAGCTGTTCTCTACCCATCCCATGAGCGCGGCTCGTGCGGAACGACTGAAGGCCGAATTGGCGGCATTGCCTAAACGGACGCCGATCCCGTTTACATTCGAGTGGAAGCCGGTGCAGGACTCATTGGCCTTGTCCGTGCCGAAAAAATAGGCGGAACATCTGATGCGCATCGGCGTGATCTCCGATACCCATGGACTGTTCGATCGGGCGATCCTGCGTCATTTTTCCGGAGTCGATCATATTCTGCACGCGGGTGATATCGGCCGAGGGGATGTCCTCGCGCAGCTTCAACGAATCGCGCCGGTCACGGCGGTATCCGGCAATGTGGATGGATTCGAGGCCAGCGGGATTCCGGCGGAGCAGACCGTCGACCTGGCAGGCCATCGCATCGCGATCTACCACCGTTTGTACGAAGGCGGCCGACTGACGCGAGATGGCATCGACATGCTGGCGCGTACGCGTCCCACGCTCTGTGTGTACGGGCATACCCATCAGCCAAAGGCCGAATGGCGCGAGGGCATCCTGTTGTTCAACCCGGGTTCCGCCGGGCCCAAACGGTTTCACCTGCCTCGCGCAGTGGGAGTGTTCGTCCTCGGCCACGATCGCGTTGAATCGAGACACATCCTCTTGGCCGGTCGCGCGGAATAGTCGAAGCTGAGCCGGGGATTTTTTACTCTACATGCGGTGGAGGCTTGGCTATAATGCGGCAGGTTGCTTTGTTATCCGGTAGCTGATCGGGCGGAGTCATTCACGCGTTCACAAGGAGGAGGACGTATGCTGAGACAAGTCATCGTTGCATTGGGTGTGGTCGCTGTTGCGTCACAGGCCGGCTTGGTCATGGCGGCCAATCCTGATACCGGTCCGGGGTGCGGTCTGGGAAAGTTGGCCTGGGCGGACTATAAAAACCAGAAGAACATTGCGCCTCAAGTGATGATGGCCACGACGAACGGCACGTTTGGCAGCGGGACGTTCGGTATCAGTTCCGGCACGTCAGGCTGTACGAATGATGGTCAAGTCATGGCGGATCAGAAGACCACGATGTTCGCGCTGTTGAACTTCGAGAACCTGACGCAGGAAATGGCGCAGGGGAACGGGGAACACTTAGCGTCCCTGGCGACCCTGATGGGCGTACCGAGCGAGCAGCATGCGGCGTTCTTCGCATTGACCCAGGAGCGATACACTGCGTTGGTGCAGGATGGTGAAACCGCTTCGGTGGCGCTGGTGAAGACATTGAATGACGCGGTCTCCAAGAGCCCCGTCCTCGCCCAAGCCGTTAGCCGCTAATACATATCAAGCCGGGGCCCCGGTCATCCGCCGGGGCCCTGCGTTTTTTCTGCTCCCGATCGTGCGACTCCTATTTATCCTGCTGGCCACCTGTGTCTGGGCAATCTCTGTCCAGGCGGAGGAGCCACCGTCGCCCTATCTTTCGCACCTGCTTCAGCGCGCTCACGACGCGCATCTGGCTGATGCGCGTGAGTGGCATCTGTTGCTCCACTATCGCGCGGATCTGTTCGGCGGCTATACGAGCGAACAGGACGAGCCGGGTTTCTTTCTTTCTCCAGAAGGCAAGACCGATCCTCAGGCTGAGCTCGACGCCACCCTGACTCAATTCTTTTTGCCGGAGCTGGTCGGTCGATCGAAGCAGCCGGCTCAATGTGCCTTTGTGGCGCGGTATGCATGGCTTCACGATCGTCTCGGTTTTGATCCCGGCCGGCTTCCTCCCATGCCTTGCGAGCGCTTCGAACGATGGATCGAAGAGTTTCACGCTCGGTCCATTACGCTGGTGTTTCCATCGGCCTTCATGAATAACCCGGCTTCCATGTTCGGACACACGCTGCTCCGGATCGATCAGGAAGGGCAGACGCCTCAGACGCGTATCTTGGCCTACACCATCAATTTCGCCGCCGATGTCCCGAAGGATGAGGGCCTGGCCTACCCTGTGCGCGGGATTTTCGGTGGGTATCGGGGGTATTTTTCGACCATTCCCTACTACCTCAAAGTGCAGGAGTACCGGGACATGGAGAATCGCGATATCTGGGAGTACCGGCTGAACTTTGGCGAGTCGCAAATACGACGATTGCTGATGCATGCGTGGGAATTGGGGAGCGCCTCATTCGATTATTTTTTCTTCAAGGAAAACTGCTCGTATCACCTCTTGTCATTGCTGGAATATGCCGACCCCTCGTTGCGCCTCACCGAGCAGTTCGGCTTGTGGACCATCCCCGCGGATACCGTGCGCCTGCTTGCCGCTCAACCGAGTTTGGTAACCGACATTGCGTTTCGCCCATCTCGTGTCACCCTCATTCGTCGGAAGCGGGAGCACTTGTCCGTGTCTGAACACGAACTGGTCAGGCGAGTCGTGCGCGATGCGACAGCCGCGCAGTCTGAGGAGCTGCGGAGCTTGCCCTTGTCGCGCCAGGCGTTTGTGTTAGATGTGGCATCGGACTATGTGCGTTACAGGGGTGAACGCGATGAAGCCGAAGCGGCATCGGCTCGCGTCCACAATCGACAGATTCTCACGGCGCGAAGCCTCCTACGTATTCCATCGGAAGACATCTCGATCCGCCCCTTTGCCACCCAGCCGGACGTGGGGCACCGCACGTCGCGTGCGTCGCTGGGAGGAGGTTGGCGTAACAACGATACGTTCGAAGAGATCACGGTCCGTGCTGCCTATCATGATTTGCTCGACCCGGAACCCGGGTACACGCCGGATGCGCAGATCGAAGTGGGTTCCCTCAGCCTGCGCCACTACAACCGGGCCGAGCAGACGCGAGTTGAGCGGGCAACCGTGCTCAATGTGTTGTCGTTGTCTCCCATCGACGGCCTGTTTCGTGCGCCGTCGTGGAAACTGAATCTGGGCATGCAGACCATCAAACACCGAGGGTGCGAACTCTGCAGTAACTGGAGTGTCAACGGCGGAATCGGCGCGTCGGCCGAAACGCATCTGCTGCGGCGCGAAGTCTTCTTTGCGTTTGCCGAGGTAGAGGGGAATTACAGCCGGGCGTATGAGGAGCGGCATCGGGTCGGAGGTGGTGCTTCGGTGGGATTCTATGCTGATCTGACTGAGCGGTGGCGCTTGTTGGCGTCGGCCGCCTATCTTCGGTACGCGTTAGGCGACCAATCCGATGATGTGCGCTGGTCGGTGGGGCAGCGGTATACGCTCGCACAGAATTGGGCGCTTCGTCTGGAATACAGTCATCGGGATCATGACAACGATGTATTGTTCACCGTGCAGGCGTTTTTCTAGGACGCTGACTTTTCGGACGCATATTGTGGCGGCCGGTTTCGGGATCACATTCTGAATCGAGTTTCGACAGTTGTTGCTTGATGGAGTCATATGGCCCTAGGGTTAGTACGGTCAGACGTAATGGTGCGTGGCATGAACCGGCTTTGCGATTGACAAGCCTGAGGCGCTTACCTATACTCCCGCCACGTAGAGCCCCAACTTGGTGGGCGCCATCAACTAACCTCGAGAGGGAGGACTTATGAAGAAGGTGACCGTCTTGTTTTCTCTGAGCCTGATCAGCGCGGCGTATCTCAGCCTCACGGGCTGTCAGATCGTGGCGTCTCCGATGGCGGGTGGAATCTACAACGAAACGAAGTACGGCGATGTGGCCACGACCCACAACAGCGCGACCAAGGAAGGCAAGGCCTGCGGTACGTCCATCCTCGGTTGGGTGGCGACCGGTGATGCCAGCGTCTCGGCGGCGAAAGCGGCCGGCGGAATCACCACGGTGGCGTCGGTCGATCACTCGGCGAAGAACATCCTCGGCATCCTTGGCGAATGGTGCACGATCGTTAAGGGCAGCTGATCACGCTTGTTGTCCCTCTGAGGAAAAGGGTCTTCGGGAGTTTCTCCCGAAGACCCTTTTTTCGTTCTTCGCCCCGTCACCTTCTGCATGGTACGGTAGACGGTGTATGTGGGTCCCCATCCTGATCCTCGTGCTGATCGGTTCCGCATGGCATCCCGTATCCGGCAGGAGCGCTGAATTCGGGGAGGTCGATTTAGCCGCCTACCTGTTGGGAAGCTGGCCGCGCGATGAGCCGATTTTTAATCAGGGTAGCACGGTGTCGGGTTCGATTCGGCAGGGGGCTGGCGCGGGCTTGAAAATCGGTCTGTTCCCCCACGCCACTCAACGGATGCTCGGCATCGAAATCGATTCGTCCGCGCACGGCGGGGCGTTGTCGTTTCCCAATATCGCGAACGGACAACACAACGGAACCGGGCGCTCGAATATTCTGGTGCTGAATACCATGTTCAATCTGGTGCTCAGATATCCCGGTGAGGTGGTGACTCCCTATATCGGCATCGGCGGCGGCTGGTCGCACGGGACGCTGCTCAATCCCAACATTATCGGCCGGAACGACAGAGACTTCGATTCTGCCCGCGCCTTCGGGCATCAGTACCTGGCCGGTGCCCAGGTGATGGTGAGCTCGAGGGCGTTCGTGTTCGGCGAATATCGCTATTTTTCAGCCAACTACCATTGGGACAGCCTCGCGCTGGACTTTCGTGCACACTACGGGCTGGTCGGGGCGGGACTCCGCTTCTGAAACGTCATGAGTCTGCTCGATCAATTTTTCGTCTATCATCCCCATCCCTGGGAAGAGCGTGATTGGTCCACCGTCGGCGGTGTGCCATTGGAGGATGTCTGGTTTCAGGCTGCCGACGGCACGAAACTGTTCGGTTGGTATGCGGAGCAGTCTGCTGGTTCTGCGGTCTTGCTCTGGTGCCATGGCAACGCGGGCAATATGATCCACCGATTGGACAATCTTCGTGCGTTGTATCGGTTGGGGTTCTCGGTGTTCCTCTTCGATTATCGTGGGTATGGGAAGAGCCAGGGGCGTCCGTCTGAAGCAGGGCTCTATCAGGATGCGATCGGGGCCTATGACTATCTCACGCGTCTTCGTCGAATTAGGCCGGAACGCCTGGTCATTTTCGGTCGCTCGTTGGGCGGGGCGGTGGCCGGAGAACTGGCCACGCAACGACCGACGATGGGACTCGTGTTGGAATCCTGTTTTCCCTCAATCGAAGCGGTGGCGCGCCACCACTACCTGGGCTTGCCGGTTCATTGGTTGCTGGGGGCTGCGTTCAGGCTGGAGGACCGACTGCCCCAGCTTTTTCTCCCCAAGCTGTTTGTGCATGGCGATCGCGACGACATCATTCCGATTGAATTGGGACGATTGGCCTATGCTGCCGCAAAAGCGCCGAAGGAGTGGTATGTCGTGCAGGGTGCCGACCACAATGATGTGCCGACGGTCGGCGGGCGGGCCTATTTCACCAAACTATACGAATTTATTTCGGGCGTGATCGGCCGGTGAAGAAGCGCGCCTTGCGCTGCCGCTTGTGAGTTTTTTCTGTTCATGTGCGGATCGCTTGGTAAGATGCATCACGTAGAGCGAGCGCGCCCCCTGTCTTGGATGTTCGGCAGTCGACTCCTCATCTGGCGAGTGCAGAAACATTCTGGTAGAGTGCGACCGCTTGCCGCGCTGGTCATGTGCGGCGGGGGAGCGGCGTCTGGTGTAAATGCAAGGAGGCATGGTGCAGCGGACAGGCGTGAGCATGACGGGGTGTGCGAGTGCGGTGTCTGTGGTGGCGCTGTTGTTGCTGGTGGGATGTGCCGGTGGGCCGGGACGAACGACCGTGAATGCCGGTATGGAAGAGCGGCTAGTGGCATCGGAGAAGCAGTCGAACACCCGCTCCGAATCAGCTGAGCGTGCCGCGCCTCAAGTGGCATCACCACAAGTCCTCTTGATCGCCAACGCGGCCCTGCCGGCCGAGAAGAAGGCCCCGGATCTCGAGCCGGCCGAAGACCCGTTCTACGATCCGTTTGCGAAGGGCGACGAGCCGCCGGGAGGAGAGGAGTACGACCCCTGGGAGTCGCTCAACACCAAGGTATTCGAGTTTAATCGTCAGGTGGACCGGTGGGTGCTCAAGCCGGTCGCGCAGGGATATAACACGGTGGTGCCGAATCCCGTGCAAATCGGCATCAGCAATCTCTTCTACAACATCCGGTTTCCGTCGCGATTGATCAACAACCTCGCTCAGGGCAAACTCTCGGGCGCCGGGACCGAAGTCGGCCGATTTTTGCTGAACAGCACGTTCGGGTTGGGCGGGCTGGTCGATGTGGCCAAGTACATGGACATCACCACGCCGGAGGAGGATACAGGGCAGACACTGGGGTATTATGGGGTGAAGCCGGGACCCTACGTTGTGCTGCCGTTTCTGCCGCCGTTTACCCTGCGCGATCTCGTCGGGTATGTCGGCGACATTGCGTTGAATCCGATCAACTGGATGGTGTTTCCCCTTATCGAGGTGAACGGGGTGCCTTCACTGGTCGCGCATCATAACCGGACCACGTCCTCGATCGCGCAGATCGGCGGCCGTGTCGAAGAGATTCTCAATGACCGGTCGCTGAACCTGGAAAAGTTTCAAGGCGTGGAGGAAGCCACGCTGGATTTGTATACGGCTGTGAAGAACGCCTACATCCAGAAGCGGCGGAACGCGATTCGGGAGTGATCGGCTAACGAATCACGTCGAGCTCGCGGCCGACGGTGGCGAAGGCGGCCACGGCTCGTTCGAGCTGCGCACGGGTATGGGCTGCCGAGAGTTGTAAGCGAATCCGCGCCTGTCCTTTTGGCACGACCGGATAACTGAACCCCACCACATAGATGCCTTCCCGCAGCAGACGGTCGGCCATGTTTGCGGCAAGCGTTGCGTCTCCCAACATGACCGGAATGATCGGATGGTGGCCGGGCACAAGGCTGAAGCCGAGGGCCGTGAGCCGACTCCGGAGCCACTGGGCCTGTTCCATCAGGGTGGCGCGCAGGTGCTCGCCTTGCTCGACCAAGGTCAGGGCCTTGAGTGCCGCTGTGGCGATCACCGGCGGCAGGCTGTTCGAAAACAGGTAGGGGCGGGACCGTTGCCGCAACAATTCGATCAGTGCCTTGCGGCCGGTCGTAAAGCCGCCGGCTGCGCCCCCAAGCGCCTTGCCTAACGTGCTGGTGATGAGGTCGATGCGTTCGGCCACACCGAAATGAGCGGGAGTCCCGCGCCCGCCCTTGCCCAACACGCCGGTGGCATGACTGTCATCCACGACCACCGCAGCCTCGTAGCGATCGGCTAGGTCCACGATGCGATCCAGTGGTGCCAGATCGCCGTCCATGGAAAACACTCCGTCCGTCACGATCATCCGCACACGGCTCCCTGCCGATTCAGCCAATCGCGCTTCGAGTTCCGCCATGTCGGCGTGGGCATACCGCAGGCGGGCGGCCTTGCAGAGACGAATGCCGTCGATCAGGCTGGCATGGTTCAAGGCATCGCTGATGATGGTGTCCCGCTCATCGAGCAGCGTGTCGAACAGTCCTCCATTGGCATCGAAACAGGAACTGTAAAGGATGCTGTCGTCGGTGCCGAAAAACGTGCTGATGGCCTGCTCCAGCTGCTTGTGTAGGCGCTGCGTTCCGCAGATAAAACGCACAGAGGCCATTCCGTAGCCGAATTCCTTGAGGCCGTTCTCGGCCGCCTGTTTGACCTCCGGATGGTTGGCCAAGCCGAGATAGTTGTTGGCGCAGAGATTGATGACCTCACCCTGCGCCACACGAATCTCCGTGCTCTGGGGGCTCAGAATCTGCCGCTCGGTCTTATAGAGCCCTGCCGAGCGAATCTCTGCCAGTTGCTGTTCGGCGGCTTGCTTGAGGGATGTATAGGCCATCGTGCTCGTGAAAGGTGAAGTAGAAAGCGTGAAGGGTAAAACGGGAAATACGGTTATGGAAACAAGACTACTTTGCCGCATTGGCCGGATTTGATCAATTCAAATCCTTGGGCGAAGTCTTTGAGGGGGAAGGTGTGGGTCAGGACCGGACGGATGTTGAGGCCGGCCTTGAAGAGTCCTGCCAGGCGATACCAGGTGCTGAAGAGGCGGCGCCCGGTGATGCCGTGGACGCGAATGCCCTTGAAGATGACTTCGTTGGCGAGGTCAAAGGTGACGGGCCCGGTGGGAATACCGAATAAGGTGACCCGGCCGCCGTTTTTTACGGATCGAAAGGCATGGTGCAGCGCGGTCGGGTGTCCGGACATTTCCAATGACGCATCGACGCCTTCGCCGCCGGTGATCTCCTGAATGGCAGCGGCGATGGCGTCCGGGCTGTCGGCCTTTGCGTTCAAGATGTGATCCGCCCCCACTTGTTTTGCCAGTCCAAGGCGGTAGTCGCTGACGTCGGTCGCAATAATGGTGGCGGCTCCGGCCGTGCGCGCGACCGCGGCGGCGAAGAGGCCGGTCGGGCCGCAACCGGTAATCAGGACGGTGTGGCCGGTCAAGTCTTCCGCGAGCGCCGCATCGACGGCGTTTCCCAACGGTTCTTGCAGGCAGGCCAACTCCGGCGGAATGTCCGACGACGTCTTCCAGAGGACAGTCTCAGGCAGCACGATATAGTCGGCAAACGATCCATCGAGATCCACGCCGAGGATGCGGTAGTTCTTGCAGACATGGGCTTGGCCGGTTCGGCATTGAAAGCAAGCGCCGCAGGTCAAATGTGATTCTGCCGCCACGTAATCGCCCACCTTCACCAGGCTGACATCCGTTCCGACCTCGACCACCTCCCCGCACATTTCATGTCCGATCGTCCGTGGCGGATGAATCCGGCTGTGAGCCCAGGCATCCCAATTGTAGATATGGGCATCGGTTCCGCAGAGGGAGGTCGCTTTGACGCGGATGACGGCGTCGTTGGGGCCGGGTGTTGGGTCTTGGCGTTCGGTGTACGTGAGGCCGGGCTGGGCGGTAGTTTTGACGAGCGCACGCATCGGTCCATTATAACAAGACGGCGTGAAATGCCTAGCCAAGGAGTGAAAGCGGCAGCCTCTGCAGCGCGATGGTGTGCGTCGCCGAGTGGGGCCGGTAGCTGCGCCGGCCCGTGAGTCGAAGGGATGTCGGTCCTGCCTCTGCCGGACCGGAGGTGTCCGTGCCTGGACCGGAGCAGTGGCTGATGGCCTTCGTGACGACAGAAAAAACGGGTTGAACTGGGGTAGGCGCCTGGGTAGGATGCCAGCATGCAGCACCAGTTCACGTTCTGCAGGCGGCTGATCGGGGCGGTGGCGTTGTTGCTCTGTGTCGGTGGGCCCGTGGCCGGTGCCCTGGCTGGTCCTTCTACCAGCTCCGTTCCGCCTGCGCCCAAACGATGGGCCCAGTTCGACTTGGTCAGCACCGAGCCGGATGGGTCGGTCCAGGCCGGGAAAGACGTGGTGCTGAGTATCACGTTGGGCGGTGTGCCGGCCGGAACGGAATCCGTCATGGCCATCATCGAGTCCAACGGATTTCAAAGCCAGACGGTGTCCCTGAGCGAAGAGCCGACGGCGTCGGTGTACCAGGGTACGGTCATTCTCGAACCCAACTCGACGCTGAAGAGCCGCACCACGGTGCATCCGAAGGCCGTGCGAGTTCGGGTGTCGTTTGCGCGTGCGAAGATCACCGGGCTGGAAGAGTTTTTGAAACGCGACGTCTACGTCACACTCGGTGAACCGCCTCCCAGCGATGGCGAGACCGAAGTCCAACCGGGGCCGGTGGCCGAAAATTCTGAGGCCGATGCCGCGGCCGTGCAAAAAGCGACGGAGCAGGTCTTGGCCGTGAATGCGACGATCGCCGAGGAAGATTTGCTGCCCCTGCCTCCGCCCGGCGAATCGAAAGCCTATTGGAAACAGGTCAGCGATTTGATCAGCCGGAACTGGAGCCGGCAAATCCGGTCCATCCGTCGTGCACCCAGCAGCGAAACGGTTCGGATCCACTTCAAAATGTATGCGAGCGGCGTGGCCCAAGTCATCCAATTGGAAAAAAGTTCCGGAGCGCGAGATGTCAACGAGGCGGGATTGCAGACCATCATCCATGCCCAGCCGTTCCCTCCGATTCCGCCCGATCTCGGCAGCGATGTGGTCGATGTGCATGTGCGTATGCGAACGGGGGCGAAAGTCGCCACGCGCGACGTGCAGATGACGGTTGAGAAAAAGCCGTCCAAGTCTGCGCCGCCCGCATCCCCAACATTGAAGGACGGAACTGCACCAAGCGGTTCCACAAAGGAGTAGCTATGACGAAATCGATCGGTCGTGTGCTCACCCCGTGGTGTCTTGGAGCCGGAATGTTGCTCGGTGCAACAGGTGTGCAGGCAGAGACGGCCCGGTACGACGTCGACTTGGACCATTCGATCGTGGAGTTCAAGGTGGCGCATATGGTGGTCTCCAAAACGACCGGGCATTTCAAAGATTACACCGGATTCATCGAGATGGATCCCGAGGCAGGGACGGTGAAGGCACTCGAAGCGACGATCAAGACGGCCTCGGTGACCACCAACCACGAAAAACGCGACGCACATCTACGGAACCCTGATTTCTTCGATGCCGAAAAGTATCCGACCATCACCTATAAGATGAAAAGCTACAAAAAAGCCGGCGATGGTTATGTCGCGATCGGCGATCTGACCCTGCACGGTGTCACGAAGGAGATCACCTTGGCGGGGACGTTTAACGGGGTGACCAAGGATCCGTGGGGCAATACCCGCGCCGGATTTGCAGCCGAAGGGAAGGTGAACCGCAAAGACTTCGGCATGGTGTGGAATAAAGCGCTTGATAGCGGCGGGTTGGTGGTCGGCGACGACGTGTTCATTAAGTTGGACATCGAATGTATTAAGGCGAAATCGTAGGTCACGCATCCCCTCTTCTCGGGGCCACGCGCCTGCCCGGTTTTCTGCCGGGCAGGCTGAACCGGCAACGGCGCAGGCGGCGGGATATCTCTGATCCAGGGATGCAGGCCGCCCCCATCTCGTGGCGCCGATCTCAGCAGACACAGCCGCTGGTGAACGTGTCGTGAGGATGTCTCGGCATCTGGTTCGCGACCGGGCTCGGTGCGCCGGTTTCACCGTGTGTCGGAAGACGAGGATGGGATGGGGACTGAGGGAGCGATTCACTGAGTGAACCGCGGGTGCCGAGGGGTATGGCCATGTGCATGACGCAGACTGGAAAATTCAGACAGGTCCTCGGTAGGATACGACGCATGTGGTCATGGAGACTGGTAGGGGCGCTGGCCTTGTCGTGGACGATCGGTATCGGTGAGGCCGGGGCGCTGGAATTTACGGCCGACCAGATCACCAAGATCAATGGTCGGACTCAGAAAGCCAACATCTACTACCGCGACAATATGTGGCGGATCGAGCATCACACGATGGGCCCCGTCAACATCAGCATCGTCCGGAAAGACAAGCAGGTGGTCTGGCTCTTGTTGTCGAGGATGAAACACTTCAAGACCGTGCCGTACAAGCCCGAGCAGGATCTCAAAGTGACGGAGCATCTGGAGGGGGAGGTGTCGCGCGAAGAAATTGGGACGGAAACGCGTGAGGGGCACCCGACGACCTTGTATGAGGTGACGGTGAAGGAGGGCGAACGGACCGAAGTGTACTACCAGTGGCTCGCGACCGATATTCGTTTTCCGATGAAACTGGCCAAGAAGGACGGAAGTTGGATCGTCGAGTACCAGCATGTGAAATTCCGGCCCCTGATCGATTATTTGTTTCAGCTACCGCTCAATTTCGAACCATTGGAAGAATTTGATCGCCAGCCGGCTGCTGCGGAGCCGAATCACCAGCCGATGTAGGGAACGATCAGCAGATAAAGGAGTGTCGTTGTGCGTACACGAGGTCTCGCAGTGTGGGTATTGGGTGCGGTGCTACTGGGGATGAGCGCACCTCTCTATGCGTTGGATGTCGCAGACGTGGTTCGTGAATGGACGCCGGAGGGGAAGAAGCTGGCGATGGAGCGTGCCAAGTTGCCGGCCCATGACGAGATGATCCGTATCCCGGCGGGTGAGTTCCTCATGGGCAGCGACAAAAAGATCGACAAAAATTCCTACCTGGTGGAATTCCCGCAGCGGAAGGTCTATCTCGATGCCTATGACATCGACAAGCACGAGGTGACGACCGTACAGTTCTTGAAATTTGTTCTGGCGACGAACCGCGATCCCTTGATCGATTGGCAATACGACGGCGGGAATTTTCAGGAGACCATGGTCAGCCATCCGGTGATGCATGTGTCCTGGTTCGATGCCGACGCCTACTGCAAGTGGGCGGGGAAGCGATTGCCTTCTGAAGCGGAATGGGAGAAGGCGGCGCGTGGCGAAGATGGGCGCATCTTTCCCTGGGGCAATCAAATGGCCGGGCTCTCGAGGGCGAACTACGGCCGGACCGGTCTGTCTGGACCGGTGCGGGATCGTCCGGAACGGCTATTGCTGTATCCGCCCATCATTTCCGTAGACAAATACGACAACGCCGCCAGCCCCTATGGCGTGCTTCAGATGGCGGGTAATGTGGCGGAATGGGTCAACGACTGGTACGACCCGAAATACTACAGCACCGGACCGGACAGGAATCCGAAAGGTCCCGAGGCCGGAAGTCAGCGGGGTTTTCGCGGAGGCGGTTGGATCGACAGCACGCCCAGTGTCCGCGTCGCGCAGCGCAATGGGACGGATCCGAACACCAAGATGAACTGGATGGGGTTCCGCTGTGCGCGGGATGCGAACGAAGGGGCTGCGGGGCAGCCGGCTGAGGGGAGGTAGGCCGAGGTGCCTCAGTTGGCGATTTCCACGCCAGCCTTTTTTGCTAGAAGTGCATGTGCTTGCTCGCTCGTTTCCTTCACGAGAATGCCCATCTTGCCGTGTGACGGTTCGAAATCCACCGGCAGCCCGTGGCTGCGGATGCGTTCGCTGGCGGTGGGACCGATCGAGGCGACCACCAACTTCTTGCAGGCTTCTATAAACGCCGCCGTCTGGCCTTCCCGTTCTGCCACCTGCATCACATGCTCGATTTGGGCCGCATTGGTGACCAGCATCGCCTGAACGTGCCCGACGAGGATCTCTCCAACGGCGTGCTTCAACGGAGCGGTATCCTCCGGAAGGGCCCATCGGTAGACCGGCACCGGAGTGACCTGTGCTCCCCGCTGCTTCAAGGCCTCTAAGAGGTCACGGTTGGGGAGGCCATACTCCTGCACCGCAACGCGTAAGCCCGTCAGCGGCCGATGGGCATCCAGGGTGGAGACCACATCGACCCAGGTATTGGGTTCCGGCACGGTGAGGGTGGGTTGCAAGCCCAGGGCCTTGAGGGCGCCGACCGGTTTGGGGCCCCGGGCGATCAGCACGGTCTTGCGCAGGGCTGCGGCGAGCTGGTCATTGGAATAGCGACGATGTAGCACCTCAAAGAGGGTGGTTGTACCGGCGCCGGTCATCAACACCAGCACGTCGAGCCCGTCCCGCATCAGCTGTTCGCCGAACTGCAACGCGGCGGAATTGTCGTCCAGCGGAATCTCGCGCAAGGCCGGCGCCACCAGCGGTGTGCCGCCGTGGCGCTCGATCAGCCGCCCCATTTCCGCCGCCATGCGCGATTCAAAGGCGACGACGGTCAACCCATGAAACCCTGCACTGGCCATCGCACTCCGTGATTCCATCACCGGCTAGGAAGCCGATTGGGTTACTTGGCATCCGCCGCGCATCGAAATCCCGTCGATTCGTTTCTCATGGTCGGATCGCCGTCGACGCGGGTGAAGATGCGGACTGTGGGTGTCTCATTCTCCCAGCCGGCCCCCCGGATGACTTTCTTCTCGCCGCTGTCCGGGCCCGGCGGATTTTTGTCGGGGCTTTTTTCGTAGTACCTTGGATCATACCAGTCGTTGACCCATTCCCAGACATTGCCGGCCATGTCGTAGACCCCGTACGGGCTCTTGCCCTTCTCGTAACTGCCCACCGGCATCAGCGTCTTTTCGCCGACCCATTTCTGGTTGAAGTTCAAATGGCCGTTGGTGGGCTCGACGTTGCCCCAGGGGAACCGCCAGTCGTTATTGCCCTTGGCAGCCTTCTCCCATTCGGCTTCGCGCGGCAACCGTCGGCCCGCCCATTTGCAGTAAGCATCGGCATCGGCCCAGTCCACATTGATAACGGGCCGGTCGGCTAACGAGGCGGGAATGCCGATGCCCTCCCAGAGATTCCGGGTGGGATTTTTGGGATTTTGCGGCACGCGGTGATTGGTGGCTTTCACAAATTCCAAGTACCGTCCATTGGTGACCTCATACTTGTCGATGTAGAACGGATCGATCTCGATGACATGGCGGGGATATTCATCGCGTCCGCCGTCACGGTCGCCGAACGGCACCCCCATAGGGTATGAGCCTGCAGGAATCAGCACCAGCGGTGCCCCGTCTTTTCCCGTGATTTCCTTGGGCAGAGCCGCCTGCTCCGCAGCGAGTGTGAGAGAGCCCGTTCCGCTGAGTCCGATGAGCGCCACCATGAATGCGAGGATGGATCGTGCCAACATAGCTCCAAGCTCCTTTAGTTCGAAACAAACGATACCCGATCGTACCACAGCCGAAGACTTTTCAAACATGACCGACCGACGCAAAATGATCGCCGGGGGAATGTTCACCCCTGGCGGTTGAGGATTGACGCGATGGTGGGCCCGCACCTACTATACGCGCCGGGAGATTGCGGCATGACGCCTCATCGAGGCTTACGACATTTGGCCCTCCGCGTTACGAATCTGGCTCGATCACGCGCCTTCTATGAACATCTCTTGGGGATGAAGGTCGTCTGGGAGCCGGATCCGGACAACGTGTATTTCAGTTCAGGATCGGATAATCTCGCCCTGCATCAAATCGGCCAGACGGAGCTGGCCCAGTACCAGCCGCCGCGAGGCCAGCTACTCGACCACTTCGGCGTGATCCTCGAAAGTCCCGCCCATGTTGACGACCTGTTTCGCGAGGTGCAGCGCGAAGGGGGGCAATACGGTGCCAACATTGCCAAGCCTCCCAAGCAGCATCGTGACGGCAGCTATTCCTTTTATTTCACCGACCCGGACGGCAACGTGATTCAGGCGTTGTACGAGCCGACGATCAGCCGGATGGAACTGAAGCCGTAAGGCTACGGCTCAGGCTTGTGACGCATGGGACTTTGGGACGCATTGCCGCGGGATCAGTATGTGGGGTTGGCGCCCTGGGTCTGGGTGCAGCTTGAAAGCGACCAGTCGCCCGGACCGTTTCCATTTGTGGGCGGGGTGGCGCCGGAAGTCGTGGCGAGTCTGCATGAGGCTCACAGCCTCTTTCTGGCCTGTGTGGAAACCGCCATCAGCGATGTGTTTTCCCGCCGCGCGACACTCGGTGATCCGCAGACCCGGGTGCGGCTGGAGGATGCCTATGCCGAACTAGTCAATTCCCGGCAGCAACTGAGTCAACACATCACGGCCCGACGCCAATCCGACGGGCAATTCATTTGGTCGCACCCCTTCGACCCCACAAAATCCGCCACGGTCGTCAATACCGGTCTGCGCATCTTCAACGCCGTGAAGCGGCAGGCGATTCCTGTGCCTTTCGAACGTCCGATGGGCCCGGTGGTCGGGAAACTGTTGGGCATGCTGGATGGCACGCAGCAGGCCGGGGCGATTCGGACCATCGTGACGACGGCGGGACGGGAGGCCGAACGGCTGCTCACCAAGTTGATGGAACTGTTCGTTCAGTATGAGTGTCTCACGCCCACCACTCAGTCCTCAGTGCGCAATCACTGGTTGCAGCAGACGAGAGACCGGGATACCGTGCATCTCGGGCATGCCGCGCTGTTGTACCGGCAACGCGATCAATTTCTCCTCTTCGACCCCTGGCTGTTGCCCTGGTTTGCGGAATCCAATGTGCCGAGCCTCTGGGTGTCCTTACTGCCGAAGCCCGCGGCCATCTTCCTGACGCATGATCATGACGATCATGTGGACCCCCGCACGTTGTTGCATGTGCCGAAGGATGTCCCGATCGTCATCCCCAGTCGTCGGAATCGTAAAAAGTTCTTTTATGATTATCTGCCCTTGCTCCGGGAATTGGGGTTCAGCCATGTCATTGAACTCGCGCATGGCGAGAGTTGGACCTTCGACGGCGGCGCCGTGGTCTCGGTGCCGTTCTATGGCGAGGACCCGTGCGACCTGGAGATGCCGAGAAATTGTTATCTCGTGACCGATCGAGGGCAGAATGTGCTGGTGCATGCCGACAGCGGCCCGACAAACAGCGGCCGGTCGGCCATTCAGGAAGGGGTCATTCAGCAGTTAGTTCAGAAGTATGGTCCGCTGTCACTGGTCCTGGCCTCTCAACAACAATTACAGGAGATTCGCAGCTACGCCGCTCATGCGCCGCTGTCTCACCCGGGACAGTGGCTCGACGTGGGAGAAAACGGGTACTTGACGAATCGATACCTGGATGAGTTATGTGCCGCCGCACAGGCACGGCTGTTTGTGTCCTATGCGACGGGCGGCGCCGATTGGTATCCGGATCATCTGTCGTTTATGTTCAGCCAGCGCAATCCGGCTCGCACGGCCCTGCTCACCGCCCATTGGGAGCCGCCGGAAAATCTGAAAGATCTTCTGGTGCAACACGATTGCCGGTATCATCGCGCTCAGGCGCTGGATCTGTTCCGCAGCGCCGGCGCTGGATCGGTGCAAGTCCTCTCTGCGGCCGATGTCTTGACTCCGCTGCCGCTCTACCGAGTTGATCACGGGGACCCGTCCTTTATGAAGCGCGGGGGCCGATAAGCCGTTTCATGACTGCTCGTGGGCGTTTCCGGGAGGCCGGCGACGGTGCATTGCTGGGGTGTATCCTGCGTCCCTGCCGATCGGGTTGGTTACATGGCTTTTTAAGAAGGAGAGCGCTGTTATGGGGGCTTCAACAGGGGTTGTGCTGGTCACCGGCGCCGCCGGGTTCATCGGATCTCATGTGTCCAGGCGATTGCTGGATCGCGGCGATACCGTGCTGGGTTTGGACAATCTGAACGATTACTATGACGTCCGCCTGAAGGAGGCGCGCCTCGCGCGACTGCAGACCCACCCGCAGTTTCAATTCGTGAAACTGGACGTGTCGGATCGGCACGGTATGGCTGCCCTCTTCGAGAAGCAATCCATTCGGCGGGTGGTGCATTTGGCGGCGCAGGCCGGTGTTCGGTATTCGCTCGTGAATCCCCATGCCTACACGGCGAGCAACGTCGACGGGTTTTTGAACATTCTTGAAGGTTGCCGGCATCATCAGGTCGAGCACCTGGTCTATGCGTCGACGAGCTCGGTGTACGGCGGTCATACGAAAATGCCGTTTTCGGTGCATGATAACGTCGACCATCCGGTTTCGCTGTATGCGGCGACGAAGAAGGCCAACGAGCTGATGGCCCACTGTTATGCGCACCTGTACCGGTTTCCGATTACGGGGCTCCGGTTCTTTACCGTCTATGGCCCCTGGGGTCGTCCTGACATGGCGTTGTTCCTGTTCACGAAGGCGATTCTCGAAGGCAAACCCATCGATGTCTTCAATCATGGGAAGATGCAACGGGACTTCACCTATGTCGACGATATTGCCGAGGGTGTCTTGCGTACGCTCGACCGGCCCGCGCAGGCCGATCCGCAGTGGGCGAGCGACAACCCCGATCCCGGCAGCAGTTCCGCCCCCTACCGCTTGTACAACATCGGCAATCATCAGCCGGTCGAGCTGTTGCGATTTATCGAGGTGCTGGAACAGACGCTGGGCATGAAAGCCCAAAAGAACTTCCTGCCTCTCCAGGCCGGCGATGTGCCTGCGACCTACGCCGACGTCGCGGACCTGATGCGTGACACGGGCTTCAAGCCCGCCACGTCGATCGAAACCGGCATCGCCCGATTCGTGGAGTGGTACAGAGAGTATTACAAGGTGTAGGCACATCTGGGGCGCGCGCTTCAGCCTCGGCACGCTACCACCTTCCTGCAGTCGCGCACTGTCGGCGGCTCTCCTCACACAGGGGTTCCCGATCTCGGAGGGCCGCCGGCAAGGCCAGGGGATCTCCCGCCGATCGTTCCGCAACTCCACCAGCTCCTGCCCTTGTTGCGACAGGATGGATGGAGTAAAGTAAACAATCATGCGATCAATCGGCATTCGGAAGGCATCGACGGTGTGCGTACTGCTTATGACAGGGGTGCTCCATGTCGGAGGAATGGGCGCGGCACTGGCGGGCTCTCCCGCGACCGATGCACCGGCTTGGACCGAGTTACGGACCCAGGTGTCGAGCGAGGGGACCCAGGCGCCCACGGCAAGCGATCAGCGATCGGACCTGTTCCGCCAGGCGCCTTCGCTGAGCGCTCAGTTGCGCGTCAGCGAGCAGACTCTGATTCCCTACATCGGTGCCGGTTTTGGTGGGGGCTTCGTCACCGAGCGTGATCGGGCGTTGAATCTCCAGCCGGTGCTACCGCAGCAAAATCTCTTCGGCGATTCCATGGGCAAGAGTATGATGCCGAACGAGTTCCAGATGGGCATTCGCATACCGTTCTAAATACCCCTCCATCCCCCGGTCTGTTCCCCTGATTCCTTACGCATCTCAACCGCTGATTGGAAAGAGTCGCCGGGCCAAGTCCTTCGGCTGGATTCCATCCAGGGAGGGGACGACCACATGTGCGGCGGTGAGGTGCGATGCTGGGTAGGTGGTCGCAACCGCAAGAACGCGCATGCCTGCCTTCAGCGCCGCCTGAATTCCGGCGCGAGAATCTTCAATGACGAGACATTCGCTCGACCGAAGCAGCGGTGGTCTGGGGCGACGGGCGTTGAGTTGTCGGAGGGCGAATTCGTAAATCGCGGGGTCGGGTTTGCCGACGGCACATTCGTCCGCGGACACGATGAGTTCGAAGCACTGTTCGATAGCCGTTCCCGCAAGGGCGGAGAGGATCTGTTCCCGCCGTCCTCCCGAGGCGATGGCCAGTCGGTATTGTTCCACGGCTTGTGCCGCAAACCCGGTTACCCAGGGAAATAGTGCCGGCTTCTGTGTCGCAGTATGGTCACGGAAGAGAGCGGCCTTGCGCTCAGCGATCCGGGCTTGGATCGAGGGGTCGCACCGGCCGTCCCGCTTCAGAAGCAGGGCGGCGGCACAGGTGCGTTCATCCATCCCGAGGTAGGTACCATAGTACTCCTCCTTGCTCAGCGTGAGTCCGGATTCGGCAAGCGCCTGCTGAAAACATTCCAGGTGCGGGGTTTCGTCGTCGGCAATGACGCCGTTGAAATCGAAAATGATGGCGCGCAGAGCAGCCTCCTTCGGGCAGAGCCAGTGGTCCGGTGCGCTACTCTAACCGAGCGGCAGGCGTAGGACAAATAGAACGCCTTGTTCCAGCGAGATCCCTACGGTATGCTGCGTCACGAATCCGCATGCTAGCCGTTGAAAGCGCTGTGCCGGCTCGATTTCCTCTATGAGTGATTACGCAGTTCTCGGCGACCTGTTGGTCATCTATGCAGTGTCCACTGCAGTCGTCTTCACATTTCACCAATTCCGTCTTCCGTCGATCGCCGGCTTTCTTGTGGCCGGGGCCCTGATCGGCCCGCACGGGCTGCATCTGATTCCCGATGTGTCGCAGGTTCATGTGCTCGCCGAGATCGGCATTGTCTTGTTGCTGTTCACAATCGGCATGGAGTTTTCGTCCGCGCATTTTGCGGCGGCCCGGCGCACGCTGATGGTGGCGGCACCGGTGCAGACCGGTGGGGTCCTCATTCTGGCGCTGCTCGGGGCGCTGGTGGTTGGACTGTCCTATCAGCAGGGTATCTTCTGGGGATTCCTTCTCTCGCTCAGCAGCACGGCTATCGTCCTGAAGGCGCTCTCGGAGCAGGGGGAGAGTGATTCCTTTCACGGCCGTGCCACAGTGGCGATCTTGATTTTCCAGGACCTTGCGGTCGTGCCGATGATGCTCATCACGCCGATTCTGGCCACGCCCAGCGGAAGTGCGATGGGGATGGTGTTGATGACGCTGGTGAAGGCGGCGGTCGTGGTCGGGTTGATCGTCGCGGCGGCCTGGTATCTGGTGCCGCGCCTGTTGCGGCATATCGTGCGGAGCCGGAGCCGTGAATTGTTTCTACTTTCGATCATTGTGTTGTGCCTGGGGATCGCCTGGTTGACCTCTTTGGGCGGACTGTCGTTGGCCTTGGGTGCCTTTATCGCGGGGCTGGTGATGTCGGAGTCGGAGTATAGTCACCAAGCATTGGCGGAGGTTCTTCCGTTTCGTGATAGCTTCAATAGTTTGTTTTTCGTGTCGATCGGCGTCCTGATGGACCTGCGGGTCGTGTTGGAGCATCCCTTCATCGTCTTGGGACTGTTGCTGGCCGTGATCGTCGGCAAGCTGCTCACCGGCGCCGGGGCGATGGTGGCGGCAGGATCTCCTCCCAGATCGGCGGTGCTGGTGGGAGTCGCGCTCGCGCAAGTCGGAGAGTTCAGCTTCATCCTCGCGCAGCAGGGGCAGGATGCCGGCCTCTTCACGGGAGATCAGTATCAGTTGTTTCTGGCGGTGTCGGTCCTGACGATGGTGGTGACGCCCTTCGGCATGCAGTGGTCGCCTGATTTGGGGAGGCGGATTGAAGCGGTGCAACGGCTTCGAGGTTGGATGCCCGCGCGCACGGCGGCGCACGTCGAACAATTAGAAGGGACGCAGGTCCGCATTAAGGACCATGTCATCATTGTGGGCTACGGGCTCAACGGTCGCAACCTGGCCCGGGTTCTGGGTGAAACGGAAATTCCGCATGTGGCGCTGGATCTGGACGGCGAAACCGTGCGCCGCGAAGCGCGGCATGGCGTCCCCATCTACTACGGAGACGGTTCGAATGCCAATGTGTTACGGCATATGAAGATTGAAGACGCCAAAGTGTTGGTGGTCGCCCTGTCCGATCCATTTACGGCGCGACGAACGGTGAAAGTCGCGAAGGGGTTGAATGCGAAGTTGCACATCGTGGTACGGACGCGATACTTGCGGGAGTTGGAAGAACTGCATCAGTTGGGCGCAGATGACGTGGTGCCGGAAGAATTTGAGACCTCGATCGAGATTTTTGCCCTGGTGTTGCGCACCTACAGCCTGCCGCAGGAGTTCGTGGCCCGTAAGGCCGAGCAGATCAGGCGGGAAGGATATGCCTTGCTGCGGCGCAGCGAAATGCCGGAATTGGCCCATCACCTCCGGGGCGGAACGTTGACCGACGTCGAGGTGGAAACCTGCCGGATCGATGATGAGGCGCCGGCGGTGGGCAAATCGTTGGCGGAACTCTCCATTCGTCCGCGGACCGGTGCCTCGGTCATTGCGTGGACCAGGAGTCAGGTCACACAATCCAATCCGTCTGAACAGGTGCGTCTGCAGGCAGGTGATGTGGTCACATTGCTTGGATCACGGGATCAGATTCGAAGAGCCATGGCGCTCCTGAACGAGCCGAATCATGGCACGAGTCACCCGATGAGCTAGCCCCTCGGTCCTGCCCACGTTCACCGGTCTGTTAACTTCTCCAGCGAAGCGTGACGCGGTCTTTTAACGGATGGTCCAACGGTGTTCCGGTTTGCACCGATGTCAGGTGGGCGGCTTTCAACTTGTAGTACCACTTGGCGGGGGTGTCGGCGTCGTCGATCAGCATCAAGGCCGGTTTGTATTTTAACCCCACCGCTTGCCGCTCCATCGCCTGCTTATCTTGCTTCATGAAGATATTGGCAAAATACCGGAACAGGGGCTTGGCGAACGGGAGCCAGGGAAGGATGTTCCAGGCAGCGGCAAAATCGATCCGGCATTGCTGTTCTCCCACCGGCGTTACGGTGGCACGAGAGGAGACGAACATCGATCCGCACTGCACGAACTCAAACCGTTGATTGGGGAGGACGAAGTCGATGGTCGTCGTCAGCGGCCCGCCGTAGAGTTTGTTGAGGAGCTTGTACGGCCCGCTGTTTTTGGAGGGCGCGTGCGGCACCATCCGGAATCCGTTGGGGATCGGCTCGAAGGTCTTTGCCTTGTCGTGCATGCTGGCTTGGGTTCGCCACCACGAGCTTTGGTGGACGAAGGGGCCGTGCGCGGGATCCATGAGGCCTACGATGCCGTCGTCGATGGTGCAATCTAAGATCGTGGAGATCTGGACCATTCGATAGGGCGTGGAGGGCAGCGGAAGGCGCGGAAGCTCCGGTATCGGCTGATCCGGCCGCTGCGGATCGGGCAGATACACCCACACGTACCCGTCTGCTTCCTGGCACGGGTAGGAGGTGATCCCGATCTTCTCGGGTCGAAGCGCCGATCCTTCGACAAGAGCCGGGATGTGACGGCAGCGCCCGCCTGTATCGAATTGCCATCCGTGATAGGCGCATTCGACCCGCACTCCGTCAAAGTGACCGTACGACAAGGGCATGCCTCGATGCGGGCAAATATCTCGCATGGCCGCCACTCCGCCTTGCCGGTCACGACACACGAGAATCGGCTGCCCCAGCATGACCTGGGTCTGCATCTGGCCGACGGACAAGGCGTTGCTGGTGGTCGCAGGATACCAGAAGCCGAACAAGGGGGCGCTTTTCGTCGGTTTGAGTTCTGTGATGAGGTCTATGCTCATGGATGCCCGGGCAAGGTTTCGGGGCTGAATGCGTGAGTGGACTATAACGGCGGGCCTGTGACAGGTCAAGCAAGCGGCTGCGGTGACGGAAGACTGCGCTGAGACGATGCCCCTTCGAGCATGGCTGGTCCGGGAGCCGCATTTCTTGACAAGAAAAAGAAGCGGAGACTATAGTCATTTTCAGTAGTTTGCCTGGTTTTCACTGTGTCTTGAGAGGCGAGGGATGCAATGGCGACCGCACAAATCGAACCGACAGCGGCACTGGCGGAACTCCGTGATTCCAAGGCGGAACGCGTCACGATCGTTCTCCTGAGCGGAGACCTGGATAAGGCCATGGCTGCGTTTATTATTGCCACCGGCGCTGCTGCCATGGGTATGCACGTGACGGTGTTCTTCACCTTCTGGGGCCTCAACACGATCCGGAAGAAGGGGGCAAGCAGTTCCGCATCGGACTGGCTGCGCCGGATGTTCGGTCTTCTGAACAAGGGAGGGGCCGACACGTTACCTCTGTCCCGCTTCCACTTCTGGGGGTTGGGCACTAGGATGATGCAGGTGGTGATGAGGCAGAATCGCATGCCCGGGGTGCCGGAGCTGATGCAGATGGCGCTGGACCTGGGAGTCCGTTTCATCGCCTGCACGACGACGATGGGGTTGATGGGGATTACCAAGGATACCTTGATCGACGGGGTGGATCAGTTTGCCGGCGTGACCACCTACTTGGCTGAAGCCAAGCAGGGCAGCGTCAATCTGTTCATTTAAGCAGAGCTGAGGAGAGGGCATGATACAGGCGGATGTGAAACTGGATACGCTCGGGTATTTCTGTCCGATGCCGATCATTCTGACGTCAAAGAAGATCAAGGAACTGACCATGGGACAGGTGCTGGAAGTCGTGTCGGACGATGAGGGCATCAAGAAAGATATGCCGGCCTGGTGTGAAACGACCGGCCATCAAATGGTGGGGCTGGAGGAGGAGCAAAGTTCTTCCAAGCGGATTTACAAGGCGTTCGTCAAGAAAGCCAAGTAACATTCAGCGACAGGCCGCACATGCGAGGCTGTCACGTGTGATCAAGCCGGAGGGGATGACCGCGACCCCCCGGCTTTTTTCTTGTGTTGAAACGTCCTTGGTGAAGGTGCCACGCCATGAAGAAATGGGAGTAGCCGCGCAGTGAGTCAAATCGTTGAATGTGTGCCGAACTTCAGTGAAGGCCGCAATCCAGAAGTGATTCAGGCGATCGCTGCGCTCGTTCGATCGGTTCCCGGCGTGGTGTTGCTGGATGAGACGAAGGATCCGGACCACCATCGGGCGGTTCTCACCTTTGCCGGGAGGCCCTACGCCGTCGCGGAGGTCGCCTTTCAAATGGCGCGGCTCGCGTCGCAATTGATCGATCTGCGCGGTCATCAGGGCGAGCATCCGCGTGTCGGGGCGACGGATGTGATGCCCTTCGTGCCCATTCGGGACATCAGTATGCAGGACTGCGTACAGTTGGCTCGCATGGTGGGGCAGCGGATCGGAAATGAGCTCAAAATCCCCGTCTTTCTGTACGAACAAGCAGCGAGTAAGCCTGAGCGGAAGCAATTAGAATGGATTCGAAAGGGAGGGATGAAAGGATTGGCGGACCGAATGGCCGCCGATCCTCGATGGGCTCCGGATTTCGGACCGAAGCAGTTACATCAGACTGCTGGCGCGACCGTGGTAGGTGCGCGATGGCCTCTCATTGCCTTCAACGTGAATCTGAGGACTCAGGATCTGTCGATCGCCAAGGCCATTGCGAAGGTGGTCCGTCAGTCGAGCGGAGGGCTTCCCTCTGTGAAAGCCATCGGCGTCGATCTGCGCAGTCAGGGGCTCGTGCAGGTCTCGATGAATCTGACAAACCAGGCGGAGACTCCGCTGCACAAGGCGTTCGCCGCTGTGCAGCAGGAAGCCGCGGCCCGTGGGGTGGAGGTGGCCGGAACGGAAATCATCGGCCTCGTTCCCGAGCAGGCACTGATGGAGACGGCGCAACAGGCGCTTTCGCTGGATCGATTCGATGGGCGGCAGGTACTCGAAGCGCGTTTGGAGAGCGTCGAATCACGATCAGCCATCGGGCGCCTGGCTGCATCGCCACCGCCCAAGGAACAGCCTCCGGCGACTCGCTTGGGGATGCCTGAAGTGGGGGGGGGCGCTGAGCCGGGGGTGACGGGAGGCAGCGTCGGTGCTCGCTCGGCAGCGGCAGCGGCTGCGTTAGGGATCATGGTGGCAAAGTTGAATCGCGCGCGTGCAGTGGAAACACGTCTGTCTGAAATTTCCACGAGACTCCATGAACTGGTGCAGGCGGATCGAGACGCCTACGCCCTGGTGCTCCAGGCGAAGAAGCTGCCACCCAATCACCCCGATGGTGCGATCGCCCTCTCATCCAGTCTTTTGGGCGCCATCGAGACACCACTGGAAATTGTGAAGCTCTCCTGTGAACTCATTCCCCTTCTGCGCGGCCTCTTGGCGCAGGCGAAGCCCGAGGTGCATCCGGATCTGACGATGGGGTTGCGGCTTGCCGATGCGGTCATAGATGGGTGTGTGGCCATGATCGAGGAGAACATGAAAAGTCAACCAAATCAGCAGCTTATTGCTTCTATGAGCCAGCGGCTTTCACGGGTGGAACAAATGCTTGTGGATGAGAAATCGCTATGCTACACTCCGCCCTTCGATTCCTGGGCCCAAAACATGTTGAATATCCTGAAACTTCGGTGAAAGAGAGTCGAAGGTAGCTGACGATGGAAATTAAGGTTTTCAATAACAACGTTGAAAAAGCCCTGAAGGTCGCCAAGAAGAAGTTGGCGGGCGAAGGATTGTTCCGCGAACTGAAGCGCCGCCGGTATTACGAAAAGCCGAGTGTCCGCAAGAAGGCGAAAGAGCGCGAGGCGCAACGTCGGCGGCAAAAGTGGCTTGCGAAGCGACGGCCTGAATAGTCGTCGGGTTTTCCTTCCTTCGGTCGACCGGTTCGATCACTCCATCTGATCTCTCCGTTTCGGCAGATCCATGCAGGCGCAACAGATCCACGCCGCCATCCGTACGGTCAAGCGGGAGATTGCCCGCTGGCCTGATCCGGTTGTGGGTGCGGTCGCCAATGCAAGCGGCCGTGATCCGTTTCTGGTTCTAATTTCCTGCCTTCTCAGTTTACGGACAAAAGACAAGACTACCGCCGAAGCCAGTGCACGTCTCTTCGCTCTGGCCTCCACTCCGGCTACGATGCGGCAGCTCACGCTGCCAGCTGTCGAAAATGCGATCTACCCAGTCGGGTTTTATCGAACCAAGGCGAAACAGATTCTGCAGATTTGCACCCGGTTGCTTGAATGCTACGAGGGGCGTGTGCCGGACTGCATCGACGAGCTGTTGACCTTGCCGGGTGTCGGTCGAAAGACGGCGAATCTGGTGGTGACGGTTGGATATGAGAAGCCGGGGATCTGTGTCGACATTCATGTCCACCGGATTGCCAATCGGTGGGGCTATGTGAAGACCGACACTCCCGACGAGACGGAGCAGGCGCTTCGCGAAAAACTGCCTCGCCGTTATTGGATCACCTTCAACGATTTGCTCGTTCCCTATGGACAACACCTATGCCAGCCTGTGTCGCCTTTCTGCAGCCGATGCAAAATTGTGGAATATTGCGATCGAGTGGGCGTCACGAAGAGCCGCTAGTCTCGCGGCCACCCTCTGGCTTGTGGGAGTGCAGACGACTGCCGGCGGATCGTGTTGCGTGGACGCGACAGCAGACCCGGTCAGATGAACAGCTTGGTTTCCGCCTGCGCCGTCAGTGACAGGATGGACGGCAGGCCGAGCACTTCGTCGACGTTGCGCTCGACGGCATCTGCTTCGACCCCCATGTATTCGAGGCCTGCGCTGCAGGCGATGAGGCGGAATCGGCCCACGAGCCGAGCTTCGTGAAACATCTCTGAAATCGTGGGAACCTTTTTTTCTTTCAGAAGGCGGGTGACTTCTTCGGCGGAGGCGGCATATTCCTGCGGGAAGTCGATCTGATCGATTTTGCCCTCGGCCAGTTTCTTGATCGTCCAGAACAGTAATACCACGATGACGTCCTTGCCCATGGCCGCGGCGGTCAGGCCGAGGGTGGCCACCTGGTGGAGCTTGTCGTACGTGGCGTTGTGGGCGAAGATGACGAACTTGGGTTTCTCGGCCATGATGGCTATTTGACCTTCTGTCGAGTCGTGATGCTGTTGACAAAATCAGCGATAGCCGCATCCACTTCGGCCGGCGTCATGGCACGGTCGTGCACCTCGCTTTCATCAAGCAGGTAACGGGCGCCTTCTTTTTCCTGCCTCACCACCACGGAATTTTCCGGTGTGACCTCCACGCGCATGAACCACTCTTTCTTCCCCTGGGTGATGACGACTTCCTTGCCGAGCGCGATTTTGGTGACCTCGATCGCGAGCTCAGCAGGTGCATCCGCGGCCAGCGCCCTGTGATCGCTATGGACAAGGAAGCTTAGTGAAAGCGTAAGGCCCAAAAGGGGCAGGAAACATGCGGCAGCGCGATGGCGTATCGGGGAAGCACTATCACCTGGTTGCGACCGCATGGGGGGAATTATATCCGGAGCCGCGCGGAACGTAAACCGGCTTGCCGACACTCTTCCCGCCGTCCGAAGCCCCATGCTAGGATGCGCGGGTGATATCCGACGTGTTCGCGCAGATCGAATCCTACGTGCCGGCGAATGTGCTCATTTGGTTCGCTGTCTCCTCGGTGTTCATGTTCGTCGGGACCCTCATCGCGATTCCCATTATTCTCATGCGGCTGCCGGCTGATTATTTCGATATCCGTAAGCCGCGCCCCTGGATGGAAAACCACCACCCGATGCTTCGGCTGTTGGGGCATATGGTGAAAAATGTCGTCGGGGCGATTTTTCTGTTCGCTGGCTTTCTCATGCTGTTTCTTCCGGGACAGGGGGTCTTGACGATGTTGATCGGCCTGTCGCTGATTGAATTTCCCGGTAAACGGCGGGTAGAGGCGAAGATCGTGGGCCAGTCCACCGTCCTGAACACGATCAACAGCATGCGAGCGAAGTTCGGCAAACCGCCCTTGATTATCGCGCCGGATCGATAGCAGTCCGCCGTCGGTTCTCCGCGCGCAGCATCTCGAACTGCCGCAGGGAAAGAATCGACGACATGTGTGATCGCGTTCGTTCCAGTCGGAGTGGACACACCCGAACCGTCGATTGCTCGATCATTGAAAACGGAGGCCTGTTCACGTGCCGACGCTGTATCTCATCGACGGGAGCGCCTACATCTATCGGGCGTTTTTTGCCTTACCTCCCCTGTCGAATTCCAAGGGCCTGCAGACCAACGCGGTCTATGGATTTACGACTATGTTGCTGAAAGTGCTGCGGGAGCATCATCCGGAGTATGTCGCGGTCGTGTTCGATGAGAAAGGCCCCACCCACCGCCATGAGGCGTTCAAGGAGTACAAGGCGCAACGGCCGCCCATGCCGCAAGGGATGAGCGCCCAGATTCCGTACATTCATCGCATCGTGGAAGCGCTGTCTCTGCCGGTCATCCGGCAAGCGGGGTATGAGGCGGACGATTTGATCGGCACTTTGGCGCGGAAAGGTGAGGGCGAGGGGCTCGATGTCGTCATTGTGACCAGTGATAAGGATATGTTCCAGCTCCTGACACCCAAGACGCGGATTTACGATCCGGTGAAGGATAGGTGGTTCAACGAGGCGGATTCGCTGGTGCGGTTCGGCGTGGAGCCGGCGCGTGTCGTCGAGATCATGGGGTTGATGGGCGATACGAGCGACAATATTCCCGGCGTCAAAGGAATCGGGGAGAAAACCGCACTGAAATTGATCTCGCAATTCGGAACGATCGACGAACTCCTACGCCGGGTCGAGGAAGTCACTCCGGCCAAGACGAAGGCGCTTCTCCTGGCGCAGGGCGAGAACGCCCGCATGAGCAAACAACTCGCGACGATCGAAGTCGATTGTCCGGTGGAATTTGTTCCAGCCCAGTTTCAGGCGAAGGCGCCGCACACCGAGGCGCTCGTGAGCCTGTTGCGCGAATTGGAATTCATGACGCTGGCCAAGGCCTTCCAGGGCGACACGCCGGAGACCAACCGCTTAGGCGCGGAGGTTTTCGACATCCGTGATGATGCGGCAGCGAAACAATTTTTGGCGCGGTCTGAGGCGGAGCCGCTTCTGGGCGTGGCCTGCGTATTGAACGATGAGCCAGGCGTGCGGGCGGATATCCGTGGCTGTGCCCTGGGTTGGCCGGACGGGGCCGCGGCGTTCGTGCAAGGCGAAGCTCGAGGCTGGCCTCGTCCGTTGATCGACTATCTGCGCGACGGGAGCCGCAGGAAGGTCGTGCAGGATCTCAAACCCCTCCTCTTGGCCCTCCATCGGCAGGACCTGGACATGCCGGGGCCCTATTTCGACACCATGGTGGCTGATTATCTGCTGAATCCGAATCGTCGTGCGCACACGTTGGAAGCCATCGCGATGGATGTGCTGAGTTATCAGCTCGGTGCCGGAGCGAGTGACGCGCCAGACGAAGATCCGCCATCGTTGTTTGATGTGGATGCGCGGGTGATTCGTCGATCCGGTGAGGCGGCCGCCGTGACGGCCAAGGTGGCGCCGCTGTTGCGCGACCGGTTGAGGGCGCAGGGCAGCCTGTCGTTGTTTGAAGACGTGGAAATGCCGTTGGTCCCGGTGCTGGTCGAGATCGAACGAAACGGGTTTTTGCTCGATGTCGAGGGCTTGGGCACGCTGAGTCGAGAACTGGAGCGGGAACTTGAGCAGATGGTGGGCACCATTTATCGGCTGGCCGGAGGCGAGTTCAATATCGGCTCGCCAAAACAATTGGCCACAGTGCTCTTTGACAACCTGGGCCTCAAACCGCTCCGAAAAACCAAGACCGGCTTTTCCACCGATGAGGATACGCTTACTCAGCTGGCCGGTCAGCACGAGTTGCCCGCACACATTCTCAATTACCGGACCCTGACCAAGCTGAAATCGACCTATGTCGATGCCTTGCCGCAATTGGTCAATCCCGACACCGGTCGACTCCACACCTCGCTCAATCAAACAGTGGCGGCCACAGGGCGCCTGTCTTCCACTGACCCGAATCTCCAGAATATTCCGGTCAAGGGTGACTACGGCCTACGTATTCGCGAAGCCTTCATCGCGCCGCCTGGACATCAGTTGCTCTGTGCAGATTACAGTCAGGTGGAGCCGCGGATTCTGGCGCATCTGTCACAAGACCCCCGGCTGCTGCAGGTGTTCGAGAGGGGTGAGGATATTCATATGGCCACGGCCATGGAGATTTTTAATCTGCCCGCCGGTGAGGTAACGCGTGAGATGCGGCGGGCGGCCAAGAGCGTGGTGTTCGGCATCGTGTACGGCATCAGTCCGTTCGGTCTCGCGTCGAACATCGGGGTGACGCAGGTGGAAGCCAAGCACTATATCGAGACCTTTTTTGAGAAGTTTGCAGCCGTCCGGGCGCTCATGGACCGCAACATCGACGACGGCAAGACAAAAGGGTACACGACGACGATTCTCGGCCGCCGCCGGCCCATTCCTGAATTGCAAAGCGGGGATCCCTCTCAACGCGGGGTCGGCGAACGGATGGCGGTCAACAGTCCGATTCAGGGCTCGGCTGCGGACCTCATCAAGGTCGCGATGATCAACGTGCACCGGCGGTTGCAGAAGGAGTTGCCGGCTTGCAAGATGATCCTGCAAGTCCACGACGAATTGATCTTCGAAGTGCCCGACGAGGCGTTGGAGCAGGCGAAGCAGCTCGTGAAGGGGGAAATGGAGGCGACCGGCGCAGCGCTGAAACTGTCGGTGCCCCTCAAGGTGGATGTGGGGGTGGGGTGTAACTGGCGTGCCGCCCATCCGTAGTCGGATGTTGAAGCAGGCTGCCGGCCGCGTTCTCGGTCGCACGCCTCCCTGCGACGTACGCCAGGCTGTACGCCTCAGTCGACGTACTCCCTGCGGCCTTGTCGGGCACCCTGTTTGAACATCCTCAACCGAGGCTGATCTTGCACAGCGCGTGAGTCGATCCAGTTCGAGCCTATGTCGCCGCGAAAGCATCCATTGACCATACCCGAACCGGAGTTTCAAGCCCTGGTGCAGGAAGCGCTCGACGGCCTGCCGGACGAATATGCCAAGCTTCTCACCAACGTGGCCGTGGTCGTGGAAGAAGAGCCTCCGCCCGATGTCCGCACCGATCTAGAGTTGGAGGAGGGTGAGGATTTGCTCGGTCTCTATCAAGGCCTTCCTATCGATAAAGAGTCCTTCTTTCAGGCGGGCGGTCAATTGCCGGCCAAAATCTCCATCTACCGTGGGCCGATCCTCAGGCTCTGTCGCACCAAGAAAGAGGTCGTGCAGGAAGTCCGCGATACGGTCGTGCACGAGATCGGTCATCATTTCGGGTTTGACGACGACGAAATGCCGTATTGAAGGTCAGGCACGGAGAACGCCTGGACTAGGATTGGCTCGGCTGCCATGCCTGCTCTTTGGCCAGTCGGATTTCGTGCATGACCTGGGTGATCCCCTCACCCTCGCCAGGCACATTCCGCTGCTCGATCGTGGCCTGACGCAAGGCCAGCGCCAGCTCTGTCAGTTCGAACGCGTGGCGCAAGTTCTCGGCAATACGCCGGTTGTCCAGGGAGGGAGGTGATTGGGGCATGACCGGGCTCCAAGCAAAGGCGGACTCTGAAGTCGAGTCTACTTGATGCCTGAATAGGGAGCAGGCAGGAAGGCCGGTTTGGCGGGCCTGCTTCCACCTCCAGAAAGGCGTGCATCGGAGAGTGAGTGGGGGATAAACAAATCGGATGCGGGTAACACCAGGCTTACGAGTACAGCTGCCCGACGATCTGATTGAAGTTGAAGAGCATGGCGTTGGCGCGAGTGTAGGCGGCGTGGCCGTAGTAGTGATCGCGGACGTTCGTCGAACTCGTGCAGTCTTTGTAATCGACCAGCAGGCATTGTCCTTCGCTCGGGAAACGGGTGGCGCGGCGCGCACATTCCACCCACCGTTCGAAGCCATCGTACGGTTCCAGCAATTCCCACACGGCTTTATTCGTCACCTTGGCGCTCTCGGCAGGCAGGGCATCGCTTCCGGCCACGGCCAGTTCCTGCACATAATCGCCACCCCAGGCGATCGGCATTTCCACGGTGATCTGGGGCAAGTCCATTTTGGAGAGCCAGGTCTTCCCGTCGGTGCGCAGATTGCGGTGGTTCACGATGTGGAGCAGCTTGCCGATGCCGGAGGGGTCCCATCCGTAACGTACCGGCGTGCCGAAGGTGACGAGATCGAGGGCTGCGCCGTTGAGTAAGGAGCCCGAGGTCAATAAGGGATCGATCCGGTGAACGGCCTGCGCATCCGGGCCCTGTGGGGTCGCCGCGAGGAGCAGATCGAAGAACGTCTTCCGGCCCGTGATCGGTGACGGGCAGAGCAGATTGGACGCCAGCGCCAGTACGAGTCCCGCCTGACCGTGGGCTTGGATCAGGATTCGATCCCCGGCTCCCAACCGGTGTTCGCGCACAAGGGTGTGCAAACGATCCAACAGTCGACAGGCCGCCAGGGCACGCCCCAGATGATGGTGCTCGCTGGACCAGAGTTCCCGCAGACAGATGATCGGTGTTGTGAGCTGCTGGTTCAGGGCTTTCCGGCATTGCTCGACGGTCTGAGCGGTGAAGTTGCCCGCGTCGCCGATCTGGCTGTCGAGCAGGTTTTTCGTGGCCTCGTCGTTCGGGAGCGGCGGTTTGAGGCCGCCGGGGAGCGGTGTGATGCCGTTCGTGCCTTCCCGCATGAAGGAGAGGAGCGAATCCAGGCCGGAGATCCCGCGTGAGTAGCCTCGCTTGAGGCCCCCCACTTCATCGAGGCGCCCCAGTCCGAAGATGTCCGTCCCTGGGATAGCGCCATGAAGGAAGAGGATGACGCGCACTCCGGTTGTCGACAACTTCTGTCCGATGTCCCCCATAGCGACCTGCCACGCAGGCGATCCGATATCGGGTGGAGGCGTCCACTCGGCGTACGTCAGGCGATCGCCGGGATTCTTTCGGGACAGTTCGTCGTGCTGAAAATTATTTTCGACGGGCATGGGACGTCTGTCTTACCCGAAAAACAGCCTGAAGTTCAATGGAGGGCGTGGGGTTCGTTGTGTCTGGTTATCGATGTGCGGGCGAGTCAGCGGTCATCGGTTCGATGGCGTGAGGAGTTGCGAGCGTGCGTTTCGGCATGACGGCCACTGCAGAGCAGGTGTTTGATGCCTCATCTTTGCGGCGTTCCACGATGGTGACGCCCTGCAGGTATTCCTGCACGATTTCCTCACGCACGACTTCGATGTCCTGCTCCGGTTCGCGACCGCTGCGTTCGCGCAGACGATCGATCGCGTGTTCTTTGACCTGCACGCGAATTTGTTTGGCGATGTCGGCCCGTGCGGACAATTCCGACACGCGCTGACACACCAAGGGGCCTTTACTCAAATCACCCTGGCCCTGCCCGATCAGAAAGCGATCAACATCATAGGCCTGAGCAGCTGGAGGTTGCGGCCGATTCTGTTGTTCAGGCGCAAGGGCCTGCTCCCCGGTGTGCATCTGGTGGAACGTGCGGTCGGCGTGGTTGCGGACTTCGGAAGTGGAATCTGCAGCCAACGCAGGAGAGGTGATCACGAGGGCGCAAAGGAGGCACCTTCCCGTAGGGAGTAAGCGGGTTGTTGTAGACATCGTCATTGCCCTCCCTGGTCATTGGTCCGGGGCGCACTGCCTGGGGGAGTCAGACCGGGGGGGCCACTCTGTGGAGGACTTGGAGGGTGAATCCCGCCAGTGGTTGGACCTTGTGGCGCCGACCCGCCCGGTGCACCGGTGGCTCCGCCGGCGCGATAGGTGTGCAAGGTCGGTTGACCCGGCTGACTGTTGGGTGCTGGGACTTGCCGATAGGTCGGCATCCTCCCCCGGGTCACAGTGGGCGGGGCCGTCCCCGGCTGAGGCTGCGCTTGGAAAATGGTCGTACTCTTGCCTGGTTGGAGCGGCTCTCCTGACGGGTCGGGCCGCAGGGGATTGAGTTGAGAGACACCGGACGGTTGCCGGGACTCGGGGGACGGAGTGGTGACGGGCGGAGCCGGTTGTTGTGGAACCACGGAGTAACCTGGCAGAAAGGGAACGGTATGGGGCACGGGCGGTTGTCGTGGCTGAGGGGGGGGAGGCGCAGTGTTCGCTGCCACCATCCGTTGTGCGAAGGCGAGGTGGGGATTGTCAGGATTGAGCCGGCCGGCAAGGCCGAGGAGGGCTTGGACATGGGCAAGCCCCGCCGTCGGGTCGGGCTGCGCAAACGGAGCGATCAACAGCCAATCGGTCCAGGCCTGCGCTACCACCGCGTGCGATTCGGCCTGATCGAGTAAATTGGCGCGCTGTTGATTCAGCTGGCGGCTCTGTTCGGGTGAGTGTGCTTGGGCCAGGGCTCTGTTGGCCTCACCCAGTTGCTGTTGGAGGTGATCGACATCCGCCTTTAGCGCGAGCAATTCTTCCCGCACGGTCTCTTGTTGTTTCAGCGTTGCGAGAGCCTGAGCCACCTGGTCGGTGTTCACTTGCGTCTTCAGGTCGACGCGGATCACCACGACGTCTCCGTCCAGTCTGGTGTCGATCTGTTGATCGAGCACCAGCACCATCCCGGCTGTGTAACTGCGCAGTTCATCCCGGGTGACGTCCAGGTCTCGCACGACCGTGACGCTCTCGAGATAGGAGGCGACCTGTTCCAAGGCCTCTTTCTTTGCCTGTTCACCGGCCAGCCGGATGGCATCCACCCTCGTTTCCCGATCGGTCATGCGATGCTCTCCCGAGGCCTTCACCACACGAATTTCGCCATGGGCTGACACGGGCCAGGCGATCGAGAGGGCCATACCGAACGCCGACAGGCTGAAAAGTGAGGCGGCCGCGAATTCCTGTAGAAATCTGCTGGTGGAGAGGCGCGGATCGCGATGTTGACGGTTGTCGATCATGGGCTCGCACCGCGGCTCTGGAGTCTGCCGATGCTATGGATTGGGGGCGCGTTCTGCCGGCGCGTTCAGAATAGCATCGATCCTGTTTAAGCGCTATGAGAGGCGCGGTTCGCGCCTTGCCTTCACGGAAAACAGCGTGCTAAGGTACCTTCTCTTCGCATTTTTACACGACCCTGTGGTGAGGCAACTCATGAGTGATATCCGCACATTTTCTGTCACTGCGGCACCGTTCCGTATCGCCCTGTTTCTGGGCGCGACCCTCCTGTTCTTCGTGACGTCTTCCATGGCTGTGGCCGCGCGTGCGGGGACGGCTGATGCGCCGCCAACGCCTGCGGCGACAACCGAACATGTGGTGCTGTTTGTGCTGGAAGGATTCGGCCAAGAGTCACTGAAAAGCGGGGCGATGCCGGTGTTGTCGTCCCTTGTGAAGGGTGGGTCCGTCACCTGGTCGGCCACTGCCGTCGCGCCTGCGCGTCGATTGCCGACGATGGCCTCGTTGGTGACGGGGATGCCGGTCGCGAAGCACGGCATCACCTGGAACGTCTTTGAATTCAGCCGCGGGTATCCGCGCGCTCCGACCGTGTTCGATTATCTTGACCTGAGCGGAGGCCGGGACAGCGCCATTTTCTATATGGATGAGTCCTTGTATCAGCTCGCCAAGCCGGAACCGTACACGGACTATCAGATGTGCGGGCCACTCAGGGCCGAATGCAGTCCCGATCGATTGGTCGGGTATGTGCGGGACTATTTCAAGAAGGCCACGAGCGGTTCCGGATATGGTCATGCCATTCCCTCGTTGCCGCATCTCCTGGTTGTTCATTTGCCGGCTCCCGGTCGCGTTGGCGAGGCCCAAGGCTGGAAGTCGGTTGCCTACAAGGATGCGTTGAAGGCCGTGGACAAGGCGATGGGTACGGTGCTGGATTTGTATCGTGAACTTGGCCTGATGAAACGGACCACGGTGTTTGCCACGTCGCTGAGCGCCTTCGGGGAAACGCAGTTCTCTTCTGGGGAAATGTCCGCCGACCAGACGGCTGCCGTTCCGGTGGTGCCGTGGATCGCCTCCGGAGTTGGAATTAAAGCCGGTTATGCGATCCGTCAGCCTGTGTCCATCATCGATACCGGCGCGACTGTCATGCGCGCGCTGGGGCTTACCACCTACACTGAATGGGAAAGCCATCCTGTCGAAGAGATTTTCAAGACGGCCTTTACGGCGGCTCCCGTCAGCCCACTCCTGCAATAATAGAGGACCGATGTATACAGCGTCGCATAGATCTCATATCGGGCGGTCGGCATTCATATTCGCCATGATTTTGACCTGTCTAGCGGGATATTCGGAGCGGCTTCTGGCGGCCGGCCCTCCCCCTGCCTATACGAAAGAGCATACGATTACAATCGACCCAACTCCGCTGGTGCCGCAATCATGGTGGCAGGTGCCTGGTATCACGCCGCCGCTCTGGGTGTTGGATCCCGAAACCTCGGACGCCTATCGTACGACGGAAACGCGTGAGCTCAAGCTGAAGCCGGGACAATACAAGTTCATCAGTTTTACCTTCGACTTCCCCTTCACGGTGAGTTTGGACGGGAAACTGGAATACTCCAAGTCACTCGATCAATGTGTGGAGGGCCGCGGGACGCAGACCCTGGTGGTACGGTGCAAGCGAACCTATCCCCATGGCGGTCAACGTGATGCCTATTACGGGAATAGTGAGGTGGGTGATGGCACAGGCACTCGATGATCTGTTGGATTCCCTCGAAGATCCGGATGATGCGACCCGCGAGGAGGCCGCAAAGTCTCTCGCACAGCTGGCGGATCCGACGACTCTGGATGCACTGATCGGCGCCTGCGGCGACGAGTACTGGTCCGTGCGGACGCGCGCCGGCTGGGGCGTGGCGAAGATCGGCGGTCCAAAGGCCATTGAAGCCCTGATTGCTCTGTTCAACGATCCGATCATGGAAGTTCGCAACGAAGCGGTGGCAGCCGTTGTGTCACTGGGGGCGGGCCAATTGGATCGCCTACTGACGGCCTTGAAGGACGAACGGTGGCGGGTGCGGGAGCATGCGGCGAAAGCCTGCGGTGATCTGCGCGAGGCGCGCGCCGTCGACGGGTTGCTGTTTGCCTGCCGGGATCGCGACGGGGCGGTGAAAAGCGCTGCGGCGGAAGCGCTGGGAAAAATCGGCGACGCGAAGGCCGTGCCTGCTCTGGTGAAGTTGTTCCGGGATTCGTCCAAGATCGTTCGTGAAACCGCCGGCATCGCGTTGGTCGCCGTCGGACAGCCGTCGGTCGATCTGCTGCTCGAGACCATGAAGGATAAGGATTTTGTCGTGCGCTGCCATGCGGCTCGTGCGCTGGGAGGCATGACGACCGACTACCAGATCGGTCGAAGCTGGGTTCGCGAGCCTCGCGTGGTCGATGCATTGATCGAGGCGCTGAAAGATCCGGATCGAGCGGTGCGGGAGGATGCGACGATCGCGTTGGGGATGATCGGGGATCCACGCGCCATTGATGGGTTATTGGAAGCGATGAAAGACGGCGCCGTGAAGCGTCACGCAATCGCCTCCCTCGGGATGATTGGAGATCCTCGCGCCCTCCCTGCCGTCCTGGCGGCGCTTAAGGGCAAAGGCGTGCGTCAAGATGGCACGCCGACTCCCGGTTGTATCGTGAGTGAAGATGCGTTCATCAAAGAGGCCGCCGCTACCGCGCTCGGGCATTTCCGTGATCCGCGTGTGATCCCTGACCTCATCATGCTGCTGAAAGACGGCGTCTTGCGTGAGAAGGCTGCTGCGGCATTGGTGCTGATCGGTGACTCGGCTATCGAGCCGCTGATTTCTTTTCTCTACGATCCCAAGGCCTCGGAGGTTGAAGCCGAGGGTGAACGGGTTCTGTCCTATGCCTCGGTTCGGCTGACAGCCAAAGATTCTCTGCGGTTGTTGGTGCTGCAAACGTTGGAGCAGCTCGGGTGGGCCCCTCCGGATGAGGAAGCGTCGGTGGATTCCAGCCAGGCCGACAATCTCCGGGTTGATCGTCCTTTGGGGGATATCGGACGCTTCGGCCCGAGCGGAGATTTTGCGAAAGGATCGGTGCGGTAGCCACCGGTGAGGTCTCCCAGCAGCCCTGCCTGTTGAGAGTGTCCGGCGTTCCAGCCGTGTCTCCCCTTGACGTGTTAACTGGCTCCGTGATGATGGGGTGCGGCCTCACTGAAGCAAGCAATGAAGGGCATGAGAGCAGTTCCCTTCGGTGACCTGTTCTCCTGCGGCAGGCGTGCTGGTTGCGTGATCAGTCTCCTGCTCCTGAACTCGAACCGAAGGTCGATGGCCCCACCGGATGTCGAGGTACCATGGCCGACAGGGTCAGTGAGCAAATCGCAGCGTTGTCGGACGAAGATTGGGCCGTTCGAGAAGAAGCGGCGACTCTGCTGGGTGTCCTCAAGGATGCGAGGGCGGTTCTTCCGCTGACGAAGGCTCTCCGCGATTCGGATCGTGCGGTGCGCGAGGCGGCTGTCGGGGCATTGTCAGCGTTGGGTCCCGTTTCGGTTCCTGCGCTGGCCGGATGTTTGGCGGATCCTGCCCTGCAAGTGCAGGAAGCGGCTTCGGCGATTCTCGCTTCCCTGGCTGACGCGCGAGTCTTGACGCCACTCATGCAGGCCTTGGATAGTCGCGATTGGATTGTGCGCATGCATGCGGCCAAGGGTTTGGGGCGAATCGGTGATCCCCGCGCCGTCGTTGTGTTGATGCCGCTGTTGCAGGACAAGGTCAAAGCTGTCCGCGAGGAGACGTCCAGCGCGTTGGCCGCCATTGGCGCTGCTGCGGTGGCCGGATTGATCGAGGCCCTGGAGCATGAGGATTGGCTGGTTCGCCTCCATGCGGTGGAGGCATTGGGCAAGCTGAAGTCTCCGGATGCCGTGGAGCCCTTGCTCCGTGCATTATTTAATGAGCGAGATTCAGCGATCCGTGAAGATGTGGTCAGAACACTCGGTGCGATTCGGGATGCGCGCGCCGTCGACTACCTGGTGGTAGCCATGAAGGAGCCGGGACTCCGGCTCTTGGCCGTCGAAGCCCTCGGCCATATCGGGGATCGTCGTGTGGTGCCGCTGCTGCGCCGTGTGGTGGAAGGGGTGCCGCTTGGAGTGGCGAGAGACTCGGCCACTCCTTGTGCCGATGGGTGGACGGACGAAATGGCCACCATGGGCATGGCGGCTCGTGCGCTGGGAATGATTGCCGATGCCGTGGCGATCCCGTCTTTGATGATCGCGTTGCGGAATACCGTTACGCGGTCCGAAGCGGCTGCGGCGCTGACACAATTTGGCCCGACCGTGATCCCGTCCCTCTTGCCGATGCTGGCGAAAGAGCAAGATGAAAATGTGCGGTACTACCTGCGGGAAACGCTGACGGCCGTCGGATGGCGTGCGGGGCGGGTCTAGCAGGGAGTATCTACTTCGTACGTCCAGTGCCTAGTCGGGAACTATGCCGAAAGAAAGTATCGACACACTCGTTTCTGAGCTGACCCATGAGGAGGAATGGCGTCGCATGCGGGCCACGGCCGCGTGTTTGGCCGGTGGTCCTCGTGCGGTGCAGGCGTTGACGCAGGCGTTGCAGGCGGGCGACGTGCCGCTGCGGATTGAGGCGGCGGCGATGTTGTCGCGTATCAAGGATCCGGCTGCAGGGGTCGCGTTGGTCAACGTGTTGCGGGATCCCGAGGAATCGGTTCGGCAGGCTGCCTTTGCCGCCCTTGAGCAGATGGCCGGCAATGTAGACGATGAGACCGCCGCGGGGCTGGTCCGCAATCTGCACGAATCCCCGGATGAAGATGTGCGACACCGCGTTCGGCAGCTCCTGGGTGTGATCCCCAATGCGATCACGCCCTTGTGCGACATGTTGAAGCATCCGGATGCCGAGGCGCAGACGACAGCGGCGACGATTCTCGAGCACCTGCTCGACCCTCGTTCAGCAGATGGATTGATCGATGCCATGGCTTCGCCGGCGGTTCGCGATATCGCTGTGCGGACGTTGAAGAAATTGGGCGCGATCCGGGAACGGATCGACGCGTCGTTTAATGCGTTGCGTGACGTGGAAGGCGCGAGCGAACGCGAGGAAGCTCGCATGGCCACGGTGATGGATCTCCTGGGGATCGGGCGGCCGGCGGTGGAGATTTTGATCGAATATCTTGAGGATGATGATTGGCTCATTCGTGAAGCCGCTGCGGATTTGCTGGGAAAGATCGGCGATGTGCGGGCGGTCGAACCCCTGATGACGAGGCTGGAGAAGGACAAGGATACCGGGGTGAAGGAGTACGCCGTGAAGTCGTTGGGACTGATCGGTGACCCACGCCCGGCGCAATTGTACATCGAGGCCATCCCGATCAGACCGTTGCGGGTGATGGCCATCGAGGCGTTGGCGAAGATCAAAGACGTTGAGGTTCTGCGCCCTTATAACGAGCTGTTCAACCGGTTGCGCAGTGATCGGGACGGTATCGTGTCGTACAGTGCCGGCCTTATTGCGGACAAACTGGCAGCGCTTGAAGGTGAGCAACCGGTCGGACAGGAGGAGTCGGAGGATCATGAGTGATGCCGAGCGAATTGCACAACTAATTGCGGCACTGCGGGACGACAACGAAGCGCTGCGGGACCATGCGATGGCAAGTCTCGGGCAGATGGGCGTCGAGGCTGTTCCACAACTCATCGGTCTGATGGCGGATGAGGATGTGGTCATTCGCGAGGCGGCGGCGACGGCGGTGGTGCGCATCGGCCCCGTCGCGTTCGATCAGCTGGTAGAGGCATTGAGTGATGATGAATGGGCCATTCGCGAACAGGCGGCCAATGCGCTTGGGCGCTTTCGCGATCCCCGCGCCGTCGATCCCCTCATGCTGGCGCTCAAGGACAAGGACGGGGCGGTCAGAACGGCGGCCGTGTGGGCATTGGAGCGCATCGGGGACTCGCGTGCGACGCCGGGATTGATTGAAGCGCTTGGTGATGGGACGGTACGCGAGGATGTTGCCCGGGTGCTGAAAAAGATCGGCGATACTCGAGCGGTCGATGCGTTGATTGAGGGGCTCTTGGGGCCCAATTGGATGGTACGGCGTCATGCCGCGGAGGCGCTCGGTAAAATCGGGGACCCCCGCAGCGCCGAGGCCCTGATTCAGTCGCTGCAGGATGAGGACTGGCTCGTGCGTCGAAACGCGGCTGAATCGTTGGCGCGGCTTGGCGCGAAGCAGGCCATCGAACCGCTGCTTCCCCTCCTGGAAGACGAAAATACGATGGTGCAGGAGACCGTCGAAGGTGTCCTTGCGAGTTTGGGATGGAAACAGGCGACCTCGTCATAACCCTCGATAAAGGAACGTTATTATGGCTGATGAAGCACCGGTAAAACTGATTCAGATCGGACCCAAGGGCGGTCCCAAGAAAGACGGATTCAACCTGGTCACCGAACGCGTCGTGGCCGTCAATCCGGAAGCCAAGCAGTTGGAGGTTGAGCTGCTTGCGTATGACGGGAAGACCGTTGTGCTGGATGTGGGAGACGAGGCGCTCGAAGATTTTCTCAAGATCAAGCCTGGTGACGGAGCCACGATTCGTGTTGTGGAAGAAGGCGGCAAGCGTGTCGCGAAAAGCTTCCGGATTCGTGCGAAGGATCCGAATGCCGCGAAGGCCGACGCCATGCTCATCGATTTGAAAGATTCGCATTGGCTCAATCGCAAGTATGCGGCGGAGGTCCTTGGCGAATTGAAGGACCCGCGGGCAGTCGTCCCGCTCGTGGAGGCCCTCACCGATGAGGTCGGGGATGTCCGGCAGCGGGCGTATGACTCGTTGATTAAAATCGGCGGGTCGGCCGTGCCGTCGCTCGTGCCGTTGTTGGCGGCGGAAGAAGACGATGTGCGTCAGTCGGCAACGGAAATCATTCGGAAAATCGGCAAGCCGGCCGTAGAGCCGCTGGCCACGGCGTTGGCGGATGCGGATGATCAATTGAAAAAGAAGATTATGAAGGTGCTGGACCGGATGGGTTATAAACCGAAGCCCAAGGACAGTGCCCAGGCTGAGCCGGCGAAGCTCCTGAGTTAACAATGGCCGTCCGGCCGCCGATTAGGCGGCCGGATTCTTGGTCGTACGACCGACCGATACGTGGCGGAACCCGTAGGTGACGACGCGGTCGGATTCGTAGGTGTTGCGCAGGTCGAGCAACAACGGTTCCTTCATAGATTTCTTGAGCCGCTCAAAATCAAGATTTCTGAACTGATTCCATTCGGTCATGATGATCAGCCCGTCGGCGCCTTCGGCGACGTCATATGTATCCTGGCAGGGAACCAGGCCGGGCAAGAGCTTGACCGATTCCTCCATCGACGCCGGGTCGTAGGCACGGATCGTCGCCCCTTCCTTCATCAGCTCACTCAGGATCGTTAATGACGGGGCTTCGCGCATGTCGTTCGTGTTGGGCTTGAAGGAGAGGCCCAACACGCCGAGGGTTTTCCCTTTGACGCCGCCGCATGCGTCCTTCACCTTCTGCACCATGCGCAGGTGCTGCTCATAGTTGACTTTGGCCGCCGCGCCGGCAATCTGGAACGGATAGCCCACGCGCTCGCCGGTCTGCACCAGCGCCGCCAGATCTTTCGGAAAGCAGGAACCGCCGAATCCGGGGCCGGCATGCAGGAACTTGTTGCCGATACGATTGTCGAGCCCCATGCCTTTGGACACCATCTGCACGTCCGCCCCCACCTTTTCGCAGACCGTCGCAATTTCGTTGATGAACGAGATTTTGACGGCGAGAAAAGCATTGGAGGCGTACTTGATCATTTCCGCGGTCGGAATGTCGGTGACGACAATGGGGGTTTCGAGTAGATACAGCGGGCGGTAGAGGTCCTTCATGATCGCCACGGCCTGTTCACTGTCCGCGCCGATGACCACACGGTTAGGCCGCATGAAGTCTTCGATGGCAGAGCCTTCACGAAGGAATTCGGGGTTGGACACGATATCGAACCGGAATCGACCGGTTTGGTTGGCTTTGATGACTTCGCGCAATTTTTCGCCGGTGCCGACCGGCACCGTCGACTTGGTGACGATGACCTTGTATCCGGTCATGTTCTTGGCAATCCCGCGACCGACCTCTTCGACATAGGACAGATCGGCGGAGCCGTCGGATTTCGGCGGTGTGCCGACTGCGATGAAGATGACTAGCGCTTTATCGACGGCTTTCGCCACGTCGGTCGTGAAATGGAGTCGGTCTTCTTTGATGCCCTTGGAGACAAGTTCGGTGATGCCGGGCTCAAAAAACGGTACCTCGCCCTTTTCGAGCTTGGCAATTCGGCGTGCGTCTGTATCCATACAGGTCACGTTGACGCCGAATTCCGCGAAGCAGGCACCGGTAACCAAGCCGACATAGCCCGTTCCAATCACGCTAATATGCATGGATGCATCTCCTCTTGAAGAACAGCCGAAAGCCGTGTGGTGAGTACTCGTGTAGAGTCGGTAGTATAACAATGCGTGGGAAACCGAGCAAACATATCACAGGTTTCTGCGGGCGGCGTCGCCGGGGTCAATTGCAGATTGTGGTGTAGTCCAGTAGAATTCGGGCCTCTTCACAGGAGACGCTGACAGATGGCGGTGGTAGGCGGACCGATCCAGCGACCGTTGGCAATGATGATGCGGCCGATCAGTAACACGGTGCGCCCCGATGATTCTCTGTTGGTGGTGGCGCAGCGGTTACGTGATGCCCGGGTCGGGGCGATGCTGGTGGCCGACCGCGGTGACTATGTGGGGATCGTCAGCGAGGCGGATCTCGTCCGAAAAGCCATGGCCAACGGGGCACCCGCTGAGCAGGTCTTGGCTCGTGCTGTGATGAGTACGCCGGTCATGACGATCGATATCGCTCAGTCGGCGCATGACGCGAGCGACCTGATGGCCGAACGAGGCATCCGGCACCTGGTGATCACCGAAGAAGGACGAGTGGTCGGCATGATCTCCGTGCGAGATTTGCTGCGATACTTCAAAAATTGGGGCACGCTGTAGCGATGATTCGACAAGACCGCAAACCATTTCCTGCCCGCATCTGGTGTTCCGCGGCTCCCCGTTCATGATGACCCAGGGACCTTCCGCTGCGTCCGTTTCACGTCTCTTCCTCCTTGCGACGGCGCTTGTGACTGGCGCGATTGTCATGGCGCTCGAGATCTTGGGCAGTCGTTTGCTCGCTCCCGTCTTTGGAAATTCGCTCTTTGTATGGGGCGCGTTGATCGGCATCATTCTGGCGGCGATGAGTTCCGGCTACGCGTTCGGCGGGTGGGCTTCGGATCGGTATCGTGTGGCGGCAGTGTTGGCCTGGCTCCTGCTTGGGTCAGGTGCCTGGACTTTGCTGATGTCGTGGGTGGGGCAAGGGGCGATTTTCAAGGTCGCCAAGATGATCGAGGACCCTCGGTGGGGGCCGAGCGTTGCGGCATGTGTGCTGCTCGCTCCCCCAGCGTTTGGATTGAGCGGGGTGATGCCCGCGTTGCTTCGATTGGCCGTGGTGGATATGGGTTATCTCGGTCGTCACACCGGGAGCATGATTGCCCTGTCGACTGTGGGGAGTCTGGCAGGAACTTGGGGGACGGCATTCTTTCTCCTCTCGTGGTTAGGAACCCAGACGCTGGTGGCATCGTTGGGGGTGATCCAGCTCTTGTTAGGGTTGGCGTGGTTGCAACAGGGAGGCGGGAAAGTGACAAGGCTTGCAGGGACTGCCGTGACCGGTTTGCTGATTCTGGGTTGGCAATTGTTCGGTCAGGCTCCTCCGGTAGCGGGATTGGTATATCAGGAAGATAGCCCGTATCAACAAGTGCGCGTGCGGGACGACGATCTGTTTCGGTATCTGGTGCTCGACCGTACGTGGCATGCCGTTATGTGGCGGGCTGATCCCCACACGTTGTTTCTCCCCTATAGTCAGCTCATGGTCGCTGCGGTGGCCTTGACGCCTGAACCCAAGCGGGGACTCATCCTTGGGCATGGAGGAGGATCGCTGGCGAAATGGTTGGCCCAGGTCTGGCCTGAGCTGGAGTTGGACGTCGTCGAGTTTGATCCGGTCGTGGTGCGGATGGCGGAGCAGTATTTTGAGTATCACCCCCCGGTCAATCACCATGTCTGGGTGAAGGATGCCCGTGTGTTTCTGCGCGACACGAAGGCGACGTATGATGTCATCTGGGTCGATGCGTTTGCCCGGCACCTGATCCCCTTTCATTTGACCACTGTCGAATTCTTCTCCGAGCTCCGTGCCCGACTCAATCCCAACGGAGTGCTGACTCTCAACTTGGCTTCTTCCGGCGAGGGAGGGGACCTCCTACGGGCGAGTGCGGTGGTGCAGACGCTGAAGACGGCATTTCCAACGGTCGAATCCTTCGGCGTCAAGGGACCGTGGCGGGCACATCAAACGACGGCGGAGAATTTGATCTTTTTTTGCGGCAGTCCGATCGATGCTATGCCGTACGGTGAGTTTGTGCAGCGGATTCAATCGCAAGCGGAGGCCAGGCGGTTGCCGCTGGAAGCGGTTTCGCTCCTGGCTGCCCGACGGACTACCCCCTGGTCGCCGGGCTTGCAGTTGACGGACGATTACACTCCCTACGACCTCTTGATCGGATCCCACGCGGTGGAGATGGCTCCCGACGGGAAGTGATGATCACAAATCATTGAAATGCAGAATCTATTCTGCGTCGTTGCCTGACGGCCCCCGAGGTAGACGTTCCTCTCCTTTTGGCCTTGGCCGCCCAAGAAACTTTCTTGCTTCCTTTTAAATCCCTGTGCTATAAAGTGTCGCTCATTAGCCTGTTATTTAGGATACATTCGAGTAGTTGTTGCTAGCCTCCTGGGCGGAGCGTCTAGCAGAAGGTTCAGCGCGCGGTGGTCATTATTTACCAACCTAATCGCATCTCTTCTTAATCTCTTTAAGGAGGTAGGTCATGGGTAAGACGATGGTGGCAGTATTTTTCGGCCTGGTCATGCTGGTGGCTGGGGCATCAGGCGCATACGCGCTGCAAGCCGGCGGTGTCGAAATCGGTGATTTGGATACCGGTTCTGTCGTTGGCCAACCGTTTAAAGAATTGGTCGTAGATGCGGAATTGTACGCCGTTGAAATCGGCAATATGAAGGCATGGTATCCGCCGGTGACCGTGATTGATTTTAAGGTGCGGCCAGGTCGACCGGTGGTATTGAAAGTCACGAACAGTTCGTCTGCTGAGCACGGGTTTCAGATGACCGATCCGGTGAATGCCGCGTCACCATTTGTGTTGAAGGCAGAAGTGGTGCTCAAGCCTGGTGAGACGAAGTATATTGGAATTCCGACCAGCGACATGTTCAATGCGACTCAGGGCAATACCCTGACCTATCGCTGTCATCTGCACCCGGCGCATGTCGGTGGCAAGCTGGTGATGATCAAGTAGTCGGTTTCGGAGAGTCGTTTTGTAGCGCAACGCCCCATCTGCAGTGATGCAGATGGGGCGTTGGTGTCTCTGCGCCATTTATGCGGAACGAATAGCGTCAGGCTACACTTCCTGCTCCTTCTGACATTCAGCCGCAGTGTCCAGCGGGATATTTTGGATTCCCTTGAGCTGTCCTTCCACGATCAGTAGCAAGAAGCGACTCTCCGTTGGGGAAGCCTTTCGACGTTCCATCACGATGGTGTTCATGTCCACAATGATTTCATCGCCGTCGCGTTGTGTTTCGTTCACGATCCAGAAATGACTGGCGGCATCCGGAAATTGTCGAGTAACGAAATTTTCGATCAGCGATCCGACATCACCGGGATCAGTCATGGCAGAGGCCGGCAGTGTAGTAAGAGTCAAAGCGGCGAGTAGCACGAGACGAGCAAGACTTCTCATGTGGACCTCCCGTTGAGAGGGTGGCGACATCCTGGGTGCAGTTGGGTCATGTGGCTGACGGCCCTCGCATGCCACACGTCTTCTTGGAAGTCTACAACTGTCGAGGGGGGAAAGCCAGGGAGGCGTCTGTTCCCGCCGGAGGATCGGTCGGAGCCGGTTCGATCTGGAAATGACGAAGGCTCCCGGGGGAGCCTTCGTGGTGTGTGCGTTTGGGACGGGGCGATACTTAGTTGCGAACGCCGCTCCATACTTTGGCTGGATCAATTTCTTTGTCCGGATTCAAAGACTTGGCCTTATCCAGCAGCACCTCGGTTGTTTCCGGGTAGGCCGGATCTGAGATGCAGCAATTATCCACCGGGCAAACCGCTGCGCATTGGGGCTCATCGAAGTGCCCGACGCACTCGGTGCAGCGATCATGTGTGATGACATAGATGTTGTCGCCGACTCCCTGGCCGTCTCCGACATGATTGCCCTTGCCTTCAGCGTCGCTTCGCGTCTCGAAAATCGCCTCATTAGGACATTCTGGCAGGCATGCCCCGCATGAAATACACTCATCGGTGATCAGAAGCGCCATGGCCTGTGCCTCCTTCTCGGTTCCTTTAATGACGGATAAGATGTTGACAATTTCGTGCCGCCGCGACCATAGTTCGCGGCGAAACAGGTCCGCATTCTAAGCTGGCGTTCTTCGGCAAGTCAACAGAGCGCGACTTGGTAAGAAGGCCTAGCGTCGGGAAAGTCATGGGGCTTTGGGCCCAATATACATGCGGCTCTGCGCGTGTGTGATCATTTGAGGATGCATCGATGTTCGACAGCATGTGCGCATGGTAACGCGTTTGAGTGGAACGGAGTCGGAGCAGCGTCGCAAGAAAATTGTGACGTTCGTGTTGCTGGTGATTTTGCTGATCAGCGTCACGCTGTTTCTTGGGGGACCGAAGGAATCGGAACTCATTATTGTTGAGTTTCCGAACGGCAAAACCATGGAAACGGAAGTGGCGAGTACGCCGGAGAAATTACTGTTTGGTCTCGCATTCCGGGAGGGATTGCCAGCCGACACGGGGATGCTCTATATCTTTGAGTCGACCGGATTGCATCGAGTGGGGACTCGGCAGTTCCGTATCCCCGTCGACATGCTGTGGATTGATGAAAGTCACCACATCGTGCACATTTTGGAGCAGGTGCCGCCCTGTGCCCAGGACCCATGTCCGCTGTATGGTCCCCCTCCCGAGCCGGTTCGTTACCTCATTCAGGCCGAGGCCGGTTACGCCAAGCGCGCTGAGATCACGACCGGGATGGAGCTGAGGTTTACGCTTCGTATGTAGAGGGAGTGACGGTGGTTATGGAAGGGTTTCAGTGTGTCGCTACGGTCGAGGAGATTCCGCCCGGCCAAGTGAAAGTCGTGAAGGTGAACGAGCGCGATATTGCAGTCTTCAATATCGAAGGGCGCTTTCACGCGATTTATAACTCTTGCCCTCATGAAGGCGGGCCTTTGCACAAGGGGCGCGTGAAGGGGCATGTCGTCTCCTGTCCCTGGCATGACTTGGCCTTTGATGTGCGAAATGGTCAAGGTACCGATGGCGGGGGCTACTGTGTGGGAAGTTACGATGTACGCATCGAGGGCGGGCAGGTGTTTGTCGGCGCCAGACGGAAGGTCTAGTCGTACGAAATTCTGGTCGAGGTCGTAAGAACGTCTATGAGTCCATTAAGTAAAGTGGTGCCGACTGGCACTGAGCCTGAGGCTGGCGCGAAGACGATCAAGGCTCGGGTGGGCATACCGGTCGATATCCGGCTCTGGGAGGATCGGACCAGGGGCGAGCAGTGGGTTCCTTCCTATGACCCCGGCGTCATGTCGCTAGTGGAAGACGATTTCCTCCGGATAGCCAGCAACAATGCAGTGGATGCGGGACAGCGCAGGTTCGAGTTCAGGCCGGTGACCGCCGGCACGCATCGGTTGGTGTTCGAAAAGCGGATGGGATGGAAATTTACGGCTGAAGATCGGCAGATCTACTATGTCACGGTGTCCTGACTTGCCGGGTTTGGAAGAGGGCCATGCCTGACATTGCATGTGTGAATGGTCGCTTCGGTCCTTTGGCCGATGCCGTCGTCAGCGTCGAAGACCGGGGTTTCCAGTTCGGGGACGGGGTGTACGAAGTCATTCGTACGTATCGAGGCCGGCCCTTCGCTGTCGACGAGCATCTGGCCCGGCTGGAACGGAGTGCCCAGGCGCTCCAACTCTCTCTCGGTCCCTCGAAGGCTCAGTGGGTCGCATTGATCGAAGAGGGCCTGCGATTGAGCGGGCTGCCCGAGACGAAAATTTACCTGCAGATTACCCGCGGGCAAGCGCCGCGTGATCATCCATTTCCCCCCTCTCTCTCCACAACGGCGGTGCTGACCTTTCGTGAGCTCCATTCCCTGGATGTGTCGGTTCGCCAAGCCGGGGTTCCGGCGATCTTGCTGGAGGATATTCGATGGGGGCGGTGCGATATCAAGAGCGTCAACCTGTTGGCGAACGTCTTGGCGCGCCAACAAGCGAAGGAAGCCGGTGCGTTTGAAGCAATTTTGGTTCGAGACGGGGAAGTGACCGAGGGATCTGTCAGTAATGTCATGGTTGTGCGGAACGGGACGATTCAGACTGCGCCTGAAGGACGACGCATTCTTTCCGGGGTGACGCGGGCCAAGGTCTTGGGGCTGGCGAAGAAAGAGGGGATCCCGGTTGCCGAAACTATGGTCCGACGCGAAGACTTGCTCGGGGCCTCGGAGGTGTTCCTCACAGGGACAACCGTGGAGGTCTTGCCGGTCGTGCGTGTGGATGGACGGGCGATCGGACCTGCTGTGCCTGGCCCCATTACCCAACTTCTGTCTCGCCGCTGGGAGGCCCTGGTCGGCTAGCCGTCCCTTGCTTTCACTCCTATGGCATGGTAAGGTGCCACCGCTGTAAGTGGGCCTGGGCCCACTTTTTTGTTTGAGCAACTTTGGCTTATGCGTGACGCGGGAGCAGTGTCGGAAGGAAAGCCTTCGGTGAAGCGTGCTGAGGCGCTGAACCTTCGTGTACAGGACGTCGCGGCACCCATTTTACAGTCCCACGGCCTTGAGTTGGTCGAGGTAATGTGTGTCGGTCAGGGGTCACGGACCGTCATTCGAGTATTCATCGACAAGCCCGGCGGTATCTCGCTGACGGACTGTGAGCAGGCGCATCGTTCTTTGAGTCCGGCTCTGGATGTCATTGATCCATTCCCGCATGCCTATACGCTGGAAATATCTTCGCCGGGGCTGGATCGCCCGTTACGGAGTGTTTCGGACTATCGGCGATTGATTGGGCAGCCGATCACGCTGAAGTTGCGCCAACCGATTCAGTCGCAGTGGCGGCTGGAGGGTGCCGTGTCGGATGTCGATGAGTGTGCGGTCACACTGTCGGTTCCGCAGAAGAAGCATGCGGAATCGGTTCGAATTGAGTTTGGTCAGATCGCTCTGGCGCGCCGGAAGATCGAGTTTTCCAAGTAGCCGGAGCTGCCGAGGGCTGTGTTAACCATGAGGTGTGAGCTATGAACCGAGAGCTGATCGCCGTCATCGATGAAATCGGCCGTCAAAAAGGAATCGACAAGGCCCGGGTCATTGGCGCGATCGAGTCCGCGCTTCAAACTGCCGCCAAGAAACGATTCGGCCAGGCTGAAAACATTCAGGTGGAAATCGACAGCAAGACCGGGGAAATTTCGGTCGTTTCCAAGAAAATCATCGTCGATACCGTTGCCAATCCAAAGGCTGAAATCTCTCTGAAGGAAGCCCGCGAGTATGACGAAGGCGCAGAGGTGGGCGATGAGATCGGCTCGCTGATCGAGATGGATGAGTTGGGCCGCATCGCGGCTCAGACGGCCAAGCAGGTCATTTTCCAGAAAGTGCGAGAGGCGGAGTGGGAAGCCGTTCAGAAGGAATATTCGACCCGTCAAGGTGACTTGGTCAACGGCATTATTCTGGGCATGGAGCGGCGGAATTTCTTGGTCGATCTTGGCAAGACGGAGGCGATCCTCCCCATCCAAGAACAGATCCCGCGCGAAACCTATCGCCGCGGCGATCGCGTGAAGGCCTTGTTGTTGGAGGTGCGTCGGACGCCCAAAGACGTCCAGGTGATCCTCTCGCGCAGTCATCCCCAATTTGTGGCCAAGTTGTTTGAGTTAGAGGTGCCGGAGGTCGGAGAGAAAATCGTTGAGATCAAGTCGATCGTGCGTGAGCCCGGTGATCGTACGAAGATCGCAGTGTCGTCGCGGGATAAGGCCGTGGACCCGGTGGGGGCCTGCGTCGGCATCAAGGGGTCGCGAGTCCAGGCGGTGGTCCGCGAGTTGCGCGGAGAAAAAATCGACATTATTACGTGGACGCAGGATCCTCGTGTCTTCATCGCGGAAGCGCTGAACCCGGCGACGATCGAGAAGGTCGGAATTGACGAGGAAAAGAAGTCGGCGCTCGTGGTGGTGGCCGATTCGCAGCTGTCGCTGGCGATCGGGAAGAATGGTCAGAATGTTCGGCTTGCCGCGCGCCTGACTGGTTGGAAGATCGACATCATCAGTGCGACGGAGTACGAGAAGGAAAAGGCGGAGCGGGATCGGGATATCAAGGCGGCCTTGGCGGAAGAGACGGAGGCCCAGCGCCAGCAGGATGAGGCGCGGGCTGCGGCCCAGCAGGCAGAGTAACGCGGCTCGATGGTCACGAGCCGACTGGCAATTATCTAAGCGGGTGGAGCTGAGCGGTACAGTATGCGCGTGTACGAATTAGCAAAGCAGCTGGGGATGGAAAATCGGGAGCTGATTCCTGAACTGAAACGGCTCGGGATTCCGGTGGCATCCCACAGCAGTGCCTTGGATGACGATTCGGTTCGCGTGGCGATCGAGAAGCTCAGCTCAAAAGCGCGGGCCGGGGACGCTTCTGCCGGGCATGAGGGGAAAAGGGCGGGTCGCGCCAAAGAGCACGGTGCATCGCATGCGCTGGTACATGAGGAGCCGCCAAAGCCCGACAAAAAGCGCATTCTCATCAAGAAAAAGAGAGAGGAGGGGGCGGAGGAAGCTGCTGCGCCGCTGGCTGCAGCGGAGGCGGTGTTTGCGCCGGCTGCTCCCCAGGGCGCCGAAGCGGCGCCGGGTGCGCCTCCTGCGCTAACCGCTCCCGAGGTTGTGGAGACTGTGTCTCCAGAGCCTGCTCCGGTCGGGTCGGTCGTCTCACTACCACCGGTTGTCACGGCTGCAGAGGGCGTGGCGACGAAGCCGACCCAGCCTCCTGTGGTCACGGCGACCCCCGCCGATGCGGCGGCAGCTGCGAAAAAAAAGGCTTTAGCAACGGAGGCGCTGGAGAGCGAAGCCGCGGCCCGCGAGAAGCTGAAAAAGGCTAAAAAGGCGCCACGGACGCGGGAAGAGGACGAAGCGAAATTCAAGAACGATGCCACCAGATGGGGTGATCTGAGGGCGATCCCAGTCCAGCGGCGCGAAGACCGCTCCAAGCATATCCACCATGCCTCGCCGACGGAAATCACAAAGCCGAGAAAGAAAAGCGTGAAATTGAGCGCGGGAGTCAGTGTCAAGGAGTTCGCGGAACTCATCGGTCAGCGGCCTGCGGATGTCGTCCGGAAGCTGATGGAGATGGGGCAGATGGTGACGTTCAATCAGTCCATCAATCTCGAGGCGGCCTCATTGATCGCTGAAGAGTGCGGGGCGAAGGTGGAAGTATCCACGGAAAAAGCCGGAGAGGCGTTACTGGAAGAGGCTGCGCAATCGTCAGGTGAGGAGCATGCTGTGCCGCGCCCGCCTGTCGTGACGATTATGGGCCATGTGGATCACGGGAAAACGTCCTTGCTCGATGCGATCCGGCAGACGAAGGTGGCGGAAGGCGAGGCGGGAGGTATCACGCAGCATATCGGCGCCTACATGGTCGGGGTGCGCGACAAGCAGGTCACCTTCCTCGATACTCCCGGCCATGAAGCGTTTACGGCCATGCGTGCTCGTGGCGCCAAAGCGACGGATATTGTGATTCTGGTGGTGGCCGCCGACGATGGTGTGATGCCGCAGACGGTCGAGGCGATTCATCACGCCAAAGCTGCCGGGGTGCCGCTGATCGTTGCCATTAACAAAGTGGATAAGCCGGGGGCGAATGTCGATCGCGTCAAGAATGCGCTGACCGAGCATGGATTGGTCGCGGAGTCCTGGGGCGGCGATACGATCATGGTCGAGGTCTCTGCGAAGCAACGAACCGGCCTCGATAATCTTTTGGAAATGATTCTTCTGCAGGCGGAAGTGTTGGAATTGAAGGCGGACCCCGAGCGTATGGCGAAGGGGTTAGTGATCGAGGCGAAGCTGGACCGTGGTCGCGGACCAATCGCGACGGTATTGGTCCAGAGCGGGACCTTGCATGTCGGCGATGCGTTTGTGGTGGGCAATTTCAGCGGCCGTGTTCGTGCTCTCATCACAGACACAGGGAAAAAGACCGTGGAAGCCGGGCCGTCGGTACCTGTTGAGGTGATCGGATTGCCGGGTGTGCCGTCTGCCGGTGATGTCTTTACCATCGTGAAGGACGAGCGCGTGGCTCGTGAGATCGCTCAGGAGCGGGCGATGAAGCAGCGAGCCGCCGATCTGGCCGGTCCGGCGAAGGTGAGCCTGGATGATCTGTTTGCCAAGATTCAGGAGGGCAACGTCAAGGAGTTGCCGATCGTGATCAAGGCCGACGTGCAGGGCTCTGCGGAGGCCTTGGCGGCGGCGGTGGAGAAGATGCCGGCTGGCGCGGTCAAGCTGCGAGTGATGCACACTGGGGTCGGCGGAATTACGGAAACCGATATTCTTCTGGCGGCGGCGTCCAAGGCCATCGTGATCGGATTCAATATCCGTCCGGAACCGAAGGCGGCGGCGTTGGCCGAGCGTGAAGGCGTTGATGTTCGCCTCTATAGCATCATCTATGACGCGCTGAACGATATCCGCGCGGCGATGGAAGGGCTGCTCGAGCCGACGCTCAAGGAGCGCGTGCTTGGGCGGGCTGAGGTCCGGCAGATGTTCACGATTCCGAAGGCTGGCCTGGTGGCCGGCTGCTACGTCGTGGATGGCGCAATTTCCAGGGCCAGTGCGGGGGTGCGCGTCATTCGTGACAGTGTGGTTGTCTATGAAGGCAAGCTGGGTTCGCTCAGGCGCTTCAAAGACGATGTGCGTGAAGTTCAGCAGGGATATGAGTGCGGTATTACGGTTGAAAACTTCAATGACCTCAAGGCTGGGGACATTATCGAGGCCTTTGCGATAGACAAAGTTGCGGCCAAGCTTGAAACGACAAATCGTGGTGCGGCTCCGCAAAGTCACCGGGCATGATTGTCGGGCTCTGCACGGTCGAGTTGTTTATCCCTGATGGCCATTCACTGAAAGAGAAGCGCCAGGTCCTGCAAAGTTTGAAAGCTAGGCTGCGGGATAAATTCAATGTGTCGGTAGCTGAGGTCGGTGATCAGGAGTTGTGGCAGAAGGCCATTCTCGGCTTGGCCTGCGTGGCGAATGAGTCCTCGCACGTGAATCAGGTTCTTGACCAAGCGGTGAATTTGATTCAGGCGGTACCCACGCTCCAGTTGTTGCGCTCTCGAATCGAATTGCTCTAAGGCCGACTCATGTCAAAGTCGACATATAGCCGAGCCGATCGGGTGGCCGATCAGATCCGCATGGAAGTAGCTGACATTCTCATGCGGAAGATCAAAGATCCGCGTGTGCGGTCCGTGACCGTGACGGATGTCGAGTTGACGAAGGATTTGCGCATTGCGCGCGTCTTCGTGACGACGATGGAGCAAAACAAGGACGAGCGGCACGTATTCGACGGGTTGGCGAAGGCGAGCGGGTTTGTGCGGGCGGAATTAGGCCGTCGTCTGGCGTTGCGCTATCTGCCGGAAGTGATCTTCATGAAGGATGTCAGCGGCGTACGGGCGGATCGGGTGCTGAAGCTATTGGACGGATTGCAGCACGACGAAGCGAAGCAAGAGGTGCTCATGGAATCTCCTCGCACCGATGTTTAGCAGATGATCGCGATGCCGACGACGGAATCCCAGGTCGTGAGGAAGCTTCAGGACGGAGTGCTGAATGTCCATAAGGAAGCGGGGTGGACGTCTCACGACGTAGTGGCGCGCATCCGTGGGAAGTTGCGCGGGATCAAGCTTGGACACGCGGGAACGTTGGACCCAGCCGCCACCGGGGTGCTGCCTTTACTCCTGGGTCGCGGGACACGTATCGCAGAATATTTGCTCGAGTGGGATAAGACCTATCTCGCCGAATTGCGACTCGGTGAAACAACCGACACGCAAGATGCCACGGGAGCGGTGCTCCAGCGTTCGCCGGTCGGTTCGCTGAGTGAAGCATGCCTCCGTGAGGTTGTCGCCGGGTTTGAGGGGCCTATTCAACAGATTCCCCCCATGTATTCAGCGGTAAAGGTTGGGGGAGTTCCTCTCTATAAGTCTGCACGGGCCGGCAAAGACGTGGCGCGTCAGCCGCGAGAGGTCACCATCTATCGGCTTGAAGTTGTGAGCGTGCAACTCCCGCACGTGATGCTTCGCGTGACGTGCTCAAAGGGGACGTATATCCGAACATTGTGTGCGGATATCGGCGCGCAGTTAGGGACCGGCGGCCATCTGGGGTCGCTCGTTCGTGAGCGTGTGGGGCCGTTAGTGCTGGAACAGGCGTTGACCGTCGGCGAGGTTGAGACGCGAGTGGCGCAGGGCGCATTGGAAGCATCGATGCTCACGTTGGATGAGGCGTTGGTCGGACTTCCGGTGTGCAGAATCGGCGCGGGAACGGCTAAGCGGGTGTTGCACGGTATGCCGGTTCCTGGTTCGGAAGTCCTGGGATGGGAAGGGGTGCCCACGGCATTTACTGAAGGGGCCAGTCGGGCGGTTCGTATCAAAGACGGAGAGGGGCGGTTGTTGGCCATCGGCACTCTGCCCGCTGGATTCAGCGTTCAAGGGGGCCGCGCGGGAGAGCTCCCGATCGCCGTGTCAAAAGTATTGGTCACAGATGAGTCACAGGGGGCAAGTATCGAGAACTCAATAGAGGAGTAGGGACGTATGGCACTGGTGAAAGAAGTAAAAACAGAATTGGTAAAGAACTTCCAAAAGCACGAGAAGGATACCGGATCCCCGGAGGTGCAAATCGCCATTCTCACGAATCGCATCACGTATCTGACGGAACATTTCAAGTTGCACAAGAAGGACCACCATTCGCGGCGTGGATTGTTGACGCTGGTAGGGCGGCGCCGTCGGTTGTTGGACTATCTGCGGCGCATCGAAGAGAGTCGCTATCGGGCTGTGATTGAGCGCCTGGGCATCCGCAAGTAGTCGGGTGACTGAATCGGCCGCCACCGTGTTGCGTGGCGGCCGACCTATTGTCCCCGCAGGTGAACACTGAAACACGTTCAAGTGGAGGGAACCACATGCAACGGCAGCTGTTGTATGGTTTGAACGTATCTCTGTGGGCATCTGTGGGATTTAACCGGAGGAGACCATAGATGAAACATGTTGTAGAGATCGAGCTGGCAGGCCGCCGCTTGACGTTGGAAACCGGCCGAATTGCCAAGCAGGCAGACGGTGCGATTTGGGCTACCTACGGCGACACGGTGGTGTTGGCGACCGCGGTTGCGTCCCAGACGGCGAAGCCGGGTGTGGATTTTCTCCCGCTAACGGTGGACTACCAGGAGAAGACCTACGCGGCCGGCAAGATTCCCGGCGGCTACTTCAAGCGCGAAGGTCGTCCGTCGGAGCGAGAGGTGTTGACCAGCCGGTTGATTGATCGTCCGCTTCGGCCCCTCTTTCCCGAGGGGTATTATTTTGAAACTCAGGTCATCACCTCCGTGCTGTCGGCAGATAAGACCGGCGTATCTGATGTCATTGCGATCATCGCCGCATCTGCGGCTCTGTCGATTTCGTCGATTCCGTTCAACGGACCGATCGCCGGTGTGAAAATCGGTCGCGTGAACGGACAGTTGGTGGTCAACCCCGACCTAGAGACGTTGGAAACCAGCGAGCTCCAGCTCGTGGTGGCAGGTACTGCCGATGCCGTGATGATGGTTGAGGCGGGAGCCAATGAGTTGTCGGAAGCGACTATGTTGGAGGCGATCGAACTCGCGCACAGCGAGATTAAGAAAATCGTCGCGAAGATTGAAGAACTGCGTGCGCTGGCCGGGAAGCCGAAACGGGTTGTGACGCAAGAACCGATCGATGCTGCCTTGGCCGAACAGGTGCGCAAGTTGGTTGCCGGACCGATTCGCGAAGCGATCCTCATTCCCAATAAGAGCGCCCGACAGGAGCGGTTGGATCAGGTGTTGGCTGAGACGCTCGCGGCGCTGAAGTCTGATGAGCCAAATCGGGATCGCCACATCAAGATCATCTTCCATGGATTGGAGTACACCGAAGTCCGTAACATGATTCTTGAGAAGCGGGTTCGCGCGGATGGCCGTGGGCCTGCGGACATTCGCCCGATTACCTGCGAAGTGGGGGTGCTACCGCGCGCACACGGATCGGCGGTGTTTACCCGTGGAGAAACGCAGAGTTTGGCGGTGGTCACGTTGGGGACCACCGACGATGAACAGCGCATTGACGCGCTGGAGGGAGAGTATATGCGCACGTTCATGCTGCATTATAACTTTCCCCCCTTCAGCGTCGGCGAGGCGCGGCCGCTTCGGTCTCCCGGACGCCGTGAAGTGGGGCACGGGGCACTTGCCGAACGTGCGTTGAAGTCGATTATGCCTGGGAAGGATAAATTCCCCTATACCGTCCGGATTGTGTCGGAGATTCTGGAGTCCAACGGCTCCTCGTCCATGGCGACGGTGTGTGGAGGCACTCTGGCGCTGTTGGATGCGGGGGTGCCGATCAAGGAGCCGGTGGCCGGCATCGCCATGGGATTGATCAAGGAAGGCACCCAAGTGCTGGTGCTGTCCGATATTCTTGGGCTTGAGGATCACTTGGGTGATATGGACTTCAAAGTGACCGGGACCAAAAATGGTGTCACGGCGCTGCAGATGGACATCAAGATCGGGGGGATCACGTCCGAACTGATGCGGGAAGCGCTGGCACAGGCGAAGGCGGGCCGGCTGCACATCCTGGGGTGTATGGCTCAGGCCCTGACCGCCCCGCGGACCAAGTTGTCCGCCTTCGCTCCGCGTATTTTCCCGATGAAGATCAAGCAAGACAAGATTCGGGATGTGATCGGGCCGGGTGGCAAAATGATCCGCAGCATCATTGCCGAGACCGGGGTGAAGATCAATGTCGAGGATACGGGCGATGTGACGATTGCTTCATCGGACGAGGCGTCGGCACAGAAGGCGATTGACATGATCAAACGCCTGACCGAAGAAGTCGAAGTCGGGAAAATTTATCAGGGCACAGTCCGGAAAATCATGGATTTCGGCGCCTTTGTCGAGGTCCTGCCTGGTACGGACGGATTGGTGCATATCTCTCAATTGGCCCACCACCGTGTGAAAGCGGTCACCGATGAGGTTTCTGAAGGCGACCAGATCCTGGTGAAGGTGCTGGAAATCGACAAGCAGGGCAAAATTCGCCTCAGCCGGAAAGAAGCGATGCCGGCTCCAGCCGGGTCTCCGGCCACTGAACCAACGCCTGCGGGATAATCGATCGTGTATCGAAAGATCGTGCTCGACAACCGGTTGCGCATCGTGGCCGAACTGCTTCCGACCTTGAAGTCCGTCACCATCGGGATCTGGGTCAACGTCGGATCACGCGATGAGCGACCGGGGGAAGAGGGGTTGTCCCACTTTCTCGAGCACATGTTTTTTAAGGGGACGCGAAGTCGAACGGCTACGCAGATTTCCCGCGAAATTGATGCCCTCGGTGGGGAGATGAATGCCTTCACCACCCGGGAGACGACGACTTTTTACGTCAAGGTGCTGGATCAACAATTGGAGGCGGCCCTGGAGCTGCTCTCCGACTTGTTCTACCGTTCCCGATTTGAGCCCAAGGAAGTCGAGAAGGAAAAGCAGGTGGTCTTGGAAGAGATCCGGATGGTTCAGGATGATCCGGAGGATCTTGTCCAAGAACTCCATATGAAGCACACGCTTGGCAGTCATCCGTTGGGGAGGCCTATCCTTGGGCAGGCTCCAAGGATTCAGGCATTGGGGCGCAAAGACCTCCTGTCCTATGTCGGTTCGCACTACGATCCGGAGCGCACGGTGATCGCAGTGGCGGGCAATTTTACGTGGAAGCGTCTTGAGTCACTGTTGGCTCGCTATTTCTCCGCATCCCACAAGGGGGCGTCGGTCCAACCAAGCCGTCGTCCGCCGGAAGTTTGTGGGGGCGTGCTGGTGAAACGTAAATCGCTCGAACAAGTACATTTGTGCTTGGGGCTGCAGGGACTGAGTGCTGGACACAAGGATCGGTATGCGGCGCACGCGTTGAACGGTGTGCTCGGTGGAAGCGTCAGTTCTCGTCTGTTTCAAGAGGTGCGGGAGAAGCGCGGGCTGGTCTACTCCATCTATTCGTTCTTATCCACGTACTCGGATGGAGGCATGACCACGGTCTACGCAGGCACGCGGCCCAAAGAGGTGGAGCGTGTGGTGGAAGTCGTGTGCCGTGAACTGAAGAAGCTTCGTACGAACGGGATCGATGCCAAAGACCTGGCTCGGGTGAAAAATCAAATGAAGGGCAGTCTCATGCTGAGTCTCGAAAGTTCTCATAGTCGGATGAGCAAGTTGGCAAAGGACGAGTTGACGCAGGGGAGCCATGTCTCTCTCGAGCAGATGCTCGGTGAGATTGACCGAGTCACCACAGCCCAGGTGTATCGAGTGGCGCAGACCTTGCTCGATCAACGGTGTCTTGCTATCACGGCGCTTGGGCCAATTCCTGCGAACAGTCTGCGGTCATTTGCATCATAATCGATCACAAGGCGTTGCGGGCTTCGGTGGGACAAGCAAGTATTCATGGGAAAAACAACCGGACATTCTCATAGGAGAACTATCCAACTGGTTGAATATTCAGAGCCTTGGCGGTAGAGATTGAAGCAAAATTTTAGGAAAACATTTTCTTGACACGATTAGTGGATTTAAGTACCATGGCCGCGTTTTCGTCCCATAAGTTCGAATTTATTTCGACTGCATTACAGGGGAAGGTAAGCAGAGAGAAAGGGGGTGTGGTTCGCACTTCCTCCTGCTAGCGCGTTCTCTGGATTTGTGTTTTTTTGAACTATTTTTTTGGATATTGTGATTCAACGGTTCTCTAGTCATCATTTTTCCAAGGAGGGTAGGGTTATGAATAGGGTCGGAATTCTAGCCGCACTTGCAGTCGCCTCCGTTGCTGGCTTGCTGACCGCCGAGATTTCTCTGGCGGCCGACAATGCTGGGGGGGGAGTCAGTGGAGTGATCGCCGGTAGTGACAAGGCCTACAAAGGTGAGCCTACCAACACCCTGAAGGGCCGTGTCTGGTCGCAGTGGGCCGACAATCCTGACGGCGAAATTTTGTTCGGTATTCAGTACTGGAACACCGGTGATCCCGCTTCCGGTGAGGGTGGTGGCCGTTCCTCAACTCAGATGGATGTGAAACCGCCGGATCCCTTATTCACCTGTTGCGCCTGGGGATTCACTGGGGGCACAGACAAGAATAATCCCTATGCCGGCTGGTATCATGCTGCGACGACCGTTCGATTGGCAGTCAAGGACAAGGGCCTGATGGATCAAATCATCAAGGCGTCGCAAGAGCTGGTTGCGATGGAAGTGACCCTCGATGGTCGTACCATCACCGGATTCAAGGTTCTCAAGTAGAATTTATACGCGAGGCGACATTCTTTAGACTCTTTTGTCTTCTTTAAGGAGGATGTGATTATGAAGCTTCAAAAGCAAGGGTGGACCTTCATGGCTGCCGCAGCTTTGGTGGTAAGTTTTGCCTCCACCGCGCTGGCCATCGAGGCGTTCCAAGAGCGTTTTGAGTGGGGAGATCTGAGCAAGCCCACGACGTTGCAGGGTCGGGTCATCATCTTGGATCCGTATGATGAGGCCGTCTGGTTGAACATCGCCGTGTTCGGGGGCAATGCGGAGAGTGGGTTGTGGTGGCAACGCGTCCATCCAGGAAAGAATCTGAAGTTCTATCCGGCCGACAAGAATGTGTGGGAGCAGCTGAAGTCGATGGCCCGTCCGCATTCCGGTCCTGCTGCCGCGAAGGAAGTTCCTCCGGGCTCTCCGACCACGCTGGTTGAGTTTGTGGCTCAAGAGACCGAGCAAAACCATCGCGTGATCACTTCCGTGAAGAAGCTGAATGACAATGCCGGTGATATGGGCAAGCCGAAGAGCATCTCTTCTCTCCGATTGAAGGATTGCGATGGGAAGCATGAAATGGACGCTGCGTGCGCGAAGGCCAAGCAGACGTTGAACACGGCCCCGAAGTCCGAGCCGCGGTTGCAGTATGATGTGCTTCTCCCGAGCGGAAAGCCGATTTCTGGCTTAATTCCTTGGACTGCACATTACAGCGGTCATTGATCTTCGAGACCCAGGGCTGGGTTTGAATGAGGCGGCACTCCCCTAGGGGTGCCGCCTTTTTCTTTGTTCTCAACGAAGGGAAGGCAGCTGGGTCGAGTCGAGCGGGAGACTATTCTTCTTGCAAGAGGCGCTGTTGGAGTGCGGCGAGCCGATTGAGGGCATCGAGCGGTGTCATGGAGAAGAGATCGATCTGCCGGACTTCCTCCAGCATGGGGTGAGGCGCAGGCAGGGTGGAGTCGAATTGCAGTGCCTGTTGAGTTTCGCGAATGGGTTCTTGTGAGGAAGTTGTAGATTCGAGCTGTGCCAGGACCGCCTTGGCTCTGTGTATCACCGCCTCTGGAAGGCCTGCCAGCTGAGCCACGTGAATGCCATAACTACGATCAGCCCCACCCGGAATGATCTTGCGGAGAAAGAGGACGTGACCGTTCCGTTCCTGGACGGCCACAGAATAGTTTGTAATCCCTTCCCGTAACCCTTCCAGCTGCGTCATTTCATGGTAGTGCGTCGCGAACAGCGTGCGCGCCCCGAGTCGCACGGGGTCCTGGATAAATTCTGCGATGGCCCAGGCAATGCTCAACCCATCATACGTGCTAGTTCCTCGCCCGACCTCATCAAGAAGGATCAAGCTGCGTGCCGTGGCACAGTGAAGAATATGGGCGGATTCCGTCATTTCGACCATGAAGGTGCTTTGACCTGCGGCCAGATTGTCTGAGGCTCCCACGCGGGTGAAGATACGGTCCGCTAGGCCGATCCGAGCCTCGGTTGCCGGCACGAAGCTACCCATCTGCGCCATCAACGTAATCAGCGCGACTTGCCGGAGATAGGTACTCTTTCCGGCCATGTTCGGCCCAGTAATGATGTGGAGGCGGCTCGTCCGCAGATCCAGAAAGGTATCATTGGGGACGAATCCATCGGAGAGAACGAGTCGTTCAATGACCGGGTGGCGCCCGTGGAGGATGTGAAGGACATCGCCGGTATCCACACTCGGTCGTACATAGCGATGGAGCGCCGCAGTTTCGGCGAGGGCAGCCAGCACGTCCAGGACCGCCAGTCGTTGGCTGATCTCCTGTAGTCGTGCGGTTTGAGCGGCGAGCCTTGTCCTCAGTTGCTCAAACAGTTGTTGTTCCAGGGCGGTGAGTTTCGTATCGGCTCCGGTGACACGTTCCTCGAGTTCCTTTAACTCTGCGGTCATGAATCGCTCGGCATTGACGAGTGTCTGTTTGCGGATATAGTCGGGGGGAACCCTTCCCAGATTGGCCTTCGTAATCTCCAGGTAATAGCCGAATACCTGGTTATATCGCACTTTCAACGACTCGATTCCGGTGCGGGCGCGTTCTTTGGCTTCCAGACCGGCGATCCAGCCTTTGCCTTCGCGGCTGGCCTTGCGGAGTTCGTCCACCTCCGGGTGGTACCCATCCTTCAGAATACCGCCATCACGAACCGACACCGGCGCTTCAGACGCGATGGCCTGCTCGATCAACTGGTACAGGTCGGTAGCGTTATCCCATGCGGCGGTCAGATCGACCAACAGCGGAGCCTTCAGCTCCGACAACTCGGCGTGAATGGCCGGGAGCGAGGAAAGGGACAATTTGAGAGCCAACACATCGCGCGGGTTCGCGACGCCAAGAGATATGCGGCCACAGAGACGGGAGATGTCTTGAACGGGACGTAAGGCCGATCGAAGACGGACCCGCGTATCAAGGTGGGTATGGAATTCTTCGACTGCAGTGAGGCGTGCCTCGATGGGTGCACAGGTTATCAAGGGTCGCAAAAGCCATTCGCGGAGCAGGCGACTGCCCATGGCGGTCACGGTCCGGTCTAAGACGCCCAGGAGGGTAGTAGATGACTGTCCCGATGACTCGTCGGTGCGGCTGGTTGATCTTACGAGTTCCAGATTGCGGATCGTCACGCTGTCCAAGTGCATGGCATCGTGCTGATGTCGGACGCGGATCTGGCGAATGTGGTCGAGTGAGGCGGTTGGTTGCGTCTCGCGGGCGTATCGCAGGACGGCCGCTCCGGCTTGGATGCCGAGGGTCAGGTTGTGGCAGCCGAAGGCATCCAGCGAATGGACGCGAAAGTGTTCCTGCAGCCTGAGGCGTCCCGCGTCCAGGTCAAACCAGGCGGCGGGTTGCGCACAGCAGCGAAGTCCCGTCAGCTCGCTCATCCACTGGTGTTCATCGGGAGGGGGGGCCTCGGCAAACAACAACTCTTTAGGTTCCAGTCGTGCAAGTTCGTCCAGGAGGGAGGCGTGTGCCTGAGGACCGTGAAATTCGCAGAGCCAAAACTCGCCGGTGGATACCTCTAGCGTGGCGAGGCCGAAGGAGCATTCCTTGTTGTTAGAACCGCTCAGGCGGACACGGGTTGCCACTGCAGCCAGGATGTTGGATTCTGCGGCAGGGAGAAACTCGCTATCGATCAGGGTGCCGGGTGTGTAGAGCCGGACCACTTCCCGGCGCACCAAGCCTTTGGCCAGTTTGGGGTCTTCCACTTGTTCGCACAGGGCTACGGTGCGGCCTGCACGCAGCAGCTTCGCGATATAGTTCGTGGCCGCATGGTAGGGGACGCCGCAGAGGGGGATCGGGGTACCGCTCGACTTGTCGCGAGAGGTGAGCGCGATCGACAGGAGCTTGGACGCTTCCACCGCGTCCTCTTGAAACATCTCGTAGAAATCGCCGACACGAAAAAACAGAATGGCATCGCGATAGGCTTGCTTGATGTCGCGATATTGGCGCATCAAGGGGGTGCCGTCGGTCTCACCCATCGGTCTGTTCTCCCTCGGAGGAAAGGTCTGACGAGGTCCCCACACGGCGGGCGGCTTTGTCGAGGGCCTGACGCAGGCGCTCGAGATCCACCTCCGCTTCCTGCAGGGCCTTGGTCTTTCGTCGCAGCTCAATGCGCCCGCGGACCCAGGCGGGAAAGAGGAGGATGCCAGATACCAAGAGGCCGACACCGAACGCGGCCAAGATCGGTTTATAGATCAGGATGGAGGCGGAGCGTAGGCCAAAGAAATACCGTAGGGTGACTTCCTGTTCCTGATTCTGGAGCACAAACGACAGGGCGAGCAGTAGCAGCGTTCCCACCAGGATTAATCGGATCAATGCGAGGCCCTCCTTGGCCGGGATGATTGTACACGGGTTTGTCGAACCACTCTAGTGGGACGAGGCCGGGAAAGGCTGGTGCGGAGTTCGGTGAGGAGGCGGGCCGACGAAGGTCCGGTGGCTGTCAGGATGGCCTGTCGTGCAGCAGGCAGGCGGTGAGCCAGGCACACCTCCAGACGATCCGCAGGAAGCCCTTCTCTCCATCGATCTGCCCATTCGATTGCGACAACCGTGTGTCCGTCTAAGTAGTCGCCGAGACCCGTGTCGTCAAGTTGGGAGGCAGTGAGCCGGTACAGATCGGTGTGGATCAGGGGAAGGCGGCCCCGGTATTCATGGATCAATGTGAAGGTTGGGCTGCTGACGGCAGCGGAGTCGGCGAGCAATCCGTCGGCCATGCCTCGAACCAGCGAGGTCTTCCCCGTCCCCAGTTCGCCGAACAGTGCGATGACTTCTCCCCCACGAAGAAGGGCGCCCACACACTGTCCCAGGCGGTGTGTCTGTTGCGGAGTCCGAAGGACGAGGCGCCAGGGCTTGCCGACAGTTCGTGCTCCTTTGTGTGTCTCAGGAACAGAAGGGGTGGCTGGACGTCGCGGCTTAGGCTTGCCTGGTTGGTGCAAGGGCATGGGGAATCTGCCGAATGAGATCGCGTGTGATCATGCCGGCCTGTCCTAATTGTTGCGCGGCCAAATCTCCGGCGAGGCCATGAAAATAGGTGGCGGTGCAGGCGGCATCCCATGGAGAAAGGCCCTGAGCCAGCAATCCGCCGACCATGCCCGTTAGGACATCCCCGGTTCCAGCTGTGGCCATCCCGGGGTTGCCGGTCGGGCAGATGGCTGCCAGTCCATCCGGCCTGGCAATCACTGTCCTGGCCCCTTTGAGAATCACAAACACCCCTCGCTCACGCGCAAACCTGGTGGCGGTGCCGAGGCGGTCCTCATTCACGGACTGCGTGGTTGCCTCAGCTTCCAATCTGGCCATTTCGCCGGGGTGAGGGGTGATGATCGGCGGGCGCTTGCATTCCGTCAGGAGCGAGGCTTTTCCCGCGAGGGCGTTCAGTGCGTCGGCGTCCAGCACGCACGGTTTGTCGACGCGCTTGACGAATTCTTGCACGAGTTCGACGGTTTCCGGATGGGTGGTCATGCCCGGGCCGATGGCCACCGCATCCCTGGCACCCGCGAACGCCAACAGACGATCGAGGCCTGACCGTGCGAAGGTCCGCGCCTTCGTATCCGGCATGGGAAGGGTCATGGCTTCCAACAATTTGGCTTCGAGGATGTCGTTGACGCTCGACGGCACGGCGGCGGTGACGAGCCCGGTCCCGATTCGAAGTGCCGCGAGGGCCGCCATGGCTGCTGCGCCTGTTTTGCCGACCGATCCCGCGATGATGCCGACATGGCCGTAGGTTCCCTTGTGCGAAGATGGACGGCGGACGGGAAGTGCCGTTCGCGCGGCGAGGTCGGTGAGGAGGAATAATCGGCTTCCGATGGCGTCGACAAAGGGTGCTGGAATACCAATATCGGCCATGCGGAGCTGGCCGGCGCATTCGATGCCGGCTCCGCAATACAGGCCCACTTTCGGCAATCCAAAGGTGACGGTCAGGTCTGCACGCACGGCCGCGCCCAGAATGGCGCCGCTATCGGCATGCAGGCCCGAGGGAAGATCGACTGCCACCGTCGGACGTGCGGCCGTGTTGATGGCCTCGATGGCGTCACGGTACAGACCGGTGACGCCTGAGGAGAGTCCTGTGCCGAGAATCGCATCCACGACGAGGTCGCTTGCTCTCAGACGTTGCTCAAGGACCTGCGCGTCCGCAGGACGCGTCACGGCTGCCTGGCCGGCCGTCCGTTGAAACCGTTGATACATGGTCTTCGCGTCGCGACTGAGTTCGGAGGGCGAGGTGAGGAGCAATACCTGGACGTGCGCTTTTTTCCGCCGCAAAAGCCTGGCCACGACGAAGCCGTCTCCGCCGTTGTTGCCCTTTCCGCAGAGGATCGCGACCGATTTTCCAGCTATCGGTCCATATAGGGCTTCAAGCTGAGTCACGACACCGGCTCCGGCCCGCTCCATCAGGACCAGGGAGGGGACATGCGCTTGTGTGATCGTTCGATCATCGAGTCGGCGCATCTGTTCGGCGGTTACGATTGGTATCATGGTGCCACGAGGTGTTCCAGCCTGGGGCAGGCGGCGGCGGGGGATCATGGTCGCCGTTCCGACTGCTTAGTTCACCAGTTCCTTCATTTCGCGGACGGCTTGAACGAGCCCGACCATCACGGATCGGGCGATGATGCTGTGGCCGATATTGAATTCAACGATCTCCGGCAGTTTGGCCAGTCGTTTGACGTTTTTGTAGGTCAGGCCATGGCCGGCATTAACCCCGAGCCCGAGTTTGTAGGCCAGTTTGGCCGCTTGGGTGATAGCCTCGAATTCCTCATCCTCTTCCTTGGACCGCTTGGCATTGGCGTATCGGCCGGTGTGGAGTTCGACGTAGGCCGCGCCGATTTTGTGGGCGGCTTTGATTTGATCGAGAGTCGGTTCAACGAAGAGGCTGGTGGGAATACCGCCATCTCGAAGCAGATCGACGATCTTCTGAATGCGTTCGCGATGGTTGACGAGATCCAGGCCTCCCTCGGTGGTGAGTTCCTGCCGGCGTTCGGGAACCAGCGTGACGAGGTCGGGCTTCACGCTCAGCGCGATCTTCGCCATGGCGTCATCGGCAGCCATTTCTAAGTCCAATTTCGTACGGACGATCTCCCGCAACAGGGTGAGGTCGCGGTCTTGAATGTGCCGACGATCTTCACGCAGGTGCACCACCAGGCCGTCTGCGCCGGCCAATTCGACGAGAATGGCGGCGGTCAGGGGATCGGGGTCTGCTCCTCCACGTGCCTGTCGCAGTGTCGCTACGTGATCGATATTGACGCCCAATCGAGCCATGATGCCTCCGCAATTACCATGAATGATGCAGGAGAAAGATTTCGGAACTGGTCGAAATTCATAGACAATTCTGTTGTCGGTGAGGCATTATTAACAGAAGAAGGTGGGGCGGAGCAAGGCGGCCATGCTTGAGGGAATCCTGCCCGCTTGACGGTATGTCGCCGTCGGGTGCTGCTCTGCAACTCCCCAGAATTGTAGTGAAATTGACTCGTTTTGAGGCCTCCATTAAAATACGCCCCTTTCAGAGGCATGGCGATCGAACCAGTTCAGCAGAGGACCCGCCTGTAGGAGCCTGACAACGACATGTCGATCAGCGACGGTTTTTACCGCATCAAACGACTTCCTCCGTACGTATTTGCCCAAGTACAAACCCTGAAACTTGAGGCGCGTCAACGGGGAGAAGATATTATCGACTTCGGGATGGGCAATCCGGATCAGCCCACCCCGCCTCATATCGTCGACAAACTGATTGAAGCGTCCAAGAAGGCCAAGAATCATCGGTATTCGGCCTCGCGCGGCATCACCAAGCTGCGCCATGCGATTACCGGTTGGTATAAGCGCAACTATGATGTGGACTTGGATCCCGAGACCGAGGCGATCGTCACGATCGGCTCGAAGGAAGGGATCGCGCACCTGGCATTGGCCACCATTGGGCCGGGCGATGTCGTGCTTACGCCGACGCCGACGTATCCCATTCATATGTACAGTTTCATTATTGCAGGCGGTGAAGTGCGCGGGATTGAGCTGCGTCAGGATAGCGATTTTTTCGACGATTTGCTGCGGGTCTATCGACAGACCTTACCGCGTCCGCGCATTTTGGTCATCAATTTCCCGCACAATCCCACGACCGCCGTGGTCGATCTCGAGTTTTTTAAAAAAATCGTCGCGTTTGCCAAAGAGCACGATGTCATTGTGATTCACGATCTGGCCTATGCGGATATCGCGTTCGACGGCTATAAAGCGCCGAGTTTTCTTCAAGTGCCGGAGGCAAAGGATGTGGGCGTCGAGTTTTACACACTCTCGAAGGCTTACAACATGCCGGGCTGGCGAGTCGGCTTTTGTGTGGGGAACCGTGAAGTGGTGGGCGCGCTCGCGAAACTGAAGAGCTACCTCGACTACGGTATTTTTCAGCCGATTCAAATCGCCAGTACCGTCGCCTTGAATGGACCGCAGGACTGCGTGAAAGAAGTCGTGCAGCGGTATCAAAACCGTCGGAATGTCTTGGTGAATGGGCTGAACCGCATCGGTTGGCCGGTGGCGCTGCCCCGAGCCACGATGTTCGTCTGGGCCCGTATTCCGGATCCGTTCCGCCACATGGGGTCGCTGGAGTTTTCAAAGTTGTTGTTGCGGGAAGCGAAAGTTGCGGTATCGCCTGGCATCGGATTCGGAGAGGGTGGAGATGAATTCGTGCGGTTCGCGTTGGTAGAAAACGAGCATCGTACACGCCAGGCCCTTCGCGGTATTCGGAAAGTGTTGAACGTGGATGATCAGGAGCCATGAAGACTGAGATCGGAGTAGGGGTGATCGGCTTCGGCACCGTCGGGACCGGCGTGGCTCGAGTGCTGACTGAGAATGCGGAGCTGATCCGCCGGCGCGTGGGCGTGCCGATCAAGTTAGTTCGCATTGCGGACTTGGATATTACGCGTGACCGGGGCATTGCGATCCCGCCGGGCGTGTTGACCACGGACATCCAGCAGGTGCTCACGGACCCGCGTGTGGACATCGTCATCGAGTTGATGGGTGGATATGACGTGGCGAAACGCGTCATCTTGGATGCGGTGCAGCGGGGAAAGCATGTGGTGACGGCGAATAAGGCGCTGCTGGCCGTGCATGGGGAAGAGATTTTTGCCGCCGCATCCCGTCAAGGCATCGATCTTGGATTTGAAGCGAGTGTCGGGGGCGGCATCCCGGTGATCCGCGCGTTGACCGAAGGGCTGGCCGCGAACAACATTCAGTCGATCTACGGCATTATCAACGGCACCTCAAATTACATTCTGAGCCGGATGACCAGTGAGGGGCAGCGATTCGATGTGGTGCTGGAGGAGGCAAAACGGGCCGGTTATGCCGAAGCCGATCCCACCTTCGATGTGGCTGGGATTGATTCGGCGCACAAGCTGACGATCATGGTCAGCCTGGCGTACGGCACCCCCGTCAATTTCAAGGAAATCTACACGGAGGGAATCACCGCGCTCACGCCCCTCGATATTGCATACGCCAAAGAATTCGGGTTCACCATTAAGTTGCTGGCGATCGCCAAGTTTTCTGATGGAGAAATTGAAGCGCGCGTGCATCCCACTATGGTGCCGGCTGCTTCGCAGATTGCGAAAGTAGATGGGGTCTACAATGCGATTCAGTTGGTTGGTGATGCCGTCGAAGACGTGGTGCTGTACGGGCGTGGCGCGGGATCGATGCCGACCGGCAGCGCGGTCGTGAGCGATGTCATGTCTATCGCGCGCGACATCTTGAAGAATGCGACAGGACGTGTGCCGCCGGCTTCATATCAGCCGGACCAACGCTGGCCATTGCGGATGCGACCGATGGAGGAAATCACCTCGCTGTATTACATCCGTTTCATGGTTCTGGACCGGCCGGGCGTGCTGTCCAAGATTGCCGGGGTGTTGGGGCATTATGGGATCAGCATTTCCTCCGTATTGCAGCAGGGACGCAAGGAAGGGCAGACTGTGCCCGTTGTCATCATGACGCACATGGCCAAAGAGCGAGATATTCAGAGCGCGCTTCGCGAAATCAACCCGATGCCGTACATCTCCGAGCCGACGATGCTGATTCGCGTGGAGGGGCGTGACGAATGATGCGCATTCCCGCTATGGTCAGAGGTTGGGTGGGTAGGTGGTGGGTATGAGCCGCTGGCGTGGCATTATCGAAGAGTATCGGAAGTTTCTGCCGGTGACGACTCAGACGCCGGTGATCACGTTGGGGGAGGGGAATACCCCGCTCATCCGCGCGGCGCGGTTGGCCCAAAAGATCGCTCCGGGAGTGGATCTGTATTTGAAGTACGAAGGGATGAATCCGACGGGATCATTCAAAGATCGTGGCATGACCATGGCTATTTCAAAAGCCGTTGAAGCCGGTGCCCGGGCGGTGATTTGTGCCTCCACGGGCAACACCTCCGCGTCCGCTGCCGCCTATGGCGCCCGGGCGGGTATCGCCGTGTATGTACTTATCCCAGCTGGGAAAATCGCGCTGGGGAAGTTGTCGCAGGCCATGATGCACCAGGCCACCGTCATTCAGGTTGAGGGAAACTTTGACCAGGCCTTGACGATCGTGAAAGAGCTTTCGGCCACTTATCCCGTAGAGTTGGTGAACTCGCTTAACCCCTTCCGGATCGAGGGACAAAAAACAGCGGCCATGGAGATTTGCGACGACCTCGGTGATGCCCCGACGGTCCATGTACTTCCTGTGGGGAATGCGGGTAATATCACCGCCTATTGGAGCGGGTATCGTGAATATCGGGCTGCCAACCAAACGACGCGGTTGCCTCGCATGATGGGATTTCAAGCTGCAGGGGCTGCGCCGATCGTGCTGGGTCATGTGGTTGACGCGCCGCAGACCGTGGCCACGGCCATCCGAATCGGCAATCCTGCCAGTTGGCAATCGGCGTTGACCGCAGTAAAGGAATCCTCCGGCGCCATCGATATGGTGACCGACGAAGAAATTTTGCACGCCTACGCCCTAGTGGCTCGTGAAGAAGGCGTGTTTTGCGAGCCGGCTTCTGCGACCTCGGTCGCCGGAGTGATTAAGTTGAGTCGGGCCGGGCAATTGCAAGAAGGTACGACGATCGTCTGTACGCTGACCGGACACGGTTTGAAAGATGCCGACACGGCGATTGGCATTTCACGTCAGCCTCAAACGGTGAAAGCAACCCGCGATGATGTGGCCCGCCTCCTTCATGTCTGATTACCTCAGGAACATTGCATGAAATATTTGATCCTGCATGCCGACGGGATGGCTGACCTTGCCTGTGCGGAGCTTGGTGGCAACACGCCGCTCCAGGCGGCTTCAACCCCATTCCTTGACCAGATTGCCCAACGTGGAGAGGTGGGGTTGCTGAGCCTGCCGTCAGACGCGGGTTCTGCGGGCAGCGATGTCACGAGCGTCGCGGTATTAGGTTATGACCCGAAAAAGTACTATCCGGGCCCTGGCCCGTTGGAAGCTGCCGGATTAGGCGTGACGGTCGGTGAGCAAGATGTGGTGTTCCGGTGCACCATGGTGACGGTGCGTGGCGAGTCCTCGACCGGTGGTAAGGATCGCGCCGCTGACATCAAGAAGTTAGGGCTGCATGTTGTGATGGAGGATGCCACGGCGGGCCTCATCGATACGGAGCAGGCTCGGGAATTGCTGGATGCAGTCAACGAACAGCTTGGGTCGGAGAACATTCAATTTTACCCGGGGGCCGGTCATCGGCATCTCATGGTCTGGGTGGGGGGGAAATCCCGCGCAGTGTGTGTGGATCCACAAGAATTGGTCGGTCGATCGATTGCCGAGGCATTGCCGAACGGTGATGGCGCCGATGTCTTGCGAAAGATTATGGACGCATCGTTTGTGATCTTGCGCGACCATCCGGTGAATGAAGAGCGCGAGGCGGATGGGCTCAAGCCAGCCAATTGTCTCTGGCTGTGGGGGCAGGGCCGTGCCCCTCTCTGGCCGCCCCTGCCGGAACGGTATCAAGTTTCTGGGGTCGTGATCTCGCCGAGCGACGTGCATCGTGGCGTCGGGTTGTGCGCGGGATTGGATGCCGCAGAGCTGTCTATTGACGGTGGTGAGGAAGCGGAGAAGCTTTCCGCTTGTGTCACTGCGGTCACACAAGAGTTGGCCAAGCGTGATTTTGTCTATCTTCATGCCGGTTTGTCCGATGACGTGCTGCATGCGACCAATGTTCAGGACAAGGTGCGGGCGATCGAACGTTTCGATACCCAGGTTGTGGGGCCGGTCCTTGCGGCGTTGGCCAAGTATCCGTCTCATCGATTGCTGATTGTCTGTGATCCGGGTTTGTCACGGGGGCACGGAGCTGCGGCTCCACCGATCCTCTATGCGCTTTGTGATAGTGCTGCCGCGCCACAGTCTGGCTCGACGACACGGTTCCACGAGCAGGACAAGACTATTGCCGCAAGCGCGCCGCGCGATGCCACCAAACTCATGATCCGATTGTTCCCGCGAGGAGCCTAGACCTGTGGCACTCATCGTTCAAAAGTATGGCGGGACGTCGGTCGGCAACGTCGAACGGATTCATCGTGTGGCCGAGCGCGTCGAACGGGCCCGTAAAGAGGGCCACCACGTCGTCGTCGTGCTGTCGGCGATGAGTGGGGAGACAGATCGGCTGCTCAAATTGGCGCATGAGATGACGAGTGCGCCGGATGAGCGTGAATTGGACATGCTGCTTTCAACAGGGGAGCGGGTGACCATTGCACTCCTGGCGATGGAACTTCGTGGGCGTGGTGTCCATGCGCAGTCCTTCACGGGTCGGCAGGTCGGCATTCACACCGATAGCGCCCATACCAAAGCCCGAATCTCTCGCGTCTCGGCCGACCGCATCAAGGCAGCCCTCTCGCAAGGGGTCGTTCCGGTTGTGGCCGGGTTCCAGGGGATCAATGCCAGTTCGGATGTTACGACGTTGGGGCGGGGCGGGTCAGATTTGACCGCCGTCGCCTTGGCCGCTGCGCTCAAGGCCGACCGCTGTATTATCTATACGGATGTGGATGGGGTGTATACCGCTGATCCGAACATCGTGCCGGCTGCGCGTCGTCTCGACAAGATTTCTTATGAGGAAATGCTGGAGATGGCCAGTCTTGGGGCGAAAGTTCTCCAGAGTCGCTCGGTCGAGTTTGCGGCCAAATATTCCGTTCCAGTGGAAGTCAATTCAAGCTTCAAGGAAGGAAAGGGAACGCTCGTGACACGTGAAGATGCCGATATGGAAGGGGTCATGGTGTCGGGAGTGACGGGAGACCGCAATCAGGCGAAGATTACGATTGTCGGGGTTCCGGATCGCCCGGGAATTGCCGCGCGTGTGTTCGGGGCCGTCGCGAACGCCAATATCGTCGTCGATATGATCATTCAGAACGTCAGTCAGGCCTCTATGACCGACATTTCGTTTACGGTGCCGAAGTCGGATCTGCGCAAGGCTGTGGATCTTGTCCAGCTCCTCTCGCAGGAGATTGGTGCACGGTCGGTGGCGGTGACGGAATCGATCGCCAAGGTGTCCCTCATCGGCGTGGGCATGCGCTCGCATTCCGGCGTGGCGGCCAAAATGTTCGAGGTGTTGTCGCGCGAAGGGGTCAACATTATGATGATCAGCACATCCGAAATCAAAATCTCCTGCGTCATCGAGGAAAAGTATTTAGAGTTGGCGATGCGCACGCTCCACACGGCATTCGGCCTGGATCGTGTGTCGGCGTCCGCCTTGGGCTGATGGTTCGCCAGCATCCGTGGCCTGAACCCTCGACAGATCCTGTCCGCCCTTGTTACCCTCTAAGTTATGAAACGTAAAACCACACTCGCCCGCCGCCCTCGAGTTGCGGAACCTGTTTCAGTGCGGAGTCTCGCTGCCGCACAGGCGTCGGCGCTGGAAATTTACGATACCACGTTGCGAGACGGCGCCCAGGCGGAAGACGTGAGTTTTTCTGTCGAGGATAAGCTCCGTGTGGCGCAACAGCTCGACGCACTCGGGGTGCATTTTATCGAGGGTGGATGGCCAGGGGCGAATCCCAAAGATATTGAGTTTTTTCGAAAAGTTAAAACTGTTCCGCTTCATCATGCGACCGTTGTGGCGTTCGGCTCGACGCGGAAGGCCAGCAATTCTGTCCGTAAAGACAAGAATCTTCAAGCGCTGGTCGATTCAGGTACGCCGACCATTACCCTCTTTGGAAAGAGCTGGTCGTTTCAAGTGACGGACGCGCTAGGCATTGCCCTCGCGAAGAACCTCGAGCTCATTGAAGATTCCATTCACTATTTGCGTTCAAAACATCGGCGGGTATTTTATGACGCCGAGCATTTTTTCGACGGCTACAAAGCCAATCCCGACTATGCACTCCAAACCATCCGACGGGCGATCGCCGGCGGGGCCGAGCGCGTGATCCTGTGCGATACGAACGGCGGCACCATGCCCTGGGAGATTCGCGAGATTTGCCGGGTGGTGAAACAGGAGTGCCCCGTGCCGTTAGGCATCCACGCACACAATGACAGCGAGATGGCGGTCGCCAACTCGTTGGTGGCGGTGGAGTCGGGAATCATACAGGTCCAAGGCACCATCAACGGGATCGGCGAGCGCTGTGGTAACGCAAATTTGTGCTCCATCATTCCAAACTTGCAGTTGAAGATGCAGCGGCCGGCGCTAGGGGAGAAGCTAGCCCATTTGAAGGATGTGTCGGGATTTGTGACGGAGATCGCTAATCTCATGCCGAATAAGCGACAGCCCTATGTCGGGGATGCCGCCTTTGCGCATAAGGGGGGCGTGCATATTCATGCTGTTCTTAAGAACGCGGCCACCTATGAACACATCGATCCCGCGGTCGTCGGTAACCGTCGCCGGATCCTCGTCTCAGACTACGCGGGCCGTAGCGGGCTGTTGGAAAAGGTCGAGGCCTATGGCATTTCGTTGACCAAGAACCATGCGAAATTGCAGGAGTTGGTTGAGACGCTCAAAGAGCGGGAAAGTCAGGGCTATCAATTCGAAGGTGCGGAAGGGTCGTTCGAGTTGCTGATGCGGAAGGCGATGGGCAGTCATCGCTCGTCTTTTCAATTGTTGGGCTTTCGCGTGATCGTCGAAAAAAAACAGGAACATGGGCTCCTGCTGTCGGAAGCGACGGTCATGGTCAAGGTCGGCGATGTGGTCGAACACACGGCCGCCGTGGGGGCTGGCCCGGTCAATGCGCTCGACCATGCGCTTCGTAAGGCGTTGGAGAAGTTTTATCCGCAGCTGCGTGAGGTGAAATTACTCGACTACAAAGTGCGAGTGTTGTCGGCGGAAAAAGGAACGGAATCGAAGGTGCGGGTATTGATCGAATCGGGAGATCACAAGGATAAGTGGGGCACAGTCGGGGTGTCAGAAAACATCATGGAAGCCAGCTGGCAGGCACTGGCCGACAGCATTGAGTACAAATTGTTACTCACCGACCGCTAGCGCTGTTTTCCCTCCATTCGGCACATATAATCCTTGACAGGCCAGGTAACCTCACGTAACTTATGGGGAAATTCTTTGTCTTGGACGCTCGACACCAAGAAGCACTTCCTAAGGAACGACGCTAGTGGACGGCGGGGGGAAAGGCATGAGAAAGGCGGATATCGCGAACGAAATCTTCAAGCAGGTTGGAGTGTCTAAAAACGATGCAGCCGATATCGTCGAACTCGTGCTCAATCTGCTGAAGGGGGTGCTCCAAAAAGGCGATGCGGTCAAGATCGCGGGATTTGGAAATTTTGTCGTTCGAAGCAAAGGGGCCAGGAAGGGACGCAATCCTCGAACCGGTGAAGAAATCGGCATTACTCCCCGTCGAGTGGTGACGTTTCGTCCCAGTCAGGTTTTTAAAAAGTACGTCAATTCTTAGTCACCATCTTGCCACGAGCACATGCAGCATGAGGACCGGTCATGGGGAATGAGCCCAGACTGGGAAGTAAGGTTTTTTATAAGATCGGCGAAGTCAGCAAGATTTCTAAATTGCCGGCTTATGTCTTGCGGTTTTGGGAGTCGGAATTCAGCTTCCTGAGGCCCAAGAAAAGCCGCGGCAATCAGCGGCTGTATGTGCAGCGCGATGTGGATACCGTGCTGGAGATTAAGCGAATGCTCTATGATGAAGGACACACGCTGGCCGGCGTCAAGCGGTACTGGGCGCGTCGAGGACGGGCAACCGTGAAAAAGAGCGGCTCGCGGAAAGAGCTGGCGCAACGTGTCAGGGGCGATCTCCAGGCGATCATCCGGATGATCGATTCACATTCGGCATAACTCGTTCCGGTGATGCGGGCGGCTGCGTCCAACCGTGTGGGTAACATCGATGTCGGTCGTGTCGGGGCGTAGCGCAGCCCGGTAGCGCACTCGCTTGGGGTGCGAGGGGTCGTGGGTTCAAATCCCGCCGCCCCGACCATCGGCATGATGTTGTCCATTATGCACTGTCCTGAGGAACGTTGAGTATCCCGACCGATCATGTGTGTGCCTGTGTGAGTCTGCTCCCCCCTCTTGTCACTTCCCTTACTCCGACGGTTCCCATTCTCCCCTTTCCTCACGGGCTCGATACATAAGGAGCAGGCGTGGCGCGTGTACGGATTCTTGTAACCAACGACGATGGGATTGCGTCTCCCGGGATTCATGCAGTGGCAACCGCACTCGGTGCGTTGGGAGAGGTATGGATTGTCGCTCCGGACCGGGAGCGGACTGCGGTCGGACATGCGGTGACCTTGCATAAGCCGCTCCGCATCACAAAAATGGCCCCCCGAGTGTTCATGGTCAACGGGACTCCGGTGGATTGTGTCAATCTTGCGCTTGTGAAAGTCTTGCCGGACAAGCCTGCCCTCATCGTGTCTGGGATCAATCGCGGCGTCAATCTCGGCGATGATGTCATGTATTCCGGCACTGTGTCGGGTGCCTTGGAAGGGACGATTCTCGGTATTCCTTCTGTGGCCGTATCTCAGGAGGGTGAAGACTCATTTCGTTTCGAGGTTGGGGCCCGATATGCCGCTCGGGTGGCGGCAGAAGTGTTGGCGCACGGTTTGCCGTCGGAAACCATCCTGAATGTGAATATTCCTGATGCTCCCTTTCGTGGAATTAAGGGGGTCAAGGTGACCTGCCTCAGTCGGCGCCGCTTCAACAATCCCATCGTAGAGAAAGTTGATCCGAGGGGGCGGAAGTATTACTGGATCGCCGGGACTCGGCAATCGTGGAGTCGGCAACAAGACGCCGATCATGAAGCCTTGGCGCGCCATATGGTCTCCGTGACACCGATCCGCCTCGATACGACCCATCACGCCATGTTGGATCACTTCAAAGCCTGGGAGGGGACGCTGTCTCGCCCGCTTATGGGCCGGACCCGCGCGCGACGGCGTGCGCCGGGGAGGTCCCACGCATGAGTGGGCTGATCGAGTGGTTGATCGAGGTGCTCGGGCGATTTGTCATTGCCACGATTTCGACGTTCGGCTACACCGGCATTGTGATTACGATGGCGATCGAAAGCGCCTGCATTCCGCTGCCGAGTGAAATTATCATGCCCTTCTCCGGCTATCTGGTCTCCACCGGGCAATTCTCCTTGGTCGGAGTCACGTTGGCCGGCGCGATCGGAAATGTGCTTGGGTCGCTGGTTGCCTACTATGTGGGAGTCTGGGGCGGCCGTCCGTTTGTCGAGCGCTACGGTCGGTATGTGCTCGTTTCCCAGCACGATGTCGATTTGGCCGACCGTTGGTTTGCGAAACATGGCGAGGCCGCGGTGTTGATCGGCCGGCTCCTGCCGGTGGTGCGAACATTCATCTCGCTTCCGGCGGGCATTGCGCGCATGGACATTAAAAAGTTCGTGCTTTATTCATTTGTCGGCGCGGTGCCTTTTTGTTATGCGTTGGCCTATGTGGGCTTGAAGATGGGAGAGCACTGGAATCAGTTGCATCAGTATTTCCATCATGCGGATCTGGTGATCGGGTTGTGTCTCGCCCTGGGCCTCGGGTATTTTCTCTGGTCACACTGGCCGAAGCGCCGTGCGTCTGCGGAGTAATGACGGATTATGCTGCGTGTCTACAATACGCTGACCGGTCGCAAAGACCTGCTTGAACCAATGGTGCCCGGGAAGGTCCGCATGTACGTGTGCGGAGTCACGGTCTACGATTATTGTCATATCGGGCATGCCCGCAGTGCGTTGGTTTTTGATGTGTTGCGGCGGTACTTGGAATATTCCGGCTTGGCCGTGGAGTTTGCCAAGAACTTCACCGATGTCGATGACAAGATCATTAAGCGCGCCAATGAACAAGGGGTCAGTTGCGAGCACATCACGACAACCTACATCAAGGCCTATTACGACGATATGGACAAGCTCGGAGTTCGACGGGCCACCCTTGAGCCGAGAGCGACGGAGCACATCGCCGACATTGTCGCCCTGGTGGAGACCTTGTTGGCCAAGGGAATGGCCTATCGCGTCGAAGGGGATGTCTATTTCCAGGTCGACCGATACCCGGTGTATGGTCGCCTGTCTAAGCGCAAGATTGATGATTTGCAGGCGGGCGCGCGTGTCGACGTGGACGAGCGCAAACGTCACCCTATGGATTTTGCCTTGTGGAAAGGGAGCAAGCCCGGTGAACCATCCTGGGACAGCCCGTGGGGGCCCGGCCGTCCAGGCTGGCATATCGAATGCTCCGCGATGGCGATGCGGCATCTTGGTGAGACGTTCGATATTCACGGCGGCGGGATGGATTTGATCTTCCCGCATCATGAGAATGAGATCGCGCAATCGTGCGGGGCGACCGGTAAAGAATTCGCGCGCTATTGGGTACACAACGGATTTGTGCAGATCAATCAAGAGAAGATGTCCAAGTCCTTGGGGAATTTCTTCACCATTCGCGAAATTTTCGACAAGTCTGAATGGCCCGATGTCGTCACAGGCGAAATGCTGCGATACTTTCTGCTTTCCACGCACTATCGCAGCCCGTTGGATTTTTCCGATCAAAGTCTGGCGGAAGCGAAGAACGCCCTCAATGGATTCTACGATCTCTTCGACCGACTCAAGGAGACGGCTCCTGAGCAAGGCTGCGCTGATCTGCCGTTGCGCGAGACAATGGCTCGAACGCGGCAAGCCTTTGTCGACGCCATGGATGACGACCTGAATACGCCCAGCGCTGTCGCCGCCCTGCAAAAACTACGCGGGGAAACCAACAAAGCTCTCGATGGCGGTTTGTCCGGTGACACGCGTCGGTTCGTGAGAGAAGAGTTTCGGAGTTTGGGTGCGGTGTTGGGTCTTCTGCAGTCCGACGACTGGCAGTTCAAGAGCCAACCGAAGCTGGTTGTTTCAGGGACATCTGGCGGCGAGAAGGCAGGTCTGTCGGATGAAGAGATCGGTGCGAAGATTGCCGCGCGGCTGGCCGCGAAACAATCCAAGAATTACAAGCTTGCCGACCAGCTTCGAGCCGAGTTGGCGTCCCAGGGCATTACGATTGAGGATCGGCCGGATGGCACCAGCCGCTGGAAGCGATAATTCCCCGGAGCTGATTTACGGCCTCCATGCCGTTCGCGAGGCGCTCCGCGCCGGTGCTCGCCCGCTTCAACGATTGTCAGTGTTGGGAACCGACCGACAATTCGGCGAAATCGTACGCTTGGCCAGGGAGCATCGGGTCCCAGTGTACGTCGAGCCGCGCGTCGCACTGGATCGCCTTGTTCCAGGGGGGCACCATCAGGGTGTCGTTGGGTTCGTGGCCGCGAAAGCCTATGCGGAGCCGGAAGACATTCTTGCTTCTGCTCGGGCAGTCGGCCGCACACCGCTGTTGGTATTGCTGGATGGAGTGGAGGATCCGCACAACCTCGGAGCGATTCTCCGAACGGCTGAAGCCTCAGGGGCCCAGGGCGTCTTCATTCCAGAACGTCGTGCGGTGGGGCTCACCGGTGTGGTCGCCAAGGCTTCAGCCGGCGCCGTCGACTACATGCCTGTCGGGCGTGTCCCAAACCTTGCGCGATGGATCGAGCGTCTTCAGAGCGTAGGTGTTTGGGTGTACGCGTTGGATGCTCAGGCTCCGAAGTCGTATACGCAGCTGGATTTACGAGGCCCGATTGCCTTGGTATTTGGGGGAGAGGGGAAGGGTGTGCGTCCCGGTGTTCGCGCTGTCTGTGATGATGCGGCGCAAATTCCCATGCTGGGGAAGGTCAGTTCCCTGAATGTTTCGGCTTCGGCAGCCGTCGTGCTCTATGAAGCGGTGCGCCAGCGTCGAGAGGGGGGCTGGGGAACGGTGTGAGGCGATCTGGTTACCGGAGCTTCAACATTTTCCCTTGAATGGCAGCCTTGAGCAGCTGAGCGGTATTGGAGACCCGAATTTTCTTCATCATGTTGGCTCGATGGGCCTCAACGGTTTTGACACTGATTTTGAGGCGCTGTGCGATTTCCTTGTTCTTAAATCCAGTCCAGATGAGCTCAAGGATTTCCTGCTCCCGGGTGGTCAGCGCTTCCGGGCGTCGTTTGCGAGGGAGAATGATCGGATCAGCGACTACGGCTTTGGTTCGACTCTTGGTGGTCCTGGCGGCTGGCGACATGTACATCTAGCTCCACTTCGGGTAAAGGCAATTCACAGATTGAGGCCTGCGACCTCCCGTGCCCAAATCGATGCCGGATTATACGCAGCGCTTCGGGCGTTTGTAAATGAAAAGCGCCGGCCGACAAGTCTGATGTTTGTCGTCTTATTGTATTAGGATGATATACATATAACTCTCTGCGACGTCGAAGGTCGATCTGGGGTCAGTCGCTACGAGCTTGCTCATGATGTCATATGTGATCGTGTTCTTGTTCGGTGCCGTCATCGGCAGCTTTCTTAATGTTTGCATCCATCGATTGCCGCGTGAAGAGTCCGTGGCATGGCCATCCTCTCATTGCCCGTCTTGTGGGAAACCAATCGCGAGCTACGACAATATTCCGATCGTGAGTTATCTGATCTTGCGGGGGCGGTGCCGCACCTGCGGGGTGCCAATCGCGATCCGGTATCCGCTGGTTGAGGCGGCGAATGCCCTCGGGTATCTGATGATATTTGGGATGTTCGGGTTCTCCGGCGAGGCCTATGTGTACGCCGGATTGTTCTCTGCCCTGATCGTGATTACGGGAACCGACCTTTCGCACACAATGATTCCCGATGCGGTGACAGTACCGGGAATCGTCATCGGCCTGCTCTGTGCCGCCGTGATTCTCCCCATAGGCGTGGTGGACTCGCTGCTCGGTGTGGTCTTGGGGGGAGGGCTTCTCTGGGCGCTGGCTTGGGCGAGCCCATATGTATTCGGGAAAGAAGGTATGGGGGGTGGCGATATCAAGCTGATGGCCATGGTCGGCGCATTCATCGGATGGAAGCCGGCGTTGTTGGCCATCATGATCGGTTCGTTTCTTGGCTCCGTGGTCGGTGTCGGGTTGATGGCCCTCGGAATCATGCGTCGCGATCAGTACATCCCCTTCGGCCCCTTCCTTGCCGCAGGTTCCCTCCTCGCGCTCCTGTTCTATCAACCGCTGTTTGACTGGTATTGGTCGTTGATCGTCGTCCCCCAGTAATAGCCTGCAAACTGGCTTGCAGAGCCACTTCTCCGGCATTTGTGCCGATGTTTCTCTGTATCTGAATCGATGTGGAACTGTATCTGATTGGGAACAGTTCACAATTGTACCTGCCTCCTGACCGTAGTGAGTTTCGGTGTTGACCGACCTCCACCCCTGAGTGGTTTCTAGAAATCCCGGCATGTTCCCGTGTGGTTTTGAGAGGCCGGCCGCATTGTCGTCCCTCGCGTGTGGTGTGCCAAGGCAACGGCATGGAACTTGGAATCGCTCTACGCGCTCGACGAAAGGAGAAGGCATGAGTGAACGTGGAGTGAGTCTCGTGGAACTGTGTGTGGTGCTAGCGGTCTTGGCGGTGGTGATGGGAGCGAGCGTGCCTGGCTGGCTGGCGTTGATTGCCAAACATCGCCAGCATGCGACGGTTACGGAAATTGCCTCTGAACTGCGTATGGCCAGGCAGTTGGCCATGGCGCGGCATGAGCGTGTTCGAGTCGTGGTGAACTTGGAGCAGTCCGAGTTGAGGACGGAATGTATGGACTGTGATCAGCGCGCGTTTCGTCGCTATGAGTTTGGGCGGACAGGGACGGTCGTCGACTCGATGAGTACGCGGCCTGAAATCGTCTTTCAGCCGAGTGGGCGTTCGGCAACAGCGACGACCATGGTGCTCCTCGATTCGCGACGGGTCATGCACCAGGTCACGGTGAGTCTCACGGGACGGGTGGTGGTGTCATGAACCAGGTGATGGTGAGGATCATGAAGCAATGTGTCCCGGTCAAGGGAAGAGGCGGATTCACGCTGGTCGAGAGCATGGTCGCCTTGGTGGTGCTCTCCATTGGCGTGATTGGGACGATCGCGATGTGTGAGTGGGCGCAGCGGGGGCTGCAGCGCGGGGCGTTGACGACCACGGCGCTGGCGATGGTGGAGTCGCGGGTGGAGCAGAAGCGCAGCTTACCGTGGGAACAGTTGTTGACGGATGATTTGGATCAAGACGGGACGGCGGAGTCGGTCATGCATGATGACGGAACGCAAGAGGATATGACGAATGGAGACGGGATCTTTACCGGAAGTATGTCGCGTTCGAATATACGCCTGGTGTGGACGGTGGAATTCAATCGCGGCAGGCAGCCCGGTGCCGCCAGTCTCGCGACTATCGAAGCACGAGCACTATTCAGGGTGTTGGGAGGAGAGGAACGGGAGGTGCGGGTTCGTACGATCCGCGCCAACCCGCGTTATGTCGGCCTGCCGGTGCTCTCATGATGAACACCACAAGGGTTTGGGCGAACTCCTTAGTGCGAAAACGGGGGGATACACGATTGGGTTCGGCTGGGGTCAGCCTGCTTGAACTGCTCATTGCCTTGGCGATCAGCAGTGTTGGGATCTCGGCTGCGATCCAAGCCTTTGCGGCGTATGGTCTTCGGTTGGGCCAGCAACATGTCGCGATGATCGGGAACCAGGAATTGCGGCTGGGAATGGATGTGCTGTGCAGCGAGCTGCGGCTGGCTACAGGCGGGTTACTGGGGGGCGGGGCTCCATTTCTAAAAGCGGAAGCAAACGAAGCCGAGTTCTTCGCTAATCTGAGCAGTTCCGCCACCACCTTGACGCAGAGTGCGGTTCCCGGTTTGCAGGATCTGCAGGTAGACGACGGCACTGATTGGCCGAGGGGAAAGCAGGTCGTGTTGTGTTCAGCGACTCGTTGTATGTGGAATCAACTGGCGGTGGACGGCCGGAAGCACACGCTGACGCTCGCCACACCGCCGACGGAACAGTTCCAGATCCGCAGTGCCGTGTTTCTGCTCAATCGCGTACGTTATTACGTCAAACCCCAAGGAGAGGGAACGCTGCGGCTGATGCGCGAGGTGGATGGTGGCGTCAGTACGCTGTTGAGCGACGTGCGCCGTTTCCAGCTGCGATATTTCAATAGGCTTGGAAACGTGACGGACGATGCGCGGGAGGTGGTCCGTGTGCAAGTGAGGATAGAGGTCGGAACGCAAGGATTGGTTCTCTCGAGAGATATCGCGATTCGGACGTAATGAGGAAGAAGGATGAGAAACATGGACATGAGTAACGCGCAGCGACGTGTCGGCAACCAACGGGATGAGCGTGGTATTGCCTTGTTGACGGTGTTGATGGTGGTGTGTTTGTTGACGCTGTTGGGGATGACCTCCATGCATCTGGCTGGACAGGAGGTTGTCGGGGCCAGTGTGCTGCAGGAGGAGCGTCTCGCCCATCACGCTGCGGAATCTGCGGTTGATGTCGTGATGGGGTGGTTTCACGATCCCTCGCTTGTGCCGCAGGAGATCGGGACGACATGGTTCGCGAAGCGATTCGTCAATGCGCAAGGTGATCCCTCATATTTTGATGCGGAGGGGCGTGCGCAATTCGTGGGAACCGTCGCTCAGCCCGACATGTTCTTTGATGCGGCCAATCCCCAGCACGACCGCTTGCTGAACGATCCTCAAACAGGGTGGTTCAAGTCTCTCAAGGGGCTGGCCAGGATTCTTAAGTTGCGAGTGTACGGAGCGACGCGACCCGGTTTGCTCTGCACGGTGGAGGTGACGGCAGGAGCCGGCCAGGCCGCTCGGGTGACGAAGACATCATCCGTGGAATTCGGAGCGTATGCCGTTCCGGCCTTGCATGCCCCCCTGCAGAGCGGTGCGCTGGGGAGTCAGTTGAGTGAATTGAGTGCCGGAGCTGTGTTTGCTCACTGGGGGGAGATGATCGTTCGTGGTCCGGCTCATTTCCCAAAACCGAGCGAGATGCCGGTGAAGAGCGCCCTTGCTCCGGTGACGGGGCAGGCTTATGACGAGATGGGGCAACGCACCGACCGTTGGCTTCACATCAAGATCGGGGGGGAGGCTAGGTTTGCTCAATTGCCTCTCGAAGCGTGGGCTAATGTCCCATTGAACCTCCAGGCCCATCAGGAACCGATCCCCGGCATTCAGGTGGATCAGTGGGAGTATGCAACATTGAAGCAAATGGCCATGCAGTTTGGTCAGTTGTATGGGATCGATCGGGACGGGCTGTTATATCCGGGCGGTGTGATTCGGCCAGGATTGGGACGTCCTGCATCGGAGGTGTTTGCCTCAAGGGGGCCGGGGGATCATCGGGGACTCGTTTTTGTAGACACACTCGATGGGATGCCGCCCCGCCTCGATAACTTGGGCTCAATCGTGCTCGAGCAGGACTATGCGGAAGGTATCTTCATCGTGAACGCCCATGTGTTCTGGAAGGCCGGCCCAGCGGGAAGAGCCGTCCTCGCGCTGAGTCCACCTCCGGATGGACAACAATCACTTGGGGCTCGAATCCCCGTGCAATTGTCAGGCATCCATCTGCAGGGTGTGTTGTATGCGGCGGGTGACGTGCGGTATGCGGGACACGTTAAAGTCTATGGCGGAGTAGTGGCGCAGGGCACGACTGCGGACGGAACTAACGGATCGGGCACGCTAGAGGTCTGGTACAACCATGATCTTCGCGAGGGGTTCGTGCAGGGACTGCCACTGGTGTTCGTTGCACCTGGCAGTTGGCAGGCCAAGCTGTAGCTCTCAGGGGAGTGTACGTTCTTGTCGTAGAGTTTCAGCCGCAGATCGTGGGAAAGGAACTGATGTCATGATTCGTGCAACTGTATCCGCACTACCGTCAGAGGGAGTAGGTCCATCCGTTTTACCTGCACAGGAAACGCACGGCCGTGGCCGTTATAATCAGCTTGTTCAACAGGGGTTTCTTCGGCAGGAGGAATTGGCAATCGCTCTGTCGGAAGCGGCACGCAAACGGCTTGATGCCGCCACGTGCCTCATGGATCGATATCGAATCCCTAAGTCGGCCATCGGTGCCGCGTTGGCTGAATTTTATCGTTGTCCCTTTCTTGACTATGATGAGCAGATAGTCGTCGAGCGTGATCTATTGAAAAATTTGAGCTTCGATTATTTGAGAACGAATCATTGGGTTCCGTTTCGGCGTCACAGCTCCGGGGTCGACGTGCTGATCGACAACCCTCACGATGCCGACAAGCTCCTCGATATTCGGCGGGCGTTCCCTGGAAAGACTATTTCCTACCGTGTCGGCCTGAGGGCCGACATTGAGCGTGTCCTCAGTGAGGTGTCCGGGCGAGAGGTCGGTGATCCGATTAATGACATCCTTGGCGAGCTGGTGAGCGAAGCTCAGTTGGAAGAGCAGCAGAATGCGACCATTGCGGCGATCACGGAAAACGATTCGGCCATTGTTCGCCTCGCGAACCAGATTATTGCGGAGGCGTATCGGCGTGGCGCCTCCGATATCCATATCGAGCCCTATTCCGATCGGAAGGAAACGGCGGTGCGCTTTCGCGTCGACGGCAGCTGTTTTATCTATATGAAGATTCCAGCTGCGTATCGTCGTGCGATTGTGTCTCGGGTGAAGATCATGGCCAGTCTGGATATTGCAGAACGGCGAAAGCCTCAGGATGGAAAGATTCGATTCAAGCTGAGTACGGGACAGGAGATCGAATTACGTGTTGCGACGCTCCCCACCGCGGGGTTTAACGAAGATGTGGTCATTCGACTCTTGAGTGCCAATGGGCCTCGGCGCCTTGACGATCTTGAATTCAGTGATGAAACGCGTCGGTTGGTCCGCACGTTGGCTGAGAAGCCGTACGGCATTGTGTTGTGCGCAGGACCCACGGGTTCAGGCAAGACCACGACCTTGCATGCGATTCTGGCATCGATCAATACGGACGAACGAAAGATCTGGACGGCGGAAGACCCGATCGAAATCACGCAGGACGGCTTACGGCAGGTGCAGGTTCATCCTAAGATCGGCCTGACGTTCGCGACCACCATGAGGGCGTTTCTACGGGCGGATCCGGACGTGATCATGATCGGAGAAATGCGAGACAAGGAAACGGCCGATATCGCTATTGAAGCCTCCCTGACGGGACATCTGGTCTTCAGCACCATCCATACGAATAGCGCCGTGGAAACCGTTGTGCGATTGCTCGATTTGGGGTGCGATCCCTTCAATTTTTCTGATGCCATGCTGGGTGTGCTGGCGATGCGGTTATGCAAGCGTATCTGCCTCAATTGTCGTGAGGCGTACCAGTCCACTCGTGACGAATATGAGGAGTTAGTTCAGGCATTTGGCCTCGGAGAATGGGAGCGCGTTCACGCTGATGGATCGACGTCGCTCACGCTGTACCGGGGGCGCGGGTGTGAGGCGTGCAATCACAGCGGCTATCGCGGACGGGTACCGATTCATGAACTCATGGTGGTTTCTGATCGCATGAAGGCGCTGATTCAGACCCGAACTCGCACGGGTGAAGTGTTGGCTCTCGCGAAGAGCGAAGGCATGAAGACATTACTCCAAGACGGCATCGAGAAAGTCCTTCAGGGAATGACGACCTACAAGCAAGTGCGAGCGGTAGCGATCAAATAGTGGTGTGCTGTTTTCCCGCAATGTCATGTTGTCATCCGTCAAGAATCATTCCGCTTCAGCACCTGTTTGAGCCAACCCGGAAAAGCGGTGGTGAGCCTAGGGGTGGCCGGAAATCCCGTGTCTCTATCCTTGCGCGTTGCCCGATGTGCTCACTCCCATCTAAATTCTGGCTCCTCTCCTGAAGCGCCATCGCACGCCCCTCGACAAAAATTGTCATTTCTTAGATTGTGAAACGCGCGGAATTGTACGCCTGCCTCAAGGAACGAGACCAATATATCAAAGGTTTGCGATAGGGTTTTGGCGTGGCGTCATCGGCATGGCACTTGCTCATCTGCCTGTCGCTATGTGTAGTCGCCGCCAACAGTCAGGAACTGCCGCCGCCCGTTCTCAGGTGGGGTTCACCCTCATCGAAGTAATGATCGCAGTCGCGATCGTCGGCATTCTGGCCATGGTGGCCGTTCCCAACTATATCCAATGGAACGCTCGCTATCAGTTAAAGCAAGGCACAACCGAACTTGCCGGAAGTCTTACCCTGGCCAGAATGGCGGCGATGAATCGAAACCTGGCCGTCACGGTGACGCTGGCGCTGGTCTCTGGGAGAGTGAACGTGGATTTCGGGGGGGCGCTTGCTCCAATCCTCCTGCCGCAGGCGATTGTTGGATTTACTGGCGGTCCGACGGTGCAATTCACCAGGCAAGGGCTGAGCGGGTCCTCAACGAATGTGCCCCTGACCCTGGTCTCTCAGCAAGGGACGGTCTATTCCCTGGTCATCACACCGGCCGGCAAGGTGAATTGGTGCGCCCGCGCGAGCTGTCCCTAGAGGCTGAATGACGAGCATGGGAATTGATAAACGGCAATGTGTTTGCGCAGCGCGCCGCCAGGGTGGGTTTACCTTGTTGGAAGCGATGGTAGCGGCAGGCGTGCTTTCAGTCGGCCTGTTGGGTTTAGCGGGATTGTCGGGAATGGCGCTGGGAAAGAATGTGGATGCCAACGACATGTCGCGAGTGACGAACCTTGCGGCAGATATGGCAGAGCGTATTCAAAATAACCGCCAACGCGTCCTGGATTACCATGGCACGGCCACGAATGCGGCCTGTCCACAAAGCGTCAGTACGCAGCGTATGGCATGGGGTGACTGTACGCAATGGTCGGCGTTGATGGCTAATTCCGGTCTGCAGACCGCTGTTGGCACCGTGACAGCCACTCGCCTCGATCCCGATCCCACGACGAACCCCGTGACGATGAATCGCTTCTTGGTCACTGTCACTGTGAACTGGCAGACCAGACGGACGGATGTGAGTACTTCTCGCAACAAGACTGCCGCGTTCACCACGATCATTGCGCCTGAATAGATATGGGGTGGAGCACGACCATGCGTCGAGTGACAGAAAATCAACAAGGCTTCACGCTTGTAGAATTGATGGCTGCGGTGTTGATCACCGTGGTGATTGTGGCGGCGATGATGACCACGGTCGTGACGTCGAATCGCGCTAATGTGGTGAACAGTCAAGTGGCTGACACTCAGCAGAACGTCCGGTTGGCCATTGATCTCCTCAGTCGAGACATCAAAATTGCGGGATACAACTACAACGCCACCGATCCGTCGAGTACGGCGATCGGCTCCTGTAACGCGACGATCGGGGCCGTGACCAGGCCGGTCGGGCTTCTCCCGCAGGATCAATCGCCGAATGGTGCGGATAGCGGTCCTGACGGGGTCTCAATGGTGTTGCCGATCATGAATACGACGGGATGGACCTTAACGGCAGCAGTGGGTGGAACGGCCAATGCGCCGGCCCTGGAAAATTCAATAAGTCTTTCAGCATCTGCCATTGCTGAAATGGTCGCACAGGGCTTAGCGGTCAATTCGACCATTTCGATCGGGGGCGCACTCTCAAAAACCGTCAAGACCATCAATGCGACGACACTCGAGTTCGGCACAGGGAATTATGTGACCGGACAATTTCCCATCGGCACCCCGGTGTATTTGCTGCAATGCGTCCGATACCAAATTATCACGAATACTCCGGCCACGTGCGGCAGCGACGCCCCCTGCCTGGTTCGAGACAATGTGCCGCTTGTGGACGGCGTCGAGGATATGCAGGTCACCTATGCCTGCGACGGGTGCAACCAAGCCGCGCCGAATCCGCTCTATCCTGACGGCGTGATTGATGATCAGGACGGGTCTTCTTCCGGCGGTTTCCCCACGTTCTCGCAAGGAGACTTTGTTTCTAACGGGTCGTGGGCAATTGCACCCCGGATGCCGGACAAGATCAGGATGGTGCAGGTGAGTCTGGTGGTAAGGCCGACGAAAGCCGACGACGGTTTAGATGAGAAGGGGACCAAAGCCGTCAATACGGCTGGACCGGTGATCGTCGGTGATCACAATCCATCGGCGGATGCCGGCTACGACGCCCAGACGTATCAACAGCAACGAAGGCGGGTGGTGATCCGCACGATCCAGCCGAGGAATTTGTAATGAGAGATAGGGGCATGAATCTTCGACAGGGCACAACTGCCGGGCAACGGATACAGGCGAATCCCGCTGTGATCGGGCAGCAAGGCATCGCGCTGCTGACCGTCATGTTGATGCTGTTGATTTTGTCGATACTCGGCATCGCCTCGATCACTGTGACCAGCATGGAGAATCGGATGGCGGGATTTTTTCGCACGACCGAGGCGGTGGTGGCGGCAGCGGATTCGTGTGAAGGCCTCGGAGTCAACATCATCCAGCAAACGTTGTCGCCCCCCGGAGTCCTTCCGGCATCATTCATTGCCCCGACCGGCCCCGTACCTGCAGCCAATGCCACGATCCTCACGCAAGAGATTTACGGCACCTCGCCCCTTCCTTCGCCTGCCCCGACCGGGACATTGGCCGAAAACTACGCCGATTCTGCGGCTACGGATCCCAACTTTGTCATGACGAATGTTCCTGGCTTTACGGTGAACGGCGACATTGATCGTCTCTATGCCCAGACTAAATCGGGACAGAGCCAAAGCAGTGGGGTGATCTCGACGGAACTGGTCTATCGCATTACCTGTACCGCGACAAATGCGGCGACCGGATCGAGTAGCACGGTGACCTCGGTGTACGGATGTTTGTTCGGCGACACATGTGTAAAAAAGGTCAGCTGAGAAGAGGTATGGCAATGACTTACACGATGTTCCTGGGCGTACTGTCGATCCTGACTCTGGTGCCGATCGGGGCACATTCCGTCTACGCCGAGACGGAGCAAGGCTCGGAGGCGATGCCGCTCTCGACCGTCGGGTTTCAGTCCGGTGTGATCGACGAGGTCCTGGGATCGACGATTCGTATTGACGGCCGGACGTATGTCTTGAAGGCCGCAGCGGTGGTCGTGACTCATGAGGGGGAAGCTTTGGAATTGGAACGGATTATTCCAACGTCGCTCGTGAAGTTTCATCTAAAAGAAGGCCATATCGATAAGATGGTGGTCACGTTGCCGCAATAGCGCATGAAAGGTCTTGTCTCAACTCGTAGCCGGGAATTCGACGGCTGTTGTCCTGCTTGAGATGAGGAGGAAGAACGCATGAATCGCCGAACGCTTGTCGCTGTGATGTGTGTGGCCGGCAGCCTGGGTGCCGCACTGCTTGGCTTCCGTGATGCCGGAGCCGTCGTCTCCAATGCCGATTACACCGCGGTGCCACCCTTTGTCTCAAGTGCGACGACGCCCAATATCATCGTGGTTATGGACAACTCGGGCAGCATGAGCAACCGAGCCTGTGAATCATCGTCATGCGGGACGCTGGCGGACGGGAGTACGTCGACCACAACCACATGGACCAATACCACACGATATTCCGGATACTTCGATTCGCTTCGGTGCTACACCTACAATACGACCGATACTCGATTCGAGAGCGGAACCGGCAAAACGGCATTGGCGACGGCTTGTCCGGACGCGGAATGGGATGGCAATTTTCTGAACTGGGCCACCTTGCGTCGGTTTGATGCGGTGAAGCGAGCGATGATCGGGGGCGATTGTTTCAGCACGAGAGCGACCGACGGAACCTGTCCGACCAGCGGGACACCGGCCCTCAAGACCGTTCGCGCACAAGCCAGCGGCCTCAGCAACGAACGTGCAGACGTTACCTATGGCGGTGGCACAGGCGCCAATACCTATGTCGGCCGGATTCCATTGGCCGATCGAACCGGTAGCCCCGCGACGATTTCTATCCATGTATCTGACGCGTATTTCTGTGTTGAGAACGATACGAGTTTCAATAGCAACTGCGGGGACTCGTACAGTGTTCGAAAATATCATCTGAAGATTGGATACACGACAGAGCCGACCGGGGTCATTCAGCAGATCGGAAGCAAGGCACGATTTGGATTGGTTGAGTTTAAGTCCAGCAGCGAAGGTGCGCGTATGCTGGTAGGCGCCGGGTCTCGCCAATCAATCAACTGGTCTGGGAGCGGAGTAGAGACGTTCTCCACGAACACGGCCGCCATGGTCGATGCCGTGCAGGAGTCCTATCCCTCCACGTGGACTCCCCTCAGTGAGGCGTTGTATGAAACCGCGCGCTATGTCGCGCAGATCGAATCCACATTTTCCACAGGCTACGTGTATCCGATTGCGTTTTCCGGTGGCGTGTCAAATGGTGTCAATTTTGCCACAAGCGGTGCCGGGTCGATCGGAACGAGCGAAATCACGGCATTGGTCGGGTCTGAAACGTGTCCTGCCGGCTATATCACCAATGCCTGTGGCCGCGACCCGTATTTCTTCGGACAAAACCATACTCCGCCCTGGTCTTCGAGTTCTCAAGTTGTGGCTTGCTGTCGGACGTTTGTGATCGTATTCACCGACGGCGAACCGACGCAAGATCAGAATGTCCCGACGGCTCTGCAAGACTATGCGCATGCCCATCATGGGCAGCATTGCACAGGGAGTGATAGTGCGGCTCCCCCGCGCACCATCGATGACACCTGCAATACACACGCAGCCACTCCGTATAGTGATCTGTTGGCCGAGCATAAGACGAATTATGCCGATAGCGGGAGCCACTACTTAGACGATGTCGCCTATTGGGCGCATACGACCGATCTGCGGCCTTGCAGCGGCACCAGTGACGGTACCATCGCCGGTTTATCGGTAACGGGACATTGCATCGCAGGGACTCAGAGCTTAACGGTGTACTCCTTCTTTGCGTTCGGCAACATCAATGGTCGCGGGATCTTGGCTCAAGCCGCCCGGTTGGGAGGGTTTGAGGATTCCAACAATGACGGTATCCCACAGACCAATGAATGGGACAAAGAGAATAATCTCACAGGAGCGGCCACTCCCGACGGAATCCCTGACGCCTATTTCGAATCCTCTAACGTCGACGATCTTCAGGATAAGCTGCTTGCCACAATTGCGAGCATTCTCCGACGAAGCGCCTCTGGTTCATCCGTATCGGTGCTGGCCACCGCGTCGACCGGCGAAGGCGCCCTCTATCAATCGTATTTCTTTCCCAGCACAATCGAACCTTCGACATTGAGCGATGTCAAATGGACCGGCTATACGCAGGCCTTGTTCATCGATACCTTCGGCAATACGCGGGAGGACACGAATCAAGATGGTCGCCTCGACTACAAGGTCGACAAGATCATTAAGACCCGTTTTGACGCGGCGTCGAATTCGGTGAAAGTCGACAAGTACGTTGATTCCGACGGCGATGGATTGCCGAACGATCAGACTGGCGATAGCGCTGTGACAGCGGCGGATTGCAATCCATGCGGGCTGGCGTTGAGCGATATTCTCCCGATTTGGGAAGCCGGGAAGCAGTTGGCGTTGAAGGACGCGTCCACTCGGAACATTCTTACCTGGGTCGATGCCGATCATGATGGAGTGGTTGACTCCGGGGAGCAGATCGCGTTCACGACGGCGAACGAGCCGACGCTTCGCCCCTACCTTCGTGCCGCATCGAGCACGGAGGGGACGAAGATTATTAACTTTGTGCGTGGGTGCGATGTGGCCACCTGCGCCGAGCAGGCGGCGACCAGAGATCGTCGTCTCCAGGTGCCGGCCGGAAGCGGAACCTTGAAAGTCTGGAAGCTGGGTGATGTCATCCATTCGACACCGACCGTGGTGGCGGGGCCTCGGGATCGGTACGACGCGATCTATGGGGATCAAAGTTATACGGCGTTCCTTCAGAAGTGGTACAACCGCAGGCAGGTGGCCTACGTCGGCGGCAACGACGGCATGCTGCATGCGTTCAATGCCGGCTACTACCACCCTGGTGATGACGCAAGCGCATCTGCGCCTGCCAGTACCATCGAGCACGGCTGGTTTACGACGGCCCCCGCAGATAACTCCAGTGGAGCGGCGCTGGGTGATGAGTTGTGGGGGTTCGTGCCCTATGAGCTCCTTCCGCAGCTCGAGTTCCTGAGCCGGGCCGACTATCAACATGTCTACTATGTGGACCTGCCTCTCAAGGTGGCCGATGTGCGGATCTTTACTGCGGATACCGACCATCCTAACGGTTGGGGCACAATTCTGATCGGCGGATTTAGGATGGGGGGAAGTTGTGGCGCGTGTACCGCGGGGACCGGCGCGCCTCCGATGACCGTCAATATCAGCGGCACGGACTACACCTTCTATAGCTCGTACTTTGCGATGGATATCACCAATCCTGATGCTCCCAAGTTGCTTTGGTCGTTCAGTAGCCCGAGTTTGGGGTTGACGACCAGTGTGCCTGCCGTGGTTCGCGTGAATCCTGCCGCTGATGCGAAAGCCAGCAATACCAACGCGAAATGGTACATGGTCGTGGGGTCGGGTCCGACCGGGTATGACGCCAGCGTGACGCAAAGCGCGAAAGTGTTTGCGATAGACCTGGCAACGGGACCGGGGAGTAGTAATGCGCTGGTAACATCGTATTCGGTGGGGTCGTGGGATTCCTATATCGGCGACATTACGGCATTGGATCGGGATCTCGACTATCGTCATGATGTCGTCTATTTCGGTCGTGTCATTCATGATGGCGCGCTTCCATGGAGAGGCAAAATTTATCGATTGACGATGGGTGCGGGGGGGGCGACGGCGAAATTTGGTACCGTCACGAATCCATCGCAGTGGGGAATTGCGTCAGGCAGTGCGCGAGTGCCGACGGAAATGTTGGATACGTTTACCTCTGGAGCGGAGATGGGACCCGTTGCGAGTGCCCCTTCCGTCACGCTGGATGATGCCGCGAATGTGTGGGTGTTTGTAGGCAGCGGACGTTATTACAGCAAGTCTGACAAGACGGATCTCTCTACTCAGTATTTTGTGGGGATGAAAGATTCTGTACTCAACACCGGATGCAATCAGTCCGCCGGCGCGCTGAGCTGCATGGATAATGATTTGGTGGATGTGTCGAATGCCACGGTGTGTGTCGTGGGCGTCGGCGATTGTGGGCTGGCAAGCGGTACCAATCAGGTGTCTGGTGTGACCGGTGCGACCACCTTCGCGGGCTTAATTAGCCTTGTTCAAAGCAAAGATGGGTGGGTGACCAAGCTTGTTGAGCCGGCCAATCCGCCGACGAATCCGACACCGTATGGCATCGGAGAGCGGGCGGTGAGTAGTCCCACGGTCTTCGGCGGGGTCGTGTTTTTCCCGACGTTTATACCGACCAACGACATTTGCGTCTCGTCCGGAACCAGCCGACTCTGGGCGCTGTTTTATAAGACAGGAAGCGCGTATCAAGAGCCGATTCTGGGCACGACGGGAGCAGGCGCCAATCAGACGGTCAACAAGTTCGGGTCCCTCGGCGAAGGCTTGGCCTTCGGTGTGGTGGTACATATGGGGTCCGGGCGGGATGGTGGAAGTCCGTTTGGGCTCCTGATCAACATGAGCCAGGGAAACTTCGGAGATTGTGCGACCTGTACGACAGGTGGCGGAACCTTGGGGTCAAATATTAGCGTTCCTGTGGCGATTGATCCGCGGAGTAGATTCTTCTCATGGACGAACCAGTGAAGACCGTCTGGCGAACCCTTTTCCCGGCTTTTCGGGTGCCGCTGATGGCTTTGGCGGCTGCTGCATACTGGGGTTGTTCTTCCTCTCCCCAGGACGGACCGGTTGTCGGGGGTGGGGTGAAGAGTAATCACCCTCCCACGGTTCGTCTCGTGACGATCGTTCCGGATCCTCTTGTGCTTGCCGGACCCATCACGGCGCATGTGGCGGCCGACGATCCTGACGGCACCGAACCCACCAAGCGATTTCAATGGATCGTCAACGGAGTTCCAGTCTTGGGGGCGACCGGACCGGAATTGCCTCCCAGCCAAGTCAAGCGGGGAGATTTGATCGCTCTTGAGGTGATTGCCACGGATGGTCAGGTGGAAAGCGTGCCCTATCGCACACAGCCGGTGACTGTGGTGAATACCCCGCCGGTGATTGCCCATGTGGTGGTGGAGATGGAGGCTCCGGGAAACGGGAATCGGGTGCACGCCAAGGTAGACGCCGTCGACCCTGATCGTGATGAGATCCACTATACGTATCGCTGGTGGAGGAATGATCAAGAGATCCAGGAAGGCGAGGAGAGTGTGCTCGACACCACGGGGTTCGGCAGGAAAGATGTCATTGTGGTCGAGGTGATTGCGCGGGATCAGGATGCGGCCGCCGCTCCGGTCCGTTCAGCCCCCAGCGCATTGGGGAACTCACCGCCGCTGATAGTGTCGAGTCCGGTTCCGTTGACGAATCGAGAGGTGTACGAGTATCTCGTGCAAGCCAAGGACGTTGACGGAGATAGTATCACCTATGTGTTGGAGACAGGGCCTCCGGGAATGACGATCAATATGGCGACGGGACAAGTGACCTGGAAAATTTTATCTGGTGTGGCGGGCACCCATCGTGTGAAGGTTATGGCAGAGGACGGACAGGGAGGGGCGGCCTGGCAAGAATTCGAACTGTCTATTCCCTCGACGGCCTAGTCGTTGGCGCAACCGTCGGCGTAAGGCTAGCGCTCTGCGGGCGTCAGAGATCTCTCCCGCTGTCATCTGTTTCCCCCGATCTTGTCCCGGACTTTCGCTGTTTGCTAGAATCCCTCTATCGCTTCGACGAAAGGAGTGCTCGACACCGGCGTGCGCAAGATCAAACTACGGGAAGGCACAAACACGGCGGTCCTCTTTGGACACCACGATCGCCACCTCAAGCTGATTGAGGAGGAATATGGCGTGCGATGTTCGGCGCGTGGCGAAGAAGTCACGGTCGAAGGAACGCCTGAGACGGTAAAGCAGGCCGAACGAGTCCTCAACGAACTCGCCGCGCTCACCAATGAAGGCTATGAACTCAGGTCCGATGATATCAGTCATGCCCTGACCGCACTCCGCCACAACCAGGACGCCTCGCTGAAAGAGCTGCTCTTCAGCGCCTCTCCTATCGTCACCAGAAAGCGGTTCATTGTTCCCAAGACTCCAACGCAGAAGCACTACCTCGAGGCCATCGAAAAACACGACATCGTGATCGGGATAGGTCCGGCCGGAACCGGCAAGACGTACTTGGCGATGGCGATGGCAGTGAGTGCACTGATGAGAAAGGACGTCAGTCGCATCATTCTCGCGCGTCCGGCAGTGGAAGCCGGGGAAAAGCTGGGGTATCTGCCGGGGGACATGTACGCCAAGGTCAATCCATATCTTCGTCCTCTTTATGATGCGCTATTCGATATGATGGATATGGAGCGGGCCAACCGGCTCATCGATCGGGGAGATATCGAAATCGCTCCGCTCGCGTTCATGCGCGGCCGTACGCTCAACGACTCGTTTGTGATTTTGGATGAGGCGCAGAACGCCACTGCCGAACAGATGAAGATGTTCCTTACGCGTTTGGGTTTTCACTCGAAAGCCGTCGTCACGGGTGATATTACGCAGATTGATTTGCCCTCGGATCGGGTCTCTGGGCTGATCGAAGTACGGGAGATTCTTCACGGTATTGCGGGTATCGAATTTGTCCACTTCGATGAGCGAGACGTCGTTCGACATCGTCTCGTGCAAGAAATCATCAAGGCCTACGACCGTCATGCCGCTACTCCGACACACCTTCCTCCCGCGCGAAGAAGTGAACCGTCCAAAGGTCAGCGACAGGACTCCAAGGCTCCTCGGTCCAATCCCTCCCAGCCAGGTTCCTGGGGCCAATCGCATTAATGCCGGTCATTGTCGGCATGCGGCTTCGGCGGCGGCGCCTCAGCCTCGAACACCTCACGAAACTCGCCGGTCGTATCCTTCAGTCCGTCGGGGAACCTGAGGCGTTGCTGAGCCTGGAAATAGTAGGAGACGTTCGGATGCGTCGCCTCAATCGACTGTTTCGCCAGCGCGACACAACAACCGATGTCCTTGCGTTCGCGACCAGGGAGGGTCCAGGGCCGCCTTCTGCGCTGCTCGGAGACGTGGTCATTTCATTGCCCCAGGCTCTTCGGCAGTCCCGTCGACATCAACGAGGGGTCGACTATGAACTGGTGGTGCTGTTGATTCACGGCATTCTGCATCTGTGCGGCTACGACCATGAGCGGAGTGAGCAGGAAGCGAGAAGAATGAGCCGGCGCGAACGGGCTGTGCTCCGTACCGTCGGCCGAATCCCCAGATTATTAGTGTCCGGCGAATGAGATCGGGTATGATGCACTGCCTGATGAGCGGTGCGTGTAGCTCCCGGGCAGACAGACTTACGAGGTGAGCGGTGGGTTGGTTTCAGAAATTGAGCGAGGGGCTTGCCAAAACGCGTGATGCGGTCACGGGGCATCTCGACCGACTGCTCGGGCGCGCAGCGGATCCGGCTCTGCTGGACGAGCTGGAGGTGGCCCTGATCAGCGCGGATCTGGGCATGCCGGTGGTGGATCGCGTGATGGAACAGCTGCGCGCGCAGATGCGCGGGGGGAATTTCTCCGACTCCGAAAAGGTTCGCGAGCTGCTGCGCAAGTCCGTGCTCGATATCTTGCTCCCGACGCAATCCGCTTCGATGGAGCAGCTTGTGGCCCAAGGGCCGCGCCCATTTGTGATCCTTGCCGTGGGGGTCAACGGTGTCGGGAAGACGACCACCGTGGCCAAGCTCACCCAGCGGTTTTGCCAACAGGGCAAGACCCCGCTTCTTGTTGCCGGGGATACGTTTCGCGCGGCAGCGATCGATCAGCTCCAGGTGTGGGCGGACCGCATCAACGTGGAGGTCATTCGCCATCGACCCGGTGCCGATCCGGCGGCGGTTGCCTACGACGGGATCACGGCCGCCAAGGCGCGTGGGGTCGACGTGGTACTCATCGATACCGCCGGCCGGCTGCACACCAAGACCAATCTGATGGACGAGCTGCGAAAGATCAAACGTGTGGTCGCACAAGAGTGTCCCGGCGCTCCCCATGAAGTCCTGCTTGTCCTCGATGCCACGGTCGGTCAGAATGCCATCGCCCAAGCACGGCAATTTCACGACGCGGTCGGTGTGACAGGTATCGCTCTGACCAAACTGGACGGAACGGCGCGGGGCGGGATCGTGGTCGCCATCGCCGATACGTTCAAGATCCCGGTTCGCCTGATCGGAGTCGGAGAATCAGTCGAAGATTTGCAGGACTTTGACGCCAAGGCGTTTGTCGACGCATTATTCTAACCCTCCATCCCTGGCCGAGGGCGGCCCCGCCTACTTAAACGCTTTCGTTCAATTGCTTCTCATCCCGTGGGGCCCATGCTAGGCTGTTTCTTCCGGTGTTCTCGCGAGGAGGAGCTTCGGCAGTACCGGGCATTGCACCGCATCGGGAGCAGCTTATGAGTACGCTGTTGGTGATTGATGATGATCGGTTGCACTGCGACCTGTTGCAGGTGGCATTGGCGCGGCATGGGTATCAGGTCAGCACCGCCACAGGCGGTCGTGAAGGCGTGGCATTGTTTCGGCAGCTCCGACCCGTCGTGACACTGCTGGATCTCCGTATGCCGGAGATGGACGGGCTGGCTGTGCTCAAGGAGATTCGAACGCTCGATCCCCGCGCGGGGGTGATCATGTTGGGAGGCGGCGCAACGGAGGAGTTAGAAAATCACGCTCGGAAATTGCGCGTCACCGATTTTTTCAGGAAAGGGTTGTCGCTGGACGTGCTCGTCGGTGCGGTGCATCGGGCGGTACAACAGGCTAGGCGAGAGGCATCCGCCACCGCGTTGCGGGCGGAAGCGGACATGGAGCAAGCTCCGGAGGAACAGATTCTTGTCGTCGATGACGATGTGATGACGCGGGACCTGCTTGTCCGCTTCCTCAGCCTGCGGGGCTATCGTGTGCGTGCGGCCAAGGACGGCCGTGAAGCGTTACGGCTGGTCGAGGAATCGTCCCCTGACTTGGTGATCCTCGACCTGGCCATGCCGGAAATGAATGGGGTGGAACTCCTGCGGGCGCTGGCTGCGCGGGACTATGCCGGAAGAACGATTATTTTGAGCGGGCATCAAAACGATTCATTGCTGGCCGACGCGTGGGCCTTGGGGCCGCAGGAGGTGCTAGATAAGCCCCTGGATTTGGAACGGGCATTGATGGCCGTCCAGCTTGTGATGGTCTGCCGGGAGTGTTAATCTTCACGCTCCACCTTGTGGTGCCGGTGAAGGGTGAATTGGTTGCATCGCTTCTTCCGCTTCAGTCTGCTTGTCTCCTGTCTCCTTCCTGCGCTCGCAGCGGCTCAGCCTCTTAGACAGACCCCGACGATTGAACACCATCAACTCACCCTCGAACTGCGGCCGGACTCCCATCAACTGATCGCGACGGATCGTCTGACCGTGCGCGGAGGGGCCTCCGGGCAAGAGTTGGAGTTTTCCCTTGCGCCGGCTCTTGAGTTGGAACGTATCGAGGATGTCACTCGCTGTCAGGACCCCTGCGAGTCTGCCCCTCAACTTATGTTCAGAAGAGAGCGCATAGCCGGTGGGACAGCCCTGTCTCGCGTCATCCTGTCGCAGCCGGCCAGCGGTGCAAATGACCGCCCAGTGCTGCTGAAATTTTCCTACCGTGGTGTCATCGACGATCCTCCCCGCGATCCACGTCACCTGCGCTTTGTGACCCCGAGTGAGACCTCCGGCCACATTGGTCCGGAGGGGGTTTACTTGAGTAGTGAAAGTCAGTGGTACCCCGATCTGGACGATTCATTGGCTACCTATGATGTGAGGATTGTATTGCCGGAAGGATGGTCTGCCGTCACGCAAGGAACGGCTCAGTCCGATCCCGCACACTGGATTGTCTCCACGAACAGTGAAGCGTTGACGGTGGTCGCCAACCGATTCGTGGTGAAGACTCGTCCCTGGAAAGCGCAATCGGGACAGGCCGTCCTTCTGGCCACCTATCTGTTTCCGGACGAAGCGGCGTTGGCTGATGAGTATCTCGATGCGTCGGCCCGCTATCTCGACGCCTATATTCCACTGCTTGGCCCCTATCCGTTTACGCAGTTCGCAGTGGTCGAGAACTTCTTTTCAAGCGGCCTGGGCATGCCGTCGTTTACGCTGTTAGGAAGTGGCGTGATCAAGCGGCACTATACTCAGCCCTATGCGTTGGGGCATGAAATCGTACATTCCTGGATCGGCAATGGGGTGTTCAATCGGGTGAGTCGTGGCAATTGGGTGGAGGGGCTCACGACGTATTTGTCCAACTACTATTATCATGAACTGATGGGCGACGCGGTTCAGGCGCGCGAGCAGCGGCGGTTAATGCTGCTGGGGTATGCCGTCTACGTTCGTCCAGGTGAGGGATATCCCGTCAAAGAGTTTGCGCAGAAGCAGGATGAAAAGGACAATGCCATCGGCTATCAGCAATGCGCTATGGTGTTTCACGCCCTTCGACAGGAAATGGGCGAAGAGGCGTTCTGGCGGGCCGTGAGACAGATCCCGGAGCGATACCTCGGTGCCGTGGCAGACTGGGACGATCTCGAGCGGATTTTCCAGGAGGTGGCTGGCCGAAACCTCCGCTGGTTTTTTGCCCAGTGGGTTGAACGGGCCGGTGCGCCGGACATCGAACTGTCGGGTTTGCGTGTGCAGCCGTCCCGCAGCATGGCCGGGGCACAGGGCGGAACCGAGGCGGTCGTGCATCTCGCTCAACGGGGTGTGCCATACCGTGTCTCGATCGAACTGGAGTTTGTGCTGAGCGAGGGGCGTACCCACCGGACGCGGGTGCAACTCACCGAAGCACAGCAGGACGTCATCGTCCCGGTGCCGGAGCGGCCTCTGGCTGTGCGGATGGATCCCGGCGTCCACCTGTTTCGTCGCATCGCCCGATCCGATATGGCTCCGATGCTGAATCTGTATGTGACAGACGCGCAGCGGACCATCGTCGTTTCGCGGGACGGCTCCGGAACCCCCGGCCCGTTTCCCGACATCGTGCAACGTATCGTCGCACAGGAAGCGGCGAAATCAGCCTTGTCACGCACGACGGTGGTGACTGCGGCCGACGACTGGAGTGCTGCGCGGGCTGGATCCTGGCTGGTGTTGGGCGGCCCTCGAGACAATCCGGCGGCGGCCGCAGTGGTGCAGCAGTGCCGAGATCATTTTCGACTGACCGACAACGGCTTTTTCGTTGACGGAAAGTCCTATGCAGGCGCCGGTATGGCGCTATTGGTGTCTTGTCGGCGGGAGGACCATCCGGGCAGCGTAGTGACCCTGCTGTACGGGGTGACCCCGCAGGCATTGGGTCGTGTCGCCCGGCTCTTGTTTTTTTACGGGTGGCAGAGTTATGTGGTGTTTCAGGACGGAGCCGTGGTAGCGCGCGGAGATTGGGAGGATATGATGAGTGCAGAGGTGCCAAGTGAAACACGGTAACAGATTCATGGCTGGGGTGTTGGGATTGCTGCTGACCACCGCCGCGACGGGTTCGGCATGGGCAGAGGTCTCGAAGCCAGCCACGCCCGCGTCGCCGGCTGCCGTGTCGGGTGAGCGACATCTGACGAATGTCCGGCAACTGACGTTTGGCCGGCAGAATGCCGAGGCGTATTTTTCGTTCAGCGGCGACAAACTGATTTTTCAGTCCACGAACAATTGGATGAAAGATACGTTTGCCGCGGCGATGCATCCGGCCGACATCCCGCTCGGCTGTTATCAAATGTATGTGATGGACCTCGGAAGCGAAAAGATTCGGATGGTCAGCACCGGTTCCGGCACCACGACTTGTGGGTATTTCTTCCCCGGCGACCGGCGGGTGCTGTATTCGTCTACTCACCTGCGTGGGCCGAACTGTCCGCCGAAGCCGAAGCGTGACGGTGGGGCCTACCGGTGGGCCTTGGACGACTACGATTTGTTCTCCGTTCGGATTGATGGGCAAGACCCCCAACGGTTGACCAACACGCCGGGGTATGACGCAGAGGCCACGGTGTCTCCTAACGGGAAGACCATTGTCTGGACCTCCATGCGAGATGGGGACTTGGATATCTATGCGATGGATCTCGACGGGACCCATCCACGGCGGCTGACCCATGAGGTGGGCTACGATGGCGGAGCGTTCTTTTCTCCCGACAGTAAGCGGATCGTCTACCGTGCCCAGCATCCGAGCAATCAGGAAGAGCTGGATCAGTATAAGGCGCTGCTCGCGCAACACCTCGTGGAACCGGGTCGGCTCGAAATTTTCATTATGAATGCCGATGGGTCTGGTAAGCAGCAGGTGACGACCAATGGCGCCTCCAACTTCTCTCCCTACTTCCATCCCGATGGTCACCGTGTCATCTTTTCGTCGAATGTGGAAACCCGCAACGAGGGGGGACGGCCGGAATTTCACCTGTATCTCGTCAATGAAGACGGGACCGGGATGGAGCGGGTGAGCTTTGGCGGGAAGTTCAATAGTTTTCCGATGTTCTCGCCGGACGGCAAGCGGCTCGTCTGGGTCTCTGACCGGAACGCGAAGGAGCCGGGGGAGTTCAACGTGTTCCTTGCCGACTGGGTTCCATGAGTGGTTCGGGTGACGGGCAGGCGGCGTCGTCAGCGGCGCCGCCTGAACCAGCACCGGATTGTCCGTCGGCTCCAGCCGTGATCCTCTCGGCGCTCGTGGTGCTGGGGTCATTCGCCGCGCTGTTCCACATCGATATTCCCATCCTCAGGTTCCTCCGGTCCTACAATTTGTCGGCGCTCCAGTCCTTAGGCGATTTCGGAGAAAAGCTTGGTAATGGTGGGACCCTCATCGCCATCAGTCTGCTCCTGTTGGGAGCCGGGTTCTTGCTGAAGCGTCAAGCATGGATGCAGATTGCGCTGGATAGCCTGCTGGCGCATGGCATGGTGGCGATTGCGGTGAACAGTCTCAAGCATATCATCGGTCGTCCAAGGCCGCGTCTGACGCACTCGGGCGGGTGGCACTGGTGGCCGTCGCTGGAGTCGGGTCTGGATTCATTTCCCTCCGGCCATACGTCGGCGACGGTCGCCGTGGCGACTGTTCTGGCTCGGGCACTGCCTCGTCTGCGTTGGGTGCCGTTCGCACTGGCTGTATGGGTCGGGGCCAGCCGGATCTGGAGAGGATCTCATTTCCCCGGCGATGTGGTGGGCGGGATGGCGTTGGGGTTTGTGGTGGGCTCGGTCTGTAACGAACCATTGCGCGAGTGGCGGCAGTCAGGCTCATGGGCACTGGTTCGCGTCGCGCCGATCGTGCTGTTGCTGACAGGACTCTTCTGGGTGCTCACGCACCGTATTATCGGTCCCGTGATGGACACGGTGTTCCTCGTGCTGGGACTGGTGCTCGTAGCGAGTGGCTGGCTGGTGCGGACGGGACGGGGCCTACTCGCAACACGTGCCGCAGTAGGCGGCAGAGGAACAGTTTCGAATGTCCTCATCTTGTTGGGGCTGGGAGTGGTCACTGGTGCGCCCGTCATGATCGGATTGACGGTGCTGCTCTGCATGGCGCAATGGATTGCCGCCACCGGTGTGCCGGCCTGCGAGTCGGCAGCAGGTCGATCCTGGCGCGCGGAAGGTGTGTATGCGCTGGGCCTGCTCGCGGCTGTGGTTGCGCTTCAATTGCTCAAAGGGCTCGTGCCCTTACACTAACCGGTCAATGGCCGGGGATGCGCATCGCGGGCTTCTCGGCCTCTTCCGGCACATGGATCAGCGATTGACTGGCCAGCAGGATGTAGCCATAACGCTCCAGCATGACCGGGTAGTCCATCGTCTCAAACGGCAATCGATTGCGCAGAGCTGCCGGTAAGAGGATCATGGTACGTCCCGGTTGAGTCAGGTAGGGCTTGATGTTGGCCTCTTCTCCCTTCGGGACGACGATGGCTTTGCGTTTGGCGTAAAACACGAGCGACGGGCGTGGTTGCCCGTAAAGGATCAGACGGTCGTTGGGCTCCAGGTTGAGACCAGCAACTTCGGCCAGTCGTTGTGGCGGCTCGATGACAAAATGGTTGATGAGCGGAAAGGTCAGTTGCATCGCGGCCAGCACGACGAGCGCGAGCGATCCGCCGGCGGCCCAGAAGGCGGCCGGTCTTCGCGTCTCGCTCAATCCAAAATAGGCCACGAGGCCCATTCCCACAAGGAAAATGGAGGCGACAGCGTAGGGGCCTGGCCCGAGTGTCACTTGTCCAGCCAGAGGAAACTCTTCCACTAATTTCCCGGCGAATTTGGCGTAGAGCGGGGGCAGCACTGCGAAGGCCAGTGCCAGAATGGAGCCCACGGCGGTCATGGTATGGATCGCGGCTCGCAGACCCGGCGCCGCATGGTCGGTCACGCAGCGATTCCAATAGCAGGCGGCCAGAATTGCCGCAGCAGGAAACAGGGGGCCGATATAGTGCGGCAAGCGGGTTGAGGAGAGGCTGAAGAAGACGAATCCTCCCAGGACCCAGGCGGCGGCGAACCATTCGAGTGCATCGGGCGAAGCCTGGGCATCGACATCGGAAGACTGGCGAGGGGGGAGGGTTCCGGCCCGTCTCGCCTCACGCCAACTCCGATAGCTCTGGTACCAGGCAAAGGGAAGCAGGCCGCTCCAGGGGAAAAATCCGAGCAGGAAAACGGGAATGTAGAACAGTAGCGTACCGCCATGCCCTTCCATGGCTCCGAAGAATCGACCGATCGTATCACCCTGTGCAGACCTTGTGTACCGTTCCCCGTGAATGTTCAGCATCATGAGATACCAGGGGAGCGCCAGGGCGACGAAGAGGATGAGGCCTGGAAGGAGATACCCGCGACGACGGAACAGCGGCCAGGAGCGGGTGAGCCACAGGTACAGTCCCACCGCCAGCATCGGAATGAGGAAACCAATCGGACCTTTCGTCAGTGTGGCCAGCGCCATGCCGACATAGAAGAGCCACATGCAGTGGCGCTCACGCCCCTCTCCGTGTAGGCCCAGCCAGAAGCCATACAGCGACAGGGTGGTGAAGAAGATCAGCACGCTGTCGGTCAGGGCCATGCGACTGAGACCGATGATCTCCAGGTTCAGTAACAGCATCGCCGCGCCGAAGAGGCCGACGACCCGCCCCCGGCACCGTGTCAAAAAGAGATATTGGAGCAGAATCAGCCCAAGCCCGAAGAGAGCCGAGGGGAATCGCGCCGCGAATTCGTTGACGCCGAACAGGTGGTACGAGCCGGTCATCAGCCAATAGACGAAGCCCGGCTTGGCGAAGCGCGGTTCATAATTGAAGGTCGGACTGATGTAGTTGCCCGTTTCATACATCTCCCGTCCGGCTTCGGCGTTGCGTCCTTCGTCCCGGTCGGTGAGACCGAGAGCGCCGAGTCCGACGAAAAACAACACCGCGGCCATCGCCAGCAATAGCAGGAGTGCGAGCGGCTGGATGGAGCGGTCAATCGGCGCGGGGGCCTGCAAGGGGGGGAGTTCTCCATTCATGTGCGGTTCCATTAGGATTTGGTCGCCGGAGAGGCCGGATCGGGGCTGTCCTGGTTAGGCCTGTGGATGAGCATGAGGTTACGTAGGTACACAATACTGCCGATGCTCTGTCCGGCGATGAAGACCGGGTCCTGCCGATAGATCGCATAGGCCAGCGTGATCAGTCCGCCGATCATGCTCATGTACCAGAACGCCGTCGGGACACGGCTCTCTGCATGGCGTTCGGAGGCGATCCACTGGACGACCCAGCGCATGAAGAAGATCCCCTGCCCGAGGAATCCAATGATAATCCAGATGGTATCGAGTGTCATAGTTGTGCGGAGGCTGGGGGCGTCCCGGTGGTGCGGTACCGGTAACGCAGGCAACGGTGCTGCATCCACCGTACGGCCACCAGATCGTAGAGGCCCTTGAAGAGCCGGTTGCCCACACCGTATTTCGACGTCCCGTGCGCACGCGGGTAGTGGCGTACTGGAACTTCGGTGACGGTGAATCCGTGCATCAAGGCCAGGGCGGGAAAGAACCGGTGCATGCCCTCGAACAGTTGCAACTTGTCGACCACCGCCCGTCGAAACAGTTTGAGCGAGCAGCCGGTATCGTGCACTCGGTCGCCGGTGACGGCACTACGGACGCTGTTCGCGATCCGGGAGGAGATCTTTCGCGTCACGTTGTCGTGCCGGTCCTTCCTCCAGCCGCAGACCAGGTCGAACCGGTGGATCAGCGGGAGCAGCGTGGCGATGTCTGCCGGGTCGTTTTGCAGATCGCCGTCGATCGTCATGACTAGGTCTCCGGTCGATTGTTTGAACCCCGCATCGAAGGCTGCCGACTGGCCGTAGTTGCGGTCGAAGTGAAAGACCTTGACCCAACGATACTGAGCGGCCAGACCGTCGAGGATCTCGGAACTCCCGTCCGTGCTGCCGTCATCGATGAAGAGCAGTTCGAACGGGGCCGACCGGGATTCCTCACGGCTCTCCAGCACCTTCACGAGTTGCTCTGTCAGGGGAACCAGATTCTCTCGCTCATCCTTGATCGGGATGACAACGGAAGCCCATGGGCGGGTCGCTACAGTCATGGAGCAGGAACAATTCCTTCAGGCCGCAGGTTGTCGGTCGACACGGAAGGCATTTTACAGAACGGGCGGAGGAGTGGTCAAACAGTTCCCGCTCCGGGCGACGGGTCGCACGGCTATTCGATGACAATCTGACGGTCCACCTCGCCTGAGAACGTCGGATCGTTGGACAGAAACACGACCGACCATGGCTGGTCCTTGCTGCACAGCCGACGTAACAGGAGGGTGCGTGTCGCGGGCAGCATGTTGTGCAGGGTTCCGTCGAAAATCAACACCTGCGGCCGTGTCACGATCGCGCGGGCCACGAGAATTCGGAGAATCTGGCTGATGGACAGGGTGATCTCCAGGCCGGAGACCGCTGTGTGCAATCCCTCCGGCAGCGCATCGATGTCCCTGTCCAGTTCGACAAAGCGCAGAGCCCATTGGAGATCGTGATACTCGATGCCTGGCCGTCCCAGCGTAATGTTGTCTTCCAGCGTGCCGTCGAGCAGCGTCGGATGAGAATCTAGGATGAGGCCGCGCACCCGGCTGATGGAGGTGTGCTTCACCTCGACCAGATTCATTTCGTTGTACCGGACGAAGCCTGTGGTCGGGGGGTGAAGCCCGGCCAGCACCTTGGCCAGCGCGGTTTTAGCGGGGTTGCTGTTACAGAGGACTGCCACTTTCTCTCCGGGTGACACCTCCAAGGAGACGTTCTGGAACATCGTGCTTCCATCCGGACCGGTATAGGACAGGTTCCGGCAGGTCAGCCGAATGCCTGATCCGCCGAACTGCCTCGTCGGCACATTCTCCTTGGCCCGCTCTTCTTCCGTCGGCAGCGAAAACACGGCGGCGATTTCCCGGCAGGAGACGAAGGTGAAAAACATGGCAACCATCCGTCGTGCCAACGTGTCCATATTCAGCAGCAGATTCCCGACCAGTACCTCGGCGGCAGCGAATTGGCCCACGGTCAGTTGCCCGTCGACCACGAGCAGCCCGGCGGTAATGATGAGCCCGCTGTGGCCGACCACCTGCCAGAGAGCGGCGGCCTTGTATTGCCGGCCCGTCAACGTGTCAGAACGGCGTTGTCGAATACGGGCATAGAGTCGGGTCAGGCCGTCGGTGCGTTCCAGCAGATAGGGGCTGTCGCCTGCCGCGCGAAGGTGCGGGAGGTTGTGTGCGATGTTTTGGATCCAACCGAAAATCTGGTAGTGCAGTCGGGACATCTCCAGGGTGATGAAAAAACCGCCGCGACCGAAGAGCGTCAGCAGTCCGACGAAGCCCAGGATCAGGACCAGAACGTAGAAGATGAAGTAGGGGTGAAACAGGATCAGCATGGTCATCCCGATGGTGCCGACCACGGCGACGTTGAACAAATCGGCCACCATGGCAACCAAGGCTCGCGTGAGCAGGTCGGCCTCCATGAATCGATGGGCCTGTTGCGGCGCGAAGGTATCGTCGCGTAAGCGCGGCAGCAGACGCGTGAAGGCGATGGCGATGCGTGTATAGATCCGCTGCTGAAGCGTTTCGACCGCGCGGGCCTGGAGCACGCGGAAGGCGGCGACCCCGGTCAGTGAGCTGGCGACGAAGATCGTCAGCGTAAAGATCATCCTCGGCTCCATGGCAAAGGAAAAGGTGCTGACCAATTCCTGGACGGCGATGGGGACGCAGAGGAGGAACAAGCCGATCGCCACGGCATAGGAGGCGATAATGCCGAGCATCGACCGTTCGAGCGTGAGGAGGAGGCTCAGGTGCGTGAAGATGTCGCGGAGGACCCGGGTCAGCTGATATTGCGGATAGGCCTGGTTGGATGTGGGCGTTTGGATCAAAAGTGCTCCTACCGCGTGGGGCGCTGGTAGGAGTTATCAGCCGGGCGCGGAAGGGCGGTCGGCGGTTCTCGGTGAACTCCATCACCGTTGGACTCGTCAGGAACTGTGCGAAGTCTAGATCGGCACCCTTGCTGCCGTCAAGACAATCGGCGGTTCTGTGCAGGATGATGCTGTGGCACACGCCGGACAGGGGCTACTGCAGGAAGAGCGATTTTACAATCAGCGCGGTGCCGGACAGAAACAGAAACGCCGCAAAGGTGGTCCGGTATCGCTCGGTGCTCAGTTTACCGTAGAGCAGTAACTCGGTGCCCAGAAACATGCTGACTCCCACAGCCATATAAGAGACGGTGGTAGCTGTGGCGATGGCCGCCGGACCGAGGGTGAGCCCCAGCGTCAGGAGTTGAAAGAGCGCAAAGGTTCCATACGACACGGCGGTTGTGGCGCGGGTCTGGTCTTTGTCGTACGGTTTACTGTGAATGAGGGCCGTCAACAGTGAGCCACCCAGATTGGTCAGGCCATGCACCACGCCCATCACCACGAAGTACGTACGCTCATACCGTACGAGTGACTCGATCACTCGTTGGAACGGTGCATAGAGGCTTTTCAGAGCGGCCACGATCAGAAACAGCCCGACCACGCTGCCGATATTCATTTTGCGCGCCGTCACCAGCAGCAAACAGAGGATGATGCCGGGAATCGAGAGCGTGAGGATCTGTCGATAGAACGGAAGATGAATCTGCCGGTAGTCTTTCGTGACCTGGAGTAGGTTGATGGTCAGCGAGATCGGGAGGAGTGTGATCAGGGTGGTGATGAAGTCGTAGCCTAGCACCAGCAGAATCGGAGTACCGAACAGCAGGACACCCACGCCGAAGAGGGACTGGATGGTGGCTGTCAGGAGGATGGTGGCGAGAATGTCCCAGTGCATGGCGACGCGGCCTCCTTCGGGGTGTGACCTGCTCCACCCCGGCTTCCGGCCCTCAAGCCGCTGTCGCGGTATAGCGCAGGGCCTGAGCATCAGTCAACCGGCAGCGTCTGGCCGGCGAGGGAGGAAGGTGTCGGCGGCGAACGGCGCGGGATGCAAGCCGTGTTATCGGGGCTTGGCGGGAACCGGGGGATCGGGCGGCGCGGAGACGGTGAAGCGCATGGTGCCCATCAAACTCATGTCGTTGACCTGTTCGCCGGCGTGGATTTCCACTTTATAGCGGCCGGGTTTCCACCGGCCTTCCGTGGGGAGCAGTGTGAGATAACCGGTTTGGTCTTCCAGGGCGATGTACATGGCGTCTTCCGCCACGATCGGTTGCCCAGCCGCCCCTGTTTCCGGCTCGGGGTAGCAACGCCCGAATATTTGAAACGATTGATAGTGCTGGTGAAGCTCGAAGACAATGAAGACAGGTTTCGTACCGGCGAGGAACTGTTCGGTTGGTCTGACAGGGACGATTTCGTGGGTCCGTTGAAAGCCCAGTTCTTCATCGAATCCCTCGGCGAGGACAATGCGGCGGAACATGCCCTCGGGCGGGGCGTCAAAATTGTAGGGTTTTGCGTGCTCGGTGCGATTCTGAAAGTCCGGGATCGGCACATTGTGCGTGAGGGGGAGCTCCTCGGCTCCGAGCGTCGAGGCTGAGAGAAAGACGATGAGACCGATCAGCGCGCCGAGCTCCCACATGCTGTCTTGGTACACCGGCCCCGGCAGGCCTGTCAAGGAAGTGTGCAGGCGCGCGGAGCTGCTTGTGCAGGTTCGAGCGTCAGGAGGGGGTGTCGGGGTGCGAGGGGGTGGAGATCGCTGGGGACCGGTTGCGGGTGAAAATTGCTTCCTGTTAGACTTTCTCCCTTTCCATAGGGGGACAGCATGGAACAGCACCTGATGACGCAGGTAGAGGATCCCGACGCATTACCTCAACCGCTGGGGGAGTATAGGCCGGTCGATTGCTGGCAGGCGCATATCAACACCCTGTTCTATCAACTACGGGGCGACCAGCAACGGAGTTTCTATCAGACATTCACGTCGGCCGATTATCGATTGGCCCATGCGCTGGCCGCCGACTATTTTGAACAGGTGACGAAGCGGGACCGCGCCGCGAGTAAGCAAGGTTCGTCCGTCACGCGGAGCGCCGGTGATGCGGCACCCGTTGTGCCCGCGCCATCGCTGACGGTCATGGAGTGGGGCCCCGGAAACGGCAATCTGGCCGCCTGCTTCCTCAGCCACCTGCAGAAGCTCGACAGGGCCGGGCAGGTCTACCCCCGCGTGCGATATGTCCTCGTTGATGCTCAGGCCTCTGCTCTGGAGCAGGCGCGCTCCCACCCCGATTTGGCTCCTCACCTGTCCAAGGTGGAGTCGCTCTGTGCGGACGTCGAGAATCTGGCGACCGTTGCAGACGGGACCGTCGATCGCATCGTTTGCAATGAACTCTGGAATGAGCTGGCGACCAAGCTCATTGTGAAGAAGGGCGGGGAGTATGAGGAAGAACATCTCCGGCCGAACCTCAATGAGCGCAAGGCGGCCGCCATTGCCGATTGGTCCGGCTTTGTCCGGGCCTTTGAAGCGAAAGATATCGAGACGTTGAAACAGTTTCCCCCGTTCCTGGACGACCTGATCTGGGAGCGCGAGTACCACAAGGTGGATTGGAAAGATGTCCCCTATCGCAAGACGATCACCGAATTTATGAAGGCCATCGACGACGAAGTCCTGGTGCCGGTGAATCTTGGCGCCTGCGCGTCGATCAAGGAAGCCAAGCGGGTATTGGCGTCGAATGCCGTGGGGTTCAGCAGTTTCGATGCCGGGACGGCGGATCTGCGGGTGCTCAACGATCCCGACAAGCCCTGTTACGGTCAGTTCGGCGGACAATACAGTTTCATGGTGAATCTGGCATTGATCCAGGCGGTGGCCAAGCACCTGGGTATGGCGACCACCACCGTGGAGACGCAACGGGAGTTTGTTGGAAGCCGGCTCGGGACAAACGTGATGACACTGATGGATGTACTGGCCTGCCATCCGATGGTCGGGTCAAAAGTGCCGGCCTGGGAGTTGGATCGCCTGACCTTGCAGACCATTCGCGCGTTGAACGACATCTATGAAAGCCCCTATCAGCGCACGATCGACTTCCCGCTCCGCCACGAAATGCCCGCGCAGGAGCGTGAATCGGCGCAGGGGATCCTGCTTTCGCTGAAGCCGAACGGGATTCCCGATACGATCGCCTATGTCACGGAAGAGGAATTGAGTCAGGCGCAGACCGAGTTGGAGACCCTCGGGTATGAGCGTGAGGCGGTGATGATGGCCCTCGGGGCGCCGCCGAGTCCTGTCGAATACTATCACTTCGCGTTTCGACCGTGACGAGTGTGGAGCGGTCTTCGCTGCATGCTGCGGGCGTGGCGTCCGCAGGAGAAAGAGCTTGACTAATTAAATTCGTTTCTATAGCCTTTCCCGCGATTTCCGAGAGAAGACCTGTCTCTGCTTGAGGTATCGCGAGCATGCAGGCGAGGGCAAGATTCACAGGCACGATCATCTCAGGCGACTTCCTTCACGAGACGGCACTGTCGTCGCCGGGGCGTGAATATCCATCGTGCGAATAATCGCACAGCTGTAACAAGGAGCATACAGTACCATGTTTGGTTCGTTCGGCTGGATGGAGTTGCTGCTCATTCTCATCATTGTCCTGATCATCTTCGGGGCCGGGAAAATCCCCCAGCTCGGTGAGGGATTAGGCAAGGCAATCAAAGGGTTTAAGAAATCGGTTCACGAAGCGGATGCCATCGATGTGACGGCGACCGAGGCGGAACCAACCGCGGCTCAATCCACGGCACAAATCCAGCAACCCGGACAGCCATCCACGCCGCCGCCTGCCCAACAGGCCGCCGCGGCTCCACCGCCACGGACGACGCAGGGGTAACCTGCGGAACTGAGGACGCAGACCGAATGACGGCCTTGGCCTGTCGTAGATACGCCGCCCGGTCTTTACCACAACCCCCTCAGTAGGAACACTATGTTCGGTCTTGGCGCTGGAGAAATTCTCATCATCCTGGTCATTGCGTTCCTGTTGTTCGGGCCCAAGCAGTTGCCCGAAATCGGGCGCCAAGTGGGCAAGGCCGTCAAAGGGTTCAAGGAAACAGCGGATGACTTGAAGAAGACGGTTGAGCCCGAGCTCAACATGATCCAGCAGGAAATGAAGATGGTGGAACAGGATTTCGAGTCGTCGATGAAGGAAGCGGAAGAACAGATCAACCATGCAACATCGGGCGTAGAGCACGGGGCAGAAGAGTCGGGTTTGCCCAAGCAGGCCTAATACCAATTCATACTCGCTCTACGGCTGTGAAGGGAGGTGACCACAGCGACAGTACAAGACCGGACAGTGTGTGGGGTCCGCTTCGGGACTGAAGCGGGGTCGTAGCCGGATGGTGGGCACCATTCAGGTTCGGCAGACCAACCCCCCGCATGCGCGAGTTGGCTTTGTCGTGCAATAGCGGTTGGATGTAGAGGCGGCACCCGGAGTGAATGGGTACACGACGGGATGCCATCCAATTCACAGGAGGAACGCTATGAACAGCATCCATGGACGGACCAGATGGGGCCGGTTGGCCGCCATCTTTGGCGCTGCGGCAGTAACGGCTCTGCAGTGCCTGTCGCTCCCGGCCTTTGCCGGATTCGAACTTCCCCCGGGCGAACGTATCACCAATCTCCCTGCCATTCCCCGCAACCTACCGCAAAAAGAAGCGTACGAACTGTACGATCCGGTCATTGGCCGGAACTTCGACATCAAGAATCTCTGGATGCGCGCCGACCTGCGTGTGCGTCCGGAAATGCGCAACAATGCCTGTTTCGGAGGTGCTCAGGGGGGCGGTGGAACGTGTAACTCGTTCGGAACCAGAGGGACTGCTCCCGGCGGCGGGAACAAAGGAAACGATTTCTTCGTGCAGCAGTGGATGCGTTTGGGCATCGGATACGATCTCTCGCCGGACGTCAATTTCTATGTGGAAATCATCGATAGCGCGGTGTGGGGCGGCAACGGGAGCGCCGTGAACGCGGGCAACGGCGGCGATCCCTTGAACCATAACGGCGCCAGCGCCAGCGGGGCCGGCAACGGCGGCCGACTGGGTGTTCGTGCGGCCTACATGTTGGTCCGTAATCTCGCCGACATTCAAGGCTTGAGCATGAAAGTCGGGCGTCAATATGTGGTCTTCGGCAACCACTCCCTGTTCGGTCACTTCGACTGGGCGAACACCGGCTATTCGCATGACGGTGTAATGTTCGCGTACCAGACCAAGAAATGGGACAGCTATTTGGGCTGGTTCCGCAATTCGGAGAGTGATCTGGGGCAGGCGTCTCCGGTCGGGAGCGGGGCGCCCAATATCGCAGGCAGCGGTGCGCAGGATGCGCAGCGCGATGCGGACATGTTCATTTTCTACAACCAGATTAAGATGGTGCCTGGGATGGTCATCGAGCCCTTCTACGTGTTGTACTCGAATCGCTATGGTTCGGCGGATAACGCGGGGCAGGGGCTCGGTACCGCGAAACACTCCAACCAGACCCGGCATATGATCGGAAACCGGATCGAAGTGCGCAAGGGCGGATTCGATTTCAGCAACGAAATCGCGTATCAGTTTGGTCAGATGGGCCAGGCCGGGGCCTGCGTGGGCGAACAAAAGTGTTTGCACATCAATGCCTGGGCGACCAGAAACTGGATCGGCTACACGTTCTATGACACGGCGTGGAAGACACGCATCGCGTTCAATCTCGATTACGCGTCCGGCGACAGCCGGAACAATACCTGTACCAACGCCGCGACTTGTAAATCGGCCAACACGTTCGAAAACTTCTTCCCGACGAATCACATCCATATGGGATACATGGATGTGCAAGCGTGGAAGAACATGCTATCGCCGTCGGTCAACTTGCAGGCTCGTCCTTCGGCGCGTGACCATATCGAAATTTGGTATACGAATCTGAACCTGGCCAATTCCAAAGACTGCTGGTATCGAGGGGCGCAGGGCTGCTACGTGTTTTCGAACGCCAACAACACGAAGACCCACATCGGCGACGAAATCGACGTGGCCTATACCAGAATGTTCGCCGACGGCAAGGTGGCCCTCCAGGCTGCGTATGGCACCATTTTCGCTGGTGGCTATTTGACCAGCACCTTGAACCAGACGCAGAATCAGCACTGGGCTAATCTGTCGCTGTGGATGAACTTCTAGGACGAGGCAATCAGCTCACGGCATTCAGCTGACAGCGTTTGTGCTGATGCCTATTGCCAGACAAAGGAGACACACAATGAAGAAACTCATGTTCGTAACGCTGGGCATCGCAGCGCTGGCGATCGGTAGCCAGCCGGTCACTGCGCAGGCTCAGGTCGCGGATGCGATTCAAGCAGTGAACGATGCCATCGTCGAGTTGACCGATGCGCCGGGTCTGGGTAAGCGGACGACCGTCGATCTGGCGAAGCGATGGGGATCCGACCGATCTGTCATCGATAGCGCCACGGCGAAATTGCAGGACGGGCTCAGCAAGGCTCAGTCCGGTGGGGCCGGAGCCGATGCCATGCGCCAGTTGAATATGGCGGTGAATTACGGCAAGGCTCGTATGCACAAGGAAGCTCGCCTGTCCGCACAGGGTGCGTTGCGCCATCTGTGCGTGGCGAATCAAGATCAGGGGCCAGGCTGCGACACCGTGCCGAAGTTCGGAAGCTACACGGCACCATAATCGAACCGTGCTGCTCTCTGCGAGACGGCCGGGCGACCCCCTGTTTGTCTTTGCCTCTGAAGCCCCGCCGGGTGACCCCCGGCGGGGCTTCTGTTTGTAGTCGGGTGCTTCATAGCTTCCGATGCCGATGTTTTGTCGGGAGGTTGATAGGGAGGGGGCCGATTGTTGGCCCGCGTACCCTCCATTGCCGCATGACTGCACCAAGCGGCTTGCCGGTGGTTCCTTAAGCGTCTTATACTCGGCTCATCTGCCATGTCTTGTACTGCGCGTGTTGAGTTCTCACCGTGGATGATCTGACCAGGCAACTGGCCCAACAATTCGGGTTTTCCGCATTCCGTCCTGGCCAGCGCGAGGTGATCGATGCCGTGTTGTCTCGTCGTGATGCGATGGCGGTGATGCCGACCGGCCAGGGCAAGTCGTTGTGTTATCAACTGCCGGCGACGATTCTGCCCGGGCTCACCCTGGTCATCTCTCCATTGATTGCGCTGATGCAGGATCAGGTGAACGCGTTGAAGGCTCGCAATATTGCCGCGTCGGCATTTCATTCCGGGCTCACCGAGCAGGAACGGGATCGTGTGGTGCTCCATCTCAAGCTGCGGCGGCTGCAGTTACTGTATCTGGCTCCTGAGCGGATGCAGCATGAACGCTTCCTTCGCCTCTTGCGATCCTTGTGGGTGTCCCTGCTGGTTGTGGACGAGGCTCATTGTATTTCCCAGTGGGGACATGATTTTCGACCGGACTATCTAAACATCGGCCGGTTGCGCCGTGAGCTCGAAAACCCGCCTTGTCTGGCCTTAACGGCCACGGCCACTGCGCGTGTGCAGGCGGATCTTTGTGAGCGACTCTGCCTCCAGGACCCGCTTCGACTGGTCACGGGGTTTCGTCGCCCCAACCTCGCCCTCTCTGTGCGTCTCTGCCGGTCGCGACAGGAAAAGTTGGCGGTGCTGACGCGCATGGTGCGCGAGTGCGAGACGGGGACGATTCTGGTTTACTGCGCTACCCGCCGCGCAGTGGAAGAGGTAGCCACCTGTCTCGGGCGGTCTGACCTGTCTGTCGGGTACTATCATGCCGGGTTGTCGGATGAGCAACGGCGAGTGGTCCATGAGCGATTTTGCACCGGAGCGCTGCGTATCTTGGCAGCGACCAATGCGTTCGGCATGGGGATCGATAAATCGGATGTCAGGCTCGTCGTCCATTTCGACATTCCCGGAAGCCTGGAGGCCTACTACCAAGAAGTTGGACGGGCCGGGCGTGACGGACAGCCTGCCTCCTGCCTGTTGCTGTTTCATGAGCGGGATGTGGCCACGCAGGAATATTTCATCCAGCAGGCGGCGAAGGAGTCCAGTAGTGCGGCGCGCGTCGAGCGTATGAAGACATTGCTGCAGGACATGTTGGACTATGTCTCGGTGCAGACCTGCCGCCAGCTGGCGATCCTTGAGTATTTCAGTGATGAGGTCGAACGAGCCTTCGGGCCCTGCGGGCTGTGCGATCGTTGCGTCGCAGCCGGGCCTGTGAGGGAGGCTGTTGCCGGCGATGAGGCTTCGTGCGCGAAGGCCGTTCTTGCTGCAGTCTCTTGGTGCGGGGGGAGATTCGGGGTCACTCGAATCGTGGAGATGCTTCGCGGAAGCCGTTCCAAAACCTTGCTGGCCCATGGCGCAGAAGACTGTCCGGGGTATGGAACGTATCAGGCCAGCACAAAGACGGCGCTGACTCGTCTGGTGAAAGCCCTAATTGATTCGGGGCATCTACAGGTAGAAGGCCAGGAATATCCCACCCTTGATCTGACTCGCCGCGGGCATGACGTGTTGAAAGGCCTCAGTTCTGTCGAGGTAAGTCAGAAGGGCGAGTCTTCGACCACGTCGTCGCTCAAGTTGCCGGTCAGTGGTCAGAACAGCTCTATGGCTCCATCACTCACCTCCCCCGTCGATCCGCAACTCTTTGAACGCCTGCGTCAGCTGCGGACAGAACTGGCTGAGGAAGAAGGCGTTGCCCCGTTTGTGATCTTTCACGACAAGACCCTGCGCACGATCGCCGGGCATAGACCCATGACGCTCAGCGCCTTGCGGGAGATCTCCGGCATCGGCGAGGTCAAGGTGGAGCGATATGGTCGCCGGGTGTTGAATGTCGTGAATCCTGAGCCGGGGTAGGTCCGTGTCGGCTTGGTCCTGCCCCGGTCGCGTCCCCACGCGTTAGGCCTTCAACCCACCCGCTTTGCGAAACTGTTCCTGCAACTCGGCATAGGTCCTCGTTACAGGAAATTGTGGGAACTCCTTGGGAAGATGGTCCGGGGGACGGAAGAAAAACCCGGCATGGGCTTCCCCCAGCATCGCGGTGTCGTTGTAGGCGTCTCCTGCCGCCATCACGTGGAAATTCAGGTGCTTCAGCGCGGCGACTGCGTGTTTTTTTTGGTTGGGCTGGCGGAGTTTGTAATTGACGATGCGGCCGTTGGTGCCGATCTCCAATTGGTTACAGAAAATCGTGGGATAGCCCAGTTGCCGCATCAACGGGAGGGCGAACTCGTAAAACGTATCGGACAAAATGATGACCTGGGCACGTTCACGCAGCCAGGCGATGAAGTCGGCGGCTCCGTCCATCGGCCCCATAGCGTCGATGACGGATTGAATATCGGCGAGCGTGAATCCGTGTTGCGCCAGAATGTTCAAGCGGCGAGTCATGAGTGCATCATAGTCGGGCATTTCGCGCGTCGTTATCTTGAGTTCCTCGATGCCGGTCTTGATGGCGAAATTGACCCAAATTTCCGGAACCAGCACGCCCTCAAGGTCCAGGCACACAATCACCGGGTTCTGCATCGATCCTCCTTCAGCAAGTTCTGAGTTCTGAACGGTTCGTAGAATAACCAGCTACTCATTCAACATTCCGCTCTCGCGGCGGGCGTTTTCCTGACTCAGGTACCGCCAGACTTTGTCGAGTGCGCTCTCGAAGAGTGCGGTTCCTGCCCAGCGGCGGGCGTATTCGCGTTGATGACGCTTGGCCCAATCGACGGCGAGGGGGAGTGGAATCAATCGCGGCACCGTTCCCGTCAGGTCCCCCCACAGGAGACTCAATGTGGTGCTGATGCGCACGGCCACGGGTACCGGTCGGATTGTCCGGCTCGTCATGTCCTGGCAGTCCGTGGCCGGCGATGTGACCGCGAGTTCCCGGCAGGCCGCAGGGCGGTCCTCATAGATGCTGCAAGCTTCATTATCCAGAAACGGGCACGGCATGCGAAGGGCATAGTAGGCCTTATTCAGGGGCTCAATCGCTTCGTCGCTTGGAGAATCGGAAGACTCGGCCAAGGCCGAGAGCTGTGTCAATATCCCGGCTTGTGCGAGCTGTTGTTGCGCCAGGTCGAGTTTGGTGAGCAGACGGTCGCGTTCCGGCTGGTCCAGGCGATCGATCCTATTTGCGAGGGCAAAGGCTTCAGGTGCCGATATCGGGACCAGCATGCGGCAACAGGCCGCGCATCCTTTCTGGCAGGACACGGTGTGGCCGGTCTGTCGCACACGAGTCAGTTCAAGCGCCTGCACCTCCTCGCCGAGACTCCGCATCAAGGGTAGGATGGCGGTTACCGGCACAACACTCGTGGGAACCCCCACGGCCGTGGACACCTCTCCGCAGGGGGTGCGCAGGGAAATCTCAAAATGTTCCACCAGGGGCTGATCGCTCACGGGCGTGATGTCCGAATGTTATGGTTGAGGTGATGAGCGGCGAAGCCCAACGATGTCGTGCCGGAGCCTATCATAGAGAACCCTTGAATCGAGGGTCAACCGCGCTGCGTGCTGGACTTGCTCCCCATGGACCGTTGGGGCTACTCTGTCGTCGATGCGCGTGTCCGGTCATATCATCGGGTTATTGAAGGAGTATATGGGCGATCTGGTCGAGCAGGCCAGACAGGAATCCCATGCGCACGAGGCCTTCGGCTTTTCCGTGCCGCCGTATCAGTCGGATCACGCCATCGCCGATTTGCTGGCCATCTTGGACGACCGCATCGAGTCGGAGGGGGTCCAGGTGGGTATGCCCCTGGAGTTTCTGCATGAGATGTGGCGTCGTTGTAACGAGGCCCGAGGGCAGGTAATAGACCACGTGTGGATGGAGACGAGTCTCGATCCGCCGGGCTCCTCCAAAGCCAGAATTCGTGAACTGACCTACGCGGCACTCATCAAGTATCTCGAAGAAGACTCAGCCACGGAATGAGTGCGTGTGGCCGGTGGGCGCTATGTTTTCGCCGGATTCACCATTTCCCGGCAATCCAATAGACGAAGATGCCGATCACCTCGTCGACGGCCTCTGTGGTGAGTAGTAAGGCGTTGACGGTGGGAATGAAATCGAAGAACGTCGCCCTCGCCCAAGCCTCCTTTGGCCGGTGCTGCGCCTCAAAGCCGCAGGCGACCGGCGTAACGACAAGACCCTGCTTCTCAAACAGGCCCACGGCGCGTGGCATGTGGTAGGCGGCGGTGACCAGCAAAATGCGCGCGGATCCCAGCATCGCTTTGGTCTGGAGCGCATTTTCGTAGGTCGTGCGCGATTTCTCCTCGAGCAGCAGGGCGGACTCGGGGACGCCGAGACGGAGGGCCCATCGCTTCATCTCGCCGGCTTCGGATGGACCGGTCCGGAAGACGGTGGCATCGCCTCCCGTCAGCAGCAGCGTGGGCGCGACGCCCTGATGCCACAATGCGGCCCCGCACGCGGTCCGTTGGCGTGATGCGTCCTTGGCTTCGTCCGATGGCCGCAGCGAGCCCCTGTGATAGAGGCCACCTGCCAACACGACGATGACGTCAAAGCTCGACCCCGAAGCCGCGATGAACGGCGGGTATCCCATTTCAAGAGCTCCGATGTACGTCGTGGAGAGCAGAGGGGTTGCCGTGAGCAGTAGGAGCAGCACCGTGCAGAAGGCAAAACGCCTAATCCAGGTCGTGCGCCTGGGGGTGCCCGGGAGGCAGGCGACGAGCAGGGTGAGGAGGCCCGCTAGGACAATCCAAGACAGAGGATACAGGGTGTATTTCAACGCCTTATACACGCCGTACCACAGGGGCGTCAGGTCCATAACCACTCCCAGTTGACTGACCGACAGAGGTTCAGCATACACGGAGGCAGTGGAGACACCAAGCAGTGAGGAGGAATTGATGGCTGCGGGACGTCAGTATTGGTTGATGAAGTCGGAACCTGATGTGTTTTCCATCGACGATCTGGTCCGTTCGCCGAACCGCACGACGTCGTGGGACGGGGTGCGGAACTATCAGGCGCGTAACTTTATGCGTGCGATGAAGCTGGGAGACCAGGTGCTGTTTTACCACAGCAATGCCAATCCACCGTCTGTGGTGGGCATTGCGGAGGTGGTCCAGACCGCCTACCCCGATGCAACGCAGTTCGATCCACAGGATCCGCACTATGATTCAGCCAGTAGGCCTGAACAACCGCGTTGGGATGTCGTGGATATTCGGTTTCTGGACAAGTTCGAGACGCCGCTCTCGCTGGATCTACTGCGAGGGCAGCCGAGGCTCAAGGGGATGGAGTTGCTGAGAAAGGGGTCGCGCTTGTCGGTTCAGCCGGTGCGGGCAGCCGAGTGGAATCAGGTTGTTCGGCTCGGCCGACGCCGCGCCGACGGATAGGCGACTGATTCACATGGGCTGCCGGAGATGCGGCGCCGGGGGAGGAACGCTGGCTAGCTACGGGCTTTTCCGTCATCGAGGTAGCGGTGTTGCCAATCCAACCAGGCATGTCCGAGCTCATGGGCAAGGATGTATCGTCGGCGCGTGACAGGAAGTCGTTTGCGGATATAGATGACTTTGGCTTCGTTGTCCCAAATTCCATCCGCGTTTGCATCCTGCCGGTCCATCTCAGAGTCGGTTACCTGGCGGATCATGATGTGATAGCCGAATGGAAGGACGACTTTATTTGGTATTCGCACCGTATCCCTCGCTGTCTTTCCAATGGGCGCTGGTGCGCCCTATTCCTGCTCCCGGTTAGCCTAACACATTTCCCTTTTTCGCTTCCTGGTTAAAATATCGCTCACTATCAAGTAGTTATGTTATTCATCCCGAGGGAGGCTCTGTCGGACACTCCCGTGCGATCGCACCGTGCCGGATCGTGAGGAGCGGAGCTTGAGGATTTCAATTGAACGCTTGGATGGTGTATCATCCGGCCATGGTCGACAAACTGCTTGCACAGGAACTGGCAACTCCCTATCCCTCGGTCGTGCGGATCGTAGGGGTGAAAATCCGTGATCGGGGAGAGGTCAAGAAGTTCGATGCCGGAGAAGCAGCGTTGGCATTCGGGGATCGCGTATTGCTCGATGTCGCCGGCGAATTGACCTATGGTGTGGTGTACGGGGTTCCGCAGGTGACGCCGTTTATCCCACCCATGCGTGTGATGCAGCCGATTGTCAGGAAGGCCACCCAGGAAGATGCGGTGACCATCGATCGGTATGAGCGGCTGGCGTCTGAAGGAATGAGAGCCTGCCGGGAGCAGGCGGCGGCACTTGGGCTCAGGATGAAGCTCGTCGAAGTGTTCTGCTCCTTTCATCGCCGGCAGATGACCTTTGTCTATACCGCCGATGATCGCATCGACTTTCGCGAACTGGTTCGCGTGCTCGCGCGCCGGTTCGGAGGACGCATCGAAATGCGCCAGGTGGGAGTGCGTGACGAAGCGAGCCGATTGGGTGGGATTGATACCTGCGGACTCGTGTTGTGTTGTGCGGCCTTTCTGACGGAGGTCAAGCCGGTGACGGTGAAACAGGCCAGAGTCTTGGGGCTTCCCGTCGACGACCCCAAATTACTGGGCGTGTGTGGCCGCCTCAAGTGTTGCCTGTTATTTGAGGCGATGGAGAGTCAGCCTGTCCCGGCCTCGTCAAAGTCGTCCACCCTCATTAATCCTTCCCGTTCTCGTCTGGCTTCGTCCTAGTCTAGAGTCTTCCATTCCGGTGTCCCGCACCGGTTCCATGACCGGCGCTTTGCTTGTCCCGTGGGTTGCGCCTGGACCCCCTCGTGCTTTTCCCTCGAAAGAGTATAATGACCATGAGGTGCTGAATGCCTCAGGTACTGGTGCTCGGGGCCGGAAAGATCGGGTCGTTGGTTGCGGCGCTGTTAGCGACCAAGGGGCAGTATCAGGTTCACCTGGCCGATCTCACGCTCGATGCCCCTAAACGACTGATCGATGAATTGTCTCTGTCCACGGTCACGCCGTGTGCGTTGGACGTGCGTCGCCCCAACTCGCTTGAAGACTATGTGACCTCCCACCGGTTTGATGCCGTTCTCTCCGGGCTTCCCTATTTTCATAATCCAGCGGTCGCCGAACTCGCGCGGACCTACCACCTGCACTATTTTGACCTGACTGAGGACGTGGCTGTGACTGAGCGTGTGAAGGTGATCAGCGAGGGGGCTGATCGAGCCTTCATTCCTCAATGCGGCTTGGCACCGGGGTTTATCAGTATTGTCACCAACGATGTGATCAGTCGATTCGATTCTATTGACCATGTGAAGATGCGGGTCGGAGCGTTGCCGGTTCATCCAAGCAATGCGTTGAAGTATTCCCTCACATGGTCCACCGACGGGCTCCTGAACGAGTATGGGAACGCTTGTCTTGGAATCGAAGGGGGGCAGGAAGTCCGTCTGCAACCCCTGGAAGGGTACGAGACGATTGAATTGGATGGTCTGCTCTACGAGGCGTTCAATACGTCCGGTGGGTTGGGGACGTTAGCGGATACGTATCGTGGACGGGTCCGCACCATGAACTATAAGACATTGCGGTACCCTGGCCATTGCGAAAAAATTCAATTCCTCATGAACGATCTAAAATTGAATGAAGATCGGGACACACTGAAACGCATCCTGGAACGAGCGATTCCGCAGACATATCAAGACGTCGTCTTGATCTATGCCTCGGTAACCGGGACCCGGAAGGGCGAGCTCTTCGAGGAAACCTATGTCAAGAAGGTCTATCCGCGGACCATGATGGGACGCCTGTGGTCTGCGATTCAGGTGACCACCGCCTCGTCATTGTGCTGTGTGGTGGATCTTGTTATGGCCAGTTCATCGGACTATCGCGGCTTTGTGAGACAGGAAGATTTCCTCCTCCAGGATGTGTTGGACAATCGCTTCGGAGAATGCTTTCGCTCCTAGCAGATCATGACAATGTCGGAACTGTTCACGTCATTAGGCTTGTTGCAGGAACAGCCGGGAGGCTGTTTCTCCTCAACCGCTTGGACCAGTACGGCGGGGGCGGGAGTTGTGGAGTCTCGGAATCCGTCGAATGGGGCGGTGCTGGGTCGTGTCTACGCCTGTTCCGATGCAGACTACACCATGCTCGTCGACGGTGTGAGCCAACGGCAGGTCTCCTGGCGGCAGGTTCCGGCTCCCAAGCGAGGCGAGGTGATTCGATTGATCGGGCAGGCGCTGAGGGAGAACAAAGACGCTCTGGGAACGCTGGTGTCGCTGGAAGTGGGCAAGATCAAAGCCGAGGGTGACGGTGAGGTGCAGGAGATGATCGACATGGCGGACTTTGCCGTAGGGCTTTCCCGCATGTTGTATGGGCAGACCATGCATTCGGAACGCCCTCGACATCGGATGTACGAACAATGGCATCCCTTGGGCGTCGTGGGGGTAATCACCGCGTTTAATTTCCCCGTTGCCGTCTGGGCTTGGAACGCCTTCATTGCCGCCGTTGCCGGAAATACAGTGTTATGGAAGCCCTCGCCCAAAGTGCCGCTCTGTGCACTGGCTGTGCACCATCTCTGCAATCGTGTGTTGGATGACGCCGGGTATCCCGGCGTATTCGCGCTGCTCACCACGGATCGGATCGATCTCGCCGATCGGATGATTCGTGACGAGCGGCTTCCGCTGATCTCATTTACCGGGTCGGTGCCAGTGGGACGGCACGTGGCGGAAGTGGTCGGGCATCGCCTGGGGCGCAGTCTGTTGGAATTGAGCGGCAATAATGCGGTGATTGTGGATGAGACGGCAGATCTCGAACTAGCCACGCGTGCGATTGTCTTCGGCGCGGTCGGGACAGCGGGTCAGCGCTGCACGAGTACCAGGCGGGTGATCGTACATGAGCTGCACTATGCGGAGTTGGTGTCTCGACTCCGTGGCGCCTATGCTCAAGTGAGAATCGGCGATCCTCTGGCGCCCGACGTCTTGATGGGACCGTTGATTGATGCTCTTGCAGTTGCGAGGTATCAAGCGGCGCTTGAGGCGGTGATCCAAGCTGGTGGAGAAGTTCTTTTCGGAGGGCATGTGTTGCCAGGCCCCGGACATTTTGTCGAGCCGACGATCGTGCGCGCTCATCATGATTGGGATATTGTCCAGCAAGAAACGTTTGCGCCGATCCTCTATGTGATGACCTTTCGAACGCTGGATGAAGCCATCCACATGCAAAATGCAGTGCCGCAGGGGTTGTCGTCTGCCCTGTTTACTCAACACCTTCGCCATAGTGAGACCTTCTTGTCGGCCATGGGGAGTGACTGCGGAATTGCGAACATCAATATCGGTACCTCAGGCGCGGAAATTGGTGGGGCATTCGGCGGAGAGAAGACCACCGGGGGCGGGCGCGAAGCCGGATCTGATGCCTGGAAAGCATATATGCGGCGGCAGACGACGACCATCAATTGGGGTACGGAGCTGCCGTTGGCGCAGGGCGTGAGGTTCGGGCGAGCGGAAGGAGGAGATCATGATGGGACAAGCGTCTGAACTCGATGCCGTCTTGGCTCGGATGACCGCTGAATTTCTGGCGCACAACAGTGCGGCCGAACTGCTTCGCCAGGCGCTGGATGAGGTCGGGGTGGGATTTGTGCCGGTGATGGATCATGTCACCATCAGGACCACGGATATTGACCAACGAGCGGAGGAGTTCATTGAGTTGGGCTACGAGTATGACGAAACGATTCGGTATGAAGATTGGTTCGCGAAAGTCTACCGGAGGCCCGGGTATCCGGCGCTCTTCGTCGATCAGGCTTATCCCGACGACCGCGGGAAAACCAGTATCATTCCTCGCTGGGTCGAAAAGTTCGGTGATCGAGTATGGCACCATGTGGCAGTGCGGGTCGAAGACATCGAGCAGGCCATTCTCAAGTTGAAAGCGAGGGGCATCGTCTTTGCCGGGGAGATTGTCGGTGCACCTGGAGGCCCGCTGAGGCAGATTTTTACGGCCCCCGAGATGGTCGATGGCCAGCCCTTCTCAGTGCTGGAATTAGCCGAGCGGCATCAAGGGTACCAGGGATTTCTTCCCCCGCAAGCGGATAGTTTGATGCGATCTACCGTGCGCTGACCCCGTTGGCTCAAGCCAATCCTTGTTGTCTACCAGTGCGTTGCAGAGAGGCTGTTGTTTCTCTCCGTCTAGCCTAGGCCGGTTCCACCAAGTGGCCTACAATGCTCGTCTGCGCTACGCCGAGCTGACCGGTTCGTCTTGCTGCGAACGACCCAGGAGGTCATGGAGATGGTGCGAGGTGCCTTACCGCTTCGCCCAATCACTGTGCTGGGAGCTGTCAGTGTGTCCGGAGGCAGTGATGGCCTCCTGAAGGCCTCCCTCTCCGGCGAGGCTCCTCATGGCACGGTGGTAATTCACGGCGTAACTGTCCCCGATCTCGTTCCGCTGCCTGTCGTCGTTCCCGTCTCCTCCTTCAATTGCACTCATGCTGCGAAAATCGAACTTGAGAAGCACCTGTATTTCGGGGGCGGCTTTCGAGGAATAACGCCGTTCCTTGGCTTTTTGTCACAATCCGAAGTCGGATTTGGCGATTCTCTGCCTACATCAATCGGAGTCGGTGGTGGGATGTGGGGACGTCAGTTGCCGAAGGTCTACAATATGGCTTCAACCATGTGAAGTTCGGGGATGCGCGGGCGTGTCCCCTGAGAGAACACGCTATCAGGCCGATTCAGAACCCGGTCGAAATGGTCGAAGGACGTCTGTCCAGTTTGGAGGTGAATGTGCCGGGCATCTCTGAATCTATTGCAGTCCATGCGCGGACGGTTCTCTCAAGCAACTCAGCAGTCGACAAATTGATGATGGATGACCAAAAAGCGATGGACGAGGCGGCTGCTCGCCATCCGGGGCTTCCAAAGGGGAAAGCTCGCTGCATCTTGTGCCACAACGGGTCGAATTTCACCGTAAATCAATTCCGCAATCTCGGTGTGCCCAGGTTGGCCCCATGAAGGAATCCCTCGGTCGGTACGATGCGACTCGGGTGGAAACAGATAAGGATGCGTGACAGGTACTCACGCTACGCAGCTCCACGGAAACGTCTCTGTACATGCAGGAGGGTGCTGTAAGACGCTGGAGGAAGTGGTTGAGCGTATGGATGAGGGCACAAGGGGTGCACTTCCAATTTACGCTCCCTCATGAAGCCCTTGGGGCTGACACCAGAAGAAAAAGCTGATTGCATGGTATTCTCCGGGCGTTGACGGGAGCATCCCTCACGTTTACGATGCCGAAGTTGCCACTATGATGTAATTTTGAATCGTTTTCTGAGAATCAGACTCTAAACATGATGTACGAAGAGGACGGTCCTGTGAGTGGGCTCGGAAAACCAACCAAACAATAGAGGAGGCCAACTGTGATGAAAAAAGGACTACTGGCTGTCTTAGCGGCGGCTACGATTGGATGTGCGGGAGTTGCTCCCCAGAAAGCGGTGAGTGGTGAGCCACAGTCTCCGGTTCAAGGATTTGATATTCATGTGCAGGCGCCCCATCTCATGCCGAATGGTGAACCGGGGGGGCCCTACCATCACTATTGTAAAGGTATCTCCGATCAAATCCTCCAGTGCCTGCTCTTTGATTCACCGGATCCAAAAGCCAAGCTGGTGGCCATTGAATATTTCGTATCCAAGGATCTCACGCGGAAATTGCCTCCGATTCAATGGCATCGCCACTTCCATGACCACAAGGTGGAAATTGCGACCGGTCGTGTGCAGGTCCTCGATCTTCCCCCTGACCAGGCAGCGAAAGTGGCGGAAGTCGCAGCCGGTACCGATGGCGTGATCTATCATCTTTGGCAGGCTGGACAAGAGTTCCCGGATGGAACGGTTTCCTTCCCGCAATCACTGGGACACAAGTTCCCGGGGCATTCGGACAAATAATAGGCATGCGGACCCAGGCCTCCTCCGGCTGGGAGGAGGTCTGGGCTTAACCAAAACGATACGAAGCGAGCCGACGAGGCAGCAGAGAGGGGCCATGATATCCAAACTATGGAAGAGGTGGATCTTAGGTCTTTCTCTATTGGGAGTGTGGACAACGCCAGCGTTAGCAACCGACCAGGCGGTTTTGCGTCCCCGAGTGCCTGCCGACAAAATCGACGAAGCGAAAGCTTGGACCAATCCCATCCCGGCTACCGCCGAAAACATCGAAAAAGGGAAAGCCCTGTTCCAGGGAAAAGCATTTTGTGCAACCTGCCATGGCAGGGAAGGCAAGGGGCTTGCCGATATTGAGGGTTTGCGTGGAAAACTGCCGAGAAATTTCACCGATAGGATATGGCAAGCTGCCAGAAGCGATGGAGAATTGTTGTGGATTTTGAAGAATGGGAGTCCTGGAACTGATATGGCGCCCTTTATTCCCCTCGTGCTGACGGAAGAAGAGGCTTGGCAGGTGCTTTTGTATGTGCGATCGTTCGGTCAGCGGTAACGGGAACGGGAACGTCCAGTGTCGTTTCTTGCTATTATGAGGGCGAACCGCTTTGGGCGTTCATGCTGACCGGCATACCGACTATTCTCCCGGGGCCCGACCAAGTGGCCGTGTAAATTTTCCCAGTCACAGCGTTTCCCATCAGGTGCGTGCATTCCACCCCCAATTCGATTCTGAGGCGAGGTTTCAGCGAACGCACTCAGATTCGCCTGCTTGTATTGGTACGACCTCGTGAGGTGCTTGTTCCGAACGTCCTGAAGGTTTCCCTCCTTGAGCCTCTCCCCAAGCGTCGCACAAGTGAGTCGGACCCGTTCATCTTCGCCCACTACGCCAGGCCAGTGTGACCACTGCGTAGGGCCGGAGTCTGAAGCTAACCGCGTTGTCTTCAGTGCGACGAAGATCGCATAGCGTGTTCTCCGACGATATGGCTCCCTTCGAAAGGTCTCCATAAGTGAGTTTCCGGTTGACGGCTGTCACGGGGCACCCGATTCACCCCAGTGATGGTCATCGAAAAGTCCCCACCCCGTTAGGCTGTTGTTGAGGCTTCTTCGACTCGCACCAATCCTGCTTTGAGCTTCTCCTTCAGTCGGTACGAATGGCCACGGATGTTGATCGTCATCGCGTGGTGTAGCACTCGATCCAGGATTGCCGTCGCGAGCGCCCGGTCGTCAAACACCTCGCCACAGGCACCAAAGCCTTGGTTGCTCGTCAGAATCATCGGCTCTTTTCGTGCCGACGTGAGATGAGTTGAAAAAATGGCGCCGGTGCGGCCGCGGCAAGTCCGTCTGTTGTGGTAGCCGGGTATCGGGGTGTGTTGTTAACGGCGGTAGCTGGACAAGAACCGATTGAGGCGACTGTGGTCTGGAGCGGGAGTCCGTAGGAACTCAATGCCGAAATGGTGCTGACGTACCCAACGAATCGCAGCGACTTCAATGACTAGCGCAGGGGCCTGGTCGGGTAACAGCAGGCGAGCCGTGATGCAGCTACCGGCCAGAATCGTATGCTCACACTCAACCAGGCACCCCGCCTCTGACAGGTTGTGGATCAGTGCTTCACTGAGATAAGCGGCACCGGCGAGCATGGCCGGGCAGCGAACTTCCAGGCGGTTTCGAGATCGCTGAAAAGTTAGCATGGTGGTTGATGCCAGGTGGTAGCTCTGCGACTGTTGTGAGGTGGAACTGTATGCGTACATGCGTTGCAGTGTAGGGCGGGGAGGAGAAAAACAATACCCCTGCCTTAGAGGGGGAAGTGTGTTGGCCCGGGGAGATCACAAGTTGTGGCCGTGAATCGTGGTGGAGGCACGGCTTTCCCAGATCGTTCTCTGGAGCAAGCGTACAGGGGATGGTGGCAGTATGGCATCGGCAGAGGATGCTCACTCTTGCCACCACACCAAACGAATCAGATAAATTCCTGCCACATAGGTTCCGGCGATTAGGATTGCCCAAAGCATGATGTGCTCCTCCTGCTTATGCTGAGATAATTGTCGCGTCACTTGTTGACGCGCTGTTATGTGCAGGAAGCAACTCGCATACCGCAAGCCTCATTCCTCGCGGGAGTGCAGAATAGGCAATTTCTTGATGCGCGAGGGGGAGGCGTCTGATTGCGATGTATCCAATTCGATAAAGAACGAATCAATTTAGATAATCTTTCAGGGGTTGGATGTGAGCTGCGGAGAAAGGCCATGGAACTCCATAGAGTCGCGTCGCAGGGTCACCGCCTTGGCGCTCTCCGTGAGTGCAGCATGCACGGGTAGTCGTTCATTGAGTGGAACTATTTGGAGTGTCATTCAGGAACTATCTCCTCCCTACTCATCACGTGGCAGTTTGAGCTTACTTTTGTGCATCGTGAGACCGCGCGTTGCTCAGCCGCTGTTCGACCGCGAGGGCGGCAGCAGTGATGGCATAGCTGCACTGCTCGCAGGATAAGAAGCCTCCTGTAGGGATGAGGCTATGATGTTTGCAGCGGGGACAGTCATAAATTTTCATCGACGTGCTCCTGCACTAATGACTGAGATCATCGGAAAGTGATGTGGTCGAATCGACGGCTCGTGGGATATGCGCGCTTGAATGAGGAGTCTTGCGAGGAAAGCGAGCGGGCAATTGTGATGAGGGGCTGGCCGGGGCATCATTGCGAGTTCCGTAGTTGATGCCGCATCGACGAGCTTTCGGCTGATAAAGCTCGATGGACTGGTCAGGTACAAGCTGCCCCCCTCGCATCGTGGACGTTTCACAGATCATCCTTTCAGCTTGCGTCGACTTGCAGGAAGCCACAGGAGGGAGGCGGGTGAAGTGAGATGCGCCCCTCCACTCGCTCCGTCCTGCGGGTTCATTCACGCTGCTCCCGGACTGATGGGTAAGGTCAGTGCCGTAACGCCGTTTCGCGAGGGACATAAACGAACTGTTCAGTTCCTGGTCGCGTAGACGGTGGAACAGGGTGAATGTCTAATATGAGATCAATTATCAAAATCAGTATAGCGGCAGGTCTAGGGGCTGGGAATGTTTACTTTCCCGAAGCAGAAAGATAGGGGGGCGATCTAATCGCACGATCTCCCGGTATGGCCGAGGCGGGCTGTTGTATAGAAAGAGGGGCAAACGTTTCGCCAGAGGAGGTCGAACGACTCGATTGGAAGATGTGAGAATTGGAAAGTCGGCCGTGGGTCGTGCTCCACAGATCAACCATGATTGTGCGAGGTCCAGGTGCGTTGCACCGGCACGACTCCTCGGCCTCAGCGGCTGGCCGGTTCACTCCGGAAGCGAGCACCTTGGAATAGTACGTGCGGAATCATCAGTCACTACGCTAGACGTGAGCTACTGAAGGAGTGAATTCTCGGAAGGTATTTATACGATGTTTCGCTAGGCAAAGGTTGTATGCAAAGGCGGCCTGCGAGCAAGAAGTAGTGCTGGAATGATGCCCCTTGATCGAGCGTTTGGGAAGGTATGGTGCCAGCAGTCGGCGTGGGTCGTGAAAATGAGAGCTGATTACAATTTGATCTAGTCAAGAAGATTAAGAAGGAAGAAAATGGTGGGCCGTGTAGGGGTCGAACCTACGGCCCGCTGATTAAGAGTCAGCTGCTCTACCAACTGAGCTAACGGCCCCACCGGTGTGCACTATGTGTATCGAACTCGACGTGTCTGACGGAGCGATTGGTGCGCCTGACAGGATTTGAACCTGTGGCCCTCAGCTCCGGAGGCTGATGCTCTATCCAGCTGAGCTACAGGCGCTCCCGTCGATCAGACCAGGCACATTAGCATAGCGTTTCCGTCTCTGTCTAGGGAGTTACGGGGTGGGTTAGAGGAATCCGTATGGCAGGAGGAGCTCGTCGCCACGTTGGGATTGAACTTGACCGGCGACAAACAAGGCTGCTGCCTCGTGCTCGGCCAATCGGACCGATTCGGCCTGGAGGCTATGCGAGAGGCGGATGATGGGAACGGCAGTTTGGACGGTGCAGGCGCCTTCAACCATTCCGTTGGACTCAGTTGGGATCCCCATGGTGCGACATGTGATGGGGCGAGATGCATAGACGAGGCAACTGCCATCGGTTCCAAGGGCAGGACAAGGTAGGTCTGCGAACTGTTCGGCTATGGCATCGAGTGTCGAATCGGCCCATTCATCCAGGCAGGGTGTTGAGCGGAGGCTTGGGTAACTCGCTTCAATCAGGCCGACCTGATTCGTCGCGCGCGCGACGATGGCCTCTCGTTGCGTGGGGTCTAGGGCGTCAAGACCACGCCGTAGTTCCTGGGCATCTAGGCGGGTAATGGGGAAGATGCCGATACAGCATTCACAACAAGCTCGGCCGCACGGAATCGCCTCAAGTAGGGAGGCGCGAGCACGTCGGAACCACAGGGAGGCGCTCTCGAACAGGGAGGTGCGAAGTGGTGAGGACACGTCGGTCCCCATGAGGCCTATTCCTCCGACACGGAAAGATCGACGATCAGTTGCCCTTTCGGCGAGAAAAATCCTTGCCGATCGATCTGGACGATGCCGTTGCAGTGTTCCTGGAAAAACTCCAGAATCCAACCGTTGAAGTCGTACCCGTCTTCCGTGATATCCGCTTCAAGCATGCGCGTGGTGAGAATGAAGCGCGCCCGAGTGACGTGTTCCTGGGCAAGGCTGGCTTCAATATCATCGTGGGAAGAGAGGTCCTCCCGGAATTGCCGCTGTTCCTGTTCGAACAGGTCTTGATATGTGCCGCGATCCCGCACGCAGAACACCTGGATGGGCTTGCGATCACGCGCATACCCTAAAATGACCTGAACCCATGCCCAGTCATCCAGCATGGCATCGCTCATGTCAGGTGGGAGAATCGGCAGTTGTCCTCGAGATTTGAGAAACTCGACGAGGAGCCGCAGAGGAGGGGCATTTTCGTTCTTGCAAAAGACTCGTGAGTAAATGACTGCCTCCGGCGCGGTGCCTTCCGCCGGTTGGGCTGCTGAGGGAAGTATGGGAAGTTCTCTGGCCATAAAGACGCCTCGTGATGCTGAATGATAGGCTGACTTTCGAGTTGCCAGGGTACTCTACTCTCTGGTCTGCGCCACGCGCAAGGGCGTGCATCGTGCTTCTCGCCACTCTGGGCGCGCGTGCCCTGCATGGCGGCTCTTGACAGCCCCCAGGGCTTTGGATACACTCTCGCCCTGTTTTCGGACTGATTCTGCAGACCACGCGCAGATTTCCGGCTCCACCTCTGTACGTACGAGTTTATAGATCGCAGCCCGCACAAGTCAGTTCACTTTCATTCGTTGTTCAAAGGGAGGAACGCATGGCCAAGTCGATGACGAAATCGCAGATTGCTGACCATCTTGCTGGAAAGGCGGGAATTACGAAGAAGACGGCGGTCCAACTCCTGGACGATTTTGCCGCGCTTGCCTACCGAGAAGCGAAGAATGCTTTCGTCGTCCCCGGTATCGGAAAGTTGGTCCTTGCCAATCGGAAAGCGCGTATGGGCCGGAATCCGCAGACCGGTGAGCCCATTAAGATTCCCGCCAAGCGCGTGGTGAAGTTCCGGGTCGCGAAGATGGCCAAAGATTCGATTCTCGGAAAGAAGTAAGCAGCCCGTTCCTCTACCGACTTACGGGCCGGTGTTTTCCGCGGGAAAGCACCGGCCCTGCTTTTCCTGCAGGTCTGCCGGTGATCCGGTGGTGCAGAGCCCCTAAAACGACGGCGCCAGCCCGCTTCCTCCGGCACCGTCGTGCCCCACAAAACGCACCGCATCTCCATCCTGTACGATCGAATCCTCGCTTGCGATCCGCTTGTTGATCGTAACCAAGACCTTTTTTTCACGTAAGAGTTGGAGCATGTGGCGAAGACCACGGCCCTGCCGCTGAATGACTTGGCGGACCGTAACCGGAGCAGGCAGCTCGCAGGCCAAGTCCCGTTCCCCATCCGTGGTCTGGAGTTGTCCCATGAGGGTGATGGTAATCATGCGTTGTGAATCCTCCGTCGACGATAGATCACACAGTGTGTAGGGGAGCAGTCCGTGGAGTTTTGCAAAATTGACTCGCTTTGGCAGCTGCGTCTAATATTACCACTATGCAATCCCTGAATATCCAGCATCCCGGGATGCCGGATCTCCAATTTGTGCTCGTCGTGTCCGCTTTGTGCACATCCGGGTTGGAGACGCTGAACGTGCCGGAAGATCTCCGCCGGAGAGTCTTTGATGCCTGCTGGGCCTTGGTCAACACCGATCCTCCCCCCGTCACTCAGGCGGAGCGAGTGTTGGACCTTCGGTTTGGTACGGAGTTGACGCTTGATGCCCTGGTGGCGACGATTCGCCAACTCTTTTCGGAAGCGGGAATTGCAACGTTGACATGGGATCATGCGCCCAGTGACCCCACACGTCCCAGCAGTCCTGCCGCCGAACCACTTATTGACCGGTTGCACAAATTGTATCCAGATCCCCCTTCGCCCCCCGACCGTTCCGCTCACAATTAACCGCTCAGTGAATCGAGACATACTCAGGCTAGGGTTTCGCCACGATTGCTGCTGAGCAGTTTCCTTCCCAGAGCCATGGTCCGTGCGGCGGTCGCCGAGGGTTTCTTCGATCGAGTTTTCACGTTGGACGGGATTAGGTATGATGGCCACAGGTCAATTCGATTCCGGAGGTGTCATGCGAATTCTGCCGACGCCACTTAGCGGTCTGTTTCAAATCGAGCCCGATGTCTTTGGAGATGCTCGGGGGAAGTTCGTCGAGATTTTTCGTGAGTCGCGCTATGACGCGGCGGCGATCGAAAAACCTTTCGTGCAAGACAATTTCTCCTGGTCTGTGCGCGGCACGTTGCGGGGGCTCCATTATCAGCTCGGACGTCCCCAGGGTAAGCTCGTCACAGTTGTGAAAGGCTCGGTCTACGATGTGGCGGTGGATATTCGGCAGGGATCGCCGACCTTCGGGCAATGGTATGGGGTGGAATTGTCGGATACGACGATGCGGCAACTCTACATCCCGCCTGGGTTCGCCCACGGGTTTTGCGTGCTCAGTGAAGAGGCCGGGTTCCTGTATAAGTGCACCGATGTGTATTCCCCGGTCGATGAGCGGGGCATCGTGTGGAATGATCCGGAACTGGCCATTTCCTGGCCCATCACCACGCCGCTGCTTTCGGCGAAAGATCAGGCGTACAAGTGTCTCGCCGATATGATGACGGAATTGCCACGCTACACCGATCGGTAGCCTGAGCAGCGTTTTTTGCCGGACCGACTTTCCCCCAACTCTCCGTCGTGCGAGCTCTCGACCCTCGATCCGAGGGAGTGGTTCCTCCTCCCGTGCGTGGTTCACTACAGAAGACGCTCCTCCTGGCACTTCTGGTGCGAGCGCGCGTCTTGCCGTAGGGTGGAACGGCGTGCTATGTAGGAATCATTCCTGTCTAGATACCAATGCCATGACGCTGCATCCGCAGGAAATCGAGGTCCGCTTTCGTCGACACGCAGTTCGTGTGACGCGTCAGCGAGCGGCCATCTATGCTGCGTTGGTCGGGACCAGTAGCCATCCCACTGCCGATGATCTGTACCGGATGGTGACGCGGCAGCATCCGGCGATGTCGCGGAATACGGTCTATTACACTCTGGGGGTGTTGCGGAAGGCCGGATTGGTGCAGGAAGTCAACGTCGGGCACGAGGTGGCGCGGTTTGACGGCAACGTCACGATGCATCACCACCTTATCTGTGTGCAGTGCGGTCGGATCGAGGACGTGATGGACCAGGAGCTGGATCAAGTGAAAATCTCAAACCGGCGGGCCAAGGGATTTCACGTTCTCGGACATCGGGTTGAGTTTCACGGTTATTGTGAGAGTTGTCGAGAGGGCAGGCGCGATGCGTCACCGTCTCACGGATAAGTAGCAACAGCATCCATTCATGTAAGGAGGACAGCATGGGAAACAGTTTGAAGGGCACCAAGAGTCATGAAAATCTCAAGCACGCGTTTGCCGGTGAATCGCAAGCCAACCGGCGGTATCTGTATTTTGCGCGCCGTGCCGATATTGAGGGATACCCCGACGTCGGTGGATTGTTCCGCGACACGTCCGAGGCGGAAACCGGCCATGCCTTCGGACATTTGGACTTTCTGAAGGAAGTCGGTGATCCCGCGACCGGTGTGCCGATCGGGAACACCGAGGCCAATTTGAAGTCCGCCATTGAAGGCGAAACCTACGAGTATACGCAGATGTATCCGGGCATGGCCAAAACGGCGCGTGATGAAGGCTTTTCCGAATTGGCCGAGTGGTTTGAGACGTTGGCCAAAGCCGAGCGGTCTCACGCCAACCGGTTTACCAAGGGCCTTGATAGCTTGAAGCAGCAATAACTTCCCGCCAATGTCGGCCATGGGCGTGTCTGGGGCAGGATGGGGGGGGGTGCGGGATACCACCGGCCGCGCATCCTGCCTCGGTCGACTCAGGGACAAGGATTTCCGTCCGTGAAAGAACTTCGTCTGCTCCAACCCATCGATCCGTCGACGCTCGAACAAGAAACGCTGCGAATTTACGATGTGTGCGATGGCTGTCGTCGCTGTTTTAATCTGTGTCCATCCTTCAATACGTTGCTGGATCGGATCGATGAATATGACAGCGACGTGGCGAAGTTGACCCCCGCGGATCATCACCGCGTCGTCGATGAGTGTTACTACTGCAAACTGTGCTTCAACCATTGCCCCTACACGCCGCCGCATCAATATGGGATCGACTTTCCGCTCTTGATGGCAGTGTGGAAAAAACGACTGGCAGCGGAACGAGGCACCAGGTGGCGAGACTGGCTCCTGACGAGGACCGACTTGCTGGGGCGACTGAACAGTGCGTTCGCGCCGTTGGTCAATTGGGGACTTGCGCAGGGATGGGTGCGCGGGCTCATGCAGTCCCTTCTGGGAGTGCACCGTGAGCGCCAGGTGTTGCACTATCAGCGTGAGACATTTGTGCGGTGGTGGGGGCAGTGGGTGAGAAGCCGCAAGCCGGCGACGGGAAAGAAGGCGGCGTTGTTCGCCGGCTGTTTGGTCAACTATCAGGCTACCGATGTCGGTAAGGCGGCCGTGCAGGTCCTCGAAAAAAACAATGTCCATGTGGAGTTGCCGGACCAGTCGTGCTGTGGGATGCCGTCGTTTGATATCGGGGACACGGAGGCGATGGTTGCGGCGGCGGAACGGACGGTCGCGTCCCTGAAGCCATGGGTCGACCAGGGCTACGATGTTGTGGTCCCCACCCCCAGTTGCAGCCTGATGATCAAACGTGAATATGCGGGCATCCTGGCGGGGGACGATGCTCAGCGCGTCGCAAATCAGACCTACGACATCTGTGAATACCTCATGAAGCTTAAGCGTGAGGGGGGATTGTCGACGGACTTCACCAGGAATCCAGGTCGGGTTGCCTACCAAATGCCCTGTCACTTACGAGACCAGAACATCGGCTTCAAATCCAAAGAATTGATGGAGTGCTCCGGGGCGAAAGTTGAGCTGATAGAGAAATGTTCCGGCCATGATGGGTCTTGGTCGGCCAAGACGGAATTTTTCCCACTGTCGATGAAAATCGCGCAGAAGGCGGTCCGTCTGGTGGAGCAGGTCCCGGCAGACCTGGTTGCGTCCGATTGTCCGTTGGCAGGGTTGCAGTTGGATCAAGCCGGGGCTGCTGCCCATGTCGGAGGAAGGTCCACACGACATCCCATTCAGATTGTCCGTGATGCCTATGGGTTGCCGAGTGATCCGCCGGCTTCTTCGGGTGGGCACAGATAAGAGAGGGAGCATGTGAGGAACGTCATGATGCAACCGCTGACGCAGGCTGATGTATTGAGTTCGGACGAGTACGAACGACAGCGCGAGCCGTATCGGCAGAGCATTATTGAGCTCAAGCGTCGCCGGCGGATCTCTGTGGGTGACAAAATCACTCTCGTCTTCGAGAATCGCGAGACCTTACGGTTCCAAGTTCAAGAAATGATCCGGGTGGAACGTATCGTGGACCCGCAGAAGATCCAGGAGGAGTTGGATGTCTATAACGCCCTGTTGCCTGCTCCCGGTGAGTTGAGCGCGACGCTCTTGATCGAACTGACGGATTCGAACACGATGAAGCAGTGGCTCGATCTTTTTATGGGGCTCGATCATGGCGAGAAGGTCGGGTTGCGAGCTGGGAGCGAAGTGATCTACGGGGAATTCGAAGGCGGGCATAGCCATGAGACAAAAATCAGCGCGGTGCATTTTGTGCGATTCCGTCCGACTCCCGCTATGGTTGCCACCCTGGCCGACCCAGCCGCACGCGTAGCTCTGTCCGTTCATCATCCCGGCTACGATGCCGAAGTCGAGGCCCCATGGATTATGCGTCAGGAGTGGTTGGCTGACATACAGGCATGAGTGTCGAGTTTTAATTGTCAGTTTTAAGTCAGGATTCATTTATAATCACCGCATTCACCAATCACAACTTAGAACGATGGTGCTATGGCCTCCGTACTCCTCAATAAACGCATAGAGTTTTGCGCTTCTCACCGTTATCACAAACCCGAGTGGGATGCGGTGAAGAACCGGACGACGTTCGGTGCCTGTAATAACGATCCGGGGCATGGCCATAACTATATGCTGGAAGTGACCGTAGCGGGTGAAGTTGATTCACGAACCGGCATGGTCGTGAATCTGTTCGATCTGAAGGTCGTGTTGTTGCAGGTGCTGGAAGAGTTTGATCACAAACATCTCAACCTCGACCTGCCTTATTTCAAGGAACAGATTCCGACCTCTGAAAACATCGCGCGTGTACTCTGGGACAAACTCAGCGCCCAGCGGGACATCGGCACGCTGCAACGGTTGTCTCTCTATGAGGACGAGGATTTGTGCGCAGATCTCACAGCGGAGGCCGGGCTGGATCTGGCGTCGGTCACCAGGCGCTATTCATTTACTGCCGTCCATGAAGGCCACCGCGGACACACCTGGGATATGTTTGTGTCGGTGCATGGGCCGATCGACCGAGAGACCGGGATGGTGACCGATATTGTCGCGCTGGATCGTTTGGTCCATGACCGAGTCCTCGTGCCATTCGAAGGCCGCGATCTCCGTATTGCGCTCGCGACGCCATCCGTCACGGGAGAATATCTGGCCAAAGCCGTGTGGGATCGAATCGTCTCGGCGGTGCCGGCGGGGCGACTGCAACTCGTCAAGCTGGTCCAAACTCGCGACCTCTCCTACGAATACTGCGGGTGAGCCGCAGCAACTGGCAGGTCTGCTCTCTGTCAGGCTTCTGATCTTCAGCCAGTACCCCATCCGCTTCATCCCGTCCCGTCTCTAATCAGCAGGGTAGTCGCATCCACGTTATGCGACTGGATTTTGCCAGAGTACTCGACCGGCTGACAGTGAGCCTATCGAGGGGATCGTGAGGATCTTACCCGCGGACTAGGACGTAGGCCAATGTCGCCAGAGAAAGCAGTGCAATCGCGACCAGGAGGCTCCGAGCCACAGAGAGCGATCGTTGTGTTGTGCGCAAGGCCGCCTGGAGCTCTTCGATCGTGTTGGCTTGAACCGCGATGGTGCGTTGATGGGCATCGACTTGTTCGTGAAGCGCGGCGACAATCGGGTCGACAGTGGTCGGCGGTTCGGCGGGAACCGGCGTGCGAAGGCGGCCGAGGGTCTTTAATAGCTCAGGGGCGTTGTCCACGACCACGGGCAGCAACTTCTTGGCAACCTGCAGCGCGGCGATCCACGGAATGTTCATGCCGACCTATCCAAACCGTTGTTCAAACATACTCCTGCCTATTCATGACACAGGGGAGATGCCCAAATCCACCTGCCGTGAGGCGGCAAAAAACTCCTGCCTGTCCCGGTAGTTCTTGCCGGGTGACCTTGTTCTTCCCAGGGCACACTCTTTCAACTGACTGAATTGTGGCCAGTTTCAGGAGGAGGTTCCTCTGGCTCGATTGTTGAACAGAGTGATTCCCGGTGTGGTCGCAAGCTTGGGTCTTTTCTGGAGGAACGGGCGTCATGATGTCTATCTGGGAATTCTTCGGCCGAGATATAACGCTCTTCGGTGAACTTCACAGCCCGATGTTGAGCTGGCTTGGCTCAGGCGGGTTGATCACTCTATTTCTCTGGCATGCCGGACGGTTGATGTCGGCCATCTCCAGTGGACAGGCCTGTTACATGCGTGTGTGGCCCGCACTGGAGCGTCTCGCCGTCAGCCGAAAAAGTCTCCAGGCCGAATGGCTGGTGGTCCCACATCTGAGGGAGGTCAAGCAAGCAGCGAATCAAAGCGGCGCACAACCAGAACGGGTCGATCTGGACGATCTCCACACGTTGGACAAGGCGATGCGTTGCGAGCCGCGCCTTGAGCAAGCCTGGTTACACTTTCGAAAGACCTTTGTCGTGGAGCGTACCGCGTGGTTCATCGAACCGAAAGTGTTCGCGACCCGGACGGCAGCGGAATTTTTCCCGCGCGATCTGCTGAATAGCCGGTTGAATCTAGCCTTCTACCATCAGTTTCCGTCGTTGATTACGGGGGGCGGGTTGTTGTTCACGTTCCTGGCCATTCTCATCGGCCTGAGTAAGCTGCATGCGGATGGATCTCATATCGTCGGCATTCAGGGGTTGATCAACGGGTTGGCCGGAAAGTTTCTGACGTCGATTGTGGGATTGCTCTGTGCCAATGTGTTTGTGTTGCTTGAGAAGTCGGCCTTGCACCGCCTGGCGACGACTCAGCAGCAGTTTGTGACGATGGTCGATGAGCTCTTTCCTCGCAAAACCATGGAGCAAATGTTGGAGAACTTCACCCCGGGGACTGGGTCCACGAAAGCTTCAGCCGGCAAGGGCGTGATTCCCGGCGATCTCGGGGATCGACTAGTCGGGACCCTGACCGATCGCTTGAATCCCACCGTCATTGCGCTGAGGGAGGCTGTAGAAGCGCTGGGTCGGCGGGATCACGGTGGTCGCGCTGCAGCTCCGGATCGGCTGGCAGAGGACTTGTCACGGGTCATGCAGCAGACGATGGCGACGCCGATCCAAGAATTGAATCAGGCGATTCAGACGCTGGCCCGTTCTGTTGAAGACCTCAAGCAGGAGCGTCACTCGGCCGCTCCCGAAGAGGAGCTGACCATGTTCGATGACGAGGTGCCGCTGCAGGGGGATGAGGACGTCATCCCGGATGACAGTATGCGTGGGTTGCGCTGGTTTGCCAACTGGCGGCAAGGGGCTGCCATAAAGGAGGCGGCCTGAGATGCACACGAATTCGTCGGTGGATTCCCCGGAACATTCGTCGGTGTTGACCATCGGGGTGACGGACTTGATGACCTCATTGGCCGTGATTTTTATCCTCCTGTTCAGCGCGTATGTCACCAAGGTCTCCGAAACGGACGCGCAGACGAAGGCGTCGATCCCCGACCCCACGCCTGAGCCACGTGCGACAAAGAGAACGACGGAGGATATCAGAGGGGTGTTGCGGGATCATTTCCAGCGGTTTGATTTGTCGTTGGATGCCGATTCAACGGATCCCCATGTGGTACGCATTGTCGTGCCCGATGCCTTGTTGAACTTTGAGTTCGGGAAGGGAACGCTCTCCATGGTCGCTGATCAATTCCTCGCGGAAGCAATGCCGACGTATGCCGCGCTCTTGTGCGGCGCCATGCGGGATCGCATTGATTCGCTGGTGATCGAAGGGCATACCGACGATCGAGGGTCGGATATCTATAATCTGAAACTGAGCCAGGAACGCTCGCTCAATGTGATGGTCAAGGGGCTGGAGGTCATCAAAGATTCAGCGCCCTGGGCCTATCGTTGCTTCCAGGAGAAGACTTCCGCTAGTGGTCGAGGGCGACAGGACTTGGTGCTGGATCAATCCCGCGAGCTGGACCGGGAGAAGAGTCGACGGGTTGTGTTTAAGATTCGCCTGCGATCGATGGACCAATTGGCAGAAGCGAGTCACCTTATGCAACCACTGGAATCCGCGACAGTCAGTTCTCGCCTGTTCTAGCCCGCATTATGCATGACGTGTCTGCTGCCAGCACCGATTCATGGCTGCGACGGGCCTTCGTCCGGCGGGCTCGCCCCTCGGATCCTCAACGTCCTGCACGAGTACACGTCGGATCCTTCCGGCTCCGCGCACCGGTTTCCCAACATGACTCGGCGATTTCGCGACGAACCGTCATGAATAATGCGGACTAGCGGCTGCCGGCCTGTTGTGCGTCCCTTGCACAACGAAATCCCACATCGTTTCGTTTGGCGTCGGGTGCGTATCCGGCGCGATTCGCGGATCGTATCGCCTTCGAGTCGTTATTCCAGGCGCCTCCCCGCAAGCTTCGTAGTGGACCGGCTTTGGGGCCGGTCGGATTGTCGCGCGGGCTGAATTGGTAGTAGGTGGAGTCGTACCAGTCGGCCACCCACTCCCAAAGGTTGCCGGCCAGGTCGTAGATTCCGTTGGGGGTCCTACCGAGTTCTAACTGTCCCACATTGCTTACGGTGTCATAGCCTCGCCACGCGGTTTGTCCTGCGGTTGTGTGCCCTTTTGTCGGGCGTGCGTGGCCCCAGGGATAGGTGCGGCCTTCGGTGCCGCGTGCCGCAAACTCCCATTCCGCTTCGGTCGGTAGTCGTTTCCCCACCCATCGGCAGTAGTCGCGTGCATCGAACCAGCTCACGCCGAGGACCGGCTTCCGTGCGTGAGTATTGAGGTTCGCTTCGTGCCACTTGAAGGGCGGGTCCGGCTTTTGGGCATGAAGAAATTCAGCGTAGTGAGACACCGTCACTTCATAGGCATCCAGGTAGAAGGCATTGACCGTGACTCGATGGACCGGCTGTTCATCATCCTGTCCGCGATCGTCTCCCATGGCGAACTCGCCGGTGGGGACCAGAATCATCGGTGCATCACGGGCCGGGTTGCCGGAGGCGGAATGTGATTGGAATGAATGGGGGGGTGATGGTTGCACGGCGAGGTCGTGGCTGCGGCTGAGGTCGGCGCATACGGCCGACAGGAGCACGGCCACATGGTAGGTGAACAAAGAAATACGTCGCATGGTGTGGTACCCAAACGATGGAGTGTGGCATCAGATAGGGACGTCAGCAGTCATTGTATCCGCTTTGTGTGAGGAAGTGTGGGGCCTGAGCACGTTTTGATGGAGCGGGAGGCTCAACTGAGAGAGGGGACTGCCCAGTGTCGGCACTGGGAGAGCGTTATTTCAGGAGGTGATCGTTGATGAGGGCGGCGAGTTCTGCCGGCTCAACAACGCCTTCACGAGTGAGGAGGAGTTTTCCGTGCGCAAAGAAGTGGGTGGTGGGATAGGTTTCGAACGTATGGGCCTTCTTGATCTCGCGGCATCGGCCGGGGACGTGCATCTTGGCCTTGCCGATCTTGATGTTCGGGAACTTGGCGGCGGTCTCTTCCAAAATCGGATCGTATTGCTTGCAGGGCTCGCAAGTCGCTAAGCCATACGCAACCACGGCTCCGGCGCTGTCGGTAAATTCTTTGTAGTTCTCGTCTCTAACGTCTTGCACTGTGCCGGTCATGCGCTCTCCTCAGGGTGAGCAATGATCGAGCGGGAGGTTCTTAATGCCCCCCGCTCGATCGCTTCGGAAATTTAGCTCAATTTCGCGAGGGCTTCGAGAATCTCCTTGTCTTCCCGCGCTACCTTGATTTCCTGCACCTTCACGTAGGCCACTTTGCCGTTCTTATCGACGATGACCGTTGCGCGCTTGCCGCAATTCAGCGGTTCGAAATACAGACCATACTTCTTGACGACTTCACGATTGAAGTCGGAGAGGAGACGATGCTTCAGATCCAATGAATCCGCCCAGGCCTTGTGGGAGAAGAAGCTGTCGCAGCTGATCCCGAAGAGCTCAGCGTGGGCACTCTGAAACTTCGGGAAGTCATCGGTCAGACACTTGTTCTCGCCCTGACAGACCGGGCTCCAGTCGAGCGGGTAAAACGCGAGGACGACATTGCTCTTGCCTCGGTAATCGCTCAGCTTGACGTCCTTCTGGTCCTGATCCTTTAATGTGAAATCCGGCGCGGTATCGCCGACCTTAATTTCTGCAGCCACATCGCTCATTGAGAATCCTCCTGGGTTAGACCGACAGCACGACGCAAAACTCTTTCGTGGTACCACGCCCAGAAAAACCTTGTCAACGGGGCCAGAAGGCCTACCGGCGAGAGTAACTTCCCCCAACGCGTTGATTTCACAACGCCTTAGCCCATTCGTGCCGTCGTGCTAGCGGGGCGAGATGGCGATTTGCCTGAATGTCACCATGCGACCGGCCGGTGCGGTCGTGCGATGTTTGATGAAGTGAATGGTGCGGGCAAGGGCGAAGAGATCTAACGCAGTGCCGACCTTTTGGTTGTGTCCAATTCGCAGGACCTCGTCGGCGGCTGATTCGAGGAGCGCGATCGCGTCGGCTTCCGGGAGGCCGCGTGGTTGGATCAGCTCCAGCTCATCCATGCCGAATTTCGTCAGGCCGAGGGTGTAATACCAGTCGGAGCCTGCGTCATCGGTCTCCTGATGGTGGACGGTGACATGGTCCCGCGTCACGAAGACCGTTAACGGCCGGTCGTTCCAGTCGGAAGGATTCAGATACTCATGGCAGGCGACGTCGAACGCGGTGCCGTCGGTGAGTAACGTCAGACCACGGGCAAGTCGGGCAGCAACCAGTACGGTGTCCCCTCTGTTGCCTGGTGAACTCGCGGACGGCGAGACGACGCCGAGCTGCTGGTGATCCCAGGTGAGGACAGACTGCCAGTGCAGGGCCTCTGTCTCGGGCAGGCTGGCCAGGACATGGGCGCGCCATGGACCGTGGGAGGCGCTGGCGCGCCCATCCTCGTGACGATCGGTCCACAGGAGTGGCCCTCCGTAGTGGACGTCGTACCAGACGGTCAGTTCGTCGAGCGTCGGTGGGATCCCTCGATAGCCGATCACATACAACGGCAACTTGGCGGGTGCAGGCTTCGGGAATTTTTTCCGAATCTTCATGCCGTCCGCACGTCAGGCCCTGCGCACTCGTCGGGGCTACTTGGCGCTCTTCTTCGCTTTCCGGCGGTCCTCTGGGTTCAGGAGTCGTTTCCTGAGGCGCAGATGCTTGGGGGTCACTTCGACCAGTTCGTCAGGGCCGATGTACTCCATGGCAAATTCCAGCGACATCTCTCGCGGGGGGGTGAGGACCAGAGCTTCGTCGGTACCGGCTGCACGCATGTTGGACAATTGCTTTTGCTTGCAGACGTTGACGTCCAAGTCTTCATCGCGGCTGTTCTGGCCGACGATCATGCCTTGGTATACATCGACCGCCGCGCCAATGAAGAGTTCCCCACGCTCTTGGGTCATGAACAGGGCATAGGCCGTGCTGGTTCCGGCCTCAAAGGCCACCAGTGAGCCATGGGGTGCCACGAGGAGCGCCTTCTCATCGGCCGGGGCGTAGCCGGAAAACACGTGATGCATGATGACCGTCCCCCGCGTCTTGGCCAGCAGCATGTTTTTTAGGCCGATGATGCCTCGAGTGGGAATGTGATATTCGATGTGCATTTCGCTCGACGCAGTCTCCCCCCCGACAAGTTTCATATGACGGAGTTCGCCACGTCGCTTGCCGATCTCCTCGATCACCGGGCCTTGGTATTCCGCCGGCACCTGGATCGTCAGTTCTTCAAACGGTTCCGTGACGGTATCGCCGTCCCGATGCAGAATGACTTCGGGTTGCGAGATCTGAAGTTCATAGCCTTCGCGCCGCATCTGTTCGATCAGGACCCCGAGATGGAGTTCCCCTCGACCGGCTACCAGGAATCGGTCGGCACTGTCGGTCTCTTGGACGCGCAAGGAGACGTTGGTTTCCAACTCTTTGAACAGCCGCTCGCGAAGATGGCGCGACGTGAGATACTTGCCCTCACGGCCGGCGAATGGGCTGTTGTTTACGGAAAAAGTCATTTGGACGGTCGGTTCATCGATCGTCACCCGTGGGAGCGCGACTGGATTATTCGGGTCGGCGATGGTGTCGCCGATGTTCACCTCTTCCAGGCCGCACAGGGCGACGATTTCGCCGGCTTCCGCCGTTTCGATATCGCTGCGCTCAAGCCCTGAAAACACCGCGAGATCCGAAATTTTGCCCGGTACCTGGTCGCCGTCTTTCGTCAGGGTGACGACGTTTTGCCGTCGAGCAATCGAGCCCGACTGAATCTTGCCGATGCCCATTTTCCCTTTGTAAGTGTCTTGTGCCAAGGCGAGCACCAGGAGTTGGAATGGGCTGTCTCGATTGATGGCCGGTGCGGGAATCTTGTCGAGGATGGTATCCAGCAGCGGCGAGATATCTGTTCCGGGCTGCTTCAGATCCAGCGTGGCGATGCCTTTGAGGGCTGAGGCGTACACGATGGGGAAGTCGAGCTGTTCGTCACTGGCCCCGAGATGGACGAAGAGATCGAAGGTACGGTTCACGACATCGTCAACGACGGCGTCGGGGCGGTCGATTTTATTGACTACCACGATCGCCTTATGTCCCAGGGCCAATGCTTTGCGCAGCACGAAGGTCGTCTGCGGCATCGGGCCTTCCTTGGCATCGACGAGGATCAGCACCCCATCCACCATACGGAGCGTGCGTTCCACTTCGCCGCCGAAGTCGGCGTGCCCCGGCGTATCGACGATGTTGATCTTGACGCCTTTATAGGTCACGCTGGCATTCTTGGCTCGGATCGTAATGCCCCGCTCGCGCTCCTGATCCATGGAGTCCATGATCCGTTCGCCCATGTCGTCGATCTTTCGATGGACGTGGGTCTGACGCAGCACGGCATCGACAAGGGTCGTTTTCCCATGGTCGACGTGTGCGATGATGGCGATGTTGCGAATATCGGTCCGACGACCTTGCGGTGCATGCAGACCGGATGGGGTGGATGAGGGGGCTGAACTGTTCATAGTCTCCAATGCCTGCCGTGAAAGTGCCAAAAAAAAGACGCCTTCGTATGAAGGCGTCTAAGCCTTTGGACTATACCCGATTCAATAATCTTCCCGCAAGCTGATTGTGGAATGTGCAGCGGAAACTTCTTCGGCCGACGATTCGAACCTTGCTTGAGTTTGTCGGGTGTGCATTGTATGGTGAGTGTGTCGCGGGTTGACCTCTTTCCTCGCAACCATCCAACTGCATGTCCGAACTCGATCACCTACTTGATAAGCCGGAAAAGCCTCGTCGTCGCTGGCGATGGTGGAAAATCGCCCTGATTGGGCTTCTCCTCGCCCTGATTTTCGGGGGCGGCGGCGCTGCCGGGATCCTCTGGTATTTTTCTCAAGATCTGCCCTCCCTAGACCCGCTACAGAACTATCAGCCCAGTCTGGTCACGCGGGTGTATTCCGATGACCGGCAGGTGATCGGGCAGTTTTTCATCGAGCGACGCTTTCTCAAGCCCATTCAGGACATGCCGAAGAGCCTGACTCAGGCCGTCATTGCCACCGAGGATACGCGATTTTTCGAGCACCCCGGTTTGGACATCGTCGGCATTCTTCGCGCAGCTTGGACGAATATTCGACATGGCGGTCGAAAAGTCGAGGGTGCCAGCACTATCACCCAGCAGTTGGCGCGTTCATTGTTTCTTTCGGCGGAACGGACGTTCGATCGTAAAGTGCGCGAGCTGATCCTGGCCTACAAGATGGAGTTGGTGCTGACGAAGGAACAGATTCTGGAAATGTATCTGAACCAGATTTACTTCGGGCAGGGTGCCTACGGCGTGGCGGCGGCCGCTCAAACCTACTTCGGCAAGGAACTTTCGAACCTCACGCTGGCTGAATCGGCTTTCCTTGCCGGCCTTCCCAAGTCACCCAGCCACTATTCGCCGTTCAAAGCGTACGACCGCGCCAAGAAGCGGCAGGAGCATGTGTTGAGCCGTATGGCCGAGGCAGGGTTTATCGGCGCGGCTGATCGGGAACAGGCTGCGGCAGAGAAACTGAACTTTCGCCGGCCGGGCAGCGAACATCTCGGCCCATATTTTGTTGAGTACATCCGTCAGCTGCTGGTGGCCAAGTTCGGGGAGGCGATGGTCTACAAGGGTGGACTGGAAGTATTTACCACACTGAATGCCGATATGCAGAAGGCCGCAGAAGCGGCCGTGTTTCACGGACTGCGCGAGGTGGACAAACGCCAGGGATGGCGTGGCCCGCTGCGCACGGTTGATCTGACGACACTGGAAGTTCCCGCTCCTGATCCTGCGGTCAAACTCGCCGAGGGCGATATGATGGAAGGGGTGGTGACGAAGATCGCGAAGGATCATGTGCTGGTGCAGATCGGGGGAGCAGCGGGCCGGCTGAGTTTCGACGACATGGCCTGGGCTTCCAAGTATCTCAAGGGGAAAGATCCCACGAAGGACGCCGTTCCCGTGAAGAACCTCAAGCAACTCCTCACGCCCGGCGATGTGATCGAGGTCGGGGTGAAAAAGCTTGAAAAGGAGACGGTGCATCTGCGGTTGGAGCAGACACCGGTGGTCGAGGGCGCACTGGTGGCCGTGGATCCCAAGACCGGGGCGATTCGCGCCATGGTCGGCGGGTATGATTTTGCCCGCAGCGAATACAATCGCGCGGTGCTTGCCCGTCGTCAGCCGGGATCGTCGTTCAAGCCGATCATCTATGCCACGGCGATGAATCAAGGGATGAGTCCGGCGACGGTCGTGCTGGATGCCCCGGTGGTGTACGAGCAGGAAGAGGAAGACAAAACCTGGAAACCGGAGAACTACGGCAGGCGGTTTCACGGGATTGTCAGCCTGCGGGAAGCCTTGATCCATTCCCACAACCTCGCCACGGTTCGCCTTCTGGACAAAGTCGGGATTCGGAACGTGATCGATTTTTCCCGGACGGTGGGCGTCGTCAGTCCATTGGCGGCCGACCTGTCGCTCGCACTGGGTTCTTCCAGTGTCGGTTTGATGGAACTGGTTTCCGTCTACGGGGTGTTTGCCAATCAGGGGGTGCGCGCGGAACCCTATGCGGTGGCGAGCGTGCAGGACAGCGGGGGACGCACATTGGATCAAGCGGCTGTCCAGCCTCGACAGGTTGTTTCCCGAGAAACCGCATATTTGATTACCAACATGATGGAAGACGTGATCCAGCGAGGAACGGGCATCGCGGCCAAAGCGGTCATCGATCGGCCGGTAGCGGGAAAAACCGGAACCACGAACGACTTCACCGATGCCTGGTTTATCGGGTCCACGCCGAATTTGGCGACCGGGGCATGGGTAGGGTTTGACGATCGGCGGCCCTTGGGCGAAACCGAATCAGGGGCGCATGCGGCGTTGCCGATTTGGATCGCCTTTATGAAGGACGCGCTCAAACAGTTGCCGGTCGTCCCCTTTGAAATTCCTGACGGCGTGATGTTTGTAAAGGTGGATCCGGCGACGGCATTACTCACCGACCAGGATGAACAGCACGGTACCGTGGAGCTTTTCACAAAAGGCACTGAGCCGACGAAGAGCGCCGGGTCCAAAATAGATCCCACCGATTTTTACAAACTGGATCAGTTCCAGGATAGCGTCCCACCGCCTGCGGGAGAGCTGTAACGACTCTCGCAGAGGCCGGCGTTGTGCTACACGCATCCGCCTGTTCGGGACGCATGCCTCATCGCAGAGATGCGTGGCGTCAGCAGTCAGGGAGACGGTGGGAGGATGCAGGGCCGGTCAGGATTGTGAATCCTGATATTCCTCGTGCCAGGCCATCTGAATGGATTCCAGAATCTTCTCGTTGGATTTCTTGGGGTCATCCTTGAAATCAGGAAGCGCGACGATCCAGGCGTGCATGTCTGTGAACCGCACGGTCAACGGGTCGGTATGGGGGTGTTCCTCAACCAGTCGGATTGCAATATCCTCTGTGTCCTGCCACTTGAGATCCATCACGGCTCCTTGCTCCTCACGAGTGCTGGATAAAATTGTGTGCGCCCTCGTCCATTCCGTCGCTCATGTCACATCGGAGACTTTTTTGCCTTGAAGCCCGTGCTTCAAGGATTCGTCCAACATGGCTACAGTCAGGGTTTTGGCTGCCTGCTCAAGGTCGGCCATGCGCCCGCGGATGGCCCGAGGGTCGGTGCCATCCTTCGCCGCAGCGAGGCCGGCAAGTGCGGCACGAATGCCGGCGACTTCCTCTGGTGCGACGAGATGGCTGCCGTCACTCAATGATTTCTCCGTAGTGGTGATCAGTGCTCCCGCGTCAAGCCTGGCCTCGATCAACTTACGTGCGCTGACGTCGTCCGCCGCGAACTTGAATGAATCTTCGATCATTCGTTCGACTTCTTGATCCGATAGGCCATAGGAGGGTTTGACCTCGATCGATTGGCTCTCTCCGGTTCGCATGTCCTTGGCCATGACGTTCAAGATTCCGTTGGCATCGATCAAGAACGTCACTTCGATGCGTGGAACCCCCGCTGGTAAGGGGGGAACCTTCAATCGGAAGCGAGCCAGGCTGCGGTTGTCTTGTGCCAGTTCGCGTTCGCCTTGGAGAATGTGAATGTCGACGCCGGTTTGGCCGTCCACATAGGTGGTGAACATTTCCTTGGCGCTGGCGGGAATCGTGGTGTTGCGTCGGATGAGGCTGCTCATGACCCCGCCCATTGTTTCAATGCCCAGGGACAGCGGGGTGACGTCGAGCAGCAACATGTCCGTCGTACCCCCGCTGAGGATGTCGGCCTGGACCGCGGCGCCCAGCGCGACGACTTCGTCCGGGTTCAGGTCGCAGTGCGGCTGTTTGCCGAAGAGCGCCTGGACCCGTTGGCGCACGAGCGGCATGCGGGTCGACCCTCCCACGAGGACGACTTCGTCGATATCCGTCGGACTGAGGCCCGCATCCTTGAGCGCGAGGCGGCAAGGGCCGAGAGTTCGTTCGACCAATGCGGTGCACAACTGATTGAGTTGATCACGAGTCAGCTCTCGGCTGAACCGTCCCTGACCGTTGGGTAGGTCGAGGGTTACGGTAGTTTGCAACTCTTCGGACAGGCGAATCTTGGCGCGTTCGGCTTCCAGGCGGATCGCCTGCATTTGGTCCGGCAGGGTGGCCAGATCGAGCCCATGCTGCGTCCGGATCTCGTTCAGGATCAGTTCAGTCAGCACCTGATCGAAATCATCACCGCCGAGGTGTGTGTCGCCATTGGTGGCCAGCACTTCGAAAATGCCGTTTTTTAATTTCAGGATCGAGATGTCGAACGTGCCCCCGCCAAGGTCGTACACGGCAATCGTGCCTTGTGTCTTTTTCTGCAGGCCGTAAGCCAGCGAGGCAGCGGTCGGCTCATTGATAATGCGCAGCACGTCCAGTCCGGCGATCATACCGGCATCTTTGGTGGCCTGCCGCTGGCTATCGTTGAAATAGGCCGGTACGGTGATGACGGCTTTGCTGATGCTCTCTCCGAGGAAGGCCTCGGCTCGAAGTTTGAGTTCCTTCAGGATCATGGCCGAGATCTGTGGCGGCGAATAGGATTTTTCGCCCAGCTTGATTCGGATGACCCCGCCTTTTTCGGTGAGCGTATAGGGGAAGTAGGCGAGCTCGCTCTGGACATCGGCGAGGCTTTTGCCCATGAAGCGTTTGACGGAATAGACGGTACGCTCGGGACTTCTCGTGAGGTGTTCCTTCGCTGGATCGCCGACAATGAGCCCGTTATCGGTCAGTGCCACGACGGAAGGCACCATCCCGCGTTCATGGCGGGCCGAGATGACACGCGGGGTGTCCGTATCCATATAGGCGACGAGCGAGTTCGTGGTCCCGAGATCAATGCCGACAATGCGTGTCATAGAAAAATCCTGAAACGAGTTCTCAGTTCGGTGTCTCGTCCGGTCGCCTAGTCAGCAAGGTCATAGGGGCCGGCGGCGCGTGCTCTCTCCCAGCCAGCCTCGTGCGTGCGTCTCTGGAGTGTGCTGTGTGCGCCATGCTGGTGGTTCATTCGGTGGTTAGGCGATGGTTTCGACGAGGTCGTTCACGATATTTTTGACATAGGTGCGGTTGGACAAAATGCTGCGCATGTTTTTGAGCAACTGGTTGCGCTCGGCTCTGGCCTCCTCAGTGACTTCGCCGCGGTCCTGTAACGCATCCCACCGGCCGAACAGCTGAAGAAGTTGGGCTTCCATCTCACGTTGGCGTTGTTCCAGTGCCGTCCGATCAGCGTGGAGTTTCGTTCGGAGTGTAGACGCCTGTGCAGAGGCGCGATCGCTCCCCCGAAATTCGTCGAGCGTGTCCTGCAATTCGAGAATTTCCTCAAACAGGTCGGCGGGGGGTGTGGTTCGGATATCCTTCACCGCACCGGCCTCAAGGTCCAGCAGATATTCAGCGCGTTGAATCGGGTCTCGGAGCGTGCGGTACGCGGTGTTGAGCATCGCCGAGTTTCCGAGGCTGATCGTTTGCTCCGCATCGCTCTTGTTCTGATAAAAATCAGGGTGAAACGCACGGCTCAATTCGTAGAACTTCGTTTCCAGTACGTTTGTGTCGATGACCAGTCGCCGGGGCAGCCCAAAGCAGGAGAAGTAATCGAGATCTTTTGAGACCGGTTGTACCTTGACGCATCGGTCGCAAAAATACTCCCCCGCCATTTCGGATTGGCAATGCCAGCACATGCTGCGAGCCATCATGAGCTCGCGCCGGTCTCCGGTGTTATGAGTATGTTCGTCCATCTGCGTTCGCTCGCTTAGGCTGAGAAGGACTCTCCGCAGCCGCAGGTCTTGTTGGCGTTGGGGTTGACGAATTTGAAATTCCCGCCCATCAGGTCTTTCTGGAAGTCCAATTGAGTTCCTTGCAGATAGATGGCGCTCTTTGCGTCTACGATGACCTTCACGCCGTCGAATTCGTATACCTGGTCGTACTGGCCGATTTTTTCATCGAAGTTGATGGTGTAGCTCAGTCCGGAACAGCCGCCGCCTTTGACGCCCAGTCGAAGGCCACCTTCCTCAATACCCTGGACATTGATCAGGCGCTTCACTTCCTTGAGGGCCGCATCGCTCAGCGTAATCACAGGGGCTTGGGCATCGGTATTCGTGGTGACATCCATCGTGTGCTCCTTCCTGCGGGTTACTTCGAATCGGCTTTCTTTTGATAGTCGGCGAGGGCCGCCTTAATGGCATCTTCCGCCAAGACCGAACAGTGAATCTTCACCGGGGGCAGATTGAGTTCCTGGACGATATCGGTGTTCTTGATCTTTCCGGCTTCCTCCACCGTTTTGCCTTTCAGCCATTCGGTGGCCAGACTGGAACTGGCGATAGCGGAGCCGCATCCGAAGGTTTTGAACTTCGCATCCACGATGGTGTCGTTTTGCACCTTGATTTGGAGCTTCATGACATCGCCGCACTCCGGAGCGCCGACGATGCCCGTTCCCACCCCGTCTTCTTCCTTCTTGAAGCTGCCCATATTGCGGGGATTGTTGAAATGGTCGACGACTTTTTCGCTGTAAGCCATGGTGTCCTCCGAAAAGTATCAATCAGATGGTGATGGTTTCAGACTAATGCGCTGCCCATTGCACGGTTTTCAGGTCGATGCCTTCCTTGGCCATTTCATAGAGCGGGGACATTTCGCGCAGCTTGGTTACGGTTTCGATAATCTTCTTCGCCGCATAGTCAACTTCTTCGTCGAGGGTGAAACGTCCCAGGCCGAATCTGATGGAGGAGTGCGCCAGTTCAGCTCCTACCCCCAAGGCGCGCAAGACATAGGACGGTTCCAGTGTCGCCGAGGTGCAGGCCGAGCCGGAAGAGAGGGCGATTTCTTTGCAGCCCATCAGCAACGACTCTCCCTCGACATAGGCAAACGAAATATTCAGGTTGTGCGGGAGGCGTTCCGTCGGATGGCCGTTCAAGTAGACCTCCTCAAGCGCGTTGGTAATGGTGGTATGTAGCCGGTCACGCATGGCGGAGAGTCGCGCCGCGTCGGCCGCCATTTCCTGTTCGCACAGCTCGCAAGCCTTTCCGAACCCTACGATCAAAGGCACCGGGAGCGTTCCTGACCGCATGCCGCGTTCATGTCCGCCGCCATCCATTTGAGCCGCGATGCGGACACGAGGATTCTTTTTTCTGACGTAGAGCGCGCCGACGCCCTTAGGCCCGTAAATCTTATGTGCGCTGAAGGACATCAGGTCGATACCCAGGTCCTGCACGTCGACCGGGACCTTTCCCACACCCTGCGTCGCATCGCAGTGGAAGAGGATGCCCTTTTCTTTTGCAATCTTTCCGATTTCCTTAATCGGGTTGATCGTTCCGATTTCGTTATTCGCGAACATGACGGAGATGAGGATGGTCTTGTCGGTGATCGCGTTCCGGACGTCCTCCGGACTCACCATGCCGAACTTGTCGACGGGGAGGTAGGTCACCTTGACGCCGCGCTTGGCTTCCAGCGTTTTGGCCGTATCCAGCACCGCGCGATGTTCGGTCGACGAGGTGATGATGTGGTCCCCCTTCTCGTGATACATTTCCACCACGCCTTTGAGGGCTAGGTTGTTGGATTCTGTGGCGCCACTGGTGAAGACGATTTCTTTGGCGTCCGCATGAATCAACTTGGCGATCTGTTTGCGTGCGGTTTCCACACCCTCTTCAGCCTCCCATCCGAATGCATGGTTCCGGCTCGCGGCGTTTCCAAACTTTTCTATGAAGTAGGGCAGCATTGATTCCAGCACCCGAGGGTCCATCGGGGTGGTCGCATGGTTATCCAGGTAGATGGGGAACTTCATCGCTCGACTCCTTGTTGTTCCGTCGCGACGGATTGAATGGTGATGAGAGGGGTACCCCCCAGCATATCTTGCAATGTCATGTTGTTCAGCAGCTGATAGATGCTGCTCTGGATTTTCAGGAGCGGAGTCCTGATGTTACAGTGCTCGCGCTGCATGCAGGCGTCGCCGTCTTTCTCATGGGCGCAATCCATGATCCCGAGCGGCCCCTCCAGGCTTTCGAGTACGCGGGCGATGGTGATCTCACGGGGATTTTTACCGAGCAAATAGCCACCCTTGGGGCCGTTGTGGCTTTCAATGATGCCGCTCTTGGAGAGGGTTTGAAGGACCTTCGCCAGCAACTCGACCGGAATGTGATATTCCTCGGCGATTTCTTTGGTGTTTACGACCCGGGCATGGGCCACATCGCCGTATTGATTAGAGGCAATGTGTTGGAGGGCCATGAGCCCGTAGTCTGCTTTCTTGGATAATTTCAACATAACCTATTGCCGATCTTTCAGATCGGAGACTATAATGATCTCCGATCAAATGAGTCGTACAAAAGTTATCATGTGATCTTTTGACCTGTCAAGGGTGACTCGAGCTGAAAGATCAGGAACGCGCAAACATTGTGCTTCACAAGCCGTTGCGAGCTGGTAGGCCAGACCTCGCATCACCGATTGAACCAAAAGAAAGAAGGGGTTACACAACATGGGTGGAACCAATCCCTATATCGAACAAGCCGATGTCGAATTGCCGTCGAACCGTTATACCGTGACCTTTATTTTTCCAGACAAGAGCGAAAAGAAGGTCGAAGTGGTCCCGGATAAGATTCCCTACGGACCGACAGGGCTCCCGGGTAGCATTCTGGATATCGCCATGGGGAACGAGATAGATCTCGAACACGTCTGCGGGGGGGTCTGCGCCTGCTCCACCTGTCACGTCATGGTGAAGAAAGGCCTAGAGACCTGCAATGAGGGCACGGACGATGAGTTCGATCAGTTAGACGAAGCCCCCGTCACGACGCTGCAATCGCGTCTGGGCTGTCAGTGTGTCCCGAACGGGTCGATGGATGTGATTGTGGAGATCCCTGCGATCAATAAGAATCTGGCGAAAGAAGGCCACTGACCGAGAGGGGGCAAAGGTCAGTCGAGGCGTCAGTCGTACGTTTCGAGTTTCACCTCCCGCCGTTCAAATCCAAGTTCCATAAACAGGCTGCGTAACGGGCGGGCAAAGGCTTTGATCCCCGCGATCATCGGCGTGACGTGGCGCCCGTTTCCGGCAATCTGTTTGATCACCTCCACCGTGCCTGCATGGCCCTCCAGGGCCTCGCCCACAAACGGCAGATACTGAAAAGAAGAGTGCCTCGCAGCCAGAGCGGTGAATTCATCATGGTATAGCTGCTCGCGTGTGGTGGGTGCGTGCGCGATCAGGGTGGTGGAAGGCAGGGTGTCCTGTTTTACAAGCGCACGGACCATACAGCGGAGCGGAACAAGGCCAGAATACCGGCCGATCAGCAGTAGGTGTTGCGCCTCCGTTTCGGGAAGTATGAAGTGGCCATAGGGGCCTGAGAGCGGGATGCGATCGCCTGGCTTACGCGACGAGAGATAGCCCGAGCCCTTCCCTCCTGGAACATGGTCAAAGACGAGAGTCAGATGCCCTTCGGGTGACGGTGGCTCGGCCAGAGAATAGGCACGATTCAACGGCGGATGGTCTCCCACCGGCAATTGGAGGGAGATCCACTGGCCGGGTTGAAACGCCAGGGGAAACTCAATCGGGCGGAGCACGAGTTCTGTGGTGTGGGGTGTCAACGCGGTAAGCGAGACGACTTCAGCAAGTTGTGTTGGTTCAGCCATGAACTGTTCTTAGCAAAATCGGATTCAGAATGGAACTGCCCCGTTCTGTACATCGTTTCGGTGCCATGGTATAGATAGCCCCCCGTTACATTCTTCCACACACACTACGGTGACGCGATGAGTCAGGTCAGGGTTCGATTTGCGCCCAGTCCGACCGGCTTCCTCCATATCGGCGGGGTGCGGACGGCCTTGTTCAACTGGCTGTTTGCTCGGCAACAGAACGGCGTGTTCATTCTTCGCATTGAAGACACCGACCAGGATCGGTCGACCGACGCCTCGATCCAAGCTATTCTCGACGGCATGCGCTGGGTCAAGCTGGATTGGGATGAAGGGCCCTTTCGACAGACCGACCGCATGGACCTCTATCGAAGCCATGCCTTCCGGCTGTTCGAGCAGGGCCATGCCTATTGGTGCGTATGCAGGCCGGAGGAGCTGGAGGCGCGCCGAAAAGAAGCGGAAGCCAAAGGCGGATCGCCTCGATACGACGGCCGTTGTCGGAATCTGGGCCTGTCCAAGCCACCCGGTGACGCGGCGCTCCGATTCAAAGCCCCGCAGGACGGTCAGACGGTTGTCGAGGACCTCATCAAGGGGCGGGTGGTGTTCGACAATCACATTCTGGATGACGTCATCGTTCTGAGATCGAACGGCTTTCCCACCTACAACTTTTCCGTGGTGGTGGATGACGCGTTGATGGGTATTACCCATGTGGTGCGGGGGGACGATCACCTTACGAATACGCCGCGCCAAATCCCCATATTTCAGGCCTTGGGGTTCCCGTTGCCGCGATTCGGACACCTCCCGATGATTCTCGGGGCGGACAAGACGCGGCTCTCGAAACGTCATGGCGCGACGTCGATCATGGCCTATAAGGACATGGGCTACCTGCCGGAGGCCATGGTCAACTATCTGGTTCGTCTCGGGTGGTCCCATGGAGATCAAGAGCTCTTTTCGCGACAGGAATTGATAGAAAAATTCTCCTGGAAGAACGTCCAGACCTCTCCTGCGGTCTTCAACCCCGACAAGTTGTTATGGCTCAATGCCGAGTACCTCAAGACCAATCCTCCGGAGCAGATCGCCCAGGCACTCGTACCCTTATTGGAAGAGGCCGGTCTCACGGACGACGTGCGCGCTGTGTCCACTGAATGGCTTGCGCAGCTGGTGGTCTTGGTGAAAGAGCGGACCAAGACGTTGGTTGAGATGGTCCATTGGGTGAGGCCCTATTTCGGCGAGGCCGTGCCGTTTGATGAGGACGCCGCGAAGAAGTTCCTCACTGCGGCCCAGGCGCCGATGTTGACCAAGTTGGTGGAACGTTTTGAGGCGTTTCCTGCCTTCTCCAAGCAGGAGTGGGAAGAAGCGTTCAAGAAGTTAGTCGAGGAGGCGGGAGTTAAGATGGGCCAGCTGGCTCAACCGGTGCGTGTAGCCTTGACCGGCCGGACGGCGAGTCCCGGTCTCTTTGATGTGATGGAGATCCTCGGCCGTGACCGGACCCTTCGTCGGCTTCGTCTTGCGATCGAGCGTGCCTCGCGATCCTGAGTCTGTTTCTGTCTGGAATCGCGCTCGATCTTGACGCAATGGAGAGGCTTATATTACTGTGTGGACCGGTTGGGGGATCGTCTAGCGGTAGGACGTCAGTCTCTGGATCTGACTACCTAGGTTCGATTCCTAGTCCCCCAGCCAAAATCTTTTCCACGCCTTGCTCTTCAGCTCGATGTCTCGGTTCCGTACCGCGCTGGGGGATCGTCTAGCGGTAGGACGCCAGCCTTTGGAGCTGGCTACCTAGGTTCGATTCCTAGTCCCCCAGCCAAACTTATCTCTCCACAATTTCAGCAACTTGTGACCCTTCCACATCCCGGTTCGATTTTTGAGCCGGGGCGCTGGTCACGGTTTTGGTCACGGTTCGAGTGAGACTCCCCCGGTTGACTGCCTCTTGGAGGTGACCAGGAGATAAGTGGGAGTATCGGAGCGTCGTCTGGATATCCCTGTGCCCAAGGATCTCTTTGACTGAAACTAGATCCACTCCGGCCATAACCCGACGACTCGCCGCTGTGTGCCTCAAAGTGTGCCAGCAAACCCCCTCTATGCCGACTTTTTGCAAATAGGGCGAGTAGAAGTGGTTCACGAAGCTTTGGGGGTTCCAGGATTGGAGCGGAAACTTGGGGCTAGGGAAGACCCAGGGAGACCGTACGAATGAATCCAGAGACCGCAGGATGCCCTTTGCGCCCTCGCTAAGTGGCACATGACGAGTTTTCCCACCTTTGGATAGGGGAATGGTCGCGACACCAGCTTCAAGGTCGATCTGATCCCACCTCAGTTGAAACTGTTCCTCCCGTCTCATGCCGGTTTCAATGGCAAACGCCACCAGCTTCCAGGCGGCGGGAGGCATGATTTGCTCTAGTTGAAACAGTTCCTCATCACTGAGAAAGCGGGTTCGCCGTACTTCTGGCAAGAATTTTACAGACGACACTGGGTTTCGGGTCAGTTTGCCATCTTTAACAGCGAGCATCAGGACACGACGCAGAAATGTGAAATGCCTGTTAATCGTCGCGTCGCTCCACTGGCGTTCTGGCTCGGAATCCTTTGGCGCATCCGCTGGACGTGGTCCTAGCCTCGTCCTCATCTTCGCTTGAACACGCCGCAGGTCTTCTGTCGAGATTTCCGTGATTAAACGCTTTCCTAAGAGAAACGACCAGCGGCGACCGTAACGTCGCTCATTATCAATGCCTCGATTGGTAGACCCCTCCAGACATCGGTTAATCCATGCTCGTAAAGTAACGTCCTTTCCTGAAGAAAATTTCTCCGGAAAATATTTACCCTCTCGAATATCCGCCTTGAGCCGTCCATACAATGCTTTTGCCTGCGATTTGGTGTCACAGCGATGCCAACGCTCCCGCCCGTTGGCATACAGACGCACCCACCAGCCTTCGCGGCCTTTCCGCTGGGTGATGCCTCTATCCTTGCCTTCTTTTCTTGCCACGGTGGCTCTCCTTTCGTTGGTCCGGTTTGTGATTTTCTCGCCATTTGCGTGTCGCGACTCGCGTCTGACAACGAGGGCCACAGTAGATTTGATCGACACGAATGGCCAGGTAGATCCGCTGGCATTCGGGGCAGCGGCGAATGCGCCCAGAATAGTCCATCAACAGATGGGCAAACCGATATTCAAACTCCTTCACTTTCCGCTTCGTGGCCACAAAGACGCTGCCTTTGCGTGCGTCCTCGATCGGCAACGTCACAATGATCGTGAATTGCGGAAACGTAAAGGCGGCGACGGCGTTTTTCCAGAGCTTCTCCAGGCTGCCCAGGACCATCGCCTGGATCTCTTTGGCCTCTCCACGACTGGGAAGGGTGCCACGAAATCCTTCTCCTGGAATGGATCGAACGCTCCAGCCCACCTCTGTGGCGATTTCCGCCCCCCGGCGATTGGCCACGTCATCGACAAAGCTGGCGATCTCAAACGCTAAGACCATCCATTCACTGGCCGTGAGCGTGTCCAGGTCCGTCTGAATAAACTTCAGCAGCCATCCCACCTCACCGTCTGCGGAGGTGAGAATCCGCTCTCTCGCCTTCGTCATCTCTCCGTGAAATTGGTCGTAGTGTGCGCCTCGATCAACCGGCATAGGGACTCCTTCTCCTCACGAGTGAATGAGAATCTCACTCCATCCTAGTACAGACAAAAAAAGTTAGGACCAACGGGAGGCGTAGAGCTGGAAATCGCTTGAAGAGTGTACCTCGCTAGTGGTAATGCGTGTCAATATAGGATATGCCTCAAGAGCTACAGGCATAACCCCGTAATTAACTCATTACCAAGGAGGTGCGCGATGGTTCCCAGCACAAAATTGATCACGATTCGAGAAGCGGCGGACCGGTTAGGACTCAAGGAAAGCACGATCAGGAAATACATCCTGAAGCGGCAGATCGCCTATGTGAAGCCGTCGGTGCGGGCCGTACGGATTCCTATCGAAGAACTGGAACGGATTCTGGCTGCCGGCCTGAGGCCGGCCATTCCTCAAGCGGAGGCTGCCCGATGAGCCGCTGGAAGGAGTTCCGGCGGGAGCCAGTCGCCGGGGAATGGACCAGGAAGCAAAAGCGGGGCTACCACCGAGTCCGGTCGCTGCTCTGGTTCTGGGAGTGCCACCAGTTCCAAGTACTCTGGGTGACCCTCTCTACGGCAGAAGGCGGGGATGCGGAGAAGCTGACCTACCACCACAAGCAACTGCGTCAGCGGATCGAACGCAAGTTGGGGTTTCAGGGATTGGAGTATTACCAGGTACGGACGGAAGAGGGGCATGGGGTGCTCCATATCTTCTGGGCCTGGCGGGTTCCTGATGGGGAACGTGCCCGGCGGTTCTGGATCTCCCAGGAATGGCTCTCGTCACAATGGCAGGCCCTGCATGGGGCTCCGGTCGTCTGGATCAAGGCGTATCAGCCTAGTCATCGGTCCCGAAACCGTCTGAGCCGCTACGTCATCAGCCAATACGTCCAGGATCAATGTGGCTACGTGAATATGTGTTGGTCCTGGAAACGCTCGCTCGGTTTTCCCATCAGTCGGCTCTGGGAAGAGATGCGACACCAATGGTCTACCAGGAACGCCTATCGGCGGATTAGAGGCGAGATCGAAATCCCTCGAATCGTGTTCATCAAGACCTGGGAGGATCTACTTTCGGGACATCCCATCTGGTTCTGCGACACCATCTTGCAACTCGTCCTCGGGAAGGGACTTATATGGAGTCCGCTATGAAGGCCCCTCATACCTGTGTCGTGAAAATCCACAGCCCTTTGGGCATCACTTGCTGCGGACAGCCCGCTACGCTTTATGATCGTGCACGCAAAGCCTGGCTCTGTACTGAGCATACGAAGGAACGGCTCTGTGAGTTCTGCCAATTCGAACGAGTGTGGGTGCGGTGTTGTTATAGGGAGCATGATGTCACATGCGAAATCTGGCTGTGTGTGGACTGTGCGGCCTCATGCCGTGACGACGGCCGGCAGCAACACGTACAGCTATGATGCCAACGGGAACATGACTACAGGGGCGGGCCGATCGTTCACCTACAACCTGGAAAACAAACCGCTCACGATTACGGTCGGTGGGCAGACCACCACCTTCGTCTATGACGGCGATAACGGGCGGGTGAAGAAGATCGTGGGGAGCACGACCACTCGGTATATCAGCCAGCTCTATGAATGTGAGAACACGAACTGCTCCCGGATGATCTTCTCGGGACCAGAACGTGTCGCGACACTGGTACCAAGCGGCGGCATCCACTATTACCACCCGGATCATCTGGGCTCGTCGTCCGTGATCACCGACGGGACCGGCGCCACGGTCCAGAACCTCACCTATTTTCCGTACGGTGCGACCCGCACGAACAGCTCACCGGTCACGCCGGCGGTGGATGTGCCGTACAAGTATACGGGGCAGGAGCTCGATGCCAGTACCGACCTCTATAACTACGAGGCGCGACAATATGAGGCGGCGTTAGGACGATTCGTTTCGCCTGATACGCTGGTGCCCGATCCGTTCAATCCGCAAGACCTGAATCGCTACACGTATGTGCGGAACAGTCCCCTGAACTATACCGACCCCACGGGACACATTACGTGTGAAGACCTGCGTGTTAGTGACTGTCTCACGCAGTGGTTTTTTGATCTTTTCGGCGGGGACCGCTCTGGCACTCCACCGACACAACCACCACAACCGCCTCCTCCTGACGCTTCCCCTATCGTGCCAGTCCGTGAAGTGAACGTGACCGACTCGCGGTTGCCGCCGCCCATCACCATATTCCCCTCGTCCCCACCGCCCAACACCCCATATTGGGGGGAATTTGGTCAGAGAGGAATGGGTGGAGACGGAAGAGGTGGGACGCCTACACCGGAAGAAACCGGTGATGTTATTAACGGGTTAATGCAGTATATCGTTGGGTCGGCGCTCATGGGCGGAATAGCTAGCAAAAACCCTCGCAACGCCGACGCTGTATTGAAACATCTAAAGGCATTCTCAAGCCTGGTGGGAAGTTGATCGGGGAGGCGGGTAGTCCAGGAGTTCGAGTTCTGTCTGGCGATATCAAAGCGGCCGAAGATTTAACTCTAGACTTAGGGAAGCTAGGTCAGATTCGTAACCATCCCCAAGTTCAAGATGGAGTAGGAATCGATTTGCCTGGAGGAGGATTTATTGGATTCAGACCTCATTCAAGCTCTGGGGGGCCGACTATTGACATCAACGTTACCGGCTTTGATGATTTTCGTAAAATTCACTTCAAGTGAGAAAATGTATGACGGATTTAACGGATGTACAAAGAGAAATATTGGCCGGTTGCTCAGGTGATTTTGAAGATCTCTCCAGCATCGTAAATTTCATGACGAAAGCCGGTACGATACTGCGTCACCTCACGTTAGAGGAACTACAGGAAAGAGTCTTGGAGAATCTCAAACCTCTTCTCGAGGCGAAATTGATTCAAGCTGGGAACGTTGATTCAACGGGGCTTCACTTGAAGCCTTGGGCTTTATGTACCGATGGAATTATCGATCGAATTCGTAAAGAATGGAACGAACATCTGCGAGAAGGAGTTCCTTGGCCCGACCCTTGGGAGATCGTGTGTTTCGTTAGCACGGTAGAAGGGGACAGAGCACTTAGTGAAGGTAAAAAACGCAATGTCTATACAGAAGAAGGCTAATCCTAATCTAATGCGAACGTTTGGCACTCTTCTGAAGACAGGTTAGTAAATACCCTCCGGTGGGAAGTGCAATTCTCACGAGTACAAGGGGGGGCCGAACAGCTGGCGATTGATATGGCTGTAGGTCTTCTATTAGTGACTCAACCACACAATCGGCTCATTGGCAACCTTCGCCTGTCCGGGTGGTTGTCATCGTTTTGGACTGTTTTTGAACGGATTTTCTGACTTCTCGGTAACAACCCCCCGGCTTTGAAGTGAAAAATTTCCATCTGCCGAAATAGGATGCACATGAGTCAACTCACACCACTAGAACAGGATATTCTTCAGGCGTGTTCGGAGGACGATGTCGGTTTGTGGGAAGCAGTTTGGTTTGTCCAGCAGGACTTCCCCGAGGCCTCAAAAGACGAGATCAAAGAGATCGTTCTCTCAGCGTTGCGGGTTTTGCTCACGGCTCGGTTGATCGATGCGGGGCGGTCGGTCGCGAGGGACAACTCGTACATCCGTAGCGACTGGAGGTCGGTGTTTGGGCCTGGGTATGACATTGTGTCCTGGAATCTTTCAGCAGAGCAGGCCATTGAACGTATACGTCGAGAGTGGGATCAACTGGGTGGTGAGCCGACCATAGGAGATATTGTGTGGTTTGTGAGCACCACAGAAGGGGAACGTGTGCTAGCTGAAGGAAAAGAGCGCAATGTTCTTAAGGAAACAGATACGTAAGAGTCAGCCAACGATCAGGATAAAAGGGATACTGAACCCATGAGGAGATGTGTAACGCAAAGATTCAGCCCAACGAGGCCGCCCGGCCGTTCCGGACCACTGGACCGGACGGCCGGGGGGATCGGGGGCGCAGCCCCCGCTTCACTTGATCTATATGGTCAAAGTAGGACGAACTTTTTGTGAGCAGCATTGACGGATTCGCAATACAGGTGAGTCATTACGAAAGCTGGAGTAAGGACTTTTCTTCTTGAGTTAGATGACGTGATAGCAGACGAGTTACAGGTTCTACTTTCATGGCCTGGTTGCGAACTCTGTTAGCGAGATCTAAGGCTCCGCATCCAAATAGCGTGCGAGCAAAGTTAGTGCCTTGTGAAGCAATAGTGGAAACTAAGGCTCTTGCGCCTCCAACCAGAGCCCCAGTCCCTGGGTCACCACCTGCTACAGCGGCATCCACGGAGCCACCACCTGCCCCGGCGAAAATGTCCCAAATAACCCGAAGTGGTGAGAGGCTTATATCGCCATTAACTGGCGACAAGTGTTTGGATGCTTCCTCGAATTCCTTCTGAATATCGTAAGCCTCATTAATGGTGTTGGCTGTTTTGAGTTGCTCAACCAGCTTCCATATTTTTCTCCTAGGTGTGTTCCATTCCTCGCGTAACACTTTAGTCACTGGGATTATATCTTCTCGTTTTCCGCAACGTGTGAGAATAATGCAGAGAATAGGGGGAAGAGAAGGGCCGATTCCTCGGAGCTCGGCGGTGTGCACATAATTTTTCCAGTCTTTATCAAGACGCTCAATTAGAACAGGAGGAAACTGGCTTCCCGCCATTTGTGCTTCAGTAGCCAACTCGCCATCACAAACTACGCTACCTCCTGATTCCCATGTATGTGCAAGTGTTTGTAAATAGCGAAGGTGTGCTTCGTAGTAAGGATCGCCTGGTCCGCCTGGGCACCGCCTTAGTGTGATGTCCAACAGTTTTTTTGAAAGTGCTGTACTAAAGCGTTGATGCGGTCCCGACGGAGACACAAGTAAGCCATCATAATTCTCTAAAACGGGGCCAAACCCGACGACTACATTTCGTGGACCAGGCTCATGTTCGTCATCGTCGATTGAACCAGAGATCGGTTCGATCTCCATGCATACTTCGTCGTGAAATAGTATTGCTCTTAGAAAGCGTTCAATTGAATCGAATTGTGACCAATTATTTATATGTCCTTCGACAAAGCTCCTAAATGGATAAAAAGCTTCAGGATCAAAGATAGCTCGCCGAACACCCATGTTGAGCCCCTCATAAATGCCCATCTGTCATGAAGACCCTGTCGTCGTAATGCTGAAAAACGCATTAACTCGAAATGCGGAAGCTAACGTAACATCCGGAAAAGCCTAATACGGTTCGTTGTCGGAAGGACTGCATCAGTCCAGAACGAGCTCGTGTTCATGGGCATCGTCTTATCGAGGAGGTGCATTAGCAACTTTGCAGCGTTCCAGATTACACGCTGTCGGTATGCGGCCTCAGGCCCTACACGATAAATCGGGGTCGATCTGTGCTCAAACTCTGTAGGTTGAAAGGGCCAAAGGGTATGGATTTTTGCAGAGTCTGCAATGGTAATTCTGGTCCCGGTTTTGGTCACGGTTCGGTCCCGGTTTTGGCCACGATTACAGGTATGCCTGCATCTCAACTAGTCGTGATAGGTCTGAGCGTAAGTGTCTATTATGCAAGGGGGAAGTATCAATCCGTGCTCCTTAATCGCCGTCGGTCTCCAAGGTACCTTTTGCGACTTTGGAGCTGGCTACCTAGGTTCGATTCCTAGTCCCCCAGCCAAATCCCCCTGTCACGAACTCTGCACGGTCTGCGCACGTTTCTCATCCAATTCGGCCCAGCGGGCGTAGAGGCGCTCTACTTCAGCCTGCGCCGCCACCAAGGCCTCGCTCCGGGCCTGTAATTCTGCGGAATCCGACACCACCGCCGGATCCTGAAGGGCGTCCTGGCAGCTCGCGACCAGCTCTTCTGCTTTCAGAATACTGTCTTCGATCGTGCCCCATTCCTTCTGTTCCCGATAACTGAGTTTCTTGGGCTTGCGAAGTGTCGCAGCCCCTGCCCCCTGATCGGTCGTGGCGGAGGCGCTGCTCTCCTTGTTTGGGCCAGTTTCGGACTCGGTGGCCCGTTCCTGCGCGCTTTCCCACTGGGCATAATCGGCAAACCATTCGAGTCGACCGGTGCCGTCCAGTGCCAGAAGAATTGTAGAGACGCGATCCAGCAACCAGCGATCATGGGTGACGAGCACCAGCGCGCCGGGGAATTCGAGCAGACTGTCCTCCAGCACATCCAGCGTCGGAATATCCAAATCATTGGTCGGCTCGTCGAGAATGAGCAGGTCGGCCGGTTGCAACATCAGTTGGGCAATCAGCAGTCGGGCCTGTTCACCGCCGGAAAGTCGGGAGACCGGAAGATCGAGTTGCTCAGGTCGAAAGAGAAAGCGTTTCGCCCAAGACGCGAGATGGACTGAGCGGCCCTGGTAGACGACCGCATCGCCGCCCGAAGGCGCCAGCGCGCGTCGCAGTGGAGCATCTTGATCCAGTGATTCACGGTGTTGTTCGAAGGAGACGATGCGCAGCCCCTCTGCGCGCACAATGGTGCCGGAGTCCGGTTCCAGCGTGCCGGCCAGCAATCGCAGCAGAGTGGTCTTGCCGCTGCCGTTTGGGCCAAGGAGGCCCAGGCGTTGACCCGGCCCGAGAAGCAGATCCAGATTCGTGACGACGGGCTTCTCGTTGAAGCGCTTCGTGACCTCTTTCGCGACCAGCAGTTGTTTCGACTTTCGCCCCGAGGCGGCAAAGTCGATGCCAATGGTGGACTGCGCGGCCCTGGCCTCGACCTGGTCTAATTCCTCGATGAGTTTGCCGGCCGACTGAATGCGGCCCTTCGCTTTGGTGGTGCGGGCTTTTGGCCCTCTGCGCAGCCATTCCACTTCACGCCGCACACGATTGGCCAGCGACGATTGATAGTCGGCCTGCACCTGCAGTGCGGCATCGCGTTGTTCTAAAAAGTCGCTGTATCGGCCCTTGGCTTCAAAGCGGCCCTCGGGGTAACAACGATTGAGTTCCACCATGCGGGTGGCGATCGACTCTAAAAAACGACGGTCGTGACTGATGACGAGAAAAGCCTTGGCGCGGTTCTTCAGCAGTCGCTCCAGCCAAAGAATGCCCTCGACATCCAAATGGTTGGTCGGCTCGTCCATGAGTAGCACGTCCGGCTCGAGCAGCAAGGCCTGGGTGATGGCAAGTCGTTTGCGCCAGCCTCCCGAAAGGGTGTCGACAGAGTGTTCTGGATCGGGAAAGGTGCCGATGCTCAGGGCCCGGGCGATGAGGCCCCCTTCTTCGTGAGGATCACGTCCGGCGTCGGTGAGGGTCTGTTGCAGGACTTGTTCGATGCTGAAGCCGGCGGGGAAGCTCGGCTCCTGAGGGACATATCCGACCCGTGTATGGCCGCGCAGGGTGCGTGTGCCGTCATCCGGCGGCTCCAGTCCGGCCAGAATTTTGAGCAGCGTCGACTTGCCGGACCCGTTCGGGCCGATCAACCCGACATGGTCGCCCTCGAAGAGCGCCAGAGTCAGGTTGGCAAACAGGGCTCGCACGCCATAACTTTTACTGATCGATTCGCAGCTCAATAGAATATTCGGGGCCATAACCCTGACGTACCTTTCTTGGGACAGTAAAACATGCAGTATACGGTGTGCGGGCGGTCCGGGGCTAGGAGGCAGCGCAGAATGGTCTTCCGCCGAGGCGCTCGAGCGTCTGGAGCCTGCAGGGGGGCGCGTTTCGGCTCCGGCGGTGAGGGTCAATGCGCGGTTTTGGCGCGTCCGGTGCGTAGACGATGCTGGAAGCAGCTTGGACAGAGATGGTAGCCGCCTTGTGATGAGGTATGAAACGAGTTCATGTTCGTGGCGCCGCAATCGAAGCAGCGGACCCGGCTGACGATGGATCGCGGCAGGAGCGGTGTGACGTCGATGCGCTGCAGCTCGTCGTGCAGACGGCGGGTGGAGTGATAAATGCCTGTGAGCAAAGCCTGTACCCCGGGGACTGCACCGGGGATCGCCGCCTTGAGCATCGACAGGCGATCGTGGAATGAGGGGCTGTCCGTCTGATACTCGTCGGAGTCTGGTCTCGTCATGGTCCTGTGGGCTCCTTTCGCCTGCGTCGAATCGCGAGGTGGTGAGACGGGATTGTCCGGCATCAATGGGGACAGGCGCAAGGTTGCCGAAGTCTGGACTGCTCCCACTTTGAGTGGGGCTGAAGCGGTCTGAGCGGGTGACTGGACGGCGTCAGCGTGGGGGGTGAGCCTTTTCGATCTTCGCCCAGGCGTCTTTGAGGGTCACGGTCCGGTTGAAGACCAGCTTGGCGGGAGATGAGTCGGGATCGGCACAGAAGTAGCCGACGCGTTCGAACTGGACGCTGGTGCCGGGAGCGATCGAGGCCAGGCTGGGCTCTACTTTGCAAGCCGACAGCCGTTCCAGCGAACGAGGATTCAGGTGTTGTGTCCAATCCTGATCGGCTGGAATCTTGGCCGGATCCGTGAGCAGGAGACTTTCGTAGAGCCGTATTTCGGCGTCGACGGCATGGGACGCCGACACCCAATGGATCGTGGCCTTCACTTTTCTCTGTGCCTGGGCTCCGCCGCTTCTGGTTTCCGGGTCATAGGTGCAGCGGAGTTCCGTCACCTCGCCCGTCGCCGGATCCTTCACGACGCCGACACAAGTGATGATGTAGGCATACCGCAATCGCACCTCACGGCCTGGTGCAAGGCGAAAGAACTGCTTGGGCGGATCTTCTTTAAAATCTTCCTGGTCGATATAGAGCACGCGGGAAAAGGGCAACTGACGTGTGCCTGCGGACGGATCTTCAGGATTGTTGACGGCATCCAGCTGCTCGACCTGTCCCTCGGGATAATTCTCGATCACCAGGCGTAAGGGGCGCAGCACGGCCATGACCCGGGGGGCGCGTTTGTTCAAGTGTTCCCGGACAAAGTGCTCGAGCAGCTGCATTTCGACGATGGCATCCCGCTTTGCCACGCCGATCGCCTCGCAAAACGCACGCAGCGCCTCAGGGGTGAACCCGCGTCGGCGGAGTCCCTTGAGCGTCGGCAGGCGGGGATCGTCCCAGCCGTTCACCAGTTTGCGTTCGACCAGGTCGAGCAATTTGCGTTTGCTCATCACCGTGAACGTCACATTGAGCCGGGCGAACTCAATCTGCTGGGGACGCCGGGGTGTCTCACACTGCTCAATCACCCAATCGTACAGTGGGCGATGGTCTTCAAACTCCAAGGTGCAGATCGAATGGGTGATGCCCTCGATGGCGTCGGAGAGCGGATGCGCGAAATCGTACGCGGGGTAGATGCACCAGGTGGTACCGGTCCGGTAGTGCGCCACATGCCGGATGCGGTACAGCACCGGATCGCGGAGGTTGATGTTCGGCGAGGCCATGTCGATTTTGGCACGCAGCACATGGGCGCCGTCGGGAAATTCTCCCGCTCTCATCCGGCTGAAGAGGTCCAGGTTCTCGTCGATGCTGCGTGTGCGATGGGGGCTGGGCTGTCCCGGTTCCGTCAGGGTTCCGCGGTAGCGGCGCATCTCGTCGGCCGTCAGGCTGTCGACGTAGGCGAGCCCTTTCTTGATGAGGCCGACAGCAAACTCATACAGCCGCTCGAAATAGTCGGATGCGAAAAACATCTTGTCATGCCAGTCAAACCCAAGCCAGCGGACATCGTCTTGAATGGCCTGCACATATTCAGGATCTTCTGTCGTCGGGTTGGTGTCATCCATACGGAGATGGCACACGCCGCCCGGCTGTTCATTGGCGATGCCGAAGTTGAGACAAATCGACTTGGCATGGCCGATGTGGAGATACCCATTCGGTTCCGGCGGAAAGCGGGTGACGACCCGCCCATCGTGTTTGCCGGCAGCACGGTCGGCCGCGACGATCTCGCGAATAAAGTCGGAGCGTGTGGGAGGCGCTGGTGTGGTCGACATGGTGGTTGCGATTTCGCCGAGGCACGATGATGAAACGCGCATGGTTCTATCACAGAACCACGGGGTGGGAGAAGGGGGCGCCGTGGTGGCACCGTGGCGTGGTGGTTTTTTCTGGAACGATCTCAGCCGGTATTTTAGAATCGTAAGTCTGCGAGCAACGTTCCTCGTAACCCGCCCGAATGTAATCTAGGGGAGATTGGATGATGCGTGGTCAATGGGGCGCACGGATATTGGTGGTGCTGCTCGGCATGGTGTGGGTTGGAGTGCTTCAGGCAGGAGAGCCTGCCCCTCCCGAGACCTGTAGGCCCCAGCCCTTTGAAGCCAAGATGGAATGTTACCAACAGCACTTGGAGACGGTGTTGCGGTCCGAGGGGACTGAGTCGGCATTGACGGCCCTCGAACAGATCACGACACAAGACCCTGAAGCGTTGCGCGAAGCCCATCCACTGGTACACCACATCGGCCAGCGCTCCTTTGCCCATTATGGCACGGCTCCGCTCGCGCTCTCGCATTGCCGGGATGTCTTTTGGTCGGGCTGTTACCACGGTGTGCTGCAAGCATTTCTCAGCAGCCTCTCCAACGTGGAACCTCAGCATATCCTGCCGCTGTGCCCTATCACCGAAACGGTCTCCGCCTATTCGTTTCAACGGTATAACTGCCTGCATGGCCTCGGTCATGGTCTGACCATTCAGTTTCGCTATGACGTGCTCAAGAGTCTGGCCTTCTGCGATGCCCTGCCGGGGAGTTGGGACCGGGAGTCCTGCTATGGTGGGGTGTTCATGGAAAATATCGTCACCTTCCAGCAGGCGCAACGGGCGCAACCGGCCGGCGGCCATCATCACCATGAGGCGACCAGTTTTCTGAATCCCCAGGACCTGTTGTATCCCTGCTCGGTCTTGACCGAGAAATACCTGCGCGCCTGTTACTTGATGCAAACGTCGGCGGTGTTGACGTTCTTAAATTACGACTTCGCCCAGGCCTTTACGCAATGCGCTCGGGTGGAAGGGGAACACCAGACGACCTGTTACCGAAGCCTCGGGCGTGATATCAGCGGCTACACGTTGCGTGACGCGGCCCGGGTAAACGAACTCTGCCGACTGGGGCAAGGCGATCAGATTCAGCAATGCTTCATCGGCGCTGTGAAAGACTTCATTCTGACCGATGCCAATCCGGATCCCGGTCTGGCCCTGTGCCGGAGCCTGGATGGGCCGTTTAAGAAAGACTGTTACGCCACCGTCGGCGAAATGGTCGTGCCCCTGTATGACGATAAGGATAAACGGGCGCAAGCCTGCCGCAAAGGCGAAGACGAGTATGTCGAGGCCTGCCTTGCCGTCGCCACGGCGTTCTGATTCCTGCCCGATGCGACCCAGTTCTTTTCGGAACTAACCGGATAAAGCCAGTTGCGAGCCGGCAGCCTTCGGGAACACTCGATGGTTGCGCAATACGCGACCATTCACTCTTGTGCCGCGTCGGTTAGACAGTCACCCGCCGCCTGTGCAAAAAGGCCGTCCCCCTCATCCGTCGTTCGTGAAACGTCGTTCGTCTCTCGTGACAGCCTGGGTGCGGACCCTAGCGAGATACGCTTTACGGATGTCGATCCCGTCGGCCGAAGGCCCGTCGCAGCAGTGAATCGGCGATTGCCGCAGAAGTGCTCATGAAGAAGGCGGGCTAGGTGCCGGCCGGGGGTGTCACCTGGATCACGTCGAAATCTTTTTGCGCGATCACGCGGCCGTTCATGCGCAGCCGAAATTCGTAACGCCCCGGCAGGGGGAACAGCAAGGCCGGAACATTGATGCCGAAATCAGCAATCTGTAGCCGATCTCCGATCGTAATCTCCGGAAGCGAGGCACGGCAGACCAGTTGGTCGGAATTGACGTGTATCAGGTCGATGTCGAAGTGGTAGGTGCCCTCGGCGTCGGTCATGCAAAAATACAGGCCGATCTGGTGGTGCTGGAATGGGAAGGTCATCGCCTGAAGGTGCGTGAACAGGCCGATCAGGGATTTTTTCTTGGTGAGGCTGTCTTCGATGACGGTGTCGCAGACCAGGAAGGCTTGGATGCTGGGAGTCGGACTGTCACTCATGGGATGAGGAGCGGCTCACCCCAGCACCGCGGTGCCGCCGCGCGCCTCGAAGACGTCGCCGAACAGGGTATGGGTGGAGCCGATGCGGCAGAAGTGCGAGGTAATTTCGATGAGTTGGCCGCGATGCGAGTAGAACTTTCCCGTCGCCACGTGGATTTTCTCGCCCGGTGCCACCGCCGCTTCCAAGACCGTCTCGCCGCTTTCTTGATCCGTCAGCTTGAGCCAGGGTAGGTTGGGGAAGAGGGTGGGCGGGGAATCGCTCGTATTCAGTGAAAAGCGGTTACCGTCGTTGAACGCCCAGCGATTGCGGCGAAGATGCGCGACATGGTTGCCGCTGCCGTCGTACAGGTCGATGGTGAGGAGGATCCGATCCTGTTCGGGCGCGAGCTCCAGCACCAGTTGCTCTTTGCCCTGTACCCGGATGACGCCGTTGGTATTCCGGAAAATGTTGGAGCCAAGCCGGATTTCCAGGCTGTGTTGGTGGCGGTCCGACTCGGCCTGCTGAGAGGCGTGCGATGCGTCAGGATTGCGTAGGTCCATGCGTCGAGATCTAGGGCGATCGAAAGACCGGTTGAGCAACGCATTCGAGCATTGCGTCCCTAAGCAAGTGGACAGCAAGGTAGGCCGTTAGTCGGGCGCTGTCAAGTCTGTTGTGGGATCGGCTAGGGAGTTGCAGGGCCTTCACGCTCGTCTGAGTCTGTGGCTGTCACGCAGACGGTGACGTCTTGCTCCGTCTGGTTGGGTAGCGGAATCGTAATGGTCTGAGAGACGGCGCTGCCCCCGGTTTTTTGTGAGGCCGGGACCACCTTGGCGATCACGGGCCCATCCCCGGCATTGTAGTAAATGGTGGTATGGGCGAGGTTCGTAAGCGGTTTGCCGTCCGTCCCGGTCGTGGGTTCGGTATACGATACGGTGATGGTAGAGTTCGGCGGTTTCACGTGCACCTTCGTGGTAGTGCCACACTTGGTCCATGCGCTCGAATTGGGTGGGGCGATCATCCCTTCCATGAAGCTGGCTCCGCAGCCAGCCAACGTCATAAAGGCGGGAAGTAAGCCGGCAACGACCAACGCCTTGGGACCCAGAGAGAGCAGATGCATAGTCGCACTTTAGGCCAATTCGCTAAACGCTGCAAGCCGGGGTTGCTCGACGAGCCGTGGTTTTTGTATGGACAGGCGCGTCCGTGCCTCAGTGACTTGCCGTTTGAAAAGGCAAAACCGGCTATGATACAGTCCTGCCTTTCCGATTCCGCACGAGTCACCTCTCCGGTCCCATCGTCTAGCTTGGCCTAGGACGGAGCCCTCTCAAGGCTCAGACACGGGTTCAAATCCCGTTGGGACCACCAACCTTTTCACACACTTAGCACCAACCGTGGTCGGTCACACCCGGCCATTGTGCTAAATTTGTGATAGTCATCCTTAAACACCTGCACTGCTTCCCGCAAATTCTCCGGCGCCAGATGCGCATAGCGTTGCGTCATCCGTCCGTCGCGGTGTCCGAGCAACCGTTGCACCCGATAAAGGTCCACGCCCTTCTGCACGAGTGCGGAGGCGAAGGTATGCCGCAGGTCGTGAAAGCGAAAGTTCATCACGCCCACGGACTCACAGGCTCGCCGAAAGGCCGTCGTGACCATATCCGGCGTGACCGGTTCCCTCTCCTCGGTGTGTTGCAAGAACACCGGACCGCTTGCGAGTGGTCGGGAGGGTCGCACGGCTTCCAAGGTCTTCATCGCAGGATCGCAGAGAGGAATCCCTAAGCGGTCCCCATTCTTCGTGTGATCAAGAAGAATGAGACCTCGAGCCATGTCAACTTGCTCCCACTGCAAGCACACCACGTTTTCCCGGCGCAGGCCGGTGTAGCGTGCCAGCATCACAATCGGTTGTAGCCACGCGGGACAAGCTTGGTAAATCGTCGCCAACGTCTCGTCATCGCAGTAGCGGACGCGTGCATTGTTTACCTTGCCCATAGACACCCGGCACACCGGATTGTCTCGGCACCATTCCCATTCTCGAATGGCGACATTGAAGGCGGTCTTCATCAATGTCAATTCCTTCACGATGGTGGCGGGTGCGGCTCCCGCTTGTTGCCGTTTCCACTTGTACGCGGCAATCTCCTTCGGCGTGACCTGGACCAAGGTCTTTTTGCCGAACACCGGTAGGAGATGAGCCAGGACGCCTCGTGCCCGTCGTTCACCGTGGCGACTCGCTCCCACGACTCGTTCAGCCACGTAACGCTCGACCATCTCTTCAAAGGTCCGCTCCTGTTCTTCGAGCCGATCGAAATAGCGACCTTCGATGATCTTAGTCTTGATCTTTCCCAGCACGGCTTCCGCTAATCGACGATCCGTGCACTCGGTGCTTCGACGGATCTGTTTTCCTTGATACACAAACGTCATCCACCAGACTTTGTTGCGCTTAAACAGCCCCATCTGCATCCTCCTTCTGGATGAGGCCTGATTTCGGTCTAGTTTCCCCGTGGCGGGAAGTATAGACCTCGGATTTTGCCGCTTCAATGAGGTGGTTGAGGTCGCGGGTATCGTCGTATGTGAGGGCAGGTAAGCGGCTTGCTATAGCCGGTTGGAAGGCATCGAGCCATTCCTGAATGTCTTCTCGTTCAAATCTGAGCAGGCCGTGAATGCGACGGCAGGGAATCTTATTCTGTGAGGCCCAGAGATACAGTGTGGACGGCTTGATGTTGAGCCAAGCCGAGAGCTCTTTGACGGTGAGCATGATGCAGATCACCGGGGGAGTCTGACGACACCCCCAGTCCCCCTAGCATGGGCTGCCCGCGTGACCGCCGGCAGACCGGTGAAACCGATTGGGTGGTTGCTTGAGCAAATTGCGGTGTCGGTCTTTCCACCGAGCAATGCCCCTGACAATTTCGTTTAGTAGCCATTCTTCCCCTCCAGGGGTGGCACAAATGACGGCCAACATCGGCGTCAGGGTGTCACTCACCCATCGTTTTACATTCTGCAGGGTCTGCACCTGCTGCTCCTGGGCCAATCGCCCCTTTTGAAATCCCTCCGTCAGAAGGGCGTACCACTCCAAGACTGGAGCCCGGTACCGTTCCTCATCCTCGGCATCCTTCGGAATTTGCCGGAAATCCACATACGAGCGAAGCAAGCCGACTACCAACTCCTTCCAATCGGCTTCGTCTAAAGTGGCTAAGGCTCTCGCGCATTGTTCGGCCCGATCCTTCTTGAGCTCTAACTCCCATCGAGTCCCGTATTCATGCCAGTTCTCCTGGCCCTTGCTCTGAAGTTCGAGCCGCTTGTCGTAAATGCGCAGCAAGGTCTGACTCTGAGGACTGCCGAAGTACATCGTCTCCCCGGTCGTCGCTCCTGTCCCATGGGTCAGGTTGGAGACGATATGCCGGACCTGTGCAGCACGCGTCACACATTGCCCGGCAGCAACAGCTTCCCGAATCGTAGAAACCGGCACCGCTCTCAATCGATCATCCAAGGCACAGTCAATGCGCGTCACATGCCCTTGCTGCTTATGCACCCATTGCAAGAGCGCTCGGATTTGATCCAGTGTCAGGGCGGACGCCAGGCCGCCCGAGAGATCCACATGGATTTCATTCGGACGCCGAGGCGCATTGGTGCCCAGTTTGCCGACTCCGCGCAGACCGTCGGTTCTCATCCAGGACAAGGGATAGCCTCGGAAGCCGCCCTTGGCCCTACTCCAATCGCCGCCAAGCACCTTCATGGTCTCTTGAGGATTGCTGGCCAGGACCGTAAACGCCAGCCAATCAATCGTCAGGGTGAAGCCAGAATCCATGGAACCTATCGAACTCCTGTAATGAGCGCTGTAGGTAGCGCCCCCGTGTTACCAAGACGGGGGCCATTCCGCTCCGCCCCGCAGCCTGCCGGCATGCGGCGCGGACCGGCTTCGCCTCCTAATGGTGAGACGGGTAGCACTGTTTTCAGCGTCCTTCCTGAGTCGGTCGGGTGAGTTTTTGTCGGACGACGCCAAAGGCCTTTTCTCCGACCTCTCTCGCCACAATCTTGATGGCCTCGGCCTTCCCGTCCATCACCATGCTCATCAAGACCGCACCACGGACGTACTTGGAGACCGTCGTATGTTCGTCTGCTGCGCACCGCTCTATTAGTTTGCGCTCTTGTTCTGTCACCTTAAACTGCAGCGTTTCAGTCTTAGTATCATCAGTTCGCATGGAAGCTCCTCCTGGTGATACATATAATACATAGTATAGTATAAACAATCAATCCAGACCTATACGTTCTTAGAGGTAAGCAAGGAGTAGATAATGTTGCAGGGAAACGTTAGCCAGATTGACTCAGCTTGGGTACAGTGAATGCCTTAGTATGGCTGTAGTTAACGGTGAGTCGCAGTTACTAATGTTCCGACCGGCGAGGCACTAATGAAAAAAGCCTACCTAGACCATAAAGATTTTAAAAGCATGGCAAAAGGGCTGCGGGGTAGTCTCCAGTATGCGAAGGATGCGGAGGCTTATCAGACATTGCTGCAGTATGTACAGACAGGACATCTAACTTGTTACTTTTCAGCGCTCCATGTTCTGGAGGCTGTCAGATATGAGGGGTCCGACCCTGACGAGATACAGACCTATTGCAATGTTCTTGAGTCCTTGACCCAAGGAAGAAGCATCGTGTGGATTCAGACACTAGAGGAAAGAGAGCTCAAATTCTTTGTCCAGAACCACTATGATATTCCGCAAGGTCTATCATTGAGTAACTATGCTTACGGTGACTATCTCGACGCTTTTCCAGACACGCTAAAAACATGTCAGAGCTGGGCAGCCCAATTCAAGACAATGTGGGCCAACAAAAAGAGTGAGATAGTTAAACCATTCGGTAAAACTCGCAATGAACGAAGAATTCTAAAAAAACGCTTGCCGTCTCTTGGTCAGTTCACCGTTTCTCCGGAGATGGTGGACAGTATTCCACAAAATTTCCGAGACATCTTTACTCCAGAAGTGATGACCGAGTTCGTCCGTGGTGCGGTTTATTCTGATAACGAAGTTCTGCTGAAGACGATGAGAAGAGCAATGACCTTTCAAGCACTTCTTAGTATCTGGAAGGGTGTTTGTCCTGACCTAGAAAGAATGGGAAAAGTATTTGATGATTCTGGCCAGCAGATGGTCAACATGGTCTCCTACAACAGGTCGGCAGTTCGACAGTTTGGAGACGAGATGCACAGGCAGGCAATAGATAGAGGACGAAGCGTAACGGTAAGAATGCTCGCGAAGCATTTTTCGAGAAGGGTACATCAATTATTCCCGGATAGGGGAATAAAAATGAGGCAGCTTGAAGAGGCATTAGTCTCAACGGACATTAGAGGTCTTCCATCTTGGGATGTAGCTCTTGCTCTCTACTATCAGTACATACTAGACAATGTTGGGAGCGGATCTAGAAAAGTGCTAGGAAGTGACGTCAGAGATATCCTCCATATGCGTTGCTTGCCATATGTTGATTTCATCGTTACTGATCGCTATTTCGCTGAATTGGCACGTCGCGTTAAGGGATATGGGACGAAAATTCTACGCAACGTTCATGAGTTGGTCAAAGCCTTAAAGCAATCAATGTAAAATCATTAACTTCCTCATTAAACCTATGTCTAACGGTTCAAATGCCACTCCTTCACCTAGTGCGGATGCGCTTTCTGGCCCTGATCCAACAAATGAAATGTGGCTTCCCGCTCGAAGAACACTTCTTGGTTGGTTACGGCAAAAGGCGCCACCTTTAGCAGAGCTATACGAAAGTGCGGTTATAGAACTAGAGCGTCAGCAGCTAGCTGGCAGAAGTCGGATCATCGCACATTGTGTTCGGGAAATTGCGAATACACTTCCGAGTATCCTGGCGCAGGTTGAACGGACTCGCCTCGAGTACGATAAGGAGCTAGACGCAATTGCGATAGCGTGGGATAGATTGGCAGTTCCAGGTTTTAATCTCACAAGTGTTTCAGCGCAAGGCGAAATATCGAACCCCAGTCAGGAAGACAATCCAGAATTTTTCCGATTGCTCGCCAGCCTAATCGAACGGCATAAGTCGACAAACTCGAGAGCGCTAACGATTGCTGAACGTCTCTTTCGAGCAGACCGACCTGAGAATCGTCATTTGGGTGATGCGTTAGTTCCTATTCTTCGTCAGTGGCTTGATCTTAAAAAGTGGTTTGTTGCTCGCGCCCATGAAAATAGAAAGGACGCTGATTGTGACTGGGCTGAGTTTCGGAGGCAATTTGCACTCTTTGAAAAAACCCTGCTTACCCTGGGACAAGGATTCTTTGTCACGCTCGGTGATCTAGACGAATTGATTCGCACCTCTACGCCTGATCATATTGACACCGTTATTGCCCACCTTGGTCACATTGAGCATTATCGCTACTTTTTCGAACGACTTCATGATCCGGCATGGATTGCAGCCTTGCAAAGCAAGGGCATTTTTAAAAGACCTCCTCCGGTTGAACAAGGTTTGTTGCCTCGATGGGCTGTCTCCGAATATTTAGTGCGCGTTGCTGACACTACAGAAGATGCTTCGACAGTGATGAACGCACTTCTTGAAATCGCATCAGCCCTAAGAAAAGAAGCGGATCCTAACCCCTTCGTGATTCGCGACATAATAAACGCTTCTTTGAAACTGCCAGTAGATCAAGTTGTTCGTATCGTGCCTCAGCTGAAACTGTGGCTCCATCTTCCACACGGTGTGTTTTTCTGGAGACGACTCGGGCTGCTTATCGTGAGCCTGGCTGAACAGAATAGGGCTGCAGAGGCGCTGTCACTTCTTTCGAGCCTTTTGGCAATCGAGCGCCCAACCGCATCGGATACTGATTGGATCTATCAGTCGGCTAAGCCGCGAATAGGTCTTTTTGATTATCGCTCAATCGTCAACGAATGCGTTCCAGCAATATTGCGGGCTATTGGGCGCCCGGTCCTGGATATTCTATGTAGCCTCCTGGAAAGAATTGCGAAGCTATCAAGACGATCTCATGCCGAGCAGGAATGGGACGACAACTCTCCTCACTGGTATCCGATCATTGCGGAACAGGATGATGATGAACGTGAGGAAGTCTGTACAATTGTCGTTGCGGCCACCCGCGATGCCGCCGAATATTTGGTCAGAGAGGGCGAGGAAGATCTTGGTGCACTAGTAGAAAGCCTGGAAGCTCGTCGTTGGCTTATTTTTGAACGATTAGCTTTACATCTCCTTCAAGCAATTCCGACGGCACCTGGAGCCCTGATTGCCGCCAAACTCACACAAGAGGCCTTGTTTAACGAAAGAAACATAAGGGCAGAGTATGAACTCTTGCTCCGACGATGCTTCGTGAATCTCACTCTTGAGGAAAAGCGAATCATCCTTGGATGGATTGACTCAGGTCCACCAGATCTTGAGCAACGGATCCTGCGGTGGAAACGACAGTCTGGAGAGGAGCCCACGCAGGAGGCGGTTGCTCGTTATCGCAGGCAATGGCAATGGGATCGCCTTGCCCCATGCACAAACGGTTTACCGCAGGATTGGCAGGAGCGTTATGATGAACTGGCTGCCGAATTTGGAGAACCGGTACAGAGGCCAGCACGGATCGAGGCTCGCTTAGTTGCCATCGGAGAGCGGTCTCCCTTATCCGAAGAAGAATTGGCGGCTTTTAATCCCGAAGAGCTACGTCAGTACCTGCTCACTTGGAGACCCGATCCACATGAGTTCCCACGTCCTACCCTTACTGACCTAAGCCAAGTCCTAACTAATATCGTCATGAAGAAGCCTGAGAAATACGCGATTTCAGTCGCCCAATGGGAGGGGTTAGACCCAACCTATCTTCATGGAATCGTCAGAGGCTTTACGAAAGCAATTCAGGAAGGACGCCAGTTGGCATGGGAAAAGGCCTTGGAGCTATGCGCTTGGATTCTCCAACAACCGAGACGTATCGCTAATCAGTCCGTAGATCGTTTTGAGGCGGATCCAGATTGGAATGGCACCCGATGGTGGATCGTCGAACTTCTTCGCGTTGGCCTGCGGCATGCTTCATTAGCCATCCCCATCGACCTTCGCGAGAAGGTATGGGATCTCCTCGAGATACTCACCGATGATCCTGATCCAGAACCAGGAGATGAAGAAGAGGATTCTGGTAGACCCGGAAAATCTATGGATCGTGCAGTCAACTCAATACGTGGCCGGGCTATTGAGACTCTGATTTTCTACCCTGGTTGGATAAAGACGCAGAGTGGCTATTTTGGGCCAGAGACACAGCCGGCGGAAGCTCGTGCTGTGTTGGCGAGACATCTGGATCGAGAAATGGATGCGTCATTGGCTATTCGTTCCTTGTATGGACGCTGGTTCCGATGGATGTTTGTGTTCGATCCGCAATGGGCAACATCTGTCTTGTCCCAAGTCTTCCCCGAAGCAGATCGTCAGTACTGGCTAGTCGCATGGGATGGCTTTATACGCTTCAACAATCCATATGATGAGTTGTTTGAAATGCTTCAGCCACTATATTCGCGCGCAGTTGAAGACCTTGCAAGTCCGGAAGTGACGGGAGATGACACACGGCATATTAGGGATAAACGATGTGCTAGCCATCTCATGACCTTCTATTGGCGCGGGCTATATCGGCTACAAGATGAAGGAGGACTTTTAGGTAAGTTTTTCGCCATAGCACCTGACAAAATACGCGCTGAGGCAATTGAGTTTGTTGGTCGCAGTCTTGCTCGCACTAAGGGCTCTATAGACTCGTTGGTCCTAGACCGAATTAAACGGCTGTTGGATTGGCGATTGGATCATGCAACGCAAGATGTTGAAATGAATAGAGCTGAACTCAAAGCGTTCGGTTGGTGCTTTGGCTCTCACAAATTTGAGCCGTCGTGGGCAATATCAAACCTTATTCGTGTTGTGCGATCAACACAAAGCATAGACCCTGATTTTCTCGTTTTGGAGAGTTTGCCTGATTACGCGGCCGAGTATCCAAACGAAGCCATCGAATGCGCTAGGCACTTAATACAGGGTCAATCATCCCATATTGAGCTTTCAAGTTGGGATGGCGATCTCCGAAGATTATTCATGCATACACGAGACAATTTGATGCCAGACGTTCGTCGAGCATCAAATGAAGTAATAGAAGTACTTGGACGCTTAGGGTACGTAGGATATAGAGACCTACTTTCATCTAACTAGATTAATTGTAAAAGTCATTTCTGGTCCCTCATGATCCACCCCAGCTCACTCGAGCGGTAGCAATAGTCAAATCAGCTAAAGCAATGAACCATCAGAGGCTGTAAGGGAAGTTCAACCCATTAAATCTCATCAAGCTCTTATTCCTCCTTTTTATGATTTTTTTGCGCAGAGCGCATGGGCAACAACGCCACATAACAAATCACCAAAGCTTGACGAACTCAAAAAGCGATTTCCGATGCTGAAAAGGAAAGAAAAGATATCCTCTTCAGGGACGGGACGCTCCTTCCGGGAAAGAGTGGCGATGAGGATGATTCATATAAGTTTTCGTGTGCTAAATTTGTGCTGAAAAGTTTAAAAACACGCCACACTGGTTCAGATTAATAGAAGCAATGGAATGCACTTAAATGCTCAATTTGAAATGAAAAATGGGGAAACCTTCGCAAAATCAAGCCAGTGTTAAAACTACTTAGTATCCACTCTCAAGGCTCAGACACGGGTTCAAATCCCGTTGGGACCACCAACCTTTCCCCTTGAATGTTTCCGCGGCGTGCGGATCGTCCCCGTCACGGTTCTCTCTCGACCGATCTCCCCCTTCGTATATTGGAGCATGGCACAATCGCTCACTGATCGTCGGCTGCATTCCAGTCGGTGATGGTCAATGGCTGCAGCGTGTTCACGGTCAGGGTCACCGCGGCAAAATGTGCTTCGACTTTGCCGGTGATGAGATAGGCCTGGGCGGACGCCAGCAGATGGCAGTAACGCCGATAGGTGTCGGGAAAGAAGGTTGCGTCATAGAGCCCGGTCCGATCTTCGAACGTCACAAACTCCATGGGCTCGCCCTGTTTGGTGGAGACGATCTTTTCCGTGACCATCCAGCCCAGGAGGCGGACCGTGGTGCCGACGTGTCGAGGCAAGTCTTTCGCGTGGATATGCGGGCGCCCTGCGACGCTTTTGGTGATCCGATCCAGTGGATGCCCGCTGAGGGGAAATCCGAAGAGCTCCCATTCGTGCGCGAGCTGCCGGTGAGAGGAATAGTCCGCGGGAATCGGGAGGTAGCCCGCGGGTGTGCGGCTCTGGGATGCATAGAGTCTCCAGATCAGCGCGGGTCTGGTCAGTTCTCCGGCCACGGAATCGAAGCAGCCGGCCTTAATCAATAGGGTGGTTTGGGCTGTCTCCGGCGTGAGACGATCGAGAAAGTGTTGCAGTGATCGATAGGGGCCACGGGCTTCTCGCTCCGCCACGATGTGTTTCACGAAGTCTTCGCGCAACGCCTTGAGTTGCATCAATCCGACGCGGATGGCCCTGCCGAATCCGCGATAGGCCCAGTCACTCGCGTTGATATCGGGTGGAAGGATAGTGAGTCCCATTCGTCTGCCCTCGGACAGATAGGCGAAGGCGGAGTAGTACCCGCCTTGATTGCTGATGACGGCGGCAAGAAACTCGGCAGGGTAATGCGCCCGCAGGTAGGCCGATTTGAAGGACACTTGTGCGTAACTGGCGGAATGCGGCTTACAGAAACTGTAGCCGGCGAAGCTCATGATCATGGCCCAGACCTGATCGACCACGGAGCGTGGAATCTGCCGCGCCGCCGCTCCGGTATAAAACTGCCGTTGATAGTCCCGCAGTTGCCGCTCTTTGTGTTTCTTGCTCAAGATCTTGCGCAGCTGATCGCCGTCGTGTACCGAAAACCCGCCCAGCGCCACGGCCACCTTCATCACGTCTTCCTGGTAGACCATGATCCCGTGGGTGTCGGCCAGCACCGTCTCGAGCAGAGGGTGCAAAGAGCGATGCGGCTGTCCGTGCGCACGCCGGACGAAGTCATCGGCGAACACGTTGGCTGCAGGACGGATGATGGAAGAGACGGCCACGAGATACTCAAAGACATCCGCCCTCGCGCGCTGGGCCGGCGGCATGGTCGTCCAGAGTTTCTTGAGCAGGAGCCGGGTGGCCGGAGACTCCACATAAAAGCAGCCCATCGTATCTCCGCGCCGGATCAGGTCCTGCGTGTCTGCGTCGCTGATCGGGTCCCATGCGGCATAGTCGATCAAGTGGCCGGTATTGCGGTGGATCGCGGCCAGGGCATCACGAATGACGGCGAGCGAACGATTGCCCAGCAGGTCGATTTTCACCAGCCCCGCATCTTCGGCCTGGTCCTTTTCCCATTGAATCACGGGGAGCCCCGATGCCGACCGTTCCACCGGAACATAGCGGCGGATCTCGTCGGGGACCAGCACCACGCCGCCAGGGTGCAAGCCGAGATGGCGGAAATGTCCCTGCAACTGCCCCGCCCAGAAGAGAATGTCCGGCCACGGCGGGTTGAGGCGCAAGGCCGCGCAGACCTGTGCGGCCCATGTCTTCAAGGTGGAGTCGGTCGTCACCTCCACAAAATCGGCTCGGCGGTGCAGGAGATCCAGGGCCTTGCCGATTTCAGCCGCGGGCAGGGCGTACACCTTGGCAATTTCCCGCATGGCCGCCCGCGCCGCCAGGGTGTTTTGATTCGCGACCATGGCCGCCTGATGCGCCCCATAGCGGGCAAACACCCATTCGAGAATCTTGGGGCGCTCGTCCCAGGGAAAGTCGATATCGATATCAGGTGGGTCATGCCGCCCGGGATTGAGAAATCGTTCAAACAGCAGGTGATGTCGAATCGGATCGACGTGGGTGATGCCGAGGCAGTAGGACACAATGGACGCGGCTGCAGAGCCTCGCCCGCACGTTCGAGGCGACTGACGGACAATCTCATCGACCACGAGAAAATAGTCGGCGTAGCGTTTGGCGCGAATGATCCCCAATTCATACTCGATCCGCTGCCGGACCGGTTCAGACACTGCCCCATAGCGCCTCTGTGCCCCCTTGTAGGTGTTGGTTCGCAGCGTCTCGAACGCGGCATCGGCGGAGAGGCGACGGAAGGAGGGAAAGACCGTGGTATCGAAATCCCAATCGGTCGAACAGTGTTCCGCGATGCGGCGGGTGTTGGCGAGGGCGTCGGGCATATGAGGCAGGTGCCGCTCCATGGCGGAAGGGGGCATGAGCCAGTGTGACGGCGCGCAGCAGTGCGCGGCCTGGAGCCGGGACAGAGTGGTGTTCAGGGCAATGGCGCGTAGGAGACGATGCGCCTCATATTCCGCCGGGCACAGCATGGCCGCGCGGGTCGTGGCTACCGGTGGGAGTCCGGTGTGCCGGCTGAAGTCGACCGCCGTGTGCAGGTCCGCGCCGGGGGTGAGTTCCACATACAGATCCTCAGCCGATGCCTTACGCCACTCCGTCAGCGCGGCTTGGTCATCTGAAAGGATCACCAGTCCGTCTCGATACTGCGCGACGGCCGCGATGAACTCGAAGCCGTCATCCTCGTGACGAGCGGAGAGTAGTCGGCACAGGTTGGCGTAGCCGTCTGGATTTTTGGCCAACAAGACGGCGCGGTGCCGGTTCTGGAGAAGCTCTGCTCCCAGGATGGGCTTGAGCCCCGCGTGTTTTGCTACGTCGAGAAAGCGAATCGCCCCGTACAGTCCGTTGGTGTCGGTGAGCGCCAGCCGGTCATGGCCTTGTGCACGGGCTGCCTGACAGAGTGCCTCCAGGGTCGGTACACCCCACATGGGCGAGTACGACGAATGGGTGTGCAACGGTACGACGTCGGCGGGCATTTATCGGCGTCTTCCATAACGGACAGCCCGTTCGCCGAACCGCTCGTGGAGTCGATCGAGTGCGAGGGCAAGCCGCTGCGCCCGGTCGCGGGTCTGTTGTTCGCCGGGTGGGCGATCATCAAACAGGATGCCTTGTTCGGCAAAGTCGGTGAGGCCGGTCAGGCTGAGCGTCATGAGGCGGAGCCGAATCCGGCGCCGGAAGGTGCGTTGAAACAGATGCTGCAACGAACCGGAGAGGTCGATCTCCCAGCAAGTATCGGGCATCACCCGTGCGGTGGTCGTGACCTCACGGTGATCACTGTAGCGAAGGGTCAATGACAGGCCGCCACAGACGCGACGCTGGTGACGGAGCGTGCGGCAGAGCCGCTGCAAGCTGTCGGCGAGGCGCCCCCAGAGAAGGGCATCATCAACTTCATCGGGCTCCAACAGCATGGTCTCATCCATGGACGGATGACTCACGGGGGGAAGGACGGGAGTCGGATCGATGCCTTGTGCCCAGCGGGAGAGTTGTCCAGCATAGTGCCCCAGTACGATCTCCAGGGCATCCAGGGGACTTTCCGCAATGTCTCCCAACGAGCGCAGGTTGAGGTCATCCAGCCGTTTTAAGACGGTTCGCATGCAGGGACGGTGGATGCCGGGCAGGCTGTGCACGGACAGCGGGGACATGAACAGACGTTCGGAGCCTTGGCGCACGTCGTAGAGTTCGGACGGTTCGATCAATGACGCGGCGGTTTGCGCGACCAGTTTGTTGCTGCCCACGCCGGCGACCCCTTCGAGCCGATACTGGGTCAGTACGGCCTGTTGGACGGTGGTTGCCACGTCGCACGCCGCACCGAAGAGGCGGGTGGTGCCGGTGACATCCATCATGACGGCACCCGGGTGAACGGGCTCCCAGGTCGGCGCGTATCGACGAATGATCCTACGGAGCGATGCATCGGCCGTCTCCGCGCGATGAGGATCCGGAGGGCGGACACGCAAAGACGGGCAGAGACGGCGTGCGAGGGTGAGCGGCATGCCGACATGCACCCCCTCCCGCTCAGCTTCTCGCGAGACTTCGCGCAGAAGTGTGCGGGGATTGTTGAGGGGCGCAATGGCCAACGGCCTCGTGCGAAGGGACGAGTCGGTCAGGCGTGCAAGCGCGATATCCAGAGAGGGGATGGCAAAACAGACGATCTGACGATCCATGATGTGCGCTCAGAATGTCTGATGGGTCACCTATCGCCGAAGATGCCGAATGACGCCCACCACGATACCTTCAATGTGAAAGGTATCGGCGTCTGTGACGAGCAGCGGCTGCATGGTGTCGTTCGCCGGATGAAGTTCCACCATGCCGCCTTTGCGTCGGTAGGTTTTGACGGTCGCTTCGCCATTGAGCAATGCAATGACGGTCTGGCCATTCCGTGCCGTGTCTTGCTTCTGCACGACCACGATGTCTCCGGGGAGAATGCCGTCGTCGCGCATGGACTCCCCTTTGACGCGAAGCGCAAACGTGTCACCCTTGCCCATCATGCTGCGAGGGACCTCGACTTGTTCCGTCTGGGGGATGGGCTCGATAGGATCGCCGGCAGCGACGATGCCGACCAGCGGCACGAAGGAGAGCGACCCCAGGGATTGCAGGGCGACCTCGACGACACCGGGAATTCGCCGCGCGCCGGATTCATACCGCACGATGGCCAGGCGTTTCCGTTTGAGCTGATCGGCCAGGGTTTGCTGAGTCAGCCCCAACGACAACCGGGCATGTTTGAATTCTTCAGGAGTCATGTATCCAATGGATACATGATGGGGGCGGTTCTGTCAAGAAGGTGGCCTGATAGCAGCCGTGGGCGTGGCATCATCCGGATCGAGGTCGCCGGCAAGGTCGTGCACGAAAAAAACCAGACCGCTTCCCTCATCGAATGAGCAGGGGTTGACGACGGCGGCCGTTGGTCTGGCGCGGCTCCTTGCGTTTTCCTCGCACCGGTCTCGTGCGCTGGAAGTCCATTCGTGATTCTCGAACCGCGCCGCAGTTCAGGCAGCGCAGAATAGAGAGTGCTCCTTCCAGCCCCAGATGGTGATCGCTGATCAGTAGTCCGGCACAGCGCATACAGGACATGACGGCCTCCTTGGTGACGAGAGTCGGCAGCATAGGGGAACGGCGTTATCCCAGGGTGTGAGTTGTGTTACGAACGAGAAAACTCTTTACCTGTGGCCGGTTTCGTTCGCGATCGAGCGAGCATGGGAGGGATCGTGGATCGCTCGGAAGAAAAGAGATGCTTCAATTGACAGAGAGAAAAAGACGTCTAAGGTAGGGATGGTTGTGTTCGATGATGATCCAACCGGCCTCGTAGGAGGCGACAGACGACAACAGGAAGGAGATTGCATGAAGGGACGATGGCTCATGGCATGTGCGGGCATGCTGGTCGGTCTTCAGGGCGGCACGGCCTTCGCCGTGAGTCCGGACAATGGTCCCGGATGTGGATTAGGAAAGCTGGCCTGGGCCGACTACAAGACACCGAAAAACATTGCGCCACAAGTTATGATGGCGACCACTAACGGCACATTCGGCAGCCAGACGTTCGGAATCAGCTTCGGCACCTCCGGCTGCACCAACGACGGCAAGGTCATGGCCGGGCAGCAGACGAATCTGTTCGTCGCCGGCACGTTTGATACGCTGTCCGAAGATATGGCGAAGGGCGGCGGAGAGCATCTCGCGGCCTTGGCCACGTTGATGGGGGTTCCGGCCGATCAGCAGCCGGCCTTTTTTTGCCATGACGCAGCAACAGTATCAGATGCTGATCCAAGCCGGTGAGACGTCGCCCGTGGCGGTGGTGAAGGCGCTGGAAGATGCCATGAACGGTCGCTCGATGGTCGCCCGGGTACCTGGTCGCCCGTGATCGCCTGCTGATCTCGCCGTCTCTCCCTCATCGCCGTGTGTTGCTGCCGGGCACATCATGTCCGTGGCGGGTCTGGCCTGTTCCGTCAGACCCGCTGCCCGTCCAATTACGACTCACATCATCGGTCGGTTCGCTCCCTACCCCACGTGGTGCTGGATGGGCTCCTGCGTTTCGGTAAGCGTGCTGCCGTGTCTCCCGTGAGGCGTTGGCTTGAAGCCTCCGGGCTCAGGAGAGGATAATGACTGTCTTGTGACGACACCGCCCTCCCACAGACTGTTGCTGCTCGCGATTGTGCTTCTGGGCATCGGTCTGTACACCCTCGACTTGTATCTTCCGCTGGGAATCGGCAACGGGGTGCTCTATGGAGGACTCGTGGTGTTGTCCTTGGCGTTTCCGGATCGCACGACGCCGATTCTTGTTGCCAGCACCTGCTCCGTGCTCGCCCTGTCGGATGTGTTTCTGGGCGTCACCTTTGCCAATGTCCCGTTCTGGATGGGGCTGAGCAATCGCCTGTTCAGTTTGACGGCGATCTGGTTCCCGGTGATCTACGCGTTCCAACGTCGGAAAATTGAGGAAGCGCTGCGCAGTGCCCACGATGAACTGGAGGTGCGTGTCGGCGAACGGACGCGGGAGTTGGCCTTGGTCAACCAAGCGCTCGTGGAAGAGATCGGCGAACGGATGGAGACGGAGCGGTTCCTCCGGGAAAGCGAGTCCTCTCTCAAGGAGAGTCAGGAGAAGTTGCAACATAGTCGGGAAGAACTCCGGGCGCTGGCCGGCCAATTGTTGACGGCCCAAGAAGGGGAGCGCCGTCGCATTGCGCGTGATTTACACGACGATGTCAATCAACGACTGGCCATGTTGGCTATGGACCTTCGACGGATCGAGAAGGGGGAAGCGGGCGATCTGGCCGCGATTGAGGGGTTGGTGCGATCGATCACTCGGCGTCTGACCACGGTTTCGGACGATGTCCGCCAGATGGCCTACCGGTTTCATCCGTCCATTCTCGATGACTTGGGACTGGTGAAGGCAGTTCGTCGACTGGTGGATGATTTTTCTGCCAGTACCAAGACGGAAGTCGTGTATGTGCACCACGATGCCGTCAGTCCCGTGCCGACCGAACTGGCGACCTGCGTGTACCGGATTGCGCAAGAAGGCTTGAACAATGTGGCCCGTCATGCGCAGGCTACCGAAGTGGAGGTTGAATTGATTTGTGACGAAGAGGTCATTACGCTGTCGATCCGGGACAACGGTGTCGGATTCGATTCGCAACAGGCCTCGCAGGGGTTGGGGCGTCTGGGGTTGTTGAGTATGAAGGAGCGGGTGCGGTTGGTGCGAGGTACCTTGACTGTGTCGACGGCGCCCGGCCGCGGCACGCATCTCGAAGTCTGCGTCCCGCTTCCAGGTGGCGCACATGTCTAAACCGCGTGTGCTCTTAGCTGACGACCATTCTCTGGTCCTGGAAGGGTTTCGCCGCATTCTCACCGACCAATGCGAGTTGGTCGGGATGGTGGAGGACGGCCGTGCACTGCTGGAAACGGCAGAGCGAGTCCATCCGGACATCGTTATTCTTGACGTCTCGATGCCGCTGTTGAACGGCATCGATGCCGCCACACAGCTCAAGAAGACCCATCCCTCCATCAAAGTCATATTTGTCACGATGCATGCCGATGCCGACTATGTTCGATCGGCGTTCGAGGCCGGGGCGTCTGGATACCTGCTGAAGCGATCGGCGGTGGATGAATTGGAGCATGCGATACGAGCGGTGTGGGCCGGGCATACCTACATCACGCCCTTGATCGCCAAGGATCTGCTGGATGTCTTGCTCACATCGGGGGCAGGGCAGGCCAAGCAGCGAAAAACCCTCACCTTTCGTCAGCGCGAAGTGCTGCAATTATTGGCCGAGGGGCGAACCGCCAAAGACATCGCGCTTCGGCTCAAGATTTCCACCCGAACCGTCGAGTTTCATAAGAGCCAGTTGATGGAGCAATTGAATCTTCATACGACGGCTGAATTGATTAAGTATGCGTTAACACACGGATTTATTGCCTCTTCCTAGTCTGCTCTGACACCTGTCCACGGCCCTCCACGGCCGGTGCTTCTTCTACGACCTCGTAATCTTCTGTTCGAAACTATCAGGCTTTACGAGTTCCCTCATCCCGGCGAGGTGCACTACAAGGAACCCTTGTAGTGCCAGCGCCATTGCGAGAGATCCCTCGTGCCTGCCCGACGACACCTGACGTCGCTATGAGTCCAAATGATTGCCTGATCGCTTTCTTCGGTCGTCCCGTGTGGTTGCGCTGCAAGCTTTGCCACCGGGTGAACCCTGCCACGGGGGAGGAATCCTCAGACACTCGCTGGCTAGAGGAACCTGCCGCCATGGAAGAGCGCGACGTCAGTCCTGCAGACCTGTGGTGGTTTCAGACGGTCTGTGAATGCTGCCAGCGCGCACAGAAGGAGGAGAATCCTGTTCGATAGTCCTCTCGCCGAGGCTGCGATAACGCGTAGTGGGGGCGAATGTGCCGTCGCACGCCGGTCCCAGCGAGCCATTCGGCACTTTCAAGACCGTGTGCCCAGGCTCGTCCCTGCTCATGCTGAGGTAGCTCTCCGCTCGTTCATCGACGACGTAATGGCTACGGTCGCCACATTACCAAGGCGAACCGATTTCTGGGGGGAAATTCGGGCCGACTGTGAACGACTGTGCTCGGCGGTTTCCCTTGGAAAAAGCACTTTGGCACAGGCAATCGAGTGGGAAACTCTCAAACTCCAGACTCGCCTGTCCACGGCCGAGGCCAGGTCTCCCTCCAACGCGCCACCCCTGTTTCGCAACCGGCATGTTCATGTCGGCGTGCTCATCCGGCTCTGGCGAGCCCTTGCGTTAGAAACGGAAGAATGGCTGGCCGATCAGGGCTATGCGACATTGCTCGATGTGGGGCCCTGGGGGGGATTCAATTTTGTGCTCGAGTCGGATGGGTACACGCGCATGCCCTTCGCGCGACTGACGTTGGCTGTGGGAGGGCTCCCCACCACTCCACTTCATGAGCAGGGGGGGCCGCTGTTTGACTATCTCTTACCGCGCTACCGGGCTGAGTTAGGCGCAGCAGGGGTCGTGTTTCCTGATCAGTGGACCTATCAATTCCCCAAGCGAGACGAGACCGGCCGATTGCTGGAAGTATCCGGTACGCATTACCTGCCGACGCACAGCTATGATCGCCGGACTTTCGTCAAGGTGCGGGCGTCACGGGCCTGTGAGACGGTCGAAGAAATCGCCTTGCAGGATTTTTTGCTTCTCCTCGAACGGCTGCAGTTCACCAGTGATTGGGTGGTGTATCGCGAGCAGACCAAGGCCGTGGATGCCCGCTTCGATCTTCAGGATTTTATCTCGCTGAATCACATCGTCGAGGGGGTGTATCAGCGCTCAGCGGACGAAGACCGGCTGCTTCACGAGATCAAAGATGCGTTTCGGGGAGCCATGCGCGCACCGGAGGTGGTGCACCGCTATCTGGGGCAGGTGATCAAATTGCGCTGGGTGGAGAATCTCTATTGGGCGCTAGCCGAGGCGGCGCTGGGCGTCAAGCGGTATCAACGCATGGTGTCGTTCGATCGCGAGGTCTGTCCCCGGATCCCTCCTCGCCTGCTGATCCCTGTTCGCCGACACCTGGAGAGCTACCACGGGCGCCTCGGCTGCTTCGATTAGACTCCCGGGTTGTCCTGCTGATTACCGTTTCACGGCTTCCAGCGTCCCGATCGTGGCCGTGACTCTGTGCCGACGACAGCGGAAGAACCCGGCGGTCGACAACCACCCCTCGACGTCGTTCCACGCATAGCAGCGTCCCGTGCCGGTGAAGGCGTACATCAAGAGCGAAAAGATTGCGCCTTCGGACGGACGGGTTCCCGCAGGGTTGAGAAAGTACTCTACGATAAAAACTTTTCCGCCCGGCCGCAGAGCCTGTTGCACTCGGCGAAGCAACCGGATGTTGTCCTTCTCGTGAAAATCGTGCAGCACATTGGACAGCAGGGCCACGTCGAAGCCGGTCCCTAGCGGAGCCGTGAACAGATCTCCTTCCTCGACGCGGAGTCGATCTGTCAGGCCTTGTTGCCGGATCAACCGTCTGGCGACGGCCACCGACTGATCGACGACCAGTCCTTGTAACCTCGGATGACGTTGAGCCAGCGCGATGGAGTAGGAGCCTGCCCCGCCGCCGAGATCGAGCACGCGGGCGGCCTGTCGTGGCAGCCGAAACGAGGCGATGGTAGGCGGAGCCAGTACATGGCTGCGTTCCTGCATCGCGAGGGCAAACCGGCGCCGGAATGCCGCGGTTCTCGTGACCGGCGCCCATCCGGGGCGGCCCAGGCGGATCGCCCGCGTCATGTCGGTCCAGTTGGACCAATGGTGGTTCAGGAGCCACAGGAGGTTGGTAATTGCGTACGGGCTGTGACCATCCAGAAACCTGAGGGCCAGTGGGGTGTTCCAGTAACGGCCTGTGCTCAGGCGGAGCAGCCCGAGTCCGGCCAAGGCGTGCAGTAATAACCGCATGCCTTCGCGAGTCGTTCCGCAGGAGGTGGCGAGGGCCTCGACTCGATGTCCGCCGGTGCCGATTGCGGTGAACACCCCGAGCTCGTTGGCGATGAGGAGCACTTTCGAGTCGGCGTATCCGTTGGCCAGACCCATGAGGTGTTCGTAGGTCACCGTGTCTCCTGCCGAGCCGCGACGGGACATCTGATCCTTCGCAGCGGGTGTGCCCCAGTCCTCATCGCGGCCTGTCCTGCTCATTCTCTTCCCGCGTCAGACGGAGTCTCACGCCGCGCCATTGTAGCCATTCTTCCCGGACGTGGCATCCTTAAACCCCGAATACGATCTTTCTTCCTCGCCGGTGGTTCTGATAGAAGTCTAACATGCTGCATCTTGTCGCCTTGGGCGCCGTCGCCGGACTGATTCCGGTCTATCTCGGTATTTTGTCGGCCCTGTTTCTGGGAAAGGTGCTGCCGCGCACATGGGAAGGCGGGCTGATCGGCGTGGCCAACGGCGTGCTGGTCTACCTCTTTTTCGATCTGATGCACGAAGCGACCGAACAGACCGGCGCGCGCGATCCCGTCTCATGGTTGGTGTTTCTGGTTAGCCTCGGGGGTAGTTTTCTCGGCTTGGTCGCGCTGGAATCCAGTCAGATCTTCGGGGCTCGAGCGGGGAACCGATGGTTGTCTCTTCCCATGATGATTGCCGTGGGGATGGGGTTGCACAATCTTGGGGAGGGCCTGGCCATCGGTGCCAGCTACGCCGGCGGCGAATATACGCTCAGCCTCCTGCTCGTTGTCGGGTTTGGTTTGCACAACGGGACGGAAGGATTCGGGATCGTCGGCGCGGCCGGGAAGCAGCCGATGTCGGGGCGGGATGTGCTGCTGCTGGGGCTGGTTGCCGGTCTCCCGACCTGCGTCGGTACATTTCTCAGCGGGCAGGGAGTGTCTTCCTATTTTTCCATCTGCTTTTATTCGTTGGCGGCCGGTTCATTGCTGTATGTAGTGTTGTCGCTTACGGCGATGTCGTATACCGCGAGCCGGCGGGTACAGGTGGCGGCGGGTATGTTCGCAGGGATCGCGATCATGTATCTCACGGCCATGCTGTTGACGCTGGTCAGCGGTGTCCGTAGCTGACGCAGACGAGGCTCCTGCCGGTCGGCCATTCAATTGACCCCACGACAGTCGGTTGTGTATAAAAAGGCCTGATTCCTTCGTGGTCGATGGTTGTCGGGAGGCGTGCATCATGGCAGGACGGGAGTTTCACGACGGTGCCAAGGATGGCCTAGAGGCTCTGGAGCCTCTGGATCCCGAAAAGATCCGCTCGTTTTCGGAGCTGCTCGAAGCGATGCGGAAGACGGCCTTCGGCGGCCGTCGTCTGGGCGAGGCCTACGAAACGCTCGCCGCGATGATCGAGGATGCCGACTGTAAAGTCGTGTTGACGTTGTCCGGCGCCATGACCATCGCCAAGATGGGCACAATCATCAGCACGATGATCGATCGTGGGATGGTTCAGGCCATCGTGTCCACCGGTGCGCTGGTCGCGCATGGGTTGAGCGAGTCGGTCGGAAAGTTGCATTACCGACACGAGCCGTCCCACAGTGACGAGGAGTTGTTCCAGAAGGGCTACAACCGTGTCTATGACACGCTGGAGATGGAGTCGAATCTCAATTACGTCGAGCATGTCGTGGCTCTGACCCTGAAGCGTCTCAATACCGATCAACCCCTGTCGTCGCACCTTCTGACCCGCGAACTCGGGAGGACGTTGGCGGAGGAGTTTGAGGGGCCGGGCATTCTCAAAAGCGCGTATCTCAAAAACGTGCCGGTCTATATTCCGGCGTTTACCGATTCGGAAATGGGGCTGGATGTGGCGACGTGGGCGATGAGCAAGAAAATCGATTTTACCCGTAGTCAGGTCGGCGCGGGTGGGGACTTCGCGGTCTTACGGACGCTGCACGACGTCTGCCCCGTCTTTAATCCATACCTCGATCTTAATCACTACGCGGAAGAAGTGGTGGGTTGTACCCGGCTCGGCATTTTCACCATCGGCGGCGGGGTTCCCAGGAACTGGGCGCAGCAGGTGGCTCCGTACATCGAGATCAGCAATACGCGCTTGGGGCTCAACGTGCCGCCCCCGCGATTTCACTATGGCGTGCGCATCTGCCCGGAGCCGGATTATTGGGGTGGCTTGAGTGGGTGTACGTACCAGGAGGGCATTTCCTGGGGTAAGTTTGTGCCGCCCGCCGAGGGGGGGCGGTTCGCCGAGGTGCTCAGCGACGCGACCTTGGTATGGCCGCTGCTCATGGTGGGATTGCTCGAACGTTGTCGCGCGAAGAGTGTCTCGTCATGACCCGCGTGGCCGGATGGATACGCAGGGGCGGTGCGGTATGCGCCCTGGTCCTGTTGACGGCCGGTGCCGTCCTGGCGGCCGGCTCGCCGGCAGTGGATAACCGGATGCGCGGCAAGATGGACGCCCCATTGACCCTGATCGAGTACTCGGATTTTACCTGCGGATACTGTCTCAAGTTTTTTAAAGAAACCTGGCCGAAGATTCAGGCGCGGTATGTCGAGACCGGCAAAGTGCGGTTTCTCTACAAGGATTATCCCCGTGCCGATCAGGGGCCCGGCGTGACGGCTGCGCTCGCGGCTCGTTGTGCGGGGGATCAGGGCACCTACTGGCCCATGCATGACCGGTTGTTCGCTGCCGACGGGCGACTGGACGTGGATAGTTACTCCCAGCATGCCAAGGCCATCGGCCTCGATCAGGCGCGATTCCGACAGTGCCTGCGCGATGCTCCGCATATGAAAGCAATTTTCCAGGACCGCGACGAGGCGAATGCCTGGGGATTCCATGGGACGCCTGGCTTTATTTTGATGCGGACCACCCAGCAGCCGACGGCCAAGAATCCGGCATTGGCCATTCCGGGCGCCTTCCCATTCGAAGCCTTCGAGGAAGAAATCGAGAAGCTTCTCGCGTCGCAAGGGGAGAAGTCGAAGTAGGGGCTGTCAGGCACGGGTTCGCAGAGGTGACGCATCGTCGCGAGCATGATCGTTTAGCCAGGAAAGAGGGAATTGCACTATGGGGTCCAAACAAGCCTTTTGGTCGGTGCCGGCAAAAAACGGGGAGCCGGATTTGTGGGTGTGCATGTCTTGTTTGAGTGAGGTGTTTTGCCGGAAGGTTCCTATGCCGGCCTGTCCGACGTGCCATGGCGTCTCGACCTACGAAGCCTTTACCCTGGCAGCGGTACAGGATTGGGGAACCGAAGAGTTGATTGCCAAAGCGGTTGCGGCCCAGCAGGCAGAAGAGGCGGCCGGTGCCGCGGCTGCCGCGAGTCCACCGGTAGAGTCTGTGTCCTAGTACGTGTTCCTCTCCTGGAGTGAGTCCGTTGGGAAATGGACGTCCCTTTCTAATCGGCGGTCGGTGGTCGCACTCCACCACGGTTGTTCCTATACACAATCCTTATACGGGCGACACGGTCGATCACGTCTGCCAGGCTGGTCCGGCTGAAGCGGAATTGGCTGTACAGTCTGCGGTCGACGGCGCGGTGGCGATGCGCAAGCTGTCGGGGTACGCGCGATCGAGCCTGCTGCAGAAGGCCGCCCAATCCCTTCAGGCGCGACAGGAAGAATTCGCCCGCACGATGACGGCTGAGTCCGGTAAGCCCGTCACCGACGCGCGCCGGGAGGTCGGACGCGCCATTCAGACGTTCTCCATTGCGGCGGAGGAGGCCAAACGTATCGGTGGCGAGGTGGTGCCGCTCGATTGGTCGCCCGGCATGGAGACCTATTGGGGAGTGACCAGGCGGTTTCCCATCGGACCGATCCTCGGCATTACGCCCTTTAACTTTCCACTCAATCTCGTCGTCCATAAAGTCGCGCCGGCCTTGGCCGCAGGCAATGCCATTCTGATCAAGCCCGCGCCTCAGACCCCGCTGACCTCCTTGCTGTTGGGCGACCTGCTGCTGGAGGCCGGCGTGCCGCCGGGAGGTCTCAATGTGCTGCCCTGCGACAACAGTGTGGCGGAGCGCTTGGTGATCGACCCCCGGTTCAAGTTACTCAGCTTTACCGGAAGCGCGCCTGTCGGGTGGATGTTGAAGGCCAAGTGTGGAAAAAAGAAGGTGGTACTCGAACTGGGTGGCAACGCCGCGGTCATCATCGAGCCGGACGCAGACTTGGAGTATGCGGTTCAGCGCTGTGTGACCGGCGGATTTACCTATGCCGGTCAAACCTGCATTTCGGTCCAACGGATCTTCGTGCATGAGTCGGTGGCGGCTGCCTTTACCGAGAATCTAGTGGCTCGTGTCCAGGCCTTGGCTACCGGCGACCCGGGTGAGGAGGCCACCGTCGTGGGCCCCCTGATCGATACAGGCGCAGCGCAGCGAATTGAGCGTTGGATCGGAGAGGCTGTCGCGCAGGGCGCTCGTCTTCTCGCCGGCGGGTCGCGGGTCGGTCCGGTCGTGCGCCCGACGGTCTTGTCCGATGTGACCGCGACGATGAAAGTGTCTTGCGAGGAAGTATTCGGCCCGCTGGTGACGATTACCCCCTATCGGGACTTTGAGACGGCCTTGCGGGCGGTGAATGAATCGGAGTACGGACTGCAGGCCGGCATTTTTACCAACAACATCGGGCGTATTTTTCAGGCCTTCGAGGAGTTGGAGGTCGGCGGTGTGCTGGCGAATGAAATCCCCACGTTTCGTGCGGACCACATGCCGTACGGCGGCATCAAGGATTCCGGGATCGGTCGCGAAGGTCTCCGCTACGCGATCGAGGACATGACTGAACCCAAACTGCTGGTCATGAACCTGCGTCGACCCTAAACGGCCCGCAAACGGCGCAAAAAACCCCGGCCGCCATATTGCGGATGCGGAACAAACTTGATACAACTTTCGCGCGTGTCGCCGGGTGAGCACAAGTGTGGCACCAGGCCGTTGACAATTCTTCGAGCGCTCCGGGCGGAGTGATTTCAACGAGGGACAAGGGGAGAGTACATGGTACCAACACACATGTTTTTGACGAGGGGTGTCGGCGTGCACAAGGAAAAGCTGGCTGCGTTCGAGCAGGCCTTGCGGAGCGCCGGCGTGGCCTATTGCAACCTCGTCAGCGTCTCATCGATTCTCCCGCCCAATTGTAAAATCCTTCCGCGGAAGCGCGGCGAAAAGTTGCTCAATCCCGGTGAAATCACGTTCTGCGTCATGGCCCGTTCTGAGACGAACGAGCGCAACCGGTTGATTTCCGCATCCATCGGCTTGGCGATTCCGACCGACCGCGATACCTATGGCTATCTTTCCGAACACCATGCCTACGGCGAAACGGATGAAGAATCCGGTGAATATACGGAAGATCTGGCGGCGCAGATGCTTGCTACCACGCAGGGGATCGAGTTCGATCCCGATGTCGCGTGGAAGGAGCGCGAGCAGGTATTCAAGATGGGCGGAAAAATCGTCAGAACCCTCAACATCACCCAATCCGCAGTCGGCCGGCCGAACCGGTGGACCTGCGTCATCGCCTTGGCAGTGTTTATCCCGACGGAAAACATTCCCAAGAGTCTTCGAAACAAGGCCTAGCGTCACCCATGGCGCTTCCGTCCGGGTGGCTTGGTCAAGCCGACAATTTCCTCGGAATCGACGAACCCTGGTGCCATCCTGATCAGGCGGGAGTCTATGTGCTCCCGGCTCCGTACGAACACACGTCGAGTTATATCCTCGGGTCGGACCGTGGGCCCTCCGCCATCATTGAAGCTTCCCAGCAAGTCGAACTGTACGACGAGACCTTGCGCGAGGAGCCCTATCGCGAATGGGGCGGCATTGCGACGGCCGCGACGTTGGACCTCGGCGGGCGTGTCGATGGGCAAGCGGTGCAAGCGATTCAGGAGTTTGTGCAGCCGCACGTGGGCCGGGGAAAATTCCTTGTGACGCTGACCGGGGAACATACGGGAGCGTTGGGCGCCATTCGCGCCCATGCCCGGAGGTATCCGGATATGTGTGTCGTGCAAATCGATGCGCATGGCGATCTTCGGCAGGCGTATCAAGGCAATCCCTACAGTCACGCCAGCGTTATGGCGCGCGTGGTTCAGGACGGGTTGCCGCTTGTGCAGGTCGGCATCCGATCGGTGAGTCCGGAAGAAATCGATCTGATCGACAGGACGCCTCGGATCACGACCTTCTTTGCGGCGTCGATTGTGGATCCGTCGGGGCCCTATGAAGGACGGGCGGCACGCTGGATTCCCGAGGTCCTGGCGGCTTGCACCGGACCGGTCTATCTTACCTTCGATTGCGACGGGCTCGATGCCTCGCTCGTGCCGGCGTTGGGGACCCCTGAACCGGGCGGATTGGGCTGGTACGATACTCTGGCGCTGGTGACCGCCTTGGCGAAGGGCCCGGGCATTGTCGGGATGGACATCAGCGAGATTGCCCCGATCGAAGGGTTTGTCGCTCCGCAATTCAGCATCGCCCGCTTGATCTATCGCATGCTGGGGCGTATCCGTGTCGGTCGGCGCGTGCAGTGATCCTCATCGCGTCACGCGTCGCCCGTGCAGCATCTCTCGTTGGAGCACGGAGTGTATCGCTCATGACGGAGAACGCAGGGAGCGAGGGGACTCTGTCGATGTTGTTCGGTCGAAGCTCCTGCCCGCACCTTCTTTGCGAAAAACGAACTACGCTTCACGAGGAACGGCTCACGCGAGTTTATGCCCCGCCATGCGGATCAATAAATTGTTCACCGAGCAGGGACTGTGCTCGCGGAGAGAAGCGGATCGACTGATCGCGGAAGGACGCGTCACCATCAACGGCGTGGTGGCCAAACTCGGTGATCAGGTTTCGCCGCACGATGTCGTGGCGCGCGATGGCGTGGTGCTGCAGCGGGCCAATCGTTCTGTCTATCTCAAGTATCACAAGCCGGTCGGCGTGACGACAACCACGGAGTTGCACGTTCCACGAAACATCATCTCCGAAATCCGACATCCCGAACGAATTTTCCCCATCGGCCGGCTCGACAAAGATTCCTCGGGCCTGATCCTCTTGACCAACGACGGCGATATCGTCAACGAGATTCTACGGGTCGAGCATGGGCACGAACGGGAATATCGCGTGGAGGTGGATCGGGAGTTCGATGAGGCGTTTCTTGCGAAGATGGCCCAGGGCGTGATGATTCTCGGTGCACGGACGCGCCCGTGTACCGCGACGCGCCTCGGGCCGCACCGGTTCCGGATCATTTTGACGGAAGGGCGCAATCGTCAGATTCGGCGTATGTGCCAGGCGCTCGGGTATCGGGTCGTCGGGCTGCATCGTGTGCGGATCATGCACATCACTGTGGAGGGACTGCATGCGGGGCAGTGGAAGGATCTGAGCGGGGAGGAACGCCGGCGGCTCTTTCAGGCGCTCGGCCGGCCGGTCGAGCCGTCGTGAGACTCGCAGCGTGCCGCGCGCGTTCAGTCGGTGTGCAGCGCCGGATTTGAGCCCTCGCCGGACAGGTGGAGCGGGGCATCGGCACGAGCGGTCTCGTTAGGCTTGGAGGAGGGAAGCGGCGGCGCCGCCTGGCTCCGGCCGAGAAACAGATTCAACAACGCAATGAAAAAACTTCCGCCCACGATCCAGTAACCTGTGGTTACGATCGTTTTGGTCCCTTCGTCGCGCATGTCCTTGGCAACCTCCGCCACCGTCTCCAGCAGGCGGTCCAGCGCGAGGCTCACCTGCATGACCTTCGGCCCCCCGTTGTCGGCTGCATGGATTTCTGCTTTGCGCCGCAGTTCCGTCGCCTCCGCCGCCGATCCTGCCCGCCACTCCTGGGACAGCAGATCGATGGTCTTGCTGGCGACATGGAAGTACTGATCGAGGCTTTCACGAACCGCTTGAATGTCTTTTTCTTCGCTTCGTCCGCTTCGTGAGACGCGTAGGCTGGCCGCCGCGTAGCGATCCACGGCATGTTGAATCCTCGCTCGCTGTTCCGGCAATGATTGGGTAATTCGTTCGAAGGTGGTTTGGTTTTCCGCCTCCAACGATCGAATGATCGTATTGCGATACCGCATCACATTCGCGGAAATATGGGCGAGGTCTGCGGCGCCCAGCGTGTACTCGGCGTACATGATGCGGAGGTCTTGATCGATGCGGCTGAGGGCCTGGCCGCTCACCCATCCCAATCCCGCGATCAGCAGGCTGATGATGAGCTGGTTCGGCGTGGGAAAGGATAATCTGAAGCGCGTTGCCAATGACACAAGCATCCCTTTCGTCCGTCAGGCTGCAGGCGAACTCCGGGGTCAGTCTAGCAGATCGCGCATGAGGAAAGAAGCCGAGGTCGTTTTGACGCAGATCGGGCCGTCGGTCCGGGACGCCCCGACGTGCGACCGACTGGCTGACTTCGCGGAGGGGGTGGGGATGGCGAGTCGAGAGACGGATGGACGCGGCGCAGCGGATTAGTTCAACATGATCCGTCGGTCGACATGTGGAGTCAGATTCGGATCATTCGACACGAAAATCACCGACCAGGGCTCTTCTTTGCTGCACAGACGACGGAGAATCGTCTCGCGCATGGCGGGATGCATGTTGTGAAGGATCCCCTCGAAAATGAGGAGTTGCGGGCGCCCCAGGATCGCTCGGGCGACCAGAATGCGCGCAATGTGCGACGGCGCAAAAACTTTACCGGCAGTTCGGACGTGGGTTTTGAGGCCTTGAGGCAGGGCGTCGACTTCCTCTTCCAGCTCGGTGAAGCGTAATGCCCATCGTACGTCGCTGTAGGGGATATACTCCCGTCCGAGCACGATGTTCTCTTCCAGCGTGCCTTCGAAGAGCGAGAGTCGTGAGTCCAGGATGAACCCGCGGAACCGATTGACAGCGTCCAGATCGAGGTGGCGTAGGTCGACGCCGTTGTAGCGGATCACGCCGGAGGTCGGCGAGTCGAGACCGCCCAGGATTCGCGCCAGGGTCGTTTTGGCCATCGTCGATCCTGCGTAGATGCCGACTTTTTCCCCGGGTGTGACTTCCAGGTTGAATTGCTCGAATAGTGCCGGGCCTCCGACAGGATCGAACGTCAGATCCTTGCAGGTGACGCGAATGCCGTGTACGGTCGGGTCCGGCAGGGGAATGGACAGCGTCGCGGTATCCTGGTCTTTCGGCAGAGAAAACAGAAAGCCGAGTTCGGTCAAGGCGGTGAGGAAGTAATAGATGTGTCCCATCCGTTTGACGACTCCGTCGAAACTCGACAGAATACCGCTCACCACGACCTCGGCGGCGACAAATTGTCCTAAGGTCAACTGGCCGATTCCCAGTAGCCAGCCGGCGGTGGCGATGAGGCCGCTATGCACAATGGCCTGCCATCCGAGAGAGCCCAGATATTGCCGGATCAGAATGCCGAATCTGGCTTTGCGCACATTGACGTAAGTGTCGACGAGGTGGTCTGTTTTTTTGATCAACAGCGCCTGACTATCCGTCGACTTGAGGTGGAGCAGGTTGTAGGCGATTTCCTGGAACCAATGCAGCGTGGCGTATTTGGCGTGGGAGAGTTCGAGGTCGGCCTTGGGCCCGCCGTGACTCATGAGGAAAAACACCACGTTGAACCCGAGCAGCAGAATCGCGTTATACAGCAGGAAATAGGGGTGATAAAAGACCAGGATCGTCATGCCCACCGCGCCGCCGACGATCACATTGATCAGGTCGACTAACAGGACCGAGACGGCCCGCTGCATGAACATGGTTTCCATGAAATAGTTTGCGAAACGCGGCTCGAATCCCTGGTAGCGCAGATGCGGCAGTTGCTGTGCCATCGCAATGGCGACGCGGGCGAAAATGCGGCGTTCCAATACCTCCACCGCGTAATATTGCAGGGCCCGAAATGCGCCGACGAAGAGCAACGCCGCGACCATGACCACGGCCAGCGTGACGATGGTGATGGGCTGTAGAGCGAAGGCAAACGTGTTGACGAGTTCTTGAACGGTCAGCGGAACGATCAGCGCGAAGAGCCCGATGGCGATCGAATAGGAAAAGATGAGGCCCAGAATCCGTCGTTCGAGACGGAAGAGGAGGCCCAGGTGGCCGACGACCGTTTGGAACATGTTACTCTGGTTGCCGGAATGATCCTGGGCCATGCGACTACCCTTAGCTACACCTGACTGGGCCCTATGTGTTGTGCGGCCGCCTCATGATCCGGCGCACGTGTCCCCGCAGCCCGATGAGGATCGCTAAAACCTATCAGAGAGGGCCGTAAATTGCCACTACTTGGCGAAGCTTGCGCCGACCCGATAGTTGACCGGTACGGCGGAAGGCTGGCTTCGTGCCCATGAGCCCGTGGCCCACTGATACAGCGCCAAGGCCTTCTGAAAATCGGCTTTCGCCCGCACCAGTTGCATCTCCGAATCGACGGAATTTCGTTCGCGGAGGTTCACGAAAAGGACGCTGGTGGCCCCCAGGCTGAAGCGAAAGCGCTCCCCTTCCTCTAAGGTCTTGGCCATGCGAAGCGATTCCGCCGCTGCCGCGACCCGTTCCTTCGCCCGCTCGATCGCCGACAGCGCATTGTCCACATCCACCACGACCTGCTGTTCCCGGTATTTCTGCACCAGCACCAGCCGATCGGCTTGCGCCTGGGCTTCCATCACCTCGCCGCGGCTTCGGCGTTGCAGGATCGGGATGCGCAATTCCGCCCCGAAACGGTAGCCCAGTCCGAGGACGAACTTTTCAGGGGCGCGTGCCGGCGCCGCTTCCAGATCGAGGCTGGGGAGGAGATTGTTTTTGGCGAGTTCCAGATCGATGTTGTTGACCTTCGCCTCGATATCGACTTCGCGAATCTCCGGGCGGTCGGTTTTCGCCTGCAGCTTGTCGGCCTTGACGGTTTCGGACGTCGGGGGGGCGGCGGCCGGCGGAAAGTCGGGGACCCGCTCAAGCTGCGGCACGGTGGGCGTTTGGTTTTCCCAGAGGAACATCGACATCTTGTACTGTTCTTGTTCCACGGCCCGCTGTGCGGCGATGGCGATTTCACGGCGTCGCTGCACTTCTTGTCCCGCTTCGACGACATCGAGCGGCGCCACCGCCCCCGCTTTGGCACGGCCCTCGACCTGTCGCAACCGTTCTTCGGCGACTCCGAGTGCCCGGCGTTGGACATCAACGAATTTTGCCGCGGACACCCAGTCCCAAAACTGCGTGGCGGCGGCGAGGAAGAGATCCTGGCGTGTTTGGGAAATCTTCACCTCGGCCCGGGGGTCGGCCAATTCCGAGCGTTGGAGCTCAGCATGCTCCGGATTGATCATCAAGCCTTTCAGCAAGGGCAAGAACCCGCCCAGAATCACTTGTTGGCCGTTGCCGAATGCGAGGTCTGGAATCTTGGCGTCGCCGATGGATTGCCGGATGCCCGCGCTGCCCCGGAACCCCCAAGGCGTGCGTGCTTCCACGAGGGTGTCGTTGAAGCCGACGCTCTGTGTTTTGGTGGTGCCTTTCTCGATAAATCGTTCAATTTCGGTATCGTTGACGAAGACGGGCTCGAACGCGCCGAGGGCCTTGAGCATTTTCCCTCGTGCCGACGTTTTTTCGGTGCCGGCTCCCTTCAGGAGCGGATGGGACCGATCGATCCAGGCATGGACTTCGTTGAGTGAAAGTGGAATGGGCGGGAGGGGCTTCGATTTCGAAGCCTCCTCGGCGGCTGGACTTGTGTCCGGCACCCAGCACAGCGCACAGGCTGTGATGACGAATATCCCGGCGTAGTTTCTCATGAGGCGCACTCCTTTCTGCGTTCGAGAGAAAGAGCATCGGCGTCGAGGAATTATCGTCGTTCCCGCGCGGGCCGGGAACGCGGCGATGATTACTTAGCCCCGCGACCGGCTTTGGGCAGGAGGGTGTCGATCAGGCTCGGAGGCCGTTCCTGATAGTCCGGCGGGAAGAGGTTAAACCGGCGCCACAGTTCGTACCAGAGCGGGACGCGGTTGAGAATGACCCATCCCATCGCTTTGGTCCCCTGTCGAACATGTTCTTGCGGCGGCCAGGGGCGCTCCTCATGATCGGGCACGACCCAGAAGCGGAAATTGCCCTTCCCGTCATCAACCTGGTCGATGACCTTGATGACGCCGTTATAGGTTCCGGCCATCAGTTCCGGCCAAGCCGGTAACGGGATAGCAGGAATTCCGTAGAAGAGAATCTTCACTTTCCGCCCGACGTTCAGGAGTGGTGCGTCGATCCCGTCGGCGACCATTTCTATCGCCTTGTCCGTGCTGCTCGGAGAAATTCTCACAAGCTTGTCCCCCGGCCGCACGGTTTCGCCGGCGCCGGCCTGCGCCATTTTGACCACGGTCCCGTCGATCGGCGACAGAATCCGGCTTGCCACGCGCCGTTGGTTGGCGTTGGAGAGTCGCAGCGAGACGTCCGCAACTTGATCGGTGGCCCGCGCCGCCTCACCGATCGAGGCATCACGCGCCGCTTCGGCATCGAGCAGTCGTTGTAGAACTTCCGCACTCACCTGTTCCCGCCCGAAGCTCAGCGCTTTCATCCCTTGTTCGGCGGCAGCCAGGTTGGCCTGTGCTGCTTGCAGATCCGCTTTACTGGCGATGGCGGCTTGAATGGTGAGTTCCAGTTCGCGTTGGGAGACCAATCCTTGTTGCGCCAATTGCTGGTGCCGTTCTACATTCAGCTCGGCTGTGGCGACTGCGATCTTCGCGGCTTCGATTTTTTGTCTTGCTTCGCGCACCTTGCTTTCCGCCTCGAGGACGCGCGCACCCGCCGACGGCACGGCGGCTTTCACAAGATTTTGCATTTCCTTGATGCGCTTATCGAGTTGATCGGCTCGGCTCAACGCGGCTTTCCGGGTTTGTTCCAGCGCCTGTTTGCGCTGTTCCAAGAGGCTCAGCAGATCCGGGGCCATGAAGTTCGGGTCATAGTCGTCAAGTTCGAGAATCACATCACCGGCTTTCACCCGTACGCCTTCGAAGATATGCCATTTCTTGATACGGCCGGTGATCTGGGCTTCGACATCCTGGGGTCGTTCGAAGGGGGTGTAGGCTGAGAGTTGTCCGGTGACAGTGATAGTTTGGGTCCAGGGGACGAAGGCCACGATGAGTATGAAGAACGCGACCAGGAGAATGGCCAGCCGAGAAGAGAATCGAAGCCGCTCGGGGATCTGGACCGCTTCCCATGATTGCAGTTTGGTCGAGGTCGCCAAGTCGTCGACGGCCATTTCGTCCAGCCCCGTGCGCTGGGTGACCAGAGAGCGAAATCGCGTTTTGAGCCCTTCACGAATACGCTGCACGTGAGCCCTCCACTGCACGGACCTTCATGAGGAAGCGCACCGGTTTCCATAATAGTGGAAGACAAAGGAGTTGGTCAATTCAATGACGTGTTACGTGACGGCTCAACTTGACCCATTGGCATCAGAACGGCTATGGTTCGCCGCGTCGTCTTGTCCTTCAGCCAGAGGTAGGGCATTCATGTCGAAGAGCCGTCACGCCGTGCGCGCATCTGTCGGAGTGTTGGGTGGGAGTACATCGGATTTTCCGATTCTTGAGAAGGCCGTGGCCATGCTCAACGAGCTCGGGATTCCCAACGAGCTATTAGTGGTGTCGGCCCATCGTACTCCCGATCGCCTCTTCACGTACGCCGAGCAGGCGGTTAAGCGGGGGATACAGGTGATTATTGCCGGTGCCGGCGGAGCGGCCCATCTGCCGGGGATGCTCGCGGCAAAAACTCCGCTGCCTGTCATCGGGGTGCCTATTCCAACCGAACAGCTTCGCGGGTTGGATTCCCTGCTGTCCATCGTCCAAATGCCGCGGGGGATCCCGGTCGCCACCGTGGCCATCGGCGGGGCCGAAAATGCCGCGATCCTGGCTGCCCAGATTCTGGGATTGCAGTCGGTGAGCATCAGACAACGCGTCGACGCATTTCGCACGGCACAAACGCAACGCGTGCTCGACTCCCAGGACGACGCCCGGTTGTCTCCTCCCTTTCCGATGACACGCACCGTCCAGGCGGGCCGCCGACGGTGAACGTGACTGCCATCGAGCCAGGCGCGACTCTGGGGGTGCTTGGAGGTGGGCAACTGGGTGCCATGTTCGCCACCGCCGCCAGGCGGATGGGGTATGCGACTGCGGTGTGGGATCCAGACCCTGAGGCCCCGGCCCACCGCCTTGCCGACTATTCGTTGATCAAGCCGTTTGACGATGCCGACGCCCGCCGTGAATTCACTCGACTGGTACGTGCCGTCACCTATGAATGGGAGAACATCCCGGCTGATCTGTGCGAACAGTTGGAGCGTGACGTGCCGGTTCGCCCGTCCAGCCGGGTGTTGCGAGTGATTCAAGATCGCATCGAACAGAAGACGTTCTTACGGAATCAGGGATTGGCGGTCCCGGCATTTTTCGCCATAGCCTCACCGGAGCAACTGGGCCGGCAGGTCGCGCCGGGCTATCCCCTGGTGTGTAAGACCGCCACTGCCGGCTATGACGGCAAGGGGCAATGGAAAATCGCGCGAGCGGAAGACGGTGCTGCGGTGCAGCAGGAATTGGCCAGGACCAGGAGACCCGGATCGCGGTGGATCCTCGAAGAGTGGTTGCCCTTCGATCGCGAAGTGTCGATCCTCGTGGTGCGGGGGGCAGACGGGGCGTCGCGGACCTATCCGTTGGTTGAAAATGTGCATGAACACGGGATTCTTCGCCAGACCACTGTGCCTGCGGATGTGCCGGCGGCGGTGGCCCAGCAGGCGGCGGATATGGCGAGACAAGCGGTGCAGGCGCTGGATGGGGTGGGGGTCTTTTGCGTGGAACTGTTTCTCATGTCCGATGATCGGGTGCTCATTAACGAGGTTGCGCCCCGTCCCCACAATTCCGGTCACTATTCGTTGGATGCCTGCACGGTGTCGCAGTTCGAGCAACAGGTGCGGACGCTTTGCGGCTTGCCGCTCGGAGAAATCCGTCTGCTCAGTCCAGCCGTCATGGTCAACCTCATCGGTGACGATGTTCGATCGGCGACTACCGCTCCCGCCGTGCAAGAGCTGTTGCGTGAGCCGGGTGCGATCGTGCATGTGTACGGGAAACGAGCCATTCGCCCCAAGCGGAAAATGGGCCATGTTTCGTTCCTTGCCGCAACCCGGGACGCAGCACTTGCCAAAGCCGTGTCATTCCGTGCGAGACTGATTCCGACCTCCTGTTAGTCCGTCCAGCGTCCTGAATCCGTCGATCGGTCGTTGCGCTGTGGTTCGTTTCCCTCTGTTCGCGTTGCCGCACGCCTGACGACTGTTCGTTTTTGTGAGATCGGCCGTCGACACCGACCGTTCCTGGACAGCCTGTCCTGTCCCCCTTCCTGCAAATGCGATGAGTTGCCGCGCGTCGGGTAGGGTATAGGATTTGCTCATCCACCGCCTGGTTCCTATTCATTTCATCCACGAAGGACCGGCGCAGCGGTGACTCTTCTACGTTCCTCTTCCGAACTCGACCAAACCGGACATCGCTCACCCGCGCGAGGATTGGGCCGGCTGCTCTCCCATTGCCGAACCCGCACGATGTTTCTGCAGAGTCTGGTGGCCGGCATTCTCTCCTACGAACTCGTGGTCAGCGACGACACGATCTTCGGGGATGCGGTCAGTCGGATGGTGGCGCTTGGGCTGATGCTGTTCAGTGGCGGGATCATGCTGTTACCGAGGGCCGTGCTTGAGCGGGTCTGGTTCCCCGGTGCCTTGATCAGCATCAACACATTGTTGGTCACGGGGACGATTTATCTCTCCGGCGCGGCAAGCTCAGAACTGTATCTCACCTATTTTCTTCTGCTCCTGATCGCGTCGTCGGCACCGTCGCTCAAGCAACTGCTCGGCCTGTCGATGATCATCTGCGGCGGGTATGGCGTACTCGTGTATGAACAGACGATGCAGTCCGGGTCCCTGGCTGTGGGCCATCTGCTCGGGATTCCCGTGTTGTTGATCATGTCGGTGTTTTACGGATTGATGCTTGAAACGGTGACCGCGGAGCGACGCCGCAATCGCCTGTTGCGGGAAGATGTGCAGGAGTTGACACAGTCTGAGCAGGTGTTGGAGGAACGACGGGCACAACTGGAGACGCGCGTGCAGGGGTTGAAGCAGGGGTTGTCTCGCGCGAATCAGGAGATTCGTCAGGGCAAGGTCGAGCGGACGGGGCTGGAACGGCAGTTACGCGAGGCTCAAAAGTTCGAGGCGGTGGGCCGGTTAGCGTCTCGATTGGCACATGAATTTAATCACCTGTTGACGGTGATCGGGAATCAGACCGGCGTCATGGTGTCCCGGTTGAAACCCGGCGATCCCTTGCATGGACCGGTGGAGGAGATTTTTCGGAGCGGGGAACGGGCGGCGGCGGTGACGGCTCAGCTGTTGGCGCTGCACGTGCACGACACGACCGTTCGGGATACCTTGTCGCTCGGTCAGGCCATCGAGTCGATGCGCGACACGTTTTACGGACTCCTTCCTGGTCGTATCGATGTCCGCGTGCCGGACCCCTCGGTGCCCGTACTGGTGGAGGTCGGGCACGATCGGTTGGAGTATCTGTTGCTTCATCTGGTGGCCAACGCCCGGGATGCGATGCCGAAGGCTGGTCGGGTGGACATCGCGGTGGAGGTGGTCTCCGGTGAGTTGCTGCCTGTTGAACAGTTGGAAAAGAATCCCCGCAAACGCATGGCTAGGATTTCTGTGAGCGACAGCGGCGGGGGGATGAATTCGGATGTGCAAGCGCAGATGTTCGAACCGTTTTATTCGACGAAGGAAACCCATGCCGGTCTCGGGCTGACACAGGTCTACGGGATCGTACGGCAACACGGGGGGATGGTTGAGGTGCAGAGTCAGCCGGGACAAGGGACGACTGTCCGGGTCTACCTTCCACTCGTGGAACGCCATGGAGTCGTGCGTGATACGCGTGTGCTTCGCGAGGCGGTGTCAAAGGGCGCGGAGACGGTGTTGGTGGTGGAGGAGGATGAGATTGCCAGGAAACTGGCCTGGTCGACGCTCCATTCTCATCGGTATCACGTACTGGAGGCGGGGTCGGCGGTGGAGGCCTTGCTCGTGGCGCAACAACACAATGGGCCGATTCATCTCACGGTCAGCCATCTGTCGCTGGCAGAGATCAGCGGGCGCGAGTTGGCGAAGCGTCTGGTGCTTCAACATCCGAAGATGAAAGCGCTGTTCGTCTCAGGGTTTTCCGATGACACGATCGCCAGCCATCGGGTAAACAAAAAGTATTTTCTGCAGCAACCCTACCGTCAGCACGATCTGGCCGAAAAGGTTCGGGAATTGCTGGATGCATGAGCGGTACGACAATCGCTAGTATCGCCAGGATCTGGCACGTGTGGGCGCAAAGAATCGTACCTCGGGTCGTTTAAAGAAACCGATCAACAGCATCCCCGCGACAAATCCGCCGATGTGAGCGAAGAACGCCACTCCGCCTCCCTGGGCCCCGAGGCTGGCCCCTCCGTTCAGTAACTGCATCACGAACCAAAATCCCAAGACAAGGCCGGCCGGGACGTAGGTCGTTCCCACGACCGGGGCCAACAGCAGCACGCGGGCATGGGGAAACAGCAGCAGATAGGCGCCGAGGACGCCGGAAATCGCCCCGCTGGCACCGACCATGGGAACGGTCGAGGTCGGGTCGGTGAGGGCATGACTGAGTGCCGCCAGGATTCCGCAGGTCACATAAAACACGATAAATCTGCCATGTCCCATGATGTCCTCGATGTTGTTTCCGAAGACCCAGAGGTAGAGCATATTGCCGATCAGGTGCATCCAGCTGCCGTGCAAAAACATGCTGGTGAGAATGGTGGCGTACGAAGGAATGGCGACCACCTCCGGGGGGAGCGATGCCTGGCCGAATACCACGGAGGGAATGGCGCCGAATCGATAGACGAACGTTTCGCCGGTCATCGGACCCAGGGAGCTTTGGTAGAGAAAGACGAGGGCGCAGGCGACGATGAAGGCGACGGTGACAACGGGTGTCCGTTCGGTCGGGTTATCGTCGCTGAGCGGCAGCATCGCGATCTTCCGAAGCGAGGATTGTCATGGCGCCGGGCGCGGAAGCCGGGGGTTTGACGGCAGTGACCCATCGGCATGCAACGGAACAGAGAATCCAGCGGCGTGTGTATGGCCGCCGCCACCGAAGGATGCGGCGATGGTTCCCACATCGGTCCCATCTTCGCGTGACCGCATGCTGTAGTACCGTCGTCCGTTTCGGTCGTGCCAGATGAGGCAGAACGGGTGGTCGGCAGACAGCCGCTCGCCGATTTGGCTGGTTAAGGCGGCGCTGTGCACAGCTGGAATGATCGCACCCTCGAATTGTACCAGCGTTGCATGGGAGGCCAATTTCGTGACGAGTTCGTTTTCATACCGAAGGATCGCCCGACCTTCCCGTTCGAGTTCCGGTTGCTCGAAACTGCTCCACAGCGCAAAGTTGAACGGATAGGATGCGAGCGCGGCGCTGATTTCACGGCTGTTCGGGAGGGCCCAGTTCCAGAGATCCTTGTCCTGAATGTAGCGCAAGAGCCAGGGGGCCGGTTCATCATGTGCCCATTCCCATGCCAGGACTGCTCCGGACTTTTTCAGATCAAAGTAGGCGTAGGGGAGGTCGGCCAGGGTTTGTTCGGCGGTAATATGATGGTCTAAGACGACCAGGCTGGCAGCGTCTTTGGCCATGGCCTCAAGCGTCGTCCTGGCATAACTGAAGTCCACAATAACGACGTGATGTCCGGCCAGGCCGGCCGGCGGGACTTCGCCATGCTTGACGGGGCGATACTCCGCATTGGGATAACGCCGCCAGATTGCCCAGGCAGCGCCGAACCCATCCGCACATTCTGCGTGATACAGAACAAGAGTGGGGGGAGCGTTCGATAGGCTACGCATGGAGGCTGGACTCATAAGCGCTGCACCATACCATGTCCCCGTAGGGAGACTAAAGGGCTATCACGCTCGAGCGGATGGGTGGCATCGCCGACCGATCCGGCGGGGGCGGCGTTATCCCGGCACGGGTAGTTGGTTGAGATGGTCGATCAACTGGCGGAGGCGTCCGGCGTTGCGGCGATTGAACGAAAACGTCAGGCGTGCCAGATCCTTCAATCCCGGTTCATCCATCTCTTCCGGAAGCGACGGTCGCTGTTCGAAGGTCCCTTCCGTCAGCATGTCTTTGAACTGCCGCTGGAGGTCCTCGACCTGCGGGTCGGTGAGTGGGGTCTTCAACCGAATGACCAGCTGTCGTCCTACGAAGCGGAGTGAGTGATACCGTCGATAAAACGTGCGAATTTCCGTCACGGCGTCTTCCACGTTATCGACGATGGTAAAGAGCGAGAGGTCTTCGGGATTGATGAGGCGTCGCTTCAACAGTTGGTCGGTAATAAAGGAATTCCAGTGATTCCAGTAGTCGCAACCAGGAGCCTGAAGGCAGACGATGGGTTTGGGGTCGCTCTTGCCGGTTTGCACGAGCGTCATGATCTCGAATCCCTCGTCATGTGTCCCGAACCCTCCAGGAAAGAGCGCGATGGCGTGGGACTCCTTCTGGAACATGAGTTTTCGGGTGAAAAAATATTTGAAGGTGACGAGTTTGGGATCATCGGCGATGACCGCATTGGCGCCCTGCTCGAAGGGCAGCATGATATTCACGCCGAAACTGTGTTCGCGGCCGGCTCCTTCCTGTGACGCACGCATGATCCCGTCCGCCCCGCCGGTGATGGTCATGTAGCCTTCTTCCACCATGCGCCGGGCGAACTGAAAGGCGAGTTGGTAGTTGGGATCGTCGGCGGGGGTACGGGCCGACCCGAAGACGCTGATCTTGAGGCGTTGCCGGTAGCCCTGAAACACTCTGAAGGCGTGACGCAGCTCTTTCAGGGCCCGGTTGACGATCTTCAGATCCAGGACATCCAGGTTCGATTCGGACAACCGGATGACCCCGGCCAGAATTTCCTTCATCAGCGCGGCCTGAATATCGTCGTCAGGGCGATCGAGCAGGGCCGTGATTTGCGTCAGCATTTCATCTTTGGTCGGAGCTGGTTTGGAACGGGCGGCAGGGGTTTTCATGGATGGTCACCTAAAGCACGGTACACTCCGGACGCGCATCGTCGGAGTAGGAAATCATAACAAGCCGGGAAGATGGACGCAAAGCATTCATCGAAGGCGGGTTAAGAGAGGTCTGATGCCCGCGGAAGATTCTGCAGCACCCAGGCGCGAATTTTGGATTCATCGATAGAAGGGAGCGGCGCGAACTGGATGTCGACCCCCGGATACGTGCCGAGCATTCCTCGCTCTTCATGGAATTCCGGTTCATCACTGCTGTTGAGAATGGTGCCGCGCACGGAGAAGCTCAAATCCGCCCCAGGCAGCATAAACGAGAGGATGATCGTGGTTCCGGGAAGCAGCAGGGTACGGCTTTCGATGAAGGCTCCTACGTGACTGAGCTGGCGGATGGTGGCGGTGTGTTTCGCGCCTTCGCCTTCGCCGTTCGTCACACGAATCGTTGCGGGGAGACAGGTGTCGCACCGTTTCGGTGCCAGAGCCAGATCTCGCGCCGTCAGAATGCCGACCGGTTGCCCTTGTTTGGTGACGATCAGGAGCGAGGCGCCGGTGGAGGCCATCAGGCTGGTGGCATCGTCCAGGATCTGATCGCATTCGACGGAGTGGACGGGCTTCGACATGATCGATCGCACTTCCACGTCGTGGGGCTCCAGTCCCTGTGCGACGACTTTCTTCACGATGTCGCTCGACGTCATGATGCCGAAAGTGGCCTCACCGTCTTTGATCAGCAGGCAGGGCATGCGCTCCCGTTCCAGGAGCAGGGCGGCTTCGCTGACAGAGACATCCCCGGGAATCTGCACCACGCCGGGGGTCATCATATGGGCCACCATAGGGGTAGAAAAATGAGTCGGTTTGTCACGGAGCATGGAGCCGGTCTTGGTCATGATTTAAGCCTGTTTCTCGCCGTGAGAGGGGCTGACATGTCGGCCCGGCGACCTCCACATCGAAAGAAAGTATACCAGATCGATTTGCCGGTTCAGCTTGCCCATCTTCCCTTGTCAACCAAGCGGTTAGGCGCTTAGACTGCACAGAAACTCTAGTCACTATGGTTGCTTCAAAATATGACAAATGTGATCTGATGGAAAGCGAATTCATACAACGTGCGAAGGCCCTCCCGGCACTAGGTGCGGGGCTGTCGGTCGATGTCTATTCACCCGATGTGCTGCAGCTCGTTCAGGCCCTCGGAGAGGCGCAATGGCGTCCCGGCTATCTGGAAGTCTTCAAGGCAACGACGTCGGCCATGCGCTGGCTGCGGCGGCAGCTGCCGGATCTGCCGCTGACCTACCACGGTGAAGGACTGTGGACCACACAGCCCGACTTTCCTCAGAGTCATTCCGGACGGCAAGGGGTGGCGGAGGCCTGTGCGCAATTGGCCGCCCTGAGGAGTGCGTGGCTCAATCATGAATGTGCCACCAAGCAGATGGCGGGTTACGCATTCGGCACCTATTTGCCGCCGCTCTATACGGAGTTGTCGGCAACAATGACTGCGGAGAATGTCACCTTCCTGCAGGCGCGGGTCGACGCGCAGGCTCGGCAGGACGCAATCGATCCCGCGCTCGTGCTGCTAGAGATGCCGCCGCTCACCTATTTCGGTTGTGGCTCTCTCGCAATCCCCCGGTTCTTCCGCCGGGTGACCGAGCGGTCGGCGTGCGGGTTGGTGCTGGATATCGGACATCTGTGGACCGTCTACCGGTATACCGGTGCCTGGCGTCGGCGGACGGTGGAATCCTTCGTGGCCGAGTTTCTGGACGAATTTCCCATGGAGCGGGTGATCGAAATTCACGTCGCCGGGTTGGCAGAGTTCCCGATGAGGGCTGATGGCGGCACGGCGGACGACGTGCGTGAGCGGCCCTATTGGATCGATGCGCACGGGGCACCCATCCCCGCTCTATTGTTCGAGATGCTGGCCCAGGTCCTCGCGCACCCGCGACTGCGGTCGTTGAAAGGGGTGGCCTTGGAAGTCGATACCAAACCGATTGCGACGATTGTCGAAGAGTACGGTCGATTCGTGACGCGGTTTGACAGGACCATCACGGAGGTGCAGCGAATCGGGCATGCGGGATCACTTCCGTCCCTCCAAATAGAGACGGGTTATGAAATTGATGTGCCGCAGATTCTGACGGCGGATGAGCGTTCGGCATTACAGCATCAGTATCGATCGTATGTTCACCGAGTCACCGCATGTGATCCCCGGTCGATAGACGGCGAATTGTCCCTGCTGGGCGGCTCGCCCGAGGACCTGAGTCGGTATCGTACGACCTATCTGCCGCATGAATTGCTGCATTGGGGGGGGGAGTTGCAGGACATGTTTCCGAAGACTTGCGGTTTGCTGGGGGATGCCGGGGTGTCGCTGGAGCAATTTGTTTCCGCATGGTTCAGTCGGCCCAGACCGGAGCAGGACGACTATGATTTTTTCCTGCTGAAGATCGATCGGTTTGTCGAGTTCGTGGAACAGTGGTGCCCGGCGGCGGGGCGCTGCGCGAGCGAGGAGGCGCGGGAGTTACGAGATGCCTATCGTGCAGCGAATGAGCCGATCGGGTCGGTCGAGGAGCGCGTATGAATTTCTGGAAAACCCTGCCGCAGCCGATTCTTGGTTTGGCCCCGATGGACGGGGTGACCGATGCGGCCTTCCGGCGTGTGGTCGCGACCGAGGGGCGCCCCGACATCACCTTCACCGAGTTCACCAACGTCAACGAGATCTGCCGCGGGCCGGATCATTTGCTGTCGTCGCTCATCTACAGCGACATGGAGCGGCCCATTGTGGCGCAGCTCTATGGCAAGGATCCGGAGCAGTTCTATCGCGCGGCGCAGGTAGTCTGCGAGCTGGGGTTCGACGGGCTCGACATCAATATGGGCTGCCCGTCCAAGAGTGTCGCTGCCTCCGGTTCCGGGGCGGCGTTGATCAAGACGCCGGAGTTAGCCCATGCCATTCTGCGGGCCGCCCGACAGGGCTTGGAGGATTGGGCCGGTGGGCAATCCATTCATACATTAGGGTTTAAGCCGTCTCGGATTGAATTCATTCATGAGCTGAACCATCGTCGTTCCGGCGCTCCGGTCGTACCGCGCCGGCTCTTGCCGCTGTCCATCAAGACCAGACTCGGGTTCGATTGCGTGGTCGTGGAGCGATGGGTGGAACATTTGCTGGAGGCGTGTCCCGCAGCCATCACGGTGCATGGTCGTACCTTGCAGCAGATGTATCGCGGGGCCGCCGACTGGTCGGCCATTGCCGAGGCGGCAAAGCTGGCTCACGGCACGGAGACGTTGATCTTAGGCAACGGCGATCTCACGACCCTGGTCGATGCAGTCCGCCGTATGACGGAGAGTGGGGTCCAGGGTGTCTTGGTCGGACGTGGGACACTCGGCTCCCCATGGTTTTTCCGCGAAAAGGAGCGAGCGCGCCGGGCCTTTCAGGAGCAGCAGGATCTCACCTCGCTTCCCGCCACCGTCTGGGAGCCGCCCGTGTCGTTGCACCATCGCATGCGGATCATGGTGGACCATGCACGGCAGTATGAAGCCATTGCCGGCGTGGAGCGCTTTCGCAGTCTTCGCAAACATCTCGGGTGGTATTGCAAAGGGTTTCCCCATGCGGCGGCCATGCGCGCGAAAATGTTCGGGGTGTCGACCGTGCAGGATGTGGAACGCATTGTTGCCGAGTTTTGCCAGGTCTCGTTGTCGGAAGATGCGGCCTCGTCCGATTCCCTACCTGCCGTTCATCTGCCTTTTCCCTGCGCGTCTTGATCCATGCGATTGATTCTGGCCTCTACGTCTCCACGCCGGCGTGAACTTTTGACCTTATTGGGCATACCCTTCGAGGCCGTCGTCCCGCTGTTTATCGAGGACGTGACGTCGGCTGTGCCTGCCGAGCAGCAGGCGATGACGTTTGCGATCGGCAAGGCCCGCTCCTGTCTCCCGAGCTGTCACGACGCACTCAGTCTCGGAAGCGACACCTTAATCAGCCTTGAGCAGGAGGTGATGGGAAAGCCCGTTGATTTGATCGATGCAGAAGCCATGCTCCGGCGCCTGGCCGGCCGGACGCACAGGATCGTGACCGCCGTCGCGCTGGTTGGGCCTGAGCCGACAGCTTGCGAGGTCCGGCTCGCGACTGTGTTGGTCGCGATGAAGCCTCTGGAGGAAGCCGCGCTGGCTGCGTATCTGCGTACGGGTGATAGCTTGGGGAAGGCCGGGGCCTACTCCATCCAAGGAGGCGGGGCGACGCTGATCGAGCGGATTGAGGGGGACTACACCGCGGCCGTTGGGTTACCACTGCGGTTGGTCGCTGAGTTATTGCATCTGCGCGGCATGCCCTGTCCCGTCGATATTGAACAGCTTTACGCCCGCAAGCCCTACCCCAACTGGAATCGGTTCGGTTCGTAGTGGCATGTCCGTCTGCCGAACGGTCTGAGATTGAAAAGGCCGTCTCAATCCTTTTACAATGCGCCCTTGTTCAGAGACGTGTCAGGGAGGTAGGCATGCGCGCTGATCGTGGCAAAAAAAATGTGGGTGGGCAATCTCACGCGGTGGTGGGTCTCATCGTCGGAGCACTGGTGTTGGCGGCGGCGGGACCGGTCTGGGCGATTGACGTCAAATTGTCTCCGGAGGAAGCAAGGAAGGCGTTGGAGGCCGGCCGAGTTCCGATGGAGAAAGCCGGCTCGCCGGAAGACGTGAAGAAAATTCTGCAACAAGCCTCGCTGGTCACGCGTGTAGGCGCAGACCCTGAGAAAGATCCCTGCGGCGCCAGCGCCATCCTCCGCACCAAGCGGTATCGGCTTGAAGCGTTTGGCCGCCAGGAAGCGGCGGAATCCAAAAAGCAAAAGAAAGATGTGCGCATGCCCGACGAGTTTATTCAGAAGGTCGTGGATATGCCGAACATGGAAGTGGAAGTGCAGCTCTGCGGCGACGATGAATACTTTGCGGAGAAGGCCGACGTAGTGTTTCAGCAAAAGGGAAAGAACATTCGCCCGGTCGATCTCAGCCCGGCCGATCGAGGGAGAAAGAATGAGGGCGCAGGTCCCGCGTATCGTTCGAGATTCACGGCGCGGTTTGGTTATGAATCGTTCGACCCGAATGCCAAGACCACCGTCATTGTGACCTTGCAGGATGGGCAGACCATGCAGTTCGATGCCGATTTTTCGCAGGTGAAATAATTCGCGAAGGCCGGTGCGGGATGCTTGCCCGCACCGGAGTCGCTCGTGCGAGTCTCTTCCCTTTCTCCTCTCTTTCTTTCATGCGCGTGATGCTGTGCCGGCCGAATCTCCCTGTTGAGTCGTCTCGTCGCCCGCGATAAATCGGTACCGCATCGTGACAAGAGCCGAGCGAGGTCCCGTCTGTGCAGCCCAGTACACTGTTGGTGCTAGGGGAGGGCGGACGATCGACTGTTACGGGACGAGAGCGCGGGCTTCCAAGCCGTCTCGCGTCTCACGCACAAGTCGTGTGGGATGCACTGGTCAAGCGAAGTGGTGAGTTTACGCGCCGGACCACAAGTCTTTTGCTTTGGCATAGGCGCCATTGCCCACTTTTTCTCCAAGATCGAGCCCGACGACATTGCCCTCATAGAAGTGAATGCCGCCATACAGACGCGATTCTCCGGCTTCTCTGGCTGCCGCGGTAAACGTAGGCCAGTGCAGAACGATATCGGTAACGGGCTCAGTGGGATCGGCTTTGAGTGGGACGTCCTGAGAATAATAAAAACCAAACGTATCGCTATTGGTGAATTTCTTAAGAATGGTGGCGGCGGCCATCGAAAAGCCGCTGTGGCCTGATGTGAATTCGGCAAATGGTGGGGTGGGGAATGTGGGAACTTGAAATGGCTTCCAGAATTCTCCAGTAATCTCCTGCGTTCCCTTACCTGCCCCACCCCAGGCGAGGATGCGCTTGCCGCGGAACATGTGGCGAATAGCAGTGACCGGACGCACATAGTCAAACGCAACTTTAGCGTCCCACGTCGCAATGCTGGCATCGAACACAGCGTTGGATAAGGCGAAAAATAGCTTTACGCTCTGATTCACATCGAGGTTGTCGCGCTCGACGACGAATGCGGCGAATTCGGTCCAATGACCGGGTGGCAATTCGGAGTTCGGGCCGTCTGCCCAATACTCGGCGATGACTTTCTGCTCAGGGGTGAGGCGAGCCTGAATATCAATGACATGCCTCGCCTGATCCAGAAACCCTTGGCTGAGCGGGGGCTGGGGTGCCGTAGGGGGACGGCACTGATCGCCGCTTGTGAGTGCGAATGGTTTGACATGCTGCCAATGGGGACAAATGAATTTGGGGGTTTTCAGCTCGTGGTCGGAGTTTAAGTAGGAAAGAGGTTGCCATCTGCCCGGGAAATCGATTGCGTCCGGATCGGCTGGGAGTAAAACAGACATGGGTCTGTTGACGGGAGCATAGCCAGTGGTGTCGGCATATAAGCCGGATTGATTCGAATTGTCGCTGTGACGAAATGCCAACACATCGTCCGCTGCCTGGTTACCGACATCGACGGGTGGGGGCGTTGGTCCTCCGATGACAATCCCTTCTTTCGCCAATTGTTTGGCCAGCATAGATTCATAGGCCGTTTTGAAAACGGGGTCGAAAATACTAGGCGGAAATTGATCGATCAACGTGCGGTAGGCAGCTTGACTGATGGCCTTTCGTCTGTTGGCTTCCGTGTGTTGGGGCACAGGCTTCCTGGGTGTAGTCCTGTGAACCGGCTTCGCGACGCTGTCATAGGCACACCAGGCATCGTAGATCGTCGTGTGGACGATGCTGATCGACCGAGCCACCTGTGGGGGGCCTCCGCGATCTCTGTCCAGGCTGGTCGATGGAAGTTTGCCTACTGCGCGAATGGCTTCCAGCAGAATATTGTTCCATTCCACGATCAGATTCATTGAGGTCTCCTCTTCTTTAAAGTTCCTCAGTGCATGACACGGAATGGCCGATATGCCGGCAATCGCCCTCACGTGTGCATTTGGGCCTATACGTAGTGCCATCCTGCGCGATGTGCGGCCATTTCCCGTTCTCGCGTTCCGCAATCATCGTGCCAACGCTATGAGGAGCATTGGTTCTTGGTGTATTTATGGAAACGTATGGAGAAGAAGTGCGCCAACGATTACCTGTCTGAATGTGATCGGATACAGGTGTATCGCAGTAGATACGTATATCTTTCTGGGCTGAACCGCTGAGCCTGTTGAGTTCGGAGTCATCATAGTCATGCGCCCGACTCGCCAGGGCTTTACGGCTGCGGCCATGTGGGGGTAGTTCGCACAGGGTCACACTCGTACACTTCGGCGGTAGCCGTTGTTCTCACGTCGTACCGCTTCAGCATTGAGGCGCCCCTCCACGCCTGTTTTGCCGCGACGAGTCAAGCCATCAAGGCTTGCGCTCGATCGTCTCGACCTCCTTGGTAGCGCTAACCGCATATCCCGGTTGAGTCGTCTGGTCGTGGCATGCATAATGACCGACATGGACGAGCACGATCTGCGTTCCCTGTATCGCCAGATGCTCTTGATTCGCCGATTTGAAGAGAAGTCGGCGGAGATGTACGCGCTTGCCAAGATCGCCGGGTTTCTCCACCTCTATATCGGTGAAGAGGCGATCGCCGTGGGAGCCGTCGCTGCGCTCAGGCCGGATGACTATGTCATCAGCGCCTATCGCGACCATGGACATTGCCTGGCTCGCGGGTCTGATCCCGGTAGGGTGATGGCCGAACTGTTCGGCAAAGCGACCGGGTTGTGTCAGGGCAAGGGGGGCTCGATGCACCTGGTGGACCTCGCGAATCGATTCATGGGCGGCTATGCCATCGTGGGCGGACACATCCCATTGGCGACCGGGCTGGCCTTTGCCACGAAATATCGGAAACAAGACCTCGTGACCGTGTGTTTCTTCGGGGAAGGAGCCGTTCCAAGTGGGCAGGCCCACGAAGCCTTCAATCTGGCGGCCCTCTGGAAACTTCCCGTGATCTTCATCTGTGAAAATAATCGCTATGGCATGGGCACGCCGGTGGCACGTGCCGTTGCCCTCTATGACAATGTGGCGGAGGCCGCCCGCTCCTACGGCATCATGGCCGAGCGTGTCGACGGCATGGATGTGTTGGCGGTACGGGAGCTGATGCGCACGGTGGTGGACCAGGTGCGTGCGGGGCATGGACCGTTTTTTATCGAGGCGATGACCTATCGATTCATGGGGCATTCCATGGCGGATCCCTCGCACGGCCATTACCGGAGCAAGGACGAAGTCGAAGAACATCGCAAGCGAGACCCGCTCGTGTTGCTGAAACACCAGATGCTGAGCCAGGCGCTCTGCAGCGAAGGCGATTTCAAATCTTTGGAGCAGGAGGTCGGGGAGGTGGTCGCGGCAGCGGTGAAGTTTGCCGACGAAAGCCCGTTTCCCGATCCTTCGAGCTTGCATGCCGACGTCATGGTGGAGGAGTAAGACCACCCATGTTGTTATCCTATCGGGACGCGCTCAACCAGGCCATGCGCGAAGAGATGCGGCGAGACTCGCGCATCGTGTTGATCGGCGAGGAGGTGGGGTACTACCAGGGCGCGTTCAAGGTGACCAAAGGGTTCGTCGAAGAGTTCGGCCCGCACCGGGTGGTGGATACGCCGATCACGGAGGCGGGCTTTACCGGACTGGCGATCGGTGCAGCCGTGGCCGGACTTCGGCCGATCGTGGAGTTGATGACCATGAATTTCGGCATCGTTGCGCTGGACCAGATCGTCAACAATGCCGCCAAAATCCGTTACATGTCAGGCGGCCAACTGTCCGTCCCGTTGGTGATTCGTGGGCCCGGCAGCGCGGCGCATCAATTAGGGGCACAGCACTCGCAAAGTTTGGAAGCTTGGTTCTGCCATGTGCCCGGCTTAAAGGTCGTGGCGCCGTCCACGCCCCACGATGCGAAGGGGTTGCTGAAGAGTGCGATCCGCGATCAAAACCCCGTCGTCTTTATCGAGGCACAACTGCTCTATGGCACGAAAGGTGAGGTCGCCGAGGGCGAGTATACGATTCCTCTCGGGCGGGCCGACGTGAAACGGGCGGGGACCGATGTGACGGTCGTGGCCTATTCCAAAATGTTACTGGTTGCGCTGGAAGCGGCGGAGCGGTTGAGGCAGGACGGGCTCGACGTCGAGGTCATCGATCCGCGTACGTTGAAGCCGTTGGACCTGGAGAGTATCGTCACCTCCGTCAAGAAGACCGGGAGGATGGTGATTGTGGAAGAAGGGTGGCGCTTCTGCGGATTGGGGGCGCAAATTGCGGACAGTGTCTACGCCGCCGCGTTCGACTACCTGGATGCACCGATCGTGCGCGTGACCGGAGAGGATGTACCGATGCCGTACAGCCGGCCATTAGAGGACGCGGCCATTCCGGATGTGCCGCGTGTGGTCGCCGCCATTCACTCACTCTGTGGTGTCGCATGAAAAACGGGCGGCGCAGGTGTCGCACCGGTCGTCGCCGGTGGGTGGTGTGTTGGAGGGGAGTTCATGGCTAGTCGCGTCGTCATGCCGAAACTGACGGATACGATGGAGGAAGGGGTCTTGCTCGCCTGGAAAAAGCGCGAGGGGGAGCAGGTGCATGCGGGCGAAGTGATCGCCGAGATCGAAACCGACAAGGCGGTCATGGATCTGGAAGCCTTTGCCCCCGGCCTCCTGCGCAAGATCCTCGTGCGTGAGGGTGAGACGGTGGCCTCCGGCACGTTGATCGCGGTGATCGCCGAGGCCGATGAAGACATTGCCTCGGCCTTGTCGGACGGCGCGACGGCGGCGCCCTCAATCGGCCTAGGGGCAAAGCCCGCGTCCCCCGAAGGCACGGTCTCACCAACGTCGCCAGGTCGGCCAGGAGGAGAACGGGTGCTTGCCTCTCCGCGGGCGAAAGCCCTTGCGGCTGAACGGGGCATTGAGCTCTCGACCCTCACCGGCACCGGTCCTGGCGGGCGTATTGTCGAGGACGATGTCGTCGCGGCGTCGGCCCCTGCGACGTCCCCATTGTCCGTCGGGGCAGATCAGCCCTTGAGCCAAATGCGAAAAGCCATCGCTCGGGCGACCGTCCAGAGCAAAGCACCGGTGCCGCATTTTTATCTGACCGTCGAGATCGACATGGAGCAGGCCGAGCGGGTACGTGACGGGTTCAAGCAGAGCCGCCAGCCGCACCCCTCCATCACCGATGTGCTCATCAAGGCTGCGGCCTTGGCGCTGACGCGACATCCGGAGGTCAACGTGTCGTTTGCGGGCGAAGCCATCAGGCAGTATACGCAGATCGATATCGGCGTGGCGGTCGGGATGGAAGACGGCCTGATTACGCCGGTCGTTCGAAATTGCGGCGCAAAGACTTTAACGGAGATTTCTGTCGAGACGAAGCAGTTGATCGATCGAGCCAGGCAGAAGCGATTGTCGCCGCAGGAGTACACCGGGGCGACCTTTGCCATCTCCAATCTCGGCATGTTCGACGTGGATCAGTTTATTGCGCTGCTCATGCCGCCGCAGGCGGCGTCGATTGCCGTGGGGGCGATTCGCGATGTGCCGATCGTCGCCAAAGGTGCGGTTACAGCGGGGAGGCGCATGAAGGTCACTCTGTCCTGCGATCACCGTGCTCTGGATGGATTGATGGGCGCGCAGTTTCTCAAAGAGTTCAAGCGGGTGTTGGAGCATCCGCAGGAATTGCTCATGCCGGCGGTGACGTCATGAGTTTCATTCAGATCGATCCGCGGACCTCACCCGGGGAGAATCGGCCATCGGCTCTCGGCCATCAGCCAGCAACTCTACCGTCCCGCCGCTTGCCGCCCTGGTTCAAAGTTCGGCTCCAGACCGGGCCGGATTATCACGACATTCGCCAGACGATGGACCGGCTCAAGCTGCACACGATCTGCGAGGAAGCTCGTTGCCCGAATGTGTGGGAATGTTGGAATGCCCGCACCGCGACGTTCCTCATTCTCGGCGATATCTGCACCCGGAGATGCCACTACTGCTCGGTGGCAACCGGTCGACCGCCTGCGGTCGATCACGAGGAGCCGTTGCGCGTGGCGGAGGCCATTCAGGCGCTCAATCTGCGCCATGCGGTGATCACATCGGTCAATCGCGATGAACTGGCAGACGGCGGTGCGTCGATCTTTGCCGACACCATCCGCCACATCAGGCGGTTGAGTCCCAGTTGCACGATCGAGGTGCTCATTCCGGACTTCGAAGGCAACGAAGCGGCGCTTGCGGCAGTGGCGGCTGCGCGTCCGGACATCCTGAATCACAATATCGAAACGGTGAGACGCTTGTTCCCGTCGATCCGGCCCCAAGGCAAATATCAGCGGTCGATCGAGTTGCTGGGACAAGCCAAGCAGATGGGGATGACCACGAAATCGGGATTGATTGTCGGCATGGGCGAATCGACGGATGAGGCCCGCGAAGTCATGCGCGACCTGCGCTCAGTCGACTGCGACATCATGACGATCGGGCAGTATCTCCAGCCGACGAAAGATCACCTGCCCGTCGCGCGCTTCTACCATCCCGATGAATTCGCCGCCTTGAAAGAAGAAGGTCTTGCCCTCGGTTTCCGTCACGTCGAATCAGGGCCCTTGGTCCGCAGTTCCTACCATGCCGAACAGCAAGTGGCAGGACGTGGCCACAGTACGACTCCCTGACCACAGTCCGTCGACCTGCCTGTCTGACGCTGCGCGTAACTGCGCCGGTGATCTCCGTTCAGCGGTCCGTCTCCGTATGGTGCGTCGGCGCAATCGCGGCCGTCAGAAGCACCATGATATCGCCCTGCTGGAGGCCCCCGCTCCGATCGAAGTCAAACAGCGGAATGACGGACTTGTCTCGGTACAATTGGAGCAACAGGTCGGGTGTTAGCTGTTCCGGTCTCTTTCCGACTTCATCCGCGCGGACCGGTCGTTCGACCAAGCGGATTTTCCCGCCGGCGGTCAGTAAGTCGTTCAAATAATGCACCATGTGTCCATGTTCGACGGCTGCGGCCAAGATATAGCCGCCGAAGGTGGCCGGCGACACGATTGCGTCGGCTCCACCTTGGCGGAGGAGCTTGACGTTCTCTTCCTGCTTGGCGCTGACAATGATACGCACGGTGGGATTCAGATGCCGGGCAGTGAGAAGCATCAACGCATTCGAATCGTCACGTCCGGCAGAAATGATGACGGCTTTGGCCTTGTGAATCGCGGCGTCCTTGAGGACCTCTTCCTGCGCTGCGTCGCCCTGGAACGCGGCGACGCCGAGCGCCCCGGCCAGACGCACGCGTTCCTCCTGCTGATCGATCACGACGATCTGATCGGGTGGTGTCCCCCGGGCGAGCAGCTCCTTCACGGTCGACTGCCCCGTGTGGCCGAAACCGCAGATGATGCAATGTTGGTGCAGGGCTGCGTGAAGCTTTGCCATGCGGTACCCCTCCATGTACTGCCGAATGATCAGCTGATAGGCGGTGCCAAGAAAAAGAAACCAGATGACCAACCGGGCCGGTGTGACGATTAACGCGTCCAGCAGGCGGGCGGTTGTCGACACGGGAACGATGTCGCCATAACCCACAGTGGTAATGGTGACCATGGTGAAGTACACCACGTCGGAGAAGGACACATGTCCGTCGATTTGATCCCGCAGTCCGTTTCGATGCAGCCAGAGCAGAAGGAAGACCAGGATGAACAGGAGGAAGGCAAGCCCGAACCGTGCGGTCAAAGTCTGGAAGGGGGACCACGTGTCGGGCATGACGATGACTCGGGGAGCCCCGCTCTGACTCATCCTGCCCAGGGTAGGCGCTGTTCCGGTGGGCGTCTGTCGTGTGGTCCGGGTGCTCATAAAGAGTCGAAGAAGGCTGGGAGAGGCTGTCGCAGGTCCCTCCGGTGTACGCTCTCGGTCGCCTGTCGTCCGAATGGTTGCGTCATGGTGCCGAGGGCTTTGGCGGGGCCCCGGCAGGCGAGGACTTGGCCAGCAGGTCCCCAACGGAGTGGATACGGAAGGCCGGCGGTTGATAGGTTTCAGGCAGATATGTTTGCGGAATCGTGGTGGTATTGCCGTCGCGCACCTGAGCGTAGTGGGGTGACATGATTTCCACCCCGGCTTCATTGAAGGCATCCTGGATGTTCTGGTGAAGGTCCGAATAGGTGACGGCCATCCTGTTTGGGGCGCCTGTGTAGGCGTTCAACTCGTATGTCACATAGAAGTCGTTGAGCGCTGTCTGCAACACGAACGGTTCCGGGTCCGAGAGAATATTTCTGGTGGCCAGTGCGGCGCTGTTGAGCAAGTCATGGACGGTTCGCCACGGCGTCTCGTAGCCGATGGTCACCGAGGTGTTGAGGATGAGCGGAGGAGCGGTCAAAGAGGTGGAACTGTAATTGATGATATGTGCGCCGAGAATAAGTGAGTTAGGAATGGTGATGTCGACGTTCTTGATGGTTCGAATCCGGGTGACGAGCAGGGTCTTTTCCGTCACGTCGCCGACGGTATCGGCTATTTTGACGCGGTCTCCGAGTTGGAACGGACGCATGTACGTCAGAATAATGCCGGCGATGGCATTGCTGACGGCGCCTGCGGAACCTAGGGAGAACAATACTCCGAGAAACACCGAGACGCCTCGAAAGGCTTCCGAATGAGAGCCGGGGATGTAGGGGAAGATGGCCATGGCCGCGAAGGCAATGACCAAAAAGCGGACGATCTTAAACGTCGGGTCGGCCCAGTCGCGATGGAAGCCGGCGAAGGTGATCGCCCCCCGCTGGATGCCATTGAACACCATTTGAATCAACTTGATGACATATCGCGTCACCATGATGATGACGATGATCGCTGCGAGGTCGGGTAAGGCGCTGAGGAAGGTCTGGGCGATCGTGGTGAGCGTGGTGACGACGGCCCGTACCAACGTGGAGGCCAGTTGTCGTGTCCACGGGAAGAGTCCCAGCACGGTCGTGAGATAGATGTAGACGATCACGATGGTCAGCGCGAAGCGCACACCGTTCGCGACGGCGATGACCTGCCGCGTGAGCGTCTGCGCGGACAGGACTTCGACGCGCTGGATTTTGACCGCCTTGATGTAGGTTCCCTCCCAGAGCTGGATGCGGCGGTGTATTTTTGGAAAGACCTTGTGGAAGGTCATCAAAATGGCTACGAGCACGGCGGTGGCTGCAATCGCCAGCGCCCCTTCCATTAGCAACGTTTCCAGGCTCAGCTCTTTTCGAACCTTGTGCAGCACCGTGCGCAGTTTGCCCGCATACTCCCGGGCCAGGTCCTGTCGCTGCCGGGCGTAAGGTTTGGCATCTCCATCGGTCACCGTGAGCAGAACCATGCTGTCGAGTGTGATGTCGGTGCCGTGCTCGGTTTCGGCGACGGTAATCGCGTCGAAGTTACTGAACGGCGCGTCGGCAATCTGGGTCAGGCGATCTCGAATCGCGTTGGCGCGATCCTGCGGAGTGAAGGAGCCGACCTTCTGATGGAGCGTAAAGAGAGATTCTCCAAGGTAGACCACCGGCGCTTCACGGATGTGTGCTCCCGGAACGTCTGCGGTGAGCGAGGTCGTCGACGAAGAGATTTGGCCGGAGGCCATAGCGGGAAAGATGAAGGCGCATACGAGAGAGAGGCAGAATCGACACCATCGGTTCATCGCAAAACTCTCGAAGTGGGTGCTTGAAACGTCGGGCACGCCGTCAACGGATCGACCTCGGATTGTGAGGGGCTGCGCGAGTGGGCGGTAATGTAGCGGAGATGCATTTCTTTCGCAATCCTTCCGGGCGCATTGGTGCATTGGTGTAGGCGTCGAGTCGATCCGCCGACAAGGAAATCCTGGGAGTCTATGCGAATGGTTCCCATGTGTGTCATGGCGGGAAGCCGACGCCGATTGCGTTACTCATAGTGCAGTGCCTCGATCGGGTTCATGCGGGAGGCTTTATTGGCAGGATAGAGGCCGAAGAAAATGCCGACGGCCAATGAGAACAGAAAGGCGACCGCGACAGCCTGTGAAGAAATAATCGTCGGCCAACCGACGACACGGGTGAGGACGCGCGCACCGGCGACCCCGAGCAAGACGCCGACCACGCCGCCGATGGCGGTGAGAATGATCGCCTCGACGAGGAACTGCAGCAGAATATGGGAGCGTTTGGCGCCCACCGCCATGCGAATGCCGATCTCTCTGGTGCGTTCCGTGACCGACACCAGCAGGATGTTCATGATACCGATTCCGCCGACCAGGAGCGAGATGGAGGCGATGCTGAGCAGCATGACCATCATGGTGCGGCTGGCGCCGGCAACGGTTTTCGCCACGTCTTCCATGGTGCGGATGGTAAAGTCGTTCTCCTCGGCCGGGTGAATGCGATGTCGTGCGCGCAGGAGTTCTTTGATCTCTTCCACGGCGGACGGAATGCTGTAGCGATGCTGGGTGGCGACCATGATGATGCCGACGGTGCCGAGGAACTTCGTGCCCAGCACTTTGCGTTCGGCCGTCGTAAAAGGCAGGACGACGAGATCGTCCTGATCCTGGCCGGACAGCGATTGTCCTTTCGGCGATAGAATGCCGATCACGCGCAACGGGACATTCTTCATGCGGATCTGTGCGCCGATGATCTCCTCACCCCGCTCGAAGACATTGTCCGCGACGGTTTTCCCCAGTACGACGACCTTGGCGGCGGAATCCTCATCGGCCTGCGTAAAAAAGCTCCCGTCGGCCACCGGCCAGTTGCGCAGGTCGGTGAAGGTGGTCGTGGTGCCGAGGGCGACGGTGTTCCAGTTTTTGTGTTCGTGAATGACTTGCAGTACCGATCGGGAGGCATAGGTGACGAGGCTGATGTCGCCCACGCGCTTTTCGATGTCGCGCGCATCATCGACGGTGAGGGTGGAGACACTGCCGAGTCCGCCGCGCACGCCTCCGGTGGTGGTCGCGCCGGGGACGATGATGAGGACGTTCGTGCCGAGGCTGGCAATCTCGCGTTGCACTGAGGCCGTCGCGCCCTGCCCGAGACTGACCATGCCGACCACGGCGCCGACGCCGATGACAATGCCGAGCATGGTCAGGCCGGCACGCAGGGGATTCCGTCGAAGGATGCGGAGGGCGGAGAGGATCGTCAACCAAACAAAGCTCACGAGGACTGCCTCATCGCATTTTCGGCCCGAACTCAAAACCCGGCGGCAGTTTTTCCTGCGCGGTCTCCTCGGCCGTCGCAAGGCCGACAATGGTCGCCTCGCCTTCGTGGACGTCGCCGGACGTGATGTCCGTAAACAGGGAATCCGCAATGCCAAGTGTGACCGGTGCCGCGCGCACGCGTCCTGTCGCGTCGAGTATCCAGAGTTGGGGCGTCTTGCGATCGGCCGGCACACCCGGCATACGGAATCGCAACGCGGCGTTGGGCGCGCGGAGAGCCTCTTCGTTGCGGGCGGTCACGATCGAAATATTGGCGGTCATGCCTGGTTTGAGTTTGAGGTCGGGGTTTTCGACCGAGATGATCACATCGTAGGTCACGACGTTTTGAATGCTGACCGGCGCATTTCTGACCTGGGTCACAACGCCGTGGAAGAATTCCCTGGGGTAGGCGTCCACACGAAAATCCGCGGACTTACCTTCCGTGACTCCTCCGATATCCGATTCGCTGACGTTGGCGATCACTTGCATGCGAGTCAAGTCCTGGGCCAGGACGAACAACGTGGGCGTTTGAAAGCTGGCTACCACGGTCTGTCCTTCCTCGACGTTGCGGGACACGACGGTGCCGTTCACCGGAGAAAAAATTGTGGTGTACCCTAAATCGAGTTCGGCCGAGGCGAGCGTGGCCTTGGCTTGATCGACCTGCGCCTGGGTCAGGTCGAGTTGGGCTTCGGCGTCGTGCAGATTGGTGGTCGAGAGGTCCAGCTCGGATTGGGCGACGAATTGTTGCTCGCGCAACGCCGTCATCCGCGTAAATTCCAATCTGCGCTGCGCGAGCATGATTCGAGCTTTGGCGAGGTTTGCCCGTGCGCTTTTCAGCGCCGCTTTGGCCTGACTGACCTTGGCCTGGTAGGGTTTCTGGTCGATTGAGGCCAGGATCTGTCCTTCCCGTACGACCGAATTGAAGTCGGCATAGAGTTTCGCGATCTTGCCCGAGACCTGACTGCCGACCTGGACGGAAATCACGGGATTCACGGCGCCTGTGGCGGTGACTAGGGAGGTGATCGGCCCACGTTCGACGGGAAGGGTCTTGTAATGAGCGGCCACTGGGTCATTCGCCCACCAGCGCCAGAGGATCAGGGCTAGGACCATGAGGAGGCCCACCATCGCCGTCACGAATGCCGTCCGTCCGCGTCCCGATGGAATCCCGGTGAGCGAGAGCGCGACTGGGACGGGGGGGTGGCCCTGACTTTGCACCATAGGTACCGAGGCCGACACGATCGGCGTGGCGTGAATGGGCTGTTGCGATTCCTGCTCCGGAGGCCTCGACCCCATGCGCGTACTCCCTCTGCCCCAGGAAGACGCAAGAGAGGTGCCGTTCTCACCGAGTCAAACAGTCGGCGGATTAGTCAGGAGCGTAGAGGGTCATGATTGTTGAGGCGGAGGCTTGCCGGGACCGATGGGGCATTTTGGGACAGCTGCCTGGTGCCGGTTGCGGCAGGACGCCCCTTGACCGCTCAGGAGTCGGCCGATTAGTCTGTGCGCGCATGCCTGGCGGATGCTGATGCGCCCGTCTGGTCCAGAGAGGAAGGCTGTATGACAGAGGAATGGGGCGCAGTACTGGTGGTAGACGATGACGCCGACATGCGGAGTCTGCTTTGTGACGTCTTGCAGGGCCGCGGACATCAATGCATGGGGGTCGGCAGCGGAGACGAAGCGCTTCAGCAGTTGAGCGAGGAGGACTACGCCGTCGTGCTCACCGACCTCCGGATGAAGGGCATGCAAGGCACCGAGTTGCTGACGGAGGTCAAACAGCGGTATCCCGATATCGGGGTGATTTTGATGACGGCGTTCGGCACGGTGGAGACGGCCGTCGATGCGATGCGGCATGGGGCCAGCGATTACCTGACCAAGCCGGTGAAGACCGAAGAATTGGTGCGGGTGGTCGAGCGCGCGATCCGCGAAGCGGCTCTCCGGCGCGAGGTGAGTCGTCTACGCAAAGAGGTGCACAAGGAATATAGCTTTCATCAAATTCTCGGCAAGAGCAAGCCGATGCAGGCCGTTTTCGATTTGATTCGACGGGTGGCCGATAGTCCGACCAATGTGCTGATTACCGGCGAGAGCGGCACCGGGAAAGAATTGGTGGCCAAGGCCATTCATTACAACAGCGATCGCCGCGATGCGCCGTTTGTCCCCGTCAATTGCGCGGCGATTCCGGAACAGTTGCTGGAAAGCGAGCTGTTCGGCCATATGCGAGGCTCCTTCACGGATGCCAAGGTGGATAAGCGCGGGTTGTTCGAGGAGGCGCAGAAGGGCACGCTGTTTCTGGATGAAATCAGCGAACTGCCGCTCATGTTGCAGGCGAAGTTGCTGCGTGCCATTCAAGAGCGGGAAATTCGACGTGTGGGCGCCACCAAGTCCATTCCAGTGGATGTACGGATTATCGCCGCGACGAACTTGAATCTCGTCGACGAAGTAAAAAATAAGCGATTCCGCGAAGACTTTTACTACCGCCTCAATGTCATCGAGCTGCGGTTGCCTCCGTTACGGGAACGGCGGGAGGATATTCCGATTCTGGTGGATGCCTTTCTGAAAAAATGCGCTACCGCCCGCGGTAGGCAGGTGAAGGGGCTGAGTGAACCGGCCCTGGCGATGCTGGCCGACTATGCCTGGCCGGGCAATGTCCGGGAATTGGAGAATGTCATCGAGCGGGCGGTGACGTTGAGTCACGGCGATATCATCGGTGCGGAGGATTTGCCTATTCAGGTTCAAGGTGCTCGCGGCGATCGCCGGATTCTCGACGAAGCGGCCGAACGCACCCTGCCGCTGCACGAAATCGAGAAAGAATATATCGTGAAAATCCTCGAGAAGACGGGCGGCAATAAATATCAAGCCGCGCATGTCCTGGGTATCGATCGAAAAACCCTCTACCGTAAATTGGCCGAGATCGAAGGCAAACCTCACGCAGACGCCTAGCGTGGCCGTCTTACCCTCGTGCGGGGAGCCATGGTCGTGCAATCCTTCTCGCAACAATCCTTCGCCCGCGAATATGGCGGCCCGGTGCTGTTGGCCCTGGGCATCTTCGTCTTGGACCTGGCGGTCCCTGCGGAGGTCGCCGCCTGGCTGCTGTACGCGATCCCTGTCGCCCTGACCGCCGGAAGCTCCCGACCGCGTACACAGTTCGCTCTCATGGCGCTGGTCGCCTCTTTGGCGGTGGCCGGTCTGCTCGTCTCGCCTGCTGGATTCCCCCCGTTTTCTTCATGGCTGAATCGGCTCTTGGGTATCGGAGTGATGGGCCTCGTTGCGACGCTCGTGCGGGGCCAACAGATGAAGGAGATGTCGCCGGATGCCCGGAGCAGGGGGGCGGCACCGGACGACCGTGTCGTGACAGCGTCGGAGGTGTGTGCCGACAAGGCGGCCGACGTCGGACAAGCTCCGGCCGAAGCAGAACTTCATCGCGACAAACTGCGCTTCGAGGGGATTGTCCAGTCGGCGATGGATGCCATCATCACCGTAGATGACGCGCAAAAAATCGTGTTGTTCAATCAGGCCGCGGAGGACATGTTCCAATGGAGCGCGCTCGACATGTTGGGGCGGCGGTTGGACCGGCTGATCCCGGAGCGGTTTCGCAGTGTCCATGGCGAACACATCCGGGAGTTCGGCCGGTCCGGTGTCACGACACGGCAAATGGGATCGCTGGGCGTGATCATGGGCGTTCGAGCCAGCGGTGAGGAATTTCCTATCGAGGCGGCCATTTCACAGATCGGCATCGAAGGGAGACGGTACTACACCGTCGTGCTTCGCGATATCACCGAGCGCAAGCGGTTGGAACAGGATCTGGCCGAGCGTGAGGCGCTGCTGCGGGCGATCATCGAGACGGAGCCGGAGTGTGTGAAGGTGCTCGCGCTCGACGGCACGGTTCGGACGATGAATGCCGCGGGGCTTGCCATGGTAGAGGCGACAAGCCCCGCACAGGTGGTCGGCAAGGATGTGTGTCACCTGGTGGCCGAGGAGTTTCAGTCCGTGTTTCGCGAAATGGTACACAAGGCCGCGCACGGGGAAGCGGGACGGTTGGAATTTCGGCTGGTGGGGTTTCTCGGAACTCCTCGATGGCTGGACACTCATGTGGTGCCGCTGCGTGCCGCCGACGGCAGTGTGTCCGCCGTGCTGGGAGTGACTCGGGACGTGACGGAGTGGAAGAAGACCGAGCAGCTGTTGCGTCAAAGCGAAGAACGCTATCGACGTCTGCTGGCGGTGCTGCCGGATGCCATTCTCGTCAATCGCGGGGGGCGGATCGTGTTCATCAATGAGCAGGGACTGCAGCTGTTCGGGGCGAGTCGGCCGGAAGACATGCTCGGCCGGTCGCTCTACGAGCTGGTGCATGCCGACTTTCATGATCTGGTACGGGAACGGATTCGGCACCTGCTGGATTGCGGCAGCACGGTCCCCGAAGTCGAGGAGAAGGCCGTTCGATTGGACGGGGCCATCGTCGATGTGGCGGTCAGGGCCGCCCGGTTTCAAGACGAATCGGGAGTCGGCATTCTGGTCGTGTTGCGCGATCTGTCGATGCGCAAGGTGTCGGAGCAACGGCTGCGGGATAGTGAGGAACGGCTTCAGAGTCTGTTGGGGTCGATGGAAGATGTGATCTGGTCGTCGTCACTGGATCTGTCCACGCTGTTTTATGTCAGTCCGTCCGTGATGGAGATCTACGGCCGTCCGAGCGAGGCCTTCTTGGCCCGACCGTTGTTATGGCTGGAGGTCATCCACCCGGACGATCGCGCGATCGCAGAGGAGGCGCGACAGGCACTCTCCACCATGGGGGAGTTCGATGTGGAGTACCGTATTGTCAGGCTCGACGGCGATCTGCGGTGGCTGCACGACCGCGGACGAGTCATTGAGGACGAGGCGGGCCATCCCCTGCGCATCGATGGGATCGCCAGCGACATCACGGAGCGGAAGCGGCTGCAGGCGCAGCTGCGCCGAACCGAGCGAGTAGCCGAACTCGGCACGGTGGCTTCCGGCATGGCCCATGAGATCGGCACGCCCATGAACGTCATTCTGGGCCGCGCGGAATATTTGATGGAGCGGACGAAGGAAGAGCCGGTCAGGAAGGGGCTCCAGACCATTATCAGTCAGGTCGAACGGATTACGCGGGTGATGAATCAGTTGCTGGCGTTTGCCCGCCGGCGTCCGGTCGAGCACCGGGCGTTGGATCTCCGTCAGATCATCGAGGACAATCTTGAGATCTTTCAAGAACGGCTCTCCCACAGCAACGTCACCGTGGACACGTCCTTTGCGGAGGGTTGCCCGTTCGTGCGTGCCGATGCGGATCAGATGAGTCAGGTGCTGATCAACTTGATCATGAACGCCATTCATGCGATGCCGGGCGGTGGCGTGCTGAAGGTCGCATTGGCGCCGGCAACGGATCGCGGCATGGTCATGCTTGTCGTCGGCGATACCGGTCACGGTATGCCGAAGGACGTCATTGCCAAGATCTTCGATCCGTTCTATACGACCAAGGAATTCGGCAAGGGAACCGGATTGGGGCTGACCGTCGTCAAGGGCATCATTGAGGAGCACGCCGGGACGATTCAGGTCGAAAGCGAGCCGGGGGTCGGGACGGTCTTCACGATCTGCCTGCCGGTTCATGCCGACTCCGGTCCGCAATCGTGACGATCACCCGTTACCCTGCTCCGGTTCGACCAGTGGCCTGCAGGCGGGGCAAGAGGCGGCTGTGGCGCTTCGGGACAGCCTCGGTCTCTCTGTGGGGTCTTTCTCGCCAACGTCGCCCGGACATCGACTCTGTTTGGAAAATCATTCAGTGCCGAATCGCCAATCAACACAAGGTGTTGCCTCGCACCAAATCTCGGGAACCATGGCATATAGTTTGCGTCGACCTACTGGGCATGGAAACCGGCTATTGGAGCCACAACGTGAAAGGAAAGACCCCAGCCGTGTTATTGGTCGTGGAAGATGATAAGGACATGCGTAGTCTGCTGTGCGATGAGCTGTGGGGGGAAGGGTATCAATTGCAAGAAGCCAGTAACGGGGCGGAGGGGTTGGATGCCGTGATGCGGGCCGCACCGGACCTGATCGTGACGGACCTGAAAATGCCGTCCGGTGGTTTCGACTATGTGCATCGACTGCGAATGTGCGCGCCGGCCTGTCCCATCATCGTCATGACGGCGTTCGGCGATGCCAAAACCAAGGAGGAAGCCCTGAAAAACGGCGCCACCGCCTATTTCGACAAGCCGCTCCGCCTGTCGGAGTTAAAGGCAACGGTCAAACGACTCCTCATACCATCCGGCGGCTTGCCGTCCGATCGCACCGTCCATTAATTCTCCGCGAGGGCTGGTGCACCGGTCCGATGGCCCCCCTGGTGAGAGGGTTGTCTTCAAGGTTCGAGGCGTAGTACATATAGGGCCTTTACAGTGAAGAAAGGCCCTTTCTTGGTTTCTTCTGAGATGAGGAGTGATGAGATGGCCGGATCTCACGCACCAGCAGCACCCCTGTCCCCCTTCGCCGATCCCATTCTCGCCGCTCGCGTAGAAGCGCTTCGACAATTGGCCGACGGGCTGACCGATCGTGTGGCTGTCATGGATCGGGAGCTCAATGTCGTCTATGCCAACGATGCCGCCTGGGGGAAGTCAGGGAAGCCGCAGGCCGGAACCAAACCGGCCAAGTGTTATGAATCGTTCGTTCAAATGAAAGATCCCTGCGGGACCTGTCCTGCTGAGGCTGTCTTTGCGACGGGTGAAGTGCTCACCGTTTCCTGCAATACATCCGGTGATGGGACCGCCTGCGGTATGCGCCAGGCCTTTCCGCTTGTCTCCTCCGCGGGAGAGGTGGGTTCCATTCTCGTCCTGTTCCACAAACGGCCGGAGAGGCACGGTTTGTCGGCATCCCTCCCGCAGCAGAAGAGCGGCTCAGTACGACCGGAACGAACCGAGTCACGGTTGGGAGACTTGGTCGGGGCAAGTCCGGCGATGAATCAGCTCTTTGAAATGATCCGATTGGTGGCGGATAGTTCGGCCACGGTGCTGATTCAGGGCGAAAGCGGCACGGGAAAAGAACTGGTCGCTCGAACGATTCACCAGACCAGTTATCGACGCGAGAAACCCTTTGTGGTCGTGGATTGTGGGGCGCTCCCGGAAACGTTGCTGGAGAGTGAACTGTTCGGCCATGTGAAAGGCGCGTTCACCGGAGCCGCCGGGGCCAAGCCCGGGTTGTTTGAAGAGGCTGACGGGGGCACGATCTTCTTGGATGAAATCGCCGACACCTCCCCGACGTTTCAGGCCAAGCTTCTGCGGGTGTTGCAGGAAGGGGAGATCAAGCGGGTCGGCGGTACGCAGCCGATCAAGATCGATGTTCGAGTCGTGTCGGCCACCAACAAGGATCTCACCGATTTGGTGAAGGCAAAGGCCTTTCGGCAGGACCTCTATTATCGGTTGGCCGTGCTGCCTGTTCATTTGCCCCCGTTGCGTGAGCGGAGGGAAGATATCCCTTTACTGGTGACGAAGTTTATCGCGGACTCCTGTCAGCGGCATCGGCAAGAGCTTCGTCAGGTCAGCGAGGAGGCCATGCGTGCCTTAACTGCTGCGCCATGGCCCGGCAATGTGCGCGAACTACAGCACTACATCGAGCGGGCCGTGGTGACCACAACCCATGCGGAGTTGACTTGTGCGGATCTGGTCGCTGCCGGGTCCCAAGCCGAGCTCGCCGATCTTCGAACGGTCGGGCGATATGCGGCGATGCAGGCTGAGCGGGCTCGCATACTCCAGGCGTTGCAGCAGACGTCGGGGAATCGGGTGAAGGCTGCACGCCTTCTCAAAATCAGCCGCGCGAGTCTCTATAACAAGCTTCACGAGTTTGATATCCGTTAGGTCGGCCTCCGTCGATTCTCCTCACCGGCCGAATCTCGGCCAGCCATAAAATTCCTTTCAAAATCAGCCTCATGCTGGGCATGGCGCCTACTCAGGCGCACCGGAGTTGCCCCTTATTGCCACAAAACGGAATCCGAACTGTCCATCAGTATGGACAGTCTAAGTGCTTGTATTTGCACGCTTGAAATTCACGTCCTCGTAGTCTGTCTAAAGGCGTGGAAAGTCACCGATAGTTCGCTGTTCGCCGTTGTCGCACCATCGATTCATATCGCATTGATAATGCTAGTAAATGTGGCTTACCGTCCGCGCGGACGCGTAGGCATATCAATTGCGTTGTGCCGGGGTGCTGGTGAAGGTGCGGGTGATTAGGACCGGCCTCCGAATGACCTGCTCCCTCAAACTTTGAGGACACCCTTCACCAGCCCTTTTCTCTTTTGGAGCGTTTCGTGGAGGGGAGAAGGAGAGGCCGGAGCAGCCGGGGTCCTGCCTGACGGAGGCCGGTCACACGACCACGCTTTTTATTCACTCCCGCGGAAGGGCGCGGGATTATCAAGGAGGGAGGCCGACATATGAGGTCTTCAGTGCAGTCAAAACGCAGGCGCATCAGTCGCAAAGCGATGCTGAGCCTGCAGGCGGCGCTGCTCTCGGGCAGTTTGCTTGCCGCGCCGTGGGTGTTCGCGGCTGGGCCAGGCGATTCGTCGCACGACGGACATGCGACGCCGGTCGCTATGCCTGGTTGGACCCAGACCCTCAAGGGTCAAACCGTGGTGGAAAACGCCATGGAGGGTCGTGCCGGGAACGCAGAAAAGATGGAGATGCAGCACCACCGCCTGATGGAGAAGTTGGAGCAGCAGGCGGGCAACGATGCCAAGGCGCAGCAGACCTCCGGTGCATTCAACGAGATGTCGATGATGCACCAGTATATGGGGCAGGACGGCAGTAGCTTCCTGCTCGCGTCCGATTCGTCGAAGGGCGAGCCCGTCATGACCTCCGGCGGGAAGTGTCCGGCGAATGCACCGGTGAAGAAGTATGATGTGTCGATGATCAACATCGAAATCAGCTTGAACCGGTGGCTCGACTACTATCCCGGATATATGTACGTCCATACCGGGGAAATCGACAAGGTTCGCGCCGAAGAGACCAAGAACAAGGAAGCGCGCGAGAAGGAAGGCTTCGATCCTGGAGCGGTGACGACCGGAAACCAGGGCGATGCCATTCAGCCGCTGGTCCTTCGTGCCAACCAGGGCGACTGCGTAAAGATGACGCTGCGCAATCAAATGGAAGGCGAGGATGGCAGCTTGGTCATCCAGGCTTCCAGCATGATCGTCAGTGCCACCGGAAAGCCGGCCACGACGACCAATCCCGATACGGTGGTGTCGCCGGGTAAGTCGCAAGAGTTCGAATGGTATATCCATCCGACCATGCAGGAAGGTGTGCGTCAGTTCCATTCGTGGAGTAATGATCGTGAGTTGACGGTGTTGGGGCTCTTCGGAGCCTTCATCGTCGAACCGAAGGGCTCCAAATATCTCGATCCGCTCGGCACGGGCAGCGCGCCCGATGCGAACAGTGGATGGCAGGTCATGATCGATAACGGCACTGGACCTGACTTCCGTGAGTTCGTGCTGTTCTATCACGAGATCGGCGACGAAGCGTTCCGTCCGCTGAACAAGAAGGGTGACTTCTTGCCGCAGCGCGATCCGCTGACCGATGCCTATCGTCCGGGTGGCCGCGCGATCAACTATCGTAGCGAGCCGTTCGGTATCGACCAGATGCATTTGCAGCACGAGTATTTCGGGTTCGAAGATGAATCGCTGGCCTACAGCGCGTACACCTTCGGCGACCCACCCACCACGGTGGCCCGCGGTTACCTCGGTGACCCGGTCAAGTGGCGTCTCGTGCACGGTGGATCCGAAGTGTTCCACTCGCACCATCCGCACAGCGGAACCATCCGCTGGCAGCGGAGCCCGGGCACGGAGCTGAACAATCTCTGGGCGGCGGGTCAGGACGGACCGGTGAAGTATCCGGTCGTGCGAACGAAGTCCGATCGGGTGGACGTGGAAGTGATCGGGCCGTCCGAGTCTCTCGATCTGGAACCGGAATGCGGCGGCGGTGGCTGTCAGCACCTGGCCGGTGAATTCCTCTATCACTGCCATGTGGCACACCACTATGTGGCGGGGATGTGGGGCTACGGCCGATTCTACAATACCTTGCAGGTCGGCAATGCCCATACCGACACGATGCCGGATATGCGTGAGTTGCCGGATCGGCAGGGTCGCATGAAGCAGGGCGTGTCGTCCGACAAGTTGATCGGGACGACCGTCGATTGGTTCGGTAAGACCTTCAAGATCGTCGATAAGAGCCAGAAGACGAACTGGAAGTCCGATCCTGTGATCGTGAACATCAAGGATTGGGTGGAAATGTTCATCCCGGCTCAGGGGCAACCTGGCCACACCAACGATGAAAAGGGCCAGATCATGGCCTACGATGCGACGGTGTGGGATTGGAAGTGGGACGGCAACATCGCCCGCGGCGAGCGGGAGAGCACGGCGCTGAATCCCAAGTATCCAGCCGCCGCCAAGTGGGATGACAGCACCAGACCGGCGATCCTGTTCGATCCGACGACGGGAAAAATGGCCTGGCCGTTGTTCAAGCCGCACTTCGGCAAGCGGGTACCCTTCTCGGCGAACCACAGCGGTGCGCCATGGTTAGAGCCGATTCACCAGGATGAAAACGGTGAGCGGACCTCCGAGCCGGCGAAGCCGGGCGAACAGGGTCGTTGGAGCCTGTGCCCCGACAACGCCAATCGGAAGCATTACAACATTCACTTTGTCCGCATGCCGATCACTCTGGCCAAAAAGCAGGGCAAAGAGCCGGCCATGGTGGATAAAGACGGTCTGATCTACCTCCTTCACGAAGAAGAGCGGTTGACCAGAGCCAATGACGATCTGAAGCTTCCTGCCGTCATCCGCGCCAACGTGTATGACTGCGTGGACCTGTTGTTGACCAGCGAATGGGACGACGACGATTACACGAACTTCCAGTCGTCCAAGATCAACATCCATCCTCACTTCTTCCAGTTCGACACCGGGAATTCGGACGGTGTGATCTCCGGAATGGAGTATGAGATGTCGGTTCGGCCGTTCACCATGTGGGGGAAGAAAACCAAGCATGGGTTGCCGGCACCGATGGTCGCGAAGCTCACCGGCGACGCCAAAGCCGGAGCCACCTCCATTAAGTTCCAGATGGCGCCTGGCGCCACGCCGTTCCACGTCAACACCGAGTTGATGGTCGGTATGGACTGTTTGGAGAAGGGCAACGATCCGGCGGCATCACTGCCGCGGGATAAGAGCTGTCAGGAAGTCGTGCGTGTGAAGGAAATCAAGGGCGATGTCATCACGTTCTTCAAGCCGCTGAAGCACCATCACCCGGTGGGCGACCTCGTGTCCCCGGAGTTCGTGCGTTATCGGTGGTGGGTGGACGTGGACATGGGCACGGTGTTCTGGCATGACCACGCGTTCGGCGCGACCACCTGGCCCCATGGCGGGTTCGGCGTGACGATCGTGGAGCCGTTCGGATCCACCTATCATGATCCGAAGAACGGCAAGTTGGTCTACAGCGGGCCGATCGCGGACATTCACAGCAATGAGCCGATCGGCGCCGGTGTCAGCGGCAGCTTCCGTGAGTTGATGGTTTCGATCCACGACACGGTGCCGCACACGGTCAATGTCATCGAAGCCGGCAATCCTCCGGGACAGCCGATCGAAGTGGCGTTGGAAGCGGGCAAGACGGTGTCGTTCCAGATGCCGGATAAGATCTTGAACGCCCCGAACAAGTACATCAACGGCGGTACGCATACGACCGGTAGCGGCTTCAACTTCCGCGCGGCTCCGTTTGCACAACGCCTGTCCAACAATCCGGACACCTCCAAGCTGTTCAGCAGCGCGGTCCACGGTGATCCGGGCACTCCGCTCCTGCGGGCGTACACGGGCGACACCATGGTGTTCCGCCTGTTGCACCAGCTGATGAACGAGTCGCACGTCTGGACGATCGCCGGCCATACCTTCCTCACGGAGCGGTATGCGGCGGATGCCAACCGGAAGAACTCGATTCACGTCGGGATCGCCGAGCGGTATGACCTCGTCTCCAAGGCGGGCGGATTCCAGGGGATGCCTGGCGATTACATTCACTTCAACGGCAGAACGTCACACTTCGCCGAAGGTGGATGGGGCATCATCCGTGTGCTCGACAAGGAAACGGCGGACTTGAAGCCGCTGCCCAAGGGGACCAATCCTCTCGGGATCCCAGCGACACCAAATTCCGTCTGTCCGTCGGATGCTCCGGTGAAGAGCTTCAACGTCGTGGCGTTGGATCGCCCGATGAAGCTCAATCCGAAGTCCCCGGATGCGATCGAGGTGGACTTCGAGCGGAAGATCGAAATGACCATGCCGGAAGGCAAGATCTTCGCGCTGGAGGAAGAAGCCGCGACCGTGGCGGGCAACGTGATGCCGAATCCGCTCACGCTGCGCGCGAATCTGGGCGATTGCATCAAGGTGAATCTGAAGAACAAGATGAAGGCGAGCCGGGCGTCGTTCTTTGCGCCGGGCCTGGCCTTCGATCCGAAAGACAGCCAGGGCCTGAATGTCGGCAACAACGCCGGCGACCAGACCGTGGCGCCGGGCGAAAGCCGCACCTATACCTACTACGCGCATCCTTTGAACAAGGAAACGACGTCGTTGGTCTGGGACGGCGGCAACATCGTCCTCAATCCGCGCAACGGATTGTACGGCGCGATCGTCATCGGGCCGAAGGGATCGCAATATCGTGATCCGGTCACCGGTGCCGATGTGTCGCAGAAGAACGTGTGGCGGGCGGACGTCATTGTCGACGCCAGCCTGCCTGAGAACGTCGGCAAGCGGAACTACCGTGATGTGGCCCTCTTCTTCCAAGATGAGGACAACATTATCGGAACCGCGTTTATGCCGTACGTGCAGAACGTGGCCGGTTTGACGTCGGTGAACTACCGCGCCGAACCGTACAAGTTCCGTGAAGAGCAAGGGTGCTCGCTGGGCAAAATGTTCCAGCCTTGTGCGGTGGATAAGCCCGAAGATCCCGTGACGCCTTTGATCGAGGCGCATGCGGGCGATGCGATCCGTATCCACGTGATCGGCGCAAACAGCGAGCAGAACGGCATGTTCAGTGTCGAAGGCCACGAGTGGCCGATCGAACCGTACATGCCGGGTGCGGATATGATCAGCGTGGTGGAATACGCCGGGTCTGAGACCCTCGACGTCTTCATCCGTGGCGGTGCGGGCGGACCGTATCGTCAGGTGGGTGACTTCGTGTGGTCGAATGCCCGGTTGCCCTACACGCAGTCCGGACAGTGGGGCTACCTCCGCGTGTTGCCGGTCGGCGATTCGCGGATTCAGCCTCTGAGCGCAAGCGGATCGGGTGCACGTCAAGCTGAGATCCAGCCTGATGCGCAAGCGATTCCGACGGCCATGAAGTAAGTAGGACCGTCATGGCGTAACACCGGATGGGGGAGCTGCCTGTACCACGCAGCTCCCCCATCTGTGTTTTGAGTCTCAGGAGAAGAATTCTGTGATCGGTTCCCTGTATGATCGAGGAATGTTGTCGATCGCAGCATGGACCAATCACAAAGGAGGCCATACGTGACACTGGGGACCACAATTCAGAATGAACGGCAGAGGATGACGATGCGCTGGGTTGGGCAAGTCATGGGAATCGCAACGATGGCGCTCGCCTCGTCTTTCGCGAGCGCGTTTGCATCGACCTATGAAGAAGTGACGGTGTCGGATGGAGGGACGCTGACCGGGGTCGTCAAGTTAGAGGGCATCGTTCCAAAACCAAAAGGGTATAACCTCACCACGCTGCCCGATCCGTTCTATTGCGGGCGCATTTCCGATGGAGAAGGGTGGCGTATCCTGCAACCGTTCAATGTCGGACCCAAGGGTGAGTTTCGTGAAGTGGTGGTCTATCTCGAAGGGATCGAGAAGGGCAAGCCCTTCGCTGAAAAAGAGGTCCCGCAGATCGAAGCGAAGGATTGTCTCTTTCTGCCGTTTACGACCATCGTACGGGACGATCAGTCGGTGACGGTCGTCAACATGGATCCCGTCATGCACGATATTCAAGCGTATGAAACGTCGAATTTAGGCGCCCGTGTCCTGTTCAACGTTCCGCTGCCGATGAATCCGCAGCATCCGCGGAACTTCAAGGATCGTACCGAAGCCGGGATGTATCACAAACACATGGCTGGCCCCCCGATGAAAGAACTGGTTAAGCTCAGCAAGGGGCGCCGGATCTTCGTCATGCAGTGCGGGTTCCATGCCTACATGGAGAGCTGGGGAGTGGCCATCACGAATCCCTACTTTGCCAAGACAGATGAACAGGGCCGTTTCACCATGACCGATGTGCCACCGGGAACCTATAAGTTGGTCGTGTGGCATCCCTATATCAGAACGGCTACGGAACAAACCGTCACCATTGGACCGAAGGGAACCGTTGACACGACGATCGGGGTTCCTGCGCCGACCGGGCGGTTGTATGCCAATGAGGTGCTCGACCATGCGTATACCCGGTACAACGTGACGGAGGAAGCGAAGAAGGAAATCGATCCCCTGCTTCAAAAGCAGGAGCACTGATCCGACGCCGGTCATGCAGAACGAGCCATTGCCGTTTCTGCATGGCCGCCATCGGCGGCCAGCGAACGACGAGTGATGTACGATGCCTATAACGTGCACGATTGGCAGGATCGTCTTGGCAACGGTCGTGAGTATGACGAGTTGGTGGGCCGCTGCCGACTGGGCCTGCGCCGACCATGAGTTGCCGAAGCCCCCGCCCTTGTGGTCGCCGCTCGATGAGGCAGAGCGACTAGCATTGATCGACGTGCCGAGCGGCATGGCGCCGGTGCCGGCCGGTGCGTTTCTGATGGGGAGCGACCCAAAGTTCGATCGGGCGGCTGGTCCGCAAGAGCAACCGCAGCGTACGGTGTATGTCGATGCGTTCAGCATTGACCGCTATGAAGTCAGCAATGTGAATTATCTGCGGTATGTCTTGGCCACGGGGGCTGCTTGGCCGCACTACTGGCGAGGCCAGCCGTTTCCCGAAAAAATGGCAAAACATCCGGTCATCGGTGTGACCTGGCGGGAAGCCGATGCCTATTGCCGCTGGCGCGGCACCCGCCTTCCGACGGAAGCGGAATGGGAGAAAGCCGCACGGGGGGAAGACGGACGTATGTTTCCGTGGGGAAACGAACCGGCCGGATGGATCAAAAGTAACATCGCGCATTCCGGGTCGAAGCGTGGCGCGAAATATCCTCCATTGGCGAACGTCGATCGCTACGACAACGGCGTGAGTCCGTATGGTGTCTATCAATTGGCCGGCAATGTCAGCGAATGGGTTTCGGATTGGTTCGATCCGGAATACTATCGACGAGAGCAGAACCGGAATCCGGTGGGGCCGGAGTCTGGGCAGGATAAGGTGTTTCGCGGCGGGTCCTGGAATGAAGATCCCGAGGTCGCCCGTTCCGCCGGGCGGAATGCCGGTAGTCTGGATCACTGGAGTTACTTGACGGGATTTCGTTGCGCGCAATCGGGTGACACAAGCCATCAACTGTCGGCGGTCGATCCGGAACTTCTACAGAAGGTCGATCGCTGAGGGTGCGGCGGGAATATCGGAGGGAGGCCGAACATGAGGAGGCAGCGAAGAGGCGTGGCACGGGCACTCAAACGCGCGGGGCAAGCGTTCGTGATCGGAACGGCATTGTTCGCGCTGATGCCGGTCGCGCGGGCGCTGGATACACAAGACATCGTGATCGAGTGGACCGAAGAAGGGAAAAAACTCGCGCAGGAGCGGGTGGCACAGTGGAAGACCAAGGAAGACATGGTCCTCATTCCGGCCGGTGAATTCCTGATGGGGAGCGAGAAGAAGACCGATCGTCTTGCTTATCGGAGCGAGCTTCCCCAACGATCGGTGTATCTGGATGCGTTCATGATCGGCAAGTATGAAGTCACGGCGCTGGAGTATCTCAAGTTTGTGCTGGCCACCGATCGTCTCCCCCAATTGGACTGGCGGTACGACGGCGGGAACTTCCAGGAATCGATGGCGCATCATCCGATCATGCATGTCAGTTGGTACGATGCGGATGCCTATTGCAGATGGGCGGGCAAGCGGTTACCGACCGAAGCCGAATGGGAGAAGGCGGCGCGCGGAGTCGACGGCAGGTTGTTCCCTTGGGGCAGTGAACTTGCGGGGCCGACTCGTGCGAATTTCGGCAGAACGGGTTTATCCGGACCGGTGCGGGATCGTCCCGAGCGGTTGTTGCTCTATCCGCCGATCATTTCCGTGGACAAATACGGCAATGCGCTGAGCCCGTACGGGCTCCATCAAACCATCGGCAACGTGGCCGAGTGGGTCGCCGATTGGTACGACCAGGATTATTACAAGACCGCGCCGAGCCGGAATCCGAAGGGACCGGACACCGGCACGCAGAAAGCGTTCCGGGGCGGCGGGTGGATGGACAGCACGACCACGATGCGGGCCGCGATGCGCAACGGTACCGATCCGAAGACCAAGATCAATTGGATGGGGTTCCGGTGCGCGCAGGATGCCAAGGATGACGCGGGCCCGAAAGTCTCACTGGTGAAAGAGTAGGTGGTTGCTGAAACGCGTTGACGTGATCGCGAGCCGTAGTCGATCGCTCGGTGTTGAATTGGCCTCAGGAAGGGGCCGGTGGTGAAACGGAAGCCGTGCCTCATCGAACATTGCAGCACCTGCGGGCTTCGCGCGAAGGTCGTCCTGTGCGACATTGCGGGAGACGATCTCACCGAATTCGAAACAATCAAGCGCACGCTTGAGTACGCGCCTCACCAGACCGTGTTCTATGAAGGGCATCTGTGTTTGGGCCTCTACGTGTTGTGCTCGGGCAAGGTGAAGCTCACTCGCTCGTCGACGAGGGGTCGCCGGCAGATCGTTCGCATCCTGGGCCCTGGTGAGTTGATCGAGAAACACGTCTTCGGGGAGGGGGCCATTCATGAAGTCACGTGCGAGACGTTGGAACCCACTCACGTCTGCGTGATCGATAAGGAGCGTTACCTCGCACTCATCCGCAGAAATCCTCAACTCGCGATCAAGCTGATCCAACTCCTCAGTCACGAAGTCGGGGTGAACATGGATCACCTCGATCAATTCACGTTCAAAACCGCCCGCGAGCGATTAGCCGGTCTGCTAGTGGAACTCGGCGATCGATTCGGCAAGAAACAGGACGATCATGTCCGGGTGGGGCTCACCCTCAAGCGGGAGGAAGTGGCTGAGATGGCGGGAATTACGGTGGAAACCGCCATTCGCTTGCTGGGCGTGTTTCGCGATGAGGGAGTTCTCACCCTCGATGGTCGAACCATTACGTTGCTCAATCCGGACCGCCTTTCCAGAATCGCCCAACGCTAAACGAACCGCTCCCACCTAAGCCGTGCGGTGTCGTGTCTGACGCGCCAGAGGCGCACTGCGACGTTCACGCGTGTAGATTCCACTCGCCTGCAATGCCTTCCATCCACATGTCTTCTCAGTGTCACAGCCCCCGTCGCTTTCCCGCGTACCTCCACGTATAGGTCCAACGGCCTATCCAAAACCTTGAGATCCATCATAGGCCAGACCGGCCGATCCCAGTGTGACCCACGGCCCTGTTCGATAGAGTGCGCGCGGCATCACGCTGTCGGGTAGCTCGTACGGGGGAGCGTCCGTCATGGGATCCTGTAACGATGGTGTTTCCAGTTAACACGCGAAGCAGGATCGTCGTCGATCCGGTGGCCTTGCTCAAGCGGGAGCACCGAATGATTCTGGACCGGCTGATGATGGTTGAAACGGCGATGAGTCCCTGCTCCGTAGGGCACGATTCTGCGACGCAGACGAATCGAGAGACGATACACGAGTTGCTCGAATTTTTTGCCGGTCCCGTGGATGTGCATTTCACACGTGAAGCTATGCTGGTCGGCAGTCTCCGGAGAATCCTCGGACGGAAACAGGAGGAGCAACAGCAGTTCCAGAGCTTCCTGGACGAACACCGGGCGCTGAAAGCTGATGCGACCGCAGTGTTGAGGCGGCTTGCAAGAAAAGACGGGCAGGACGCAGCGGCGTCAACAGCGTGCGGTGAATTGCGGACAGTGACCGGAGCGCTCCGTGCGTTGATTCATCGCTATCGTGAACTGATTGTCTGCGAGGAGCGACTGCTGTTCACCTTAGCGGAGATGCGGCTCACCGCCGAACAACGGCGTCGAATCAGCCGCCGTATGCTGCAAGTGTGATGGTTTGCATGAGTGTGGGGACATGGATGAGGCGCGCGACTGGATGCCGTGAGGCCGGTGCGAACGTCGCCGATGCGGGATCGTCGAAGGAGGGCTGAGTGAGGAATGTTTACGATGTTTAGAGTTGTGCAGCGCATAGTTGCGCTGCTCCTGGCACAGACCGGTGAGGACAACACGGGAGGGCAACCCGGACGCCAGTCAGGCGTGTCGGTGACACATCAAGGAGGGGACTATGATGCGGGTGCGGAGAGTCTTGGGGAACATTGGAATGTGGGGTGCAGGGGTTGTGATCGCCGCGGTGCTCGGTGTTTCTTCTGCGCAGCCGGCATCGGCTGAAGAGGGCACAGGGAATATGGTGTTCTTCAAAGGCGGGTTTATGAATTTGAACCAGGACCGGAGCGGGCAGATTTTTACGGACACCGCAGGGATTAGCGGCCTGAACGGCGGAAATGCGGGATGGTATGCCGGGGCGGGCTTGGATCTGGTGATGTCGAAGGATGTCTGGGGCGGCATGGACAAGACCTGGGTGGTCGGTGAAATCGGGTTGCAGTTCAACAGCATCAACTCAAACCGTGTGAATAATGTCGCCGGGAGCATCGCGACCAGAACCTTGACCGACACGCTGGCCACCGATCCCCAGAAGGTCCAGCTCACGATGGTCACGATCGACGTCGCTCCCAAGATTAAGTTTATGGAGGGCCACGCATTTCGTCCCTGGATCATTCCGATCGGTCTGGATATCCATGTGATCAGCCCGCCTTCCAATCGCACGCAGTATCTCGATCTGGGTGTGCAGTTCGGAGGCGGGTTCGAGTATGCCGTGTGGAAGGCGTTCAAAGTCGGTGTGGATGCCCGCTATCACCTGACTGCGCGCCTGACCAACACGAACAACGACTATTTTCAGGTGGGCCCGTACGTCGGCATTTCGTTCTAGTGTGAGTGAGGCGATGAGGCACCGGCCTCTGATAGACGCCAGCGGTCGTGTGTGAGAGAAGGAGTCCTACGCGGCCACGCCGGTTTGAGCCATGGGGCCTAATTGGCGTGGTCGCGGTCTTTTGCCCTCTGGAATCGGCTGGACTGCGATCGGGAAAGCCAGTCCCATCTCGATCGACAGGCCTACTGCAGGGGAAAGGCGAGGAGTCTGCAGGCGTTGTTGGGATGTGCCGTGCCGTCCTGTGCGAGTCCCTGTCAATGTGTCTGTCCCCAGTGCACGACGAGGGGGGACTCCCCCGCATCCCTCGTTCATCCGGACAGGCAGATGGTGCTCGTATTCGGCGAGGTCGTATGGTGCCCGAATTTGGTTCGTCCCACCCCGTCGTCACGTCACCGGTTCTTGCGACTTCCGTCGCGCTCTGTCATGGTAACCGTTTGCATACAGCCGAAAGGACAAGCTCGTGTTTGCATTGGTGTGGATTCACCTGTTGGCAGCTGTGGTGTGGGTCGGAGGCATGGTATTCTTGTCGGTCGTGCTCGTGCCGGTCCTGAAGCAGGATGGAGGATTCGCCCGCCATGTCGTGCTGTTCCGGACCGTTGCCTATCGGTTCAGGGCTGTGGTCTGGGGAGCGATGGGAGTGCTTGTCGTCACCGGCTCGGCGATGGCCGTGGGCCGGTCGATTCCATTGATGACGCCAGGGCAGTGGCCGGCGATTTTTCTCGCCAAAATTTCAGTGGTCTCCCTCCTGTTCACCCTGACGTTACTGCACGATCTCGTGGTGGGACCAAGGGTTCGCCGGATTCTAGGAACGGGAGAAGAGGAGCGAAGTGCAGGGGATCGGATGTTGGTCCGGTACTCGGCGCTGGTGCCACGCCTGTCGCTGCTCGTGGCGCTGCTGGTCTTGCTCCTCGCTGTGGTGCTGGCGCGCACCTAACGGGATGACTCACACGTCCGCCGGCGTTGGTCTAGTAGGATAGGGCTGGCTCACCGGTCTTCACGCAGATGGGTGATTCCGCGCCGCGCGAACTCGGTCGCCGACCGTACTCACATAGCCCGGAGACGCATAGAGGAATCGTCCGGGCAAGCCTCCGGTGCCACACGATCAGCGAGAGGTAGGGGCGGTCGACGGACGCAGACTCTGGAGTAGACGATCGGCTTGCGACTGGCTGCTCAGCGCCAGTTTCATCACTACGCCACACAAGGTGAACACGACCGCATTCAGGATAAAAAATGCGACGGCAAACGAGCCGGTCGTAAACGCCCAGGCTTCGGAATCTGCCCGGTGACGCTGCAGAACCCTGGTTTCCTCGTCACGGATTTGTGCGGCGATATCCTGTATGGTCTCCATCGTTCGATTCTGCTGATTCCCAGCGACAACCGATTTTGCATGGGGCAGACCTTTGGTGCGTCGGGTTGCGATGGCCTGGTCCATTTCGTCCCCTCGCTGCTCGACCTGTGTGGCAAGAAAGGCCACTCGATCCTGCTGGAGGCGGTTGTCCCTCGTCAGGCTTCCGATCCGGCGGAGCTGTGTGTCAAGGGTGTCGATCGCTTGGCGATAGGGGGGAAGATACTCGTCGGAGCCGGTAATCAGGTATCCCCGCTGCTGGGTCTCGGCTCCGGCCACAGCGCTGCTCATCCGTTCCAACTCAATCAGCACCTGCTCGCTCTTGGTGGCCCAATGATTGGAGGTCTTGAAGTGGACCAAACTGAGAAAAGAGGCGACCACGATCGACTCGACCGCGATAAATCCTACGGCCAGCACGATCATCAGGCCTTTGCCGGCTAAGAGACGACGAAGCATGGGGTGGCGCTCCTCCGAAATAGTCCATGTTAGAAGTACCGGCCGCAGAAGGGTGAAGTCAACCCGACAAATCCCCTAAGGTGTCCGGCGATCTGTCCAAGTGTCTCGTATCGAAGCAGGTTGAGCAGGCCGTGGCTCGAAAATATTCGAGGAAGTGAATCAATCATGGACATTTCAGGCCTGGTGAATGCTCGAATCCAAATCGATCGGGATGACTCTTAACAAGTACGGCGGGAATGGGCGGTGCATGGGTTCTGGAGAGGTCCGGAGCAGGACGTGGCGATCGCGGCCCTCACAGGATCGCAGTCTATATGAGGACGGAGCGTGGCTCCATCGTGAAGGGAGGGGGGATTATGGCAAGGGTGGTCATCATCGGGGCGTCTATCGGTGGGTTGCCGGCAGCCTATGAAGCCCGGGAGTTGCTGGCCAAGAAACATAAGGTCACGGTCATTTCGAATGTGGATTCGTTCCACTTCGTGCCGTCCAATCCCTGGGTGGCAGTCGGATGGCGAACGAGGAAGGACATCAGTTTCGCCTTGGGGCCGGTGCTGGAGAAGAAAGGCGTGGAGTTCATCCATGCGGCGGCTGACCGGATCGAGCCGGAACAGAATCGTGTCATCACCTCAAAAGGCGAGGTGCCCTACGACTACCTGATCATCGCCACCGGACCGAAACTCAATTTCGGCGCGGTACCAGGGCTTGGTCCCAGCGGGTATACCCAGTCGGTCTGTAATGTGGACCATGCCGAGCAGGCCTGGGGGACCTATCAGGCGTTCTTGAAGGACCCTGGCCCGATCGTTGTGGGTGCCGCGCAAGGAGCCTCCTGTTTCGGTCCTGCCTACGAAATGGCGTTCATTCTGGATGCCGATTTGCGGAAAAAGAAACTACGGAAGAAGGTGCCGATCTATTTCGTGACGCCGGAACCGTTCATCGGACACATGGGGCTTGCCGGTGTGGGCGCCTCACGTCGGATGATGGAGGACGAGTTCGCCGAACATTCCATCAAGCCGATCTGCAACACGGCGATCAAGGAAGTGCAGCCGGGGAAGTTCCTGTTGGACGGGGGCCAAGAAGTACCGTTCCGGTATTCGATGATCATCCCGCCTTTTGCGGGCGTCGATGCGGTGGCGGGAACGCCGGGGCTCTGCAATCCGAAAGGTTTTGTGAATATCGATGCCTATCAAGCCAATCCCAAGTATAAAAATATCTATTCGGTGGGGGTGTGTGTGGCCATTCCGCCGGTGGAACAGACGCCGATTCCGACCGGCGCGCCCAAGACCGGATACATGATCGAGTCGATGGTCTCGGCAGCCGTGCACAATATCAAGGCCGATATCGACGACGATCCGAAACGGGAGACGGCGACCTGGAACGCGATCTGCTTGGCCGATATGGGCGACACCGGGGTAGCATTCGTGGCCCTGCCGCAAATGGCCCCGCGCAATGTGACCTGGGCGAAGAAGGGTAAATGGGTGCACCTTGCCAAAATTGCGCTGGAGAAGTATTTCTTGCGCAAGATGAAGAAGGGCGTCAGCGAACCCTATTACGAAAAGGTGATTTTGAAAGCCATGGGGATCGCCAAGCTGGAGGGGCCGGCCAAAACGGCGTGAACATACGGTATTTCGTGACGATGATGGGGCAGACTCTCGCATGATCGACCAGGCGGTCCGTGCCGTGTTGGCCGGTGTGCCCATGGGCCTGCAATTGGGTGCGACCGGGACGGGCGGTGCCATCCTGGGCGTGCCCATGATGGTCTATATCGCTGGCATCCCCGTGCGGCAGGCGGCGGCCATGTCCTTGATGATCGTGGCGACGTCCTCGCTGCTGGGGGCCTGGGAATACGGGCGTCACGGACTGGTCAAGCCCAAAGCGGCCGCCGCGTTCAGCTGGACGGGCATGGCCGGTGCCTGGGCCGGTGCGTTCGGTCACCACCTCGTGCCTGATGAGGTCTTGCTGATCTGCTTCGGTCTCCTGCTGCTCCTCACTCGCACGCTCATCTCCCGTCAGCGCGCGCTCATGAACCAGACCGAACAGCAGGACGGCTGTGCGACGCATTTTCCAAGGACCTGCTGGCTCAAAGTCGGAGCCATCGGGTTGGTGGTGGGAACGTTGAACGGTGTATTCGGCGTCGGCGGGGGCTTCCTGGTCGTTCCTGCGCTCAGTGTCGTGCTGGGATTTCCCTCCAGGGTCGCCATCGGGACCTCACTCACCATCATTTCACTCATCTCCATCAGCGGCGTGATCGGCCACTTGCAGTTCGGCCGGATCGACTGGCCGTTGACGGGCTTGGTGCTGGTGGGCAGCCTCTCGGGCATGCTTGTGGGGGTGCGGGTAGGAGCATGGCTCTCGCCGACAACGATGGGCAGAATCACCGCCACCGTGACGGTCATGGTCGCGACGATCCTGATCGTGGTCAATGTGGCCAAGCTGGCCGGATTCCAGATACCTCGATGAGACCAGGGCGTCACGTTCTCCTGCACCTCCTGTTCCGCAGCCTATGCTCATTGGGGGGCGGGTCTCTACTTGGAGCGTGGGACGGCCCGGCGCAGGCCGAGTGGTCGGCCATCGCCGAACAGAAGACCAGTTACACGACTGACGCCTTTCAGTTCTCCTCCGCCCGGCGACTTCGTTTGACGGAAGATCCCTCGCAGCCGACTGTGGTGTCGGCGGAGAAGCCGGAGGATGTGATTTGGGAACCGGCGTTAGAGGTCGTCCACTCGATGCCCACGGCGCAGGGGAAGAATGAACTCTCCGTGAAGGCGCAGGGCGCCGTGTATACGAACAATCCAATTTTTAACCATGCGGACTACCGCATTCAGGACCGTTTCTCGCTCGACCGTGCGACGACGGTCCTGGTGCGCTACCGCTATGTGCCCAACCTCTTCCTCGGCCCCAACTTCGAGCGGCGCACCGGCACCCGATCCATCCGGGAGGAACGCGTCAGTTCGCACCATTGGCGGGCTGAACTCGAACGGCACCTCACCGAAAGCGTGACCGGCACGTTCATCGCTCGCTTCGGCCTCCGTCGGTACAACGAATCGTTTGCGGAACGGAATACGAAGTTCTGGACGATCGGCCCGCGTCTCGATTATCGGGCGACGGACTGGCTGACCTTGATGCTGACCTATCTCTATGAGCGGGGCTTGGCCGACGGTCATGAGCAAACGCAGTTTGCGGATGATGTGTCCTATTATTTGCATATGGTGTCGGCTGGGGCGGAGGTTCGCTTCAATCGAGCATGGGAGCTCGGATTGACCTACGTGCATCGCCGAAAAACCTTCACCAGCGGCATCGCCGGCGACACCCACGTGGACCGCTTCGATGCCACCCACCAGGGCATTGCGGAGCTCCGGTACCATATCTCCACGGCGGCGACGGCCATGCTGTCCTTTCAGTACGGGAAGCGGACGTCGACGAATGTCCTCAGGGATTTTCAGGACACCATCGTCTCCATCGGCGGGCAATATCGGTTTTGACGCTCACGGCAGAAGGTGATAAGTCTTTGATCCGCCGGACAATCCTCTGTTTCGGTGAATCCTTTCCCCCTGGTGGGGCTCCCACGGGATAAGAAGGGAGGTGTACCGATGAAACTCCATGATTGGTTGCGGTTGATTGCGGGGGTGTTCGTGTTGGCCTCGGTGGTGCTTGGGGCGACGGTCCATCCCGCATACAATTATGTTGCGGCGTTTGTTGCGGCGAATCTGATCCAGTCATCGTTTACCGGCTGGTGTCCCATGATGGCGCTGTTACGGAGGCTCGGTGTTCAGGAGTAACAAGAGCAGCAGGACGGTCTGGTGGATGGCGCTGGTCGTCCTGGCCCTTGGGGGGTGCGGACAGGGGGAGGAATCGTCCAAGCCCGGGGCAGGGGCGCCGACGATGGCGGTCCGTCCCACTATCCATGCGCCGGTGGTCGAGGTGAAGGTCGGGGAGGTGCCTGTCAGCGTCGAGGTGACGGGACAGGTGACGGCGTTGTATCAAGCCACCCTGGCGAGTCGCATTCAGGGCACCATCGATGAGTTGTCGGTTCGGGAAGGCAGTCCCGTGCGCAAGGGGCAGACGTTGCTCGTGTTGGACAATCGGGATCTGCAGGCCGAGCTGGCGCGCATGGCGGCAGAGCTCGACAATGCCGGCGCGCAGCGCCAACGCATGGAGGACTTGTATCAGAAAGATGCCGTCTCCAAACAGGAGCTGGAAAATGCCACGCGCGCGTTTCGAGTGGCGGAGGCAGGCCGGAAAGCCGTGCTGGCCCAATTGAGCTACACCGTCGTGAAAGCGCCCTTCGACGGCGTGATCACGGAGAAGAAAGTCGAAGTGGGTGAATTGGCATCCCCCGGGCAGCCATTACTCCGGATGGAAGACCCCACGCGGCTTCGGCTGGAAGCGATGGTCGCCGAGGGTGATGTGGGTCTGGTCACGGTCGGCGCGTCTATCCCAGTCGTCATCGATGCGCTGGGGCCCGAACCGCTCCAGGGAACGGTGTCGCAGATCCTGCCGGCCGGAGATCCCCAGACCCATACCTTTACGATGAAGGTGGAATTGCCGAAGCAGCCGAAGGTGAAGTCCGGGATGTTCGGCCGGCTGCGGCTGGAGCGGGGTCTGAGCCGTACCTTGCTGGTTCCCAAAACGGCGCTCATCGAGCGAGGCGAGCTGGCCGGTCTGTTCGTCGTCGAGCAGGATCAGGTCGCGCGCTTGCGCTGGGTCAAACTGGGACGTCCGTTGGGGCAGGGGATTGAAGTATTGTCGGGGGTGAGTGCCGGCGAGCGGATCATCGCCGAGGCGACAAAGGGTGCGGACGGGGCTCTGGTGCAGGACGTGACGGCCGCGGCCCTGCCGGCGCCGCGAGGGGAATGAGGGACCGATGACGACTCCCCGCCTCGGACCAAGCGGCCGCCTCGCTGCGCTCTTCGTCGGCAGCAAACTTACCCCCCTCATCATCATCGGCGTGCTCCTGCTGGGGCTCCTCGCCGTTTTGCTGACGCCGCGCGAGGAGGAGCCGCAGATCGTCGTTCCCATGGCGGATGTCTGGTTGCCCTTTCCCGGCGCCTCCGCGAAGGTGGTCGAGGAACAAGTCACCAAGCCGATCGAACGCAAACTCTCCGAGATCAAAACCGTCGAATACGTCTATTCCATGTCCCGCCCGGGCGGCGCCTTGATCATCGTGCGGTTCTACGTGGGCGAGCCGATGGAGCAGAGCCTGGTGGATCTCTACGACAAGTTGATGTCGAACCAGGATCTGTTGCCGCCGGGTGCCCTCCCGTTTCAAGTGAAGCCGCGCGACGTCAACGATGTCCCGATCGTGACGCTGACCTTGTCGAGCGCCAGGTACGACGATGTCCAGCTCCGGCAACTGGCCGATCAGGTGCTGGAAGATGCGAAGAAGGTCCCGGGCACCGCGGCAGGGTTCATTGTCGGCGGACGCAGCCGCGAGCTGCGGGTTCAGATCGATCCCACGCGCCTCAAGGCCTATGGTCTCACGCCCTTGCGGGTGGCCGGCGTCATTCAGGGCGAGAATCTTGCGCTGCCCACGGGACGGTTCGAAAGCCGGAATGAAAGTTTCCTGGTCGAAACCGGGCGATTCATTCGGTCTAAGGATGACCTCGAGACTCTGGTCGTCGGGGTGAACGAGCAACGCCCCGTTTACCTGCGGCAGGTGGCCGCGGTCACCGATGGACCGACCGAGACGACGAGTTATGTCTGGCATGGCGAGCGACCAGGAGAGGGGCGCTCCTCACTCGTGACACGTGAATCGCAGGAGGAATCGCGAGGGACACCTCACGAGGAACGCGTCACGCAAGAAGTTCCGGCGGTCACCGTAGCCCTCGCCAAACAGGCCGGCACCAATGCGGTGAGCGTCGCCCGCGGCGTGATTCACAAAGTCGAAGAGTTGAAGGGGACGGTGATTCCCGCCGACGTGCAAGTCACCGTCACCCGCAACTACGGCGAGACCGCCGACGAGAAGGCCAACGAACTGCTCTGGCATTTGCTGATTGCGGTGGTGGCGGTGGTGGTATTTCTGGGGTTGACCCTGGGCCTACGCCCGGCCTTCGTCGTGTCGATTGCGATCCCGCTGACTCTTGCGTTGACGTTGTTCGTCTCCATGCTCATCGGCTACAGCATCAACCGGGTCACGCTGTTCGCCCTGATCTTTTCTATCGGCATCCTGGTGGACGATGCTATCGTCGTCGTGGAGAACACCTATCGGCACCTGACGCTCAAGCGCCATCCCCATCGCGAGGCCTCGCTGGTGGCGGTCGACGAGGTCGGCAATCCGACCATCCTGGCGACCCTGACCGTGATTGCGGCCCTGTTGCCGATGGCGTTCGTCTCCGGACTGATGGGGCCCTACATGCGGCCCATTCCCGTGAATGCCTCCATCGCGATGTTCGTGTCCCTGCTCGTGGCGTTTGTCGTCATTCCCTGGTTCTGCCAGACCTGCTACCGCCCCGGCGTGAGGATGCACGGGGCCGGCGAACAGGCGTCGGAACAGGGCCGGACCTACCGGTTGTACCAACGGTTGTTGGCGCCTGTGTTGTCCCATCCGCTGCTGGCCTATCTGGTGCTGGGCGTGATCGCCCTGTTCCTTGTTGGGTCGGTGTACCTGTTCTACACGCGCGACGTGGTGGTCAAGATGTTGCCGTTCGACAACAAGAGCGAATTGCAGCTCGTGATCGACCTGCCGGAAGGGACCACGTTGGAGGAGACGGCCAGGGTGACGAAACGGGTGACGGAGTACGTGCGGACGATCCCTGAGTTGCGCGATTACCAGGCCTATGTCGGCACGGCATCGCCGTTCAATTTCAACGGGCTGGTCAGACACTATTACCTGCGCGATCAGCCGCATGAAGCCGACATTCAGATCAACCTTCTGCCTAAGGAGGAACGGCAGGCCCAAAGCCATGAGATCGCGCAACGCATCCGTCCCGCCGTGCAACAGATCGGCCGGCAGTACGGCGCCAACGTGAAGGTGGTCGAAGTGCCGCCGGGGCCGCCGGTGCAGTCGGTGTTGGTGGCGGAGATTTATGGACCGGACTACGAACGCCAACTGGCGATCGCCCGCGACGTGCGCCGCCTCTTCGAACAGACGGCCGGTGTCGTGGACGTGGACGATTACCTGGAGGCGGATCAGGTGAAGTATGTGTTCACCGTCGACCGCGCCAAGGCGGCGCTGGCCGGAATTCCGTCGGAAGAAATCGTCAAGACGCTGCGACTGGCGCTTGAGGGCGCTCAGGTCGGCCTCGTGCACCTGCCGAAAGAGAAACGACCGGTGCAGGTGATGTTACGACTGCCGATCAGCGAACGCACCGGCCTCGAACATCTGGGCGAGTTGTCCTTGCGGAGCGCCGCCGGCTCGATGGTGCCGCTCTCGGAAGTGATCCGCGTCGAGCAGACAGTGTTGGAGAAGACGATCTATCATAAGAATCTCAAACCGGTCGTCTATGTCGTGGCCGATGTCGGCATGGCCGGTCACGAGAAGGGCGAGAGCCCGGTGTACGGTGTGTTGGGTATCGGCAAGAAACTGGAGCAGTTCACCTTGCCCGAGGGCTACAGCCTCACGCAGCACTATGCGGTCCAGCCCTGGTCGGAGCAGCGATTCGCCATGAAGTGGGACGGCGAATGGCACATCACCTACGAAACGTTTCGAGACATGGGCCTGGCGTTCGGGGCGGCCCTGGTGTTGATTTATCTCCTGATCGTGGCGCAGTTCCAGTCGTTCCTGACGCCGGTCGTGATCATGGCGCCGATTCCGCTCACCCTCATCGGCATCCTGCCGGGGCATTGGTTGACCGGCCCCTATTTCACCGCCACGTCCATGATCGGGTTCATTGCCTTGGCCGGTATCATCGTGCGGAACTCCATCCTCCTGGTCGATTTCATCCAACACCAGGAGGCGGAAGGTGTGCCGCTGCTGGAGGCGGTCATCCGCGCCGGCGCCATCCGGACCAGGCCGATTCTGCTCACGGCGGCGGCCTTGATGGTCGGCGCCTTCGTCATCATCCTCGATCCGATCTTCCAGGGGTTGGCGGTGTCGTTGCTGTTCGGCGTCGGCGCGTCGACGGTTCTGACGCTGGTGGTGATCCCGGTGCTCTACTACTTATGGATCGGCACCGGTTCGGCAGGAGCGGCGATCGCGGTCCGCCATCCTGAGCAGGCTAGTGTCGAGGTCCAGGGGGTGCGGGACGAGCCAAGTGTCGGTACCGTCCGCCGTTCCTGACTACCAGTACCGGACAGCGTGCGCCGCGAATCACTGCCGTTGCCACACTGCCTAGGAGCAGCCGTTCCATCCCACGACGACCTTGCGTCCCCATCACGATGAGCCGCGCCTTCATGCGTGCGGCATGAGCCAGGATCGACGCGGCCGGATCCCCGCGCAGTAGGAGCTGTTCTCCGACCCTCTCGCCGGATCGGGAGTCGGAGAGGGCCTGTCGGAATTGTTCCTCGATTTCTGTCTCCGTGGCATCCGCGTCGGCGACATGGAGCAGCAGGACCTCTGCAGGCAACAGCTTCGCCAGCTCGACCGCATGCCGAAGCGCCACGTTTGATGAAGGCGAAAAATCCGTGGCCACCAGAATTCGACCCAGGTTGAGGCGTAGTGGATGGACCGCAGGATGGCCGCCGGCTGCGGCGTGGATGGTGAATACCGGGCAGTGGGCCCTGCGGAGCACAGCGTCCGCGACGCTTCCCAACTTGAGTCGATCCAGTCCTGATCGACCGTGCGTTCCCATCACGATGAGGGCGGCCCGGACTTCATCGGCAGTCTGCAGGATGATCTCTTCCGGGACCCCGGCGAGCAGTGTGTATTCAGCCGCGACCTGATGGTCGTTCGCAAGACGAACCACGCGGCCTAATTCGAGCAGGGCTTTGGTCCTGAGCGGATCGAGTGACCGGCGGGTGGTAGGCTTCCAGGACGTGAAGCCGGGTGGCGCTTGGAGTACATGCACGACGGTGAGGCTCAGGTTCAGGATCGACGCCAGCTTGATGGCATACGCCACCGCGCGGGAGGCAGGCCTCGAGAAGTCGACGGCGAGGAGCAGGGTGCGTGTTGCGCGCGCTGGTGCGTTCATGGCGACACCACCAGGACATCGCAGGGCGATCCGGCCAGAACATGGCGGGTGACGCTGCCAAGGAACAGTTCCTCGGCCCGCGATTGGCCCTGTTTGCCAAGGACGATGAGATCCGCAGTCTGGGCCTGCGCCTGGGCAAGGATGACGGGAGAGGGATCGCCTCGTTCGATGAGGCAGGTCCTCTGCGGCACATGAGGAAGGCACTCGGTCATCAGCCGGTCGATGTGCCGGGCGGCCTCCTGTCGCTGTTCGTCGCAGTACCGCCGGATGGTGTCGTCGGTTGCGCCGGCGATGTGGAGCCTGGCTTCGAAGGGCACGCGAAACGCATGCAGGACGCTGATGTGCGCATGGGGAGCCACCAGGGCGGCCACCGCGAGCGCGGGTGCGGAATAGGACGAAAAGTCGACGGGCACGAGGACTCGCCCATAGGGCCTCTTCGGCGCACGTTTGACGACCAGGGCCGGACGTCGGCAGGTCCGCAGGAGACGCTCGGCCGTTGTCCCGAGCAGGAGGTCGCGTAAGGGGTTGGTGCCTTGGGCCCCGAGGACCAGCAGATCGGCCTCTTCGGCGGCAGTGCGGATGGTCGCGATGACCTGACCGGTCACCACCTCTTCCGTTGCGGTCACCCCGGTTGTCTGGGTGAGCATGGCTGCTGTGTCATGAAGCGAAGCGCGCGCCTCTTCCAGTAACGAGTGCTCGACGGCGGCCGACCCCCGCATCACGTTCCGCAGATCGTCCAGCGAGGAGCTGCTGATCGCGTGTAGCAGCCGAAGTGTGGCCCCCTGCTCCCTCGCGAGGAGGGCGGCGCGTTCGGCGGCAGCCCGGGCGTGTTCAGAAAAATCAGTGGCCGCGAGGATCGAAGTCAGAGTCTTCATCGGCGATGCTCCCGTTGGGAAGGGAATGACGCTGTGCCCGAGCGCGCGGCTTGAGGCGGTGGCTGTTGCCGACTCACTCTGCGTATGATCGCCTTCTCGGTTTCCGCGATCGTAAAGACGAATAGGCCCACCAGCAACACCCGGCCCCACTCCGCCGGGCTCAGGTCGGTCGAATGAAACACGGCCTGCAGCGGAGCCGTGTGGACATAGGCGAGCTGGAGCAGGGCACAGACGCCGATGACCATCCAGACGTAGGAATTGCCGAACAACCCCTCTCGTGAGAACACAGGGCGGAGGATGTAGCGGCTATTCAGGAGGTACCACATTTCCGCCATCACGACGGCGCTGACCGCGATGGTGCGTGCTCGTTCGATGCCGGCGCCTCGGTCCAGCTCCCAGAGAAAAAGGCCGAGGGCGCCGGTCATCATCAGGGCGGAGACCATGGTCAACCGCCAGACGAAGAACCAGGACAACAGCGGCGCTCGGGGATCGCGCGGCGGTCGCGCCATGACATCCGATTCCGGAGGTTCAAACGCCAAGGCAAGCCCCAGGGTGCTGGACGTGACCATGTTGATCCATAGGACCTGCGCTGCGGTGAGCGGTAAGGTCCACTCAAACAGAATGGCCGCCGTGACGACCAGCGCTTCTCCCCCGTTGGTCGGCAGCATGAACAAAATGAACTTGCGGATGCTGTCATAGATGCCGCGCCCCTCCCGCACGGCGCCGCTGATGGTGGCGAAGTTGTCATCGGCAAGCACCACATCGGCCACTTCTTTGGCGGCGTCGGTCCCTTTCAAGCCCATTGCCACGCCGACATCGGCGCGTTTCAGGGCCGGGGCGTCGTTGACTCCGTCGCCGGTCATGGCCACGATCTGCCCGGAGGCCTGGAGCGCGCCGACCAGCCGCAGCTTGTGCGCCGGACTCGTGCGGGCGAACACGTCCAGGTCCGACACGGCCAAGCGGAGCTGTTCGTCGTCCAGTTGTTCGATTTGACTGCCCGTCATGGCCGGTTTGTCCTGTCCGATTCCGAGGCGGGCGCCGATCGCACGAGCGGTTTCCGCATGGTCGCCGGTGATCATTTTCACCCGGATGCCGGCGGAGGCACAGTCCGCCACGGCAGCCGTCGCTTCCTCCCTCAGTGGATCAATGATTCCCAGCAGCCCGAGCAGTGTGCAACCGCCTTCGACGTCCTCAAACCGCAGGTCGAGTTGTGTGGCGGGCACTCGTTTCATGGCCATCGCCAGGGTGCGCATTCCCTGCCCGGCGGTAGCGTGCACCCGTTCGTCCCAGAGGGTTCGATCCATTGGGATTTCAAGGCTCTCGGCACGATAGGTGGTGCACATGCCGAACAGCCGTTCCGGCGCCCCTTTGAGGTAGATATACCGGTTCCCTTCATGGTCGTGGTTCATGGTTGCCATGAATCGATGCTCCGACTCGAAGGGGATGGCATCCACCCTGGGCCGGTTCTCTCGCTCACCGAGCGGATCCAGGCCGACCTTCACGGCCAAGGTGCAGAGGGCGCCCTCGGTCGGATCCCCCTCTACCTGCCAGGTTCCGTTCACCTGGCGTAACGACGCATCGTTGCAGAGCACACCGGCCCTGGCCAGGTCCCTGATCTCAGGGTAGTCACCGGGGGAAACTACCGCTCCGTCACGGTGCAGTCCCCCCTCAGGAACGTAGCCGGCGCCGCTCACGTCGAAGGCCAGTGTGCCGGTGAGGACCGACTGTACCGTCATCTCGTTCTTGGTCAGGGTGCCGGTCTTATCCGAACAGATCACCGTGACCGATCCCAGGGTTTCCACCGCGGGGAGGCGTCGGACGATGGCGTTGCGGGTAGCCATGCGTCGGACGCCGAGCGCCAAGGTGATCGTCATGATGGCGGGAAGGCCTTCGGGGATGGACGAAGCGGCCAGGGCGACCACCATCATAAACATGTCGTCGGCGGAGTGGCCGCGCCAGAGCACCCCGATGAAGAAGGTGCTTACGGCGATGAGGCCGATCGCTGTGGCCAACCATCGGCTGAAGGCCGCCATTTGCCGGACCAGCGGAGTCGTCATCTCCTGCACGTCTTCCAACATGACGCTGATCCGGCCCAACTCCGTTCGACTCGCCGTTGCCACGACGATGCCCGTGCCCTGTCCGGAAGATACCAACGTGCCGGAATAGAGGAGGCAGCGGCGATCGCCGAGCGGCGCTTCGTACGGGACTGCGGCGGGCGTCTTTTCGACGACCGCCGATTCCCCCGTCAGGATCGCTTCGTTGACGAACAGGCTCTTGGCGCCGACCACGCGAAGGTCCGCCGGGATTTTATCGCCGGATGCCAGGGTGACAAGGTCGCCTTGCACCAGATCCTCGGCCGCGATCTGGATGCGTTCTCCTTGGCGGATCGCGGTCGTGCGGAGGGAGAGCAGGTTGCGAATGGCGTCGAGCGCCTCTTCGGCCTTCCCCTCTTGAATGAAGCCGATGACGGCGTTGACGACAACGGCGGCAAACAAGACCGCGGCATCGATCCAGTGACTCAGCAGGCCCGCGACGACTGCGGACCCGAGCATCATGTAGATCAGGACATTGTGAAACTGCAGAAGAAACCGGACCCAGACAGACCGTCTCGCCGGAGGCGGTAGACGGTTTGGTCCATGTTGAGCCAACCGTCGTGCGGCCTCCTCGATGGTCAGCCCGCGGCGAGGGTCGGTGTGCAGGCGTCCCACGACCTCAGCCACTGCCTGGCCGTGCCAGTGCTCGTGCTCGTCAGTTCTTGACGGCTCCAATGTCGTCCTTTCGATCGCCGGTCGGTTCAGCGGATGGTTGCGCGGACCCATCCGATGGACCTGTGGGATCCACCGAGGCGCGATACCGTTCGGCGTACTCACGAATTCGATCTTTCGGCACCGCAAACCAATCCAAGGTGTGGCGAATCAGTGTCACCGAGGCTTCGACTTCCGGCTGAATGAGCTCGGTCGCCCCCACGGCCGCCAATTTTTCCGCTTCTGCCTGTCCGTGTGCGCGAGCCAGGATGCGAACGAGGGGATTCAGGCTACGGATGCGGCGAATCGTCAGCGCGGCCGTTTCGATTTCGGGCAGGGCCACGACGATGAGCGACGCATCCGCCGCTCGGGCCTGCGTCAGCAATTCGTGATGGGAGGCGTCTCCGTACAGGCACGGGGTGCCCCGAATCTGGAGCCGCCGAACGATGTCCGGATCCCGCTCGATCACGATGTACGGTACCCCGAATTCCTCCAGAGCCTTTCCCAGCGCGTGGCCGACCCCCCCGAAGCCGCACAGCACCACATGCTGAGGAGGAATCTCTTGTTCGCCCGCCCACGATACCGCGAGTCGAGGGTCTCGCGCCAAGCGACGTTTGCCCAGCCACTCGGGGACGTACCGCACCAAGGCAGCGTTCAACAGAATGGTCAGCAGCGAGGCGGCGAGTGTCGCGTTGTACACGTCGGCACCGACATGCCCCGCCGTTTTCGCCACCTGCACCAGCACGAACGAAAATTCTCCGATCTGCGTGAGACCGATGCCCACGAGGATCGCCGTCGACAACGCATATCCGAAGAGCCGCACCACCGTCGCCCAAATCACCAGCTTTCCTACCATGATCAAGCCGATCATGGTGCCGAGCAGCGACAGGTTGTCGAGGATGACGTGCGGATCGATCAAGATGCCGATGGTCACGAAGAAGAGCGCAACGAAGGCGTCGCGCAAGGAGATCAGGCGGGCCAACGTTTCATGTCCATATTCGGAGCCGCTGATGATCAGGCCGGCCAAGAACGCGCCCAGCGCGAGCGACAAGCCGACCATTTGCGTCACCGCCGCGGTTCCCAGACCGATGGCCAGGGCCACGAGCAGAAAGAGCTCCCGGTTCTGGGTTCTCGCCACACGCGTCAACAGGGGAGGAATGACCCTGGCTGCCAGATAGCCGAAGGGAGCCAGGATCAGCAAGGCCTTCAGCAGGGCCTGGCCGATCAAAATGAGCCGTCCCGATTCGAACGTGCCGAGCGCGGGCACGAGCACCGTCATCGCCACGACGGCGAGATCCTCGACCAGGGTAATGCCGATCATGACGCGTCCGTGGCGGGAGTGCAGCTCGCCGCGGTCCAGGAGGAGGCGGGCCAATACCATGGTGCTCGCCATCGAGATCGCCGCTCCGATCACGATACTCTGCGTGACGGGCCAACCGATCAGGCTGCCGACGCCGATAGACAGGAGGATGGAGAGGAGAATCCCGAGGGGGCCGCCGACCAGGGCGACCCATTTGACCCGCATCAGGTCCTTGACCGAGAACTCCAGTCCGATCGAAAACATCAGCAGAATGACACCGATCTCGGCGAAGAAATCGAACGTGTGGAGATCGGACACGGAAGGGCCGGGGGTAAAGGGGCTGATGGCGATACCGCCGAGGACGTACCCGAGCACGAGGGGTTGGCGTGCGACCCACGCGAGGGCGCCGCCTGCGACAGCGGCCAGAAAGACGGTGGCGAGATCTCGGAAGAATAAAGGGTCCGGATGCACAGGGGTCCTATTCTATAGAGGGCCGCGCGGCGAGGGAAACGCTCAGCATGGTCAGGCCCATGGGCTAGTTGAGAAATAGAGGGCTCGTGGGCCAAAGTCAAATGCTGTGTGTTTCAGGGCTCGGGCGCCTCGTCAGTTGTCGCCTTCCGCCACAGGCTCACGGTCTGGTTGTAGCAAGACACCCCTGATCTCGCACGCTCTCAACATCACCGCTGGCGCCGCCTTCGATGTAGGTCTCCTGGCAGCGCCCCCTCTATTGACAACCTGCTTGCCTGAAAGATAGTAATTAATTACTTTCAATTGTAGTTGAAGTGATATGGCTCATCCCAAGCACCTTCCAGCGAAGCAACGTCGAATTGAGACGGTTCAGGCTCTGATCGCCTTGGCGGCGGAACAGAATCCCACCGACATTACAACGGCCGCTGTTGCCAAGCGTATAGGCCTGACCCAAGGCGCGCTGTTTAGGCATTTCCCAAGCAAAGACGCCATCTTGAAGGCAGTCATGGAATGGGTGGCGGATCGTCTGTTGGCGCGAATCGACAGGGCGGCGCAATCCGCCTCCTCTCCTATCTCAGCGTTGGAAGCTGTCTTCCTCGCGCATATCGATTTTGTGGTCGAGCATCCTGGCGTACCACGGATGCTGATCGGCGAATTACAACGATCCGAAGACACCGTCACCAAGCGGATGGTGCGGACCTTGCTCCGTTGCTACACCGAGCGCCTGATTCGGCTGATGGAACTAGGCAAGAGGCAGGGCCAGCTCGATCCAGACCTGGACACCGCCGCTGCTTCAACCCTGTTTGTTGGGACCATTCAGGGGCTGGTTATGCAGTCGTTGCTCACGGGAAATGTGTTACACATCCGCCGTCAAGCGCCCGACGCGTTTGCCATCTATCGGCGCGGCATCGCATTCGACAGATCGCCAGGAGAGAAGCGATTCTCTCCGCGATAACAATCACCGTGCGTAGCGCAAAATTGGAGTGATCGATGAACAGGCGAACAGTGGGTATCGCAACCCTGGCAGCATTCTGGATGATATGCCTGTCGGCGGCTGCTGAGCCGCCTCGGCTTTCCCCGGAGTTGCGTCTGAGTCTTCACGATGCGATCCAAGCAGCGGTGGACAATAACGTCAACGTCCGTTTGCTTAAGGAACGAATCGCAGCGGCACAGTCCGCCGCCGACACCAGCCGCGGCGCCCTGCTGCCGAATCTCGCCGGATATATGAACGGCCGTAACCAGACTGTCAACCTCGCGGCCTTCGGCTTGCCGGCGGATCGGCTGGGCGGTCTGGGGCTCACCCGCAGCGTCACCGATCCGTTCGACGTATACGATGCTCGGGCGACATTGGTGCAAAACGTGTTCAGTCTCAGTTTGATTCAACGGTGGCGTGCGGCGAAGACCGGTATCGATGTCGCCCACTTCGAGGCGGAGGTCGCTAAGCGCGATGTCATGACGACCGTCGGCCTCTTGTACGTGGAAGCGTTGCGGGGGGACGAGGCCGTAAAGGCGCGCCGAGCCGACATCGACCTGAGTCAGCAGTTGCTCAAGTTGGCGCAGGATCGGAAGGCGGCCGGCGTGGCCACTGGTTTAGATGTGACGCGGGAAGAAGTGCAGCTGGAGAACAATCGCCAGCGCCTGCTGATGGCGCAGAATGAGCAGGAGAGCGCCCGGCTCAATTTGATCCGCGCACTGGGAATCTCCTTTGATGTACGGCTGGTCCTGACCGACGAACTGAAGTTCGTCGATGTAACCTCGCAGTCGGCCGATGTCGCCTTGTCGGTGGCCCACGAAAATCGAGCTGAGCTGAAAGCTCAGGCCCAACGGGAAAAATTAGCGTCCCTGAACCTCAGCTCGATCACCAGCGAACGGCTGCCTTCGCTGGCGCTCAACGGAGACTATGGGTGGATCGGGCTGAAGCCCGACGAAGCCTTGGCGACACGATCGGTAGGGCTCATGCTCTCGGTTCCCATTTTCGACGGGGGGCAGCGCGAGGGCCGTATTTCCGAGACGCGTAGCCGTGTGCGTCAGGAATCGATCCGGATGAAGGACGTGTCGGATCAGGTCACCCTTGAAGTGCGAAATGCTTTGCTCACCCTGGAATCCTCGACGCAGCAAGTCACGGTGGCGCAGAAGGGCTTGGATTTGTCGCTGAAGGAGCTGCAGTTCGCCCGTGACCGGTTCGCGGCCGGGTTGGCCACCAACATCGAGGTGACGAACGCGCAGACGTCCGTCGCGCGCGCCCGAGACAATCTCATTGAGGCCCTGTTCCGGCTGAACGCATCGCGCATCAATTTGGCGCGAGCCAAGGGGGAAATCGAAACGCTCTTTTAGGCATGCTGAATGGTCATTGGTGATCGAGACCCTCCTCACGTTAGCCCAGTGACTCATGACCATTGACGATCGCCAAAGAAGGGGAATATGAGCACTGATACGACCACTGTGCCTCACCACCCACTGTCTTCAGGACTCGGCGGTCCGGGATCTGTGGGGCCGGCCGCTGCGGTGCCGCGCCGGGGAAACACCAGAATGTGGGGGTGGCTGATCCTTGCCGCCGGCGCGCTCGTTTCCGCTGCAGTTCTTTATTGGCAGTCGCAGCCTGCACCGGAGTCCGGAATATTGCGGGTAACGGGTAATATCGAGATGACCGACGCCGAGGTCAGTTTCAAGATCCCGGGTCGCGTGGTGGAGCGTCTGGTGTCGGAAGGGGAGACGGTCAAGGCGGGACAGATCGTCGCTCGTTTGGATACCAGTGAGTTGTCGCAGGAGGTCGCGTTACGCAAGGCGGAGGTTCGTGCGGCGGAGGCGGCGTTGGCTGAGCTGGAGACCGGCTCTCGACCGGAGGAGATTGCACAATCGGAAGCCGTGGTTCGGCGGGCGCAGGCGGAGGTGGAGCGTGCCAAGGCCGATTTCAGGCGCCTCAAGACGCTCTATGAGCAGGACAATGTCTCGGGGCAGGACTACGATGCGGCCAAGACGGCCGTGGACGTGACCGAGGCCAAACTCCGTGAGGCTCAGGAGCAATTGCGTCTCGTCAAAAAAGGCCCGCGCATGGAAAAAATCGACCGGTCACGGGCGGAGCTTCAGCAGGCCAAAGAGGCGCTGGCTCTGGCCGAGACCCGATTGAGCTATGCCACGCTGGCCTCACCGCTGACCGGCCTGGTGCTCTCACACAACATCGAGCCGGGCGAGTTCGTCGCCGCCGGGACGCCCATCGTGACCGTCGGCGATTTGGAACATGTCTGGTTGCGGGCCTACGTGGATGAGACGGACCTGGGCCGGGTGAAGGCGGGCCAAGCGGCGCGGGTCAAGACCGACAGCTATCTGGCCAAGGGGTACGAAGGGCGCGTATCCTTCATCGCCTCGCAAGCCGAATTCACGCCCAAGAGTGTCCAGACCGAGAAGGAGCGCGTGAAGCTGGTCTATCGCATCAAGATCACCATCGCCAATCCTGAGATGGAGCTTAAAGCCGGCATGCCGGCCGATGCCCGGATCATGCTTTTGGATCGATCGGAGGCACCAGGTGGAGGCTCTTAAGCTCGTCCATTTGACGAGATCGTTCGGCGCGGTCCGCGCGGTCGAGGCTCTGACCTTCGACGTGGCACAAGGAGAAATTTTCGGCCTCGTCGGTCCGGACGGCGCCGGCAAGACGACGACGATGCGGCTCTTGACCGGCGCCATGGAGCCGAGCGGCGGCGAGGCCTGGGTCATGGGGAAGCACGTCGTCCGGGAAGCGGAAGCCGTCAAGGATGACATCGGGTACATGAGCCAGCGGTTCGGTTTGTATCCGGATCTCACGGTGGACGAGAATATCCATTTCTACGCGGATCTCTACGGGGTTCCCGCGAGAGGCCGCGAGCACAAGATCCACGACCTGCTCTCGTTCAGCAACCTCACGCCGTTCAAAAAACGGCAGGCCGGCCGATTGTCCGGCGGCATGAAGCAGAAGCTGGGGCTGGCTTGCGCGCTGATCCACACGCCGAAAGTCCTGTTTCTGGACGAGCCGACGAACGGGGTCGATCCGGTCTCGCGGCGCGACTTCTGGCGGATTCTCTATTCCCTTTTAAAGGAAGGCGTCACGATCTTTGTCTCCACCGCCTATCTGGATGAGGCCGAACGCTGTCACCGCGTGGCGTTGCTCCACCAGGGCCGTCTCCTGGCCTGCGATACACCGGACCGAGTCAAAACTCTCATGCGGGGGACCATTCTGGAAGTCCGCGTCAATCGGGCGCGTGAGGCTGCGGCTCTGCTCAAGCAGCGTGTGAAAGCCGAGTCGATCGGACTCTTCGGCGATCGCATCCATGTGGTGACCATGGATCGGGCACAGACCGCGCACGAGGTGCCGGCCGTGCTGCAAACCGGAGGATTTACGCTGCAGGGGCTCAGGCCGATCGAGCCATCTCTGGAAGATGTCTTTGTGTCGGTGCTGACGAGCGAAGGGGCCGTCTCTCAGCGGGAACCCATCAATGCACGCTGATCGTGAACCCTATGCGGTTGTCGTCCAGGACCTGGAAAAGCGGTTCGGCTCGTTCATGGCCGTCAACCGGATCAGTCTGCAAGTGAAAACCGGCGAGATCTTTGGTTTTCTCGGCCCGAACGGCGCCGGCAAATCCACGACCATCCGAATGCTGTGCGGGCTGCTGGCTCCGACTGCGGGCACCGGGACGGTCGCCGGCTTCGACATCATGCGGCAGGCCGAGCGGATCAAGGCCCACATCGGCTATATGAGCCAGAAGTTCTCGCTCTACGAAGACCTGACGGTCGAAGAGAACATCGACTTTTACGGCGGCATTTACCGGATTCCCGCAGCGAAGAAAGCCGAGCGGAAAGAATGGGTCATCGGCATGGCCGGGCTTGGCCAACATCGAACTTCCCGGACCGCCGTGCTCTCAGGGGGTTGGAAACAACGACTCGCGCTGGGCTGCGCCATCCTGCACGAGCCGCCGATCATCTTTCTCGACGAACCGACGTCCGGCGTGGACCCGATCAGCCGCCGCAGCTTCTGGGATCTCATTTACACGCTGGCCGGGCGAGGTGTGACCGTCTTCGTGACGACGCACTACATGGAAGAGGCGGAATACTGCGACCGGCTGGGATTGATCTATCGCGGGGAATTGATCGCCGATGGGACGCCGGACGAGCTGAAGACGCGCTTCATGGAAGACGACATCATTGAGGTCCTGTGCGAGCAGCCACAGGAGGCGATGCTGGCGCTCGGGGAGATTGAAGGGGTCAAGGAAACGGCCCTGTTCGGCAAGGGACTGCACGTCGTCGTCGAGCGCCGGGCGGAGGGCGTGATGACTGCGATCAAGAACAGACTGGCTGAGCGGAAGTTCCCGGTGTCGCGGGCCGAGCGAATCGTGCCGTCGCTGGAGGACGTGTTCGTCTCGCTGATCGAGGCACGGGATCGACAGGAACGGCCTCAGGCGGATGTGGCGAGATGAACGCGCGGCGCATCTGGGCGGTCGCCCGCAAAGAGGGCATCCATATTATCCGCGACTGGCGCAGCCTGGTCATGGGGATCGCCATTCCTATTCTCTTATTGACCCTCTTCGGTTATGCGCTGACGTTGGACGTGGATGAGGTGCCGCTCGTCGTTTGGGATCAGGGCAGCACGCAGGCCAGCCGCGACTTCATCAGCCGTTTCGAGGGATCGCCCTATTTCGCCCTCCGCCGCGTCGTGCAGGCCTATGCGGAGGTGGAGCGGGCGATCGATGCGGGGGAGGCTCTCGTGGCCTTGGTCATCCCGGTCGACTTCGCAATGGATGTGGAGTCGGGCCGGGTCGGGCGGGCTCAAGCGATCGTGGACGGCAGCGATTCCAACACGGCCACCATCGTGCTGGGCTATGTGGAGACCGTCGTGCGCACCTACAACCAGGATCTGGCGATCGAGCAGGCCGCCCGCACCAGCGGCCGAACCGTCACGATCCCGCTCGATCTGCGCCCGCGCGTCTGGTTCAATGCCGACATGGAATCGAAGAACTACATCATTCCGGGACTGATCGCGGTGATCATGATGGTCATCGCCGCGATGCTGACCTCGCTGACGGTGGCGCGTGAGTGGGAAACCGGCACGATGGAACAGGTGATTTCCACGCCGTTGAAAGGGCCCGAGCTGATCCTCGGCAAGTTGCTACCGTATTTCAGCATCGGGATGCTCGATGTGCTGGTGGCCGTACTGATGGGCGAGTTCCTCTTTGAGGTCCCGCTGCGCGGCAACGTTGCGCTCCTGTTCGGCATGGCCGCCGTCTTTTTGGCCGGCGCGCTCTCACTCGGCATGTTGATCAGCATCGTGACCAAAGCCCAGTTGCTGGCCAGCCAGCTCGCCATGGTGGTCACGTTCCTGCCAGCCTTCCTGCTCTCCGGGTTCATGTACGACATCAGCAACATGCCGAACGTGATCCAGGTCCTCACTCATGTGGTGCCGGCCCGATATTTCGTCTCGCTGTTGAAGGGCATTTATCTCAAAGGGGTCGGACTGGAGCTGCTGATGATGGAGGCGGTGCTCCTGGCCGTCTTCGGCCTGCTCGTGCTCCTGGCCGCCAATCTGGTCTTCAAAAAAAAGATGGCGTGAGAACACGATGTTCGAACGGATCAAACAGATGCTGATCAAGGAATTCATCCAGATCCTCCGCGATCCGCGGATGAGGACCGTGATTTTCGTGATGCCGCTGGTGCAGACACTGGTCTTCGGCTATGCCGTCACCACGGACGTCACGCATATCCCGACTGCAATCTTCGATCTGGACAACAGCCGGGCCAGCCGCGAACTCGTGGCGCGGTTCACCGGGTCCGGCTACTTCGACATGGTGACCTACGTCGATCGGGAAGAAGAGGCCCAACATCTCGTCGATCGCGGATTGGTCAAAGCGGTGCTACGGATAAACAAGGGGTTCGGGGACGAGTTGCGCGCCGCACGGACCGCGCCGCTCCAGATCATCGTGGACGGGACGGATTCCAATACGGCCGGCATCGTGCTCAACTATGCCGGACAGATCGCCGGCCGGTTTAGCGAGACGGTGCTGCAGACCCGCTTTGTCCGGGCGACCGGTCAGCCGGCCGCCCCGGCTCGCGTGGCGCTAGAGACGCGCGCCTGGTTCAACGAAAATCTTGAGTCTCGGAATTTTTACGTCCCCGGCGTCATCGTGCTGATCGTCACGTTGGTCACCCTCATGCTGTCCAGCATGGCCGTGGTCCGCGAGAAGGAAATCGGCACGATCGAGCAGATCATGGTCACTCCCATCAGACAATCGGAGTTCATTCTGGGCAAGATGTTGCCGTTTGCGCTGATCGGGTTTGCCGATGTCGTGCTGGTGACTGTGATCGCCGCCTATTGGTTCGACGTTCCGATCAGGGGCAGTCTGCTGCTGCTCTTCGGTGCGACGAGCCTTTACCTGATGAGCACGCTGGGCATCGGCTTGCTGATCTCGACCATCAGTCGGACACAGCAGCAAGCGATGATGAGCGCCTTTTTCTACTACTTCCCCGCCATGCTGCTGTCCGGGTTTGTGTTTCCGATCGCGAACATGCCTGAGACCGTGCAATGGCTGACGTACCTCAACCCGCTGCGCTACTTTCTCGTCATCATCCGCGGGATCTTTCTGAAAGGGGTGGGGCCCGGGATCCTCTGGCCGCAGATGTTGGCGCTCTTGATTTTGGGAACGGTGACGTTGTTGGTGGCGGCTCGGCGGTTCCACAAGACCGCTAGCTAGACGGAAATGGCTATGTTCTGGAAGACGATAGTCGGGGTGGTCGGCCTCACTCTCCTGACGATAGGCGGAGTCCGAGCGGAGGACGCTCAGACCACGAAGAACGGCGCTGGACTCGACTGCCGGTATGAGCAGAGTGACGGTGAAACGAGCGGTTCCGCATTCCCAAGCGATGACGTGTTCCGCCCCTTGATGGCGGATCCGAAGCAGCCGCAGTTCTTCGCCACCTATCAGTCCGTTCAGCGCAGAGAGCCCACAAGTACCGTCAAAGGGATCGGGAAGTCTGTGAACGTCGGCTCGGTGGGGTTCGGAGAAAATTTCGGCTTCTACACCAAGCGGCAAGGGTGTAATGGTTGGCAGGTGGGCCTGTTGGCCGGGGTGTTTTCACAGTTCAATCTGGATGCGCCGTCTTCGGACTTGATCAATACCGATTACATCGTGGGCATTCCCGTCACTTGGCGGCGTGGTGACTGGTCGACACGGGTGCGCCTCTACCATCAGAGCAGCCATGTCGGAGACGAATTTCTTTTGGAGAATCCCGCATTCAATCGAGTGAACCTCAGTTTCGAAGAGGTTGAGGCGATCCTCTCCTACGACCACCGGTGGGTACGGGTCTATGCAGGCGGAGGCTACTTGCTGCATCGCGAGCCGGCGGTGTTGGACAGGAATCATGTGCAGTGGGGAATGGAGTTGCGCGGGCCGACGATCGACGCTCCGTTCCTTGAGCGGGGGATACCGGGGCTCCGACTCACGCCCGTCTTGGGGGCCGACTTCAAAACCTTTGAAGAGTTGCACTGGATCATCAACAGCCATGTCGTGGGCGGGTTCGAGTGGTCCAGGCCTGGCGCAACGCGTCGGTTTCGGTTCCTCGTGAACTACTATCGCGGCTTCTATCCCTATGGGCAATTCTTCAACGAGAAGGTCGAGAGCGTCGGCTTTGGGTTCTATTTGGCTTTTTAGGCCAGGGCCGACCGTTCTGAGCCAGAATTGTCCATGGCCGTCTCGCAGGCTTCCGCCATGCCGATCTATGTTGGAACGCTGAAAAGAACAGCGATCGGTGAATCCTTCCGTGCGTATGGCGCTCTCAGTAAAAGAAGGATGATCCCATGATGGTCGAATATCCTGTGAGGAGAAGAGGATAGTTCACGTCTGAGGAGGGTGATAATGGGTAGTAGGTCACGCACGTTGTGTCTGGCAACGATGGGGCTCTGGGTCATGACTCTGGCTGTTGCCGGATGGTTCTTCGTGACGGGTTGGACGACGAAGGGGGCGGATGGCCGCACCGAAATCCTATTGGCACCGGTGGAACGCGACCAGATCCTCGCGGAGATGCGACAGCTCCTGAAGGCGGTAGATGGTGTCGTCCGTAGCCTGGGGGAGGAGCAGCCGAACCTTCAGCAAGCCGAAGCGGCGGCCAGAGCAGCGGGGATGCAGATGGCCGTGGACACGAGTCCAGCCATCATGGCGAAGCTGCCGCTGTCGTTCAAACAGATGGGCCTGTCCATCCACAAGGACATGGACGCGCTGGCAGATGCGATCGTGAAAAAGGAGACGCCGCAACAGATTCTACAACGGCTATCGAGCATGACCGCCCGCTGTACGACGTGCCATGATTTGTATCAATTTGGAGCGGGTAAGTAGCGGTCAGCCGGTAGGGAAGATCGTTCGATTGGAGAAATTATAGAGCGGACATCCGAACACGGTTGAATCCATTGCATGCGCGAGGCCTCTCATAGAGTATGCGATCGTCTTGGACGGATGGCGAGCGCCGCGAAGCGGACTGATCGCCGGTTTCTGCCGCGGGTAATATCGCTCACGGCCATGTGTACAAGGAGGTGCCAGATGAGGTCCAGAATGATTCTTTCCATCGCAGTGGCTTCAGCCATGTCGTTTCCGGCAGGGATGGCGACCCTCGCATCGGCGCAAGATCGCGACCGCGACCAGCTCAAAACACAGCAGCAAGTTCAAGATAAGGACAGGTTGCAGACGAAAGACCAACTCAAAGAAAAAGACCAACTCAAGGAGCAGGAACGAACTCGTGAGCGGACTCGGGAGCAGACTCGTACAGAGCGCCCGGAGAGACCGCAACATGAGAAGGCTGAGCGGCCCGAACGCGGCGGTCGTTGAGTGCGGAGAGGTCTCTGAGGTGACTTGGCGCGACGCCTGCTCCTAGAGGGGCGTCGCGCGTGAGGGCGGGTGTGGGAATGAGTTCAGCGAGCGCAGGAATCTCCCGATGCGATGGGAGATTGTCAAAGTGGTGAGACGGTCGATCGCTGTGGGTCTGGCACGGGTTTTTCTCGTGATGGCGTTGTATTTCATCGGGCAAACAGCGATTGGGTGGACGGCGGCTGAAGCGGACGGGCCGCCTCAACCGGCCCCTCAATGGCGTGTCATCGCCACAGTGAATTATTCGAGCGGTTCCTACGGGACGGATTCCAGGACGAATATTCTCTATGCGCCCATGACTGTCAGGAGGGTCTTTCGGGATGGCGATGTAAGCTTAACGATTCCCTTTCTCAGCATCTCCGGCACCGGTGCCGTTCGACTGGTAGGTGGCGTTCCCACGCGAACAAGCAGTGCCATTGCCGGGCCGGTGGGAACCCTCGCCGCGGTGTCCAGAGGCGGCAAAGGGCCCGGTGCGAGTCCCTTGGCCGCCGCCACAACCGACAGCGGGCTCGGCGACATGATTCTCCGTGGCCGCTATTATCTGATCGAGGAAAGTTCCGTCATGCCGCTCGTAGCGGTCACTGGCCGGGTGAAATTGCCGACCGCGGATGCAGACCGAGGGCTCGGCACGGGGGAGTTCGATGAAGGGGTTGGAGTGGAACTGACCAAGACCCTCGCGGAGCGCTGGCTGGCCTATCTTGACGGAGGCTACACCCTGATCGGCGATGCGCCAGGCACCAACTTCAATAATCAGTGGTGGTATGACGTCGGTGTCGGGTATGACGTGACGGAAAGCCTCCACATGAGTGTCTTTTATGAAGAGTACCGCGCATTGGTCAATACGGTGAATAACGCTCGTGACTTATTGGCTGTGGCGAATTATGTTGTGGACGACACCGTGCATCTCACCGGGTCGTTGCTGGTGGGACTGTCGAACGGCGCGCCGAATTACGGATTGGGCGGAGGGGTCAGATTCCGGTTTTAATGGAAGGCCGCGTAGGCCGCGCGGTACTCAAGTGCCGCCTCACGAACGTCGCGCAATGTAGAGCCAAAGGAGGCGAACCATGGAAGTGGTCAATGCACGAGAGGCCGATCTCACTGAGAATCCCCATCAGGTCAAGGCGAGTCGGTTGTACGACACGGAGCATGCCCAGGTTGTTCATATCACGTTGGAACCGGGGGAATCGCTCAAGAAGCATGTTACGCCTGTCGATGTGTTTTTTTATGTCCTGGAAGGGAGAGGGATCATCGAGATTGGTGACGACACAAAAGAAGTCGGGCCGGACATGCTCATCCCAAGCCCCGCTCGAATTCCGCACAGGTGGTCCAACCGGAGCGACAAACCGTTTCGCGTGTTGGTCGTCAAGGTTCCGCGCCCGACCGAAGCCACGAAGTTGCTGTGAGAGACCGGTCAGGCGAGGCCTTCTCAATAGGCTATCGAGAAATTATACTGCTCGCCCATAGCGAGCCATGCGTGGCTTTGTAAAGAAGCGTGGAACATCAGTCCGCTCCATGTTCGTGAGGACAGCCCTCCTCGATAGGCGTCCGCTCTAGACCTTGTGATTCGTGAGGTAGGACCGGTCAAGCGCCTGGGCACATTCAATTGCGAGGGAGGTTGCGGGGATATGTCGGCGGGAAGAGTGATGAGTCAGGAAGGTTCGGGGAGAGGGCAGCCGTGGAGTTTTGCCAGTCGGCAGTACCTCGAGTTGTTGGTGCTGGCGCTGGTCAGCGTCTGGGCATTTTTTACGAATCTGCAGTTTTCGCTGCTGGAAGGCAGCGAAGGGCTCTATGCGGGTATCGCGGGTGAAATGGGGCGGCGGCAGGAGTTCTTCGACCTGACGTATCAAGGCGAACCCTATTTCAACAAACCCCCGTTGTTTTTTTGGATGCTCCACCTGTCGACGTGGCTGTGGGGCGATCATGAAATCGCGTTGCGGCTGCCGGGCTCTCTTGCGGCGGTCGGGACGGTGGCGCTCGTCTATGTCTTGGGGACGAGGTTGGTGTCCTCAACCGCGGGCTTCTGGGCGGCGTTGGTCGTCGTCACCAGTCATGTCTTTCTCTGGTACGGACGGCGCGTGCTGTTTGATTCGACCTTGACGTTCCTCGTCACGCTGGCCTTGTTCGCCTGGGTGCAGGTGCAGTTCTTGGGCCGCAGTTCACGCTGGTATGTGCTGGCGTTTCTCAGCATGGCGCTCGGGGCGATGCTGAAGGAGATGCACGGGTTTTTCCTTCCGCTGCTTGTGATGGCTACCTATGCCGTGATCCAACGCGATACGCGGATGCTGAAAGACCGGTGGTTCTGGGCCGGATTGGGGCTGGCCTTTGCGATGATGGCCGGATACGCATCCATGCTGGGATCGGGGTATCAGCATCATTTTAAGGTCCTGAGCGCGATCGGGTCCGTGTGGAACAGCGGCTTGGCCGGCTCCATCGGCATGGCGCGGGACGGCCATCCGCTCTATTGGTATCTCGGGATGATGTGGGCCGACTTCTTCCCCTGGTGTGCCCTGCTGCCGTCGGCCCTGCTGTTACTCTGGGCGCAACGCCCGCTCCGGGCCCATCCGACCGAATTGCTGTTGCTCGTCTGGGTGCTCAGCCTCTTCACGGCCTTCAGTCTGGCCACGCTCAAGCGCGAGCCCTATCTGATGACGATCGTGCCGGGGATCGGGCTGATGATCGGCTATTTCTACCATCGGATGTTCGAGACCACCGACGCATCCCGTGCAATGACCCCGTTGTTGAAGGTGCTGCTCGTCGTCTTGGCGCTCGTGTTCGGGGCCGGCATGTTTTTCGGCGCGGCTCCGTTGCGGAAGCGCTGGCTGGTCTCCTCGCCGGTGGTTTCACCCGTATTCATCATGACGATCGTGGCGCTGTCCGGCACGCTGCTCTATGCGGTGGCGAAGGCGCGCCTGCAGCTCGCGCTTCAGCTGGTGGGGGTGCTTGCGGCGGCCTATGTCGTGCTGGTGGTGAACTACGTGTTTCCGGCGATCGACCAGGCCGCCTCGCCGCGCAAGGCGACAGAAGAGATCAAGGCCATGGCGCGAGAAGCCGGTCCGGCTCTGTTCATGTATATCCCCGGCTGGCCGAAGAATGAGGATGCCCTCTATTACCTGAAGCGGGACAACGTGGTGCCGGAGTTGCCGACTCCTGATGCGGTCCGTGAGGCCGTGCGCCGACAGGGGCCAGTCAGAATCATCACGGAGGAGCAACACATGCAGTCGTTGCAGCAGTCTGCCGGACTGCGCGTCGAGCGACTGCATGAATTTCCGCAGCCGAGCCGAAAACATCTGTTTCTCCTGTCCGTGAGCGCACAGGAATAACCGAGGTGATCAGGAGCCTGCTCCTGTTGCATTCTGCCACAGGCATACAGGCCTCCTCTGTAGCAGACCTCCCCGCTTATCACGTTGTCTCATGAACAGGCGATTTCCGACCAGCCGCGACTCTGCACGGTTTCCGCCATCCCTGTTGTCGTGGTGAGGGGGCTCCATCCTTGCACTCATCAGGCGCACAACCTCTCTGGTGAGGTTCACGGTCTGCTTGCCAAGGGAGTGAGTCATCGGTGCGACACTGCTCGAAACGGGAGGAAGCACCAAGGAGCCTGCATGCATCCTATTCATCCGATGGTCGTCCACTTTCCTATTGCCTTGCTGTTGACGAGCACCCTGTTTGATGCGTTGGCGTTCCGATGGCGGAGCCAACAGTTTCGGGATACCAGCTTGTCTCTGCTGGTGCTCGGCGTCCTGGCGGCAGCGGTGGCGGTGCTCACGGGGCATGTGGCTGAAGACGCGGTTGAACGAAGCGGAATCCCGAAGCAGGCCATTGAAATGCATGAGGAGCTCGGGGACTCGGTATTCTGGGTGTTTCTCGGCCTACTGAGCTTGCGACTGGTGTCCTATTGGGGGTTCATGCGGGAGCGTCCTGCACTGGTGCTGGTGCTTGGCTGTGCCGGGTCGCTGCTGCTGCTGGTCGCCGCTTATTTTGGCGGGGATCTGGTCTATCGCTACGGAGCTGGAGTCATGCCACGATGAATACCAGAGATGTCATCCATCGAATCGTCATGGCCTTGCTCATATCCACGGCGTCGCCTGTGGCCTTTGCCGATGACGCGGTCCCGCGATCGCCGTGGGGTGATCGAGCCGTGTTGAGGGCGGGACAGGTGGTGCAGGGCGACTATTTCGCGTCCGGACCCCGCGTGGAAATCTCCGGGATCGTCAATGGCGATCTCTATGCGGCCGGCGGCGACGTGATGATCGATGGCGTCGTCAACGGGGATGTGATCGTCGCCGGGGCCAAGGTCATCCTGTCGGGCACAGTGGCTCAGGATGCACGAGTGATAGGTGTCCAAGTCACCGTCAGCGGCACGATCGGGAGAAATGCCACCTTAGCCGGAGCGGATCTTCATCTGACCGAGACGGCAAAGATTCGCGAGAACCTCATCGCCGGCGGCGTGCATGTTCAGTTGGAGGGACCGATCGGTCGCGATGCGCGGGTGGGGGCTTGGCGGGCGACGCTGTCCAATGAGATCGGTCGCGACCTGATCGTGGCGGCGGAGTCCGTCCGCCTGACCTCGAACGCGTCGGTGGGTGGCCGGTTGCGATATTGGGGGGAGGCGGCTCCCTCGATCGACGAAGAAGCCACGGTTCGCGGACCGATCACCCGCCGCCCGTTGCCGGAGGGCTGGAGCATGGAACGGGCTCGTCAGGGAATCGTCGGAGCGCGGGTGCTGGCGGCTGTCGTCGGTTTTCTGTCCACGCTGATTCTGGGGCTGATCCTCTTGCGAGTCTATCCCCTCTTCTCACACCGCGTGACGACGACGATACGGGATCGGCCGGGCGCGTCGCTGGGAGTAGGCACTGCGGTGTTGTTCGTCACACCCATTGCTGCCTTGAGTCTGGTGGTCACGCTGCTGGCCCTCCCGGTGGGAGTGATTCTGTTGGCGATGTACGGGGTGACAGTCTACCTGGCACGGATTTACACCATGATCTATATCGGGCAGCGCCTGCTTCGTCATGAGGACGAGACGACATCTTCGACCATGCCGTTCATGGTGGGGCTCGTGCTCTATTCCCTCCTGTCGCTGGTGCCGGTGGTCGGCGGCTTGGTGACGCTTGGCACCGTGCTCTTCGGACTGGGAGCGTTGCTGATCGCCAAGAAGGACCTGATTGTCGGGTTACGGGAGCAGCAACAGGTGTGACGCGCGCAGCGCAGCAAGCATGGCTCGTCGATCGACAACCGAACGTGAGGAACAGCCGGCGACCGTCACCCTGGTGGAGGGGCGCACGTTGCGTTGTCAGGGCGCCTGGACGATGTCCGAGGTCGGCAAGGTCGAACGTGTCCTCGCGGTGATGGATTGGCCTGCGGGCGGAGCGTTCCGATTCGAGGGGAGCGGCATTGCGGCGTTCGATACCGGTGGGGCGGTGGTCTTGTCCCGCGCGGTGATGGACGCGCGCCTTCGCGGGTGTGAGGTGACCGTTGAGGGGCTGCGGTCCGAATATCTGCAACTGATGAGTCTGGTGTCGGCCAACTGGAGCGTCATGATGGCCCATGTCGCGGTGCGGCCGGACAGGACTCAACTGCTCACGGCGCTCCTGCGCAGATCCATGACACAAGCCCTGCAGGGGGTCGAATTTGTCGGCCGGACGTCGACGGCGCTGCTGCATCTGATCCGATCGCCGGCTCGTTTGCGTTGGCGTAGTACCTTGAACAGCCTTCGGCTCGACGGGGTGAATGCCCTACCGATCACCGGCCTGCTGACGTTTCTGATCGGCGTGGTGATTGCGTATCAGGGAGCCGAACAACTCAGAAAATTCGGCACCAACATTTTCATCGTGGACCTGGTGGGCATTTCCCTGTTGCGGGAGATTGCGCCGCTGATCGCGGCCATCCTGATTGCCGGACGGTCGGGGTCGGCCTATGCCGCGCAGATCGGCACGATGAAGGTGACGGAAGAACTGGATGCGCTGCAGACCTTCGGGCTCTCGCCGATCGACTTGCTGGTGTTGCCGCGTGTGCTGGCCTTGGTCGTCGCCCTGCCCCTGTTGACGGTGTATGCCGATGTGTTGGGGGTGTTCGGCGGCATGTTGATCGCCTCGAACCAGCTGAACGTGAGTTTCACCGCCTTTCTCTCGCGGTTCGAGGAGGCCGTGGCGTTGCGCCATTTTCTCATCGGGATCGGCAAGGCGCCGATTTTTGCCGTCATCATCGCGCTGGTCGGATGTTATCAGGGGTTTCAAATTCGCGGCGGAGTGGATGACGTGGGGCGGCACACGACGATCAGCGTGGTGCAGAGCATTTTTCTGGTGATCATCTTCGACGCCCTGTGCAGCATTCTGTTGAACTGGTGGAGCCTGTAGCCCGGACTACTCATGAACACCTACTGCGGCGTCCGATACTCTCGTCCGGCGGGGCTTTTCTCGTTCGGCCTCCTCAACGGACTGCGAGTACGCCTGCGTCGGCCTCACTTGCGAGAAGCCCCGGCGGACTTCGGTCTCGACCGCCTCGCGACGGTATTCATGAGTAATCCTGACTACCGGAATGCTCGAAATGATGTTCCCTGGCTCCAATCTAACCTTGAAGAGGAGAACGAGGGCCATGGCTCTGGTCGCGCCAACTGAGGCACCGATCATCGAAGTGAGCCATGTCTCTACCCGATTCGGGCCGGCGATCGTGCATCAGGATGTGAGTCTCACGGTCATACGAGGCGAGGTGTTCGCCATCGCGGGTGGAAACGGATGCGGCAAATCGACGCTCTTGCGGGAGATCATCGGTCTGCTGACGCCGACGACCGGGAGCATCAGGCTTCTGGGTGCGAACAGTCGCGAGTTGGAGCAGCCGGACGGATCCCCCCTCCATCGGCGGTTCGGGGTGATGTTTCAGCACGGGGCCCTGTTCAGCTCCATGACGCTGTCCGAGAATGTCGCCGTTCCCTTGAAGGAGCATACGACACTGAGTGCAAGGCTGATCCGCGAAATTGTGGCGCTCAAAATCGCGCTGGTCGGCCTTCCCCCCGACAGTGCGGTGAAATTTCCGAGCGAACTCAGCGGCGGGATGCGGCGCCGTGCCGCGCTGGCTCGTGCCATCGTCATGGATCCGGAACTGTTGTTTCTCGATGAACCGACCGCCGGACTCGATCCGATGATCGCCGCCGGGTTCGACGATCTGGTGCTCGAGCTCAAGCGGTTGCTGGGTCTCACGGTGGTGATGGTGACGCACGATCTCGATTCGTTGTGGCGTATCGCCGATCGCGTGGCGGTCCTGGGCGAAGGGCGGGTGTTGGGAATGGGCACGATGGAAGCGCTTGCGGCATCGGAGGATCCTCTCCTGCGGGGCTATTTCCACGGCCCGCGCGGACGGGCCGCGCAACAGAACCATGTCGGGGCCTCGCCCTAGCGGGAGTGAGAGGTGTCGGATGGAACCGAGGGTCAACTATATCGTGGTCGGGGCATTCGTGTTGCTGCTGGGTCTGACGGTACTTGGGGGGATTTTCTGGCTGGGCAAGACGGATTATCGCGGGATCTACGATCGGTATTATGTCTATACGAGGGAATCGGTCTCCGGGCTTAGCGTGGATTCGACCGTGAAGTATCGCGGTGTGGATGTCGGACGGGTGAAAGCCGTGGTCTTGAATCCGGAGAATCCGGAAGAGGTACGGGTCACGTTGGACATTGTCGCCGGGACACCGGTCAAGACCGATACGCAGGCGGTGCTGGTGACGCAAGGCCTCACGGGGTTGGTGACGCTGAATTTAACAGGAGGGACGCGGGAGGCGCCTCCGCTGTCGCCGGAGGCCGGGCAGGCCTATCCGGTCATCAAGAGCGTGCCGTCGCTCTTCGGACGATTGGACGGCACGCTGACGAAACTGTTGTCCGATCAGGGGCTGGCGAATCTGGTCGTCCATCTCAACGGGCTGGCCCAGAATGCCTCCTTGATCGTAGACGAGGAGAATCGTACGCTGGTCAAACAGGTGCTCAAGGATCTGTCTGAGGCGACCAAGGTCTTGGCGACTCGCAGCAGTCACGTCGATCGCGGCATCCAGAGCGCCACGCTGGCGGCCGAGCAGGCGGCGAACGTCACGGAACGGCTTGGAACGCAGTTGCCGGCCGTGCTGGATCGCATCGGCAAGAGCGCGGCCGGACTCCAACAGCTGACGGACGAATTGTCCCGAACCAGTCGCTCGGTCGGCGACATGGTGGGGAGCAGTAAACCGGGTGTCGAACAGTTCACCAGGCAGACCCTGGCCGATGCCGGTCTGCTGGTCACGGAGTTGCGACAATTGACCGCCACCCTGAATCGCGTGGCTCAACAGATCGAACGACAACCGAATCTGCTGGTGCTCGGCCGTTCGTCTCAGTCCAAGGGGCCGGGGGAGTGAAGGGCGTATCGTGGTCGATTCTCATGTGCTGAGCAGACTGGTCCTGGTGATGGTTGCCTGCGCGTTGACGGCCTGCGTGTTTCCCCGGTCGGCGGACAGCCCGGTCCATACCTTCGTGTTGACGACGGAGGAGGCGGATGGGAGATCGGTGCCCCCGCTTCCGCGAGGCGCCGCACAAGGTGTGTTGCTTGTCGGCGTGCCGCAGGCCGCGGCCGGATTTGAGCAACCACGGATGGCCTATCTGCAGCGGCCGTCGGAAGTGAATTACTACGCCGCCCATTTCTGGGTCGACGCTCCCTCCAGGATGTTGGCGCCGTTACTCATTCGGGCGCTCGAACTGTCGGGCTACTGGCGTGTGGTGGTGCCCATGCCGTCGGCCCTCCGTGCAGACCATCAACTGGATGTGTCGGGCCTGGTGGTGCAACAGGAGTTCTTGCAGAAGCCAAGCCAGAGTCGAGTGCGATTGCGCGTGCAATTGACCGACCTGAAAACACAGCGTGTGATGGGCGCCAGAAGTTTCGACAGGCTGGAACCGGCACCGAGCGAGGACGCCTACGGCGGGGTTCTGGCGGCGAACCGTGCGATGAGTGCGGTGCTGACCGCGGTCAATGACTGGATTGCAGGCTGTCTGCGGGAAACGGGCAAAGAGGTCTGTTGACCGGCCCTCCGGTGATGGTGGCGATGCCGCCGGATGGTCGGTCAGGAGACGACAACGGGCATGCGCACCGCGCTGAAAATCGGGTTCAGTTTCGGGCTCACATCCGGGGTGATCACGACCCTGGGCCTGATGGTCGGCTTGCACGCAGGCACCCATTCCATGCCCGCTGTCCTGGGAGGTATTCTCACGATTGCGGTGGCCGACGCCATGTCCGATGCGTTGGGGATCCATGTAGCCGAAGAATCGAAGAATCACGGAAACACCCATGACATCTGGGCGTCCACGGCCGCGACCTTTTCGGCGAAGTTCGTCATCGCCGGGACGTTTGCCGTGCCGGTGCTGTTCCTGCCGTTGGACCTGGCCCTTGTCGTCAGTCTGATCTGGGGCCTGTCGCTGCTGGCCGTGCTGAGTTATGCCCTGGCGCGGGCGCAACGCGTGCCCCCCTGGAAAGTGATCGGCGAGCATGTGTTGATCGGGCTCAGTGTCGTGGCGATCTCCCATTATCTCGGCGAGTGGGTGCGGGCGACATTCGGTTGACGGATACCGATGAAGGAAGGGCAGGACCGATGAATATACAGACGCAGTTACCCAAGGTGGGAGTCGGCCGCCGGTGCGGGGCGATCCTGGCGAATCTGGGCGGCTATCGCAGCCTCCTCAGCGAGGAGACGTATGAGGAGCTGACATCGCTCGCCAAGAGTTTGCAGGGAGCCAGAATTTGTCATGTGAATTCGACGGCCGCGGGCGGGGGAGTGGCGGAATTGTTGGCGCGGTATATCCCGATGCTGCAGGCGCTCGGGGTTCAGGCCGATTGGCGATTGATCCACGGAGAACCGGAATTTTTTGCCATTACCAAATCGTTCCACAATGCGCTGCAGGGCGGCCACTATGGGTTGGGAAAGGCCGAGCAGGAGCTGTATCTCACGGTCAATGAGCGAAGCGCGAAGGCGCTCGGCAACGACTACGATCTCTACATCGTGCACGATCCACAGCCCGCCGCCATTCGCCATTTCGCAGGACCACGCGGCGCCAAGTGGATCTGGCGCTGCCACATCGACAGCTCGGCGCCGGACAAGGATGTCAGCCAGTTTTTGCGACCTCTGCTGGAAGAGTATGAAGCGGTTGTGTTCACGATGGATCAATTCGTGTTGCCGCAATTGGCCTCCAAGCGCATCGCGTTTATCGCGCCCGCCATCGATCCACTCGCGACTAAGAACATGGAGTTGTCGGCCGACTTGTGCCGCCGGGTCATTGCGGACTCCGGCGTGGATCCGACGAGGCCGTTGTTATTGCAAGTGTCCCGCTTCGATCCATGGAAGGATCCGCTAGGCGTGGTGCGCGCCTACCGTTTGGTGAAAGAGGAACTCCCGGGCGTGCAGTTGGTGTTGATCGGCGCCATGGCCGGAGACGATCCGGAAGGATGGGAAATTCTGGATCGGGTCGAAGAGGAGGCTGCGAACGATCCGGACCTCTTTGTCTTTACGAATCTGTCCGGCGTGGGCAGCATGGAAGTGAACGCCTTTCAGCGCGGCTCCGATGTCGTCATCCAAAAATCGTTGCGGGAAGGATTCGGGCTGGTGGTGTCGGAGGCACTGTGGAAGGAAAAGCCGGTGGTCGCCGGCAACACGGGCGGCATTCCGATGCAGTTTCCCGAACCGTTCCACAAGCATCTGGTCGACAATGTGGAAGCCTGCGCGGAGCGAGCGCTTCATCTGCTGCAGCATCCCGGCGAGCGGGGAGACTTCGGGCGTGCCGGGCGTGAGCACGTTCGCCAACATTTTCTGATGCCCCGGTTAGTCCGGGACGAACTGCGGCTCATTCGTCAGGTCTTGGGGACCACATGATACGCCCAGGCCGCAATGCGCTGGTTGCCTATTTTTCGATGGAGATCGGCCTGAATCCGTTGATGCCGACGTACGCGGGCGGCTTGGGTGTGTTGGCCGGCGACACGATTCGCTCCGCTGCCGACCTGGGCGTGCCGATGGTCGGCGTCACATTGCTGCACAGACGCGGCTACTTCTATCAGCGTCTCGATCGCGAGGGCCGGCAGTCCGAGGAACCGGTGGCCTGGGCGATCAGCGATTTTGCCGAGCCGCTGGAGTCACGTGTCTCCGTCGAGATCGAAGGACGACGGGTGCAGGTTCGCGCCTGGCGACATGTGGTGACCGGCATGTCGGGGCATGCCGTGCCTGTGTATTTGCTCGACACGGATCTCCCGGAGAACAGCGCGTGGGATCGAACCATCACGGATTCGCTCTACGGGGGAGATGCCCACTATCGCTTGTGTCAGGAAATGGTTCTCGGGTTCGGCGGGTTTGCGTTGTTGCACGCCTTGGGGCACGACCGGATCTATCGCTACCACCTCAACGAAGGCCATGCGGCGCTGCTGGTGCTGGCCTTAATCGAAGCCGGGATCGGCGCGGAGCCGCGAAACGGCGAGGTGCCGCCGGAGGTGATCGAACAGGTGCGGGAGCACTGCGTGTTCACCACTCATACGCCGGTGCCCGCAGGCCACGATCAATTTCCTGCCGATCTGGCGCACCGGGTGTTGGGAGCGCGGCGGTGCGAACTCGCGCAGGCCTGTCAGCATCAAGGCGCGTTGAACATGACATTGTTGGCCCTGCGCGGGTCGCGGTTTGTCAACGGCGTGGCGATGCGGCATGGCGAAGTCTCCCATTCGCTGTATCCCGGCTATCCGATCCATTCCATTACGAACGGGGTGCATGCCGTGGCCTGGGCGGCTCCGGCCTTTCAGAGTCTGTACGATCGTCACTTACCTGATTGGCGGTACGATCAGCTGTCGCTGCGTTACGCTATCGGCATTCCCGGGGCGGACATTTGGGCCGCGCATCGGGAAGCCAAACTGGCGTTGCTGGACGAGGTGAATCGCGAGACCAACGCGGGCTTCGATCGGGATGTGCTCACGATCGGCTTCGCCCGCCGCGCCACCGCGTACAAGCGGGGCATGTTGGTATTTCACGATGTCGAGCGATTGCAGCGTTTAGGGAGACAGGTGGGGCCGATTCAGTTCGTCTTCGCAGGCAAGGCGCATCCGCAGGACCAGGAGGGCAAGGAGATGATCCGGCGGATTCACGCCATGCGCGGGCAACTCTCCGTGGCCTACGTGGCGAATTACGATATGACCGTGGCCAGGCTGCTCTGCGCGGGGGTGGACGTGTGGCTGAACACACCGTTGCCGCCGATGGAGGCGTCCGGCACCAGCGGCATGAAGGCGGCGATGAACGGCGTGCCCAGCCTGAGCATCCTGGACGGCTGGTGGGTCGAGGGGCATATCGAAGGCGTGACCGGTTGGTCGATCGGCGAGAAGGTCGAGGCCTGCGCATCCCCGTCGGAGGAGATGCAGGCCTGTCATGCCGCCGCGCTCTACGACAAACTCGAACGGCAGGTGGTGCCCCTTTTCTACAAAGATCGGGACCGATTCATCGAGATCATGAAACACACGATTGCGATCAACGGGGCGTTCTTCAATACGCAGCGTATGGTCGGCCAATACCTGCGCAATGCCTATCGGTTGGTCGATCACGCGATGAATGGAGCCTAGCGGGATGATCTACGATCGCGAGACCATGCAGTCCGACTACAATCACCTGTTGACCTTGTGGACATCCGGTGTCCGTGATTACCATACGATGCTGTCGGACTATCTCACCGCCAATTCGATTTTCGTCGCGGTCATCGGGTTGCTCGTCTCGCGGGAGTCGCTGGCCTTGCCGTTTACCATCGTCATCGTCCTGCTGAGCACGATCGGGATTCTCATGAGCGGACAGATGGCGATCGTGCTGGGCCGGTTTTCCGCACAGAATGCGCTGTGGGAATGGCAGTTGCGCGGCATCGAGACCAGACCGGAATGGCTCAATCGGAAACCGGTGAGCACGTTGTATCGATTGCGCGAGCACCGCGAAACGATTGTCGATCAGAGCAATGAGCCACGCTCGTTCGAGCCTCCATGGGCGTTTCGCCGGCATCGCCAATGGTGGGCGCATCGGGCCGTCAGCTTCCCCTGGTTCTTCGGCACCGTCTATGGCCTGTTCTTGCTGTGGGGACTGACGCAAGTCGCGCGGGCGAGCATGCTCTCGTTTGCATAAGCCGACCCTTTCCGACCTATGGGCGCAGGGTTCCCCGCATTCGGTTCCAGCCGTCGACCGGCGGCGCACCCTTCTCGCGCTCGCCGGCATGCAGACGCATCTGAAGCGCCGATGAAGTTTCCATGAAGCACGATTCATGAAGAATTCTTCATGTTCCGTTCACCATCGATTCATGCTCCGGGGTCACAGTGGTACGGTCACGGGCGGCGACGAATAGCCGGTCTCGCACAGATCGTACAAGGTGGACGATATGAACACCCGTCACACCGTCGTGAGGTCACGCGGCTGCGGGCATCGGTCGTCGGCGCAAGGGGATTCAGAGTCGTGACAAGCGCATCGCTATTGAATCGATCCGAGTGAAAGAGTGGCTCGGTCTCTGTCGAGATGCCGAGTGCAAAGAGGTACGGCATGCTCGTGTTGTTGGCGCTGGGAGGGATCACGTTCGTGGTGTGGGTGACGATGGTGGGGTTGTCCTTCCTCGACCAAGAACCGGTCGCATCGTTGCGAATGCCCGTGAAGCCCAACGAGCCGGCCGTTCGAGACGGCGAGGGGTGAACAAGGTTACGACACAAGGGAGTGTTCGCGTCGCAGAGAGGAAATCATGGTGCGGGAGCCCGGAGCAACCGGCGGACGACGGTGGTCGATTGTGCTGGCGGGCGAAGACGGCGTCGGGATGCGCCCGGCGTTCAGGCCCTGGCGTGGAAGGAACGTTTCCGGGCCCTATCGTCGTGTCATCGAGTCCCGTTCGATGTTCCAGCATACGCTCGATCGCACGATGCAGGTCACAAGCCCGGCGCGTACGGTCGTCGTGGTGACTCGTGACCATCGTGAGGCCTGGGCGCAGATCGGTCCGCGGGATCCCGGGATGGTGTTGGTGCAGCCCCGCAATCTCGGCACGGCCTCAGGGGTGTTTCTCTCGTTGACCTACATCCGGGCGCGGGATCCGGAAGGCACGGCACTGATTTCACTCTCCGGCCATCTCGCGTCTCCGGAGGAGCGGTATCTCAGGGAGGCGCTGTATGCCGTGCGAGCGGCGGAGCAGTTGCCCACGAAGCTGGTGCTGCTCGCGTCGAGGCCGGAGGGGCCGCACACGGAGTACGGATGGATTGTGCCCGATCACCAGTTGCTCAGTTTCGGCTCTCGCTCGATCCGCGCCGTGAAGGCGTTTATCGAGAGGCCGGAGCCGCCGTTGGCACAGCTGGCCTATACGTCGGGTGCGTTATGGAATAGGTTCGTCATGGCGGGAAAAGTCGATGCGTTCTGGAACGTGGGCCGGAAAGTGCTACCGAACATGATGGTCCTCTTTGAACGCCTGACCGAGGCGATCGATACGCCGAAGGAGGCTGAAGTGCTGCGGACGATGTATGCGCGCATGCCGTACCTCAGTTTTTCGCGTGACCTGCTCGAGCATGCACCGGGCGAGACGGCGATGATGGAGGTGAGCGGGCTGCGGTGGAACGGCAGGGAGAGACATCGCGCGGATGGGCCGGACGCTGCGTCGGCTGTGCAACGGTGATACACCCTCTGTGAGCGAGCGCCACGGGGTGTATTGCCTCATCGTGACGTGGGCTCTGCTGCAAATGGCAACAGTCCGGTGTGGGACACGCGGCGCGCTGTTTTCTACCTGCGTAGAAAATAAGCGAAAGACCGAGCGCATGAGCGGGAGGGCCGTTGGCATTCGTCTTGCTGGAGAGAGCCGCATTACGTCTCTGATCGTCGGCTTGCAGATCACCACCATCCACGCGCATCGCTCCTTGATCCACCTGTCGCCGCTGCTTACCGGAGACCGGTCGTCTCCATGGGAACAGTCGCTCAACCCGCTTCAGAGGAGCTATCATGACGAGGCCACTGATCACTCGGATTCTCCTGGCGACCGATTTTTCGGAGGGGGCGGTCTGCGCGCAGAACTATGCCGTCTATCTCGCCTCTCACTGGGGAGCCACCTTGGACGTGCTGCATGCGATCGAGGCGCCCCACCGGTCGAGCGACGAGGTGGAGTCCCTTGCTGCGGTGATGCAGGTGCGGGCTGAGGCGGCCCGGCGGTTGACGGAGGTGCGAGACGATCTTGTCCGGCGTGGCATGCCCGCGAAGGTACGGTTGGTACTGGGAAATCCCGCCGAGCACATTGGTTTGGCTGCGAAGGACAAGGGGGCGGAGCTCATTGTGCTGGGGGTTCAGGGGCGAACAAATCTGCTGTGTGGGCTCATCGGCAGCACGACGGAACGGGTGGTGAAGGAAGGCCCCTGCCCGGTGCTCGCGGTGCCAGGGATGCCTGAAGCGGCGGGCGAATCGTCTGCGGCACAGAGGCCGGTGGAGATCCGGCAGATTCTGGCCCCGCTGGATTTTTCGAGTCCCTCGCTGGATGCCCTCGAATATGCCGTTCAGCTCGCGAACGGCCTCGGCGCCGGCGTCACGTTGATGCATGTATTGGAGCCGGTCCCCTACGACTTGGACTGCGGGCTGGGCGTCATCGAACAGGAGGCGCAAAAGCGGGACCATTGGAATAAACAACTGGCGGAACTCCGGACGTTCGCGACGTCGTTCGGGTTGGCGGCTGACGTCGAGATTGCAGGGGGTATTGCGTCCGATGCGATTCTCGCCTCTGCGTTGCGGCATCGTTCCGATCTGATCGTGATGGGTACCCATGGTCGAAGCGGCCGCTCGGCGGCACGATTCGGCAGTGTGGCGGATGCCGTCTTGCGGCGGGCGACGTGCCCGGTCCTTACCGTGAAGACGCCGAAATTTGCGCCGGACCATCGCCGTGTCGTGCCGCGAACCATGAGCGAGACGGACTTGAAGGGAGCACAGCATGAACCAGCGTGACATCTATATCACCGAATTCGATTTAGCGCGCCTGAGAGATGTCCTGAAGGCTCGGATCAGCGCCGGGGGACGGGACCGGGACCATCTTGAGAGTTTGGAGCATGAGCTTGACCGAGCCCATGTCGTCGACCCATCCGCCGTTCCCCATGATGTGGTCACGATGAATTCCCAAGTGCGGATCGAAGACGTCGATACCGGCCTGGAAAATGTCTATACGTTGGTCTTTCCGTCTGACGCCGGTATCCAGGAGAAGAGGTTGTCGATCCTTGCGCCGATCGGGACCGCGCTGTTGGGGGCACGCGCAGGGGAGACGGTGGAATGGGCGGTACCGGCCGGGGCGCGGACCGTGCGCATCAAAGAAGTCGTGTATCAACCGGAAGCCGCAGGAGATTATCATCTCTAGCAGGATGCAAAAACAGTCCGCCGGCGGCGTTCTCGAGATCCGGGAAGCGTGAATCGTAAGGCGTGTTTCGTCAGCATCCGCAACAGGGCAGGCAATTGTTTATCGGGAGGGCATGATGGACGTTCGCAGTAAGGTGTATACGTATCGCACGACCGTGACGTGGTCGGAGCAGAAAAAAGGGGTGATCGCCTGCGACGGCAAGCCGGAGATTCAGGTGGCGACCCCTCCTGAATTCAAAGGGCATGAAGGCATCTGGTCCCCCGAAGATCTCTATGTCGCGGCGGCGAACATCTGTCTGATGACGACATTTCTCGCCGTGGCTGAACGGGCCGGCCTGGCATTCGCTTCCTACCAATCCGAGGCGGAAGGTCGGCTGGAACTCGTGGACGGGAAGTTTCAAATGACGGTGATCACGCTGCGCCCGCGCATCGGCCTTCAGGCCGGAGGCGATGCGGGCAAGGCAAAGGAGTTGATCGAAAAGGCCGAGGCCAACTGCCTGATTTCCAATTCCATGAAAACGCGCGTGATCCTCGAACCGACCATCGTGTGATCTCCTCGCCTGTAGCATCTTGCGCCAGCCTGGCCTCTGCGCTGGGGTGATTCTCTCCACGCCCCGGCGTAGCCCACAGTCGTCTGAGTGAAAACCGACGGCTCTCGCGAGGGTTGTCCTCTCCCTTTCTGTCTTTGTGGTTGGCATGGGGATCGCATTGCTTCCATCTGCAGTCGTGCTCTGATCCGTTACCAGGGCCATCGACGGGAAAGGACCTCACCATGAGCCTACGAATCGGAGCGGTGGTTCTGTTGTCGCTGCTCTCCGTCTCGGCGATCAGTGCTGGCCTCGGTGCGGCAGCTGAGTATGCCGGACATGCCGGGAAGGGGAAGGCGCTCTATGTCAATCTTTGCATCCGGTGCCACGGGGCAGAAGGCAAGGGGAACGGTGCGATGACGTTTACGCCGCCGGTTGCCGACCTCACCGCTCCGGCCGCCCAAAACAAATTGGACGCGACATTGTTGAAGACGATTCACGATGGTCGGAAAAATACTGCGATGGGGGCCTGGAAGTTCGTTCTCACCGAAGAGGAAATGCGCGACGTGGCGGCCTACCTACGCGTCCTGGGGACCGGCGCGAACCGCACATTCCCCTAACATATGGGATGGAGTACTCAATGAATTGGCGTGTCCTGGGGGTGGGAACTGCGGTGTTATGGATCGTCACGGTGGGCGTGGTGGCGGCGTTGTTCGTTCAGGGGCATACCAAGACGGGGACCGACGGACGGACGGAAATTCTGCTGGCGCCGGCGGAGCGGGACCTCGTGTTGGCGGAGATGCGCGATTTGTTGAAAGCGGTGCATGGAGTCGTCACGGTGCTGGGAAGCCCTCACCCAAACCTCAAGGAGGCGGAAGGCGCGGCTCGCGCGGCCGGCATGGCAATGGCGGCGGATGTCAACCCTGCGATCATGCTGAAGCTGCCCTTGGCGTTCAAGCAGCTAGGTATGTCCATCCATAAGGATATGGACCAACTGGCCGACGGTATCGCGAACGGCGAAACGTCCCAACAGATGCTCAGTCGCCTGTCGAGCATGACGGCACGCTGCACCGCCTGCCACGACATGTATCGGTTTGGAACAACGAAGTAGCCTTCAGCGGTCAGTCTTCAGCTGCCAGCACCAGGTATGTACATGGAGAATCGAGAAAGCTAGTTGAGTGAAAATTGAATCCATTTCCGCTGCGATGACTCATATGGATCGAGAGAACAAGGAGCCGGCAGTGCTGGATTCCGGATACCGATGACAGACAGCCGGCGGCTGATCGCGCGATGGCCACGAAGGAGGTGCTGCGATGGCATGCAACGTTGGCGGAATCGAACGACCGATTCGGATTGTTTTGGGGATTCTCCTGATCGGGATGGGTGTGTTCGGCGGATTGACCGGGGCGGCAATGGGTGCGGTGCTTGCGGTGGGGGCGATCGCGCTCGTGACCGGGGTCATCGGCTTTTGTCCCGCCTGGACCCTGTTGGGGATCAACACTTGTTCGATGCAGAGTTCGGGAAAGAAATCATGATTCTGAACGACCGCCATAGCGGGGGACGCGAAGGATCGGATGGGATGGACAGCATATGACTGTCGAGCCGGTGACAATTCCGTCACTGGAGTATCGGAGGAGGAACAGACGATGACGACGATGGCAAGACCGGGTGTCCCGGTGGGCGGCTTTAAGACGGTCGGACAGATCGTAGGTACCAACGCATTGAGGATTCATCGAAGCCAAAGTGCGCTGGCCGTGGCGGTGGAGCTGCTGACGACTCACACGCCGGGTGCGCCTGTAATCGACGATGCCGGCCAGTATATCGGGTTTATCAGTGAATTTGATTTATTGAAAGCGCTCCGGTCGAACAAGGACTTGAATCAGTTGACCGCGGAAGCGATCATGGTCAAGGATCGGATCACGGTGAAAGCCGAGACATCGATAGACGATGCCGTTCAGCTCATGGAGGAGAAGCGGTTACTCAATCTTCCCGTTGAGAAAGACGGCATCATTCAATATACCCTGACGCGGCACGATTTGCTGCGGGCCTGGATCGGGTTAGGACTGGATATCGAGAACATGACGTCCTAAGGCATCGACGTCATAAGGCGATTCCTTGGAGGGGGGAGCAGGCAATGGAAACCGTTGCCTGTTCCCTCCTCGCCGGGGTCAACCCGTAGAGTGGATAATGCACGTGAGTCATTCGGATGAAATACACGAGGGTGAAGGGGCCGGACTTTCAACTCCGGTCGGGTCGAGGCGAACCTTTTTCCATTGGGTGACGTTGGCTGCCGCGGGCTTCGTGGGGATGGGTCTGGCGATTCCGTTGCTGGGCTCGTTGATTTCGCCGGCCCTGAGCAGGCGGAAGCGTGACTGGGTGGATGTCGGCGGGGTGGCGGAGTTGCCGCTCGGCCGGCCCACGCAGTTGGACCATGTCACCACCATCCGGGACGGATGGATGGAAACCAAGGCGCAAAAGGCAGTGTGGGCCGTGCGGCGTTCCGAGAGCGAGGTGCAGGTGTTCTCCCCGATCTGCACGCACCTAGGTTGCGGGTATCGATGGGATGACGGTGCGCAAAAGTTTCTCTGCCCCTGTCACGGCAGCTCCTTCGATGTCAACGGACGGGTGACCGGCGGCCCGGCACCGCGGCCGCTGGACGTCCTGCCCTCCAAGGTGGAGGGGGGGCGGCTTCTCGTCATGTACAAGGACTTCAAGTCCGGGCTCACAGAAAGTGTGGAATTGTGAGTGCGTAGCGGTGAGGGTGTAGTGATACGTGTCGGGTTGTGAGTTGCGATGGTTTCAACGCCGAGATCTGGGAGTTGAATGTCTTCTCGCCTCTACGATTGGTTCGACCGCCGGTTGAACCTCAAGCCGGTTCAGCGCACATTACTTGATGAGCCCATCCCTGGCGGAGCCAGTTGGATCTACGTATTCGGCTCGGTCACACTCTTTCTGTTTCTCATGCAGGCTGCCACCGGCATGTTTCTGGCGGTGTACTACGCTCCGACGCCGGATCATGCCTACGACAGTGTTCGCTTCATCGAAACCGAGGTCATGTTCGGCTGGGTCGTGCGAGGGCTGCACCATTGGGGTGCTTCGGCCATGGTGATTGCGATCGGCCTGCACATGTTGCAGACGTTTCTCTACGGTGCGTATAAGCCGCCCCGCGAAGCGATGTGGATGATGGGCGTGGTGTTGTTTCTGATCGTGATGACCTTTGCCTTCACCGGCTATCTCCTGCCCTGGGATCAAACGGCCTACTGGGCGACGCAAGTCGGTATCAACATGGTCGGCACGGTGCCGCTGGTGGGGGATCTCCTGTCGCGGATCTTGCGTGGAGGCGAGACGCTCGGCGCCCTGACGCTGTCGCGCTTTTTTGCGATCCATGTGCTCTTCCTGCCCGCGGTCATTGCCGCAGGCATTGCGCTACATCTTTTCATTCTGCGACGGGTCGGCCCTGCCGGTCCCTGGACCGACGACCGCGCGTCGCTGAGCAGTGAAACGTTTGCGCCACGACAGGTCTACATGGACGCAGTCGTGATTGCCGGGGTCTTTGCGCTCGTCGCCGGCCTGGCCTATGGTATCCCGTTGCCGCTGACGGACAAGGCCGACCCCTCCGATACGAGTTTCGTGCCCGTCCCTGAATGGTATTTTCTCTTCTATTATGAGTTGCTCAAGTACGTGCATGGGCCGCTCGAACCGCTCGCCACCTGGATTCTTCCGCTCTGCGTGATTCTGATTATGTTGTTCTGGCCGTTCATCGATCGCAACCCCGTGCGTAACCCGATCCGGCGACCCGTGGCGTTGGGGAGTGGGTTCCTGTTCCTCCTGGTCGTGTTCGGGCTATTGGGAATCTCGATCAAAAATCTGTATGCCGTCCCGAGGGCCGATCCGGCCGTGGCGCGCGGCAAGGCGGTGTACGCTCAGTTCGGCTGCGCCGGTTGTCACCGCATTCACGGTGAGGGAGGAGCCGTGGCGCCGGATCTGTCGACCGTCGGAGATACCAGGCCCGATCGTGCCTGGCATCTCAAACATTTCCGCGATCCGCAATCCGTGGCGCCTGGGTCATTCATGCCGAAATTCCCGCTTACGGAGCAACAACTGAACGACCTCACTAGTTATATGCTGAGTCTGAAGCGTGCGACCTGACGTCGCGTCGAAGAGACATTTTGCACCAGCCGCTTTTGGGTCTCGTTGCATTTGTCGCCAGCCTCGATCCTTCCCCAGCCGTCCGGACTGACTTCGCGCACGTCTACTCACGCTCTTGCAATCAGGTTCTTCCAGGCCGTTGTCCAGGCACGGCTCTCGCAGGGTTGCTGGGATGAAGGAGGCGAGCCGGCGGGAAGTCGCGAATCTTTCCGGCTGACGATGACTCTCATCCATATATCCCTGATCGCCGTGCCCTGCCGGCCGGAGATGAGGCGGGTCGGGCACAGACGTCAGACGGAGCGATCGTGAAGAAATGGTCACAAAGAGAGGAGATGCGATGAGGGAGTATCGGCTCACGAAAGGGAGGTCACCGAAGAGGGCAGCCATCTTCCTCGCATCGATGACGGCGATCCTGGTTCTTGGGGGTGTGGGAAGAGGAACCGCGGCGGATCCTGGCGAACAACTCGTCAAGACCACCTGCATGCAGTGTCATCGGATCGAAGGGGTGCCCGCCCCCAGAAAGACCAAGAAGGCGCCGGACCTCATCTGGGCCGGAAATAAGTATCAGCAGGACTGGTTGATTGCATGGCTCCAAAATCCCGACTTCAAGCACTATCCCGTCGGCTACGATTTTCGCCCGGATCGAAAGAAGCGACACCTTGCCTTGTCTCTGGATCAGGCGAAAGCGGCGGCGGCGTTTCTGGCTACGCGGAAGGATCCTCGCATCAAGGACGGTGCGATGAAAACAGGCACGACGGAGCAGGTGGCGAGGGGACGCAAGCTCTATCAGGAGCATGGATGCCAGAATTGTCATTACACGCCGGCCGGCACGCCGAAGGGGTATGTCGGAGGAACGTCCAGTACCTCGTTTATCAAGTTGAGTGAACGGCTGAAGGCGGATTGGGTCTACCGCTTCAACCTGAACCCCAACGATTTCGAGCCGGATAGCGGGGCCTATATCCCCAAGCCGCCGCTGCCGGACGAGGACATTTACGCCATCACCGCGTACATGATGACATTCAAATAGCTTGATGATGAGGAGGAGGGAACAATGAACGATGCAGGTCGCCGGGTAACAGTCGTGGGTGGGGGACTCCTGTTGATGGCTGCGAACATTGTCATGGGTGGAGCCGCAGGAGGGGCTGAGGGAAAGTCGAATCCCGAGGCCGGTAAGAAAATTTATATGGAGAGCTGCCAGAACTGTCACGGACCGACAGGGAAAGGCGACAGCGATATGGCGGCCTACCTGTCGCCGCCGCCCGCCAATCTTACCGCCAAGGCGACGCAGGCAAAGACCGATGCGCAACTGCGCAAGGTGATCCTGGAGGGGCGGCCCGGTACGGCCATGACCGGGTACGAAGGCGCGTTCGAGGAGGCACAGCTGGCCGATCTGATCGCGTACATCCGCTCGCTCAAATCATGAGCTTCGAGAAAGACGCGACAGCGGACATCGGCATCCCCTGATGGCGGGAACGTGGCGATCTGCGAGCGTTGAGGCCCGGAGTTAGGCAGCGTTGCCGCTGGTTCGAAGAGGAGGAGAGTCACCCCACTGTACCCGGTAGTCGTTTCTTGGCCGGGGGACCATCTTGAAGGGAGGCTGTTATGTCGATCGCACAGAGGCTTGCGGGAGGACTGGTTGTGGCGATAGCCCTGCTCGGAGGCTGGGGAGCCAGCTTCGCCGGCGCACCATCGGCCGGCAGTGTCCCGGTTGAAGCGGTGATGGACTATCTCCATTCCGTGCTGGAGGCTAATCGAACCTTTTATACCGTCCATGTCGTGGAGCGGATGCAGCGGAGGGGTGTGATCGAGTCCTCTGAGAAATGGCGCGAGGTCAGCGCCCTCCCGCTTCCGGCGCAATTCTTTCAAGAGGCATCGAGCCTGGCCGCGTTGACAGGCAGCGCCGTGCGGTATCGCTTGCTCAGTCTGAATCCGATCAACAAACAGAACGCGCCTCGTAGCGAGTTCGAGCGCAAGGCGCTCGAAGCGGTCCTGGCACATCCAGAGCAGCCGTATAAGGGGCAGGTGACCGAGGGAGGGGTGCGATACTTTCAGGCCCTGTATGCGGATCTTGCCGTATCGTCCGTTTGCGTGAGCTGCCATAACGCCGATCCACGCAGCCCGAAACGGGACTACAAGATGCGGGACGTGCTCGGCGCAGTCCTGATTTCGATTCCGATGCCCGAGTGATCACAGACTTGCGTCGGGTCGCGCGATCCCGAAGGATCAGCCGCGGCTTTCCGTGACGGATTGTGTCGAACGATGCCTTCCTGAGTACCGGTGTTGGGAGCAGGGGTTCGGAAGAGATTTGAGGGAAAGAAGGGATGGCATTCATGCGGATGGCTCGGAGCGGCCGAGGTTTGGTAAGTGAGAAGCCTGTACGTAGTGAGAAAGGAGGTGAAGGCCGTCGACGAATCGAGAGTGGTCATGCGAGGTACGAAATGAAGGTGCCGTCGGTTACCAACCCCCGTCTCTGGGCCGGCAGAACGGACTCTTAAGGAGGAGAAGCCATGCATAGGTGATTGACTGAGTCTCTGTCAGCCGGAATCAAGGTTATGGGAATTGCGGTCATTGTGGCTGCATCATCTGCTGTCTCGACAATAATTCCGGATCAGGCGCTGAGTGCCGAGCCGGAAAGAGGTTCCGGTTCCACTCACGAATTGCTTATGAAGGCTCATGAGCAGTTAGGAATTGCCATTCATTACGCCGAACTCGCGGTTGCGCCGCACCAGCCGGGGATGGGCTGGCATCGGGCGCAAACACAACGAGCGATCAACGTTGTCGTCGGTTCGAGTAATCCGGACTTCAATAAGGACGTCGAGAATCCCGGGGATGGCCATGGCGTGATGAAGTATCTCCAAGAAGCCCACGATGCGATGAAAGGATGCACTCCCGTCAATACTTGCGATGCGATCGAAAGCAGCCTGGAGTATCTGAGGGCAGCAATTCAGCATGGGCAACAGTCATTGAAAGAAGGAAACCGAGCAGGCCTCTCGCAGCGGCAGACACGCATCGCCGGCGCCTTGCTCCGAGCTGCCCTTGGGACGCGGGAGACGGAATCCCCGACCGTGGGAGCCATGACCTATGCGATTCGCGGGACGGAACACATGTCGGACCACAAGTAGCGGAGAGCAAGAATCTGTGCGCAGCGGCTGCACCGGGTGTAGCCGCTGCCTACGAACTGTGTCCGTAGCAGTTGAAGTCACAGGCGAGATGATCTGAGCTCGCTGACGGTGTGGGTTGATGACGGATGGGCTGATGGTGTGCACGGTAACCCTGGACGGGGGGAACTCCTGAGGTACATGGCAACGAACGACGTGGAGAACCTTGCGCGTTGGCCGGATGTGCCGACTGAAGGTATGAGGCATAGCAGTCTCACCGAGCTTTTTGTCACGTTTTCCCTGATCGGCCTCACCTCCTTCGGCATGGCCATCTTGCAAAATCTCAAGACAGTCGCCGTGCGGCAAGGCTTGGTGAGTGAGCGGGAACTTCAGGATGGGCTAGCGCTCGTGCAACTGTATCCGGGGCCGACGGTCGCCAACCTGGTGGCATTTATCGGCTACAAGAATCGCGGGACTCTGGGATCGGTTGCCGCCATGCTGGGGTTTCTGCTCCCGGCCTTTACGCTGATGGTGGTGGCGTCGATGGTCTATCTGAAATACGGCTCGCTCCCCGGCGTGCACGCGATGCAGGTGGGGCTGAATGCACTGGTTGTAGGAGTGCTGGCGCACCTGACATGGCATTTCGCAGAGCAGCACATCACCGCAATCCCGGGAGTGCTGTTGGCCGCGTCCGTATTTGTGGCGGCCGTCATGCGTGCGAACCCCTTATGGTCCATCCTGGTCGGTGTGTTGGTGGGAGCGTGCTTCTGGAGACGGCAGGGGGAGGCGCCACAGCGGGACGCCGGCCCGGCGTTCAGGCTGTCGCGGTTGATGGCCCCCGGCCTTATGGCTGCTGCATTGGTCGTACTGTCGATCACGGCTTCGCGTATACCCTCGACGCTGAGTACGCTGTTGCTCGACTTCATGACGATCGGTGCCGTGGCGTTCGGAAACGGTAGCACGATGTTGCCGGTCATGCAGGAGGTCGTCGTGAACCATCGACACTGGCTGACCGTAGGGGAGTTCGGTGTCGCAATCGGCCTGGGGCATGCCACGCCGGGACCGGTTCTCATCAGCGCGACCTTTGTCGGCTATGTGGTAGCGGGGTTTTGGGGCGCGTTGGTGTCGACGTTCGCGATCTTCGCTCCGAGCTTTGTGATGACGCTCGTCGCGGCAGAAGTGTTTGGGCTGATCCGGCATCTCGGCGCCGTGCGAGGCGCAGTACAGGGGGTGATGACGGTGTTCGTGGGTCTTCTGGCCAACGTCGTCCTGAGCCTCGGTCGGCACATGTCGGGCACACCGGTGGCATTTGTATTTGCCGGCCTGGCGCTGGTGCTTGTGCGCTACCTGAAGCAAGATTTGCTGGCGGTATTTTCCATCGGCCTCATGCTGTGGGCCCTGTTGGTGTATATGGGGGTCATCACAGTCTAGGGGGCCGGAGGTCCTAAGGGCTGGAGCGGTTGGAGAGAGGCTAAAATGAATCGAGTCACCATGGTGTCAATCGGCGCGGGATTGCTTGCGCTGTTATGTCTGACTGCGGCGGGTGAGGGGCCTCATGAACACGCCCATCCCATGATCAAGGAAGGGACCTCTGCCGAGATTCGGCAAGATGACCGCGTGGTTCTCGGTCTCGACCGAGGGCCTGAGGCAGGGATGAAGCTCACCATGCGTGAGCATTTGGAGGCGCTCCAGGTTATTGTGGCCTTCCTGGGCCAGGAGAAATTTGATCGGGCCGCCACGGTGGCGCACGAGGAACTCGGCTTTCCCAAGCATCACCAGGCCATGCAACGGGAGGGCGGGGCGACGTTTCCTTCGAAATATCATGAACTCGCGATGGCGCATCATCAGGAGGCGGAGGAGCTCGCTAAGGCGATTCCATCGAAGGATCTGAAGAGGATCTTGCCGCACTTGGAGCGGACCATCGGGGCCTGTGTGTCCTGCCACCGTGCCTATAAATTGTGACGAATGACCATGATCGACGACACAACCAAAAACATGATTCTCGAAGCCTTGCACGACGAGTATAAGGCGCGGGCCTTCTATCGGCTGGTGATCAAGACATTCGGTCCGGTGCGGCCGTTCATCAATATCGTGGAGGCCGAGCATACGCATGCACGAGCGGTCGAAGCGCTGTGCGCCCGCTATGGGATTCCCCTCCCGAACGACGATTGGGACACAAAGCGTGAGCCGCCGCGATCGATTCTGGAGGCCTGCCGAGCCGGCGTCGAGGGAGAGCGCGAAAATATCGCGATGTACGATCGGTTTCTGCGCGAGACGCATGAGCCCGATGTGAGGAGCCTCTTTCAACGCCTCCAAGCCAGGTCACGGGAGGCCCATTTGCCCGCGTTTGAACGCTGTGTCGCACGGGGTGGCGAGGCAGGGCAGGGAGAGGGGTCCGGTAGAGGGCCGCAGCAGACGCCGCCGGCCCGGTCCGGTCCGAAACGACTCCGTCGTCAGGGGAGGACTACATGACCTCATTGCTCGAAAAAGGCGGCGGGGCATTTGCCGGCATCAAGATGCTGCTTTGCGAGAATCCGCTCCCGCCGTTGGACGAAGCGATTGTCGCCGCACAGGAGGAACTGGTCCGGAGCAACTACTATACGGAAGCCTACTCGGCGCCGCTTCGCCGCGTATTGAGCGAGCAGATCGGTGTCCCCGAACGGCTGATTCATGTCAATGCCGGCTCCGAATTGATCCTGCGCCAACTGTTCGGGAGGCTCGGTCAACGCGTCCATTTGCTGACGCCGACCTATGTGCTCTTCCCCGAGATCGCCGAATCCTACACGGAGACACGTCTCCTCCCTCAGGAGAATTTCTCGTTCGACCTGGCCAAGCTGATCGTTCCGCCCGAGACGACGCTCATGGTGATCGTCAATCCCAACAATCCCAATGGCGGGACCTTCGATATGAGGCCGCTCCCTGATCTATTGGCTCGTTATCCGCGGACGCATTTCCTGGTGGATGAAGCCTTCGTCGGCATGGCCGGTCAGTCAGTGGCCTCGTGGGTGCGGCGTTATCGGAACCTGCTGGTCACGCGTACGCTCTCGAAGGCCCACAGCTTGGCGGGGTTTCGGGTCGGTTATGCGATTCTTCCCGAACCGTTGGCCGACGATCTTAATCACAACAACGATGCCTATCCCTTGGCCAGACCGAGCGAAGCGGCGGCGGTCGCCACGTTACGGCATGAAGAGAAGATTCGAGCGCGAGCGGTCGAGTTGCGCGGATGGGCCGAGGACCTGGCGGGCCAATTGACAACGATCGGTGTGAAGACGTATCCCTCTGAAACCTATTTTTTTCTCGCGGATGTGGCGCCGCACGACGCATCCGTGGTGGCCGCGAAGTTACGTGAGCAGAGCATTCTGATCAAGGCGCTGAACGATGTCATGCTCGGTCCCGGATTCATGCGTGTGACGACGGCCTTGCCGGCGGACAACCGGCGGTTCCTCGATGCGATGCGGGCGGTGTTGGCGGAGGCCTATTAAAGGAGGAGCGATGATGGACGGACGGAGATATGTGTGTGTGATGCTCGGCGGGCTGGCGGCGACCCTGTTGGCCGGTGTGGGGTTTCTGGCGACACAGTCGCAGGCGGAATCGCCGGTCTCGGCCGGGACGGTCGTGGTGGACGGCGTGACCGTCCCTGACATCGCACCCCTGCCGACGGTCGTGCCGATTCCAGCCACGAACCTCAACTACAAGGCCAAAGTCGATTTGGGGAAACAACTCTATTTCGATGGGCGGCTCTCCAAGAACAACGCCATCTCCTGCGCCTTTTGCCACAATCCGTTTACCGGTTTCGCCGATCCGCGCCAGACGTCGATCGGAGTGGGCGGAGGCATCGGGGGCCGCCAGGCGCCGACCGTCTACAACACGGGACTCATCCCGCTCCAATTCTGGGATGGACGCGCCGGATCGCTGGAGGAGCAGGCGCTGGGGCCGATCGCCAACCCCGTGGAGATGGCCGAGGTGCTCGAGCACGTCGTGAAGAAACTGGCCAAGATCAAGGGGTATCAACAGCAATTCCGGGCGGTGTTCGGCACAGACGTCAATCTCCAAAGCCTTGCCGAGGCCATTGCCGCCTATGAGCGAACGGTCGTGTCGACCAATTCCGCCTTCGACAAGTATGTGCTGGGCGATACCAAGGCGATGGACGACGCGGCAGTCCGGGGGATGGCCTTGTTCAAGGGGAAGGCCCGGTGCGTGCTCTGTCACAACGGGCCGAATTTCACCGACAATCAGTTTCACAATCTTGGCGTGCCCCAAGCCGGGCCGATGAAAGAGGACCTCGGACGGTTTTACGTCACCAGGCAGGAACAGGATAAAGGAGCGTTCAAGACCCCGACGCTTCGGAGCATCACCGAGACCGCTCCCTACATGCATGACGGTGTCTTTAAGACGCTGGAAGAGGTGATCGATTTCCTGGATCAGGGAGGCGGGTCGAATCCGCATCTGAGTCCGATGGTGAAGCCGCTCGGGTTGACGAAGGAGGACAAGGCGGATTTGGTCGCGTTTCTGAAGGCGCTGGCGGGGGAGCCGATCAAGTTCGAGATGCCGAAATTGCCGCAATGACCTGGCGCTGAAGGAGTCGCGACTCATGGCACGGTGCAGAGGCTGGTGGGTGTGGATGGTGGTCGTTCTGTGGCTCGATGCCGGGTCTGTGACCGCGCAGGAGGTCCTGCATGTATACGGTCCTGGGGGGCCGGCTCCGGCCATGCGAGAGGCGGCGGCGGAGTTCGGTCGAACCACCGGCATTCAGGTTGAGGTGACGGCGGGTCCGACCGCCAAGTGGCTGGCGAAGGCCAAGTCCGACGCTGATATCGTCTATTCTGGTGCGGAGTTCATGATGACGGACCTGATTGCCGCGATGGAAGGAGCGGTCGATGAGGCGACGGTGATGCCGCTCTACCTGCGTCCGGCCGCGATTCTCGTCCGTCCGGGGAATCCCAAGCGCATCCAGGATTTTCCCGACCTGCTCAAGCCGGGCATGAAGGTGCTGGTCGTGCAGGGAGCCGGACAGACGGGCTTATGGGAGGACATGGCGGGCAAACAGGGGGACATCCGGACCGTGCGCGCGTTGCGGAGGAACATCCGGGCGGTCATGCCGAACAGCGCCGATGCCAAGGCGCGGTGGGAGGGGGACCCCAGCCTCGATGCGTGGCTCACCTGGAATACGTGGCAACTGGCCAATCCGACGGTGGCCGATCTCGTCGCCGTTTCCGACCGGTATGTTGTCTATCGAGATTGCGGGATTGCCGGGACCAGGTCAGGCACGGCCAAGCCCCTCACGGCCCGGTTCATAGAGTTTGTGCTCTCGCCGCCCGGCTCGAAGATTTTTGCCAAGTGGGGCTGGATCGTTCCTTGAGATTGAAATGGAGGTGATGGTCATGAAGATGAACCGCTGGATCGCTGTGACAGCAGGGGCTGTCTGTCTGGTCGCGACAACCGTTCTTCCCGGCCTGGCAGACGAGGGGCATGGAGGAATGAAACACGGTCAGTCGCAGGGGGAGCATGGACAGGGGGAGCAGGGTGAGCACGGCGGCCATTATCTCAAGCATCTGCTGAAGCATGCCAAGGAGATCGGGTTGACCTCGGAACAGGTCGGCACACTCAAGCGGATGCAGTTGGACTGCAAGCGTCGGCATATCAAGATGGATGCAGACGTCAAGATCGCGACACTCGAATTGCAGGCGTTGCTGGAGGATGAACAGGCCGAGCTCTCCGCGATTCAGGCGAAGGTCGATCAGCTGAAAAAGGCGGAAGGCGAGTTGCTGGTGGAGGGAGTGAAAACGAAACGTGAGGCGATGGCACTGCTGACGCCGGAGCAGAAAGAAAAGGCTCGTGCCCACCATACAGAGATGAAGGATGAGGGCGAGGGGCAGCACCGGGGTGGTATGGGCGGCAAGGGGCGAGGCGGGATGGGCGGCGGCGGGCATGGAGGTGGTGGCGGCGGGCAACAGGGCGGAGAGCAGGAACATCGACACTGATGCGCCAAGCGGCGGGAGGTGCGGCCATGGCAATGTGCGACCGTGTGGTGGCAGTGCTGCTGTTCAGTCTTGGGGTGGTGGTCTTGGAGCCCACTGCGGTCCTCGCGCAGGCCGAGACGGCCGACCGCGAAAAGGCTGCCTCTGAAGCTGCTGCGACCTTCTTGAATGAATTGGGCGCGGCCATGAAGCGGGAAATGGCCAAGGGCGGGCCGACGGAAGCGATCAAAGTATGTGCCGACCTGGCTCCGGAGATCGCCGGACGCTTGTCCCGTGAACATGGCTGGCGCGTGACGCGTGTCGGCACGCGGGTGCGCAATCCCCTGCTGGGCATGCCGGATGCCTGGGAGCAAACGGTGCTGGCCGAGTTTGCCGAGCGGGCGGCCAAAGGGGAAGCGTTTCAGGCGATGGCTCATAGCGAAGTCGTGGCGGAGCCGGGCGGGCAGTACTACCGGTTCATGAAGCCGATCGTCGTTCAGCCGCACTGTGTGCTCTGTCATGGGCCGGTTGCGCAGATTCCGCCTGCGGTTCAAGACGGGTTGCGGCAGCGCTACCCGTTCGACGCCGCGGTCGGCTATGCGGCGGGAGACCTACGCGGCGCGGTCAGCATCAAGCAGCCGATGGGAAATGCGAACGAATGAGCGACAGGCCTCGTATGCTGTACCGAGAGCGAGCCGACAGGAGGCAACCATGAAAGATCTTGTCCGGTATCCCGGTGACCTGTTGTGGGAAGCATTGCGGGAATTCCCCGGCAAGGGCGAGGTGACGGTATTGCGGGACGAGGGCAAGGGGAAGGCCAAGACCATCATCGTCCGGTTGCCGGCCGGAGGGCAGGTCCTGCCGCATAGCCATGTTGCCCCCGTGCAGCACTATGTGCTCGAAGGGGAATGCGAGACGGAAGGGAAGACGCTGGGACGAGGCGCCTATCGGTTCCTGCCGGAGCATGCCGATGTGTCGGCCATCTTGACGAAGGAGGGCGCCACCATTCTCATGATCTACGATGCGGCGTCTGGGTAACCGATGGTATCAGGTCTGTGGGTCCCCCTCTCCGCCAGCCTACTCGCTGCGCTGGTCACGACGATCGGGATCTATGTCATTCGCCACTTCGAGAAATGGGGACGCAGGAACAGTACCTACTTTTCGTGTTTTGCGGCGGGTGTCCTGATCTCCGTGTCCTTCTTGCACATCATTCCAAAATCATTTGGGATGAACGAGCAGGCGCCTCTGTACCTGCTCGCCGGCTATGTCTTCATGCATCTGTTCAACCGGTTTCTCACGGCCTATGTCTGCGACAAGAATCCCGAGTTCGCCATTGGGCTGGTGCCGCTGTTGGGGATCGGCTTCCATTCGTTCCTGGACGGCGTCGTCTATTCGATTACGTTTAGCGCCAGCATGCTCACCGGAGCCCTTGCTGCCATCGGTATGGTGCTCCATGAGTTTCCTGAGGGGATCATTACCTATCTCTTGCTCCTTCGGGGCGGCGGCAGTTCGAAGCAATCGTTGTGGCTCGCGTTCCTGGCTGCCGCCGTCAGCACACCATTGGGGACCCTGCTGTCGTACCCGATGATCAGCCGCATTGACCCATCCTTGCTGGGAACTCTGTTGTCGATTTCGGCCGGGGCTCTCATTTATGTGGGGGCGACACATCTGCTTCCTCAAGCGGAGCGGGAGTCGGCCAAGTACAGTCTCATCGCGCTGGCCGCCGGGATACTGGTGGCGGCCGGCATCATCGTGAGTAACGGCTAGCGGGACCGCCGGGAATCTGCGGCCGGCAGCGGCCGCGCTAATTCTCTTCATGGATGGGGATACGGGTCAGAAACTCGCTCACCTCGGGGCTTGCATATGTTCCGTAGGCATCGACGAAGACCCCTCGAGTTCCGTCGCGCGCTTCCAGTGCGTAACAGACGGACATGTCGTCCGGGTCCGAGCTTCCTTCGAAACGGTGGTGCTCAACGATCGTCAACTCGTCGGCTCGAAACGTACGCCTGCTGGTCACGTCGTGAACGAGCCCCGCGGCAAACTCGAAGTTTGCCGTGAACCCACGCTCCTGGAGCCCTTTCACCGCCTCGGTCATCGTGCGGTAGGTATGGAAAGCCATGAGATCTCACTCCTTTCATGCGGAAATAGAGCCTGTAGGGCCAAGTAGACCAGGACACTGCCGGCAACGCCTAGTGCGAAGGATCCCATCCTGCCATATTTTCCGGCCAGTGGGATGAGCTCGAAGGCGGAGACCGTGACCATCGCGCCGGCCGCGAAGGCCATAAAGGACGGATTGAGCGCGGGGTTCAAATGCACTGCCACCAAGCCGAGCATGGCGCCGACCGGCTCCGCAAGTCCCGAAAGCACCGCCGCTTTGAATAGGAGCGCCCGGTTTTGGACGGCGACGGCGGGGACCGCCATGGCGAACTCTTCGGGAATATTGTGAATGGCGATCGACAGTGCAACCAGTAGCCCGAGAGACGGCGAAGACAAGAAGGCGTTGGCCATCGCAAAACCTTCCGGGACGTCGTGCAGGATCAGACCGAACACAATGAGGTAGGCGGCTCGTAGTTCACTGGCCGGCGCTGTCGAGTCTTTTCCCAGATGGATGTGCGGCATGAGGATATGGAGGGTCAGAATCAGCGCGGCTCCCAGGCCGACCGACAGGCTCGTCGTCCCCGGCCCCACAATCCTCAAGGCTTCCGGCACCAGTTCGCAGAGCGAAATCAGGACCATGATACCGGTGGAGAATCCGATACCCATCGCGATCATGCGGGGATTCTCGCCAAGAGTTATGGCGAGTAAGGCGCCGATGAGCGTCGTGCCACCTGATAGGACGGCAAGAGCGATCACTGAGATGTAGGAGGCAGGGAGTGAGTCCAACGTATGCCTTCCTCAATGCGGTGAAGCATAACAGAAAGAGCTGATGATCGCTGCCACAAGACTCGAGGCCACAGCAGAAGAACGTGGAACCGGTGGCTCCGTCGACCTGCGGGCTGACAAGGCTTGTGCCGTGGAGTCGTATCGCGGCTCGTGTGAGGCCACATGACACGGATTGACGGGAAGGCCCTGCGCGTCGAAGCCTTATTCAAGCGCTCGGATCAGATGCTTCTCCGCATCAGTCCTCGCGGGGACATCTTTTTGCTGCGGCTTGTTGCGGCACTCATTCCAGTCATGCTTCTGGCCATCGAGGCCCTGTTTGGCATCCCCTTCTTCTACCAGCTGGCGGTGCCCTTCTATCTGTGGTGCTTGACCCTGTATGCCTACGGCTTGCTGAAATCGCTGATCCTCCAGCGACAGGTGTCAGCCGAACTGCTGATTGTGCTGGTGATGGCCGTGACGCTGATCGACGGCAAGCCGCTCAGCGGCGCCCTGGTGGCCTGGTTCATCGGGCTCGGTCTCTACCTCTCCTTCACGATCATCCGCAGGAACCGAGAGAAGATCGAGCGCCTCGTCACACAGACCAACACCACCGCCTTGCTGCACCGCGGCGATGCAATCCGGGAAGTTCCGGTCGAAGCGGTCAAGCAGGAGGACCTGTTCATTGTCCCCTCGGGCACGGTGATTCCCGTCGATGGCCATGTGGTCGCAGGAAGATCTTCGGTCGATGAATCATTTGTCACCGGCGAACCGTTTCCTGTGTACAAAGTCACCGGCGACGAGGTGATCTCTGGGACGCTCAATCTTTCGACTCCCCTGGAGGTGCGCGCCAGCAAAAACGGCGATGCATCGTTTCTTGCGGTGATCGCAGCGGAAATCAAAGCGAGTCTGCAAACCAAGCCGGCGTTGCAGAAGAAGGCTGAGACATTTGTCCAATTTCTGCTCCTGGGCGTCAGCGGCTATTCGTTTGTGCTGCTGTTCGTGACAGGGAGTCTGGATGTCATGGCCACCGCCCTTGCGGTGTTGTGCCCCTGTGCCTGGGCCCTGGCGACACCGACCGTCTTCGCCTCGGGCATCGGGCGCTCGGCACGGCTCAATATTCTGGCACGAGGCGGGGAGCCGTTGGAGACCCTTCAGTCGGTCAAGACCGTGATTCTCGACAAGACGGGCACCGTCACGATGGCCGAGCCCAAGGTCAGCCGTCTGATTCCGCTTGCGATCGAGGCGAACGAATTGATTCACATCGCCGCCTCCGTCGAAATCAGATTCAGTCATCCGTTGGCGCGGGCCATCCTGAGTTGTGCCAGGGAGCAAGGCATCACCCGATTCAAATCCGTGAGCGAGGCAGAAGACCTCCCGGGGCGCGGGGTCAAAGCACGAGTGGAGGGTCACGAGGTGCTGATCGGCAGTCCAGAAACGCTGCAAGCGCTCGGGCTCCAGCTTCCGGCGATCGAATACAGCGGCCGCGCCATCTGGTTGGCGCTGGACGGGGAAGTCAAAGGGGTCATCGTCGTTCAGGACGTCGTGCGCGCGGCGATGGAGAACCTGGCTGCGGCCCTCCGCGAGCAGGGTATCGAGCGCGTGATCGTCGCGACCGGCGATCACGAAGAATCCGAAGCCAAGCGGGTGGCCGACCTCATCGGCGCGGACGAGTATCGCTTCAACTGCAAACCGGAGGACAAGGCTAACCTGGTCAGGCACATGCAATTGCGCGGCAAGGTCGCCATGGTCGGCGACGGGGTGAACGACGCGCCTGCCTTGGCCGCCGCCGATGTGGGCATCGCCATCGGCGGGCATAGAAACATCGCTCTGGCGATCGCCTCGTCCGACATCGTCATCCTGGGTGATGATGCGGGCGATCTTCTCACTCTTCTCAAGATCAGCCGCAAGATGGCGATCGTCATCAGACAAAACTACGCCTGGGCCATTTCGTTTAATGCGGTGGGATTGATGCTGGCCACGCTCGGTTTTCTCACCCCCGTGCTCGCAGCCTTCTTGCACCACATCAGCTCCGTCTTTGTCGTGGCCAATGCAGCGCGGGTCTATGTCGGGCCCAGCATGCCTGCCCGTCTGTTTCAGTGGTTCAGGTCTCGATTGAATTCGAGGCCTCGCTCCGCGTCGGCGTCGCAGGGCTCGACGATCTGAATCAGCACAGGCCATGACAGCTCATTCATGTGTCGGCAAATATAGTTGTGGCGTTTCGCGACACATTCATGTGTAGAGCATGCCCAAATCCCTACAGAAGGGAGAGTGTTCGCTCCCTTCGACAGGAACGATCTCATGGTTCACAACGTAACCACAGGCGTTCTCGTATTGTCATCGGCCATTGGCTAAAAGATTTCCGTGGTACGGCGTTTGCTCGTGATCTTACCGGGCTGCGATCGCGCCGATGGTATCGCCTTGGAAGGAGAGATCCCTTCTCGGGCTCAATAGATCAATTCGTAAGGACGAGGGTGAGAGGAGATCTTATGAGGGGGCTCCTGTTTGTACTCGCTTGGTTGATGATGATGTTCGGCTCCTGGGCGCTTGCGGAAACGAGGCCCCTGAATCCTCAATCAGGGGGAACGATCTATCAACAGCATTGTCTTCGTTGTCATGGGCGGGCAGGAGATGGGCTGGGTTCTGACGCTCGCAGTTTGATCGTCCCGCCGGAGAATCTTCAGTCTCCCAGGTCGCGCTCAAAAACCGATAGAGAACTGATGCTCGGCATCTCCCAGGGTGTGCTCTTCAGTCCCATGCATGGCTGGAGAGATCGTTTATCCGAGCAGGAGATGCGCGACGTGCTGAGTTATATCCGAACGTTTGCGCCGTTTCTGCCTGTGACCTAGCAGACTGCTGACACAGGTCGCCAGCGGTGTCTTCGCAAGACACTGCCGCCTCACTGTCTCGACGGCCTTCACCAACGTGGCGCTCGTTCCTCTTCGCGCCGTGGACCCTGCTGCGGCCTCGCGGGACGAGCGTTCTCGGCAGCCTTCAGGGTATCCGGATCCGGTCGTCACCCTGCGTACCGATCCTTTCCCCGTGGCGGCGTAGGGTTCGTCGACGCACTGATGGCAGACCTTGAGGAAAATGCGCCGGCTGAGTTCAGGCCTTGTCGGGCGGGAGGACTGTGTTCCATGACCTCGAAGGTCGTCAATCCATTTGCCGAACCGGCGGTGGCGGCGCGCTACGAGAACTGGTACTCGGGAGCGGGATTCGATGCTGATACGCTGGAGAAACGGCTCCTCGGGAAGCTCCTGGGGCGGTTTCCCACGGTGCGGAGGGTGTTGGAGGTCGGCTGCGGGACAGGCCATTTTACTCGCTGGTTGGCCGAGCGTGGGCTCGACTCGATAGGGGTCGACTCCTCCCGGCCCATGTTGCTGGAAGCCCATCGCTTCGGAAGCCCGCCTTGCCTGCACGGGGATGCCCAGTTCCTTCCTTTCAGGGACCACGCTGTGGATCTCGTCCTCTTGATCACGACCCTTGAATTTGTGGAAAACCCATTGGGGGCGCTTGTCGAATCTGTCCGCGTTGCACGGCAGGGATTGATCTTGGGTGTGCTTAATCGATGGAGTCTCCTCGCGGTTCATTGTCGATCGTCCGGAGATCCACTCTGGCAGGCTGCGCATTTCTTCTCCATAGGAGAATTAAAGCGATTGGTCATGCAAGCGGCCAAGGGACGTGTTCAGTCCATACGATGGAGAACCGCCCTCTGGCCGATTCCCCACCTGACGGATTTGCCGTTGCCCTGGGGTGGCTACATCGGGCTGGCGGTGCAACTGGACAGTGACAAACAGGAGGAGAAGGAATGAGCAAGACGTCAGCGCAGGTGAGCCTGTATCCGCTTCGAAGCGCACACGTGTCGCCGGTCGTTGAACAAGCCTTGCGCGTCTTTCGGGCGCATGGATTGTCCGTCCGGCCAGGGGATATGAGCACGCTGGTGAGCGGAGATCACGAGGATGTGTTCAAGAGCCTGAAAGAACTCTTCGATCAAGCGGCACGACAAGGAGATGTCGTGATGGTGGTCACCCTCTCGAATGCCTGTCCGATGTCCGAGGCGCCCGCCTCTCAGGACTTGTGAGAGGTCCTTGTGTGCGTTTCGCGCATGCACCGAGTTGATCAAGCAGGCCAGGGGGCAATGGCGCCTCGACGGACGACACCCCGCATTCGGACAGGTTGTCGGCAAGCAGTGAGCGCGAAGCCGACCGGCGCGACGTGTCCGGTCATGTGTTAGCATGAATCATATTCCCGGTTCACCATGGAGACATCAGCCAAAAGGAGTAGGACGTATGTTCGAACACATTGGTGCGACGCGGTATGCGCTCTGGGTGTTGCTGCTGGCCATGTCGGCGAGCGGAGGTCCGGCCGCTGCATACGAAGAAATCACCGTCGCCGACGGAGGAACCGTCAGCGGAAGAGTCACCATGGTCGGCAAGGTTCCGCACCCCAAGGGGTACAACCTCACGACGCTTCCCGATGCGGTGTACTGCGGCCGGATTTCGGACGGGCAGGGATGGCGCTTGATGCAACCGTTTCGAATCGGTCTTTCCGGAGAGTTTCAGGAAGTGGTCGTCTATATCGAATCCATCGAACGCGGAAAACCGTTCCCTGCATTTACGGCCCCGCGCATCGAGGCGATCGATTGCCGGTTCCTTCCGTTCCTCAGTCTCGTCCGTGATCGGCATGATGTGTCGGTGGTGAACATGGACCCCGCCATGCACGACATCCAGGCCTATGAGACGTCGCATCTAGGACCGCGCGTCCTGTTCAATTTGCCCTTGCCGATCAGTTCCAGATATCCGGCCCAAGCTCAGCTGAGCGCGCAGGTTTCGAAGCATTACGAGGGCACTCCGGTGACGGGAACCGTTCATATGACGAAGGGGCGTAACATGTTCGTGATGCAGTGCGGCTTCCATGCGTACATGGAGAGTTGGGGATTGGTGATGGATCATCCCTACTATACGTTGACCGATAGTGACGGGCGGTTCCAACTCTCAGACATCCCGCCCGGCACCTATGTAGTCAAAATCTGGCATCCCTATGTTCGGGAAGAGATTGTGCAGACGGTCACGGTCGAACCGAAAGGCCGGGCAACACTGAATGTGAATGTGCCCGCTCCCGCGGGCAGACTGTATGCCAATCAAATGGTGGAGAACCCGTATGTTCGTTACCAGATCACGGGTGCCGAGCAGACGGCAATCGTGCCGACGTTGGAAAAGCAGACGTATCAGTGAGAGTGGTGAAAGGCGTTCAGGATTGATCGTAAGGTCTGAAATTTGCGAGGAGGGGTTCTAGCCGATTCGTCCGGTCATGAGTTCAAGGGAGTTCCGATTGCCTCGCGACGATCATGGGTGTTCAATGAACGCCGCGTGAAATCGGAGCGACACATCATCCGGGGCGACATACCAATGGTTCGGTGTATGGGGAGGCTGCGATGCGTCGATATCTCATTCCAGCAGGGGCGGTCCTGTGCGTAGTGGTGATGAGCGGCTGGATCGGAGCCCAGGAGTTTCGCGGGAATCCCGACAAAGGCGAGGCGGTGTACAAGGCGCAGTGCCTCAGGTGCCACGGAAGGCTCGGAGACGGGAACGGACCGGATGCCCAGGGCTTGATCGTGCAGCCCAAGGACTTTCACACGTTGCCGTCCCGCGGCCGAACCGATTTCGAGTTGTTGATCGCGATTTCGAACGGGGTCCTGTTCAGCCCGATGCATTCCTGGAGGGGGCGGCTGAAGGATCAGGAGATGTTGGATGTCATTCAGTACATTCGTGCCTTGGCTCCCGAGCGGGCGACGTCGTGATGCGATGCATGCATTCCGTCCCGCGATTGCCCGCACCTGACCGCACCGTTGGGCGACGGGCGCTGAGTGCCTGAGGAACATTCCTTCGACATTTTGAATCCTTTCGTTCCAATCTGACCCTAACAGGACAGCGTGAGAAAAGGCCATGTTGCAGACGGCGCTGTGGCGGGATGCCGCAGGGGTTCGGTGAGCCCTGGGGCTTTTGTCGCCAGGGACTCAGACCGAAGGGGAATGCCCGATCCACTGGCAACCGCCTTTTTTGCTGTCACGTGTTGAGCGGTGTGGTATGTAGTTTGCGAGCTTCGCTACGTATGAGACCAATACTATCGATCGCCGTCGCGATTGTCGTGTCCATCGCAGGCTGTGTCGACTCGAAGGAGACACGAAGCGGTTCGCCCTCTGCCCTGAACCAATTCGAGCCTGAGAGGCTCGATGCGCTGTTCAGTCACCCTTCCCCCGATTCCATCCCCGGCGGGCAACGCGGAGAGCAGATCCGGTTAGGCTATCAGCTGGTCGTCCATACCCAGGAATTTGCCGCGCCCTACGTAGGAAACCGACTCACTTGTGCGAATTGCCATTTAGACGCAGGCCTCGATCCCAATTCAGCCTCCTACGTCGGCCTCTCCCGGGCCTATCCGGAATATCGTGCGCGGACCGGGCGCGTCGTGACGCTGGCCGACCGCATCAATGACTGTTTCGAACGCAACTTGAACGGCAAGCCGATTCCGCAAGACAGTCACAAACTGCAAGCGATCGTCGCCTATATCGAATGGTTGTCGAAGGATGTGCCGGCCGGCAGCCGGATAGCCTGGCGGGGGATTCCCACCATTCAATCGCCCAAGCCGCCGGACGCGGCGAACGGAGTCAAGGTCTTCACCGCCCGTTGTGCCTTTTGTCACGGCGCCGACGGACAGGGCACGATGGCGGGGCCACCCCTGTGGGGTGCTCAGTCCTACACGCTCGGCGCGGAGCTGGCCCGTGTTCCGGTGGCGGCTGCGTTCATCAAGTCGAACATGCCGAGAACCAGGGGATGGGCTCTCTCGGATCAGGATGCGTATGACGTCGCGGCCTACATCAACGCGCAACCACACCCGGACTTTCCCGACAAAGGCCAGGATTGGCCGAAGGGAGGGAAGCCGGCGGATGTGCCCTACTAAGTAGATGGCCTGGTGCTCGTGAAACAGATCCCGGCCCGACGTCTGAGATAATGGACCATCGGGAGTCACGCACGAGCGGCCGCAGACCGGAAGAGGAGAGGGAGATGAAGCTGAGTGTGGCCTATCAGGGCGGCGCCCGCTACGACATTCTCAGCGACCGGCATCGCGTCGTCACGGATCAGCCGGTCGACGATGGCGGCGCCGACGCGGGCATGAGTCCTGTGGAATTATTCGTGGGTTCTGTGGCCAGCTGCGTAGGTTATTTCGTGGGCGGCTTTTGCGCGCGACACGACATTTCCCGTGACGGCCTGAAAGTGGAGGCGGAGTGGACGATGGCGGAGCAGCCTCACCGTGTCGGGCAGATTCATCTGTCGATCAGGTTGCCACACCGGATCACGCCGGAATTGAAAGAACGATTGTTGAAAGTCGCCCATGCTTGTACCGTCCATCAATCCATCGTGGTGCCGGTTCAGGTGGCGATCGAATTGAATCCTCATACGTAGAGGGCAATGGGGGCAGGATGAAAGGACGATCATGGCGGTGACGAGGCGGGCGTTGTTCGAGCGGGTGCTGCAAGGCATCGGAGCGGGTGTGGTGGCGGGCGGCCTCGATCGAGCGCTCGCGGAGAGTCAGGTTGAGACGACCGGGCAGGCGAGCGGCCCGCTCACCGTGCGTGTCTCCAGGCCGTTCGATGCGGAAACGCCGGTGCGGGAATTCACTTCCTGGTTGACCTCCAACGAACGGTTTTTCGTGCGCAGCCACTTCGGGCCGCCCAGTGCGGAGGCTATTCAGCCGGAGACGTGGCGTCTGACGGTAAAGGGACTCGTAAAGGATGAATTGACCCTGAGTCTGCCGGAGCTCAAGAAATTTGAGCCGGTCACGATCACCGCCGTGTTGCAATGCAGCGGCAACGGTCGGGCGCACCATCGTCCCAAGGTTCCGGGGGTCCAATGGGAACGGGGCGCGGCTGGAAACGCGCAATGGACCGGCGTTCGGCTGCGCGACGTCTTGCAGCGTGCCGGCGTGAAGCCGCAAGGCCTGCATGTGCAAATGCAGGGCGCGGATCGTCCGGCTCTGCCCACCGTCCCCCTGTTCACGCGAAGTATTCCCATCGCCAAAGCGCTCCATCCGGATACGCTTCTTGCCTATGAAATGAATGGTCGTCCTGTACCGCTCCTGCATGGCGCACCGTTGCGGGTGATTACGCCGGGCTGGATGGCGGAATCCTGCATGAAATGGTTAACGGAGATCACCCTGCGTGCAGACGAAACGCCCGGATATTACATGCAGCAGGCCTATCGGATACCGGAGACGTCGATCCAGCCGGGGTCGGGGTTGCCGGGGAGCGTGATGGTGCCGGTCGAGCAGATGCCGGTGAAATCGCTGATCGCTGCGCCCGCCGAAGGGGACACGCTGAGAATTGGTCCAGTGACCATTCAAGGGGTCGCCTGGGCGGGTGAATCGCCGATCACCAAGGTGGAAGTCTCGTGCGACGACGGGAAGACCTGGGCGCCCGCTCGGTTGGTGGGTGAAGAACAGCCCTACGCCTGGCGGCAATGGCAATATTTGTGGAATGCGCGTCAGGTGGGCCCGACGGCGATTCTCTGTCGGGCGACGGATGCGCAGGGGACTCAGCAACCGGAGAAGAGTCCGTGGAATCCCGGGGGTTTTTTGTGGAACGGGTGGGATCGCCTGTCTGTGACGGTGGCCGCATGAGGGGCTTGATGGGGGAGGCGAGAAGAGAGCGAGGACGATGGTCTCCGTTGGTAGCGGGGCTGGTACTGCTCCTCGGCATCGCGGCCGTGACGGCGGCTCAAGAAGATGACAAGCATACGATCGAACCGGCGCAGGCTCGACGGGCGGTGACGTTGATTCATGCTCGTTGCGCCGTGTGCCACACGACCGATCTCATCGTGCAACAGCGGTTGCCGCCGGATCGATGGCAGGTCACGGTCGAAAAGATGATGCATTGGGGCGCAGATTTGTCCAAGGACGAAGCCGCCACCCTTCTTCAGTTCGTGACGGCCCGCTATCATCCTGGTGCGCCGGACCATTTGCCGTCCATCGAAGAAGAGTTGGCGACGACGGCTCCGGCGGGAGGGCCCAGCCCCGCGAGCGACGGTCCGCTGGTCGGGGTGTCGGCACGAGGCGCGGAAATCTTTGCACGGAACTGTCAGGCGTGCCATGGCGAGGGCGCGATGGGAGGCGCGGGGCCCAAATTGGCCCGCAATAAAATCTTGAAGAACGAGGGAGCGTTTTGGGAGACGGTGCTCCATGGCCGAGGTCCGATGCCGGCCTGGGGCTCTGTCTTGAGTCATCAAGAAATCGCAGATATCCATGCCTGGTTGGCATCACGCTGACCGGCCGCGCAGTGGGGCGAACGAAAGGGGTGTTTCATGGGTGGAAGACGGACGGTGATGATCGGATGCGCGTTGGTCATGTTGGTGGGGTTGTTTTCATTTCCCCGCTTGCTCTTAGGCAGCGATCAGACTCGCGTCAAGGAGATGATCCAGAACAACTGTGCCGGATGTCACCGCCTGGAAGGGGCGCCGATGTCCCGACTGGAAAAGAAGGCGCCCGATTTGATCGGGGCCGGCAGCAAATTCAAGCATGAATGGTTGGTAAGCTGGCTGGCGGGCAAGGAGCCACCGCTGTATGCGAAGAGTTATCGTTGGGACCAGAGTCAAACGGCGCAACCCCATCCGGCCGTGTCCCAGGCCGAGGCGGAAGAGATCGCGAAATACCTCGAAACCAATTTTGTCGATCCGAAGGTGAAGTCGGGTGCCATCGATATGGCGACATTCAGTAAGCAAGAGGCGGCATTCGGCGAGAAGATCTTTAAGGAACATGCCTGCATCGGCTGTCATCAAGTACGGGAAGGCGACAAAACCGTCGGGGGTCCGCAAAGTACGTCGTTGGCAGATGCCGGCAGGCGGCTGAAGGCGGATTGGATTCACCGCTTTAATTCGAATCCGCCGGACTATGTACCCCACAGCGGGGAGTTCGTGGGCGATGTGAGTGAATTGGGTTTACGGTATGTCACCGGCTATATCGCGACTAGAGGGTGGGAAGATTTTCCCTACTATGAACCGTGGAAGAGCGAACCGTTTGGGCATACGAGCTTGGATCGAGGCCGAGTCATTTATAAGGAGTATTGTGCGCAGTGTCACGGCGCAGCCGGCAAGGGCGACGGTCCCGCCGCCTCCGGCTTGGACCCGAAGCCGGCGATCCATGCCAACATTCCATTCGAGAAAGTCCCGACGGACTATCTCTATAACGTGATCTACTACGGTGGTCGAGCCGTAGGAAAATCGCCCACCATGCCGTACTGGGGCCTCACCATCGGACAACAAGGCGTCGCCGACGTGATGGCCTATCTGAAGGCTACCTTCAAGGGCGAAGCGGAGGTCGCGCAGGCAGCCGCAGGGTCCGGTGAAGGGCCGAGCGGCGTCTGTCCGCAGCCGAGAAAGACGGCGAAAGCCCCGGCAGATTTCCTGTCCAAGACCAATCCGTTGCCGCATTCGGATGCGACTATCAAGGCGGGGAAATCGCTGTTTCTGCAGACCGCTCAGCCCGTGGCTTGCGCAATGTGCCATGGGGACAAGGGGAACGGGCAGGGCTTCATGGGCGCGGCCTTGATTCCACCGCCCAGAAACTTTACCTGCGGCTCGATGATGAAGGACATTCCCGACGGGCAACTGTTCTGGATTATCAAGAACGGGTCGCCGGGCACCGGCATGATGTCGTTCGCCGGGTTGCCGGACGATCAGGTGTGGCAATTGATCGCCTATATCCGAAGTTTGGCGAAATGAATTGAGTGAATACGTGCAGATGGCCGACGCGTATGGCACGAGCAAGAGATCTACGACGTAGGTGTCTTTGCCACGGCCATACGCTATCCGCCATCAACTCCTACTGTCACGGACGAGAGACGCTTCACGAACGACGATTCACGGGGGACTGACCAATGGCGACGTTCATGATTTCAGGTAGTCGAGGGACCGACGATCCGACGATGGCGACGTTACCGTTTATGGCGGCCAAGACGGCCAAAGAGCAGGGGCACGATGTGGTGCTCTGGCTGTGGAACGAGGCCGTCACGCTGGGGCGCAAGGGCACGGCCGATCATGTGACCGGTGTGAACCTGACCCCGTTGAAGGATCTGCTGGCCGCGGTGCAAGCGGCGCAGATTCCGATCTGGGTTTGCGGGGCCTGTGCCGTTGCCAGGCAGGTAGGTCAGGGCGATCTTGTGGCCGGGGCCGTCATCAAGGGCATGGCTGATTACATCAAGGCCGTGGCGGAGTGCGACCGGAACGTGGCATTCTGATCCGGCATGAAAAGGCAGGGGGCGCGCATGGCAGGAAACGGGCAAGGAAACGGCAAAGCCAAGGGGCGAAAAGATCGTGAACCGACGGAGCCGGACACGATGCTCGGATCACAGGATCTGGAAGAGGACGACCTGGAGGTGATCCCCACTGCCGTCCCCCGGGTGGGCGACGGATACGAAGCGGCGCGTGACCCCGGAGGCGCCATGGCGGCGGGATTCATCGGTGAGGCGGGCCGGATCCTGAGTGAAGAGGATCTCCGGCGGATCAACACGCCGAGGGGCCTGATCCAACTGATCAAGAGCAAGAACATCAATCTGGAAGAGGTTCGCAAGACGCTTTTATACGAACAAGAACTACGGCAGCTGCAGGTCGAATTGGTCCGGCTCCAACGCTGGGTACAAGCCGACGGTCAACGCATTGCGATTCTTGTCGAGGGGCGTGATGCGGCCGGCAAAGGCGGCACGATCCGCCGGTTCACCGAACACCTCAACCCGCGGGCCATGCGGGTGGTCGCCTTACCCAAGCCCACTGACGACGAACGGGGACAATGGTATTTCCAGCGCTACATCCGCCAACTGCCCAACAAGGGTGAAATCGTCTTCTTCGATCGGAGTTGGTACAACCGAGCCGTGGTGGAGCCGGTCATGGGTTTTTGCAGTAAGAAGGAACACCAGCGGTTCCTGCAGCAGGTCACGGAATTCGAGCACATGCTGTACGAAGATGGCGTCACGATCATCAAGTTCTGGTTTTCGATCTCCAAGGAGGAGCAGGCCAAGCGATTCGATGCCCGCCGGCAGAATCCGCTCAAACAGTGGAAGCTGAGCCCGGTCGACGAAAAGGCGCAGGAGATGTGGGATTCGTACACGCGATTTAAAGAGGAAATGTTCAGCAAGACCCATACGACGTTCAGCCCCTGGATCATCGTGAAGGCGAACGATAAGCAGGCGGCTCGCCTGGAGGGCCTGCGGTATGTGTTGAATCTCCTGCCGTACAGGGGGAAGGATGAGGCGCAGATTCGCCTCACGCCGGATCCCAACGTGATCACCCGTTTTCATCGGAAGATGGCGGAACTGGATTTCTAGTCCCTGGACGAATCTGACCTGGCACAGGGTCTTGGGCTATCTTGCCGCAGGAAATAGAAGCCACTTCGCTTCAGATTAAAAGAAGTCGGTCGGTCGGGTTCATTCACACAGAGCTCGGCAGTCGCGTCCTGCCACACCGGGCTCTTGCTGCTGTTGCAAGAATCACCACATGCGGCCACATTCTCTCAACCGGCATCCTATGACGCCTGGTTCGGGCTCCCTCCCTATCGTTGATACACCCTCTCCCAGTTCGTAGGGTTTCTGTTGCAAGCGTGAGTAGTGAGCGGCATCCGCAGGCCTATCGATACCTGCGGGAGGCAGCGTTTCAGGGGATACGCCACAAGGATCGGTGCGATGTGTACCGTCCGGTTGTCTCTCCGGATCAGGCTCAAAGATTGCTCCATACATTCCTGCAGTCGCGATGCGGGGTTGTCCCTGGGCGTCACAATGTACCATTCAGGGAAGGGCAGAACGGCATGTCCGGAATGCGAGTCTAGGGTGGGCGAAACACAGGTCTCCCTGCGGTCGATGATGTTCCGTATGAACGGCGCGGACAGGATCTGTTCGGCATAGAGTCACCGTCGGAGCCAGAGGAATGAGAAGGTCTACAATGTTTCTGTTCACCATGATGGTGGAAGTCGTCGTGCTCGGTCTCCTCTTAGTCCATGCCGCTTTCCATGAGGAGTCCGGCCGAGCGACCCTCCGGGAGAAGGCCGCATTGATCGCAAGACTCAAACTGACCGACTTCTGTCTGTTCCCCGAAGCGCGCTATACGCGGCATCTCTCGCAGGCAGATTTGCATTCCGGGTTCCAGGACCACCCCTTTTCTCTCGAACATTTTCCGTCGGGGTCGTTCACCGCGCCGCCGAGGGATTTAGGGAGGAGTGTGCATGAGAGCCTGGATTGAGAAGCAACGATACCTGATGGACTTTACACTCTCCTCGCTGCTCAGGCGGAAGGTGAAAAATCTCAGTTTGCTGCTGCTCTATACGCTCATCGTCTTTATCCTCGCCTCGGCGATGTTTTTTACCGACTCAATCAAAAAGGAGGCGTCGCTGATTTTGCACGGGTCTCCGGAGATCATCGTGCAGAAAGTGAGAGCGGGGCGACACGAGCTCTTCCCGATTCGTCAGATCGATCGGCTCAAGACCATCCGGGGGGTCGCTTCGGTGGAGGGGCGGCTGTGGGGCTACTACTTCGATCCCGATGTGGGCGCGAACTACACATTTCTTGTGCCAACGGCCGGCAGCGCATCCGTCACCCCGCATAACGCATCGACCGACGTCGTTGGTGGGGAAGGTGACGAGTCTGCAGGAGCGGCTGTTCCGTCCACTGAACCTCTCTATCGCGTGAATCTCGATACGTTGAAGTCCGGCACCGCCGTCATCGGCCATGGCATGGCGCGTCTTCGGCATGCGGGTACGGGCGACGTGATGGCGTTTCGCGCCTTCGACGGCACGTCGATGAATTTCAGAATTGCCGATACGTTCTCCTCCAAGTCCGAACTGGTCTCGGCCGATCTGATCGTCGTCACCGAGGTCGACTTTCGGCGACTGTTCGGCATCCCTGTCGATGTCGTGACGGATGTGGTCCTATCGGTCAATAACCCGCGGGAAATCTCCACCGTCGCGACGAAGGTCGCGAAGGTGCTGCCTGACGCTCGACCCATCACACGGGACGAGGTCCTGAGAACGTATGATTCGATCTTTAACTGGCGGGGCGGGATGATGCTCGTGCTTCTCTCCGCCGCGGTGCTCGCGTTTGTCATCTTTGCCTGGGACAAGGCCTCAGGCCTGAGCGCGGGGGAAAAGTGGGAGATCGGTGTATTGAAAGCCATTGGCTGGGAGACCGCAGATATCATTCAGATGAAGTTCTGGGAAGGGGCGGTGGTGTCGCTGACGGCCTTTTTCACCGGCGCGATTGTCGCTTACCTGCATGTGTTCCTGTTGTCGTCGGTCGTCTTTGAGCCGGCGCTCAAAGGCTGGTCCACCCTGTATCCCCAGTTTCAATTGACGCCTTTCGTCAATGCCGCGGAATTGACGACGCTGTTTGTTCTGACGGTTGTGCCCTATACCACCGCGACCATCGTGCCGATCTGGAGAGCGGCCACGCTGGACCCGGATACCGCAATGAGGCGCGTAGGGGAATAATCGTGATCGAATTGATGAACGTGAGAAAAGTCTTCAACAGCGGGAAACCCAGCGAATTCTCTGCGTTGAACGGGATCGATCTCAGAATCAGCGCGAACCAGGTCACTGTGCTGGTCGGCCCGAGTGGGTGCGGCAAGACCACGCTCCTCACCATCATCGGCTGTATGGCCAGACCTTCGGCGGGGCGTGTCAGACTCGGCGACCGTGAGATCACCAGTCTTCCAGAACGCTTTCTGACCGAGATCAGGCGCAGCACCTTCGGCTTCATTTTTCAGCAACCGAATCTGATCAAAGGGCTCAGCGCGCTGGAAAATGTCATGTTGCCGGCCTATCCGTTAGGAGGGCGCCGCGCCCTGCTCAAAGACAAGGCCATCCGATCGCTTGACGCTCTGGGGCTGGCCGAAAAGGCCTTGTCGAAAGTCGAGTGGCTCTCCGGAGGGGAGGCCCAACGAGTGGCCATTGTGCGGGCGTTGATCAACGATCCCTCGGTGGTCATTGCCGATGAACCCACCGCTCATCTCGATAGGACCTTATCGCATCGATTCCTGGAGATCGTCGAGCGATTCAAGGCGGAAGGGAAGACCGTGTTGATTACCAGTCACGATCCGTTGGTTTATGAATCCCGTGTCGTGGATCGCGTGGTCAAACTCAGGGACGGAAGACTCGAGGCAGAGGCATGATTCTCCATCCGGCCGTCATCGCCAATGTGGTGGCATCCCTGATTGTCAGCGGGGCGCTCGTGTATGCGGCCGTGTACGGAATACAGATTCTGAGAAGGTGGGATCTTCAAAGCGGCGATGAATACCAACTCGTGTTGGAGCGTAGAACATATCTGATCTCGACCATTCTGACCTTTGCCTGCGGGTTGGAATTGATGTCATTGTTCTTGTACGTGTTCACGGCGAACAATCTCTGTCCGTTGTTCGTCGGTGCGATGTGCGCTGCCGGCACGTTGAATGTCAATCCTTACGGCTACCCTACGCTGGTGCTCAAGATCATCGGCTTTATCTTGGCCGGGCTCTGGCTTATTCTCAACCACGCCGACAATCAGGCCTACGACTATCCACTTATTAAAAAGAAGTACCTCCTGCTGGCGCTGCTCGTGCCGTTCAGTGTGCTGGAAACCTCTCTGCAAGGCGCCTTCTTCCTGAATCTAAAAGCCAATGTGATTACCTCCTGCTGCGGCAGTCTCTTCAGCACCGAGCAGGTTAAGGGAGTCGGATCGGAACTTGCGGCGCTGCCGATCGTCCCGATGATGTGGACCTTCTATTGTGGGATGGGATGCCTGATGGCTTCGGGCATTCATTTCTATCGGAAAGGCAAAGGCGGCTACGTCTATTCCACCATGACCTTTGTGATGTTCGGGGTGTCCATTGCCTCCATCATCTCGTTTATCTCCATCTACATCTATGAACTGCCGACCCATCATTGTCCCTTCTGTATCGTAATGGAGGAATATGGCTATATCGGCTACGCGCTGTACATTCCATTGTTTGGGGCGGTCGTGACAGGCATGGGGATTGGAGTACTGATGCCGTTCCAAGACATAACGAGTCTCCGCGGGGTGATTCCGGGACTGATAAGAAAACTGACCCTCACGTCACTGACCCTCTATGCGGCATTCATGGCGATTGTGCTCTACAAGATCGCGACGTCCACGCTCGTACTGTAGCTGAGAGACCCACAGTGAAATGAGACAGAGATTTGCAGTCAGCCGTCTCGCCGCCTATTCGACCGTTCTGATGATCGGGATTCTGCTGTGCGTGATCGGTATCGCCGATTCATTCGAGCGGGGGCGGAAACCTATGACGAAGAAGGATAAATGTCCGGTGTGCGGGATGTTTGTCTACAAATATCCCAAATGGGTGGCGGTCATTGAATTTGCAGACGGCACGTCGTTCTATTACGACGGTGCCAAGGACATGTTTAAACATTACATGAACGTTCCCAAATATGCGCCCAGCAAAGCGGGTCAGGGCATTGTGTCCCTCTCCGTCACGGATTATTACGCCGTCGCACTCATTGATGCCAAAACTGCCTATTACGTAATCGGGAGCGATGTGTATGGCCCCATGGGGCATGAATTGATTCCATTTGAAACCCTGGCATCGGCACAGGAGTTCTTAGAGGATCACAAGGGCGTACGCATCCTGCAGTTCCCTGAGGTGTCGCAAGAGACGATTCAGGCTTTGGATGCGGCTCAGCAATGACAAAGGAGTCTACGATGAGGTGTGTCAAGAACCTGTTGCCCCTACTGCTGTTTCTCCTATTCGTGAGCGGTTGCGCGCGATACGAGTCGTTACATATCGGAGATACCCCGCCGCAAGTTGTCTTGTCGGACATGCACGGGAAACGCATGACGGTCCCGGGTGATCTGAAAGGCCAGGTCGTCCTCATTCGCTTTTGGTCGGCCACCTGTCCACGTTGCACCAAAGAAATGATCAATGCCCTCGAGAGTCTGTACCAGAAATACCGGGAAAAGGGTCTGATCGTGCTCTCGGTCAACGTGAATCCGCTCAATGAGGTTTCTGACAAGTTTCGTCAAGCCGACAAGGTGTCGTTTTCCGTTCTACTCGATCCTGACTTGTCGGCCGCCAAGCGGTATGGGGCGAAGGTGCTGCCGACTACGTTCATTTTGGATCGGAATGGCGTCGTCAAAGAAAAGATGCTCGGCGAGACGGGGGTGGAGATGTTTGAACCGCTGGTGAGGGAGTTGTTGTAGCCGATGGCGCAATGGCGCCCGCACAGCGTAGCCCAGCGTGAAGCCGGGAGTATCTGCGGCAGCGCATCGAATTCCTCCTCAGTTTCAGGAGGTGGATCGCGGTGATCTTTCCTTCATGCGAGCTTGGACCGCAGGGGGCGGTGAGCGTGCCTCACCGGCGCCACAGAGAGGGAGCTCTTCGTGCCCATCTGTGCCCAGTTGCGGCCAGGACACTCCCCCTTGTCGTAGCGGTGATACTCATTGTTTCTGCAGGAGGCGCGTTCGCCTATGATCTCGGACATCAGTGTTCTCATACAATCGGCCTGCACGGCACCGGCATCTGTGCCTGGATGTGTGGAACAGGAGCGGACATTGAAACCGCGCCGACTCCCGTTGTGTCCCATGATGCATGTCAGTGCGGTGCAAGGCTGCTGAGTGCCGCTGGCCGAATCCAATCCGAGGCAGTTGGGCTGATCCATTCGCGCGCCCCTCCCAATCCGCTCTTCTGACATAGCGTCTATCCGCATCGGAGATCGTCCGCCAGGCCCGCCGTGGGTCTTGTTCGTCGGCTCCAGGGCTGGTGCTGTGGAATGCGGTTCTCCTGCGCATCTTAACTCCACGCTCATGTAGGAATGACGGAACGCGGCCGGACGTAGCCCACGCTCAATAAATGGAGCAATAGAAGGCACAGGTGTGAAGGTGAAACTGTTCATGAGTATGAAGCCCATATGGATGCTTTTTCTGTTATCGGCATGTCTCGCCCCCGCGATCACTTTTGCAGACAATCCGGGGGTGCCTAATGAGGAAGCGATCGGCACCGGCGAGCGGGAAGAGTGCAAGGTCTGCGGCATGTACATCGATCAATACCGTCGGAGTTCCGGCGAGCTGGTCCACAAAGATGGAACGAAGGAACATACCTGCGGCGTGGCCTGCCTGCTCCGCATTTTGGACGATGAGGGGATGGATGCGTTCAGCTCCATCTGGGTGCATGACTGGAAGACGGGAAAACAGTTGGATGCCCGGGAGGCGACCTATTCGCTTGGAAGCCGGGTGATTCCGGACATGATCCCCAACTTTATTGCCTTTGAAACCGAACAAGCGGCTGAGGCTTTCAAGGCAGAGAAAGGAGGTGAGGTGGTCACATTCAACCAGGCCATGCAACTCATCACCCCGCGCGGACAAACCGTCCCGTTCCGTCTCCAGACCGCGGTCACAACGGGCAAAGGATCGTTCGGGATGGGGATGGGGTTCAGCTATCTGCGCAGGGATCGCGTCTTGCTCGGGTCGGATGGGCAGGATCCTGGAGATTTCATCAGAGGCCGCCCGCAACAGCCACGTGCGCCCAGGAATGCCGTATCGTTCGGGCAATCCATCTTTGTGAACTATGGCATCAGCGACCGGCTGGCTGTGTTGGTGAATCAGCCATACTTCGAACGGCAGACCAGTCAGTTCACCAGAAATCTTGCCACTGGTGCGATTACGACTACCGGTGCCGATGCCGCGGGGCTCGGGGATCTCGATCTGCGGTTTCGTTACAATTTATGGAGGAGCACCATTCAGGACAAATGGGTTACGCTGATCGCCACGACCACTCTCCCCACGGGGAAGTTTAACAAGGTCGCGATCGACAGTCCTGCGCTGCAGACAGGAACGGGCGCGCCGTCGTTCGGCGGGGGGCTGCTGTTCTCCTACAGTTGGCGCGACCTGTGGATTCATACGTCCACTACCTATACAGCCAGGCTCGAGAATCGTGACCGTTATAAATTTGGAAATGAAGCGGCGGCTGGTCTCGCATTCCATTACACTCCCAACTACAATCACATGTTCGGAGTAGAACTGGATGTCGCGCATGTCGAAAAGAATGAAAATCTCGGTGCAAAGGTCGGCAATAGCGGGGGCGTGAGAGCCAACGTGAATTTCGTTGCGGATTGGAGATTCATGAACGCTCTGGGCGGCAATTTTACGCTACGAGCGGCAGTCGGAATGTCGATGTATGAAGACCTCAACCGACAAACCATCGGTCAGCGAGATCAGGTTCAGCTTGGCGGAGGCTATTTTGCGAATCTGGCGCTCAACTATGCCACCCGCTTTCCCTTCATTGAGGAGTGATGCCGATGCAGTAAGCAGATCTATCTGGAACCGTCTGTACCGCTACGGGGAATCGTTCCGCCGGGGAGCCTGCTCCAAGAGACTTGCAGGCGTGCCGACCGTTGCGTCGAGCATGTTCTGCCGGATGTAGGCTGAGGGGCGGTTCATATGGCACAATAGGGGAGGCAGCGTCAGATGCTTCCCGGTGTCGGCATGCCGGTTCATGCGCGTGATGGTTCGCCTGCGGATCGGACCAGGGGAAGGAGAAGGTTATGAGACGGGACGTCCTCCTGCTGACGGTTGCATTGATCTCCCTGGGCATCTCCGCCGACGCTGCGGAACGTCACATCAGACATCCCCGTGTGCCTGCCGATAAGCTGGCCGAAGCGCGTGCGCTCACCAACCCGTTGTCGGATTCTCCTGAGACGGTCGAAAAAGGGAAGGCTCTCTATAACGGCAAAGGTACCTGCGTGAACTGTCATGGGAAAGACGGGGACGGTAACGGACCGGTCGCGGCGCAACTCGATCCGTCTCCGCGGAATTTTCATCATAGGCAATTCTGGGAAGAACGCACGGAAGGGGAAATTTTCTGGGTGATTAAGAACGGCTCGCTGGGCACAAGCATGGTCGGATTCGGCGATGCACTCTCTGACGAGGAAATTTGGGCGATTGTACGGTATGTCGATGGATTTTCCGGTGAAGATCGAACAGGCATGATGGGCCATCGTCAAGGCAGGGGCCCGATGAGGGGACGACATGGTGGGATGGGGCATCGGGGTATGCGAGGCGAGAGCGGGAATTGCGAAGGGGAGCATTGCCGGCGTTAGTCGGGCTGAATCTTGGAGCAAAGAGGGAATGTGATGACGGAGAAGCTCCATCTGGCCTGCCCGCATTGCCGAAGCATCAATCGCGTTCCGACAACTCGTCTGGCGGATCAACCCAACTGTGGCCACTGCCACGCGCCATTGTTTGCCGGCCATCCGGTCTCCCTGACGGCGGCAGACTTCGATCTGCATGCGCAAAAGGCGGACATCCCCCTGGTCGTCGATTTCTGGGCGCCCTGGTGTGGCCCATGCCGAATGATGGCCCCAGCGTATGAGCAGGCTGCGCAGATGCTTGAGCCCCAGGTTCGCCTTGCCAAAGTGAATACGGAAGAGGAACAGTCTCTGGCCGCCAGATTTGGCATCTCCAGCATTCCCACACTCGTAGTGTTGCGGGGAGGACGCGAGTTGGCGCGTCAGCCGGGGGCGCTAGGACTTCCGGATATTGTACGGTGGGTTCGCAGTAAGATCTGACGGAGCGCCTCCCGGCCCGCTGTACATTCGGATATTCCGGCGTGGTGGCGCATTTTGCGACAGCGACGGCTTTCGCTCGGTTCTGTAATTCCCCATATGGAAGCGTCGCTCGGCTACGGCCTCTCGGTGACCTCCTAAATCCCTTGTCAGAATTGTGACTTGGCTGCTGCCGTTCGGCAGTCGCCTGGCACGTCCTCTGCTTTCTCCAAGAGCGGGTGGTAACCGCGCATACCGATGCCCGATTCATATCTTAGCCGGGAAGGAGACAGCACCATGGCCGATCAGAGTCACAATTGTTCAGGTGCCGGGATGTCGATCGCGTTTCTCAGCGGCGCCGTGCTGGGTGCAATGGCCGCCGTGCTCTATGCGCCCAAATCCGGCGTCGAGACGCGTGCGGCATTACGTGGGTATGCGCGCCGCACGGAGGAAGAGATGTTGGAGAAGGCACGGGAGATTCGCCAAGACATTTCCCAGACTGTGGATGAGGCCAAACGTTATCTCCGGGAGACGGAAGCCACGATTGCCGCGGCAGTGGCAGCCGGCAAAGAAGCTTTCAAGAAGGAGCGGGCGGATCGAGCCTGAGATGGTGGCTGTACGATTTCACGGGCGCGGCGGACAGGGGGCGAAGACGGCCAGCCGGATTCTCGGCACCGCGGCGTTTATCAGCGGGTATGTGGCCCAAGATGCCCCGATCTATGGCGCGGAGCGAAGGGGAGCGCCGGTCGCGGCATTCACGCGCTTCGGTCGTGAGCCGATTCGGGAACGGGGGGCGATCGCGCATCCTGACGTCATCGTGGTGGCCGATGCCTCGTTGCTGGACGATGCGGTGGCGCATGTGTTGGACGGAGTGACCGGGCAGACGGTCCTGTTCGTGAACTCGTCGCTGAGCGCGGACCTGTTGCGCACCCACCTGTCCTTGCCTGAGCAGGTGACGGTGAGAGATGTGACGGGGATTGCGCTGCAACAGCTGGGAGCGCGTGAGGCCATCAGTGCGCTGCTCGGCGCAGTTGCCGCGCGGTTGGTAGGGTTGGCGTGGGAGCCTGTGCGCTCGGCGATCGATGGTGAGCTTCGCGACCTCGGCCTGGCCGAGCCGGTGATCGAGCGGAATCTGACGGTGGCGCGGCAGTGTTACGACTCGGTTGAGCCGGCCACATTGCCTCAAGGCACCGCCCAAGCCGTCGGCGCGGCGTCCTTGCACCAACCGACCTATGAACCGCCCACGAAGGGCACAGCCAGGATCGCCGCGGCCGGAAATTCGGTGTTACGTGAAACCGGTGGATGGCGAACCTTTCGCCCGGTGCTGATCCCGGACAAGTGCAACGGATGCTGGCTCTGTTTCGTCTATTGTCCGGACGGCGTGATTACCATGAATCAGGAAGATCGCCCCGTCGTCGACTATGACCATTGCAAAGGCTGTCAGATTTGTGTGCACGAATGTCCGACTCACGCATTGATTGCGGAGCGGGAGCAGGAAGGCGGGGTCGCATGGACAGCCAAATGATGACGGGGAATCTGGCGGCTGCCTGGGGCGCCAGGCTGGCCGACGTAGACTATATCCCGGCGTTTCCCATCACGCCGCAGACGGAAATCGTGGAGGCCTTGGCCAAGTGGTGTGAGCGGGGGGAGTTGGCCGCGCGATTCGTGAGCATGGACTCCGAACATTCCATGATGACGGCGGCCGGTGCGGCGGAAGTGACCGGCGCGCGAGTCTTTACGGCCACCTCCAGTCAAGGGTTGCTGCATGCGTTCGAGGTGCTCTATTCCATTTCGGGGTGGCGTGCGCCGCTCGTGCTCGTCAATGTCTCGCGAGCCCTGGCCGCGCCGATTACGTTGGAGTCCGATCACAACGACGTGTTGGCCGCGCGCGATGCCGGGTTTCTGCAGATCCATGCCGAGACCTGCCAGGAGGTGTTGGATTCGATTCTGATGGCCTATCGGATCGCGGAAGATGAGCGCGTGATGTTGCCGGTGATCGTGAACCTGGACGGGTTTACCCTATCGTTCACTCGTGAGCCGGTCACGGTGCCGGACCCGGATACCGTACGACGCTACCTGCCGCCCTTTCGCCCGTCTCACCTCGGGTTCACGGCCTCGTCGCCGCATGCGTTGGGTGTAGCCGTGATCGGCGGTACTCCGTATGCGTACTTCCGTCATCAGGTGCACCTGGCTGCCCAGAATGCGCTCGACGTCCATCGAGAGGCGGCGGAATCGTTCCAGGCCTTGTTCGGTCGTCGATATGACCTGGTGGAAGGGTACCGGTTGGATGATGCGGAAGACGTGCTTGTGATGACCAATGCGGGGGCGAGCACAGGGAAGGCGGCGGTCGATCTTGCCAGAGCGCAGGGGAAGCGGGTAGGTCTCCTTCGCCTACGGGTGATCCGCCCCTGGCCGGCTGAGGCCATTCGACAGGCCCTACGTGGGCGACGGGCCGTGGCTGTGCTGGATCAGAACCTGGCGCCGGGGCAGGGCGGGATTCTCTATCAAGAGGTCGCTGCCTGTGTGTACCATGAGACCGCCAGGCCACGAGCCCTCTGTTCATTCATCGGAGGGTTGGGAGGGCAGAATCTTTCGGCCGGCGAGTTTCACGCCGTGTTTGAACAGACGGCGCAGGCTGGAGTCACCGGAAGGGGCTGCGGACCGGTGTTGCTCTACAGTGCTGAGGAACATCGGGAGATGACGCAATTGCAGATGGTGGCGGCAGGAAGCGTGAAACGTGAATGGTGAAACGTGAAGGGTGAAACGGGAAATGGAAGTCGTGAAACGTAGAACGTGAACTACGAGAGACGCTTCACGAGAGACGAGAGACACGATGTGGCAGCGCGAGACGTTCAAGAAGATCAAACAGATTCCCCGCGACGAGCACGTCCTTCCGGGCACGGCCCTGTGCGCCGGATGTGGTGGCCTCGAGGCGTTGCGACTCGCGGCGAAGGTGCTGGGCGATCATGTCGTCTACGTGAATGCCGCCGGTTGCTTTACGATGTTGGCGGCCTACCCCTACACATCGTTCAAGGGATCCTGGTTGTATACGACCATGGGTTCGGCGCCGGCCGGGGCGCAGGGGATTCGCGATGCCTTGGATGTGCTGATCGGCAAGGGGAGAGTGCCGAAGGATGAAGATGTGAAGGTCATCGTGTTGGGAGGTGATGGCTCCACGTACGATATGGCCCTCTCGTCGACGTCCGGCGCCATGAATCGCAAGCTCGATTTTTATTACATCTGTTACGACAACGAAGCGTACGGCAACACCGGCATGCAGCTCTCCCCCGCCACCCCCTTTGCCGCGCGAACGGCGACATCACCCTGCGGTCTGCAGCATCCCGCCGCGACGATCCAGGAGAAGAAAGACATCTTTGAGATCTGGCGGGCGCATCGGCCGCCCTACATCGCGACGGTCGCCCCGCGGTATCCGCTGGATTTGGAGGAGAAGTTCGCGCGTGCCGCCGCCTTCACCGGACCGAAGATGTTCCTGGCCCTTGCCGCCTGTCCGACGGGCTGGTTGTACGATCCGGGGGCCACGCCGGAGGTGGCCAAGTTGGCTGTGGAGACCGGCCTCTGGCCGCTGAAAGAGGCCATCAACGGGGTGGTCACCCACACGTATATTCCCAAGCGCAAGCCGGTCGAGGCCTATCTGCAACTACAGGGGCGGTTTCGGCATCTGTTCGAGCCGACAGTACAAACAGAGGCCATTCGGCACATCCAAGAGCAGGTGGATGCCTACTGGCGGCAGGCGACATAGGAACGGGCATGAGTCGAGTGCGAATAAGTGTAAGGGTGGGGGTATCGTGCCTGCTCGTGCTCTTCGTCCTGGCGAGCGGTTGCGCAGAACAGAGGCCTGCATCCGGCATTGGTCGCGTCACGCCGGCGCATTTGCCGGATGTGCGAACGCCCATTCTGTTGGGGGCGGAAGCGCGGCAGGAACATCGCGCCGTCATGCTCCAGCATCTGGAGACGATCCAGGCGATCGTGGCGGCCTTGGCGGAAGAGGACTACCGGCTGGCCCAAGGATTGACCGAAACGCATCTGGGATTCTTTATGCATCGGCATGCGATGGCTCGACAGCAGCCGGAGAATTTTCCTCCGGCCTATCACGATCTCGCGATGGCGCATCATGCGGCTGCCGAGCAGTTGGCCGATGTGATGCCGACGAACGATCTGAAGCGGATCCTGCCCGAGTTCAATAACGTGCTGAAGGCCTGTGTCGCCTGTCACTTGGAATATAGACTCCGTCATTCATAACAAGGAGAACGGCATGTCGGATGCAAAGATCAGTGTCACGTTCGAGCAAGACCATGACCGGCTGGACGCGCTCTTCACTACCTTCCAGCAACAGAAGCGCACGGATTTCGCCAAGGCCAAGGAGGCCTTCGTCGAGTTTAAGTTTGGCCTGCAGCGGCATATCGTCTGGGAGGAAGACGTGCTGTTTCCCAAGTGGGAGGAAAACTCCGGCATGGCGGAAGGCGGGCCCACGCAAGTCATGCGGACCGAGCACCGGATGATCGGCGATTGCCTGGAAGCCATTCATGAAAAGGTGCAGGCACAGAATCCCGACAGCGACCGAGAGGAACAACGATTGTTGGAGATTCTGAAATCGCACAACATGAAGGAGGAGCGGATTCTGTACCCCTCGATCGATCAGGTGATCAGTGACGGGGAGCGGGCGGAGTTGTATCAGGCCATGAAGGAGATCCCGGAGGAGCGGTATCGAACCTGTTGCGGGAGTGAACGGTCATGAGGGGGCGGGGCTTTCTTGCGCTGGGTGGTCTCGCGGGATTGCTCTGCCTGGCTGTCGCGACCGGCGGGAATGCGTTCTCCCCCGATCGAGCAGGAGCGAACTCGCAGCCGCAGGAATCGTCGGTGGTGTGGATGGTAGCCGATTCGAGCGCGATGACGGCGAATCCTCACAGCGACCTCATTTTTCGTGCGACCGGCGCGACGACCTGCATGGATTGTCATCGTGCCGGAAAAGACGGCTTGATGCTGTCGCAGGTGCAAGACAATCGGTTGGTGCAAGACCTCAAGGCCAAGGCGAAGGGTGTTCACGGTCCCGGTCGATTCGCGGACTGTTTGCGTTGTCACGCCGGCGGCGACAAGGGAGTCGAGAAGTACCGAAAGTAAACGGGGATCATGAAACACGGATCGTCTCGATGAGGGCCCTACGCTCGCGCCTCCTCGCCGTCGTCGCGACGACGGTCGGCGCGGTTGTCAGCGCGCTGGCCTTCGAGGCGCTGCTCAGTCTCGACAAGGTCACGCCCTTCGGTCATACGCAGTACGGGCATGGCGTCGGCTGGGCGGGCTTGGCCGTCACGCTGCTGGTGTTCGTCTATCCGCTTCGGAAACGGACCAGTCCCTCGCGTCGATGGCCGCGCGGGTGGTTTCGAGTTCACATGGTGGCGGGCGTCCTGGGGCCGCTGCTGATTTTTCTTCACTCCGGTGCCCATTACCATGCGATCGTTCCGATCCTGGCCATGAGTTCCATGGTGATCGTGGTCTTGAGCGGAATCGTGGGGCAGCTGGTGCATGCCGTGAGTCTGAGGGCGCTCAACGAGGAACGTCACCACCTTCAGCATCAAGGCCTCTCTGAGAGTGAGGTCGACGCCCAGTTGCACGGGATGGCGTCTCAGGAAGAGGCCTTTCGTCTTTGGCAGGCTATCCATGCACCGATGACGCTGATGTTCTTGGTCTTCACCGTCCTGCATGTGGTAGGGGCGTTGTTCTTTGCCGGAATGTCGTGACTCATGCGCTACCTCCCGCTTCCGAGAACAGCGGTTCCGGCTGTGGCGTTGACAACCCTGGTGCTGGTGATATGGATAGGGTGGGGGACGGTGCGGAGCCCCGCCGCCTTCTGGGCTCCTGGCGACCTCAGCCGCTACCATGTGGATCGAGGCGGGTGCACCAATTGTCACGAGCCGTTTCGAGGGCCCAGTCCCGCCCGTTGCATCGCTTGCCATACTGAAGGGTACTTTGAGGCTCGAGCGACGCCTGCCGTGGCCGGGTGGCATCGCGCGCTGGTCGTCGAACGGCAGGCCTGCACCGGTTGCCATTCGGAGCATCGCGGAACGCTGGCTCAGATTACCGAGCAGACGCGTACCAATCCCCATGGAGAATTTATCTTTCGCGCGACGGGGACCAACTCCTGCACGGTCTGTCATGAATTTGGAAACAGGATAGCCACCCATCCGACGCTGCGAGACGAGGCGGTCGTACGGCAATTGTATGAGAAGGGGCGCGGTGCCCATCGACCGGGTCGGATGGGACATTGTCTCGTCTGTCATGGCGGGGGTGGGCCATGAACGGAGGTGAACCGAGGCCTATGCAGCTGAATCTTGACCAGGCCTTTCCTACTGAGCAGGCTCTTCGCGACATGATCGTGAAGCACAAGGTCTGTTTCGACCATGACCCATTTTACGTCAAGACGGGAGGGGGCGAGGTCGTTCAGATCGGATTTCAGCTCAACCTGTATGGGGCGTTCGACAATCCCGCCCAGTTGCCGCTGGGCGATGATGAGGAACACCGGGCGATTCTCGGCGATCTGCAGCGACTCTGCCGAGTGTTTTTCCAGACGCTCGATTTGCTCAAGCCCTGCGAGCATCCGCAACCGCCTGCCCACCGCATCGTGTTTTCACCGGAACGAAGGAATCGGGCGGAAGTCTGTCTCCAGATTCCCATTTTCGATCTGGCGCATTTTCGCGACAGTTCAGCGCGCCAGGTGCAGGACCTGCTGGCCACGGCCGAATGTTTGTTGACGCATGTCGGCGCGAGACGGCGAATCTGGGACGACGGCGTGAGCAAACCGGCGTCGTCCTCCACCGCTGGTTGTGAAGGCCGTCAGGGGGCAGAGGGACGCTAGGTCTGCCGAAGCCGGATCGAGGTGAACCGGTCTCTGCAATAGCCATATTTCCCTATGGCATGTAGGATTGCCTTGTGGGAGTTTGTGCGGAAGGCCATGACGAAGCCACGCTTTGAATAGCGTCCAGACCGTCCGGTTTGCCTATCGAGCGTCCGCGATTCGTATCATCGGTGCCGGTTATTGGCGAAAAGGAAAGGCTGTGTATGAACACGAAAATAAAATATCGAGATGAACCATTGGGCGCGATTCGTATCATTCCGGATTTTCTGCCCTCGCCTGCCGAATTGGCTTTTCGTGATGAAGGTATCGAGGTGACCCTGGCCTTGAGCAAAAAGAGTGTGGACTTCTTCAAGGCCGAAGCCTCCCGGCATCACACGCAATACCAGCCTCTGATTCGCCGCTTGCTCGATGCCTATGTCGAGAGGCAGCCGCAGGACCTTCCTTCACATTCGCCACGAACGGCTCGCCCGCGTGGGGCTCGTAAGCGCAGTACCGCGTAAGTCACGAATCACTTCCCCGCCACCCTGATCCGCGCATCCACAATGCTGTAGCCCTGTCCCGGCGGAAGGGCGAAGATCGGATTGAGGTCCAGTTCCACGATCTCCGGCACCTCCTCGACTAACCGCGAGAGCCGCAGCAGCAGATCCTGAATCGCATCGACGTCGGCCGGCGGGTGCCCGCGATAGCCTTGCAGTAGGCGATAGCCCTTGATGCTGCGAATGAGGTCGGCGGCATCCAGCTCCGTCAGCGGGGTGATCCGGAAACGCACATCTCCCAGAATTTCGACATGGATCCCGCCGAGCCCGAAGCCGATCAAGGGGCCGAAGGAGGGATCTTGAACCATCCCCGCCATCATCTCGACGCCGCCTTTCACCATCGGCTGGACGAGCACGCCTTCCATCGCGTCCGTCTGCTGCTCTTGAGACAGGCGTGCGGCGATCTCCTCATACGCATGGCGCACCTCGGCCTTACTCGTGAGATTCAGATGCACGCCGCCGATCTCCGTCTTATGGACGAGGGTATGCGAGGCTAATTTCACGGCGACCGGAAAGCCGATCTGCGCAGCAAGTGCGGCGGCCTCCTCGGCGCTGGTCGCCACTCCGCCCGGAGGCAGCGTGATTGCCATGGCGGACAAGACCGCGCGCGTCTCAGTGACCGTCAACCAGCCGCCTCCCCTGGTGGCCAGCACGTCGCGGCAGATGGTCTGAACGGCCGGCAGATCCAGATCGTCGAAGTCGGGCACCATGCCGAGCGGGCGATCGCGCCACTGGACGTATCTGGCGATGGTGCCTAGGACACGCGCGGGGAGTTCAGGCAGGCCGAACGTCGGAATGGTTTCCCCGGGCAGGGATAATCGGCGCTCGCGATCGGACTCCACCATCCAGCCCACATAGACCGGCTTCTTGATCGGCTGTGCCGCCCGCGCCGCAGCAATCCCTCGGGTGATGCCTTCCGCAATCGGATCGACGTCGGTGCTGGTGACGGCGATGTACAAGATGATCAAAGCGTCGATGTCGTCGGAGGTCAGGAGCGTGTGGATGGCCTCATGGTACTGCTCAGGGCCGGCCGAAGCGATTAAGTCGACCGGGTTGCGCAGCGAGGCGGAGGCGGGGAGAAACGGCGAAAGCCGCGTGATCGTCGCCTGAGACAACTCTGGGACCTCCAGGCCGGCCGCTTCACAGGCATCCGCGCAGAGAATGGCCGGCCCGCCTGCATTGGTCAGGATGCCGACCCGTGTGCCTTTGGGCAAAGGCTGCTCCGACAGAGCCGCCGCGAGCGCGAACATATCTTCCAGCGTATCGGCCCGCAGAATGCCGGTTTGTTGAAACAAGGCCTCGACCGCGACATCGTTGGCGGCCAGCGCGGCGGTGTGTGAGCCGGCGGCACGTTTGCCGGACGATGTCCGGCCCGCTTTGAGTGCGACGATCGGTTTGTTGCGGCTGACTCGCCGCGCGATGTGCGCGAACCGCCTGGGGTTCCCGAACGATTCCACATACAACAGAATGACGGTTGTGGCGGCATCGCTCTCCCAATACTGCAACAGGTCGTTCACGGAGACATCCGCCTTGTTGCCGACGCTGACGAAGGTCGACAGGCCGAGTTGCAATCGTCGTGACGCCGCGAGCAGGGCCAGTCCCAAGGCGCCGCTTTGCGAAGACATCGCAATCGAACCGGCAAGCGGAAAGGTGGAGGTGAAGGTGGCGTTGAGCTGCACCGACGGGTCTGTATTCAGGATGCCGAAGCAGTTCGGCCCGACCATGCGCATGCCATGCTGCCGGACCTTGTCCAACAGTTGCGCTTGCAGTCGACGCCCTTCCTCGCCGACCTCGGCGAACCCGGCAGTGATGACCACCAGGGCGCGGACTCCGGTTGCCGCGCAGTCGTCCACCACGGAAAGGACCGCGTCTTTGGGCACGGCAATGACCGCGAGATCGGCCGGTTCCGGCAGGGCGTGGAGCGAGGGAAAGGTGTCGACCCCCGCGATTGTGGATGCATGCGGGTTGACGGCGTAGCAGCGCCCGCGAAATCCATTGCTGTGGAGCGCGTCGAGGAGGCGATACCCGATACTCTGCGGAGAGCGAGAGGCGCCGATCACGGCGACGGTGCGGGGATGGAAGAGGGGACGCAGTGAGGCGGTTGTGGCGACCCGCTCGCGCCATTCCGATTGCCGCACGCTCTCATCGGTTGGGGTCAGCGATAATTCGACCTCCATGTCGCCGCCGTCAAGATGTTCTTCCATGGTGAAGCCGGATGTGGCGAACACCTCACGCATCGCCAGATTGTCGGCATGGGTGATGGCCCAGAGTTTGGTGAACCCGTGCCGGATGGCGAGTAGGGCCAGACGTTCGAGCAGAATCGTGCCGAGCCCGTGCCCATGGAGCCGGTCGTCGACGGCCATGGCGACTTCCGCCTCATGCGGGTTTCGCGCATGGTACGACCCTGAAGCGATAATGCTCAGCGTATCGTCCTGGCGTCGGAGAGCGAGCAGCGTGAGGCTCCGCTGTGGCTGCGACGAATCGCAGAGTGTGCGGATCACCTCGGCGGGGGGAGCGGTTTCCGAGAAAAAGCGATGGCGCGTTGCCGCCGGAGAGAGACGTTCGACGAAGCGTTGCAACTCGTCGGCGTCGCCTGGTTGCGCGATCCGCAGCAAGGCCGTGGTGCCATCGCTCAGGATCGTGTGCCCCGCGTCGGGTCCATCGTCCCGTAGGGGGGGTATGTGGCGCGGGCGAAGACGTTGCATCGAATCACCTCGTCAGCAGGCTCGGTTTCACGATCAGCAGCAACCCCAGTGCGATCATGACCGCGCCGCTGAGGAGTTTCAACCACCGGCCTTCGCGTTCGTCCAACTTGCGGCGTCCCAAGGTGACGACCGCCAGCGTGACCATCAGCGCATCGTCGGCGATGTAGGCGAGATTGTAAAGCCCGAGGTAGGCATAGTAATGCCAGGTTGGCAGATGGTAGGTGCTCAACACCTGGGTGTAGAGGGCGGGGAATCCGGCCGTGCACAGTAACTCGACGAGGTTGACCAAGCCCGCCAGCACGATCACGCCGACCAGGGCGCCGGTTCGATGTTCAGCCTGGACGATGCGGCGGATCCTCGCATAGAGCCCAGGCTTGGCGGAGTCCGGAATGCTCAACGAAAATCCCCGCCGGAACGCGAAAAAGTCTTTCACGTTCACCAGGCCGATCCCTATGGCCAGCGCTCCCAATATGAACTGGACGGCATGGGATAGGCCGATCAGTAGAAACAGGTTCAGCCAGGCCGCCATAAAGGCAAAATAGATGAGACCGCTCACCAGCACGAAGGTGCCGGAGATGAGCGCCATGCCGAAGCGGTCGCGCAGGGTCGCCAGCAACGACAAGAGAAACAGGAGGACCCACATCGCACAGGGATTGAAGCCGTCGAGCAGGCCGATGGCGAGCGTGAACAGTGGAAGGCCCAACTCAGCGACGCCGACGCGGCCCACCCACGGCAGCACGATGGTATCCGCCTCAGCCGTGGCTTGGGCTTTGGCCTGGCAGTCCGGCTGGGCCGGGCGGCAGGCGACAAACGGTTCGGCGGCTGGCGTGGTGGGGGGATGCTCGAGCATGGCGAGGAGACGGGCGCCGGTGGTGTGATCGTCCTGGTATCCGACGATCAGTTCCCCATTCAGATAGAACGCCGGCACTCCGACCACCGAGAGGGCCTGGTCTTGCGCGAGCCTGTGCAGTCGTGCCAACGCATCGCGATCGACCGCGATGTCGTGGAACAGGATGCGGAGGTCGGGATGAGTCCGTCGAAGCTGTTCGAGAAAGACTTTCGCCGCCTCGCAATGGGGGCAGCCGGTACGTACGAACACTTCCACGTCGGGGGCCGGCTCCGAGGTCATGCCGACTCCCGGCCTTATGGCCAGACAGAAGAGTAGCACGAGCAGGCCGGTGCCCACGTGTCCATACCGAACCATGCGGCCTCCGGCCCGTCGGCTAACTCACAAATTCGGGTGCGGCGACGGAACGGATATAGGACAACACGTCCAGCATTTGTTGATCCGTCAATTTTCCCCGATAGCCGTGCATGGGGCTGAACAGGGCCCCGTTCGCAATCGTGATCAGCAATTCCCAATCGGTTTTCACCCGCGAGTTGACCGACTGAAAATTCGCCGGCCGCACGATCAGATACTGCCCATCCGGTCCGTTCCCGTCCAGTTTGTCGCCATGGCACCGGAGGCAGTTTTTTTCATAGATGGCCTGGCCGTCGCGAGGATTGCCACGATTGGTCTGGCCGGAGGCCCAGGTGCTTCCCAGGATCACGAGGCAAAGAGCGCAGAGAATACTGAAGGTTTTCATGCGGGACTCCTTTATGGTTCAACGATGATTCGATGTCTTCCGAAAGATTGCCGCTCACCTCATCGTACCAACAACACGGGACAAGGGACCTGGTGGAGCAGTGCGTGAGAAATACTGCCCAAGAGAAACCGCTCCAGTCCTTTCCGTCCGTGTGAGCCGATGATCAACAGGTCTGCCGACTTGGCGCGTTCCGTCAGAATGTCCGTGGGATCGCCCACACTCACCTGCGTCCCGACCGTATACCGGTTGTTCATCACCGAGGCGGCGAGCTGTTTGACCAGATCTTCCGCCGAGCGTACGGCGATGCCGGTCCAGTCTTGAAGCGGAAAGAGGCTGAAGGGGTCGGTGGCGGGAATGGGCCGCACCACGCTCACAATGGTGAGATCGACCGGATTTCTAAACGGGTGGGCGAGCAGCCAGGATTTGATGCGCTCGGCGTCCTCATGTCCTTCGACGGCCACCGTGACTCGCTTGACCGGTCCCTCCCGTTCCTTCACGATCAACGTCGTACAATCCGCATGCAGCGCGACGCGGTGGGAGACACTGCCCAGGACGAATTCGCCGACACGCCCGCGTCCCCGCGCGCCGAGCACGATCAGCTCCGGACGAAGATCCCGCGCCTTGTCCAGAATCAGCGATGCCGGTTTGGCGAACTCACAGACGCGGGTGATGGACACTCCCTTCGCGGGCAGGAGCGTGGTGGTGTGATCCAGGAGCTGCTCGCCCGCCTTCTTCATGGCAGTGCGGAAGTCGTCATAGCCCTGCATGCTGCTCACTTCCGCGACGATGGGATATTGAAACATCCCGAGGTCGATTCCATGCAGCAGAACGACCTCATGCAGATCGTAGAGATACGAGGCTTCTCGAACGGCCGCAAACGCCTGCTCCGACCAGTCCAGTGCGATCAGAACGCGCATAGGCCTCCTTCCTTTAGAACAACGGATGCGGCGACGTGCCGAAGGGCATCAACCGCGGGGAATCGCCGACGTTGCCTCGAATGCGCCACTGTCCGTCTTCGAACGTCATGTAGTGAACTTCTTCATACCAACTATCGATCGGGACACGTAAGCCGCCGGTCTTTGAGCGTCCGGACAAGCTGCCGGTGCAGGTGACTTCGATGATAGTGTTCGAGCCGCTGCCGACCTTGGCCAGCCTTGAAAAGTGATGGGTATCGGTGAGGTCCTGGAATTCATCGAAGAGATTGGCCCACACCTTCCGCATGTCGGATTTCTTGAGTCCGTGATAGTCGTACTGCTCGGAATAGAGGGCCATCACGCCATCGAGGTCGCGTGCGCGGATCGCCTCATCGGCCGCGCGAAAGGTGCGCATGACCGCCTCTGTCGTTGCCTGATCCAGCTCAGTCGCCGCGTCCGGCAGCATCCGCACCTCGGCTCTCGCTGCCGGTAGGATGGCGAGTAGAACCAGGATTCCACCGATCAGCAATCCGCTCCATTGTAACCCTCTCCGCCGCCGTTCCCCCATGACCCCCTCGCCTCGACCGTTCCGATTGCTGCGTGCATCCGTTGCATCCTGGTCACGCCGGGTACTTAGCCGGTCCAGGTGATCCGGACAAACTCTTCGTCCTGATCGTACTGAATGTCCAATTCCCCATGGTGTGCATGTTTCAGCGCTTCGCCGATGCGCCTCGGCAAGTGGGCGTCGGTGGTGAGGACGACCAGCCCCTCGGTCCGGTCTTCGATCGTCATGATGCGAGCCATGGGGTGGGAGTTCTTTTCCTGCGCCTCGGTATTGTGAATCAGCCCCATCACCTGATCGCGATGCTGGGTCGTATATGGCCCTTTCAGGGTCACGAATCCCTTGGGATTCTTGTCCTGGATCCGCAGGCATGCGGGACAGGTGATTGGCTCGGCATCTGCCGGTTTGGCTTCCCAGGTCCAGCGACCTTTTTGGTAGAGGGCGCCGCACGTGGTGCAGACCGTCGGCTCCTTCAACTTGCCCGGCATCTTGTACGAATCGTGTGTATATTCCTCAACGAATCGATCGCGGCGCGCGCTGTGGCCGCCTTCCGTCTGTTTGTTCATTGCCATACGCCCCTTTCCTGGCCGGAGCGCCGGTTCGTGGCGCTCTCCCGGCGCTTATGACCTGCTCACAAATGCTTCTTCTGCGAGGTTGAGATACTGCAACACTTCTCGGTCTTCGACCTGTTCGAATTCCCGGTAGAAATTGCCGACGGCATAAAACGGGTCCGGTGTTCGGAGCACCACCAATTGATCCACGATCGCCCGCGCCTGTTCCACGGTGCTGTGCGGACCGACCGGAACGGCCCCGATGACACGGCGGGGATGCGCCTGACGCACCGTCGCGACCGATGCAAAGAAGGTGGCGCCGGTTGCCAGTCCGTCGTCCACGAGAATCACCGTCCGGTCCTTGAGTGAGGGGAACGGCCGCCCCTGCCGGTAGAGGGCCACACGCCGGGCGACTTCCTTTTGCTGCGTCTGTACGGCGGCCGCCAGGTCTCGATCCGTCAATGAGAGGCCGGAGAGCGCCTCCCGATTCCAGTAGACCGCTCCCGTTTCACTGACCGCCCCCAGCGCATATTCCGGATTGCCGGGCGCGCCGATTTTACGTGTGATCAGCACATCCAGAGGCAGATGCAGCGCCAGACTCAATTGATAGGCTACTGCCACCCCTCCGCGCGGGAGCGCGAGCAGGATCGCCGCAGGATCGTTTCGGTATGCGGCTAATTCCTGTGCGAGCAGTTCGCCGGCTTCTTCACGGTTCTTGAACATGTCGCGTGCCCCTTATTCGCCTGTGTCGCACGGTGTGTCAGTCTTGTGCTGTCTACCAGAGCCCGCTGGTCACTCCCACGCCGATCAAAAAGAGTGCCACAACAATCATGAGGAACACCAACCACCGGTGATGGTGCGACGACCCCTCAGGATGCCAATGCATTTCCCAGGGAATATCCAAGTACCGAGGATGTTTGAACATGGTCTGCTCCTTCCGCTCAGGAGACCTTGACCTCGATGGATTTCGGTTTGGCCTTCTCCGATTTCGGCAGATGGACCTTCAGCACACCGTCTTTGTACTCCGCCGCGACCCTGCTGCCATCGGCATCTTCCGGCAGCGTGAAGCTCCGCAGAAAACTGCCGTAGGCGCGCTCCACCCGGTGGTACTTCTTGTCTTTTTCTTCCTTCTCGTATTTCCGTTCGCCGGAAATGGCGAGCACATTGTCCTGCACGGTCAGCTTCACGTCTTCCTTTTTGATCTCCGGCAGCTCGGCTTTGATCAGATATTCCTTGTCGTCCTCCGTGATATCGACCAGCGGAGCCCATTCGGCTACCGAGATCGCTTCCTTTTGTCCTTCGACCTTCCCCTGGGGCCGTCCCCAGAGTGCCGACAGACGCTTCTCCACATCTTCCAGTTCTTTCCAAGGGTTCCACTGCGCGCGAAACGGTTCCCAGCGTGTCAGTCCACTCATGATGCCGTCTCCTTTGTGCAAGCCTGTGGATGGTGCATCTGCGCCTGACCATCGACCATTCGTTCGTCACGCGCAACTGCTTCCGGACTATTGCAGGCCCGATGCCAGGAAGAAATCCTGCGATGGCCGCATCCGGGAGTGGCGAAAGTTCACTCGCTTAGAGCAATCGGCGAGGCGTCCTCCTGGTTGTCAGTGCCGGAGGGTGGGGCGATACGGGGCAGCAGCGCGGAGCGGCAATGGTGCCAATTACCTCATTGATTCCAGGCCGACCGTGCTTACATGAATAGGTGAAGGGAGGTGGAGCCAGGATAAGGTCGACATCCCCGCTTCTGTGCAGCGAAGAGTTGGTTCGGGGATTGCGTCTGTGCCGGTTTCGGGATCAGTTCTGAAGGGACGCGCTTCCATCTCGGTGCCAGTATGAGGCACGGCTCCAGTGGGAGCCCGATGAACGGGAGGCGCGGGACATCTGGCGTGAGCGTGGTGCCGGGGTGTCCGGATGGATCTCGCTCGGTCGGCAGGCCCGATCTCCACACGGAAGCGGGTTTTTTATGTTCGCGCTGCCGGTCGTTCGGTCGCTAACGCAGAAACGCCTTCCGCAGTTTGAGCAGGTATGCATCGGCGAGGTCCGGGCGCGCCTGTTGCGTGCAGGTGCGAAGACGGCGAGCGGCCTCTTCACTCCAGTACTCCCCTAGATCGATGACTTCACCGGGCCGGTACTGTCCCGACTTGATCCGACGCACGACTTCGCCGACCGGAGTTTCCGAAATCCTGATACTGAAACTGCCGCGTTCCAGCAACTCGCAGAGATTAAACAGCACGCGCACGTAGGCCGCGGCGTATTTTGCCGGCCTGCCGTCTTTTTTCTCCAACATCTTCTTGCGCTGGTTCTCGCAGTAGTTGAGAAAGGAGTCATAGGCGGTCTGTGCGGACCAGAGACGGGGGAAGAGTTGCCGGAGCTCCGTGCCCCAGTCGTCCATCGTGACGACCGGAGCGACCAGCGTTTCCAGCACCAAGGGATGGCCCTGCAGCGCGAGCTGGAGAAAGTGCCCGATTTCCCAGGCGGTCTCGTCGTCTTCTTCCTTCATCATCCTCGTGCCTTGGTATTTGAAACCTACACGAAACAATTCAGCGGTGGGCAGCACGAACACGCTGCGGAAATCCTTGTCGCTGTCCGGTCCGGCCAGGCCGTGCGCATGCGAGCCGACGACGACTTTCAGGATGCAGGTGTCGCTTGCTGGCAAGTGGGGGTTGGTCATGTTCGCGATGCGGCAACCTGGGCGACGCAACCGTTCAAGGTCATGTATTTGGGATAGTCGGTTTCAGGGATCTCGATGTGGAAGGCCTTGTGCAGTGCGACCACGAAGTTGAGGAAGTCCATCGAGTCGAGGTCGAGCTGCTCTCGAAAGCTGACATCGGGGTTGAGGCAGGCCAAGTCTGCCTCGGGGGCGATCTCGCCGAGAAGACGGAGAATTTGCGCGCGGGTGTCGGCGTCGGATGGTGTGGTCGTCATAACGATTGAGGCTCTTGTAGAAGACGATCGATTTCAGCCAGAAACAATCCGCCGCGATGGCCGTCGCTGACACGGTGATCCGCGGACAACGACAGGGTCACGACCGGTCGTGGGACGACCTGCCCGTCGGCCACCCAGGGCCGTTCGACCACCTTGCCGAATCCGACCAACGCCACTTGCGGAGGATAAATGACTCCGAACACGGTTTCCACCCCTTGTTCGCCAAGACTGGTGACGGTGATGGTGGCGTCCGACAGTTCCGAACTTCGTAACGAACCGGCACGGGCCCGTTTGACCAGGTCCTGGAACCGTTGCATCAAGTCGCCGAGGTCGGCGCGGTCGGCGTCGTGCAGGGCCGGTGCGACGAGCCCTCCCTGGCGCAGAGAAATGGCCGTGCCGATGTGAATGCGCTCGCTTCTGACTGCATCGCCGTCCTTCCACAGGGCATTGAGCTCGGGTACCTGCCGAAGTGCGAGGGCGACGGCCTTGATGAAGAGGACACTCACTAACAGCCGTTCCGTCACCGGGCGGCACCCATTCTCCGTTGTGAGCCATGCCAACGCGCGGCTCATGTCGATGGTGGTGCTCAGGTAGTAGTGCGGGATCTCGCGTTTGGAGCGAGCCATGGCGGCGGCGATGGTTTGCCGCATGCGCGCCTGGCGCTCGGCCATGGTGAGTGGTGCGGTGACCTTGACGTCGCTCGCGAGCGCACGGGTGACATCGTCCAGCGTGATGGCCCCTTCCGGCCCCGTTCCCTGAAGGCCCGCCGGATCAATCCCTCGCTCGGCGGCCAGCGTTCTGGCTGCGGGAGAGATGCGCAGGCGGGTACCCGGCGACGATGCGGGAGCAGTCTTGGCAACGGGCGGGATTCTGGAAGGAGTGACCGGCTGGGGCGCGATGTGCTGTGGCTGGACCGCGGCGGCTGCCGGTTGCCCTGCTTCGCGAATGATCGCCATCACGGTGCCGACCGGGACTTTGTCTCCGGGTTTGGTCAGCAACTGTTCGACGATCCCGCTGGCATGGCATTCGACCTCGATGGCCGCTTTTTCCGTATCGACCTCTGCGATGATCTCGCCCTTGGCGATCCGGTCGCCGATCCGCTTTTTCCATTGCACCAAGGTCCCCTCGGTCATGTCCGCGCCGAGGGTGGGCATGAGGAATTCAGCCATGAAAGAGACTCCCTGAAGCGTGAAGCGCGAATGGTGACACGTAAAATGGAACGGCCGATGCGTGACGGAGCAACAGCCAAGCCAACGATTATCCCAGCAACCGGCGAACCGCCTGCACGATGTTCTCCACGGACGGCAGCGCCGCCTCCTCCAGATGTTTCGGATAGGGAATCGGGACCTCTTCACTGCATACGCGCGCGACCGGGGCATCCAACTCGTAAAACGCCTGTTCCATGATCACGGCGGAGATTTCCGCGGCGAAACTGCCGGTGCGCCAGGCTTCGTCGATCACGACCGCTCGGTGAGTCTTTCTCACCGACGCAAGAAGGGTGTCGCGATCAAGCGGGCGCAGGACCCGCAGATCCACGACTTCAGCCTCGATGCCTGCCTGCGCCAGTTGTGTGGCGGCGGCCAACGCTTTCCAGAGGCTGCCGCCGAAGGTGAGCAGGCTGACATCCTTTCCAATGCGACGGACGGCCGCATGCGAGATCTCGACCGGAACCGGGCCCTCTTCCAGAGTGCCTTCCATGGAATAGAGGTACGCATGTTCGAAGATAAAAACCGGGTCCGGTTGTTCGAGGGCGGTGAGCAGCATGCCACGCGCATCCGTCACGGTCGCGGGCGTCAGGACGGTGATGCCGGGAATATGCGCATACCAGCCCTCCAGACTGTGGGAATGTTGCGCGGCGACCTGCCGACCGGCTCCGGTGGCCATACGGACGACGAGCGGCACGCTGAATTGTCCGCCCGACATGTGCCGGAGCGTGGCGGCATTGTTCATGATTTGATCCAGTGCCAGCAGGCTGAAGTTGACGGTCATGACTTCCACGATCGGGCGCATGCCCCCGAGCGCCGCACCGATGCCTGCGCCCACGAACGTGCTTTCGGACAACGGCGTATCCCGAATCCGTTCAGGGCCGAACTCGTCGAGCAACCCTTTGCTGCACGCATAGGTGCCGCCGTACTTGCCGACGTCCTCTCCCATGAGGAATACACGAGGATCGCGCTGCAGGGCCTCCCGCAGGCCGCTTCGCACCGCTTCTCTGTAGGTGATGTTCATGAATTCAACTATAACTCCACAGCGTTCAGCGATCGGCGTTCAGCTTCTGGCTGATGGCTGACTGCTGATTGCCGACCGCTCGGCTGTCCACATCCTTGGGGAGATCGTCGACCGGCTCCCACGGCCCCGCTTCCGCGAAGGCCACGGCATCCTCCACTTCGGCGGCAATCGATGCGTCCAATTGCGCCCGATCCTCATCGTTCCAGAGCCGGGCGGCGCGCAACCTCTGTTCGAAAATGGCGATCGGGTCTCGCTGTTTCCATTCGTTCACTTCATCTTTGGTGCGATAGAGTTCGGCGTCATACATGGAGTGGGCACGGAAGCGGTAGGTTCGATATTCCAGAAAACAGGGCCCGTTGCCCTGTCGCACGAACTCGACCGCGCGCCTCGTGGCGACCTCGACTGCCAGGACATCCATGCCGTCGACCGTGTGGGCGGTCATCGCGTAGGCTCTCGCTTTTTCCGCAATGTCCGGTTGCGATTGGTGTCGGGCCAACGCGGTGCCCATGGCGTAGAGGTTATTCTCGCAGAGAAACAGCACCGGCAGCTTCCACAGGGCGGCAAGGTTCAAGGATTCGTGAAATTCGCCTTCGGCCACGGCGCCGTCGCCGAAATAGCAGGCGGTGACGCGCGCACGGCCTTGCAGTTTGTCGGCGAGCGCCAACCCCACCGCCACGGGCAATCCGCCGCCGACGATTGCGAGCCCGCCGTAGAAGCGGCGTGACGCGTCGAAGAAGTGCATGGAGCCTCCACGTCCGCGCGCGCAGCCGGTGGCCTTGCCGAACAACTCGGCCATCAACGATCGCATGGAGGTCCCACGGACGAGCGCGTGGCCATGTTCACGATAGGTGGCGACGATGGCATCGTCATGCGTCAGAGCGGGAATAGAGCCGGCGGCTACGGCTTCTTCTCCGATATACAAGTGGAGAAATCCGTGGATCTTGCCGAGTTGGTAGAGCTCCGCCGCCCGTTCCTCGAACCGGCGGATCCGCAACATCTGCCGCAGCCACTCCACGCCCTGTTCGCGTGTCATCGACGCCGTCATGCGCCACTCTCCAATGTCGAGGTATCGCCCTCGGGCAAGCCGAGTTCACGCGCCTTCAACAGGCGCCGCATGATCTTGCCGCTTCTCGTCTTCGGCAGGGTCGGCAAGAACGCGATCTCCTTCGGGGCCACCACGGCACCGAGGCGGGCCCGCGCAAAGCCGAGCAACTCGCGCTTGAGGGCGTCGTTCGCTTCGTAGCCGTCTTTCAGCGAGACGAAGGCTTTCACGAGTTCCATCGCGACGGGGTCCGGTTTCCCGATCACGGCGGCTTCGGCCACGGCCTGGTGCTCGATCAGGACACTTTCGACTTCAAACGGACCGATGAGATGTCCCGAGGTCTTGATGACGTCATCCGCCCGGCCCACGAACCAGAAATACCCGTCCTTGTCCTGCTTGGCGACGTCACCGGTCAGGTACCAGCCGTCTGCAAAACATTTGTTGTACCGTTCCGGTTCATGCCAATAGCCGCGGAACATCGACGGCCAACCGGGCCGCAGTGCCAGTTCCCCCTGTTGCCCCGGCTCGGTGACCGGCTCCACCCCTCCTGAATCGGTTTTTCTTACGATGGCGGCTTCGATGCCGGGCAGGGGACGTCCCATGGAACCGGGGCGAACGTCCATGGCCGCATAATTCGCGATCATGATGCCGCCGGTTTCGGTCTGCCACCAGTTGTCGTGAAACGGGCGGCCGAAGGCCTGTTCACCCCACAGGACCGCTTCGGGATTCAGCGGTTCCCCCACGCTGGCCAGAAAGCGCAATTTCCACAAGCGATACTGTCTGACGAGGGGCAGGCCGACTTTCATCATCATGCGGATGGCGGTCGGTGCGGTGTACCAGACCGTGACCCCCTGGTCTTGCAGGATGCCATACCATCGTTCGGCATCGAACTCGGCTTCGTCCACGATGCTGGTCAAGCCGTTGGTGAGCGGGGCGATGATGCCGTAGGAGGTGCCGGTCACCCAGCCGGGATCGGCCGTGCACCAGAAGATGTCGTCGGGATGAAAGTCGAGCGCCAGTTTGCCTGTGATGTGATGGGCCACCACGGCTCCATGCACGTGGAGCGCACCCTTCGGTGTGCCGGTCGTCCCGCTGGTGAAATGCAGCAGCGCCGGATCTTCGGGATCGGTCGCGCCGATCCGATAGTCGCCCGGGGCCTGCTGAAGGAGCTGATGGAAGTTGGCCGTGCCCGTTCGTGGCGGCACCGGCGGCTCGTCGCCGATCAGCAGCACCTGTTCCAGGTGGGGGAGGGCTTCTCGAATGGCGGCCACCTTTCGTTGATAGAGAGAGGCCGTGGTCACGAGCACCTTGGCCTGGCCGATCGTCAGTCTGGCCCGAATCGGTTCCGGCCCGAAGGCGGAAAACAACGGACAGAAGATCGCGCGGTGTTTGAGCGTGCCCAGTGCCGTGATGTACAGCTCCGGGATGCGCCCGGTGAGTGCATAGACCCGGTCGCCCTTGGCGACGCCGAGCGCCTGCAGCACGTTCGCAAAGCGGTTCGTCAGCTCATCCAGCCGGCGATAGGAGTAGTCGTCGACGGTGCCGCTTTTACTCAACCATCTGATGGCCGTCCGTTGCGCCAGCGGTCCGGCCGCATGACGTGTGACGGCTTCATGAGCGATGTTCAGTCCCTGTCCGGCCGGGAGCCCATCCAGCTCGGCGCGTGCCCGGTCCCATGAAAAGCTTCTGCGCACCGTCGCATAGTCATGGAGGTTCGGGATGACGTCCCAGTCGCGTCTCGATTTGATGATGGGGTTCCAAGGCATGCTGGTCCCGATGCTCCGAGCATGGGTTCTGCAAGGCGTAGACCATCAAAGAGAGTCCGTACGGCACAGCCAAACGCGAGACGTTGCACTGGTCCTGTTGAGGTTGCCTGGAAGGCGGGCTGTGGCGGCTGTAGCATTATTCATCAGAGGTGGAAAAACGCCGTGGACAATCGCGCCAAGCATGAAGGGACCCGGGTGCTCATCATGGGAGCCGCCGGGCGGGATTTTCATAATTTCAATGTGCGGTTCCGTGACAATCCCGACTATCGAGTCATGGCTTTTACCGCGGCGCAGATCCCGAATATCGCCGATCGGTTGTATCCGGCATCGTTGGCCGGCAGTCTGTATCCCAATGGCATCCCAATTTATCCCGAGCAGGAACTTGACCGGTTGATTCGCGCGCAGCATATCGAGCTGGTGGTCTTTGCCTACAGCGACATTGCCCATGAGTCCCTGATGCGGCAGGCGTCCCGTGTGCTGGCGGCCGGCGCCGATTTTTCGCTGTTGGGGCCACGATCCACCATGTTGCCCGCACAAAAGCCGGTGGTGTCGGTCTGTGCGACCAGGACCGGTGCCGGCAAGAGTCCCGTGGCGCGCCGGATCGTCGCGATCCTCCAGCGGGAAGGGCTGCGGGTTGCCGTGGTGCGGCACCCGATGCCCTACGGTGATCTGGTGAAGCAGGCGGTGCAACGATTCGACTCCTTGGCCGATCTGGATACCGCCGGATGCACCATCGAGGAGCGTGAGGAGTATGAGCCGCATGTGGCGCAGGGTTGTCCGGTCTATGCCGGGGTCGACTATGGGAGGATTTTGCAGGCGGCAGAAGGCCGGGCGGACATCATTGTCTGGGACGGGGGCAACAATGATTGGTCGTTCTTCGTGCCTGAGCTGGAGATCGTGTTAGTGGATCCGCATCGAGCCGACGAACAAGCCTGTTTCCCGGGCGAGGTCAATCTGCTTCGCGCGGACGTGATCGTCCTCACGAAGCTGGATACCGCCTCGTCGACGCAGGTGGCCGCAGCCCGCCGATCCATTGAGCGATTGAATCCTCGGGCCACAGTGGTGGAGACGGTCATGCCCTTGAGCGGGGATGAGTCCGGCCTGATTGCGGGGAAGCGTGTGCTGGTGATCGAGGACGGGCCGACGCTGACCCATGGCGGCATGGCATTCGGCGCCGGGTACCTGATGGCTGAACGGCAGCACGCCCGTGCCATCGTCGATCCCCGACCTTCTGCCGTCGGAAGTCTCAACGCCACGTTTCAGCAATACCCGCATATCGGGTCGGTCCTGCCCGCGATGGGGTACGGGCCGCAGCAGATTCGTGACCTGGAGGAAACCATCGGACGGGTCGACTGCGACCTCGTGGTGATTGCTACACCGGTGGACTTGCGGCGGCTGATCCGGATCACGCAGCCGGTGGTGCGGGTGCGGTACGACGTCGAGGATCATGGGCGGCCGACGCTGGCCGACGTGTTGCAAGGGGTGATCAGGAAGGCGAAGGGGGCCTGAATCCTTTTTGTCCGTCCCTGCTCAAACGAACTGTGAACGACTTCATCACGACCAACAGAAAGGCGAGACCATATATGGTGACTCACTCCACATATATCGCGCAGGACCGGTGCCTTCGGTGCGGCGGATTCATGGTGCCGGAGGAGATTCGCGAGGTCAATCAGATGGGATGGCGGTGCGTGATGTGCGGCGAGCACATCGATCCCCTCATTCTTGAACATCGACGGCAGATGGCTACTCCCGAAGGCGCGAGGCAACTGATCGCGAAACGGGAGAAGGCCAAGCTCAACTAGTGGGGTCGCCCGATCACGGCGCACAAGCTTTTCGCCGCCGATGGCGGTTCGTTGCCGAGACCAGCAGTTGCTTGATGCGAAAGGCGGGCTCCACCAGTCCGAGCCCGAGAAAACTCGGCGTCAGAAGCGGTTCTGACGCCTTCTTGCCTTCCACGTAGAGATCCACCTGTTTGCCGCCGGCCAGCAGGGGCAAGCTTTGAATCCGGGCTTGGGTCACGATGCCGAGCAGCGTGATACCCCCTTCGTCGGGACGGCGGCCAGCCCGATCCATGTTGTCGGGGAGCCGGAAGACCGGCCCCCCGCTGTTCCCGGGAAAGACGTGGCTGTCGATCAGAAACACTTCGGATCCGGGACGCGTCGGCGAGACCCAGGAGACGATGCCCTGCCGGACGATCGCCCGCGGCGAGTCGGGGATATCGAAGGCCGCGGGATATCCCAACACCACCACCGGCGCCCCCTCATACAAGTCGACGGTCGTCGCGATGTCCATCCAGGCGATGGAAGTGGGCCGGCCCGATTTCGATTGCCGCGGATGAAGCGGGAGCGGAAGACAGGCGAGATCCACGCCTCGGTCCGGGTGAGGAAACCAGCAGCGCCGCCCTGCCTTGGTGAGTTGAAGGGGAAGGTCAACGATCTGTGCCGGGCCCCGCCGGTGGCTGTCCGGAAAGACCATGCCGAGGGTGGACGGTCTCCAGTCCTCGGCCGGATCGGCAAAGACGTGTTTCGCCGTGACCAGCCAGGACATCGGACGCCGCGTCCCATATAATGAAAACAGCACGCCGGTGCCGACCACGGCAAAAAACGATTTCCGCGACACTCGGCCGCCGCGTGACCGAATCTCGGCCTCTTGCACACAACCGAGGGCCACGGTTGCCGAGCGCCATCGGTCGATCCATCCGGCCATCCTCCGCTGCCTCCAGTCGGACACTGTTTCGCACGGTTTTCTCTGACGACCAGCAAGCCCGGTGCCGCGCGACGGCGGCGTCTCTCTCGCGTGAATCCTGACATGGCCCGGCGAACCGGCGTGGTAACCCGCTCCGCTCGGGGTCTGCCCGGATGGCACATCGTTTCGAGGCGTTCTGCGACAGACTGGTTCCCTCGACTGGGGAAGAAGGCAACGGTCGCCGGTGCGTGGGGCCGGGCATGGCTGTGTTCCGGCTGTTCATGAAGACCTGCCCCGGTGCACGATGTGCTCGTGCCGCGAGGGGCGAGCAGTCCGGTTCGCTGGCCGGGCCCCGAATATGCCTATCCCTGGTTCAGCAGATCGGATGGCGAGGTGTGGGATGCAGAAGACGCCGTTCAAGAACTTGCCCAAGCTTGAGTTGAGACGCTACCGGAAGTTCACGCTGAAGAAGGCGCAGGATCAGGCCATGGACATGGTTGCCCGGCGGCGAAGATTCTACGGGCAGGATGGCGTCTGGCATTGGTTTCAACCGTGGCGGAGCCGGCATGACCGTGCATAACGGCGAGATTGCGGCGATCTTTGAGGAGATGGCCGACCTGCTCGAAATCGAAGGGGCCAATCCGTTTCGGGTCCGGGCCTACCGTTTTGCCGCGAGGACGATCCGCGATCTTCCCGGCGAGGTGGCCGAGATGGTCGCGCGGGGAGAAGATCTCACCAGCCTGCCCGGTATCGGCGACGATTTAGCCGGAAAAATCCGGGAAATCCTTCGGACCGGCACCGTCGGTGCCCTGGAGGCCCAGCGCAGCAAGACCCCCGCGACACTGACGGAGCTGCTGCGTATTCCCGGGCTTGGCCCCAAGCGCGTCCAGGCCCTTGTCCGTGCGCTGAACCTCCGCGGCCTGTCCGATTTGCAGCAGGCGGCGCGGGAGGGGCGTATACGCACCCTTCCCGGATTCGGGGAAAAAACCGAACAGCATATCCTCGACGCGTTGGCCGCACGGACCGGGAAAGAGTCTCGCATGCAGCTGGCCCTCGCCATGCCCTCTGCCGAGGCATTGGTGGCCTATCTCAACCAGTGCCCAGGGGTCGGCCGCGTTGTGGTGGCCGGAAGTTATCGGCGCGCAAGGGAGACCATCGGCGATCTCGATATTCTCGTGACCGCCGACACGGGGCGGGCCATCACGGACCGATTTGTCCGCTACCCCGAAGTTCGGGAGGTGTTGGTTCACGGCGAGACGAAGGCCAGTGTCCGCCTTCAGAACCACCTGCAAGTGGATGTGCGGGTGGTTCCTGACGAGAGTTATGGGGCCGCGCTGCTCTATTTCACCGGCAGCAAGCATCACAACGTGGTGCTGCGGCAGTTGGCCCAGGAGCGAGGGTTCAAGCTCAATGAGTATGGGGTATTTCGCGGGGCGGTCCGCGTCGCCGGTGACACGGAAGCGTCGGTCTATGCCGCAGTCGGCCTGCCGTGGATTCCCCCGGAGCTCCGGGAAAACCGGGGTGAGTTCGACGCGGCGAAAGAAGGCCGGCTTCCGACGCTCGTGGAACTGCAGGATCTGGTGGGGGATCTGCACGCCCATACGACTGCCACGGACGGTCGGCATAGTCTGAAAGAGATGGCGGACGCGGCTCGGCGGCGCGGGCTCCGCTATCTCGCGATTACAGACCATTCCCGCCGGTTGACCATGGCCAGGGGCCTCACTCCTGCCAGGCTCTCTGCGCAAATGGACGAGATCGACCGGCTGAACAGGGACCTCACGGACATTCGCCTGTTGAAAGGGATTGAGGTCGATATTCTCGAAGACGGCTCGCTCGATTTGCCGGATGACGTGCTCGGTCGCTTAGACCTGGTGGTCGGCGCGGTTCATAGCCGCTTCACTCTCTCCAAGCAGAAACAAACCGACCGCATCCTGAAAGCCATGGACCATCCGCACTTTTCGATTCTGGCCCATCCCAGCGGCCGCCTCATCGGTCGCCGTGAGCCCTATGACGTGGACATGGTGCGCATTATCCGGAAAGCCCGGGAGCGCGGCTGCTTCCTGGAGGTGAACGCCCATCCGGAACGGTTGGACCTGACGGACATCCATTGCCAGATGGCGCGGGAGGAGGGGGTGCTGCTGGCCGTCAACAGCGACGCGCACAGCACGGCCGACCTCGATGACAGGAGATACGGTGTCGGACAGGCGCGGCGGGGCTGGCTCCGGAAGGCGGATGTCCTCAACACGAGATCCTATGCGGAGGTGACACGATTGTTGAGACGGACGATGGAGCCCTGACGGTGCCGGACGGCTCATGTGGGGGCCAGTCGCGTGACGGTGACGAGATCGGAGGAGGGAAGACGATGACGGAACGAGCCGACCTGTTGGCGAAGGCGTCGAAACCGGCGGAAGACGCGTTGCGCCTGCACGCCTACTACAAGGGTAAGATGCAGACAATGCCCAAGTGCGCGATCCGCAGCCTGGAAGACTTTTCCGTCTGGTACACGCCCGGAGTGGCCGCACCCTGCAAGGCCATTCAGGCCGATCCTGATTCGATCTACGAATACACGAACAAGGGGAACATGATCGCCGTCGTCTCCGACGGGACGCGCGTGTTGGGGCTGGGCGACATCGGCCCGGGCGCCGGATTGCCGGTCATGGAAGGCAAGGCGATGTTGTTCAAATATCTGGGCGGGGTGGATGCCGTCCCGATCTGTCTCGACACGAAAGATCCCGATGAACTCATCAGGACCGTCCGCGTACTCAGTCCGTCCTTCGGGGCCATCAACCTGGAGGATATTGCGATGCCCAAGTGTTTCCGGATTCTGCGCGAGCTACGGGCGATCAGTCCGATTCCTGTCTGGCACGATGACCAGCAGGGGACCGGGACGGTGCTGCTGGCGGCGTTGATGAACGCGCTGAGCGTGGTGGGAAAAGACATGGGGCAGGTGCGCATTGCCATGATCGGCATGGGAGCGGCCAACGTGCCGACCTATCGATTTCTCACTGCGTGCGGCGCCGATCCCGCGAGAATCGTCGCCTGCGATGCGGGAGGCATCCTTGGAACTCACCGACGGGAGTACGAACAGGATTCGGCGTTCAGCGAGCAATGGAACGTGTGTCGTCACACCAATCCGGCCGGTGTACGAGGCGGTATCGAAGAAGCGTTACGAGGCGCCGATGTGTGTGTGGCCTTCTCGGCCGGCGGCATCATCAAGCCGGAATGGGTAAAAGGCATGGCGCGGGATGCCATTGTGTTCGCCTGCGCCAATCCCGTCCCCGAAATCTGGCCCTGGGAGGCGAAGGAGGCAGGCGCGCGCATCGTGGCGACCGGACGCAGCGATTTCCCCAACCAGGTGAATAACTCGCTCGTGTTCCCCGGCATCTTTCGCGGTGTGCTCGACGTGCGGGCGAAGGCCATTACCGACGAAATGGCGATCGCGGCGGCGCATGAACTGGCCCTGTGCGCCAGGGAGCGCGGCATCCATGAGGAGAGTATTCTGCCGACGATGGAGGAATGGCAGGTGCCGATGCGGCTTGCCGTGGCCACGGCGACCAAGGCCCAGGAACAGGGCTTGGCGACGGTTGCGAGAACGCGCGACCAGGTGCACATTCTAGCGGAATCGAAGATCCGTTCCGCGCATGAAGCGATGCGCGTGTTGCTGCGCGAGGGGCTGATTGTTGCGCCGTCGGCAGCGAGGGAATGATCGAAATGGGGGAGCCGGGAATTGTGATGGCCGTGCAGGCCTAGGCGCAGGGTCGAGTTGTATTAAGCGGTATTCAATAGAACGGAAAACGTCCGATGAGCTCGGGCCTCGAAAGGCCGCTCTCGGCCAAGTGCGGAAGTTCGGGGCTAAGATCGCACCGCCATCAAGCGGTCCTCAGCCCTGCCGCATTGACGCGATTCAGTTCGGCGGCGGGCCACGAAGCGCACTGCTCGCCCTTCTGCGGGGTCCGGCGGTTCACCATTCGGCTCACTCCTCCGGGATGAAACCACGACGCCCTTGGTCGTTCCCAGTGAATAGCTCGACGTTCACGCCATCGAGCATCCCATCGACAGGAAGTTGGTGGCTGTTCTCGATGATGATGACCTGTGCTTCTGTGAAGGCGGTCTTCACGCTCTCCCAGAAGTGCTTCTTGATGTCCTGCGGAAACGACGACTCGTCCGCATCGGGCTCCTCGTAGACTAGAAGCGGAGAGTCGATGAGAACAAAGTTTGGGAACGGGCACTCGTCCTCGATGCAGAGGCGCAGGAGCGCGAGGTTGAACGCGGCCCTTGTTATGGCTCGCACGCCCTTGCCGTGGCTCCTACGCGCTCGCCCAGAAATTACGACGTCCTGGTCGTTCTCACTGAACGTGACGCGATCGAGTTCAGGGAAGTGCCATGCTTTCAGCAGCGCTTCGACTTCCCTACTGAACGGGTCGGCCTGAGCAGTGGTCACGGCTGCGCCAGCGACGTCGGTCTTATGCCTCTTCTTGGGCTTGTTCGCCTCTTCAAGCAGCTCGTTCAACTCCTGGATTCGCTCGAGGTGTTCGATCGCCTTGCGGCAGGCCTCTGCGCGTACACGTAGGTCATCAACCTTCTTGGAGGCCACCTCGACGTGCTGCCCCATCAACGCCTTCAGATCTGACGCAATCGCATCCAGTTCGCGCTGGCGCGTATTGCGGGTGCTTTGAAGCTGCTCGACCTCGGCAGCGTTTGCGCTCCGAGTGGCCTGCAGATCCTGGAGAAGCTTGAACGTCTTGGCCGCCTCCGCCTTACACGAATACGCAACATCTGCAGGGGAAAGGCGCGTATCTTGATGGCTGTGGTCGTGATGTTCGGCGCGTGCACCGCACATCGGACAGCACTCCTCCTTGAGCTGATCGAGCCGAACCCCCGCCTCAGCGATTGTCTCCAACCTTCGTAAGTCAGACTCGTACTGCTCCTGCAGCAGGTCGAACCTCGTCTGGAGCTCAGACAAGACCGCGAGCTTTGACTCAGCCGTTTTCAGCGCCGTCCACACCGTGCTGCGCTTCGTCTGCAGAGGCGCGAGGTTAGCCTGCGCGGCGTTTCGCTCGGCAAGAGAAGTTTGAATCGATGCATCAATCCGCGTCAGGCGCTCTCGTTCCTCGGCGAGGGTGCTCACCTCACCAAGCTCGGCGAGACGCCCGCGGGTCGTCTTCAGAAGGCCTTCGAGCAGCTCCACCTTACCAGCCTGCCGCCCCTTTGCGACCTTTGGATCTTCCTTCGCAATGATTGAGGAATCGTCGGTGCCCGTGAGAAGTAGGCGAAACACACCGCTCTCAACCGTCTTGTGAATGACCTGGCCACTTAGTACGGGTGAGTCTTCCTTGATGACCGTCTCTTCGTCGATGATAACGAGTCGTGCAATATCGCGAAAGCTGAGCGGGCGCGTCGCGCCACGCTCGTTGGTGCGCACCTTTTTCGTGCCCAATCCCGACAGGTCGAGCAAGAACTGAGAGACTGTGTCTTCCTTGCCGCCTTGGTGTTTCGCCGAGAGTACACGGTCGGGTTTCCCGTCGGTCTTGCAGAGGATCTCACCGCCCCGCACGCTCCTCTCCAGCGAGTAGACGCGCTGGTCGCTGTTGGCCTCGATCTCGAGGACGACGGAACTGTAGCCAGCCGCTTCGGGGATCTCCTTCGGTGGGTCGCCGCTTCCCAGCGCATAGTCTAGGCACTGCGCGATGAAACTCTTGCCGGTGTCCGAAGGCCCAGCGACCACGTTCAGGCCACGCGTGAATGTGACTACTGCGGGCGCCTTCCCCGGTCCGACCAGCGCGAGTCGCCGAATCGCGAAGCCAAACTTCATTGCGCCTCCTCGGTCCAGAGAACAGACTCCATTGAGAATTCGGCACCCCACCTGCCGATGCGGTCGCGGACTATCGTGTTGAGCTCGGCGTCCTCAATCAGGCCGAAGCTGTCGACCACCCAGTCAGCGCGTTCGCGAAGGATCTTCAAGTACTCAGTGCTCAGCGTGTCGAGAAAATCGGCGGACTTGTCGGTTGCCGCAAAAAAGATGCCTCCGTCCTTGTAAACGCGCTCAACGAGTCCGCGGCTCTCGTAGAGAGTGAGGCCATCTTGAAGCACGCCGCGACGAACCAGGATCTCTCCTCCGCGATGAGGCGTTTGGGGATGCAGCCCCTCGGGCCCGCCCTCGATGTCATCAGAGTGAATGAGGAAGTAGTCGAAGATGACAAGCCGCTGTAGCGCATACGCCACAGGGAATGCTGTCGTCAGCACGCACAGCGCTCGCAGGCCGATCTCGACAGGCCCGTTGAATGGCGAGAGTAGCCGGGTTGATCTTTCCGTCATTTGACCCACCGGACCTTTCCATCATTGGCAAGCTGATGGCAGATGCCGCCACGATCACGCGTGTGGATGCGGGTGGTGAGCGGGTTGTTGGTAAGCTGTAGCGAGCGGGCTGTTTTCACCGCCGCGACAACGCGACGATAGCCGTCTGCGTGATCACTGCGGACCTCGTCCTTGATGCCGGAATGGACCTCGTCTTGTAGTTTTTCGAACTCGCCCGCAGGCAGCGTGTCCCGGGAGAAGGTTCGCAAGCCCTCAGCGCTATAGAACTCGACGCGCGCGTCATGGAAGTGCTCGCGGAGGTCTTCCCGGGACGCCAGCTCTGCGTCGAGATCCTTCACGTCCTGTTTGAGATGATCCGCATACGCACGTCGAAGCTCACCGACAAAGATCGCCTCGTTGTCGGCCGGCATGCTTGGCGGCGGTAGCGGTTCAGGACGCGGTGGGAGTCCACCACCAAACCGCGCCACGTACCAGCGCGTCTTAGCGTGTTCTTCGATGATACGGAGGAGCGGCTTCGTCTTGAAGATCGAGAAGTCGAGGCTTGCGATATGCGCCTTCATCACAGCGTCGCACTCAACGACTTGCGTCTTAGTGATTGCCGTTCGACACATCTTGTCCCAGTTCGCGAGAAGGCCATCACGCAGTGCTTGGGGCTTCTTCAAGAGGTTCGAGAGTTTAGGGCCGACTCCCTGCGGTGCAACGAAGAAGTAGCGTCGAGGGTACGAGTACTCGCCGTTCAGCGTGTAGTATGCGAGCTTGCCCAACTCGACCCAGACGTCGCTGGGCGCGAGCGCTCTATGGTAGTGCTTGCACTGGTAGTTATCCCACGCACCGTTGCCGCCCTTCACGGTCGCAATGACATCGCGTCCCATGTCGCCTGCACCGCCGCACCGCTCGACCAGCTCGTATTCGGCCCGCAGCGAATCGACCCACTCCTGAACGAAGTGCTCCCACTGGTCAGGGCTGAAGAGCCTGACGCGGTCCGCAGGATGCACCGGAAGTCCCGATGCCACGACGTCCGCGGCCAGACCGGGCGGCGGCGCCGAAGGCTGAGGGACCGGGACGGGAGGCGGAATCGTCCTCATGAGCTCAGCTCTTCGCCATCACCAACAACCGCTCGAAAGCCCAGCGCTGAGGCTCCGGCGTGACCGGCTTGCTGGTCACGCCACCGTCCCACATCAATCTTGCCGATCACTGCGCCTACGATGAGAGCGGAGCAGCATTTCTTTAGGAAGGGATTCGTGCGTTTGGCTACATCGAGTACGGCCTCGCCCTTCTCAGTTTCGCGCGCGATGTACTCGACGATTGCACGCTGCTCCTCAACTGGTGACTTCGCGTCGCACTGTCGTGTCGTCAATTGCCACCTCTTCGGTCAATGATCTCAGTTCTTGGGGCGTCTAACGTCCGGCTTCAGGTGCGCGTCGCTCTGCAAGCCGCTGTTCGGTGAAGTTTCTACCGTCGCAGTAACCGGTCGCATCCTTTACCAGTGCTGCACTCTTGCCACCCAACTATGGTTGGGCCGATCCGCAAAAGCCGGATCGGCTATTTTCTGTCCGTATAACACGCCACTTCTGTTCGCGAACAATACGCCATAAGCGCCGCTGGTTCAACGAGTTGCGACTGAGGGTACTGTCCCAATTAGGACACTTCACCACAAGCCATGGCAGCCTGCGTGTTGTAATGGACGTAACTCGAATGTCTGATTCGGACAGTTGGCAAGACACATGAGGACACAGGAGTGGGCACGAGAAGACAAGGGGCAGTAGCGTGCTAGACGGGGAGAAAGTGGCGAACAATGACCTGGGAAATGTTCTGAAAATCGCGGTCTGAGGTGAGGATGGGAAGCCCGTGCTGCATGGCGCTGGCAGCAATCCAGATATCGTTAGCGGCCACCGGGGTGCCGGCCTTTTTCAATGCCACGCGAATGGTCGCGTACCGTTCCGACGTCTCTTCGTCCACGATCAGCACGCTGACGCGCGAGGATTCCAAAAACATTTGTAACTCACGCTCATGGCTTTCGCGTTTACTCCCCTGGAGAAAGCCCGCGCGAAGCTCTCCGAGGACAATCGGACTGAGCCATATCTCTTCGGCTTGAGGAAGGATCTCAAGCACCTCGGGGTGTCTTTTCTTGAACGCGATATACGCGGAGCTATCCAGAAGTAGCCGGGTCATTTCCAGAGCTCCGGATCAATCGTGCGTTGCTCGGCAATGAGGACCTCGAAGGCGGCGGCCTCTTCCTTCGTCCAGGTTCCGGCGAGATGATCCAAATCATGATAGCGGACCGGCGCTTTCTTTTTTCTCTTGCTCCCAACCGATTCTTCCAACAACTCGATGACCGCCTTATTGACGCTCGTCTTCTTCTGTTTGGCTCGCTGTTGAACTGTACGGGCAACGTCGGGTGGAAGGTTCCGTAACGTAATCGCTTTCATGGCGCCGTGCCTCCATGCATCATAGGTGCCTCACAGTGATGCACAGTATACCGCAGTGCACCTGGCTCGTCAAAGCACGTGGGAGCCGCGGATGCTGTTCTCATGAGGATATACAGGGTTGAGATCGGGACGTACCATCCCAGATTAGGGCAGATTGCGTGTGACATGGCATTGGACTGATCGGTCAACTGAGGACAGCCCAGGATAAATTAGGACGGCACCCGACTACGGGACCATGTATCACGGGTTCTTATGCGGATCGGCGTAAGCCCCCCACTCTGGTAACGGTCAGTCGTGGACCTCTGCCTTGGGTCGATAGCTGGCACTGACCGCCGGGTCGAGTCTGAAGCACTAGAGTTGATTCCTGCTGTTCTGTGCTTACCTAATAAGTGAAGGAAAAGAGGCGCACAGCTTCTTGAGGTCAGCAGCCTCATGTGAGTGTGACTCGTCCTTGTGCAGCCAGCGTGCGTAGGGCACCGCTTCTGCCTCGGTTGCGAGAAAGGGTTCACGGTACGCGCATTGTTTCTCGGTGCCAGTAGGCACGGCCGTCGATGCGGTCCTTGTAAAGATCGATGCGCGGGACGATCAGCTAGTAAAGCGACTGAAGGATTGTCGAACTCTTCTCGGCCAGTCGGCAGCCCCGGTGTTCCACACAAGGGCGGGCCGTTTTTTTTCTCACCTCGAAAGCCCTCGATCGTACTTGTCGGCCTCTCTCCTCCTACGTCTGCGGATTCACGTCACAGAAACGCACGAATAGTTCTCAAGAAGGACAGCGTGTATGGTTTGTGCGTTGGATTGAAAGGCTGAGGAAATAAAAAAAGCAGGGCGGAGGCGGGTTCAGAGAGCGTCCGTCAACTCTGGAGGCCTTGGAGGGGTTTCAGGCTTCCCGCTTCGCACCTACGGGCCTGCTCACCACCCCTGCGCTCGACCTCGGTGTCCGTCTCTGTTCCTCTCACCGAAGCCTCCGCTCACTTTATAGATAACGTCGCTTCGGCAGCGGTCAAGCCGCTTAACTCCCGTCGTAGGGCGGCCACGCTACAGAGGAAATTCTGCTCTGTAGCATAATAGGGCAGCGGCAACGAGACGACCGCGTGTCCGTATCCTCTTCCGTTCAATACCGTTTGCAAACCCCTTGTTTCTTGGTCTGTTCTTCCTGTTCGTCTGTGCATGGTTGTCTCCATCGTCGAGGTCGCCCTGGCATAACCTATGCTGCCTTATGTGAAAATTAGGACAGGTGACGGTTCATGGTCGAGAGGCGCAAGAGGGGGCGCCGGTGATGCGATGGTTGATCGCGCTTGACGAATCCGAGTTCTCGGAACGGCTCATCGGATGGATGCGCACGTTTCCCCACCCGGAGCATACGGTGGTGACCGTTGTGCATGTGCTCGAACCGCTCGCCGTGCCGGAGACGGCCGGTGCCAGAGGGCAAGAGCTCGTGCGTCAGCAACAGGGGTCGATGGTGGAGGCATTGTTGGATCGGGCCAGGACGCTGCTGGCGCAATCGTTCGAGACCGTCGAGGTGATCCTGCGGGAGGGAGTGCCGAGCCAGGAGATCCTGCATGTCATTCAACAGCATCAGCCGGATTTGGTGGTATCGGGCATGCGGGGATTCTACCAATCGGCGGGGTTTGCCTTCGGCAGCGTGTCGCAACGTCTGTTGGCCTATGCTCCCTGCTCGTTGATGTTGGTGCCCGGCAAGGTGACGTCGAGACTCGGGCTTCGGGTGATGGTGGCGACCGATGGTTCGCCTGACGCCCTGCGGGCCGCCGGCCTCGTCAAGGACCTCCCGGGCGTGCGTGAGATTATCGTGGTCAGCGTCGTGCGTCCGCTCGGGGCGGCGCAGGTGGTGCTCGACCGGTTCCAGCGTGGCGAGAGCCGGACCATGCAAGCCGGCTTGTTGCGGAGTAGGCGCTCGGCGGCGCGGAAGGCCATTGCCGAGACCCTGGAGCGGTTGCAGGGGGTACAGGCGAACATTCGTACGGTGGTGCTGGCCGGTCATCCGGCCGAGGCCATCGTTCGCGCAGCCCGGCGAGATGAAGCGGATGTGTTGGTCCTCGGCGCACGCGGGTTTACGGGGGTGAAAGCGCTGGCACTCGGCAGCGTCTCGCAGGCCGTGGCCCAGTTAGCGACCTGTCCGGTGCTGATCGTGAAGCCCTAGCCCACATTATTCATGACTGTTCTGCTGCAATCGCCGATCCGCTGTTTCGACAAACCTGCGGCCGGCGGGCTCGCCCCTCAGACCCTCGACGTACTTCACGAGTACGGCTCTGGTCCTCCGGGCTCCGCGCGCCGGTCTCACAACGCGGTTGGGCGATTTCGCAACGAACAGTCGTGAGCAATATGGGCTAGCCGCGCGGGATGGGCGCGGCACTAATTAAGCGGGAGATGTTCGATTGAGGGGATGACTATGGGGCAAATCGCGGAGATGGTGGCGCGTATCGCCGATGGCGCCATGGTGGCGGATGACACCGGCATCGTAAGGATGTGGAACAGGGCCGCCGAGCGGTTGTTGGGGTTTCGTGCCGGGGAAGTGCTGGGACGCCCTTGCTGGGAGGTCCTCTGCGGTCGAAGCTCAGGCGGGAGCGAATTGTGTTCACCCGCATGCGACATCGGGAAACGCCTTGCGGAAGGGGCCGGCGTGCGAAACTACGATATGCAAACCCGCGCGAAGTCCGGTCGGGTCGTGTGGATCAATATCAGCTCCATTCCCGTGCCGACCAGGAAAGCCGGCCGATTCCTGCGGCTGCATCTATTTCGCGACATCAGCCGACAGATGAAAGCGCTTCAGTTGACGGAGGATCTGCACTGCATGCTCTCGCCCACGGGCCATGTGGGTTCGATGCCGGCACCGGTGCGACCGACACCGCAAGCCTCCGCAATGCTGCCGGTCGGTCGAGGTGTGTCCTTGTTGACGAAGCGGGAAGAGGACGTGCTGCGGTTGATGGCGGCCGGGAGTACGACAAAAGAGATTGCGGACGCCCTGTGTATCAGCAACGTGACCGTTCGAAACCACATCCAGCACATGTTTGAGAAATTGGGCGTACACAGTCGTTTGCAAGCCCTTGCTCTCGCCTTCCCCCCGGTCCGTCCCAAGCCCAGCGAGAAGGGAGAACCGACAGTCGGCTTGAGGGAGATGCGTGGCTGCCTGTCGCATGATGCAACTCACCCAGTGTCAAAATGATGCAAACGTCTCATTGTCTCGACGGTCATGCTTGCTTACATAGTTCCTATGACGAGGGTCCCACAATCGCCCGGATCGGTCGATGATCCGATGGGAACGAGAAACGGAGTGAGCGAGGTGATTCGTAAATCCCAGACGGCAAACGATGACGTTTCTCCCGGTGTTGAGGGTATCGGGTTGTGAGGAAGGAGGGCGGACCCGACGGCGGATGCCGCGCAAGGAGAAATGGTTCACGTCATTCGCGCATCAAACAAAGGAGGGCAATCATGAGAATCAGAGGAGGCACAGTACGGTGGCTTGGGGTGGCCGTGGCTTGCGCGGCCATGACGGTATGGTCGGCGATGGGCGCGGACCGCGCGATGGGTCAGGCGCCGGGGATGGGGGCTTCGCCGTCGAAGGTGGAGATCACCATCAAGGATCGGCAGCACGGATATGAAACCGTGGGGTTCACGATGCCGTCGCATGACACGACGATCGTGGTACACAATCGGGACACGGTCACGCATGGGTTTGCGTCGAACCTATTTAAGGATATTCCGGTTCGCGTCGAAGGCGGCATTGAGGTGCGAGGGAAACATTTCAAATCCTACCATGTCGATGCGGGAAAGACGATGACGCTGCACTTCTCCACGGCTCCGTCGAAGTTCGATCCTGCTACCGGTATTGCGGAGAGCATGCGGCATGCACTCTGGTGTGACATTCACCCCGAGGTGAAGGGGGAGCTGTATGTCATCGAAACCAGGGGCGAAATCGGCGGAGGCTGAACGTGACGTTCGCCTGCAATCGAGAGGTCTCGCCTGTGAGACAGGGGGAGTAACCTTCCTGATGAACGGCATGGCGACCGCAGCTCTGGTCGGAGTCCTCAGTTTGGGGAGTTCGGCCGGGGCTGCGGAACTCCATTTTGCCGTTCAAGAGGTCGGGGAGAAAAGGGCTCTCTGGGTGCCTCAGGAGGTGGTGCTGCACCGCAGCACGGAGCTGGTGGACGGTCTGGTGTTCGTGTTGAAAAACTTGACAGATCGAACCCATGCCTTTGCGGCCTACGGCCTGTTCGAGGAAGTGACGACTGCCGGCGGAGGCGTGGCCAGGAAGCCGCTGCGTGTCAATGTGACATCGGAAGATACGGTCCTTGTGCAGATCAGCACGACGCAGTTCCTCGGGAGTACGGATGGGGAGGTGGGAGAATTTCCGTTCTTTTGCCCGCTGCATCAAGGAGATGCCCACGTGGGTGGCACGATCCGCGTGATTCCCTAACCCGAATTATCCATGAGCGCTTCTGCTGCGATCGCCGATTCACTGCTTCGCGCGCCGGTCTCGCCACGTGACTCGGCGCTTTCGCGACGAACCGTCATGAATAATGCGGGCTAAGCGCCTGTGAGGGCGGAGACAGCATGAGACAGGACGTGAAGCGCGCGCAGAGACCGTGCGGCCGGTTCTGGCTTTCGGCAGTGGGACTTTTCCTGGTGATCGTGGGTATTGCCGCGATACCCACGAAGGTGGCTGCCGCAACGTTTCGTTTTGTGGTTCAGGATGTGGAGGGGGGCGCGGCGGCCTGGTTCCCGCGCGAGGTCGTCATTCACAAGAGCACGGATCTCGAAGGGGGATTACGGTTCATTCTGGAGAACCCGACGCCCCGCACCCATGTCTTCGAAGCGCCGGATTTGTTCGAACAGACGACGGAGGGGACCGACGTCCCGTCCGTCAAACCGTTGCGAGTCTATGTGGCCCCGGGAGAGACCGTGCAGGTTCAGATCAGCAGCGAGCAGTTGTTTCTCGGTCCGGAAGCCGATGCGTCGGGTTCGCAAAATTGTCCGTTCTTCTGTCCGTTGCATGGGACCGAGGATACGTCGCGAAGTATGATCCGGGTGGTGCCGTAATCGCCGGAGGCGCGAGAAGGGGGCATCAGCGGGCGGGCGGCCGACGAGCTGTGGGACTACTGCCATATGGTGAGTCCGCCGGCCTTGCATGATGTCAGGTGTCATCGACAATGGTGGGAGACGCATGTGGAGTCGGAGAGATTTTCTGGGAGGAAAAGGTGGGTGAGGGCTGTCATGCGATTCATTGAAGACATCAGAGACGTCAGATGGATGCTGGGAATCGTTCTGTTTCTGTCGATCGTCATCTGTGCCGCGCCGGTCGGATTGAGCGTGGCCTCCGCGGTAGGAGACGACTGGCTTGATGCGATGGTACAGGCGGTCTTGATCGAGCAGACGAAGGATGGAATTGAGGTCGGCCGCTTCTCACCCTATGTGGCGCAGTTGGCGATGGTGCGCACGCACCTGCTCAACGGCGAAGGCGAAGGGGTATACCGGACGATGAATCGGTTCATGGAGATGCTCCAAGCGCGGGAGGCAGGTATTTCCCAGGAGGCGGCGGACCGCTTGTTCGACTATTGTTACGTCGTGACGCCGGCGCGTTACCACGATGTGTCCCGGCATCTCCACCGGCTCAGCGGGCATCAGGCTGGTGCGCCGTCGGCCTGAGTCTGCTTCAGGCGAGGAGGTACAGGTCATTCTCTGCTCCGCTGGACGCGGTTCGAAGGGGGTTGTGCGGGTTGTGGCTCCATGCAAGAATGGGCACCATGTCGGCGGATGGCGGAAATGCTGGACAACGCGAAGCACTGGAAGCCAGATTTCGCCTCTGGCGGGCCGCCCATAAAACTCCTAGTACGGTCCTCGACGCCCATCGCGAGGTCTTGTTGGAGCGCGTCTCCCAATCCATGACCTTCGAAGGCGAGCCCGTGACGGTCTCTCGCCTCAAAACCCTCCTGGAGCAATCTGGCCCATGGCCGAAGACCCCGGACACCTAGGTACCACCCGCTCGTTCGAGACGACGCAAGGGGCCTTGAGTTCACAGCCTCACAAGAAACAATACAAGGCCGCCACGATTCCGAAAAACTCGGACGTATTTCGCCCACTCAGACTCATCCAGGGACCGGCCAACACCCCCACATGCTGGTTCCAGCTGTATTCCAACGCCGGTGCGATGGTGACCAGATTGCTGGCGCCCCGCCCCACGAGTGCCGGTCGGCCTTGGGCATCGAGACCGGGGTCGCCTGAAAAATGTGTGGCGGTCACGGTTTGGAATCCGATGTCGAGCGCCAGCACGAGACGGCGGGTCAGGCTGTACTCCCCGGCGATCGTGACCGTCGAGACCGCTCCAGGCCTCACCTGTCCCATTGTGCCGAAGCCTCCGCCGTAGGCGTTAAATCCACGGACATCGACCGACGAATAGATGCCGTACGTGGCGTTGAGCCGGTACCGCAAGACATGCTCTCCGCCGAAGGGAATCGCCTTTTGGAGGGCGATGCCGATCGTGGTCGCGTAGGCGCCGCCTCCGGTCCGTTCCAGGTCGGCCTTCGCCGGGCTGAGTTCGGAGTAGCGGCCGGTGGGAAAGATCTGTTGCACCCAGAGCCGGATATCGGGCACCCAGGATTGCGCGGGACTGCGCCAGGCTTGAACCCCCAGATTCAGCGGCAGGTCGCCGAATCCACCGGAGGAGTCGCCACGCGCGTGGTTGCCGATCCATTGTGGCGCGATTTCGATGTCGAGGGAGTCGGTGAGCCCGTAGATGAAGTAGGTTTGCTGGGTGAGGCTCTGGGAGGTGGTGGCCGATTGGAGCCGCCAGTTGTCGTTGTACAGACCGCCGTACCGCGTGTAGTACAGATAGGGCTGTGCCACCGCATGTCCTTTACCCAGACTGGTCCCTCTCGTAGACAGGAGCGTTCCGGTAAACCAGGGAGTCGTCTGAGGAACCTCGTCGGCCGACTCCCCTCGGACAACGTCGGTACCGCACATGAGGAGAAGGAACAGGCAAAGCAGCAGGGTGCGTAAATGGCGATGCCGTGCGCGGATGGTCATGCCGATCGGATACCGTTCCAAGTGGAATCAGGTCTTGTCCGACCCATGCTACTCCGATTGGCGGGGAGAAAGGGAGTGGACCGAGAGATACCAAGCAGTGGGAAATATCCAGCCGTTCAACAGCGAGTCGCTCCCCGAGCCGGAACGTGAATCGGCGGGACGCAACAGGTTGCGTAAGATCCACAGGCCGGGTGGTGTGACCGGTCAGGTTTTCGGTGGGCCTCCATCTTTCGTGGGCCGTTCCCGCAGGCGGCGCAGGAGTTCTTGAAAGGACGACTCCGCCATGATCTTCGTGAACTGGCTGCGATAATTCATGACGAGACTGACCCCATCGACAATGACGTCGTAGGCGTACCAGGTGCCATGCTTGCCGGTGAGACGATAGTCCATCGGCAGGTCCAGCTTGTCGGACACCAGTCTGGTGCGGACTTCGGCATAGCCGTTCGCCGTACGTTCAGACAGATAGACCACTCGTTCGCCGGCATACCCTTCGATTCTCGCCGCATATTGATCCGAGAGAAACGCCTTGAAGAGCTGGACGAATTCCTGGCGGTCCTTGTCGCTGAGCGTCTTCCACTGAGCGGCCAGTGTCCGCTTGGACATCTCCTCGTAGTCGAACCGCTCCGCGATCACCTGTTCAAGCTGGTGCCGCCGTTGTTTTGCCTGCGTGGCTGGTTTCAGGTGTGGATCGTCGAGAATATGAAACACGGCATCGAGCGTGGCGCGCACCACAGCCGTGGGAGTCTCGCGTCCGCTGTCCGCCGGTGCCGGGATGGGGAGCAGGAAGAGCAGCCCGGTCAGGAGGGCGACATGAAGCGTGCCGATGCAGAGCCGAAGCCGGGTCCCTTGCAATGTGGTCTCCTGTGCTCACGCCGGTGCCGCATGCGGCCGGCTGGCATGGTCGAGCACCTGTTGAATGTGGACGTCGATTTGCCGCAACACCGACGGCGAGACGGCATAGCCGTCGCTTTCATAGGTGAGAATCGGCATCCCCTGTTGAATGCTCAGCGGCTTCAGGATGGCCTCTGAAATCCGGAACGGGAGACAGTTGAACGGGCCGATCAGGATCAAACCGTCATAGCCCTCGCGTGCCGCGTCCAACCCCTTGCCGATGGTGGGCAGCAGTTCTCCCCAGATCGTGTGGGAGACATGCTCGGCACCCTTCTGAAACACGGTGGATGCGACGTTCGGCCCTGCCACCAGTAAGCCGGTTTTCTGGAACAGTCCGCGGTAATGTTCTTCCACGCCCTGCAGCATCTGATGCCCGGCCCACTGCTGGAGATATTGTTTGCCTTCCGGTTCGAAGATTCTGGTGCAGGCCTTGGCCATCGCGAGGCCGCCCGGCTGAAGGCCCCAATTCCGGGCGGTCGAGGCCATTTCATCATAGGCGAAGTAGAGGAAAAGGTCGCTGAGATCGACCGGCTTGAGGATGATGCCACGCTGGGCGTAGAGGTCTCGGACCCCGTCCATGAAAAACGAACTGAACCGGGTGAAGAAATCGCCGGCCACGACGACACGCGGGCAGGTCATCGGATCTTTCGTGCGCGGGAGCGCGGCCAGTGTGTCCACGAACGCGGGCAGGCCCGCGTGAAACTCCTCCAGCGATCCCGCGCGTTCCACGAACCGTGCCCATTCGTGAGTCAGTTGCTCGATGCTTCCTGGTGCTCCCACAACGCGAAGGACATGATCGATCTCCACCAGGACATCTCCGACGATGATGGCCGGGGAGAGCGATTTGGTCAGCCGTTCTTTGTCGAAGCCGAGATAGCCGTTCTCTTCGCGGGGGTCGAACAGGAACAGGTCCGGCATCCGCTGCTCTGCGATGAATCGTTCTAAGTATCCCATGTACGAATCGCTGACGCAGGGAGCCCCGCCTCGCAGCATATAGAAACCGGCCACGTCTCCCGGCTTGCGCTGCTCGTGGACCTGGAGGAGTTGACCGATGCAGATCGGCAGGGGCAGGCATTCGCGACCGGAGGTGTACTGCAGTCCCCGGTCAAGCTGGGCGCGTGTCAGCGGCAGGACGGCACCGGGATGGAGCCCAAGCCAGCGGGAGGCCATGATCACGGCCTGGGTGTGGTAGGGGGAAAAATTGGGGAAGTAAATCGTGACCTGCGGATCGGTCAGTCGTATGGCCTCGCCGTCGGAGCGGATGATGCGGCCCCCCGAGACGAGGCGGCAGGCCGTGAAGGGGGCTCCGCTGCTGCGGCGGCTCTCCTCGTAGTTGCCGATGATGTCCAGAAAGGCTTCCAGCCTGGTCTGGACTCCCGCATCGGCGGTGTGGGCATCGATCTCCAGGATCAGATAGGGCTTCGATCCCAGCTCGGAGGCGAGCATGGAGTGTGTGAAGGCGTCGATGGTGCAACTGAAGTTACTGACGCTCAAGAGAAACAGGTTTGGGTGCTGCTTCGCGATCGCCACGGCATTCAAAATCTGATTTGCAAAGTGCCAGGAGGTGGGACCCTCTCCGACCGGCAACAGACAGTCGGCGGGGATGATCGCGACGCCCATACTCGTGAGTTTCTTGCCCACCGATTGCGACGCTTCCGGTGTGAAGGCGTTGTAGCTGTGGCCGGCGAGGAGGATGGCTGGTTTGCCTGCCGCGATGGCCGCGTTCAGTGCTTGTGTGCCGAGTTCGCGGAGCCGGTGTTCCGCTGCGGTCTGGGCCGTCACTGCCGCCGACCAGGCCGCCGCTGCTGCGTCGCGTGGGACACCCAGTTCCTGAACGGCGGTGTCGATGAGGGCCGAGCAACCTTCATATCCATTGGTAAAATCCAGGACCGGAGACAGCAGTCGGCTTCCGGGAAATGCTTTGGCGAGAAAGTAGGGTTCCGCTTGAGTGATCGGACAGAGGTACGATTCCCGGCAGTGGTTCGGATGGGGCATGCGCATCACGTGCGGAATGAAGATCAGTTCGATGCCCCGTCTGGTCAGGTCCAGCACGGCGCCGTGCGCAATTTGTGCGGGAAAACAGAAACCGGAATTGGACGTGAGATCGCCTCGCGGGTCCACGTCCGACAGGAGGACCTCCATGCCCAGGCCTGTGAAGAAGGTCGAGTAGAGTGGAAAGAGCGAGTGGGTCGTCAAGGCTCTGGGAATGCCGATGCGGACGTCGCCGGCCGGAGCGGCCACGGTTGAGTGTCCCAACGATTCGCGCACGAAGGCTCTGGCGCTTTCGTAGGCGGGGCCGACTCCCCAGTGCTTGCGCGCGACCCGTTGCGCTTTCGGCGTGGCTGCGGGCCGGCTTGGCGGCACGTGAAAAAGCACCTCGGCCCGTCGTTCGACGAGGTCCGTGACGCCGGCCGTGCGCGCCTTTCGTTTCCACACGTTCTCGTACAGGCTGCAGCGGCCACCGAACGGAAAGCGGCGACCGGCGACCATGAACCGGTCGATCGTGCAGTACATCTTGCAGGCCCCGCAGGTGAAGTGGCCGACGAGTTGCATGTCCGGCGAACCAAGTGTGTGTAGATCGACGGGAGACCCCAAGACGGATCCGGATCGTGTCAACGCGAGCAACGCGACTCCCAGCGCGCCAAGGAGTTCGGGGCTGGGGGGAATCACCACGGGCCGGCCTACGCTGTGGGCGAACGCATGTCCGACGGCGTGGTTCAAGGCGACACCGCCTTGCAGAAAGACCTTTTTGCCGACGTAGCGAGGTCCCTTCACGCGGTTGAGATAGTTGGCGGCGATGGCATAGACCAGTCCGGCCACGATGTTGTCGCGGGGGTGTCCTTTCTGCTGGGCCAGACGGATATCGGAGTTGATGAAGGCTGCGCAGGTCGCCTTGAAGTGCACGGGAGCGGGTGCCGCAATGGCCAGGTCGGCGATGCCGGACACGGTGATGCCGAGATCACTCTGGGCGCTCTCTTCGAGGAAGGACCCCGTGCCGGCCGAGCAAGCGTTGTTCATCGCATAGTCGATGGGCACACCATTGCGTAGATAGATGTACTTTGAATCCTGGCCGCCGATTTCAAAGATCGTGTCCACGGTCGGGTCAAAATGCGTCGCGCCCGCCGCATGGGCGGAAATTTCGTTATAGACATGTTCGGTGCCGAGATAGGCGCCGGCCAGCTCACGAGCGGAGCCGGTGGTGCCGATCAATCCGATCGGGCGGTTCCCCACCGCGTCGATGAGGGCGTGCAAGCATTCCCGTGTCGCCGCGACGGGATTCCCCTTGGTGCGCCCGTAATGGGAGGCCACCACCTTGCGCGTCGATGGATCGAGCAGGATGGCCTTGGTCGTCGTCGAACCGGCATCGACGCCGAGGACCAACGGCCCCTCCGGCGGTGCTTGGAGGGGCGGGCTGTCGATGACCTGCACCCGTTCACCGTAGGCATGGAGCGGCGGGAGGTGTCCCAGTTCGGGCGGCGCGGCAAAGGCGGGTGACCGATGGTGCGGATTGTCGCGCGTGAGGAGGGCAGTGCCCCAGGCTTCGAACCAGGGACTTTCCGGAAGGACGACAAAATCCGTGTCCGGCAATTTGTTCCGCAGTGCCGCCAGCATCGCGTCATTACGGGTTACGCCGCCGATCAGCAGCACCCGCTTGGGTGCGCGCACGCCTTTCTCCAGCAGGGCGATCACCTTGTTGGCCATGCTGTCGTGCAACGTATGGAGAATGTCCTCGGCCGTGGCTTCGTTGCGGTTGAGCTTGTGGGTGATGTCGGATTTGCAGTGGACCGAACAGCGCGAGGCCAACGGCACCACCTTGCCGTCGAACGACCGACGCACGGCCTCCTCCATGCCGAGCCCCATCCGGCCGATCTGTTGTACGAAGAACTCGCCGCTTCCCGCTGCGCACTTGTTGTGCGACAGGACGTTGGTCAACTTGCCCTCGACCAGCAGGTACACCAAGAACGATTCGCCGCCGAGCGAGGCCACCGCGTCGAACGTGCCGCTCACTTCCTTGAGCGCCCGCTGAATCGCGGCCACTTCCGGTACATGCCCGAGCTGACCGGACACCCCGAAGTATTCCGCGTCGGCAAACTCCGGGCGAGCCAGTACCTCATGGAGAATCTCCAGCGGTCTGCCTTGATGGGCTAGAACGGTGGCGCTACGGGCATCGCCGCGTACGGCGGCAACTTTGACGGTGAGCGCCCCGACATTGATGCCGATATGGGACATGGCGCACTCCCCGGCAAGAGGAATCCCGGCTCACCTGCCCGCACAGTCTCAGTGAACATAGGCAGCAAGTCGCATACCTCAGAGCCCCGATGGCCGGTATTGTCGTGATGCAGGCCTGTCGCGTGATGCGGCAGCGCAACCATGGTGGCTACGGAGAGATTTGGGGGTAGATGCCTCAGCAGCCTGGCTGCCCCTGTCGCAAATAGGGGCAGGGCGAAGCCCTGTCATTCAGCGGGTAGGTCTTTGAACAGATCGTCGAGCATGTGGGTCCACAAACGGCGGGCGATCTCATCGAAGGGAATGCGGAATTCACGCACGTCTTCGCCGGCCAGCGTCGCTTCACCCGACGCTTCCCAGACGATATCCCCGGTTCTCGTATCCCACAGCTGCAGGCTGAGGCGCAGCATCGTGACCCGAGTTTGCAGGACCCGCAAGCCGAAAAACGAAAAGCGTCCGGACATGGATTGACTGAACGAAGCGAGGCTGGGTTGAAAGACATAGCCGGCCTGGAGCGCCATGCCGAGTTCCTGCAACCCTGCCCGGTTGAGGATGCCGGTTTTGGCATAGGCAGCAACCATGTCTGCGTACGTCGGCGTTAACCCGCTTCGGTTGATGCGATTCAGGGATTCGTGCGCCGGGAGTGCGGTGATCTGGGCGGGGCGCTGCTCCAAGGCGCTCGACAGCGAACGCGAGACTTGATGGGCATACCCTTCTAATCCGAATCCCACGACGGCGTTCAACACCGCCGCCCGTTCCTGTTTCAGTGTGGCCGGGTCGAACGAGGTGGTCTTGCGATGAAAGGCTGTGGCTTCTCCCCATTGCTGCAGGGGGCCGACGCATCCGGTGCAGAGCCAGAGTCCCGTGACCAGTAATACGCGAATAATTGATTGCGCCACGCACCCTCCCTTCGACGAGGCGGTCGCTCGGCAACTTCCCAGCATCCTGTATGCAATGGCCGATCCTGTTCCTTCGCGTGCGGGCTGCGGAAATCCGCCACAAGGGCGTTGGTGGTGCTGCTGCGAAAGGGCACAGGAACGATCCGGTTCGTCGGCCGTTCCTTCTGCGGAAAGTCCCTCGATTCCGGCAAGTTTGTTCGGGAAACGACCGAGCGGCTGCGTGCAGGTCACGGCTGGACGAGGCAGGCACTACGATTGCTCACACGATGTTACATCCACAGGAGGAGGAGTCACGGGTGGTCAAACAGAACAGTCGACATGGGGAAAAGGAACTGCGTCTCGGCATTGTCGGGTTCGGGCGGGTGGGCCGGGCCTGTGCGGACGTGGTGCTTGAGGCGAAGGATCTGACCGTGGCCGCCATCGTGCGGCGACTCGACCGTGTCGCACAGCCGTTGCCTGAGGTGTTCAGTCAGGTGCCGGTGGTGTCTCATACGGCGCAGGTCCCGGGAATGGATGGCGTGCTGCTCTGCGTGCCGACGGCGCAGGTGTTCGAAGCGGCGCACGATTGTCTCCAACACGGCGTACCCGTCGTCGAATCGTCGATCCTGCACGGGGAGGCGTTTCAAGCGCACCGCGAGGCGATCGACCGGCTCGCCGTTCGGTTTAAGGTGCCGGCCATCGTGGGCGCAGGCTGGGACCCCGGGGCGTTGTCGCTTTTCCGCTCTCTGTTCGGCCTCCTGGTGCCGGAGGGCGAACTTGAGACCACGCATCGGGTAGCGGCCAGCCTGCATCATACGGCGATGGCGCGTCAGGTCACAGGGGTGAAGGAGGCGCTCTGTACGGAGCAAGTCGCGGCGGGTGGAACGAAGCAGCGGTATGTGTATGTCGAGGTGGAGCCGGGCGTGGATGTCGCGCATGTGGCCGCGGCCATTCGGGCCGATCCGCTCTTTTTGAATGAGGAGACGTTGGTCTTTCCCGTCGACAGTGTCGCAGCGCTGGAACAGGAAGGCCGTGGCGTGGTGCTGGAGCGGCGGAGCGGGCCGGGAAGCAAGGGGCATCAACGGCTGCTGTTCGAAGCGCGTTTCGATGATGCGATGATGACGGCGCGTCTCATGGTGGCCGCCGCACGGGCGTTACCAGGCCTGAGTCCAGGCGCCCATGCGCTCGTCGATGTGCCGTTGGGTGCCTTGTGGGGCGAGCAGGCCTACGATGCGGAGCGGGCCTGGCTCTAGCAGGATGCAGAAAACGTCCGCCGGCGGCGTGCTCGCATCCCTCAGCGGCTGACCGTCCGGCGGGAGTACGGATTCGCCACGTCGCTCGCTGCGGCCTTGCGGGACGGCCTGTGTGCGCATCCTGCAGGGTATTCTGCTATCGATACGGCGCATGAGGTGATCCTTGCGTCTTGGGCAACACACGAGTGGTTCCGCAGTCTGCTGGATCGGCGCCGTTGCCGGTGTACGCTGCAACGCCGGCTGAGAAGGCCTGCTGAAGGAGGAGAGACATGGCGACGTTTGAACTGACTGCGGGGACGTTCAGGGAGGGCGCATTCATTCCGAAGCAGCATACGTGTGAGGGCGAGGACCGTTCGCCGCCGTTGCGCTGGGACCATCCGCCGGCGGGCACGCGCTGCTTTGCGCTCATCGCGGACGATCCCGATGCGCCGGGCGGGACGTGGGTGCATTGGGTCCTGTTCAATATTCCGATCGATGTGCGCGGGCTGGCCGAGGGACTGCCCCTGCAGGACGTGTTGCCGAATGATGCGCGTCAGGGGATGAACGATTTCCATCGCCTCGGTTACGGCGGTCCCTGTCCGCCACCGGGGAAGCCGCACCGGTACTACTTCACACTCTACGCGTTGGATCGTGACTTGCCGCTCAAGTCGAACGCGACCAAGGCCCAGGTCGTAGAAGCGATGAAGGGCCATGTCCTGGCCGAAGCCCGGTTGATGGGACGGTTCGGGCGGTAGGCCGAGGCGCGACCGATCCGGCGACGACCCGCTGGAACGGGTGGAGTTGCGAATGATCGAGCCTAAAGAGCGATGCTGCTCGCATTAACCGGCGATGTGATGCTCGGCCGTATGGTGAACGAGTCTGTGGTCGAGAACCGCGCCGTGCGTCCTGAAACGCTGTGGGGTGATCTGCTTCCCGTGATGCGGCGTGCCGACTGTCGCCTGATTAATTTGGAATGTGTGATCAGTGACCGGGGCATGCCGTGGCACCCGAACACAAAAGCCTTTCACTTTCGCGCCGGGCCTCGGGCGGTGGAGGTCCTGCGAGCAGCCGGGATTGACGGGGTCATGCTGGCGAACAACCACGTGCTTGATTATGGGGAGGAGGCGTTTCTGGATTGCCTGAGGCGGCTCAATGGAGCCGGTCTCACCCACGCAGGGGCCGGGGCGAGTGTGGAAGAGGCGCTGGCTCCGGCGGTGTTCCATATCGGGGAACGGTCCTTAGCCCTTGTGGCGTTGACGGACAATGAACCGGAGTGGGAAGCGACGCACCGTAAGCCCGGCGTCAACTATGTCGCCTACAATGATCGCGGCTTGCTGGCTCCCTATCGACAGCGTATCGCTCAGGCGCTGTCCTTGGCGCGACGGCAGGCGGATGTGGTGATGGTGAGCGCGCATGTGGGGCCCAATTGGGGGGCACCGTCACGCGCGATGCGGGCGCTGGCGCATGAATTGATCGAGATGGGAGCGGACCTCTACTGGGGACATTCCAATCATACCCCGCAAGGAATCGAGCGCTACCACGGGAAGCCGATTCTGTATTCGGCCGGCGACTTCGTTGACGACTATATGGTGGACAGCGCAGAGCGCAACGATCTGTCCTTCCTCTTTCTGGTAGAGGTCGAGGAGAATCGTATCAGACAGATCCTGCTCCATCCGATCCGGATCGAGAATTGTCGAGTCAGGCGGGCCAATGAACGGGAGTCCACCTTCCTTGCACGAACGATGCAGGCCAAGTGCGCGGCCTTCGAGACGTCGATCCTGTTCCGGGAAGGGGTCGGCACAGTGACGATTGCATGATGAAGCGACACGGATCACAGCTCGTTGGCGCTGGGTGAGAGTAGCGCGGTCGGCGTGATGCAGCGGCGACGATGGTCAGTACGGGCTCTTGCTTGGTGTCGACGCACTCTGCCTGAGCGCTGCCAGATAGGCGAGAATGTCTGTGATGTCTTGATCGCTCAACGTCGAATCCGGGAACATGCCGCTTCCCGGATGGCCCTCGCGGATCGCGCGAAAGCGGGCCTTGTTGTCTTTCAGGGTCTGAGCAGCACGATTGCGGAGGTCCGGGGCCGCGGAGGCGAACGTTCCGATAGCAGCTGCGGTGTCCGGTTTGAGGGAGGGCTTCTTGTCGATGACGCCATCCACACCATGGCAGTAGTGGCAGATCCCCTTGCCGTTGAAGAGAGTTTGTCCCCGGGTGGCATCGCCTTTCAGCGTAGTCCCGGTCCCGGCTGCCCCAACGTCATTGCCGGACAGGATGGAGAGCAGCAAGGTCATCAGCATCGATGTGTCGCGCAGCCGGTGTAACCACATGGTGTCTGTCCTCAGGGTGCCAGGTACCGGGGCAGTATGCCGCGAAGCGGGCGGGAACACAATGGCGCGGGAGGAACTCCGTCTTGTCCCTGCTCACCGTTCTGGGCGCTGCCCGCATTCATCCGCTACGGCCTGCCTTGATATAATGCTGGATGTGTTTCATGCGGCGTTGGTACCGCAGGATCAAAACCGAGTCGCGATGAGGAGGGCGAGACACCATGAAGGTACGAAAAAATGTCTCCAAGACCGGCGAGACGCAGAAGAGCAGCAGATCCTCCAGCCTGTTGGCTCGTCAAGCCACGGCGGCGAAGCAGCGACGGAAGCACGACGATGTGACCGCAGCAATGGAGGTATCCCAACGGAAAGGCGCGATGGCAAGCTCGCCGAAGATTTCTGCGGCGTTGGTGCGAACCGTCCAGGCGGCGACGCTCAGACGGAAGAAAGAAGCGATGACAGCAGCCCTGGAAGAATCGCAGCGAGATGCCGCTCTTCAGCGTAACCCGCAGTCGGAGGCGTTGGCGCGAACGGTGGCGGCACACGACCGTCTGCGCGCGAAAACGGCCGTCACGGCGGCGATGAACGAGTCTCAACGTCGGTCGGCTTCACAGAAAAGTTGAATGTGGATGGCCCACCTTCGTGTGACTCTGCGAAATAGTCTTGCCCTGCAGGGAGTCCGGCAGAGGGCCCAACGCGACAGGCCGGGACAATCAGAGACGGCGCTCTGCCTGAGCTGACTCTCTGGCTCTACATGTTGTCGTGCTTGTCTGGTGAGTCCGTTGATCCTCGCGAGCCTGTGAGCGTTCGGGCCTCGTACGAATGGACGCCGCTTGCCCCAAATTGCCCCAATACGTGCATTGCCTGCTGAAGAATCTTGCTACAGGGGAAAGGTCGTCTTTCTGTCATTCCATGAGCCCGATGTTCACTGAATCCGCATCAATCAAGGGCGAAGGCACTGTCTGACTGTCCCGCTTGTCCCCGGCAGCGGAATTGCTGCTCCGTAGAATAAGTGGCGACTTACGCCGGGCCCCGCTTGCAGTAAGGTAGCTCCGCGTCAGGGGCACGATCATCGATCGCCTGCCCAGGAAGGATGCTCCGTGTCAGAAGCTGATCGACAGAAGAAAAAGCCTCGGGTCATCATCGTAGACGATCAGACCGTTGTCGCGGCAGGAGTTCGCAAACTGATCGAGCCGGACTGTGAAGTGGTGGCGTGCGTCGAGGACGGCCGGGCGCTCCTTGCCGAGGCGGAGAGATTGCGACCTGACATTATTGTGATGGAAGTGCTGCTCCCGTCGCTCAACGGCCTGGATGCGGCTCGTCACCTCGCCAGAACGGTGCCTGAAAGTAAGATCGTCTTCTTGAGTGTTCAGGGCAGCTCCTGGCACGTGGCGGAGGCTTTTAAGGCGGGCGCCTCGGCCTATCTCCTTAAGCGTTCACAACCATCGGAATTGACTCAGGCCATTCACGCCGTATTGATGGGCCAATGGTATCTCACCCCACTTGTTGCCAAAAATGTGGTGAAAAACCGTACGACTGGGTCACAGGGGCACAGCAGCAGTCCGGGATGGTCTGCCCTGACCCCGCGTCAGCGCGAGGTGCTGCAATTGATCGCTGAGGGACGAGGGACCAAAGAGGTGGCCAGTATGCTCAAGATTGCGGTGAAGACCGTCGAGTTCCATAAATTTCGCATTATGGACCAACTGAATCTCCATTCGACCGTCGCCCTCACAAAACATGCCATCGTTGAAGGTTTGGTTCGGCTGTAATCTGTGACGGCGTGTCGGTCTCAGCATAGGACGCGGCCTCAAGTAGACTTCCTAGTTTCTCCGATTCCGCATTGAGCGTAGGGTACAGGCTGCGTGTCAGCGATTTCTGCGTCTGCGATCGGTGCTGAGGCCGACAGCCGATCTGGAAGGAGACCGATCATGATTCTCCCCCGGTCTGGTATTCGTCTCAGCCTCGTGTGTTTCCCGCTACTGACGGTGTTGGCAATAGCACCGGGTGAGCTTCTCGCGATTCAAATCGCGCCCAATCCGAATCCAACCGGAAATACGATCACGATCACTCCTGCCACGCCTGCTGAAAATCTCGTTCCGTTCACCAATGTCGGGGTCATCAACATACAGCCCTCTGCATCGTTGTCCAACCAGAGTCGATTTGAGAATTTCGGGGGAGGAGTTGTCGGCGGGTGGATCATCAACTCCGGAACCATCACCAATTCGGATGTGTTCATCAACAACAGAATCTTCACCCTGCAGGAAGGATCACGATTCAATAACCTGGCGTCCGGCAGCTATAGCGGCGGCTTGGGCTCGATTGGTATCAAGGGCACCTTTGTCAACGAAGGCACCGTGACGCACAGCCTTGGCTATATCGTAGTCGGGGAAACAGGCGAATATATTCAGCGACAGGGTGCTGGTTCTGCCGTGACGCCAACCACGAGCACCCCTGACGCGCCGTTTACAAACGCGGGGCGGATCCACATTGCTGCCGGCGACTTCATCATCGACCCAATTAGCGTACGTGCGGCTTCGGCGACGTATGACCAATCGTCAAGCGGCACGACGCAGATCGACGCGAGACTTCACAGCATTGGCGGCACGGTGCGCAATGCGGGTGCGATCACAATCGGGTCAACAGGGGAGTATCGCCAGGAAAGTCCATCGGTTCCGTTCTTGGCCGGCAGCACCACGAATACCGGCAGCTTTACCAATGCGGGCACGACCAACATTGCGACAGGTGTCTTCACCAATCAGGGCAGCGTGGCGAACTCAGGCACGTTCACTGTGGGAGCAGCAGGGCAGTATGTTCAGGAAGTGAGCTCTGGCAGTTCCCAGCAGCCGGGGACGCAGAACAGCGGCACTTTTACCAACGCGGGAACGGTGCGCATCGGCGAGGGCACGTCGTTCGGCAATTTCTCCAACCGGACACCACCAGTTGCGCAGTATATCCAGCAAGCCGGCGGCACCACCTACATCGACGGGACGTTTCAGGTCGGGGGTGCCAAGGTGGAGAACGCCGGTAGCATGACGGTCAGTTCGACGGGGACGTATTTGCAGGCATTTAATAAGTTCGTGCCGGTTGTCTCCACGACGGTGAACAGCGGGACGTTCGCCAACGCGGGCAGCACAGTGATCAATGCAGGGACGTTCACCAATTACGGTACTCTGGTGAACTCGGGAACGGTTCAGGTAGGCGTTGTCGGCCCGGGCGCCCTCATCAATCATGGCGGTGTCGTGAATACCGGAACCTTCGAGGTCGCGGCTGCCGGTCAGGTAACGGGCAGCGGGAGTTATGTGCAAACTGCCGCGGCGGCGCAGACGATCGTCAACGGGACGTTTGCGCACAACATCGCTCTGCAGGCGGGTGCGTTGACTGGGAGCGGGACGATTCAGGGAACGGTCCAGAACAGTGGGGGACTGCTCCTGCCCGGCAACAATGGGTTGGGGACGCTCACGATCAAAGGGCAATACGCCCAAGGGTTTGGCGGGACATTTGGTGTCAACCTGGCAGGCTTGAGTCAAGGCGTGACCTACGGTCTGCTCGCGGTGCAAGGGACGGGAGCAGCAGTGACGTTGGGCGGCGGCCTCAAGGTGGGGCTGCTGAACGGGTTTTCGCCGTCGTTGGGCAACACCTTTGGCGTCCTGACCTGCACCGGCTGCACCATCAGCGGAGGCTTGCGAAGTCTGTCGTTGCCGACACTGGCCTCGGGGTTAGACTGGTCGGTGCGATTTGTGGACGGGCTCGGGACGTTGCAGCTGGCGGTCGTCTCGGCACCCACGGCCTCTGCGCCGGAGCCGGCCACGCTGTTGCTCGTCGGTTCCGGTTTTGTCGGGTTGGCCGCATGGCGGCGCAGGCAGCGGGGGAGTGCCAGGCGATAGCGGTCGCGCGGAATTCCGGCAACGTCGCGCCTGCGTGAGGGGTGTCTTCGGGTGCGCTCAGGAAAAGAGTGCCACGTCGTGCAGACAACTACAATGGAACCATTACGTTCCGCGACAGTGGAAAAAGGGTTCTAACGATTACGGCCAGCGAGCGTTCGGCGTATGTACTCCCCTGGTGGAGTGGCCCTATCGCAGAGGAGGAACGATATGCCTAGGCTATCAGCGCAACGCGGGACGATCCTGGTGCTCAGTCTGTGTCTGTCGGTGCCGTCGATTGCCTCTGCCGGTTCGATCGTCTTTTCTGACTTCGGGACGATTCAGGACACGGTGGATGCCTTTCGATCCGCGATAGGGGGAGTCAACAACGGCAATGCCCCCGGGCCGTTCACGGCGGGCCGCAGAGAAATCAATTGGGATGGAGGCGGGGTCAATGCGCAACCCTTGGTAAACATGCCCAAAGACCTGTTCTTGAACAACCGCGGGGCCTTTTACGAGCCATCCCCTACCACCTTCTCCATCAGCGGACAAGCCGCTCCCAATGACGCCACACTGGCGCGGTTCGGCAATATCAATTCCACGTATCCCACCACATTCACCTCGTTCAGCAATCCCCGCATGTTCGCCCCTACCAACAGCATCGTGACGGAGCAAGTGTTCTTTCAGCCAGGATCGAGCAAGAATATCCCCGCTGTCACCACGGCGTTCGGTGTCGTCTTTGCCGACGTTGATCGAGCGCGGACCACGTCGATCGAATATTTCGCGGCGAATAATAAGTCGCTCGGGAAATTCTACGTCCCTCCCGCGAACAATGGTCTTTCATTTCTCGGAGTTAAGTTCGATGGCGGCGAGCTGATCAATAGGGTGTCCATTACGACCGGTAATACGGTCCTAGGGCCGAATGACGGAGGCGCGGTGGATGTGGTGGCAATGGATGACTTCATTTACGCCGAGCCCAAATCGTTCGCGTCGGCGGGCGCGCCGGAACCGGCAACGTGGCTTCTGGTGGGCAGCGGGGTCGTTGGATTGTTGTGGCGACGCAGGCCGTCGCGGCTGACGTTGTCGGCGTGAGGGCCGCTGCCGGCATCTTTTCCGGGCCCTCCAGAATGACCCGCTGCTTCTGAGGATTCATTCATCCGGGGCTGCTATGGCCAAGTGGATAGCATTCTGCTGCGTTTTCGCCCTGGCACCGCTTCTCGCTTCCTGTTCGGACTCGTTGAACGACCGTGCTGCCCGGCATGAACGCCGGGGAGACGCCTACGTCGAGCAGGATGAATTCCGCAAGGCGGTGATCGAGTACAAGAATGCCGTGCGGGACAAGCCCGATCATTCCGATCTGCATTGGAAGCTTGCGTCGGCCGCATTCAAAACCGGAGATGTGCCTGCTGCCGCCATGGCTTTGAGGCGAGTCGTGCAGCTCGATCCGGCCCATTTCGACGCTCGCTGGTCGCTCGGAGATCTGTATCTGGCGGCCGGCAAGACCCAGGAAGTTGCGAAACTCGCCGAAGAGTTACTCGTTGCGCGCCCTCAACATCCGGCCGGTTATCTGCTTCGTGCCGGCATCGCTCTCGACGAAGACCGGATCGTGGATGCCATCGGATCTCTCCAGCAGGCGGCCGCACTCGATCCAACTATGCCGCGCCCCCGCCTTGCTCTCGGACATGTCTATTTTAGCCAACGGGATCTCGCCGCGGCGGGCGAATGGTATGCGCGAGCGGTGCAGGCAGATCCGTCATCCGTGGAAGCTCGACTCGCCCATGGATACTTTTTGTGTGCGACGGGAGCACTGGATGAGGGCAGGAGAGAATTTCACCACGCTCTAGAATCGAGCCGAGACCAGGAATTCGTCACATTGCTGCTCGCCGATCGGTATATCGTGCTGGGTTGGCGAGATGAGGCAGCGCGCCTACTGGACGGACTTGTTGTCGACATGAATTCCCAGAAGGCCAGGAAGGCGCTTATTGAGTTGAGACTGGCCGGCGGGCAGGTGGCGGAAGCCAAGCCGCTCGTGAACAACATTCTGGAAGCCGATGCTCACGATGCTGTGGGGCTCTATTTCAAAGGGCGTATCGCTCTTGCGGAAAATGATGTGCTTCAAGCCGCTGGTCTGTTCGAAGAAGCTATTGGACGGGATGTGTCCCAGGCGGGAGCGCATCTTCACCTTGGCTGGGCACGTTTGGCGCAGAACCGTATGGATTCAGCGCAAGAAGAATTCAACGAAGCGATCAGGTTGCAGCCATACAACGACACGGCCCATCTGGCGCTGGCCAAGTTGTACCTGGCTCTGCACAAGTCGACTGAGGCTGAGCAGGAAGCATGGCGGGCATTACGGTTGAACCCTTCCAACCCCGAAGCCGCCCTTGTGGCCGGAGATGCCTTGGTCCAGGCGACGCGCTGGCCCAAGGCCGAAAGCGTGTACGACGAGATCGTCAGGCAACTTCCCGGACAGCCTGTCGGCTATGTGAAACTCGGAGGTCTCCGTCGGTTGCAAGGAAGGCCATCCGAAGCGGCGACATTCTTTGCTCAAGCCCTCTCGCGAGCGCCTGATGATCTCGTGATTCTGCAGGACTATTTGGTAGCCCTCGTGGAGTCGAATCAGGCTCACCAGGCGGATCGCGTCCTCGATCAGTATCTGACTAAAGCCTCGCATGATCCGAACCTCTGGAGACTCGCGGGACGGGTGCATCTGTCCCAGCGAAGGACGGACCAGGCTGAGCAGGCCTTGCGGAAGGCCGTCGACCTCGCGCCGGATCTTGCGCTGGTCTACTATGAACTGGGCCAGCTCTATCTAGTGCAGCGCAAGCTGTCTGCCGCCGAGTCGGCGTTTCAGGCTGCGCTCAAGAAGGACGAGACCAATTCGGAGGTCCATACAGCGTTGGGGCTGGTGCTGGCGGCGCAGGGGCGGGTCGATTTGGCGAATACACACTATCGGCGAGCGGTTCAACTTGATCGGCACAACGTGGTGGCTGCCAACAATCTTGCGGCCAGCCTGACCGAACAGCAGGAATTTGACGATGCGCTGGGGTTGGCCCTGGCCGCCCACGATCGGGCACCTTCGAATCCTGGTATTCAGGATACGCTCGGGTGGATCTACTACAAAAAGAACCGGTTTGAGGATGCCCATCGACTGCTCGCGGAAGCCTCGGCGGCGCTCCCGCAGCATCCGACCGTGCGGTACCATCACGCGATGTTGCTCTCGAAGATCGGCAAGCAGGAGGCGGCCCTGTCGGAGCTGAAGACTGCCCTGTCACTCCCTGGTGGATTTCCGGAGGCGGATCGAGCGGCGCGGATGGTAGCGGCCAACAAGATCGATGAGTAGTCTGCGAGTACCCCAGTCGCGATAGTACGTGAGGCCTGCGCGTGGAGAACTCTCTGCTCGATCTTCCCGAGACGGTGCCTGGTTCAAAGCCCTTGCACGTGGTCGCTCGTCCCAAAGCGGATGTGCTCCGCCACTATCCCGTGCTGCTGCGAGTCGCCGGACTCGGCATTCCTCTCATGCTGCTCTCCGCGCCTATTTTAGGCGACCTCTGGAACTTGTGGTGGAACCGGTACGGCTTTTCCCATGGATTCCTCGTGCCGCTGGTCAGTCTGTACCTCGCCTGGTTGCAGTGGCCCGCGCTGAGGCAGATCCCCATTGAACCGGCATTCGTGCCGGGATTGCTCTGGCTGGTGGTCTCGACAGTGTTGCTCTTGGCGAGCGAAATCGCCGGAGTCATGACGACCGGCAGCCTCGCCCTGATCATGCTGCTCGCGGGGCTTGTGTGGCTTCTCTGCGGATATGCCTATCTGCGGGCACTGGCATTTCCGCTGGCCTATTTGATTTTCATGACGCCGGTACTCGACGGCTTGACCGAGCCTCTTGTCTGGCCCTTCCAACTCCTGACCGCGAACATGTCGGTGGCCATCTTGCAGGCGCTCGGCATTCCCGTATTGCTGGAGCACAGTACCTCCATCATCCTTCCCACTGTGACGTTGGAAGTGGTGCGCGAATGTAGCGGGGCTGGATTGCTCATCGCCGTGCTGGCCATCGGATTGCCGCTGGCCTCCCTCACGTTGGAGGCTTGGTGGAGCCGGATCACCCTGGTGCTGTCGTCGGTCGTGATTGCGATCGTGGCGAATTGGGTGCGCGTGGCAGTCATGGGGATCTACGCACAGGCTGGAGGGAAAGATCTTCACGGCCCCTACCACATTCTTCAAGGGCTGTTTGTCGATTGGGTTGCATTTGGGTTTCTGTTTGTCGGGGCCTGGCTGCTGGGCAAGGTGGAAAAGGTGGAGCAAGCTGCGCCGCCGCCGTCTTTGCAAAGGGAGGAGAAGAGACGTGTTTCCGGACCGGCCTTTCATGGTCGGGCCTTGAATCGCGCCTGGTGGATGGCCTGCGTCACCATTGCAACTGCGACGCTTGCGCTGTACTCCCTTGATCGCGGGACGTCGGGACTCAAGCAAGAGCTGGCAACCTTCCCGACCGTCATCGGCGATTGGGTCATCGACTACCAGCCGAACGATGAATCCCTCGTCGGCCTACCGGATGCTGACGAAACACTTGCCCGGACCTACCGAGCATCTGACGGCCGGCGTGTGCGTCTGTATGTGGCCTACACGAGGGCGCAACGCCAGGGGAAAGAAGTTGTCGGCATGCAGACGGCGCCACTGCATGAAAAGGCCGACGCCACGATTCTGCAGGTCGGCTCGAAGGCGGTCTCCGCGAATCGCACCATCCTTGAGAGGGGTCGCCGGTCCATCCCGGCCGTGTTTTGGTATCACATCAATGGCAGGAGTTACGCGGGTCGTACTCAGGCGAAACTTGCGACGATCGAACAAGCGTTTCTCCGCGGGCGGACTGATGGCGCACTGGTACTGGTGTCTGCTGAGCCTCGGAAGGATCAACGCGACGACCGGTGGAAGGCACAGGAAGAGTTTGCCGCCGCCATCGTTCCTCTCATGCGGGAGTATCTTCCGTGAAGGCGAACGCTCCGCTCACCATCCGCACTGTGACGACCCTCGATGAATTCAAGGGGCTAGCCGGGGACTGGGAGCAACTGCTTCGCACCGTGCCGGGACATAGTCTGTTTCTCACGTGGGAGTGGCTGTACTACTGGTCGACACATTATCTGAGAGATCATCGGCTCAGAGTGCTCCTGGCGTTCGACGAGCACGAGCGCCTGGTTGGCATTGCACCGTTCTACCTCCGCATCGGAAGGGACCTCGGTCTGATCCCGATGCGGGAATTGCGATTTCTCGGGAGCGAGGCCGTCTGTTCGGCCTACCTCGACATCATTGCGGGCGAGCGAGATAAGCGGGCCGTATGTCGGAGCCTGTATCGATACCTGTTCAACGACGCGAGGAACGACTGGGATATCCTTACGCTTTCTGCGATGCCTGCCGAGTCGTCCACCATCGACGAGTGGAACGAGTTGTACGACGAAGCAGGGAAGGTCGGAGCGGTGGTGGGGACGAGCTGCTGCCCGGTGATTCGGCTGCCGGGCGACGTCGATACCTATCGCACCGGCCTGGGACGAAACAAACGGTATACCGTGCAACGAAAGACCACATGCCTTCAACGGGCCGGACGCATGGAATACGCACGTGCCACGAGTCCTGCCGAGGTTGATGCGGCGTTTGAATCCTTGGTGGCCCTCCATCAGAAGCGGTGGAGCCTGCACGCGAACGGAGGGGTGTTTGCCGATGACCGTTCCCGACAATTTCACCGGGAGGTGGTGCAGGTGCTGAGCGAACGGGGCCGTGTCAGCCTCGATCTGCTCAAGCTGGATGGACGGCCGATCGCGGCAATCTATGGCTTTGTCTACGAGGGCTGTTATTCCTTCTACTTGCCCGGTTTCGATCCGCTAGCCATGCCCAAGGCGAGCCCTGGTCTGCTCCTGCTCTATCACCGTATTGAGGCGGCAATCCGCGAGGGGATGAGCACCGTCGATCTGTTGCAGGGAGCACAACCGTACAAATTGGAATGGTCCACCGATCGGCGAAGACTGGTGACCGTGCGGTACTACAATCGGCATGTGCGTGCCGCAGCCCTCAAGCTGTGTGAGGGTGCCAAGCAGGCGATCAAGATACTGGTCAGATAGCGGGTCGTGGGACATGCAGGGATGCGCACCTATGAAGTTGGTGGTGACGGTCGACGTTGAAGAAGATCAGTGGGGTATCACGCCGCCTTCTCATGCGACGGTCAACAACGTGTACCGCCTGCCCATTCTGCAGAGGTTGTTCGGCGAGTTCGGTATTGTGCCGACCTACCTCCTCACCTACCCCGTCGTCAGGGATGCGCGCGCGGCGGCCATCCTGCGGGGCCTGTTGGACGCCGGCGAATGTGAGATCGGGGCGCATTGCCATCCGTGGACTACGCCGCCGCATGGGGAGAGTTTGACGACGTTCAATAGTATGCTCAGCAACTTGCCGCCGGCCCTGCAGTTTGAAAAGCTGCGATGTTTACACGAAGCCATTGAGGAGACGTTCGACATGGCGCCCATTGCCTTTCGAAGCGGGCGTTGGGGGTTCGACGCGCGCGTGGCGAAGCAGATCGCCAGGCTCGGGTATCGTGTCGACACCTCCGTCACGCCGTATACCTCGTGGACGAAGGAGTCCGGTCCCGATTTCTCGCACGTCTCGCCTTGTCTGTATACCTTCCCGCAGGAGCCGTTCAGCGAGCCTGGTTCGAGAGGCGCGCTTGCTGAAGTTCCCGTGAGCATCGGCTATCTCCATGGGGACTTTCGGGCCTGTGCGAACATGGCGCAACGACTCAGGCTGGAGCCGTTTCGCAGGTTCAAGCTCGGCGGGCTGCTTTCGCGATTGCACGTCTTGCGAAAGGTATGGCTCTCGCCGGAGATGGAAACTCCCTCGAGGATGCTGCAGCTTGTACGCCAGATGAAGCGGCAGGGCTACGGAGTGCTGAATCTGGTCTTCCATTCGTCTGCGCTGATGGGAGGGTGTGGGCCGTTCGTCCGGACGAGCGCCGAAGAGCAGCTGTTTCTGGAGAGGCTCAGGACGTTTCTGCATCGTGTGACAGGAGAAGCGGTCACATGTGCCTCTCTATCACGGGTCATCGAGCTCCCAGCGGCCTCGGGGGCGTTTCCGGCAGTTGCGGAGATGTCCCGGGCCGGCTAAGCGCGCGTGGCTAAGTATAGGCGGAATCGGCTCTGTCTGGACGTCAGATGACGCGAGCGCCGCTCCGGTGTTGAGAGATTGAGCGTTCAATGTCCATGGAGAGCACATCGTTGCGCGGCTCCTCGTCCTGCGTCGATGGCTATATGTGGACGTTGCAGCCGTGAGGCCCACGAATCGTTGTGTCAGTATATGTCTGGCGTGAATCTGCGTAAAATTCGTAGTGGCAAGGGTGGAGAAATCTGCTAGGGTTGGGCCGAATTCAGTCGGAGATGGCGCTTCTCGTAACGTCCGCCGCGATTCGGGGAGGTTCTTATGCAGAGTCCTCAACTCGATCCGACCACGACACGGTCCCTCATCTGTGTGCACATGCGACTCATCGACCGCATCCGCTCCGAGCACGACGAGGACCCTCCTCGTTATCGATGCCTCGAATGCGGAGCGGTGATTCAAGAGCCGCAGTATCACGCCGAGCCTTCCGCCTAATCAGGGCTGTCCGACTCCCGGTGGGACGTTCGAGCTACCGAAGTATCCCGCTCACGATCAGTTCAACCGCCTGCTCGGGGCTTAATCCCCTGGCCATCAGCGTTTCCAACGCCTGTTTGTCCACGCTGCCGATGGCCGCTTCGTGCGTGACCTTGGCGCCCGGGTGACACACCTTCACGATCGGGATGGCGCTCGCCTGAGCCCGCCCTTGCACGACTTCCATACAGTCCACGTGGCCGCGTGCGCCTGCCGCATGGGCTTCGGTGATGCCGGTGATCTCCGCGCGTGCCTCGTCTTCCAGGACGACTCTGCTCCGAATCAGGCTGCGCGCCCGTTCGCCTCGGAGGACGACCGCTTCTTTCAGCGTAATGCGATCCGTCTTGTGCGCAAGGATCTTCGCGCTGAGCTCGGCGAGACCGTCCTCCTCCACGTCGACGCGATAGTCGATGTCGAGGTGTCCCACCGAGCCAGAGAGCAGGGAGAAATCGGAGAAATAGCGAGCGCCCTGGCCGACCGTGATCGTGGCATGGGGCAGGACTTGCATGCCCCCGTGCAGACCATGGTAGTGGCCTTCGGTATAGGTCAGCGATGCGCCGGGGCCGATCGTCATTACGGCCTGCATGCGATGTTGGGCTGCTTGGGCGACGGGGAAGAGGCAATGGGACAGGATTCGCGCTTGCGCCCCTTCCTGTAGCTGCACGTCGATGGTGATCTGCTGCACCCCCGTGGGGTCGGTCAGGCCGAAACAGAGGTGAACCGGCTGAGCGATGGTGGCGCCCGCCTCGACGGTGAGTTGCCCGATCAGGGCGTCAGGGGTTTCCTCCAGTTCCACGCGCAGGCCTGGGACCGTCCGACGGCTGAGGATGCGATGCCCGTGCGCGACGACATGGGCGATACCCGTATCGTCCAGGATCGATGGCTCGGTGCCTACCATCGGCAATGTGTGCCTGAGGGTCTCAAGGTCGGACATAGCCACAGATCTCCCCGTCGCACCGGACACAATTTCGTCCGCGAAAATGAGCCACGGCTTCGCGTGGACTGCCGGAATAGATAATGCGCCCCGCACAGAGTTGCGATGCGCGATCGGCAATGAGAGCCACGTCCTCCTGATGCGTGATGAGCAAGACCGAACCGCCGGCTCGCTTCAGCGCGCGAATGATATCGATAATGTGACCGATCGAGAGCATATCGATCCCCGCCGTCGGTTCATCGAGGATGGCCAGCTTCGGTTTCATCGAGAGGACAGCGGCGAGCTCGATCCGATGCCGTTCGCCGCCGCTGAGTCCCTTGTCGACCCGGCGTGCCAGATATCGTTCAGGGTCCAGACCCACCTGCCGCAACGCCGGTTCAGGATTCTGTTGCCGATGGCCCAGACTCACATACTCACGAACCGTGATGCCTTCGAACCGTGCCGGTTCCTGCCAAGCGAGCGTGAGCCCCAGCCTGGCCCGTTCGTGCAGAGGGAGCGCAAGAAGATCGGCCCCCCGAAAGAGGACCTGCCCGGCGCTCGCTTGGTAGCCGTCGCATCCCATGAGGAGATACGCCAGGGTGGTCTTCCCCGATCCATTGGCTCCAAGCAGGGCGTGGATTTCGCCGGCCTGCACGGTGAGATCGAGTCGATCGAGAATCCGGTGGTGAGCGACCTCACAGGTGAGGCCGCGAATGTCTAGCAATGGAGTCGGCATAAGGAGACAGTAACTACGTAGATGCCTATGCATCGTATGTGCCTGTGACGATGCGGGCGAAGTCTCTGTCCTTGCTTGTCTTAAAGATCGTATCCGTGGCCTTTTGCGGCAGGACGGGAAGGCGCGCTGGGGCGTTCTTCCGCAGAGTAAGACGCATCTGATTTGCTGCCTCTTCGTCTGGGCCCCGCATGGGGTGGGTAGTCTGAAGCGCCTCCACGTGGACCATCATGGCATCACCCTTGCCTCGTTCATCAGCAATCTCAGCGGCACAGAGTCCGTTCACTTCAACAGGAGGCAGATGATGGAAACCGGGACGAATCAATCGTGGTATGACATTGTCGAGACGTATCCCAAGGCGGACAAGGTGACGCAATATTTTTCCGGCCGCAGGGGCAAGGCTCTCAAGATCTCGACCGGTACGATCACCTTGGGACTGTTTGGGAAACAGATGCAGGAGTTTGCGTCCAATCCGGCGAAGTTTCTGCAGCGTGTCCTGGAACAGGACGGCAGAACAGTGAACGGCGTGAAGGTGTTGTTCCGCGCCGCGACGAAGAAGCGGCTGAGCAAGGCGAGAGGGTGGGGCTTTTATGGCAAGTGTCATTGGGTCCATATCGATGAGCCGCCGGAGGATGAGTCGTGTTGGATCTGTTACGATTTTGAGGACCCGTGTTTCCTGACACCATTGCGGTAACGTGAGGACGGCGGCCGGGCCAGTTGCGTAGAGTCAGTCGGATTCCGATCGTCGCGTGTTCATGGCATCGCCCGCCTCCGGAGCTGCGGCAGGTTCCTGGGGGCGGTTGCAGGAAGGAGAACCATCCAGTAGAGTAACTTCAGCTTCTCCCCACTGCAGGTGGAGGGGCGCCCTTCCTGGACCCTGTCACAAGGAGAACCTTCGGTGAGTCGGAATAAACTGGTGTCGATCGGACTGCTCTTGTGGTATTTGGCGGTGTCGGTCTGGATGGCCCAAGCCCCGGTCGATCCCCAGTTCTGGTTGATTGCGAGCATTTTGCCGGCCGCCTTCGTCGTCCTTCTGATCGCGACGCATCGGTTCCTGCCGCTGTCGCATACCTCATATGCGCTGATTACGGCGTTTCTCACGTTGCACACGATCGGGGTACATTACACCTATGCGGAGGTACCCATCGGGGTCTGGATGGACCAAGTCCTGCACCTCGGGCGCAACCATTTCGATCGGGTGGTGCATTTCAGTTTCGGGTTTCTGTTGGCCTATCCGATGGAAGAATTATTTCGCCTGAGCGCGAGCATCCGGGGGTGGGTGGTGTATTACCTTCCCGTGATGACGGTCCTGGGATTGAGCGGACTCTGGGAAATCATCGAGTCGTGGGTGGCTCGCGCCGTGCACCCCGAATTGGGCGTGACCTATCTCGGCTCGCAAGGCGATGTCTGGGACGCTCAGAAGGATATGGCCGCGGCGCTCTATGGCGCGTTGCTGTCGATGACGCTGTTGCTGGTCGTGCGCGCCTTGCGTGGAGCAGAGACCGCGCTGGAGTCAGAGGCGGCGTTCTCGGAATAACCAGTCGGGCATGCATGGTGTAGAGAGCGTACAGCGTACGAACGAGGCGAACCACCGTCGCATCGCGTTAGGCCTATTTCTGGCCTACGGGTTGTTCTGGTCTGTGCTGGCAGTGGCGCCGGTCAGTCGCCAAGATTGGTTGCTCGAAAATCTGCTGGCTGTTGGGCTGGTCACGACGCTGGTATTCACCTATCGGCGGTTCCCGTTTTCCCTCACGTCCTACGCGCTCATTGCGGCGTTTATGGTGCTGCACGCGATCGGCGCCCATTACACGTATTCAGAAGTTCCTTTCGGGTTTTGGCTCAAGGATGCGTTGGCATTGAGCCGGAATCCCTTCGACCGGCTTGCCCATTGTGCCTATGGCCTGCTCCTCGCTTATCCGTTGCGCGAGTTGCTCGTACGCTTGGCCGGATTGCGTGGAGGATGGTCCTATTTTTTGCCGGTCAGCGGCGTGCTGGCGCAGAGCGGATTTTTCGAAGTGGTTGAAGCGATCGTGGCCATGATCGTCAGTCCGGAGTTGGGCAGTATGTATCTCGGCACGCAAGGCGACGAATGGGATGCGCAGAAGGATATGGCGGCGGCCTTCGCGGGCGCCGTACTGGCCATGGTGTGTACGGCTTGGTTGGAGAGGAATCGGCCGCTCGACTCCGACTAGCGATTGCCCTGTGTTCGCTGCGACTGCATCATCTGGATCGGTCCCGCCCGCAGCGCGGACGGTCGCTCTGTCTGCGGCCATTCGCCCCAGTGTCACCTCGTCGTGCTGTGGACATTCTCCGCAGCCATCCCACCGCATGAGGCGTTCCTGGCCGATGTCCTCAGCCTACAGCGCCACTTCTGTGTGTGGTGCGAGTCCTGGCATGTCTGTTGCGCTCTTCATCGTGAAATCTCTGTGTCGACTCATCCCGTGGAGGTGCGTATGACAACCCTATGGAGCGTGGGGATCGCCTGTGTCTTGCTCGTGACGCTATCGTTCACGGCGTGCGCCCCGCCGACTCCCAAAGTCGAACCGTCTGGCCCCTCGTCGATCGTCGAGCCGGAATCGCGCTCCTCGGCTGATTCGACGGGATCGCTCAGGCGGTAGGGCAACGCGTTGTGAAGGCACGAGGGCTTATGGGGAAGCGCATTGCGATGATACAGGGCCATCCCGATGGGCAGACTCGCCATTTTTGCCATGCCCTGGCGGATGAGTATGCCAAGGGCTGTGAGGACGGCGGGCATGAAGTGAGGCGGATCGAGGTCGCCCGACTGGAGTTTCCTCTGTTGCGGACGAAGGCGGAGTTTGAGCATGGAGTCCCGTCCGATTCGATCAAGCAGGCGCAGGATGCCATTCGATGGGCGGACCATCTGGTCATTGTCTACCCACTCTGGCTGGGATCGATGCCGGCCCTCTTAAAAGCGTTTTTTGAACAGGTGTTTCGCCCGGGTGTCGCTTTCGAATATCAAGCACGCGGGCAGATGGCCAAGAAGCTCCTCACGGGAAAGTCGGCGCGTATCGTGGTGACGATGGGTATGCCGGCGTTGGTGTACCGGTGGTTCTTTTTCGCCCACAGCCTCAAGAGTTTTCAGCGCAACATACTTGGCTTCTGCGGTATCGGGCCCACGCGGACGACCCTGGTCGGCGGGATAGAGGGGCTGAATGAGCGGCAACGCGCCACCTGGCTGGATCGGCTCCGTGCCTTAGGAGACGCGGGGCAATGAAGGGGCGACGCTCCGTCGTCGGTGAGAACAACGGAGAGGGGCCTACTTCGTCGAGAATGGGGAGGAGGGCACATCATGTCCGGAATCGAAACAGTTCGTGCCTCGGTCGAGAAGAAGCTTGAGGCGTTGGAGCATCAAGCGGAGGCCCTGGAGGCGCAACTCACGCAGACGAGGGAACAGGTCTTGGAACGGGTGGAGGAGGGAAAGCGGCGGCTGCGCGACCTGGTGATGTCGGTGCGGCAGGAACTATCCGATTCTCCGGGTGTCGCCGATCAAGTGAAGGCTGAGCTGCAGAGCGCACTGGACCATCTGGAGGTGCAACTGGCACTGGGGAAAGCCGAGGCACGGGACGCGGTGGACGCACAGCGAGACAAGATTGCGCAGGCGTTGCGCCGCTTCGAGTCTTCGGCGGATCGAATGTTGACGGATAGGGCATTCCAGTCCGGTCGATTGTGGGACGACCTGGTTGAGCGAGCAAGCAGGCTTGAAGCGGAGTTCGAGGCCGTGAGGCACGGATGGCTGGATGAACGCGGGGCGCAGCGGCAGATGCTTGAGGCGACGCAACAAGAGCTGCTCAGGCGGTTGCGCGCGTATCGGGACGATCTCAGAGTGAAGCGTCAAATGGCACGGGCGCGTGCCGATACGTTCGAGATCGATCTGCGAGAGGGCTTGGCGCAGATCAAGACGGCGTTTCAGAGATTGTTCGAGTAACCCCGTGCGGCAGCCGTGATGTGGACGTGTTAGCACCGGGCCTGACGTGAGGTCAGGATCGGTGCCCACTCGATGTGGCGAGGGCACGCCGTCATTGGGTGTACAGCAACTTCCGGCACTCGCCCAGAATGTAGATCGGTCGCGTGTCATTGCCCTTTTTGTCCGGGTTGTGCCCGATGGCCATGCCGGTGAGCACCATGCCTGGGGGACATGTCCAATGATCGACCCTCAGCATCCCGCCCAGTCCGAAGGCGTCCGGTATCTTCTCGCTGAGCGTAAAGTCGTCGACGGGCCGAGCGTGTGTTCCGGCCGCCTGAATTGTCGCGGCGCCTGTGTGTTCCAGGGCGATTTGCAACAGGCTTTTTCTACCGGTCAGGGCGTTGGCGACTTCGAAGATTCCGAACGTGAGGTGCTGGCTGGCCGCAGTCGCTTCGTACAGTTTGCCTTCCCGTTCGAAATTAAACAGAAAATCGGATTTCTGCGCAGTCCCGATCATGCCGCCGTCCGGCGCGATATCGCGGCAGGAAAATCGGAACGATTCCCATGTGCGATTGTTGACCTCCTTGATGGAAAGGCCTGAGACCACGCCGTTGGGGAAGAGATCGAGGCAGGAGATGAAGCGGCTCTCGACGACCTTATCCTTGAGGTAATCGAGGTCGTTGCAGGCCACCCATACCGATCCGACCGGGCCCTTGATGGGTAAATTCTTGGGCACACAGCCGGCGACCACAAAGGTGCGACCTGCGTTGGAGGTGTATTGCTTGTCCTTCTCGTCCAGCGGGCTCTTGTCCACATAGTAGCCCTGCTGGTGATGGATGGTCGCCGTCACATCTGACCCGGCCTGGGCCCAGAATCCCGCCGCGAGCGTCAGTTCCTGGGGATCGTCGTAGTAGCGAGCGGTGCCGTCTTTGATCACCTGGTTCAGCGTGGTGCCGGTGTCGGCTGCGACCGGCAGGGCGAAGGCCGCCAGTAGCAAGGTGGTGGCTATCGTCGTGAGTCGCGTCATGAGTCGGTTCTCTCCAAGTGGATGTGTGGTGATCCTACCTACTGACTCTGTGCGTGGAGGGATGACCGGTCCCGCTCCAATCGGTGAAGCCTCGCCTGCAGCGACTCAATGGTCTTGTGCTGTTCAATGGCATGCAGCGTCAGCTCCTCGATTTTCCTGAGGAGTTTTGCCTGCATCTCGCCGAGACTGACGCCCGTGGCCGACACGTCGGCGGCGCTTGGCATATCCGGGAGGTGTTGATGGTCCCGGATATAGGTCGCCACTTCCGGGAGTGTCGCGAGCCGGTAATCAGGTTGAAACACATAGTCCGCCCAATCCTTGATGAGCTTGATGCGGACTTCCTCGGCCAGCACCTTCCCTCCGACCACGAGTCGATAGTCGGTCGGGAGTCGTTCCGTGACGTTGTTGACGCCGACGGCGATCCCTCGTCCCACGGCGAGGTCGAAGACCCCGTCCGGCACCAGGGCGGTCCTAGTGGCCGCGCCGCCGAGGTACACGCGCTTGGTATCGGCCTGGAGAACCGTGGCTGTGGCCTCTCTGAACGTCGACCGGAGGCTGAGCAAAATGTCGTCGTCGCCGGAGAGCGGCCGCTGGATCTCAAGAAGCGGCTTGTTGCCTCCGCCCGCCGCCGGTTCGAATCCTAACGCTACGCTTCCCGGTCGCCAAATGGCTCCGGTCGGAGTGTGCGGTCCGTTCCATGGCTCGGCGTGGACGGCGGCGGCCATGGTGCCGAGTAGGAAGAGCGTAGTCAGTGTAGCCTTCACGTGGATGTACGTAGACATGTCATGGTCCTCCGTGCGTCATGGTCGAATGGTGTGCAAGTGCATCGGCCGCTGTGCATAGCAAGGAGCCTGCCTTGCTGTCGAGCGCATGGCACGAGCGCTTCATCTGCATTCCGTGAGGGCCACGATCGATTTGCCGGTGCAGGGTTGTATCTCTCTCGATACGATGTAGGAAAAACAGATACGATGCCGGTCCGCGGATCGGCCATCGAAATTGACAGCGCCCGATCCCCCGCGTAGCCTCTGTTCATTTCTCCAATCACTGAAAGGACGGCATGATGGGCACTCGGCAGTCGACCCCCGATCGAATCATGCAACTCGGGTTCGGGTTTTGGGGTTCAAAGACCCTGCTCAGCGCGGTGGAACTCGGGCTGTTCACGGAACTCGCAAACGGATCGCGCGACGCCAAGTCGCTCGCGAAGCGGCTCAAGCTGCATCCGCGAAGCGCGCGGGACTTCTTCGATGCCCTGGTGGCGCTAGGCTTGCTGAAACGGATCGGGGCCCGGTATGCGAACACGGCTGAGACCGGATTGTTTTTGGACCGCGCCAAGCCGACCTATGTCGGCGGCATACTCGAAATGGCCAATGCCAGGCTCTACCGGTTTTGGGGATCGTTGACGGAGGCGCTTCAGACCGGCAAGCCGCAAAATGAGGTCAAAACGGGCGAAGATTTTTTCGGCACGCTCTACACCGATCCCCAACGGCTGGAAGGATTCCTCAAAGCCATGACCGGCCTCAGCCGCGGCACGGCGCGGGCGATGGCGGCCCGGTTTCCTTGGAAGCGGTATCGCTCCTTCGCCGACATCGGATGCGCGCAGGGCGGTGTGGCGACGGAGATCGCGCTGGCGCACAGGCATCTCACCGGGCAGGGTATGGATCTCCCCGTCGTGCAGCCGGTCTTCGAGGCCTACACAAAGAGTCGACGGGTGCAGAGGCGGGTCACGTTTCACCCCGGGGACTTTTTCAAGGAGCCGCTGCCGAAGGCCGATGTGCTCATCATGGGCCACATCCTGCACGACTGGGATCTCAAAGAAAAAATGATGCTGTTGCGCAAGGCCTATGCCGCTTTGCCGACCGGGGGTGCCTTGATCGTGCACGAGGCGTTGATCGATGATACGCGGAAACAGAACGCATTCGGCTTGCTGATGAGTTTGAATATGCTGATCGAGACGCACGGCGGGTTCGACTTCACCGGTGCGGATTGCCGGAGTTGGATGAAGAAGGCCGGCTTCACACGCACGAAAGTCGAACCGCTGGCCGGGCCGGATTCCATGGTGATCGCCATCAAATGAGGATCCGGTTCCATCCCGGCCCTCAGGAGTCCGTGAAGTTTGGCATTCCGGCGCCTTGACAGGTCGCACCGAGCAGCGTAAATTTCTCGCGGTTCCACATACTACGAGGCCAAAGAGCGTACCGCTCCGAGCCCGAACGACCCGTAACTGGGTGGTTCGGGCTTTTTTATTGTCTGCGGCCGGGGTATTCGACACCCCGGCCTGCGCAGGAGGTGTCTTATGTCCGGACATCGTTCACGCATCTACCGTCTTCTGTTCGTGCTGGCGCTGTGCTGTCTGGGAGGGGTCGCCCCCGCATGGGCGGACTACAACGTCATCGAGGTGCCCGACGGAGGAACCATCAAGGGCAAGGCGTTGTGGAAGGGGGCGATTCCCAAGGTGCCGCCGCTCAGGGTGTTCGCCGATCTCGATGCCTGCGGGACGCAGGTGCCATCGCCCGTGTTGCAGATCGATCCGGCAAGCATGGGTGTGCAGGATGTGCTGGTGTACCTTGAGCGAGTGGAGCGCGGGAAAGCGGCGGAGCCCGTCTATCGCCTTCCTATGGGGAAGGGAGGAGCGTCCTCCACAGGGCAGGCCTGCCAGTTCCAGCATCCGGTCTTTCCATTTGTGCGTACGTCACAGGTCGGGATGGTCAATTTCGAACCGGTGCTGCACAATCCCCATTTCTTCAGCGAGACACAGGCCAGCCTGTTTAACCTCGCCCTGCCGACTCCCGATCGAGAAATCACGACCAGGCTCTTGCGTGCTCGCGGAGTCGGATTGCGGTTGCTGTGCGATGTGCACGTTCATATGAATGCCTGGGCGGCGGCGTTCGATCACCCCTATTTCGCCGTGACCGATTCACAGGGGCGCTTTGAAATCAGTGGCATCCCGCCGGGATCCTACACCGTGGTAGCCTGGCATTCCGGCTATAACATCCTCAAGTTCAACGCCTCTCGTCCGGTCTACGACGAACCTCATGTCATTCGGAAGACGGTGACGATCGCACCGCGGGGTCTGGTCGAATCTCAATTTGAATTGCCTGTCCGTCCGGTCGACGTCGAGTGGAACATCGCCGGCGGGGAGGAACGTCCGCCTGAATAACCACCCGTCGGGCCCGGCCGACGCTTGGGCCGATGGCATGTTCGACCACACAGTGAGTCATGGGAGGGAGCGATGAAAAATTCGATGCTTCATGCCAGGGCTGGGATCGCGGCGCTGCTCGTGTTGTTCGCGCTGGCCAGCTACGAATTGAGCGGACTCGTCCAGAAGGCCGAGGCGATTCCGGCATTTGCCCGCAAATATGATTTTAAGTGTAACGTCTGCCACGTACCGGGATTTCCGAAGTTGAACGATTTCGGCAATCTGTTCCGGGATCGCGGCTACCAACTCGGGTCCGATGCGGATTCGCCGGTGTACGAAGGCATCGGGATGGGTTATTGGCCGGTGTCGCTCCGTACCACCGTCGGGTATCAGGCGGCGAATGTGCGAACGGACGGGAGCGGCGTGACGACCGGAGGTTTCGGTTTCACCGGATTGGACCTCTTGAGTTTCGGCACGCTGGATCGCAATCTGGCCTTCGGCGTCGTCTTCACGCCCGGGCTCGGCAGCGCCGGTTTCGGCACGGGCGCGTCGGATGGCGACTTGGAAGCGGCCTTCGTCCGTCTCATGCGGCTGGAACGGTTTCTTGGGGTGAAGAGCTCGAGCGGCGATTACCTGCTGAACCTCAAGGTCGGCAAATTCGAGCTCGACCTTCCGTTCAGCGAAAAGCGCAGTCCCACCTTGAACACGACGTTTGCGATGTACCATTACATGCCGGGGACGCCCTACACGGCGACGATCGGCGGTACGTCCACCAGTTCCTATCTCAATCCGAATACGTTTGCCATCGGCGAAAATCAACCCGGCGCGGAATTGTCGGGCATCAAAAAGACGACAGGCACCGACGGGTACTTTCGATATTCCCTCTCCGCCCTGGCGACAAATAGTTTTTCCGGCCCGTTGAGCGGTTGCGCGTCCGACACCACCTGCGGAACGGGTGGGAGGAACGTGAATTTCTACGGCCATGTGACGCAATCGTTCGGTGGGTACGGCATCGTCACGGGACAGCGGATCGGCCTCTTCGGCGCCTACGGCACGGCCCCGACGCTGGTCAATCCGACCTGCCCGACCTGCCAGGCCGTGGCCGGGAGCGGGCAACCGTTCAGTCGTCTAGGCGTCGATGTCAGTCTGACGTTGAACGGGGAATGGAACCTGTTCGGTGCCTGGATGTGGGGCAACGACAGCAAAAACATGTTTGTCTCCCAAGGCATTGCGGACGCGCAAAACGCCTCATGGAACGGTGCCTTTGTCGAACTCGACTACGCGCCGGCGCTCTTGCCGTTCTTTGAGATGCCGGATTGGTTTTTCGCCTACCGGTACGATCTCATCCGCAACAATCGGCAGGGCGACCCGACGTTCGCCAAGAATTATAATAACGTCGATTCACATACGGTCTTGGTCCGCTACTTCATTCATCATTCGACCAGGACCGACTTGGCACTCCATGCGGAGTACAACAGTTATCGCACGACGGGCGTGGGAACGAACGGCGGCGATCTCCTGGGCCAGACGATGCTGGTTGGGTTCGATTTTGCGTACTAAACGATCCGGCAGGGACCCAGTGGCCACGGAGGAGGGCAGCCTTTATGCGATGGGGTAAGGCGGGATGGTTGTGGCTGTGCCTGGTATCGGTCGGTTGCGCAACTGCAACGCCTCAGGCCGATACTCCCTGCTTCTCCTGCGACGATCGGCAGGTGGTGCGAGTGGTGCCGCTGGCGACGCTCCGGTCGAGCGATCCGGAGATGCGACTGCAGCATCCGGTGAATCTGTCGCAGGCCGAGTGGGAGACCGTCTTGCGCGGTCTGATGGTGCGCAGTACGCACAGCCCGTTGCTCGGGCCGTCGTATCACGGCGTCACGGAACCGCTGTTTCTGGATACGGAGGTTCGCGCGCTGGGATCCTCACTTCGGCAGGCGTTTGAACAGGCCACGGAGCAAGAAGCGGTCGTCTTTGCCACGGCGCGGGCAACGGATGAGGGCCCTGCGCAAGTGACGTCGGGCGCCTGGTTTGTCGAGGGAGGCCGAATCCATCTCCGGTTGGCCAACTGTCGGATCGCCGTGAGCATGCCATCGATACGAAGGCAGATCTGGATCGATCCGCTCTTTGCGCAGGCTGGAACATTCTATGAACTGGTGCCGGGGAATCGTCAGGCCTTACTGCGCAAGTCGCCAGCGGAGGGGGGGCTATTTCATCCCGATCCGGTGGAACTGGTGATCGACGGTTCCGCGCGCAGTGAGGCGGCAGTGCCGGCAGTGCCGGCTGCGCCGGAGGGAGCGCCCACGGTTCCCTCCGCGTCTTCGTTGGAAGGACGGCTTGCCGTGCTCAAACGTCTTTACGACCGGGGACTGATTACGGAAGAGGAGTATCGGCTGAAGAAACAGCAGCTATTGGATCGGTTGTGACAGGGACGGACCCTGTCCGGCATTTTCGGTCGACCGGGCTGGAGAGAATTCTGACTTGCTCGGGCCTCTTCGAGTAAGATGCCGGGACATGACGATTCAGACGAAGGCATGGCCCCTCTCCTCGCAGGATGACTGGTCGACGCCGTTTGCCGAGGTTCTGTTGGAGCAACTCGACCTGCGTCCGGGGCTGACTATCCTCGACATCGCCAGCGGACACGGCATTCCGGCCTTCTATCTCGCAGAACAGGTCGGTCCGACCGGCTCCGTGACAGGCATCGATGCCAGCCGGAGCCAGGTTGCGAGTGCGCGCGCCATCCAGCGAGGCGAGCTTCCCTGGTTGCGATTCGAGTGTCTCGACATGCGCGCCCTGCCCTCAACCTACCCCGTATTCCAGCGGATCACCGGCAATCTCTCCGTGATGTTTCTCCGACCGAATCGGTTTGAGGCGATGAAGGGGCTCATCGAACATTTGGAACCCGGCGGTCAGCTGGTGGTGACCTTTCCCTCGCTCGGCACGTTCGATTCCATCTGGCAGCGAATCGATCAGGAGATGAGCCGGCACGGATTGACCATCGAGCGTGAACGGCTGGCCGCGCATGTGGCCGAGCGGCCCTCGGCGGCGGAGGCGCGTGGTTGGCTCGAACAGCTCAATATGGAGCGGATCGACGCGATCGAGCGGCCGCTTGAGGTGGCCAGTGGGTCCGGGCAGCGGTTTCTCCAGCATCCGCTGTTACGTGGTGGATTTCTCGACGATGCCTATGAATGTTTCGAAGACGCCGGGCTGGCCGACGAGGTGATGACCCGGGTGTCGTTGGATCTGGAAAGCATGAGGCCGTTGATTGCGCAACGATGCGCTCTTAGTGGCTGGAAGCGCACCGGCTGAATGCGTCGACAGTCGCTTCCGGTGGGAAGCCGTGGGCGGGGGAGGTGGGTCGTAGGGCTGGGCACGGATCGAACGAATCCCTTCGACTGAGGGGCCAGGATCCTGTGGTTTTCGAAATGGCGTGACGGTGAATAGCGCAAGCCAATAGTCGATGTCTCGATCCCGCCTCGGCCCCGCCGTCGCGTAACACAAGATTAACCTCGACAAAATGTGTGCGTGCTGCCTGTCGGCGATACTGCCGTGGTGACTACGCCAAGCAGCCAGCCTGCCATTCCCTTCGTCCCGTGTCGGTGCAACTGCACGGCGAATGTCCATCGTTCTTCCCGTCACGGGTTCGTGGATACGATACAGCGCTTTCTGGGCCGGTACCCCTATAGCTGTTGGGACTGCGGCGGACGATTCTATCGAAATAGACCGGCTGCGACATCGTTGCCGGCGCATTCAATCGGAGGGTGACCTTGAACCTCGACGCGATCAGAACCGGGCGAGCCCAATGCGCCGGTTCCGGCGTCGTTCTGTCGGTCCGGTGTATCGCGAGGTACCTGGCCGCTGGAATCTACCTGTTGGCTTTCTTGCCGGTCCATGAAATCGCCTCGATACAAGCGGCCGAGCTGGCGTCGCCTATTCCGAGGGTTGCGAGCGGTGATATCACGTTCGATCGCGCGATCATCTGGGGGCAGACGGACGAGGCGGCTGAGATGGAGGTCGAGTATGCCGTGAATGCAGAGTTCCTCGATGCACGGCGGGTTCAGGGCCCCCTGGTCAATGCCTCGGCGGACTTTTCCGGACATATCGAATTGGATGCGCTCGCTCCTGCGACCCGTTATTTCTACCGGGTGTCCTTCCGGGAGCCCGACGAGCATCGGGCCGGCGAGCGTGTTACCAGCGCCACGGGCACGTTCCGCACCGCTCCGCTGCCTGGCTCCCCTACGTCCGTTAGATTTCTCTTCAGCGGGGATCTGGGTGGCCAGGGATACTGCCGGCATGTCGAGAACGGATACCGCATTTTCTCCGCGATGCGCGAACAGGCACCGGACTTCTTTGTGCAGAACGGCGATTTCATCTATGCGGATAGTCCCTGTCCCGCTCAGGGACCCGATGGATGGGCAAATGTACCCGGACGTTTCCCAAGCATCGGCGACAGCAGCGTGGACTGGACGGATCTCGCGGCGGTCTCCGCCGTCTATCGGCATCATTGGCGGTATCAATTGGAGGACGACCATCTGTCCGCCTTTCTGCATCACGTACCCGTGTATGCGCAGTGGGACGATCATGAGGTGATCAACGATGCCGGCTGGGCATGGGACTACTGGAATGTCGATTCTCAGGCCCGTCGCGGATTTGCTAACCTTGTGAATGCCGGACGCGAGGCCTTTTTCCAACATGTGCCTCTCCGGCGCGATAGCCGGAACCCTGAACGGATCTATCGGCACTATGCCTGGGGGAACGACCTCGATCTGATCTTGGTCGACGGCCGTTCGTACCGAAGTCGGAACGATGCGCCGGATGGGCCGGGCAAGACGCTGTTGGGACAGGATCAGCTCGCCTGGCTCAAAGAGGTGCTGGGCCAATCCACTGCGACATGGAAGGTGGTCAGCGTGGATGTGCCGCTCTCGGTCCCTACAGGGGGAAAGTTCGGCCGCGATGCGTGGGCGAACGGCAATCCCGACGATCGGATGGGGCACACGGGTTTTGAACATGAATTGGTGGATCTGCTTCGATTCCTGGAGGAACGGCATGTCAAGAATGTGGTGTTCCTCGCGGCCGATGTGCACTTTGCCGCACAGATTCGTTACGCCATCGATCTCAACCGGGACGGAGAACCGTTGAGGTTCCATGAACTGATTGCCGGGCCCCTGGCTGCGGGTCGCAGGCAGCCGCCCGTGCCGAATCTCGATTCCACACTGCACCCCACGGTCCTCTATGCGGAGGGAGGGCTCTTCAATTTTGGCTCTGTGACAATCGCGCGCGGAGCGGACGGCCTGCCGCATCTGACCGCTCAGGTCCATGACGAGAGGGGGCAGACCCGTCCCAATTCGACCCTGGATCTGACACCGCAGTAAAAGACCACGACCGGACGCCATCCAGCAGGCGGTACGCCGTTCCTCTTCCGCGGCCGATATCCTGAAACTGCCTGGCTGTACCTTGCCTCCGGTTCGAGCGTTGTGCGGCCCCATCGATAGTCAGACGGTCGGCGTGCCCCGTTCTTCCGTGAGTACCTGCAGCCTGACCAGCTGTTCGGCCTCCAGCCAGTCGTCGTCCGCCGTCACGGCTTGACGTTTCAGATAGAGCTCAAATGCCTTTTGAGCGACGCGCGCCTGAAATTCCTCCTGTGTCAGGATATGTCCGCCCGTCGGGGATGACATTGCATCGTGCTGTGCTGGACGATCGCGTACCTTCTTTTTCGGTTCTTGGAGCGAATCCTGCGCTTTCGCCTCAGATGTCTTTCTGGCGGTCTTTCGAACGGCGGTCTTCTGTTGTCTGCTGCCTTGTGAATTGCCCATGGTGCACGTCCTCTCTTTGGCCGAACGCATGTCGGCATGCCTGCTGTGTGTGAAACGCCCTGCATCGGCGAAGAGGAACGGACAGGCCTTGCGATGGGCGCCCGGGGATTGAAGCCGTCTGCTCGTTGCAGTTACGCATGTACTGGTCACGTCCTGGTCTGGGTTTCGTCAAATATCGGTTAATCCGGTTGGGCTCGTCATCCCCCCGGTGGCAGGAATAGCGACAACGCGCTGGTTGATCCTCCGACGGAGGCCGTTTACCATACCTTTCCTGTGCCCGCGCCACGGAGATGTCTATCGATGATCCGGGCCCACAAGGAAACGCTCGAACGGGAAATCAAGCTCGGTGTGGATCGAGGGTTTGCTCTGCCCCGACTGGGGGGGAAGGCGCTGCCTCCCCGAGTCCTGACCTCCATCTACTACGATACGGACAACTATCGACTCGCACAGGCCCACATCACGCTTCGGTATCGCATCGAAGCTGCCAAGGGATCATGGCAACTGAAGCTTCCTCGTGACTCGGCCAGACTGGAATTGGAGTTTTCCGGCGACCGCAGGGGGCCGCCGGAGTCCCTCCGGACACTCCTGTTCGCACACCTGCGAGGTCATCCCCTACGACCGATTGCCACGCTTCGCACGCGGCGGACAGGCACGCGCATCGGAGGGACTCGCAGGCCCTTGGCCGATGTCGTGCTGGACTCCGTCGACTCGCTGGAGGGACGGCGGGTGGTGGATCGCCTGCATGAGTTGGAAGTCGAGCGCCTGGCCGGCGATGAGAAGGATCTTCGCCGGATCGAACAGGTGCTACGCGCGGCCGGAGCCGTCGATGGCGATCCGAGGCCAAAGGTGTTTCAGTTATTGGGACTGGGGTCGACCGCAGCCCCTGATCCGGTACCGCCATTGGCTCAGCCGATTGAGCATATCAAGGCCGCGCTGCGTACTCACGTGCAACTCCTGTTGACCCATGATCCCGGCACCCGTCTTGGCAGCGACCCAGAGGAACTCCACAAGATGCGGGTGGCGACGCGACGGCTTCGCGCCTATTTGCGGGCCGCGCACTCGCTCTTCGTGCCGGAGTGGGTCGCGCAGATCCGTACCGAAACGGCCTGGCTGGGAAGCGCGCTGGGGCCGGTCCGTGACCTGGATGTCCTGTTGGCGCACCTTCGTGAAGCCTGCGCCACACTCCGCCCTTCTGAACGTCGCGCGTGCGAACGGTTGTTGGAGCGGCTCGAAGCAGAACGAACCGCCGCGCGGGCGGCCCTCCTACAAACCCTCGAAAGCGATCGCTATCTGCTGTTGCTCGAACGACTGGAAACCGCCGCGCAGGAACCGGTCGTGAGCGATACCATCGTGTCGCTGATGGATATTGCCGGGGCGGAATTCAAGAAGCTGCGTCGAGCGGTCAAGGTGAGCGGGTTCGATGCGAGCGACGCGAAACTCCATGAGATTCGTATCAAGGGGAAGCGGGCACGTTATGCGGCGGAGCTGGCGCAGACCTCTGTCGGTAAACCTGCCGCTCGCTTCCTTCTTCACGCCAAAGCGTTTCAAGACCTCCTTGGTGAGCATCACGATGCGGCGGTGACCGAGCAGCGATTGCGCACACTCATTCGGTCGGCACGCAATGGGATGGCAGCGGTGGCTTTAGGACGATTGATCGAGCGGCAATTCGAGAGGCGTCGGCGTGTCCGAAAGGCCCTCCCGACCGTGTGGCGGAAGCTGAAAAAGCAAGGGGAGGCCACATGGCATCGGTCGATGGAGAGCTCGGGGACAGGCCCAGAAGAAGGCGCAAGGGGCTCCGATAGAAGCTGACTGCCGGGGAGTGCACTGGAAATCGGTCGCGCAAGACCGGGCTGAAGTGTGTGCGCGTCCGACCTCGGGGAAAGAACCGCGTGATCCGAACAGGGCTTACGACTCCCGCCCGTCCGCATACCGGCTATGCAGTTTGACCGGCGCAGCCCGCTTCTTGCGCATGCGAATATTCAGCATCTCCACCGTGACCGAGAACGCCATGGAAAAATAAATGTAGCCTTTCGGGACGTGCACGTCGAATCCTTCGACCATCAACGTCACGCCGACCAGGATCAAGAACGACAGGGCCAGAATCTTGATCGTCGGATGCGCTTCCACGAAATCGCCGATCGCCTTCGCAGCCATCAGCATCACCACCACCGCCAGAATGATGGCCACCGCCATGATCGACACATGCTCGACCAGACCGACCGCCGTGATGACGGAGTCCAACGAAAAGACGATGTCCAGGAGCGCGATCTGGAGCAGCACCATCCCGAGGCCTGCGGCGGCGGCGGGCTTGTGGCCCTCCTCGACGCCCTCCAGGCTGTTGTGAATTTCGTGCGTGGCCTTGGCCATGAGGAACAGCCCGCCTCCGATCAAAATTACATCACGGCCCGAGACGCCGTGACCGACCACCGTGAACCAGGGTTTGGTCAAGCCCATGACCCAGGAAATCGAAAACAGCAGCCCGAGCCTGGCCATCATGGCGAGACCGAGGCCCACCCTGCGCGCGACGGCGCGTTGCGACTCCGGCAGGCGGCCGACCAGGACGGACAGGAAGATGATATTGTCGATGCCCAGCACGATTTCCAATGCGGTAAGGGTTCCCAGGGCGATCCATACTTCAGGATTGGCAAGCCAGTCCAACATCAGCGGCTCCATTCGTCTAAGAGGGGGCGAGTGACTCGATCCGTCATGCGCGCAGGCGTGGGAACATCGCGTATGAGGCGAGTCTACCGTTCGTGGCGGGTGTGCGCAATCAAAAGGTGGGTCCGAGCCGATGCGGCCGCGAAGGCGCCGTCACCCTCGCGGCCGGTCGATCAGCTTCGACGGAGAAAATCCGGGCGGTCCCGAACGGCGACCATCTTGACCAGATCCCGGATCGAGAGGACGCCGACGACCTTCTCATGCTCCGTGACGGCCAGATGCCGGATTCGCTTCGCCGCCATCCGTTCGCTGGCATCCCGGATCGTGCGATTGATGTCGATGTCGAGGAGCGGTGAGTTCATGAGCGCTCCGACACGCATCGCGTCCGGGTCCAGTTGATAGGCGAGGAGCTTTCGCACCAGATCGCCCTCGGTGATGATCCCCACGAGTTCATCGGCCTCGATCACAAACAGCGCGCCGATGTGTTTCTCGCTCATACGTTGGGCCGCGGCCAGCGCGGTTGCCTCGCTGCCGATGGTTTCAATGGCGGTTTTCATGAGGACACTCAACGGGCGGTACACATTCGACAGCGCTTGCACCGGCCCGCCGTCGGCATCGACAAAATGCCGCACTAGGTCGCGGACCGAGATCACGCCAAGCACGTCCGTTCCCTCGGTCACCACCAGGTGGCGCACGTTCTTGGTTTGCATCAGATGGCTGGCATCGACCATCGGACGATCCGGTGCGATCGTGATGAGCGGGCTGCTCATAATGTCCGCCATGCTGGTTCTGGAGGGAACCTTGCCCTGTGCCAGGACCTTCGAAACCAGGTCGGTCTCGGTGACAATGCCTGCGATGCGGCAATCGTTGTGCGGGCGGTCGAAAGATTCCACCAGGACCGACCCGATACTGCGGGATTTCATTCTGGCGGCGACGGTCACGACGGAGGTGTCTTGCGGGACCACTTCCAATTGGCGGTGCATATAGTCGCTGACATGCTGGCCCGATGCGGTCGTCATAGGTGCTCCTTTTCTTCAACGCACGTTTCGCTGAGGCATGGTCTGTCGGACACCGGAGGCCTCTCAGGCATAGGTACGATCACCTCGAATGCGCCTGTTCGGCTTCACTTCGTCGGCACCGGCTGTCCGGCTTTCAGCCGTCCGCCGACGAGCTTGTGGAGTTCGTCGGCGAGCAGCAGCCCGATGGCGCCCACAATCAGCGGGACGAAGATCCAGGCCGGGAGAGACGCGGTGCCCAGGACCCAGTGCCCCACCGGACTGTATGTCGCAATCATCAGGAGGGTCATTTCTACGATGATCCCGACCACGATCAACGGATTGCTGAACCAGCCGAGGCGGAATGCGGAAGTCCGGTCGGAGCGGCAGGCAAACACGTTGGCCGCTTGGGCGGCGACGATCCCGGCAAAGGTCACGGTCGTGGCCTCCTGATATACCGGCGTGTTCCAATCGAGCGGGGTCCCCCACGTCCAACCCTGGCTATGCAGATACAAAAAAAAGCCTCCCATGGCAACGGCCGTTTCGATCGAGCCGAGGAAGCCATAGGCCCGTATCAGCACCGCACGGTTGAGCAGCCGCTCCGTTCGTGGCCGGGGAGGCTCATCCATGATGTTGCCGTGCGGCGGCTCGGCGGCAAGGGCTAATGCCGGGACCATGTCGGTACCCAGATCCACGGCGAGAATCTGCGGCACGGTCAGTGCCAATGGCGCCGATGAGAGGCCGAATGCCAGATAGGGCACGACTTCCGGCACGTTGCTCGCGAGGACGTAGGTGATGAATTTGCGGATGTTCGTGAAGACGGCGCGCCCTTCTTCGATCGCACTGACGATCGTGGCGAAATTGTCGTCCAGCAGGATCATCGACGCCGTTTCCTTAGCCACATCCGTGCCGGCCACGCCCATGGCGATTCCGATGTCCGCCGTCTTCAGCGCCGGGGCATCGTTCACGCCGTCGCCGGTGACGGCCACGACCTCGCGCATCGCTTTGAGCGCCGACACGATGCGCATTTTGTGTCGAGGGGCCATGCGGGCGAAGATGGGGTCGGGCTCCCCCGGTGAGGTCGGGGTGAGCAGCCGGTGGAGTTGGTCCTCGCTGAAGGTGTCGAGCTGCGCCCCTTCGATGACCGGCACGAATCGTCCGGGGGCCGTCACGACCGATTCCTGCGCCAGGCCGATTTGTCGCGCGATCGCCAGGGCCGTCAGAGGGTGGTCGCCCGTAATCATGATGACCCGAATCCCGGCACGCCGGCACGTGGCGATGGCGCCAGGCACTTCGCGGTGCGGAGGGTCCATCATGGCCACCAACCCGAGGAAGGTCAACCCATGTTCGACACTGTCGGCGTCCAGATCCTCTACGTCTCGTTCCACCTCGCGCATGGCCAGGGCCAGCACTCGATAGGCCTGTTGTGCGAAGATTTGTCCCTGGGCCAGGACCTTCTTCCGTTCGTCCAATGTGAGTTCCGTCACCGCCGATGAGCTCTGTTGCCTGGTGCACAGGGGAAGCACCGATTCCGGCGCCCCTTTCGTGAAGGCGAGAAAGCGTCCCTCGCCCCAGTGGAGGGTGGTCATTCGCTTGCGATCCGCATCGAAGGGCAGTTCGCCCATACGCCGCAGAGGCGGACGGTGGAGCAGTCCATGGTCGGCGGCAAACTCCAGCAGGGCGGTTTCGGTGGGATCGCCGGTGGCCTGACTGCGGCCGTCCGGTCGACGTGTGCGCTTCGCGTTGTTGCAGTGCACCATGGCATCGAAGAGCGGACGCCAGCGTTCGGCTTCGGCGGCGCTGACGAGCCGGTTTCTGGTAAACAGGCAGCTTTCCCGGGAATCCACAACCAGGTCATCGACGTAGAGTTTGTCCACCCGCATGCGGTTTTCCGTCAACGTACCCGTCTTGTCGGTACAGATGACGGTGGTGCAGCCCAGGGTTTCGACGGAGGCGAGATGTTTGATGATCGCTTTGCGCGCAGCCATGCGCTGGCTGCCCATGGCCAGGGCCAGGGTGACTGTCGGGAGCAGGCCTTCGGGCACGTTGGCGACGATGATGCCGATACCGAACATCGCGCTGGTCCAGAAGCCCAATCCCATGCCGACGCCGATGGTAAAAAAGGTCAGCCCCATGGCCAGCGAGAGTCCGGCGACCACGTGGGTCACGTTCACGATTTCCTGCTGGAGCGGACTCAGGCCCGTCCGCACGGTAGTGGTCAGGTTCGCAATGTTTCCGAATTCGGTCGTGAGGCCGGTGGCAAACACCACCCCCTGACCATGTCCGGACAAAACCGTGGTGCCGGCGAAGACCAGATTAGGGATGTCGAGCGGATGGCCGTCGGTGACGGACTCGGCGATCCGCCGTTGGGGTTTCGATTCGCCCGTGAGCGACGAATTGTCGACGCGCATACCGATGGCCTCCGTCAGTCTGGCATCGGCAGGTATCTGCTCGCCCTCTTCCAGGATGAGCACATCGCCCGGCACAAGCTCGCTCCGGGCGATCTGTTGTTGCTGACCGTCGCGCATCACCCAGGCTTTGGCCGGCAACAGGCTGCGCAAGGCCTGGACGGCGCGTTCGGCCTTGTACTCCTGGAGAAAGGCAAACACCGCATTGATGAGAATGACCCCGAGAATCGCCCAGCCGAGTGTGGCCATGCCCTCGCCTTGATGCAGCGCGTCGGCGACAAACGCCAGGCCTGCGGCTACCCAGAGGAGGAGTGCCAGAAAATGCGTGAATTGACGTACAAACCGACCGATCAGCGGGGTGCGGCGCAGAGCCTGTAGGCTGTTCGGGCCGTGCCGGATGGTTCGGCGTCGCACGTCTTCCGCCGACAGCCCCTGAGGGCTTGTGGTGAGGGCGCGATACACTTGGCTGGGCGCCAGTCGGCAGATCTCAAGCGCAGAGAGGTCAGGCACGCCATCCTCGCACAATGAGCACCGAACAGGGCGCGTACTTGAGTAAGGTTTCCGAGACGCTTCCCAATTGCAGCCGTTCGGACCCGGTCAGGCCTCGCGAGCCGGCCACCAGGAGATCGATGTCGCGTGAGGCGGCCTGCCGGAGGAGCGCGTCGGTCACATGGTCGAGCTGCACCTTGGTGGTCACCGCATAGTTGTCCGCGAGGAAACGGGCCCGGAGCTTCTCCACCATCTGCTCTGCTGCCAGACGTTTCGGCGCGGAAATCTGTTCAACCTGCTCTCGTGAGAGGTACTTGGTCGCGAGTTCCGTGACGGCGGGCTCGACGACGGAGAGCACCGTGACATGCGCCGAGTCCGGGAGGAACCGTTTGCACAGAAAACTGCAGGCGCCTTGAGAATGTTTGGAGGTATCGGCAGCGAACAACACGTGAGCGAGGGACGTCAGCGGCCGTTTGACGACGAGTACCGGGCAGGGAGCCAACGCGCTGACTTTGCGTGACACACTGCCGAGCAGATAATGTTCCGCATCGCTGAGGCCGCGAGAGCCAACGACGAGCACGTCGACTTTCTTCTGTTTGGCGACCTTCGTAATGGTGTCCGCGACGCGGCCGTGCGCGAGGACCGTCTCGATGCCGGTGCGCGGTTTGGTCGAGGCTTGCTTCAGCGCAAGTTTCGCCAAGCCTTCGAAGCGCCGTAACATCTGATCGCCGGCTTTCGTCATGGCGGCGATGGCCTGTTTGGACAAGGTCGCATGTTTGCGGGCGGAGGATTTCAACGAGGCGCTATCCACCACGTGCAGCAGCGTGACGTGGTCCGGTGGCCGGCCGGCGATGGCCTCCAACATCTGCACGCTCCATTCGGCGAATTCCGACCCGTCCACGGCAATCAGCATCTTCATGTGTCGTTCTCCTTCGCGATCGGTCTTGGTCTATCCTGAAATAGGGTCTGCATCGGATGTGCCTGGGGCGACACGGGTTCCCGTTCGGTCATTTCAGCCGGTGCCGGACCCTTCGCGCAGGCGGCCAGGGTGCGGGGCTACGGCATTGCGGCGTTTTGCAGCAGTCTTGGGTGTCTTGTTGGGGTAATTGGCCTCAGTGGCCTCTGAGAGCCTGCGAGAGTGAGAGTCGGGGAAGGCGGATTCCGCGCCACCGTGAGCGGCAGCAGCCGGCGGTACTTAGGCATCACCATTGCGTGGAGAGCCGGCAGGAGGGTGTTCACATGAGAGGACGTGATCGCGTCGTGCTGATGGGCGGAATCCTCGGGTTGGTCTTGTCACTGTTCGGGTCGAGTGCCGATGCCGGGACGGCGGTGGCGCGGGTGCTGCCGACCGGAGATGGGATCGAGCTGGAGTTTCCCGCCGATACCGGATCGCAAAAAGAGGTCATCCCACTGTTTCAGAGCGGCAAGATTCGCTACTTCAGCGCCGGTATCGGCCAGGTTGAGCGCGAGGCGGCCTATCCGCCGTTCGGGTTGAAGCTGGTCTTTACGGCAGGAGGCAAACCCTTCGTGACCGGTGTAGGGGTGACTCTGCGTCATGCCAAGGGCGGGGCATTGTTGACCATTCCCCGGGAGCAGATCACGGGACCGTGGTTGTTTATTGACTTGCCCGATGGAGTGTACGAGGTGGCGGCAACGCTCGGAGGCGTGACGCAAACCGTGAAGAGCGTGAAGGTCCGGCACGGGCATATCACCACTCAGCATGTGCGTTGGGCGGAGGATCGCAGTCCCCCGCTGCCTGCTGACGTAGGACCGGAGTCGTAGCGGGAGCGAAGGCGACAGCCAAGGAGGATGCATGGCGAGGACAGGGAAGGTTCCGGCGAAACGAGCGGCCGGTCGGAGGAGCCCCGGCACAGGGTTCGAGCAGATGACGGTGAAGGACATCGTGAATAGGCGCGCGAAGCCCGCGCGAGTCGACATGAAGGGCGACAAGGTCGCGGCGTTGCTGGTGAAGGAGGGCTGCGCGGTTCCGGTGGTGGATAAGGCCCGGCGGCTCGTCGGGATCGTGAGCGAGCATGATTTGTTGTCTGCCCTCGATGCAGGTCGCGCGTGGAAGGCGCAGCAGGCGGATGAGCTGATGAGCGCCAACCCCTATTCGGTGAGGACGGAGACCACCCTGCCGACGCTCGTGCATGTGCTGACGGAGAGTGACCTGCTGTCGGCTCCGGTCGTGAATGAGGCGAACCGATTTCTGGGCGTCGTCACGCGTCGCGATGTGCTGCGGGCGGCACTCCGTCCTGCCGTGAAGCGGCGTCGCTAAGCCCGGCGTCCGAACAGCTGTCCGATGCGAGAGGGGATGATGTATGCGCCGAATCGATTTGTTGACTCAGGCCTGTGACCCCAAAACGCTGACGGTGGGGCAACTGATGCAGGATGCGGTGTTTACCTGCACGCCGAGAACCGATGCGCTGACCATCGGCCGCCTCATGACCAAACAGAATTTCGGCGGATTGCCGGTGGTCGGGGACGACGGCACGTTAGTCGGGCTGGTGACGGAGTACGACCTGCTGCAAGCGATGATCGAGGGGCGGGATTTGCGTAAAGTGCTCGCGTCGGAGATCATGACGACGGCACCGCTCACGGCGCGGGAGGAGATGTTGCTCGACGAAGTCGCGAACCTCTTCCAAGATCGGTATGTGACCCGCCTGCCGGTGGTGCGGGAGAAGAAACTCGTCGGTCTGGTGGCAAGACGGGACCTCTTGCACGGGTACATGAAGGCATCGGCATACTGGTCGTAGGTGCTTGTCGGGACAGACCGGAACCTGTCCGGTGCGTGTGATGCAGTGGGTCGTGCTCCTGCTCATTCTGTTCGCGTCCGGCATCTTGCGCGGGGAAGAGCCTGTGCCAAGGCGGACCACCGAAGCCTGTTCTTAGCGCAGCCGTCGTTCCGACAACGCCGGAGCACACAGGGTGCCGACGACGGCGAGCAGGCAGAAGCAGGCGCCCGCGTAAAATGTGAACGCCGCGCCGAGACGGTCCCACAAGAACCCCGCCAGCACGCTGGCAACCAGCATTGCCAGTCCGCTCCCCAGGTTGAAACAGCCGTAAGCCGTTCCACGCAAGTCGGCCGGCGCGACGTCCGCGACCATGGCGGCCAGCAGGCCTTGCGTCATGCCCATGTGGATCCCCCAGAGCACCACGCCCGTCAGCACCATGCTCCAGTGCACGTTTGCGGCGAGGACCAGATCGGCGGCTACCAGCACCAGGAGGCCGAGGGTGAGCAGTGTCTTGTGGCTGATTGTGTCGGAGAGTGTGCCGAACGGATAGGCCGACGCGGCATAGACCAGATTCATCGCGACCATGACGAGAGGAATGAACGCGAGGGGTATACCGCCCTGCTGGGCGCGCAACACGAGAAAGGCTTCGCTGAATCGCGCCAGCGTGAAGACGGCGCCGATGCCGACGACCCACCAATACCCGCTCCCTAAACGCGAGAGATTGGTCCAGGAGACGGGGTTGGAGCGCATCGCGCGTGTGTGCGAAGCAGGCTCCTGCACGCCCACGATCAGCAATCCCACTGCCAGCAGACCGGGCACCACCGCAATCCAGAAAACCGCTCGGAAGTCGTCGGCCCAGAGCAGCATCAATCCGGTGGCCAAGAGGGGGCCGACGAACGCCCCTATCGTATCCAGCGATTGTCGCAACCCGAAGGCTGCGCCGCGCAACGCCGGTGGAGCGATATCCGCTACCAACGCATCACGGGGCGCCCCGCGAATTCCTTTTCCCATCCGATCCACCAGGCGGGCGCTGAGAAGGACGCCCAGGTTGGGCGCCAGTGCGAACAGCGGTTTGGTGAGCGCGCCCAGGGCATAACCGAATACTGCCAGCTCTTTGCGTCTGCCGAGGTAGTCACTCACGACGCCGGAGAATACCTTGACCACGAGGGCCAGGGACTCAGCCAAGCCTTCGACCACCCCGACGGCGATGGTGCCGACTCCGAGCGTCGTAACCATAAACAGCGGCAAGAGGCTGTGAATCATCTCCGAGGAGATGTCCATCAGGAGGCTGACGAACCCCAGCACCCAGATGGCGGAGGGCAGTCGTTGACACCCAGCATCCACACCGATGCTTTACCAGGTCTTGGAGAAGGTGAGCAAGTCTTCCCCCTGTCTCCAGTCATAGGGTTCCGCATGGGCCGGTTGTCCATCTCCCTTGCGATCCACCAACATGATCCAGTGCCCGTCCTGGTCGGCGTCATACCAATAGAACAACGGGTAGGGTGCCACGTCTAGCGACTCGATGGCGGGGTCGTCATAGGCCAGCCCGAGGATGTGGCGAGCAGTGCGATAGTCTACCCGGCCGTTGCCACGCAGGGAATAGTCCCGGAAGAACAGGCCCGCGATGGTGTCGTAGTATTGGGAGATCAGGGAGGGCTCTCCCGGTTCTTCGGGAAACGCCTGCTCGGCCCGGACGATGACCGGCACGGTCAGGCTCAGCAGCAGGAGGAGAGCGGCAAGTGATTGAGTTCGGCGCAGTCTGGCTGCCATGACAATACCTCCCTTTCTACATAGGACGTTCGAGAGCCGGGAAGATGCAGTCGTTGAAATCACGGTCGGATGCAGGGAAGGTCCACGCGAACGATGTGCTTGGCCTGCCGACCTTGCCATCCTTCCGGCCGACACCTGTGGAGGCATCGTGCTCGCGACACGGGTCTTCCACGCAGTTGCAGGTGTCTGGCCTCCCGATGTCTTTCGTCGGGCGCTGAGTGACTCATAAGGGGATCCTTTTCACATTCGCCTGCGAAGCCCGGCATCCAGTCGTGCTGCCCTACCAGGCTCTGGATGCTGCGTCGTAGGTGTGGTCGATCGGCACGTCATCTCCCGGTTCACCGGGAAGCGGAGCCTGCGCGTGAGAGGCGTTCGGCCAGACCCTGGAGATGTATCTCGTTCAGAAGGTGTGCAACTCCAAGCGGAGAACGGGTGATCTGCCACGAGAAGTCAGCTGAACGGCAAGGACATGCACTGGTCGAGGTACGAGGAGGAGGGCCGTCGCGCAATCAGGGGTGGTGGAACGTGCGCGTCACAGGGACCGCAGCGGGACGCGGGGGCAACCGGGTACGGGGGCTGGGCCTCTGCGTGTGTGCCAGGCGTGCGCAGGGCTCAGCTGCATGATCGCGAAAAAAGGCCTTCTCGTTACGGTTTCCGCTGCTGGCGTGGAATGTGGCAGGCCTGCGGCCGTTGTAGGTCCGCAGGAAGGCGGGTTGCCTCGTCCAGGCAGGCCTGGTCCAGCTGTGCCTGCACCAGGCCCAGTGCGCCGCTGAGGTTGGTCCCGCGCAAGTTCGTCTGTTGTAGGTCGGCGTTGTTGAGTTGAGCTCCCGTCAGGTCGGCCGCACTTAAGTTGGCGTTGCGGAGATTGGCTTCCTGCAGGTTGGCCTGCACCACGACGGCGTGACTGAGATCGGCCTGGCGTAAGTCAGCGGCGACGAGGTTCGCCAGTTCCAGGTTGGCTTCGCTGAGCCGGGCTTGTTCCAGATGGGCCTTCGGGGCATAGATTTCCGTCAGGTCTGCTTTAGAGAGATCGGCGCGCGTCAGACGGGCATCGATCAGGACGGCATGGTGAAGCCTTGCCCCGTGGAGCTTGGCGGAGTGCAGGTTGGCCTTGTACAGGACGGTCATGGTCATGGTGGCGGAGTCGAGCCGGGCGTTGAGGAGGCGAGCCCCTTCCAAGTTCGCGTGTTCGAGATTTGTTCGCTGCAGGTTGGCGTCGTCGAGCCGGGCATAACGAAAATCTGCCCCGCGGAGGCTCGCCTCGTGAAGATCCACCTTGACCAGCGAGGCATCGTCAAGATAGGCGCTGTCCAGATCGGCTTCCACCAGGGAGGCCCCATCAAGGACGGCGCTGTCCAGCAGTGCCCCCTGCAGATTGGCTCGGCGCGCGTTGGCCTGCCGGAGATTGGTGCGTCGCAGATCCGTGCCGGCCAGGTCGGCGCCGGTTAAGTTGGCCTTCGACAGATTCGCTCCATAAAAATACCCGTCCAGTAAGGTGGCGCCGCTTAGATCCGCCAGTTGCAAATCCGCGTCTTCAAAGTGAGCGCGTTCCAAGAGCGCTTCCTTGAGCAGTGCTCCCTGAAGATTCGCGCCGTACAACGCCGCTTCATCGGCGGCGACGCGGTTGAGATGGGCCTTGACCAGCAATCCTTTACGCAGGTCCGCCCCCTCCAGGTTGGCATCGTCGAGGATCGCCTGGGACAGGTCGGCACCCTTCAGGTGGGCTTGCACCAGACTGGCGGTCCGGAGATTCGCGCCTTTGAGATTCGCTCCTGCCAGGTTGATGCGTTCGAGATTCGCTCCCACGAATCGAAGTTGGTGCAAGTCTGTGCGGCAGAGGTTGGCGCGGCGGCCGTCGGCGGAGTCACGGTCTTCAAGCCAGCGCGCATGCGACTGCAGGACGTTGTCCAATTGCTTGGCGCCCGGGCGCTGGTGAGTGAAGGGGCTGTCACAAGCAGGCGCCTGCGCAGGTTTCCGGGCGGACTTCGCCGCGGCGTCCGCCTGATCCGGGAGCGAAAGCAGGGAGGCGAGCAGTCCACTCGCGACGAGGGTGAGGGCGTGGGTGAGAAATAGGGGATGCTGATTCATCAAGGAGCCTCCTTCACAAGCATGGGTGCCGTTCCTGGATGGAGCGGCAGGACTGTTTGCCTGGGGTCATGTGTGTCGGTCGACCTGTTGCGCCAACTGTTCCAGGGCCTCGGCAATCCGGACGTCGTAGGGCGGGGCCTGGTCTAATCGGCGTAGCGTATCCGGAAGTTCCGCCAACGCCGATCGTGCACGATCGCGAATCTCCTCAATCGAAGGGCTTGGAGCCAGTCGGCGTCCATTCTGCATGACTGGTTGCAGGAGAGGCAGCCCGGGTCGGGTCTCGCCTTCGATGGTGATGATGTCTCCGTCCAGTCGTCCGTCTCGTCCCAGCCGGCGATAGACCTGCTTTCTGCCCGGCCAGGTCGCTTTGCCTTCCGAGCGCTTGCGGCAGGGTCTTCCGGCATATTCCTGGAGTTTGTAGGCGCAGTCCAGATAGGGCGCATCGGCGGAGGTGGTCATGGCCGTGCCGACTGCGAACCGGTCGATCGGTGCCCCGCTCTTCAGCAATGCCTCCACCCGTTCCTCGTCGAGATTTCCGCTGGCCAGGATCTTGGTATCCGTGAGACCTCCGCGGTCGAGAATCAGCCGGACCTTCTGCGCATGGTCGGCTAAATCGCCGCTGTCGAGACGCACGCCGTGGATCGAAATGCCCTGATTCTTCAGGGAGGTGGCCAGCGCGACCGCCTTTTCTGCCGCGGCTTCCGTATCGTAGGTGTCGATCAGGAGGACGACATTGCGCGGTTGTGCCTGGGCAATGTGGAGGAAGGCCTCTGCTTCGTCGTGATGGGCCTGCACAAAGGCATGCGCCATCGTGCCGTAGGTCGGCATGCCGAACCGTGCTCCGGCCAGGACGTTCGACGTGCCGGCGAATCCGGCCAGGTAACTGGCGCGGGCGGCCAACAGACCGGCTTCTGCTCCATGAGAGCGGCGCAGGCCGAAATCGATCAGCGGTCTCCCCTCGCCCACCAGCACGGAGCGGCAGGCTTTGGAGGCGACCATGGTTTGGAAATTCAACAGATTCATCACTCTGGTTTCGACGAGCTGCGCTTCTGGCAGCGGCGCGGTCACGCGGAGGATGGGTTCGTGCGGGAAAAACACCGTGCCCTCGGGCATGGCGTGGACATCGCCGGTGAAGCGCAGGGTACGGAGGGCGTCGAGTGTCGCCGGCGTGAAATGTCCCGTCTGCGAGAGCCAGTCGAGATCGCGCTCGGCGAAATGAAATGTCTCCAGATAGGTGAGCACCTGCTCCAACCCTGCCGCCATGAAGAAATTCCGGCGAGGCGGCAACTTGCGGACAAAAAATTCGAAGACGGCGATGCCCGTCATCTTCTGGGCGAGGTACGCTTGGGCCATCGTGAGTTCGTACAGGTCGGTGAGCAATGTTTCGGATACAGCGTTCATGCGACGAGTTGCTCCCAGCGGAGCGGGATCGCTCCGGCTGCTACCATCGATTCTTCGGCGCGTGGCCCATCTTCCGGGAGCACGTTCACGGCCCGCACGGCGTCCATGAGCAGATAGACCAGATAGTTGAGCCGGCGGGCATCGTGCACGGTGTGGAGGACGCAATAGTCCGTCGCCAGGCCTCCGACGAAGAGGCGGCCGATGCCGGCGGCCCGGAGATGATCGTGCAGCGATGTGCCCTGGAACCCGGAATAGGCTTCCTGGTTCGGCTCGGTGCCTTTTGAGATGACGATGGACGAGGGCGGCAGGTGGAGCGATGGCGGAAATTCGGCACCGTGGGTCCGTGCGACGCAATGGGCCGGCCAGGGTCCGCCTTGCGCATGGAAGGAACAGTGGTTGGGTGGATGCCAGTCGCGTGTGGCGAACACGGGTGCGCTCGCCTCCGCAAAGACGTCGAGATACCGTTGCAGCGCCGGAATGATCTCCTGGCCCTCCGGCACCGCGAGTGTTCCGCCGGGCAAAAAATCGTTCTGCACGTCCACCACAAGCAGCGCATCGCCTGGTCGAAGGTAATTCATGGAACTCCTGGCGGAGCTGGTTCTCCGGCCTGTTATCGTCCTTGCTGCACCAGCAACCGGATATAGGCGACTGCGTCCTGCCTCTCGGTCTCGGTCAATTGTCCCTGCCACGAATGCATCGGGCTGAATACAATGCCGTGCTCGATCGTTCGGAGCAACTCCTCGTCCGATTTGAGGAAGGATTTGAATCGGTGGAAGTTGGCCGGCGGGACCCGCAAGGCGGCGGCATCGGGGCCGTCACCCCATCCGCCCGTGCCATGACAGCGGAGGCAGTGTCGTTGATAGACGGCTTTCCCTCTCGTCACGTCCGGAGGAAAGTCTTGCGCGGGCGTGGGGGCTGGGAGCGTTACAACGGCCGCAACGAAGGCGAGGGCACGTAGGAGCTCGCGAACGTGACTGGTTGTGAAGCGAGCCATAGGACTCTCCGATCCTCAGCTTTTTTTCGTCGTGTGGGCGATGAAGGACGAGAAGTGCTGCTGTAGCTTGGTGCTGCCGCAAGCCGGACATTGCACCTCGCCTTTTTCGTGCTGCTTCAATGTCACCACGATGAGCGACTCTTTCCCGCACTCCAGACAGGTATAGTCATACATGGGCATAGGCACCTCGTGTGATACGTGCTCCGTCGTCGGTGATCGAGGCAGGGGCCGGCGTCCTCGCCGATGCGTCGCTGACGTACGTGCTAATCGTTGACCTTCTCCTCCGCCTCTCCCCAGCTCGCGACGATTTGCGCCAGCTCATCCAGCCGTGCGGCGGTGCGGCCGTAGATGCTCTCCGGCGGGAAGGTTCCGTCTGCTCCTCGTTCTCCGGCGGGAACCCCGATGAGGAGTTCAAGCGCCTGCTCGATGGTGTCGACCCCGTAGACGGCGAATTTTCCCTCCTCCACCGCTGTGACCACTTCCCGATTTAACGCCAGGTGTTTGGTGTTCCGTGCGGGAATGATGACACCCTGCGTCCCCGTCAGCCCGCGTCGTTTGCAGGATTCAAAGAAGCCCTCGATCTTTTCATTCACGCCGCCGATGGGCTGAATCTCTCCGAGTTGATTCACCGAGCCGGTGACGGCCAGAGACTGGCGGACAGGGAGCGCCGAAAGGCTTGAGAGCACCGCGGTCAACTCGGCCACGGCAGCGCTGTCGCCTTCGACCTCGGAGTAGGTCTGTTCGAAGGTCAAGGTGGCGCTGAGGGCGAAGGGTTGCAACCCGGCGAATTTTCCCGCCAGAAATCCGGCCAGTGTCATGACGCCTTTACTGTGGATATGCCCGGCCAGTTCGACCTCGCGTTGGATGTCGATCACGCCCTTCGTTCCGACGTAGGTGCGGGCGGTGATCCTCGTCGGGCGGCCGAAGGCATAGTCGCCGAGTTGGTAGACAGACAACCCATTGACCTGGCCGACGACCTCGCCTTGCAGATCGACCATCAACGTGCCTTCTTTGATCTCATCCTGAATCCATTGCTCCGGCAGATCGGCACGTCGCCGCTGGTGCGCCAGGGCCGATTCCACGTCCGCCCGCGTCACGAAGGAGTGACCGTCTTTTCTGGCCCAATAGCCGGCTTCGCGGATCAAGTCGCTCACGAGGCTGAACCGCAGGGACAAGCGATCGTGCCGGTCGGCGAAGCGGAAGCCCTGGCGAATCACTTCCGCCACGGCGTCGGCGCCGAAGGGCGGCAATGCTTCCTCGCGACAGAGTTTCGCCACGAAGCGCGCATACTGGCGCTCCTGCCGCTCGTCATGGGGCACTTCCACGTCGAAATCGGCCTTCACCTTGAACAGCTTGGCGAAGTCTTCCTCGTAGGCCTGGAGCAGATGGTAGATGCCGGCGGTACCCACCAGGATGACCTTGACCGAGACGGGGATCGGCTCAGGTCGCAGGCCGGCGGTGGCGAAGCCGTAAAATTCCGCCGGGTCTTCGATGGTGACCGCGCCGGTTTTGATGACCCGCTTGAGCGCCTCCCAGGAAAACGGTTGGCGGAGCAGATCCAGGGCTTGCAGGATCAGGTAGCCGCCGTTGGCCTGGAGCATGGCGCCGGCGCGGATCTCGGTGAAGTCGGTATACATCACGCCCAGGTGGGCGCGCCGCTCGATCTTCCCGATCAGGTTGCTGTAGGTCGGATGCGATTCGTCGACCACGGGCGCGCCGGCGGAGGCATCACGGGCCACGATCAGGTTGACGGCGAATCGTGTCATGTCCGGACGTCGGGCTTGCTCCAATCCGGGGATCGGCAGCATCGGTACGCTATGCGGCAGGAAATCTTTGTACTGGTGAATGATGTCGTGATGGACGCGTTGGAGATACGTCGTCACCGGCTGGAGACGTTGGTACGTGTGCAGCAAGGTCTCGTAGGCGCCTTTCATGACGTTGGCGACGATTTGATGGTCGAGATGATGCAGGGCCTGCTCGGCCTCCCGTTCGAGCGTGTGCATCCGAACGTGAAATTCCCGCATGTCGCTTTCCAGCGACTGCCGCCGCTCGGTCAGTTCCTGTTGGGCCTGTTCGGACAGCGCCTCCATTTCTTTCTCGTTCATCGGGCGATCGTCTTTGAGCGGGACGAGCCCGAAGCCCACCGGGGTCTCTTCGAATCCGAACCCGCGTTGGCGGCAGAGGGCCGTGAGTTCGTGAAAGAGGGCCTTTTTTTTTCCTTCCGTGTCCTCGATGATTTTGGCTTTGGCGTCGAGGTACTTCTTCCCTTCAAAGGCGGCGGGAATATCGCGGCGTAGCCCATCGATGAACGCGCCCATCTCGCGTTTGAACGCGGCCCCTTGTCCTGCGGGAAACGACAGGCAGGTGGGGCGTGAGGCATCCTGAAAGTTGTGGACATAACACCAGTCGGACGGTGCCGGCGCGGACCGGGCCAGACGTGTCACCATCTGCCGCACCAGCGTGCCCTTTCCGGTTCCCACCGGTCCGGAGACAAAGATGTTGAACCCGGAACTGGTCATCTGCAGCCCGAACTCCAGGGCTTCGACCGCCCGCTCCTGTCCGATGGTGTCCTCCAGCGGTTCGATCTCACTCGTATCCTCGAATCCCAAGCGACCGGGATCGACATGCGGAGCCAGCAGACTCGCGGGAAGCTTGTGTTTGTCCGACATCGTTCCCGCTCCTACGGCTTCAGGAGGTGAGGCGTTTGTACGATGGTGGCATGCAGGCCCTTCTCGCCGGGTTCGCTCTCGAAGAGCACTTCCAGGCCATCTTGCACCTCGTCGAAGGAGATGCCTTTCAGCGCATTCTTGTGGAAATAGACTTCCCCGCCTCCGTCGTTCAGAATGAAGCCGTAACCCTGGTTCGGGAAGATTTTGCTCACCACGCCACGGAGTTGCGGCAGCGGTTCGATCCGCGCGACTTTGTCGGCGCGTTTGTCGCGATATTTCCGCAGCTCGATCGCCACCGCATCGAAGGCGGCCCGGATCGCCTCTTCGAAGGTCTTGTCTTCCTTGCGGGAGGTGAGGGTCTGCCGGGTCGGCACCGTGACGAGCACGAGCGCCTCGGCGACATTGTCCAGCTTCTTGTGATGGCGGTTTTTGGTCAACGTGACGCGTCCGTGGATGATATCGTCATGGCCACGTTGCAGGGCGGCCATCCGCTCTTCGATTTCGGTTTTCCACCGCGGGGTCATGGCGATGTTGCGGGCCTCGACTTCTAGGTTCATGCGTTCCTCCTCTCGTCTCAGGTCAGGTCACTGTCCACGCCCTGTCTCAGCAAAGCACATGCCTTCCCCATGGCAGACTGCCGGTATGCGCATGCCGATGAATCGGCTGAAAGTGAGGCCTTTGTCGGGTGTCCGGCACTCGGTCGGACGCAAGAGGGGCCGAGACTGGCGCAAAATTCCTCAGTGGCGACGGCCTGGCTGAAGCTCAATGCGCCAGTGTCTGGGAAAATCACTCGTCTACGCGGGCGTTTTCTGGAACATGTCTTGCGAAGAGCCAGGGCATGCCGGTGTTGAAAAAATCTGCCCTGGAGGCCTATCTCAAAGCTCGATTCGGCCCGAGTGCCGAATTGCTGGCCTATGGACCGATCGGAAAAGAAACCAGCGGGTCCCGCTACAAACAGTATGGCTATGGTGCGCCGGTCCGGTTGACCTTCTGCCAGGGTGACCAGACCCGACGGGTGGTACTGGGCACGATGAGTCCCGGTCCGTTCGGTCATGAGCATTCAGCCGACCGTGCCCAGGCCATGCTGTGGGACTATGACTGCTACGGTCGCCTGCCCGGGCACATCGCCGCCCTGGATGTGGGCGCGTTTACGGAAGACGACGAGTTGATGTCCGTGGCCAAGGCCAAAGAGTTTTTCTTGCTGACCCAATGGTCGGACGGTGAGACCTATCACAAGGATCTGGAACGGCTTGTGAGCGCGAAGAAGCCCACTGCCCTCGACCGGAAGCGGACGGAGGCCCTGGCCGGGTACTTGGCGACGATTCACCGCAAGAAACACAAGGATCCGCAGTTGTACCGGCGGCGACTGCGGGAGTTGCTGGGCCACGGCGAATGCATTATGGGGCTGACGGACAGTTACCCGGATCGGCTTGCGTTTATCACAGAGGAGTTGCTGCAGCGGATCGAAGTGGCCTGCAATGTTTGGCGGTGGCGGCTGCGTGGCAAGCATGCCCGGCTGTCGCAGGTGCACGGCGATTTTCATCCTTGGAATGTGTTGTTTCGCCGTGGCGCCGACTTTTCGGTGTTGGATCGCTCGCGGGGGGAATGGGGGGAGCCGGCGGACGACGTGACCTCGATGTCGATCAACTACCTGTTCTTTTCGCTCTGTCGGTATGGAACCCTGAAAGGCGCGCTCGAAATCGTCTACCGTTCCTTTTGGGATCGGTATCTTCTGGAGAGTCGCGACCAGGGCATACTGGAAACGACGGCGCCGTTCTTCGCCTTTCGGGGGCTGGTGTTGGCCAGTCCACTCTGGTACCCGAAACTCACCGTGACCGTGCGGCGGAAGATTTTCCGGTTCATCGAGAATGTGTTGGCGACATCGCGCTTCGACCCGGCGGATATCAATCGTTATTGCGAATGAGTGCTGTGATGACCCGCGCCCCCTTCGCCATCTGGCTTACCGGGCTCCCGGCCTCGGGGAAAAGCTCGATCGTCGAGCGGCTGCTCCCAAAACTTTCGGCCCTGGGCATGACCGTGGAGGTGCTGGAGTCCGATGCCCTCCGTCGGGTGTTGACGCCGGAGGCCAGCTACTCGCGCGAGGAGCGGGATCTGTTTTATCGCGCCTTGGGGTTTATGGGGGCCAGACTGCTGGCCCATGGGGTCAATGTGATCTTCGATGCCACCGCGAGCCGTCGGGCCTATCGGGAATTTGCGCGCACGTTCATTCCCGGCTTGTTGGAAGTCTCCATCGAGTGTCCGCTGGAAGTCTGCATGCAGCGCGACAAGAAGGGGACCTACAGGCGAGGGCTGGAAGGCGGGTCGTCCACCGTCCCCGGGCTGCAGGAGACGTATGAACCGCCCGCCTCGCCGGCATTGGCTATCGATACGACGGTCACCTCGTCCGAGGTCGCGGCGGATCGGATCGTGGCGCTGATTCGTGCCACTCGCCCCAAGTGAGAGGTACGTTCTGTCGTGTTTCTCTTGTTCGGTGCAGCGGCATTCGATAGGATGCGCTTGTCGCCGCGATGGCTGCTTCGAAGGTCCCTATGCCCGCCTCACTCGCACACATCTATCCCGACACGCCGATGGGCGCCAACCTCGTGGCCGGCGGCGCGACTTTTCGCGTGTGGGCTCCGCAGGCGAAGGCCGTCTATGTCGTGGGCGACTTCAATCATCGCGTGCGGAATGACGCGGCGTTGCTCACGCGGGATCGGCAGGGGCATTGGCGGGGTTTTCTCCCCGGCGTGAAGGACCGCCAGCGGTACATGTTCTATGTCATCGGGGAAGGAAGCGAAGGGCCGAAGCGCGACCCCTACGCCCGCGAACTGGAATCGCCCTTTCCTGCTGAATGCATCATCCGCCGCACGGACTTTCCCTGGCACGACTGCGGGTATGTCCCGCCGCCGTTCCACGAGTTTGTGATCTATCAACTCCATGTCGGCACCTTTTTTACCCCCAACCTGCCGAAGAAGGGCGGGACGTTTCTCGATGTGGTGCGCAAGTTGCCCTATCTGGCCGAACTCGGCGTGACCGCGTTGCAGCTCATGCCCATTCAGGAATTTCAGACCAGCTTCAGCCTCGGGTACAACGGGACGGACTATTTTTCACCGGAAATGGATTTCGCCGTGGCCGATGCCGACCTGCCTGCTTATGTGGCGGAGGTGAACAAGTTGCTGGATGGGAAGGGGCTGCGTCGGTATCAGGAGGCGGACTTACGTGGGGAGATGAATCAGCTCAAGGCTCTGGTCGATCTGGCGCATTGTTATGGCCTGGCCCTGTTGCTCGATGTGGTCTACAACCATGCAGGCGGAGATTTCGGCGACCAGAGCCTGTATTTTTTCGACCGGCAATCCAGTTCCGGCGGGCAGCGGAATTCGTTGTATTTCACCGACCGGGGCCACGCGGGTGGGCTGGTCTTCGATTTCGCCAAGCCGGAGGTGCGGGACTTTCTGATTCAGAATGCCAAATTTTTCTTGAGTGAATATCGCGTCGACGGATTCCGGTACGACCAGGTCAGCGTCATCGATCACGACGGTGCGCCGGACGGCTGGCGATTTTGCCAGGACCTGACCGGGACGGTGCATGCGCAGCGGCCGGAGACCTTGCACCATGCGGAGTATTGGGACGTGAACCCCTTCATCGTCACTCCGCCTCCGGTCGGCGCCGGGTTCGATACCACGCTGACAGATGGATTGCGACTCGCCATTCGCGATGTCATTGCGAATGCCGCCGCGCCGGATGAACGGCCGCTCGACATGACTGGGTTGGCACGCAGCCTCTGGCCCGAGGGGTTCCATCAGCAGTGGCGGTGTGTGCAGGGGCCGGAGAACCACGATCTGGTCTACAGGGGGAGGGAGTTGCGCATCGCCCGGCTCGGCGATCCGGACCATCCGCGATCCTGGTTCGCTCGCAGCCGCGCGCGTGTGGCCACCGGCCTGAGCCTGACCGCGCCGGGCATCCCGATGTTGTTCATGGGGCAGGAATTTCTGGAGGACAAGCAGTGGTCCGATGATTTCGTGGCGCACAGCAACCTGCTGCTCCATTGGGCCGGCCTGGATCAGGGGGACAGGCAAATGCTGGATCATCTGCGGTTCACGAGAGAACTGTTGGCGGTCAGGCGACGGTCTCCGGGCTTGCGAGGGGAAGGGTTTCGTGTGGTGCATGTGCACGATCAGCACCGTGTCCTTGCGTTTCACCGCTGGGTCGTGGGGGAAGGCCTTGACGTGCTGGTGGTCCTGCACCTTGCCAACTTTACCCGTGTCGGCTATCGGGTCGGCTTTCCCGGTGCGGGCGACTGGCGTGAAATATTCAACAGCGATGCCTATGAGAACTGGGTCAATGCCGGAGTCGAGGGTAACAGTGGGCGTGTCACGGCCATAGCGAACCCCATGGACGGTTTCGACGACTCCGCCGCCCTTGTGCTGCCTGCCAACAGCCTGCTGGTTTTTGCACGGTAACCTCTTCCTCCTCCTTTTCCGGCCCTCATTCTATTCATGTCCGCGAGCCAAGGCTCGATCCTGACGGCTCCCTTGCCTGGCGCACGAGGGACCGGTTTCGTAGAACGGGTGACCGCAGGCCGCGGCCACATGTCCGCGACAGAATGGCAGGGGGATCGACAGACTGCGTGAGGGAGAGGCGGTAGAGTCTCGCTGTGAGCGAGATCCGTGGTCTTGTTCCTCACAGCTGCAATCGAGAGGAGGTCGCCATGACCATGCGTATTCTGATGGCTGTCGCGCTTATCTCAGCCGGGTTCCTCGCGCCGGTGCTCGGATTTCAGACCGCTGCCGTGTTTCCCGTGAGTTGGGTCGAACACGTGGACCATCGCAATCATGTGCTGACGTTCAAAACCGAAGACGGTCAGGTGCGGATGATGCGCGTCGCCGACAGGGTGGCGATGCGGCGCGAAGGGTTACGTCAAGGAGATCTCGTCAGCATCGAAGTCGATCTCGACGACCAGATCGTCAACATCGTGAAAGTGGATCGGAGAGCCGAGTCCGACCGACCGACGTCACGTCGCAAATGACGGTCGGTCGGTCGTTCGTGACACGTCGTTCGTCTCTCGTCCTCAGTGAAGTACGTACGGCTTCCACACGTCGAGAGTGGTTCTGTGTCGAAACATCCGCCAGCGAACGTTTCTGCATCCTGCTAAGTCGTCCACCAGGAGGCGACCGGGGGATGAGGCCGCGGTCGCAATGGCTGCGGATGGACCCAGTGGCCCTGTGAACGGAGCCCCGCACGACGACAATAGTCGGCCGCCACGTCCGTCTCCTCCAGGCCTTGATTGACCATAAAAAAGGTGCCGTTCCTTGCAAGATTGCACGCGATGCGCAGAAAGAAGCGTTCCGGCGAGAAGAGCGTCAACGGCAGTCTCCAGGCCAGGACCGGCGCAGGTGTGACAAACGGAAACCATGCCGTGATCACATCGGCCTGTTCTTTCACCTCGCTGTAGTCGGCCACCACGAATGCAGTGTGCGGAAGGTCCGCAATGTATCCGGCTGCGGCGTCATAACGGCTGTAGCCGGTGGGGTAGAGCCGAAATCCTTCCACATCGACGCCGGTCAGGGTGGACGGGCGAAAGAACGTGTGCAGGGCCCGGGCATACCAGAAATTGGCGCAGCCCACATCCGTCACACGGCCACCTTCGGGAATCGGGCGAGCCGTGGCGTTCCAGGCCTGGTCTAGCAGATCGAGATAGGCATAGCTGGCCAGCGCGGTCTGGTGGCCATAGGAGGATTCGAAGCGGACGTCGTAACGAGTTCGTAGGCTGTGAACGCAGGCTGCTTGCCAGGATTCCAGACCGGCTAGATGCGTGGCCGGCACCTCGTGATACGGCTTCCTGGACCACCGGAGCCGCTCGGAAAGTCGGAACCAAAGCCCATGGTACAGGGACCGGCAGCGTTGTCCGAGCGAGCTGTGATGACTCGCCTGCGAACGGTCGGGTAGCCCTGCGGTCCGTCCGGTCGCTGAGTCGGATGCCGTCGCCGGTGTTGTGCCCATGATAGGAAAGTCTCCACCACCCTGCCGGCCTTGCCAATGAAAAATGAAAAGATCGCCGGGCTTGTTGACAGGGACGCACGAACCGGAGCAGGTGCTGAACCGGCAGACGCACGGCCTGTTGGAGGGACCGTCCGGGCCGACACGGTGGTGGCGGATGCTAGGCCGGTGTTCTTTGTGAAACGTCGCGCCGGTAATCCGGAACAGACCCACCTGCTTGATATTCGGTTTTGCGGACAGCGCATGACGGTAGGCGTCTTGGACGAATGCGTCCCGATGGGTTGAAATTCCGACGACCTGATTCTGATTCACGCGTCAGACGGCCTGTCTCGATACAGGATGTGTCCCAATAATCTTGCCTTATACGTATCTCGTCGGATACAGCGGGTATCGCCTTGGATACAGAGGATTTCCCTTCTGAGGCAGCTCAACTCGGTGAGCATCGACGCTCTCGTCGCTGTATACATGGTTGATCACTGGCATGGGCCGCGTTCTCCGTGGCCGGATACAAACTATCTAACGGAACACACCTTGCATTCAACATTGCAGAACACGTCGCATACGAAGGATGTCCGAACCTGGTGAACCGGTGGCCGGACAGGCACGGCGTGCGATGTTGTGAGTGCGCCTGTTGCGCGCTTCAATGTCATGGAGGTGTGAGCTATGCCGAGGACCAATGTGTGAAAGCTCGTGGTCTTCTTCACGCCCCGTGGGCGTTTCGTCCTGTGTGGTCGTTGAAATGGACGAGACATCGTCGTGCTCCCACCATGAGGGCAGGAAGAGGATACAGGCGTGGCTTCGGGAGCGCTTGGCGAATGGCCGTGCAAATCGAATCGCGGCTACCTTCACGTTTCAAGAGGAGGTCTGTATGCCTGACAAGCCTGTTCGCGCAATTGATCCCGTTGGTCTGATCGCTCTTGCTAACGTACTCCGATTCCATGACAACCCGGACTGTTCGTGTCAACTGAAGTGTGTCTGTGACAACCAGTGCTCATGTGAATTGAAGTGCGTCTCGGAATGTTCATGTGAAACGAAGCCCGTCTTCTGTGATCTCAAGGATGGAACCAATATACTCGACTTGCTGTCCAATCCTGTCTTTCGAGAGGTCGTCAAAGAATTGGATGTCAACCGGATGAATACCATTCATGATTTTGTAGGGATTGTGGATGAGATACGTAAGAGGATGAATTTCGGTAAAACCACGACCCGCGGCACGAAAACCCCTAAGGCCTGAAACGAGGATCGACCATGCCACAGACCTTACTCATGCCGAAAAAAGCCATGCGCGCCGGTAATCGCCCTGTGGAGCCATTCATCGAAGAACGTATCGAAGGAGCGGGAGAGACGTTCATGGTCTCATTTCTTGACGGGTACTTGTATTATGCGCCTCGCGCCAACGTCAGCATGATTCTTGACGAGTCCGGCGCCGCTACAGTCAGGAAATATTTTCGCCACGATCTCCTGCTGCCCCATGAACAATCGCTGATCGACAGCCTGGTCGGCCAGGGCGCGCTCCGGATTCCTGAGGAGCAGAACGAGATGCGTTCCAATGTGGAAACGTCCTGGTCCCCAACCAGTGTCACTTTCTCGAACACTCAAAAGTGCACTCTGCGATGCAAGTACTGTTATGCCGAAGGAGGGCGGTTGGAGGACTTGGATATACCGTTGCCGGTCGCGAAGGCGGCCATCGATTTAATCATGAAGCATGCCGTCGTCCGGCAGGCGAATCCGTCCGTCAGCTTTCTAGGGGAAGGCGAAGCCACGGCGAGTTGGAAGGTGTTTCAGAGTATCATCGAATACTTCCAGGCACAGTGTGGACTGCATGGGTTCTCTCCCACTGTATCCCTGAGTACGAATGGCGTGTTTTCCCCGGCAAGGCTGGACTATATCGCAGAGAACTGCACCCACCTGACCTTCTCGTTAGACGGCGTGCGCGATGTGCACAACGAGAATCGGGTCTTGCCCAACGGTGGCGGGTCCTTCGATCGCATCGTCACCACCATGAAGGGGCTCGACGAGCGTGGAAAGAGTTACAACATCAGATCGACGGTGACGGTCGCAGGGTGTTACGCGCTGACAGAGTTTGTTCAGTTCGTCGGGGAGAATGTACAGTGTAAAAGTATCCATTTGGAGCCGGTATTTGACGCGACAGGAGTCACGAACCTCGCGGAAGAGATTGAGCGGATCGATGCTCACGCATTCGTGAAGAACTTTCGTGAGGCCAGACGTGTCGCCGCGGAGTTTGGGATCGAACTCTACTATTCCGGGGCCGCGTCCAAACATCGGGAAACCTTTTGCGGGGCCAGTAATGCGAGCACGTTCCTGGTCACCTCACGTGGAATCGTCACATCCTGCAACGAAGTTCTTCAACCTTCTGACCCAAGGGCACCGTTGTTTCAGTATGGCCAGTGGAATCAGGAGACTCGAGCGTTCGTCGTGGATCGGAATGCGATTGATCGACTTGGAAGACTCAACGTGCATGAAATGCCGAAGTGTCAGGGATGCATCGCCAAATACAATTGTGCCGGAGATTGCTACGCGAAGAGCGCATCGGTATCGGTGAGCGGCGAGCCGGCAGACGCAGGGTATACAGAACGCTGCCAGATAACCCGTGAATTGCTGAAGGATAACTTGCTTATCGGACTCATCTCACAATCCGCTGAAGGCGGCATGCTGGGGCAATCCTGCCGCTCTTGTTGAAGCCGATAGAGGGGTGAGATGAGGGGCTTTCCATGATTGCCACCTTCGGTATGGAACCGTGGGCCAAGCATGCAAACGATATAGATGGCCTGACATGCATAGAATCTGATGTGGTTGGTGCCGATCGCGATGGCACAGGGGCGGTGGCATTCGCGTGGCCCAAGCTCGACGGAGAACTGCGGTCATCGAGGTGACGCAGCCCTGACCGACTTCATGTCCCGCTCCATCTTCCGGTGCGGAATGCCGGCGTCCATAAAGGGCTCGCCGACCGTGTGGAATCCCGCTCGCTGATAGAAACCGATCGCGTGGGTCTGAGCGGACAGGGTGACACGGGGGAGTCCTTGCCTCATCGCCAGATCGAGCAGCGTCTCAAGCAGCGCCCGTCCGATCCCACGCCCGCGCCAGTCCTTGAGGACTGCCATGCGGCCGATCGTGCCGCTCGGTTGCATGCGTGCCGTGCCGATCGCTTCTCCGCGGTCATTCCACGCCAGCACATGGGCGCAGGATGAGTCCAGCCCGTCCCACTCCAGTTCTACCGGCACGCCCTGTTCGTGGATGAACACCGTTTCGCGGATCACGCGGATGTCCGCTTTAGCTCCGTGCCATTCGACGAGGTCCACTCGCCTCTGTGCGCCCTGCTGCGTCATGATCCTCCGGCTTGTGTAATCGGTCCGATATCCCTTGCCGACTTCCCCTGTACGGCGCACCAAATGTAAATCTCTTTTGGCGGATCGGCAACCCCATGGTAGCGTTCATCGTGAGCGTCTGCCCCTGGTGTGGGGCGGGTGATGAGCCGAGTGGCTCCGGTGTAGCGATGGGAGGTCCTGTGTGAACACGCAACGTCGAACCTATGATGTCGTGGCCGGCCGGAGGATCAGGGCTGGAATGTGGAATTCCTGGTGCCGGGTCGGGAGGCAGAAGGAAACTCCGGGCCTGTTCAGTTGGGCATTTTTCCGATCGGTCTGGTCTCTGCTCTGGCAGGTGGCCTGGAGGAGGACCGGTCGACACAGCGCCCGACGATGTGCCTGGAAACCCGAGTCGCTCGGCTGTGCCGCCCCTCGCTCGACCGCTGTGTACGGGCGCCTCCGCTGAATCCTCGTCGCAATCGGTCGGTATCAGACCCTCTCGGGCGACTTGCCCGTCTCTTCCCTTCTGTGTTCCTTCTTCTCGTCAAAAGAACCTATTGACCCGACGATCCGTTGCGGCGAAGATGCGTCAGGCTGGCACATCGCTTGCTCAGCAAATAATAAAGAGACGGCAGACCGAATCAGAAGAGGCGACCTATGAAAGTGTTGATTGCAACCGATGGATCGAAGTACGGCAAGTGGGCGACGGAATGGGTGGCACGGATGCCCCTGGCGGACAAACCGGAGGTGACTCTCCTGCATGTGACTGACGTGGAGGCGTTGCGCGCGCCCTTCATGTTTCAGCCGGTGGTGATCGGGAACGAACCATTCATTCAAGAGGAAATCAAGCGGATTGAAGCACGAGCGAAGACGACCATGGCCGAAGCCAAAGCGCAAATGGCCGCCCTCAAGCTGAAGGGAAAACTGGTCTCGGCGCGTGGCGCGGCCGGGCCGACCGTTCTGGACGCGGCCCCGAAGCGCGACGGACTGGTGGCAATCGGGAGTCGCGGGTTGGATGCGCTCGACCGTCTGATGCTCGGGAGCGTGTCGACGCAGGTGACGTTGCATGCGCCCTGTTCGGTGCTGATCGTGAAGGAAGAGCCGCGTCCGTTGAGCCGGATTCTGTTCGCCGCAGATGGATCGAAAGCCTCGGAGAAGGCCCTGCGGTTTCTCCTGACCAAGATTCAGCCGGAGGCTCGGGAAGGGTTGGAACCGATCGATGTGGTGGTGATGCATGCCATGCCGTTCTTGAAATACCCCGAGGTCAAGGAAGCAGGGGCCCGCTTGGTCGAACAATGTGCAAACAAACTGATCAAGGCCGGGTACGTGGTGGATGAAGTCGTGCAACTCGGCAAACCGGCCGATGAGATTTTGAAAGTGGCGTCGAAGAAGAAGGTCGACCTGATCGTAACCGGGGCGAAAGGCATGGGTGCCGTGGCCCGGTTTCTGCTCGGGAGTGTCTCAACGAAGGTGGTTCAACACAGCCACTGCTCGGTGCTGGTGGTCCGTTAACCCGCGCCGTCTCCTCGGTGACGAGATCCTGGGCTGTGGCATTTCACCCCGATCCCCATTCCGGTAGCGTAGCAAAACGCTGCGATGGGCCTGCCGTTCCTGCCGAAATCTCCATTCGCCCCGCGGCATGTTCCCTGCTGGCTATCAGAGCAGCAGGGGTACGTAACACAGATCATCGACGCATGGCCTCTCGAATGACGGACTCAAGGTGCGCGTGTTTGCCGCAGCAGCGGCGAGCTGGTGTCCCGTGCCGACTGGTCGGTCCCTGCCTGCTGCTCGCCGCTCTTCTGACGGCGGTTGCCGGGTGCGATCGGGATCCGGTGGCGCCGCCGTCTCCCGATAGGCCCGCAGACCGGGCGGCCAATGGAGTGGTGCATTTGACGGAGGCGGAAGTCGCCCGGGCCGGCATCGAGGTCATGACGGTGAAGAAGGAGCCGTTTATCCTGCGCCGTGAGTTTCCGGCGACCATCCATGCCAACGAAAATGAACTGGCGGAAGTGACGACGTTGATCCGCGGCCGGGTGGTCGAGGTGCTGGTCGACGTGGGGAAAGATGTCAAAAAGGGCGAACGGCTGGCCCTGCTCGACAGTGCGGACTTAGGCATGGCGGAGGGTCTCTATCTCAAGACTGCGGCGCGACAGCACGAAGCGCAGTTGGCCTATGAACGGGCGGCGAATCTGCATGAGCATCGAGCGATCAGTCTGGCCGAACTGCAACGCCGGGAGGCGGAGATGAAAACCGCACAGGCGGACGCGCGTGAAGCCGTGCATCGCTTGAAGCTGCTGGGTGTGCCCGACCAGGAACGTCAACGGCTCGAACGGGAGCAAACGATCCGATCCGACGTCGCGATCCGGGCCCCCTTCGCGGGGCGTGTGATTCTGCGTAACATCACGCGGGGTGAAGTGGTGGAAACCTCGCGGCACTGTTTCACCATCGCCGACCTGTCCGACGTGTGGGTGGTGGCCAGCGTCCCGGAAAAGGATGTGCGCTTCATTCATCCGAACGCGACGGTGCATGTGGTGGTGGCGGCCTATCCCCACGGGTTGTTTCCCGGGCGCATGACCTACATCAGCGACGTCCTGGATCAGGCGACCAGAACCATGCGGATCCGTGTGACCGTCCCCAACCCGGACCGGGCGTTGAAACCGGAGATGTTCGCCATGGTGCGGGTCGATGCCTCGCCGCAACCGGACGTGTTGGCCGTGCCCCTGGCCGCCGTGCAACAGGAGGGAGGGGGCACGGTGGTGTTCGTGCGGCAGCCAGGACAGCGTTTTGAGCTCAGGCGGGTGCGTCTGGGCGAGGAGCAGGACGGCAAGGTGATCGTCCTGGACGGGCTGCGCGACGGGGAGGAGGTGGCCGTCAAGGGAGCCTTCGCCATCAAGTCTGAACTCGACATCCACAAGATCGAGCCCACCCAATGATCGCAGCCTTGCTGGAATTCTCCCTGCGCCAACGGATTCTGATCCTCGGCCTGGCCTGCTTGTGCGCAGTGGCCGGTCTGTTCGCCTTCCAGTCGATTCCGATCGATGCCTATCCCGACGTGACCAATGTGCAGGTGCAGGTGTTAACGGAAGCTCCTGGCTTGTCTCCGGTCGAAGTGGAGCGGTTCGTGACCTACCCGATCGAATGGCAGATGAGCGGGTTGCCCGGTTTGAGGGAAATCCGCTCGATCTCCAAGTTCGCGTTGTCCCAACTGACGGTGGTGTTCGACGACGACGTGGATGTGTATTTCGCCCGCCAACTGGTGTTGGAACGGGTCATGGCCGTCCGGGAGCGGCTCCCTGCAGGCCTCGAGCCGGTGCTGGCGCCGGTGACGACCGGGCTCGGGGAGATTTATCAGTACTATCTCGACGGCGCTGAACCGGTGGCGGCCGACTCCGCGTTGCGGGCCACCACGTTGACCGATCAGCGAACGGTGCAGGATTGGGTGCTGCGCCCGTTGTTGAAGACGGTGCCGGGTGTGATCGATGTGAACGGGCTGGGTGGGTTCGTGAAGCAGTTCCAGGTGCTGGTTGAGCCCGACAAGTTGAGAAAGTACGGGCTGACGCTGCGGGACATCTTCGAGGCCGTTGAAAAGAATAATGCCAACGCCGGGGGGAACGTGCTGGAGCGGCACGCCGAACGAGCCATCGTCCGTGGGTTGGGGCTGATCAAGAGCCTGCCGGATATCGAACGCATCGTCGTGAAGGAAGCCGACGGGGTGCCGGTGTTTGTCCGCGATGTGGCCGAGGTCCGTATCGGTCATGCGGTGCGACACGGAGCCGCCTTGTTGAACGGGGAGCGTGAAGTGGTGGCCGGTACGGTGCTCATGCTGCGCGGGGGCAATGCGCGGGAAGTGGTGCAGGCGGTGAAGCAGCGCGTCGAGGCCGTGCACCGGGATGGGGTGTTGCCGGACGGGCTCAGGATCGTCCCCTTCTACGACCGGATCGAACTCGTCAGCGCGGCGATTCACACGGTGCGCGATGCGTTGATCGAAGGGGTCGTTCTGGTCACGCTGGTATTTTTTCTGTTTCTCGGACATATCCGAAGCGCGGTCGTGGTGACGGTGTCGTTGTTCGTGACGCCGTTGATTACGTTTCTGATCATGCAGCGGGCGGGCCTTTCCGCCAACCTCATGACGTTGGGCGGGTTGGCCATCGGCATCGGTGAAATTGCCGACGGCTCGCTGGTGGTGGTCGAGAATATTTATCGGCATTTGTCCGAGAATCGGCTGCAGCAGCGTGCCCGGTTGGAAGTCATTTTCCGGGCGACGAGCGAGGTGGGGCGGCCGATTCTCTTCGGTATCTTGATCATCAGCGTCGTGTTTCTTCCGTTGATGACCCTGCACGGCCTGGAAGGGAAGATGTTTGCCCCTCTGGCCTATACGTTGGTGATTTCGCTGTTGGCCTCGGTGATCGTCACGTTGACGTTATCTCCGGTGCTGGCCTCGCTCATCTTGCGCGGCGATCACCCGGAGGAGACCCGCTTGACCCTGTGGATGAAAGACCGGTACCGGCCGGTGCTGCGCTGGACACTGGACCACCGCGCGCCGGTCCTGTTGGGGGCGACCGCCGCGGTGCTGGCCAGCCTGATGCTCCTGCCGTTTGTGGGCCGGGAATTTATTCCGATCCTGGAGGAGGGGGCGCTGACCCCGCAGATTGTCCGCTTGCCGAGTGTCTCGCTGGAGGAGTCGATCGCCATCGAGAAGCAGACGCAGAAGGTCATGCTGGAATTGCCGGAAGTGCGCATGTCGGTCAGCAAGATCGGGAGACCGGATATCGCCGTCGGCCCGGAGGAACCGAATGAGAGCGATCCGATCGTCACGCTGCGTCCCCGTGACACCTGGACCACCGCGCAGACCCAGGCCGGTCTGGTCGACGCGATCCGGCGGCGCCTGGCGGACATTCCCGGCATCTCGGTGTTGATGAGTCAGCCGATTCAGGAGCGGGTGGATGAATTGATTTCCGGCATCCGGACCGAATGCGCGATCAAACTGTTCGGTGACGATCTGGATCTGCTGTATCAGCATGCGGAAAGCATTGCAGACCTGATGCGCACCATCGACGGGGTGAAGGACGTCAAGGTCGAGCAGGTCGCCGGCCAGCCCTACCTCACCATCGACATCGACCGCCAGAAGATTGCCCGGTATGGCATCAATGTGTCGGATGTGCAGGACATCATCACCACGGCAGTGGGCGGCAAGCCTGCCACGCAGGTGTACGAGGGAGAGCGCCGGTTTCAGTTGATTCTCCGATTCCCGGAGTCGTACCGCAACAGCGTGGGGGCGATCGGCAATATCCGGGTGCGGTCGGCGTCAGGTGCACCGATCCCGCTGAGCGAACTGGCGTCGATCGACATGCGGGAAGGGCCGGCGCGCATCAGTCGGGAGCAGGCGAAGCGGCGGATCTACATCGGGTTCAACGTCGTGGGGCGAGACATCGGAAGCGTCGTCGATGAAGGGCGGAAGAAGCTGGCGGACGGCATTCGATTGCCGCAGGGCTACACGGTGACCTGGGGCGGCGCGTTCGAGAATATGGAACGCGCCAACGCGCGGTTGATGCTGGTGGTACCGATCACGCTCGGATTGGTGTTTTTTCTGCTGTTCTGGGCCTTTCATTCGCTGCGGTATGCCGCCTTGATCATTCTCAACCTGCCGTTCGCGTTGATCGGAGGCGTCGTCTCCCTGTGGATGAGCGGGCAGTACTTGAGCGTTCCCGCATCGATCGGCTTCATCGAACTGTTCGGCCTGGCCGTCGGCAACGGCATCGTCCTTGTGTCGTATATCAATCAGCTGCGGAACGAAGGCCAACCGACGGAGGCGGCGATCGTGACCGGCTGTGTGTTGCGGCTTCGTCCCGTCGTGATGACCATGATGACGACGTTGCTGGGACTCCTGCCGCTGGTGTTGGCGAAGGGAATCGGCGCGGAGGTGCAACGGCCGTTGGCCACGGTGGTCGTCGGGGGCCTGTTTACGTCGACGGCCCTCACCCTTCTGGTGTTACCGGCGTTGTATCGAACGTTTGCTGAGCGGGAGAGTGCACAAGCGCATGCCCCGGAGTGGGTGTGACGGTACGGGGCTGGTGCCATGCTGAACGGACGATCCTTCTGGGCCCTTTCCGAAGAGACGCTGCTGCGTGAATTGACGGTCACGCGGGCGGGGCTTTCTGCCGCCGAGGCGGAACGCCGACAGGTGCTGGCCCTCCCACCCAGGCTGAAACCCATCCGTGACAGTCAGCCGGTCCGCTTGCTGCTGGCGCAGTTCCGTAGTCCGATCATTGCCATACTCCTGTTCGCCTCCGGGGTGTCGCTGTTCCTGGCGGAACCCAGTGATGCGCTGATCATCCTCGGCATTATCCTGGCCGGCGCCCTGTTGAGTTTCCGGCAGGAATACAGCGCGGCGCGCGCCGTAGCCGGGCTGTTGGCTCTTGTTCAAGTCACCGCTCGCGTCCGGCGGGACGGTCTGCTCATCGAAGTTCCGGCGGATACGGTCGTGCCGGGCGATGTCGTGGAATTGTCCGCCGGGTCGAGTGTGCCCGGGGATGCGCGACTGCTGGAAGCCCGGGATCTCTTTGTCGATGAGGCGACGTTGACCGGAGAGACTTATCCGGTGGAGAAATCGGCAGCGATCTTACCGGGCGACATGCCGCTGCAGAGGCGCACGAATAGCCTCTTTCTTGGAACGCATGTCGTGAGCGGGCAAGCCCTTGCGGTGATCGTGGGGGTGGGGAAGGACACGGAATTCGGTCGCCTTGCCCGCCGGATGGCCGTCCGGCCGACCGAGACGGAGTTTGAGCGCGGCGTCCGGCGGTTCGGGTATCTGCTGTTGGAGGTGACCCTTCTTCTGGTATTCGCCATTTTCGCGGTGAACGTCTACCTTGAGCGTCCGGTCCTGGAATCCTTTTTGTTCTCCATGGCCTTGGCGGTGGGACTGACGCCGCAATTGTTGCCCGCCATCATCAGCGTGAACCTCTCCCATGGCGCGAGACGTATGGCGGAACAACGCGTTGTCGTCAAACGCCTGGCCTCGATCGAGAATTTCGGCAGTATGACGGTGTTGTGTTCCGACAAGACCGGCACGCTGACCGAGGGGGCGATGCGGCTGCACGCGGCCCTCAACGTGGAGGGTGAGGCCAGCGAGCGCGTGTTGTTTCTCGGCTATCTGAACGCGGTGTTTGAAACGGGGTTCCCGAATCCGCTGGACGAGGCCCTGCGTCGAGATCGGGTCTTCGAACTCGCCGGTCATCACAAGTTGGACGAAGAGCCGTACGATTTCGTGCGCAAGCGACTCTCGATCCTGGTGGCCACTCCGCAGACGCACCTCTTGATTACCAAAGGCGCGGTCGAGAGCATGCTGACGATTTCTCTCCAGGCGGAGCAGGACGATGGTGCGCTTGTACCGATCGAGCAGGTTCGCCGGTCGGTGCGGGAGCAGGTTCGTCTATGGAGCGAGCAGGGGTTTCGTACCATCGGCTTGGCCTGCCGGGATATGGGGGGACTCGATCGTGTCTCGAAGGAGCACGAGGCCGGCATGACGTTCCTCGGCCTGTTGGTGTTCGCCGATCCGCTCAAATCCGGCATTGCCGAGACCGTAGACACACTCCGGCGACTCGGCGTGGCGCTGAAGATCGTGACGGGGGATCAGGCGGCGGCGGCGGCTCATGCGGGACGGGAGGTCGGCCTGACGGCTCCGCGCCTGCTGACCGGCCATGATCTGCGCGGGATGAGCGAGGATGCGCTGCACGCGCGAGCCGCTGATGTCGATATCTTCGCCGAAATCGAGCCGAATCAAAAGGAACGGATCATTCGCGCGCTACGCGGATCGGGGCATGTGGTCGGGTATCTGGGGGACGGCATCAACGACGCCCCGGCGCTGCACGCCGCCGATGTCGGTATTTCCGTGGATCAGGCAGTGGATGTCGCCAAAGAGGCCGCCGACCTGGTCTTGCTGGAGCACGATTTGAGTGTATTGGTAGAAGGTGTGCGCGAGGGGCGCAAGACCTTTGCGAATACGCTGAAGTATGTGTTTATGGCCACGAGCGCGAATTTCGGGAACATGTTCAGCATGGCCGGGGCTTCGCTGTTTCTCCCGTTTCTCCCCCTGTTGCCGAAGCAGATTCTGCTGACCAATGTCCTGACCGATATTCCGGAAATGACCATTGCGACCGACCAGGTCGATCCCGAGCTGATCGATCGGCCGAGGCGCTGGGATATTCCGTTCATTCGCCGGTTCATGTTGACCTTCGGATTCGTGAGCTCCTTCTTCGACTACCTCACCTTCGCCGTCCTGCTGCTGGTCTTGCATGCGACGACCGGTCAGTTTCGCACCGGCTGGTTTGTCGAGTCGGTGCTCTCTGCCTCGGTCATCGTGCTGGTGATCCGTACGAAGCGACCCTGTGTGACCAGTCGCCCGTCCAGGGGGTTGTGGCTCTCGACCCTGCTGGTGGGACTGGCGACCATGCTGCTGCCGGTGACACCGATCGGCGCGATCTTGGGGTTCGAACCTTTGCCGCCGCTGTTCTGGGCGGCGCTGCTCGCCATTCTCGCCGCCTACGTCGGCGCGGCAGAGTTGGCGAAGACGCTCTTTTACCGGAAGGCCAAGAACGGGTGCTAAGGGATAGCAGGGCGGTCTTCACAGATTCCTACATCTCGTTCCATGCAATCGATCATCTCCTTGACTGTATGCGGTGATGTAGTACAACCAAAGAAGCAGGCTCGCCCTGCGTACTCCATCCTTCGCTTCACACGAGGACGCTCATGACCGGCTCTCCGCAATCCTCCAATGGTCGTTCCTATGATCCGCAAGTCCTGCTGAACTCGCAGCCGGTGGTGGTGACGGTCATCGATCCTGCCGGCCATGCCGTGCAGTTTCAGAATCAGACCAGCCTGGGTGCTTTCGGCGACATGGCCGGCGCACGCTGTCATGAACACATCGCGGGGAAGGCGTCGCCCTGCGACTTTTGTCGTATGCCCGACGCGCTGACCAGCGACGGTGTAGTCTCGGAGCAGGTAGACATGCCGGACGGTCGACGACTCTTGTTCCATTGGGCCAAAGCGCCGACCGTCGACGGGCGGGTGCATGTCATCGAAACGATTGTGGATGTGACCCAGCGAAAGCAGGACGAGCAGAGCGCGCGGCAGTCGCAAAAGATGGAGGCCCTGGGTCGGCTTGCCGCCGGCATTGCCCATGACTTCAATAACCTGCTGATGGTCGTGATCGGACACGCGCAGCGGGTGGCTCAGCAGTTGGGGTCTCATCCCTGTCATCATGAAATCGAGGTCATCGGACAGGCGGGGACGCGTGCCGCGGCGTTGACCAAGAAACTGTTGACCTTCAGCCGTCGCCAGGTCCTGGAGCAGCGGGATGTGCCGCTCAATACCCTGATTCGCGACATGGAGGATATTCTACGCCGGTTGATCGGGGAGCAGATCCAGACCGTCATCGTGCTCGATCCCCAGGCCGGGCACGTGTTGGGCGATCCGGTACAGATCGAACAGGTGTTGCTCAATCTGGCGCTGAATGCCCGCGATGCCATGGCAGAAGGAGGGATCCTGACGATCGAAACGGGCAACGCCGATCTGGACGACGTCTATGTCCGCGCGCACCCGGGGGCGGTTCCGGGCCCCTACGTCAAATTGGTGGTGGAGGATACCGGATCCGGCATCGATGGCGAGACCCTCGCCCATATTTTTGAACCGTTCTTCAGCACCAAGGCCTCCGATAAGGGGACGGGATTGGGATTGGCCACGGTTTATGGCATTGTGAAAGAGAGTCGTGGCTACATCGATGTGACCAGTCAGCTGGGTAAGGGCTCTCGCTTTACGGTCATGTTCCCGCGGGTGCCGTCCCAGGCCGCCGACGCCGAACAGGTGACTGCCCCGCGCCCGAAGCCTGAAACATCCGCCACGATTCTCTTGGTGGAAGACGACGAAGGAATTCGGCGTCTCGTGTCGGCGGTGCTTCGCGACCAGGGGTATGAGCTGCTGGCGGCGGCCGACGGGGTGGAGGCGTTACAGATGTTGCAGTTGCGCAAGGGCGGTTGCGACCTCCTGATTACGGACGTCATTTTGCCGAGAATGAAGGCTGCGGTGTTGGCTCAGGGGGCAAGGACGATGTTTCCTGACATCAAGGTATTGTACATCTCGGGTTATGCCGGAGATATGTTGGGGGCGCATGGGGTGGATGCCCAGGCCGCCTATCTGCAGAAACCGTTCTTGCCCCAGGCCATCATCGACAAAGTGGCTGAACTGCTCCAGTCCGGACGACCCCAGTAACATTGACGGTTGTCAGAGCGCCTGATCGATTCGATCCCCCCGTCGTTCGCTCGCGTCGGTTACCGATATCTCTTCCTGTTGCCGTCCGTGGGCGCCAAGGGTGCATGGCCGATGTGCCGAGTCGATGCGGAGAGCGGCTTGACGCTCGCGTGCTCAAGGCGGCAGACTCCGGGTATCGCGGATCTTGGTCTTTTGACCGGAGCGCGCGGCCAGGAGTGATGTGTGCTTGTCTCATGGATCATCCTCGTGCTGAGCGGAGCCATGATCGTCATCGCGGGGACGCGACTCTCGCGTGACGGCGATCAGATTGCTGCGCTGACCGGAATCGGGCGGGTCTGGATCGGCGTCGTGTTCATGGCGGGGGCGACGTCGCTGCCCGAGGTGTTCACGACGGTCAGCGCCTCTCTACTGGGTGCGCCGGATCTGGCCGCCGGGGATCTCTTCGGCGCGGTGCTGGCCAACATGTTCACCCTCGGCCTCATCGACCTGGTTCATCGTGATAAACGGGTTTGGGAGCAGGCCGCTTTCGAACATACGCTCGTGGCCGCGCTCGCCATGCTCCTGACCGGCATGGCCGCATTTCTTCTGTTGTTTCGGAATGGGACGGGGGCCTCGACCATCCAAGGTGGGAGCGCTCTGCTCTTCCTGATCTATGTCTTCGGCATGCGGGTCGTGTTTCGGCAGGAAGATGGGAAGCGGCGTCAACGGGCGCAGCAACTCCTTGCCGAAGCGGCGTCCGAGGACGCCCAGGGGCACGTCTCGGCCCGGCGAGACGGAATACGCCGAGCGGCCATCGGATTCGTCTCGGCCACCATGATTCTGGTTCTTGCCGCCCCCCTGCTCGCACAATCGGCCAAGGAGATCGCGGATCAATCCGGCGTCAGTACCACGTTCCTGGGGACGTCGCTCGTGGCCATGGTCACGACGTTGCCCGAGTTGGTCACGTCTCTGGCTGCTGTCCGGCTCGGGGCCTTCGATCTTGCCGTGGGCAATCTTTTCGGCAGCAACGCGTTCAACATGGCGGCGTTCCTGTTTGCGGATCTGGCCTATCGCGAGGGGTCGCTGTTCGGCGCGATCGCCTCCACGCATGCGCTGACCGCCCTGTGGGGCATTGTGATGATGAATATCGGGCTGATGGGAATCGTGTATCGAGTTGAGAAGCGGTATTGGCTTATCGAGCCGGACAGCCTCGTGATGATCCTTGGATATCTGCTCGGTCTCTTGCTGTTGTTTCGATGATGCGGGGGCTGTCGCGAGAAGGTGCGGATGGGTCTTATTTCGCAGACGGTGAGGTCCAGGACACGCCGGGCAGGGAGATGACCCGTTCGGACTCGTGTGCGGTTTGGGCCTCGAGCAGCAGTGCATACACGGCTTTCACCCGCGCCCGTGTGTCCATCGACAGCGAGAGAAATTCCACGCCGAAGGCATCTGTGCCGACCCAGGTCACGACGGCAGGTTTGATTTCGATGGGGTCGATACGGTCCGGCAGGGAAATCCGCAGCGTCACGCGCATCCCGCAATTCACCTTGGGATCGGCCTGCTGGATCCGGCAGCCTCCGGGAGAAAAATCACGCACAACGCCCTGACTCGACCCCCGCGCTCCCTGTATTTCGATCGGTCGATTCATCTCCACTCTGGTGCTCTTACGCTTGGCCATTGCTCTATCCTTCCGTGATCTGCTGCGCCGATGCGTGACGTAATCGTATTCAGATGGCCGGTTGCACGAGGGATTCCGCCAACCGTCGAAAGGCCGGATCCGACATGAACCGGCTGAATGAAAGATCTTGTCGGGGGTCCGGCATCTGTTCGTCGCCCTGCCGGGTACGGTGGTGAAAGAATGCGGTGTCCAGGGCTTGCAGCATCTTCTCTCGGTCGTGCATTCCCGCGTAGGTACGTGCGAGTTCGTAGTGCCATATCGGATTCGCCGGATCCTTCGAGAGGCCGTAGTCGAACGTCGCTTTCGCTCGCTCGAAGCTTCCGGTCCGGCCGTACGCCGTGCCGAGGTTGTGGATCAGTAGCTGCCAGAGGGACCGATCCAACGTCGGGTTGGCCTGTTCGAGGACGAGCGCCTGTTCATAGTGCGGGATGGCGAGGGCGAATTTCCCCTGTAGGTAGGGGGCACTTCCTGCCCGGAAGTGATCGAGACTGCTGGGCGCCGGCGCCGCGACGATGGTGAGGCTATCCAGTAGGGCGTGTAGCAATGCGGCATCGCTACCCTTCCCGCGCGGTTGAGAGAGGTGAATATCGGTATACACATCGTCCTTGCCGGTGCAGGCCAGGAGATGGAGCTGTTCTGCCGGAGCCTTGGCTGTCGCGGGGAGGACGTACTCGAGCAGGGTGAGGTTCCGCCTGGTATCTCGAACGGGGCCCTGGTCCGCCGCCGGTCTGGTTGTCCGGGCGACATGCTCCAACTGGAGGAGGCACCCCTGCTCGGTGGCTGGTTCGGGAACCGATTGGAGTGTCACCGAGAGCTGTATGGATCGAGTGTCGTCGGTGGCGAACAGGTATCGCCGGCCGTCCGGTTTCACTCCGTCAGCGAGCACGCGGAATCCGGTGACATCAAGGCGCACCGCCCAGGGTTTATCGACGAGAGCGAGGGTCGCCAGGTGCGGCGCGTCCTCCGCGACGACGGGGCCGATCGGTATGAGCGTCGAGATGATCGCGATGGCGACACAGGGGTGCATTGGCAACGGCATGCGAGTTCGTAGCCCTCTGTTGACCGCACAGCGACGATGGTGTGGTCACCGTAGTGTATCGTTCAGACGGCAGCGGCCAAAGAAAAAGTACAAAAGCCGCGGGCGTTGCGTGCGCAGATAGGAGGCGAAATCGGCCGTGAGGCGAACGCGGGCTGTGGCATCCTGCGCCAGTCGGCCGTGGCGCCTGTGGTGTGTGTCCGCGATGGCTCGTGACGGCAGCGAGGCCGGCGGCCTTGAGAGGCGGTATCGGCGTTGCATAGTTGTCCCCAAGGATGTCAGTGTGTCGGAGAGAATCGGCAGATCCCGAGAGGAGACGAATGACGATGCGAGAACCGTGCAGAGGGAAGGTCAAGTCGGATGGAGGCGTCGCCTGGTTGACTGGACGGATGCTCACGCTGTTGGCGGTCCTGGTGTTGTGGCAGGGGGAAGGCCTCGCTTACGCGGTCGTGCAGGTGCTTCCCGACATGGTGTTGACGCGTGAGGGCAAGACGATCAGCGGCGCCAAGGCGGTACAGGCCGATCCCACGGTGAAAGAGGTCTTGGCGGCATTCAATCGCGCTGAGCAGGCATTAGAGAAACAGGATCGCGCCGCCCTCCTGCAGTTTTACGCCCCGGAGTACAACTATCACGGTTTGCATGTGGCGGATGTCGAGCGTATTTGGAGTGAAGTCTTCGAGCATTATCGCGCCTTGTCGTCGACGCACCTCTTTTCCGAGATGAAGGTGTTGCAGGGCGAGGAGGGGATTCGGGTGGAGTTGACCTGTACCGGGGGCCTCTATGGGACGGAGGTACAGTCAGGCTCCCGCGTGACGCTGGATAGTTGGTTTCAGGAAGTACACTATCTCGTTCGAGACAAGCAGGGATGGCGATTTCTCGGGAATCGAGGGAACGCGCCGCGCTCGGCGCCCTTTTCTTCCTCCCCGCACCATCCGTTGTTCTGACGGCCGGCCCGGTTGAGGTGGTCAGGCGGCGGCTGCTGCGGCATCGGTCGTGGCCGTGCTCAGTAACTTTTTGACGCTGGCGTGAGCCAGGACGACATCCGGAGTCCGCTGTAACGCTTCGTAGTAGCTGCGTTCGAAGCCGTCGCCCTCTTCGGACGGACGCAGCATGTGGCGTGCTTCCACCAGCAGGTCCTGGGCGGTTTCAATGGTGGTCTCGTCCTGGTCTTCGAGGACCACGTCGATGCGGACGACCAGGTGCGACAAGGGGTGGAGCCAGGCGAACCACGGATCGTTCATCACCAGCTGCAAGAGTTCCCCTGCCGAGGCGATCCGCCCGTAGATGCGTTCATACGTAACCTGTTCCGAGACGATCAGGGATTTGTGGAGACCGAGCAGACCGTGACGGAGATCCTTGAGGCTGCGGCGAAGATTCTCCGGAATCGGATGCGGAGACGACCAGGAGGAGCGTGTCATAGATCACCAGTTCTCACAGATCCACAGCGTCAAGCGACGGCCATTCCCACCACAGGAACGATGCCCTTGGTCGGGCCCCTTCCGTCCTTTGTGGATACTCTATCGGCGAGTTTGCGCTGGGGTTGAGTCCTGGGGCTATGGAGACGGGGTATTTTTTTTGCCAAGCGGGAACCAGGCCGAAGTCGTCGATTTTACATGAAACGTGTCGTGACGTTCCCGGATCGCGTCGGCACCGGGCCTGTCCTTAGGGAATCAGCCCCAGAGAAAGCGGAAGGAGACGTCGGAGCCTATGACCGACCAGCAGCAGCAGCGCCCCCGGTGGTATGCCCGCTCGCAGGGCGAGATCGAGCGAGAGTTCGCTGTCGATCCGGCCGCAGGGCTCAGCGAGGAAGAGGCCGCACGACGATTGTCGACGCATGGCCGCAATGAGTTACCTGAAGCGCCGCCGCCCTCCCCATGGCACATTCTGGCTACCCAATTTACGAGCCTCATTGTCTGGGTCTTGATCGGCGCCGCATTGGTGTCCGGTCTGCTGGGGGAGTGGATCGATGCCGGCGCGATTCTCGCCATTGTTTTGCTGAACGGCCTGCTGGGATTCCTCCAGGAGTATCGAGCCGAACAGTCGTTGGCAGCTCTGCGTACCATGGCCGTGACCTACGCGCGAGTCGTGCGCGACGGGACGCGACTCAACCTGTCTTCAACGGAATTGGTCCCCGGCGACATCATCGACGTGGAGGCAGGGGACCACGTTCCGGCCGATGCCCGCCTGCTCCAGGCCGCGGCCTTCCGGACACAGGAAGCGGCGCTGACCGGGGAGTCCACGCCGGTTGAAAAGCTCAGTGCGGCCTTGCCCGACAGCGATCTGCCTCTGGCCGATCAACGAAACATGCTGTTCATGGGGACCACCGTCACCGGCGGCAAAGGCCGGGCGGTCGTCGTGGCGACCGGCCGTGTGACTGAATTGGGCCGCATTGCGACGTTGATGACCGCGGTGCCGATCGATCCGACTCCGCTGCAACGTCGTCTGGAGCAATTCGGTCATGTGCTGTTGGCGCTTTCGTTGGGAATCGTGTTGGTGGTGTTCGGGCTGGGGGTGTGGCGGGGGGAGCCGCTCTTCGACATGTTTCTGACGGCCGTCAGCCTCGCGGTGGCGGCGATTCCAGAAGGATTGCCGGCGATCGTGACCACAACCCTGGCCTTGGGGGTGATGCGTATGGTGAGTCGGCACGCGCTCATTCGTCGCCTGCCGGCTGTGGAAACCTTGGGCGCGGCGACGGTGATTTGTACCGACAAAACCGGGACCTTGACCAAAAACGAAATGACGGTCACGAAGCTGGCCATCGATGACCTGGTGATGGAGGTGACCGGAGAAGGGTATGCACCGGCGGGGACGATTGTCGGCGGTGAGCCCCGTGAGGGTGCGCTGCGTGATCTGCTCTGGACGGCGCTGTTGTGTAACGGCGCCTCACTGAAACAGGCTGAAGGCAAATGGGCGGTCGTGGGCGATCCCACTGAAGGCGCGCTGCTCGTTGCGGGCCGAAAGGGCGGATGGGTGCAAGAGGAATTAGAGCGGGCCCAGCCGCTTTTGGGAGAAATCCCGTTCGATTCCGACCGCAAGATGATGACGATGGTGCGCCGCTCTGAGGCGCGGGCCGTGGCTTATGTGAAGGGCGCGCCCGATGTATTGCTTGGTTGCTGCGACGAGTATGTGACGAAGACAGGCGAGCGACGGCCTCTGACTGAATCTCTGCGCATGTCGATGTTGTCCGTCAATCGGCAGTTTGCACAGCAGGCGCTTCGTGTGGTTGCGTTGGCCTACCGCGTTCTCGATCCACAGCCGGCATCGTTCGATCCCGACCTGGTTGAGCGCCGCTTGTGCTTCCTGGGGTTGGCGGCCATGAAGGACCCCTTGCGTCCTGAGGCCAAATCCGCAGTCGATCTCTGCCGGTCGGCGGGCATCGCGACGGTCATGATCACCGGCGACCATAAGGAGACGGCGCTCGCTATCGCACGGGAGGCGGGTTTCGCGAGCGGTCCGACGCAGGCCCTTTCCGGTCTTGAGTTGAACGGGCTGAGTGATGCCGATCTGGCGTCGCGGGTGCGGAACGTGTCGGTGTACGCGCGGGTCACGGCGGAACATAAGCTCCGTATCGTGAAGGCTTGGCGCGCGCAGGGGGCGGTCGTGGCGATGACCGGCGACGGAGTCAATGATGCGCCGGCGGTGCGGGAGGCAGATATCGGGATTGCGATGGGCGTGACCGGGACGGACGTGACCAAGGATGCGTCGGATATGGTGGTGACCGACGACAACTTCGCGTCCATCGCCGCCGCAGTCGAAGAAGGGCGCAGCATTTACGCGAACATTCGTAAATCGGTTCACTATCTGTTGTCGTGCAATCTCAGTGAGGTCCTGGTGATGCTGGGGAGCACGGTATTGGGGTGGCCGCTGCCGCTTCTGCCGATCCACATTCTTTGGATCAATTTAGTGACCGACGGCTTTCCCGCCCTCGCCCTCGCCGTCGATCCGAAAGATCCCGATGTGATGAAACGGCCGCCTCGCGACCCGCAGGCTCCGCTGCTCGACCGTGGCCGGTTTCTCACGGTCTGTGTGCAGGGCCTGGTGATGGCCGCGGCGACGCTGGCGGTGTTCGGCATCGCGCTCTCGATCGTGAAGGATGAAGTGCCTTTCGCGCGGACGATGACGTTCACCACGCTGGTCTTGGTGCAGTTTCTTCACGCCTTTACCTGCCGCCACGACCGGTATTCGCTGTTCCAGGTCGGGGTGGCCAGCAACCGGATGCTGGTGGGAGCCGTGCTCGTTTCGGCGCTCCTCCAGGGGGCGATCCTCCTCAGCCCCTGGGGACAGGAGATTTTTAAAGTCGTTTCCCTGCGGGCCGACGAATGGTTGGTGATCGTCGGGTTCGGGCTGCTGCCGTTTCTGGTGATGGAAGTGTGGAAGGCTTGGAGCCGTGCGCGAAGCGGAAGAGTGGAGACGGTTAGCCCGCATTATTCCTGACGGTTCGTCGCGGAAGCGCCGAGTCACGTGGCGAGCCCGCCGGCCGAAGGTTCGTCGTAGCAGTGAATCGGCGGTTGCAGCAGAAGTGCTCATGAATAATGCGGGCTAGGGTGTGACTGCCGGTGTGGCCCAGATCGTGGAGAGGGGCAGCGCTTGGCGGCTGAGGCCGACTGGTTTCGCGCCATACATATCGGTGATGGTTCTCAATAATCCGTAATGGTCCAAGGGCTCTCCATAACGGCCCGGTCGCACCATCGGTCCCACCAGAATCGTCGGAATGTGATTGTCTGATTTCCCGTTGTCTTCGTCCCAGGTAATGATCAAGAGACTGTTGTGTGTGTGCGCCCATTCGACGTAGCGATCGAGATGGGTCTGGAGCCACTGGTCTCCGCGTTGAATCCGGTCGGGCTCCTTGCCGTCGTGCATATCGTTGAGCTGATTGGGGATGACAAAGCTGACCGTGGGCAGCCTCTCGAAGTCGGCGGGAAAGTCGGAAAAAGGGCGATTGTCTTCGGCGGGCACGGTATGGATGGGAGAGAATTGCCAGTTGACCCAGGGATTGTGTTTCCGGGCATACGCGCCTGCGACGCAGTCTACGGAACCGGTGGAGGGGAGATCCTCCGCGTAGCCGGCAAAGGTCCGGCCGACGAGTGCCAGGGTACTATGAAGATTCGGAGCGGTTAACGATGTGGGGCAATGGTTCCGGCTGACGCCGTCGGTGGATCCGGCAAAGAGGGCGATGTAGTTCGGTTGACTGGGGTGAGTCACGCCGAAGGAGTTGGTCAACAGCGCGCCTTTCCGGGCCAATGTGTTGAGATACGGGGCTGCCGGTGAGTCGATGATCTGGGAAAACGCATGGTTTTCCTCGATCACGATCACGATGTGGTCGGGCTTCGGCAGGGGCGGCGAGGCAAACAGCAGATTCGTCGAGAAGAGGAAAACTGCGAGTGCGGTGGCTACGACCTGCCTGTTCATCAGGGGGCCTCGCGAGTGATTAGACCGGAAGTTCGCTTAGCCGCAACGTGTATAAGTAATGATAGAGTCCCCGCTGCTCCAGCAGAGCCGTGTGGGTCCCCGATTCGACAATGTGGCCCTTATTCAGGACCAGGATGCGGTCGGCGCGTTGAATCGTGCTGAGCCGGTGGGCGACGACAAAGGTCGTGCGATTGACCATGAGACGTTCCAAGGCTTCCTGCACCAATCGCTCCGATTCGGTGTCGAGCGCAGAGGTGGCTTCGTCGAGCAGGAGAATACGCGGGTTCTTCAGAATCGCGCGGGCAATCGCGACGCGTTGACGTTGGCCGCCGGAAAGATTGATGCCCTTTTCTCCGACGATGGTCTGGTAGCCGTCGGGGAATCCCGCAATGAATTCGTGGGCATGCGCGGCTTTGCTCGCAGCGATGATCTCCTCTTCGCTGGCATCCTCGCGCCCGTAGCGGATGTTATCCCGGATCGGGCCGCCGAACAGAATCGTATCCTGGGGGACCAGAGCGATCTGCCGGTAGAGGCTATCGAGCCGGACATCCTTGACGTCATGGCCGTCCACCGTCAGCCGTCCCGACGTGGGGTCGTAAAAGCGATGGAGGAGATTCATGATCGTCGTTTTCCCTGAACCGGTCGGTCCGACGATCGCAATCAGTTCGCCCGGTTTGGCTTCAAAGGACACATCCGCCAACACGGGTTGCCGGGGGTCATAGGCGAAGGTGATATGCTCTGCGCGCACATGCCCCTGCACGGGCGGCAGGTCGATCGCATTGGGCGCATCGGCGATTTCTGCATGCGTGTCGAGAATTTCGAAGACACGCTGCATGGCGCCCTGGGCTTCTTTGATCTGCGCAAACACGCGGGCGGCTGACCCGAACGGTCCGATCAAAATCCCGGCGAAGAGCACGAAGGCAAACAGGTCGCCTGGAGACACCGAGCCGTCGATGACCTGGCGTCCCCCATACCACAACACCATGGCGGCGGCGGCGAAGGTGACGAACGTGATCGTCGGCACGAACCACGCCATGATGGTGGCACGGCGCAGCGCCAGTTCCATCGCGGATTGCACCTGGGTGATGAAGCGTTGCTCCTCCCGCTTGGTCTGCACGAAGGATTTCACGACACGAATACCGGCGATGACTTCCTCCACCAGCGTGCTGACGGAGGCGGTTTGATCCTGAATGGTGGTCGAGAGGGCGCGCAGGCGCCGGCCGAAGAGTTTGGCCACGACAACCAGCAAGGGGAGCAGGACCAGGATGAGGAGGCAGAGCTGCCAGTTCATCGCAAACAGGAAACCGGCGCCGCCGATGAACGTAACGACCTGTTTGGCTGCGTCAATGGGAGTGTCGGTGACGACGTTCTGAATCACGGTCACATCGTTCATCAGACGCGACATTAATTCGCCCGTCCGGCGCTTGGAGAAGAAATTGACGGACAGGGTTTGCAGATGCGCAAAGAGATGAGTTCGGAAGTCCGCCATGACTCGTTGGGACACCCAGGCCGTCAGGTAACTGTGTCCCATGGAACAGAGCCCTTGCAGCAAGACGAGCCCGAGGAGCAGCAGGATCATCTGCGCCATTCGATCGGCATCGTGCTGCACGGTGATGACGTCCCACAGGGTGCCACCCAACCGAAGCAGGGCCAGGTTCACGGCGGCGACCGCCATGACCATGATGGCGGCAGCGATCATCCGGGGGACGTAGGGCTTGAGGAAGGGGAAAAATCGTTTGAACGAAAACATCGGTGTTACGACAATGAACTCAGGGGGGACGGGCACAGAGCCCGTGACCGTGGATGCGGTGATCGGGCTATGACACGACCTTCGTCATGAGGTGAGGGCGCGCTAGAGCTGAGCGATGGACTCGATCAGGTTCTTATTGATCGCCACGAAGTCCGACCGATCCTTGTCATTGATCAAGACGTCAGTCAAGCTGATAAACAGCCGCTGCTCCTCGTTGATCGCATCGGACACACGATTACGCATGGGCGGGATGAGGAAATCCCCGACGTAGATGCAGTTCACAGTTCGAACGCGGATGCGAACTTTTTTTCCTTCGGGCACGGATCCCTCCGTCCATTATGTCGTGATGAGCTCAGCTCTTGCGACGCAAGAATTTCTGACGCCGGCGCAATTTCTTGTACTTGTGCTTGCGCATCTTCTTCCGGCGTTTCTTGAGGACACTCGCCATACGTTCAATCTCCAACTGCTAGGCGCGGGAGTCTAGTGGGTTTCATTCCAAAATGCAAGCCAAGATTCTGCCCTCCGTCTGCGGCTCCGCCGCGTGATAGACCGCGCGTCATGCGGCTGCGGGCGAGCGGGTCCCTTGCTTGACCTCGTTCTGCCAAGGTTCCTATACTGCGCCATGATTCGTTCCCGCACAGCGTGCCGGCGCTCCCTTGCTCGCTTCCTGGTCGGGTTTCTGCTCGTGCTCTCGGTGGGTTGTTCGGGAAAAACCCTTCAATATAAAGACGACCACGACCGTATCCTCCGAATCGATCAAGCAGTGGAGTCGCTCCGGAAATCCTACGTCGAACGGGACCGCAATGCGTTGGATGCCTTGCTGTTGCCTTCAGGCAATTTTGATCAAGTCCAGCGGGAGATCCAGAGTGACTTCGAGACCTTTCAGGATATCCAGTTGGAGTTTTCGATCGAGCGTATTCTGATCGAGGGCGACAACGTCGATGTCTTTGTCCATTGGCAAGGCCAGTGGAAGCGGAATTCCGGTGAGGCCGGCACGCGCCAACGCGGTCATGGACGACTGGCCTGGGTGGGAACCCAGTCTATTTTGCTTCGAGAGGCTCAGGGCGATTTGCCGTTCGGCATGGCCTCGCGGGCGAATCCCAGCGAAGATCCCGCTCGCAGAGCCTCCAAACCCTGACCATGTCATCCCGCAGTGCTTCCCCAAAAATTGAGACAGACTTTCTTGTGGTCGGCAGCGGCGTCGCGGGACTTCGTGCGGCGATCGAGCTCAGCCGTGCGGGGCGTGTGCTCATGTTGACCAAGGGCCATCCGCTGGAAAGCAACTCCATGTATGCCCAGGGTGGTGTCGCGGTGGCCCTCAGCGAAGAGGATGATGTCGGCAGCCATCTGGCGGATACGCTCAAGGCCGGGCACGGCCTGTGCCGCCGCGAAGCCGTGCGGGTGTTGGTGGAAGAGGGGCCGGACCGGATTCAGGAACTGATTGCGTGGGGCGCGAAGTTCGACAAGATCGGCAAGCGATTTGCGTACACGCGAGAAGCTGCGCACAGCCGGAGCCGGATTCTCCGTGCGCGGGGAGATGCCACCGGCAATGAAATGGTCCGCGCGCTCATGACCTATGCCGCCAGGCAGCCTCGTATTCAGCGGTTGGATCGGCGCTTCACGGTGGATGTGGTGGTGGTCGACGGTCGGTGCTGCGGCGCGATCGTGCTCAATGAGATCTCGGGCGAACGCACGGTCCTTCCGGCCGGCGCGGTGGTGTTGTCGACGGGCGGCGCAGGACAGATCTACGCGCGTACCACCAATCCCGGCAATGCGACCGGCGACGGCATGGCGATGGCGTTACGGGCCGGGGCGTTGTTGATGGACATGGAGTTCGTGCAGTTTCATCCCACCTCGTTGTACCTGCCGTCGAGTCCGCCCTTCTTGTTGTCGGAGGCGATTCGGGGAGAAGGCGGGCAGCTGCGGAACATCAAGGGTGAGTTATTTATGCAGCGGTATCATCCCGACGGGGCGCTCGCCCCGCGCGATGTGGTCTCACGGGCGATTTGGTCGGAGATGGCCGCGACACGCGCGCGGCACGTCTATCTGGATGTGACGCATCTCGGCGCCGCCTTTGTGAAACGGCGGTTTCCCACGATCTATGCCACCTGCCTGCGATATGACATCGACATGACGGAAGAATGGATTCCCGTCTCGCCCAGCGCCCACTATATGATGGGCGGGGTCTGGACGGATGTGCATGGGGCGACGACTTTGCCGGGGTTGTTTGCAGCCGGCGAGGTGGCCTGCAGCGGTGTGCACGGGGCGAATCGGTTGGCGAGCAACTCACTCCTGGAAGGGCTGGTGTTCGGCATGCGTGCGGCGCAGTCTGCGGTGGCCCATGCCGGGCATGTCTCCGGCCCGACGAGCCTGCCTCGGCTTGAGGAGCTGGAGCGGGGACGACCGACGGACCTGGATGATCCGGAGAAGTTGCGAAGCTCGTTGCGTCGTCTGATGTGGGGGAAGGTCGGCCTGGTGCGCTCGGGAGATTCGTTGATCAGCGCCTCCGCGCAGCTGGTACGGTGGATGCGTGTGCTGACGAATCCCTTTTCCTCGCGAGCGGCCCTTGAAGTGAAGAATATGGTCCAGGTGGCGCGCTGTGTTGCCGATGCGGCCCTCTGGCGGGAAAACAGCGTCGGGGCCCACTACCGGTCGGATTTTCCAGAGGCCGCTCGGCCAGGATGGCGGCAGCACAGTCAGTTGCTCTTAGCTCAGGGGCGGGTCAGCGGGATGCCATCGAACGAGCAAGACCTCGTCCTTGCGACCCGGGAGACGGTGCGCGGTAAGGCCGTGAAGAAGAAAGCCGGTCGTTCGTGAGGAAGGTGCGGTAGTAGCGCAGCACCTTGAGGACGTATTGCCGTGTTTCCGGGATCGGGGGAAGCCCCTGGTACCGTTCGACCGCATGTTCTCCCGCATTGTAGGCCGCCAAGGCCAATGGAAGATTTCCGTTAAAGCGATCCAGCAGCTGCCGCAGGTATTTGGTTCCCCCGCCGATATTGTCATCCGGATTATACGAATCCCGCACGTCGAGACGCATCGCGGTCTGCGGCATCAGCTGCATCAGGCCGATCGCCCCGGCCCGTGAGACCGCCTGCGGGTCGAAGTCGGATTCGGTTTTGATGACCGCGCGAATCAGCGCCGGATGGAGGCGATGGGCGCGCGAATGTCGAGCGATCACAGGGTCGAGTTCACGATCGGAGATGATGCTGCGGGAGCGAGGGAGTTCAGCCGTCACGCGTTTGTATCGTGGGTCGTTCGGCACATTGGTCAAGGAGATGGTGCCGTTGGCGTCAACGTATTGGTAGACCTCGGCCTGGACCGGGGCAGCCGACAGCAAGAGTGTCGCGGACAGCAGAAGCAGGGGGGCGGTGCGGTTGAATCGGGCCATCGGGTTGAGGCGCCTGGTTGGTGTCTACGAGCGATGCTTCAACCGTAGCAGCAGCCCCCCGACCTGTCAAAAACCCTTACTCTCTGTCCACAGCAGGGTCGTGGTTGTAAGATATTGATATAAAATACATCTTCAGAAATTTGGCTCGGGGGCTACTTCACAAAACCTGGTTCGGCTGGCGGCGAAGCGCTTCTGGAGCCGGCGGGTGACTGGGCCGGGGCGACCGTCCCCGATCGTGAAGGTCTCGACACGTGACACCGGCATGACTTCCATGCTGGTATTCGTCAGAAAACATTCCTCTGCCTTGTGAAGGTGGGTGAGATGGTAGTAACCCTCCTGAACCGGCAGCCCTTCCTCCTCGGCGAGGGTCATGACAATGCCGCGCGTGATGCCGTCTAGAATGCCGCAGTCGAGTGCCGGTGTATGCACGGTGCCGTCGGCAACGAAAAAGAGATTGCTGATCGTGCACTCGGTCAGTTCATCCCTCCAATTCAGAAACAGACTATCGAAGGTCCCGGCTGCGATGGATTCGCGTTTCGCTAGAATGTTGTTCAGAAAGTTGGTGGATTTGATCTGCGGGGACAGGGCCGCGGGCAGATTCCGCCTCGTCTGGGCGACGGTGAGCGAGACTCCGTCGCCCAGCAGCTCCGGTGAAGGGGCGTGAAGCGCCTTCGTCATGATCACCACGGTGGGGCGAGGACAGAGTGCCGGGTCGAGGCCGATCTCTCCCTCGCCCCGTGAGATGGTGATGCGGAGGTAGGCGTCGACCTGATCGTTACCGACCTCATTGCGTCGCATGGCTTCGTGGAGCAACTCCGGCCACTGCTCGTCGGGAATGGGAATTCTCAGGCCGATGGACTCGGCTGAGCGCCGCAGCCGGGAGAGGTGCTGGTCGCGCATAAAGATCCGGGTGCCATAGGATCGCAAGGTTTCGTACACGCCGTCTCCATAGAGAAACCCGTGGTCGAACACGGAGACGACGGCCTCTTCTTTCCGCACGAATCGATCGTTCACAAACACCCACATTAGCGGCCAGCCTCCAGAATGTTAAAAAATGCGCCCGCTTTGGCGAGCGTTTCCTCATACTCACGATCGGGGTCCGAGTCGGCCACGATGCCGGCGCCGACTTGCAGATACCCGTGCGTCTTCGTCAGGAGCAGCGTGCGAATCAGAATATTCAAGTCCAAGTCGCCGCTCCAACAGAAGTACCCGAGGGCTCCCGTGTACAGCCCGCGCCGCACCGGCTCTAACTCCTCGATGATCTCCATGCAACGGAGTTTCGGCACGCCGGTGATGGTGCCGCCGGGAAACACGGCCCGGACAAGGTCGAGTGGCGAGGTCCCCGGCTGCAGGGTTCCGGTCACGTCGGAGACCAGATGGCGAACGTGCGAATACTGTTCGACAGTCATGAACTCATCGACCTGAACCGTACCGTATCGGCAGACCTTGCCGAGGTCGTTGCGCTCCAGGTCGACCAGCATGACATGTTCGGCACGTTCCTTGGGGCTGGCGAGTAATTCGGCGCGCAGCGCTTGGTCTTCCTGGGGTCCGACCCCCCGGGGCCTGGTTCCGGCGATGGGCCTCGTGCCGGCTTGTGCTCCGGACAGGCGGACAAGCCGCTCGGGAGAGTTGCTGACGAGGCTGAGTTCTGGGAAGTGACAGATTCCTGCGAACGGAGACGGGTTGACCGTGCGTAGGCGGCCGTACAGCGCTGTTGCGTAGGCAGTGGTTTCAGGCGGCGATACCGCCGCGCCGCGGCTGAGGGTGAACCGATGAGACAAATTGGCCTGATAGATGTCGCCGGCGGCGATGTAGTCTTGGCAGCGTCGGACGCGTGCGGTGTAGGCTTCACGCGACTGGTTCGGGATCAACGTCGCTTCATGGGGCCAGTCCTGGAAGGTGATGAGGGGGCGTGGACTCATCAGGCGAGCCTCCAACTCCGCCAGTCGGTCACGGCCTTCGCGATACAGTGTTTCGCGGGGTTCGGCATGAAACCGGGACAGGGGAGGGCAGTACATCAGATACAACTGGTGTGTGAGATGGTCGACTGCCGCGATCAGGTCATAGAATGCGAGATGGAGATCAGGGAGTGCGATGTCGTCTGCCGCCAGACTGGGCAATGATTCGAAGGAACGGACCAGGTCGTAACTGAGGTACCCAACGGCGCCGCCAAAAAACGGCGGGATGCCCTCGAGTTGCGGGATCGTCGATGCGTCGAGGATCCGGCCGAGGGCCTCGAATGCGGAGCCGGTGTAGAGCCTCGACTGCCCTGCCTCCTGCAGCTGATACATCTGGGCGCGCCCGCTCATTGTGAGATATGGCTCGCTGCCGAAGAAGGAATACCGTGCGGTGAGAAGACTGCCGTTCCCGCTTTCGAGTAGAAACGACGGCCGATTGATGGACGCGAGGCGTCGGTGCAACTCAAACGGGTCGGCCTCGGGCCGCGGACGGACGACGACCAACGGTTGCGGTGGCCCGTGAAGAAATGCCTGGTGTGAGGAATCAGTCATGGCACTCGGTGTCGGCAGGTGTTCCTCCGAGGAAAAGACTATACCGCATCGTACGGCCTGGTCATAGCGGGCCAACTTCTTGACAAGCCCCCGGCGAATTTGCTTGAATGGCGCGCCCGCCGATGGGTGCACTCTCTCCGACTGTGCTGAAGAGTGCCGCACGTGAGCGCGTGATGCCCCCCTCTCAGGATCCGTTATATGCGGGGCTTGGGCAGGCTGTCCGGATCGGGACGGAACTGCTCGCTGCGTTGATTGTCGGAGGGGGTTTGGGCTGGGTGGTCGACACCTACCTGCTGGATTCCAATCCCTGGGGGCTGGTTATCGGGTTAGGGTTGGGCGCTGCGGCCGGGGTGCGAAATGCCTATCGAGCCGCGCAGCGATGGCAGAGTTAACCTGAATCGTCTGACTGAAAAAGGATCATCGTGGAAGAAAGTCCGTTACATGCGTTTGAATTGCACGATCTGATTCCGCTGGTTCCGGCAGGGATCGACATCTCGATCAACAAGGCCGTGATCTTGATGTGGGTGGTAGTAGGCCTCGTCTCGTTTCTGATGATTTCCGCTGCCGCTTCACGAAAGCTGGTTCCGGGCAAGTTGCAGAATATGGCCGAACTCATCGTGGAGTTCATTCGCGGGATCATTTTGGACACCATGGGCGAGGCGGGTATGAAGTTTTTTCCGCTGATCGCCACCTTGTTTCTCTTCATTCTGTTCGCCAACTTGCTGGGCTTGATCCCAGGGTCCTATACCGTCACCAGCCAGATTATTGTGACCGCCGTGTTCGCGGTCGGGGTGTATGGTTTGAGCTTGGTGCTGGGCTTTTCCCTTCACGGGGCAAAATTCCTCGGCATTCTGGTTCCGCCGGGTACGCCGGGTTGGCTCTTGCCGCTGATGATTCCCATTGAGTTGATCAGTCAGCTAGCTCGACCCATCTCGTTGGCGGTGCGGTTGTTTGCGAATATGACCGCCGGTCACGTCATCCTGGGCGTCTTGTTCGGATTGGCGATCAGCGGCGGCTTGTTGATCGGCTGGCTACCGTTTGCGTTTACGATCGCCATGAACGGGCTGGAAGTCGGCATTGCGTTTATTCAAGCCTATATCTTTACCGTGCTGAGCTGTGTCTATTTAGGGGATGCCGTGACCTTGCACGGTCATAGCGAGCACGCACACTAGGTTCGTTGTCTATAAACGGAGGAGAGGTTAAACAATGGATGCAGCAGCAGCAGCGTTGGTCGGTATGGGATTGGCGGCGGCGGGATTTGCCGGAGCCGGTGTGGGGATCGGGTACATCTTCGGAAAAATGATCGAGGCCGTGGCCCGGCAGCCGGAGGCGGAAGGCCGCGTCGGCAAGTACATGTGGATCGGGTTCGCACTCGTCGAAGCCATCGCACTGTACGGGCTGGTCATTGCGTTCATCATCATGGGCTTGCGTAAGTAGCGCGTTGTCGGTCGAGCCCCGGTGCTGGGTCCATGCCCGGCTCAGAACCCTCAACTCATTTGGGTAACAGACTATGCCTCAATTTGAATCACATTTCTTTTCGTCCTTGATCTTCTGGGAGATTCTCTCTTTCGGGATTCTCTTCTTTCTGCTCTACAAGTATGCGTTTCCGAGCCTGTTGGGCATGCTGGAAGAGCGGGAAAAAAAGATCAAGGACAGTCTCGATCAGGCCGAGCGCCATCGTTCTGAGGCCGAGCGTAAGCTTAAGGAATACGAATCGAAGCTGGCAGCCGCTGCCAAAGAAGCCGAGGCGCTGTTGGCCCAGGCCAAAGAACGTGCTCAGCGCATGATGGACGAGAACGAACAGCGTATGACGGCGGATGCTGAGCGGATCAAGGGTGACGCGACTCGAGAGATCGAGGCCGAGCGCCGGAAGGCTGTGCAGGACATCCGCGCACAGACGACTGAGTTGGCGATGATGGTGGCGGAAAAGGTGGTCGGACGAGCATTGACCGAAGGTGACCATCGCCGTCTGGCGGATGAAGCGCTGGACGCCCTCGCAAAGGCCTATCAAAGCCGGAACTAATCGGTTGCGCCGGGGGGGAGACTCACGCCCCCCTGGCGGTATCCTTCCAGATCCAGGGTGACGAAGCGGTAGCCGACCGACTTGAGGGCCGCCACCAACCGTTCCCGCCGACCGGTTTCCAGCATCCTCGGTAATTCTTCTACGGCAAGTTCAATCCGGGCGACTTCATCGTAATCACGCACACGGCAGTGGCGAAAGCCCTCCTCCATCAAGGCGGCTTCTGCGCGCTCAACGCGCGAGAGCGTGTGTCGCGTAATGGTGATGCCACGGGGCACGCGTGACGAGAGGCAGGCCGCGGCGGGTTTGTCCCAATTCGACAGTCCCAGCGATCGAGCCACTTCACGGATGTCGGCCTTTGAGAAGCCGGCTTCCAGTAAGGGGCTGCGGACTCCTCGCTCGCGTGCGGCCTTGAGTCCCGGACGGTCATCCCCCAAATCATCAACATTTGTTCCATCGACGATGCAGGCTGACTCACAGGCTTGCTGAAGCGAGCCAAGCAGGCAATACAGGTCCGTCTTACAGTGGTAGCAGCGGGTCGCATCATTCTGAACGAACGCGGGGATCGCCAGTTGGTCCGTCTCGACGACGCGATGCTGTGCACCGATTTCCGTTGCGAGCTGGTGCGTCAATGCCAGTTCGGCTGCAGGAAGGGTGGGGGAGACGGCGGTGACGCCGACGGCCTTGGCCCCCAGTTCATCATGGGCCAATTTGAGGACGAGGGAGCTGTCGACTCCACCGGAGAAGGCCACGATCACCGAGCCCATCTCCCGGAGAATCTGCCGTGCTCGCAAGACCTTGCCGGTCACTGAGGTGGTGGAAACCATGGGGATCCAGGGGAATACGAATGTGCGCGAGTCGGAAGTCGCGGCCTACTGTTTGATCTTGGCCTTTGCAATCGACCCGACGACCACCAACGCGTAGTGCTGTGGGTCGAGATATTGTTTGGCCACGCGCAGGACATCGTCTTTGGTGACCTTTTCGATGGCTTTGGGATAACTCGTGAAATAGTCCAAGCCCAGATTATACAACTCGACCTGGGCGAGAACGTTGGCCAATTTGGCGCTCGAATCGATCCGTAAGGGGAAGCTGCCGACGATGAAGGACTTGGCTTCGCTGAGCTCCTGATCGGTGACCGGAGCCTCGCGGATGGCCTTGATCTCCGCCAGCACGCTTGTAATGGCCTGATTGGTGACGTCGGTTCGAGTCTGCAGGCTGATGAAAAAGGCGCCGGGCATGACTCGGGAATCGAACTGGCTCATAATGCCGTAGGCAAGGCCCTGTTTGTCGCGAATCGAATCCATCAGGCGCGAAGAGAACCCTCCGGCGCCCAAAATATAATTCATGACCGTGATCGCGTAGTAGTCCGGGTTGGTCCGGCTGATGCCGGTGTGCCCCAGTACGATCGTGGATTGCGTCAGATCTTTCTCGATCAACTGGACCATTTTCCGGTCGATGGGGGCCGGCTTCTTGAGTTGCGCGGCCGAAGGAGACCCCTTCTTCCATGGACCGAAATGCGTCTGCACCAGCGTCGCGGCCTGCTCCTGAGTCAAGTCCCCGACCACCACGAGGATCGTCTGGTTGGGCACATATTCGCGGGCGTGAAATTGCTGCACGTCGGCCACGGTGATCTTGTTCAGCGTGTCTTCGGTGCCATGAGCCGGCCAACTGTAGGGGTGCCCGTGAAAAATCAATTGGTGGAAGGCCTTCATGGCCACGTTGCCGGGATCGTCGTCATCGCTGACGATTTCGCCGAGAATCTGTGTCCGCACCCGCTCGAATTCCTGCTTATGAAAGGCCGGACGTTGCAGCATATCGGCCAAGAGGGCAAACCCGAGGTCCGCATCCTTCTTCAGGACGCGCGCCGAGGCGGTGGTGTAGTCTTCCGTCGCATGAGCTTCGAGCGATCCTCCCACAAAGTCGATGTGCTCGGCGATTTGTCGGGAGGTTCGAGTGAGCGTCCCTTCGTCCAGCAGGCTGGCGGTGAGGTTGGCCAGGCCGGCCTTGTCCGGCGGGTCCTGGGCCGATCCCACTTTGACCAGCGCGTGGATCTCGACGGTCGGGAGAAAGTGCTGCTCGAGGAACAGCACGGTCATCCCATTGGCGGTGACGGTACGTGTCGGTGTGATGTCGGCGGCCTGCACCCAGGCAGTGGGTACACAGAACGCCATGCAGAGCAGCCCGACCAGAAATCGGCTATTGGATCGGCTCCAGTGTCGACTGTACGGCAGTGCGGTACCTTGTCGTCGCGTCATCTGCATCGGCTCACTAGTGTATTGGTGGCGGCAACGCCGACTGGGGTTGCGAAGGAATCGGGATCAGGGTGCCCGTTGTGCGCATGTCGGGCGTCAGGTATTGGGCGGCCACCCGTTGCACGTCTTGGGCAGTCACGGCTCTGGTTCGCTCGACAAATTGGCTGACTTTTCGCCAACCGGCTCCGATCGTCTCGGCTTCTCCCAACAACATGGCTTGCCGGAAGTTGGAGTCCTGCTCGAAAATGTAGGCCGCCTCGATCTGGTTTTTCGCCCGCTGGAGTTCAATGTCGCTCGGTGGCTCAACTTGGAGGCGGTGGATCTCCTTCGCGACAGCGTCCTCGACGGCTTCGACTTTTTCTCCCGGTTTCACCACGGCGTAGAAATAAAACAGTCCGGGATCGGCCTGCATCAGTCCGTAATCGGCCCCCACGGCCAGGGCCGTTTTCTGTTCATAGACGAGGCTTTGATAGAGCCTGGCACTCTTGCCGTGGGACAAAATGGATTCGAGCACGTTCAAGGCGTAGGAATCGTCGCTGGTGTAATTCGGCACCCGGTATCCCATCATGACGAAGGGGACCTGCGCTTCGCGCTTGAGCAGGAAGCGTCTCTCTCCTCGTTGAGGCCCCTCGGCGACGGTCAGCGCTTTCGGCGAGGGCCCTTTCGGGATGGGCTCGAAGAGTCGGGCGATGACCGGGAGCAATGTGTCGGCTTTGATGTCGCCCACGACCACCAGTGTGGCGTTGTTCGGCGAATAATAGGTATCGTAGTGGCGTTGGAGATCGTCCAAGTTCATGGCATCGAGGTCGGAAAACCAGCCGATCACGGGCCAATGGTAGGGGTGGCTCATGAAGGCTTGGGCAAAGAGGGCTTCGACCAGCGCACCTTGCGGGTCGTCTTCGTTCCGGAGGCGTCGCTCTTCCTTCACCACTTCCCGCTCAGTCTTGAATTCGTTGGCGTCGAGAATGAGCCCCTGCATGCGGTCCGCTTCCAGTTCGAGGGCCAATGTCACACGATCGGCCGCGAGGTTTTCAAAGTAGGCAGTGAAGTCCTGGCTCGTGAACGCGTTGTCCATGCCGCCGTTCTTGCGAACCAGGCGGGAGAAGGTGCCCTTGGGGTACTTCGCCGTGCCCTTGAACATCATATGTTCCAGCATGTGCGAGAGTCCGGCACGGCCCATGACTTCATTGCGCGATCCCACCTTGTACCAGACCTGTACCGTCGCGACGGGGGCCTTCGGGACCTCCACGAGGATGACCTTCATGTCGTTGGACAGGGTGTATTCCTTGGGCTCGACGGCATGCGTGACGGAAGGCTGACCGAGCGTGAAGAGAAGACCAAGCAGCGAACAGGCGAGGATCGAACGGTGAGCGCACGCTGAATTGGCAGAAGATCTCTGTTTAGTCATGTACGGATTTCATGCTAGCAACGGGCTTGATCTGTGTCAAGGCAACGGGGTCCTCGCCGGTCTCAAGGCGACCGAGTTGGCCGCAGGCACCCAGGACGTCGCGGCCGCGACTGCGACGGAGGTAGACATCGAGATGGTCTCGACGGAGGATGTTCTGAAAGCTCTCGATAGCGGTATCGGACGGGCGCCGGTATGGACTGCCTGGAAAGGGGTTGAAGGCGATCAGGTTGACCTTGCAACGGAGTCCCCGCAGCAGCTTGACGAGCCGGACGGCATCTTCAGCCCGGTCATTGACGTCGGCAAGCAGGACATACTCGAAGGTCAGGCGGTCGCGATCGGCCAGTGGATAGGCCCGGCATGCGGCGAGTAGGGCCTGTAGTGAATGGAGCCGGTTGGCGGCAGGCATGATCTGTTGACGGAGTTCATCGGTGGTGGCGTTGAGGGAGATCGCAAGATTCACGTGTAGCGGAGCCACGTCTTTGATACGTGAGGCGAGTCCCGCCGTCGAAATCGTGATGCGGCGACCGGAAAACCCCAGGCCCCAGGTTCGATCGGTGAGCCGTGTGACGGCATCGGCCACGGCATCGAGATTGGCTAGTGGCTCACCCATGCCCATGAATACGAGGTTCGTCAACCGTTCCCCGGTGTGCAAATGGTCCTGAGCGAGCAGGACCTGGTCGACGATCTCATGGGCGCGGAGATTGCGTCGGAGCCCCAGCGTCCCGGTCAGGCAAAATCCGCAATCCAGGGTACAGCCGACCTGCGTAGAGAGGCAGAGCGTGAGCCGGTCCTCGTCGGGGATGAGCACACATTCGACTTGATTGCCGTCGGCGAGTGTCAGGACGAATTTTTTCGTGCCGTCCTGGGAGGAAAATACCTGGATGTTCGAGGTGCGCTCGATACTGCAATTGGCGGTGAGGTACTCGCGATCCTTCTGCGGAAGGTTACTCATCGTGGCGAAGGTGCGGATGCGATCCTGATAAAGCCAGCGCAGAATTTGTGAGGCTCGATAGGCCGGCCACCCGAGCGAGGCGACGTAAGCCGCCATGCCAGACTCTGTGAGGGCGAGCAGATCGGTGCGAGCGGAACTGTGCTGAGTCATGCCGGAGCCTAGCACAGGGAAAAAACTTGTGACAAGCAAGGCGAACTTGGTCGCGTTTGTGCGGCAGTAGGCTATAATGAAGCGGTTCACCTGCTGCTCAGGACGGGATTGTGACCGCACTTCCTTGGCGGACCAGTTTGGCGGGCCTTGCCGCGTGCCTCCTTGTGTCGAGCCGCTTCTGGACGGCCACGGCGGAGTCGCCGCGTCCTCTTCCTGTCGCCCCCCCGCTCTGCGTATCCGCTGAAGACTGCTTCCGTTCGGCCATTGCCATCAATGAGCGTTCCGGTACCGCTCCCCAGCGCGATCACGCGCTCCTGCTGAAGATCGATCAACTGCGGGCGGTGGTGGACCTCTTCCCCTCGACCATCTGGGCGACGCGGGCGGCTGTCGCCTTAGGGGTGCTGTTGACGGAGCGCGATTCGGTCGAATCTGCAAAACTTCTTCGTGCCGCGCAACCGGACCTGCCGGTTCTCGACGACTATCTCCGGCTCTGGATCGCAGAGTCGTTGTTGAAGCAGAACGAGTCCATTCAGGCCGCCGAATTATTGGAGACGATTCCCACGGTCGTGCCGGATTCCAATCTGATTGCTAGGGCGGCCTATCGCGCGGGCGAGGCATGGTACGGCGGGAATAATTGTGCGCGCGCGGTCGAATGGTTAGCGCGGGCGGTGACGCTTGCGGATAAAGATGCGGGTGCCCCGGTGGCTTTGTGGCATCAGGCCGACTGCCATATCCGGGAGAACCGACTGCCTGAGGCGCGTACGGCCCTCAAACAGCTCTGGCTGCGTTATCCCCACTCCCCCGAGGCGAAGGGCGCGAAAGTGCGATTGGATTCGGCGTTGGGTGGGGAGCCCTGGGTTCCGACTGCCGATGACCATGCGATTCGCGCGCAAGCCTTTCTCGGGCTCTCGATGCAGGCGGAGGCAGTGGGGGAGTTGCGTCGATTCCTGGTCATGGCTCCTGGCCATCCCCGCCGGTTCGATGCTCGCTTGAAACTCGGGGTGGCGTATGTGCGGCTGAAACAGTACGACCAGGCTCGAGAAGCCTTTCGAGGGTTGGTCGCCGATCGGGTACAGGAGTCCGCAGAAGCGTCGGTGTGGCTGGCCCGGGTGTATCTCCGGCAGGGGCAGGGCGACAAACTGATTGAGTTGGCTCGATCGGTCGCCCAGAGCTCGTTAGCAGGCGACCAACGTGCGATGGTGCACCTCTTTGCCGGGGTGTGGTTGGAGGATCAGGGCAAGTTCGACGACGCCATCGGCATGTTCAGGCAGGTGGCGAAACTGGGTGACTCGGCGAGTCAGCGGGCGGAGGGGTTGTGGCGTGCCGGCTGGGCGCAATATCGAACGGCTCGATATCGAGACGCAGCGGAGACGTTTCGTGCGGTGGTCGAGCTCCATGTCAATGGGTTTGAGCCGCAGGCCTTGTATTGGGCGGCGCGGGCCGAAGAGCATGGAAAACCTGTCACCGTCGCGGAACAATATGCCCGGATCTGCCGGCTGCATGCCTATAGTTACTATTGTCAGCTCGCCTCGCGCCGCGCGTCGCTGCCATCGGCATCGACCGCGGTTGCGGCGCGTGACCGTCCGGTGGACGATGACGCCGAGCGGTTACCCCAGAATCGTCGTCCGGAAATCGAACAACACCGCTTCTATCAGCGTGGCATGGAGCTGAAGCTGCTTGGTTTCGGCCAGGATGCTGCTCGCGAGTTAGGGGCGCTCACGGAGCAATACAGCCGGGATCAGGATGTCTTGCTGGCGTTCTCCACCATGCTCAGTGAAGTGGGCGCCTATCATCCGGCTCTGCGGGTCGCCAAAGTGCATTTCAAAGAGAAGTTGGAGCGGAGCGGTCTCCCGACAGCACCGGCCCTCTGGACTGTGGCCTATCCAACGGGACTGGTGCCGACCATTGCGGCCCAAGGGGTCGCCACGGTGGATCCCTACCTGGCTGCCGCCATCATCCGCGAAGAAAGTCAGTATGACGAGAAGGCGGTCTCAGTGGTCGGGGCGGTGGGGTTGATGCAGTTGATGCCTGTGACGGCGAATGCGGTGGCGCAGCGGTACGGGTTTCCCGCCGTCGGGCGGGAAGAGTTGTTCGATCAGGAAACAAATATCCGTCTGGGGGTGCGCTACCTGGGGCAGCTACTCGAACAGTACGGGGGAAACATGGCCCATGCCGTGGCGGCCTATAATGCCGGGCCTATCGCGGTGAATAGTTGGATCGCCGTCCATCGGGGACGGGAGCAAGATGAATTCGTGGAGCTGATCCCCTACCAGGAGACGCGGCTCTATGTGAAACGCGTCTTGCGCAGTTACGGGGAGTATCGCCGGCTGCACAACGGAACCTCGTAACCTCGGCCGTTTTCTTGACAAGGGGAGATGAACTTTCTATATTTCGCCCCCATTCAGCCAGCGTAGGACCACCACTTTGTGATGAGGACATAATCATGACTTTAGATCGTCTCGACGCCCTAGAACTTCGCATTCGTGATCTCGTGAAACTGGTGCAGGACCTGAAGCGGAAGAACGCGTCGCTCGAAGATGAACTTCGTCTGGCGCGTGAACGGGTTGCGGTGCGCGACGACGAAAACCGCCGTTGGGAACAGGAACGTCTGGATATCCGGGCACGGATCGAAAAAGTGCTCGGGGAAATTGATCTGCTGGAATGCTTGGATGAACCCAAGGAGGTGGCGTTTGACTAAAACCATCGACGTGGAGATCTACGGCCAACGGTACAGCATCAATGGTGAGGCCGACGAGTCCTACGTGAAGAAATTGGCCGAGATGGTCGACAAACAGATGAAGCAGGTGGCGGCCGGTATGCGGTCGGCCACCCCGGCCAAGTTGGCCGTTCTTGCCGCATTCAATCTTGCCCACGAGCTGCTGGAGTCGGAGCGGAGGTTCCGCCAGGATGAAGCCGATGCCGACCGTCGTGTCGCATCCCTCATGGAATCCATCGATCAGCAGATGCCGTCTATCCTGTCGCGGTGAGTTTCGCCTTGCTTTCATTGCGTTGCTTTGTTATCGTTTCTCGGTTGTCTTGACCTGAGGGGCAGCAAGAGTAGGAGAGGAAAGGACGCTTCGGACAAGGACGGAAATTCTGACGACGGTCTCTGAGCACTAAACATATGGAATCGCTGGTTTTTGTTTTGTTTCTCACTGTGGTCTTCGTGGCGTGGATGGGGCAGGTCACTCAGCCCCGTGTGTGCATGCGTCGAGTGCGACATCACTCGGTGTTGGCGGTTCGCGGGCAGCGGTTCATCAACACCTTGTGGCGTGCCAGGGACGCCAAACAGTCGAGTATTCATGCTGAGCGGCTCAGGTTGCTGCGCGCACGCGCGGACCGGCCCACGGATTCGGGTCGAGGCCGACCACTCCTCCACTTGAATTAGCGAGAGCGATTCCACACTGCTGTTTGAACCGGCTCAGGTAGTCAGGCATTTCCCTTCTCTCGTCGGCATCCCTTCTGGTCTACCCGCTCCCCCCTCATCACACTGGCTGCGATTATTTGCAGGGTGACAGCGTACTGTCCCGCTGCCGTAAGGGAGGTGGTTCCCATTTCTCTCAGCGTTGTTGCGTACATTATTGTCGGATTGTTGGGTGCGGCGCTTGGTGCCGCCCTGTTTGAAGTGTTGCGCCGTCGGTCTGCGCTTGCCCGCCGGGCAGAGGCAGAGGACCAATCGGCGCAGGTGATTCAGTCTGCTCAGCGTGAAGCGGAGAGTCTCCTCAAAGAAGCCAAGTTGGAGGCCAAGGACCTCGTTTTTCAATCGCGAATCGAACTGGAGAAGGAACAGAAAGCCAAACTCGCCGAAGTGGCCAATACCGAACGGCGGGTTGCCCAGCGAGAAGAGGGACTTGATAGGAAACTGAGTCTGCTCGACAAGCGTGATCAGGATGCGCTGAAGCGGGAACAGGAACTCCTCAAGCGTGAAGAGGCCTTGGCGCAGAAGGATGCCGCGTGTGCGCAGGCACTGAAGCAGCACCGTGATGCGCTCGAGCGGGTGGCCGGTCTGACGGCTGAAGAGGCAAAACGGCAACTGATTCAGGAGATGGAGAGCCAGGCGCGGTTGGAAGCGGCTGGTCTGGCGAAGCGGTTGCTTGAAGAGGCGAAAGAGAATGCCGAGCGCGAGGCGCGCGAGATTATCGCCTGCTCGATTCAGCGGGTGACCCGCGATTATGTCAATGAGGCGACGATCTCCGTCGTGCCTATCGCCAATGATGCCATGAAGGGACGGATCATCGGCCGAGAAGGCCGAAATATCCGCGCCATCGAAGCGGCCACAGGGATCGACCTCATCATCGACGAGACTCCAGAAGCGGTGATTATTTCAGGATTTGACCCTCTGCGTCGTGAGATCGCCAAAGTGTCGCTCGAGCGGCTCATGCACGACGGCCGAATCCATCCCACCCGTATCGAGGAAATCGTCGAAAAAGTAAAGGTCGACATCGAGAAGCTGATGATCGAAGAAGCGGAAAAGGTCATCTTCGAGGTCGGGTTATCGGATTTTCATCCCGAGTTGGTCAAGGTGCTGGGGCGGCTGAAGTATCGAACCAGTTACGGGCAGAACAATCTGTACCATGCCCGTGAAGCGGCCTATATTTGCGGGATCATGGCGTCAGAACTGAAACTCGATGTCAAGCTCGCGAAGCGCGGGGCACTGTTGCACGACATCGGCAAAGCCGTCAGCCACGAAGAAGAAGGTCCACATGCCATGCTGGGGGCGGAGATCGCGAAAAAATACGGCGAACATGCCAAGGTTGTGAACGCCATTGCGGCGCATCATGAGCAGGTGGAGCCTATTTGTCCCGAGACCGTGCTCGTCGCGGCGGCGGAAGCGCTGTCGGCTGCGCGGCCTGGGGCTCGTCGAGAGGCATTGGAATCCTATGTGAAACGCTTGGAGAAACTGGAGTCTCTGGCGACTGTTCACAAGGGGGTCCAAAAGGCCTACGCGATTCAAGCCGGGCGAGAGATCCGCGTGATCGTGAAGCAGGAGGATCTCACGGATCCCGAGTGTTTCCAGCTTTCTCGAGATTTGGCCAAGAAGATCGAGCAGGAGCTGACCTATCCGGGGCAGATCAAGGTGACGGTCATCCGCGAAAGCCGGTTTGTCGATTTTGCGAAGTGAGTAATTGGGCATGAAAGTCTTGATGATCGGAGACATCATGGGCGAGCCGGGACGACGGTCCGTGGCTCGCCTCCTGCCGAAACTCATTGCCGATCACGCAATCGATGTCGTGGTCGGCAATGGCGAAAACGTCGCCGGCGGATTTGGAATCACGCCCGATCTGGTAGATGACCTGTTCGATCTAGGGGTGTCCGTCATTACCACCGGCAACCATGCGTGGGATAAGAAGGAAATCCTGGACGTGTTTCCCCGCGAACCGCGTCTGTTGCGCCCGGCCAACTATCCGGCCGGGGTGCCGGGGCGAGGCAGTTATGTCTTTACGACGCCGGGCGGCGAGTCGTTGGGTATTCTCCATTTAATGGGGCGGGCCTTTATGCCGACCATCGATTGCCCGTTTCAAGTCGCAAAGCGCGAGGTTGAGCGGCTCAAAACGCAGGTGTCGGCCATTGTGGTGGATATGCATGCCGAGGCGAGCTCGGAAAAGATGGCTATTGGCCATTATCTCGATGGACTCGTGACGGTCGTGGCCGGGACCCATACGCACGTGCAGACGGCTGACGAGCAAATCCTTCCGAAGGGGACGGCCTACATCACGGACATCGGCATGACGGGGCCCCTGCATTCCGTGATCGGGATCAAGAAAGAATTGGCGATTGAAAAGTTTTTGACCGGAATGCCCCGACGGTTTGAGGTAGCGTCGGGACCCACGGTCTTCTGCGCGCTCCTTGTCGACCTCGATGCGATGCTGGGCAAGGTTGTGTCCATAGAACGCATCCGAATGATGGATTGATCTTTCCTCGCGTCATTTGCTGTCGGCGCGGCACCGTATGACCGGGCACAATCTTTCGCTGCCTCTGCTGCTGTCCGTGTCCGATGTGACACGGCTCATTCGAGAATCGCTGGAAGGCCAATTCCGGGAGGTCTGGGTCGAAGGCGAAATTTCCAATCTTCGCGCCCCCACGTCGGGGCACCTCTATTTCACGCTCAAAGATGCGCAGAGTCAGATCCGCGGCGTGCTCTTCCGATCCGGGGCCGCGCGGCTTCGGTTTGTCCTGCAGGAGGGTTTGTCCGTCGTTGCCCGCGGGCGCATTTCTGTGTACGAGCCTCGGGGTGAATACCAGCTGATCGTCGACGCGCTCGAACCGAAAGGGCTCGGGGCTTTGCAGGTCGCGTTCGAGCAGCTCAAGGAACGGTTGTCGGCCGAAGGGTTGTTCGAAGAGGCAAGGAAGCGGCCGTTGCCGGCCTTCCCCAGGACCGTCGGTGTGGTGACCTCGCCCACGGGGGCTGCCATCCGCGATATTGTGGCGGTGCTCCGCCGTCGGTGTCCGGTCGCCGATATTCTTCTCGCCCCGGTTCCGGTGCAGGGCGAGGGGGCCGGCGAGCACATCGCGACGGCGATTCATGCGTTGAACGAGATGCCGCAGGTAGACGTGTTGATTGTCGGGCGCGGCGGAGGGGCCTCGGAAGACCTCTGGGTGTTCAACGACGAAGCGGTAGTGCGTGCGATTGTCCGGTCAAGGGTACCGGTGGTCTCCGCTGTCGGGCATGAAATCGACGTCACACTGGCAGACTTTGCGGCTGATTATCGAGCCCCGACCCCTTCCGCGGCGGCAGAGGCGGTGGTGCCGGTGCTCGACGAGATCTTGGCGCGATTGGGTGAATTGGATGGTCGCCTCCGTCGTCTCGTGGACACCGGGATGCAGATGCAGCGGCACCGCCTGGATCGGTTGATCGGTGGACTCGGGGAGATACGGTTTCGAGTGCAGGCGCAAGCGCAGCATCTGGATGATCTGCACGATCGAGTGACCCGCACCTTGACCGAGCGCCTCACGGCGCTGCACCGTGCTGTGGTGGAGCACCGGCATGCCTTACTGTCGCTGGGGCCTCACAATCGGATTCGAGCCTCACTCGTCTTGCTCCCCCAACTGTCTCGGCGGCTGGAGCAAGAAGCTCGTCGCGGGATCGTTTCGCGAAGGCAATCGGTCGCCGCGCGTGTCGCCGCGCTGGATGCCCTGAGTCCACTGGCCATCTTGAGCCGGGGATTTAGTGTCATACGGACCGTTCCTGAGGGGAAGATGGTGCGCAAGTCTTCCGACGTGACGGTTGGGCAGACGGTTCAGGCCAGACTTGCGGAGGGGCAGTTGGTGTGTGTGGTCAGCGACGTGATCCGACAGCCGGCGTCTTGACCCCACTAGACGCGCGGGCAATAATGCGCGATCGATGACTGAGCAAAGGGAGTGGTTGTGGCTGCAGTAAAATTCGAATATGCCATGGCGAGATTGGAGACGATCGTCGCCGAGCTTGAAAAAGGCGATCTGCCACTCGACGATTCGCTGAAAATTTTCGAGGAAGGGATCCGCTTGTCGAAAACCTGTCTCAAGATGTTGGAAGACGCGGAACGCAAGGTCGAGATCCTCGTACAGGAAAAGGACGGAAAGAAACGAATTCAGGCCTTTTCGCCCGGCGAGGATGAGACAGAGAATTCGCAGTAGCAGCCTGAGCAATGCGTGGGTCTAGAGTGGCCTGCGTCCGTCGTCCCTGAAATTCCATCGCAGTGTATGGTTCAAAACATCCGCCCAGTGCGAGAACGGCTCGATCGTGTCCTGGTCAATCGTGGACTCGTCGCCAGTCGCGAGGATGCGGCCCGCTTGATTCTGGCTGGTCTGGTCCGGGTGGACGGGATGGTCGTGGATAAGGCGGCGAAACTCACCTTGCCGGATGCGTCCGTAGAGGTGACGGGACGCGGTTCTCCCTATGTGGGACGCGGCGGGGAGAAGCTGGCAGGCGCGCTGGACCAATTTCAGGTCGATCCGAAGGGGATGACCTGTTTTGACGTGGGTTGTTCAACGGGAGGCTTTACCGATTGTCTGCTGCAGCGGGGAGCGAGTCGAGTGTATGCAGTGGATGTGGGCTATGGGCAGTTTGAGTGGCGACTTCGTCAGGATGCTCGGGTTGTTCTCATGGAACGGACCAACGTCCGGCATTTACCCCCGGACGCGATTCCTGAGCCGATCGACCTGATTGTGATTGACGTGTCGTTCATTTCACTGACGCTGGTGCTCCCCTGTGTTGTGCCATATCTTACGGCCTCAGGCTCCATCATCACGCTGATCAAGCCACAATTTGAAGTGGGAAAGGGGCTTGTCGGACGAGGAGGGATTGTGCGGGATGATGGATTACGCGAAGGGGCGGCGGAAAAGGTCTTTGCTTGTGCCCTGTCCTTGGGCTTGGAGCCGGCAGGTCGTATGGAATCCCCCATTGAAGGCCGAAAAGGGAATCGGGAGATTCTCGCGTGGTTCCGTCACAAAGCACAACCGGAGGAGAATATGCGAGAAATGGTCGTTTCCGGGGCGGACGAAAATACTTTGCGGAAGTCGACGGAAGGTGTAGGCTGAACTTCGATCTGCCGGGTTGGGTGCTGATTTCTTGGTTCATGAAGGGGAGCGGGGGAGACGCATGAAAGTCTTGGTCACCGGAGGAGCGGGGTTTATCGGATCACACGTCGTCGATCGGCTGCTGCAAGAAGGTCACGAGGTGGTCGTGGTCGATAATCTTGTGACGGGTAAGCGGAAAAACGTACCGAAAGCGGCGCAGTTCTACAAACTGGACATCGAAAATCCAAAGTTGGAACGGGTGTTCCGCAATGAACGCCCAGCGGTGGTCTTCCACCTGGCCGCGCAGATGAACGTCCGGCGTTCCGTTGAAGACCCGATGTTCGATGCTCAGGTCAATGTGCTGGGTACCCTGAATGTGCTGGAGCAGGCTTCCAAGCACGGTGCACGCAAGGTCATCTTTTCATCCTCAGGCGGCGCGATTTATGGGGAACAGGTGACATTTCCTGCCCCGGAAACCCACGTCACCCAACCACTCTCTCCCTATGGAATCAGCAAATTGTGCGGCGAACATTATCTGTTCTATTACCAGCGAATGAGCGGTATCCAAGTAGTCAGCTTGCGTTATGCGAATGTGTATGGGCCCCGACAGGATCCTGAAGGCGAGGCCGGTGTTGTGGCCATCTTTATTCAGAAGATGTTGCGGGGTGAGCAAGCGGTGGTGAACGGGAACGGCCGACAGACGCGCGACTTCGTGTATGTCGAGGATGTGGTCGAGTCGAATCTCATGGCGATGGGACCGGATGTCGAAGGCGTCTACAACGTGGGGACCGGAATGGAAACCTCGGTCAACGACCTCTTTCGAACGGTCGTCGACCTGACCAAAGTGGAGTTTCGAGAAGTGCACGGACCGGCCAAGCGTGGCGAGCAAGCCCGAAGCGTGATTGACTCCACCAAACTCCACCGGACTCTGGGGTGGGAACCAAAGGTGGAGTTGCGCGAGGGATTGCGGCGAACCGTCGAGTACTTCCGTGACGGACTCGGGTAGTGTGCCGGGCTAATAGCGCGGGACCGACGGATCTACTTGGGTTGACCAGGCATCCATTCCTCCGATCAGATTTTTCACCTTTGTGAATCCCTGCTGCAGCAGGAATCCCGTGGCGTCCGCACTGCGCATGCCATGGTGGCAGACGGCGATGATCTCGGCTTCACGATCCAGTTTCCCCAGCGATTGCTGAAGGGTTGCCAAGGGGACCAAGACGGAACCCTCTAGTTTGCAAATCGCGTATTCCCACGGCTCACGAACATCGACCAGAACGAGTTTGTCACCTTTATCCAGTCTCGACTTGAGTTCTGTTGGCGTAATTGTGAAGCTCATTGAAGGCACCTCCATCTATATGCTGTGGTGGGATCTTAAGGAGCAGGAAAAGGCGGTGTCAACCCTTGCATGTGCTGATTGTCCTTGCCGCGCTCAAGCCGGTCGCCTCTTGAACCGAAGGAGTTGGTATGGGGCGGGGGCTGGGTATTATTCGACCGAAGGTCGGCAGATCATGTCCCAGACACAGCCCGTTTTTTGACGAAGTGTGCAAATCTTGTCTGATCGAGCTGTCGATTCGGGCGTGAAATGACGTAGAGATCAACCGTAACTCATTGATTTGCCGACACACTGTTTGGTTGTGGCATGTCTGGAGGCACGCAATTTGCTTTGGCTATGGGGGAGGGGACTTGGACGCGGAACGTTCAGCGATCATCGTGTTGGTGACGACCTCGACGCAGGAAGAGGCAGAAAAAATCGGACGGATGCTCATTGAAGCCAAACTTGCAGCCTGCGCGAACGTTGTCAGCGGGATCCGTTCAATATTTCGATGGGACAACAACATCAGCGTCGAAAACGAATGCTTGATGCTCATCAAAACCACACGGCAGCGGTTTGCAGAACTTGAAGCGGCGGTGCGGCAGCAGCACAGTTATTCGGTCCCGGAAATTGTGGCCCTCCCGGTAGTTGCGGGATCGGAGACCTATCTGAATTGGGTCAGGAGTGAAACCGATAAGTAGTTGAATTTACTGGGCAGCATTCTGAAAACAAAGGTTGACCATCGTAGCTGACATGAGTACACTGCAAAAAGTCAGCGATCCGAATTCATAGCTGAATCCGTCAAGGGGAGAGCGTCCTATGAGCCAGCAAACGGCCGAAACAAGTGATGCTTATACCGTCGTGGTGTTCCGAGGGTCATCCTCGAAGCCGCTGCGGTTTAGTTTTCCACGAAAGTTCGTACGTAAGCTTCTGATTTTGGCTGCGGTGTTGATCGTGGCGGACCTTTTGGTCGTCTCCCACTACGTCATTCGAACGGGGGAAGTCTGGCAATTGTCGGCATTTCGAGCCGAAGCTATGGGTGCCAGGGAACAAACGGCTGCCTTTTCCGCCGCCATTGATGATTTAAAGAAACGTCTCTCGGCAATGGGCGAAGTGAATCAGCGGCTCCGCGTCATGCTCGGCATTGATGCGAGCAAGCCGGCCGGTGATCTTGCCAATGGACGGGGTGGTGAAGACGGTCCTCTCCCGGACGGTAAGACCGGCATTCAGGGAGTCGGGGTGAATGGTACGGGGGGAGAGAGCCACCAGCAGGTTTCCGAGCTGCGGGACACTAATCAATCCGGCCTCGATTTTTCTACGGAAAGCATCGAAGAGGTCACCCAGCAAGTTCGTGAAAGTTTAGAAGCCCTGACGAAGGAAGCGGCCCAGCAGGAAGAGGCCCTGGAAAATTTGACTCAAGTTGCGGAACAACGTTCGGCTCAGTGGGCATCGACCCCGTCAATTTGGCCTGTGCGTGGGTGGGTTACCTCGGGTTTCGGTCCACGCGTTTCTCCGTTCACTGAGAAGCCGGCCTGGCATGATGGTCTGGACATCGGGGCTCAGGCAAACTCTCCCGTTCAGGCTCCGGCACTTGGACGCGTGGTCACGGTGGCGTTTGACTCCAAAATGGGGAATATGGTCAAGCTGGACCACGGCTACGGTATTGAGACCGTGTACGGCCACTTGGCGAAATCTCTGGTGAAGGAAGGTCAGCGGGTCAAACGTGGCGATGTGGTCGCCCTGGTCGGGAGCACCGGCCTGTCGACGGGTCCTCACCTGCATTACATGGTGAAGAAGAACGGTCAGTCCCTTGATCCGACCAAGTTCATTCTTGATTAACCGTAACATTTGCTCAGCCTGCACCGAGGCTGAGAGCTCGTGTCTCCTCTGGTTGTAATTCCCTTCTCTTGCATCTGCCACTCCAATTCGCTGTCCTTTCCGACTCTTCCTCCTAGCGGGCCATTCTTGCTGCATGAATGGGATCGGTCCGTGCTATAGTTCACATCTTTTCTCATAATTGCTGTTGAGGTGGGGGACTAGGCATGACGGATCTCGAGATAGCCCGTTCCGTTGATCACAAGCACATATTCGAAGTCGCGCAGGCACTGGGCATTCATTCCGACGATCTCATTCCATTCGGGCGGTATAAAGCCAAAATTTCTCTCAACTTTGCTGAGCGGATCCAAAATAGATCTTGTGGTCGGTACATCCTGGTCACTGCAATTAATCCCACGCCGCTCGGTGAGGGCAAAACGACGACATCAGTGGGATTGAGCATGGCGTTGTGCCGGTTGGGCTATCGCGCGGCCGTCACCTTGAGGCAGCCATCACTGGGACCGGTCTTTGGTATCAAGGGAGGAGGGACGGGTGGAGGCCGTGCTCAGGTTTGGCCCATGGAGGATATCAATCTGCATTTCACGGGTGATGCCCATGCGGTCTCTGCCAGCCACAATCTGCTCTCGGCGTTCGTGGACAACCACCTGTTTCACGGCAATGGGCTGAAGCTCAATCCACAACGAGTCAGATGGCCTCGCACGCTGGGTGTGAGCGATCGAGCGCTTCGTGACATCGTGCTGAGTGCGGCAGGGGCACCTCGGCAGGGGCAATTTGTCATTACCGAGGCGTCGGAAGTCATGGCGGTCTTGGCGCTGGCCACTGATCATGCCGATCTTCGTCAGCGACTCGGCAGAATCCTTGTCGGCCTGACCGAGAGCGGCGCCATGACCACGGCCGAAGCGTTCGGCTGTGCCGGTTCGATGGCCGTGCTGCTGAAGGACGCGCTCCTGCCGAACCTCGTCCAAACCCTTGAAGGTACGCCCGCCTTCGTTCATGCGGGACCCTTCGGTAACATTGCTCATGGCAATTGTTCTGTCGTCTCGGACCGACTGGCCTTGCGTTGTGCAGAGTATGTCATCACCGAAGCGGGGTTCGGCAGCGACCTTGGCGCCGAAAAGTTCTTCAATATCAAGTGCCGTATGTCAGGACTTCGTCCGGATGCAGGCGTGGTCGTGGCAACCTTACGCGCGCTCAAGTTGCATGGCGGGGGAGGAACGGTCAAGCCAGGGGTTCCCTTGCCGACAGGGTTGACGGGGCCCAATCAGCAAGCCCTGGAGCGGGGTTTCGCCAATCTCGAGCAGCACATCGCGAATGTACGAGCCCATGGTGTGCCTGTGGTGGTGGCCGTGAATGCGTTCAAGGATGATTCTCCCGCTGAATTGAATTGGGTCTGCGAGCGAGCGGTGGCTGCCGGGGCTTCGGCGGCGGCGGTGTCGACGCACTACGCTGATGGTGGAAAGGGCGCGGAAGAACTGGCGGGTGCAGTGGTGAAGGTTGCGGCGCAGGGGTCGCAGTTTACGCACCTCTACGATGCGACCTGGCCCATCAAGAAGAAGATCGAGACCATAGCCACGACGGTGTATGGCGCAGCCGGGGTGTCCTATTCGCCTCAGGCGGAAAAGGATATAGAATCGGCAGTGCAATTGGGATTCGAGCAGTTACCCGTCTGCATGGCGAAGACGCCGTTGTCGCTTTCCCACGATCCGGCACTCAAAGGGCGACCATCCGGGTTCACCGTGCCTATACAAGAGGTGCGAATCCTGTCTGGCGCGGGTTTTCTCACCGCTGTCTGTTCGGGCATTCAACTCATGCCGGGTTTACCGAAAAAGCCGGCAGGTGAGCGTATTGACATGGATCCCCGATCCGGCGAGATCGTCGGGCTGGCGTGATGTAACTTAGCGTTGCTTGAGGAAGCGGAAGTATTCGGAGTCAGGGCTGACCAGGATCGTGGTTTTGTCTTTGAGGGTTTTGCGATACGCTTCCATCGTGCGCGTGAACTCAAAGAAATGTGGGTCTTGACGGTACGCATCTGCATAGATTTTAAAGGCTTTGGCATCGCCGCCGCCACGAAGCTCTTCTGACTCGCGATAGGCTTCGGCAAGGATAATCTCCCGGTCCTTTTCGGCTTCAGACTTGATCTTTTGCGCCTCTTCCGCGCCTTCCGCGCGATATTGCTTGGCTTGCCGTTCCCGCTCTGCCTGCATGCGTGAAAAGACGGCTTTCTCGTTCTGTTCGGGGAGGTCTGCCCGCTTGATCCGCACATCTTGAATTTCAATGCCGTACGCCGACGCCTTCTCATTGGCGCGTTGGGTCACCACAGCCATGAGTTGTGCGCGGGCCGACGAGACAATTTCCGCCAAGTCATGCCGGCCTAGCTCGACGCGCAATTCCGAATAAATGATGTCATGCAAGCGTTGCAGCGCACCACGTTGACTTTGGAACGCTTGGTAGACCTTGAGAGGATCCGTGATCCGCCATTTGGCAAAGTTGTCGAGCAGCAGAGTCTTTTTGTCCTGCGTGATGACATCCTGGGCGTTGGAATCATAGTCCAGCAGCCGCTTATCGAAATAGGTGACTTCCTCGATGAAGGGCACTTTCAGATACAAGCCGCCCTCGGTCACATTTCTAACCGGTTTGCCGAGTTGCACCACAATGGCATTTTGAGTGACGTCGACAATGTAGAACGGCGACGCGCCTAACACCAGCAAGGCGATGACGATGCCGATAAAGGCGACCGCGAATCCCTGCTTGCTCATGGCGTACGCTCCTGCGTCGCACCGGCTGGGGCCGGTTTGCCGAGACGATCTAACGGGAGATACGGCAGTGCCCGCTCTCCGCCTTTGCCGTCCATCACGAATTTGTCGATGTGGGGAAGCACGTCTTCAAGCGTTTCGATGTAGATCCGCTTGCTGATGATGTCTTTCGACTGGTTGTATTCTTTGAGGGTGGCGAGGAAGCGATTGGCTTCTCCCTGGGCCCGATTCACCCGCGCTTGCGCATAACCCTTGGCTTGATTGACCAATTGCGCCGCCTCTCCCTTGGCTTTGGGCGTGATGTCGTTTCGATATCCCTGGGCCTGGTTGATTAGTTTTTCACGATCTTCTTTGGCGTTGGTCACGTCTTTGAATGCCGCTGCCACGGCTTCCGGAGGATCCACGTCCTGTAGTTGGACTGCGGCTACCTGTACGCCGGTTTTGTACTCATCCAGAATGCGTTGGAGGAGCTCCTGAGTGTCCTGCTGGATTTGCGCCTTGCCCGTGGTGAGCGCTTCATCGATTTTGCTCTTTCCGATGACCTCCCGCATGGAGGCTTCCGCCGATTTTCCGATCGTATCGTCGATATCCGCAACGTTGAACAGGTATTCGCGTGAGCTCTTGATCTTGTATTGCACGATGAATTCGATGGCCAGGATGTTCATGTCGCCGGTCAGCATCAAGGCTTCCTGTGGAATCATCTGTTGACGACCCTGCCGGTCGGTGCGAAACCCGATTTCCACCCGGTGCAACTTTGCCACCTTGGGCTGGAGGACACTCTCGACCACAGGAATTTTCATATGTGGCCCCGGTTCCACCACGCGAACGGGAATACCGAATCGTTTGACGACCCCCTCCTCATCGGGAGCTACGATAAACGCGCTTTGCCAAATGAGGAAGACGGTGAAGGCGACGAGGAGCAGATTGCGAAATCCCCCGGTGGGGAGCAGATTGCGTAGCTGGCCCTGGGCCTGCTTGAAGGCCTGATCCAAATCGTCGCCCTTTTTACTCCAAGGGTCTTTGGGGTCCCAGACCATATGATTGCTCATTTCTGCAGGAGTGGCACAGATGCCAACGGGTCACCTTAACAAAGTGCAGACGTGTGAGCAATACTTAAGATGTGCGGCGAGAGGACGATGAAGGTCGGTCGTGCCTTCAGCGCGGTGGAGACCCCTGTTGGAGCCGTTCCAGTTCAGAAATCCGCATCTCCAGTTTCTTGATCAGATCCAGGAGTCGTTGTTGGGTCTCACCATCCAGGTCGGAGCGCTTGTCGATCGCTTGTTTGGGAAGATCGGCCGACAAGGCCGGCACAGACGTCTCTGCCGATGGTGCGGCAAGGGCCTGGTTCGCCTGTTCAAGCTCCGTGATCCTGCGCGTAAGGTTCTCAATAGTCTGGTGTTCCGTGCTGTCACGTGAAGAGCGGGGAAGACGGTTCTCGTTGTCGGCAGGGTGTGGTATCGCTCGGGAATGCGCGGTCAGAAAAGATGAGTAGGCGATCGACAGGGTTCGCTCCGGGTATCGGACTAGACTTCCCGATCGAGTCTGCGCTTGATAGGAGGGCTCCTCGAAAAATAACGCGAAATCTTGCTCGCCGATGGACACGCAGGGGAATTGTCGCACGTACTGTAAGGTTTCTCTGACGTCGCTTAGGCGATCGGTGGCACCGATATCGGAGAGGGTCGTGTGCACAGGATGTTTAAAATTGAAGAGGGTAATCGATAACATCTCGTCTCGAATGGACAATGCGCCGGATGTGACCGTGCTTCGCGCGCCGGACACGGGGGTGGTGAGCAGAAACACCACGGCTTCTTCGGGCGTGGCCTGTGCCAATGCCTTCTGAATAGGCGGAGTGAGCCGGTCGAGGTCGGCGTCGTTAAAGAGTCGCGGCGTTCCGGGAGCCTGAACAAACGAGCTTAATAGCCCGATCTTTTCGCGGGCGAGCAATGAAGCCAGCAGCATTCGTATCTGCCGGCCACTAAGCTGGAGCGGGTGGGAGAACCGCATTCCTTGAAGGACTTCCGTACATGTTTGCGCCGGTTCCACACGAACGAGCAGTTCGTGTGCATCGTGGATGACTCTCGGTGGAGAAGGCGTCGTCGCACAGCCGCCGATGAAGGCTGCGAAAAGGATCACGCAGGCGATGTGCACGGCGCGACTGGTCGACATGTGGGTATGAAACCATCCCGAGGGCGACACTTCAAGCCTGATGTGTCGGAACAAACGTCAGATCTTCATTCAGCCCGGGCATGGGGCCGATCTTCCGAATGCCCGCTTTGGTTCCCTTGTAGTAGGGAATCGTGGTTGTCGGGTCGACGTAGTCGGTCGTGAGACTGTTCAGCCAGCCTTTCGGGTGTTCGAACAACATAAAGACATGTCCGGGGGCATTCGAGTCGGTCACGACGGCCATCGCTGAGACTGATCCGTAGGGATTAAACAACTCGATCAAATCCCCGTTGGCGATCTCGAGGCTTCGGGCATCCTGCGGATGAATTTCCACGTGCGGGAACGGCGCACGACCCATTACGTAGGGTTTTCGGGCATCGTCGTAGAGGGTTTGCCAGCCGTGATTGGCTCGACCATTGTTCACCCAGAACGGGTATCGGCTGTCATTCATGAGCGCCTGAATCTGCGAGGGGAAGCCCGGCCAGGCAGAAGGAATGAACGTGAATCGCTTCTCATCCATGTAGAGGCGGGTGGTGCCGACCGGCATGCCGTTCTGTATCTCTTGCACGGGTGTCTGCACCCCGTTCGTGCCGAGGGCTTTCAGCATGGCATAGGTCGTGTCCCCATAGTCTTCCTGCGCACCCTTCACCCCGGCAGCGGCGGCACGAAAGACGTCTTCGTCGCTGGTCCAGGTGAATCCTGAAAAACGAGCAGCCATCTCTGCCTTGCCTTCGGCACGGTAAGCGGACTCCAACCGTTGTGCCATGCGCGCCATGATTTTCCAATCCGGCTCGGCTATTCCCGGCGCATCCATGAATTTCTGGTAGAGCCGGAGTCGCCGTTCGCCGTTGATAGACGTCAGATTCATCTCGCCCCATTGTGCGGCGGGCAACACGAGGTGGGCATACTGGGCGGTCTCGGTCGGGTAAATGTCCTGCACGATAAGAAACAATCCACCCTTGTCGAGGGCGGACATGACGGCCGCAACCTTGTCATCGAGGGTGCCGCTGCTCGTGGCATCCAGCGCCTGGTTCACAAGCGCGGTGCGTTGAGCGAGGGAGGCGCGGAACGCTTGCGCATTCAGCGTACCACCCACCGGATTGCAACCGGCGACCCAGAATACTTTTGAGGCACCGCCCTTCACCGCCACTTCGTCGACGTTGATCGGCGGGCGTTGGCCAGGATAGGGCGGTCGGCTGTAGCCTTCCTGATGTCCGCCCAATCGACCGCAGCCGGTGCCTGGTTTGCCGAGGCTGCCGGTGAGCAGGGCAAGGTCGTTCACGGCGGCCACGTTTTCGTAGTTCTTGAGCCCCCAGATCAGCCCCTTTTCGTACAGGAAGAGGGTGCGGCGTCGCGCCGCCGAAGTCTTGGGTTTGGCGATCCATTCGGCCGCCTGCATCATCCGGACTTTCGAGATCCCGGTCAGCCGTACGGCTTCATCGAGACTCTGTGCGAGATTGGCCTGTTGGAACACCGAGAAGTTATTCGTCCGTCGGCTGATAAAGTCCTGATCGTGCCAACCTTGTTCGTGGATGAGGCGCGAGAGCGCATTCAGGAGGGCGATGTCGGTGCCATTGTTGATCTGTAGATGGAGGACGTTGTCTTTACCCGCATGTGCTTCCGCCACAGCGACGGTTGAAGTGCGCCGTGGGTCCACGATGATCATTTTGCCGCGGGCATGGGGTTCCCCTGGAAGCAATTGTTGCTTGAGCGCCAAGGTTCCGCCGCCGAGATTGGGTAACATATGTTCGAGAAAGTAGATCGACTGGGTTTCGTGGGAGTTCGCACCGATCAATACGATCGTATCGGCCAATTCGGCGTCGAGATAGGCTGACGGGAGAGGGGCAATCCCGGCATCCCCTGACGCGAACACCTCGCTGTTGTAGGCCGGGCGATTGTGTATCGAGGCCATCTTCGTGCCGATGCCGGTGAAGAAAAAAGAACCGACGGCCCAGTTATTTTCAAACCCCCCGCCTCCGCCGCCGTGATCAAAACACTTCATGGCAACGGCATCCGGCCCTGATCTGTCCAGAGTGGCTTTGATGACACGAGCCCCCAATTCGATTGCCTCGTCCCAGGTCGTGGGCAGGCGGCTGTGTCCGCGATACAATAGTGGGTGGGTCAAGCGGTCCGCCGTCGGGCGGTCAGGCGCATAGAGGACGTCACCATGTGTGCCGCCGCGAATAGAATGGTTCCCTTTGTTCACGACACAGTCTTTGTCCGGCAGGACGACGATGTTGAATCGCCGGCCGTTTCGCTCTGTGACGACACTGTGCATGGCCGGTGAGATCCAGGTGCCGGCCTGTTCCGGCTGTTGGGTCCGGTAGTCTGCTCGCAAGGCATTCTGGTGTGGGAGCGGTCCGCCTTCTTTCCCCAGGGGCCATTTGTAGACCTTGTAGCCGCACCCGACGATGCAATAGGAGCAGACGGTCGTAAACCGTTCGGCATCGGCGGGAGGCACAGGTATCCGGTCTTCGCCGTGATAGATCGAACTCATGTGCGAGATCTCCTTTTCGTGCAGTCCCTGATCAGGCTAAAACGTTGGTCTGTCGTCCATACAGTAAGCCTCTGATGCCCACGGCAAAGATGTCCCCTGCGGCATCGACTTCGAGTTCGAGCTGGGGCAGGTTATCCGTCGCTTGACCGATCACTAATAAGCCTCCCTTCTGAGCGTCGAAGAAAGCGTAGTGGAGCGGGCAATGGAATGTCGCGGTGTCCGGTCGAAAGCTCAGGGTGCCACCCATGTGCGAGCAGCGTCGGCTGAACGCGACAATGTCGCGGTCCGGGCCGACTCCGTTGATTGCGGGCCGTCCCAGTTTTGCAAGCACGACCGGCGAGGCTTGATCCGGATAGGTGGTCAGCTGTTCACGCCCAACCGTTAATTGCCCGATGGAAGCCAGTTTCACCCGGGGATAGGGCAGCGTGGTCCTCAGCGTGGTGATGTCGCCGCCTTCGGCAGCGTGAGCCAGCGATGGGAGTGCGTCTGCCGCGCAGGCTCCCCCGACGACACAGGCCCCCAGTTGTAGAAAGTGTCTTCGCGAGACTTCACTCATCATATCCTCCTGATGATTCCCGCAGCGTCGTCGCTACAGGGCATATTGGAAACGGGTAAAGACTTCGTAAATTGAACGTTCAACAGCGTTCGCCTGAGTTCGATTTGCCAAAAAGTCGCCCATGAAGGCATGAGCGGCTCCGACATCCAGATTCAGATTCTTCGCAAGGTTGTATGTCACCATGGCGCCTGTTTCCGTGCCCATGTAGCTGGACCCGCCGCGGTTCCCGAAGTCGCGGGATCGAGCCGCGGCAAAGTAGGCGCCTTCCAGGGTGCCGGTCAAGCGAGGCATGATAGGAAATTTCAGCTGGGCTTGCACCGTCATGAGCCCGGCCCCGCCGTTATTGAGATTGACGCCGAAATCATTCACATCGCCCGGGGCATTCGCATTGAAGATATGGGAATAACCCCAATAGCCGTTGGTGCCGAGAATGGCTTCCGGCGTGGTGAATTGGTTCGACGTGTGCCCAGCCTTGTCGCCGGACGCATAGAGGGCGAACAGATTGAAGGTCGTCGGCCCGATCGGGATCGATCCCTCGAACTTCCCTGAATAGCCGGTGTGGTTGTTGCCCGTCAGCCCTGTGCCGATGCGGCCGCTGTTGAGCATGAGGTAGGCGTTCCATGCGCCGCCGAAGAGGCCGCCCGATGCGGTCAGCGCGGCCCAGTTTTCGTGTGTATCTCCGATAGAAATATTTTCGGTCTTGCCCAGATTCAAGCTGTAGAAGTGGCCGCCGACTTTCACATCATAGGCGCCCAGCTTCATGGGGCGGTTGTAATCGGCTACGCACATGTCGCCGTCTTTGCCGAACCCGGTTCCGATGGTGCCGGCCTTCAAGTCCGATGCGATGCGGTAAAATCCCAACCGGTAGTCGCCCTCACCGATCTTTCCGCCCAGCGAGGCGCCGCCGACGAAAAAATCCCACTCACCGTCCCACAACACCCGGCCCACCTGGTCGATGGTCGGAAGAATACCGACCACAAGCGTGTGGTGTTCGATGGGCGTGACGTAGACGTAGCCATACCGGATGCCGCGGGCTTGCAAGCGGTTGAAGGCGTTGGGGGTGCCATCAGTATTGGCGCCGGTTTCACCGCGCGGGTCGCTGGCCGCCGGGCTGGATCCGCCGAATCCACCGCGATACTCCATCTGCATATACGCGCCGACGTTGCTGGAATCTTTGTGTTGAAGGTCGAACGCGAGGCGCAGTCGTTGGCGAAAGAAATCGTAACCGGTGGTCTCTCCGAAGTTCAGCTTTCCGGTACCGGTTCCTGCTGTGGGTAGGCTTCCGTTGTTGATACCGCTGGGAATATTGCTGGCATTGTACAGCACGCGATATTGCGCCCAGACGCGCAGTCGGAGATTTTCCA
>WYAX01000016.1 GCA_011525625.1 Nitrospira defluvii
CGCACCATCCGCACGGCTTCTTCCCGGAACTCCTTCGTATACTTCTGTCGCGGTAACCGTTCCATCCCACACCTCCAGACCTCAGATCATAGGTTGAAGGCGTCCACTTTTTCGAGCCTAGCTCAACCGATTGATAGCTCGATCGTTTCTAGAGGGAGGCGTCGCGACATTTGTGGAAAAGTTTCAAAAGCCCTTCGACGTGATGGGACTAGAATCTGGTGCGAATGGAGAATCGATCCGGGAGAGGTTGTGTGGAGTGGCCGAATGGGTGTGAAACCGGGCATTGCAGAGCAGGAAAAAGTCGGTAACTGAGCCTCTGCTAAAGGTTCAACGCGGTTGGCTTTGGACAACCATTTGGACAACCAATCGGGCAAAACAGACTGAAAAAGGCCGAAAAGTTCACAAAAGTGGAGTGAGGGACGTGCCGGCTGGCGGGGAGAATTTTACTAATATTTTGAATGTTTTATGGTGCCGAGGGACAGAATCGAACTGTCGACACCAGCCTTTTCAGGGCTGTGCTCTACCAACTGAGCTACCTCGGCATTTCGGTAAGATGTTGAAGGGAGGTTCTGTCTACAGGATAACTAAAGAAAAATCAACTCTTCACGTTCGGTGTGGCGGAGAGGGCGGGATTTGAACCCGCGACAAGGCTTTTGGCCCTGTGACGGTTTAGCAAACCGTTGCCTTCGGCCACTCGGCCACCTCTCCGCACTCCCTTGTCCGAGACCTGTATGTAATGCCTGCCCTAGACCGTCAGTGTCTGACCCCCTTCTCCGGAAAGAAGAAGGGCGATCATACCCCAGAGCATGGAGCGCACTCAAGTGATTCTCATGCATGATTTTCAGTGAAGAAAGATTTGTTGTGCGGGGTAGGATGTGGGCGGGTACAGTCGTTGACCTTCCGCTACCGTTTGCCGAATTCCTTGAGAATATCGGCAAAGGTGGTTTGCCACTGAGCAAAGAGTCCTGGTCGGCGTATGTACTGCGTCGTGTGGATTGGTCTTATGTGAACCCCATTTCTCGAAGGGAAGGGGCTGGTGATACTGACCTGAGAACGTGGGATTCCCATGGAGGGAGGATCGACATCGGCCGATCGCACGACGCCGCTGGTCAGTAGCATGCGCAAGGCATGTGCCTTCCGATTGGTTCGGGCACGCGAACTCTTGTGAGAGCTTGCCATATGTCCTCACGAGATTGGTGGTGGTTGGTAAGGCAACGACGATGCGGAACTCGCTACATCCAGAGAATGCGACCAAGTTCTTCGTCGAGTTCCTTCGCTCGCTGACATTGGCTGCAGCGGGCAAAAAGTCCGTCGTTGCCGGGTAAGGTCTGGGCCCGAAGCACCAACTGATATTTCTGACCACCGCAGAAGGGACAGGCTTTCCCATGAAGTTCTCGGCGAACCGATCCGATTCTTCCCACCTGTTTGTGCATGGAGCCTCCTGTGATACTGGGGTGTGAACTGCAGCGATGTCCGTGGAGACCAGCTGTGAATCGTGCATGCTCAACAATACCGAGCAAGTAGGAGGCTGAGAATACCGTGGAGGAGGGGGAGGGGCGCTAATCTAAGGAGGGGGGATGAATTGTGTCAGGCTTGAATTCTTGAAAAGTTATGATATTCAATGAGTTATGAGTGGTTGTTCGTGTTAAATGTCTGGCTACTCTTGTTCCCTGTTTCCCAATCGTCCCAATAGACATACAGTAGCGCTAAAGTTTGAGGGTGAAGGCAGATCTCGCCAGGAGGATGTCGAGACCTCTTGCCGCCCTGGGTGGGCACAACCAAAGCAGACACCTTCACCCTTTTTCAGTCAACCATGTTGAGGAGTGTGCCCGCAAGTGCGTAGTTATTCTGAGCGTCTTTGGTGTGGCTGGGGAAACATGAACACCTGGCTCCCCTCATGGGGATGAGGTTATTCCGGGATGCCCCGAAGGTTGCGAGGTGAGGACGCCAGGATGTGGCCGGGAGGAGGCGCTGAGAGGTGTTTGGCGGAGGGGGCGAGATTTGAAACCGCTGCAATAGCAGAGACTATAGTTCCCAATCGTATCTCATCGTTTCAATCTCAATCACTTACAGAAGAGTCAGAGGTAGGGGAGGAACCGATTGAAACCGATCGGGCAGGATAGTTCTGCCACAATTTAGCCACAATTAGCAGTTTCTTAGGCGCGACGAGAAGATGAATTTCTGTAGGCCTCGTTGCGTCCTGAAAGTCGGTCGAATTCCAAATTGAAGGCACGTAAAGTTGCAGACAACTTTTCATCGTCAAATGCATTGGCTGCGAGGGCAAAGGAAAGGATCGCGCGAAAAAATGGGTTGTAGAGGTCGTAACGATGTACGTCGTGCCTGGGGGTTCCAGCCATGCTGTGGATATGAAATTGAGGCGGGTCCCCACCCCACATGTCCATGATATGCGATGAAGCACCGTGAATATACCCCGAGTAGCCGCTGTAAATCGTATGGTACAGCCTCACCGCAGAGCTTGGGTCATTCGGCTGTTCTTGAAGGCGTGATAAGTAAGCACGGATTTTTCGTCTTGGCGGCATCGGACGATCAAGTAGCGCTTCACCTGTTTCGGGGTCGAATTCTTCTTTGTAAAAGGCGTCGAGGTAGTCCCGATGAAGCTGCGTGATGTCATTGTGAATGACTCCAAAGGCCAGAAACCAGATATCTTCATGAGTCTCGTCAAGTAGGCGTTGGATTGCGCCTTGCTCTTGAAGGAATCCGTTGTTGCAAAGCAATCGAGCGGCATGAAGGCCCGATACCATTCTGGCAAGTTTTTGAATCACCGCTTGTTGAACCGATTTTTCTGTGTATCGGAAGACGAATGAGTTTCCATGTCGCATTCTCTGGGGAGGCGGAACCATAGCCTCAAGTCGTCTGAAGGCTTTATCCAACTGACGGAGCGTCTGATTATAGAGAACGTCCATAGGGTGGCAGATATTATCACGGTCATATCCTATCAGCGAATTGCTGATTCGCGGCCTCATGTTCAAGGAGGGAGGTTCCGCACCAGCCTTTTCAGGGCATACGGAAATCGTTACAAACCAGGATCTTAAGAGGAAACATCGGTGCAAAAAGTGACATTCCGAACCTTTACGAAACAAACACTTACAGGCAGAGTGCCAGTGGTGGCACCTTTGCAATTGTCGTGTGACAAGCGCTGTTATTTAGAATAAGGCCGATTGCGATTGCTGCGTGAGCAGGGAAAAGCTACGGCTCATAGTCCGCTAAGATGCGCTGGGTAGACAGTCCGACATACTTGATATTGTTCCCACCGTATGGAGGTTCCACTTGCATACAAAAACTAACAACGATAACGCCGGAGGGTGGATGGGGTTGCAGTTTTGGTGAGATGCGACTCAGGGGAAGAACTGTCCAAGAAAATCAAACTGAAGACTCCAAACGGGAGCGGTCAGCTGCCATAAATGACTGCGTCATCAAACTTGAAGAGTTCGATGGCCACGCCGATCTATTTCAGTGATTTTTTCGGCGTCGCCACGGAAATATTAGAGGAATACGGCGCATTCAACGTTTCGGTGATAATCGACCTGCCTCTGTTTATTGACCCGTTTTCGCTTTTTGACAGCGAGGATGAGCATTTCAACGAGCTGCTTAAAGACATCATCCGTTACGTGAAGGTTTTGCGCGATGTTTCGATTGACCCTACGGGCCCATCACCAGGTAAGCACCGGCGATAAACACGGCAAGGCTAATAAACGATCGCTTATTGCGGCTCATATCCCAAACTCGCCAATTGGCTTCGATCAATACACCTTCAGGTCATCACTAATCAGTTGGCTAATTCTACGCGAACCGGTGCTTGTTTTTGAATGCGAGCCACAATGTCCAGGATCGTCTGCTCCGTGAGCAGCCCGCCCTTGATGTACTCTTGCACTCGGCCCTGTCCATCGAGAAACACGCTCACTGGTAAACCGAATACTCCGAATTGATTCGCGACTTTGTTGTCCCGATCCATGAGCACAGGAAATGTGTGGCTGTACTGCATGACGTGCTCCCTGACTTTGTCGTCATCCTCGAGTTCGTTGATGGCAAGCACCATAAATCCTTCATTGCGAAGCTTGTTATAGGTACTTTGCATAGCCGGCATTTCTTTGGTGCAAGGCTTGCACCATGTGGCCCAAAAATTTAGGAGAACAATTTTCCCACGATATTGTGAAATGCTCTGCGTCCTGCCATCGAGGTCAGTGAGGTGAAAATCCTCTATTGGCATTCCGATGCTTGGAACTCGGCTGCCCATTGACCAAACATTCAGTGTGGATAGCGCTATAAGGACGGTGATCGCACTGATGGGCCATAATCTCTGCCTGTACATATATCCTCCTGTGGGACTAGGAGCGTTGCATCAGTTGGAATGATTTTGTGATACCAGCAATGAAACTCGTGCCCTGCCCCAGGTTGTTATTGAAGTCCCGCACGAGCGGGATTTGCGTGTAAAAATACACCGATGTGGCCTGAGCCCAGGAAGCGCTGGTCAAACCGCTGATCGCAATTTGAAAGCCGGTGGTATAGGCAAGGTACGTCGAGCCGGTCGTTGAGACACGGCGAGTCATGGCCGTCGGATCGAGGACCTCCGGCTCAGCACCAGCGAAAGGAGGGGCCGACTGCTCTAAATTTGCGCGCAGTCTATCATGCACGAGGTAGCGGTAGTTGAGTTGGTTGGTGATTACAAACCAAGGCACAGTGACGAGGTTCAGGCCGAGATTTAATAGAAATTCGTCACCGAACTGATAGCCGTCCCAATTTCGAAACGTATGGCGATAGCTGCCAAATGCGAATTCATTCAAACGATGAGGGATCAACTCATACGTTTGATACACAGATCCAATTAAACCAACGGCTCCACGACCAAGTTGTCCTGATGATTCTAATACGCCGCCGAGACTGTCACGCGCACGTGTGTCACCTGTCGGCAAATCCATACCTAAGCCGAACACGAGCATGCTTCGAAGAGTGGGGAGGACATTGTATTTTGCTGTCACCCTGACATCCCCCGCCCCGTTATCAGAGAAAGTTGCGTTTTCGCCGAACTCCTCTGAGCTTTCTCCGAGCCCATCGATATGCCGATGCGTCCGTTTCAGGTAGGGGACGGTGACCTGCAGAGCGAATCGATCCGTCACTCCATAATTCATGTCGAGCGTGTATGTTTGGGTGATAGTACGAGTCTCTTTATGGTGATCCAGAATCAATCGCTGGCTGGCTTGATCTGCGGCTGGAATAACGCCGCTTGTGCCACCAAGTAGTCGCATAGGTGTGTAGTTATATATTCCATTCACTGTAAGGACACCAGCCTGTGGCACTTGCTGTTGTGAACCAATAACGATAAAGCAACTCACTGCGCCGCATGACCCATAAGCACGTGGAGCACTGAACATGATGGTCAGGAATCCAACAAAAAGGACCGCACCGATACGCCTAGAATAGGATTTCATGAGATGATTCCCTTCGCTTTTCCCTCTAAGTGCTTCCAAGCGCAGTAGCGCTCGAGTTCTTTTGCAACGGCTGACGAATGGATCCTCGGCCAACTCTCGACGTGAATCCGAGTTAGTGGCTAGGTCAGTGTTGCGCCGGTAAACTATTTCGGGGGGAAAAGCGGAGGTCCGCGTGAGGTCGTATGACGGAACGAAATTTGCGGGTCGAACCGAGGGAGCAACGGCTCATTCGAGGCAATGATATGAAGCCCCGTTAGATAAGGCGTTGCCGGCCCATCAATCACTTGTCCGGCGGTACACATCCATGAACAGAGCATCGTGGCATGTGTGGCTTTCTGATGATGCGCGTGGTGGGCTTCGTGTGCAATTGACTGAGCGGAAGCGAGACTGCCGACGACAAGCATACACAGCACCAACAGCAACGCCAGTGCTCGTCTTGAACCGATTCGATTCATAGTATCTCGCGTATACAAAAATGAAACTTGGGGACGAAGAGTACGTGAATGCGGAAGGACGAGTCAAGATCGGGGCTCTTGACTATGAGCCTTGAGACCGTGTCTTCCATAAATACTCGCCTAACATATCTCAAATGAACATCGTAATCTTTCCGCTCCACGGATGCTGCTACAAGGTCTGCTGAGTCGGTCTGGTCAAGAACAGATTCGACGTTAAATTTGGCCATCGCCCACTCCCTCAAGTCTCAATTCGACGCGCTAAAGAATTGGATTGCCCGGCACACGGCCATGCTCGTGGGGGTTGAAGACGATCATCGGCACTTAATCAAGAGTAAATAGCTGCAGCGGATGCCCTCCCGTCGTTAAGGGCTAACCGCTGGCAGATACGAGACCTCTTCATTATGGTCCGAGTCTGTGGAGGTTTTACGACCTTCTCGGCCTTCAGTCTGCAAACGCTCGACCTCATGCGCTCGGGAGCGTGAATGATCATTGCATTGACCTTCGTCCCCTTACTAACCCTTCAAGGATAGGCAACGGCATTCGTGTATGCCATGGTAAGTTATTGGGCTTTGTGGTCGGCTCAGTTCGCGTAAAAAAACTTCGGATCGCGTGCAATCACGATATTTCAGCCTTGACAGGGTGGACTAGCGCGAGTTAGGTACCTTGGCTGATAATTGCGTAATCTCTCGGCTGCCCGTTAGGGCGTATCAGGGAAGTCCGGTGAAAAACCGGCGCGGTCCCGCCACTGTAAATGGGAAGCTCCCCCCTTTAGCCACTCTACAAACATGTTGGGGAAGGCTGGGGTAGCGTTGAAGGTCAACTTCTTAACCCATGAGCCAGGAGACCTGTCCGAGCTAACATAGTACGATTTCTCCGCGCGGTAACGGAGGATCGCTTCGGCCTTTTGGGCATGCGACCTCTTGTTCCTGTTCTGGAGCTGGAGGTGTTTTTGCTGGCAGCCCATCCTACGGTTTGTGTCGCATGACGACGGGATTGCTCATCGTCGGGCACGGCAGTCGTGATCCCAATGCCAATGTTGAGTTCGAGGCTTTGGTGGCGGCCTATCGTGCGGCGCGTTCCGATCTCGACGTGGCGCACGGCTATGTGGAGCTTGCCCGCCCTTCTTTGTCCACCGCCCTTTGCGATCTGGCTAGGCGGACCGATGTCGTTGTGGTGCTGCCATTGTTTCTCTTTGCGGCAGGGCATGTAAAGAACGATATCCCGCTTGCCCTCTCGCAGGCTCGGCAGGATTTTCCCACTGTTCGTTTTAGCGTGGCTAACGCATTGGGCGTCCATCCGAACCTTGTCGATTTGGCCTTCGAGCGAGTACAGACGGTGTTGGATGGCGCTCGCGCGGCAGTAAAGACCGCCGTCATTGTCGTGGGTCGCGGCTCCAGTGATCCGGACGCGAACGGGGACTTCTGTAAAGTCGTTCGTCTCCTTGCCGAAGGGCGCGAGATTGGGTGGGTGATGCCCTGTTTCATCGGCGTCACGAGACCGCTGTTTGAGGAGACGGTGGAACTGGTCGCTCGGGCGCGCCCGGAGCGGATCGTCGTGACCCCCTACTTTCTCTTCGGCGGAAGACTGATCACAAAAATTCGCGAGCAGGTGGAATCGTTTCAGGCTCGCTATCCCTGGATCAACACCGAATTGGCACCCCATTTGGGCATCGACGACCGGTTGCTCCGTTTGATGGACGAGCGCCTTGTACAAGCGACAGCAGGGGAACGGCCACTCCCCTGCGACACCTGTCAGTACCGGGTGCCGGTATCTGCCGTGACGAAGAATGTGGGCGGCCTCAAGGCGCTTCTCTGGAGTCTGCGGCACGGGTTCACCCATGCGCAGGCCATGCCACATGTCCATGCCCATCGCCCGCTGGCCAAACATGTCCTGGTCTGTGGAAATGCCGATTGTGCTGATGCCGGGAGCATCACGTTGATTGCCACATTGCGGCGGCTGCTGAAAGAAACCGGCCGCGATCAGGATATCCGAGTAACCAGGACCTCTTGCATGGGCCGCTGTGGAGAGGGTCCGACGGTGGCGGTGTATCCGGACGGCATCTGGTACCGGAGTGTGAAAGAGACGGATGCCAAAGAACTGGTCGAGGAGCATTTGCTCGGCGATCGGCTTGTCAGTCGCCTGGTCGACAATATCATGCAGTAACGGAGGATTCACGATGGCCTGTCATGAAATCGCAGGGCTTCGGCTTGGTTTGATGGAAGTGTTGGGGGTGAAGAACGAGGCCGAGCGGCAGCATGAGCTGGCAGAGCTTGGCACCGGGGCCGATCAACCTGGACCGATTCGCTCTATGTGCGGAGCAAAGGACTTGACGACGCTCAAGCAGTTTTACGAAGGCGCGGTGGCCGCGCTTGAGCAGCGCGTGTCCGCGACACGCTCCGACGACCCAAAACTTCCGTACCTGCGAACGCTGGTGGTGCTCACGAAGAAAGTTGATCTCGACCTGGCGCATCAGATCGAGGGCCTCACGCATTTCTACCGCGACCTCGATGAGATGCATGATTTTGTCCATGAGATTTATCCCGCGGAGTAGAGGCGATGGCCGTGGCGAAGACCGCCCGAGTGGTGGGAACGGAGCGGATGGGGCCTGATACCATGGTCCTTGATCTGTGCGCGGCCGAGCCGTTGGGGTTTGTCGGTGGACAGTATCTCATTCTTGACAGCCGCATCGTGCTGCCGAGCGGGAAGGCCGTCAAGCGGGCCTACTCGTTTCTCACCAGCGACGCCGAGCAGGTTCACTTTCAACTCGCGGTGAAGCGCATACCCGACGGACTGGGTTCGGCCTTCGTTCATGGGCTTGAAACGGGAACGGACATCTGGTTCAGCGGACCCTGGGGCAAGTTTTTCCCGCGGGAGGGCGCATCGGGCCGCACGCTCATCCTTGCGACGGATACCGGGATCACCGCCGCACTTGGCTTGCTGCACGCCACCCGCTTTGCACAGTTGCTCCCTCAGACCTTGCTCATTTGGTTGCGCGCCTCGCCGGATTACTTTCTGCCGGCCGAATTCGTGCGTACGCATGTCCCGGCGGATTGTGGAGAAATGAGAATTGAAGCGATCCCTGCGATCGGGCACCCGGAACGAATTCCTCATGCCCGGGCCATTCTCCGCCAGGTGATGTCGCAGGGTGATCTCGCGCAGGCATTCATCGCGGGCGATGGCATCGTGAACCAGGTGCTGCTCGATGAGCTGGCGGCTGCCGGAGTTACTGTGAACAAAGACAACGTGGAGTCGTTCTTTAATATGCCGAAGAAATCCGCATGACCGGACGGGACCAGATTCTCTCAGCGCTTGAGGCCGCGCTCACGTTGGGGGATACGAGTGTCATCGTTCGTTCGGCTGGGGCGATTGCCGAGGTCCATGGCCTTCTAACCTTGCGTCAAGGGGCCGAGTGGGTGACGCTTGGCGAGGAGGGACGTACTCATGTTCACCTCAAGATTGAGGATGAAAGCAGGCTTCGCTATGCGCAGCCGGACGAGGGCCTTGCGGCACTGGAGTTGTTAGGACCCGACGGGGACCTGCTCTGCCGTGTATCTTTCCGGGGGACGAATCAGGCGCGAGCTGAGAACTACAACCCTGAACGTGCGGCAAACGTACGTGAGCGTTTTGGCTGCCTGGAAGAGTGCACAGGCAGATGATCTATGAACAAGAGCGTGCCGCCAGAAAATCGAAAGGGGCTGCGCACTGGGTTCACCACCGGCGCTTGCGCAGCGGCAGCCGCCAAGGCTGCGACGCGCTGTCTTGTGAAGGGCATCATGCTGTCTGAAATTGAGACGACGTTGCCCAATCGGACGCGGGTCACTTTCGCCCTCGCGCGCTGCGAGCGCTTAGACCCCCGTGCCATCTGCAGCATAATCAAGGACGCCGGCGACGATCCCGACTGTACGCACGGTGCTGAGCTGATCGCTGAAGTCGAACTCCGCACCGAGCCGGGTATCGAGATTAGAGGAGGCACGGGCGTTGCCACCGTCACCAAGAGCGGCTTGGGCTTGGAGATCGGCGGGCCTGCGATCAATTCGGTCCCGCGACGAAACATTATGGAGATGGTAGGAGAAGAGCTTGCCGACACGCCCTATGCCGGTGCTGTCGTAATGATCAGCGTGCCTGGCGGTGAAGAAATGGCCAAGAAGACCACCAACGCGCGTCTCGGCCTGTTGGGCGGCATCTCCATTCTCGGCACGACGGGCATCGTGAAGCCCTACTCTACGGCGGCCTTCAAAGCGAGCGTGATGCAGGAGATCGACGTCGCTGCGGCAGGCGGTCTGCGTGAATTGGTGCTGACGACCGGCGGTAAATCGGAACAGTATGCGATGGCGCTGTACCCGCATTTGTCGGAACAGGCCTTTATCCAGGTGGGCGACTTCATTGGCGTCGGCGTCAGGCAATGCGCACGGCGAGGAATCGCGCGCGCCACTGTCGTCGGGATGATGGGAAAACTCTCGAAGATGGCTAACGGTAAGATGCAGACGCACGCGGCTGGATCGGAAGTGGACATGGAGTTCCTAGCTTCGCTGGCGGTTGAGCTGTCCGCCTCGGATGAGTTGATTGCGGCCATCCGCCAAGCCAATACCGCTCGCCATGTGCTCGAACTCTGCCGTGAGGCAGGTCTCGTCGGCATCACGTCGCTCGTCTGCAAGAAGGTCGTCGAACATTGTCAGAACCACGTGGGCGGCAAGCTGGCAGTAGAAACCTGTCTGGTGGATTTCGGCGGCGCGTTGCTCGGTCGTTACCCGGAGGTTCACGAATGAATGATATGCGACAGATGACCGCGCTCGGACGGAGCATTGAGGATGGAAGTTTCGCGATCATCGACCAGGAGGCCGGTCCGCACGACTTCGGGCTGGCCGAGTGGCAGGTTGTGCGACGGGTAATCCATGCCACGGCGGACTTCGAATTTAAGATGTTGATGCGATTTCATCCCGATGCGGTTCGTGCCGGTGTGGCGGCGCTTCAAGGCGGCTGTCCGCTGTTGGTCGACGTGAAGATGATTGCTGCCGGCCTGAACGAGGAACGGCTTTCCTCCTATGGCTGCAAGGTCCATTCGTTTATCTCAGACGAGGATGTCATCGCAACCGCGAGGACCAGCAACTCGACGCGCGCAATCGAGGCCATGAAAAAGGCGCACCGCCTCAACCTGCTCAATGGGGCTGTTGTCGCAATCGGCAATGCCCCGACCGCGTTACTCGAGTTGGCCCGCCTGATTCGCGAGGAACATGCAAAGCCAGCCCTCATCATCGGCGTGCCGGTCGGGTTCGTGTCGGCGGCTGAGTCGAAGGACGTCACGCTGCAACTGGCGACTCCTTATATTGTGGCTCGCGGTCGTAAGGGGGGTAGCCCTATCGCCGTCGCGATCATCCATGCCTTGCTGCTCCTCTCGGCCAAGGAATCGGCATGAATTCTCGGCGCGCCATTACCTTGGTGGGTATCGGGGACGACGGCTGCGCGAGTCTGACGAGTCGAGCCGTGAGTGCGGTGATGAAGGCGGGGGTACTCGTGGGTGGCGAGCGCCATCTTGAGTTCTTTCCGCAATTTCAGGGCGAGCGGATTGTCCTCAAGGACGGACTTTCAGCGGTGCTCGACCGGGTGGCGGAACTTGCCGAGGAACAGAATGTTTGTGTGGTGGCTTCTGGCGATCCCATGTTTTTTGGCATCGGCAGTCTGGTCATCAAGCGGCTGGGCGCCGAGCACGTTGAGATTGTGCCGCAGCCGAGTTCGATGCAGTGGGCTTTTGCACGAGCCGGGCTGAAGTGGGACGACGCCGCGTTTCTTTCTTTCCATGGCCGCTCGTCTGAGGGATTCCTCACACGGCTCAAAGGCCAAGTCAAGGTCGCGATCCTCACCGATGAGAAAAACTCGCCGCCGGTGTTAGCGAAGCGAATGGTCGAACATGGAGAGACCACCTGGGTGGCGTGGGTCTGTGAAAACCTGGGTGGCCCCGATGAACGGGTCCGGCGATTCGATGTGAGGGATCTAGCTGTGTGCCAGGACGTGGGACCGCTTAATGTTCTCTTGCTCGTCCGCTCCGATCCCTCCTGGCGAGCCCCCTGTGCCATTCCCTTCCTCCATGAGGATGCGTTCGCGAAGCGGATGCCCAAGAAGGGACTTATCACCAAGCGTGAGGTGAGACTCTTGTCCCTGGCTGCGATGGGGATCAGACCGGACAGCGTAGTCTGGGACATTGGGGCTGGTTCCTGCTCTGTGTCGATCGAGGCGGCCTTGCTGGCGCCGAAAGGGTTGGTCTATGCGATCGAGGTCGATCCGGAAGGTGCCGAGATCTGCCGCGAAAATCTGTTGGCCCATGCGGTGGACAACGTGCGAGTCATCGCAGGCCGAGCGCCCGAGGCGCTGGCCGATCTGGAGGCGCCCGATGCGGTCTTCATCGGCGGCAGCAAGGGGAGCATGGAGGAGATCATCGACGTTGTCATGGACCGGCTGCAACCGGGCGGACGCCTGGCCGTCAACGCCATTACGCTGGAGAATGTGGCGGAGACCTATCAATCCTTGCGCAAGCGAGGGCTGGTGCCGGAGGTGACATTGCTCCAAGTGTCGCGAGCGGAGCCCTTGGCCCACTACCTTCGCTACGAGGCCCTGAACCCCATCCAAATCTTTGCGGTCGAGAAGCCCAGCCAGACAGGAGCGGTCTCATGAACTATGGAACATTGTATGGAGTCGGCGTCGGTCCCGGCGCGCCGGATCTGATCACGCTTCGCGCGCTCACTGTGTTGAAGCAGGCGCAGGTCCTCGCGCTGCCCCGCAGCTCCGATTACGGAGAGTCGATGGCCTGGAAGATTCTCAAGCCGACCTTGGGGGAGATCCCAGGACAAGAACGCATATTTTTAACGTTCCCGATGAACAAGGACCCGGAGCGCCTTCGGCCAGCCTGGGATGCCGCCTTTACTGCCATCGGGGAGCGTCTGGAGCGGGGATTGTCGGTTGCGTTTGCGACGGAAGGCGATCCGTCGCTCTTTAGTACCTTCATTTATTTGGGTCGGGAGGCTCCTCTGCGTTGGCCAGGTATCCGCGTTGAAGTCGTCCCTGGTGTGTCGTCGATTATGGCGGTGCCTTCTGTAACCGGCATTCCTCTGGCCGACGGGCAAGAGCGGATCGCCATTCTTCCCGCGAGCTATGGGGTGGAGGATCTGAGCCAGGTGCTGGAGATGTTCGACACGGTCGTCTTGATGAAAATGGGCACCGAGATTCCCAAGGTGGTCGACGCGCTTGCGCGCCAGGGACTCGTCGACCGGGCGGTCTACGTGTCGAAGGCCACCATGGCCGAAGAACGGATCGTCCGGGATATCCGCACGATTCAGACTGAGCGGGGCGATTGTTTTGCGATGATTATCGTGTCGCGCAAGGAGCGCAGCGGGATGCTGGCCGGCGTGGTGCCGGCGATGCCGAGAGTAGCCACCAGAGAGACTGGGGCATGATCGTCGAACGGAAACCATTTGCCGTCTATGCCATTACGAAGCACGGAATCGCGATTGCGTCCCGTTTGCTGCCGCAGTTGTCGGGCGCTGACCTCTTCGTCTCAGAGAAGCTGATCGCCTCGGCCCCAGCCGGCGCGCTTCGCCTCCCGCTGCCGATGGGTCCCACTTTGATCGAGACCTTCACTGCCTATGACTGCCACATCTTTATTATCAGCGTCGGGGCCGTGGTGCGGATGATCGCGCCTCTGTTGAAGAACAAAAAGATTGATCCGGCGGTGGTCTGTATCGACGACGCAGCCCGTTTCTCAATCTGTGTGCTGTCCGGTCACGTCGGTCGCGGCAATATATTCACCGAACGGGTCGCGACAGCGCTCGGCGCGCAGTCTGTCGTGACGACCGCGTCGGATGCGATCGGTACCTTGACGGTGGATATCCTGGGCCGTGACTTGGGATGGACGCTCGACGATCCGGATCGCAATGTGACGCGGGGTTGCGCCGCGGTGGTGAATGCGACCGAGGTGCTCTTTGTCCAGGAGACGGGAGAGCCGGACTGGTGGCCGGCTGAGAAGCCTTTGCCTGAAGGTGTTCGCTACGCCACTTCGCTGGAGGGCATGGACCCGAATGATTTTGAAATCCTGCTGATCGTCACGGATCGCGAGATCGGCGAGTCGTATTCGGCCCATTGGAAGAACGCCGTCATCTATCGCCCGAAGAGCCTTGTGCTCGGTATTGGATGCGACAAGGGAACGGCTCCCGATCTGGTAGAGCGGGGTGTCCTGGCCCTGCTGGCTCGACATGGCCTCTCGCCCAAGTCTGTGAAAGAGCTGGCGACCATTGATGTGAAGAAGGACGAGCCTGCGTTGCTGGACTTGAGTGAACAATACGGGTGGCCGCTGCGCACCTATACGCCGGAGGAATTGGACGTGGTACCGGGCATCCAGAATCCATCCGAGAAGGTGAAGCAGCACGTCGGCTCGCGCGGAGTCGCAGAGCCTGCCGCATTGCTCGCAGCCGGGGTGGAGGAACTCCTCGTCCCCAAGGAAATCTATACCGAGCCTGGTGCGGGACGATCCATGACCCTGGCCGTGGCGCGGCGGGCTTTCGTGAAACGGCAGATGGAGGTGGGCAGCCTATGAGCGATGCAAGAGGAATCCTTTACGTTGTGGGCATCGGCCCCGGTGCGGAAGCGCATGCCACTCCGGCAGCGTTGAAGGCAATTGCCGAGTCTCAGCTCGTCGTTGGCTACACCACGTATATCAAGCTCGTCCGGCACCTGCTCGAAGGGAAGGAAATTGTCAAGACCGGGATGACGGAAGAGATCGGCCGTGCCCGTGCCGCGATTGAACGGGCGCGTGATGGCGCGACCGTCTCGTTGATCTCCTCCGGCGATGCGGGCGTCTATGGCATGGCCGGTTTGGTCTTCCAGGTGCTGAAGGAGATGGAGTGGAAGAGGGGCGACTCACCCGAGCTTCGCCTCATCCCCGGGATGACTGCACTCAATTCCTGCGCCTCCTTAGTCGGCGCGCCGCTGGTCCACGACTTCTGCTCGATCTCGCTCTCGGATCTGCTGACTCCCTGGCCGGCGATTGAGCGCCGGATCGAAGCAGCCGCCAGTGCGGACTTCGTCATCGGTTTATACAACCCGGCCAGCGGGCGGCGCACCAGGCAGATCGTTGATGCACAGGCGATTGTCCGACGTTACCGCGACGCGAACACGCCGGTGGCGCTGGTGAAGAGCGCCTATCGCGACATGGAGCAGGTGGTCCTGACAGATTTGGAAAACTTTCTCGATTTCGAGATCGGGATGTTGACGACCGTCCTTATTGGGTCGAGCAACACCTTCATGTTCGAGGGCTACATGGTCACTCCGCGTGGCTATACCAATAAGTACACGTTCGACGGAACGGTCCTTCCCGGTCAGCGACCGGGGTTCTCGCTCGTTGTTCCACCGGCAGCGGAGGCGGACTGATGGCGTTGGTCGGACGTTTAGCCGGAGCCATCCTGGCCGAGACCGAAGGACAGTTCTTTTTGGTGGGCAATCCCAAGGAACCTTGCGATTTTGCTGCGGTGGGTTTCGACCCCCCTGGTGTGATCGATGCCATGGAGCGTCCATTTATCCGGTTGTCGCCCCGCCGTCTGGTTCAGGTACCGCAACCGTACGTGACGATGACTGTCGAGGGAGACGCGTTGGCCCGGTTGCTTGTCGACCGGTTCGTCATCCAGCGTAATGGATCGGTCAGCGATCGCCTCTGGCGTCTGGTGACCGATCCTATGCAGGAGAACCGCATGGCGCCTGCTGGCAATATCGATGCACGGTGGCTTGGAGAAATCCCGGCAGAGATTTGGCACATTGTGCGTGAGACCGTGTTGAAGTGTACGTAAAGGAGTCATGATGCGTGTGTATATCATTGGAGCAGGTCCGGGCGATCCGAAACTCCTCACGCTTCGCGGGGCGGAGTTGATCGCGTCCTGCCCCGTCGTGCTCTACACCGGATCGCTGGTCCCTAAAGAGGTCATTGCTCATGCCAGGCCCGACGCCAAGGTGATGGACTCGTCGGGGATGACGCTCGAACAGATCGTCGAGGTGATCGTGGCTGCCCGTGATGCGGACCAGGATGTGGCACGGGTCCATACAGGAGATCCGATGGTCTTCGGGTCTACCGCTGAGCAGATGCGCCGGTTGGTTGAGCTGGGCATTGCCTACGACATTATTCCCGGTGTCTCGTCGTTCACCGCAGCAGCGGCAGCGCTGGGCCGTGAACTCACTCTCCCTGAGCTGTCTCAGACGGTGATCCTGACCAGGGCAGAAGGGCGGACCTCGATGCCAGACGGCGAGAAGTTGGAAGACCTCGCGCGGCATCAAGCGACCTTGGCGTTGTTTCTGAGCATCACGCTCCTCAAGGATGTCACACGTTCCCTGATTCCGTCCTATGGAGCGGATTGTCCCGTTGCCGTCGTCCACAAGGCTTCTTGGCCCGATCAGGTCATTGTGACCGGGACGTTGTCGGACATCGAAGGCAAGGTGAGAGCTGCGAAGCTCAATTCCACATCGATGGTATTGGTGGGGCGTGTGCTCACGGCCACCGAGTTTGCGAACTCGCGGCTGTACGATCCGGAGTTCACCCATCGGTTCCGGAAGGGCGAGTCGGCGACAAGGAAGCAAGGAGACGTTCGTGCCGACTGAGTCAGGTGTTCGAAAAGGAATGGTCTATTTGGTCGGGGCAGGACCCGGCGATCCCGGACTTCTCACCGTCCGCGCACTGGAGCTGCTGCGTGACGCCGACGTCGTGGCCTACGACGCTTTGGTCTCGCCGGCCATCCTCTCGCTCGTCAGGCCGGAAGCTGAGCTTTTGCCCGTGGGCCGACGCCATGGCGCGGGAGAGACCTCCTATCGATTGCATCCGGAGGTGCTGGCTCGCGCCAAGGCAGGCCACACAGTCATTCGGTTGAAGGCGGGCGACCCGCTCATCTTTGGGCGCGGAGGGGAAGAAGCGGAAGAGCTGGCGGAAGCCGGCATTCTCTTTACGATCGTCCCTGGCGTGTCCGCGGCCCTTGGCGCCGCTGCCTATGCCGGTATCCCGCTCACCCATCGGCTGCATGCCTCCGATGTGACCTTCATGAGTGGCCACGATGTTGACGGGAGCCGTCACAGTCTCACCGACTGGTCCAAGGCTGCTACCGGCAAGGGTACCTTGGTGCTCTTCATGGCTGCCAGAAAACTCTCAGCGAATCTCCAACGCCTGATTCAGGCAGGCCGCTCCGCAGAGACCCCCGCGGCCTACATCGCCTCCGCCACCACTCCCGATCAGAAGGTCATTGTGGGTACGTTGGCGACTCTTCCGGAGAAGACACGAGATGTCGATCTCACCATTCCAGCTCTCGTCATTGTCGGCGACGTCGTTGGACTGCGTGCGCGGATTGCCTGGTTCGAGCGCCGCCCCCTGGCGGGTCGGCAACTGCTCGTTGCCCGCGCGCGCCCTGGTCGTTCTGTGATTGCGACGGAGCTCCGCGCGCTCGGAGCCGAGGTGTTGGAAATTCCTGAGGTCGAGGCGGTCTCCTTCAAGGGAGGGTCTTCCATCGCGACGGCCCTGGCGCGAATCCACGAATTCCGTGGCATCGTCTTCGGCTGTGCCGCCGGTGTCGATGCGGTGCTGGCACAGGCTCCCACCCTCAACCTGCCGGTCATTGCGGTTGGGGCCGCTGCTGCGCAGGCGTTGTCACGGCATGGCATCGCATCCGCTGTCACGCTACGAGGCGCCTGTCAGGAGGCGCTAGACGAACAGTCGGGTCTTTTTCAGAAGGGACCATTTCTTGTAGTGATGGCGGAGGACGGTCGCCCGAACTTACGCGACGCACTCACGAAGATCGGTGCGAAAGTCGAAGTGGTGGCTGCCTATCGCTATGTTCACCGGATGCCGACCCTGCCCTTGCCGCCGATCGATCTCGTAGTGCTGCCAAGTTCCTCGGCGGCCCACACAGTGCTCTCGAGCGCCATCGGCAAGGCCTTATGGGGCCTGCCGATGGCGGTGATCGGGCCGCAGACCGAAGCAGCGGCACGCCACTGCGGGGCGCAGTTTGTGGTTCGGGCGGAGGAAGACAGCATAGCATCGCTGGTGTCCCTCTCTGTTTCGATGGCGGGGACCCTATGACGGATCATGCCTTTCCTGAAGCATGGCGCCGCGGCCTCTACGAGACAATTACGCGCCGCCGCGACATGCGGTCCTTTCTCCCCGATCCCATTCCGGACGAGACCCTGGCTCGTATCCTCCTGGCAGCGCATCAGGCCGGATCAGTCGGGCTCTCGCAACCCTGGAACTTTCTCGTGGTTGAGAATCGCGAGGTCCGCGGGCAAGTCCGTGCCCATGTCGAGGCGGAACGGCTGCGCGCCGCGGAGACGTTCGATCAGGAACGCCGCGAGCAGTATCTCTCCTTCAAGCTGGAAGGGATCCTTGATGCGCCCCTCAATCTCTGCGTCACCTGCGACCAGGAGCGCTTCGGGCCGGCGGTGATCGGGCGAAACACGATTCCGGAAACCGCGGTCTATAGTACGTGCTGCGCCATCCAAAACCTCTGGTTGGCGGCGCGGGCAGAAGGGGTTGGCGTCGGGTGGGTGAGTATTATGGAGCCGGCGGTCCTTCGCACGATCCTTGGAATTCCGAAACGGATCGTTCCGGTGGCCTACCTCTGCGTCGGGTTCGTGGAGAATTTTCCTGAGCGGCCAATTTTTGAGGGTAACGGCTGGTTGCCACGGCTGCCGCTTCATGAGTTGGTGTTTCATGACCGGTGGGACGAGCGGCCTAGGCCCGATCTCCTCCGCGCGCTTGAGACGAGCCGGATCGACGGAGAGCAAGCGACACCCGCATCGATACACTCCGCTGAAGGCAGAGCCCAGTGACCTATCCGTTCGCATGTGCTGTTAAGGCTCAGCCGGAGATCGGCTCGTGACGATTCCACGGCTGGTCATCGCCGGCACCGCTAGCAACGTCGGCAAGACGACCGTCATGGTCGGTCTCGTCCGGGCAATACGTGCGCTGGGGCTGCGAGTGGCCGTCTTCAAGTGCGGCCCCGATTACCTCGATCCGACGTATCACGTTCGCGCAGCCGACGCGCCTTGCCACAATCTCGACGGATGGATGATGGGGCGTGACGCGGTCCTCTCGACGTTCACGCGCGCGTCGCAAGGGGCTGACATCGCGCTGCTCGAAGGGGTGATGGGTCTGTTCGACGGTGCCTCACCGACGAGTGACGAAGGCTCGACCGCCGAGATTGCCAAGTGGCTCCACGCGCCGGTGTTGCTCGTCTGTGACACAGGTGGCATGGCCCGCAGCCTCGCGGCGCTTGCCCGCGGGTTTTCGACCTTCGACGCTGAGCTTCAGATCGCTGGCCTCGTTTGTAACCGAATTGGCAGTCGCGGACATCTGGATCTACTCCGCAAGGCCACGGGGGGCTTGCCTCCCGTCATGGGTGGGCTTCCCAAGGAAGCGGCCTCGGCCTTTGCGGACCGGCATCTTGGCCTGCACGGCGCAGACCGAGCGACGGTGCCGGAGGATGTCTTTGTGGCCTGGGGCGATCGGGTGAGCGAGTGGTGCGATGTCGAGGCGATCGTGGCGCTGGCGCGCGCCGCGCCGGCTCTTCCTGACATTCCTGCGATGGAACGGATTGTCGGGGAGGGGACTCGGTGCAAAATTGGTCTCGCCTTCGATGAGGCCTTCCACTTCTATTATGACGACAACCTCCGGCGTCTTGAAAGCCTCGGCGCAGAAATCGTGCGGTTCTCTCCCATTCGCGATGCGCACCTGCCTGACGTGGACGGTCTCTACTTCGGTGGCGGCTATCCAGAAGTCCATGCCGAAGTGCTGTCCCGGAACATCTCCATGCGCCACGATGTGGCGGCGTTTGCCGAGGCCCAAGGGCCTATCTACGGCGAATGTGGCGGCCTCATGTATCTATCCAGCGGTATCCGGACGGTCGATGGCGTTCTGCATGCCATGGTGGGGCTCATCCCCGGTGAAGCGGAGATGCGCGATCGCTTGCAGGCGCTCGGATACGTCGAGGTGGAAACGCAGCATGCCACGATGTTCGGTCCGTCCGGTCTGCGATTTCGAGGACATCAATTTCGCTATTCTGACTTTCGCCTTCCAGCTGAGGTTGAGTGCGTCTACCGCGTGCGCCGCCGCCGTGGAGGAGAGCTGTTCCAGGAGGGGTATCGTCAGGGCAATACGCTTGCGTCCTATGTGCATGCCCATTGGGCCTCGAATCCTCTCCTGGCTCAGGGTTTTGTGCAGGCCTGCGCGGGACATGGGAGGAGGGGCCAGTGAGCGTTCTCGCTCCCACCATCATGGTCCAAGGCACTGCCTCGTCTGCGGGAAAGAGTCTCCTGGTCACCGCCCTCTGCCGGTTCTTCCGCCGCGAAGGACTTCGTGTCGCTCCCTTCAAGTCGCAAAACATGGCGCTCAACTCGGCCGTCACCGCCGACGGCCTCGAGATCGGGCGGGCGCAAGCGGTGCAGGCCGAGGCGTCCGGCATTCTCTCCTGTGTGGACATGAACCCGATCCTGCTCAAGCCGGAGGGAGATCGACGAAGCCAAGTCGTGGTGCTTGGCAAGCCGATCGGCAGCATGACGGCGACCGAGTATTACGAATATAAGCCACGCCTCTCGACAGTAATTGAGGCATCACTGACTCGACTTCGAACGGACTATGACCTCGTCGTGATCGAGGGAGCAGGCAGCCCAGCCGAGATCAATTTGAAGTCTCGCGACATCGTCAACATGCATGTGGCCAAGTTGGCGGACGCGCCGGTGCTTCTCGTGGGGGACATCGACCGCGGCGGCGTCTTCGCTTTCTTTGTCGGGACGATGGAACTGCTTGAGCCCGACGAGCGGGCCAGGGTTGCGGCCTTCGTCGTGAATAAATTTCGCGGCGATCTTGCGTTGCTCACGCCGGGGCTCAGTTTTATTACCGAACGCACCGGCAAGCCCGTGCTGGGCGTCGTGCCCTACATCAAGGACCTCCGTATTGCGGACGAGGATTCCGTGTCGCTCGAAGAGCGGTTATCACGCCGCAGACCGTCCCGACAGGAACTCGAGATCGTGGTAGTGCGATTGCCGCGCATCTCCAACTACGACGATGTTGAGGCGTTGGAGCATGAGGCCGGTGTCGTGGTGCGATTCGTTGAGCAGCCTGACGAGGTAGAGGGCGCCGATCTCGTGATCCTGCCTGGTTCGAAGAACACGGTGGCCGATCTTGCCTGGCTCCGAGCAAGTGGCATCGCCGGCGCGATCGAGGCACGAGCCCGTGAGGGCCAGCCGGTGTTAGGCATGTGCGGTGGGTGCCAAATGCTCGGTGAGGTCATCGACGATCCCCAGGGGGTGGAATCTACTGAAGCCCAGGTGCGCGGGTTGGGAATTCTTGCCCTACGGACGCACTTCGAGCGGGAGAAAATGACGGCACAGGTTCTGGCCCGCGTGTTGCGCCCCTCGTTCCTCACCGATGGTGCGGCTCTCGAAGAGGAGGTCAGGGGGTATGAAATCCATATGGGGATGGTGGAGCCAAAGAACCGGCAGGCGAGCCCCTTCGAGATTCGGTCGCGGAACGGGCGAACGGAGGTGCGGAGCGACGGAGCCATTAGCAGCGACGGGATGGTGGTAGGCACCATGTTGCATGGCCTGTTCGAGAATGAGGTGATCAGGGCGCGGACTCTTTCCTTCCTGCGTCGGCGCAAGGGGCTTTCGGAACCAGCTTCAATTCAGCGCATCCCTTCGAAGCAGGCGGAGTACGACCGGTTGGAAGCAGTGGTTCGCGCGCACATCGATTGCGAGCTGCTCTGGCGTCTCACCGGCCTCTGCTCGGTTTCTCCACGGTGAACGATGCGTCATGATTTTCGGTGTGAGAGCCACGATCCACAAGGGTGTCTATGAATCCAGTTGACGGCAGTCTCTGGCCCTTACTCGGTCTCGCCTGTGCATTGGGGCTAAGCCATGGAGCCGATCCGGACCATCTTACCGCCATCGACGGCATGACGAGGGCGTCGGTGGATCGGCATCCAAGAATGAGCCGGTGGGTGGGAACGTGGTTCGCGTTCGGTCACGCGCTCTCAGTCCTGATGACTGCGGCATTGATCGCACTGGCGGCAGAGTACCTGCAATCGTTCAGCAACTCTGTGCTGCAGGTCAGCGGGGTGTTGTCGGCCCTCCTCTTGTTCGCCATCGGGACGTTGAATCTCGCGCGGCTGGTCACGCTGCCGGCTAGAGCCGCAGCTCCGAGCAGCGGCGTCATCGGCCATCTCTTGCCCAGGCAGATGCTCAATATCACGCATCCGATGAGCGCTGTGCCGATCGGCGCCTTATTCGGGCTGGGGTTTGAAACAGCCAGTCAGATGTCAGCCTGGGCATTGGCTGGAACGATGGGCTATGGCCTGCTGGGAGCGCTCCTCATTGGAGTGGCATTCAGCCTGGGGATGGTCGTCACCGATTCAATCAATGGACTCGTCGTGCGTCGGATGTATCTGGCTGCGACCACGATGGCCATCCAGGGTAATCGCATGATGACGCTGACCGTCGTGGGATTGGCCTACGTCGTCGGGATCATCAAATTGCTCCAGCCTACCTCGTTTGCGTTGCCGATCAGCGACATGGGTCTCACGATCATGGTGCTCGGGGCGGTGCTGTTGGCGTTTATGACAGCTCTGATCAAAGCCAAGTGCCGGGTGGCGTAACAGAAGGGAGGCCTACTAGAGCAGTAAATTTTCCAATCCAATGAATCGATAGCCCATGTACCCCAAGGGAAGCGCGGTATAAGCCGCCACTGGTCCGCAACTGTGATCGGGGACGAAATCTGCAATCGACCACTGTCCGCAAGGATGGGAAGGCGCAGAGAGTAGGACGAGCCGAGAGTCAGGAGACCTTGGTACATGGAGACTCCACGTACCCCCTTTCGTGATTGAAGGAGGAGCAATATGCTTCGCAGTCTTGTCATGGCCTCAGGAATTGTGCTGTGTCTCATGCCACTGAATCTTTTTGCCAAAGAAGGTGAAGAGGAAGAGGTAGAAGTTCAAACCATCACCGTCATCGGGCAGCCAGTCGAGCGCCAGGGGACAGGGACGCTGAATCTGGACAGTCCGAGTACGACGTCAAGCCGCTTGGGTCTGACTCTGCGTCAGATTCCCGCCAGTATTGAGGTGATCGGCCAACAGACCATTCAGGAACGCGGGTTTCGGTCGATCTCGGAAGCGATCCAAAGCGCGACAGGGGTGACGGTAGGGGACTCCCCCGGCAATCCCACGAACTTTTCCATGCGGGGATTCACGAATAACCAGATTCGACTGCTGTACGACGGCCTGGTGATTGGCCCGGCCAGTATGACCTCTCGCCCGCGTGACACCTGGAACCTGGATCGCGTCGAGATCCTAAAGGGGCCCGCATCCGTGCTCTACGGGGAAGGGGCCGTGGCCGGGGCGATCAATTTCGTGACCAAGCGACCGGTCCGTGAATTACAGGGAACGGAGACGTTTCTCTCGTATGGCAGCTTCAATACCATTAGGGCGGGTGTCGGCAGCGGGGACATGCTCGGCACGGACAAACTGCATTATCGGGTGGATCTGAGTTATCAGAACTCCGACAACTTTATGGGCGTGCAGCGGGCGCCCTATACCTATTGGAATTGGACGAGCGCCCTCCTCTATGACATGACCTCTCGGCTGAGCTTTGAAGTGTCCTTCGATCTCACAGTCGATCGCAGCAAACCGTACTTTGGCACGCCGCTGGTTCCCTCGTCGTTCGCCAGTCAAGGCTTCAGCGGAGTTGTGAGCACGCTAGATGGGCGCACCGTGGATGCGCGGATGCTCCGGCAGAACTACAATACGCAGGACAGCGACATGAGCGCGTTGACGACCTGGACGAAGTTCAAAACTACCTGGAAACCGACCGACCTGATCGAAGTTCGTAACCAAGCCTATTACTACACGGCTAAGCGAGACTGGCAGAATGCAGAGACGTACACCTTCAACGTGGGTACGCAACTCATCGATCGCGACCGGTTTTTCGTCCAACATAACCAGTCTATTATCGGCGACCGATTGGAGTTTCAAGTCAATAAACCCATCGCGTCGTTCAAGAATCGCTTTGTGACGGGGTTGGACTTCAGCCATCTCGACTTCACGCGTCCGAGTTTCTTTAGTGGAGCGGGTGGGAGCGTGGATCCCTTCGGTCCTGTCGCCGGACTGTTCGGGCCGATTATCCCGGCAACCCAAAAAACACAGATCACGACGACGGCGGGCTTCGCCGAGGATCAGCTCAGTCTGACGGATCAGCTTAAGCTCGTGGCAGGATTCCGGCACGATCATATCGATCTGGAGCGTCAACTGTTCAACGCCGCCGGCGTCTTCAATACGACGAGCAGTTTTTCGCGGGACTTCAATCCCACCACCTGGCGCGCCGGTGTAGTGTATGACGTGCTGCCGCAAGTCACTCTTTACGGGCAATACGCGACGGCCGCCGATCCGGTCGGGACGAACATTTTCATTGTTCGTGCCGCAGAGAACGTCAATCTTGCCACGGGAGCCCAGTGGGAAGTAGGGGCCAAGGGAGACTTGTGGAACAAGCGTGCGGAGTGGACGGTCGCGTACTTTGATATTTTCCGGAAAAACATCCTGACGCAAACTTCGCTGACGGAGGCAGTCAACGTCGGCCGACAGTCCTCTAAAGGCGTCGAACTGGCGATCGGTGTTCGTCCAACTGATGCATTGCGGGTACAGGGCAATCTGACATTCTTATCTGCCAGATTTGACGACTTCGCCGAACTCACAGGTGGCAATCTGGTCTCCCGGAACGGCAATCGCCCATTTAATGTGCCCCAGGCGATGGCCAACATGTGGTCGATCTACCGACTTCCAACGGCGGTGCCGGTTGATCTCGGCGCTGCCCTGCGCTACGTGGGAGATCGTTACAACGACGCGGCGAATGCTGTGAGGATGCATGCCTACATGACGGCCGATGCTTGGCTCACAGTGCCGTACAAGAATCTGTGGTTCACGTTGCGTGGCCGCAACCTATTTGACAAGACCCATGCAATCTGGGGAGACAACTTCTATCCCGATCAGGTGTTGATCGGATCTCCCCGCACAGTCGAAGTAGCCATGATGGCGCGATTCTAAAGGCGAGGTACAAATGGGTTGGGTCGGTACCGGTTTGACGGTGGTCCACCGGGTGCTGGGGGTGGGAATGAGCCTGCTCGTCATGCTGTGGTTTGGATCGGGCGCGGTGCTGCTCTTTGTGCCATACCCCAGCTTGACCGAGGCGGAGCGATTCCGGCGGCTCGAGCCGCTCCAATTGGATGACTGCTGTGTACCGCTGGCATCGGTTTGGAATCAAGTCGACGTGACGCAAGAGGTCGAGCGGGTTCGTCTCCTGATGGGTACGGGGCGGCCGGTCTATGTCATCCATTTCAGTGACGGCACGCTGAAGAGTGTGTGGGCGGATCGCGGAGAGCCCATGTCGGAGATCGCACCCAGCGATGCCGTACGTATCGCACAGCAGGGTGGGCGCCGCGAAAGCGAGAGCGCCGCGGAGATGTTGCATGACGATCAATGGACAGTCCAACAGCATTTCGATCCTCATCGTCCCCTGTGGAAAGTTCCATTACACGATGCGGACGGGCAAGAGGTGTACGTCTCGTCTACCAGCGGGGAAGTGGTCTTGAAAACCACCGTGTTCGAACGGAGCTGGAACAGGGTGGGCGCCGTAATCCACTGGCTCTATCTGCCAAGGCTACGTCGGCATTGGGCCGTGTGGGATCAGACGGTCTGGTGGCTGGCCTTGCTGGGCGTCATCACGGCCACCACCGGTCTTGCGCTGGGCATTCAGCAGGTGCATTGGCGGCGGGGTCACGCCAAGATGACGCCATTTTCGGGGATCAAGCGATGGCATCACCTTTCTGGGATTGCGATTGGAGCCGTGATCTGCGCCTGGCTCTTTAGCGGCATGCTTTCGATGGATCATGGACGATGGTTCTCGATGCCCGAGCCTACAGTGGATCAGCGTCTACGCTTCATGGGTGGAGCGTTGATGCCTCAGGATGTTGCCGTTCCCTTGCGAGATGCATTGCGGCATGTCCAGCTCGGTGATGCTGTCAAAGAGATTCTGGTCACCAAGGTCGGGGGTGCTGGCTACTATGTGTTCCGCTCGGATCCCGAGCAGCAAGTGGTGATGAGCGCCGTCACGGCGCAGGCGCCTGCGCCGAACTTTGCGCTCGATACGCTGGCCCAAGCAGCGAAGACGGTGATTCCGGCTGAACAGATTGCTCGGAGCGAAATCACTCAAGGGGATCTCTATTATTACAGCACGGTTCACAATCCGCGTCCGCTTTCCGGATTGCGAATTGTCTTGGATGATCCGGCACGGACTTGGGTTCACATCGATACCAAGACAGGTCAGCTGATGGAGCTCATGGATTACAGCCGGAGAGTGTATCGATGGCTGTTCCATGGTCTGCATAGTTGGAATATTCCGCTTTTCTCGAAATATGACCGCCAACGGAGACTTGTGCTTCTGGGGTTCTGCGTCGCAGGGTTCCTGTTCAGCTTGTCCGGCGTGTATTTGGGGATTTCCGTACTCGTCAGTCGGGAGCCGCCAAAACCCTCGGCCATCCGGTAGCGCGTGGCCTGCGCGGACGCGAAAGTAAAAGCCTACGGTGTAGTGATATATCCTGGAGCGCCGAAGGAGTCTCATGGACGTTGTCTGGGCAATCGGATGACATTCTATACTCACCAACATTGTTCCCATCACCCACAGATGGTCCCTGCCTTGGTTGTCTTTGCGACCAGACCTGGTGCGGGCTCTACTGCAAGTTCAGAGGAGCGTGATGACGGAGCAGGACGAACATAAAGCGAAGATGGAGCGGGTGAAGGCGTCAGTAGACCGTCGGATTGAATCGGCGCAAGAAGAGAAGGGCCTGCTGATGGTCTATACGGGAGCCGGAAAGGGGAAGACGACCGCCGCGCTCGGGATGGCCTTGCGCTGCATTGGGCATGGGATGAAGGTGGCTGTGGTCCAATTCATCAAGGGGGCCATCGACACCGCAGAAGAACGTGCCCTGAAATCCTTCGGCGACCGTGTGACGTTTCTTCGGATGGGTGAAGGTTACACGTGGGAGACACAGAATCGCGAGCGGGATACGGCATTTGCCCAGCAAGCCTGGGTGACGGCCTCTGTGTTCTTGCTCGATCCCTCCTATGCCATGGTCATTCTCGACGAACTTAATATTGCACTGCAGCATGACTATGTCGACCTTACGCAGGTCTTGCCGGTGCTGCGCGGCCGACCTTCGATGCAGCACGTTGTGATCACCGGCCGCGGCGCCATGGATCTCTTAATGGAGGAGGCCGATCTCGTCACGGAGATGAAGCAAATGAAACATCCGTTGCGTAAAGGGATCAAGGCGCAAGCCGGAGTCGAGTTCTAGAGGGAATCGATGAAAGGTCTCGTTGTGAAAATCTGTGAAGGTTGTGGCGCGACCTTCCAATGTGGCGTATATCATCCCGATTCTCCTTCTGCTCCGGCCGTTCATGCTCTTCCGCGGTCTCCTAGTAAACCGGATTTCATACTATTTCTCACAAACTAACACCTTCCCAGGCGACAAATAGCACAAAGCACTAGGGCCGGCTCTGGTTCCTCAGATTTATTGGCCCGAGCTAATTATTATCCGCGCTTTACGTCGCTTCAAAAACCTATTCAATGCTCCCCATTCCTCCCAGTTCTATTTCGTTCCTGTGTGTCACGCAACTTTAATAACTGCGGCTGATCGTTTCGATTCATGCAGCCTATTGGTTTTCTGTCTCTTTGCTCACGTCAAATGCGCCTGTTTGCGCCGACGCAATGCGGATTCATTTTAGCCGTTGATGCGCACGAAAGCACAGGAAAGCTCACTAATGCGCACATAAGCATAAATATGCATAGTTCCCAAGGTCCAAGTGCTCGCGTAGTGTTGCCACCATATTGAAGGAATTGAGAAAGGAGCGGTCCGACGGATGTTACTCACGGCCAAAGAGATAGCCCAAGAGTTCGGTGTGCATGTGTCGACAGTTCGACGGGCGTATCGTACGGGGCGGATACCGTATGAACGCCTCTGCAAAATGTATTTGTTTGACCTCGACAAAGTTCGACATGCGATGCGCCTGAACGGATTCATTCTCGCCGGGACCGATGACGGCCTGCGCGCGACCGGCGGCGAAAGCCGGCGGCGCGCGCAGCCGATGAGCCCCCGACTTGGTAAGACGGGGGCGTCTATCGCACGGACGCCAAGGAGGAAGAAATGACGGCTTCAGGAGGCTTCACTCAAACGATTGACTGGCTGGCCTTCACGCTCCCGAAGGCTGACGTAGAGGAAGTCATCAAGACGATTGGTGGTGACTGGTTCCAGAGTGAGACGGGCTTTCGCGGCTATCCCGTGGCGAGGCTCATGACTCAAGGCAAAAACGGAGTCGGCAAACTGGGGACGGGTGCTCCTCGCAGTCCGAAGGAGGTGCACGTGGATCTGTCCGCTGGAATCATCTCCCAGTGGGACGAGACCAAACTGAAGGCAATCTTGGCTTGGATCTTTGCCCAGAAAGGACATGTGACACGCATCGACGTGGCGATGGATGACCGGGAGGCGACTGTCGCAGTCGAGACCGTTCGGCAAGCCGTGGAAGCCGGACAACTCGTGAGTCGATCCAAGCAATTCAAAGTGATCCAGGCCTCCAATCATCGTGAAGGAGTGCGAACTGGAGAGAGTCTGTATTTCGGCAGTCGCGAAAGCCAGTCGATGCTGCGTGTCTATGACAAACGGTTGGAACTGAAGAGTCGTGGCCGAGAAGATGCGGAATCTTACGGAGTCCGGTGGGAAATGGAATTCAAACAGGATCGGGCCCAAGCCTGCGCCAAAGCCTTGCTCACGCTCGATCCTGAAGATTGGCGAGCCTTCCTCGTCGGGGTGCTCCGCTCCTATGTGGATTTTAGGGAGACCACGCGAGAAGCGGAGTCCTATGAAAAGTATCGGGCTCCTCTGTTGGCCTGGTGGGAAGCCCTGACCGAAGGCTTTAGGCGGTGCCGGCTGGTAGTCGAACAGATTCGACAGCGGCTGGATGACGTGGCGGCCTGGCTCGCCCAGTCAGTCGCATCGATGCTCGCCGTGGTCGTGGCCTGTCGAGGGGATCAGTTTTTAACGGAACTGATTTATGCGGGGACCAAGAAATGGAAGCAGAAGCACTATGCCCTGCTGAAGGAACGGAGGAGAGGGACACCCTATGTCCTTACAATTTCGTGACGGAGGGTGGCAACGCATGTGTCCGGGATGTGGCGCGAGGGGCTGTCGGTGCAAGTGGGAACAGGGCGCCCTGTATCTGAGCTGTCGGGAATGCGATTCGGAATTTTGCTTCATTCCAAAAGTCCGGTCTGAAGGCCGGGGCGTGTGGGTCAGGCGCTTGGCTGATCCGAGTTCAATTCATCATTCAGGAGGGCACGAGGATGCAAGTCAAAGCAGAGGGGGCGGTGCAGGGGTATGTGGAACGGAGAAGTCGAGAGGGGAAAGTCTACCGATCGGTGGATCTCTATGTGAAGGGCCGAGATCCGGGGGTGCTTCGATTGGGGATTCCGGACGATCAGATGCCCTTGATCGAAGCCTGCAAGCAAGCCGAGGGCAAGCAAGCGAAAGTCTCGATCGAAGTACGGAAATTCGAACAGACCGGACGGGTCTTCTTCGACCTCTATGGATTGGAAGTGTTGAAATAACGGCAGAGGGAGGAAGGCCAATGGATCTTACGATTCTGGTAGTCGCGGTCCTGTTACTGGCCTTCCTCACCGGCCTTGGAGTTGGACGATTGTGAAATTTTTGTCTCTCATGACGTATCTCGGGTTTGTATGGGCCCTCTTCTTCTCACTCTGCCTTGCGCCGGGCGAATCGCTCGGCCAAACAGCGACGCAGTATTCGCGGGTCGTGGCCCAAGCCGAACGTATCGCATACCTCGCGGCACAACGATCGGCCTTAGCAAGCCAGGTGGCCACAGCGGCCCTCGCCCCTTCCGCCAGCTCTTTCGCTATTCGATTAGTTGCAGGGCCAGTCGGATGGGCAGCGTTGGGTGTTGGAGCTGGACTGGTGCTCGCCCAGATGTACTATTCGCAGCCCGACCTTGCAGCCATCAAAACGGCGGCCTCCACACCGGGCGGTTGGCAAGTGCAGAGTACCAATGCCGGCACCCAGACCTTTCCGGGGCTCGGCACCAACAGCCCCGCCAATGCGAATTATCCCAACGCGACCATTCAGTTCAGCACGACGAACGTGGTGCTGTGTGCGACGGATATCGAGTATTTGCATGACTGGGTGGTCGGACCCTTTCAGAGCCTCAGCACGGCCGTCTTCTTTCCCGGCAACTTCTTCGTCAATGGTCCTGCGGTGGGTGGCTACACGCTCTACGTCTGCCATCGGAAAGGTATTCCGGGGAGCTCGGCGCCGCTGCAAGATGCGCTGATCCCGCCGACCCCCCAGCAGGCGGCCAATTATGTGACTGCGCTGCCTGCGAGTGATCCCAAATCGATCGAAGCGCATACGAATCCCGTCGGCACAACCGGCATCACGCAGCCAGCAGACAATACCGTCTCGCAGCCTGTGTCCCCAAGTGAGATGCCGACCACGGTCAAACCGAAGCCTGTCCCCGCCGGAGACATCATTGTCGTCGATAGTGTCGCGCCTCCGGCCAGCACCCCGCAGCAAAACACGCAGCAACAGACTACCACCACGACGACAACCACCACGCAGAATCCGGACGGCTCAACAACGAAGCAGGAAGAAACCCAAGCCACGACCTCCTGCACCGCAGGGGCGCATGAGAACCGGACCTTTGGGACGGTCCTGCAAGCGCATCAGACCATTTGGGCCAGCAGCGGATTGCTCAGCACGCTGAATCTCCTGAAATCCCTGACCTGGCCGTCGACGTTGCCGGTGATTGCGCTCCCTTCGGCGTGGTTTGGGAATCAGCAAGTGGACTTCAACCAATGGGCCTGGTTCTTCACCGTGCTCAGGACTCTCGTGATCGCCATTGCCTCCTTCGCCGCCTATCGCATCATCTTCGTGGGAGGAGGACAGACGACATGACGGCCATTCTGAGCCTCATCTATTGCTGGCTGCAGGAGTTCTTCTTCTCGCTGACCGATTGGGGCCTCGGGATCTGGGATTCCCTGCTCTCCGTGGCGGACAGCACCTTGAGCACCCTTGGCACGGCAGGGCTCACCCTGCCGGTCATTCCCGATCAGTATGCGTGGGTGCTGGGCGCGACGGGCATGAGTCAAGCGCTGGCCATCGTGGCGAGCGCCATGGGAACCCGCTTCATGCTGCAGACGATTCCGTTTGTCCGGTGGGGCTCATGACCATGACACCTGCCAGTGTGGCCTATGGATGGACGGCTCTTTTCGCGGGCACCCTCTGGCTGTTTTGGAGGCGTAGGCGATGATCGAGTTGTATGAAGGCGTGCCGGGCTCCGGGAAGTCGTATCACGCGATCTGCGAGAAGTTCTTACCCTGGGTGCGGCAAGGACGACGACTCTATATCTCGGTGGATGGGATCTATCTGGATCGACTCGCGTTGTTTACGGGAATCGACCTTTCCGTCCTCGAACAACAGATCACCATCTGGAAAGACTCCGTCGAAGTCTTGCAGGCCTTTCCACATGTCGAGCCTGGGTCGGCGGTCATTATCGATGAGGCGCAGACCGTGTTCCGGTCCATGCAGAAGGTCGAGCCGGGGCTGTTGCGCTGGCTCGAAACCCATCGGCATTACGGTGTGGACATTCTGCTGATGAGCCAGGACTTCAGGCAGATGTCGCAGGGGGTGACGCGACTGATCGAAGCGACGGTGAAGTTTCGGAAGCTGGCCTTTATGGGCCTGTCGAAGAAGTATCAGGGCAAGGTGCGAGGGAACCCCGAAGATCACGAGACCATTCGCGCCTTCGTCGGCAGGTACTCACCGGCGATCTACGCCTACTATTCCAGTTATGCGTCAGCCGCGATCCAGGAAGAGAAGCGCAGCCATACCATTTTTAAGTCGGCGCGAGTCGCCATCGGCATTGCTGCGGGACTGTTTGCCATCACCCTCATGGCCTGGCGTCCCTGGTCGTCGTTGAGCTCTATAAAGCCGACGCCTGCCGCCGGATCGAATCCTGGACCAAGCACGGCGGTCGGATCACTCGCCTCCGGATCGGGCGGCCTGCTCAATCCATTGGGGATGTCTCCGGCCATTCCAGCGACTCCACCACCACCCAAACGAACCGTACGCGTTCTCGGCGGTGCCGGTTCCCCGGCGAATCGCCAAGGCTGGCGGTATCTCTTGGACAGCGGCGAGATCCTGACGGCGGCCCAGATTGCCGGACGGTATGGAATATCGGTCTCCGAAGTCTACGAGGATGGATCGATGCGAGTGATCGGCGAAGGAGTGTTCTATGGACCTGCCGGCGATTGAGGCCATGACCTATTTCACGGCAATCTTCTGGCTCGGCGGGTTTGCCGTGGGGCTGATCATCAAACTGATTCTGCCTCAGAGTCATTGAGGCGCTCGTCCGTCGGCGAGGATTCCGGCGGCGCGGGTGGACGAGTCCACCAGATAGCACAAGGAGGTGCTCTATGAAGGGTGTGGGATGGGTGAAGGGACTCACCGGGTTCCTGACGGCGTTGGTCTTCGCCTTGGGCGTACCGGCGTTGTCGCAGGCGCAGTTGTTTCCGGTGTCGGCAGATGTGGCCACGGTGCGGGCCGATCTGCTTTTGTGGGCGGCGGCCCTGATTGGGGTGGCGTTGGCCATCTATGCGTTTAAACGCGTGAAGGCGATTGTGGGCGGGTAAGGCCCATCGAGGCAGGCTGGCAGCAGCCTGCCTCCTTTTTTCATCACACGACAACACAGCACAGTGACCACACAGGAGTTCGAGGATGACCGCGCAACAAATTCAAGCGATCGGCAATGCATTGGCGAACGACCTGGTCGCCTGGGGGACGGCCGCGATCGGGCTCGCCTTAGTGGCCGCCGGGGCCGCGTGGGTGTTGCGGCTCCTGCGCTAAGCGCCGGGCCAGCCCTGATCGGCGAAGCTGTAATAACGCTCTTCGGCGAGGATGAGATGATCGAGCAAGGGAATGCCAAACAGATCAGCAGCCTCGCGCAGTCGCTTGGTCAGGTCGCGATCTTCTGGGCTCGGGGTGATATCGCCAGAGGGGTGATTGTGGGCACAGATCCAGGTGCCGGCATTCATGAGGATGAGGGGTTTAAACACCTCACGTGGATGGACAATGGTCAGATTGAGCGACCCGGTGGAGACCACATTGATGCCGATCAGACCATGTTTCGCATCGAGACCGCAGATCAGAAATTGCTCGCGGTCCAGACCGGCAAACAACGGTCGGAGTATGGCCACGGCGCCTTCCGACGTGTGGACCGACTCAGTAACCGGAATGGCACGGCCTTCCCGCACAAGTGTGACGCGGTACCGAGGGACACCGTATTTCCGAACCGGGTTCAGTGGCCGTACACCGTTCGAGGAACCGAGAGAGCGATCAACGGACATGTCCGCCTCCTTCTGAAATTATGTTCTAGCCCCACCCTTCACAAACCAAGGGTGGGGCGTAACGAAGGAGGCGGCACGGGGCTCTCGCAGCGGGCAGGCCTGGAGGGGCGGAGACCGCTACGGAGGGCACCGGGAAGGCCTGCTCGCTGCTCCCGGGCACCGAGTCGCAGCCGCTGGGAGGTCGGTCTGTGTAGGTGATCGGTGGACATGCCCGCAGGTAGCACGCTGAGTGTCGTTAGGCGCTTCCCTTCCTGTGAGGGCATACGCATTTAAGGCTTGAACAACAAATGTCGAAGGTTAGAAGAAGCATGGATGCCAAAGGAATTTGTTCGCTACTCGAGGAAGCCATGGCACAGATACAGACTTCCGAACTGCCGATGCTGCTAGGGGAGCTGGAAAGGATTAAAGGCACTATTCTAGTGAGGATTGTTTCACCACACCCTCAACGTCTAGCGGAGAATTTGGTAGGCCCAGGGAAATTTCTTACCGTTAGTGAAGTGGTCGAACGCTTTCATGTCACTCCCAAATGGCTGTACCGCCATAAAAAGCAACTTCCCCATAGCCAACCATCGCGCAAAGTCCTATTATTCCCCGAACAACCACTCCTCCAGTGGTTTCAGAAACGATGCTAGGGAGTGATCGAGATGAAAACCAGAGGTCTTGGTTTGGTATTCCGACGCGGGAATACCTGGTGGATTCAATATAATTTTCGAGGTCAACGCTATCGAGAATCGGCCGTATCTACTCTCAGAACGGATGCCGTAAAATTGTTGCGGCGTCGTATGGCGGAAATCGGTAGCGGGCAGTTGCGCGGTCCGGATATTGAAAAGACAACGTTTCCTGAGCTTGTGCAAATGATCCGCGATGATTACGCGATCAATCAGCGTCGCTCGGTCAAACGACTGAATACGAGCCTTAGGGCGCTTGAACCCGTCTTCGGACGCCTACGAGCGTGCGACATTACGTTGGATCGGCTTAACCGTTATGTGGCTGATCGTCTAGCACGAGGGATCGCTCCAGCAACAGCCAAACTCGACATGACGTACCTGCATAAGATGTTTCGTCTGGCGGAACGGGCTGGTAAAGCGATTGTACCTCCTTTTCCGCTGATTTCCGTTCAGAATGCCCGAAAGGGATTTTTCGAGCGAGCCGATTTTGAGTCCGTTCGGGGGCACTTGCCGTCGATGTATCGCGGCATTGCGACTTTCGCTTATCTGAGTGGCTGGCGCGTGCCGAGTGAAGTATTGACGCTGCGATGGTCGCAAGTGGATTTTCAGGCTGGAGTGGTCCGGTTGGAACCGGGGACCACGAAGAACGACGAAGGACGGACACTCCCGTTCAGTGTCTTGCCAGAATTAGCTCATTTACTAAGGTCGCAATGGGATCACGCGGTGTCCATGGAGTTGCAGACAGGACAAGCCGTGCCATGGGTCTTCTTCTGGAATGATCGCAGGACGATGAAGCCAATTCACATCAAGGCGTTCTATCGACGATGGCAAACGGCGTGCAGCTTGGCAGGCGTTCCGGAACGCATTCCCCACGACTTTCGCAGAACTGCCGTGAGGAACTTTGAAAGGGCAGGGGTGCCTCGCTCGGTGGCCATGAAGTTGACGGGTCACAAGACCGAGGCTGTTTACCGCCGATATGCCATTGTCTGTGAGGCTGACCTTATGGAAGGCGTGAAGAAGTTGGCGAGGCTCCAGCCGGACTTTAGCCACAATTCTGCCACAATTCAGGCCAAAAACGCTCAATTCACTGGGGAAAATATGGCGGAGGGGGCGAGATTTGAACTCGCGGATAGGTTACCCCATCTCCGGTTTTCAAGACCGGCACGTTCGGCCACTCCGTCACCCCTCCACACCTGGCCAACAACTCTTCTCAAGCTGATCGTTCTATTTTTTGCAGTCCTCCCATATAAGGCTGCAAGGCAGCCGGGATGGTGACCGAGCCGTCGGGTTGTTGATAATTCTCCAGAATGGCGACCAGCGTTCTTCCGACTGCCAATCCGGATCCGTTTAACGTATGAACGAACTCGGGCTTCGAATCTTTTTTCCCTGCCTTGAGCCGGCAGCGGATGTTTGCGCGGCGCGCCTGGAACGCCTCAAAGTTACTACAGGACGAAATTTCGCGAAAGGTGTGCTGCGAGGGCAGCCACACTTCGATGTCGTATGTTTTGGCTGCGGAGAACCCCATGTCGCCGGTACAGAGCGTGACGACTCGATAGTGTAGTCCTAATCCCTGCAAGATGGCTTCGGCGTGGGAGGTCAATCGTTCCAGTTCCTCGTACGATTGCTCAGGTTTTGCGAAGGCGACCAGTTCGACTTTGTTGAACTGATGGAGTCGGATGAGGCCCCGAGTGTCTTTGCCGTAGGAGCCGGCCTCACGCCGAAAGCAGGGTGTATAGGCGGTGTAGCGAATCGGCAGTGCTTCCTCCGACAACATTTCTTCCCGATGCAAATTTGTCACGGGTACTTCTGCGGTGGGGATCAAGAAGAGTTCCTCGTCGCGCATCTGAAACAGGTCTTCCTCGAATTTCGGCAACTGTCCGGTCCCCGTCATGGCCGCGCGATTGACCAGCAGCGGAGGCAACACCTCACGATACCCGTGTCGGCTGGTATGCTGGTCGAGCATATAGTTGATAAGTGCCCGTTCGAGTCGTGCCCCCAGACCGGTCAGCACGGCAAAGCGGGCTTTCGCCATACGTACGGCGCGATCAAAGTCCAAAATCCCAAGAGCCTCTCCAAGATCCCAGTGAGACCGGGCGGGAGCGGAGAGTGTGGGGGGCGAGCCCCATCGACGGACTTCTACATTTTGGGCGGCATCCTGCCCGGTCGGCACGGACTCGTGAGGGAGGTTAGGGATGCGCAGTGCAATGTGAGACAGCTGTTCTTCGATGAGCCGGAGCTGCTCCTCTTGCCCTTTGATGGTGTCGCCCAGCGCTTTCATGGCGACCATGGCCGCTTCGGCTGGCTGCTTTTCGCGTTTCAGCCGGGCAACCTCATCCGACCCCGTTTTCAGGTGATGCCGAAGATCTTCCACCTCGATCGTCCTGGTGCGACGATCCTCGGTCAGCTTCCGGAGCTCCTCCCATGCGACATCCTTGCCCCGCGGCCCAAGTCGCTCTCGAAGTCCGTCTAAATTGTCGCGCAAGAGGCGAAGGTCGTACATACAGGCTCCCCTGTGAAGCGGCGAGAAATCTAACATCGCATGTTCCCGTAGTCAATGAATGGAGGAGCATGGCGGCGGTATCGGCGCGGTCGTGCGCGATTGACAACGCATGATGCGCGCGGCACCATGGTCGGCATGAAGATCGTTTCCAATCCGCCCAATCGGTTCGAGTCGATACAGCGTGAAGGGCTTGAGCCTGCTGCCCGTGCGCGAGTACAGCTGTTCGAGGACGACACGCAACAGATTCTCAGTCGCAATGAGAGCCCGGACCTGCCGTTTCGGTGGAGTGTGAATCCGTATCGCGGCTGTTTCCATGCCTGTGCCTATTGCTATGCTCGCCCTTCGCATGAGTATTGGGGGTTCGGGGCGGGTACCGACTTCGAATCAAAAATCGTGTTGAAACGACGCGCGGCCGACCTGCTCCGTCAGGCGTTCGACAAGCCCTCCTGGCACGGCGAGTTGGTCGTGTTCTCCGGGAATACGGATTGTTATCAGCCCGTCGAGTCCACGCTCGGTCTCACTCGTGCCTGCCTCGAAGTCTGTGCGGACTATCAGAACCCGGTCGGAATCATCACGAAAGGGACCCTGCTGGTTCGCGACCTCGACCTATTCCAGCGCCTGCGCGACCGGGCTTCGATTCGTGTCTACTTCAGCATCGGCTTTGCCGACGACGGCACGGCGCGCGCGGTGGAGCCTCAGGCGCCCAGCATCACCGCACGATTTGAGGCCATGAAACTGCTGTCCGAGGCCGGTATTCCCACGGGAATTTCGGTGGCGCCGATCATTCCAGCACTGAACGACCAGGCTATTCCAGAGTTGTTATCGCGTGCGAAGGCGGCGGGGGCGAGTGTTGCAACCTGGAGCATGCTGCGACTGCCCGGCAACGTCGAGCCGGTGTTTCTTGAACGGATGCGGGACGCGTTTCCAGATCGGCTCTCAAAGATTGTTCACCGCATTCAAGAGGTGCGTGGCGGGGCGATGACCGAAGCGGGGTTTTTTCGTCGTCTGCAAGGGACCGGCACGTATTGGCATTGCATGGAGCAACTGTTTGAGCTCAGCCGGCGACGTGCTGGGTTTGTGCCGGACGACCAGCCGGTGCCGCAGACCTTTCGCCGCCCACAGGCGCAACAATCTTTATTTGATGGGGAGGGAGTGTGAAACACAATCCGGGCTTTCTGAAGCGTGTGGACGCGGCGCGCGCGCAGGTGCGGGAATGTAGCGTGTCGGAGGTAAAGGCCAGGATGGATCGAGCCGAATGGTTTCACTTCGTGGATGTTCGAGAGGATCGCGAGTTTGCCGAGGACCACGCTGCGGGAGCGATTCACATCGGAAAGGGTGTCATCGAGCGGGACATTGAAACCATGCTTCCCGACAAGACGCAGCCGATCGTGCTGTATTGCGGAGGTGGGTATCGTTCGGTGCTGGCGGCAGAGAGTCTTGGACAGATGGGCTATACCGACGTCGTCTCGATGGACGGGGGGATCAAGGCCTGGCGCGCGGCCGGTTATCCCATCGAAAAGGATGCGTCGCGGTAGTACATGCCCTTCTCCAGACGAGAATTCTTCAACAATGCGGGCTTTGGCCTCCTGCTCCTTCCGGCGCTGCTCCGGTCGCCACAGACTATTCTGGGGCATCTTTTGTTCGAGCCCGATGGCCCCTTGGTCGCACCAAAACCCATTCCCGAAAATCCATTCACCCGAAACGGACGGCCCTTGGTGGCTATCGTGCATGGCCGGGACCCGGGACACATGTTGTCGCGTGCCATGGAATTGCTCGGGGGATTCGATCGCTTGAACGTGCGAGGGAAACGTGTGTTGCTCAAGCCCAATGTGCTGAACGACCAGCCGCCACCCTCGACGACCAATCCACAGGTGGTCGCAGCGATGGCGGCAATGACCAAAACGGGCGGGGCGGCAGAGGTGCTGGTCGCCGACGGGTCCGGGATCATTCGGCTTCCGACGTCCGCCAATATGACGGCAACGGGAATGCGGGCCGCTGCGGAGTCGGCCGGGGCCAAGGTGCTGGCCCTTGAGGATGAGCCGTGGGTCCGCATCGAACCGGCGGCGGCGCAGGCGCTCAGGAAGTTTTATGTTTCACGACCGGTGTACGACGCGGATGTTGTGATCAATATGCCGGTGATCAAGACGCATCGCTTCGCGGAGTTTTCCTGCAGCCTGAAAAATTTTGTGGGAACGGTTCATCCCAGAAATCGTCCCTCCGTGACCTTCTGGAGCGGCGATTGGCACGAGCGTATTGCCGAGATCAATCTCGCCGTCCACCCCACACTGACCGTGGCGGACGGCACCACGACCATGATTGCAGGCGGCCCGACATCCGGAACGCCGTTCCAGACAGATCTGCTCATTTGCAGTGGAGATCGAGTGGCCGTCGATCTGACCGCCATTGCGCTGCTCCGATCCTTCGGGACCTGGCCGAAGCTGCAGGGCAGACGAATCGGGGAGCAGCGTCAAATCAAACGTGCGGCCGAACTTGGGCTCGGGGTTGGGTCGGGACGGGAGGTCGAAGTGGTGAGCGATGCCGTGGACGGGGCTCCACCAGCGTTCACGCAGCTGGTGGAGCATATTCGCCGTGAGTTGCTCGCGGGTTAGCCGCTACTTATTGGTGCGATCGAATTCCTTGATCACTTGTTCGGTGAGGTCGATCGTATCCTTGTTGAAGATCACGATCTTTACCGTTTGCTCGCTTCCCTTGTCCAGCACGAGCTGGTACCCGCCCTTGTCGGCAACGGCTTGGGTGGCTGCCGCAATTTTCTTCATGTAGTCGTCGACGAGTTCCTTCTGCTTGCCCTGAAGTTCCTGGTTAAACTCCTGGGCGCGCTTCTGATAGTCCTGAATCTTGGTACGGAACGACGTTTCCTTCTCTTTCTTTTCCGCATCGGTCAACTTCGACGCCTGCTCTTTGAGTTGCTTTTCGGTGTTGCGCAACTCTTCTTCATCGCGGGACAACAGCTTTTGGCGCGTTGCCACATATTCCCGCAACCCATCCAGGGCTCGCTTGCCGGCCTTGCTCTTCTCCAGGACCACTTGGGGATCGATCACCCCCATTTTGAATTCCGCCGCCGGACTCGTTGAGAACAAGCCGAGGGTCGCTGCGATCAGCACCCCGGCCATCATCGCGGACCGGCCTGGTCCTTGCCACGTCACACCCATCTGGGGACTCCTTTCGCCGAGAAAAAGTCGTGATCTAAACTTCCGGAGAATAGCCGTCCGCCGGGAACGTGTCAAGAAGGGGAGGCGGCAGAGGAGAGGTGGTTTGACAGGCCGAAGCCCGGCGACTATAAGCCAGGAAGCATCCGCGCGTATCCTACCCGCCGGTACCCACGCCACCACCGGGTGAGAAAGGAGTATCGAATGTCCACCGGTCAAGATACAACCCATCGATTGTTCGTGAAGGCGATTCAACACGAAGGGATCAGCTGCGGGCGTAACGGGTGTCCGGGACCGGTTGAAGTCATCGACCAGTCCCAGACGCGTGATCGAATCAAGACGTTCGAGCTACACTGTGAGTCCTGCGGTTGGCGCAGTCGCGTAACCGGACAGGAGCAACTTATGCCCCAATGGGACAACGCCGCACTGGAATTGATGGCAGACGAGCATGTGCTGCATCAGCAGCCGGTCTGTCCGTTCGATGACACGCCGGTGGTATTCATCTCCATGCCGAATCCGCGCCGTCAAGCCAAGTATCGCGTGGCCTGTTTTTATTGCGGACGACAGACGGAAATGGATTGGCCGCCGCCGGAAAGCAAGCGATAGCGTTGGTGAGCCGGCCATGGCGGGGCGTCCTGCGGTTGGCGTGGACAGGAGGCGGCCTGCGTGACGGTGTGCGGGTTAGACGAAGTAGCGTGCGGTGTCGAAATGGTGTTCGGCGTGATCGAGGAGTTGCAGAATCGTGTGCAGGTATTGCCCTTGCTCATCTTGATGCGTGAGATCCAATTCCGGACCGTCCTCGACGGGAACGCCGTCTGCATTCGTGATGACCCGTACCAATGGGCGTTCGGAGTCGGCCTTGTCTTGCGCCGGCTTAATCACGACGGCCAAGGATCCTGAGTCCAATCGCACCAAGCTTCCGATCGGGATAATCCCCACGCAGTTCACGAACAGTTTGAGCAACACCGGATCGAACGCCTGTCCGCTCTTTCCGAACATGAACTTGAGCACGTTTGCCGGGGACATCGGCTCGCGGCGATAGACGCGGGACGACGTCATGGCGTCGTAACAGTCCGCGATGGTTATGATCCGGCTGGCGACCGTTTGCGACCAGGGTACGCAGAGCTTGGGGTAGCCCGAAAAGTCATAGTTCATATGGTGCTCAAACGAGGCGGCAGCCATGCGGGCCGGCACGTTGTTGATGCCGCGTGCTTTGACGAGGGTGAAGACGCCTTCGATGGGATGCGATCGCATGACGGCCCACTCGTCCTGCGTGAACTCTCCGGGCTTATTCAGGACATCCAGGGCGATGGCGCATTTCCCCACGTCGTGAAAGAGTGCCGACAGGCCCAGGTCCGCCAGGTCGACTTTTGGATAGCCGGCTCGATTGCCGAGGGCCATCGCCAGCAGCGAGACGTTCACGGAATGGTTGTGCGTGTATTGGTCGTGACAACGAAGATTCGTCAGGCCGAGCAGCGTGGATTCGTCCTGCATCAACAGTTCGACGATGTTCTGAATCGCCCGTTTGGCCTGTTTGAAACTGACGGTACCGCCGGCGCGTGTGTTCTTGTTCAAATCGCCCAGTGCCGACGCCGCCTTGGCATACCCGCCCTTGGCCAGGGCTCTTCGCTTATCCTTCGATCCCGCCGTATCCGAAACGGATGTTCCAAAACCCGTCTTCAGGCCTCCGGCCGCTCCCTCGGTCTCCGCCACATGTTGTAACTGAAGCGTCCTGGGTTCTTCCAACTCGATGCCGGTGACGCCGGCGCGTTGGAGTGCCTCCTGTAGATCCGCGAGCGCATGTTTTTCGGGGTCAAGGCTGACGAACAGGTAGGCGAATTCGCGATAATCCTTCGATTCAGCGGTCGAAGCGAACGAGACCCCCCCGATGTGCCATTTGTTCAGGGCCTCGATGATGCTCGCAAATACCGCCATCTGTTGCGAACTCATCTTCAGATGGCTGTCCCCGAGAAACAAGAAGTCGTTCTGCAGCCGAAGTACGACGGGATGATCCGCCGCCAGGGTCTTCACGAGGGTCAGCATCGAATCCACGGGCTTGTCGAGGGCGGCATTTGTGCGACCGTGGATGCGCGAGGTCTTGATGAGGACGTTGAGCTGGGTGACCAACTGTATGCCCAGCATCGCAAGTTGTTGATCGAGAATGTCGCCGGCTTCCGACCCCTTGGCGATCTTGTTTGCCAGCGATCGTTCGTGCGTCAGGATCGGATGCGCGTCCTCTGCTGTCGAAGCCTGGTGGTTCGGGACTGGAGAGTCGCTCACGGGTGGAATCCTCGCAATCAGGAGTTCGCTGCAGACGGCATCTGTCGTCGGTGGGCCCGGTTGACTATTGAGAGCGCGACACTGCAGGCCTGCTTGACGGCGCTGCCGCCCTTTTTTTGTCCGAGTTCCAGCGCCGTGACGGCGGCGGGCGTGGCGAGTTTGCCGAGGGTGTCTGCCGCGAGCAGGGCCAGTTCTTCCTTCTTTTTCCGATTGGTCCAGGACCATTCCGTCAGTAAGCCCTGCCAGTAGGGTACGGCCTCGTCGCCGGCGGTGTGTTTGATCGCCAAGTAAACGGCTCGTTTCTCCGCGGGGGACCGGGCATGGAAGTCGTCGGCTGTGACAAACGGGGCCCAGGCGGAAAATGGCGCCGCGTATTGTCCGCTGGCCAGCACCTTCATAGCCGTCAGGCGGACGGTTTCATCCCCATCACCCAGGAGCGCAACCAGTTTGGTGCCGCTCCCCGACGGGCGAAGGGTTGCGAGGAGACGCAGCGCTTCGCGTCGAACGGTCGCCTCGGGATGTCGCAACGTTTTCTCGACGTGATCGCCGAAGCGCGGGTCGTTCCATCGGGAGAGGAGTGTGAGCAGGTTGCGCACGTAGGTCGGGCGTTTGTCCGTCAGGCCGCGGAGGATCGGTTCGGCGTGGTCGCGTGCGGTCGTTTGCAAGGCTTCCATGATCACGGCTTGATGTGCCGGGGCATCCAGCGTCGCCAAGACGGAGCAAAGCCCCGGAACCGCTTCCGGCTTCATCATCAGCAGCAGGGTGAGCAAGCCTTCTGTTTTGGCCTGCGGTGTGCGGTTCAAGTGCGCCCCGATGGCTTTCAGCCGCTCAGGCCGGTGCAGTCCATCGAACAGGTCGGCGACTTGTTGCTTGTGGGTATCCGAGAGATCGGGGCGGACGGTCTCCGCTTCCTGCAACATGGTCAGCACGGTTTCAAGCAGGGGCCATTCCCCCGCGCGTATCAACACATCGATGACACTGTCCCAGACCTCGAAGAGTTTGCTCAGTAAGGCCGGCGACGGTTCGGAGGCCAAGACGGCGGTGAGGACATCGAGAATATAGGTGGTGGGATTGCGAGCCGTTTCTCGTTGAATCTCTTGCGCGAGCGTCTCGTGTTCCTGCTCGGAGACGTCGTATCCGACCACGCTGGGCTGGAGTCGGCGGTGCCGGGTTGCGCTGTTCCCGCCGGTGGTTCTGCCTGTTGCTGGCCCGTTCCCCTGCGCCTCAGACCCGGCTGCGCCTTCTTTGTCGGCCGTCTGTTGGGCGCGTTCGCGGTCGAGGAGTTCGCGCAATGACCCGACCGACAGGTTCATGTAGCCCTGGGTCTGCAGTTCGAGTTCGTCCTGGCCGAACCCGGACGATCGCACCAGTTCCTCGGCGGTGACCAGCGTGATGGTGTCGAGGTTTTTGGCCCAGAGCCGCGTCACAATGTCGTCGTCATCTTCATGCTCGGCGGTTGCCTGTTCCCCCGCGGTCTCAGCGGCGGGTACGCCCCAGAGCGCATCGAGGAAGAAGGCGAGGTCTTCTTGCGTGAGTCCCTGATGAAAGCTCAGCTCACGAATGCCGTCCGAATACATCTTGAACGCGAAGCTGTCTCCCGTTGCATCACGCTCCGGCTCGTAGACAACCTCCTCTTTCAGGAATAGTTGGTTGCGTTGGACGAGGAGTGCAAGGTGGGTATGGTGCGCGAGATGCTTGGTCAACTCGTCATAGAACTGCTGGAAGAAACGTTGTGCGACCGGATTCTTGGTCCCGTACGTGCGGGCGGACTTCGCCGCCCTGTCGAGCAGCTTCAACAGTTGCTTCACTGCGGCGACCTCCGGATCGACCTGGGCTCTCGTGAGCGCAGCGAAAGGAGTGCCGTCCGGGATCGGGACTGTAGGTTCCATAAGAGTCAGTCGTATCCCGAGGCTGTGTCTTCGTCAAGAAAATAGCCGGTCTGCGCAGGACTCGAGCGCGCGGCGTCGACCTCGGCGCGAGTCGACAAACGGCGCATGTCCAGGATTGCGTCGCCTCAGCGCCGACAGTAGAATTCCTCCATGGGTTCCGACACGCGACTCCCGCTCGTGCTCTGTTTCGGCGACAGCCTCACGGCTGGATACCAAGTACCCAGCCCGTCGAATCCTGCTGCAGAAGACGCACCCTATGGTCAGGTGTTGCAGGAGCGTCTGGGGCAACGGGGACGGGTTGAAGTCAGTGCGGTCTGTGGTGAGGTGACCGGTGAAATGGTGCTCCGGTTTCGTGCCGCCGTCCTCGATCGCCGTCCTCAGGTGGTGATCATCCTCGGGGGAACGAATGATCTCGGATGGAATGCCGATCCGGCTGAGATCATGCGCAACTTGCTCAAGATGTATGAACTGGCGCGGGCGAATGCAGTGGTGCCGGTTCCCGTGACCGTGCCGTCGATCCGTGTCGAACTGGGAGGTGAGAACACGGAGGCCGCTGCATGGCTTGCGCAACACATTGAGCGTCGTCGACGATTGAACGCCTTGATCGCGGAGTATGCCGGGTCGAAGGGCTTGCGATATCTCGATCTCTTTACGGAGACGGCCGACCCGGACTCTCTCATGCTCTCGCAGCCGTACTCGAATGACGGACTCCACCTCACGACCTCCGGCTACCGGCTGTTCGGCCGGTTGGCGTATGAGCGTCTGTTCGCCGGCGATTCGCCGCTCCTCGGTTCTTCCCCCTCAGGCGCGGCGCACCCATGATCGAGGACGTGACGGATCGAACTTTCGCACGTGAGGTAGAGCAGGCCTCCATCCCGGTGTTGGTCGAGTTCTGGCAGCCTGGTTGTGGGCATTGTCTCGCGCTGTTACGGCAGCTGGAGCAATTGCACGGGGAGGTGGGGGCGGCCGTGAAAATCGTGAAGATGAATGTACAGGAAAACTTTCAGATCCCCGCGGAGCTGGAGATCAGTTCCTTGCCCGCCCTGGCGTTGTTCGAACAGGGAGCGTTCTCCCGGTTTATCGGCGGAATCGGGAAAAAGGACGAGATTCGACGGCAACTGCCTCTTGGGTGAACTCCAGGCTCCGGACCCGGTCGTTTCTACAGAATGCGCCAGCTCCGGCCATCGTTCTGAATCATCCGTTCCGCTTCGACCGGGCCCCAGGTTCCGGCTGGATATTCCGGCAGCCAGCGCAGCTTCTGTTGCGCCCACCCATCCAAAATGTTCGTGACCCAGTCCCAGGAGGCCTCCACCGCGTCGCGCCGCATGAAGCGTGAGGCGTCGCCGGCCATCACATCCAGCAGCAACCGTTCATAGGCTTCAGGGGAGGGGCATCCGAATACGTCGCTGTATTGGAAGTCCATCTCTACCGGATGGGTTTGCGCGCGGGTGCCCGGCACGCGCGAGATAATTCGGAGCGAAAGGCCTTCGTCCGGCTGAATCCGCAGGGTCAGCACATTGGCCGGTTGCGGCTGTGCCGGATCGGCGTTGAAGAGAATCTGGGGAATGTCCCTGAATTGTACGGCGACTTCACTGGCCCGTTTCGGGAGGGCCTTTCCGGTGCGCAGATAAAAGGGTACGCCGGACCAGCGCCAGTTTTCGACGAACGCTTTCACCGCGACGTAGGTTTCCGTGATGGAGTTGGGATTCACCCCCTTCTCCCGGCGGTAGCCAGGCACGGGCTGGTCATGCGCGGTGCCCTCCGCATACTGAGCGCGCACCGTATACTGCGCGACATCCCGGCCGACGATGGGTCGAAGGCAGCGCAGCACTTCCATCTTGGCATTACGTACCACGTCGGGGTCGAGCGAGTACGGTGGCTCCATGGCGACGAGACAGAGCAGTTGGAGCAGGTGGTTCTGGATCATGTCCCGCAACGCCCCGGCTTCCTCATAATAGGTGGCCCTGGTGCCCACGCCTTCCGATTCGCTGACGGTGATCTGCACATGGTCGATGTATTTGTGATTCCAGATCGGTTCAAAAATGCTGTTGGCGAAGCGGACGACCATGAGATTCTGCACCGTTTCTTTTCCCAGGTAGTGGTCGATCCGAAAGATCTGGGATTCAGCGAACACCTTCCCGGTCACTTCGTTGATCTGGCGAGCGGAAGCGAGATCGCGACCCACCGGCTTTTCGACGATGATGCGCGAGTAGGGGGACGCGGTGCCCGCTGATGTCGCCAGCCCCGAGTGAGCCAGTCCCTCACAGACGGAGGCAAAGGAACTGGGGGGGATGCTGAGATAAAAAATCCGGTTTCCCGGCAGGTGCATGTCCCGTTCGACCTGTTCAGCCTTGGCACGGAGTGCCTGATACGTCTGCGGATCTTCGTTTTCCCCCTGAATGTAAAACAGGTGAGACTGGAAGGCGTCCCAGGTTTCCTGCACCAATGCCTGTCGCGAATGTGTGACGACCCCTTCACGCACCAGGGCGCGGAACTCATCGTCGGTCATGGGCTTGCGGCCCAGGCCAATGACCGCATACTTGGCCGGCAACAGACCATCGAGGAGTAGGTTATAGACCGCCGGAATCAGGCGCCGACGGGCCAAATCACCGGAGCCGCCGAAGATCACCAGGGTGCATGGTTCAACTGGAGGCACGGATTCCGGTACGGGTTTGCAGTCGAGGGAAGTCGTAGGCGAGGACATGGTCTCGATCTTTCTTGGGTGAAGGTCAGCGACGGACACTATGTCCGCCGAAGGCATTGCGCAAGGCCGCCAACATTTTCTCCGCGAACGATTCTTCCTGCCGCGAACGGAAGCGGGTGAACAGCGCCGCTGTCAGGGTCGGCACCGGCACGTCTTTGTCGATGGCATCCTGAATCATCCATCGTCCTTCGCCGGAGTCCTGCACATATCCCTTCAGTTGTTCGAGTTGGGGGTCCTGCTTCAAGGCTCCGACGGCTAATTCCAACAGCCAGGAACGGACGACGCTGCCATGCATCCATAAGTCGGCGACTTTGCCCAGGTCGAGGCGGTACTCGCTCTTCGCCATGAGTTCGAAACCCTCGGCGTATCCCTGCATCATGCTGTACTCGATGCCGTTGTGAACCATTTTGACGTAGTGGCCGGCGCCGTGGGTGCCCACATGGGCCCATCCCTGCTCCGGTGCCAAGGTGTGAAAAATCGGTGTCAGTCGCTGAACCGGCTCCTGCTCGCCTCCGATCATCAGGCAATAGCCGACCGTCAGCCCCCAGATGCCTCCGCTGGTGCCGACATCGACATAGTGAATGCCTCGCGTCTTCAACTCGGCTGCGCGGCGTGTATCGTCATGGAAGCGGGTGTTACCGCCGTCGATGATGGTATCGCCCGGTTGCAACAGCGCGGCAACCGCTTGGATGGTCTCTTCGGTCGGCGCTCCCGACGGCACCATGATCCAGACGGCGCGAGGCGCGGTCAGGTGCGAGACGAGGTCGCTCAGCGAAGTTGCGCCGATACATCCGGTACCCTCCGCCTGTGCGACGACGTCCGGTGCGCGGTCGTAGGCCACAATGCGGTGGTTGCTCTGCCGCAGGCGCGTCACCATGTTCATCCCCATTTTTCCCAGCCCGATAAATCCTAGTTCCATAGGTCATCCTCTCTGGTGAGTGCCGGTACGCGATGACCGGTCGTGAGTCGGTCTCTCGCAGCCTGTGGCGATGCCGGTTCGGCGGATGGCTGATGGTATCACGGTCGGGCACGAACGCAAACACAAGGCCGCCCTGCTGGTGGCGGCCTTGTCAGTCCACGCGGGGCGGGAGGGGAATCTCGCGAAACAGGGTGTCGGCAAAGCGGCGACCGATGGTGAGGCGGTCGTGCAGAGTCGCCGCGCTTAAAAACTGGCCGGCCAACTCTCCGAGCGCCGCGTCGCGGGAGGCGAGAAATCGCAGCGTATCGACCGGTGCCGTAAACCAGAGTCCGCGAAGACGAAAGAACGCGGACACGCAGTCTTCAAAGAACAATTGCAGGAGATATTGGGCCGTGTTGGGTCGGTCGCGCAGGTCCTCCACCTTGCCCAGCCAATGCAGACATTCGGCCTTGAGGCGGATGCGTTCATGAATCCCTGCGGCAGGCGGGCCCTGGCGAAACCGTTGCGCGGCTTTGGCGATCAGTTGGGCGGCGATGTCTTCGTGGTCGTACAGAATCCGTCCCTTCCGGAGCAATGGTGCCAGACGGGTCGAATAGGTGAGATCCTCGGCCACGGTTTTGTGCTCGCCATACCGAATGTCGACCAGTCGGTCTCCCACGCGGATCATCTCCTGCGCGTCGGCCGGACCCTTGACCAGCACGATGAGGTCGATATCGCTGTGTGCCGTAACCGCACGCCGGGCACCGGACCCGACCAGAATGATGCCGACCAAATCGCCTCCGCGTTTGGCGCGAATGTATTTCACGGCGCCTGTGACCGCGTCTTCATAGCCGGGCGGCGGGACGGCGGGAGGCATCTCGGGCGGTTCGGGAATGTCGAGTAACTCGGCCTTCAGCTCTTCCGACGAAGGAAGGGTGGGCGCCGATTGCGGTGACGATTCGGTCAGGTGTGCGTCCATATCTACCCTTCGACGCGGTCAGGCGGCCTGGACACGTCGTATCTGTTGCTCCAAGGTGCCGAGCCACGTGTCGAACGGCTGGTCGGCATCCACGATAATCTCAAGTTTTCCATTAGGAAGTTTGCGGACGATCCCGGGACTCTCGGGGGAGAGGGGAATTTCCACCCACTCGCGATTGATGCCCAAGGTATCGGTCAGGTCGAGGATCCGGCTGATGTGTTGAAACGAGACGGCGTGGAGTGACACTCAGTCCCCTTTGCTTCGCTTGGCGTGGATGCATTGTATATGAGGGGACAGGCGGACTGTCAACGTCAAGACGAGGCGATCAGGCGAGCACCCGTGCGACGGCGTCGGCCGCCTGCTCGATGGCCTGGGCCGACACGTCCAGATGAGTGACCGCGCGACAGGTTCGTGCGCTCACGGCGTTCAGCAGCACGCCTTCTTGCCGGAGGGCCGTCACGAAGGCCCGAGCCGAGAGCCGTGAACGGTGCACGTCGAAAAACACGATGTTCGTCTCCACCGCGGCCGGGTTGATGGAGATCCCAGGGATCTGTTCGAGTCGGGTCGCCAGCCGCTTGGCATGGGCATGGTCGTCCGCGAGCCGATGAACGTGGTGTTCCAGCGCATAGAGTCCTGCTGCCGCCAGAATCCCTGACTGGCGCATGGCGCCGCCATACATTCGCCGGAAACGCCGGAGCCGTTCCAGCAGGGCAGGATCGTCGGTCGCAATCAACGACCCGGCCGGCGCGCCCAGTCCCTTGGAGAGGCAAAAGGTGACCGTTTCAAAATGACGCGCGTAGTCGGCGGCGGAGACTCCTGACGCCACGACCGCATTCAACAGGCGGGCGCCGTCGAGATGCATGGGCAATCCGTGGGCGTTCGCCACGGCGCGGATGGCTTGGATGGCGGCCAGCGGGTAGACGGTCCCGCCGCCGGCATTGTGCGTGTTCTCGATACAGATCAGTGCGGTTTGAATACTGTAGGGATCGGTGGGGCGGATGGCCGCTTCGACCTGCTCGGCGGTGATGAGGCCCTGCCGGCCGGTGATCCAATGGAGCTGCACTCCCGCCAGCGCGGCCGCCGCACCCTGTTCATAGCGGATGATGTGGCACTGACCTTCAACGATGACTTCACGTCCTGGCTCGGCCTGTGCCCGGAGGCACAGTTGATTGCCGAGGGTGCCTGAGGGCACGAACAGCGCGGCGCGTTTTCCCACGAGGGCGGCGCCGACTTCCTGCAAACGGTTGACCGTGGGGTCTTCGCCGTAAATGTCGTCACCCACTTCGGCACGGGCCATGGCCTCGCGCATGGCGGGGGAGGGTTTGGTGACCGTATCACTACGGAGGTCAATCATGAACGAGGACCTGACTTCACGGGGGACCCGGTTGCGTCACTGAACGGACCGGGCGGCATTGTAACAAATTTTCTTCGTGTGCGGGATGGCAGGCCTGGTACACTGCGCCCACACTGGCCCTATGGAGAGATGGCGTCGATCAGTGACCCGGTTCGTTCAGGCGCAGCCGCAGGAATTGTGGCCGTTGACCTGGTCCTTCGCCTACTTTTTCTGCCTCCTCTGTGGTTACTACATTCTTCGTCCCGTACGCGACGAAATGGCGATCCAAGGCGGCGTGCAACATCTGCCCTGGATGATGACGGGCACCTTCCTCACCCTGTTGGCCGTCACCCCGCTTTTCGGTTGGTTGTCCGCGCGGTATTCACGCTATCGATTGTTGCTCGGGGTCTATCTCTTCTTTATTGCCAACCTGCTGGTGCTGTACCTGTTGATGACCGGCCGCCAGTCTCTGGAGTGGGTCGCCCGGGGATTCTTCGTATGGCTGTCGGTCTTCAATCTGTTCGTGGTGTCGGTGTTTTGGAGTTTCATGGCCGATCTCTTCACACCGGCCCAGGGCGCCCGACTCTTCGGGGTCATCGCGGCCGGTGGCAGTACGGGGGCCCTGTTCGGTCCGCTCATTACCACCGGACTGACCTATGTCTTTCCCGTTCCTGTGCTCATGCTGGCTTCGGCGCTGTGTCTGACGGCGTGCATCTGGTGCATCTACAAGCTGGAGGTGTGGAGTCGGAGCCGATCCGACTGCCATCGCGAGAACAGCGGCGAACCGCTGGGAGGTGGGTTTCTGGCCGGAGTGCGCCTCGTCTGGTCGTCGCCCTATCTGCTCGGTATCTGCGGCTATCTCACCTGCTTGACGATGACCGCAACCTTCCTCTACTTCGAGCAGGTGCGTCTGGTGGCCGAGCATTTCGATCAGCCGGAAGCGAGGACGAGGTTTTTCTCGATGCTGGATTTCACGACCAATCTCCTCACGTGGCTGACTCAGCTCTTTATTACGAACCGTCTGGTGGTCCGATTCGGATTAGTGGTGGCGCTGCTCATTCTCCCGGCAGTCAGTCTGCTGGGGTTTTGTGGCATCGCCTTGTGGCCCGGGCTGGCGGTGTACGTGGTCTTTTCCGTGCTGCGCCGGGTGGGGGAATATGCGCTTTCCAAACCGGCGCGTGAAGTCCTGTTCACGGTGGTCAGCCGCGAAGAGAAATACAAAGCGAAGAATTTCATCGATACGGCGATCTCGCGCGCCGGGGATGCCTCCACGGGGTGGCTGGTTTCCGGCGTGAAGGCGCTTGGCGCGACGACCGTGCAGATTGCCTGGGCCCTGGTGCCGCTCATGGTGTTGTGGGGCTGGCTTGGCCGATGGTTGGCCGCACAGCAACGCAAGCAGGTTGATTCAGGGTAGCGGCCATCCGTTGCGGCACCTTGCCGTCCACTTTCGACGACTCCTGACGATTCCTTTTATCTGACACCTCGCACGGCGTGATGCCCTCGGCATGGCGCTGCGTCTCCTCACGCTCGCACACCGTTCTCATCCTCTGTTCCGTCGAAAGACGCGCTCATTCCTTGAGTCTCGCGCGACATCTCATCTGTTTCACAATGGATCAGGAAAATGAACATGTGAAATTCATTACGCCATACGTCTTAGAAAGAAGAGAGCACGCGAACGGTTTCGAAGGAGTTCATAGGCACGATGACTCACAGTGTGGTGAAGGCAATGCATACGACGCTTACGGATCTGCTTCAGCTGCGCGCCGCAACGACTCCCGCTCGGCATGCGTATAGCTACCTGCTGGACGGCGAAGAGCAGGAGGTTCGGTGGGACTATGCTGAATTGGACCGGCGCGCCAGGGCCATCGGCGCGTGGCTGCAGTCGTTCGGGGCAGAGGGGGCTCGTGCACTCCTGCTCTTTCCTCCGGGGCTAGACTATGTCGCCGCATTTTTCGGTTGTCTCTATGCCGGTGTCGTTGCCGTGCCGGCCTATCCGCCGCAACGCCAGCGAGGCGTGCCGCGGGTGCGCGCGATCCTTGCGGACTCGCGAGCCCAATTTGCCCTCTCGACGACGTCGGTCTGTGACGTGCTCAAGCGTGTGAGCGAAACGGGAGCAGACTATAAAGACCTCGCCGCGCTGCAATGGCTGAACACCGACCGGGTCGAGCCCGGCATTGAATCGCATTGGACTCCCCCGCGCCTCTCACCCGATACGCTGGCATTTCTCCAATACACCTCCGGGTCGACCGGAACCCCCAAGGGCGTCAAGGTGTCGCACGGCAACTTGCTGCACAACCAGCGGGCGATCCAGGAATCGTTCGGTCACACATCGGACGATGTCATCGTGGGCTGGCTGCCGCTCTATCACGACATGGGATTGATCGGAAATATCCTACAGCCGCTCTACGTAGGCGCCCCCTGCATTGTGATGTCGCCCGTCCACTTTTTGCAGAAGCCCGTCCGATGGTTGTCCGCGATTACCAAGCATCGTGCGACGACGAGCGGCGGGCCGAACTTCTCGTACGAACTCTGTGTCAGGCAGGTCACGGACGCTCAGCTCGCCGATTTGGATCTCCGTTCATGGAGCGTGGCGTTTAACGGGGCCGAGCCGGTGCGCGCGGCAACTATTGAGCGCTTTTCTCAGCGGTTTGGTGTGTGCGGTTTTCGCCGGCAGGCATTCTACCCCTGTTACGGATTAGCGGAAGCGACGCTGTTGGTGACGGGTGGAACGAAGGGTGCGCCCTTGGTTGTTCGCTCGAATGGAGCCAACGCCGGTGCCGACGAGGCGCGGGAATCTTCCACTGCTCGGGATACCCGCATCGTGGGTTGCGGAAGGGCAAGAGCGGGACAGTCGGTCCGTATCGTCCATCCGGATTCCGGCATTGTGTGCCCCGATGGTCAAGAGGGGGAGATTTGGGTCGAGGGTCCATCCGTCGCGCAGGGCTATTGGGAGAATGAGGAGGCATCCAACGCGACCTTTCAGGCGGCGTTGGCGACGAGCGGCGAAGGCCCGTTTCTTAGGACGGGCGATCTCGGGTTTCTGCATGGCGGCGACCTGTTCGTCACGGGTCGCTTGAAGGATCTCATCATCGTCCGCGGCCGGAACCATTATCCGCAGGACATCGAGCGAACGGTCGAAGAATCCCATCAGTCCCTCAGGCCCGGTGGCTGTGCGGCCTTCTCCGTGACCGAAGGTGAAGAAGAGCAGTTGGTCGTGGTGCAAGAGGTCTCGCCGCGCGCCGGAAGGCTCGATATGCCTGCGATCACCGATGCCATCCGCCAGGCTGTGGCGCACGCCCATGAGGTGGCGATATCCGCCGTTGTGCTCATCAAGGCCGGGAGTTTACCCAAGACCTCCAGTGGAAAGGTGCAGCGAAGTCTCTGTCGAACGCAATTCCTCGCCCGCTCGTTATCGGTGGTGGGGGAGTCGACGTTGGAGACAATCCCGGACGGTCCGGTTCTGGTCGAGGAGGCCCTCGCTTCCGGGGGGGCAGAGAATGGGGAGGTGGGAGCCGCGATCGCCGAACTGTGGTCGCAGGTGTTGAACCGACCGGCAGTGGGACCACAGGACGACTTCTTCGCCCTAGGCGGAGATTCTCTGCGCGGATTGCAGATGGTCGCGCGTGTCCAGGAGGTTCGAGGCATCGAGGTGCCCCTGGACATACTGTTTGAACATCCGACACTCGCCGCCTTCACGGAGTTCGTCTCCTCCATTGTTCCTGCTCCGGCTGAATCATCGGGCGACCCGATCCCGACGACGGCGCGGGGGGGCATGTTGCCCCTGTCGTTTTCTCAGGAACGGTTTTGGTTCTTCGAACAGTTGTCGTCCGGCAGTTCGATCAACAACATTCCGGTCGCATTGCGACTCCGGGGGGCGCTGGATGTGGAGGCGTTGCGTAACGCGGTGAACGAAATCGTTCGACGTCACGAGATCCTCCGGGCTTCCTTCACACTGGTCGACGGCCGTCCGTCCCACGTCATCGCTCCGCATCTGTCGCTCCCCTTGGATGTTGACGGGCTGGTCGCCGAGGGTGACGCGCAGCGGGACGCAGAGGTCCTTCGGGTGGTGCAGGCGGAAGCCTGCCGACCGTTTGATCTGGCTGCCGGGCCGCTGATCCGTTGCCGCCTGTTTCGACTCGCGGAGACCGATCACCTGTTGTCGGTGACCGTGCACCACATCGTCGCCGACGGCCAGTCGATGGAAATCATCCGGCGTGAATTGTCCAGCCTCTATACCGCCTTCCGGCACAACCGAGCCGTCTCCCTGCCGGTGCTCCCTCTCCAATACGTCGATGTCGCAGCGTGGCAGCGCCGGCAGGTCGGCAGTGACGTCCAGCGCCGGCAACTCGAATTTTGGCGAGGCCGCCTCGACGGGGTGCCGCCGTTGCTGACGCTACCCTGGGACTATTCACGTCCCGCTGTTCAGGGGCATCGAGGCGCACGGTATTCCTGGACGATTTCACCTGCGACCGGCGAGCGTCTTCAGGCCCTGGGACGTCGTTACCGGGTCACGCCGTTCATGCTGTTGTTGTCGGCCTTCGCGCTGTTGCTGTCTCGATACAGCGGGCAGACCGACTTCTGCATCGGCACGCCGGTGGCCAATCGGGGAAGGCGCGAGTCGCAAGCGCTCGTCGGCTGCTTCGTCAATACGGTGGCGTTGAGGATGGCACTGGGCGGTAACCCGCTTCTTTCCGACTTCCTGCGCCAAGTGCGGAAGACCGTGCTCGAGGCGCAGGCGCACCAGGAACTGCCTTTCGAACGGTTAGTGGATGAATTGGGGATTGCGCGGGAGCTCGGCCATACACCGTTGTTCCAGGTCATGTTTGTCTTGGAGGAAACCTCATCGGAAGCCGCTCGGCTCGACGATCTGAACATTGCGCGATTGCCCGTCAGTACGGGCACCTCGGTGTTCGACCTCACCTTGGAAATGGTCCGCAGGCCGGACGGCAGCGTGGATGCTGTGTTCGAATACAGCGTCGATCTGTTTGCCGACACGACGATTGCGCGGATGGCCGGTCACCTCAATCAACTGCTCCGACAACTCGCGGCGGAACCGGATAGGTCTCTGAGCGACTGCCCCATGCTTTCGGTCGCGGAACAGGCTGCGGTGCTGGCCGAGGGCAGAGGACCGCACAAGCCGGGGCTTCAAGTCTCTTGTCTCCATCGCCTGATCGAAGCGCAAACAGGTCTTACGCCGGACGCACCTGCGCTTGAATGTGCGCAGGGTGCCGCCACCTACGACGAGTTGAACCGCAGAGCCAATCGGTTGGCGCGGTATCTCCGAGTACAAGGAATCGGGTCGGATATGACTGTGGGTCTCTGTATCGATCGTTCGTTGGAGCTTGCGGTCGGCCTGCTGGGGTGCCTGAAGGCCGGTGTCGTCTATGTGCCGATGGATCCCGCCTATCCGATCGAACGCAAGTCCGCCATTCTTCGCGACGCGCAACCCTCCCTGATCCTGACACAAGCCAAACACGTTGGCGGGTTGCCGCCGCATGCGATGGCGACCTTCCTTCTCGATGAGCAATGGGAAATGGCCGCCGGGTTGCCCGACCACAATCTCACAACCGGTCCACACCCGGATCAACTGGCCTATCTGTTGTATACGTCCGGCACGACGGGGCAACCGAAAGGCATCGGCATCTCCCATCGATCCCTGAGCAATCATAGTCTGGCGACGCGTGAGGCCTATGGGCTTTCAGCGCAGGATCGCGTCCTCCAGTTTGCTTCCCCGAGTTTCGACGTGATGGTGGAAGAGTGTTTTCCGACGTGGCTGGCCGGAGGTACCGTCGTGTTGCGATCCGACGTGCCAGTTCCCGCCTATGGCGAGTTCAGCGACGACCTCCGGGAGCGACAGGTGACGGTCGTCAACCTGCCGACCCCGTATTGGGCCGGATGGATCGAGGAGGTGGAACGCACCGCGGTTGCGCTCCCGCCCTCCCTCCGGCTGACGATCGTCGGCAGCGAGCAGGTGCACGTGGACGATCTGCGCCGTTGGCGGCGTCTGGCCGGTTCCTGCGCCTGGTGCAATGCCTATGGGCCGACCGAGGCTACCGTCACCGCCAGCATCTATCCCCTGGAGACCGGCGCACCGAAACCCGAGTGGCGAACCGTTCCTATCGGCCGGCCGATCGCCAATGTCGACCTCTATGTCCTCGATTCTCAGTGTCAGCCGGTTCCGATCGGTGTCCCCGGCGAGCTGTACATCGGTGGAGCGGGATTGGCGCGTGGATACCACCGCCTGCCGGCGCTGACAGCCGAACGCTTCATTCCCCATCCCTTCAGTGTCGAAGGAGGCGCGCGATTGTATCGTACGGGCGATCTGGCGCGTCGCCGGGCCGACGGCCAACTGGAGTTTCTCGGCCGCGGAGATGATCAGATCAAGATTCGCGGTTTCCGTGTGGAACTGCAGGACATTGAAAGCCACATCCGTCTTCACCCTCAGATCAAAGACGCCCGGGTGTGGCTCGAATCCGACAAGGGTGCCGATTGGTCGACGCTCCTCGCGGGGCTACGCGAGGTCGAGTCCGAGGAGATGGTGCGGAGCATCGAAACGTTGTCGGTGGCCGAGGCGCAATGGCTCTACGATATGGAGTCGGATAGCGAGCAACGGAGGAAAACGGTGATTCAACGCAAGCCGGAATTCGAGGTCTTCCTCAAGATCAACAAGGACGAGTTTCTTACCCCTCCGCGCGCCAATCAACGTAATTGGCTGCTGCGGCGGGCCCTCGACGAATTCTCCGACGATTTGGTCGCTCTCGACGACCTGTCCAAACGGTTCGTCTCAGGATCGGACCGGGCCGATATCGCCCGCACCTGGACGGACAGTCATGCGGAGTATCGACCGTCGGAGCTGATCATCGAAGGACAGCAGGTCATGCAGGACTGGGAGGCGCCGTTGATGAAGGCGATGGCCGACATCGTCACCGAACAGCACGGTGATGTGCTCGAGGTCGGGTTCGGCATGGGGATCTCGGCTTCCTACATTCAGGCCGGTCAACCGCGCTCTCACACGATCATCGAATGCAATCGGGACGTCATGCAGGCCTTCGGCGAATGGGTCGACCGTTATCGCGATCGCGATATCCGGCTCGTGCAGGGGCGATGGCAGGACGTGGTGGACGATCTGGGGCTGTTCGACGGCGTCTTCTTCGATACCTACCCGGCCAGCGAGGCGGAGTTCGAGGAATCGGTGATCAATAGTATCACGTTCGCCGAGGGGTTCATTCCCGTCGCGGCGAAGCTCCTGCGTCCCGGCGGCGTCTTTACCTATTACACCAACGAGATCGATTCCTTCAGTCGACGGCACCAACGGTTCCTGCTGTCGCATTTCAGCTCATTTACGCTGAGTGTCGTGCGATCGCTGCTGCCGCCGGACGACTGTCACTACTGGTGGGCCGACTCCATGGTGTTGGTCAAGGCGGTGAAGTGACATGAGCGATCCGGTGCAGCGCATCCAACGGCTCAGTGACTCTCACCGCCGGTTGCTTCGCCTTCGCCTGACCAGGCAGGAGCGGGCGGGCGAGGCACGCCTGGTCGGATATGTCGTGGCTCATGAGTCCCATGCACTCACCGGGCTCGATCTCCGCGAGTTTCTGTCCTCTCGGATACCGGACTATATGGTCCCCAGCCGCTGGGTCTTCCTGGATGCCTGGCCGACAACCACCCGCGGCAAGGTCGATCGGAAGGCGTTGCAGGCACTGGTGCGATCCGCTCCGGACTCCTCCACGGAACGGGCTCGGCCGCAGGACCAGCGTGAACGGGCGGTGGCCGCAATTTGGGAAGAGGTGTTGGGCGTCCGGGACATCGGCGTGGATGACAACTTTTTCGACCTCGGCGGCCATTCGTTGCTGCTGCCCAAAGTGCTGACGCAGTTACGGGCCGTCGCCGATCGGGACCTCTCGATGGTGGATCTGTTCCGCTATCCCACGATTCGTACCGTGGCCGCCGCGATGGGAAGCACTCAGGATGCCGGTCCCGAGAACAGCCGGACTCAACAGCTCAAGGACACACACAATGCGGGGGTACGCCGGCTGAAACAGCGCCGTGCCCAGCGGATGGGATCGAGGAGCGAATGAACCGTTTCGATTCACAGACTGAACCGACCGCGCAGCAGGAGGGCTTGGACATCGCCGTGATCGGCATGGCCGGCCGGTTTCCCGGTGCGCCCGACGTGGAGACATTTTGGCGGAACCTCTCCGACGGGGAAGAATCGGTCTCAGCGCTCACCCTCCAACAACTCTTGGATGCCGGTGTCGACCGGCAGACGGCCGAACGCCCGAATTATGTGAAGGCCCGTGCCATTCTGGAAGGGATCGATCTGTTCGATGCGCCCCTGTTCGGGATGACGCCGAAGGAAGCGGAGATGACGGACCCCCAACAGCGCCTGCTGCTGGAATGTGCCTGGGAGACCCTCGATCGGGCGGGATACGATCCGCTGCGGTATTCAGGCTCGATCGGGGTGTATGCCGGTTCCAGTACGAGCGGCTACCTCTACCAACTGTTCCCGCGCCGGGTGCTGTTGCAATCGCCGGCAGAAATGTCTGCGATGTTGGGTGTCGAGAAAGATTCTCTGGCCACGAGGCTGTCGTACAAATTGAATCTGCGTGGTCCGAGCCTCGCCGTTCAGACCGCCTGCTCCACGTCCCTGGTCGCCGTCCATTTGGCCTGTCAGGCGTTGCTGAGCGGCGAATGCGACATGGCGCTCGCGGGCGGGGTGTCCGTTACGGTGCCCCAAACGGTCGGGTATCTGTATCAGGAGGGAGGCATCGTCTCACCGGACGGGCACTGCCGCGCCTTCGATGCAAAAGCGGAGGGCACGGTCGGAGGCAGTGGGGTCGGGCTTGTGCTGTTGAAGCGGCTGCACGATGCGCTGAGCGAGGGCGACCACATCCTGGCCGTCGTCAAGGGGTCGGCCGTCAACAACGACGGCGCGTCGAAGGTCGGGTATACGGCGCCCGGAGTCGAGGGACAGGCCCGTGTGATCACCGCTGCCCATGTCGCAGCCGGCGTCGACGCCGAGTCGATCTCGTACGTGGAGGCCCACGGGACCGGGACGCCGATGGGAGATCCCATCGAGGTCGCGGGACTGACGGAGGCCTTTCGCGCCAGCACGGCGCGCGCCGGGTTCTGTGCGATCGGTTCAGTCAAAAGCAATATCGGACACCTCGATGCCGCGGCCGGCATCGCCGGAATGATCAAAACGATACTGGCTCTCGTCCACCGGAAGATTCCGGCCAGCTTGCATTTTACCGATCCCAATCCCGCTATCGATTTCACCGCCACGCCGTTTTACGTGAACCGGAAGTTGACGCAGTGGGAGGGACGCCGTCCGCGGCGGGCGGGCGTGAGTTCCTTCGGTCTCGGTGGCACCAACGCTCATATCGTGCTGGAGGAGGCGCCGGCCGCCCCCGCCGTTTCGGCATCGCCCGACGAGACACCTCGACTGCTGATCCTCTCGGCACGCTCCAAAGAAGCCGTTACCAAAGCAGCGGAGCGCCTGGCCGATTCCTTGAGCGCGACTCCCGACGTCGACCTCGACGATGTGGCGTACACACTGCAGGAAGGTCGCCGGACTTTTCCCTATCGCCGCTGGGTCGTGGCTCAGTCGGCTGAAAAGGCTCGCCAGGGGCTTGCCGGTCCGGATCTCTTCTCCGGCGCGTCGGGCCCGATCGCGGAGACCGATCGCATCGCCTTCATGTTTTCCGGGCAGGGCTCACAATACGCCCACATGGGTCGGGGGCTCTATGAACAGCAGCCGACGTTTCGGCAAGAGGTCGATCGTTGTGCCGATCTGCTCACGCGCCATCTCGGGCGGGACATTCGCCGCGTGCTGTTCCCCAACGTGGCCGGGGAGAGTGAAGTGATCCATCGTACGGCCATGACGCAGCCGGCGTTGTTCGTCTTCGAGTATGCGCTCGCGCGCACCTGGATGGCCTGGGGCGTCTCGCCCGTCGCCATGATCGGTCACAGTATCGGTGAATACGTCGCCGCCTGCCTGTCCGGGTTGTTCTCTTTGGAGGATGCGCTCGCGGTGGTGGCGATGCGAGGGCGGCTCATGCAGGAGTTGCCCCCCGGAGGGATGGCCGCCGTTTCCTTGACGGAAGCGGAGCTACGCCCGCTGCTCGGCTCGGGACTGGACCTCGCGGCGGTGAATGCTCCGACACAATGCGTCGTCTCCGGGCCGCAGGAGTCGCTCACGAAATTCGAAGGCGACCTGGCGGCACGCGGCATCAAGCTGCGCCGGCTTTCGACCTCTCACGCGTTTCACTCGGCCATGATGGAGCCGATGCTCGCGCGCTTCTCCTCCTTCCTTTCGACGGTGACCTTTCATGAGGTGCGAATCCCCTGGGTCTCGAACGTGACCGGGGGCTGGATCCGTCGCGACGAGGCCGCCGACCCGGCCTACTGGGTTCGTCATCTTCGCGGGACCGTCCGCTTCTCCGACGGCGTTCGTACGTTGTGCGAGGGGCCGCCGAAGATCCTGTTGGAAGTCGGACCAGGTCGCACTCTGCAGACGCTCGCGCAACGCCATGCCGAAGCCTCGACCGGTCCCATCCACGCATCCATTCCGGGGCGAGAGCTCAACGAGATGGCAGGCCTGCTGATGGCGCTGGGGTCCTTGTGGGGCGCCGGGGCATCGGTTGATTGGAGCGGAGTGCGGAGTGGTCGACGCGGCAGGCGAGTGCCCTTGCCCGCCTATCCGTTCGAACGGCAACGTTATTGGCTTGAGACTCGGCAGGACGTGCCGCAGTCGGCTTCGCTCAACAGCCGCAGAGACCCCTCGCAGTGGTTCTATCAACCATCCTGGAAGCGGTCGGTGCTTGTCTCCAAAAAGGAACCGCGCACCGACGGCCACTGGCTGATCTTCGTCGATGATGATCGAGCCGAGGGCTGGTTGCGCGCACAGTTGACGCCGCTGGTCGGCTCGGTCACCACGGTGCGTCCTGGGGCCGGATTTGCCCGCGAGTCCGACGGCCGCTATCGGCTTCGTCTCGATTCACGCGACGATCATGAGACGTTGCGCCGGGAATTGGCTGCCGGCGGCGCCGACGCATCCTGTCTGGTTCAGGCCTGGACGTTGGACGGCCTGTGGGGGCAGGGAACGGACGAGGATCGACTTCGCGCGGCGCAGGCGCGAGGGTTTCTCCACCTGATGTTGTTGGCGCAAGTCTTCGGCGAACCCTCTGAGAGCCGTCCTTCTTTTCTCATCCTCACCCAGGGAGTTCATCACGTCACCGGCGAAGAGCGCATCTCCCCGGAACGGGCCACCCTCTTGGGTGCCGCGTTGGTCATGCCGCAGGAATACCCCGGCCTCCTGTGCCGGGTGCTCGATCTGGACCACCGACTGTTCGACGCTCCCGAGACGGACCGGTGGGGAGAGCGGTTGGTCTTGGAAGCGTCTGCGGCCGATCTCGATCCCATCGTCGTCTACCGCGGTCCGCATCGATGGGTGCGAAGCTTCGAGCCGCTGCCGTCTGAAGCAACCGCGGATGGACGATGCATGCTGCGTGATCGAGCGGTCTGTCTGATCACCGGCGGATTGGGCGGAGTAGGCCTGCGCATGGCGGAACAGCTTCTCCGCAGCAGACATGCACGAGTGGTGCTCGTGGGCCGCTCCCACCCGTCGACTGAACAACGAGAGACCGTGGCGAGTTGGGAACGGCTCGGGGCCGAGGTCTTGCTGTGTCGGGCCGACGTAGCCGATATCGCGCAGATGCGGAAGGTCATCGAGCAGGTGCATGCACGGTTTGGCCCCATCCATGCCGTCATTCACGCGGCAGGCGTCGCGGGCGGCGGATTGCTGGCATTCAAAACGACGCAGTCCGTCTGGGAGGAGTTCCGGGCGAAGGTCCTGGGTGCCGCAGTGTTGGACGAGTTGTTTCGAGAGGAGCCGCTGGACCTGCTGCTGTTCTGTTCGTCCTTGACGGCCGTGGTCGGCGGGATCGGGCAAAGCGCCTATTGCGCGGCGAATGCCTATCTCGATGCGTTGGCGCAGTCCGGTCGACACGCGGGGCGGCGCATGCTCTCCGTCAACTTCGACCGTTGGCGCCATGTCGGCATGGCGATCAAGGCCGAAGCCGTCATGCGCACCCTGGGCGTCGGCGACGCCGAATTGGATGGCATGACGGAGCAGGAAAGCCGGGAGGTCGTTCGACGTGTCCTCCAGGGGCCAGACCTGGCGCAGCTGGTGCAGTCCATTCGAGACCTGCCTGCCTTGATCGCCACAGCTGCGCAACCGCGCGCATTGAACGGGGCGCTCCAGTCGCATGTAGGCATGAACAGGGCAGAGGCCTCGTCTCCCACGGCCGTCCCTGAGGGGCGCGAGGAACTGGAGCGGCAATTGGAAGGGCTCTGGCGCCAGGTGTTGGGGGCGGAGCAGATCGGCCGCGAGCAGGATTTTTTTCAGGCAGGGGGAGAATCCCTTGCTGCGCTGCAGCTTCTGAATCGTGTGCAGGAGCTGTACCGATTGGAGGTGTCGTTGCGGGACTTCTTCTCCGCTCCGACGATCTCGGGTTTAGCTGTAACCATTCGTGCCGCGCAGGCGTCGGGGGCGCGCGAGGAAGCGGGGATCGTGCCCGTGCCGCGCGCATCGCGACGGTTGCGGAGTGTCACGGCGTAGGGCTGAGCGGATGGATTTGATTCGATTCTTGCTCAAGAAATCCTGGGGTCTGATGTGCTGTTCGATCGCGGCCGGCCTGATCAGCGGGCTTGCGGGAGCGGGATTGATCGCGGTGATCCATCGAGGCATGAACGAATCGCCGGTCTCGGCGTCCCTGGCCTGGAGTTTTCTTGGACTGGCAGTCGCGGTGGCCGTCTGCAAGGCCCTCTCGGAAATTCTACTCACCCGGCTGGGACAATCGACGATCTCGGAACTTCGGTATCACTTGAGCCGCCGCATCCTCGATGCGCCCCTCGGACAACTCGATCGACTGGGCCATCACCGGCTGTTGGCCGCCTTGAGCGAGGATACCGACGTGATCGCGCAGGCCTATGTCCAATTGCCCCTGATCGGCATCAACGTGGCGACGACGCTGGGTTGTCTGGCCTACCTCGGCTGGTTGTCGTGGCCGATTCTCTTGCTCGTGCTGAGCGTGATGACGCTCGGCGCCCTGACCTTTCAATGGCAGGAACGCAAGGCCATCGCGTTTTTCACGCGATCCCGCGAGACCAGCGATCGTCTGTTCGGCCACTTCCGCTCGATCATGGCGGGGATCAAGGAGCTCAAGCTGCATCGCGGCAGGAGACAAGCGTTTCTCGACGATCAACTCAGGCACACGGTGAAGGCCTATGAGCGGGACTTCGTCGGCGGCATGACGGTCTATTCCATCGCGTCCAGCTGGGGGCTGCTGTTGTTCTACGTCGCCATCGGCACGGTCTTGTTCGTCTGGCCGTCATGGCACGCCGACTCGACGGACACCATCGTCGGGACGACGCTGGTGTTGCTGTACATGATGGGGCCGTTTTCCCAAATCGTCGAATTGCTGCCGGGCGTGGGGCGCGCCAACGTGGCGTTGAGCAAGATCGACACCCTGGGGTTGTCGCTCGCTGCTGCCACGGACGGCGACCGGCGCGAACCAGATCGACAAGCGGAAGGGATCGGCGTCGACTTGAACCTTCGCGGGTGGACCCGGCTCGATTTGGTCAACGTCACACACCGGTATGCCCGGGAAGGCGATGAACGCCCATTTCTGCTCGGGCCCATCGATTTGACGTTCCGGCCAGGCGAGGTGACGTTCCTGATCGGCGGCAACGGCAGCGGCAAGACAACGCTGGCGCTCCTGCTCCTCGGACTCTATCCGCCGGACGGCGGGCATATTGCGTTGGACGGCGTTCCGATCGACGACAGCAATCGCGAAGCCTACCGGCAGCTGTTCTCAACCGTATTTTCCGATTTTCATTTGTTCGACTCGCTGCTCGGACTGGAGCAGGACAATCTGGATGGGGTGGCGCGGGTGTACCTTGAGCGACTGCGGCTGGAATCGAAGGTCCGTATCGAGGGGGGGGCCTTCTCCACCCAAGCGTTGTCGCAGGGCCAACGCAAACGACTCGCCCTGCTGACGGCCTACGTCGAGGACCGGCCCTTTTATCTGTTCGACGAGTGGGCCGCGGATCAGGATCCGTTGTTCCGCAAGGTGTTTTATACGGAATTGCTGCCCGATCTGAAGGCTCGGGGAAAGGCGGTCCTGGTGATTACGCATGACGACCGCTATTTCTCTTGGGCCGACCGGTGTATCCGACTGGATCTCGGTCGATTGGTCGAGTCCCTCGAGGGGGCCGACCTGGCCGGGGAGCAGACATGGTCGTCGCCGTCCCGTTCGCACGGGGCCGGCACGGCTTCATAACGTGATGGGTCTTTGTCGCGAGGAGGTGTGGTGATGTCGGTTCACGTGGATGAGATGTGGGAAGCCCTCCCGACCGGTTGCGTCTCCCCCAGGGAGCTGTCGCGGGACAATCCTTACCTGGAGCGCCAGGCCGCGCGGGAATCGAATGCGCGCAGTTATCCCCGACGACTGCCGTTGGCCCTGAGCAAGGGAAAGGGCCTGTATGTACAGGATACCGACGGCCGTAGCTATATCGATTGTCTGGCCTGCGCCGGGGCGCTGGCCCTCGGACATAACCATCCGGTCGTCGTCGAGGCGATCAACCGCATGTTGCGGGATGGCCTGCCGTTCCAAACACTGGACCTGACGACACCCGTGAAAGACCGGTTCGTGAGTACGCTCTTCGACTGTCTGCCGCCTGCATTTGCCGAAGGCGCGAAAATCCAGTTTTGCGGACCCTCGGGTGCGGATGCGGTGGAAGCCGCCATCAAGCTTGTCAAGATCGCGCGCGGGCGCCGGACGGTGTTGGCGTTTCACGGGGCCTATCACGGGATGACGCACGGCACCCTGGGACTGACGGGGCATCTGGCGCCGAAGGAAGCCGTGAGCGGGCTAATGGCCGACGTACATTTTCTGCCGTTTCCCTACGATTACCGTTGTCCCTTCGGTGTCGGCGGGGAAAAAGGCGTGCGACTCTCCTCGGCCTACATCGAACGGCTCTTGGACGACCCCAACAGCGGAGTCGTGGAACCGGCGGGCATGATCTTGGAAGTCGTGCAGGGGGAAGGCGGGGTCATCCCGGCGGCCGTCTCGTGGCTTCAAGAGATCCGCCGCATCACCGCGCAACGGGGAATTCCCCTGATCATCGACGAGGTGCAGACGGGACTCGGGCGAACCGGCCGCCTGTTTGCGTTCGAACATGCCGGCATCGTGCCTGATGTCGTGGTGCTGTCCAAGGCCGTCGGTGGGGGATTGCCGCTCAGCGTGGTCGTCTATCGACCCGAATGGGATCGGTGGACCGCCGGGGCCCATGCCGGCACGTTCAGGGGCAACCAACTTGCCATGGCGACGGGCCAGGCCACCATGGAATTCATCGTGGCCGAACGGATCGACGAACATGCGGCCCGCATGGGGGAGCGTCTCTTCGGATTGCTCCGACGGATTCAGGCCGAGTCCCGGAGCATCGGCGATGTACGGGGGCGCGGGCTTATGTTGGGCGTGGAGATTGTGGACCGGGACGAGCCGACGGATTTCCCGGGTTGTCACCCCTGTGCTCCGGGACTCGCATCGGCGATCCAGCACGAAGCCCTGCGTCGAGGGCTGATCCTCGAGTTAGGCGGGCGTCATAACAGCGTGGTCCGTTTTCTGCCGCCCCTCATCGTGACGGCGGAGCAGATCGATACGATCGCCACCATCTTCGCAGATGCCGTGAGGGCAGCTGAACAACAACACGAGGCATGATGACCGGGCGCCGTCTCTTCGCCATTGCTATCGGGAGCATGGTCGCCGGAGCCGCCGTGCTCTGGCTGGTCTGCTCCGCTTCGCTGCCGGTTCGCGACGGCGCCTTGACGCTTCCGGGATTGCAGGCGCCGGTGGCGGTGGCCTTCGACGGGTATGGCACCCCGACCGTGACCGCCGAATCCCGCGTCGATGCGTTCCGGGTGCTTGGTTATGTGACGGCTCAGGACCGTCTCTTTCAGATGGATCTCCTGCGTCGCACAAGCGCGGGACGGTTGGCCGAGATCTTCGGCGACCAGGCCGTGCCGATCGATGTCAAACAGCGCCGGCTCGGTCTGTCGAGGGTGGCGGAAGCGGTGCTGCGGAGGCTCCCCGCGGATCAGTCGGCCGTGCTGTCGGCCTACGCCGAGGGCGTGAATACGTTTCTGGAGGAGATGAGGATCCCGCCGTTCGAATGTCTCGTGCTGGCCTACCGTCCGACCCGATGGGAGCCGACAGACAGTCTCCTGGTCGTTTTGGCGATGTTCCAGATGCTGAACGGTTCCGAGGACGATGAACGGATGCGGACCGTGATGAAGGCCTCGCTGCCGGAAGATGTCGCGGGATTTCTGCTCCCTTCGCTCGACCCGTACACGGCACAGCTGCTGAGGGGAGGGAGTCGTCATGAGATGCCGGCTCCGGTACCGGTGGAAGCCTTGGCCGCACTTCGCCGGACAGGGGCGCAGAGCCGCTCGTCGCAGATGTCGATGGTGCCGAGCCGGAAACGGGAGATCGGCTCGAACGCGTGGGTCGTGGGACCGACAAAAACTGCGGACGGCAGAGCCATCCTGGCGAACGACATGCATCTCGATGTGGGAGTGCCCAACATCTGGTATCGAGTTCAGTTGCGCTACGGGAGGAGTGAACTCAGCGGAGTCGTGGTGCCCGGCATTCCGGTTGTCATTGCCGGTTCCAACGGGTCGGTGTCCTGGGGCCTCACGAACGTCGAAGGGGATTTTCTGGATCTCGTACGCCTCGAACTCAACCCGCAGAATCCGAACGAGTATGCCACGCCAGAGGGGTGGGAGCGGTTCATTCAGCGCCAAGAGCGCATTGCCGTCAGCAGCGGTCCTGATCGGATCGTGGACATTCAGGAGACGCGTTGGGGACCTGTGGCGGAGGAGCCGTTGATGGGAGAACCGGTCGCACTCCGTTGGACGGCCTTGGATCCGGAAGCGGTGGATCTCGGCTTGCTTCACATGGACCAGGCCCGTTCAGTTTGGGATGGCATCGCCGTCGCCACGCGGGCGGGAACGCCGCCGAACAATATCCTCTTGGCAGATGCCGGTGGGCACATTGCCTGGACCTATATGGGAAGAATTCCAATCCGGCGTGGCCTGGATGGCTCGGTCAGCCAGTCCTGGTCCGATGGACGGACTGGATGGAGTGGGTTCATTCCGCCGGACGAACTTCCCCGGATCGTCGATCCTCCCTCCGGGTACCTCGTAAGCGCCAATCACCGTATGACGGACGAGACCTACCCCTACGTCATCGGCCACGCGTATGCGAGCGGGTACCGTGCCGTTCGTATTACGGAACGACTGCGCGGCATGGAGCGAATTCGAGAGCAGGACCTGCTGGCGCTCCAATTGGATACGACGACTCAGGTCTACGACTTCTACCGCGACCTGTTGCGAGGCCTGCTCACCGATGACGTGATCGCCCGACGCCCAGAGCTGGCGGACGCGCGCCAGGCCGTCGACAGGTGGGATGGACGGGCAGACAAGGACAGTCGTGGATTCGCCTTGCTGGTCATGTTTCGCCGAACTCTTGGGGCCTCCGTCTTCGCTCCGTTTCTCCAGGGCTGTCGAGAGAAAGACGCCGGGTTCGTGTTCGACGGCGATCTCGATACACCGCTCAGAAGTCTGCTTGTGGAGCAGGCGCTTGCCACGTTGCCGGACCCTGTGACGTTTGCGGACTGGCCGTCATTCCTCCTTCATGAATTGGCTGAGACCGTCGCAGTCCTCAAGGCGGACTATGGGATCTTGCGTCTCGACGATCTGGCCTGGGGCATGGCGAATCGAGTGCGTATGACCCATCCGCTCAGTGAGGCCCTTCCGGTCGTGGGACGATGGTTGGACATGGGGGACGACGCCGTCTCCGGCTGCGGGCCCTGTGTGCGCGTGCAGAGCGGGAGTTTGACCGCCAGTGAACGGATGGTGGTCTCACCGGCGCACCATACGGACGCGTTGTTTCATATGCCGGGCGGCCAGTCCGGGCATCCGCTCTCAGCGCACTACCGCGATCAGCAACGCAACTGGAGTCAGGGCCTTCCGACCTCGTTGCTGGCCGGAACACCGATCCAGACACTGAAGTTTTCGCCGGAGAGTCGTGCCACTCGATTGTAACGTCGCAGCTCACTCACAACCCACAGGAGGCGTCATGGGACAGGACGAACAGGAAGACACAACGATCTACAAGGTGGTAGTCAATCATGAGGAGCAGTATTCCATTTGGCCTTCCTATCGCGATAACCCGCTGGGCTGGAAGGATGCGGGCAAGACCGGCCTGAAAGACGAATGTCTGGCCTACATCAAGGAAGTCTGGACGGATATGCGGCCGCTGAGTCTGCGCAAGTGGATGGCGGAGCAGACTGAGCAGACGGAAAACCAGGCGGCGCCATGCTGACCACGACCGATCGCCGCCCGTGGTTGGTGACGTGCCGCCCGGGGACCGGTCTTCGCCTGATCGGCTTTCCCTATGCCGGAGGCGGCCCATCCCTGTTCCGTTCGTGGCCCTCCGACCTGTTGCAGGACATCGAGCTCTGCGCGGTGCACCTGCCGGGCCGGGAGGCCAGGATGAAGGAGGAGCCGATCGGAGACCTGCATCGCGCGGTCGGGGAGCTGGTCGAGGCGATTGAGCCGGTCTGTGACAGACCCCTGGCCCTGTTCGGCCACAGCATCGGCGGATTGCTCGCCTTTGAATGCGCCCGTGAGTTGCGCCGCCGCTTCGGCATCACTCCCGTCCATCTGTTCGTGTCGGGCTGTCCTGCTCCGCAGCTGCGCGACCACGACCGGCTCTTCGATCTTCCCGACGAGGAATTTCTGGAACGGATGAGGCGGTTCAACGGGACGCCGCGCGAAATCCTGGAGCATGCCGAACTGATGGAATTGATGCTGCCGGCGCTGCGCGCCGATTTTTCGTTGCGCGATACCTACGTCCATCACGAGGCCCCGCCCCTGAGCTGTCCGATCACCGCCTTTGGCGGCATGGCGGATGACGCGGTCGGAGCCGCCAAGCTGGAGCCGTGGAGGGAGCACACCGCGGACGGGTTTCAATTGTGGTTGTTTCAAGGGGATCACTTCTTCATCCGGACCGCGCAATCGGTCGTGGCGGAGACGGTGACGTTCGTTCTGCAACCCTACATCCAGACGCGACGGTGATGCGGCGGATCGACCCTGTCCCCGTCAACCTGAAGCCGGAGGTACCACGATGAATCATGAAAGAGGAACGTCCTGTGCGCCGCTCGCCGGCGTCAATGGCAGTCTGCAGGAGCAAGGGGGACTGACGGCCGAGCCGCTCACGGCCGACGGCCGTCTGCCCTGCGTCGTGACGCCCACGGAAGACCGTCGATTGGATGAGTATTTCGAGGCGGCCCGTTACTATGCGAACACCTTGCTACCCTCCTGCGGAGGCTTGCTGTTTCGCGGCCTGCCGGTTCGCTCCGTTCACGACTTCGAATCCTTCGTGAGTGCCTTCACGGCCTCCCTCGTGTCTTATGAATTCGGTTCCACGCCGAGATCGCAAGTCCAGCGGCACGTCTATACCTCGACGGAATATCCGCCGCACCAACACATTCCGCTGCACAACGAACAGGCCTACACCAGGGAATGGCCGATGAAGATCTGGTTCTACTGCGGTCATGCGCCCGTCGAAGGCGGATATACCCCGATTGCGGATAGCCGTGAGGTCTATCGATGCATACCGGCCCGCATTCGCGAACGGTTCGCCGAAAAGCAGATCATGTACGTCCGCAACTACGGAAACGGCTTGGACGTGCCGTGGCAAAAAGTGTTCAACACCCACGAACCAGCGGTCGTGGAACAATTCTGCCGCGACAACGACATTCACTACGAGTGGAAGGAAGACGGCGAATTGCGAACCAGGCAAGTGGCGCAGGCGGTCGCGACCCATCCTCGCACGGGCGAACGGGTGTGGTTCAATCAGGCTCACCTGTTTCATGTCTCGAATCTGGATCCTGCAGTGCGCGAGGCCCTGTTGGCCGTCGTGTCGGAAGAGGACCTTCCCAGAAACGCCTGTTACGGCGACGGGAGCCCGATCGAAGCCGATCTTCTCGATGAAATTCGAGACGTCTACCGGAGCCTTGCCGTCCAATTCGCCTGGCAGCAAGGCGACGTGATGATGCTCGACAACATGCTGGCCGCCCACGGCCGGACGCCGTTTACCGGGCGCCGGCAGATCCTCGTCGCCATGGCCGAACCGAGGGGAGCCCAAGGTCCATGCTGATGCCCCAGGATCGCGCACAAGAGCCGGCGGCGGAAGCGGAACAGTATCTGTTTCCGATGAGCTTCGGGCAACGGCGGTTGTGGTTCCTGTCGCAGTTGGAACCGGACAGCGCCTCCTACAACACGGCCATCGCGGTGCGGATGGAAGGGCGGGTGGATCGGGAGATCCTCCTGGACTGTTTCAATCGCATCGTGGCACGGCACGAGGTCTTGCGCACGACCTTCGGGTCGGAGGAGGGCGAACCGGTCCAGATCGTGGCGGCGGCCGGTCATGTGACCTTGGAATGCGACGTTGTGGAGAATCGACCGGAGGCCGTACGACAGGCCGCGCGCGAGGAAGCGCAGCGTCCGTTCGATCTCGAGCGTGGCCCGCTGTTGCGGCTGCGCCTGTTCGATCTCGCAGAACACGACCATCTGCTGGTGGTCACGTTGCACCATATTGTGTGCGACGGCTGGTCTGCGCAGATCCTGGCGCGTGAATTCGCCCGACTCTACGCCGCGGCGGTAATCGGGATCGAGTCACCCCTCCCGACACTGCCGATCCAATATGCCGATTATGCGGAATGGCAGCGCGGGTGGCTGCAAGGGGAGGTCCTGGAGCGGCAGCTGGCCTATTGGAAGAAACAGTTGGCCGGGGACTTGCCTGTTATCGCGTTGCCCACCGACCGCCCGCGTGGATCCGTTCAAACCTCGTCGGGGAGCCGGTATGACTTCGCCATCCCGACGTCCATCGCAGCGGGCCTGCGGGACCTCAGCCGCCGGCACAACGTGACCCTGTTTATGACCCTGTTGGCCGCATTTCAGACCTGGCTGATGCGCTACACGGGCCTCGAGGATATCTGTGTCGGGACACCCATCGCCTGCCGGACGAAACGCGAGACGGAAGAGCTTATCGGCTTTTTCGCGAATACCCTTGTGCTGCGGACGAACCTCTCGCACAACCCCACGTTCCCCCAACTGCTCGAACGGGTCCGGGAAGTCGTCATCGGCGGGCAAGAGCATCAGGAACTGCCGTTCGAAGAGCTGGTGGATACGCTGAAACCGGCGCGAGCCCTGAGTCATTCTCCCTTGTTCCAAGTGTTGTTCGTGCTCCAGACCACGCTGAACGAAGCCCTGTCGCTTCCCGGGTTACTGGTCGAGATTACGGAGGTGGATACCTCGGCCGCCAAATTCGATCTGTCGTTGGACATGGCCGAAACGGAGACGGGCTTGGAAGGAGTCTTCGAATACAACACCGATCTGTTCGATGAGCAGACCATCGCCCGCATGGCCGAACACTTTCAGACCCTGTTGGCCGGCATCTGCGCGCAGTCGGATCGCAGGCTGAACGAACTCCCGTTCCTTTCGCCGGAAGAGCAGGTGCAGGCGCTGTTGGTCGGGCCGGAGCCTTCCGTCGAGGCGGCGGGATTCTCCGACTTTGCCGCGGCCTTTGAGGCACAGGTGGAGCGGAGCCCGGACGCCGTCGCCGTCGAGTGCCGGGGAGTGACGCGAACCTATGCGGAGCTGAACGGGGAGGCCGATCGGATTGCCCATGCACTCTCGACCGTCGGCGTGGGGCCGGATACGGTCGTGGCGCTGTTGTTGGATCGCGGCATCATGTTGCTGACGGCCATCGTGGGAGTATTGAAAGCGGGCGGCGCATATCTGCCGCTGGACCTCACACATCCGGCGGCTCGCTGGAACGAAGTCATGGCCTCAAGCGGAGCCCGCGTGGTGGTGACGAGCGAGTCCGCGCGCGCCTTGCTTCTGGAGGCCAGTCCGCTGGTGTCGTCGGGAGCCGTCGCGTTGGTCACCATCGACGGCCTTGGAAGCATGGGCCCCGCTTCGTGTGCGACTCCCCGCTGTTCGCCCGATCAGTTGGCCTACATCATCTATACCTCAGGCTCGACCGGCAGTCCCAAGGGGGCCATGGTTACGCAACGGGGCTTGATGAACCACCTCTGGAGCAAATGCGAATCGTTGGGGCTTGGCTCGTCGGATGTGGTGGCGCAGACCGCCTCTCCCTGTTTCGATATCTCCGTCTGGCAACATCTCGCCGCGCTCTTGTGCGGGGGGCGAACGCTGATCGTCCCTGAGGACGTGGCGCGCGATCCCTCGCGCCTGCTGCATCACCTTGACGAGGGCAAGGTCACCGTGGTCGAGACGGTACCGATCCTGCTCAAGGGTATGTTGGACAGCCAGGAGACGGCCACCCTCCGACCGTTGCGCTGGTTATTGCCGACCGGCGAAACCCTGCCGCCGCAGCTCTGCCGGGAATGGCTCGAGCGCTACCCCGGCATTCCGCTGGTGAACGCCTATGGCCCGGCCGAATGTGCGGACGATGTCGCCACGGCGACGATCGCCGTCCCGCCGACGGCCGACGATGTCTGCATGCCGATCGGACGCGCCATTCGAGGCATACGACTCGTCGTCGTAGATCGCTGGTTGGCGCCGGTGCCGGTCGGGGTACCCGGCGAATTGTGTATCGGCGGCGTCGGTGTCGGGCGCGGCTACATCAACGACGCGTCACGTACGGCTGCGGTGTTCGTCCCGGATCCGTTCGGGCCGGAGCCCGGCGCGCGGCTGTATCGCACCGGTGACCTGGTGCGCTTGCGGCGCGACGGGAATCTGGAATTCCTCGGGCGAGTCGACCATCAAATCAAACTACGTGGCGTGCGGATCGAACCGGAAGAGATCGACGCTCGTTTGCGATCGTTACCCGGCATTCGGGACACGGTCACGGTCTTGCGAGAGGACCGTCCTGGCCAAAAACGGCTGGTGGCGTATGTGGTGGCGTCAGACGATCCTTCGCCCTCTGTCGAGGCGTGGCGCGGTGCCCTGCGGCGGCAACTCCCCGAGGCGATGATTCCATCACAGTTCCTGTGTGTGGAAGTCATCCCTCGCACGGCAAACGGCAAAGTCGATCGATTCTCCTTGCCGAAGCCACCGGAAGGGAGCGGCGGGGAGTATGTGCCTCCACGCGATGCCGTCGAAGCGCAGCTCGCAGAGATCTGGGCGGACGTCCTGCAGATCGAACGGGTCGGGATTCATGACAACTTCTTTGAATGCGGGGGGGATTCCATCCTGAGCTTGCAGGTGGTGAACCGTGCCAGGCACCGGGGGTTATCGTTGACCCCGAGGCAGCTCTTTCAGCATCAAACCGTCGCCGAATTGGCGGCGGCATCGGTCGAGCCCCACGAAGGCAGTCCGCCACACCGTGCGACCGATCTGTCTGCCCGCCTGCTTGACGAGGCTTCGTACGCCGCAGCGGAAGCCGCCTGTCCGACCCTCGAAGATGCGTATCCGCTGAGCCCCCTGCAGCAGGGCCTGCTGTTTCACAGCCTCTATGCCCCAGGATCCGGCGTCTACGTCGAGCAGATGAGTTGGCGCATGCAGGGTCCCCTGGACCCGTTGCTGTTTCGCGAGGCGTGGCAGCGGATCCTCGATCGACATCCGGTCTTGCGGACGAGGTTGTTGTGGCGTGAGGTTTCGTCGCCGATCCAGATCGTGCTGCCCAACGTGCGGTTGCCCTGGGCGGAGTTGGATTGGCGTGACTGTCCACCGGACGAACAGGATCGTCGGTTCAATCGCTTGGTAGAAGAAGACCGGCGGACGGATTTCGATTTCGAACGGCCTCCACTGATGCGCCTGGTGCTGATCCGTCTCGGGCAGGAGTCCTTCGCGGTGTTGTGGACGCACCACCACATACTCATGGACGGTTGGTGCCTGCCGATTCTGTTGCAAGAGGTCTTGAGCACCTATCAGGCGAGCCAGCGCGAAGAGCAGCTGCGGATCGAACCGGTCGTGCCCTATCGCCATCATATCGCCAGGCTGCTTGCGCAAGACCAGACCGAGGCCGAGCGCTTTTGGCGTGCGGCCCTGAAGGGCAAGACGACGCCGACGGTACTGGGTGAAGAGATCGTGGCCGATCGGGTTGCGCCTGGTCCCCCCAACGGCATCGCCACCGTCGCACTCTCCTCCGAGGCGACCGCGCGATTGCGCACCTTCGCGCAGACGCATCGGGTGACGCTCAATACGCTCGTGCAGGGGGCCTGGGCGATCCTGTTGAGCCGCTATAGTCGGGAATCGGACGTCTTGTTCGGGACGACCGTATCCGGCCGGTCCTCCGACCTCCCCGGGATCGACACCATGATCGGGCTCTTCATCAACACCCTGCCGTTACGTATCCGCGTCGCGCCCGATGCGGTCCTCTCCGACTGGTTACAAACGCTGCTGGCGCAGAACGGCGAACTGCGGCAATTTGAGCAGACCCCGCTGGTGCAGATTCAAAGCTGGAGCGAGGTGCCGCGAGGGCAGCCGTTGTTCGAAAGCCTGGTCGTATTCGACAACCATCCCATGGATGAACGCCTGGAAGGGGAGACCGGCGTCACAGTGGAGCGGGTGGTCCTGTCCGGGCAAACGAACTATCCCTTGACGCTGAACGTGTTGCCGGGGAAGGAGCTCACCTGTTCGCTCTGGTACCAACCGAGCCGGTTCCGGGACGACAGGGCGCATCGCCTTGTCCGACAGCTGGAAACGCTGCTCATGGGCATGGTGCAGGCACCCCATGCGCGCCTGGGCCTCCTTCCCCTGATGGATGAAGCAGAGCGGGAGCAGGTGGTGGGGGAGTGGAACCAGACGGCGCGGGGCTATGTGCGGACGGCCGTGCCGGCGCAGATTGCGGCGCAAGCGGCGCGGACGCCGGCGGCCATCGCCGTGCGGGCCGGCGCGCACACCCTGACCTATGCGGCGTTGCTCCGGCGGGCGTACCAACTCGCCCAGACCCTCCGCCGAGGCGGGGTCGGGCCGGAATGCCTCGTCGCGGTGGCCCTGGACCGGTCGGTGGATCTCGTGGTCGCCCTGCTCGGGACCTGGTACGCGGGGGCCGCCTTCGTGCCGCTCGATCCGTCGTACCCCGTCGAGCGGCTGCGCTACATGCTCGACGACAGCCAGGCGGCGCTGCTCGTGACGGACAGCGCGCAGGCGGCACGTCTAGCGCATCCCGGGCCGACCCTCTGTCTCGATCAGAATCGCGCCACCCTGGCCACCCTGCCGGCCACGCCCCCGCCGGGGCCGGTGGCCGAGGCGCAGCTCGCCTACGTGCTCTACACGTCCGGCTCAACCGGGCAGCCGAAAGGCGCCGGCAACAGCCACGAGGGTTTACGCAACCGGCTCCAGTGGATGCAGGAAGCCTATGGGCTGACGGACCGTGACCGCGTGTTGCAGAAAACCCCGATCAGCTTCGACGTGTCCGTGTGGGAATTCTTCTGGCCGCTGCTCGTCGGCGCCGAACTGGTCATGGCCGAGCCGGGGGCCCATAAAGAACCGGCCCGCCTGATCGAGCAGATCATCGCCGCGAGCATCACCACCCTGCACTTTGTGCCGCCCATGTTGCAGGCCTTCCTCGACCAACCCGGTGTCGAGCGCTGCCGGAGCCTCCGGCAGATCCTCTGCAGCGGCGAAGCCCTGCCGGCGACGCTGCCGCCGCGGGTACAGCAGCTGCTGCCGGGGGTGGCGCTGCACAATCTCTACGGGCCCACCGAAGCCGCCATCGACGTGACGGCCTGGACCTGTCCGACTCCGCCAGCGGCCCTCGTACCGATTGGCCGGCCCATCGCCAATCTGCAGATCTACATCCTGGACCCGCAGGGCGAGCCGGTGCCGATCGGCGTGCCGGGCGAGGGCTACATCGGCGGGATCGGGGTGGGCCGGGGCTACCATCGGCGGCCGGACCTGACGGCCGCGCGCTTCGTGCCGGACCCCTTCAGTGCGCAGCCCGGGCAGCGGCTCTATCGAACGGGCGATCTCGTGCGGTACCGGCCGGACGGGACCATCGAGTATCTGGGCCGGTTGGACCATCAAGTGAAGATCCGGGGCGTCCGCATCGAGTTGGGCGAAGTGGAAGCGGCCTTGCGGCAGCAGGCAGGGGTGCGGGAAGCCGTGGTGGTGGCGCGGCGGAACGGCCCGGGCGGGGCACGGCTCATCGCCTATGTGACGACCGATCCGGATCGCCTCGTCGACGCGGCGGCACTCAAGGCCGCGCTCGCGCAGACGCTGCCGGAGTATCTCGTGCCGGCGCTCATCGTCCCGCTCGCCGCACTCCCGCTGAGCCCGAACGGGAAGGTGGACCGTGCGGCCTTGCCCGCGCCGGAGCTGGCGGCACTGCGCACGACGGCCTATGAGACGCCGAAGACGGAGGCCGAACAGCAGTTGGCCGCCATCTGGGCCCAGGTGCTCGGCCTCGCCCAGGTCGGCCGCCACGACAACTTCTTCGAACTCGGCGGGGATTCGATTACGAGTCTGCAAGTCCTGGCCAAGGCCCATCGAGAAGGCATCACGCTGACCCCGAGGCAGCTCTTCGAGCACCCGACCGTCGCGTCGGCGGCTGCCGTGGCGGTGATCGGGACTGTTGACGCCATCGTGCCGTCGGCGGATGAACAGGATCCGGGACGGATCGTGGACGTGGAATTGAGCGACGAGGAGATGGAGAACCTGTTGAAGGAGATTGGATAGGCATGCAGGCGAACAGGATCGAGCAGCAGACGACCGAGCGCGCGACCGGCGGAGCCCTTAAGAACATCGAGGCGGTGTATCCGCTCTCTCCCATGCAGGAGGGCATGCTGTTCCATACGCTGATGAATCCCGGAACCGGCATCTACCTGATGCAGAACCGGTATTACGTGGAAGGTGAGGTGGACCCGACGGTATTTCGCCAAGCCTGGACACAGGTCATCGCACGCCATGCCATTCTGCGCACCTCGTTCGTCTGGAAAAACCAGAAACGTCCCCTGCAAGCCGTTCACAAGGAGATCGAGGTCCCGCTCGATGTCATGGATTGGCGGGGGAAAGAGCGGGCGGCGCAGATCGCCGAGCTCGATGCGGTGTTGCAGCAGGAGCTTGCCCAAGGGTTCGATTTTGCCAAGGCGCCGCTCATGCGTCTGCGGCTCATCCGTCTGACCGACCGCACCTATCAGTTCGTGCATAGTTTTCACCATATCCTGCTCGACGAGTGGTGTATCTCTCCGCTGTTGATGGATTTCCTGGCCCACTACGAAGCCTGTGCCCAGGGTCTCGTGTGCCAGGCGGAGAAACCTCGCTCCTATCGGGACTATATCGCCTGGCTGCAGAAGCAGGATCTGGACGCAGCCAATCGGTTTTGGCGCGAGTATCTGCAGGGATTTTCCACGCCCACTCCGCTTGCCTATGACCGGCCCCCGGAGGGGTTGGCCGACCAAAACGATGACGCGGCGGATCATTGCGTCCACCTGAGCGCGGATCTCACGGCACGGCTCACGGCCCTGGCCCAGCAACATCGTGTGACGGCGAATACCTTCGTGCAAGGAGCCTGGGCCCTGCTCCTCGCGCAGTACAGCGGGGAGAAGGATGTGTTGTTCGGCGTGACGGTGGCGGGCCGACCGACCCAACTCGTCGGGGTGGAATCGGTGCTGGGCCTCTTCATCAATACGCTGCCGTTGCGCGTGTCGGTGGCGCCGGACCGTCCGGTCATGGCCTGGTTGAAAGACCTGTTGGCGGAAAACGTCCGCCTTCGCGAGTATGAATATACCCCGCTCATTCAGATTCAACGCTCGAGCGAGATCCCGCGGGGAGAAGCCCTCTTTCACAGCCTGTTCGTGTTTGAGAACGCCCCGGTGGATCCGGCGTTGTGCGAGGGGCGGATCATGTTCCGCGCCGAGGAGGAGCAGTATCGCGTCCATACGAATTATCCCATGACCGTGATGGGTTGGCCGGGGAAAGAGTTGGGGCTCAAACTGTCCTATGACCGCCGCCTGTTCGATTCGGACACGGTCCTCCGGATGATCGGTCATCTACAACATCTGTTGGAAGCCGTCATCACGCGGCCGGATGCCCGCATCGGCGACCTGCCTATGGTCGATCGGGAAGAACGCACGCGGCTGCTGTCGTATGGAATCGGAGAGACGGATCAGCCGCAGGACGACCGTCCCTTTGCCCTGCGATTCGAAGCGCAGGTGCGGCGATCTCCGCAGGCCATCGCGGTCCGCTGCGGCGATCAGTCGTTGACCTATGACGTCCTGAACCGTCGGGCCAATCGTCTGGCCCATCGGCTGCGGGCGGAAGGAATCGGTCCGGATGCGGTCGTTGCAGTCCTGGATGAGCGTAGCCCAGACCTGCTGACGATGATCCTCGGTTGTTTCAAGGCCGGCGCGGCCTATCTGCCGCTCGACCCACACCATCCGGTCGCCCGTGTCGCGCGGCTGCTGGAACTGAGCCGCGTCCGCGTCGTCGTCGTCTCGCGGCGTCTGAGCGCCCATTTGGAGCAGGCCCTGTCGGCGATGCCTCAGGCGACACGTCCGTTCGTGGCAGTCCTCGACGATCTCGTGGCGCAGCAGGGGAAAGACGAAGATCGTCCAGTCGTTTCGCGGCCGGATCAGTTGGCCTATGTCATTTATACTTCCGGCTCGACGGGCATCCCCAAGGGAGCCATGGTCACGATGGGCGGCATGCTCAACAACATCGAGAGCAAGGTGCGGTCGTTCGCGATCGGACCTCAGGATGTCATCGCACAAACTGCCTCCCAATGTTTCGATATTTCGGTCTGGCAGTTCTTGACCGCACTGCTGTGCGGAGCCACCACCCATATCCTGTCCGATGAGCTGGTACGAGAGCCATCGCGACTGCTGACACATCTGGAGACATCGGGCGTCACCATCTACGAAGCGGTGCCTGCCGTGTTGCAGGCCCTCTTGGACGCCGGCGACTGTGCGGACGCGCCACCGGTCCTTGCCTCTCTGCGCTGGGTCTTGCCGACGGGGGAGGCGCTGCCGCCGGCCCTCTGTCGCCGCTGGTTCGAGCGCCACCCGAAGATCCCCCTTATGAACGCCTATGGGCCGGCCGAATGTGCCGACGACGTCGCCGTCCATCCCATCCAGGCGGCGCCGCCTGCGGATGCCGTCCGGGTTCCGATTGGGCGGCCGATTCAACACCTGCGCCTCTACATCGTCAACCGGTTGTTTGAACCGGTGCCGGTCGGCGTCTCCGGCGAACTGTGGATCGGAGGAATCGGTGTCGGTCGAGGATATCTGGAAGACTGCGCCAGAACGGCAGAATCGTTCGTGCCGGATCCGTTCGGGGACGCGCCCGGAGCAAGGCTGTATCGCACCGGTGATCTGGCCCGTTACCGGCCCGACGGCACGATCGAGTACGTGGGGCGTGTGGACCACCAGGTTAAGGTGCGGGGATTCCGGATCGAACTCGGTGAGATCGAATCCTGCCTGACCGACCAGGAGGATGTGCGGGAGGCAGCCGTGGTCGTTCGGGAAGACCGCCCCGGAGAACGGCGGTTGGCGGCCTACGTCGTGCCGCAGGAAGGCCGATCGATCGATAGCGACGGGCTGCGGACCGCGCTCCAGGGACAACTTCCCGAGTACATGGTTCCCTCGATTGTGCTCACGCTGGACTTTTTGCCGCGTACGCCGAACGGCAAGGTGGACCGGCGTGCCTTACCGGCTCCCGATCTATCTGGTCTTCAGGACGCCTCCTACCTCGCGCCGCGTACCGTCACGGAAGAGCTGCTCGCCGGTATCTGGGCGGACATTCTCGGTCTCGAACGCGTCGGGGTGCGGGACCATTTCTTTGAGCTGGGAGGTCATTCGCTCCTGGCTACGCAGGTCGTGTCCCGCATCCGAAACGCCTTTCACATCGAGCTGCCGTTACGCGCTGCGTTCGAATGTCCCACCATCGCCGATCTGGCGGCGACGGTGGATCGGGTTCGTGCCGAAGGCAGCGGAGACCGGATTCCCCCGTTGACGGCCTCGCGCCGGGAGGGGCCGGCTCCCTTGTCCTTTGCGCAACAGCGGCTCTGGTTCCTGGCGCAATTGGAGCCGGAGAGCTGGCTGTACAACCTCTCATTCGGACTCCGTCTCCGTGGCCCGCTCGATGTGGATGCGTTGCGAGCGAGTTTCGAAGTCGTGGCGACGCAGCACGATCAATTGCGGACGTGGTTCCTCCGCGTCGAGGGTCGCCCGGCGCAGGTCGATCTGGATTCACCGGCCGTGCCGTTCGATCGGCAGACTGCCGATCCTGGACCAGGCCTATCGTTGGAGCAATACGTCGAAGCGCTGGCCGGGGAGGAGGCCCGAAGGCCGTTCGCGTTGGAAGGCGGCCTCCTGTGGCGCGTCAAGCTGGTTCAATTGGGCGACCAAGATCATCTGTTGCTCGTCACCTTACATCATGCCATCGCAGACGGGTGGTCATTGAATCTGTTGCTGGCAGACATGCTGGCGGCCTACGGTGCCTTGCGTGACGGGGAACCCGTGGCTGTGCCGACGCCGACGGTGCGGTACGCCGACTATGCACGGTGGCAGCGTGAGTGGCTGACAGGCGAGGTGCTCGATCGTGAACTGGACTATTGGAAGAGGACGCTCGCAGGAGCTCCCCCCCTGTTGAGCCTGCACGCCGACCGTCCTCGTCCCACTATCCAGACGTTCCGTGGGGCACGCCACACTTTCACCGTGTCACCGGACGTCGCCGCCGCCCTGCAAGGGCTGAGTCGGAGACAGGGCGTAACCCTGTTCATGACGTTGCTCGCGGCGTTTCAGGTGTTGTTGCACCGGTATAGCGGAGAAGCGGACCTGTCGATCGGGACGCCGATTGCGAATCGCACGACTGTCGAGACGGAAGGGGTGATCGGCTTCTTCGTCAACACCCTCGTGCTGCGGACCGATGTAAGCGGTCATCCGCGTTTCATCGATCTTCTCGAGCGGGTGCGAGAAACGGTGTTGGGCGCACAGAGTCATCAGGATGTGCCGTTCGAGCAGGTCGTCGATGCGCTCAAGCCGGATCGTGATCTCAGCCATGCCCCGCTGTTTCAAGTGATGTTTGCGCTGCAGACCCTTGGCCGGGACATGGTGGAAATTCCGGACCTCACGATCGAACCGCTGGAGGTCGATCCCGGGAGCGCGAAGTTCGATCTCTCGCTGGAAATGACCCTAGCGCCGGAAGGTCTCACCGGGTTTTTCGAGTTCAATCTGGATCTCTTCGAGCCGTCCACGATCGCGCGCATGGCCGGTCATTTCCTTACCCTGCTGGAGAAGATTGTCGCGGAGCCGCAACGCAGGCTCACGGCGTTTCCGATGATGGACGCCGCGGAGCGGGCGCAGGTGGTGGGGGCGTGGAACCAGACGGCCTGCGCCTATCCGGCGGTGTCGGTGCCCGCGCAGATCGCCGCCCAGGCCGCGCAGACCCCTGAGGCCGTGGCCGTGCGGGCCGGCGAGCAGACGCTGACCTATGCCGCATTGCTCACCCAGGCGCAGCAGCTCGCCGGCGCGATCCGAGCGCGCGGGATCGGCCCGGAATCGCTCGTCGCGGTCTCCCTGGAGCGCTCGCTCGACCTGGTCGTGGCGTTGCTCGGCACCTGGTACGCCGGCGCCGCCTTCGTGCCCCTCGATCCCTCCTATCCTGTCGAGCGCCTGCGCTACATGCTCGACGACAGCGACGCGGCCCTGCTGCTCACCGACCGTGCCCAGGCCGTCCGGCTCGCCCCGGTCGGCCCCACGCTCTGCCTCGATCAGGACCGGGCCCAGTGGACCGCGGCGTCGGTGATGCCTCCGCCCGTTCCGGCCGAGGCGCAACTCGCCTACGTGCTCTACACCTCCGGCTCCACCGGCCGGCCGAAAGGCGCCGGCAATACCCATGCGGGCCTGCGCAACCGGCTCCAGTGGATGCAAGCCGCCTATGGCCTGACCCCGGCCGACCGCGTGCTGCAGAAGACCCCCATCAGCTTCGATGTCTCCGTCTGGGAATTCTTCTGGCCCCTCATCGTCGGCGCCGAACTGGTCATGGCCGAGCCGGGCGCCCATAAAGATCCCGCCCGCTTGCTCGACCACATCGACCAGTACGGCATTACCACCCTGCATTTTGTGCCGCCTTTGCTGCAGGCCTTCGTCGATCATCCCGGCGTCGCACGCGGCCGGAGCCTGCGGCAGATCCTCTGTAGCGGCGAAGCCCTCCCGGCCACCTTGCCCCCGCGCGTGCAGCAGCGCTGGCCGGAGGTGACTCTGCACAATCTCTATGGGCCCACCGAAGCGGCCATCGATGTCACGGCCTGGACCTGTCCGACGCCCCCGCCGCCCACGGTGCCGATCGGGCGGCCCATTGCCAATCTCCAGTGCTACATCCTCGACCCGCAAGGCGAGCCCGTGCCGATCGGCGTGCCGGGGGAATGTTACCTCGGCGGCATCGGCGTCGGGCGGGGCTACCACCGGCGGCCGGAGCTGACCGCCGAGCGGTTTGTGCCCGATCCCTTCAGCGCCCACCCGGGCCAGCGGCTCTATCGTACGGGCGATCTCGTGCGCTTTCGGCCCGACGGGGCCATCGACTATCTGGGGCGGTTGGATCAGCAGGTGAAGATCCGCGGCGTGCGGATCGAATTGGGCGAAGTCGAAGCCGCGCTCCGGCAGCAGCCGGGCATTCGCGAGGCGGTGGTCGTGGCACGGCGGGACGGCCAAGCCGGAGCCCGGCTCATCGCCTATGTGACGGCCGACCCGGATCGCCCGTGGGAGACCGCGGCGCTCAAGTCGGCGCTCGCGCGCACGCTCCCGGAGTATCTGGTGCCCGCGATCATCATCCCGCTGGCGCAGCTGCCGCTCAGCCCGAACGGGAAGGTGGATCGCCGCGCCTTGCCCGCCCCGGAGTGGGACACACAACGGACGCAGTCCTACGAGGCGCCCGCGACCGAGACCGAGCAGCAGCTCGCCGCCATCTGGGCTCAGGTGCTCGGCCTCCCCCAGGTCGGCCGCCACGACAACTTCTTCGAGCTCGGCGGGGATTCGATTCTTGCGCTGCAAGTCATTGCACAGGCCAAACAGATCGGTCTCTCGCTGACGCCCCGGCAGCTGTTTCAACAGCAAACGATCGACGCGCTCGCGGTGGCCGCCCATCTGGAGGCGGACCGGTCGCCGGCCATTCAGGCTGATCAAGGAAGGGTAGCGGGATCATTCCCCATGACGCCGGCCCAACGCTGGTGGTTCGAGCAACGATTGTCCGAGCCTCATCACTGGAACCAATCGCTCATGGTCACGCTATCCGAGCCGCCCGATCGCGCCAGGCTGGGCCGCGCGATCCGGTGGCTGCTGGATCAGCATGACGGTCTGCGCTGCCGCTTCACGCGCACGAATGCCACCACCGCAAGAATCGAAGCGGCCGTCTCTCCGGACGAGGCGCTGGTGGTGATCGAACTTCACGAAGAGGCCGGCAGCGAAGCGTCGACCGCAATCGCGCGCGAGGCGGAGCGGTATCAGCAGAGCTTGGATGTGGAACGGGGGCCGCTGTTCCGCGCCGTCCTGTTTGACTCGGGCCCACTGCGTCCCGCGACGCTCCTGTTCATCGCGCACCATCTGGTCGTGGACGGCGTGTCGTGGCGCATCCTCTTGGAGGACCTTGAGCGGGTCTATCGCGATGAGGCAGGTGTCGCGCCGACTGCCTGGCCTAAAACCACATCGATCAAACAATGGACGGAAGCGGCGCAGCAGGCTGCTCAGTCCGAGACGGTCCTGAATGAACTGCCTTTCTGGGAGAAACAGGTTTCATCGGAAGTCTCCGGCCTCCCACTGGACCATCCGGCGGCTGATGGGACGGAAGCCTCGGCGGAAACCTGCCCGGTGACATTCACCAGGGCAGAAACCGAGGCGTTGCTGCGGGAAGCTCCCGCGGCCTACCGGACGCAGGTGAACGACCTTCTGCTGGCGGCCTTGGCACAGACGTTTCAGCGCTGGACCGGGCAGGGTCATCTGCTGGTGGACCTGGAAGGCCATGGCCGCGAGCCCTTCGTGCCGGGAACGGATCTCGCTCGGACGGTCGGATGGTTCACGAATATCTATCCGATTCTTCTGCGATTGCCGGAGGGTTCGAACGGCGACATCGTGAAGGGCATCAAGGAACAACTGCGGGCGGTCCCTTCCGGTGGAGTCGGGTACGGCCTGCTGCGGTATCTATCGCAACATCCCGGCGCCGTCCGGCTTCAGCAACCATCCTCTCCCCAGGTCTGCTTCAACTATCTGGGGCAGCTGGATCGGGGGACAGCCGGACAGAGCCTGTTTGAGCTGGCCGCCGGACCGACGGGCAGGGAGCATGGACCATCCAATGTCATGCGGTACGAGTTCAACATCAACGCGGACATCACCGATGGCTGCCTCACCGTCAACTGGACGTACAGCCGCGCCAGAATCGATCGATCGACGATGGACAGGCTGGCGGCCTCGTATCGCCGGCACCTGTGCGACCTGATCGCCCATTGCTGTTCGCCGGAGGCGGGCGGGTACACCCCGTCCGATTTCCCGGACGTCGACCTCGACCAGGATGTCCTCGACACTATTCTTCAGTCTATGGAGAGCCATGCACGATAAATCGCACATCGAAGCCATGTATTACTTGTCCCCGCTGCAGCAGGGGCTGCTCTTTCATCGCCTCGCCGACGCGGCGTCCGATCCCTACTTCTACCAGTATGCCTATCGCTTGCGGGGCGACCTGCGACTGGACGCCTTCGAGGAAGCCTGGCAATCGGCGGTGGACCGCCATGCCGTGCTGCGGACGGCCTTCATCTGGGAAGGAGTGGAGAAACCGCTGCAAGTCGTCCGCCGGCAGGTGCGGCTTCCGATCGAGCGCCATGATTGGCGAGGCGTACCCGAGGAGGAACAACGCGCGCGGTTTCAGTCCTTGCTCGAACGCGATCGCACCGCTGGAGTAGATCTGCTTCAGCCGCCCCTGATGCGGCTCCATCTGATTCGGAAGGAGGAGCGCGAGTGGCTGTTGGTCAACAGCCACCACCACATCCTGTTGGATGGATGGAGCATGGCCATCCTGTTGCGTGACGTGCTCACGGCTTATGAAACGCTCGTGACGGGGAAGACTGCGGCATTGGCGACCACCAGGCCCTATCGCGACTACATCTCGTGGGTCAATCGCCGGGACATGCAGCAGGCGGAAACCTATTGGCGCGGGATGTTAGCGGGATTCGCGCGGCCGACCACCATACCGATCGAGGCTCCGTCTGAACAGATGAGCGCCGACTCATGGCCGTTCGCCGAACAGTGCTGGCAATGGTCAACGGAGAAGACCGATGCGCTGCAAGCGTTCGCCAAGCGGTGCAGGGTCACCGTCAATACGGTATTGCAAGGAGCCTGGGCCTTGCTGTTGCATCGCTATAGCGGAGATCAAGACCTCTTGTTCGGCGCGACCGTCTCCGGGCGCACGCCCGAGCTGGCCGGCGTGGAGGACATCGTCGGGCTCTTCATCAACAGTTTGCCGATTCGTATCTCGGTTCGACCGGAGCAGAAGCTGGCGGACTGGCTGCGTGCTCTGCAGGAGCAGAATGCGACGTTGCGGCAATATGAATGGACTCCCCTCAGCGACATCCAACGTTGGAGCGACGTTCCCAACGGAACAGCTTTGTTCGAGAGCCTCCTGGTGTTTGAAAGTTACCCGGAGGCCACCGACGACCACACGCCCTCGCTCATCATCGAACCGCTGGCTGCAGAACGAACCGGCACGTATACCTTGACACCGGGGCGTAACAACTATCCGCTTTCGCTGATGGTGGAGCCGGGCCGGGACCTGCGTGTCATCGTCTGCTACGCCCACCGGCGGTTCGCGCATGCAGCGATCACCCGGATGATCGGGCATCTGGAGGCGCTACTGACCGCGATGGTCGAGAACAGGGATGCCGCAATCGGGACCCTGGGCATGACCACTGAGCGGGAAGAGCGGCGACTCGCAGACTGGAACGGTTCCCTTTCAAGCGGCGAGCCGGAAGAGCGTTGCATCCATGATGTGATCGCCGCCCACGTGCAAGAGCAGCCCGATGCGGTGGCGGTCGTCACGAAACTGGAGCGGGTGACCTATGGTGAGCTGGACCGTCGGGCGAACCGGCTGGCCAGATATCTTCAGGCGCAAGGAATGAAGGTGGAGGACCGGGTCTGCCTCTGTCTGGACCGGTCGCTGGATCTGGTCGTCGGAATGCTCGCCGTGCTCAAGGCCGGCGGGGCCTATGTGCCGCTGGATGCGAGCTATCCTCGTGAACGGCTCGCCGCGATGGTGGCCGACAGCGAGTCCCGTTTCCTCATCAGCCGAAGCGAGGACGCAAAAGGCCTCGAACAGGGCCACGCGCATCTGATCCTGCTGGACCGCCAAGCCGGGGTCATCGGGAATGGCGATGACACCTCGCTCGCAACACGAGTGTCGCCCCGCAATCTTGCCTATGTGATCTATACCTCCGGCTCTACCGGCCGCCCTAAGGGAGTGGCGGTGGAACATCGCCAGGTGACGACCTATGTGAACGCCATCCTGCAGCTTGAACCGGTCGCGGCCGGAAGAAGCCTGGCGGCCGTCTCGACCGTAGCGGCTGATCTCGGCAACACGGCGCTGTTCGGTGCGCTCTGTTCCGGCCGCACGCTGCATCTCCTTCCGACCGAAGACAGTTTCGACCCCGATGCCATGGCCGCAGCCATGCATGATCGGCAGGTCGAGGTGCTCAAGATCGTGCCGAGCCATCTGAAAGGGCTCCTCCATGCCGCCCATCCCGAACGGGTGTTGCCCACTCGCTGTGTGATGCTCGGGGGAGAAGCCCTGCGTGGCGATCTCATCCGAGAGATTCGACGATTGGCCCCGGCCTGTGCCATCGTGAACCACTATGGGCCGACCGAAACGACGGTCGGCTGCTTGGCCCATGTGATCCAAGAGTCAGCCGACGCGATTGCAGCCGGCGCGCCGATCGGTCGACCCTTCTCGTCTGTACAAGCCTACGTCCTCGACGGTCATGGCCGGCAGACTCCCGTCGGCCTCCCGGGTGAACTCTACATCGGTGGATCGCAAGTCACGCGGGGCTATCTCAACCGGCCGGAGGCCACGGCGGAACGGTTTGTGCCGGATTCCTTCGGCAGCCGGCCCGGAGGCAGGCTCTACCGGACGGGGGACCGGGCGAAACGCAGGGCCGACGGCACCATCGAATTTCTCGGACGCGTGGACCACCAGGTGAAGGTGCGCGGGTTCCGCATCGAATTGGGCGAGATCGAAGCGCAATTGCGGAGGGACCCGGAAATCTCCGATGCGGTCGCTGTCGTGCGCGAACAAGCAGACGGCACGCAACAGCTCGCAGCCTATGTGACCGGTCCATCTTCACTGGATACGCAAGCCGTTCGAACCAAGCTCCTTTCCCGTCTCCCCGAGTACATGGTGCCGAACGCCTTGGTGCGATTGGAGGCTTTTCCACTGACGGCCAACGGCAAGCTCGACCGGGCCGCCTTGCCTGATCACGGGCTGCAGCCTGTTGCGGCCCAGTCACCCTACGTCGCGCCACGGAACAGGGCCGAGGAGATTCTGACGGGAATCTGGCAAACCGTGTTGCAGCTCGATCGGGTCGGCGTCCATGACAATTTCTTCGCGTTGGGCGGCGACTCGATCCGCACGCTGCAAGTTATTGCGCGCGCCAACCGAGAAGGCGTGAAACTCACGCCCAAACAACTCTTTGAACATCAGACCATCGCTGCCGCCGCGGCGGTCGCGCAGGTGAAGGCTGGGCCGACGCAGGACCACCTGCCCAAGGCAACAGTTACCCAGGAGCAAGTCACCACGGTCGCCTCAACCCTTCCGGACTTTCCGCTCACGGGCCTCGCGCCGGAAGACCTGGCGGCGCGCCGTGACGATTGGGCGGCCATCGAAGATTGTTATCCCCTGTCGCCCATGCAGGAAGGCATGTTGTTTCACAGTCTGATGAATCCCGGTTCCGGCATCTATCTCATGCAGCAGTTTTACGCCTGGGAGGGGAAGCTGGATCGTGAGGTTTTTGGTCAGGCCTGGCAATCGGTCATCGACCGGCATCCGATGCTCCGCACCTCCTTCATGTGGAAGGACCTGTCGGCGCCGCTCCAACTCGTCCACCGGCAGGTCCGGGCGGAGGATGTGATCCAAGACCTGGATTGGAGTGAGCTCAACGAGGATCAGCAGCAGAGCCGCATGGGGGAATTGTTGGAGCAAGAGCTGAAAGAGGGGTTGGATTTCGAACGGGCTCCGCTGATGCGGATTCGTCTGGTCCGGCGCGGTCACGACCGGTACGCGATCGTGCGGAGCTTTCACCACATCCTGACCGACGATTGGTGTTTCTCCCTGCTGATGATGGACTTTCTCACCCACTACGATGCTCGCCTGCAGGGCCGGGTGCCCGAGCTACAGAAGCCGGCGCCGTATCGCGACTACATCGCCTGGTTGCAACGGCAGGATCAGCGGGCGGCGGAAGAATTTTGGAAACAAGAGCTCGCCGGTTTTACGACTCCCACCCCCTTGGCGATCGAACGGTTAGACCCCGATGCCTCGACCGGCGGGTCGGCCGTGAGCGATGAGTTCATGGAGTTGTCGCCCGCCCTGTCCGAAAGCCTGCGGACCTTGGCGCAGCAGCACCATGTGACTCCGAACACGTTTCTGCAAGGCGCCTGGGCCATTCTGCTTTCGCGTTACAGCGGAGACCGAGATCTGTTGTTCGGCGTCACCGTCGCCGGAAGGCCGACCGACTTACCGGGCGTCGAAGACATCGTCGGCCTCTTCATTAACACCTTGCCGCTTCGCGTGACCGTCAGGCCGGATGTTCCGGTGATGACCTGGCTGCGGCATCTGTTGGCGGAGAACTATCGCATCCGCCAGTACGAATACGCGCCGCTGGTACGCATCCAACAATGGAGCGAGGTGCCGGCGGGGCAGGCGCTTTTCCGCAGTCTGCTCGTCTTCGAAAATGCGCCGAAGGATGCACGCCTGGGAGAAGAACGGGCGGACCGGTCGCTCTCCTACGATCAGGATCGCGTCCACACGAACTATCCCATGACCGTCGTCGGCTATCCCGGCGAATCGATGGGCGTGCGCCTCTCCTACGATCGGCGCCTCTTCGACTCCGCCGATGTGGCGCGGATGTTAGCGCATCTCAAGCGACTGCTCGAATCGATGGCGACTTCGCCTGAAGCGGCAATCCGTGATCTGCCCATGTTGGATGAGGGTGAACGGGATCGCCTGGTGACCCTGTGGAGCGGGAGCGGCCGCGATGAAGCGACGGCGGCTGATTTCCCCACGCTCTTCGAGGCGCAGGTCACACGCATGCCGTCCGCAACGGCGGTGGAATGCGGCGATGCCGTCATGACCTACGATGAACTCAACCGCGCTGCCGATGGTGTAGCTCGGGGGTTGCGCGGACAGGGAGTGGGGACCGATGACATCGTCGCGTTGCTGGACGATCGCAGCCCGGCACTTTTGTCGATGATCGTCGGCGTGCTCAAGGCCCAGGGAGCCTATCTGCCCTTGGATCCTCACCATCCGGCTGAACGGCTGGCACAGATCGTCTCGTCCGCCCGCGTGAAAGTTCTCCTGGCGGGCCCACGCCATCTCGCCTTGGCTTCCGCCGTGGCCGGCATGATTGCGGAAGGCGTGAGGCCGTTGCTCCTGTCTTCTGAAGCGGTGAGCAAATCCGGGGATCGGGAGATCACGCCGTCCGGTGCCGCAGCATCCAACGGTACCGCTCGTCACCGCCTTGCCTACGTCATTTTCACCTCCGGCTCCACCGGCACACCAAAAGGCGCGATGGTGGAATCACGAGGCATGATGAATCACCTGACCAGCAAAATCCCGACGCTGGGGCTGACGCCGGCGGATGCCGTCGCGCAGACCGCCTCGCAATGTTTCGACATCTCGGTGTGGCAATTGTTGACACCGCTGCTCTGCGGCGCGCGGGTGTGCATCATTCCCGATGAGATCGTTCGCGACCCGCAGCGTCTGTTGAACGAAGTGGCGGCGCGCCGCCTGTCGGTGCTGGAGCTGGTGCCGTCCTTGTTGGGTGGGCTGCTGGATGGGCCCCCCTTGCCGCTCCCACATCTGCGCTGGTTGTTGCCCACCGGCGAAGCCTTGTCGCCGGCCTTGTCTCGCCGCTGGTTTGCTCGGTATCCAGCGGTGCCGTTGCTGAACGCCTACGGTCCGGCCGAGTGTTCAGACGATGTGGCCGTGGCCTGTATCCGCCACGCGCCGGCCGAAGACGAAACCAGCATGCCGATCGGCTGGCCGATCACCGGTGTACGGTTGTATGTGCTCGATCGCCATCTGGATCTGATGCCGCCCGGCGTGGCCGGAGAGCTCTGCGTCGGCGGCGTGGCGGTGGGGCGGGGGTACCTCCATGATCCGGCGCGAACCGCGGAGGTCTTCGTGCCGGACCCGTTCGGCACCGGCCCCGGGAGCCGGCTGTACCGGACCGGTGACCTGGTGCGGTACAGGCCTGACGGCCTGCTCGAGTTTGTGGGGCGACGCGATCATCAAGTGAAGCTCCGCGGATTCCGCATCGAACTGGGCGAGATCGAGGCGCGGCTGGCGCAACATCCCGAGGTGGACCGCTGTGTCGTCGTCGTGGCGGAACCGCAGCGCGGACATCAGCAATTGGTGGCCTACGTTGCCACGGCGGCCGCGCTGCATGCCGATGGGTTGCGGGTCTTTCTGCGCCGTACCTTACCTGACTACATGGTGCCGGCCTTGTTTGTCTTGCTGCCTGCCTTGCCGCTGACGCCGAACGGCAAGATCGATCGAAAGGCCTTGCCCGTACCGGATGCGGATCGTGCGGCGGACGATTTCGAACCGCCGGCTACACCCACGCAGGACCTTGTCGGGGGGATCTGGGCCGAGATTCTCGGTCTGGATCGCATCGGCAGGCGCGATCACTTTTTCGAGCTGGGAGGCCATTCACTCCTGGCCACTCAAGTCATGTCCCGTGTGCGCACCACGTTCCAAATCGAACTGCCGTTACGGACATTATTCGACCATCCCACGGTAGAGGCCTTTGCCGCAGCCATCGATCAAGCGGTGACACAAGGCGACGAGACTCACGTGCCTCCGCTTCTTCCGATGCCAAAGACTGATGCGATGCCGCTCTCCTTCGCGCAGCAGCGCCTCTGGTTCCTGGCGCAAATGGACCCGGACAGCGGCGCCTACAACTTGCCGTTCGCCCTGCGCCTGGGCGGCACCGTGAATCATCACCTGCTCGAGCGCAGTTTTCTCGCCCTGATTCGCCGGCATGAAACGTTGCGCACGACCTTTCCCGCAGTGGACGGAGAACCGCGGCAGGTGATCGTCGAGGCGGATCACTTCCCGATCCCCATCGAGGACCTGGCAGCCTTGTCGGAGTCCGAGCGGACGGCGACCATCAGCCGGTATGTGGAATCAGAGGCGCATGAGCCCTTTCGCCTCGATCGAGACCTGCCGATCCGTGCGCGCCTCCTCAGGATCAGCGCCGAGGCGCACATCCTCCTCGTGACGGTTCATCATATCGCCGCCGACGCCTGGTCCTTGGCGGTGGTGACCCATGAAGTCGCGGCCCTCTACAACGGGTTGGCACGGGAGCAGGATGGCGAGCAGGTCCCGTCGAACGATGCTTCCGCAGCGCTCCTGCCTCCGCTGCCGATCCAGTACCGCGACTTTGCCTTGTGGCAACGGCAATGGCTCCAGGGTCCCGTACTCGAACGGGAGATCGGGTATTGGAAGCAACGATTGGGATCGGCGCCGCCTCAGCTGACGCTTCCGACCGATCACCCGCGGCCCGAGCAGCAGAGTTATCGCGGCGGACGGATCACGTTCCACATACCGGCAGAGGTGCTCGAACCGCTGCGGCGATTGAGCCGGCGGCAGGGCGTGACCCTGTTCATGACGTTGCTGGCCGCGTTCAAGGTGCTGTTGTCCCGGTTGGCCAGGCAGACCGATATCCTGGTCGGCACGGATGTCGCCAACCGCAACCGCGCCGAAACCGAGCAGCTGGTGGGATTTTTTGTGAATCTGCTCCCCCTGCGTACGGACCTCAACGGGAACCCTTCGTTCGTGCAGCTCTTGGGACGCGTACGGGACACGGCGTTGGGTGCCTATGCCCATCAGGATGTGCCCTTCGAAAAAATCGTGGAGTCGCTCAAGTTGCAGCGGGATCTCGGGAGGAATCCGCTGGTGCAGGTGTTGTTCGTGCTTCAGAACGTGCCGCCTCCGTCCCTGCAGTTGTCCGGTGTGGATGTGGAGTCGCTGGAATTCGAACACGAGGTGTCGCGATTCGACGTGGGACTCTTCATGGAGGAAACGGAGGACGGTTGCGCGGGTCTCTGGAAGTTCAGCCGCGACCTGTTCGAGTTCGAGACGATAGCCGGATGGACGGATCGTCTACTGGGACTGTTGCGGCAGATCGGACTCTCGCCCGAGCGGGGGATCGACACGTTGGGCTGGGAGGATGAACGGACAAAGGAGGCGCAGACCATGGATCAGCAGCAACGAACCGAGCAACGGCTCCAGCGATTCAAGGCGATCAAGCCGAAACCGATCGCCTTGGCCCAACGCACGTTGGTGACCGGTCGCCCGCTCCTGGAGGGCCATGCGATGCCCTGGATCTATACTCCGGCGGTGGAAGACGTCGATCTGACGGGATGGGTCGGAGAACACCGCAGCCGATTGCAGCGTGAACTACTGCAGTCGGGCGCACTGTTGTTCCGCGGGTTCGCGCTCAAGACGGTGCAGGACTTCGAGTCCGTTGCACAAGCCTTTTGTCCCAATCTCTTCGGCGAATATGGCGATCTGCCACGGGAGAAGAGCGGCCGCCATATCTATGGATCGACACCCTATCCGCCGGACAAGCCCATTCTCTTCCACAACGAGAGTTCCCACATGCATCGGTGGCCGCAGAAGCAGTTCTTCTTCTGCCTCCAGGCCGCGCAGGAAGGCGGTCAGACCCCGATCGTGGACGGCCGTCTGATGCTCAAGGGGCTTCGAGCCGAGCTGCGCGAGCGGCTGCGCGCCAAACAACTGATGTATGTCCGCAACTTTCTTCCCGGCGTAGATGTGAGCTGGCAAGACTTCTTTCACACCACCGACAAAGCAGAGGTGGCGGCCATCTGCGCCGCGAACGGCATGGTCTGGCAGTGGTTGGAGAAGGAGGGCTTACGGACCCAACAACTGTGTCCCGCCATCATCGAGCATCCCGATACGGGCGAGGCGGTGTTCTTCAATCAAATCCAGCTACATCATGTCTCCTGTTTGGAGCCCGCGGTGCGCGAGTCCCTCTTGTCGATGCTCGGTATCGATTCTCTGCCGCGAAACGTCTACTACGGTGACGGTACACCGATCGAGGACGAAGTGGTCGATGAGATCGGCGCCTTGTACGAGCGGACCGCCGTACGGTTTCCGTGGCAGGAGGGGGACCTCATCATGCTGGACAATATGCTGGTAGCGCATGCCCGAGATCCCTTCGTCGGACCCAGAAAAATCGTGGTCGCCATGGGAGACATGATCGCGCAGTCCGCCGTTCACTCCATGACGTCGTAGGGGGAAGGCATGCAACAGGAAATCGAGATCGAAGGATTACGACTCTCGCCGCAACAGAAGAGGCTCTGGCTGTGGCAGCAGCAGGGTCATTTCAGCCTGGGACGAGCCGTTGTCACGCTGGACGGCGCATTCGACGAGGACGCGGTGTTGGCGGCGCTTCGACGGGTGATCGCCCGGCACGACAGCCTGCGGACGACGTTTTATCGTCAACCGGGCATGAAGGTGCCGTTTCAGGTCGTCCATGAGGCAGGGGACGTGGACTGGCAGGTGCTCGATCTCCGTCATCTCACCCGGGATGGCGAACGCGAAGAAGCGCTGGAGCAGGTGGCCCATCGGAGTGACGCGCCTGATTGGGAACGTGGACCGCTCGTGCGCGCCGTCTTCTGTCGATGGACGGAGACCCATGCGCGGGTTCTCCTCGACATACCGGGTCTCTGTGCCGATGCCAAGTCGCTGTCGAACATGGTTGCCGAACTAAGCCGTGCGCTGGACGGAGATCCCGGCGATCTAGGGGACGACCCCGTTCAATATGGACAGTTTTCAGAATGGCAGCATGAGCTGATCGAAGCGGAAGAGGCGGCCCAGGGACGAGCCTGGTGGTCTCGTTACACCGGCGCCGGGCCGGGCAGGGTTGTCCTGCCGTTTGAACGAGACCCTTCTCTCAGAGACTCCGATGCCGGGAGACGGCCGATCCATCGGGCGCTCTCAACGGCCGAGATCCGGCGGTTGCAGGACCGGGCCGGCGACGCTCACGTCTCCCTGCCTGTGCTGTTGTCTGGCTGTTGGTCGGCGCTGCTCTCTCGCATGACCGAGTCGCGCGAGGTCACCTGCTGGTGGCGAACCGACGGCCGTCCGTATGAAGAATTGTCCGAGGGGATCGGACTGTTCGAACGGTGGCTCCCGCTTCCCTTCCGGATAGAAGGCAATATGGCGCTCGGAGATCTGCTGTCGCTGTTGTCCCGCCAACAGGCGCAAGCAGAAGACTGGCAGCAATATTATGCCGGTCGGTCGGAGGACGAAGAACTGCAGGCGGTCAGGGATGCGATCGGCTTTGAGTACAGCCGTCGTCCTACGCCTCACCGGACGGCGGCCGGTCTCATCGCGCTGGCGGAGCGGTCGCTATGCGCTGAGCCCTTCAAATTGCGCCTGGCGTGTTTGGAAGATGCCACGGGCCTTGCCATGAGCTGGCACGTCGACCGGGAACGGATCCCGAGCGAGATGATGGAGGTACTGGCGGATCGCTACGTCGAATTGCTGCGCGGCCTTCCGGATCGGCTCGACATCGCGATCGATGAGTTGGAGATCGTCGGCGCACAGGAACGGATCAGACTGACGCGGGAACTCAACCGTACCGGTCACTCTTGCCAGTCCACCTCTTTGATGCACAGCCTGATCGAGGCTCAGGCGAAACAGCAGTCCGGGCACACGGCCCTGGTTGCCGGCGGTCAGCGCCTGTCCTATGACGCACTCAACCGCCAGGCCAATCGGATTGCACGGGCGCTCAGACGTCGCGGTGTCACCATCGGGGCCCGCGTCGGTCTCTGCATCGATCGTTCGGCCGACATGATCGTGGCGATGCTGGGCGTCCTGAAAGCCGGTGCCGCCTACGTACCGATCGATCCGGCCCATGCTGCGGTGCGACTGACTCCGCAGATGGCCCAGAGCGGCGCGGAGATTCTGTTGACCCGATCGGCGACGGACCAAGCGCTTCTTGGATTCGACGGAGTGAGACTGAATCTTCCTGAGGATGTGGTAGACGAACCGGATGAGGATCTCGACCTGGCGTTCTCGCCGGACGAACTCGCGTACGTGATCTACACGTCAGGATCGACCGGCCAGCCGAAAGGGGTTGCCGTTTCCCATCGTAGTCTTGCCAACTATACGTCCGCTGTCACCGGACGATTAGGCTTGGCCGGACGTCTGCAGTTTGCCACCGTCTCCACACTGAGCGCGGATTTGGGCCACACGGTTATTTTTCCCGCACTCACCTCCGGCGGCTGCCTCCACGTGATCGACTATGAAACCGCAACCGATGGACGGTCGTTCGCCTCATACCTCAGCACACATCCCATCGATGTGCTGAAAATCGTGCCGTCCCATTTCAAGGCTCTGCTGGCGACCAGCGAAGGAGAGGCGGTCTGGCCGCGCGCCTCTCTCATCTTCGGCGGTGAGACCTTGTCCTGGGATCTGGCCGATCAGGTCAGGCAACAGGCGACCTGCCGCGTCATCAACCATTATGGTCCTACGGAAACCACGGTCGGCGCCACGACCACCGCCGTGACCGACGACCCCGCACCTCGCATCGCCCGCAGCGTGCCCATCGGGCGTCCGATCGACAATCTGGAGACCTACATCCTGGACGAACGACTGGAGCCGGTGCCGGTCGGCGTGGCGGGAGAACTGTATGTGGGAGGGCTTGGGGTTGCGCGCGGCTATTGGAATCAGCCGGATCGCACCGCCGAACGGTTCGTTCCCAATCCGCATGCCTCTCAACCAGGATCACGCCTCTATCGAACCGGCGATCGAACCAGGCGGCTACCGGACGGCTCGATCGAATTTCTAGGCCGAGTGGACCACCAAGTGAAACTCCGGGGATTCCGGATCGAACTTGGAGAAATCGAGTCGGTGCTGCGGGAGCATCCCGCTATTCAGGATGCCGTCGTCACGGTTCGCGAAGAGAGCCAGGGTGAATCGTCTCTCGCAGCCTACTATGTGGCACGAGGGGTGGAGCCGGATGGCCGATCCATCCAGGATTTTCTCCGCTCCCGTGTGCCGGACTACATGGTCCCGACTGCCGTCATCGCGTTGCCCGCCCTACCGCTGTCCGCCAACGGCAAGGTTGATCGTCATGCGCTTCCGGAGCCGGAACGCGACGGACAAGGCGTTCGGCACTACGTCGCTCCCGCCACGCCTACCGAAACCATTCTGGCCGGGCTCTGGACCGACGTGTTGAAGCGGGAGGGGATCGGCGTGCAGGACAATTTTTTCGACCTGGGCGGGCATTCGTTGCTCGCCACGCAGGTCATGTCCCGGTTACGAACCGCGTTCGCGGTGGAGTTACCGTTGCGAACGCTCTTCGAGGCCCCCACGATCGGGCAGCTGGCTCTGGTAGTTGAGACGGCGAGAGGGAGCGAGAGGGGAGAGCAGGCCCCCCCGCTGATCCCGTTTGCGCGAACCGGACCCATCCCGCTGTCGTTCGCCCAACAACGGCTCTGGGTGCTTGCGCAGCTGGAGCCGGACAGTACGGCGTACAATATTCCGATCGCCCTGCGCGTCAGAGGGGCGCTTGACGTCGCGGCCTTGGAGCGCAGCTTCCACGAGGTTGTCGGTCGTCACGAATCCTTGCGCACCAGGTTTCACAGTCTGAACGGGGTTCCGGTGCAGGTGATCGGGCCCGCCCGGCCGTTCACGATTCCGCTCATCGATCTGCAACATCTTCCCGAGGAGCGCCGTGCGCAGGCGGCCACTCGCTTGGCGGCGGTGGAAGCGGAGCGTCCGTTCGATCTTCGGTACGGGCCGCTCTTGCGCGTCAGTTTGATTCGACTCCGTTCCGATGAGCACCTTGTGTTGCTGACGTTGCACCACATCGTGTCGGACGCCTGGTCCGCACATGTCCTCGTGCAGGAGCTGACGGCACTCTACGCCGCTGCGGTCGAGGGGCGTCCGGCTCCGTTACCCGACCTGCCGGTGCAATACGCCGACGTCGCGCAATGGCAGCGGGCGTGGCTGAGCGGCCCGATCCTCGAACGGGAATTAGGATTTTGGAAAACCGTGCTGGGCGGTGACTTGCCCGTCCTCAATCTTCCGACGGATCGCCCCAGGCCGGCCGTGCAAACGTCACACGGCGCGATGGTCACCGCAACCATCCAGCCGGGTCTTTCCGGGGACCTCAGGGCGGTGAGCCGCCGGCTGGGCGCGACTCTGTACATGACGCTTCTGAGCGCATTCTTTATCCTGCTGGCTCGCGTTGCCGACCAGTCTGATCTGATCGTCGGAACGCCCATCGCCAACCGGACGAGAAAGGAAACGGAGGGGCTCATCGGCTTCTTCGTCAACACGCTCGCGATTCGCACGCGCCTCTCGCAGCAGAGCACGATCGCCGACGTCATTGCGACTGTGCGCGAAGCCTGCCTGGAGGCCTATGCGCATCAGGAGACCCCGTTCGAGAAATTAGTGGACGCGTTGCAACCGTCGCGCGATGTGAGCCGTTCACCGATCTTTCAAGTCATGTTCGATCTTCAGAACGCGCCCGTGGCCGACTTGCAGGTCAGCGGATTGGAGTTCGAGGCCATCGAGATCGAGACGACGACCGCGAAGTTCGACCTCTCCATGACGGTGCAGGAGGCGGACGACGAGTTGATCGTGGGGCTCGAGTACAACACCGATCTCTTCGAGGCCGCCACGGCGAGCAAGCTGCTGCATCAGTATGAGCTGATTGTGGCTTCGTTGGTTCGAGACGTCCGCATGCCCGTGGGATCGATTGCCTTGTTGACCTCCGGGGAACGGCAGGCCCTGTTGTCGGTGAATCGGGGCTGTCTGCCATCACGGCCCGCGCTGCCGCCGTCGCGGCTCTTCGAACAGCAGGTGGAACGGACGCCGACCGGGACGGCGGTGGTATTCAAAGACGAGGCCTTGTCCTATGTTGAACTGAACCGGAAGGCCAATCGTCTGGCGCGCTGGTTGCGGAGTCGGGGCGTGGGGCCGGAAGGGCGAGTCGGCATCCGCTTCGAGCGTTCCGTGGAGCTGGTCGTCGCGCTGTTGGCGATTCTGAAGGCCGGCGGAGCCTATGTGCCGATCGATCCGGCGTACCCGGCCGCGCGACAACGACAGGTGGCACTCGACGCAGGACTGGATCTCTTGCTGATCAGCGGAGCCGGGCTGCCTGGCGATCATGAGTTCCCCATGCCGGTCCAGTCGCTCGATCTGCTGGGTGACGACCTGCAAGCACTGGACGGCGACAATCTGCCGGGCATCTATTCTCCTGACCAAGCCGCCTATGTGATGTACACGTCCGGCTCGACCGGCAGCCCCAAGGGCGTCGTGGTCTCCCACGGCGCGCTGTCACGGCACCTGCAAGCCATCGCGCCTGCGTATTGCCTCGGTCCGACTGATCGAGTCTTGCAGTTTGCCTCGATCGGCTTCGACGTGGCGGGTGAAGAGCTGTGGTCTGCTCTCCTGGTCGGCGCGGCCGTGATGCTGCAACCCTGCCGCCTGTTCGATTCGCTTCCGGAGTTTGCCCGGTTTCTCGATCACCAACAGGTGACGGTCGCAGGGGTCCCGGCTTCGTACTGGCATGAATGGATCGGCGCCATTGAGAGCAGCGGCTGCGCGGTGCCCCGGTCCTTGCGGTTGGTGATCGTGGGCAACGAGCCGGTCGCCTCCACCGATCTTGACCGATGGCGGCGGCTGGTGGGTCCGACGGTACGGTGGCTGAACGCCTATGGTCCGACGGAAACCACGGTGACTGCCAGCCTTCACGAGCCGGTGCGCACGACGAGGAGCGAGCCGGCGACCGTCCCGATCGGCCGCCCCTTGGCGGGCCGGGCCCTGTACGTACTGAACCGAGACCTCGAACCGGTGCCATTCGGGTCGCCGGGAGAGCTCTACATCGGGGGCGAGAGTCTGGCCCGCGGTTATTTGGGGGATCCCGCGCGCTCGGCTGCGGTGTTCGTGCCGGACCCGTTCAGCGAGAGGCCGGGAGCGCGCCTCTATAAAACGGGAGATCGGGTTCTGGTCCGGCGCGAGGGTACGATCGAGTTTCTTGGTCGAGTCGACGACCAGATCAAGTTGCGTGGATTTCGCATCGAACCAGGTGAAATCGAAGCGTGCTTGCGCAGACATCCCGATGTGCAGGCGGCCTTTGTTCGCCCTCGAACGGACGCGCAAGGCCGAACGAGACTCATCGCCTATGTGGTGCCACGGGAGGCTGGGGTGGTGGAAAGCCAGACGCTCCGCCGTTGGCTCGGCCCAACGCTTCCGGACTATATGGTGCCCGCTGTCATCGTGCCGGTCACCGACCTGCCGAGGACCCCGGGGGGGAAGATCGATCTAAAGGCATTGCCCGAACCGGATTGGGCCGGCCCAGACCAGCAGCCCTCCGCAAGGCCGATCACGCCGCTTCAACGGCGGTTGGCGACGATGTGGAGCGAGGTCCTCGGTGTCGGTCGGATCGGGCTCCAAGATAATTTTTTCGATCTCGGAGGCCATTCTCTTCTGGCCGTGCAGCTGATCGCACGGATCCAGACTGTGGTGGATCGTCCCCTGACGTTGATGGACCTCTTCCGCCATCCGACCGTGGAGCAGCTGGCTCAGCGGCTTGACGAGGGGCAAGTCTGTCCATCCCCGGAGGTAGTCCCGCTGCGTGAGGGGCGTGACCTGCCTCCGCTGTTCTGCTTCGATCCCGATGGCACGCACGTGCAAGCCTATCGGCCGCTGGCGCTGTCGCTGGAAGAGGGGCGGCCGGTATACGGCTTGTCGTTGAGTCACCTCTTTGCAATGCGCTGGCAGGATGTGTCGATTCTCAAGCTGGCTGAGCGGCAAGCGGCAGCGATTCGCGATCGACAGCCGCATGGTCCTTATCACTTGGTGGGGTGGTCGAACGGGGGCGTGCTGGCGTTGGCGGCAGCGCAGGTGCTGGAGCGAGACGGGGAGAAGGTCGCGTTCCTTGGGCTCTTAGATAGTCAGCCGGAGCACGCCTTGTACGAGACGCAGGGGCCCACGCCGGTGGAGGAACTCCTGGCCTACATCCGGCGGGACCGACGAGATGCGTTCGCTGCCATTCCGGAATCCGAACGCATCGCCTTGAGGCAGAATCTGGATCGGCTGGATGAGGAGCACCGATTGGAGGCGGCCATTCAGTGGGCGCGCGAGTGGGAGTTCCTCTCCCCCGAGGAGGCGGAAGCCTCGATCGGTTCGCTCAAACTCGGATACGCCTTGGCCAGGGAAGCCGCACGGTTTCTGTCGAGGACCAGGAACCATCCCATCCAGGCCCCGATTCACGTCTGGTGGACGAGTGCGACCCTCTCGCGTTGGGGGAAAGGTCCGGTCGAATGGTCGGAGCATACGACAGGACCAGTCTCGGTGGAAACCGTGGACGGGGACCATATGGACGCGGTCCATAGCATCTACGCCCATCAGCGGATCGGGGCGGCTTTAGCAGGCGACACAGGGTGCTCTGGCACGTGATCCCGAACGAGGCGCCGCTCGTTGCGGCCATGGCACCCTGTCTCTATGTACTCTCTAGAAAACGAGATGCGCTGAGCGCTCAGGATGGACAACGTGCGAGAAGATGCATCCCCGGCAACCGCGTGCTTGTCCTGAAACTAGCGGTTGGGCGTGGCAGATCGGAGTTGTCTCATCAACCTGGGAAAATCTATTGCGCCCCATGATGCTGCAATCTTCTTGTCCTCGATTCTGTCAATCACCAGCGCGGTAAATTCGACCGGCCGCTCTGTGGGGGCAATACCTTGGAATTCTCCACGATGCGTGGCTCGATCGGTCGTACGCAGGGCCACTCTATCATCCTCTGCAAACAGATCATCAATCGAGTGGTGGGTGTCCGGGAATGATCGACGAAACTCCCGCTCAAGACGTTCCGACTCCTCTCGATCCATCGCGCTCCCATCCAAATGTCCTACATAGTCAGGACCAATGAACTCGTCGAGACTTCCGGGGAGATCTTGTATTGGCGAATGCAATCCACCGCCGAATGAGCTCTTTGTTTGAATGCGTGGTCATGGGCTCATTGGGTTGCTGATGGACTCCTGCCGAGCGCGCAGTCCGCTATGGATTCGCCCTGTTTCCTTTCTGCATTCAATGATAGAGTCAGACTCGTCGACCAGGCAATGGGCATGGGAATTGGTCGTTGCAGACCAGGCCTAGCTCCCCGACCGCGTGCAGCACCATAGACAGAGGGATCGGCACTCCAACGGGAGGAATCAGGTGGTCTCGCCTCAGATCATTTGCCTGAACGACACATCGAGCGCCGGCAAAACCGCCATTGCCAAGCAGCTTCAGGAAAAATTGCTGCCAACGATCTACTTGAACTTCTCGATCGACAGCATCCTGTATACCCTGCCTCCCAGCGCCCTTGACCGCATGACTCATGGGCAGGATATTGCTGATCTCAACTATCCGCACTTGGTGGGGTCTTTCAACGCCTGTGTCGCGCGGTTGGTCGAGCTGGGCCATTTTCTGGTGATCGACAATGCGATGGATCGAACCGAACACGTCATCGACCTCCTCGAGAGGGTCCAGGGATATAGCATTCTGTTGGTCGGGGTTCATTGTTCGCTGGAAGAACTGAATCGGAGAGAACGGCAGCGGCAGGATCGAACGATCGGGGAAGCGGCTGCGCAGTTCAATCGGGTACATCGGGGTCTCATGTATGATGTTGAAGTCGATTCGAGCACTCAAGGCCCAGCTGAGTTGGCCTCCGAGATTATGGATTGCATCAAACGTGTGGATGTCTTGCAGGGACGCGACAAGACCATGGCATACCTACAAACACTCGGCCATGGGTAGACATGTGTGCTCGGCAGTTCACATGCGATCACCGCTCAATATCGCTCTCTCCCAATAGGCGATACTGACAGCCGTGCGCAGCAGCGTCTGACAGACGTTGTCATGAGAAGCCAACCGTCTGATACGCATTAAGGCCGGGGAGCGCTTCCGGCGATCAGGACTGCGTTGGCTTGAGGGCCGCGACGTGCGAACCGTCCGTTGCCTGTGCCTGCCGCACGGGACCTCGCCAACGCAACTCCGCCAACATCGTATAGATCACGGGTACCAAGAACAGGGTGAGGAGCGTCGAGAGCACGAGACCGTTGATGACGACGAGGCCGATGTGCCACCGGCCGGCGGCGCCGGCACCGGAGGCCAAGGCCAAGGGGAGGGCGGCGAGGATGGTGGACATCGTCGTCATGATGATGGGACGAAGTCGCAACGCTGCCGCTTCGACGATAGCCACCTGAGTGGGACGGCCGTCCTGCCGCAGTTGATTCGCAAACTCCACGATGAGGATGGCGTTTTTCGTGACCAGCCCGATCAGGATCATCAACCCGATTTCGCTGTAGATGTTCAACGTCCCACGGAACAGCAAGAGGGCCAGCAAGGCACCGGCCAGGGCCGGGGGCACCGACACGAGGACGGTGAGCGGGTGGCGGAAGCTCTCGAATTGCGCCGCCAGGATGAGATAAACGACCAGTAGGGCCAGCACAAAGGTGAAGTGGAGGTTGCCGGACGACTCCTTGAACTCTTTGGTTTCGCCTGCGTAACTGATGCTGGCGCCGGGGGGGAGATGTGTGCGGATGATCTGTTCCAACGATTCCACCGATCGGCTGAGAGTGGAGCCGGGACCGACCCCGGCGCTGATCGTGGCGGCGCGCAGTTTTTCGTAATGGTTGAGCTGTTTGGGAGCGACGGCTTCGCTCAAGGAGACGAGGTTGCTGAGAGGGATCAAATCTCCCTGCGTCCCGCGGACGTGCAGGCGGTCGATGTCCGATTTGGTGCCGCGATGCTGGGGCCGCATCTGGATGATGACGGGATACTCCTTCCCCTCGCGCATGAACATGGAGGCTTTCCGTCCACCGAGGAACACTTCCAATGTCCGGCCGATCGTCTCGACCGGAATGCCGAGATCGGCCGCTTTGTCCCGACTGATGTCGACCCGCAGCTCGGGCTTGTTGAGGTCGAGGTCGCTCTCGACGTTCACCAACGCCGGATGGTTCACCGTGTCATGGCGGACCTGCGTCATGATCCTGTCCAACACGTCATAGGTCGGACCGCGTACCACCAGTTGTACCGGCGTCTTGCTGTCTTCCTGATTAAAGGGCGGCGGGTTGAGCGCGAAGACGCTGGCGCCGGGGATGGCCGACAGGGCCGGTTCCACCTCGTCGACGATCTCTCGCTGCGCCCGGTCGCGATCGGACCAGTCCTTGAGCGTGACCCAAGTGACGGCGCGGGTCACCAGCGTCGGGCGCCAGCCCCGCGCGACGACGGTGTAGTAGGAATCCATCTCGGGAATGCGTGCGGCCGTCGTCTCGGTGTCCTTGGTATAACGATCCGTGTAGTCGAGGGTGGACCCCTCCGGAGTGTTGACGTGGATGGCGAACCAGCCCGTGTCTTCCAGCGGCGCGAGTTCGCTCGGGAGGGCCCAGAGGAGCAGACCGCTCACGGCCAAGGAGACAAGAGCCGCGAGCACCACCAGCGAAGGCCGCCGGAGGGATGTCTCCAGAGTGGCCTGATAACGCCGGGTAAGCCATTGCAGCCAGGCGGCACTATCCAATGCCGACCCCGTTGACGACGAGCCGGCAACGACGGTTCGACTCAACAGGCGGGCGCACATGGCCGGCGTGAGGGTGAGGGCGATGAATCCCGACAGCAGCACCGATCCGGCGACCGCGATTCCCAGCTCCGAGAATAATCGACCGACAATGCCAGGGAGAAAGATGATCGGAAAGAAGACGGCCGCCAGCGTCAACGTCGTCGAGATGACGGCGAACCCGATTTCCCGGCTCCCTTCGAGGGCGGCTTCCGTGGGGGGGAACCCCTGTTCGATGCGTCTGTAGACATTTTCGACCACGACGATCGCGTCGTCCACGACCAGGCCGATGGCCAATACGAAGCCCAGCAACGTGATCGTGTTGATGGAACTGCCGGTTGCCTGCATCAGGACGAAGGTGCCCAGAATGGAGCCGGGAATGGCCACGGTGGGGATCAGCGTGGCACGGGCGCTCCGCAGAAATAGAAACACAACCAGGACGACGAGGAGCACGGACAGGGCCACAGCCTCGTAGACTTCGTGCAGCGATCGCTCGATGTAGATCGAGCTGTCGAACGCGGTGACGAGCTGCATGCCTTCGGGAAGCAGTGCTTCCAACGTGGGCAGGGTGCGTTTGACGGCCCGAGCGGTCTCCAGCGTATTCGCCTTCGACTGTTTCATGATGCCCAGCCCGATCGCCGGCTTGCCGTTCACGCGCACCAGTTTTCGCTCGTCTTCCGCGGCGATTTCGGCAAGACCCACATCCTGCAGTCGCACCGGGTAGCCGTCACGATAGGCCAGAATCAACTGATTGAACTGTTCCGGGCGCTCCAGCCCGCCGCCCATCCGCACGCTGAATTCCCGCTGGGTGCTTTCGATGCGACCGGTCGGCATGGAGACATTCTGTGTGTGGAGGGCATTCTCGACGTCTTGCACTGTCAGGAGCCGGGAGGCGAGCCGATCCGGATCCAGCCAGATACGCATCGCATAGCGGCGTTCGCCATCGAGGACCACGCTGGAGACGCCCGGCAACGGCGCGAGCCGATCTTTCAGCTGACGTTGGGCGAAGTCGGTGATGTCCAGTTCGCTGTGGCGGTCGCTGATCAGCGCGAGCCACATGATGCCGTCCGACTCACTGTCTTCCTTCATCACCAGCGGGGGTTCGATCCCTTGAGGCAAAAGGTATTGCACTCTGGCCACCCGGTCGCGCACATCGTTGGCGGCGGCATCCAGGTTGCGCGTGAGGGCAAATTCAAGGCTGATGGTGGAGAGGCCCTCTCGACTGGTCGACCGCAAGGTTCGCAGTCCCTCGACGCCGCTCAACGCATCCTCCAGCACTGAGGTGATGTCTGTTTCGACCAGTTGGGCGTCGGCGCTCTGGTAGACGGTCAGCACGGAAACCACGGGGAAGGTGATGTCGGGATACTCACGGATGGGCAGTCGTGAGTACGACAACAGACCGAAGAGCATCAGCAAAAGTGTTGCCACAGTGGCGAGGATCGGACGCTCGATGGAGAGGGCGGACAATTTCATACGTCTGTGCCCTGGGGCGTCAGCGGGAGGGCTCCGTCAAGGCGACGATGGGATCGCCCTCCTGCAACTTGTGATGCCCGACGCGGATGATCGTATCCTGTTCCGTGAGGCCGTTGAGGACTTGGACGAAGCCTTTGGTGCGTGTGCCCAGGGTAATTTCCCGTTGTTGGGCGGTGCCCTCCCGCGCCACGTAGACGTAGGTCTTCTCCTGTTTCGGCATGACGGCCTCTTCCGGGATCAGCAACGCACGTTCCTCCTGACCGTACGTGAGGAGGACTTGGGCGAACATGCCGGGACGGAGACGCTGTTGCGAATTGGGGATGCGGGCACGCACCTGCACGGATCGGGTGGTCATCTCGACTTGGGGGTCGATCACGTAGACGGCGCCATGGAAGATTTCGCCGGGGTAGGCGTCCGTCGTCAACTCGATGGGCTGACCCGGCGCCAGATGGCGCAACAGCGTTTCCGGGACCTTGAAGTCGATCTTGAGCTGGGCGAGATCTTCCAGGTTCACGATGTCGAGACCCGCGCCGACGAAGTCGCCGGGTGAGACCCGACGGATTCCGGTGATGCCGGAAAAGGGGGCGCGAATCTTCGTTTTGGCTAATCGGGTGGCATAGAGGGCATGGTTGGCCTGGGACACGTGGAGCGCACCGGCGACTTCATCGAGTTGCTGTTTCGTGACGTACCGTTTCCCATCCAAGTCGAGTTGTTTCAGCCGTTCATAGGTCAGCCGGCTGACTTTGAGTTGCGCTGCGGCCTGAGCGAGTTCCGCCTGAAGTTCCGAGTCGTCCAGGTCGACCAGGAGCTGGTCTTTTTCCACAGTCTGGCCCTCTTCGAACCAGACCTGGCGGATGCGTCCCGCGATCTCCGGACGAATCAGGATGCTTTCGTTGGCGCGTAAGGTTCCAACGGCTCTGATGGTGTGCCGAATGCGATCAGTCGTGACCGGCGCCAACACGACGGCCGTGCCCGTGGTGGGAGTGCCGGACAGGTCTGAAGCGGGGACCGGCGTCAAGCCGGTCCATTTCACGGCATACGTGACGAAGATCGCCGTCAACGCGAAGAGCAACAGGTAGGTGGTGCGACGAGGAGTCATGAGTGGTGCGACGGCGCTCCTGATCCTCCGGACCGGCGGCGACAGACGTGTTTCAGGCGCGACAGGGGCGGCCTATTTGAACTCGAGCTTTTTCAAGCCCTGCACCGGAAGGTCGACTTGGCCGAAGTCCGAATCGCCCTTGAAGCTCCCGTCGATGGCCAGAGGAAAATCTCCCGTCTTGCCGCTGGTCAAGGTGATGTGCAGCGACGGAGGGGTCTTATCCGCCCCCGGCGTTACCTCGATGTGTTTGACCCCGTCGAACTTGATGTTCACCGTGGCGGTGCCGCGCTTGACCGGGAGATGTTTCAGTTCATGCGGAATAAACGACGTTTCACTGACCTTCTCTTCCCAATAGAACACGACATTTTTCAAGTCGGTCTGCATATCCTTGGCATCGGTCACGAGCGCATGAAACGGTTTGTCTCCGGTCTGCTGAGCGAAGGTGGGTGCGACCGCCCAGGAGCTCAGGGTGGCGATGGACGCGGCTGTCACGAGAGAGAGCGAATGCAAGCAGGAACGACGTAATGACATAAGAATCTCCGTTGCGTGGTCTAGAGGGTGATTATTCCATGCGGTACGAAAAGGGCAGATCCAGTTCAAGTTTTGACTGCGCCATCTCATGTTTCACCTTGAGGGGAAAGGCGTTGCGCACCATTTCGAGCGTGTGGCGATCCAGCACCGAATGGCCGGAGCTTTCTTCCAGCGACAAATTGAGCAGATGGACTGCCGCGCCGCGCTGTTCAATCGTGAGACGAAGGATGACACGGCCCTCCCAATGGTTTCGCTTGGCTTCGGCCGGGTAACGCTTGCGTTGATCGACCGATGACCACAGCGCTTGAGAAAGCCAGCCGTAGTCCGGGCGCTCCCCTGGGCGTGTGTGAACCTCCCGCTGTTTCACGACCCGCTGCTGCACGGTTTGAACCGGGCGCTGCACGATTTCCTGTCGGATGTGCTGTGGCGCCTCGACCGGGGCGGGGGCCGATTCCACCGCCGGTACGTCGCTGACCACCGCTGCGACCTGCGTGGTGGCCTCGGCTTGTCTGGTTACCGGTGCGGATGAGGCGACCGCTTGGGGTGCCGAGTACTGTTGTACGGCGGGAGCCGCTTCCTGGACGGCCGCAGTGCTTTCCACGACCGTCTGCACCACTTCAGACGTAGGACTGACCGTTTCCTGAATTGCCTGTGTGACGGTTTCGACCTGTTGAGTCGTGACCTGTTGCACGGTTTGCGCGGTTTGCACCGGCAGGCTTTCCTGAATGGGTTGGACCTGCTGAACCGGTTGCTGCACCTCCTGTACCTGCCGGACGACGGGCTGCGCCTTGGCGACAGGCACCTGCTTGGGCTTGGGCGGTGTCACCGGCTGAGGCGTAGGCGGCGGTTGAGACTCGACTGGTGGCGGGGGCGCCGGTTCCGCCGCAGGCGGCGGCGTGTGCACCACGGCGACATCCCACTTGAAGACGGGTGGGGGCGGCGGCGGCATTTCCGTAAGCAACAAGACCGCCATGCCGACGAACAGGCCGTGGATCGACATGGAGAAGGCCCAACAGAGCGAGGCCCGTTGGCGCTGTGACGAATCGAATGGTAGCGCCAGGCTCATGAGCGAACCACCTCGAGATTGACCTGTTGAAAGCCTAAGCTGCGGATCTCATCGACGACGGACACAAATCTGTCCAGGACGGTGACGCGATCGGCGCGTACCAACACAGACGAGTCCCGCGACTGTGAATTGAGCACGATCCGCAGTCCGTCCGGTGGCACCGGCTGGTCGTTCATGAACAGCGACCCCTCCGCCGTGAGGGTAATCACCAGCGGGACATCCTTGCGGTCGCCCGATTCCTTGGCCTTCGCCAGCTGGACAGGGACCTGGCCGGTGGTGATGAACGTGGCCGTGGTCAGGACGATCACCAGCAGCACCAGCATCACGTCGACCAGAGGAATCACGTTGATCTGGTCGATATCACGTCCCATGTTGGACCTTAAACTGGGTCATCAACTCCGTGACCCGGCGACGCAGCACATTGTTCAGGACCACGCAGGGGATCGCCACCAACAGGCCGACCGCGGTGGCTTTGAGCGCAAGGCTCAGGCCCACCATGATGGTCTGAACCGCCATGGTGCCGGACGACCCCATGGTGTGGAACGTCAACATGATGCCGAGCACCGTTCCCAGCAGGCCGATGTACGGGGCATTCGCCGCCACGGTGCCGATCACCACCAACCGTTTGGTGAGCGCGACTTCGAATTCTTCTTCTGAGCGGTATCGCCTGAGATCGATGCGCCGATAGAAGACCCAGCGTTCTGCAGCCACCGCAATGGCCCAGAGGCTGAGGGCTAAGAGAAGACCGATAATTCCGTAATCCACAACGTGCTTCAGGCTGTCCACTTGGTAATCCTTTAGAAGGTTAAACCCCTTTATCCTGTGCCAGGACGAAAGTCGAAACACAGGTTCACCTAGTTATGACGTATGAGATGCTGGATTCTGCACCACATTAAGAGGAAAAATTTTGTCCTATGGTTATTCAATGCGTTGCGTGACATATCTCGCCCTATCATTGAGATGAATGCGCCTCATGCATCGATGAATGCCTTTGGCGCCCTGTTTCACCCACGGTTCAGTACTGACACAGGAGGTACGTGATCGCATGCGCTTCGAGAATCCTGGATTTCAAGCGGCCCAGATGTTCCGCATGGATCGCAGTGCATGAAGCCAGACAGGAGGACAATAGTTTCTGAGGAGCTGTAAAGGGAATGCTCGATTGCCGGAGATCGTGTTTTCGTAGGCCTAAGCGAAGAACCAGGGGCTCAGCTACTCGGGTTCGATGCGGTCGAGGTGTTGCGGGCCTTCATGAGCGAGGCGAGGGTGTCTTTGGTCGCCCCGCAGTTGATGCAGCGCCATTTGGCTTCCTTGGCATAAAAATCCAGCACCCGATCGATGATCATGTATCCACCGCATTTCAGGCAATTCATCGTCTCTTCCTTTCGTGTGAAAGTAGATCGTTCTGATTCCCCCGTCGTGGGGTTGTCACCTTCCGGGGCCGGTTGCGCCCTGGCTGCGGTCGTTCGGTCAATCGCCGTCCCCAGCCACTCGATCAGCCAAGGTTCGCCGACCCTTGATCGTCAGGGCATTCGGGTGCTTCGAGCAGCCGGCGATAGGACCGCGTAAGGGCTCTTACTGTAAGAGACGTATCAATCCGGCGATTCCACACATCCGTGCCGCGTTTGTCGCCATGAAAGGAACCGGAGCCTGGCGACTACGCATTTTCCTACAGCCTCAAGAGCTATACGGTTCAGTATGGCTGGACAGTTCGCTGATCGCTGCGGAACGAACGTCGCCACACAGTCGTGCACCTGGACGGCCAATCAGCCCGAGCAGCGCAAGTGGAGTGCAGCATTCCATCCTTGTGTTGACCGTTTTTCAGTCTCTTCCTAGACTGTGTTTTGCCCACCCATTCGTTGTTCACGTATCGAGTTGCGCTGGAGAAGACGCTATGCGTGGATTCTGGTCTCATGCCGTTACCTGTCAACGGGCGATCCCCGTCCTCGATCAGCCACTCACATCGTGGCATCTGTTCGCGTGCGCGACGATGCTGCTGGTCGCGTTAACAGGCGGCTGCAAGACGAGCGGGCAACCGACAGTCGAGCCACTGCCGGCAGATGATCATGACGAGATTCCAGGCCGTATTCCTTTGAAAGCCTTTGCTTCACTCCCGGTGGTACGAGATATGAAGTTGTCTCCCTGCGGTGAGCATGTCGCCTCCATTCAAAATACAGCCGAGGGCAAGACCTATCTGGTGGTGACGACCTACGACGGTAGGGACGCTCGAAGACTCTTGGAGAGCGACAACAAGCGGTACTCGATTCGCTGGTTCGATTGGGTCAATGACGAACGGTTGGTGGTGGGCGTGGGGGCAGACGATGGGTGGAGTAATCTCCGGTGGACGGAGACGCGCCTCTTCGCCATCAATCGCGACGGGTCGAATCTCAAGACGGATCTCATTACTCCAGGTCGTGACAGATACTATTCTTGGGAACATATCCCGCAACTTCAGGATCGCGTCATCGGCAAGATTCCAGGCGACGATCAATCGGTTCTGATCGCCCTCGATCTGCAAACCGCACTCTATCCAGATGTCTATAAATTGGATGTCTACACCGGGCGCCGCGAATTGATCGAGAGAAGCACCTATGGGATTCGGACTTGGATGGCCGACCGGCAGGGGGTCGTCCGCTTGGGAACGGCCGTCGAAGGGACCATCGTCCACATCCTGGTCAAACCGGCTGGGCAGGAACGCTGGGTGACGCTCACCAAATACGACGCGCTGAGCGAACCTGGTATGACTCCTCTCGGATTTGACGAGGATCCCAACACGCTGTTTGTGGCACAACCACTCGATGGAAGAACGGCAATTTACAGCATCAACATTGCCGAATCACATGTGCCGCCTAGGCTCCGGGCATCACATGCCACGTACGACATCGATGACGGTCTCATCTATTCCTCCTGGCTCAAGCAGGTTGTCGGTGTGCGCAGCAGCCTTCATGACTCTGCAGGCATCTATTGGAATTCTGATGCTAAGGAACTGCAGACCCGGCTCGATTTGGCCCTTCCTAGACGATTCAATGACATCCAGAGCAGCAGTCAAAATGGTCGCCGACATATCGTCGTGTCCAGCCATGCGACGCAACCGCCTCAATGGTATCTGTTAGACGAGGATCTCAACCGGCTCACGTTGATGGTGGACGGGTATCCGAAACTGGTCCCGAATGAACTGGTCAAACCCATGCCGGTCACTCTCAAGGCCAGAGACGGCACGGTCTTGCATGGGTTTGTGACTCGTCCCGCGCAGGAACGGAAGCGGGTGCCCCTCGTCTTGTTGCCCCATGGCGGGCCGGCCAGCAGAGACGTGCTGGATTTCGATTACTGGACCCAGTTTCTCGTGAGCCGCGGCTGGGCCGTGCTGCAAGTGAACTTCAGGGGGTCCAGCGGCTACGGCGGGGAGTTTTTGCAAGCAGGATTCAAGCGGTGGGGACTCGAAATGCAGGACGATCTGACGGACGCCGCGCAATACGCGATCGAGCAGGGAATTGCGGATCCTGAACGCGTCTGTATCGTGGGTGGGAGTTATGGGGGCTACGCGGCATTGATGGGAATCGTCAAGACACCGGAGCTCTTCCGTTGCGCGGTGAGTTTTGCGGGAGTGTCGGATCTCCGCGCGCTGTTGACGGACAAGCGGCAGTTCCTGGGGTATGAGCTGGGAGCGGAGCGGCAGCTAGGCGCCTGGTGGTCGGATCGCGACCGGCTGAAGGCCACGTCCCCGGTCAACCACGCAGAGAAGATTCGCACCCCGCTCCTGATCGTGCATGGGGCGGAGGATCGGACGGTTTCCGTTGAACAATCCCGCGCCATGGTCGAGGCCTTGAAGGATGCGGGCTTCAATAAGCTGCGCTATGTCGAATTGCCGGACGGCGACCATTACCTGAGCCGGCAGGATGATCGCCTGAGGTTGTTTCGCGAAATGGAGCGGTTTCTGGCCACTCACCTGGATGAGCCGCGCGCTGGAACCAAACTACAACACAGTCGGTGATTCGGCCGATTATCTCCGCTATTCGAGCACCAATCTCCTCAGCCATCCCGGCCGTCCATCGATGTCTGCCGGGATGGTCAATCCCAGTAACTCCGCAAGTAATGGATAGATGTGAATGTTTTCGAAGGCAGGAATCGTCGCGCCTTGTTTGATGCCGGGACCGGTGGCCACAAAGATGCCATGCATGTCGGGGTGCGCGGGATTCCATCCATGCTCGCCATGAGGAAGTAACGATTCAAACTCTTTCCACCAGATGAGATGAGGCATGTCCATCAGAATCACGACGTCGCCGATGTTTCGGTCAAGACGGTAGTGCAACGACTCCGGTAACTCTTCACGGAGGTAGGCCCGACCATGCCGGAGCACCGCGTTGAGCCGGTCGCGCGTCTTGATGGGATCGTGCACCGCAGGGTTCAGGTGCAAGCTGGCGTAGGCGCCGAGTGCGCCGATCCACTCGCCTGGTTCCTCGTGTATCAGACTGTCCATCCAGACGACGTGGTCGCGTCGAACAGACAGCATGCCGTGGTCGCTTACAATGATCACGAAGATCCGTTCCCTGATGGAGAGGGTCTCGAGACGGTCCAGAAGGAGCCCGAGTGTCTGATCCACGCCCTGCGCGGCGAGACGAATCTCGGGAGAGTCGGCGCCGAAGCGATGTCCCGCCTCGTCAAGGTCACTCATATACAAGGTCAGGAAATGGGGCCGTCTGTCGGAGGGCAACTGCAACCAGGCCAAGACCCGGTCGACACGACTGCTGTTGGGGACCTGTTGATCGTATGGCAGTGAATACGTCGGTTGGATTCCGTCGATCGTTGTTTCACAGCCGACCCAAAAGTAACAGGCAGTCGCAATCCCTTGCGTCTCCGCCGTGATCCAGATGGGGCGACGGTGGTACCAGGTTCCATCGGGGCGGCTTGGAGGGTAGAACACCTGCTCTCGTGTCGGGTCATAAAAGACATGTCCGACGATGCCATGTTTCTCAGGATACAGTCCGGTCACCATTGAATAATGGTTGGGAAAAGTGATGGACGGAAAGACCGGCATGAGCCCTTCCGCTCGCACCCCATCCTCGATCAGATGCCGGAAATTGGGTAGGTCGAAGCGGTCTAAGTAATCAGCCCGGAAGCCGTCGAGTGAGACCAGGATCACATAGGGTTTCTGTTGCTGGTCCGCCCGGTTGATGCCGTCTGAGCTTAGGTCGGCCAGGTGCTGGTCGGGAGGGGAGCCCTCATCCGCTCCGGCGAGAACAGGTGGCGAGAGCAGCAATCCCGCCAGAATGAGGCCGCGCAGCGCGATCATGTCATGTGAATGTAATGCATGAGGTTTTGGTTATTTCAGCGAAGTCCGACCGTCAAAATGATGATCGTGGTCGGCGTCGGCTTCTGCCTTGGTCTTGTGCACGATGCCGTCTTTATGTTCCGGAGGGCTGTACAAACTATAGAGTTTGAGGGGAGCCTTGCTTCCGCTGTTGACCACGTTGTGTCTGGTGCCGGCCGGGATGACGACCGCAAAGCCGTCGCTGACCGCATGGTTCTTACCGTCCAGGATGACGGTTCCCTCACCTTCCTCGAAACGGAGAAATTGATCCAATTCATGAACTTCTTCTCCGATTTCTTCGCCGGGCTTCAGACTCATCAAGACCAATTGAGAGTGTTGCGCCGTAAAGAGCACCTTGCGGTAATGCTGGTTGTCGCGTGTGGCGTCTTCGATGTGGACGATGTAGCCCTTCATGATCGACTCCTTTCTTCGCATGGCAGCGCGTGAGTAGTAGGGCGGAAGGACATAGGGAGGACTGTAAACCAGGACCGTGGCGAAAGCCATGCCTATTCTCACGGCACCATCAAACGCGGCCGAATCGTCTCGTGATCCGGGATCAGCTTCGGCATGCGTTTCTGCAGGTGAGGGCGTGGGCAGAAGTTCTAAGCGGGGCCGCGTGGACAAGGGCGTCACTCTGTTGTAACATTGTGAGAACGGAGGTGCACGATGATCAAAACCCTTCAGAAGCACGGCAACAGCATGGCGCTGGTCATCGAAAAACCGATGATGGAAGCGCTCGGCATCACCGAGGATACTCCGTTACAGATTACGCTCAACGGCAATGCGCTCGTCATCACACCGGCGAATGTAGGAATAGGTCAAGCGCGGGTTGAAGAGTCGCTCAAGAAGATGCGTCGCCGGTACGGGCCGATGCTCAAACGGTTGGCGGAGTAGGCCGTGAAAGAGATCGCCTTTCTCAGCGTCGAGGACGTGGTGCAGATTCATGCCAGCGCCATTGCGCACGAGGGCGGCATGGAAGGAGTGAGGGATCACAACCTGCTCGATGCAGCCGTCGCGATGCCGCGGCAACAGTTTGGGGGCGCCTATCTTCACGAGGATATGGCAGCTATGGCCGCGGCCTATCTGTTTCACATCGCCCAAAACCACCCGTTCTTCGATGGAAATAAGCGAGCGGCAGTCATGGCAGCGTTTGTGTTTCTCGATAACAACGGGATCGAGCTCACGACCGCGCCTCATGATCTCGAAACCGCGACGCGCAAGGTCGCGGCCGGGAACATGGCGAAGGATGAACTGATTCGTTGGATGCGCACACAGACCGGCGGCGGGAAGGGATAACCTTCACCGGCCGCCGGGTTTGTCGAGGAGGCGGTTCCGACTCGCAGGGATCGATCCAGCAGTCGTCGGGATATCGTCTGACGGTTCCTACCGCCTCGGACTGTGCTGAAGCCTGTTACCGTTACAGTTTGCCGACGAGATCCAGGCCGGGCTTCAACGTGGCTTGTCCTGGTTGCCAACTGGCAGGGCAGACTTCGCCTTCGCCGCTGCGGACGCGGATCGCGGCCTGCAGTTTACGCAGCGTTTCATCGGCATTGCGGCCGATGCTGTTGTCATGCATTTCACAGGCGCGCAACACGCCGTCGGGATCGATCAAAAACGTTCCGCGGAGCGCCACACCATCATCTTCCAGATACACACCGAAAGCCTGCGACAGCGCCCTGGTCGGGTCGGCAATCAACGGGAATTTGACGGAACGAATCGTCGCCGACGCGTCATGCCAAGCCTTGTGGACAAAGACGGAGTCGGTGCTGACGCCCCAAACCTGCGCGCCGAGCTTTTGAAATTCAGGATACAGCTTGGCCATCTCCGCCAATTCCGTCGGGCAGACGAAGGTAAAATCGCCGGGGTAAAAGAAGACAATCAACCATTTCCCCCGCTGGTCATTGAATGTGACCGATTGAATCGAGTCTTCGGCGTAGGCTTGATAGGTTCCGTCAGGGACCGGTTTCCCGATGGCAATCATGGTTCCTTTCTTGATCGTACCGACCGTATCGATGTCGATCATCGAGAGAGTGAAGGAGTACGTACGTGCCCCGTTAGCCACCGGATAGTAACAACTGCCTGCCACCAACGTCTACCGGTCACCCGCGAGAAATTCGGCGCTCCCACGGCGTGGCACAATCGGCCTCGAATTTCGCATGAGACCAATCCCACCTACGGCCCATACAACAATCCGCTGCAGGCGGCACTGGTCTTATCTTGAGGCCGGCTTGGTATCTGTGGGCCTGGCCGAGAGGTCGTTCGCGAACGATGCGTGGATCTCGCGGAAATCGTGGATCATTCCATTCACCATCGAAATTCGAAGATGATGCCCGCCGGCGGTCAACGACCGGCGTATTTGCGCCAACGAGCAATGCTTTCTTTCGATGCTTGATGAGTGAGAACACGCCTCTCTGCGACATCCTGGGGTCCCTTCTCGACCTGTTGCTTGAAAAAAGCTTCTCTATAAATCATACCGATGGCCGCATCATCCGGTAGGTTTTGACTCATCTCCAACGCTTCGGTCTTAGCCTTCATGCTCGTCTCTTCTCCTGCTGATGCTATCGAATCAGCGATGCTCAGAAGGTAGATAGCGCAAGTAAGGCACGGCGCCTGGCGTCATCCGGAAGAATGTTATTCGCATCCCTCCTTGGTGTGTGAGCCGATGAAACATGCGGATTTTTTTAGACCAGTCTAGTATTGGTCTATAGAGACCCTGCGGGTGAGGAGGATGACAGGAAGCACTGAATTGGCTCGTACGAGGCGAAAACGAAGCTGCCAGAACTGTTCACCGCCCGGACAGCCTTGAAGAACGCATGCGTTCATGTCAGCCCGTTGACCGAGGGCCGTGACCAGGCATCGCCCTGAGGGGCGTGCCTCCTGTGAAACGGCGAACGGCGCGCGCCCTCCCGCACCTTCCTGAGCCAAATCCGCGAATCAGGCTTCTAATAAAACTCTAACTTGAGCGAGCCGATCACCGTCAGCGGCGCGCCGGGATAGAGGGCCAAGCCCGAAAACTGGGATCCGGCGAAGTACCGCTGATCAAGCAGGTTGCTGAAATTGACAGCGGCCAGGAGGTTGGTCTTCTCAAAGACCTGCGGCTTCCGATAGTACAACGCAGCGTCCAATCGGACGAAACCCGCCATTTCGAAGGGGGCACCGCAATCGGCTGGATTCTGGCATGCGATGATTCCCTGGCGGCGACCTTGTGCGTACAGGCCGACCCCCGCGCCAAATCCCTTGCCAAGTCCTTCCGGCAAAAAATACGTCGTCCACAAGCTTCCCTGGTGGAGCGGGACATTTGCGAGTCTACTGCCGATAGCAAATGTATTGTCCTCCGTGACCTTCGCATCCGTATAGGCGTAGGTTGCGATCACGTTCCAACCGGGCCCGATCTCCCCGTTCAGGTCGAATTCGAACCCCCGGCTGCGCTGCTCGCCTGCGGTGACTGAGAAGGCGGGGCCATTGACGGGATCAGTGGTCAACACATTCCTCTTGGTGATAGTAAAGGCGGCCAGGGTTGAGCGAAGCCGCCCGTTCTCCGTCTGAAATTTGAGACCGCCTTCGATGGCTTTCCCACGCTCAGGCCGGAAGATGCTTCCGGTGACGCTGCGTGCTCCCGCGAACTGAGGCGCGAAAGATTCCGTATAGTTGGCAAAGATCGAGACCCATGGCCAAGGCTGGTAGGCGGCTCCAATCGACGGGCTGAACGCCGTTTCCGTCGTATTGGTCCCTCGCGTGGTCGGATCGAAGTCGTCCGGGCGACTCCGCTCTTTCTGTTCGATCACATCGTAGCGACCCCCGAGATGAACATGCAGGTTCGGCAAGAGATCAATCTGGTCGCCTGCATAGACTCCGAGGATACTGTTCGTATTGAGAAAATTACCGGCAGAAGTAAGTGGACCATCGGTAAAGAGGGGCCGGCTGGAGTTGAAGACGTTGATAGCGTTTCCCAGCGCCCCCAAATCGCTCCGGAACTGCTGTGATTGCACTTCACGCCCAAGTTCAATGCCGACAACACTCTTGTGTTTGATCGACTGGGTCGTGAATGTTCCCAACAGTTCATTCTGCCAGTAGTGGCTCTGATTGACCGACGGCAATTCGTTGCGCTCCAATGACAGAATTCCTGTCGTGTCATCGAGGCTTGAACCTTCAAGGCTTGAGTAGCGTTCATGCGTCACTGCAGTACGAAAGGCACTGCGCAACCGGAGCTGAGTATTCAAATCATGGAGCAGAATCAGAGTGGCCTTCCCCGCATTGGTTTCCCGTCGGCGAGCCGGATCGCCCAGAAATCGACCGACAGGAATCGGCGCCGGGGCATTACCGAAGGCGACAAGACCTCGATCGATCGGCGATTTGTCGTAAACGTACTCGCCTTCGAATCGAAAGGTGGTCCGCGGCCCGATCTCCCATCCGATCGTCGGAGCAAGAAAGACTCGGTCGGTCTTCACACCCTCTCGGAAACTTTCTGCCGATTCGTACAACCCATTGAATCGATAGGTCAGAGTCTTACTTTCGTTCAGCGGCCCGCCGACATCGAACGTGGGACGGTAGAGATTGTAGCTGCCGACGATCACTTCCGTGGCGGCGTAGCGATCTTTCAACGGAGCCTTGGTGACCTGATTGATGATCCCTCCCGGATCCGATCGCCCATACAGGTAGGACGGCGGCCCCTTCACAACCTCAATACTTTCGAGGTTGATGACGTCGTAGGGGACTTTGGTGCCGAACGTGCCATCGTCGCGAAAGCCGTTTTTAAATACGTTCAAGTTGGTCTCAAACCCACGAATCGTAAACGCGCCGCCTCGCCCACCGCCCGACTGCGACTGAAACACGCCGCTTACATTCCGCAACGCGTCATTCATGCGAATCACTTTTTGATCCTCCATGACCTGACGAGTCACCACGCTGATAGAGCGCGGAACGTCTTCAATCGGGACGGGAATCCTCGTGGCACTCGAGGACTCATCCGCAGTATAGCGATGCTCGTCCCGTTCCTTGACATCCTTCACCACAATCTCCGGCACCTTGACGGGCTTCGGTGGCGGTGCTGCGGCTGTCATCGCCCCGTTGGACGGCGGGGTTTGGCTTTTTGGAGGGATCACCACCGGCCCCACGGGCGGCAACATGCCCCGCTCGATGGTCGCCATCTGGGCCCCGTCCATCCGGTAGGTCAGGCCAGTGTCGGCCAGCAGAGTTCGTAAACCCTGCTCGCGCGTATAGGTGCCCACCAGACCGCGCGTATCGATCCCGCTGGTCAGTTCGCTTGACGCGCTGACCTGCCAGCCGCTTGCGACGGCAAAGGCATTCAAGGCCGAACCCAACGGCTGCGCGGGAATGTTGAAATCGAGCGGGGCGGCCGCCGGCGGCGTCGCCCCCTCCTGCGCCAGGCCTATTCCCACATTCCACGTCAGCATCATCACCCACGCGAACATCCACGCATACTTCAGCATCGACGCCTCCTGTCCGTTTTCTCTGTGTGTAGACGGAGCGGGGCAAGGGTTTTCGCACCTGACAACGATGGGGGGCGGAGAAAAATTACGAATTGGATTAAAAGAGGATGACGACGCGATCGGCCAGGGTGGCCGTGCGGAGCGGGAAAGTCTTCGTGAGGTGATACAGCACGTTGGAGGGCTCGTCCAGCTTGTAGGTGCCGGTGACGTGCCGGTTCGCCATCTCCCGGTTCCACAGCACAATCGTGCCGGGATAGTATCGGCGGAGTTCTTCGATCAGTGAGGCCAGGGGGACGTCATCGACGATCAAGAGGCCTTGCCGCCAAGCCGAGGCCGTGGAGACATCAATCCGTTGGACGGTTCCGAGGCGGCCGCCGGCATGTTCGACCATGTGGCCGGCGGTCAGCCGCTCCGTCGAGGCGCCGTTGCGAAGGGAGCTGACATCCACGGTGCCCTCGATGACGGTCACCCGATCGCCCCGGTCCTGTTGCCGCACGACAAACTCCGTTCCGACGGCGCGGGTAGAGGTCTCCGCGCTTTCGACCAGAAAGGGGCGCGTCGAATCGGGTTGCACATGAAAAAACGCTTCGCCCTTCAGCAGCCGGACTGTTCGCGCCGCGCCGTCGAACGACAGGGCGATGGCCGAATGGGTATTGAGCGTCACCGTCGACTGATCCGGTAGGCGCACCGTCCTCCGCTCGCCGACCGCCGTCTGCTGGTCTGCCTGCAGCCGCGTCGGCAGGTCAACGTACACCGTCCCAAGCGCCAGGAGGACGATCGATACCGCCGTGGCCCATTTCGTGCGCACCCAGCGGTCTTCTACGGCAGAGCCATGGCTGGAAACCGGACCACCCGCGCGGCTCCGCTCGGTGTGCGCCACCAGCAGGGCGGCCCGGTTCAAATCGGCGTTGTCCCAGATCTGCGCGAGCCGTTGATAGGCGCGGGCATGGCCGGGACTTTGCGCTCGCCAGATCTCGAACGACCGTCGGTCTTCTGCCGTGGCCTCGCGATCGCTCAAACGAGCCAACCATCCGATCGCTTCTTCCCGGAGCGCCGGGTCGTCCGGCGGCGACTGATCCTGTGGCTGTGAAGGAGACGGCATACGGTGCCTCAAGGGCGGCGTCGGCGGTTCGAGAAGGGGCCAGTATATCGTGTGACGGTTCGGCACTCCAAGACACTTACTCGTTCTGGTCGAGCGCGGCGATAGCCCGAGTGGTTTGGTCGATCGCTCGGCGGATATGTTTGTCAACACCGCTGACTGAAATATTCATCCGCGCCGCGATTTCGAGGTAGGCGCAGCCATGGACCCGGTAGAGGAGAAAGGCTTCTCGCGTGCGCGGGGGCAGATTGTTGATGACCGCCATGTATTGTTCGAGACGTTGCTTCCCCATCAGCTCGCGTTCTTGCGTCGGCCTGGGGGAAGGCAGTTCGAGCGCCGCGTCCAACGGCTCCGCCTGGCCCAGCCCGCTTTGGCCTGCGCGCAGATGATCGATAGCGAGATTTGTGGCAATGCGGTGGAGGAGCGCGCGCGGATGCCCCACGGATTGGATATCCGTCAGCCGCACCAACCGCAAATAGGTTTCCTGCACCAAGTCCGCGGCCGTGTCCCGTGACCGCACCATCTGCGACATGCGCCGTAACAGCTCAGCGCGATATTCCCGAAACAGGGATTCAACTTGGGCGTAGGAAAGCGACATAGGCATGCCTTCGAAATCCGGTCAGCACGGCAATGGGAGGGGACGCTAACACGGAGCGATTCCCGAAGAGAATGTCCGGTATCCGGAAGATGAGGCAGGTCGGGTGGTTCAAGGTCGGGAGCAGGGGCCGGTCGATGACGCGTTACCGATGGGCGACAGTTCCAGCCGTGGGCTTGCTCAGCGCGGCGTTGATCGCCGTCACACTTCCGCGCCGTTTCGCCCAGATCACGACGCCGGTGACGGAGAGGGCGGCAACGACCAGCCCCATGAGCGAAATGAAGATGCGGCCCGGAATTCCGGCAATGCGGCCGCTGTGGAGGGGGAATTGTAACTGGAGAAAGATATCGCCCGCGGTGCCGCTGCCGGGAATATGCTCGCCCAGGTAGTCTCCGGTTACGCCGTCATAATACAGCCTCCGGACGCCGAAGCCGCCCGAGCCGTGATCCTGTCCGGGGTGAAAAAATCGCACCTGATAGATCCCAAAGCGGGCGTTGTAGGAGGCGCTCCCGACCGGTTCCTGCCAGCCTTTCCGCTGCGCGGCTTCCACGGCCTGCGCAATGATGGCGGCATAGTCCCCTCGCGGCTCTAGCGGCTGATTCAACGGCCGCTGTGGCCGCAGATCGAACGGCGAGGGGGTCACCGTGGTGACGGCCGCCACGGCGGGACGAAACAGTTCGCGGTTCAGATTCAGATACACCGCGCTCAGCGCCAAGATCAGCAGGATGGTCCAGGTCCACAAGCCGCCCGCCCGATGGAGGTCGAAGTTGAATTGATACCGGCTGCCGTGGCGAATGGCAAACGATCGTGTCCACCTGTTCCGGTCGGGGAAGGAAATGGTGAGCGCGACAAAACAGTCGAGCAGCCAGATGAGCGCAATGCCGCCCATGAACCAGAGGCCCCAGCGATTAATCCCGGCGAAATCCGGAATATGCATCGTGTAGTGCAATTTGTAGAGAAAGGCCAGCAGGTGCTCGCGGTCGAGCGCCACCGCTCCCCAGTCACGCCGACCGATCTCACGGCCGGTCGCCGGGTCGATGAAGACCTGGTTATAGCCCAGTTTGTACAACGTGCCCGTGTCGGGATTCACGCGCGGTTGCACGCCGAAGAGCAGGGAATGGCCCGGTTCGGTTTGCAGGGGAATATTGCTGACGCGCGCCCGCGGATCCGCCGCCTGAATGCGGGCGGCCAGCTCGAGATACGGTAGGGGCGGACCGCCGGCGTGCACCTCGAACAGCTCGGCATTCAGCCATTCGTCCAGTTCATGGTCCCACGAGATGATCGCGCCGGTGAGCCCGGAGACGAAGAGAAAAGCTGCCGTCAGCAATCCAGCCCAACGGTGGATAATCACCCCAGCGGCGCGCATCGAACGCTCACTCTCCTCTCAATGCCCTGAAGGGGCCTTCCGGTTTTGGTTCTGCTCCAGTGCGTGACAGTCGGAGAATCAAAGACACCGATCGATTGACTGAGGCTTATTGTGGGTCTACTATATGGTTATGATTAAGATCAATGTTCACGAAGCCAAGACTCATCTATCCTACTATTTGACCAAACTGAAAAAACGGGGAGAAACCATCATCTTGTGCAACCGTAATCAACCGATCGCTGAGATTCGACCCTTACCTTCGCCGCTGGCGGGCAAGCGTCCTATTGGATTGGCGAAAGGGCAGTTTTCCATTCCCAAAGCATTTTTTGATCCTTTGCCAGACGATGTGGCCGATGACTTTTCGGGCAAGACGACATGAAACTACTCCTCGACACGTGCACGTTCTTGTGGCTCATTTCAGACGATGCGGCACTCTCGAGCAAGGCGCGGGATCTTTTCATTGATCCTGTCAATGAGGCCTATCTCAGCAGCGTCTCAGTGTGGGAAATTGTGGTGAAGGTCGGCCTGGACAAACTTCTGCTTCCATACCCACCGGAGCGTTTCATCCCCGAGCAACGTGAACGACATGGAATCACCACGCTGGCCTTGGAAGAACCGGCAGTATTCTATCTTCCTCGCCTGCCCACACATCATCGAGATCCATTCGATCGCATGTTGATTTGTCAAGCCATCCAGCACGAACTCACCCTGCTCACACCCGATCCGTTGATCACGCAATACCCGGTCAAGACCGTCTGGTAGGACCGTTCATAGTCCCACGAGATGATCGCGCCGGTGAGGCCCGAGACAAAAAGAAAGGCGGCGGTCGGCAACCTGGCGTAGGTTTCCTGGGTCCTATCGGCTGCCTCATGCGGGCAGCGGAGCTTGGCCGTCAAGAAGGCTAACAGCTCCCCGTCGTAGCGGGTGCAGGCCGTCCATGTCCAGTTGCATGAGTCTGATCCCATCGGCGAGCACGGTCCTTGATCCATCCTTGGCGCGGCGGTCGAATCATAGAACACGGCGGCTGGCCCGGCCATGTTTACACTCCTGGACATGACGATCTTTTCCTCATCGTGAAGCAGACGAACGAGCCGCGAAAACTCCAACCCCTGATCGGAAACGCCCTTGCCGGTGCGGCGTCCTTAGTAATCGGATGCCCCGAGCGTTATGCGTCGATGTGTATACGACTCAACAGGCCCATCATGACCATGCTGCCGTGCTTGATGCTGCTGGTTCTCACGTCCTGTCTGTCCGGTCCTCCCGGCCGATCACTCAACGACACCTTACAGATCGACGGCACGCGGATCGGGGTGCTGAAAGGCATGATGCGGTTTCTCGCGGACGACAGCGAGTTGGCCGTCGTGATTGCCCATGAACTGGGCCATTGCAGGAGAGGGCATGTCGAACAGCGCCGGGCGCGTCAGGGCAAACGATTCGCTTCCATCGCTTCCCTCTGGGGAGCCAAGCGGTCCGATCGCGACGAAGAACGAGAAGCTGACGTCGATGCGTTGCATTTCGTATACGACGCCGGACTCCCTCTCGAGGCGGCGGTTTCACTGTGGGAGGGGAAAGCCGCGGCGTTGAAAGCGGGCTGCGATTCAGTCACCAACCAGACCTTGCTTTCTCCCGACGGCGCTCCGGCATCCTTGCCTGCCTGGTTCGACCGAGCGCTCGTCTTCGGCCGCTCCACATTGCTGCGCCGGATCGCCCAGGGCCATGCGGTTTTCTCGGCTCGCCATCGCCGGGCCCTCGAACAGCAACGGGCTCGCCTGAAGAGCACGGAGCAGTTATCCGATCGGTACGCTGCCTCGACTATGGCGGCCGAGGCCCACGAAACGATCATGAAGATCCAGCGCGAGATCGGCGAGCGGGAACGATCGATTGAACGGGCCTCGATAAATGCGATCCGGCGCCAGGTCGGCCGTTTGGCTGAGGCAGAGACTCGCACTGATCCGAACGGTCGCTTGATCGCCTTGCTGGATGAGGCGCCGAACCTGGCGGGAACAGTGAGCGGTGATGCCGTTCCTCCGGCGTTCCGACCCTCATCCGCTCATGCGGAGGCCTGATTGCGCCCTGCCACGTGCCGGTCTCGTTGCGGTGGGATTGTTGCTCCTCTGCGCCGGTTTGCTGCCGGCAAGTTGCGCCACGCAGCTGACGCCGGAGGAAGTCCGCACCAGAGAAGAGTTGTTGGAGAAGTTGCGACCCTGGCGGCAAGAACAGCGGGACCGGCTGAATTTCCTGAGCGTGGCGTTGCAAGACAGTCTCGGCTGATCGACGGTCATGCCGGTGCTGCTGTATGCGGGGCGGGGCGACGATCGGATCGACGCGGGGTGCACGGGAGAAGCCATCGGGCTGTTCGAAGGGATGGTACGGTTTTTCTTGAGCGACGATGAATTTGCCTTCGTCATCGCCCATGAGATGGCCCATTGTCTCAACGGTCGTCCCTCCCGGCCAGCAGCCCAGCGTGGCGTTTCTCTCACGCGTATGTGCCGTCCGATGAGAACGCGGCCGATGCCGATGCGCTGGCGCATCTGTATCAGGCAGGGGTCGATGTGGATACGGGCGTGGAAACCCTGATTCGCCTCACCACTGAAGTGCCTCGCAGTCAGGCCTGTCTGCATTTTCGGCTGCACCCGCATTCCCTCGAGCGGATCGCTCATACCAAGGAGAGCGCGGCTGTCCTTCGCAGCGGGCTCCATCCACTCACGAAACAGGCACTGCCGATGCCGTTGCCGAAAATGACCTATGCGATGACTTCCTGGGTCGATCTGAACCGCGTCACCGAGGAATCGTGCTGGATTCGACAATTCGACGACGAGATGCGCGCGTTCGCCGAAATTCGGCTCCGTGAAATCGACGCAGCCAAACGACGCCTGCGCCTCGCAGAGGACCAAGGCGATCCCTTCGGCGTCCGAGCGACCAAGAAAGAATCCGAGGCGCTGATGCACAGGCTTCAGGAGGAAATCGCCGTCAAACAGAGGGAGATTCTCTTGCAGACCTCGCAGCCCTTTCATCGAGCCATCGTGCAGGTGACCCGCGGAGGATTGCAGAGCGATCCGAACGCCCGGCTTACGGAAACACTCGACCGGACGCATCTGCCGTCGTCACGGCAGTGAACAGTCCGTGCGGGAATGGCGAAGGCGGGCCATGGGCATCGAACAGACGAGGCCGAGAAGCGGCTGCTTCATAACCGCACCCGATTGGCGAACCCTTTCAGACCCGCATCCCCACTGTGGCTACGACGATGAGGCGTGCGCCGAAGAACAGGCGCGTGGTCGAGTTAGAGGCCGACTCGATATCGCCCTGGTCGAAGGTGTTCCGAAAATTCACGACCACGTTCACATGTTTCGCGTGGAGCTAATTTCCGGGCTGCAGATCAGAGCGGAGGGCCGGATGAGAATAGAAAGTGGAAGGAGCCGAACAAAGGTATATCGTCCGGCTCCCTCCACGTGGCTCCTGTATGTGGGGGCCTGGTCCGAGAGCGAGCGAGCTGCAAGTGGTTGGCTCGTGAGCCGAAACTCTTCTTGATGAACGTAAGGCAAGGCCCGCGCTTCTGTCGCGACATTCATCCTCGACCTTCGCTTGGTGCTAATAGTACTCCAGCTTCACGGAGCCAAAAAACGCGAGAGGCAAGCCGGGTAAACCCGCGATGCCTCTGCCCTCGCCACCGCCGGCGAAATACTGGGCGTCCCGCAAGTTCTGCACGTTCAATTGGGCAATCAGATTGGTGCGGGCGAAGAGGTCAGGCTTCCGGTAATACAATGCCGCGTCCGCGCGCACATATCCCGGTAGGTAGAAAGTATTGGCCAGATCCCCGGCCCGTTGACCGACGGCAAAGATTCCGGCACCCACACCTAATCCGCGTAACCCACCCTCCTGAAACTCATAGGTCGTCCAGAAACTCCCCGTATGCCGAGCAATATTCGGTAGGCGATTGCCGATCGGGAAGTCCGTGTCTGCGGCAAGCCGAGCGTCGGTATAGGCATAGGTTGCGATCACCTGCCATCCCGGCAAGAGCTGAGCCGCGAGATCGTATTCGATGCCTTGGCTCTGCTGGGCCCCGGTTTGAATCTGCAAGAAGGGGTTGGTCGGGTTCGTTGCGAGCGCGTTCTTTTTGAGAATCCGGTAAATGGCCAGGGTAGAAGTCAACCGCCCGGGGACGATATCCGTCTTGATCCCGGCCTCATATTGCGTCGCGGTTTCAGGAATGAATTGGTTGCTGTTGGACGGCGTAGGATTGAGCCCACCGAAGACAGGATTAAAAGACCGAGTCACGTTTGCGTAAACTGCAACGGATCGTATCGGCTCATAGGTCACTCCAATGCGCGGACTGAACCCATAGTTTTCAGACTTTTGTTCCTCTCCATTTGCGTAGGAATGGAGATAAAAGTAATCACCCCGTGCCCCGATCAGCAGGTGCAGATGGTCAAGCAGATCAACTTGGTCTTGAACGTAGGCGCCGATCGCATTGCTGAACGATCGCAATTGATAAAATGGCGCGGCCGCCGGCGCGGCATTTTGGAGATAGAGCGGATTATGGATGTTGATCGAGTCATAGGGACTCTGGCCTATATCTGCCGCCACGCGCTGGCGACCGACCTCAATGCCGGTCAAGAGCCTGTGCCTCACGGGTCCCGTCGACAGCTTGCCGATCAGGTCGTTTCGCCAATAGTAGCTTTGGAGATCATTGTCTTGAGTGGTGAGGAAACGTGTCAGGGTTTGATTGTCGTCTTGCACGGCATCAGGGGCCACGATTCGATACAGGAGACTGGACCGGTCCGCGCGAAACCGGCTTTCAACGTGCCAATTGCTGTTGAAATAGTGGCTGATCAAAAATCCGGCGCGACCCTCTTCGACCTTCTGATTGTTGAAGGGTTCGCCTAAGAATCGATTGGTCGGAATCGAAGCGATCCCTCTGCCGATCGCGGGTAAGCCGCCATCATATGTGCGATTATCGCGAATGTATTCCCCTTCGAACGTGATGGTGGTCCGGTTACTCACCTTCCAGGTAAAGACCGGCGCGACGAAGTATCGCTGACCGTGCACAACATCTCGAAAGCTCTCAGAATTTTCGTAGGCACCGCTGATTCGGTAGAGGAGGGTCTTGTCCGCGTTCAACGGTCCTGTCGCATCCGCCATCGTCCGGTAAAAATTGTAGCTTCCGATGACCTGCTCGATAGAGGCATATTTTTCCTCCTGGGGCTGCCTGGTGATGATGTTCACAATCCCGCCCGGATCACTCCGACCATACAACACGGAGGGTGGGCCCTTTAACACTTCCAGACGCTGAACATTGGCGATGTCGCGGAAAGTCATCGTTTGGTTTCTATTGTCGTTCCGCATGTCGTTTTTAAAAAATGCACAGGGAAATCCCCGGCAGAACACCGTATCGGCCTGATTGCCGAGCGTTAAGAACGGAATCACGACGCCGCTGACATTTCTCAAGGCCTGATCCATTCTGAGGGCCCGCTGATCCTGCATGACTTTTTGAGTCACGACTCCCACTGATTGCGGCACCTGAATCAGCGGCGTATCGGTCCGGGTGGCGGTGCTGCCTGCTGCCGCGACGTAGGACGTCGCATCGTCGTCCCGTTCCGTCACATCCTTCACCACGATCTCCGGCACCTTGACCGGTTTTTGAGCCTGGGGTTGTTTTTCTCCCTGCCTCATCGGCGGATCAGCCAGATTCTGCTGGATCGGCGCAGCCGGGGCCGGCGGGGCGGGTATCGTGTGTGCGGGTTTCAACGTCACGGTTTGCGCATCGACGAAACTGAATCCCAATCCTGTTTCCCTGAGGAGGATCTGCAAGGCTTCCCCAGCTGAGTGGGTTCCGCTGACGCCTTGGGTCGACAGACCGTCGGTCAGCTCGGAGCTGTAGAACACCTGCCAGCCGCTTTGTTCGGCGAATTGCGCGAGCCCGCCGGACAGCGATGTGGATGGGATATCGAAGCGCATGACAGGCGATGCCGGCGCGGCCGGTTCCGGCTCGAGCGCGTGAAGAGGGAGCGGGCCGAGGCACAACCTTGCTCCCAGCCCTACCATTATCAACAGCGACATGCATCGGCGGCCTAGACGAGTCATCACGAGAGTTCCTCCACGTTCCGTTCGGAGTGCCCAACCTGTTTCATGTAGGACACGTTTGAGCGGGAGAAAACCGGATGAAGCCGCGAAAATTATTCTGTGAGAACCGGTCAGTACCAGATCGCGAGAGAAGGCGGCAGGTGGACGGCGTGGAGGTTGAGCGTGCGTTCGATGGCTGTCACCGCTTCGTCGAGACGATGTAAGTCGAAGACGCCGCTGACGCGGTGCTGCGCCAAGCGAGCGTTGAGCAGGAGTACGCGGCCTTGCCGGTGGCGATTGAGTTCCTCCACGGCCTGGGCGAGCGGTGTTCGTTCGAAGATGAGTTTGCCTCTCCGCCAGGCAGTCGCGCGGGAGAGATCGGCCGGTTCGACTGAGCCGATGCCGAGATCACGGCCGTATCGCACCTGTTGAGCCGCTTGGACCGTCGCATTCTGCGCTTGCTCGCGCGTGGGATACGAGGTGGTCACGGTGCCTTCTAGGACCGTGACGGAGACGGCATCGAGTGCTTCACGCACGATGAACTCCGTGCCCACGGCGCGGGTTTCGCCTCCGGCTGCCTGGACGATGAAGGGTCGGCCGGCATCCGGCATCACGGCGAAGTCCACCTCGCCCGCAAGCAAATCGATCCGCCGTTCGGCAGCGCTATAGCGCAGGGCCAGTGCGGAGTTGGTATTCAGATGGGCTTGGCTCCCGTCAGGCAATGTCACGGCTATACGTTCGCCGGTACCGGTTCGATGATCGGCCAGCAGGCCGACCGTGAGATCCGCACGAAAGAGCAGGGCGAGGGTGAGGGCGGCCAGTGAGGCGGCGACGGCCATCGACCAGCGCCAGGTCCATGTATGGGCGGCGCTGGTTTGCGGGGCTGGGACGGTGTAGCGGAGAGCGCGCTCCAATCCGGTCAAACGGTCTTGGATCGGCGCCAGCCCCTGCCACAGGCGCTCGGCTTTGCGAAAAGCCTGCTCGTGAGAAAGGCTCTGTCCGCGCCACTGGTCCGCTGCCGCCCGATCTTCGGCGGTGGCTTCGCCGGAGGCGAGCTTGATCAGCCACTGCACCGCCTCTTCTTCCACTTGTTCTCGATCGGCGGGGGAGTGCGGGGTGTCGGCCATGAAAGTCCGCCATGATCGCCGCCACGGTAGCGGCAGGCGCTTACAATCGTCCGTCATTCAACGGTTCTTTCTACGATAGGGACGCGCGCGCTGTCAAAACAGCGGAAAGCCCAGCCTGCCGGTTTAGGCACCCGCATGCTCGTTCAGCTTCAGCCGGAAGTGATTGAGGGCCCGCGCCAGGTTTTTTTCGACCGTGTTTTTGGCAATGCTGAGTTCTTGGGCGATGTCCGAATGGGACCGGCCATCGAAGCGGTTCAGCATAAAAATTCGGCGGCACAAGGGCGACAAATCCTTCATCGCCCGGCAGACCACCTCCAATTCCTCTTTCGCCAGATAGGCGGCTTCCGGCGAGGCGCGCTGATCGGGCAAGGCGAGGGCTTCCGGCGCGTCGTGAGGCAGGGCGCGCCGGCGGTGTTGCGACCGCAGATGATCGATGGCCAGGTTGTGGGCGATGCGAAACAGGTAGCTGCGCGGATCGGCCACGGAAATGGTCGGATCCAAGCGGATGACGCGCAAATAGGTCTCTTGCGCCAGGTCGGCGGCCGTGGCTTCACAAGTCACTTTCTTGACTAGAAATCGTTGCAGATCGTGGGCGCATTTCTCGAACGCCTCGTACAACGATTCGGTAGCAGAGGCCGACTCGGCCCAGGCGTGGGTCTCTTCTTCGCTCATCGCCGGAGATGGTAAAGCCGCGGCGCAGGAAAAGGGGATGTTCGTCGGCCAGATTGACATGATTTACCTTGGCAGCCGGATGACTCGACGCCTGAAGGAACGTAGCGCGGCCACTCCTTGAAGACGGCAGCCCAGCACGAATCACCGCAGGTCAGGCGAGGCCTTCCTCATAAGAGACGTGTGAAGCGGGTAAAACCGTACGGAGAGAAGCGAGAGATGTACCGAGCAGACCGGTCTCCGGTGAGCACGATGGGTGAGCGGTTTGCCAAACGGGCGTAGGTCGACGCGGGATGACTACTCATCACTGACGGCGGGAAGAATCAGAACCGCAGCCCTACTGTGGCCAGGACGGTGCGGGGCTCGCCGAAGAACAATTGTGTCGTGGAAAACCTCGATTTTATATAGCCCTGATCGAAGATGTTGCGCAGATTGATGGCAAAGTTTACCTGCTTGGCATGAAGCCAATTGTGCGTCTGTAAGTCATGGTTGTAATAAACGGCTGTATCCACCCGGACATATCCAGGGACGGAAACGGAAGATATTGTGAGGCCGAGAGGTGTGGCCGCCACCGGTTGTTGCGGAGTAGAAATCGAGACCATTGCCGTGGGGCGGAGAACCGGGAAGGCCGGTCGGATGTTCAGAGTCCAGATAGACGGCCTCTGGTCGCACCTCTGGCGCTACGATGCATGCTCAGGAGCGGGTGCCGAACGCAAACGCCAGGACGGGTCAGGGATCATCAGGAACAGCCGCGTCGTCGAAATAAAAGCGGCTTCCATATGTCTCTGGGCAAAAGGATTACCAACGGAATGTGACGCTGCCTCGAACATCACGTCCCGCGCCGAAGTAACAGCTATTGATTGCTCCGCATGCCGCTATGAAGCTTTTGTCCAGCAGGTTATGGGCATTGATCGCGAATCGCAGTCCTTTCAGGTAACCGGCCTGCACGGTGTAGCTGAGCATCGCATCCAACAGCACAAACGACGGAACTTCGAAGGTGTTAAGCACATCGCCGAAGGAGGCGCTGACGTACCGCACGCCGCTCCCAATGCCCAATCCCGCAAGCGGTCCTTGTGGAATTGTGTAGTCGGCCCAGAGTGATGTCATGTGATTGGGGACTTGTTGCACTTGTTTGCCGAGATTCGTGCCATTGCTCTTCGTGACCTCCGGATCGGTATAGGTATAGGCGGCAAGGATATTGAGATTCTCCAGAGGATTGGCCTTCCCTTCGATTTCAATTCCTCGCGAGCGGACCTCGCCCGTTTGGACGTTGAATCCGATATTGACGAGATCCGGCGTGAGGACATTCTGCCGGGTCAAGTCGAACACTGCCATGGTGACCAGGCTGTTGTATCCCGGCGGTTGATATTTGATACCGGCTTCGTATTGAGTTCCTGTCAACGGTACGAACGCCGAACCCGCAAAATCCCTCCCGCTCTGCGGCTCAAAGGAGGTGGCATAGTTGAAGTAGGGCGCCAGGCCGTTATCGAACAGATAGAGGAGGCCGCCTTGATACGTGAAGGCGTTGTGGCTCTGTTTTGTCCTGATGGTGGTCGTCCTGTCTTCCAGATCGGAATCCGCCCAATCCTGCCGTCCTCCGAATGTCGCCACCAAGTGGTCGAAGAGTTTCGTTTGGTGCTGAAAGTAGACGCCGACTTGGGACAGGCGTTCCTGTGTATTCAATCTGAAGGTCACGGGAGCCGTGCTCAGGACCGGCTGCCCATAGATCGGACTGAACGCATCCAACGACGGTCCGACTTGGTTGAGCAGATTACGGCTGATCATCGCCGTCTTGAAATCAATTCCCATCAGAGTGGTGTTTTCCGTGCGGCCCAGTTTGAACTTAAACTGGCCGTTCATGTTCGTCGAAAAGAAGTACCCGTCTTCCTTGGTGGGAAGGGCGGTTCTATTCATGATGCGATTGTTGTTTTGGAATCCGGAGTTGAACAGCGATTTGCCGTCCATGTTGAAGTTTTCAAAGCGCAGTTTATGATTGAACAGAAACGATTCGCCCACTTTATGGTCGAGAAGGTAGCCCAGCGCAGCATACTTCGTTTCATTCTGTTCAAACGCCGGTTCTCCCATAAATCGCGAGCGTGGAATCCTGCCGTTCGGATTGGGCAACACCGTTCCGGATGACGGCACGAAATTGGTGGCATAGGAGTCATCCCATTGGTATTGGCCCAGAAAGGTGATGTTCGTCGCACTCGAAGGACGCCATGTTAAGGCCGGGGCGATATAGACCCGTCCTGTATCAAGAAAATCAAACTGAGTATCGCCTCCACGGCCCAGACCGGTCAGCCGGAAGAGCAGTTTCCTATCCTGGTCGATAGGGCCGCCAAGGTCGAACCTGCCGACATATTGTTGGTAACTGCCGACGTTGCTCTCGATCTCCCCAAACGCATAGTCGGTCGGCTTCTTGGTAACCATATTGACGAGGCCGCTGGGCAAACCTTGTCCATAGAGAACCGATGCAGGGCCTCGCAGCACCTCGACCCGTTCAGCGCCATAGGTATCGATCGTCGTGGCTGCAAAGGAAAGCGCACCGCGTCCATGACCTTTCAATCCATCACGATAGATCGTATCCTCGTTCCGAAAGCCTCGAATGAATATTTCCGAACGATTCGGGTCGACTCCTCTCGGTTCCGCGACCACGCCGGCGGTGTACCGCAAGGCCTCGTTGATGCCTCGAGCCTTTAGCGTTTCAATCTGTTTGGTGGTGACGACGGAAATCGATCGCGGTGTTTCGATCAACGGCGTATCGGTTTGTGTCGCCGTGCTGGCTTCTGCGGCAATATAAGACTGGTTGTCGTCGTCCCGTTCCCGCACATCCTTCACCACGATCTCCGGCACCTTGACCGGCTTCCGGCCGTTCGGCTTGGACATCGCCGCGCCGTTTGCCGGCGTCGGGATTTGGCTCTGGGTGGCAACCGGCGCGACGGCCGGCGCTGGGAGAAATCCCCGCTCGATCGTGACGGCGCCCTGGTCGGCGACACGATAGGTCAAGCCGGTGCCGGTCAGCATGGTCTCCAGCGCGCGCTCCGGTGTGTGCGAGCCGCTCACAGCCGTCGAGGTGACACCCGACGCGAGGTCGGTCGGGACGCTGACCTGCCATCCCGTGCGGGCGGCAAAGGTGTTGAGCGCCGATCCGAGCGGTTGCGCCGGAATGTCGAAGTCCATGGGATGGGTTTGCGGGGTGGGCGCCGTCGGCTCTTGCGCCTGCGCCGGAAAGGCGGTCGCCGAAGCCCAGATCATCATCGCGCAGACTGGTATGCGAAACAGTTCCGATAACGTCCTCTTCATGCACCGCCTCCTTGTTCGTGCCCGTGCATGCCTAGACGCAAGGAGGATTCTTTTTCCTCACCTCGCGGAAAATATTTTTCAACGGCTGAGCATCGAGAGCGGGAGCGACGTGAGAACGACGGCTCTAGCAGGATGCGGAAAAACTCGATTACTGCGTCATACGTCGCGTTTCACACAGGGGCCATCTCGCCCCAGAATCGCCCGCAGGGTGCGCAAAAAGGCGACGATTCTCACCCGCCCAACCCAGGCGCGCCAAGACGCGCCATTCCGCAGTCAAGGCCGCAGCGAACGAACAGGGCGAATCGTACTCGTGCCGCACGGTGAGCCTCTGACTGATGCGAGAACGCCGCTGGCGGACTTTTTCCGCAGCCTGCTAGAAGAGGATGATGAGGTGGTCGCCCAGCGACACCGAGCGCAGGGGAAACGTTTTGATCAGCAGGGCGACGATTTTGGTCGGCTCGGCCAGATTGTACGTGCCCGTCACCGCGTGGCGCCCCACGTCGTCGTTCAAGAGAAGGATCTTTCCCGGATGGTAGCGGCGCACTTCGTCGAGCACCTGCGTCAACGGCATGCCGTTGACGACGAGGCGGTCCTTCATCCAGGCTTCCGCCGCCGCCATGTCGACGGCATGGGCCGCGCCGAGGCGCCCCTGTTCGATCTCGACTTCGGACCCGGCGTGCAGCCGGACAGGCTCTTCGCCGTCATCGTGGGCGGCGACTTCGACGGTTCCTTCCAACACGGTGACCCGTTCGCGCTCGGCCGACCGGACGGTGAATCCGGTGCCCACCGCCCGAGTGACGCTCCTTGCGCCTTGTACCAGGAAGGGCCGGTCAGGATCGGGCGTGACCTGAAAGAAGGCTTCGCCCTTGAGCAAGCGGACGCGCCTGGTGCCCCCCTCGAACGAGATCCCCACGGCGGTTTGTGTGTTAAGGATCACGGTCGATTGATCGGGGAGGGTGATCGTCCGGCGTTCGCCGATTCCGGTGTGATGGTCGGCCTGAAGCGTGATGAGCGGATCCCAATAGAGGGTCATGAGAACCAACACCGCCGCCGTCGCCAGCCCCGCCGAAACCATCATCCGTCGCGCGCGTGGGAGGGTGCGATCGATCCGCGCGGGCGGAACGTGAAACGCCGCGTGAGTCGCGGCGGCGTGCAGGTCCGGATCGTTCCATACCGCCGACACCGACTCGTAGACTCGCGCATGGGCGGGGCTCTGCGCCCGCCAGGCTTCAAATTCGCGTCGGTCCTCGACGGACAGCCGATTGCCGGCAAGACGCACCACCCACGTCATCGCTTCCTTACGCACGACGGCCTCGTTCGGACTTTGTGTGCTTGGATCGGGTTCTCTCATGATGCGGTCTCACCGCGGCAACCGGCCGGTCTGAGCCTACGTGGGGCTCAGTATATCCTGTGACGAAACGGCGCGTCATGATCCTCATTCCTCCCGGTCGAGCGATTCAATCGCGGCACAATGACGCTCGAGCGCGCGCATCAACAGTTTTTCCACGCCGCTCTCGGAGATGCCCATGCGTTCGGCGATCTCTGCATAGGAGTAGCCGTACACGCGGTACTGGAGATAGGCTTCGCGTGTGCGCGGTGGAAGGGACTCGATCGACTTCAGGAACAGGTGAAACCGTTCCTTCCCGAGCAACTCGCGCTCGGCCGAGGGGATCGGGCTCGCGATCTCGGAGGCGTCATCCAGCGACGCGGCTTGCCGAAACCCTTGGCGCATGCGGCGGAGATAATCCAAGGCGACGTTGTGGGCGGTGCGAAAGAGAAAGGCGCGCGGGTTGGCGATGGGTTGCTTGGCCGCTCCCGCCACACGCACATAACTCTCCTGCGCCAGATCGGCGGCCGTGTCCTGGCAGCGCACCAGTTTGGCCAGCCATCGGATGAGCACCCGTTGATGGTCTCTGTATAGTTGTTCGATTTCTCCGGATGTCATGAGGTCATGGCGGACAACGATCGCGCGGATTCCTTTGGCGAGCGGCGATGCATAGCAGGATCCAAGAGAAAAATGGAATGTTCGAATTCCAGGGAAGTGGATGGAGGAGGGAAGAGCCTTGGAGGCAGTCGATGGGGCGATCGGCGCTCCGTCTCACCCGGCCGTGACGGCATCGGATTTGACCAGGTGCCGTTGGGCACGCCTGGCATAGGCCGCCTGTTTTCTCCACCAGATGACGACCCCCGTGATCGACAGGGCGGCGGTACCCACGCCTAGCATCGAGACCAGAATGCGGCCCGGCAGACCGAGAATGCGGCCGGAATGCATCGGGAACTGGGCTTGCACGAAAAGATCACCCGCCGTGCCCTTCCACGGTTGGCGATCGCCCAGATACCGGCCGTCGCTGCCGTCGAAGTACAAGGCCGGCGGGCCCACGCCGGCCGCGCCGTGATCATCGCCGGGCTTGAAGAACCGTACGGTATAGATCCCGAACTCTTGACTATAGGACAGGTCGCCTTCCGGCTCCTGCCGGCCTTGTGCCGCCTGTTCCTGCCGGGCCCGCTCAAGGATCTCCGCAAAGCCGACGGCGGGCGCGATGGGGTGATGTTTGCCGCTCGGCTCGCGCAAGTCGAACGGCGTCGGCGTTACCTGGGTGACCAGGGACATCAACGGATAAAACAGCTCTCGGTAGAGATTGAGAGAAAAGGCCGTGAAGGCCAGCATGAACAACAAGACCCATGCCCAGAGACCAAATGCGCGGTGGAAATCAAAGTTGATGCGGCGGCTCGTCCCCGACAGCTTGACCACCCAGGACGGTTTCCAACGAACCCACCATCCCGGATGGGACTGCGCATGCGACGGCGGAATCTTCGACGGCAGGGTCAGATAGAAACCGACGAAACAATCCAAGGCCCACAGAATGGCGATGCCGCCCATGACCCACAGGCCCCATTCGTCGATTCCCCACATCTCCGGGATGTGCAGCGAATAATGCAGCTTGTACAGAAACGACACGAACGTTTCCTTGGTGACCGGCCACACGGCGCCCCATTCGCGCCGCCCCAATTCGCCCCCCGTCGCCGGATCGATGAACACCTGGTTATAGCCCAACTCGTACAACCGGCCCGTCGCGGGATCGACGCGCGGATCGACCCCAAAGGCGAGCGCATCACCCGCTTCAACGGCCAGCGGAATGAACGTCACCCGCGCGCGCGGGTCTCGCGCCTCGATGGCGTCGGCCAGATCGAACAGCGAGAGGGAGGGCCCGCGGGACGAGGCGTGCGTCAGATGGGGATTTAGCAGTTCGTCGAGTTCATGATCCCAAGAGATGACGGCACCGGTCAGTCCCGACAGGATCAGGAATCCGGCCATCAGCAGTCCTGCCCATCGGTGAATAAGCAGTGCGATATGGTTCATAGTGTTCTCGCAGTAGTACTCCTCCGTATGCCTACACGGTTTGGCCGGCAGAAGGCAATGATCTCCCGGCGGTTATCCATGACGGTGAGCCGCCAGGGGAGGAGGGTGATAGGTCAGGTGCCGACGGCTACCTGACCGCTTCAGCCGAATCCGGCGGAGAAGGGGCCTCGTGCTTCCGACTACCGGTCGACTTGAAATCGATCGGTCGCCGGACCGGCCAGCAGCCGAGGGAGATCACGAGCCCCTGTCCCTCTCCGCGGGTGTTGCAGAGTGTCGGGCATGGCGACCTCGGCCTTCTCATTCGGATTGGGTCTGCCCGCAGGGCAGCAACGGCCGTCGGTGATGCAGGCCGGCGCGAGAACGCTCGGTTGCCAATGCATGCGGGGACGAAGCATGCTCTCCCTTCTCACCAGCGATACCGCAGGCTGGCATAGACCGTGCGTCGGACTCCGTAGAAGCAGGCCGCGTCCGCGCAGGTCGCGACGTATTCGCGATCGAGCAGGTTGTTGAGGTTGACGCTCAACTCGGCCCCTCGGAGCGAGTCGTGCACACGTCGCAGGTCATATCGGACGGCGGCATCGAATAAGACGTAAGAGGGCGCTTTCAAGCTGTTGGACAGGTCGCCGTAGTTCGACCCGGTATAGCGTGTCCCGCCGCCCAGATTCAGTCCGGCCAATGGCCCTTCTTGAAACCCATAGTCGAGCCAGAATGACGCTTGATGCTTGGGGGTCAGCGACAACCGGCGGCCGAGGGTGAGGGGATCATTGCTCTCCGTGACCTTCGTATCGGTAAAGGCATACCCCGCGATGATGCCGAGCGACTGCGTGAGATTCGCCTTCGCCTCCACCTCAATGCCGCGCGCCAGGGCTTCTCCGGTCTGCACATTGAAGCCGAAATGTCCCGGCGTGAGATCCGGCGTCACGATATTTTGCCGGAGCAGGTGATAGGCGGAGACGGTTAGGAGCGCATCGTAGCCGGCGGGCTTGAATTTGATGCCGGCTTCATACTGTTGCCCCGTGGTGGGCTTGAACGGTGTACCGCCGAAGTCGGTTCCGGCCTCCGGCTGAAACGAGGTCGAGTAGCTGACATAGGGCGCGATGCCGCTGTCGAAGAGGTAACTCAATCCGACACGATAGGTAGCGGCATTGTCCCGTTGTCGCGTTGTGGCCCGTTCGTCGAAGAGCAGGTCGGTGGTTTGGGTATCGGTGTTGGCGAAATCGTAGCGAGCCCCCAGCGTCAGGATCCATCGGTCGTACTTGACCTGGTCCTGCGCGTACACGCCGACTTGGTCGCGCTGCTGGGCGGTCGTGAAGTCGATCACCGGCGTCGTCCACGGCTGATCGTAGAGGGGCGCATAGACATCCAGCGTCGGAGAGTCGGAAAACCCGCGTTGCGATCGACCCCAGAGGCGCCGATAATCGACGCCCATCAACACCGTGTGCCGCAGCATTGCGGTGTCAAAGGCTCCTTGGAGACGGGTGTCCAGGGTGGCCGTATTCGCAAGATCCCGATACAGTCCGGCCAGGCGGCTGATTGTTCGAAAATCCACCGGGTTCTCGTCGCCGTCCCGCACGAAATCCAGGTAAAACGTGGTGGGATAGTCGGTCCGAACGTGGGCGAAGCGGAAGTTTTGTTCCAACTTCCAGGACTCGTTGAACCGATGCTCCAACGCATACCCCATCGTGTATTGCTGCCGCTTCCAGCGATCGAACCCGGGTTCGCCGACAAATCGATTGATCGGGATTCTGCCGTTCGGATTCCCGAGCAGCGAGCCTTCCGGAGGAAGGAACTGCAGGGTGTTTCCGGCATCGTCCTTCTGAAACTGGCTGAGAATCGTGAACGAGGTGTTGGCATTCGGGCGCCAGGTCAAACTCGGCGCGATGAAGTAGCGATTGTCCTTGGCAAAATCGATCTGCGTGTCGCTATAGCGCCCCAGCGCCGTAATCCGGTACAGAAACCGCCCTTTCTCGTCGATCGGTCCGCCCAGGTCGATTCCGGCCTGCATGCGCTTGAAACTGCCGCCGGTCAATAAAATCTCCCGCACCGGAGCCTCAGTGGGCCGTTTGCTTGTCATGTTGACCAAACCGCCGGGGGAGCTTTGGCCATAGAGCATGGACGCCGGACCTTTGAGAATCTCGACTCGTTCCAACCCGTAGGGCTCAATGCGCAGGTTGCCGTAATTGATACCGACTAATCCCAGCCCATCCAGGAATTGCGGCGCATCGAAGCCACGGATATTGAAATAATCGTCCCGCATCACCGGCCCATACATTTCCGTGAGGATGCCGGGGGTGTACATGACTGCCTGGCTGATGTTTTGCACCAGTCGGGTGTTCATCTCGGCGCGTGTGATGACGTTGATGGTCTGCGGGGTCTCGATGAGCGGGGTATCAGTTTTCGTCGCCGTACTCGTCTCTTCGGCCACGTAGGAGGTCGTGTCGTCGCGCTGGCGCACGTCTTTCACGAGGATCTCCGGCACTTTGACCGGCTTCTGGTTGACCGCGGTTTCGTTGCCGCCGGACGGCTGCTCGTGCGTTCCGGTGGGGACCGTCTGGCTTTGTGGAGGGGCTACCGGGGTCGGGACCGGGCTGCTCACGGGCTGGAGGGTGATGGTTGTGTCGTTGGCAAATCGATAGTTCAGCCCTGTATCCGTCAACAATCGCCTCAGCGCATCCACTGAGGTGTACCGGCCGGTGACTCCCGTCGAAACCAACCCTGCGGTCATCGCGGCTTCGTAGCTGAGCAGGAAATCTGTCGTCGCCGCAAACGATTTCAACGCGTGATCCAACGGCTGCGCGGGAATATCGAACTCGAAAACATGGTCCGATTGCGCGCGGGAGAGGAGAGGCGCCGGGGCCTGCATGAGGCAGAGGAAGACGACGCACATTGCGACTCGGCGTCGCATCTGATCCCAGTAGACACACCACGACATCGGCACTCTGCTCACAGAAGCCTCCTTTGCTACCATCTGTCCAGGAGTTCAATGATGCGCTCTGAATGAGCGCATGCGACTCTCAGCGGTTCGTCACGATACGCGCGCTTATAGGTGTAACGTATGGGAAAGGGCGGTTCGGGAAAGCAGAGAAAATTTTTTTCTTTTAGCGAAGAATAATTAACCGGTCGGTCAGCCGATCCATGTGAATCGGCAGCGTGTTGGCGAGCACCGTCATCGTGTCGGCTGTGTTGGTGAGATCGTAGATGCCGGTGACTCGAATCCCGCGAGCCGACGGATTCAAGATTACGATGGAGCCGGAATGATACCGTTGCATTTCCTCGATGACCTCCGAGAGCGGCTGATCGGAGACCACGAGACGCCGGCGCGTCCAGGCCGTGGCATCGGCCGCCGTCACGTGGGAGACAGGTCCGGCGCCGTCGGCCCCGATGGACACCCGTTGCCCGGCCGTGAGGTGGATCGGAGACGATGACGGGTTCGCGCCTGTCACCTGGACCGTACCGTGGATGACGGTGATGGTCGTGGTTTCCTGTTGTTCACGGACGACGAATTCGGTTCCCAGCACCCGCACCCGATGCCCCGCATGCTCGACGATGAACGGTCTTGTCGCATCGGCCTGTACCTGGAACAACGCTTCGCCCTTGAGCAGGCGAACGAGGCGATGTGCGCCCTCGACATGGGACACCAGTGCCGTATTCGTGTTCAGAACCACGGATGAGCGGTCGGGCAGGTGAATCGTTCGCTGCTCACCGGTGGCGGTGGCATAGTCTGCCCTGAGGGTGAGGAACACGTGGCTGGAGAAGGACCAGCATCCTGCGACCAACAGCAGTGTTGCGGCGACGGCCCACCAGGTTCGAGGCCCAATGCTCGAGCGTGGCCGTTCCTGCACATCGGCCGGGGGAACGGAGCCGAGCGCCACAGCAAGGTCTGCCGCCTCCCATGTACGGCAAATGCGCTCAAAGGCCTCGTCATGCTCCGGACTGCGCCGGCGCCAACTCTCGAGCCGCCGGCGTTCCTCGTCGGTAAAGTCCTCAGCATCGAAACGGGCAAACCATTCGGTCGCTTCTCGGAGCAAATCGCGTTCTTGGTCGGCCACGCCGGTCACCATCATGCCCTCGCTACCTCGTCGAGGGCTTTCTGGCAATGGTATAGCGCCTTGGCCAGATGGTTTTCCACTTGTCGTTTCGTCAACTTGAGCCGCGTCGCGATGTCTTCATGCGGACATCCCTGTACCCGGCGAAGCCACAACACCTGTTGCGTCACGTGCGGTAGAGACCGGAATGCGTTTTGAAAGACCGCCAGCCGCTGCTTTCCGTAGATTTCATCCACCGGAGCCGGGGCATCGCTCGGCACAACCGCGGCGTCTTCCAGCGGCACGTGCAGAGGAGTGCGCAGCTTCTGCTTCCGAAGATGATCCAGTGCCAAGTTGGTGGCGATTCGATGGAGATAGGCCCGCGGATACGCGATCTCCGGTTCACGCGGATTGCCCATCACGCGCAAGTAAGTCTCTTGTAGAAGGTCTGCAGCGGTGTCGGCGCATCCGACGATGCGTCGCAGCTTGGCCGCCAGCTCAGAGCGGTAGTCCCGGAAGAATCCTTCCAGATCTGAAGGGGACGATGTGCTCATGGATGCAATCGGGTTGTGCCTGGGGGTAGCGGGGCGCCGTCGGAAACAGGGGCGAGTGGCTGATACTGCCGATAACAGTGTTGAATGTCGGCCGTCGTCATAGGAAGTACAACCATCAATCCTGGACGCGCAGACCCTACAGGCATCGCCGCCGAAACACCATGCTCAATATCCGGAGCCTCTCCGAACGGCTGAATTCAGGTGGGGAGGGGGAGAGAGGAGTGGCCTCAGCGGCGCGGAGCCGGTGGGTGGGCATGGGAGAGACTCGTCATGAGCGGCGCAAGGCTATCCCCGGCGGCTCCGCAGTGAGTGGAACACCCAGTGGTTACGTCGGCGGAAACATCGAACAGGGGCTCGGTGTTCATGCATCAAGAGGAATTTGGCTCATTCGTCGACTGTGCCTCTGTGTGGACGCAGATTGTCCCCTCTCGCCATGTCTCGGCGGCTGTGTCACGGGCAGAGCGGTCCACACAGAACCGGTGCGCGCGGCACGGTCTCCTCACACGGAAGGATGCGCGAAGGCATGCCCTGTCAGCACTCGTGGCTTGCGAACGGATCAACACGAAGGAGCGCCTGCCGGCCTAGGTTCTGGTGAAGCCCGTCACCATCTGTAGGCCACGGTGCCCACCACGGTGCGCCGTTCCCCGAAGTTACAGGTGATGCCTTCGTTGAAACAGCCGTACGTGTTGTGGTTCAGGATGTTGTTGATATTCAGCGCAAACCGGTAATGGTTCCAGGTGTAGTCGATGACGGCATCGCCGACCACGTAACTGGGAACCCGGAAGCTATTAGCAGTATCGGCATAGTTATAGCCGGTGTATCTGACTCCGCCGCCGATGCCGAAGCCTTTCCATTTTCCCTGGGGGACGGTGTATTTCGCCCAGGCGGACCCGAATTGGGCCGGGACCTGCACCAGACGTTTGCCTTGTTCGCTCGGATCGACGGTTTCTCTCACCTCGTTGTCTAAGAGCGTATAGGCCGCGATCAGATCCCAACCGGACTCGAAGGTGGCGACCGCTTCCAACTCCAATCCCCGGGAGCGGGCTTTGCCGCGTTGTACCGGCAGGAACGTCCCTGGGTCGGTCTGGACATAGTTCTCTCGCGTGAGGTCGAAGACCGCCGCGGTCAGGAAGGCGCGGGTATGGGGAATCTGATACTTGATGCCGACTTCGTATTGCCGGCCGGTTTCCGGCTTGAACTGATTTCCGTTGGCGTCGATGCCCAGCGAAGGGAGGAAAAATGTCGAATAGCTGATGTAGGGCGCCAGTCCGCTGTCGAAGAGATAGGTCAATGCGGCGCGGCCTGTGGCTTTGCGGTCGCTTTGCGAGCTCGTGGTGCCGGCCACGTTGTCGGTCGCTTCATTGCGGGCCCAATCGTGGCGGCCTCCCAGGGTCAGCAACCAGTTGTTGAGTTTGATCTGATCTTGGATATAGACGCCGGTCTGCAATTGCTTCGTATCCTGTCTGCTGTCGAAGTAGGGAATCACGCCCAGCGTGCCGTAGTCGTATCGATTGAAGATATCGATGGATGACGCTTCCGCAAAGTTTTGATTATGCCGGACGGAGATGCGCTGAAAATCAAGGCCGGCCAGGAGCGTATGCTGCAGCGGGCCGGTGGAGAGTCGTCCGCTGAGCTGATTATCGAGCGCGATGGCGGTCAATTTGCCGTAACTGGTCCATTGATCCCGCAGCGCGGTACGACGGTCCGGTTCCAAACCGAGGACAAAGGTCGTGACGTTGTCGGTTTCGTTCGAGTTGTAACGCATTTTCTGCAGAAACGTCCAATTCTGAGACAACTGATGGTGAAGCTCGTAGCCGACAGAATGTTCGCTGCGGTTGTAGCGATCCACGGACGGCTGACCCGTAAATCGGTGAGGTTGAATGAACCCATTGGGGTTGAAACGGAGCGTCCCATCGGCCGGCAACCATTGGAAGGCTCCGGCGCGATCCCTCTGATAGGTGGCGAAAAATGTCAGGCTCGTGCCGGGTGCCATACGCCAGGTCAAAGCCGGCGCGATGAACACCCGATCATTCGGCACATTGTCGATTTGCGTGCCGCTTTCCCGGATCAGGCCGGTCATGCGGAAGGAAAAGGTGTCGCTGTCGTTGACTCGGCCTCCGAAATCGAACCGGCCTTCATAACGCCCGAAATTGCCGGCCAGAAACTGTACCTCATGAAGCGACTGCTGGGTCGGCCGTTTGGAGACGTAATTGAGCAATCCGCCGGGGCTGCCCTGTCCATACAGAAACGAGGACGGCCCGCGCAGCACGTCTAACTGTTCCGCGCCGTAGGGTTCGAGGTTGTAGCTGATTCCAAAGGCCGGGTTGCGAAGTTGCAGGCCATCCTTGAAGAGGCCGTTCGTAGTGTTGTCGAACCCGCGAAACTGCAGCCAGGTCAGGCGCGAATCGAACCCGAACGGTTCGCCTCGCACGCCAGCGGTGTATCGCAAGGCCTCGCCGATCGAGTTGATTTCTTGCGCCTGGATGCGGGCGCGCGTGATCACGCTGACGGACTGAGGCGTTTCGATCAGCGGGATGTCGCTTTTCGTCGCCGTGTTCGTGTCCTCCGCCACGTAGGACACGTCGCCCTCGCGTTCCCGGACGTCCTTCACCAGGATCTCAGGCACCTTGACCGGTTTGGAATTGCGAGCCGCGCTGGGAGCGGGGGAGTCTGTTTGCGGCGACTCAGAGCGTGGCTGTGACGCCGGGACCGGAATCGGAACCATGCCCGACTGATCCAATGTCAGCGTTCGTTCGTCGGTAAACCGATAGGTGACGCCGGTTCCATCGAGGATGGTGTTCAAAGCCTCGGCGGGGGTGTAGAGTCCTCGCGCGCCCTTGCTCTGTGCCTCCTGCTGAATGCCTTGCCCATACAGCACTTGGTACTTGGTGGCGGCCGCAAACTCCGCGATGGCTGAGCCGAGCGGTTGCGGGCCGATGTCGAACGGCATCGTCCCTGAAGAATTCTCCGAGATCTGGGGCTGTGCGATCGCACTCTGATTCCATGGCCCGAAGGCAATCATGCACAGCACAATGGTGTTCACGATCGAGCGAGAGGACGAGTTGCGCAAAAACGGCATGGTGGCTCCCTTGAGGTAATGGATATGGGCGTCTCTACCCCTACAACGGGTGAACGAGCGCGACCCTCAAAGGTCCGGCGATTTTTTTTGGAGGCGCTATGAACCGGTGCTTGAAGGACAGGGGCGAGGGGAATGGTGTCGTGGTCTAGAGGCGTCTCGCGTCAGAATAGCTTGCAGGATGCGTAAAAAAAGTTCGTCGTGCGTGAAACGTCGTTCGTCTCTCGTGACGGCCAAGTTGCGGATTCTGACGAGATACGCTTCACGATTCACGCTTCACGGATTTGGAGAACGCCGCCGGCGGACTTTTTCCGCATCCTGCTATGCGAACGGCAAGAAGACGCGGGATCGATCAATACAAAACGATGATCTGAAAGGGCAAGGTGACGGAGCGGACATGAAAGGTGCGTTCAATGGCCCGCACAACTGCCGGGGGATCATGGATATCAAAGACGCCGTTGACTGGGAGTTGCCGGAGTTTTCCGCTGCCCACAAACACGTGCCCGTTCCATTGTTGATTCAATTCTTCGATGACCTCTCCCAATGGTTGCTGATTGAAAACAAATTGCCCCCGCCGCCAGGCCAAGCTGCTGAGAGTGTCACTGCGGGTGATTCCACCCATCCCGTCATGAGAATACCTGACCGTTTCGCTTGGATGGAGGCGGATCGGGAGCGCCGTCCGAGCATGCTCATCCGCTGGTTCCGCTTGCGAGACTTCCACCACGCCCTCGGTGACCGTTACCGTGGCTGCCGCATCTCTCACTCGGACGTTGAACTCGGTTCCCACGGCTTTGGTCAGGCCTCCTGCGGCCGTGACCTCGAAGGGGCGAGTAGAATCCTTCGCGACGGTAAAAAAGGCCTCCCCTTTCTGCAGGGCCAGCTGACGACGATGGTCGCTATAGGCCATGCGTAACTCCGTATTGGAGTTAAGCAATACGGATGACCCATCGGCCAATTCAACGCGCCGCTGTTCGCCCTTATGCGTCGTGAGCCATTCGCCGGGTGTTGTTTCGACCATCGGCCAGAGGAGGAATCCGGCCGCCACGACCGCCAGGCAGGCCGCGATGCTCGCGAGTCGGCGGCCTGTCCATTGAGGGGGGGCGGAGGAACGGCGGAGGTGTTGTTCCTCCCAGACTGCTTGGGCGGGTTGACGGAGCCGGCCGACGAACGCTTCCGCTTCCGAATAGGCAGACCGGTGGGCGTCGCTGGTCGCATACCAGGAAGCAAATCTCGCTCGATCCGCGTCGGTGGCATCATGGGCTTGCAGGCGAACGAGCCACACCACGGCTTGATCTGAAAGGGAGCGCTGAGAGTTGGACGGATCCGTCATGCGAAAAATGGTGCTCTGCATCTCTATCCTTACACAACGATCCAGCCGATGAAAGGCTCAATCATCGCCGGCACCATGGTGCCGTTCAACATAGGTCCGGCAATGGACAATGGCCTGACTCATATGTTTTTCGACCGCGCTGACGGAGATTCCTACTCTGCTTGCGATCTGATCATAGGGCAACCCTTGCGCCATCCGCAGTAAAAAGACCGTGCGCCGCTTTTCCGGCAATCGCGCGATCGCTTGTTTCAACAGCGCATGGTCTTGTTGCGCCGTCAGTTCGGCATCCGGTGCGGGTACCAGCGAAGGGACGGCCAGATCGTCAAGGGTTCCGCCATCGTACGTGTCGCGGAGGCGTTGCTTTCTGGAATGATCCGTGGCCAGATTCGCGGCCACCCGGAAGACGAGGGCACGCGGATTGGCATGCACGTCCGGGTCGGGTCTGGTGGCCAGCCGGATATAGGTGTCTTGCACGAGGTCGGCCGCGACCTCGGCGCATCCCAGGCGACGGGTCAAAAACGAGCGCAGCTCCTTGGCGCAGTCGATAAAGACCTGGAAGAGCGGCGATCCGTGAAACGAGTCGTCGCAGGAATCGGGCTTCGGTTCGTTCATGGCATTGAGATCTGAGGGGATGGCCTTGCGGGAACTGTCGTCATGAGGAAGGGGATGGGTGCCGGTGGTTCCTGCGTCCTGTGCGGCACGCTAGCAGAGCGACATCGAAGTGGGAATGTTCGGCATCCGGATGAGTCACCGCTTGCACAGGTGATGCGGAATCTCCATTATTGACCATGCTCGGACCGCAACACCGTCATGGCAGAGCGTGTATCACGATCGATATGAAGCACAACCTCATTGCCTCACAGGGGGGACTCATGAACAAGCATGTTCGTAGCGGCGTCGTTTGGACCGTCTTGGTAGGAGCCATATCGTTGGTGTGCTCGGGATGCGCACAGACCGTCACCGTGACGGCGTCAGGCAAGAGGACTGTCGCTGAGGCGATACCACAGCAGGTGACCTACACCGTTCTCCCCACCACGGAAGTCGCGAAGGACCCGGCTTTTCCGGCCTATGCGACGCTGATATCGGAGAAAATGCAGGGGATGGGATACAAGAAAACCAGCGAGAAGACGGCGCAGCTTGGCGTATTTCTCGCTTATGGCAGCACGGCGAAGACAACCGCCCCGACCACAATGGGGTCGCCGACGCCTCCGATGGGCGCCGGGGGTGGGATGGGAACGCCGGGAGCCGGCGGCGGTTCGTACGGCATGGCGGCCAGCACCCCTGCCGGTGCAGCCGGTATGCCTCAGTATCAGAATCAACTCGTGATCGTGGTGGTCGATATGAAGAAGTCGAGTGCGAGCGGCGCCGCCGTCGAACTGTGGCGTGGGGACACGCTGCAGACCGGGAACTCGAACGATCTCACGAACCTGGCCCCGCTCATGGTGGAAGCCGCCTTCCGGCACTTCGGCGAGACGACCGCGACTGCCGTGAGCCATCGATTCGGTCCGGAAGAGATCACGGCTATCCAAAAAGGAAAATAAGCCGCAAGGACGGGCTTCAGTGGAAGCGGCCGCCGGTGATGGAGGCGGATGGCGGTCGGATCAGTGATGCGGCGGATGACTCAGATGCCATCCGATCACGGCGAGGGGAGCGGCGAGCGCCAGCCACGAGAGGCAGTCCCAGACGTCGTCTCCCAGCAGAGCGGAGGTCAAGCCAAGGGCGGAGACCATCGCCATGATCAGCGGCATGCTCCAAATTTCACGAGGGGTTCGCGTTACGATCATCAGATCTGCCTGTTCTGCGATCCGCACCTGCGATCGCGCCGGCGCCTAAGGGCGCCATGCATCTCGGAGTCTTCCACGGCCACGTCGCCATGACATCAACGACTCCATGCTTGCTCGATCTCGTTCGCGAGTGGGTCCTCCCGTTTCTTCCACCAGAGGTACAAGCCGCTCATGAGGACGGCAATGGTGATGAGATCGAGGATGGCCCAGAGGATTTTCAACGGCATGCCGCCGTAATCTCCGAAATGGAGAGGCTGGGACACCAACAGCAGGCGTAAGTACCAGGGCATGTCTCGAGACGCGGTGAGTTCAAGGGTGGTCGCATCGACCAACACCGGCCGCAAGAGCCGCTCCGTCAACGGCGTGTTGCCGCGCATAAAGAACGCAAAGTGATGGTTCCCGGCGAAGGGCGTGCCGGGCATGGCGATGATCCGTATCTCCAGGTTTGGTTCCGCTTGTCTTGCCGTGTGCGCCGCGCGGTCGACGGAGGCGATCGACGTCAATGGAGGACGGCTGCGCCAGGCATGGGTCATCTCCGCCAGTTCCGTTTTCTGCCATATGGCGAGCAGCGGCCGTGCCAATGTGTTGATCACGCCGGTGGCTCCGACCGTCACCGCCCAGGCGACGGTGACGATACCGAGCAGGTTGTGCAGATCGAGCCAGGTCAATCGCCGGCTGCCGTCCCATCGCACGGTCCCAAACGGAAGCCTCCGCATGAAAGGGCCATAGACGACCACCCCCGACACGACGGATAAGACAAACAGGGCGCCCATGGCACCGAGAAACAACGTGCCGGGCAATCCGGCCAGCAAGTCGACGTGGAGCTTGAGCAGCACATTCATCAGACCCTGGTTCACTGGTCGATGGTGAATAAACTCGCCGCTGCGGGGGTCGTACAGGAACGCCGCCGAATTGGCTTGCGCCGCGACATGCGCTCCCATCGTGACCTGCCAGATCGGATGATCGAGGTCCAGCATCAGAAACTTGACCTGATCAGCCGGGCGACGGGCCAGAGCGTCGGCGATCACACGGTCGAGGTCGACCGGTTTCGGCTCCACCCGAACCGGTGGTTCCACGAGGTCTCCGAGCATGACGGCCAGTTCCTCGTGAAACACCAGCGGCAGGCCCGTCAGACACAGCAGGAGAAGGAAGAGGGTACAGATGAGACTCGTCCACTTGTGGAGGACGTACCAGAAACGCAGTCCGTTTGGGACGATCGACATGCACCCCTCTTAGTAGTACTCGAACTTGACCGAGCCTATAAACGTCAACGGCGCCCCGGGAAAGGCCCCGGATGTTCGGATCGTTGCCCCGCCGTAGTAGTACTCGTGGTCGAGCAGATTTTGCACATTCAGCTGTATGGTGAGATTCGTGCGGGGAAGGAACGCAGGCTTGCGGTAGAAGAGCGCCGCATCGACTCGCACGTATCCCGGCAGTTCGAAGGTATTCGCCAGATCCCCGCTCCGCTCGCCCACGGCAAAGAGCCCCGTTCCGAGGCCGAAGCCCTGGAGGGGACCATCCAGAAAGTCGTACGTCGTCCACATGCTGCCCGTATGCCGTGCGACAAGCGGCAGCCGATTGCCGATACTGAACGTCGTGTCCGCTGTGATTCTCGCATCGGTGTACGCGTAGGTTGCAATGAGTTTCCAAGCGGTTGTCAGTTGTGCCGTAAGGTCAAACTCGACGCCCTGGCTGCGTTGTGCCCCGGTCTGAATTTGAAGCAGGGGATTGCCGGGGTCTATCGCCAACACATGCTGCTTAAGAATCCGGTATACTGCAACGTTCGACGTCAGGCGGCCTGGGACTACGTCGGCCTTGATGCCGGCCTCATACTGCGTCGCTGTTTCGGGAATGAACAGATTGTTGGCTTCGCCCGTTGCGGTAAAAGTCGGATTGAACGATCGCGTGACGTTCGCATAGAGGGCCAAGGGTTGAATGGGCTGGTAGGTCAACCCGACTCGCGGGCTAAACCCAACATTTTCCGCCGTCGTATCTCTCTTCGGACCAAACACCCCCTGACCGCTGTGCTGGTAGACGTAGTCCCCGCGAGCGCCCACCAAGAGATGCAGGGAATCTGTCAGGTCGATCTGGTCTTGGAGATAGGCACCTATAGAGTTCGAGAACGTATCGACGAACACGGTCTTTCGCGGATCGACGAACGCGGCCTGCCCGTAGAGGGGGTTGTATATATTGATGGACGGGTAAAGCCCTGCGCCCAGGGTCGTGGAATAGTTGTTCCGGCCGATTTCGAAGCCGGCGAGAGTTGTATGCTTGACGCTTCCAGTGGCAAAACTCCCGATGAGGTCATTTCGCCAATAGTAGCTTCCTTGAGTCGCTCCTCCGGCCTGATTGATGCGAGTGAGCGTTTGATTGTCTGGCAACAATCCCCCAAATGCCATTTGCACTCCATGCCATGAGCTCTGATCGACCCGAAATTGGCTCTCAAGATGCAAGTCATCGTTGAACCGGTGCTTGATCAGAAAGCCCGCGCGAACCTCACGAACGTTATACGTATTAAAAGACTCTCCCAGAAATCGGGTAATGGGAACCGGCGCCGGCCGTCGTCCGATGATCGGAATTCCCGGATCGAACGTTTGATTGTTATGAACATATTCACCTTCAAACGTGAGGGACGTATTCGACCCGGCATCCCAAGTCACCACCGGGGAGATAAAATAGCGGTGGCTCCGCACGAGGTCCCTGAAGCTCTCTGCGTTTTCATAGGCGCCGTTGATCCGGAAGCGAAGAGTCTTACTCTCATTCATGGGCCCTGACACATCGATCATAGGGCGGTAGAGGCCATAGCTGCCGAACACGGTTTCCAGAGACGCGTAGGATTCCTTCAGGGGCTGCTTGGTGATGATATTTACGATGCCGGATGGTTCACTGCGTCCGTAGAGAACGGAGGGAGGCCCTTTGAGGACTTCGACGCGCTGGATATTGGAGATGTCTCGATATGTCAAAACCTGCTGTTGATCCAGATTGCGCATGTTATTCTTAAAAACCCCGCACACGAATCCTCGACAATAGCTGCGATCATTGAACACCCCTCTGGAGGCGTCCGGCGACACGACACCACTGACGTTGCGCAGCGCCTGATCCAAGCGAATCGCCTTCTGATCGTCCATCACTTTTCGGGTGACCACTTCGACCGCCTGCGGCACTTGAATAATCGGCGTGTCGGTGCGTGTGGCAGTACTGGCTTCTTCCGCGACATACGATTTGGTATCGTCGTCTTTCTCCCGCACATCCTTCACGATGATCTCCGGCACCTTTACGGGTTTCTGACCGTTCTTTGCCGCAGACGTCTCTGGCCCCGATTCCCGCGCTGGCGCGGGCGTGGCCTGGCTCTGTGGCTGTGCAAGCGGCGTCGGTGGGATGGGCGCATTCCGTTCCAGTGTCACGGTCTCGCTGTTGGCGAAGCGAAACCCCAAGCCGGTTCCAGCCAGCAGCGCTTCGAGTGCTTGCATAGGCGTACGTGTCCCGGACAGACCTGGAGACGAGAGTCCTGCTGCAAGGTCGGCGGGGTAACTGACTTGCAGGCCGGTTTTCGCGGCAAATTCGTTCAAGGCACCGGTCAGCGGTTGCGGCGCAATGTCGAACTCGACGCGGGCCGACAGCGGATCGGGTGCTTGCGCCCATAGCCACGACGGCCAGGCTCCTGCCGACAACAATAGTCCCCACAGCACGCAGATCCGAATGATTCCCACCATCGAGAGCCTCCCTCATGTACCGGCACCATGACGCACCATTGCGTGCCTGCCTAGACGAATGACGGGGACTGCCCCTCACATGCGCGAGAACGTTTTTTTCGGAGCGGGACGTTGCGGGAGGAACACAATCTTCAGCGGAAGACCACGAGGCGATCCGTGAGCCTGTTCATGTGCACGGGCAGGGTTTGCGTGAGCGTCGTGAGAATGTGCGAGGTATCGGCTAGGTTGTAACTGCCGCTGACGCGAAGTTGGGCCAGGGCGGGATTCCACAGTCCGATATAGCCGGGATGGTATCGGCCGATCTCGGCGACGACCTCGGAGAACGGCACGTTGTCGAATACGAGCCGCCCTGTCGTCCAGGCCGCAGCCAGCGCCGCATTGACGGATGACACCCTGGCGCCTTCGGCCGTGATCAGAATCTGTTGTCCGGCCGTGGCTGTGAGCGACTGGACATCCGCCTGCCCGGTGTGTACGGCGACGACGCCTTCGATCACGGTGACCTGTATTCGTCCCTGGCGTTCCCGGACGAGGAAGGCCGTCCCCACCGCCTTGGCCGTCACGCCCTCATGCTTGACCACAAAGGGCCGTTTGACATCGGGTTGCACGCGAAAGAAGGCCTCGCCCTTGAGCAGGCGAATGTCCCGGCGATCCATCCCGTAACTCCACGCCACCGCGCTGTCCGTATTGAGGGTGATCGTGGACTGATCCGCCAGCGTCAGGGTATGGCGTTGCCCGACCGATGTCATGTAGTCGGCTTGCCAGCGCAGGGGCACCTCGGCCAGATAGAGGACTGCAACCACGGCCAGCGCCGCCATTGCGGCGGCCGCTGCCACCCGCACCGAGAGCCATGCTCGGCGCCTCGCTCCTGCTGTCGGCACCACGGCCTGTTCCATCTCGCCGGCGGCCGCCGCTAATTCAGGTTCATTCCACAACGCCCCGATCTCCTGCCAGGCCGCCTCATGCGCCGGACTCCGGCTGCGCCAGGTCTGAAACGCCGCCTGTTCCTGGGCGGTCATGCGCCCCGAGCGCAGCCGCGCGAACCAGGTGATGGCCTCTTCCGCCTGGGCGGACTCGGGCGGCGAGTATGGAGAGCGATTATCGGGGGAAATCGGCTTGGTCATGACGAGTGCTCTCGCCTGGTGCAAGGGTCTGTGTCACCAGGCTGATGCGCGAGTATAGCTCCGAGACGAGTGAGCGCGCCAATCCCTCACCTGTGTTCCGCATCGCCTTGGTTCACGATCGCCCGGCAGCGGCTCAGCGCCCGGATGATGTGTTTCTCCACAGCGCTCTCCGAAATGCCCAGGCGCTGGGCGATTTGCTGGTAACTACACTGGTGGAGCCGGTGCAGGAGGAACACTTCCCGACAGCGGGGCGGCAGCGTGCCAAGCGCCTCTGTGAAGAGCCGGATGCGCTGCCGATCCACTAAAGCCGTCTCGGCGGAGGGGGCCGGACTCGGCACTTCAACGACGTCGTCCAGCGGTTCGACCGTCTGGCCTCTGGTTCGCATCTTGCGAAGGTGGTCGAGCGCCAGGTTCCTTGCCGTCCGGAACAAGAAGGCGCGGGGATGCGCGATAGTTTGTTCGCCGGCTGCGCCGGCGATGCGGGCGTAACTCTCCTGCGCCAGATCCGCCGCGGTATCTTCGCAGCGGACCAGCTTCGCCAGCCACCGGATCAACAGCGGCTGATGGTCGCGAAAGAGTCGTTCGAGATCGGTCGAGGTCATCACCAGGCATCACGAGTCAACGGAGCAGGCGACTGTACTCATATCGACGCCGAAACTCCATGCTCAACGTCCAGACCATGACGACAAGCTCAGACTCTCCGTACCACGACCGCCAAAGGAAGACCGTCACCAATATCCTTCGAAACCGAACCCGATCATTCGGGGAAGACCGCTGTTTCCGGTGACAAACGGTGCTCCGGGCTGGAGGAATAAGAGCGTTGCATAATTGTCGTTCAGCAAGTTGCTGCCGAACAGGTAGGCGCTCCAATGTTCCGCAGCGTACCCCACTTTGGCGCTCAAGAGCTCGCGGGGCTGGAGTCTCGTCTGATTCACATTTTGCACTTGGGCATACGTGGAGCTGCGCCATGAAAAGGTGGAGGTGGCGAAGATGCCGTTCTGCGCCCGATAATCGAGGCCGGCCGACAGGCTCCATGCAGGGGCGTTGGGAAACGCCTGTCCGGCGATGTTTTCGGTGGGGGTCAGAGGAAAGTCCGTAAATTCGGTATGCGTGTAGCCCAGCCCCAAGGGGACGCTGACCTGCTCGATTGGAGTATAGACGGCCTGCACTTCAAAGCCATGCGTTCGAGCACTGGCCGCATTGACCGTGACGGTATTGGTTGTGCCGAACGCTCCGATGGTTGGAATGCTGACGATCATGTCCTGCCAGTCGACGAAGAAGACATTGCCGTTGACCGTCAGCTTGCCGTCCATCCAAATGGAGCGAAAGAAGGCCTCATAGTTCCAGGTATGCTCGGGACCGTACGAGCTCGTCTCCACTCCGGCAAACTGAGGAGAATAGGTGACGGACCCGCCCCCTGAACGGAACCCGCGGGATACCATCAGTCCCACTTTCAGAGGATCGAACAACTGATAGCTGATATGGACTTTCGGCAACGGCACGGTATCCGACCGCTCTGTGGTTTGAGAGCCGATGGCAGAGCCGAAGACGTTCTGCCCCATCGTAATCCGGTAATCTTCATGGTGAATCCGCAGGCCGGCGCCGATCGACAGTCGGTCCGTGAGATCGTATTCCGCGTCTCCGAAGAGGCTGGCATTCCAGCGTTTGTCCGTGATGGATTTGATGAAAATGCCTGCCCCCGGAATGACAAAATCGAATCCGCTTTCATAGGAGCCGTATTGTCCGAACACACCGACCAACCCCCTGAAGCGGCGCGTCTCGTAATTCATCCGCAGTTCCTGGGTGCCGACATTCTCCTTGCGGAAGAAATCGACGGTGCCGTCAGGATCCGGCGTGCCGCCCCCGTCGAATATCTGTCCCAGGTGCAAGTGATTGAACCCGGAAATCGAGGTGACACGTAGCGCGTCGGATATTCGTCCGTTCACGACGAGGCCAGCCGTCGTGCCCTTGATGTCGTCCTTCGCTCGGACGTCGTGGCTGTTGATCCGGTCGAAAAACGGCGTGAATCCCCCATGACTGGGAGTCGCATTGCCCCCGAACCAATCCGACGTGACGGTCAGCTTCGCCTCCAGGTCCTTGTTTTTGAAGGGCCGCAACAGCGCCTGACCACGAAAGGTATTCCGATCGACATTGGCCCAATCTCCGATATTGAGAAGTTTATTGTCGATGGCCCCGTCGCTCGTTTGCCGTTCGTAACTGAAGCGCAACGCCAACATATCATCGATGAGCTTGAGGTTCTGGGCCAACGCTGCATTGAGTGTATTGTAGGAAGCGTAGGTAAAACGGGAGCGCCCCTCATAGTTGAACTCCGGCTCCTGATAGTTGAACAGGACGGCTCCCGCAAGCGAGTTCGGTCCTTGCGTGACCGATTGCGGCCCTTTGAAGACTTCCACTGTCTTGATGTCCCAAAGGCTGGGGGGAAAATAGTCCGCTGAGGAGAACGAGATGGGCACCAAGTTCGACAGGACGGTGATCGAGCCATTGGCCCCTGTGTCGGTATTGCGGACGACGTTGTTATTGTTCACGCCGCGGATTTGAAAGCTGCCGTTGGCCGGTTCTCCGACGCTGACGTTCGGCGTGCGATAGAACACCTCCTGCGCGGAGGTCGTGTTGGCCTGGCGCAGAATGTTGTCAGCGGTGAACAGGCTGACACTTTGCGGGATATCCTCGATGGAGCGATCCAGCTTGTCGCCCAGCATGATGATTTCGGGGACTTTCACGATCGGCGGTGCATGGCGTGACTCCTCGGCTTTGAAAGGAGGTGGAGCGGTGGTTGGCTGCGGCGTGGTAGCCGAGGGAAGAGGCGTGGCTTTCTCCAGGACGACGGTGCTGTCGCCGGCCGTGCGAAAGGTCAGGCCCGTTCCCTGGAGCAAGTCGCGAAGGGCCTCTTCGGGAACGTAGCTGCCGTGCACCGGCTGAGAAGACAGGCCGCGCACGAGCTGGGCATCCACGCTCACCTGCAGTCCGGATTGAAGGCCGAACGCCGCGAGCGCATCGTCCAGCGGCTGTGCCGGAAGGTCGAACGATCGTGACACGTGCGCTTGTGCAGACGATGCGGCTGGATAGGTGCCCTCTGTCGCCATGCTCTGCGTGGTGGATCGCATGGAAGTCGCCGCCGATGCGTCTGTTTCAACGCCGGAGGCCATCCACATCGCGAACAGGATAAGCCACACCGGCCATCGTTCCCTGAGTCTAATTGTCTCTCCCATCGTTGCCATCCGTTCCTTTCCAGATTCGATCGCGGCCGCATGCCGGCGCGGCCTACCATCTAGTTGACGGATGGGGATGAGACTTTTTCAGAGCACCTCTACTCCAGGCAGAAGACGTGTGATCGGTCGGTCAAACCTGTGCGGACAATCGTTCGTGAGGAGGGGGACGGTATGAATCCGACAGACGCTCAAGAGGAAGAGACGACGAGCAAATACGGCGTGACTTGACGCACCACGGCTGAGTGCGGTTGCACAACGGCGCGCAACGCTTCCTCCGGATGGCGAAGATCGTAGACCCCGCTGACCAGGCGACTGCCGAGTCGCTGGTCTGTCAGCAGGATGAACCCACGATGGTAACGGCGAAGATCGTTAATCACGTCTGCCACGGACCGGCTCTTGACCACCATCCATCCATTGCGCCAGGCACCGGCTTGCGAGGCCTGCGCGCGGCCGGAGGCCACGACGCCCCGCTGCCGCTCCAGACGCACCCAGTCGCCCGGCCCGAGGGTTCGATCACCGAAAGGCGCTGGCGCATGGGAACCGACGACCACGGTCCCGTGTTCGACTGCGATTGATGCGCCGCGTTTGTCCAATACGACGTCAAATGCCGTCCCGCGCACGGTCGTGGTCCATTCATCGGCTTCCACGCGAAACGGCCGGGCGGAATCGGGCGCCACCTCGAAAAAAGCTTCGCCCTTCAAAAGCGTGACTTGGCGCCTGTCTTGTTCGTAGGCAATTCGAGCTGCGCTATCCGCCGACAGGTGCAGAATGCTCCCGTCTTTTAGCGCCACACGGGACGTCTCGCCCGCCCCCGTATGGAAGTCGGCTATCCACCACAGCCGGACGGTGGGCAGCGCGAGCACGAGACAGGCCGCAAATCCCACGGCCGCCGCGATCAATACCTTGCGCCTGCTTGCCCTCGTCGGAGTCGTCGCAGAGGTCGTCGGGGCGGTCGTAGGAGCTTGTTGGAAACTGTCGTCCGCTGGTATCTCCGCCGGGAGAGAAACCGCCTCGACCGGTGAGCTGAGGGTGGATTGCCTATGCCACTGGTCGGTATGGAGGGGGAAGGTGCGGCCGATGGCGGACCAGGTTCGTTGAGCCTCGCCCCAGGCGGCCTCGTGGGCATCGGATTGCGCGAGCCAGGCGTCAAACTTGATGTGGATGTCGCGATCGTCCGGCCGATCTTTCAACATGATCAGCCAGTGCAACGCCTGCTGTGAGACCTGATCTTCTTCCATGTGCGTCAGAATGGAGCATTCCTTCCGGTCGCGTTTATCCTCTCATGTCACTAGACGAACGGGCCAGTCCACTTTTAAGCCCCTCGTGTGCCGACTCGCGTTCCGGCTTTCAGCCGTGCCTGGCAGTGCGCCAATGCTTGATGAATCAAGTTGTGCACGGAGGCCGTCGACAGGTGCAGCCGCCTGCCGATCTCTTCTAACTTCAGCCCTCCGAAGCGATGCATTTCCAGCGCGAGTCGGCTCCGCTCCGGTAACTCGGCCAACGCCTCTAACACGAGCTTCAATTCCTGCCGATGTACGAGTTCGTCCTCCGGCGAGGGAGTGCCGGCAACGGTGGCGGGCGGCTCGTCGACGACGTCGACATGCCGGCGCTCCAGCGCAACCCGCCGCGACCAATCCACCGCGAGGTTTCTGACGATACGAAAAAGATATCCGACCGGCGTCGCGATTTCGGAGCCGTCAGCCGGACGGTGAAAGCGCAAGTAGGCTTCTTGTACCACATCTTCTGCCATAGAACGGCAGCCGACGATGCCTGCCGCGTAGTTGATCAACTCGCCGCGATGGGCCAGATAGATGTCCAATTCTGGCTGATCGTTGATCATCCTATTCAAGGAAGGCCATCACACATGGTCGCCGATTACGATTCCGCACCCGTGCTCCCGAAGCCGCCGGCGCGCTAAAGGTACGCCGGGTTAGTTTTGGACCGCAGCGGGGTGATGCGCGGTTCCGTTGGCAGAATCTTTGACCAGTGTTCCGAGCCGTGCCACGGAGTCGACGAACGCGAAAAATTCTTGTCGCTCGAAATGGAGCGTCATCGAACGGTACGTGAAATGAAACTTCCCACATTCGCACAACACCAGCTTGGATCGTGTGTCACCGTGCATCGCTTCTTCCATCGTTTGTCTCCTTTGTGATTCGTGATCGATATGGTGTGTTTCTCTCTCATCCGTGTGATGGCTCACGCATGACGAGCCGTGCTTCGATTGTTCAGTTTGAGCATGGCTGCCACCGTCGGACTGGTGCAGCCGCAATTGATACAGCGCCACTGTCGCTCCTTGGCATAAAAATCCATCAGTCGGTCGAGCGTCATATAGCCGCCGCATTTCGGACAATTCATCTTCTGCTCCTTTCCCGTTGAGCGTCGCTCAGCGCGACGGGGTGGCGCGCGGCGCTGTGAGTGTGGCCGCGGCACGATCGATGGCGGTCCGAAGCCACCCGGTGAGAACGGGGTGCGCCAGGCCCTTGTCGTTGAGGGTATAGTCGAGTCCTTGAAACAGTTTGGGGTAGGGGCCTGACCCATGCAGGCGATCGGCGATCAACAGGGCGCGTCCGGTCTGCGACGCCGTTTCAATCATGTCCCGAATGTCTTTGACCGCCTTGTCCCGTTTGTCGGGCCAATCTTCGCGGACGGTGGCGGCGCGAATCGCCTTCAATTGCGCGCAGTGAGGATCCTGCTTCAACGTCTCGATGTGGGCATTGATGAGGGCGCGCCATTTGGCATCGTCTTCGTCCAGTTTTTCGCCGTGCGCGACGAGGAAGACGGTCTCATCGGCCGGGGCCGTGCTGATTTCCACAATGCGTTCGTGAAGAATGCGCGCCACATCGGATGTCTCCTCATATCCGCCGACGGTCTCAAATTGAGCGGCGGTGCGCACTTGAGGTGGATAGGTTCCGGTGGTATCGTGTCCGCCGTGCCCCATGGCGGTAGGCGAGTCGGTCAGACCGAGAATGTAATCCGTGCGTTCCTTCAAATGCCGGGTCAGAGCATACAGGCGCACAAACACGATCTTTCTCATGTGGCGAGCTTCCAAGTTGGAAACCGCCTCCTGGAGGATTCGGGCATCGCCCATTCCGAACGCCATCTCAATGGCATAGGTCGCTCGGAGCGGGGCCACCACCTGCTCAACCGCGTCATTCCACACCTGATTGGCTCCATGCGGCATGATCACCACGCCGACCTCGGATGCGGCGGCGGGCTGATATCCATTGGCCGTTTTCTTGAGCCAGCGCAAGACATTGGGATGCGGCAACAATTCCTCGTCTGACAGCACGACATCGATCTCGCGAAACTGCGTTTTCATGCGCGACATGAGCGACATGCCATGATCGAACTTCGGGCCGAGAGAGGCCATGACGGCCAAGGCCCGGCCTTTTTTCGCCGCCATGTGGGTGATGAGTGAATCGGCCACACGATTGCGTTCTTCGGCCTCTGGCGCAGCCCGATCGTAATAGACGACCTGCTGCGTCTCGCGAAAATGATGATAGCGGCCGAGGTAATCGGCCAGCTTTTTCAGATCCCCCTGCATGGCGCGCTCATTGTTTTGGTCGGTCGCCCCGAAGCCCACGATCAGCACCCCTTCGTCCGACGGCTGGCGGCTCAGCGCGGCCGCTCTGTCGAGGATGATCTGGCCGATCAGGTAACTGTCCGCCATCGGCTGGGCCCAACCGATCGATCCGGAATAGTCGTAGGAAGGAAGAGAGGCCATCACGTTCGCCAGGATCGGGTCCGCGCTGGAGAGAAACAGTGGGATCGCAATCAGGTTCGTCACGCCCGCCTGTGTGAGGTCGCTGAGCGCGCCGCTGAGATAGGGCGAGTATTCGGTTCCGGGGCCGCGGTAGTCGCGGCCGACAAAAACCAGGGAGGCCGGGCGGTAGCTCTGGTTAAATTCTTCGAACAGGCGGCGGATCTCCTCGTTGCCGAGCGCGCCGCGATCAGGCGCGACCACCAAGAATCCGGTTCCAGACGGGGAAGCGAAAACCGGAGCGGCTATGAGCCAGCACACCACCAGGGACATCCAAGAGCACATGGTCGCGCGTTCCAATCTATTCATCATTCCCTCTGCGGCTGTGTTGTCCATCCATCTATCAAGACGGATCAGAAGGGGGAATGTTTACTCTCTGGATTGCCCAACTTTCCCGCCGGGCATGTTCAGACTCCGGAGAGTCAGTCACATCGCGAACGGCGGGGGCGGACAACGCGGACTCAGTTCCGGCAGGAAGTGGGACGGCGGGTGAAATGCCATCCGATCACGATGAGGGGAGCGGCCAGCGCCAACCACGAGAGTCGGTCCCACATGTCATCGCCCAGGAGTGCGGAGATGAGGCCGAAGGTGGTGACCACCGCCAATATAAGCGGCATGCCCCAAATTTCACCAGTGGTTCGCGTCACGTTCACAGTACCTCCCTTTCGTGCGATCTGCGAGGCGGCGTCTCAGTACAGATTCGTCCGATAATCGCGAGTGAGCCCCTTTTTCATGCGGCTGATCGAAAGCAGCCTCCGCGCCACCGTCGCCTGTACACTCCGTGTCTTGCTCGACTTGATATGGGCAACCAGGACGGCGGCGGGATCGATGTCTTCAACGGGAGAGGTTGCCGGCCACAAGGATGCGTGAACCAAGGCAACGCTGTCGCGGATGGAAAGCACCGGTCGGTCGATGCAAGTCACCAGGCGAGGTTGCTTTTCTGCTACCGCCAAGTCGGCCCGCATCGTGACATCCTCGGTGATGCGCGCCTGGCCGGACAGCATGACGATTTGGGTGCTGCCGGGAATCAGCGCGACGGCGGCGATGCGGGGCTGGACCAGGATGTTGCGAAAGCTGTCGGCCCGGCGATTGCCCGGCCGGTCGGCCAACCAGGCGGACTCATCTCGCCACCCGATCAAGGCTTGCGATGGGTCGCCTTTTGGACTGACATCGGCGCGCCCTGTGTGATCGCACGTGGCCAGCGCCAGGAATCGGCTCGCGGCCAGAAACGACTGCGACTCGTCGGGTACCTTGGAAGAAGGAGGCACGGCTTCCCAGAACTGTGATCGCACCAGCGCCTTCGCGCAATGCACGTAACATTCTTCTACGGCAATCTCGATGTCGCCTTGAGTGAGAGAGACAACACGTCCGTTGACGCGCAGCGTTTCCCCCAGGCTGGGAATGAGAAACAGCGCACCGACGCCGCGACCAGGACGAGCGCTCTCCGGCTCATCCAGCGACGACGCCCGCAGTATCACCCGTGAGGCATTGAGTACAGTCACGAAGCCAGGCCGGCCGCCGGCCAGCGTGAGATCGACGCCGGTCTCATGGCCGAACGCGACAAAGGCCAGGGGCGCAGCCGCAATCCAGCGCGTCGCTCCGTCATCGAGATGATCGATGACTTTCAAATCCTGTAGTGGATGGGCCTTCCCAACACAGGACTCAAACGCTGTCAGGGTTTCGATGACTGTGGTCTTGTCACAATCCTCCGTCATGAGGCGCTTCCATCGGCGAGTAGTTGTTCCTGTTGTACGAGATCGAATTCGGCCATGTCCCGCTTTTTCCACCAAAGATACAGCCCGCTGAGCAGCACGACGATGGCGAGGAGATCAAACAGCGCCCACAATATTTTGAGCGGCATCTCGCCATAGTCGCCGAAATGCAACGGTTGCGAGAGCAGCAAGGCCGTCAAATACCACGGCATGTCCTTAGCCGCGCTGACCTGTGCCGTTTCAACGTCGATCAGTAACGGTTTCAACAACCGCCCGGTCAACGGGGTCTGCCCGCGCATGAACACCATATAGTGGTGGGGACCGGCGAACGGTGTGGCGGGAAACGCCACGAAACGCACGGCCATATCCGGCTCCGCGGCCTCGGCCGCTCGAACCGCATCGTCCACCGGTCGCAGGGCCGCCGGTTTCGGCTTGCCCTTCCAAGGCTGTAACATGTCGGTAACTTCCGTCATCTGCCAGTATCCCAACAGAGGACGGTCCAGGGTATTGATCACCCCGGTGACACCGACGACGAGCACCCAGACCACCGTTGCGATTCCCAGGAGATTGTGCAGGTCGAGCCATCGTAGCCGGGGACTGCGGTCCCGGCGGACGGCGCCGAAAGGCAGCTTCCGCATGAAGGGGCCATAAACCACGATGCCGGAGACGACCGAGATGACGAACAGCAGGCCCATGAAGCCGAGAAACAGCGTGCCCGGCAACCCGGCGAACATATCGACGTGGAGTGTCAGCAACACATGGACGAGTCCATGGTCCACCGGGAACTCCTTCAGAAAATCTCCGGTTCGTGAATCGTACATGTAGAGCGCGGAGTTCTCCGGCGCCGTCGGCGTCTCGCCCAACGACACGAACCACATCGGATAATCGTCGTCCCTGATCAGGAACTTCACCGCGTCATGGGGCCGCCGAGCCTGCGCGTCTTTCACCAACGCATCCAAGTCGACAGCGGCTCGCGGTGTCACATGCTCGGGCGGCTCCACCGCATCGCCCAGCCAGATCGACAGTTCATCCCGGAAAATCAGCGGCAGGCCGGTGAGACAGAGCATCAACAAGAACAGGGTACAGACCAAGCTGGTCCACTTGTGGATCCAGCACCAGCGTCTGATCGAGTCGGCGGTCAGCATGGGCCTGATTTAGTAGAACTCCAATTTGACCGAGCCCAGGAAGGTGAGGGGCGCGCCGACGAAGGCGGCGGACGCACGGCCGCCGCCACCGCTGTAGAAATACTCTTGGTTCAGCAGATTCTGTACATTCAACTGCGCGATCAAATTAGTGCGGGGAAAAATCTCCGGCTTGCGATAATAGAGCGCCGCATCGGTTCGCACATAGCCAGGCAGTTCGAACGTATTGCTCAAATCTCCCGCCCGCTCGCCGGCGGCAAAGATTCCTCCGCCGATCCCGAACCCCTTCAAGGGCGCGTCTTGAAAATCGTAGGTCGTCCAGAAGCTTCCCGTATGTCTGGCGACCAGCGGGACGCGATTGCCGACCGGAATCGTGGTATCCGCGGCAATCCGCATGTCAGTGTAGGCGTAGGTCGCAATCATTTTCCAACCCGGCGCCAATTGCGCGGTGATATCGAATTCGACGCCGTGACTTCGTTGTGCTCCCGTCTGGACAAAAAACAGCGGATTGGTCGGGTCCGCCGCAAGCACGTTGGTTTTGAGAATCCGATAGATGGCCACCGTCGAGGTCAATCGACCAGGAACGATATCGGTCTTCACGCCGGCTTCGTACTGTGTTCCCATCGACGGATCGAATTGATTGCGCGCCACCGTGAACGGCCCGAAGTTCGGAATGAAAGACTGCGTCACATTGGCATAGAGGGACACCTGGGGGAGCGGCAAATAGGTCACGCCGATCCGTGGGCTGAAGGCATAATTTTCCGCCGAGGAATCCGCTCCGTTGACCGTACTGTGTTGATAGAAGTAATCGCCGCGGGCGCCGACGAGAACATGCAGATTGTCTAAGACCGAGATCTGGTCTTGCACATACCCGCCGAGCGCATTGGCGAAACTATCGCTGAATGGAGTGCGTTGAAGCACCGGTCCGGCGGTTTGCCCATAGACGGGGTTGAAGATATTGATCGAACTGAAAGGTGTTGCTGCCGCTTCGTAGGACGCATATTGCCGTCCTGCCTCGACACCGGCCAAGAGATTGTGTCCGATACTGCCGGTCGAAAACGTTCCGATCAGGTCGTTCCGCCAGTAGTAACTGGAGACCGGCGCCAGTTGGTCGAAAAAGAATCGCGACAGTGTCTGATTACCGGCCAAAAGGGCGATGCCGACGGTCCGGTAGGCGGTGGCGGTCGAATGATCGGCTCTGAAGCGGCTCTCGATATGCCAGTTGCTGTTGAAACGGTGTTCCACCGCGAGGCCGGCGCGCCATTCCTCGATAGCGAAGGTATCGAACCGTTCTCCGAGAAATCGGTTCTCGGGTATGGGCGCGATTCCCCGGCCGATGGCCGGCAGTCCGAAGTCGGGAGTGCGACGGTCTCGGATATATTCACCGTCTATGGTGATGGAGGTATGGTTGCCGGCATTCCATGTGAACACGGGTGCTACGAAATACCGTTGTCCGCGCACGAAGTCGCGGAAACTCTCTGTATTTTCATACGCCCCGTTGATCCGAAACAGTAATGTTTTGCTCTCGTTCAAGGGACCGGTTACATCGATCATCGTCCGATAATAGTTATAGCTTCCCACGATCTGGTCGATGGACGCATACCGTTCCGCCTGAGGCTGTTTGGTGATCAGGTTGACGATTCCGCCCGGTTGGCTTCGGCCGTAGAGCACTGAGGCGGGGCCCTTAAGCACCTCGATTCGCTGAAGACTCGCCACATCCCGAAACGTGAGCACCTGGTTCTGGTCTTCGTTGCGGAGATAGTTCTTGAAGTAGCCGCAGGGAAACCCCCGACAATAGGCGACATCGGCGGCGATGCCGGACTGTCCGACATCCCCCAGCGCCACCCCGCTGACGTTCCTGAGCGCCTGCTCCACCCTGATCGCTCGTTGATCCTGCATGATTTTCTGCGTCACGACTCCAACCGACTGTGGCACCTGGATCAACGGCGTGTCGGTGCGGGTGGCCGTGCTGCCTGCTTCTGCCACGTAGGATTGTGAATCCTCATCTCGCTCGCGCACGTCCTTGACGACGATTTCCGGCACCTTCACCGGCCGTTCGCTGCGGTGTGGCATGGGCGGGGGCGGCGCGGGCAGCGCCGGCAGAATGCTGAAGGTATTGGCGCCGGTCCGGTTCGAGCGGAGACCGGTACCGTTCAGCAGCTGGTCGAGCGCCGTCTCCTCCGTGTGACGCCCGGCAAGGTCGGAACTCTGTCGGCCGGCCAGTAATTCTGGATCGGCGTTCACCGAGACACCGGCCTGTGTCGCAAAGGCGATCAGGGCCTGATTCAACGGTTGCGCGGGAATATTGAAGTCACGCTCCTCGGCGAACGCGGGAAAGGCCAGAAGCAGGACATTGAAGAAGAGCATACAGCAGAGGGGCCACGATCGGGTAATCGGGTGATGCCTGAACAAGCGCGATCGATCTGTCACAGATAGCCTCCTTGATAACGACGTACGAGTCCCACCTGTACGACACATCGTCGGGAGCGATCCTCACGCTCTGTGCAGAAAAAATATTCGCCCGCGAAAATGAGCGGCTGTCTGTGGAGCAGGGGAGCCCAGAGGCGAGGAGCGCTGTCAGCGCTCCTGCTTTGCGGCCAGGTGCACGTGCCAATGATCGGCGACAGGATGTTCGACGGCTACGGGCAGGGTCTTGGGCAGGGCGGCCAACGTCGTCTCGATATCGGCAAACTGGATCACGGCGGTGAGCGGGAGCGAAGCGGCCGCCGGATCGATGCGAAGCGTGCCGCGATATTGGCGTTGAAGAGCCCTGATGACCTCGCCGAGCGGGGCCCGGTCGAACACCAGGACCTGTTTTTTCCATGTGCCGACGGTATCGGCGGCGACGGCCTGGATCGGTCCGATCCCCTCGGCAGTCAGGTTGACGGCATGACCGGCCGAGAGGAGGACCTGCAGGGTCGGTGCCGTGGTCCGTTCCACCCGCACCTGGCCGCGGAGAACGGCCACACTGATCCGGCTCTCGTCCCGCGTGACCTGAAAGGCCGTCCCCACGACGCGAATGGCGCCGATTCCGGCTTGGACGACGAACGGCCGGCCGGCATCCGTCGCCACGTCAAACAGAGCCTCGCCTTCGTCCAACTGAATCATGCGTTGTGCGCGCTGGTAGCGTACGCGGAGTCTGGAGCGGCCGTTGACATCGATTCGCGTCCCATCCTCCAAGGTCAGAGTTTTCTGCTCGGCGACTTGCGTCGCAGCCACGGTTTCCATTGCCGTGCCGAATCGCTCCATCGCGATCACCCCCAACGTGACGAGGGCCGCCAGCGTGGCGGCGATTCCAACGGACCAGGCCCAGCGCAATTTCGTCCTGCCGGCCCCGGAGATAGAATATAGGTGGGACGTCTCCCTGCAGGGGCCGTACACGTCTTGGAGTGGCTCCAGGATCTCCCAATCGCGCCGGCAAGTCTCGAAGGCGCGGCGATGCTCGGGGTCGGCCGACAGCCACTGTTCGAACGCCTGTCGAATATCGGCGGGCGTCCGACTGCTGGTCTGACGCAAGGCCATGAGCCAACGGACTGCCTCGTCGTAGGCGTCGGGCACTGGCGCGTCTTTGGGCGATTGATTCATGGGCGGTGGCTCTATCCTATCGACACGCAGCGGGCCTGTTCCCTCACCTGTGGTCGTCGAGCGCCTCGCGGCAACAGCGCATGGCTCGAATGACATGTTTTTCGACCATGCTGACGGAGATGCCGAGCCGGGCGGCGATCGTCTCCTGACTCAGGTTGTGGAATCGATAGAGGATGAACACGGTTTTGCAGCGGCTCGGGAGGCCGTCGATGACCTCCATCACTCGCTGAAGCTGCTGGTTTCCCTGGACCACCCGCTCAGGTGTGCGCTCCTCGCTCAGCGCCGAGGCAGTCGCCGATGAGACCTGTTCCGCATCGCATGGATCGATGGTGTCTTTTCCCCGGCTGGCATGATTGATCGCGAGGTTTGCGGCGATTCGGAACAGATAGGCGCGGGGGTCGCGAATGTCGGCCGAGGGCTGCGCGCCCATCAGCCGGAGAAACGCTTCCTGCATGATGTCGGAGACCGTGTGAGGGCAGGAGACTTTGCGCGAAAGGTATCGACGCAAATCGTCACCGGAGGAGTAAAACAGCCGTTCGTAGTCTTGAGCCGCCACGCAGGAGCCGCTGTTGCAGTCCGTAGACTGTCCGATCAAGTTGAATCGGACGCGACCCTATCATGCCGGAAGAGTGGAAAGGCATGTTCGGGAACCGGAAAACGAGCGTCGGACAGGATAACAAGCAGATCCTTCGTTCATCGACGCGTCCAATGAGCTCCTACCCCGCGCTACCGGCGTCCCCCGCCGCCTTGAACTCCACTGACATTGCGCAAGGCATCTCCGAGCGTCAATGCGCGCTGATCGTCCAGCAGGTCCCGATTGATGACCTGCGCCGAACCGGGAAGATCCTTGATCGGCGTGTCGGATTGGCGTGTGGTGGACGTCACGCAAGGTTCGAAATACGATCGCTCCGTTTTTGGCTCATGGCAGACACTCTGGCCTGCGACAGGCGGATCCGAGCGGCCAGGGTTTACCGCGCAGCCGGCAAGTGCGGCCAGGAGCGCCATGATACCGGCTGTGATGGATCGAGACGCGCAAGACATGACAGCCTCCTTGTAACAGACGCGGAGTGCTTCGTCATTGTGGCATCCCTGTCGCCGATGGGTCAACGAGAGGGAGGGCCCTGGCGTCGACCCCACTCACCGTATTGCCGAAATTCCGCGCTCGTTTAGATCCCGGCCGTCTTACAGAAAGCAGCGGGTAAGCGTTCAGCGGGATTCGGGTCTATCGGCGCCGGGTGGGGGAGCAGGCCCACCCTCGACATACATGTAACCTTTCGTCTGCATGCACCCGCTCAAGTTGATGCCCCCGGCCATGGTGTCTTTCTGATGTTCCTGCCCCGAGAGCACCTCCGCCTTGCATTGCTCCCAATCGTCCTGCGTGTGCGCGTCGGTTTTGCCCGCTTGCACCCACCGGCCTTCGGCGCAGCCGGCCAGGAGTACAAGCAGCAGTCCCACCCCCATCCAGATCAGCGACATGGCTTAGAACCTCAAGCCAACGGTGGCCAACACGGTGCGCGGCTCGCCGTAGAAAAAGGTGTTAGACCCGTTGTAGGAGGTGGCGACGTACCGCTGATCCAGGAGGTTTCTCAGATTGAGCGAAATATGCGCGCTCTTCGCTCCCACCCAATTGCCCTTCTGCAGGTCATGATTGTAGTAGAGGGCCGCATCGGCGCGGATGTACCCCGGCATCTCGGTTTGGTCTCCAAAGATCGAGGCATTGCGGCTCGTGTAGGCGAAGAGTCCTCCGCCGACGCCGAAGCCTTTTAACGGTCCATCCTGGATGTGGTAGGTCGACCACAGGGTGAATTTGTTATAGGGCACGTTGGCCAGCCGTTTGGCCACCAGCGAGGTGTCGTTGTCTTTAGTCACCTCGGCGTCGGTGTAGGCATACCCGGTGATGAGGTTCCACCCCGGCGAGAGCTGCGCAGTGATATCCAACTCGATGCCTTGGCTGCGTTGCTCTCCCGTCTGGACCGAGAAGCCCTGCAGCGCGAGGGCCGGGTCGGGATTCGGCGTCACGAGATTTTCACGGGTCAGGTGAAACCAGGCCAAGGTGGCCGACACGCGGTTGTCGAGCAAGAAGGTTTTCACGCCGACCTCGTACTGCGTCGATCGTTCCGGCTTGAACAACTCACCGTTCGGATTGAAGGCTGCGGCAGAGCTGGGCAGGAAGCCTTTCGTCCAAGAGGTATAGAGGGAGACCGGTTCGATCGGTTGGTACACGAGGCCGAGTCGTGGGCTCACCGCGTGGTTGTCCGAGGTTTGCTGAGGCCCACCCACGGATTGTTGAAACTGGTGCACATAATCGACGCGGAGGCCGCCCATAAATTTCAGGTTCGGAAGAATCGTCACCTGATCCTGCACGTACACGGCGGCGGTCTTGTTGTCGGCTCTGAAGCTCACGCGGTCTCCCGTGAAGGGGAGCGGAGGCAGCGAGTAATCGGGAGCGAAGAGGTCCAAGGGAGGCGCTTCGGCAAAGGTGTAGATCGACTGGTCGGTTTTCTCCTGTCGTAACTCCACACCGGTCAAGAGCGTGTGCTCCATGTCGAACAATCGGAAATGCCCGACAAGGTTCGTGATCATCGAATTGGCGTGCCTCCTGGCGACACCGGGCTGCAGAACCTGGAAGCGCTGGATAGTGCGGAAATCCGGTTCGAGGACACCGCCGAATCCAGCATAGAGATTATTGCGGTCGTCCTCCGCGATCGTATGCCGAAACGCGTTACGCAGAGACCACTTGTCGTTGAACTGGTGCGTCAGGTCATAGCCGAACCGATAGGAGGTGCGGTTGAACGTGCTGAAGTCGCCCAGGGTGGTTGCGCGATTGCGCGGGATCGTGCCGTTCGGATTCGGCAGGAACGTGCCCTGCGCCGGGAGACCGTAGGGATCGTTGCTCCAGCGGCGTAAGTAATCGGCTTCGACTGTCAGCGTGGTCCGTGAACTCATGAGCCACGTGATGCTCGGCGCAATCGCGGCCATGTCGCGGTTGGCGTAGTCCATGAAACTGCCGGCCTTTTGTCCCGCCACGTTCAATCGATAGAGGACCGTCTTGCTGGCGTTGAGCGGGCCGGTCGCGTCCAATTCGGACCGATAGAAGTGGAAGTTCCCCAGTGTGACATTCGCCGAATAGGCCGCGTTCGGCAACGGCTTGTTCGTCACGATGTTGATCACGCCGCCCGGATCTCCCTGTCCGTACAGGACGGCGGCCGGCCCCTTCAGCACTTCCAGCCGGCGAACATTATAGGTATCTGAGGCCGTAAATTGCGCGAACGGATCGAGCAGGCCGTTTCGGAAGTAACTGCGCGAGGTGGCGTCGAATCCTCGAATGATCAATGACTCGTAGAGTGACGCCGCAGACTCCGTCGCATTGATGCCCGACACGTTCTGCAACGAGTCCTGCAATCGGAACGTGCGTTGCTCTTCGATCACCTTGCGTGTGATCACCTGAATGGATTGCGGGACATCGCGAATCGGGGTGTCGGTCCTGGTGGCCGTCGTGGATTCCTCGGCAACATAGGTCTGGGCATCGTCGTCTCGCTCATGGATGTCCTTCACGACGATTTCAGGGACTTTCACCGACTTCTGAGCGGCGGGTCGTGGCGAGGCCTCGGGGGCCGCCGCGAGGCTCGGCGAACCGGTAGAAGACAGGGATTGAGGGCCGGACATCCGCTCGAGCGTGATGCTGCCCGATGTCGTGGTTCGCGGGGAGAGCCCCGTGTCCCGGAGGAGAATCCGGAGGGCCTCCTCGGGGGCATATTCGCCCGAGACGCCCTGCGTCGCGATGTCGCGCGTCATGGATGCGTCGTAGAGCAACTCGATCTTTGTCATGCTGGAAAATTGCAGCAAAGCGGAAGAGAGCGGTTGCGGCGTGATGGCGAATGCCTGTGTCGATGACGCAGGCGCGGAGTTGTCCTGCGCCCAGAGGTTCGGCGCGGCGGAGATCATCAGCAGGCCCCAGAAAAACATTGTTACGAACATATCTCGTCCTTTCCGTCGTGATACTGGAGATGAGCGAGCCGGCGCGCGGCTCACTGACTACGACGAACGGACGAAGAACAAGGTCTAGTGTGGAAAGAAAAAATTACGATCTTGTGATGCGGCTTCGATACAGCAGGATGACGCGGTCGGCAAAGGTCACGATGCGGATCGGGAGGCTTTCCTCGAGGGCGGGGAGGAAGCGGTCCAGCCGCTCGGTATCGAAGGAGCCGGTGACGAGTAATGTGTTGAGTGACTGATCCCGCAGGAATACAAACCGGCCTGAACGATACCGGGCGACTTCCTCCAGCACGTCCGGCAACGGTTGATTCTCGAATACGAGGCGATGCTGTTGCCACGCTAAGGTGCGGTTCAGGTCGATTCGTTCCACTGATCCAAGCCATCCACCGAGTTGATAACGAAGCTGTTCGCCGGCTTGGACGTCCCTGGGCGGTTCGTGCCCCAGGCGAATGCGTACGCTGTGTTCGGAGACCGTGACCGTTGTGCGGTCCCCGTCCGTTCGGACGTTAAATGCCGTGCCCAACGCGCGGATGGTGCCTTTGCCGGCCGTGACTTCGAAGGGGCGGGCCCGATCCGGGGCGACGCTGAAGAAGGCTTCCCCGCGGTGGAGGGTGAGGCGGCGTGAGCCATCGGTCATCGCGATCGACAGCGCGGTGTCGGTGTTGAGTTGCACCGTTGAGCCGTCGGGGAGTGCAACGGTGCGCTGCTCTCCGACTGCCGTGCGATAGTCCCCGAGCGGCCAGAGGACGAGCGCCAACCAGAGACCGGCACCCGCGACCAGCAGGACGCAGGCGGCCAGTGCGGTGAGTCGCCGCCACGAATGCGTTGGTCCGGGCCGCTGGGAGTTCGACTCATGAGGCAGGTATCGATCCAGTGCACGGATATCGTCCGGGCTCAGCCCATCCAGCGAGTGCCAGAATTGTTGCGCTTCACGATAGGCGACTTGATGGGCCTGGGCTGCGGCCAGCCACTCGACGAAATGCCGACGCTCCTCGGCCGTGACGGTGCCGGTTTCGATCCGGACCAGCCAGGCGGATGCCGCTGACGCAATGCTGTTGGGTTCTGATGTGCCCATCGGGTGGGTCATGGTAGCGCCACGACTACTGCCTTGTCACGCTGGCGTCTCAACCGGATCCCCATAATAGTGGAGACGCGTCACGGCGGCTGAACATCCATGCGGCTTCGGCATCTGCGTTACGGCCTGTCGAGTCGAGTCCGACAAAAGTCCACCGCCTTGATCATATGTTTGACGACCGTACTCTGGGAAATGCCCAGTTTGGCTGCCACCTCCGCATGGGTGAAGTGGTGAAATTTGATGAGGAGGAACACCTGGCGACACTTCGGGGGAAGTTCCTCAATGGCCTGTCGGAGGCGTGCCACCTGCTGCTTCGACCACACGACCCGTTCAATGGAAGGACTGAGGTCCGCCTGATCGAGCGGGCGATCAGGGTCATCCAGTGTGAGGGTGTTCCGGTGTTGCTGACGACGGTGGTGATCGATGAGCAGATTCGTCGCCACCCGAAAGAGAAACGCGCGCGGGTTACCGAGGACCTCGCTGGACCTGTTCTGGAGCACGCGTACAAACGTGTCTTGCACGAGATCCTTGGCCGTGTCGACGCAGCCCAAGCGCCGGGTGAGGAACTGCTGCAGATCCGGCCCGTGATCGCGGACTAACGCCGACAGGTCGTGCTGTGTCAATTCCGACATGCGGTGGATAGTAGGTGCCCTATAGCCCGAATGGGAATGCTTAGTTTCCAGACCCATTCGGCCCTAGCCATACATCTGGGTATGGAGATCGCCGGCTCGTGCGTCTTACTAAGAGGAGGCGGTGCAGACAGCCCGTCTGCCGAACTCGACCATTCGGGAGAAGCGCCAAATGAACGTAGTGACCAGGTTGTCTCGAAGTAACCGCCAGGAACGACGGTTAGACGAGGGCATTCAACGCATCCGGACAAGTTTTGGCCGGACGCGGCTGAACTGGAGCCTGCAACGTGAACGAATCGTCCAGGCCTTTTTGCGGGAAGAGCACATCACGATTCGCGAGTTGTATCGCCGGCTCAATCGGCAGGGCCAGCGTGCGCCGCTGAATACGATCTATCGGACGATGCGAGTGTTGTGCGACAAAGGCTTTGCGCAGGCTCGTCGTTTCAATGAAGAAACCCAGTACGATAATCTGTTCGCGAAGGGGGATCACGATCATCTCATCTGTACGGGCTGCGGACACATCGTCGAATTCGAGGATCCGACCATCGAACGGCTGCGGCAGGAGATCGCGTCAGCGAATGGATTCCATCTGACCGCGCAGAACTTGGAGCTCTACGGGCTTTGTGCCGACTGCCGCCCGGTCAGCGTCAAGGCGTTGGGGCGCTAACTTTCCCGGCGACGCCGATGGGCGTCTCGTTTCAACCACCACATCCGCAATGCCGTCACATAGAGCAGCAGCGGCGTGAGCCCGGCGACAAGGATGAGCCAGCGGCCGGTCAATCCAAACGCTTCGCCGTTGTGGAGCGGGAACAGCCAGGCGAGAAAGGTTTCTCCGCCGGTGAACTCCCGCCAGTCTTGCGCCCGAAGCACCGCGCCGCTGTATTGATCGATCCAGACTTCGGTCTGTCCTCCTGCCTGACGGATCTCCTCCGGTTGTCTCAGCCCGACGGAATAACTGTCCCGCTCGTGCTGCGGCAGGCCCATCCACATCGGTCGAGCATCGGGGAAGGTTGCGCGCGCGATCGCGATTGCCTGTTCAGGAAGAATCGTCGGCACTCCAGCCTGCCACTCGGATCGCGGCTGGTCTTCAGGTCCGGCCTCTCGAACCGGCGAGAACCATTGCACGACCGAGGCGACGGCATCGGGAAACTCCAAATAGAAGCCTGTCAGGGCAAGCAACGTGAGGAGGAGCGCTCCCACCAGGCCGGTGAGCTTATGCAGGTCATAGTGTTTTCGAATGAGGCTCCCGTCGGTCTGAAACGTCAAGGCGCGACGGAGCTTCCCCGGACTCGGCCACCAGAGGTAGAGGCCGCTTCCGATCGAGAGGAGAAGAAATAGGGCCAAAATGCCGACGAAGATCTCGCCAGGTTTTCCCAGGAGCAGCTCCTGATGCAGTTCATAGATGAACGAGACGAAGAAGCTGCCCCATTCCCGGTCGCTGAGGGGGCGGGCAGTCGAGGGATCGACGGCGACGACATGCCAACGCACTTCGGGAGGGGCGGCCGCAGGATCCTTGAACCAGGCATGGAACGTATCGCGCTCGTGGAGTGGAAAGATGAGGGTGTCAGGAGGGGACCAATCCGGATGTACCGTTCTGGCTCCCGCGGCGATGTCGCTCAGCGGTCGATCGGGCCCGACCGTTCGGATCACCTGCTCCGGATTCAGCCATTCATCGATGGTCTTGTAGAAGACTAGCAGGCTGCCGGTCAGACTGGTCAGGACGAACAACCCTCCTCCTATCAGCCCCACATATAAGTGCAGACGCAGCCAGTTTTTTTTCCAGGAACGGCGGGGGGAAGGGGGCATGCCGGCTGACGGGGCCAGGTGGACAGCGGTAGGCGGCTGCGCCCCTGAATGGGGACGGATCGGGTTGAGTTCTTGCACGATCATATCGTCCCTTCGTCACGGTTCTCGTGCTCAGCGATGTTGTGTAGGCGCACAAAGCCGGAGCACCTGCTTCGGTCCTACTGTAAGAGACGTACGACGGGCTGGAAACCACACCTGACCGCATGCATGCGACCTTGTCGGCTCACGGCGACGATGGCTGGGGGCGAAGGGCAGAACCCCCCGTCCGGCCTTGCGGCGGACGAGGGGTCACGTGAGGCGGGCTTCGCCTAGAACGTCCACTTGGCTCCGGCTTGCCAGAGCGCCGGGAGGCCGGGGTAGATGCCGCGGGTCCGATCCATGATGGTGGCTTGATCTAACATGTTCTTGGCGACGAAGAAGAAGGTTGTATTGATCTTCTTCACATACTGATTGACCGATGCGTTCATCATGCACCAGCCACGGACCATGCCCCGTTGTCCGTTTGCCGTCGGGGCGACAAGGTTCCGGTCGTCTCCGAACTGATCGCTGATGCACTGTGCTTCCAGCCTGGCATTGAACGTGCCGAGGCCGAATGCCCGGTTGGTATACCCGATTCCCGCCGTCAACAGGTGTTTGGGCGAGTAGGGGAGCCGATTGCCGCTCACACTCACGACCGCCGCCTCCGTGGGTAGGAGTGCCGCACCGGTGATCGAGCTGTTGCGCGTGCCGATGAACTCGGCCTGAGCAACCCAGGTGTAGTTCACATCGAGGGTCACATCCTGGTCCTTGTCTCGTCCCTTGAACGCATCCCACAGGTCCAGGCTGGTGGCGAACTCGATGCCCCGATGCCTGGTTTCCCCCGCGCTGGTCAGGGTTGCGCCGGTGCCGCCCGCAGCCGACTGCGAGATGATCTGGTTATCGAAGTCCATCTGGAAAAGGGTGAATTCATACCCCGCCCAGTGGGCCAGGTTCCCCCTGGTGCCCAACTCGTAGGTCCAGCTCAATTCCGGCCCCAGGTCGACGACGGCCCCGGTGCCGGTAATGGCATCGGAGATCTGCGGGGGCGACATGCCGCGATGCGCGCCGAAGAAGAACGTGTGGTTCTTGAACGGCGCGTACGTGACACCGATTCCCGGCAACACTTCTGTAAAATTGGCCTTCCCGAAAGATCCGTTGCCGTTGTTCGACAGCCGATTGTATTGGTCGTAATTGATATGCTCCACGCGTACGCCGGGCGTAATCGTAAATTGGCCGAAAATCAAACGCTCCTGGAAGAACAACGCATAGGCGTTGGTCGTCCGCAGGTTGTTTTCGTTCAAACAGGTGGAGCCGGCCACGGCCAAAAAGCAACTCGACGTGACGCCGATACCGGATCCCGTATTTCGTAATTGCTTCCGATCCGATTCCTCGAACATGTAGCGCGCGCCGAAATCGGCCGTGGCATTGACTCCGAGAATCGAATGATCGTACTTGAAGCGCGATTCGACCCCGTAGACCCAGTATTCTCGTTCATTGGTGAACCGCGCATCGCCGGGGACAGCCCCGAAGGCGGTGGCGGGAATGGCATTGCCGAACTGGAGGGCGCCGTTGAGGCTCCCATCGGCGTTGACGCCCTGGGTCGTCTGCCTCGTCCAGTCGCGAGACATGTAATGGCCGAAGAAGTTGGTGGTCGACGTCAAGTTGGCGGTGAACATGTGGTTGACCGCCACATGCGCGCCCATCCGGCGAAAATCGAAGTTATCGTTCTTGAACAGGGTCTGTCTGTCCTGGCCGCGTGGAGAGCCCCATTCGGATTCGGTCAACCCCTGGTAGCCGATGCCGGAATCTTCACGGTAGTAATTAAACTTCGCCATGATTTGCGTTCGATCGCTCAGCTCTTGGACGGTCTTGAACGTGATGTCGTCCACTTTGGCCCGGACATTGGTGAATCGGGGGGTATCGCTCTGATAGTGCGTGTAGTCCACCATGTAGCCGCTTTTGCCCCAGGTGCCTCCATAGTCGAAGTGAGTGTTGAAGTAGTTGTTGTTGCCGCCCCAAAACTGAAAGTTTCCTTCCGGCTTGGCCGAGGGCATACGGGTGATGAAGTTCATGACGCCGCCGATGGTTTGCGGACCGTAGAGCAACTGTCCGCTTCCCTTCAGGACTTCGATCCGATCGAAACGAAAGATCGGGGGAAAGTAATAGGAGGACGGATCGGCGTACGGCATCATCATGATCGGCACCCCGTCTTCCATGATGTGCACTTTACGGCTCCTGGTCGGGTCCAACCCTCGGATACCGATGTTGGGACGGATGCCCAATCCGTCTTCATCCCGGACATGCACGCCCGGCACTTCGCGCAGGGCTTCATTGATGGTCAGACGATGGTTTTGTTCGATGGTCTCCTTGGTAATCACACGGCCGGAGCCGGGAATGTAGTCGAGGGCATTTTCGGACGTACCGATGATTTCGACCAGTGGAACTTTGACCGCTGCCTCCGCGTCCGCCGCGGCCACCGGTTCATCGGGGCCGAGGGTGCCCGCGGCGACCAACGGTGCCGCCGCGGCAGGCGAGGTGCCGGAAGGCGCAGCCCGCTCCAGCACGACCGTTCCGTCGTCGGCTGCGTAGTAGGCCAGTCCGGTTCCCTTAAGCATGAGCGACAAGGCGTCCTTGGATGGATATCGGCCTATGACACCCGCTGACTGCTCGGACTGGACCAACTCCGCCCGGTGAATGAATCGAACCCCGCTCTGATCACGAAAGGCGCGCAAGGCCTGGCTGAGCGGCTGCGGGGGGATGTTGAATTCGACCGGCTCCTCCCGCAAGGCGGCCTGCTCGGCGGCAACCGTGCCGTAAAAGCCGGTACCGACACCCAGCGCGCACAGGAGGACCAGGATCATCCTCGGTATGACGTACATAACCTCTCCTTTCTACGAATATAGAATGCGAGTGAATCACGACACACAAAGGACGATCCGAAAGGGTCCGATTCCCTACTGCTTGAAAATATTTTGTGCGATCATTCTCAAAACGGTTGAGGAGTGGGTGGAGCGGAGAGTCGCAGATGGCTCGTCGCGGACGAAGGAAGTTAGCGCGTCAGGATCGTGAGGTAGGGCATCCACTGGATCGTGCGGAACGGGACGGTCCGTTGCAGCAAGGCCAGAGATCGGACGGGATCGTCCAGGGAGACGCTTCCCGACAACTGCTGGGTACGAAGGCGAGCGTCGACAATCAGCACGGTATCGGTTCGATACCGGTTCAGTTCCGCAATGATCTCTTGTAGCGGCATCCGGTCGAAGACCAGTTCATGCCGGCGCCAGGCGGTGACACCGGGAAGGTTGACGGGTTCCGGCTGAGTGACCCGCCCTCCGTCCTCGAGGGTGATGCGGGAGCCCGCGTGCACGTCAATCGAGTGATCGCGGCGCATGACGCGAACCGTCCCATCCAAGACGCTGACGACGGTGTCTTGCCCATGGCGATCGATATTAAACACCGTTCCGATCGCTCGGACCACGCCGCCACCGACGGTCACCTCGAAAGGACGAACGGGGTCATGGGCGACCTCGAACAGGGCTTCTCCTTGCTTCAGTGCCAGGCTGCGACGATTTTGCGAGAGCGAAACGGACAATGCCGATCGTGTGTTGAGGTGAACGACCGAGCCATCGGGCAACGATACAGACCTGTGTTCTCCCGCACGAGTCCGGTAATCGGCTAGCCAGAATTCGACGCTGGGCCACAGGCTGAATCCGAGGGTCGCCAGGAGCAGGCTGGCGGCAAGGGCCATTCCCCATGGGCGTCGGCGATGACCGAGTTTCAGCGGCGTCGAACCAGGCCGCGGTAGCGATTCGTGGCGTGATGGGTTCGCTGCAGGGGGTGAGTCTCGACGGACCTGGTCTGCCAACCCATTCAAGGCTTGCCAGAAGTGCTGAGCCTGTCGGAACTGAGACTCATGCTCGGGGTCACGAGTTCGCCAGGCGGAAAAGTCCCGTTGCTCCTGTTCCGACATCATTCCGGAATGGATGCGGAGCAGCCATGCATTTGCGTCTTCCCAGGCACGCTGGGCGGTGAGACGTCGGGAAGATTCGAAGTCGTCAGGTTGAGGCATGGTCAATCCGGCTGCGCGAGTCATGTGACGCGTGGGCGTGGCACCTGAGAATAATCGGATGACGAGGACGACTCAAGGGCGGTTCATTCACTGGTGGTGGATAGGTGCAGCGCCTCAAACCGGGCCCGGCAGTATCTCATGGCTTTTGTGAGGTGGTGCTCGACGGTTTTGACGGAAATGTTGAGCTCGCGGGCAATGTCCAGATAACTCTTCTGTTCGAACTTGAACATAATAAACACGGCTCGCCGTTTGGGCGGCATGCTGTCGATGGCTTGAAGTAACGATGCCAATCGGTGTTTGGCATCAACGGTGGTCTCCGCGTCCGGTGCATCCGTCGGGAGGGTGACGGCTTGGTCCAGAGGAGTGGACCGGGAGGTGGCGCGTTCCTGTCCTCGCAAGTAATCGATGGCCAGGTGTTTGGCGGTGGTGTAGAGAAAACTGCGCGGGTTTCTCACGCTCTCGGGGTTCGTCAGGGTGACGATACGCAGATAGAGTTCCTGCACCAGATCGGCTGCTGCCGACGGACACCTGACCTTCCAGGTAAAAAAACGCAGCAACTCGTTCTGTTCGATCTGGACAAAATCGATCAAGGTGTCAAGCGAGACGGTCGACGTCTGAGCATTCTCGTCCACGGTTGGGCAGGCCAGGCTGAGGGGGCCGAGGTTTGGACGTTCCGACCAGTCAGACATGTGACGCCTTACGATGCATCGGTGTGAGCTCGTGATACCGATCGAGTGCCGTTCCATTCGCAGACGGTCGACCCTACCAGATGCAGGGCGAGAGGGTGAATGTTCGAATTCCAGAAATGCTGCCGGTCGGCTCTATGAAGGTACGGTTTCGGTGATCTCATACGTCTTACTTTCAGGGGCTGCTTGCCAGACCTAGTTGGACCATATCTTTATGAATTCTGCCTCACCAGTGTCACCTCCAGGTAAAGACGTACGGTGTGTCTGCGGCCGACTCACGGCTCGCCTCGAAAAGCGAGGGGTGGTCGTGAAGTGCCACCGTTGCGGCGAATTGGTGGTGATTTCCCTCGCCGACCTCAAGGCACAACTCAGCCAAGCGACTCAGTAGCGAATCCAAACGGCGGATCCTGTCGTGTTACAGACGCAATTCTGTCTGCGCTTGAAACAGCGAGGCGCGCCCCCGTGGTCGGGCGCGCGCCTCGCGGAGAAAGCCCAAGCTTTCGTCGCGCTCAATGGAACTCGAACTTGAGTGATCCGATGGCCGTAAACGGCGCGCCGGTATAGACGATCTCGCGGAAATTCTGCGCGCCGCTGAAGTAGCGGTGGTCGAGCACATTGGTGAAATTGATCGCGGCAAGCAGGTTGGTCTTGTTGAACACTTCCTGCTTCCGATAGTAGAGCGCAGCGTCCATCCGGACATATCCGGCCAGTTCGAACGGCGCCTGGCAATTGGCGGGATCCTGACATTGGAAAATCCCGTTCCGTTTGCCTTGCGCATACATGCCGATACCGGCGCCGAATCCCTGGGCGACGCCTTCCTGGAAGAAGTAGGTCGTCCACACACTGCCCTGATGCAGCGAGCTGTTCGGCACGCGACTATCGATGGCAAAGAGCAGATCCTTCGTCACACGAGCATCGATGTAGGCATAGTTCGCGATGATGTCCCATCCGGGCAGGATCTGCCCCGCGATGTCGAACTCCACGCCCTTGCTGCGCTGTTCGCCCGTCGCAACCGAGAAGAAGAACCCGTTGAACGGATCGGCCGTCAGCACATTCTTTTTCTTGATGTCGAAGACGGCAACCGTGGATCGTAATTTCCCTCCGAAGGCCTGGTACTTGATACCGCCTTCATAGGACTTGCCGCGTTCCGGATCGAAGAGGTTTCCTGTGATGCTGCGTGAGCCGGCGCCCTGCGGAGCGAAGGATTCCGTGTAGTTGGCAAACAGCGTGACGGGCTTCACCGGTTGATAGGCGATGCCGACCGATGGGCTGAAGGCCGTATCCGACTTATTGTTCTCGCTGCCGGTGGTCGTCAAGTCGTCAGGCCGGTTGGTGATATGCTGGTCGAACAGGTCGAATCGTCCGCCGAAATGCACGTGCAGATTCTCCAACAGATCGACTTGGTCGCCCACGTACACGCCCAAGATATTATTTTGTTGGCTCGCATCGCTGAACTTGGTGAGAGCCGGATTCAGGAACAGCCGGTCGTTCGGATTGAAGATGTTGATGTAGCTGAAGGCGCCCGGCGTCGTGGTGTCGCCGCCGAAGTCTCCCGAGGCGGTGGCCGTGGAATTTTCCCGGCCCAGCTCGATGCCGATGATCGTTTTATGTCTGATCGAACCGGTGAAGAAGTTTCCGTGCAGTTCGTTCTGCAAGTAATGGCTCTGCACCGTCGTCGGAATCTCGTAACGAGCCAGGTTCAAGATGCCGTCGCTTTCGGCTCCCACCAGGAAGTTCGATTCCAGGCTGGAATACCGGCTGTGCGCGGCCGCGGCACGAAAGGCGGTGCGCCAGCGGAACATGTCGTTGAACTCATGCCACAGGGTGAGGGTGGCTTTTCCTTGCTGTGTTTCCATCTTGCGGTTCGGATCGCCCAGGAAGCGGCTGACGGGAATGGGCGCGACGCCGTTGCCGAACGCGATGAGGCCGCGGTCGATCGGGGAGCGATCGAAGAGATATTCGCCTTCAAACCGCAGCGTGGTGCGATTGCTCATCTCCCACCCAAACGTCGGCGCGAGGAAAATGCGCTGGCTCTTGACGCCGTCGCGATAACTTTCGGCCGACTCATACATGCCGTTGAAGCGATACGTGAGTGTTTTGCTCTCGTTGAGCGGTCCGCCGATGTCGATCTGCGGGCGATACAACCCGTAGCTGCCGACGATCATTTCCGCCGAATAGTACCGATCTTTCAGCGGCGCCTTCGTGACTTGGTTGATGACGCCGCCTGGATCGGATCGGCCGTACAGGTAAGAAGGCGGTCCTTTCACGACCTCGACGCTTTCGATGTTGATGATGTCGCGCTGGGTGCGCGCGCTGAAGGTGCTGTCGTCTCGGAACCCGTTCTTGAAGACATTGAGTTCTGATGCGAAGCCTCGAATCATGAATGTGCCGGCTTGTCCGCCTTGGGTGCTGGATTGGGAAACACCACTCACGTTCCGGAGCGCTTCGCTGAAGCGAATGACTTTTTGGTCATCCAGGACTTGCCGGGTGACGACCTCGACCGAGCGCGGGGTGTCATGGATGGGCGCCGGAATGCGCGTGGCCGTCGAGGACTCGTCCACCGCGTACCCACGATCTTCGACTTCCTTCACCACGATTTCCGGTACTTTCACGGGCTTCGACGCCGGCTTCACCTGGGTGTTGGGATTGGAGGGCTCGGGTGATGCCGCCTGGGCCACGGGTGACGGAGGGAGCGGCGTCACAGCGACCGGTTCCAGGGTCATGGTGCGGGAGTCGGTCAATCGATGGCTGAGACCGGTTCCTGCCAGGAGGATCGTCAAGGCTTCCTCTGGTGTGTGGCGACCGGAGACCCCGTTCGTGCTCTTGCCTTCCGCCATCTCCGCGGGAACCAACAGACGATAGTTTGCCTGATCGGCGAACGAGGTGATCGCGGAACCCAGCGGCTGTGGTGAGATGTTGAATTCCGTCGCTTCCGTGGGCTCGCCGCCCGGCGAGGCTTGTGCGAGTAGAAACACCTGTGGTTCATACGTGGTGAGCCGGTCGCTGCCGGCTTCAGCCAGATTGGCGGCCGACTGAAGCAGGACGGCCGACACCGCTGCGATAATGATGTGCCATGAAAGCTGCATGATTCCCCCTCTTCCTGTCTCCATGAAGCCGAATATGTATGGGCGGAGGCCGGACGATTCCCGACCGGCGCTCCATAGGTAAAGACGGACAGGGCCGAAAACCTTGCAGTGAAAAAAAGCAGTTCGCGCGAAAAAAACCTACGAGACAGTCCGGAGAAGAGGTGCAGAGGGTCGGAAGAGACCGGGTTAGTGGAGCAACACCAGGTAATGACTGAGGCTGGTCTCGTGAATGTGCAGCGTGCGCTCGATCATTCGTAGCGCCGCATCGGGGTCCGTCAGGTCGAATACGCCGGTGACGTTCAGTGAACGCAGGGCCGGGTTCAGAATCAGAATTCTCCCGGGACGGTATCGATTGAGTTCTTCGATCACGCTTCCAAGGGCTTGGCCCTCGACGATCAACTTACCTCGTTGCCAAGCTGAGAGCTGGTTCGCATCGATCGCATGCGGCGGACTCCAACCACGTTCTTCGGAGTACGACGCTTGCTGTCCCTCGTTCAGGACCAGCGGCTTTCTATGGCCGGTGGGCGACGTAGAGACTTGGACGGCGTGTTCCGAGACGGTCACGGTGACGGAATAAGGCTGCCGGCGGACGACAAATTGGGTGCCCAAGGCTTGCGTGATGATGTCGCCGCTGTGAACGATGAAGGGGCGTTCCCGGTCGGCTGTTACAGTAAAGGCCGCTTCTCCGGCGAGGAGGTGAATCTCCCGCCGTTCCGGGGAGTAGACCACGTTGAGTGCGCTCTCGGTGTTCAATATGATGCGGGTGCCGTCTTGCAGCACAATCTGTTCTTGCTGTCCGACCCCCGTTCGGTAATGGGCGGTCTGGAGGCGGTATTGATCGAGCAGGGGGGCCCAGAGGAACCATCCTGCCGTGAGAAGGAGGCAGGCGACAAGGCTCCATGGTCGGAGTCGTGGCCACCATCGATGATGGTGACGGCGGGCAGGCCGGGTGGCTTGGGTCGGCGCACGCTGCCCCGCGCCTATATGACCGATCTCTTTCCATAAGGCCTCGGCCTTGTGGAACGCGACTTGATGAGCAGGGCTCAGGCATTGCCAGGCCTCACAGGCCAGGCGATCGCGGTCGGACGTATGGCCGGTGTGAAGGCGGACGACCCATTCCAGGGCCTCGTCTTCAAGCGATGAAGCGGATTGTGGGGAACTCGCGTCGGACATCCATCCATCCGTCGCGCGCTTGCCGGGCCGCTGTGTACCCAAGAAGGGGGCGCGCGTCTACTGTATAAGACGGATGGTCACGAGCTTTCAACAGTCACGAACGCGCGTTCACCTCGTCCGCATCCAGACGCGAGCGACAATGCTTCAACGCCTGGATGACATATTTCGCAACCATACTTTCCGATACCCCCAGTTTCTCCGCGATCTCCCGGTGGGTTTTTCCGTCCAAACGATTCATCAGCAGGGCACTCCGGCACTTAGGGGAGAGTTCCCCGATGGCGCTTTCCAATCGAACGAGTCGTTGTTTGGCGTCCAAGGCATCCTCTGCGGAAGGCGCAAGGCTGGCGGTATTCTCGGGCGGCGGATCGGCGCTGAGCGCTTCCCGGCGAATGCGGATTTTGCGGAGATTGTCGACGGCGAGATTCGCGGCCACTCGGAAGAGGAAGGCCCGCGGGTTCTGCACGTCGATGGTCGGGCGCATGCGGACGAGATGCATATAGGTTTCTTGCGTGCAATCGGCGGCCAGTTCCCGGCACCCAAGCTTGTGAGTAAAGAACCTCAGCAAGTCATTGTGGTGCTGTTCGAAGGCCGACAGGCACGGGATGGTCTGTTCATGGTGCATGGGTAATATCCTATTCCAGGCGATAGCCGATGGGGATGTGGACGACGACATACGGTTGACCGAGCGGATATTTCAACGAGACCGGAGAGGTGCGTTCCAACAGGGCGATGGCATCGAGATCCAAGGTCTCGTGGCCGGACGGCTCGACGACGGCAATGTCGCTCAGTCGGCCGTCGTCATGCACGCGCGCCTGCAACAGCACGCTGCCTTGCCAGCGCTGCCGTTTGGCAAGCGCCGGATAGCGTTTGGCCTGCTCGACTTCTGCAAATAACATCTGGGCCAGCCATCCGTAATCAGGCAGGAAGGCACGCGATACGATGGCCTCGCGGGCCTGGGGCGCAGGGCGATTGACCAAGCGCAGGGTTTCGGGTACGGCGGGTTCTATCGCCAGGTTCGAGGGATCGGCGGCTTCGATGGGGGGAGGCGGCAGGTCGGCGATCGCTGCCGTCGGGACCGGCCAGTCTGAGGGCGAGGAATTCGCCAGCATCTCAGCGCCTGGGTTCGGCACGGGCTGTTCGTGGTTTGTAGGGATCGTGTCGGGTGTGGACGGGTGGAGCGGAGTCGGTTGTGAGGCGGGTGGTTCGTCGAGACGGCGTGAAATCGTGCCTTGGTCGGAGGTGACGGCCTTTGCGATGGGGGCCATCACTGTGCGTGCACGGTGTGTGGCGGCCATGGCGGGTTGAGGAGATGTTTCAGGGGGCGCGGAGGCGGAAGGCGTCGAAGGGGCCGTCGACTGACTGGGGACGTCTGAGGTCAGAGGTTGGTCTGCCGGTGCGCTGACGATCGAGACCTCCCATCGAAACGGGTGTTCCCGTGGCATGACGGAAAACTCCGCGGCGAGCACCAGTGCGGCGCCGAGGCTGATCCCGTGCAGCGCCAGGGAAAAGGTCCAGGCGCCCGTCGATGCGAGGGGACTATGATCCTTCATGCGGCATCCGCCTGGCGCAGGTGCTGCCTGCGAAACTCAGTCGGTGAACAGCCGATCGCGCGTTTAAAGAAATGGCTGAACGCGAAGGCATCGCTGAAGCCGACGGATTCGGCAATGCCGGCAATCGTGTGGCCGTCCTCCAAAAGCATGGAGGTCGCCTTGTCCAGTCGTAGTTGTTTGAGGTGATGCGAAAACGGGCGGCCCATATAGCGCTGGAACACGTCCGACGCATACTTTTCAGAATACCCCAAGAAGCGGGAGAGCTCCTTCAGGGTGATACGTTCGCGGAGACGACCGGAGAGAAAGGCATGGAGCCGATCCGCCACGGTCAGGGTGTCGTCGACGAGTCGTGTCTGCGATTGCTGAAGCATATTTCCCCCCCCTGAAAAATAAAAAAGCCCGCGATCGGATGACCGTGGGCTCTGGGAATCGAATTCCTCGGGCCTCTGCTGATATGGTGCAGAGACGTCTTAATTGAGTATGGTTCTCAATATCACCATTTAGTGCACGTTGTCAAGGGCCCTGCCCGCGGATCTCTTTGCTCTCAGAAATAATTCTGAGTTACAGGTTCGTGCTTGCGGTGAGCGGGCAGGGTAGAGAAACAGTGTTTGGTGCGCCATCGTCCGCGCGGCGTATCATCTGTCGGCATGTATCAACACAACCTGCCGGATGCGCAACAGGTCGTCCAGCAAGGTCGCAAGGAGGTGGGGGCGCGAATAAGGCAGTGTCTTGCGAGAACGCCGTCGGCGGACCTCGTCTGTGCCTGATGGGGAAGCGCGGAAGGACGTGACAGGAGTCAGGAGCGATGACCGGTGACAAGCGTCAGCAACATGGCTGTGGTGAACATCAGCACGATGCCGACCCAAGCGCCCCAGGCGAGAGGAACCTTGCGAGAGCCACTGCCGGCCAGCGCCACGAGGGTGAAGACGACGTAGAGCAGTGAGCCTGCGGCTAAGGCATACCATACGAGGGAAAAGGAGGGGGAGAGGGTGAGGCTGCTGAGCAGAGTCCCAAGACAGGTCGGTACGCCAACGACCACTCCAAGCAGCAGTGCATCCCGAAAGGAGAGCGTGGCCTTACCGGCTGCCCCGATGATGCCGAACCCCTCAGTGCCGTTATGGAGCGCAAAGCCGATGATGAGCAACCAGCTGAGTGCCCAGGCTCCGCTGGAATAACTTGCACCAATGGCCAGGCCCTCCCCGAGATTGTGCAGTCCCATGCCGGCGGCGACGACATACGGAAGCGCAGTGGCGCGGTCGCCACGCCCACGTTTCAGTTGTTGTTCCTCCAGCAAGGCCAAACCAACAAAGCTCAGAAGCAGGCTGCCTAGGAACAACATCCATGACCAGGGATCCCGGGCACCGGTTAATTCGATCGATTCGTGCATCAGGTCGAAAAATAAATAGACGAGGACTCCGGTGGCCAAACCGATGAGCTTCGTTTCCCAGGCGCGAGGCAAGGACCGCCGAAGCCACATGGCCACGGCGATGCCGAGGTAGACGGGGACCACACCCGCGAGAATGCCTAGACCGATGAGTTCCAGCATGGGCGCACTCTACACTCCCTGTTCGAAGCAGTGGAATGTTCAATGACCGGAACATCGTTCAAAAAGAGGTCTGGTTGCCCGGCCGTGAAGTTTCAGGTTCGAGCCGTGGCGAACATCCGATCGAGCGTTCCATGTAATGGTGCGCAGCACCAGAGCGCTCCTCATGCACGCTTTGACTCGAAAAAAAATCGCATGGTATAGTCCGTCGCGAAACACAACGTGTTGCCGTGATGCCGGTGCTGTGCCGATGTCTCTACCCGATGCTGACACACCGGATTGCCACTTAACTGTCTCACCACCCTGGGGTCACAATGGTTGAAGTTCCAGTTAAACTTTACCTTGATAAAGTATTGAAGACGGCTCGTGAGGCGGTCCGCCAGACGTCGTTGCTGGCAGGGCCGGTCCGCGAGAAAGCCCTACGGGCCATGGCGGCGGCGATTGCGGAGAAGGAAGAAGCGATCCTTGCTGCGAATGAGACGGATGTGGACGCGGTCGGTAAGTCCATGACGGGATACGAGAACCGGGAACGGGTGCGGGATGCCGTGGCGAGAATTCGCATGACGGCAGACGACGTGAAGGCATTGGTGGATCGATTGCATCGCATCGCCGACTTGCCGGACCCGCTCGGCGAGGTCTTGGGGCGCCATGACGAACCGAATGGATTGCAGGTCGGTCGGGTGCGCGTGCCGATCGGGCTCATCGGCATCGTTTCCGAGTTGTCACCGTTGGAAACCATCGAGGCCGTGGCACTCTGTTTGAAGTCGGGGAATGTTTGTGTGTTCCGCGGGTCGCCGGATTGGACGCACACGCAGGAGATCATCGCCGCTGCGCTGACCGCAGCCATGACGGAGGCGGGGATTCCCCGGGGTGCCTGCACGATCATCGATCGACCGGAGAAGGAAGCGGCGCTGGAGTTGATCAAGTCCGGCAAGGCGTTGGATGCGATTATTCCGCGCGGCGGTGCCGGGTTGCGCAAGGTGGTGCAGGAACAGGCGAGAGTGCCGATTCTCTGTCATGACGGCGGGATCACCCACGTCTACATCGACGATGATGTCGAAATTCCCCTGGCGCAAAATATCGTCGTTAATTCGAAGGTGCAAAATCCCTCGGCGCCCAACTCGCTGGATACGCTGCTGGTCCATCAGGGGATCGCCCGTCCGCTGTTGTCGGCCCTGATTCTTCGGTTGTTGGATGAGTTCAAGATCGATATCTACGGCTGCCCGAAAACGGTGTCGCTCATGGGGCAGATGTTGATGACCGGGCATAAGGCGGTCAAGCCGGCACAGGAGCCCGATTGGCGCAAACAGTTCCAGGGACCGACCATGGCCATCAAGATGGTGCCCGGGTTCGACGATGCCCTCGCGCATATCGCACAACATGGTCCGAGTCATACCTGTGTCATCGTCACCAAATCGTACGAGTCCGCGATGCGCTTCACCCGGGAGGTCGATGCGGGTTCCGTCCTGGTCAATGCGTCCTCGCGGCTGAATGCCGGCGACAGCTTGGGGTTCGGCGCGGATATCGGACTCAGTGCCGCCCGTCATCATGCGCGTGGACCGATCGGTCTCAACCAACTCACCTGCGAGAAATATGTGGTATTCGGCAGCGGGCAACTCCGGCATCCGCATCCGGTGCCCCTGGCGTACGAAGATGCCATCATGCTGAAACGGCCGTGAGGCGTGACTCGTGACGCGCGTCTCGCGAAGAGGACCCCGTGCCTGGCGACTCGACTGACGAGATACGCACGTCGCTGGAGCAACACCTCAAGACCTGGGGCCTCCGTCGTTTCACCTCCGACCGCGACTACTTCGCCTGGCAACAACGCACGTTCAGTCGGAACGACCTCGACGCGCTCCACCGTGCCGTTGAAACCAGACGGCAGGGCGGCAGCGCCGCCGACCGGGCCTTTTACGATCTGACGGCTCACCCGTCCCTCATCCCCGCACTCTATAGCCAGCGCTACGAGTATTACCTCGAGGTCGGGTCGCGAATCTCGGCGGTGCTCGACCCGGACCAGCCGATTCTCGATGTCGGCTGCGGTATCGGCATCCTGACCATGTTCTATGCGATGCAGCATCCGACCTGCCGGGTTATCGGGATCGACCGGTCGAGCGCCTCGATCGACCAAGCCCGCCGACGCGCCAAAGAATGGGGATTGGACAACGTGCGGTTCGAATGCTGCGATCTTGAGAAAGACGCCCTTCCGGAGCGGTACCCGGTAGTCATCGCAACCCATGTGCTGTTCCAATCCGAAGGAGACCTTGGGCTGCCGAGCCGGTCATGGGCGACGTTCGATCGGGCGCGCGATCCGCTCACACAACAGGCATTCGAGGCGCGAACGGGGATCGGACCTCGCGTGGATCGGCTGTCTGCGGCACTGGCTCCCGGCGCCCGGGCGATCCTGTTCGAGAAAGCGCGATTGCTGTCCCGCCGCATTCCGTTTCAACGCGCCCTGGCAGCCCGAGGGTTGTGTCCCACGCTCAGGCCGGAGCCGATTCGTTATGCCTCGGTGGAAGAGATCACGGAGGACGGTCCGCTGTACATCCTCTCGCGAGGACCGGCGTCATCCCTCTGGGACGAGCAGCCTGAGCCGGATGAAGGGGCTCGACTGGATCTGTCCGCGATCATGCAGGCCCGCGGCACCGACGAGGCTCCGCTGTATGAGAACCATTGGCCCTCGGCTCAGGAGGCATGGGCGCAGTTGCCGGCGCGGCAGGTTGTGCGTGAAGCGACCAGGGATGAGGCCGACGGCCGGCAACTGCACGTTGAGCAGGGCCTGAGCGGAGATCTGGGGTATCTGTATGTCGCCAATACCTTCGATCAGCGCCAGTTAGTCGTCGTGGACACAGCCCGGCAAGCGATGCTGGAGCAGTATTACCGGGAGATCGTTGGTGCCGATTCGTGAGGGGGGAGCCGGAGCCGGCGAAGTCGGCGGCGGCATGGACAGGGGAGGCGAAAGCGGAGATAATGCCCGCCCGATGACACAGACGCATACATCACCTCCACGGCCGGCCCTTGAAGTCGTCGGCTTGATTCCCGCCGCGGGCCAAGCCAAACGGTTGCAGCCGTTCCCCTGCAGCAAGGAAGTCTATCCCGTCGGCTTCGCCCTCGACGAGAAGACCGGGCTGCCGCGTCCGAAAGTCGCAGCCCACTACTTACTGGAGAAATTCCGGGTCGCCGGAATCACGAAGGCCTTCTTCGTGATCAGAGACGGCAAATGGGATATTCCGAACTATTTTCGAGAGGGCGACCTGGTCGGTCTGTCGCTGGCCTATCTCGTGATCGGCGGATCGCTGGGGCCGCCGGATACCATCGATCGCGCCTATCCGTTTATCGAACAGAAACGCGTGGCGTTTGGCTTTCCGGATATTCTATTCGGGCCCGACGATGCCTACCGGCAGTTGATCGCGGCGCAGGAGCGAACCGGCGCGGACGTGGTCTTGGGCCTGCATCGGGTATATGACCACCGTGTGTGGGACATGGTGGAGTGCGAGGCCGACGGCCTCGTGCGGAACATCGTGATGAAACCGGCAGCGACGACGTTGACCTACGGCTGGTGCTGCGCGGTTTGGACGCCCACCTTCTCCCAGTTTCTCCACCACTTTCTGCGCGCAGAGGAGACGCACCGCAATTTGGCGCAATTGGCCAATCCCGCCCATGATCTGGGCGGAGATCTCGCCGTGGGGGTGGTACTGCAGGCCGCGTTGAAAGCGGGGCTGTTGTTGCAGAGTGTGATCTTCCCCCACGATACCTATATCGATATCGGCACACCGGGGGATCTTGCCAAAGCGGTGCGGGAGTTTAGCCTAAAATAGGTTGATGCCGATTGGTCTCGCGCTACGGTCTGCCGTTGTTTTCCTCAGCCATCTCGATAGGGCTGTGCAGGCAGATCTCCCACCTTCGTGCCTTCTGAAACCTTGCGGCAACGCCGGTCCTGTCTCGATGACGCCGATCGATGAATGGAGGCGGGCACCAAGTACATCGTAATCGCCGACCCTCCAGGCGGCGGACTATTCGAGCGGTTTCACCGTGAGTGCGTTCGATTTCACGTAATTCAATGGCCACACACGGGTGATTTGGTCGGGATGGTTGCCGCCGGAGAGCCGGACCTTGACCACGCTCCCACCGAGGAAGACGACCGTGGCCGGTTCGATCTTCACAAAGACCGTTTCCTTCTCACGGATGTGCACGTTGATATTTTCCGTCGAGATAAACAGTTCGGGCGACCATTTCACGCGCAGAACATAGGAGCCTGGTGGAATAGTGATCCAGGTAAATTCTTTCGAGGCGAGGTCGCCCACCTGTTGGTCATTGATATACACGGTGGCCTTACGAAGCGCCGGCGGCGAATCGGGTCGATAGATATAGAGCACGGTTTGGTCCGCTGTGGGAGAAGGTGCTTCTTGAAAGGGGATGTGAGAGAAGCATCCCGGCATCCCCAATACGCACAGCGTGAATCCAAGGCTCAACAGCCGGTGGAACATGAAGCGTCTCCTCCTGGAATCGGCGAGTGGTGAGCGCATCGACAGCTCGACCGTGGGTGTACATTACGATGTGGAGTGGCCCGGCGTACTCTTGGCCCGAATGGACTCGGCTTTCTCCGCAAAGGCATTCGCCTCAGCATTCCGGTTTTGATCCCGAAGAAACTGCGCATAGAGGCCTAGGGCCTTGGCAAGGGCGGGATGATCGGGACCGTAGGTGCTCTCGGTAAGTGTCAGACCACGCGTGAACAGAGGCTCCGCGTCCGTGCCTCCCTGCTTCCAAACCGCAACCGCCAGAGACACGAGCGCGTTGGCAAGCTTTGTGGAACTCGGACCAGTCTGCTGCTCATAAATCGCTATGGCCCGGCGGAGCTGTTGCTCCGCATGAGCATAGTGTGTGATGGCAAACAGCGCCTCTGCATGATTCGTCAGTGCGACGGCCACCTCTGGGTGAGACGTCCCGGAGCTTCGCTCCACCATGTGGATCACTTGCCTGTAGAGTGGCTCCGCTTCTTCCGGATGCCCACGAACAACATGCAGGGCGGCCAAGGTAGAGAGACCGGCGGCAGTTTGAGGATGATTGTCGCCTAGTCGCTTCTGCGCGGTTTCATACGACCGTTTCAAGATCGGCTCTGCCTCGTCCCGTCGATTTTGCGTGAGTAGGAGGGCGCCGAGATGGCGAAGGGCCAGGCACAGTTTGGCTGGATCAGGATTCTCAGATTTCTCCCACAGTGTGACGACTTGTCGCACCAGACTCTCTGCTTCGCCCACGCGATTGGTCATCAGGTATAGACTGGCCAAGCCCATCATCGGCTCGCCTAGGCGAGGGTCTTGAGGGCCGTACGCTGCAGCAATGTGCCTCTGCGATTGCGTGTACAGTTGTTTGGCTTCGCCGAGTGATCCATGGTCTCCAGCGATGTTTCCCAGCATGGACTCTGTCATCCCGACTTCACCGCTCTCGGCTCCGAAGAGATGCCGATACATGCCAAGTGCCTGCTCGGCATAGGCCCGGGCTGAGGCATAGTTGCCCCTTCTTGAGATGACGGAGGAGAGGCTTCGTAGGGATCTTGCCAGGCGAGCGTCCTCAGCTCCGAATTCTTGAGCGCGTGTGACGGCTTGTGAATAGTAGTATTCGGCTTCAGCATATCGCCAATACTCCTGTTCGATGTCGCCTTTGCGAATGAGCGTTTCCCACGAAGGCGGAAAGGAGGGAGGAGGGGTGACTTGCGGGTGCGGACAAGCCGTCAGGAGAAACGCAATGCCGACAACCATGACTGTGGTGATCGTCATCGTCACGGACACAGCGTATCTCTAAACGTCCCTGTTGTCCTCGAAAAGTCAAAAAAGGAAAGGGTGCCGGGGATTGTTTGGGAACGAGGTTGGTGCCAAGCTGGATCGCAGTCCTGACACTATCGTCGTCGTAACCCGCGAGGGAATTGCCGCATCGCTTCCCTTCCCTTCTCGCTCAGCCTCCATAAAAGAGCTTCCGGCACTCCAAGAGGAGGTAGACCGGCCGCGTATGCTTCTCTTTCTTATCGGGAACATGGCCGATCGCGGCGCCCGTCACGACCATCCCCGGAGGACACTGCCAATCATGACTGCCCACCAGCCCCCCTAATCCGAACGCGTCCGGCACTCTGGGGCTTACCTGGATAGAAGCCGGATCTTTTCCCTTCGATCCGTTTTCGTGGATATCCGCCGCAGTGGCATGTTCGAGGCCTACCTGGAGGAGGCTCTCTCGAAGCTGCAACTTGTTGTAGACTTCGTGCAGACCCATGACGAGCCGATTCATCGGCGCCGTGGTTTCGAAGAGTGTGCCGTCTTTCTCGTAGTTAAACAGAAACGGGCTCTTCTCCGAACGAGAGCCGACTGTGCCGTCGGGCTCCAATCCCCGGCAGGAGAACCGGAAGGATTTCCACGTGCGGTTGTTGACTTCATTGATAGACAGCCCGTGCAGCACTCCATCCGTAAACATCTCCAGGCAGGAAACGAACGGGCTTTCGACCACCTTGTCCTTCGCATAATCCAGATCGTTGCAGGCCACCCAGACGGAGCCGACGAGTCCCGGATAGGGCAGGTTCTTCGGTACGCAGCCGGCGATGACATAGATCCGGAAATCGTTCCAGGTATATTGCGGATTGTGATCATCCAGCGGGTGGGCGGCGATGGAGTATCCGCTCCCGGGCCGAACGGCGCCGGTTGCGGCCCAAGAGGAAGAAACCGGCAGAAGAAGGACGGCACTCGCCATTATCAGACACACTGCTCGTAGTGCGGCGGTTTGTGAGGTCATCGGATATTCCTCCTTCTGGTGAGAACCGAATGATGCAGCCGTACGGACGCAGTCGCGGCGGGAGCCACGCTTCTGGACCGTCTCGAATTCCCGCTAGGGATAGGCGGTGAGAATGTGTTGGGCCGCCTGCAACCGTTCCTGTCCGTTCTTGCCCTTACATTGCTTCCGGCAGTTCGCACAAAACGTGAGCCGCCCGGCGATCGACCGGATGTTTCGCTCGGAGTTGTAATAGAGCGGGCAGTCGGCAGGCCCGACCCGCCGGGGGTGCGGAGGAATTCCTGCGACCACCGCTGCGGCCAGATGCGCCATCATCCGTTCCACCGTGAACTCCCGCTCGTTCAGTTGCTCCAGCAACTCAAAGGTTGAGGTCACGATCAGCGGGTCCCGCCGCCAATAGTAGAGGTACCTCGTCCGCGCGTCTTTGAGCGGAAAATTGATCATGCAGATGAGCTGGTCGACGGCGAGTTCTTTCGGTTTCGATTTCAACCGCTCATACAGCGTTTCTGCGACCACGAAGGCCTGATCCTTGTCCTGCTCCCGCCGCCACGTGCCGATCGGTGCGGGGAACGAGACGGTTTCGAAGGCGTAGTGGGTTTGAGCTTCGGTGAGGCGTGTGCAGATGTCCGGGAGGTGCGGAATCATGCGATGGGCGTTCCAGATCCCGATTCTGACGCGATCTCCCACCGCTCGCCGCCGGCTGCGCACGGCCGCGCTTCTGGTGCGCTCATAATCCGCCGCCGTTCTGGGCAGGCAGAGTTGCTGCGCGGGATTTCGCGCGAAGACGACCGGCACCGCCCAATCGATGGCTTCTCCGGAGATGGAGTAATTGACCGACACACGCGCTTCTCGGGCGGCATCGCCGATGCTGTGTCCCATGGCCAGAGCCCAGTAGAAGTGGCGGGAGAAGGCCGTAGCGGACACATCCAGCACCGGATACTGATTGGCCACCACGGCGGGGACGCCCCCGGCAATGAGGGCCTGCGCCACGCCGCGACTGAAGTCCTGACGGCCGCCCCGGCCGGTTTCGCAGGCATTCAGGCAGACGAGACGAATCCCCCGGCGGCAGACGATCTGGCGCAGGGTGGAGGAATCCAACCGTTGTTCGCCGCCATCTTGATTCTCGAAAATCAGATAGCCGCAGTCGTTCTGCTCCTGATATTCGCCATGTCCGATGAAATGCAAGACGTCGAAGGGGGCCTCAGCGGATTCCAGTCGGCGATGGAGCAGTTCCGGGGTAGCGTCGAGTAGTAGTTCCACCTGGGCCAGTCCCGCATCGAGGAGTCGACGGAATCCGCTGCGAATGACATCGGCCTCCTCCTCCACCGACAGCGTACCGAGGCCGAGCGGTTGAGCCACCACCACCAGGATACGCATGCCGTTGCGGGCCGGAATGCGTTCGGCCGGAATCGCCGTCAAAACGTTGCGGGTAAAATTGACCTCCTCCAGCGCCAAAAACGTTCTGCGATCGGGATCGTAGATGAATTCCCACGACTGGTCGGCGATCCAGCCGATGTCGGAGGTAAAGATCAGGTTCAGGCGGCGGTTGACTTGCTCCGACCGCGCAGCATCATAGAGCCGCCGTACCTGGTCGGGAAAGAGGGCCTCGAAGAGGGCGCCGCCCATGCGTTGCAACGCGGCCTCGTCCGGGAGTTGCGGATAGGCGGGGTCGCCGTCGATGTACCCTTGAATGTGGGCTTGTCCGGCCTTGATGAGATCCCATTGAGTCGTGGCCGCGTCGGCAGACCCACGACGTTGCGCCGAGGCGGCTCTTGCTTTCCCGCCGGTGTGTAGATACTCCATGACGCGTGCATTGCGGAAGGTGGCGATCAATTGTGCGACATCCGCTCCCTGCGTCGGAGCGAGCAAGGCAAGATGGAACACATCCTCGGGCTCCGGGGCGGCTGTCTGCGCCTCGGCCGGTGCCTGCACCTGAATGGGGGAGGCAATCGCTCTGGGAACGGTCGGCTCCACGCGGGGCTTGGAGGCTGCGGCGGGTGATGGTGCTTCCACGCGGGCGACGCCACGACGCCTGCCCGACGGCAGGTCATGCGCGATGTCGATCGGCGTGACTGGTTGTGCCTGTCCGCGTAATGCGCGAACGAGAAAATCCACGGTGCCGGGATCGTCGAAGAAGTTCACATGGTTTACGGCCTTCAGTTGCGGCAGATTTCCGCCCAGGCCGAAACAGCCGACACGGGTGCCAGGGATGACGGCGGCTCCCGCTCCTGGATCCACGCGCCAACCGCCTTCGGTCGGGACAACGAGGTCGTTCGCGGTGGGGAAGAAGAGGTCCGCCCCTGCGTCGATGATTCGTTGCAGCAAGGCGCCGTCCGGTTCGAAGTTCGCGACAAGGGCGGAGTAGGCCTCGCTCGGAGGGCCGGGTGCAGCCTGTAAGGCCTGAATGATCTCGCCATTGTTATCCATCGAGGCGAGGCCCGGAAGGCTGCCCACCAGGCGGCGGGCCATCCACGACAAGGCTTCGCTCACGAACTCCACACCGGTGGTAAAGGGATTGTCCGGGAACAACTCCATCACGTTCGATAGCCAGTTCGTGTACTGGGTGACATGGTCCGGCGAGGCGAGGGGGGTTCCGCCGTTCGGGCTCGCTACCAGCACGGCCCGGCCGACGGCGAATCGATCGACCAGCGATCCGAAGCGGTCTCGACGTTCGACGAGATGTCGCAGGACGAGCCCGCCGCGTGAATGGGTGATCACGTCGAAGGTGGTGCGGCGATCGGGCAGGGCTTCGAGCAGCATGCGGACGTTTTCTTCCGGCGTGCGGCTCAAGGTGAAGTGATCGAAGCCATAGATCCGGTTTTCGTAGACCTCCTTTAGTTCCTCGAACAGGGTCTTGCCGTTGCTGCCTGGTGTCTTGGCCAACCCTTTGAACGCGGCGGCCGTACTGGAGAAGGTGCCGTGTAGAAATAGGAGATGACGACCGGTGGGGCTGAGGGTCTGGAAGTCGGCGGCAGGCAGGGCTGCTTTGCGACTGAGTCCCTCGGGGGTGACCGTGAGCCACCCCTCCCGTCGGCCTTTCAACTTCCAGGTCGCGGTTTCCCAGAGCAGGGCGAGCTTGGCGAGCGCATAGTCGGCGACCTTGCCGGCGACTTTGAGCACCACCGTCTTGATGGCGCTGCTGATGAACCCTCGGCGAACGCCGGCTTCCGGTGCCGGCGCGGCCGGGACGGGAATCGAAAACCGGTAGAGGGTTCGTGACCCTCTGCGTCGTCCTCGGCGAGCCGGCTCGCTGGGCATGTGAAACCGGACGGCGCCGGAGGCATAACGCGTCATCACCACGTAGATGTCATCGGGGGCCCCTTCGACGTCGAGTGTGAGGGGCGCGGCAACGGCTTCGCCTCGTCGCACTTTCGGCGTGGCGATGAGTGTCTGTTCGATCTGCCAGCGTTTGGTGGCGGTCAGATTTTTCAGAAATGGATCAGGTGGTTCTGCGGCAGTCCGCCGCCCTCCGCGCGTGGTACTTGCTGCCTGAACGTCCCAGCCCTCCGATGTGGCCCAACTCACTGCGCCGGATTGCTTCTGTGCCATGGTGTGCTCCTGCAGCTGCCGTGCGACGTCTGACGGCGTCTCGATGACCGATGATTCACGTGTCGTCCGTCTCACATGAAGCGCAGCTCGCTCGGAGTGGCCGAGGGAGCACGCGTCACGAGGTACGGGGATTGTCCGCCGCGCTTATCCCATAACCGAACGCCTGAGGCAAGCGGGATGTTCACGCGCGGGTGAGGCCTGAACGTCTCAGTGGTCAAGCAGCAGGTCGGTCGGGCTTTGGGATTGGAGAGAGCGGTTGCAGAGGGCAGTCGAGGCTACGTAGGGTGGCATGAACCGCGATCACCACACCGACCGGGGGCCGGCAGGGAGCGTGCCGGCGCGGCGAAGGTGTCCGTCAAAATCCGAGCGCTTTCTCCAGATCGGCCTGTTCTTTCTGAAAGGTTTTCTTGCGCCCTTCCTCAGCCTGTTCGTGTCGCTGCTCCGTGTGTTTTTGGACGGCTTCCGCTTTAGCGTGCTCGTCGGCAATGGCGTAATAGTCTGCGGCAACTTCTCCTTCTCCCTTGGCTTCGTAGCGTTTCGCCAGGTCTAAGGCTTTTTCGCGGACTTTTTTGACGCCCTCCTGCCGATTTGCCCGCTCGTAGTAGGAGATGGCCAGCTCAAGAAATTTTCGACCGTCCTCGGCGGCGAGCGTATCGCCTCGTTGTGAGGCCCGGGCGCGAATCCGATCCTCGCCGGCTTTGGCATAGTACGCCCAGTCTCGTGCGCGCCCCAGATCCTGAAGCGAATTCCGGCCGATCGAGGCAAACCGTTTCTCCTCCTCCGCCAGCGCTTTGTCGAGGTTCTTCAGGGCGTGGGCGCGCATCGCCTGCTCCTGCGCCGTGTCGTGCTGCTGCGAGAAATGGTCGATCGCGTGGCTCACGGTGTTGATGTCGTCCGGCTGTTGTTCAACCAACTTGCGTTGCAGGCGACCCGCCTCGGCGACGCTCTGGCCCCGCATGTACCAGTCGTAGGCCTCCGAGAGGTGGCCATGCTTTTCGTTCTCTTCGCCGATGGCCTTGGCCGCCCGTAGTTTCAATCCCTCCTGCCGTGTAGCGTCGGTGACGCAGTCCATGTCCGCTTTCGTAGCGGCTGCGTATGCCTCGTACGGCTTTCCCGCGCGTTCGAGCTGCTCCGCCTGTTTTATCTGCGCGTCCGCCGCCACTTGCAAAGCCTTGTCGGCACAGAGTGAATCCGCCCAGGCCGGCGCGCTCCAGAGTCCAAGGCTGCCGGCGAGCACGAGATTGAGGGCATGCCGTCGTCTCACCATGGCCTCCTCAGCGACCCATCATGCCTTTGAGCATGTCCATCCCCATGCCGCCCATGTCCAGCTTCTCGAAGCCTTTGGGGATTTCGAATAACTCAGCCGGTTGTTTCCCGATCTGGATATTGGTCTGCTCCATCTTGAAGCGGGACTTCTGCCCCTTCTCAATGGCAATCGCGTCGATTTTGGCCAGAATACCTTCCTTGGTGCTCCACATGAAGCCACCCATTTTGGTGCCGTCCTTGCCGGTCATGAGGATCTTGCTCTTGTGCATCGCGACCCCATTCAGCGACTCCTCTCCCAGTGCCGTCTGCTCAACCTGGTAATTGGAGAGATCGGATGCTCCACTCGATGCGGGATTTCCGGGGGCCTCCATGTACATCTTCTCTTCCGGCATGAGCGTCCAGTTCAGGTTTTTGTCGTGACGGATGATGGTGAACATGGAGGCACCACCCTGCGTCATCTCCCGGCGCTCCTTCGTGGGGGTAGAGTAGATGCGGATGTTCATCGCGCCCTCTTCGGATTCAATGATCTGGTCGGCAGAGTATTCGACATTCACAGGTTCCGTCGCGAGGGCTGGGCCTAGGGGGAACAGTGTCGCGGCACTCACTACGAGAGTGACCAAGAGTCTGGTGAGCATGGAATGCCTCTCCTTGCGGTATGGGTGTGGAAGGTGTGATGGCGCGTGTCGCATCCGCGAGCACCATGATTATGGATGGTGAAGCGAGAAAAGGGTACGCCAGGTGTCACAGCCTGTCAATTCGTGCTGCGGGCGGGGAGTAGTCGGAACGATTCCGGTCGGGCGGTGGATCGTCAGTGAGGTGTCTTCTCCCGCATCAACGGCGCGCTCCGGCCCTTGCGCGTTTGGCCTTCACGCGGTCATCGTCGGAGAGAGACGGTGAGACCAGCGCGCGTTCCCACGACCCGTACATCGGATTGGGAAGGAGAAACCACGTTGTGCCCCAGCGTTCGCTGTGCTCGCGGGCCAGTCTGATGCGTTGTTCCGGAGTATCACGGGCTCCCGGGATAAAATCTCCCAGATCATCCCCGATCAGCAGCAGGATGCGAAATCGGTCGGCGAGGTACCGTCTCCGGCTCGACTTGTCTGCCGGCCAGTTGAACGGTGGCTCACCTTCCGACAGTACCGTGTCGAAGTCCTTGGCAAGAGGGACCCCAAGTTTCTCGAGGTTGAGCCTGGTCGAAGACTCCTGGCCGGCATGCCGATTGGTGATGAACAGGATCGCAACGCCCTTACTGTGGGCCTGCGCGATGAAGTCCAACGCGCCCGGGACGGCTCGCGCATCGGCCTCGCGCACCCAGTCGTCCCATGCCGACGGACTGAACGTGGCACGCTGTGTCACCAGCTTGCCTTCAAAAGCACTGTTGTCCAGCACGGTTTCGTCGAGATCCAAGATGACGGCCGGCGGCCGGTTTGCGACGTCGCCGCTGTGCTCCGGCATCGCGCTCCAGGTTCGGTCCCGTAACGCGCGATCCAGCGCCTCACCGGCCTGCCGGTAGGTGGTCGAGGAGAGGACGTGATACTCGGCGGATGTCTGCACCCAGAGCAGACTGTCCAGGAGCTCATGGGTATCCCGGTGAGGTGCGCATCCCGTGCCGGTCATCAGGGCCAGCACAAGCCAGCACAGGTGTGTGAACATCCGATCGGTCCTACGGAAATGCCGATGAGTTGCAGTCATACGTAGTCGGTTGCGGCCACAGGTCTGTCTCGACATCGGCCGCGCATTCTATCTGTTCGCTCGGCACGGGTCTACGAGGATCAGCTGTAGTCGAGCTCCGGGCTCTGTGGTATAAGAGCCGTCAGGCAACATACATGTCACGTGTACTGTATCCAATTGTCTCGCTCGCTGTATCGGATCATGCACAGGGATCGCGGTTCGACTCTCCATGTGTTGCGGTGATCGTCGGTTAATCCGACGGAAGATGTGCGCGCATCCGCTTCCCGGACAGGACAGGTCTTGCCGCATCGCAGGAGATGCCGTTTCGAAACCATGATGAGTACGTGATGGTATGAATGGTGCACTTGTCCGGAAAGGTGTGTCGATCTCGCCGATAGGGTTGTAACTGATCAGACACACGTATCCAGCGTGGAGAGGTGAGCCGGATGAAGGATGTCATCAGAGTCCTCTTGATCTCGCCGGACGAACCGGGTCTTTCCGTGGTGTCTCACGCGCAAATCCTCGATCAGTTAGAGCGCGGGATTCCGGGCGAACAGTTTGTCCTCGATCGAACGACACACGTTTCTTTCGTTCCGCCGCAGCCCCCACATCTCGTGTTACTCCAGCAGACGGTCCCTCTTGGATCGCTCGAATCATGCCTCACCGATCTGAGCCGGCGTTGGCCGACTGTGCCTATCCTGGGGATACTTAGTGAACAACCTGGGCACGACGATGGAGTGCTGGACCCAATGCTGCCGATCCTGCGCGACTTTGTCGTGAGTCCGTTACGACATCGAGAGTTGGCCCTGCGGGTGCGTCGCATTTTGGCACAGGAGCCGCAGGTGGCGAGGCGTGAACCGGATCCCACACGGCCGGTACGGGTGGATTCACTGGTGGGCGAGAGCGCGATCTTTCAGGCGCAGGTGGAGAAGGTGCCTCTGTTTGCCGGCGTGGATGCGACGGTGTTGCTGCAGGGGGAGACGGGTACGGGCAAGGAAGTGTTTGCCCGCGCGATTCATTATTCGAGCCCGCGCAAGGATCGTGCGTTCATCCCGATCAATTGCGCAGCCCTGCCGGACCAGTTGTTCGAGAACGAATTGTTCGGTCATGCCAAAGGTGCCTATACGAGTGCGGCGCATGAGCAAGGCGGATTGGTGTTGGAGGCTGAAGGGGGGACGTTGTTTCTCGATGAGGTCGATGCACTGAATCCCTCTGCGCAGGCGAAATTGCTCCGGTTCGTGCAGTATCGCGAGTATCGACCGTTAGGCTGTTCGCGCACCAGGTTGGCGAATGTGCGGATCATTGCGGCATCCAATCACGACCTGCGGCAGGCGGTGATCGAGCGGCGATTTCGCGAGGATCTGTTCCACCGGCTCAACGTCCTCTCGCTGCTGGTGCCGCCGTTGCGCGAACGTCCCGAAGATATTGCGCTGCTGGCCAATCGGTTTCTGCAGCGCCTTCGACGCCCCGACGGACAGGGCCCCCGCGAACTGTCCGATCAGGCGATTGAAAAACTGTTGGCGTACAGCTGGCCGGGAAATGTGCGGGAATTGGAAAGCACGCTCCAGCGAGCCGTCGTCTTGTGTGGGGCTGCGGTCATCCAGCCTCAGGATATTGAATGTTCCGTGGAGAGTCCCAAGAGTCAACCGCTCAACCGCTCGCTCCGCGCCGTGAAGACCTCCGCGACCATGGATGTCGAACGAGCGTATCTGGTGAAGACCCTGGTGACCTTCCGCGGAAATGTCACACACGCAGCCAAGGCAGCGGGGAAAGAGCGGCGGAGTTTTCAGCGGTTGCTCCGGAAGTATGGAATCGATCGGGAATCCTTTCAACGTGATGAGGCGGGTCCACCCGGAGACTATCCGACGCCTCTTCACCCGCTCGATGGGCACGCCTAATCGCCTCAGTACCGCGGTCGTTGTGCCGCACCTTCCATCGTCATGATAATTCGCAGAGTCTGAGCCGAGTCCGCGCCGATGCGCTGCGGCAGAAACGCCGCGCCGGTGCCTTCGCCCTCCCAGAGCCCCTCAGTAAAACCAACAGAACGGGAATCTCCCTAATGGCATTCCTCTTGCTTTGCCTCACGGCAACAGTGTGAGGCAAAGCCTCTCCGGGGGGCGGGCCGGATGGAATCGAAGGATGCGGGGGTCAGGCACAGTATTCTCGACTATCTGGTCCGCCATCCGGGGGCGAAAGACACCCGGGAGGGCGTGATCAATTGGTGGATTGCGAAACCGTGTCCGGACGAGCGCATCGCGGATCAGGCCTTGGAGGCGCTGGTGGCACAAGGATGGATTGTGAAACGGGATACCGCGAGTCAGGCGATCTACAGTCTCAATCATGCGCGTGTCCAGGAGATCCAGGCATTTTTAGCGAACCATCGACGGGGAACGTGAATTACTTCAGCCGAGGAGGATGAGTATGCCAGTGCAACCAACCTATCCGGGTGTGTACATCGAGGAATTGCCGAGCGGGGTGCGCACCATCACCGGGGTCGCCACATCGATTACGGCGTTTGTCGGGAAGGCCGTCCGCGGTCCGGTCGATCGTCCCGTGACGATCACGAGCTTCGCGGACTTTGAGCGGATCTTCGGCGGGCTGCATCGCGATATGACGCTGAGCTACGCCGTCCGCGACTTTTTTCTCAACGGCGGCGGCCAGGCCGTGATCGTGCGGCTCTACAAAGCGACCGTGGGGAGCGCCAGCAAAGCGACGTACGAAGTGCCCAACTTGACCTTGCAGGCCGCGTCGGAAGGCGCCTGGGGGATGCAGGTGCGGGCTCGTGTGGACAAGAAGGCGACGACGGACCCGAACCTGATTGCGGTGGCGACGCGGCTTGGGGTACTCCCGGCCGACCTTTTCGACCTGACGGTGCGTGACGGGGGCACAGGCGTCACGGAAACGTTCCTGAACCTCACCACGAAGGAGAGCGCGCGTCGTGCCGATCGCGTGCTTGCCGCCGAGTCCTCCCTCGTTCGCGTCACGTCGAGCCTCCCCTCGAATACGTCTCCTGCTGCGCATGCAGGCACTCTGGCGGATGCCGATGTCTGGACGGCCGGCACGAAGTCCACGCCGGCAAAAAATGCGGCTCCGGCCGATGTTGCGGTGGATAGTGCGGTGCTCGATGCCACGGCCTACAACGGAAGCCTCGCGTCCAAGACCGGGCTCTACCAATTGGAGAAGGTCGATCTCTTCAACCTCCTCTGTATCCTGTCCGATGCCCGAGGCGGTGACGTCCCCGACGCCGTGTATCAGGAGGCGCTGAGCTACTGTGTGAAGCGGCGCGCGATGTTGCTTGTCGATCCTAAGGTCGGGTGGTCGGTGAGCACGGCCGCAGCCGGGGTGGCGAGCATGAACTTGAATGGAGACATGGCGCGGAATGCGGCGGTCTATTTCCCTCGCATCAAGCAGGCGGACCCCCAGTTGGGCGGGCAGGTGGAAACCTTCGTGCCGTGCGGCGTCATTGCCGGCATCATGGCACGCACCGACACCCAGCGCGGGGTCTGGAAAGCCCCCGCCGGGTTGGACGCCGCGTTGAACGGCGTGGCCGGATTGCAACTCGACATGACGGATGCCGAAAACGGGCTGCTCAACCCGTTGGGCATCAACTGTCTGCGCACGTTCCCGGTGCATGGGCGGGTTGTATGGGGCTCGCGGACCATGCGAGGCGCCGATGCCGCGGCTGACGAATACAAATACGTACCCGTCCGGCGCCTGGCGCTCTTTCTCGAAGAAAGTCTCTATCGCGGCACACAGTGGGTGGTCTTCGAGCCGAACGACGAGCCCCTGTGGGCGCAGATCAGGCTGAACCTCGGCGCCTTCATGCACAACCTGTTTCGGCAGGGGGCCTTTCAGGGGACGACCCCGAAGGACGCCTACTTCGTGAAGTGCGACAAGGAGACCACGACGCAGAACGACATCAACCTCGGCATCGTCAATATCGTCGTCGGATTCGCCCCGCTCAAGCCGGCGGAGTTCGTCATCGTCAAGCTGCAGCAGATGGCGGGCCAGATCGCGACCTAGCGGCTTCTGGAACAGCCGAGTGTCGGGGCCGGATGAGTGAATGGGTGGATAGGGAAACGATTGTATCACCACTCGCAGGATGCTCAAAAAGGCCGTCCGTCGCGGCCGCAGCGAGCGCAGGGGCGAGGCGTACTATTCCCGTACGGCGAGCCTCTGTGCGATGCGAGAACACAGGCGGCGGGCTTTTTTCAGCATCCTGCTAAGAGGAGGAAAACATGGCGCAGTTTACCGTGAACACGCATCGGTTCGACCCGTACAAGAATTTCAAGTTTCGCGTCAAATGGGACGGACGCTATGTGGCCGGCGTCAGCAAGGTCGGGTCCCTGAAGCGTTCGACCGAAGTCGTCGAGCATCGCGAGGGCGGCGATCCCAGTACCAGCCGTAAGTCGCCCGGCCGTACCAAGTTCGAAGCCATTACGCTCGAACGGGGCGTCACGCACGATACGGCCTTCGAGCAGTGGGCGAACAAGGTCTGGAATTTCGGCTCCGGGTTGGGAGCGGAAGTGTCGCTGAAGGATTTCCGGAAGGACCTCATCATCGAGTTGTACAACGAGGCCGGCCAACTGGCGATCGCCTACAAGGTGTTTCGCTGTTGGGTGTCTGAATACCAGGCTCAGCCGGACCTGGATGCCAATGCCAATGCGGTGGCGATTCAGACGCTCAAACTCGAAAACGAAGGCTGGGAGAGGGATTACGAAGTAACGGAACCGTCTGAGCCGACCTTTACGGAGCCGTGAACATGACTCAGGAGTCAGACCGGGGCCTGTCCGCCGCCGCGCTGTTGGAGGTGTGGGAGCAGGGAGTGGGCCGGCATCCCATCGACCAAGCCTTGCTGTTGTTGCGGTACGCGTACCCTGAGGAGTCGTTTGAGGCGCTCTGCGAATGGACGGTCGGGCGGCGCGATGCGCATGTGCTGGATCTTCGTCGGCACACCATCGGTGATCGCATAGAGGCCTATGCAGAATGTCCGGCCTGTCGCAACGGGCTCGAATTCGAACTGTCCTGTGCCGCGCTCCTGACATCGGCGGTCACCTCGGACGCCGCTTGGACGAGGGTGGAACAAGACGGCCGCTCGTGGGAGTTGCGGGGGCCGAACAGCCGGGATCTGGCACTCGCGATTACGGAGGCAGATCCGGACCAGGCACGGCGCATCATTCTGTCCCGTTGCGTCCGCGGGGTGGCCGGGGACGACGAGAGGCCGGCGTGGACTGAGGCGATCGAAGTGGCCCTGGCCGGACGATTGGGCGAACTGGATCCCCTGGCCGAAGTGCTCATCGATCTGCGATGCGAGGACTGCGGAGCGCAGTGGCAGGCGCTGTTCGATACCGTCACATTCTTCTGGAATGAACTGCACGCGAGGAGCCGACGACTCTTGCAGGAAGTCGATCTGTTGGCACGGACCTACGGTTGGACGGAAGGAGAGGTCCTCCGCATGAGTGAACAGCGTCGAGGGCTCTATGTGGAGATGGCCTTGGCATGAGCGATTTTGTCACCAGATTGGTCGAGCGGCAGGCCGGGACCGTGGCAATGGTTCAGCCGCGTACCCCATCGATGTTCGCACCGACGGGGAGTCGGACAGAGCCGGCCGATTTCCCGGTGGTCGATTCGTTGTTGCCGCAAGCTGACGCAAACCACGCGCCACCGGCATCCATCCGCCAGGGCGATCACGAAGGCGAGCTGCTGACGCGGACCGATCAACAGGAGAGGCGGGCGGCAGCTCCCGGTTCACGGCCGACCGCGCACGCTGCGCCGGGGTCGCGCCAAGCCGAATCGTCGACTGCGCCCTTGGTGAAGAACGCCTCAGCAGTAGTCGTTCCTCAGCCGACCCATGAGACGCTCGCACCGTCGCAGGTGAGTTCGGGCACGATTCGCACCCCGGCACCGAGTCGTCAGATGGGGACGACCCAACCGAACATCGCAGGCCGTCTCGGCTCCGCGCCTCTGCCTCCTACGGCCCGCATCGAACCGCCGCCGCGCCTGGTGGAGACTCGTCAGGTTATGCCTCGTTCCTCCGCTGCGGCCCCGCCTTCGCTGGCGTCTGGGTCGGGCATGGGTCGGAGGACGCAACAGATCAACGTGGCTCCGACCGAGCCTCCTGTGGAAGTCACCATCGGGCGGATTGAAGTGACGGCGGTGTCCACTACGCCAGACACGAAACGGAAACCGGCGACTCGCCGGCCGGCGATGTCCTTGGAAGACTATTTGACGCGTCGCCAGGGAGGAAGATCGTGAGCACGGCATTGGCCATTGCCGGCGTGACGGCCGTGCTTCGAGATTTACTGAACGACGGGTTGATCACTCACAACGTCAGCGGGCTGCTTGGCAGTACTGTGACGGTAAGTGCATTGCCTCCGGATCGAGTGGTGCCGGTCAACGGAACAGAACGCACCCAGCTGAATCTCTTTCTCCATCAAGTGACGTTCAATACCGGCTGGCTCAACCATGCCTTGCCCTCTCGCGATGGATCGGGCATGCAGCGCCTCAGCAATCCGCCGCTGGCTCTGGATCTGCATTACCTGCTGAGTGCCTACAGCGCGGAAGAATTGGGCAGCGAAATTCTACTCGGGTACGCCATGCAGTTACTCCATGAGGTGCCGGTGCTGGACCGTCACGCCATTACGACGGCATTGACTCCGTCGCCGTCGGTCGATACCACCTTGCCGCCGGCGCTTCGAGCCTTGGCTGAGTGCGGGCTGGCGGATCAGCTCGAACAGATCAAGCTGGTGCCGGATCCCCTCAGCAGCGAGGAAATGTCGAAACTCTGGACCGCGGTGCAGTCCCATTACCGGCCTTCGGCGGCGTATGTGGCGACCGTCGTGCTGATCGAATCCTCCAAACCGATGCGGTCGACGTTGCCGGTTCTGAGTCGAGGCCCTGTCGATCCAGTCACGAAGCGGGACCGAGGTGTGGCGGTGCAGCCCGATCTGCTCCCGCCGTTTCCCACCATCCAGACTGTGGCTGCAACCAACGGACAACCGGCTGCCACGGTCGGCGCGATCGTCGAGCTCACGGGCCATCATCTCGATGGTACCAATCGCGCAGTCCTGCTCTCGAACAGTCGATTTGACATCGAACAGGCGTTGCCGGCCGCAGGGGGAGGAAGCAGCATCGCCACCTCGTTCACGGTGCCGGCCGTGCCGGCCGGCTTGTATCAACTGGCGATACGGGTCATTCGTCCGGGCGAATCCGATCCGCGGATCAGTAACGCCGTAGCACTCGTGATCGGGCCGGAGATCACGACCGCGATGCCGATGGCAGTCGTCCGGGACGGGAGCGGAGTGGCCACCCTTGTGCTTTCGCTGCAGCCGCAGATTCAGCCGGGGCAGACGGTGTCGGTGCTGCTGGGCACCAGAGAGGTCCCCGTCGCGCCGATCACCGTCGCGACCGGAACGTTGACCGTGGCTGTCGCGGATGCCCAGGCGGGAGAGTTTCTGCTCCGGATACGCGTGGATGGTATCGACAGTCCGATCATCGATCGGTCGGCTGTTCCACCGGCGTTTTACAATTATCGGGTGACGATCACATGACCACCGCCACGACCTCCGCCGCATGGTGCGATGCGAACCAAGCCTATCTGGTGGCCGAGTTTTCCCGTCTGAAACTTCGGCTGGGCGCCGAACATGATGAACGCCTGGTGGCCGCACGGGTGGAGGCGGCCCACGCGGCGCTTCCTGCCCCGGCCGCCATCGACACCCTGACCGAACTGTTCGGTCTGAGCGCGTTCGAGCGAGATCTGCTGCTTATGGTCGCCGGAGTGGAAATGGATGCCGAACTCGGGCGTGTGTGTGCGGCGGCCTTAGGGCAATCGCAAGCGCCGCGGCCGCAGGCCACGTTCGGTCTGGCCTTGGCGGCGCTGGACCATTCGCACTGGAGCGCGTTGGCAGCGATGGGACCGTTGCGTCGGTGGCGTTTGTTGGAAGTCGACGACAGTGCCGGGCTGGTGAACGGACGGCTGCGCATCGACGAACGGGTGTTGCACTATCTGGCCGGCGTCAATTATCTCGACCCCCGCCTGCACCCGCTGCTGAGTCCGTTGCCTGCCCCGGAGATCATGGCTGAGAAACATCGGCATGTGTGCCGGTCGGTGCTGGAGCGATTGCGGGAGCGCGCTTCGTCTTACCCCGTCGTGCTGTTGTCGGGCGACGATGTCGACGGACAGGCCGATGTGGCGGCGGCGGTTGCTGCCCACCTTCACGTGCAGTTGTATTGCGTGCAGGCCGACGATTTGCCGGGCCATTCCACGGAGGCCGATGCCTTTGCGATTCTGTGGCAACGCGAGGCGGCCCTGCTGGGCGCGGTTCTCCTGATCCATTGCCATGACGGAGCGTCGTCGAAGGCTGTGGTGCATCTCGCCGAGCGAGGCAGCAGCCCATTGTTCATCGCCGGTCGCGACGTGCCTTCATATAAACGGGCGACCATCCGGTATGCCGTCAACAAGCCGGACGGTGCCGAGCAAAGGCAATTATGGGAGCAGGTGCTGGGCCCGGCGACAATGCGCATGAGTGGGACCGTCGACGGCGTGGCCTCGCAGTTTTCCTTAAGCGCCAAAGCCATCATGACGGCCGGTGCCGGCTTGCGTGACGTCGCAGAGTCAGGGAGTGAGGCCGACAGCGCATTGTGGAATGCGTGCCGAAGTGTGAGCCGCTCCCGGCTGGAGGATCTGGCGCAACGTTTGGACCCGGTTTCGGGGTGGAACGATCTGGTGCTGCCGGAGGCGCAGCAGCGAACCTTACGGCAGATTGCGGCTCACGCGAAGCACCGGCTGATGGTCTATCAACAGTGGGGTTTTGCCGGAAAAGGAATGCGCGGTCTGGGAATCAGCGCGCTGTTCGCGGGTGAAAGCGGCACGGGCAAAACCATGGCGGCGGAAGTGCTGGCGAACGAACTGCATCTGGATCTGTATCGTATCGATCTCTCCGGAGTCGTCAGCAAATACATCGGCGAGACCGAGCGCAACCTGCGGCGCGTGTTCGACGCGGCGGAGACCAGCGGGGCCATGCTGCTGTTCGATGAAGCCGATGCATTGTTCGGGAAGCGGAGCGAGGTGCGCGACAGCCATGATCGCTACGCGAACATCGAGGTGAGCTATCTGTTGCAACGGATGGAGGCCTATCGCGGGCTGGCGATTCTGACGACCAATATGAAGGCGGCGCTCGATGTCGCGTTCTCGCGCCGCCTCAGTTTCGTGGTGCAGTTTCCCTTTCCCGACCAGCAGCAGCGGGAATCGATCTGGCGCCGCATCTTTCCCGCTGCCGCACCGGTCGAGCAGCTCGACTACGCCAAACTCGCCAGGCTCAGCATGTCCGGCGGCAACATCCGCAGCATCGCCCTCAATGCCGCGTTCCTGGCGGCGGATGAAGGGGCAGCGGTGGGCATGAAGCATCTCCTGCAGGCCGCGCATACCGAAGCGGCGAAACGCGAACGCCCGTTGTCCGACGCGGAAACCAGGGGGTGGGTATGAAGCGGGTCGTCGTGCATATCCAGAGCCTCGTGCTGAAAGGCTTCCGCTTCGAGGACCGGCATGCCGTCGCGCAGGGACTGCAAGAGCAACTGTCGCGGCTGCTCGCGGAGCCGGGCATGGCGGAGCGGCTTGCGAGTCTGGGGGAGGTGCCGCGTCTTCGGACGAAGGCGATCTCGTTGATCGGCGAAACGAATCCACGACGGGTCGGTCAGGACACGGCAAATGGGATCGGAAAGGGATTAGGACGGTGAGTACGACTGCTGCCGTGCAAACCGCCGCGAAGGCGCCCACGAACCCGCCGTCCGGTCTATTCATCCAGCGGCAATGCGCGTGCGGCGGTTCGGCGGAGTTGAGCGGGGAGTGCGAATCCTGCAAGAGCCGCAAGTTCTTGGGCAAACCGATCCAGAACCGGCTTGCCATCGGAAATCCCGGCGATGAGTACGAAGAAGAAGCCGATCGCGTGGCCGAGCAGGTATTGGATATGGGACAACCAGCCTCGGTGACAACGGCGCGGCACAGCACACCGGCCTCGCTCGTTCGACGCCGGGTGAACGGCCTCGGGGGAGCAGCGGCGAGTGTGGTCCCGCCTATTGTGGAAGACGTGCTGGCCTCTCAAGGCCACCCGCTTGACCGCGCAACCCGAGCATTTTTCGAGCCACGTTTCGGACATGACTTCGGACAGATTCGCATACACCGCGACGATCGAGCCGCCAGATCCGCTGCGTCGGTCAACGCGCTGGCGTATACGAGTGGGCAGGATATCGTCTTCGCGCAGGGTCGGTATGCGCCACATGACAGAGCCGGGCGGCAGCTTCTCGCACACGAGCTGGCCCATGTGCTTCAGCAGGGAGGGGCGCGGACCGCTTTTGCGATCCAGCGTCAATGCGTCACGGGCAGAGCCTGCACCGAGCCGATCTCCGGCGATCCGGGTCCGTTTAACGCTTCGGAATATGCGGCTGAAGCGTCGGGGCGCACGGCCCGTTCTGAGGAGGCGAGGCGGGACCCCGCTGCGGTTGTAGCCTCCGGGCATGGAAGCCGCGCACAACACGTCGAGGCGTTTGCCGCGGCGGAGGGCATAGACCTCTCTGCCTTTTATGGCGTGCTGGTCGACCGAGACCTTGGGGCCTCCACCGGGGCCGCCGCAGGGCCTTGTGCGAGTCTCACCGGTGTCGTCCCCCCCTTTTCCGGCCCCCGTGGTGCCGTCTGCATGTTTGTTCCTGCGGAGACAGACCGGCTGATCGATGAGGCGACGGACCTCCCGCCGCCGCGCACGGTCGGAGGATATCCACGCCAGTACTGGGTGCAGTGGTTGCGTGAATTGCTCGTTCACGAGGCACAGCATGTGCGATATGACCGTACCGCGCATCCGGACATCGGTGGATCCTGCACGCGCTCGACGACGCTGTACCGGGCCTCCGACGGGACCGAATATCCCGTCGACTTTTACCTGAGCGAACTCAGCGCGATTCTGGCGGAGTTCGAGCCGGTGTTCACGTCGGTTCGGCGCCGCACCCCTGCCGGCGACTATGGCGCCTTGCTCGACAACGTGCAGTCCGCCTACCGCGATGCGCTGTTCAGTCCCTACGAGAGCATCAACGGCATTCTCACCGCATTGCGATGTCACTGCGACTGTGCGGATGCCGATGCGTTCATCCGCGACACGTTCGAGTTCACCAGCGCCGGGTGGTCCGACACGACCCGGGGCGTCTTTCTGGATTTCATCCGGTCGCGCATGCCGATTCTCCAATGGCCCGACTCGGGATCTTAAGGCAGACAAGGATGATGGCGCGAGCCAACAGGGGCCGAGCGACGAAACCCGCTGCAGGACGGCCAGCCGTATCGTTCGGCGCGTCGAGGAAAAGCACCGTCGCCGATACGAATGGCCATGCGGCTCCAATACCGCACGAGACGCGTCAGTGCCAGGGACAGTCGCCGGACTCCTCCGCGAGGACCTGCCACGACACGCGCTTTGCGCACGACTTCGGGTCTGTCTCTGTACATCAAATTCAAGGAGGGACGCAGGGGCTGCTCCAACGTGCAAGTGGAACCGATTCGGAACAGCCGCACGTCGAAGCTGTCGCTCTCACCTCTGAACTCGGGAGCACGCATGAAGTGGTCATCGCCGGAAAGCCCTACGATCTGATGGTCAATCCCGATCTTGCGCGCATCAAGGAGCAGAGCAATTCGTTCTACATCGAACTCCGCGACCACTATGATCGGTATCCTCAATTGAACAGCGGCCTGCACGCATTCATTGTGGAACCTCACTCTCTCGTTCTGTGTCGAGCACTGGGAAATTGCCTCGGCTGGGCGCTCGGAACGTTTGCCTTCCGCGATCCGGTTTCTGCCGTGTGGGACCGGCGCGAGGCATTCCTGGTCTCGTTGGGTGTCGCGATCCCTAAGGGAGAACATCCCGATACGGTCTATAGCCGACAGGCCGCTCAGGGCAGCTTTCCACCTCCGGCCCTCTGGGACTTCTTCATGAATGCGCAATTCGAGGCCACGCCCGCCGCTTCGGAATCGGATGCGCATCTCGCGTTGTATGGAAGCGGTTTTCAGAATACCTCGGAGGGGCCCAGCCACATCGCTTTCAAACTGCCCGGCGCATCATTCTGGTTGTCCAAGCCGAGTGAGGTATCGAAGCCTGTTCTCCATGCGCGAGCGGATCAGATGGCGGGCGGGCAGATGGGGAACACCATTCGGTTCTATCAGAGGGCCGGAGGACTGTTGTCTCACATCGTTGTCAGGCCGAAGGTGGGCGGGCAACCATGAAAGCGTCGAAAGGACAGGTGATGCCCCTTCCTGGTACTGCTGCCCCATCCCTGCACGGCACGGAACAGCGGGCCGGTGCGTCCCGGGCATCGGCGGGCTTTCGGGGAACGTACGCCGCCTCTCCGCACACAGGACTGGTCGGCGGGCGGTTACAGCGAAAGTTGGTCGTCAACGAGCCCGGTGATGCGTACGAGCGGGAGGCGGATCGGGTGGCGGAGCAGGTGATGGGGCTGCCGGAACCATCGCGAGACGGGGCCTGGAAACCGGCCGGTCCCCGGCCGGCTGTGCAACGTCGGCTTGGTGGCTCCGTGGGCTCGGCGACCATGGCGGCGCCGTCTGCGGTGGAGGATGTCCTCTCGGCGCCGGGACGGCCCCTCGATAGTGCCACGCGCGTCTTTTTCGAGGATCGCTTCGGGTACGATTTTAGCCGTGTCCGAGTCCATGCCGACGGCAAGGCGGCCGGATCTGCGCAGATGGTGGATGCGCTGGCATACACAGTCGGCCGCAACATTGTCTTCGGGGCAGGACAGTATTCGCCGGGAACCCGGGATGGACGTCGCTTGATGGCTCATGAGCTTGCTCATGTCGTGCAACAAGACCCCGAGAACCGGTTGGTCGGCGACAGACCTCCGACCGGTCGGCTCGCGAGACAGGCAACCGATCCCGAAGGGCCCGAACACGCCGGCCCCGGCTGGGCTGCCGTGAAGAAGCTCGGCATCGTCTACAAGGAAAGCGGCGTGAATCTTCGAGAGCAGGCGAGTACGGCGGGATCGCCGCTTGCTCGGTTGCCGCAAAGCACGAAGGTACACATCCTCAGTCACCATCCGGAGAGTCATTGGTTGGCCGTGAGCGTCGTCGGCGATGCCGTCGACAAGAGTTGTGGCCGGGCCGGTCACGTCGGCACGTTCGGATACGTCTCCGATGATTACGTCTGGTGGAAGACGCCGCTTCCCGACACCGAGGCGGTCCTCTACCCGGTTCAAGGAAAAGACTCCTTGAGCAAAGTGGTGCAGAGCCATTGTCAGTACAAGACTTATCCGATCACGGTCGGGGATGATGCGCGGTCGCTGGCCATGGCGGTGTACGTCGCGAGCCAGAGCAACCCTGAGACAAAAAAAGGCGTCAGGATCAACGAACACAAATTCAAGAAGGCGCAGGAGGACTTCGATCTCGTCGAACGGATCGATCCCTATCGAGGGGGCACACAAGACCTGTTCGATTCGGTCGAGTTGGTCGCGGGAGAACGGATCTGGTTGCCGGGTATCAGTTATGTGGAACAGTTGAAGCAAGCCGACATCCTGCCGTCCCGTCCCGATTGGATGAACAGCGCGGTGGAAACGGGGAAAGGGATCGCCGGCTTTTCGGTGGGGGTGGTGGAAGGTTTCGTGCAATCGGTCCTCGACGTGTTTATCGGGATCTACGACATGGTGTCGGGCATCTTCAACGGGATGTTGAGTCTGGTGAATGGCGAGATGCTGAAGGCCGCCTCCGACCTGATTGCCGTGATCAAGGAGATGTCCGCAGACGAGGTCAAAGAGCTGGCCGGAGAGTTGTTGACGGCGGTCGGTGGCCTCCTGGCGAAATCCATCGAGGATTTTCTGTCTCGCTGGCTGAAGGATCCCAATCCCTACCACAAATGGCATTTTCGCGGCACCGTCATCGGCTACATCCTGGCCGAAGTGGCAATGGCCATCTTTACGGCCGCAATCGCCAACGTCGTCAAGTGGGTGGGCAAACTAGGTAAGGTCGGGGGCAAACTGGCAAAGATCGTTGAAGGGCTCCTCGTCAAACTGGAAACACTCGTTCCCGATCGCAAGACATCCAAGGGGAAGCTCGACAAGCCTGATGCGGCAGACGGGCGGGAAAAATCCGCGCAACTGCCGTTCGCGCTCGGCGCGGCCCGCGCCATCGTCGAAGTTCACGATGCGAAGGACAGTGCGGTTCCCACCGTCCTCGCATCGCTGGCTCCGCTCAAGAAAAAATATCGCTGGATTAACAAGTTCAGCGCCAAGCGCAAGGCGAAGTCCGGTCATTACGAAATCGTCATGCATGCCAGTAGCCACACGGTGGACGATGACTATACGACCGAGATCGAGGTGACCGACCGGGATCTCGAGGATCAGATTGCGACGCAAAAAATTCCACTGTTCTCCGCGAAGGAGTGGGGCACCTATTCCTATAGCGGGAGACAGCTCGGCATTGTGGATACTTTGGAAGGCGGACCACAGGCTTGGTACATCAGGACCGGCAAGGGCGGAGCGGCGGGGCCGGGAGGACCGGGGAAGGGCGATCCCTCGCGCTTTGAAGGCATTGCGGTGTTGGAGGAAATCAACCGCCACACCCAACGCGTCATCCCCGGCCGGCCCACGACCGAGTGGATGATCAAGCCTTCCGGCGGACGATTGGGCGCGCCGGGGAGTCCGGCTGGACAGGCCAATAGCAACCTCTCTGCCTGGTTGAAGGGTGAGTCGTTGCCGAAGGCAGGGCCGGACACGACGGACGTGAAGCTGTTGAACGACTGGCTCCGTAAACACGGCGTCACGCTGGGAGGAAGTCACCAGGTCGGCGGAGGAGTGGTGTTGTTATATCCCACGAAGCTGACCTCCATGCCGAACACCCAGGACTATGAGATCCTCAGCGGGATCGTTCATCTACGCCGGTATTTCAGAATCAAGGAGATTCCGTAAGGACCATGAAGGCGCAGGTCGTTTCCCAGGGCATCGGCGGTGACGTGCAGCGTGCAACCCTTCCGGGGTTGCTGCAGCGGGCCTGCGCCTGCGGTGGATCGAGCGGGTTGTCGGGCAGCTGCGAGGAATGCGAGAAGAAAAACATGACCGGTATGTCGGTGCAGGCGAAGCTGCGAGTCAACGATCCCGGCGATGAGTACGAGCAGGAAGCGGATCAGGTGGCCGCGCAGGTGATGCGGATGCCGGATGGTCAGGCACACTCCCAGTTGCACCAGTCGGTGCCGCTGGTTCAGCGCTTTGTCCGAGACGGCGTCCAATCGATCGGCAAAGAGGCTGCGATCCAACGCGCAGAAGCCGGTGAGGAATCGGCACCGGTGGGTGAACAACCGGCTTCCGACGGAACGGCACCCAAAGACGGCTCTGCCGATGGAGGCGGCAGCCGTTGCCCGAGTTGGCGCAACGACCCGGAGAGTATCAGCAAACGGGCCGCCGAAAATTACGTGCAGCACGACATCACGCCGCCGTCGCAGGCGAGGGTGGAGAAAATCAACTGCGAGCCCCCGGTCTCGAACGGCAACTACGGCTGCTTCGTTCATTTCAGCGATGGTCTGGTGGTGCGAGTCATCGTGCGAGCGACGGATATCGTCGTCGGCATGGGGCCGGGACAAATCGCCACGGAGACGCCGCCGGCGGCGACGCCCTTGTGTTTTTACGACTATCACTGTCCGGACGGATTCCTGGTGCTCACCAAGCGCGAATGCAAGAGTGCCAAGGCACCATCGCCGAAAGGGTCGGCGGCTCCGACGGCGGTTGCGCAGCGTCAACTTGCCCCGCAGACGACACAGTCAGCCGATTCCCTGTCGTCGGTTCAGCAGGTCCTGGCCTCGCCGGGTCGTCCATTGGACGCATCGACACGCGAATTTTTTGCGAACCGTTTCGGCTACGATTTTGGCGACGTGCGGATACATGACGATGCGACAGCGGCGGCGTCGGCTCGCGGAGTGCAGGCCCTGGCCTACACGGTCGGCAAGGATGTGGTCTTCGGCGCAGGACAGTACGCACCGGGTACGGAAGTCGGGCGTCATCTCCTGGCTCATGAGCTCACACATGTGATTCAGCAAGGCGGACGATCGGCGGCGACGATTCAACGGCATAAGGACGATCTCGTCGGCTACACGGGCGGACAAAACGGCCGGGTGATCGTGCTCAATGCAGGGAACCCGACCTATGTCGCTCCTGCGGTGTCGGGTCATCCTGGGCACGGAGAACATGAACCCTCCGTGGGTCCGATTCCGACCGGGACCTATGCCATGCAGCCGCAAGTGACCAGGGCCGCCGTCTCCACGATTCAAGGCGGGGTATGCGGGGCCAATGCGATCGCGAGCGGCTATCAGGAAATCACCAGCAGCGACCCGAGTCCGTGTGAAGGCGCCCACTACTGCAATGTACCGTGCCCGACCGCGGACAAACCCGCGCAGATGTGCTACACGCCGCGCGATTGCTGGGGGCCGACACGAATCAAAATTCAAGGATCGAAGACCGTGACGACCCCTGCAGGAAAGCGCAAAAGGCGAGACGGGTTTTACCTGCACGGCGGCAATCCGCGCGATGCCGTCAGCAGCGGATGCGTGAAGACGCTCGATAACGGGGTCTTTGCCGAGATCCGTCGATTGACGGGCGTGAAGGGGCGGGTCCCCTTTTGCGTGGGGACCGCCTGTCCCGCTGATCTCGCGGGGAAGGGCACCACGCTGCAGGTGTCGCAGGCGGTGATTCGTGCGGTGGCCATGGGGAGCGGAATTATTCTGCCGTAAGTGGTTGGATCGAGAAAGACGGCGGTCGAAGTTTTCGCTCGGACCCATGACCTGAGAGGTGTGTAGACCATGACATCCTTTTCCGGTTCTCCGAAACTCCTGAAGGGTGGGATCGTCCTGATCGATCCGGCCACGTCGCAGGTGCAACGGATCATTGCGCTGCAATACAACCCGGAGTCACTCAGCCGTACGCTGCAAGTACAGGGTGTCAGCGAGGGAGGCGATCGGTCCGAGGCGCTCCGGTTGAAGGGACCGGCGGTGGAGACCATCAAGTTGGAGGCGGAAATCGACGCGACCGACGACATGGAGGCCGGCGAGCGCACGGTCGGCGAATCGGGAATTTACCCGCAACTGGCGGCGCTCGAAACCCTGCTGTATCCCAGCACGGGACAATTGACGACGAACCATACGTTGTCCAGTTTGGGAACGCTCGAGATTCTTCCGATGGAGACCGCGTTGCCGCTGTTTGTCTTCGGCCAACATCGGGTCATCCCGGTGAGGCTGACCGAGTTCAGCGTGACCGAGGAGGCCTTCGATCCGAACCTCAATCCGATCCGCGCGAAGGTCAGCCTGGGCATGAGAGTGCTGTCGATCGACGATGTGGGGTTCACCCACAAGGCGGGCAGTTTGTTCATGAGTTATCTGCAGCAAAAGGAAGGGCTGCGTGCAAAGGCCCAGGGCGGAACGCTGGGGACGCTTGGGCTCACGGGCATTTCTTGAGCAGGCAACACCAGAGAAGGGGCAGCAGATGAGCGATCCGTTACAGGCCCTCATAGACAGGGCGCTGAAAGCCAATTCCTTTCCGCCGACCAGTCGGTATTACAACGTGAAGACGGCGTCGCTCGTGACCGCCGACGGCACCATGGTGGTGCATCTGCGCCGCCGCTTCGTGCCGGGCAGCGACCGATTGACCGTGGTGCAACAGCATCGAGTGGCGGGCGGCGAACGGTTGGATCATCTGGCGGCGACCTATATGGGCGATCCGGAGCAGTATTGGCGGTTGTGCGATGCAAACGACGCGGTGAGGCCCGACGAGCTTATGGAGACCCTGGACCGCGCCATCGACATTGCGTTGCCGGAAGGAACGACAGGAGTCCCCGGTGCTTAAAGGCGTGCATCTGACATTGCTGGCGGGGCCGGTGGTCCCGTTTCCCGTTCCTCAGCCGGTGCTGGATGCTCTGACTGACGTGCAGGTGACGAGCGCGACCGGCACGGCGGGGGGATTCCAACTGCAGTTGACGATTCAGAACAAGTCGCCCTTGCAGCAGGCATTCCTGCTGGCGGCGACGCAGACGCCGTTGATGCGCGTGATCCTCGTGGCCACCATCAATTTCATTCCTCACGTACTGATGGACGGGGTCATCACCAACCAGGAAATCAGCTCCGGCGACAAGCCGGGCGAGTCCACGCTCACGATCACCGGTGAAGACCTCACGAAGGTGATGGACCTGCAGTCGTTCGACGGGTTGCCCTACCCCGCGATGCCGGTAAATGTGCGGGTCATGACGATCGTGGCGAAATATGCCGTGTTCGGCATGATCCCGCTCGCGATTCCGCCGATCGGCTTCGACGTGCCCATCCCAACCATGCGGATTCCGTCGCAGCAGGGAACCGATCTCCATTACATTCTTCAACTGGCGGAAGAAGCAGGCTACGTCTTCTACATCGAGCCGGGCCCCGTCCCCGGCACCAACACCGCCTATTTCGGACCCCAGCTCAAACTCGGCATTCCACAGCCGGCGTTGAACGTCGATATGGACTTCGATCGCAATGTGGAGTCGCTCAATTTTCAGTTCAACTCGACGAAGAAGGACCTCCCGATCGTGATGATTCACAACGAGCTGACAAAGGTGCCCATTCCCATACCGATTCCCGACATCAATCCGCTCCAGCCGCCGCTGGGGCTGGTGGGTCCGCCCGTGACAAAACTGTCGATGCTGAAGGCCACGGGGAAACTCTCCGCGCCGCAGGCGCTGAACGAGGGGTTGAACGCCGCGAGCGAATCCATGGAGGCCGTGACGGGAAGCGGGTCGCTCGATGTGGCGCGGTATGGCCGATTGTTAAAGGCGCGGGGATTGGTCGGGGTGCGCGGCGCAGGGCTCGCCTTCGACGGGTTGTATTACGTCGAGAGCGTGACCACCACGATCAAGCGTGGAAGCTGCAAACAAAGTTTCCGCCTCACGCGAAACGGGCTCGTGTCCCTGACGCCGATGGTGCCGGTATGAACGACGCACAGACCTACTACGGGAAGTATCGCGGCACGGTGCTGAACAATATCGATCCCATGCAGATGGGGCGGCTGCAAGTTCAAGTGCCGGATGTGGCGGGATTGATTCCGACCTCATGGGCCATGCCCTGTTTTCCCGCCGGCGGGAAGCAGATGGGCGTGTACATGCTGCCGCAGATCGGCTCCGGGGTGTGGGTGGAGTTTGAGCAGGGGAATCCTGATTACCCGATCTGGAGCGGGTGTTGGTACGGCAGTGTGGCTGAAGTGCCGGCTCTGGGGTTGGCGGGCATCCCGGTCAGCCCGAACATGGTGATTCAGACGGCCGCTCAGAATGCGATCGTGATCAGCGACGTGCCGGGTCCGACCGGCGGCATCATGCTGAAGAGCGCGACCGGCGCCACGCTCATCGTGAACGATACAGGGATCTACATTCAAAACGGCAAGGGCGCGATGGTGACGCTCGTTGGACCGGCGGTCACTATCAATAACGGCGCCCTCACGATCATTTAGCAGGATGCTGAAAATGACCACCAGCGGCGTTCTCGTGGCGTTCAGGCCCTCAACGTACCGCAAGGGTACGCCTCGGGCCTTCACTGACTGCGGCCTTGCTGGGTAGCCATTGTGAGCATCCTTTTCTGCGTTGTGACTAGTGCATGGAGGGTACGCTGATGCCAGGCTTTTTACTGCACCTCGGGGCGACGGTCATGTGCGCGCATGCAGGACAGGCGACGCCGGTGGCGCCGAATCCACGCGTGCTTGTCAGCGGGCAACCGACCGTGCCGATGAACAGTCTCTACGTTATAGCCGGTTGTACCTTGCCGCCCCCCGCAGCCGCGAACGGTCCCTGCGTCACTGCGCAATACATCACGGCGGCCACCAGAGTGACCAGCAACGGCCTGCCGCTGTTGTTGATCGATAGTCAGGCGATCTGCGCGCCGTCCGGGACGCCGCTGCTTCCGACGGCGACACAAACAAGAGTGACGGGGATGTAAGGATGGCGCAACTGGATTTTCCATACCGATTCGACGCGCGAGGCCGGACCGCCGGGACGGACGAGGCCGATCACATTCGCGACCTCATCGAGCAGGTGCTGTTCACCCATCCCGGTGAGCGGGTGATGCGACCGGATTTCGGCAGCGGGCTTCTGCAGATGGTCTTCTCGCCCAACAGTGTGGTGCTGGCCGCCACGACGCAGCTGCTGGTACAGAGCTCGCTGCAGCGCTGGCTCAGCGAATGGATCGTGGTGGAGTCGGTGCAGGTAGAAGCCGTGGACTCGATGCTGCGGGTCACCGTGCAGTATGTGATCAGGGGGAGCGGTGCCCGGGTGGTCGGGACGTTCGTGCAAGGAGGCGGAGCGTGAGGTATTCCTGTTGCGACGAGCGGCGTCGTGAGGCGGTCCGGAATCATCCGACACTGAACGGGATCGATTTTCTGGAAGTCCTCGATCACAGCGCGCCGACGGAAGCCGACCGCCAACGGAAACTTGAACTGCATTTTGTGAAGCCGTTGGGGACGTTGACGCTGGCGCCGGCTAACATCAGGATCGAAGGCGGTGAGCGCGTCACCACGTTTCATGTGCTGTCTGTGGTCGCCGGCGGCGGGTCATCCGCCGACGTCCTGACCGTCGAAGTGGATCAACCCGGCGACTTCTCGACGTACAGGCTGCGTGTGGTCACCGATGCCTCGAACGATGCGGTACCTCCTGGAATCGACCCGCACCTGGCGACGATTGAGTTTTCGTTCAAGGTGGAATGCCCGAGTCCCTTCGACTGTGCGCCACGGCATCTCTGTCCGGACGTGCCGGAACCGGCGCCGGTGATCGATTACCTGGCCAAAGACTTTGCGAGTTTCCGGCGGGTCATGCTCGATCGGATGGCGGCACTGATGCCGCAATGGAAGGAACGGAGTCCCGCCGATCTTAGCGTCATGTTGGTGGAGGCGCTGGCCTACACCGCCGATCAATTGAGTTACCAGCAGGATGCCGTCGCCACTGAAGCGTATCTGGGCACCGCGCGGCGCCGCGTCTCCGTCCGTCGTCACGCTCGGCTGATGGATTACTACGTGAGCGAGGGATGTAACGCGAGAACCTGGGTGCAAGTTGAGGTCTCAGCCGACGTGGTTCGTGTCGACCCCGCCGACCCGGCGATTCCCATGGGCACCAAGTTGACGACGCGTATCCCCGGACAACTCACCGCCATCGCCGACGATCCGCGCGTCTATGAGCGTGCAGAGATGATCTTCGAAACGATGGAGTTTCTCCAGTCTCTCTTCGCCGATCATAATGAGCTGCGGTTCTACAGTTGGAGCGACGAACGCTGTTGCCTTCCCAAAGGCGCAATCTCGGCCACACTGGCCGGTCATCATCCGGCGCTTACGCCGGGAATGATCCTGTTGTTTGAAGAAGTCATCGGTCCGGAAACCGGCTCACCCTCAGATGCCGATCCCACCAGACGGCATGTCGTACGGTTGGATCGCGTGGTTGCGACAGCCACGGGGGGTGGGCCGCTCACCGATCCGGTGACGAACCAGCTGATTACTGACATCACCTGGCATCCCGAAGATGCGTTGCCGTTTCCATTGTGTCTGTCCGCCGCCACGAACGCCGGTTATCGTGACGACGTCAGCGTGGCGAGAGGCAATCTGGTTTTGGCGGATCATGGGGTGACGTTGGCAGGGGAGGAATTGGGGGCCGTGCCGGAGCCGTTTCTCTTCATGCCCCGGTCGAAGGAGGCGGATCGATGCGCCCTGTCCACGCGTGAGCCGGTTCCACCGCGCTTTCGGCCGAGTCTTTCCAAGGGACCGCTCGCGCATGTAGGGCCTGCGTACGACCATGTGAACTCGGCCCGGGCCGCCTTGCAGTGGGACCTGCGAGCGGTGCAGCCGTCCATCACCCTGAGCGGAACGAAGGGCACGGTGACGACAACGTGGGCTGCGCGGCGAGACCTCCTGAACAGCGGTGCGGAGGCAGATGAGTATGTCGTCGAGGTCGACAATGACGGCAGCGGCGCGATCCGTTTTGGAGACGACGTCCATGGCCGCCGGCCTGAATCCGGCACCGCGTTTACGGCTCAGTATCGTGTCGGAAACGGCCGCGCGGGAAACATCGGAGCTGATTCGTTGGTCCACATTGCGCGTGCCATACCCGAAATCACCCTGGTGCGTAATCCCTTGCCGGCAGTCGGTGGGCAGGATCCCGAATCGTTGCAGGACGTGCGTCAGCGCGCACCGGTAGCCTATCGTGTGCAGGAGAGGGCCGTCACAGAGGCCGATTACGCCGAGGTGACCGAACGTCGAGCCGACGTCCAGCGGGCTGCCGCCACGTTTCGCTGGACGGGGAGTTGGCACACGGTGTTCGTGACGGTCGATCGTGAGGGAGGCGCCGGTCTATCAGACGAGTTCGAGACCGACATGCGGGCGCATGTGGAGCGGTATCGCATGGCCGGTCATGATGTGGAAATCGACGGCCCGCAGTTCGTGTCGTTGGAGATTGATCTGCACGTCTGCGTGGGGTCCGATCATTTCCGGAGTGATGTCGAGGGTGAGCTGCTCGGGGTCCTCAGCAACCGCGATTTGCCGGACGGACGGCAAGGCCTCTTCCATCCGGATCGCTGGACCTTCGGGCAGCCGGTCTATCTGAGTGCGATTTACGGGGCCGTCCATCAAGTCACCGGCGTGGAGTCGGTGGAGGTGCGGACATTTCAGCGGCAGGGGGTGCCGGAGACGACAGGGCTGGATGGTGGACGGCTGGACATGGCCGCATTGGAGATTCCCCGCCTCGACAATGACCGCAACTTCCCGGAGCGCGGCCGCTTGACCATTACGTTGGGAGGAGGGAAATGAGTCAGGACGTTCGAAACGAATGCGGCTGCTGCGCCGGTATCGAGGCTGCCACTCCCGGCCTGCTCTTTAACCGACCGGGCCTATCGGCGATCGCCTATCGCGTCGGGACGTACCAGACATTCCGGCAGAGCCTCCAGGCGCGGTTGTCCGACAGTCGCTGGACGGTTCTGCGGGGGCTGAGGACGCGCGATGACGATGATTTCACCATCGCGCTGTTGGATGCTTGGGCCATGACCGGCGACATCCTCACTTTCTACCAGGAGCGCATCGCCAACGAATCCTATCTGCGCACCGCCACGGAGCGCCTCTCGATTCTTGAGCAGTCGCGCCTGCTCGGGTATCAACTTGGTCCTGGGCTCGCTGCCGCCACACATCTGGCCTTCACGCTGGACGAGCACCCTGGCCTGCCGCAACAAGCCGTCCAGCCGATCACGTTGGCGATTGGGACCAAGGTGCAAAGTGTTCCGGGGCCGGATGAACAGCCGCAGACGTTCGAGACCATCGAGGCCATCCAGGCCAGAACGGAATGGAACGCCCTCCGGGCGCAGCAGACAGCATCGCAACTCCTCAGCTGGAACATGACGGAGTTATGGGTGGCGGGCACGAATGTCGGTCTCACGGTCGGGGAGGTGCTGCTGATAGTGACAGACACCGGCAGTGGGTTTGAGGCGTCGATCCGTCGCGTGACCGGCGTCATGTCTCATCTCGAACGGATGAGCACGCTGGTGTCGCTTGCCGCTATGTCAACCGCTGCGGAGACGATCGCCGCGACCAGGCCGGGCGTCTACGTCATGCGGACGATCGCTTCGCCGTTCGGGCACAATGCGCCATTACAACCGCAGTACAGCAGCGGTGTATTTCAGGGCACGTTCAGCGAGTGGGCATTGGACGCCAGTGAGACGGTGACGCGCATCACCCTCAGCAGCCGCAACGACAAGATCCTGAAGGACAGTGTCGTCGTCGTCGAACAAGACGATCCGGGTACTGGCTCTCGCATCTGGACCTTTGCCCTGGTGTCCGATGTCGTCCATCGTTCGGTGGCCCGGTACGGCATCGCCGGCAATGGAACTCAATTGACCCTCAGCGCCGGTTGGGCCAAGGGTGCCGATTCGAAATTGGATCTGCTGCGCACGATGACGATCGCGGCTCAGAACGAGGAGTTGACGCCGGCGGCCTTGCCGCTTCTGTATCCGGTGTATGGCGAGGAGCTGTCATTCGATCGACTGGTCGACGGCCTGATGCCGGGACGCCCGCTCGCGGTAAGCGGAACACGTCAGCGCATCCGCATCGCCGCCGTTCCTCGCACGTCAAAACGAAGACGCCTGCCCCTCGATCTTCCTGGGAATGTTCCGAGTCCGCCGGACCTGCCGGATGTGCCTGATATTGAGCTACCTCCCATCCTCATGCTGGATTCTGGTGAGGTTGTCTTTCTCACGGTCGGAGACATGCTTTCCCTGGTCGCGCCGCCCATGACCGTTGCCGGTTCCGTTCTCACGGCGCTTACCCCGTCGGAGTTCGGCGCGGCGGTGACCGACTCGGCTCCGCCTCTGCTGCGACTGCAGGTCATGGATCGAGACGGACAAATCGGGTACGTCACCATCAGTGCCGGAGCCATCGAGATGGTACCTCCGTCCGATACGGATGAGACGGTGAGCGAGATCGTCTTCATCGACGAAGCGATCGGAACCAGCATCGCTCAGGATCGCGATCGCACGACCGTCCAACTCGCCACGGCGCTGGCCAACGTGTACGAGCGCACAACGGTTCGTATCAACGCCAACGTCGCCGCCGCCACTCACGGCGAAAGTGTGAGGGAACCGTTAGGCAGCGGTGATGCGGCCGTACCCTATCAGCACTTCACGCTGCGGCAACCACCTGTCACCTCTGTCGGCGCCGATACGCCGGACGGTTCGACCTCGACGCTGAAGGTCTACGTCAATGAGGTCTTGTGGGAAGAAGTCCCGTTTTTCTACGGGCATGGCCCCACCGAGCGCATCTACATCACCAGGCAGGACGACGAGGGGCGTACCACCATCCGATTCGGCGATGGGATCACGGGGGCGCGGTTGCCGACCGGCCAGAACAACGTGCGTGCGGAGTACCGGAAGGGAACGGGCCTCGGAGGGCTCGTGCGCGCCGGGCAATTGAGCTTGCTGATGAGCCGACCGCTCGGGTTGAAGGGCGTGGTGAATCCGGAGGCTGCGGAGGGGGCTGAAGATCCGGAGTCGAGGGACGATGCCCGCACGAACGCGCCGCTGACCGTCCTGACGATGGAGCGTGCCGTGTCGCTGCAAGACTATGAAGATTTCGCCAGGACCTTTTCCGGTGTCGCCAAAGCCCAGGCCGTCTGGGTCTGGGACGGCCGCAAGCGGAGCATCTTCCTCACGGTCGCCGGTCCGGATGGAGAGGTATTGACGGAGGACGGTTCCGTCATCACGAAGTTGAAGGAGTCCCTGCGCACGTACGGCGATCCGTTTGTCGCGTTCACCGTGAAGCCTTATCGGCAGGCCTGGTTTGAGATCGACGGCACGGTGACGATCGATCCGGACCATGTCAGCAACGTCGTGATGGACGCCATATCGGTCGATCTTGGGCAACGGTATGCCTTTGAGGCGAGGGCGTTCGGGCAGCCCGTTGCGCTGAGCGAGGTGATCGCCGCAATCCAGGTCGTTCCCGGTGTGGTGGCGGTGGATCTGGACCGGTTCGCGCGCACAGACCACACGCTACCGGCGATTCAGCCGCGCCTGATCGCCGATCGCCCGGCTATGGGTGCGGACGGGGTCGTGCCGGCGGCGGAACTGTTGTTGCTTGATCCCGGCTCATTGACTCAACTGAAGGCGGTCCAATGAATCCAGAAGCAGACAAACTGTACCAGCTGCTCCCCGCGATCTACCGCATGCGCGATGCGGAACAGGGGAATGCATTACGTGCCCTGTGCGAGGTGCTGGCCGAAGACATCGCGGTGCTGCGGGAGAATCTCGACCAACTCTACGACGACCAGTTCATTGAAACCTGCGCCGATTGGGTGGCCCCCTACATCGGGGATCTGATCGGGTACCGCACCCTGCACGGGGTGACCGACCGGACGAGAAGCGCCCGTGCGGAGGTGGCCAACACGATTGCCTATCGCCGGCGAAAGGGCACGGCGACGGTTCTCGAACAACTGGCCCGGGATGTCACCGGGTGGAATGCGCGGGTGGTGGAGTTCTTCCAGTGGCTCGAAACCAGCCAATACATGAACCACGTGCGTCCCACCAACCTGGTCACGGTCGATCTGCGGAATTGGGAGGCCCTGGAGCGGCGCGACACGGCCTTTAACGGGATTGCCCATTCCGTCGACATGCGGCGTATTGAAACCCAGCAGGGGCGGTACAACATCCCCAACATCGGTCTGTTCCTCTGGCGATTGGAGGCGTGTTCGCTCACCGCTTCCCCCGCGTTTCGAGTGGACGACCAGCGGTACCTCTTCAGCCCATTGGGGAACGATACGCAACTGGTTACCCGGCCTGAATCGGAAGCCGACATCGCCCATCTGGCAGAGCCGATCAACGTGCCCGAGCCCATCAGTCGCCGGGTGCTGGACACGTATCTCGCGCAGTACTACGGCCCGCAGTTGAGCCTGTTCCTGGAGGCGGACAATCTGGACACGAGCGTGAGTCAGGTACAGGTCTGCAACTTGTCGGATGACGGGCCAAGTTGGGCGCACCTTCCGGTCAGCAAGGTGTCGATTGATCCTGTGTTGGGGCGGATCGCCGTCCCGCCGGGAGCCCCGCCGGCGAATCTCCGGGTCACCTATCACTATGGATTTAGTATGCCGACCGGGGGGGGTGAGTACGAGCGAGGCAAGACCTTTGCGTTCGGCGGCGGGTTTGCCGCCGTCACGCAGGGACAGAGCCTGCAAGCGGAACTGACTGCGACGCAGGCCGGCGGCATCGTACAAATCGACGACAGCGGGCGTTATGCGGAATCGTTGAGCCTGAATCTCCCTGCTGCTGCGAAGGTGGAAGTGCGCGCCGCCAACGAACATCGGCCGACACTGGTGCTCAACGGAGATTGGACCATCACCTTGGCACCGGAAGCGGAATTGACCTTGAACGGGCTCCTCATCACGGGCGGGCGGCTGCGTATCGACGCGGCGGGTCCGGCTGGGACTCGTCTCCTGCGATTGCGCCATTGCACGCTGGTGCCGGGCCTGAGCCTAACGAGGGAGGGCCAGCCGGTGTCGCCCTCCGCTCCCTCGCTGGTGATCGAGCGAGAAGGCACGACCGTCGAGATCGACCACTGTGTATTTGGCGGCCTCCGCGCCGTGGACACTACCGAGGTCTCGATCACAAATTCGATGCTCGACGCGACGTCTCCGACCGGGGTGGCCTACGCAGCCCTCGACGGTCTGGGTGCCGGGGGTGTCATGAGCATCGTGAATAGTACGGTCATGGGCAAGGTACATACGAAGCGACTGGATCTTGCCTCGAACACGATTTTCGCGGCCGCCCTCGCCGACGGCGACAGCTGGAGTCACCCGGTCTGGTCCGATCAAAACCAGCAAGGCTGTTGCCGGTTTGCCTTTGTGCCGCTGAATTCGATCGTGCCGCGCCGCTACCGTTGCCAACCGGATCTGGCTGTGGAGGCGGCGTTGTTGGAGGCCGATCAACCGAAGGGCAGCCTGACTCCGCCACAGACACAGGCCATCACGCTGGCGACGCAAGCGCGTGTCAGGCCGGCCTTCACGGCTCGTCGGTACGGACAGGCGGCCTATGGCCAACTGGCGGGATCCTGTCCGGAAGAAATTCGCCGCGGAGCGGATGATGAATCTGAAATGGGTGTCTTCCACGATGTGTTCGCGCCGCAGCGGGAAGACAACGTGAAGATCCGGTTGCAGGAGTATCTCCGGTTCGGACTGGAGGCGGGACTGTTTCACGCCACCTAAGGGGGAGTCCTGTTGTGGGACTAGGTGGCGAACGAGTCCCTCCGGGCCGTGAACATGAACCGTTTTAATCGATGGGAGAGCGCACATGAGTGGCGATTACAGCCGAAAACGATTCAACCCTGAGAAACATTACCAGGGCGTACTGCGGCAGCAGGGACGAGTGGACCTCGATGCCGATTGGAATGAATATGTGGATCTTCAAGACCGCCGTTGGCGTGCGGAGACCATCGATGTGGTGGGGCGCTGCGGGGTGCCGGCCGAGACGCCGGAGGGGTTCAAGATCGGCGTCACGGGCGGAGAACTGACCGTCGGACAAGGACGGATGTACGTCGATGGGTACGTCGCCGAGAACCACGGAACTGCGCCGGCGCTCGACGGCACGATCGAAGCACAGTACGGCACGGCGGCACTGTTGGTGAAGGATCAGCCGTTCGGCGGGCCGGTGGCGGTGCCGCCTCAGGTGCGGACGCTCGTCTATCTCGACGTGTGGAGACGGGAAGTCACCTACCTGCAGGCGCCGGACCTCATCGAGCCGGCCGTGAATGTCGATTCGACGACCAGGAACCAGACTGCATGGCAGGTCAGGATGTTGAGCGGCATCCCGGCGGATGTGAATTGCGAGACCCCCTTGGAGGACATTCCCGGCTGGCCGGCAGGGAACCGGCTGTCTGCCGCGAGGCTGACCACCACGACGGTTGCCGTCACGACGGAGCCTGATCTCTGCCTCGTGCCGCCGACCGGTGGCTATCACGGCTTGGATAATCATCTGTACCGAGTCGAGGTGCACAGTGCGACGAACACGACCGCAAAGGTGAAGTGGTCGCGAGAGAATGCCCATGTCGCCACAGCCGTTGTTGAAATCCTTGCCGGCCGGACGACCGTGCGTGTGGAAAGTCTGGGGCGTGATAACGTGCTCCGCTTTAAGACCGGCGATTGGGTGGAGTTCACGAACGATACGCGCGAGTTCGCCGGTCTGCCTGGTGAGATGCGCAAGGTGACGGTGGACGACACCAACAAGACGTTGACGTTTACTCCTGCGTTGCCGATCGCCGATTTCCCCCAAGGTGTGCCGGACGCAACCAAACATTTGCGCGTGATCCGGTGGGATCAATCCGGAATCGTCCGAAAACCGGATGGCTCGCAATTGGTGAACCTGGACCTCACGACCGACGGATTGATCGAACTGTCCGCGGCCAATCCCAGCTTTGTGCTGGAGTATGGGGTGCAAGCCACGTTGACGGTGCAGGCGGGAGGGACCGCGCAAAGCGGCGACTATTGGTGCTTCGCGGCCCGGACCGCGGATGCCGATATCGAGCGACTCGATCTGGCACCGCCTCTCGGTCTGTATCATCATTACTGCCATCTCGCGATCATCGAAGCCGACGGCCAAATTCACGACTGCCGGACGGTGTTTCCTCCGCTCACGGAGTTGACCCCAGGCTGTTGCACGGTCGTGGTGCGTCCCGGTGACGATATCCAAGCGGCCATCGATTCGTTGCCGGAGGAAGGCGGGTGTGTCTGTCTCAAAGTCGGCGAGCACGAGATTGAGGCCCCGATCCGAATTGAACAGTCCAACGTGTCGTTGCACGGGGAAACTGTAGGCGCTCGTGTCCTGCGCAAGAACGGAACAGAGCTCCTTCACATCGGGCATCCCGACGGGCTGCTGGTGGAGCATGTGACCGTCTCCGGGGTGTCCTTGATGCTGGAGAACAAGGGGCAGCAGGGGCAGGGCCTGCAGGCCATGGTGGCGATGGATCGTTGCCGCGACGCCACGCTCGAGCGGTGCCTGTTGCGCGCGCAGGTGGCGACGCAGACCGCCGGCGTGGTCATCAGCCGCAGCACCGATGTGCGCGTGACTGGTTGTCTCGTCGACAACGTGCACTACGGAGTCTGGACGCTCGCCGATACGACGGGCCTCGTCATCGTGGGCAACAGGTTCGATGCCGCAAACAAACGGAAGAGCGACGGAGGCCTGGTAGGGCTCCTGCTGCAAGACCTGTCCTTCCCGGCGCGCATCGAGGACAATCGCCTGCTGGGGTTTGTGTTTGGCATTGTGCTGAACAATGGAGCGCTGACGGGCACGCCATTTTCGCTGGCCGCCGGTTCCATCATTGCCGGGAACTATATCGTGCGCCTAGGGGCAGAGGTGGACCCGGGGACGTTGAAGGCGTTCGGCATCGATGTGGCCGCCGATGGATGCGTCATCAGCGACAACATTCTGCTCTACAATTCACCGGAGTACGGCGGTATTTCCGTCAGCGGCAGGGATGCGGTCGTCGAACGCAATCAACTCCGCTCCCTGTTGAAAGAGGCGGGCTCGGTTCGGCCGATCGCGCTGCTGTTAGCCAGGCTGGGCACGAACAGCAGTCTCGGATCTGTCGGCGGACGGGTGTCGGGCAACTTGGTCTTCGGTGTGCAGGACGGCATTGTGGTGATCGGCAATGAGGGAGCCGAGGTGCTCGACAATAGGGTGGAGAGTGACGGCCAGGAGGTGCGGTTCGGTATTCTGTTGGCGTTTTCGAATCGGGTTCGGGTGCAGGGAAATCGGGTCACCAACACCGCCTGGCCGATCGCGGCCAGCGGCGGAACGGCGAACGTGCTGGCCGACAACAGCTTGGTGCGGGGCGGCGGCGGGATTACCGCGGTCTTTCATACGTCGTTCACGTGCAGCCGGAATCGCGTCGAAGACATGCGCCATTGGGGTATGTTGAGCCTGGTCGGATTTGCCAAATGCGCCTTGACCGAGAACCGAGTCTTGAACTGTGGGTACCAGCAAGCTCCATCCATCGGCATCGGAGCCTCCGTGCAGCTCGGGGAATTGTGCGTGGAATCCTGTGAGGTGATGAATTCCGGGGTCTCGCCGGACAATACGACGATCAGTGCCTTGTCCTGGGGCATCATTGCGGATCTCATTCTGGAGGCGAGAGTGCAGAGCAATCTGGTCACCTACGCCAACGCTGCCCTATTGGACGCGAATCAGGAGCACCGCGCGCTCTGGATGCGTGGCTGGCTCGAACAGGTGATTACATTCGGGGCAGGTCAGGTGGTGTTCGGATTCAGTGCGCAGATTCTCGACAATAAATTTCTCGGGCCTGGTCGAACGGCCTTAGTCGAAGTCGCTCAGCAAAATGTGAGCGACAATCTGTTCCGCCGTTTCGAACGGCTCTTCTTCAGCAACAACTTCTGTTGGCACGCCAGCGTAGCCGCTCAGGGGACCGCCACCGTGTCCCTTTCGGCAAGAAGTGCCATTGTGATGGGCAATCACATCAAGACGAATGTGCCGATCCCGTCCGTGGATTTCCACGGCATGAAGGATGCGGTGTATATGGGGAACCTGGCTCAAGCCAACCCGGTAAACTTCGGGGGGATTCCATCCCCGATCTCCGGGTTCAATCGGCCGTAGGGATGGCAGGATGCGGAACAAGGCCGACGGCGGCGTTCTCGATATCCGTGAAGCGGTTCTCGTCAGGATCCGCATCGTGGCCGTCACGAGAGACGCACGACGTGGCACACACGACCGACTATGAAGCCGGCCATTGTGCGCAGCCCGCGGATCGTGTTGGCGCGTGACGACACGCGGCGCCTAGTGCGAGCGATGATGCAACACGTGAGGTTGTCCGCAATTTACTATGCGACTAAAGGAGAGCAGAGATGGCGACGTTGAATCAAATCGTGGCGGAACAGGCAAAGGTGATCGGCGAGGCCAGAGCGTCCCTGGAGGCGGCATTTAAGAAGCCGCCGACCCAGACCGCGACGATAGCGGCCAGGGAGGCGACGGTGGCAGAATTAAAGACGAGGATGTCCAACCTTGCGGAGGTGAAAGCCTCGTTCACACGCCAGCTCGATCAACAGCTTTCCGGGTATCAGGCGGAGATTTCCGCATTGGAAAAACTCATCGAGGAAGACAAGAAGCGCTTCGGTGAGCAACCGACGCCTCCACGCCCAACTCGGGGGAAGGGGCGGGGCAAATAGCGGCTGTGGCCGCCCGCGTATGAGACTTCGATGGAGCGGGTCAATCAGGCCAGAGCAGCGGCTGGGCAACAGGAAGGCGGATCGACGCTGCGCCGGAGTGCAGCGTTCCCCAACCCTGCGCTCGACGAGACTGCGGACGCAGGAGCGCTGGAGTCCGGCCCCGGTTTCCCTCAGCTTACTCACCACCCAAGCCGATTCACCATTTATCCAAGCGGAGCGCCAGGCCCGGTGCCTTACCGGGCCGGCATGGAGCGAGCCTTCGCCGTGGATCTGTCCGCGGTGCGGGCCTACTGCGGCGCATCCGCGCTCCTGACAGACTCCGGGGCCCGTGCCGCTGCCTGGCCTGAGACTCTAGTCTTCGCCAACCCTCATCCACCTCCGTCCATCGTGGCCCATGAGATCGCGCACGTGCTGCAGTATCGCCATGCGGCCTCTCCTTCGGTCGACGGTGTCGAGGAGAGCACTCCCCGCGATGAGGCAGAGAGGGAAGCCGGTCGGGCTGCCGCGGGCTTTCAGGCTGGTATTGCCCTGCCGGTGCAAGCCCGCCCTGCCGTGGCGCCGCTGTTTTACACCGACGAGGAGGAACCGGATTCCGAAGAGTTTCTCGCGGATCGTCCCCCGCTCTTCACGGGGCAAGAAGTAGGAACCTGGGGAAGTTCGTGGCCGGCCAGTTTGATCGCGCGCGAGCGGCTGGCCGTGAATGTGCCTCCCACACAACGCAGCCATGCCATTGTGGAAGCCATCGCGCGGCGCGAGCCGATCGTCATTCTCCATGAATATGGTCGTCTCTGGCTGTATCGGCTGGAATGGGAAGGGCTTTCCGGCCGCTATTCCCGATTCACCAACGCCGAAACCATGTTCCACGAGGGGACGGCGGAGCGAGGAGACTATTCGGTGTCGAATGTGCAGGGGCGTCCCGACGTCGAGGCCTTTGTGACCGAGGATGGTGGAGTGCTGTCACCGCCAGGGGCCGGGAAGTTGTTTTCCCATACCGGTGGTGAATTCGAAGACCCTCTGGTGTCGAAGTTCCAGAACGCGTCGGCCTTCTTCAACGCCATGCTGACGGGGTTGGCAGCGGCGGACTTCGAGGCCTTGTCGGCCAAGTTGCGTCGCATGGCCGCCCTCAATATGGTTTTTCCAACGCCGTTTGCGATCGGGGCCGTACGCGGGTTAGCCGATGAAATGCTCAGCCTCGTGCAACTGTTGAATCCCCAACAGTGGGCGGCCATCGAAGCGGCGGCGCGCGAGACGATTCTGACGCTGAATGACCCGGACGGTGAGGCGTTGGCTTCTGCATTGGGCGAAGAGTTCGGACGCCACCAGGCGGCCACCTTGAACGCCTTGCTTCAGGAGAGCCTGCCGATCTTCGCCTATGACGTCGGCAAATTGATCGGTCCGACGATTATCGAATTGCTGCTTGCGCTGATCGGCATCGAGATCGGTCCGGTGGCGATGCTCCAAAAATCGTTGGCGACGATGAAACAGGTTCCTCGTGTGGCAGGCTTGGTTCGGGACCTCACGCGGGTCGTCCCTGATGTGCCCACCACACCCGCACCGTCGGCGACGCGGCTTCCCGATACGGCACCCGGCCATGGTGCAGTTCCGGATGTACCCACCAACCCAAGCCACTCGGTCGCAGCACGACTCCCTCAGGGGCTGCCCAACCTCTCGCGCGAGGAACAGGCGCTGCTGGCGAGAACCGGCGATCAGCTTGAGTTCCCCGACGCCCTCCCGCAGGACTTGGCAGAACAGGAACTCGCTATCGTGACACGTTTAACGAAGCGGCCCATCGGCGGGGGGGATGGAAAATATGTCAATGAGGTGGATCTGGGGAACGGACACCAGTGGAGAGAGCAGCCCAATGGCACCTGGTGCCGGTTCTCGAACCAGCCGACTAATTGCACGGTGCTGGTTGCAGAGCTTGGACCGCAGGCGCCTGGGACGGTGGTGGCGGTTGCTTCAGATAGGAGAGCGCTAATGGCGTCTTATACGGCCTGGGCTGAAAATCGAGGCCCTGATGATGTCGAAGTGGCAATTATCAAAGCTGTAGAGAATAGTCCTGGATTTCCTCCGGGGACCTATGCAGTGGTGACCGGAGAGCCGGGCAAAGGAGTTGTGCATCCGCCGGGCCTTTGGATTACCGTTTCGCACACTCATCCTGGAGCCTCACAGCAAGTCGGGTTTCGCAATCCGTCCGGCGCAGATATGGGATGGGCTCAAATAGACGCGCTCGATTGGCTGGAGAAAGAAACCGGCGGCATCCGTAAATGGGTCCATTCCCAAACTCCAGAAGGTCTCTGGCAGTCCGTAGCATACGGCTACGACATCGATCGTAAGCAATTCTTTGTTCAGCCTGCCGGTGAGTCTCCGCGATATTTTGAGCAGCTATATGATCAGAAATTGAACCAAATCGATCTTGATCAATACAAAGTGCTTGAGGCGGAAGGCCGCCACCAGGAACGGATCGAGCTGATGCGTCAACAGAATGCTGAAACCTATTACCTCGGCTGGTATGCGCGGCAGTTCAGATTCGATCAGTGAGGACCGAGGCGCCCGTATCGGCGAAGGATCACGACCTAGGAGGTCAATGATGACACACAGGCTGCAGACCCTATCGCGTCCTTCCGGGAGTTCCTCCAGTAGAAGTGCTTTCTTGTCGGACGGGCGGCGCGGCGAACGCTCCTGCTCCTGCGGCAATACGTGTCAGGACTGTCGCGCCAGGCAGCGCGAGCAGGCACTGCCCCACGCTTGGACCGGCACGATACCACCCCTGGTCCCTGACGTGCTCGCGTCCCCCGGTGAGCCGTTGGAATCCGGATTGCGTGGGGAGATGGAGTTGCGGTTCGGACATGACTTCGGCAAGGTCCGCGTGCATCGTGGCGGGCGGGCGGCCGCGTCCGCTGAAGCGGTTCGAGCCAGGGCCTACACAGTCGGCCATGAGATCGTGCTGGGATCTGCCGCGGCCGATCTCAGGAGTAGGGACAACCTTCCGCTGCTCGGCCACGAATTGGCTCATGTAGTGCAACAGGACAAGGCTTTCGGTGATTCGAGGCAGTCCGGCCTGCTGCAACGCGCCGGCCTGGAGCAGCCGAACGGTGGACAAGAAGCATCAGCGGCCTCGGGATTGCCGGAACCGGACTGCGACACCCGCGTAGCGGATCTCTTCCTGTTGGGGGCGATTGTCGAATCACACCGGCCAGAATGTGCATTTGCACAGATCTATAACCGGAAGACCGGAGCCCTCATGGGCCAGTTCCGCGCGGACCATCAGCTGGAAGGCAAGCCGGACTGCGAGTACGGCGACCAGAAGCGCCATGACTTCTGGTTAGCCAATCACTGGAGAATTCTGGAGATCACGACCTCCGACATGACCGTGATGAACATGTGTGGGCGGGAGGAGACCTTGAATGTGGAAGGGATCGGCACGGTCAAGGGAGAGCCGGCTTCGGCAGTCGTTCCCGATCGTCCGCCTTCGTCGACGTCGTTGCCGCCGCACATCGTCGACCATACCCAGGGCATGTGGGGCACCACGAACAAGATCCACTACGATGACCAGTGCAATTCGATTCATGTCGTCCCGAATGAGACAGGGAAGGAGACCAAGGTGTACCGGTGGGATTCGGCGCAAGAGAGCTTTGTGAACGAACACGATCCCGCCGATACCAAGACGCCCGGGCAAATGGAGCGAGTCGCCGGCATCGTGTTGAAGGAATACGTCGGCGGTGAGTGGCAAGGGATCAACTGCGGCGATCTTCCGAGGTGGGCGCTGTGAAGGCGTGCGGTGCGCCCCGCTTGTTATCGAGCGGAGCCGTCGGATGCGCAGGTGTGCATGAGTTGCTCGCGTACCTGTGCGGGAGAAAATTGGGAAGCCGCGGCATAGACCTGTTCGTACCAATTCAGCACCGGCTCGTTGTCCTTGCGCACCGCCTGTTCGTAGACGAGGCGGCACAGCGTCAGGAAGGCGGCATAGTCGCGCGTGATCCAGTCTGCGGCCAGGTCCGGTAACGATCGGTCCTTGATGTTTCCCCAGGCCCAGGCGCGAGGAAATCCATACTGCATGGGTGAGACGAGCCCGCTGGTCTCGATGACCAACGGCGCGATGACATCGGCCACGGTCTGTGCCCCGCACAACGTCGCCTCTCGTACAAACACGCGTGTCGGGTGTTCCAGCATGGCGGGCACCGTCGCGAGATCGATCTGCACGTCGAGGTCTCCCTCGTACAGTTCGCGGATGCGTCCGGCTTCGCAGAGAGCCGCCGCGTTTTCTTCGCCGTCCGGATAGGACTCACCCAATCTGCACGTGGCCCGGCCGATCGGTTCCAGGGGATGAAGTTGGAGCAACGAGGCTCCCTGCTCGAAGGCGAACCGCGCGATCCAGTCCAGCTCGTGCACGTTGTGAAACGTCAGCGTGAAAATAAAGCCGAAGGGAATGCCTGAGGCGCGTAGCGCGGGGAGGCGCGCGCACATCTCATCGAATGCGCGCGACGAATTGCGCATGAAGTTGTGGGATTCCGGGATGCCGTCGAGGCTGATTGCGACAAGGTCGCAATCAGCCTGTAAGACGTCCAGCTGACGTTGATCGAGGAGCATGCCGTTCGTCGTGACGGTCGTCACGAGCCCCGCGGCATGGGCTGCGCGCAGCAGCTGCCCCAACGCCGGATACAACAGCGGCTCTCCGCCTGACACCGACATGACCCGATAGCCGATGGAGGCCGCGTCGGCGACGGCTGCCTGCAGCAGTTCGATCTCCAACTGCTCGGACACGGCCGGTCCCGAATCTGAATAACAATGCAAGCATTGCAGGTTGCAGCGTCTGCCTGGATGAACCTGTAACGTCGGGTATTGGCCGGCCGGTCCTTGCATGGCAGGTGATTAGCCCCGCAGCGTGAACTTGATTTGTGCGAGGTCCGGACGCGGGGTGCCGTTGATCAGGATATGGAGGTCCCGAAGCTCCTTCAATTTCGACAAGGTGCCCAAGTTTGCCTTGAAGTTGGCCACGCCGGTCTGCACCGTTCCGATGACCACTTCCGGATGAGGCGTGCCGACTTCGTGCCAGTCGATCACCTTGACGCCCTTCAGCCGCTTCTTGATCGTGCTTGCTGCTGCGCTCAACTTTACGGACCCGCGCCCACTTGGTTGTTTCGCCATTGAAGCCCTCCTTTGTGGTGTAGTGGCCGTGCTCGTTGCGAAGCACGTTGTGATGAGATGAGCGCACCATACAACTTCTTGCCAAAAACGACAAGCCTCATACGTCCTCATCGTACGGGTGAGTGTTGATTGCGGTCGGGTCCGCACCGCTGGCACCGTTTCAGCGCGAGAAGGGATCTCCGAGGGTACGTAGACACGTCATTCGCGCCGTCGTGTCCGGCAAGGATGGTCTGAGTCGGGAACATGAGCCGGCGTGCGGGACCAGGCACGCGGGCATCTTCAAGAGGAGGAAGGGTTCGGCAGGGGGGCGTGTTCTCCGGTGAACGTCATGTCGTCCTGCGATGCGGGACTGCGCTCGAAATACAGATGCAGCAGGCCTCCGCCATAATGCGCTTGCCGGACCAGATCGAGAGGGATCGCGACCTCACCTGCACGTTCTTCGTCCTTCACTTTGACCAATCGCATGGGACATTCTCCTTGTTGAGGGAATGGTCGTGGCTCGCCGAGTGTCTCCGTACCGCGAGCATACCTCAGGTCGCGCCTAAGCCTGAGTAAAAGCTGGAAGGTGAGTGACGGACATTGCGTCGGTGGTGCTCGTTGCGTGCATGTAGGAAAAGGCCTCATGGCACAAATGCGAGAGAAACTTGTGCCCACCGCCCTTCCTGCTAGAGTAATCGTGAAGTGTGTGTCTTACCAATGACCCGTTACACAGTAAGGAGTGAGTATGGCCGACCTGTTTGCCAAACATCCGAATACCGTCAAAGACGTGATCGTGACCGATACCATCTGTCCCTTGCACAACGAGCCGGTGAAGGTGCAGTTTGAGATGAACGGCGTGCAAGGGAAAGTCACAGCCCGGGAGCAATGTTCCATTCTGCATGTGGGAGAAACCTGCAGCGAGGAATGCCGGCACAATCCTGAAATCCTCGATGCGGTTCACCGGAAGATGCAGCAATTCCGGGATGAGTCTGCGCGGGAGATTCCGATCATCGCGACGCCATAGGCTGCGCTCACGGAAACAGGGTCGCGCCGGTGGCCCGGCTGTGGGCGCCGGAGTCACCGTGCATCTGCGGGCCGCGTTCGTGTCCATGACGAAGGCGGCCTGTACGCCGGTTCTGCCCGCTGAGTCGAGTGGCTCCGGCGGCTCAGCCGATCCCACGCATCTCGCCTCGTCGTTCCTCTCTCCACGCGGTCGCGGTCCCATCGCGGCCTCAAGCTGCTTGAGCGCCCTGTTCCATCTATCGTCACTCCGCCGTCGACTGGTGTCGGCGTTCGTCTCCTGCGTTCCTGTGTATGACGCGCGTCGTGTCTCTCGTGACCAGTGTGTGAGGTGGGAGGAGCAGGTGCGGGGTACAGCGGGGTAATATACGGGCTAGCGTTTCGTCGGCTGTCGAACCGGCAGGATAACGGCTTGAGGATCAGGCGTCGGTGAGGCATGATGCGGGCGTCGCGTTCCCGGCCACATCCAAGGAGATCGCCATGCCTGACAGGGTCCGTGTGCAATTCGCTCATGCCAATAGCTATCTGACGGAACTCATCGCGCAGTTCGCAACAATCGAGGAGCAGATTGAACATGGCAAGACGGTCACGCTCAATCTGAACCAGGGGGACCGTAGGCTGGCTTTGTTGGTGAGTCGTGAGAACGTGATCGAACGCCCGGTTCCCGCTGCCCCATCCTCGACAGGTCGTTCGCCTTCACTGTCGGACAACAAGAGCCTGGTGGCGGCGGTGACGAACACCTATTCCTTCGATCTCGGTGAGGCCAATCGAAACATTTCGGCGGCCGACGTGCAGGGGCAGGTCCGGCGCGCGATCGCACGAACAACGCCGTCCGCTGCAGCTCCGCTGCGATCGGCGTTGCCTCAACCGGCGGTCACCTACGAGGAGCCCGATTGGATTCTGCTGGAAGATTGTCGCTATGCCGCGTCGGATGGATGGAGCATCACGGCCAAGCGTGGGTTCAGGAGCGATTTGGCCAGCATTCCTCGTCTCTTCTGGGTCATCATCGCGTTTCACGACCTGTCGTTGATCGCGCCGATTATGCATGACGTGATCTATCGATGCGGGGGCCTGGTGGTGTTGCCCCACGGCGAGGTCGCGCCGGCCGGCAGACGATTCGAGCGAAAAGATGCCGATGATCTCTTCCTGGAATTGATGACCAGATCGAACATCTCCTATTGGAAACGGAACGTGGCGTATCTGGCCGTGCGAGCGTTCGGCCAGTCGTCCTGGCGCGAGGGCTAACCACGGGCGCCCTGAGCCCTGACGGCAACATCCGTTCGGGATTGTTGATGTGGCGTCCTCGTGACGGTTACTTGACGAACGGCTGTCCTGATTTCTGCCACTCGTCGAGGTTCATGAGCACGGCCGTCGTCTGCGTGAATCCAAGTTCCGCGAGGGATTGGGCCGCGAGGGACGCACGGTTCCCGTTTTGACACTGAAGGTTGAGGCGTTTCGCCATCTGCGGTGCGGCCGGCGACCCGACATGTGTCCAAATCTTGAATTCGAGGACGCCTCGGGGAATGTTCACGGCGCCGGGCACGTGACCGGCAGCATACTCGTGCGGTTCGCGCACATCGATGATGAGGGCCCCGTCGGGACTCTCCACAACTTTCCGATAGTCGTCCATCCCGATCGTATTGACCTGCTGTTGCGCGGCGTGAACCTTTTGCATGACGGCGGGGGGAGGAGTTTCCGCGAAGGCTCCGGGCGAGAACGGCAACAGGACAGCGGCACCAGCGATCAGGGCGAAGCTTGTCCGACGATGCATGGCATGATCCTTTTCACGGTCAGAACCTGGTGAAGGGGAGGAGCCCGAGACCGGTCGTTACTCTACGCTACTCATGAGAGAGGCTCAAGCGACGGATTGCGGGATGCAATGGAGTAGTCGTCGGCACAGGTCCAATGCGGATGGAATGACGACTTGTCCTTTCCGCACGGTGCGTGGCGAGCGGAACCGCTCATGCTCTCTCGTGAGAGGGCTACGTGATTCAAGAAGGCCTCGCGTCTTGGCCTACAATCACCATGAGCCGGCGGTGTCTTTCTCGATACGGCGAGTGGCATGCGATGTGCTGATGATGGGCAGGAAAAACGCTGCTCGATGACCCGTGGAGGAAAAGATGACGAACGTATTCGTGTTCGGTCTGTGCTTGGCGGTGTCAATGCCGGCAGTCAGTGAGGCACGATGCCGGACCATCGGGGAGAGTGCCAGCTTAGGCAGTGAGTACGGCACGTTCCCGCTGTATCCGGCGGAACAGGTGGTCGCGGCCGGGCAGAAACGCGACAGTGTGGCCTTGCAATGGGCTGGTTATGGCATCGGGGTGCCGTTGTTTGTGGTCGCGATGCCGTTTGCTATGGTGGGTGCGGTTGCGGGCGCTGTGTCACACCCATGGACGCGATGTCAGGAGATTGAAGGGCGTCGTGAGACGGCAGACGAGCAACGTCATCTCGTACTTCCGTCTACGTCCGGCTAAGTAGCCTTCTTGCCTCCGCACACGGCTGTCTTGCCGGTTCCTCTCGAATGGCTGCGGAATCTAGCCGGCGGGAGGCCGAACGCCCGCTTGAAGGCGCGGTTGAAGGAGGGTTCCGACTCGTAGCCGACTTCTCCGGCCACTTCGGCGACACTTTTAGATGTCGAGGCAAACAGTTGGGCGGCCAACTGCAACCGCCAGCGTGTGAGATATCCGATGGGCGTATCCGACAGGTAATGCCGAAATCGTTCCGCAAGCACGGAACGGGATAATCCCACCTCGTCGGCCAGCATGGCGATCGTCCAGGGCCTGGCCGGATCTCGGTGCAGACACGCCAGGGCTTTGCCCACTTCCGGGTCTCGCACACCCGCGAGCCACCCGCTTTGCGCGGGGGGTAATTGCGACACGTATCGTCGCAACGCCTCGACGAACAACACCTCAGACAGCTTGGCGATCACTGCCTTTCCGCCGGGGCCTGCCGCCTCAGCCTGTCCCACCGAATAGCGAAGTGAATCCTCCAGCCAGCGGCCGGACGGTTCGTCGCGAATATGAAGTTTCACAATCGGCGGAAGTCCCGCAAGGAACACCTGGCTGAGGTGTCGCTCGCACGTCAGGTAGCCGCAGATCAGTTTCGTCATCTCGCCGCCTCCGCCGTATCGGGTCAGCATGTGGCCCTCGGCTAATACCTGTTGAAGCTGTGCGGCACTGTCGACCGGGGGCACCGGCGGGCCGTTCCCCATGAGATGCGCCTCGCCGTGCGGAAAGATGACGAGGTCTCCCGCGACCAAAGACAGGAGGCGCGTCTCGCCTTCAAGACGGGCATGGCCGCGTCCTTCGGTCAACAGATGAAAAATGATCACGTGTTTGGAGTCGGCGGAGAGGTAGGATGCCATCGTGTCGGCGTCGGGCTCGCGCATGCACCAAGGAGCCGAAAATTCACCGTGAAAGAACACCGCGCCGTCGAGCTTGACGGCTTGTAATACTTCGGAGAGGACATCCATATCCGCAAGGCTCGTGATGGGCGGCGTTCCGGCTAATCGGACCGGACGCCGGGATACACAATGCCGCAGGGTAGCATGCCCCTGCTAAGAGAGCCAGACGCGCGGAGAAGACGGCTGGGCTGTTCCCCGCTAGAGTGGTGCCATCACAAGGGGCCGCAGACGATCGCTTCACGACACATGGAGGAACACATCATGACGACCAGCACACTGATGACCGACTTCGATGGATTGAAGCAGAAGCTCCGGCAAACGTGGTCGGCCGGAGATTACGATCGATTTTCCCGCTACCTGGAAAGCGGCGCACGAGAGTTTTACGAGCGGTTGCCGGTGGCCCCGGGCGCGACATTGCTCGATGTCGGCTGCGGGTCCGGCCAACTCGCGTTGATCGCCGCCAAAGATGGGCTCAAGGTGACCGGTGTGGATATCGCACCGAATTGGTTGGAGCGGGCGCGCACGCGGGCGCAGGCCGAAGGGCTGCGAGCCACGTTCGAGGAAGGAGATGCGGAGGCATTGCCCTATGCCGACACGTCGTTTGATGTGGTGGTGAGTCTTCTGGGTGCGATGTTCGCGCCACGACCGGATCTGGTCGCCCGAGAACTGTTGCGGGTGTGTGTGCCGGGCGGCACGGTGGCCATGGCCAATTGGACCGCCCAGGGATTCGTCGGGCAGATGTTCAAGACCGTCGCGAAGTTCATTGCCCCATCCGGGATGCCGTCGCCGGTGCTGTGGGGCGATGAAGCGACGGTACGCGAGCGACTCGGACTGGGTCTTTCGACGTTGCATCTGGCGAGGCGGATCTATGTGCTCGACTATCCGTTTCCGCCGGCCGAGGTCGTGGACTTCTTCCGTCGCTACTATGGCCCGATCAATCGCGCATTCGCTTCGGTGGACGACATCGGCCGGGAGCGCTTGCGAACGGAGTTGGAAGGACTCTGGTCTGAACACAACCGGGTGACGAACGGCGCCACGGTGGTGGGGGCGGAGTACTTAGAAGTTATCGGCACACGAGCGTAATACAGTCACAGGAATCGGCCAGGGAGGATCATCCTGTCACAGACATTGACCAGCTCGGAGCAGGAACAGGCCCGTGCGTTCTACGATAGGACCAGTCTCGGCAAGATGAGGAACCTCGCCGCCCTGGCGCCGGAGGCGATAAATGCGTGTGTCGCGTGTGATCGTGCCGCGGTGGCCGACGGAGCGATTCCGAGGACGTACGAGGAATTGATCGCACTGGGGGTCGCCTGTACGACACAGTGTCCCTATTGCATCGAGCTTCGTACGAACAGTGCGAGGACTCTCGGTGCCTCGGAACCGGAACTGGCTGAAACAGTGCTCGTGGCCGCGGCCTTGCCGGCTGGCGGCGCCATCACCCATGGCACACACGCTTTGAAGTGAGCGAACCGCGCAAGTGGCGAAGGAGGGAGGAAGCATCGGGCCGTGCGTGAGGCCACGAGCTTCCTCCCCGGGAGAACCGGCGTCATCGTCATCGGGCACGGACTCGATTTGTCGTGTGGCGTGTCCATCTGGATGCGGAAAACGTCCGCCGCCGGCGTGCTCGCATCGCTCAGCGGCTCACCGTACGGCGGGAGGACGATTCGCCACGTCGCCCGCTGCGGCCTTGCTGGACGGTGTTTTTGCGCATCCTGCGGGGTATTCTGCTGCCGATACGGCGCATGAGGTGATCCGAGCGTATTGGGCAACACACGAGTGGTTCCGCAGCCTGCTAAGACCCAGGATTCGGATCGATGACTGCGTGGCTTCCGAACAGCAGCACGAATTCGGATCCGCCGCCTTCCCGCGGTTGCACCCAGGCTCGTCCGCCGTGCCGTTGCGCAACTTGCTGGACGATGGCCAACCCCGCGCCCGTGCCGCTCACCTCGCGTCCCACCGCCCGTTGAAATAATTGGAAGATCCGTTGGGCTTGGTCCGGGGCGACCCCGGGTCCACGGTCGCGCACCACCAGACCGATCTTGGGGGTTGCGTCCTCCATCAGCCGGTAGGGCGCCAAGTCGATTTCAGGGACCGCTCCAGGCTGGTGGAATTTGAGCGCGTTGGCGATGAGATTGTACAGCGCTTGCGTGACCCAGGTTTTATTGACACGAAACGAGGGAAATTCGGCGGCCACACGGACGTGCGCGCCCGTCCGCCGAATCGTCTCATCCAGTTGAGTCAAGGCCGCCCGGACCAAGTCGTCGCCGCGGACCTCTTCATACGGCATCTCTAAGCGTTGCGCTCTGGACAACGTGAGCAGATCCTCCATCAGCTGATCCATCCGCTGCGCAGCCCGAATGACGCGATCGATGTAATCGATGCCCTTCGCGTCAAGGCGGTCTCCGTACCGCTCGCGGACCAATTGGGAGAAGTTGGAGATCGATCGCAGGGGTTCACGTAAATCGTGCGAACTGACATTCAACAGGGTTTCCAAGTCGCGATTGCGCTGCTGGAGTTCTGCCGTGCGCTCCTGCACGCGATGCTCCAACTCCTCATGGGACCGTCGTAACGCTTGCGCGGCCTGCTCACGGTCGGTGACGTCGCGCGCGATGGCATACAGACTCCCATCCGTGTGCGGCGAGGATTTCCACGACAGCAACCGCCAGGAGCCGTCCTGGTGTCGATAGCGGTTCTGAAATTCCAGGACCGGTTCCCCCCTGCCGATCTGGCGCTCGACTTCGAGAAGCGTGCTTGCTCGATCGTCGGGATGGACGAAATCGAGGAACGGTCGGCTCATCAATTCCTCGAGGCTCCAGCCCAAGGTGCGGGTGAAGGCGGGACTCAGCCGGATGAAATAGCCCTCGGCGTCGGCAATGCAGAGCATGTCCAACGATAGGTCGAAGAAACGATCGATGTCCGTTTCTGCTTGCCGACGGGCCATGAGCTCGTTGCTCAGTTCGCGACGAAGCGATTGCATCTGGGGGTTGTCCTGTGGGGAAGGAGAGGAGAGCGGCATGATGGCGAGATCTTAGTCAAACCGCTACCATCGTTCAAGACGTCCTTGCTCACGCGAGCCGTTGCCTTGACTCCGTCGGTGCATCCCCTATACTTCCGGTCGGCCTGGCCGGGTATGCGCCGGCTGCTGCTGTTGGCGCTCACAGTGGAGGACTGCGATGCGGACGACATGTGCTGGTTGTGCCCTTGCCCTGATGGTCATCTCGGTGTTGAGTGGAGTGCCGGATGCGGCGCGAGCCGATTGTGTGGACGGGGTGCGAAACGCCACGCTGGAGGAATCGGCATTCGCGGCTCGTGCGGAGGCAGCCTTGGCCGCTGCGTTACCGTCACCCATCCCGAACAGTGAGCGTCGCGGTGGACCGTATGATTTCTCCCGGCAACCGCGCCTCTCATTGTGTCAGGCGGATCAGGTGGGGGCGTTTGCCGTGAGTGTGGCCGGAGGATATCTGTACAAGTTTCCCAAAGCGGAGGCCGACCGTCTGTATGCCGAACGTAAGGGCATCGAGAAGCACATTGAGGATGCGGAAACATTGCCGCCGGATAGAGATGCCGCATACAAACAATTGCTCGTCCAGATGAAGTCCGCCTACGACGCTGCGCCACGTCGGAGCCGGAAGGATCATCCCTTCACGGCCGAGCAACAGGCTCAGGTGGATCGTGCGATGGTCGAGGGAAAGAAGCTGGAGGATGCGGCGAAGAAGGTCGTCACCGACCATGTCGCCGCGGTGAAATCCCGCACCGACGTGCTGCGTGCGCAAGCCAAGCGCTTGGAATCCTACCCTCAGGAACTCGTTGTTCGTCTGGCCATGAATGTGGAACGATTCCCGGAGTCCAACGCCACCGTGGCGGCATTCGGCGCGCCGAGCGCCCGTCGTAGCGGCGGCCTCGCCGTGCACAATGTGGTGGTGGCTGTCGAGGGACCGGATGGGGCTGCACGGCAAAACCTGTTCGAAGCGGTGGATAAGGCCTACCTCCAACGGCTGATCGGACAGCCGCTGCCGGAGATCGAGGCGTCGAAGGCACGGGCTGAACATGCGGCCCAGGCTCCGACCCCTGGGAAATAGCGGCCGAACGCGAAACTCCTTGGTACCCTCGTCGTCCCAGGCTACACTGGGACTATGGAGACAACGCACCAGACAGGCAGGCGGACGAGCCTGGGTATCTTCGTCGGGTTTCTGGCGGGACTGCTCTGGTTTTTTCTGTCGTTTGCCGCCCTGTTCAACGGCGTCATTTTCCTGCTGCTGTTGTTTCTTCCCGCCTATGCCCTATCAGGAGCGCTCCTCGCGTGGGTCTTCCGGCTCCCTCCGATTCACGCAGCGTTGTCGCTTGTCGGGTCGGCGTTGCCCTGGGTGGCCTGGTTGTGGCCCGCAACCATTTCAAGTTCCGGATGGCTCACGTCATTGGGATGGCCCGCCTGGCTTGGTGCGGCGTTTGGAATGAGCGTGCTTGGTGCGCAGTTCGTGGCTGCCCGGCGGCGTCGCAAGCCGACCCAGACAGACCCTGCTCTCGCATAGGGGCCCATTGCCGTGCCCGGCCCTCTCAGCATGGTGCATGAGTGATGAGAGGGCAGGTGCGCGGCTTGATCCTCCCGAGCCGCCTGGTATATCCTCCAGTGCGCAGTGAGTGTCACATTTCATTCTTGACCCCACATGACCATCAACCGGCAGGACATCGGCATGAGCATGGCGGCGGCGATCATGATCGTCGGTCTCGCCTGAGCCTTCCTGCATCGAACCTCGTATCTATGCGGCAGAGGCCCCTGGCGGAATCAACCCCGTCAGGGGCTTTGTGTTGTGTGAGCGAACGTCGTAGACCGGAAGGAGATCTGGCATGGTGACCCTGCAGTCGATCGAAGCCGCAGCCGCGCGCATCGGACCGTCGATCTATGAATCCCCGCTGGTGCATTCGAGGACCTTGTCGCGGCTCACGGGCAATACCATTTTCCTCAAGCTGGAAAACCTTCAAATGACCGGGTCCTTTAAGGAGCGGGGCGCCCTCAATCGTATTCTCACCATGACCGATGAGGAGCGCCGTCGAGGCGTGATTGCGGCCTCGGCCGGCAACCATGCGCAGGGAGTCGCCTATCATGCGACACAACGGGGCATTCCCGTCCAGATCTGGATGCCACGGTCGACACCGCTGGTGAAACTCTCGGCGACCCGTAATCACGGTGCGGACGTCGTCTTGTACGGCGAAAACTATGATGAGGCCTGTCGGGCGGCGATGGACAGGAGTCGGGAGCGGGAGGCCACGTTTATCCATCCGTTCGACGACGATGAGGTCATTGCCGGGCAGGGGACGCTCGGTCTGGAATTGTTGCGTCAGAACCCGGCTTTGGACGTGATCGTGGTGCCGGTCGGGGGCGGCGGGCTGATCGGCGGTCTCGGGTGTGCGGTGAAAGAAGGGGCCTCGGCAGTAGAGGTCGTGGGTGTGCAGAGCGCACGTCTGTCGTCGATGAGTGCCGCGCTTCGTCATGGGGCTCCGGTAGAAGTGTCGGCCGGCCCGACCTTGGCGGACGGGATCGCGGTGCGCACAGCCGGCGTTCGCACGCTGCCGCTGGTGCAGCAATACGTCGATCAGCTCGTGACGGTGGACGAGGATGAAATCGCCGCGGCCATCCTGACGTTGCTCGAAGGGGAAAAGACGGTGGCGGAGGGGGCCGGAGCCGTGGCGCTGGCGGCCATGCTGCAAGCCAAGACGGGGCACCAGGGCAAGAATATCGCGGTGCTCGTCTCCGGCGGCAATCTGGATGTGAACCTGCTGGCCCGGATCATCGAGCGCGGCATGGTCCGGGACGGGAGACGGTTGCGCTTGCGCGTGCGGCTGCCGGACTATCCCGGCTCCTTAGAAGGGTTGACCTCCGTCATCGCCAAGGTCAGTGCGAACATCGTGGAGACGTCTTACAACCGGGCCCATTATGGCGTCGGGTTGAACGAGGCGGCACTCGACGTGACCATGGAAACGCGCGGCCGAGAGCATGCCTCGGAGGTGCTCAGGGCGCTGCGGGGGTCCCGCTATGAGTTCAGTCTGATCGAGTAGCGGGTACGGAGCACGAGCGATTTGTGTCGAGAGGGACTCCGACCGGTGAGATACCGATTCGGTGCTCGAGGTGCAGCAGGAGACCAGCCCTCGAGTAGCCCCGGTGTCTATCGCCTGATGGCCTGTGGTTGGAGGGCTTCAGCGAGTTGAACATTGACTCGAACGACGCCTTCGTTGAGATTCCTGTACGGATAACGATCCGTCATGAGCGGGAGACTATCTGCCACGTCTTGCGTTGTGACGACGGACAGCGCGGGAACATAGCGGCCTGAGGCGATCTTCACGCCGATGATTTTGGCCCCGGGTTCGACGACGACACGGTTGCCTAATTCTGCGAGAAACACCAGCGCCTGCATCCCGACAAAGGTATCGTTGCCGACCCTGGCCGGTCCGTGGACCTGGGATTGGTGGGCCAGCGACACCCGATCGCCGATGTAGACCGAATAGGCTTTCTCGTCCACCACGACTTCGTTTTCCGGGAGTTCATGGTCGCCCTCGAACGTCTCCAGGCCATGGACCACGACTCCGTCCTGCACATTGCTGTCGTTACCGATATGAGTGTGCCGTCCCTCATCACCCCGGACTGAGGCGGCCGGCGCAACGAACACCCGATCACCAAGAGTGACCGAGCCGATGACGATGCCGAGCGGGTGGATTCTTGTGTGCTTCCCGATCACCGGTGCCTCCACTTCAGGCATGAAGGTCGTCTTGACACTGGGGCCGACGTAGCCGGGCAGGAGGAAGCCCAAGAGGGTGACGTTCAAACAGAGGGAGAGTTTCAAATAGTGAGACATGAATCAGGTTCTTTCGTGTAGAGGAATACCAGTATGGGTTGTAATGTAGGAAAGTGACCATCGTCGCTATCCGGGACATTGTAGGACAGAGCGCGGATGTTCACAAGCGCGGACGGAGAAGCGGCACTCGCGGCAGAGGGACAGCGTGCAGCCGAGCATTGCACCCAAGCGCCAACAGGTCGGATCGATACGTTGCTGGTACCGTACCGTGTCCCTTCCACAGAGTGCCGGGGAGTTCAGGTGGGGTTGCACAGTGGAGGGTAGGGGACGGGTTGTGGCACCATGAGGCGAGCGGAGGCAGAACGGATGGAATCTTCGTTGATACGTCCCACTCCGGCCGTCATCGGGGTGGTGGTGCGAGCAGGAAAGGTGCTGCTCGTCAGAAGAAACAATCCACCCGATGCAGGCAAGTGGGGATTTCCCGGCGGAAAAATCGAGTCGGGCGAAACTCTTCGTGCTGCGGCGGCGCGGGAAGTGAAGGAAGAGACCGGGCTGCTCGTCAGCCCCGATCAGGTGATCACGGCCCTCGACGTGCTGGATCGCGACGCGCAGGGCTCCTTGCGGTTCCACTACGTGTTGATTGCGGTGCTCTGCGACTGGGTTTCCGGGGTAGTGGAGCCGGCCGACGATGTGTCTGATGCAGCCTGGTTCGAGATCGCGAGCATCGGGTCTTGCGAGCGTCCTCTCAGCGCCAGTGTCCCCACAGTCGCGGCTATGGCGTACACGCTGTGCGGCGGACAGTAGCCGGCGCCATACGAGTCGCAACATGTTCCCATCCTACCGCGGATGAGTGAACGGGCAATGCCGTATCGATCGGTGATGAGGCGGCAGGGGCGCTTCTGCGGCAGCGTGCGGCGGCAGGAGTCAGCGTGAACTGATCGCATCGATAGTCCGGTGGCTCGAGCGTCATGGTACGGTCCCGGTCCGCCGGTATCGTTACAACATGCCCCGTTCGATCTCGTGGAGGTACAGAAAGTCGGGGGCTTTGACGCCGGCCTGTTTTCTGATGTCCACCAATTCCGGCGATTCGAAAAAGCGACGTGCCTGTTCCAACGAGGACCATTCAGAGAGGTGCACGATCATATTGGCATTCCGGTCATGGCGGAGCAGTTGGTAGCGAATCTCGCCCGCCTGCTTTCTGATGTCGGCCGCATGGTCGAAGATCAGTTTCCACGCCGGATAGGCTTCGACCTCATGAATGATCAGCACATGGGGCATGTCCTCTCCTTCTGTTCGTTGCTGCTGGAGTGCAGGAGGTTGCGGTTCTGGGGCCGGACCGACGTAAAGCCAGAACCTCTCAGCGGGGGGCGCCCTGGCGTATCCGCATGGGGGCGGTCACGGCCTGTTGCGTCAGTTGTCCATGGTGCGGAGAGAGTATTGCGTAGGTCGCTTGGTGGGCGTCATGGACGAAAAAACGATACTCTTTGCCGTACGCCGGCTCTGATGGGACCTCGACGAGGACCTGTCCGATATAGACGACGCGGCCCGCTTGGCTTTCGAAGACCAGATTGAGGTCTCCCCCTGTGCCGTCCATGCCTGTCCGATGAAAGTTCTTCATCAGATACTGACCCGGCCGCAGGCGGGAAACGAACGGGCGTTCCTGACCGGCTATCGTGTCGATACGGTAGCGGGCGGCAGAGAAGGTTTCTCCGTTCGGGTCCGTCGGCTGAATCTGCACCACGTCGAACGCGTACTTCGCGGGCCGATCGCCGGTCGCTGCTTCAGGGGACGAGCTGGTATCGGTCTGCCGCACCAGCACGGAGCCGATGACGATACCCCAGTCGGAGTCGGGTGCGGCCAGCCGTCTACTCGACATATCGAGGGAAGAGGCGCAGGCGGAGAGTGCCAGTGCCAGCGATGCGAGCAGGACGGAGCACACATGCATACGCAGGCGGGTGTGGTGAACAGACAGCATGCTCCGCACTATCGCCGGTTGGGTGTCTCCAGTCAAGAGACGGCCGCCCATTCCGTCACGATGGTTGATCGTAGGCTCGTCCGATCGCAGCAAGATCCGGCTTAGACATGGTCAGGATGGCCTGCATGACCCGTTCCGCCCTGGCGGCATCGTTGTCGCGCAACATGTCGTTCCAGTCCGGCGACACGATTTGCCAGGAGAGGCCGAACCGATCCTTCAGCCACCCGCAAGGGCCCTCTTCTCCGCCCTCCGACAGTTGTGCCCACATCTCGTCGATCTCCGCCTGGTTCTGACACTTCACCATCATCGAGATGGCTTCGGAAAATGTGAAGAGCGGGCCGCCATTGAGCGCGACAAATTCCTGGCCGTCTAACTCAAACGTCACGGTCATCACCGATCCCTGTGCCAGGCCGGCCACCCGAGCGCCCGCTTCTCCATAGTACGTGACGGGGCCCATCTTCGAGTGTTTGAAAATCGATACATAGAACGTCGCGGCTGCTTCGGCTTGGTTGTCAAACCAGAGGCAAGGGGTAATACGATTCATGGGTGGTCCCTCCGCACATAGGGGTGGATGATCCTGGGATTGGCTTCTACCATGTAGTCGAACGGGCGGCGGGAAATCGACATCGAGACCGAATGGCTTGATCGGGTCATGGGCGTGCTACTGAGGGGATCAGGCGATCGAGTCTCGGCAAGCTGTCACGGAGTGAACGCTGCGATCGAGCCGCTCATCCTTATCGCGTCATCCGCCCGGCCCGGAGATTCGCCGGAACGGCGACATCGATTTGTGCCGGCTTGGGCTGCCTTCGCTGATGCATCAATTCGATGAAGCTGTCCCGATCAATCGAGAGATTGAGCCGTTCGTTGTAGCGCTTCTCCTCGCCGATGGTGGAGGAGACCCTGCCATGATAGTCGTGGCCGGGATAGACGACCGTGTCGTCCGGCAGCGCAAAGAGCCTGTGACGTACCGATTCGAAGAGTCTGGCTGCGGAACCCCCTTGGAGATCCGTTCGACCATTGCTTCGAATAAACAATGTGTCTCCCGTGAAGACTGCCCCGGGCAGGACATAACTGGTGCAGCCGTCCGTGTGACCGGGCGTGGCGAGTGCGTGCAAGGCGGTATTGCCGATACGGAGTTCCTGTCCGTCAGGAAGAAACAGATCGGCTCCCGTCACCGCGCCCGCCGCGCCGCCGCCATAGACGATGTGCGCGCCTGTGCGATCTTTGAGGAGCGACGCCCCGGTGATGTGGTCGGCATGCACGTGGGTTTCGACCGCAAAGCGTAGGGTGAGGCCGAGCTCCTTCAGGATTCTGGCATCGCGTTCGACATTCTCGATCACGGCATCGATGATGACGGCCTGTCCGGACTCACGATCGGCCACAATGTAGCTGCGGCTTTCCGCCCGATCGTCGACATCTTGCGTTTCGTTCACGTCCAGCAGAACGGTCACGGCATAGGTCTGGCTTGTTGCCATGGATGGACTCCGGTTCAAGAGGGTATGCCTGCGCAGGACCCGCGCATTGTAGGGCGACCGCGCCGGCCCGGTCTATGGTTTTGTGCGGGGCGAGGTCCGAGCGGGAGTCGGTCGTTATGGGCGCGTGCGGACAGGTCGGCTCATTCGCGCACCCGTTCGGGTTTGAGCAGGGGGCGACCTTGTTGTAACAGGAACCAGACGTACAGGAGCAACAGCAGCGTAAAATTCGGAATGAGAATGGCCGACTGGCTCCATTGCCACCCATCGAACTTCCAATCGGAGAGCGGCCAGAGAAACGGGGTCGGGAAAAACGCGAAGGAATGAGTCGGAATGTCGATCAGGACGTGCAGGCCCCAGGCGCCCAATTCCCAGACCGGCCGCTTCAGCAACAGCCACAGTAGGGCGAACAGGGCGAGAACGACCATGAGGCTATGCGTCACATCGTAGAGCCGATGCACATAGAGCGGAATGGTGGACTCCGGCGGGGTGCCATGACTGAAATCAGGCATCGGAGACAGGCCCAGAGTGGCGGCGATCCACAGGACGCCGAACGAACACAGATCCGGCGCCAATCCGATTCCGAACGCCAGCCAGAAACTCGTACGACTCCTGCGACCGAAGGCCAAGGCGCCCCACAGACCATGAGAAATAATATCCACGCGACATTTCCCTCGATGCGACGAATCGTTACACGAACCGGCTTCGTTCCTCTGCGGTGGGGATGCGGCAGGTCTCGCTCTTGCCCATGAAGCGGTATCGGTGGCGTGCCACAGAGTCGTACAGGATATCCCGCAACGGGCGGGGCACGAGAATGCAGCCATACAGCAGAGGCCAACAGCCTGAGAGTTGTCTGGCGATTCTCAAGGCCGCGGTGGATTTCGTATACACATGGCCCCGCTCCAGCACAAGAAACGTCTCGAATTCCTGTGCGGGCAAGTCGAGCAGTCTGAGCAGCTGCTGCCCCTTGTCGGATTGCAGTGTGGCGAACCGAAACCGTCCACGGTCGCGGGCCATCGTGAAATCGACCCAGGCATTGCACCAGTTGCAGATGCCGTCAAAGACAATCACCCGCTCAAGCCCTGCCCATTCATGCGTGCTGGGATCGATCGATGTCATCGACTGCCTCTGGTTGCCCTTTTCATGAACGGTATTGTGAGTCGCGGCGGGAAAGAATACCACTGGAGAATCGATGTCGGCGGTATGACACCGCGCCTGCCCTGCGCTAGAATGCGCCAGAACGTGTATGGGGAGGTGCCGTATGGCATTTAATCAAGTCGGAGATTTCTGGCTGGCGCCCGGTGAATCCACCAGGATCCATCTTGCCCTCGGGGGTCTGATCAATGAGGTGGAGTGGGGTGGGCACGATTTCGGTGCCCAGTGGATCATGGCCGATGGTGTCGGGATCAACCCGGTACGGCTGATGGTCAGCGAGCACACCAAGGAAAAAAAGCCCATTCGCCGGCGTCCCGGCTCACCGAGTCCGATCGTCTATTCGGTGACGGTGACCAATATCGGCGAGGAACTGGCACATTTTACGATACAGGGTGGCGGAAATGTGTAAGTGTTTCGAAGGAGGTCGCACGTGAACGCGAAACGGACCATGCATGTGCTGACGAATTCGAAGGGCGCAATTGTGGGGGGAGGCATTCTTGCTCCCGGCAAAGATCATAAGGGCAAGCCGGTCCATATCCAGATCGAGCCGATGAAAGGGCAATCGTTGAAGGAGGTCGCGATCCCGGCTGAGCTCGTTCGGCTGAAAGGCGCAGACTTCTTCAGCCGGTTGATGGGCGAGTATCATCTGCCGCGGGGAAAGAAAGAACTGGTGCGGAAAAGGAGCAAACGGTAGAGCAGGGAGGCCTGTGATTGTACCCCGGGGACAGGGACAGAAACAGCGCGATCCCGCCGCGCTGACGGAGAGGGGGCGGGATTGGCACTCACGCCCCGCTCTCCGTCCATACGGCGTCGCTCAGGAGAACAGCTAACCGAGTCCCGGCAAAGTGCCCACACTAGTTTTGGCCTGCTGGCCTCCCTTCTCCAGAGTTCCCAGCATAGACACCTTGAACCCGCTATCCCATTTCACATCAACCGTTACCTTGGACAGCGTTTTGAGTGTGAGCAGCCAATGGTCCGCAGGAGGACTAAAGTTGAACGTGCTCTCCGTCCAGCCCTTACTCGCGGCGTGTTTGGCCCAATTGGTTTTGATCTCATTAAACACTTTGGTCTTGTTCTTGGACTCTGCGATTGAGAGTGGCATCCTGATGCTCCTTGTGTGGCGTGACTGAGAGGGCGCGCTGCTCACGTTTGTGAAGCTGCCCATCCAGTCGTGACGCTTATCTATCCTTCTTTCTTATCCGTGAGCCTGACGGTGGCGCCATTCCCTGTGATGCCGGAGATATACATCGGTTTGGCAAAGGATTTTTCCGGGACCCCCGCATCATGGATGACGACTGTCAGTGTGACGTGCGTTTGAAGACAGTCGATCGGTTGCGACACGGTCCATTTGATTCCCTTGGTCAGCTTCACCGTGGCCCGATCCGTACTGGCCTCGCCTTCTGTTGCGCTACAAATGGCGCTGGTCCCTTGCTTCAGTTGGATGACCGTCAATCGATTGGGCACATCAGGCTCCTTTCTGTGTGAGGATGGTGGACACGTGTCAGTTCAGTCCGATGGATCGTCTCTGCTCACAGCTACTGAAGTCCAAGCTTGACGCACTCGACTTCTCTGAGTGGCACAAAGGCGGTGACATCCGCGCTCATGATCCGGAGCGAATCGCCTCGACCTTTCGGGGCCTCGCCCATCTTGGCCGTGCCGACATGGATGGCAGCGGTCTCGCTCGGCGGCTTGGTATCGCATTTCATATACAGATGAGCCACCAGTGTTGTTTCACCGCGTAACTCCATCAGCGACGAGAACGTGCCCCGGTATGAGGCGCCAAAACTCTTGGAGTCGGGCTCTCCGATCAAGTTGACCGTTGAGTCCTGGACTGTGATGTCCCTGGCGATCTGGATGTCCTTCTCGGTAAAGGTCTTCACGATAAATGGTGGCTTGTCGGATTCGTCGATTCGGATCGCCAGCGATGTGCATGTGATGCTCGCCAGCGGCACGAAAGCGGTGGCCTCTCCGGTCGCCATCACCGCGGGAGCGGGCTGTGCAGGTTTGAGCGCACCCAGGTCTACTGTGCCAACAGTGATGCGACGTCCGGGTTCCTGGCCGTCGCATTTGATGTACAGCAACGCGATGAGCTTCTCTTTGCCGGTCAGTCTCGCGGAAGAGGTCAAGGTCCCATTGAATGAGACGCCGAAGGTCTTTGAATCCGCTTCGCCGATCAAGCTGACCGTGCCACCGCCAAGCGGGCTTGGTAACGCATCGCTTCCGTGAACGGATGAAAAGGATCGTACGGTGAAGGGCGGCTTGACATCCGGTTCGGCAGGCACGTCTTGAGCTCGCCCGGACCCGAATGAGAGCAGGAGCGCCAATGTGCCAACTGCCGTCAGCAGGATGTGTGGAATCATAGTTATTGCCTCTTGAAAAAGACCCAGAATTCGAGTGCCCTGACCTTGAAAGATTTCGCGCTTTTTTTCTTCACGTCCTGTTCTTTGGTCAGGTCGAGTCCTCCATCCAGCGTTAAGGTGATCTCGGAGGTGAAGCCCGGCCGATGTTCCTGTAGCGTTTTCGCATCGCCTTCTGTTCCCGGTTTGTATTCACGCAATAGAAACTGAACGATCTGGTCGTCTTTGACCTGTTCATCTAACGAGATCGTCTGCGAGCCTCCCCCGCGTTGTAGACCATCCGCCAGGAAATGGGTTGATCGCTGACCCATTGCTTGGTTGTTGATCCGTCCTGCGCTTCGATCGGATATTGTCGGGAGTCGGGTTGACCGCGCCATGCCACCGGCTATTCCCGAGAGCCTCGGCCACGGCGTAGACAGCGGCGTCACGTCAAGAAGGTTCGTGAGGAAGTGCTCGTGCCGGTCGAAAGCCTGACCGGAAAGGCCCGGAGCTTGCTCTGAAGCGGGGAGAGAGAGTAATCAGCCGCCGCTGATCTCCGGGAGCGGTGTGCCCATGGTCCAAGGCCGCTGGCCTGACTGAGCGATGCCTGTGAGAGAAGAGGCTGCCGGAACTGTTCATCCGCACATCACGGCGACTACAGTGCCGTTGGTCACGCTAAAATACGTAACAAAACAGAAACCCATTCGGTCGGGGGCCACAAGATACTTAAAGCCCAGTCTGATTGCAGGTCTCTCGGTGAAATGCAGGGCGTGGATGCGGCCTGGCTATCCCTGTTTGATCCCTCACCCATGTTCTGGTTCGATAAGCCGGCGCAGTGGATCGCGCAGACGTCTTTTGCCGCTTGATGCGTGACGTCCATCTTCCGCGGGAGAAGAAAAAATTGGTGCGCAAAGGGAGGAAGCGGGGGCAGCGATGATCAGTGAGCGGCGGCGGCTTTCACGAGGTGCCAGAGACTCTCGGCAAGCCACCGTGAGTCCTTGAACAGGTGCGCCAATTCAGAGGTCAATATGAATAATGCGGGATAGAACAGGTGAGGACTGGAATGGCTCCACTTCAGGATGCCGTCAAGTAACGGTCGGGCCAGGCCGCGGCTCTTCCAGACGATGACCACCGCGGTCACCCCCAGCAGCGCTCCCGATAGGATGTCGGTCGGGAAGTGGAGCCCGACATAGATGCGCGGAAAGGAAACCAGCACGGTCGCGTGGAGAAACCCGAACAGTCCGAGAAGCGGAGAGACGAGCCACAGTCCCGCGGCGAGCGCAAAAAACAGGGAGGCATGGTCGCTGGGGAACGAACTCCACCCATCCAGGAAATCGGGCGGCATCGAATAGGGGATGGTGAACTGCAGGCCGGCCGTGTGAATCGGTCTGGATCGAAAGGGCAGACTGAGTTGAAGCAGGCGGGCCACCGCCACTGCCGACAGGGCACCCACGATGGTGAGTAAGACCGTTCGTCGATCCTCGTCCTGCCGGGGGCCACGAAACCAGGCCCACCAGAGCAGCGGCAGGCTGAGATAGCCCTTCAGCAGGTCGCTGTCGCTGATGGTCATGATCAGAGTGTCGACCGTCCATGAGTGCTGGGCGAATCGATTGAAGAGGCTGATAATAGTCTGGTCGAAGCTGTTCATCGGCCCATCATAACGCGCAGTACCCTGTGGATGAAGAGAACGTATGTACTCAGCCGTGACCAGGCCGCGAGGAATGTGGCCTGGGAGGGACAACATACGCGAGGCGGGATGTGATTGTAAATGCTTACTGGGAAGATGAGACGGAAACCGTGCTCAATGTCTGCGGCCACAGCGTTGAATGGAAGGGGCGCCGGCTCGGTGCAGCGACAATCTCTTGTGCGGTTACGTAGTACGTGCTACAAGGGTGCCCATCTTGAACCGCCTGGCGAGAGCCAGGCCCCTGACTCTTCGTATCGACCTCTTAAAGGAATTCGCCGATCATGACGCACCTCACGTTGTTCCGAATCGTCGTGGGTATGGCCTGTGCCGTGTTGTGGATGGAATCGGGGATGGTACCCGTAAGGGCGGCTCCCGTGACATTCTATTTTTCCGGCGAAATCACTACTGTCACGACGACGCTCGGGACTGCACGAGGCTTTAACCCCGGTCAACCCTTCTTTGGGGCCTATACCTTCGACACGGCAACACCGGATGTGGTGTCCTCACCCAGCACAGGCGGCTATCGTGGACTCACATCCTTCAGTGTGAACATAGCGGGGCAAGCCATCGTACCTCCTCAGCAGCCGATCGGTCTAAGCGATGGAATATTTGTCTTCAATAACGAAGGGGCGATTCGGGACCGGTACTCAGTGTCGGGACTTGGAACAGGACCCGAAGTTGCGGGTTGGCAATTCCGGCAAATGAGCGTGCTGTTAGCAGACCCGTCTCAGAGCGCCTTTAGCGATGACGCGTTGCCAAGCATTCCCCCGAGTCTCAGTGCATTCGCAGAACGGTCGGCGAGTTTCGCGTTCACGAATCGAGATGCCTTGGGCAATGTGTTGGGCTTCGGTTCCGTGAACGGTAGGCTCACGTCGCTCTCCCTTGTGCCCGTCCCACCGACCGTCCTCTTGTTCGGTACCGGCGTCACCTTGCTGGCCGCGCTGCGGGCAGCCGGTCGACGCTGCCGCGCCAGCGCTAATCCCTGAGCGGGCCTGACGTACGAATGTCTAGGCGTTCTCTTTTTCCATCGAGGCGATAAAGGTATCCGCTTCCTGAATCGAGGCGTTGAGATCCTTGATCAATGCATCGACGTTGCCTTCGACGGTGACCAATTCGCTCTTCAGCGAGGCGATCGCCTGCGCGTTCAAGTTATGCTTGAGGAACAGGACGTGATCCTTCAGCTTCGCCAGTACCGGGTCCATTTTCGCTTCCGCCCGTTTCATCGCCTTGATCAACTGTGCGTATTGCCCACGCGTCTGGGTGAGTTGTTTCTGACTCTTCTGGCGGAGCGCGGCGTTGGAATACTGCTTCAGTTCGGCTGTCCATTCATCGAAGAGCGCGTCGGATACGTTCTCCACGGACGCAATGCGGTCTCGCACGGCTTGTGCACGCTTTTCGCTTCGTTCGTATTCGCCGTTCAAGACCTCGTATTTCTCCTGTAACTCGCCGCCCTGGATATTGAGGGTTTTGGTGAAGCGGTCGAGCGCGGACTTGAATTGTTCCTTTGCCTCCTGTTGCGCATCCCGGGCCTTCTTCACGTCGCTTACCATGAGGTCGCGCTTGTGGTACCCGAGTTTCTCCATGGTTTCATAATAGGCGGTTTGGCAGCCGGCTCCGGCCAGGCCGACGAGCAGCAGGGCCGAGGTCAGCGAGAGCGAAAGGACGCCGCGAATGCGAAGCGGACTCGAACAGTTCATGGTGCCATCCTTGTCTGAGCGGTTGATGCGGCCGGTCGACAGGACGGAAGATAACGTTCCGACCGGCGCCGGTGGCTTTGTCGGTACTCTAGCAGACCGGAGAGGCGTGTTCCATGCTTCCTGCGCGTCAACGATCTTCTTCCGCCGCGTCGCCTGAACACCATGCGTCAGGCGTTTTGTGTGGAGGTCAAGGGCGCAGTTGGGCGCGCACGATCGATCAGCGACTGCGAGGACGATTTGGCCTGGCTGCGGAAGCGGGCCGGGGGGAGGCCGAACTCGCGTGTGAACGCGCGGTTGAAGGAGGGCTCGGACTCGTAGCCGATATCGCCGGCGACTTAGGTCGCGCTCTTCGACGTGGAGCTCAACAGTCGCGCTGCGAGGTGTAACCGCCAACGGGTGAGGTAGCCGATCGGTGTGTCTGCGAGGAAATGCTGAAACCGTTCGGCGAGCACTGAACGGGAGATTCCGACTTCGGCAGCCAGCGTCGCGATGGTCCAGGGGCGCGCCGGTTCTCGGTGCAGGAGTGCCAGCGTTTTGCCCACATCCGGAGCGCGAACTCCGGCCAGCCATCCGGTTTGGGTGTGCGGCAACTGCGCGATATACCGTCGCAATGTTTCCACGAACAATGCTTCGGATAACTTGGCGATGACCGCCGCGCCTCCCGGGCCGGAGGCCTCCGCGTGGTGGGGGAGCGATGGGGGGATCGTCCGACTGATGAAGACCCAACGAGTGCGGCGGGCTTCCAGCTGCCTGCCGCACTCGTCGTCTGTCTGGACCGTGACCTGCAATCCTAGTGGCACACGGACTGTGTGATGTTCAGATGTGGCTCAGTGTGCGCCGAGTCCACGTCGACGGCCCATCGCTCCTCCAGAGCCCTCTCTTGCTAGTTGCAACGTGTGGAGGATGACTAGCCGCTTGAACATGGCGATAGGCGGTATCGCGTCTTGCCCTGTTCGATGCAACGACGCGCGACTCGATCCGGTTCTATCGTCCGCCATGCGTGTCTTCCTTGTCTCAATGCCGCCCCGACGGCCGGCCGGCTGTGGTGGTGAACATCGTTCTGCCGATCCGAATTGCCAAGGGGTCGGTGGAAACCCCGTAAACCTGCGCGCCGCGAATGAGTCGAATAAACGCTTGACAGAAACGGGCGTATCGATTACATTGATTTTGAGAATTGAAATCAACAGTGTGCGCCATGTCGAACGTGCGATGACCAGGAAGGAGTATTCAATGACGCTGCAAGATTCCACAGGGACCAGTAGTGCAGCCCTGCCCACACCGGAGCGGTCTCCGGAAGCTCGATCGCAGGAGATCTCTCGCAAAGCCGCGCTGGGGAGTCCAGTCCCACGAATGAACCCAGTCGTTTTGGTGCAAGGCCGCCTCATGCCGTTGGGTGTCTCGTCGTTCTCCCACGGATGGGTCGCCTTGTGTTTTCCGGGCTCGCTCCATTCTGGAATTGTCTCGAGCGTGAATCGGCAAGCCGAGCTGTTGGCTCGCGAGGGAGTCGCGATGGTAGTCGTTCTGACGGATGCCCGACTGTTTCGATTGTCCCAGCGTCAGGATCTCTCGTGCATCAACGTACCGATCTTGACGGACCCGTTGCGACGGCTTCACCGATGGTATGGGGTTCACCGCCATTCTCCGTTCTCGGACCTTACCACCTTCCTCATCGATCCCGATCGGATCCTCCGATTCGCAGTCGATAGGGCACTCGATGGTACAGACTGCGAGATCCTGCGCAATCTCCTGAGGAGGACATCGAACACCTCTGGCGGGTATCAGGGCTCAACGCGGAGGAAGGAGGGATCCCATGTCTTGTGTTCATGCTCATGATTCCCCCGTGCTCGAGATGTGTGCGTGCGGACGAATCTATCTCACGTATGGACCGGTCACCGTGGCCTTCAAGTATGCGGAGTTTGTCAGGTTCGCCCGCAACGTGGCGAGGTTGGCGGACACGGCCATTGAGAAGCATGGAGCGCAGATGCTCGCGGATACACACCAGACACACTGACACCGAAGGAGACAACCTATGAAAATTCGAGCTTGTCCGCTGTGCCGTCAAGTCATACTCATCCGTAGCGGTGCAACCGTAACCTGCGGCGCCTGCAGTTTTCCGATCACGGGCCACAGGCTCAGCATGCCCCGTGAGAACCAAACGGGGGGAGTCAAACGAGTCGCGGATTTTAGAGGACGCTAGTCTGGCTTGCAGGAAGGTGAGGAAGGCCTGGAAGGAGCTGAGCCGATGCGGGACGAGATGTCGATTGTGATCAGTCTGTCGATTTCCTTGGGACTGGTCCTCCTTGCGGTCGTACACGAATGGCAACGACTTCCCTAAGTGCGAGACCGCCCTTGCGGAGGGTGCCGCTGCTGAAGAGGCGAGGCCCGCGAAGTCACGCCGTGGACAGAGTCTCTTCCCCTCGTTGAACCGTGCACGCAGAGAACAGGACCTGCAGTTGGTACGATCCGCGTCATCAGGTGAAAAACGAGCGATCTCCTATGCCTGACTTCCGTTTTTCCTGACGGGTGCCTGGTCGTCTCGGCCGTTTCAATCTCCGCGAATGCTCCCATCGTGTTCGAGACTCCCACAAGTATGTCCGCATGATGCTCGCTCTCATGTGTCTCGCCCGCTGTCGGGTCTTCCGTCAAGCAACAGCACGGCCCGTAGCGTGTTCTCCAGGAGAGTAGAGCAGCGAAGTCGATGAGGGAAAGCAGCTGCAGGAGCCCGATCCAGAGGCGATACAATTGCCCGCCGGAAAGACTGGAGTTTCGAGGATCGTGATAGGCTCCTCTCCTCGCAGCAATGAACGATGCGACTGTCACACCGGCACATGAGGCACTCCACCCGAGCCAACCATCGCGATCCGTCGTTTCCCGACAGAAAGGCTGTCACCATTCGCTCGATGGACATCGTGTTGCAGCCGGTTTGAGGCGACACCTCAGTTCATCCCTTCTGCTTTCCATCCAGCAGGCAACTCACATTCATGTCACCCATGACATTGATCGCCGTCCGGCAGCGATCGAGAAACCAGTCCACCGTGAGCAAAACAGGGATGAACTCTACGGGGAGGCCCACGGCCGTGAAGACCATGGTCATGGTGACAAGACCGGCCTCGGGAATGCCGGCTGCACCCACTGAGGCGATGATGCTCGTCAGGACGATCATCAATTGTTGGTGCATGCTCAGATCCATTCCGATCATTTGCGCGATGAACAGGGCCGCCATGGCTTCGTAGAGCGCAGTGCCGTCGTTGTTAAAATTCGCCCCGACCAATGCGCCCATGCTGGCAGACTGGTCGCGCAGGCCTATGCGATCTTTGAGCGCCGCATAAGTCACCGGCATCGTAGCCGTCGAACTCGCCGTGGAGAACGCCATGACCAGCGCATCACGTCCGCCGCGAAGCAACTCACCCGGGCGTACCCATGACCCGAAACGGATGCGGATCAGATAATAGGCGGCCTGAATCGTCAGCGCGAGCAGCACGCTGAGCACAAAGACGCCCAGCGCCTGGAACTGCGCGAAGCCCTCCGTCCCTATAATGCTCGCCACGATACCGAAAACGGCCAGGGGCACCACCGCAACGATCCAGTGCAAAATCTTGATCAGCGAGTCCACAACAAGTTGGACCAGGTGCTCAACCGTTCCAAGCGGGCGGTGACGTTCCTTGCGCAGGGCCATACCGAAGGCCACTGCGACGAAAATCACCCCGATCACCTTCCCATCGTCACCCAGCGGTCCCAGCAGGCTCTTGGGCACATTTTCGATAAATGCCACGAGCGGATTGGCTGTGTGTGGGGTTTCGACGGCGGGCTCTGAAGGCGCGAGCCCCGCACCTCGCCCTGGTTGAATGACGTTGGCGACGGTCAGCCCAACGGTGATCGCTACCAGCGTATTCATCAGCAGCAATCGCGGGAGACGTGCGGCAAGCGGACCACCGAGATGTGTCGTCATGAAGGTGTGCACAATCGCGGCAAGGATCAACGGCGGCGCGAGCGCGCCGAGGAGGCGAAGCACCAACTTACCGGGTGTTGACAGGAAGGCGGCCTGGCTTCCCAACGCAAGGCCTGCCGCGACGCCCAGTACCACGCCGATGACGATGCGTCCATACAGCGGGATCTGCTGCCACGTGGCGATCAGGTCGGCGCGAGGCGCCGGGCGAGTCGTTTTTGCTAAGACATGCTCATCCACAGGGCATAACTCCGATTGTTCCGTCTCGCCCGTGCAAGGCACAGGACCTACCGACGGTACCATATTCTGACAGGGTACGGTATGAGGTTGTGAATGGCGCCGTTGTCGATTCAGTGCCGACGAAATAGAACGACGACGAAAGATTTGTCGAAGACAGACCGAAGCTGGAGGCAGGTGGAGTACGTGATGAGTCGCACCCTTTTTTACCTACGTGCAGACCACCCTATTGGTTATAATGCGCCCGAACGCGTGAGGCGGAACATTCCGGTTGGCCGCTATGTCTGTGATGCGAGCATGAGCCATTCGATTCAGAGGAGGAACCCGAGGATGTCCACTCATTCTTTTCAGGGAAATAGGGCGCACCGCGATCTGCATTTCGATCTTCGTTGGTGTGGTCCGACCCATACGACGGAAGACTACACGCTGCACGTGGGCGGCCGGTCGCATCGCCTGGCCAGGCACACTCCGGACACGCTGGCCGCTTGTTCAGTAACGGGTACGCCGACGCACTTTGCGATGCAGGTGGCGGTACAGACCGACGCACCCCAGTTCATCTATGTGACCGTCCCTCCCAAGGTCCCCAACGGTTTTCCCACGTTGTCGTCGGTCTGTATTCACACGGCGGACGACGCCGGCAGTTATGCCGTCGACGACGTGGCAAAAGCCGTGGTGTTCATGAATCCCTCGCTGACCATGCTGACCACCGCTCCGGCGCAAACGGTGCTTGGGTATATCGGCAACAACAACAATCTCGAACCGCTGTCGTTTCTGATCTCAACCCTGGGGTCCGCATGGTGTCAAACAGTGGGAGTGGTTGATGCCGCCGGCCAACCCGTCCTCAAGCCGAACGGGACGCAGTTTTATACCTATGATCTACACCCGTCGATCATCACCGCGAGCGCGATGCCGAGCCGGCAGAGCAAGGCGCTGATCTACAGCGATGCGGCGCTTCAAGGCACGCGCTGGACAGTGCTGCCGGGAGTAAGTGTGCTCGACATGAACGCGCAGAACACCACCGCGGAAGCGTGGCCAAGGGCGAAGCCGGCCGGACCGGCCGGCAGGCAGCCACCCGGGAACCGCGACGGATACCACGTAGCGGTCCAGGACGGAGGCCCGAATTACGGTCTGTCCGTCGCGGTGAAATCCTTGAGCGAGAACAATGGCAACATCGTCATCGATCTGACGGTCAGCAACAGCTACATTCGTCACACGTCAGTGTTCGTGAGTTTCTTACAGGCCGACGGTGGCACGCCTATTCCGGTGACGAACGACGCGTGGCTCAAACAGGTATTCGGCCTGTGCGCACCGTGGATCAGCGATTGTTTAAATTGGTTGCTGCAGAACGGCCTGGACAGCAGCGCGTTGTTGGGCACCAACACGCTCAAGTTTCTGGGTTCGGTGGGTGCGGAGAGCACGTTTCTGGGCATTCCGGTCAAAGCGGCCAACACGGAGTTCACCTTTGCCTTACCGAATAACGGCTCCGCGGGCAAGATCCGTATTCTGGTGGGGAGCCTTGGTGTGACGTCCGGCAACGACTGCGATCCGGTGGCGGCGTGGTTCGGGTTATCGCTGACCGCATTTATCGACCTGGCAGTTCCGACATTCGCACTGTTGCTTGCGGCGGGTGTGCAGACGAACGCTCTCTTCGACAAGATGTTCAAGGACGTGAGTGTCCTGTTGCCCATCGCCAGCAACGTGTATGCCTCGATCAAGGATCTCTTCACGGACCCATCCAAGGTGGGCAAGGACATCTCTTCGTTGGTTCTCACCCTCGGGAATGTCCTGGTGAAAAGTGTGCTCACGAAGCCGGACGTGCTCGCGTCGCTGGCAGCGTATTTCGGCACCGAGGAGGCCGAGGAAGCCATTCCTTTCGTGGGTTGGGGCTTCAAGGTGCTGGCCATCGAGGCCACGGTGGAGCAGCTCGCACAGACTGTGGGCGAGGTCGTCGGCTCCCCGCGGGTGGTTGAATTCGATCTGCAGGTAACCATGGACGCGCAGATCACCGTGGCGCCGGAACAGGCGTTTCCGGACAATGCGAGTTCGTTCACGATCACGGCACAGTACACCGGAACTACGACGCGTACCTACTCCGGCACCATGCCACGCGACAAAGTGCCCGGCATCGTCGTGGACTGGAAAGACGTGCCGGTAGGCGGCAAGGTCAGCTTTGTGGTCGCGATGTTCGATACAAACGGATGGGGCGTGGGCAAGGGGCAGGCCGGTCCGTTCGACAACGTACTCGGCGGACACCCGGTCTTTACTGCCACCGTGACGGTGAAGCAGGAGTTGTATCCGTTGACGGCCGATACCATCTATCAACATAGGCAGCTGCTTCAATATCAGGGGGGATATCAGTGGGTGCCGGAAGCGCAGGCGCCCACTCAGACGGCGGCAAACTTGGGTACGGGGTCCGACGGCGGATTGGAGGGCCTAGGGAACATTACGCTGACCGATGATCTCGGGGTGTTGGGATATGTCTGGGAGGCCTCGGGGCAGGGGATGCCGCCCCCCATGGGCGGCGGCGGGGGCACGCCTGAGCTCTACACTATGAGCAATCTCGGGTACCGACCGATTCCAGGCGGCGACCCCACACACTGGCCGGATGCTGGATACATGACCGCACCGGAGGGGTACTCCGGGGCGCCGATTCCGCTCTACGTGCGCACGGCGCCAGGCGCCGGGTCCAGCGCGCCGAGGTTTCTGTATCTCGATCCCAGCGGAGATAAGGACGGGGGCTATCACTTGCGCGAAGTCACGCCGGTAACGGATCAAGCGGTGCCCATGGGCGATGCTCGACGGCAATTCAACCTTGCCACAGGCAGGAGCTGGGGCCGGTTCGCGATACTGCCCACCTCGATGGCGATTCACTCCAACGGGTATGTGGTCGCCGTGAATTCAAGCTGCGACCACTTGCTGATTCTCGCCCTGCCGACAGGGAGTTCAGCCGATGCCGATGCACCCTGGGCATCGGCTCCGCTCCAACCGGGCACGGCGCCGGGGAGACTGCTGGCGCCGGCTCTGGTGGCCATCCGTCCGGATCAAACGATGCTGGTGCTGGAAGCAGGCAATCAACGCATCCAGGCGTTCAGCCGTGGAGGTCACCCCGTGCCGGTATTTTCTGCTAGGAAGCCGTCTTTCTGGTTCCCGCTCATCTCCCATGCCGCGCCGAATAAAACCCTGTACCTCTCCATGAGCGTGGATGTCGCCAATTACGCATTCGTTCTCAGTCAAGTCGGCAATGGGTATGACGCCGGAGATTTCTATCTCGATGTCTACACCCCCACCGGTACGATTCTGTTCTCCCAGCAAGGCCTGAATGCCGCCGGCCTGACCGTGGATCTCTGGCGCAATCTGTACACGCTCAATTATCAACAAATCGCCGGACCGAGCGGCCGCCCGGAGCCGTCAATCAGCGAATACATTCCGTCGACTCCGAAAGTCGAGCCGCGAGCCTTGCAAGGAGACGCGGTGGCCGACCCGCCGCAAGTCGCCAGGTGGCGATTTTGGACGGAGGGTACCGGGTACGTGCAGCAGTTTCCTAATGGGTCAACAGGCGAATACGGTCCGGCCATTGTGGGGCTTTCGGACAAAGTCGACTACTGGGATATCTTCGATCTCGGCGGCGGGAATATCGCGCTGGGGATCCAGCTGACCGACTCCGATGGCAAACTGGTCATGGCGTACTGGAATTCGCATTACGCCATGCCGGGCGGGGAAACCAAGGGCGGCATGCTCTTGTGGGAAAACGACATGGGCTTTGCCTCCAACAAGATTGGAGACGTACAAACGTTCAAGTTGATCAATATGGGGGCCGGGCGGTTCGCGCTTCAAATCACCGCAGGTCCGAATGCCGGCCAGTATCTCATGGGCCAGCAGGGCGGGTGGTATGTCTATGAATGGGGGTTTGGAAGCGGAAGCCTCTTCGCGATGCCACACGATGGGCCGCCATTGTCATTCGGGCTCTTGGCAGATTGCGATCAGCTTCCGATGCTGAAGATTACGCAGTCCGGCTACTTCCTTCAGCTTGGGGGCAAGGACCTCACCGGCTGCATGTTGAAAGACATGCGCCATTGCACGCTCGATGGCGCGACGCTGAGCGGAATCGCCACCCTGGCGCAGGCCGACTTTACCAGCGCCTCCCTTAAGAAAGCCGTCCTGTCCGGCCTGGACCTCAGCCACGCGCTGACCTGGAAGCAGGCTGACTTCACGGGCACGGATCTGAGCACGATCAAGAGCGCCGCGGGCGCGCATCTGGAAGGCGCCATCTTCAACGCCGCCACGCTTGGCCTGGTGTCCTACGCGGGTGCGCATCTTGCGGCGGCAAAATTCACGGTTGCCGGTGGAATACCCGCCAACCTGACCGGCACAATCTTCACCGGCGCCGATCTCACCGGGGCTGATTTCACGGGCGCCACTCTCGTGGGTACCGACTTCCGCGGCGCCATTCTGCATGGGACGATGTTCGATGGCTGCGATCTGACGCACGCCTTATTTGACAATGAACCGAACTTCACGCGTGCGACGACAGGGCGGACGACGTTCCATGCGGCCGTGGTGCCGTTCTCCATCTTAGGAACAAACTGGACGTATTTGGACTTAACGTCAGCGACCATCACGGGCCTTCCCGATGCGATCCCCAAGTTGGTGGCCGATCAGGCGTTGCTTCCCGACGACTTCAATCTGCGCAATAAAGACTTCACCTGTTCCGGCGGCCCCGGCGCCTCGTTCCGAGGCACTCGCATGTATGGTATTCAGCTGCAAGGCGCCAACCTGCAGGGAGCCCAGTTGCAAGGCGCGCTGCTCAAAAGCGCCAAGCTCGATGGGGCCAACCTGACCATGGCGGACCTGACCGCCGCCTGGCTGATCGTTGAAACCGCCACACCGAGCACGCCGAAAGGTAAACTCGAGGCGGCCTCCCTCATTCAAACATTTTTGTTCAATACGGTGTTGGATCAAGCCCACTGCGACGGGGTGGATTTCACCGGTGCCATGTTCGCGACGAGTCTAGTCAGTACACAACCGGCCAGCGCCGAGAAGGCGTTCATGAACGATGCCAAGTTTAATGATGCCTGGGTACTGGCGACGAATTTCAACGGCGCTCAGCTTTCAGGGGCTAATTTTGCCAACGCGCATCTGATCGGTGCCACGTTTCAGAACAGCGGATCGGTGCAAACCCAGTTGACTCCGTCGAATCGAGACGGGAGCGATGCGAGTAGCGCGCACGCCGACATCAGAGGGACCGATTTCACCGGCGCCAACATGGACGGAATCGACATGATCGGGGCTATTGTCGGGGCCTCAGGCGGTTTCTTCGAGAGAAAATGTACAGGATATGACCACGTGAGTATCCCCGTGGCGTTCAACTACGGCCCGACACTGTTCGGCAATACGACGCCCAACACCAAGTGCCCCGACGGCAATTCCGGCCCCTGTCACGTCGCCTAAGGACAAGGGCGCGACGGCGCGGACCGGCGTGTCAGCATGATAAACGGGTCGGGAGAAGAACACCCTCATCTCGTGGCTGCGAGCCCACGTGACCGGCGCGGGGTAGCCCAGATCGCACGCGTTCCTACGAAACGGGAAATTTGGGGACATACTGCCGCTCGCCATCGGACGCCCACAAGCCATAGTGCCCTTCGGCGCCGTTCGGCCCTTGCCAGGGCGCGGCGGGCGGTACCGCCGCATTGCGATTGCTTTTCCACGCTTCATCGATCGCTTCGAAATAGTACGCGACGACTCGTCGCTGAAGGGACCACTGCCGGACGGCCTCGAAATAGGACCGAGCGTTCTCCACCGTGTTGATCGAATTATTAAAGCTGATCCCGGCCGAGGGCCAGCCGGTTTCACCGATCATCACGTCGCATTGTGGATTCACGGCGGCGACGGCGGCTGTGATGCGGTCGAACGCCCGGGTGACGCTGAGAAGGCTGTCTTGAATCGTCCCCGGAGGATTCGGCGGATACAGATTGCACAGAATGAAGTCGCAGTTGCGAACCAGCGTCTGGAGCGGGGCGAGGTACGGAGAGGCGGGATTCGTGAGCTGCCCAAAGGTCTGCGAGCGCACACCCACTCTCAATCCGAGTGTCTTCGCGGCCGGCTTATGGGCGGTGAGCATGGCCGTGACTGCGTCGGTCGTCGCCGTATCGGTGACATATTCGTTCGTGAAGACGAGGGACGTCACGGTGTGTGGAAACACGGCGTTGGCTTCCTGCGCCGCGGTACAGGCCGCGGCGATTTCCGCCTGCTGCAGTTCAGGAGTCGACTGCTGATACATACCTTGCGAGACTTCGATGACCCGCTGCCCTCGTCGCTGATTCAGGAGCGCGGCCGCGCCGGCGACCCGGCAATTGGAATCGACCTGATTCCACGGGGTGCCGGGAGGATAATAGCCCGCATAACCCATGCTATAGGTACTGATCTTCTCGAACGAGGAGGCGATGGTCTCGAGCATGCGCACAATGTCTTCCTGGCTGTATGAATTCCACGGAGGCGTGGACGCGCGAGGCGATGTTCCGCTCCAGGCTCCGACATAGGGGCTGAATGCGACGCCGAGATAGTTCGTTGGCATAAGTCCTCCCTGAGTTAGCGGGACGCCGTTCGGGTGAATGTGCCCAATCCTTCCCGATCCAAATTTTCAACCGTTACGTGGGTCGCAGCACCCGTTGCGCCGATGGTGAACGTGACACCGCTCAACCCGACGGCGTTTTCACCGGTCGTGGCATAGTAAAACGTGTTGTGGTTATAGTGGGTCAGCGAAAACTCCGTGGGCGTCAGTCCTTGTCGCATGGTGAGGGCGCGGCCGCGCCTGAGGATGTCGAGCGGCCCGTAGAGATCGTTGAGGTACCGGCCTGCGTAACATGTATGTGCCAACGCGTGGACAGGCGCAGGAAGACGTGCGGCGTAGTCGATCGGGCTATGCCCGTCCTGTGCCATTTCTTCAAAGATCGGTCGAAACCGAGCGAGCCAATCCTGTGTGACCCTGCCATAGGTCACCAGCTCGACGAAACTCTTTGCCAACGCCTCAGGGACACCGATCGGTTGGCCGTTGGTGAGGACGACGATTCCCAGCTGCTCGGCAGGCAGGAGAGCGACGGCGGTGGCGGCGCCCAGCTCGAAGGCACCGGAATGTCCGAGGGTGACCCGCCCCAGTTCGTCGTAATTCACATTCCATCCCAATCCGTAGAACCCGTATCGGGCGTCGATCGGTTGAGACGGGGTATTCACCATATGGGGTCGATAGGTTTCCGCCAGTGCCTTCTCCGCAATGAGGGGGCGGCCGTTGTAGGTGCCTCGATTCAAATGTAAGCGCATCCATCGCGCCATGTCGGTGACTGTCGAGCTGGCACCGCCTGCCGGGGCTTGCGCGTCGGGCCTACGCTGATAGCGAGCCCTCCAGCGGCCGTCGATCAACACATGGCCGCGCGCGCGGTTGGCCCGCGCGAGGAAGTCGGCCAGACGCGAGCTTGTCGCGTGCATGCCTAATTGTTTATACAACCGTTCCGAGGAGAGCGCTTCCCATGACTGCCCGGCGGCGTTGGCCGCAGCAACGGCTCCTGCCGTCAAGCCGAAATTCGTGTAGGCGTGCTGCGAACGGAATAGATTGTGTGTGGGAATGTGACGCAAGCGGCGCAGAATTTCCTCACGACCATACCCCATGTCTTCGAGCTGGTCGCCCGCATGTTCGGGTAATCCGCTCCGGTGTGAACACATGTCGCGAATGGTGAGCGAGGCCGTGATGGACGCATCGTGCATGCGAAAGTCCGGACTGTGATCTACCAGGCGGTCGTCCCACGTCACGATCTTGTCGGAGACCAATCCGGCGATGACGGTGGACGCGAGCGGCTTGGACAGCGACGCGAGTTGAAACACAGTGTCCGGGTCTACTCTGGCTGGTTTGCCAATTTCCCGGCGGCCAAATCCCTTGGCATCTATCATGCGGTCCTGGTGGACGACGGCGACGGCTGCTCCCGGCACGCCATTTTATAGCCTTACAATCGGGCTCTTGCGGCTGGTGCCGCTGGCGTACTAGTCAAAAGTGCTCCACAGTTCGCGGCACTCGTCGGAAAGCGCCGCGGACTTAAATTGCCTTTGGATATCGCGATGAGAAATCCACATAGCAGGATCGAAGGGCAAACTCCCAGGTTGGTAACCGTTAAACTGAGTTGAGCGACTTGGATAATCTCCAGGCCAGTTTGCTTTTGGTTGATTGAGCAATGAGGGGGTGCTCCTCCTCGTTTGCCATGCCGTTACAAGTTCAGGACAAAGTTTTCTGACAACACTGATGGAGCTGTCCAATGTTCCGCGCATTGTCGCTTCCGCGTGCTCAGTAAGTACTGGCGGTCTGGTGTTGTCTATGAAAGCCTCAATTTGGGACCGGCAAGGGTCGCTCGGAAGGTGTTCAGCCGTCATCGCCCGCGGGATCACTTTTCCATCTGGCCCTAGCAGATGGGGCTGACGAGGGATGACTTGGTTTATGTTAATACGTCGACCTCTATGGGTCGCCATGTTCCGAAAGTCAGTGACCCATTCTACCCATCCCAACGGCCCAGCTTCCGAAATTGCCCGATCTAACATGCCAAGAAACGTGGATTGTATTGGGTGGGTGGCGATTCGAAGCGCTTCTTGGGCACCCTTCAGATCGGCATACTGAATATTTTTCGGCAGAGCCAAAACGCCGATGACCGATGCTCCAAGGCAGTCAAGAGCGGCCACCACAGATCGGAAGAACCCTACAGCATGTAGCGTTGCTAAACGACGTGCAAGATCATCATTTGGGCATTTCCTGGGTGGAACGTTGACAGAAATTTGACCATGCGGCCCAACGTTCACACAATCTGCCAGAAAGTCACTCTCTTTGTCCCAGTTGTCAATCGCTTCGAGGAGATGAAGCCCAGCCTCACTAAGATTCTGTCGGATGCCTCGGACGCATTCGAGGAGATAGTGACTAATCAGTATGCGTCGACTCGTCCCTGGATGAGGTGCCCACCAGCTGACCCCGTAGTTTGTGTCGTCAAGGTCATTGAAAATTTCGCGGTAAAGAGTTTCAACTTCGGGAACATTGACACCTATTGCTTGCGGAAAGGCCAATTCAGGGTCCTCTCCCGCCCCGAAAGGTCTTGTAAGGCTACCAAGATCAGTCGTCCTCATATGCACTCCCTTCCAAGTTCTTGAGTTATTGTCTCATCGTTTTTTTTCGCGCTAGGTTCATCGTGCCAGGTCTTCTGTTGTTCGCTTGTGAAAGATTCTAGTATTTCGCACAACGCGAGCACAGGGAATGAGCGGACTTACCCCTCACTCTTGTGTTGCGAGCAAGGAGCGCGACCTGCGTTCTCTTTTTGATTTCTTGGAAAGTCATTGTCCTAAAGGTCGGGTCAGGCCGGTTCCCTACGTGCGCGCGTCCAACGAGGGGAGTCTTGGACCGCGCGTTGCGCGAGCATGGGGAACTGCCAGGCCAGCCTTCTTCGTCTTTCCCGTTTATCTACCTCGGCCAATACATCATCACCGCCACACCCACCAGGCACACCGTCGCTCCGATGACATCGAATCGATCCGGCTCCACATGATCGACCAGCCCGCCCCAGAGGATCGAGAGAATGATGAACCGGCCGCTGTACGCGGCATAGAACTGGCCGAAGTGCGACGGCTGATAGGTCGGCACGATGCCGGTATGAGGATGAGGGGGCAGGGCTGGTAACTAGCATTTGCGCCTGATTTTGCTCGGCCGGAGGGTGCGTTCAGAGATTGCTCGAACCGCGTCTCGCGAGTCGCGACAGACGGATCCCCGGAGCACGCCAGAGCAGGGGACTCTGCCATCATCTGCAGGGCGCACTCTTCCACATTACTAGCCATTCTGGACAATCTAGCTGGTTTGGGTATATCCTCACCACACATGGAGGAGAGCGATGTCCAAGCTGACTTACAGGAATAGTCAGGGCCAACTGGTGGATATGTCCACCGTGGCGGCGACGAAAGTGAAGAACGAATTCGGGTCGGTCCTGGAGCAGGCGATCCATGGCGGCGCCGTAGCGATTACCCGTCACGAACTCCCGAAGGCCGTGCTCCTGTCCTATGAAGAATTTGTTGCGCTGGTGAAGGACCGTGCGCCTCAGCTCAATGATCTTGCCAACGAGTTCGATGCCTTGCTGGCCGATATGCAGACGGCGAAATCCAGGCAGGGCATGGCAAAGGCGTTCGAAGCGCCGGCTTCACGATTGGGCCGCGCCGCCGTTTCGGCCGCGCGCAAGGCACATTCCTCGTCAGCCAAGTCGTCTCGCCGAATGTCTCGTAGCCGCCGCGCCCCATGAGCGGTATCAGAACGCCACGTTTCTACGTCATTGCCGGGGTGAACGGCGCAGGCAAGAGCAGCATAGCCGGAGCAACCTTTCGCGCGCTCGGGAGCGATTACTTCAATCCTGATGAAGCCGCGCGTCGTCTCATGGCCGCCAATTCCGGGCTCAGTCAGAAGGATGCCAATGGCATAGCCTGGAGGCAGGGTGTGCGCTTGTTAACGCGGGCGCTTGAGGAGCGTCTGGATTTCGCGTTCGAGACGACACTCGGGGGGCATACGATCACGCAACTGCTCGGCCAGGCTGCCTCAGGGGGGATCGAGGTTCATATTTGGTATGTGGGGCTGACCAGCCCGGAATTGCATCTTGAACGGGTACGCGCCAGAGTCAGCCGTGGTGGCCACGACATTCCCGAGCGCGACGTCAGGCGTCGTTACGAACATAGTCGTCTCAATCTCATTGCACTGCTTCCTCATCTGACGGCCTTGCGGGTCCATGACAATAGCCTGGAGGCGGATCCCGCTGCCGGAAAGGTGCCCTTGCCTCGCTTGGTGCTCCAGATGGAAAGAGGAGCGATGATCGGCCCGGCTGACCTCTCGCCCACACCGGACTGGGCCAAGCCGATCGTCGCCGCCGCCCTCAAGTTAAGCCGGAGGTGATTCTCATTGACGGATCTTCCTCCAGGTCTTCCCGCGGTTGTCTCTGCTGCCGAGAGCTGTGATACCTATTCCTTTCCCTCCCATTCTCCTCGCGAGGCGGCCTGGCCGGTTCCCTACGTGCGCGCGTCCAACGAGGGCCTTCTGATGCCGCGCGTTGCACGAGCAGGGGGAACCGCCAGGCCAGCCTCTCCCTCTATCCCTTCTTTTACCTCGGCCAATACATCATCACCGCCACGCCCGCCAGGCACACCATCGCCCCGATCACATCGAATCGATCCGGCTCCACGTGATCGACCAGCCATCCCCAGAGGATCGATAACACGATGAACCAACCGCCGTACGCGGCATAAACCCGGCCGAAGTGCGACGGCTGGTAGGTCGGGACGATGCCGTACAGAATCAAAATGACGGCACCCAGCAGGCCGACGCTCCAGTGGCTCCCGTTCCGCCACCATTGCCAAACTAGATATCCACCGCCGATTTCGAACAGACCCGCCAGCACGAACAAGGCTATGGATTGTGTGATGAGCATCTGATTCTCCAATAGGGGATGAGTTCGTGCTCACATAGCACGGTGGCGCGAAGGAGACAAATTCAGATGAGCTGCCCGTCGCGTTCTTCTTATCCTTCATGCTCCCTCTCCTAGAGGGATGGCCTGGTCGGTTTCTGCGTGCGCGCGTCCAACGAGGGGAGTCTTCGACCGCGCGTCAAGGTTGCGCACGCTGGCGAGACGTGAGCCGGCAGTCTCCTTTTCTTCCCTCCAACCTCCACTGCAAGGGTGGGCTTGGTTTGCCCCAAACTGCGCGCGTCCAACGAGGGCCTGCTGAGGCCGCGCGTTGCGCGAGCAATGGGGCAATCAAGCCACGCTTGCATCTCCATCTTTCCCCCTCGTACAATGTCGAAACTCCAAGCTAACCCCTTGGCATTCTGACTGTTTCGGAGTGCCGGACCGATACAAGGGCCGTCTACATGCGGGTTGAGTATACAAAGGGCGAGCGGGCGTCGCGCGAGCTGATCATGCTCCAGCGCCAATCGTCCGAAGCCGCCGCCGGCCGTAAGATGAAAGTCATGCTCATCTTTCCGCCCGACTGGTTTCCGTCCGAACCCTACCTGAGTCTTCCCTCCCTCACCGCCGTCCTCCGCCAAGCCGGTCACCAGGTTGTTCAAAAAGACATCAATCTCGAAATGTGGGATTGGTACTTCAGCGAAGACTTTCTCAAGAAGGTCTTGCGCAAGGTACCGCAACAGCTCGATCGCCTGAGGAAGTTGGCCAAGAAGCGCGAGTTGGAGGACTGGGAGCAGGACCTCCAGCTTCAACTGTGCGAGGTGAGCCGCCAGCGGGTCGACGAACTGATCAAGAAGGCAGAAAAGGCCAAGGCGATCATTCGCGGAGAAATATTCTACGAAATCGATCAGTTAGAATGGGCTATTCAAGTCTTTCGTGAAGTCACGGCCGTGATCTCCCTGGTGTATGCGCCGGCGCGGATTTGCATGCCGCCGATGGAGACCAATCTATCCTATAAGGTCTTCGTCTCCAGCGAGGTCATTGAAGCGGTAAACGACACGCAGGTGAATATCTACCGCGATGTGTTCGAGCAGCTGGTGAAGCCAGCCATCGAGGCGGAGCAGCCGGACGTGATCGGCATCTCCATCGTCTTGCAGCAGCAGATGTTTTCCTCCATGACGTTTTGCGCACTCATCAAGCAGCACTTTCCCCACATCCATGTGACGATCGGCGGCAATACGGTCACCCGCTTGCGCGACGTGCTCCCGCAGTCGCCGTTGTTTCAGTATTTCGACAGCGCCGTGGTCTACGAAGGGGAGACGGCGTTCGTGCAGCTTGTGTCGGCGGTCGGCGCGAAGCAGAGTTTGGCCGATGTGCCCAATACCCTCTACAAGGACGCGACCGGGGTGCATGTGTCGTCGACGAGTTTTGCCGAAGACATGCATAGTTTGCCGCCGCCGGATTTCGATGGGTTGCCGTTGGAGAAATATTTTGTTCCGACCAAGATCCTGCCGTACCTGGCGACGCGCGGCTGCTATTGGGGACGCTGCGAATTCTGCGACCATGGCGAAGGCTACACGGCCGGTTACCGGAGCAAGAAGATTCAGGACATTCTGGGTGAGATCACCCATCTGCGCGATAAGTACGGGGCGAGACATTTTCATTTCACCGATGAGTCCTATCCACCGGCCTTGTTTCGCAAGCTGACGCGTGGGTTGATCGACAGCAACATGGGCATCGCCTGGACCACGCACATGCGGTTCGAGAAGAGTTTGTTGGAGGACCAGGTCTGGCAGGATGCGAAGGAGTCCGGCTGCAAGTATCTCCACTTCGGTTATGAGTCAGGCAACGAGCGGGTGCTCAGGCTGATGGACAAGGCCACGACGACGGCCATCATGACCGAGCATCTCAAACGCACCGCCGAAGCCGGTATCTGGAACCACTGCATGGGGTTTTTCGGCTTTCCCGGCGAGACGCGGGAGGAAGCCTGGTCGTCGGTGCAGTTCCTGGAGCAGAACAAGGAGCACGTCCATTCGTTGGGTTTCGGCACGTTCGATCTGGGGCGGCACAATCCGGTTGCCAAGAATCCGGAGAAGTTCGGCGTCACGGCGTACCAGAATCCCGAGTGGGACCTCGCGCTGGATTACTACTTTACGGTGAAGCAAGGCTTGAGCATCGAGGAAGCGGAGCGGGTGTTCGAAGAGTTCGAGCGGAATCACCATCCCGGCTGGGATTTGCGGCTGTTCATCCGCGAATATATTTTCCTCTACATCGCACGCTTTGGATTGCAGAAGTTGCCGGATCTGCAGTATGGATCGGCGAAAATTACTGGAGCGTCGCCCACGCTGGCGGGGAAAATGTGAGGACGTGAGACGTGAAAGGTGAAATGTGAAAGGTAATAGTTTGTGAAACGAACACCGTCACACCCAACGCGTAACACGTGCGATAAGAGCCACTCGGCGAGCATTCTCCTCGGGCGTTTCACGTTTTACGTCTCACGTTTCACGAAAGATTTTCATGAGTAGTAACGGTCTCGTTCAAATCGATGGCCTCACGCCGATCAAGAAAGAAGATCGGAAGCAGTCGAAGGTCATGTTGTTGTTCCCGCCGGAGTGGGTGCCGACGGCGCCGTACCTGGCCTTGCCGATGTTGACGGCTGTGTTGCGCGAAGCGGGACATACCGTGGTGCAGCGTGACATCAACATCGAGATGTACGACCACTTCTTCAGCATGGAATTTTTGATCTGGGTGAAGGGCCGCCTGGGCATGCATCTCAAGCCGCTCCAGGACAAGGAGAAGGCCGGGACGCTGACCGACCAGGAAGCCAGCCAGAAAGCGGTGCTGGAAGATGCCTACGCCGTGGATGTCTTCGACCTCGCGGAGCGGGCCGAAGATGCCAAACTGGTCGTGCGCGGTGAACGGTTCTACGATGCGGAGAAGCTGGAGCGCGCGCTCAATACGTTCCGCGAAGCGATGCAGTATATCTCCGCCGCCTACTATCCGGCCTCGCTCGTGTTCTACCCGATGGAAAGCAACCTGGGCTACCGGCCAGGCGTGTCGAAGGAAGTGTTCGCCTGCCTCGACGATGAGCAGGTGAACGTCTATCGCGACATCTGCAATCAGTTAGTGCTGCCCAGCGTGAGCAAGGAAAAGCCGACGGTGATCGGTATCTCCATCGGTACGCAAATGCAGCTGATGGCCGGCCTGACGTTCTGCAAGATGATCAAGGAAAGTTTTCCGGAGATCCGTGTCGTGGTCGGCGGGAACGTCGTGACTCGCTTGCAGGAAGAATGGGCGCACCACGAGCGGTTCTTCACCGAGGTGTTCGACGCGGCGATTTTGTATGAGGGCGAACATGCGCTGCTCTGGTATCTTGAGGCGGTGAACGGTCAGCGGTCGATGGAGCAGGTGCCCAATCTCATGTATCGCGACGCGGACGGTGTGAAGCAGAGCAAAGAAGTTTACACGGAGAAAACGTCGGCCCTGCCGCTGCCGGACTTTGACGGCTTGCCGCTGGATCGGTATTTCGTCCCTGAGCGGATCATTCCCTACCTCGCCACGCGCGGCTGCTACTGGGGCCGTTGCACGTTCTGCGATCACGGGCAGGGCTACTTCGATCAGTACCGCGGGATGAGCGCACAGCATGTGGTGGATCAGGTCACGGCGTTGCGGGATAAATACAATTGCCGCCACTTCCTGTTTTCGGACGAATCCTATCCGCCCGCGTTGTTCAAGAAGGTGTCGCAGCTGCTTGTGGATCGGAACGTCGGCATCAAGTGGACGACGTTGATCCGCTTCGAGGAGACCTTGCAGGATCAGGCGATTTGGGACCTCGCGGCGAAGGCCGGCTGCTGCACGTTGTACTACGGTATGGAGTCGGCGAACGAGCGCGTGTTGAACCTCATGGACAAACATGCGCGGAAGAGCGTGATCCAGAACAATCTACATCAAGCAGCCAAAGCGGGGATCTGGAACCACGTGATGGCGTTTTACGGGTTTCCGGGCGAGACGCGCGACGAGGCGCTGGAGACGCGGCAGTTCGTCATCGACAATCAGCCGGTAATTCACTCGGTGGAGCTGTTTTATTTCGTGGCCTACCGCCACACGCCGATGGTGCGTAATCCGGATAAGTTCGGCATCACGATCCATAAGCAGGAGGAATACGACCTGCCGTTGGATTACTACTACACGCTGAACGAGCCGGTGGGTATTTCGTGCCTCGACGCAATGCAGCTCTGCGAGGAGTTCTATAAGAACGACTTTCAGCCCTGGGCGGTGCGGGTGAATAGTCGCGAACACGTGTTCCTGTACATCTCCAAATTCGGTACGAATAAGCTGCCTCAGATCTACGCGGCGACGAAGGATGGCGCAGCAGCGGAAGGTGTATCGGGATTGGTGACCTGGCCCGTGGCAATGGGAGAAGGGGATGAAGGCAAAGAAGGAATGAGCCGCGTCGTCTCCCACGGCTTGGGATAATCGGAGACGAGCCGATAGCAAAGGCGGAAGGAAAGTCTACGCAAGCGGACTTCTTGTGATGTGCGGACGCTTGACGCCATCAACTCCTCTCCTGCCCGAGGGTGACAGTGAGCAGGAGATAGGCCTCCTCGATCTTACGGGTCATCTCCTCGGCCTTTGTGTAGGCCTGCATGTATTTCTTGGGGTTGTTCGTGAGGTTGGCAAAGCGGCGGGGTGTCCAAGTGTGCAGCAGGGCGTCGCGCTGCTCATTGAGTTGCTCGAGGGTATAGGGTTGCGAGAGTGCGAAGAGCGCCAGAGCCTGTGCCAGCCGGTCGTCGGTCATAACGGAAGTTTCCCGGTTCGATCCCGATATTGTCAATGAGCGCTGGTCGCCACCCGGCGATAGGCAAGGGATGTTTACCCGTGGCCACCACCCTCCCGATTTTTCAGCCGACCCCGATCTTCAAAGACCGCACCGACTATCGTCAGGTGCTCATCAGGGAAATGGACGCGGGGAAAATTCCCCTGAGTCTCGGCCGGGACTGTCCGGTCAAATGCGAGTTCTGCTACGAGCTCGACCACTCCTACCGCGAAACGCTCGATCCACCCAAGACCAGTGACGAGGATTGGAAGTTCATCCTCGACTACATCAGCCGGAAACCGACCGACCCGACGCAGTTCTGGTGTCTCGGGGGCAATGAGTTTATGGAATGGACCGATTTGTTCCTCCATCCCAAGGCGATGGAGTGGGTCGAAGACTTTCTCAAATATACCGACAAGAGCATTCAGTTTTTTACCGTCGGCTTTGTGCATGTGCCCAAGATCCATCAACTGGTGGCGCAGTATCCCGGTCGGATCAACTTCGAGCTCTCGGTCATCACGCTCAGCGACTACCGTCAACGACTGATGCCGCATGCGCCGTCGGTCAAGCATCTGATGAAGGTGTTGGATGGCCCCGCCGTGTCGTCTGCCAACTTCTATGCGTTCGATCAGCACACAATGTCGAAGGATGCGGCGACGATTTCCGCGATCAACCAGCAATGTGTGCTCTGGATGGGGACGCTCACCCCGGTGCGTGGACTGAAGGAAGAGACGGCCTCGCTCATGCGGCAGGGGCGGAAGTTCCTGCCGGAGGAAGCGACGCGGATTTATCAGTTGGGGTTGCCGAATCTGCAGACCATTCACACCGAGTCCTATACGACGGCATTTTTGAGCCGCCGCCGCATCGTCAGCCTGTTCGACTCGTTGGAGCTAGAAAAGAAGGATACGGTGGTGATGGCGGGGAGCGTCCACAAGATCCTGACCATGTTCCGAAAGAATCGCGCGAAGTTTCTCTCTGTGCCGAATGCGTTGCTCAGCGGAGATTCCGATTGCACGGTGCTCCTGACCTTCGATGACATTGCGCGGCGGCTGACGAAAGAGAAGGTCATTCACGTGCCGAAATGCATCATGCAGTCGGGTCGTGGCCCCTATACCGATATTACGGGCGTGAGTCTGGAACAGTTCACCAAGAAGACCGGTGTGCGTGTGAAGGTGCTGCACAAGATCGATACCCGCTTCGCCAATCAACAGCTCTACCGGCACGGCTCGTTGCAGAACTATGTTGAGCAATACCTCAACAATCCGTTGAGGCCTGCGTATGAGGCCATTCCCCGGCCCGTCTAGCCGGCTCGTGAAAACGACCTCCAACTTCGTTCTCGGCTCGCCACAATCCTCAACGTACCCCTAAGGGTACGCCTCCGGTTCTGGCTTGCCTGCGGCCTCGTTGGATGCCGTTTTGACCAGCCGGCGGGAATCGAAACTGGCTACCGAAAATCGCATCTGCCGGCGTTCTCGGTCGCGTGTCTCCCCGCGATGTACCGCAAGGGTACACCTCAGTCACCACCCTCCCTGCGGCCTAGGCACAGGCCATTTTGACCAGCCTGGCAACATCAATTGGAGAGCGTGGAATGTAGTCCTCCCTCCTGTGTACGGAATTCCTACCTGCTGCTCCGTATAACCCTGTCACCCTCTTGCAAAAAATACCGGCTCGGGGCAACATGCCGCCAGCCTTACAGTGAGGAGGTTATGCCCGGGCAGCGGCGATTGCAGTTTTATCAAGCCGACGTATTCACCGATGCACCCTTCGGCGGAAACCCGGTGGCGGTATTTCCCGACGCCGACGGATTGACCGACGTCGAGCTGCAGCAGATCGCCCGTGAGATGAATCTCTCCGAAACGGTCTTTGTCTTTCCGCCGACCGATCAGGCGGCGGTGGTCAAGATGCGCATTTTTACCCCGACTCAGGAAATTCCCTTCGCCGGCCATCCGGTCATCGGAACGTTTTTCGTGCTGGGCACGTTGGATCGTTTCGCGCTCCGGGAGCCGGTTACGCGGGTGCTCCAGGAATGCAATCTCGGGCTGTTTCCCGTCGATATCCATTCCCACGACGGGGTGATCGAACGCGTGGTCATGGCGCAACCGAGCCCCGAGTTTCTGGATGTGATCGAGGAACCGGAGGCGCTCTTCGCCATCGCCCGCTCGCTGGGCATCACGAAGTCCGCGATTACCGAAACCCGTTTTCCCGTACAGGTGGTGTCGACGGGGTTGCCGGTGATCATCGTACCGGTGCGTACGCTCACCGCGGTGCGGTCGATCGTTCCCGATGTGGCGGCCATCGCTGAGCTGTCTCAGCAATATGGCGCGAACGGCATGATGGTGTTCAGCACCATGACGGTCGAACAATCCTCCACCGTCCATACGCGTATGTTCGCGCCGTTGATCGGCATCGTGGAAGATCCTGCGACAGGAAGCGCGAGCGGCGCGTTGGGCGCCTATCTGGTGCAGCACGGGGTGGTCGATATCAGGCCGGAAACTGAGATCACCGCCGAGCAGGGGTACGAGATCGACCGCCCCTCGCGCATCCTCATTCAAGTGAACTCGGACGACGATGCGATTCAGGGGGTCATGGTCGGTGGGGAAGCGGTGATGGTGGTGGAGGGGACGCTGAATTTCTAGCAGGATCATGAACACGCCTTCTCACGGCGCTCAGTCGTTCGGCTCTCTGTGACGTGAGGAATCCAAAACGTGTAGGAAGGGGCTATTCGTGAGCCGGGAGTATCAGGGGGGAGGCGAGCGGCCTTGTGACAGGGCTTGCTGATCATCCGGTGAAGAATGGACCGAGGGCGAACAGGTGGTCACGAGTCGCGCGATGGAAATGAATTGAGACCGACGCGCTTGGGAAACGGGAACTCAGGAATCACGACGCAACACTCGACATAGTGTTGTTACGCTGAGGTGTTATGAACGCGGTTGTCTTTCATGAGCATGGCGGGCCGGGCAAGTTGCAGTATCAGGAGATGCCGATGCCGACCATCGGTGTCGATGAGGTGCTGGTGCGGGTCAAGGCCTGCGCCCTGAATCACCTGGACATTTGGATCCGGCAGGGGAGTCCGGCTTATCCGATGCCGCTCCCGCATATCCTCGGTTCTGACATCTCCGGGGTGGTGCAGCAGATCGGCGCTCACGTGGAAGGGGTGGCCGAAGGCGAACGGGTTTTCGTGTCGCCGGGTGTCGGGTGTGGTCGATGCGAGCAGTGTCTTGGCGGTCGTGACAATATGTGTCGGTCCTATGGATTGATTGGGGCCATGTGCCATGGCGGGTATGCAGACTATGTGAAGGTACCTGCGCGAAATGTGCATCCGATTCCCGGCACCTTGTCTTTCGAGCAGGCCGCGGCCTTTCCCCTGGTGTCCGTGACTGCCTGGCATATGTTGTTCGGACTGGCCGACCTGCGACCGGGCGAAGACGTGTTGATCATGGGGGCGGGCAGCGGAGTCGGGCATATGGCGATCCAAATGGCGAAACTGGGCGGGGCCCGCGTGTTCACCACCGTGGGCAGCGATGATAAAATTGCCAAGGCCAAGGCGCTGGGTGCCGATGAGGTGATTCATCACGGACGTGAACAGGTCAATCAGCGGGTGCGTGAATTGACGCATCGACGCGGCGTAGATGTGGTGATCGAACACATCGGACCGGACGTGTGGCCGCAGTGCATCGATTCACTCGCCAAGGGCGGGCGGCTGGTCACGTGCGGCGCGACGACGGGTGCGGAGGTTAGGCTCGACCTCCGCTACATCTATTCACGCCAACTCACGATCAAGGGCTCATATATGGGCACTCAGAGTGAGTTGCTGAAGGCCGCTCACCTGGTCGGCGAGGGCCGATTGCGGCCGGTCATCGATCGGACGTTTCCGCTGTCCGACGCGAAGGCCGCGCAAGAATATCTTTTGAATCGGAAATTTTTTGGTAAGATCGTGCTGACCGTTTCGTAAGTCTCGTCTTTATCGGTTTTCATGTCCCAACGGGCAGAAAGGTATGTGGTATGGCAACAGTTGCACAAATCATGAACAAGAAACCTCAAAGCGTCGGTCCCACGACGTCCCTTCGCGGTGCGGCGAAGAAGATGCGCACTCTGCGGGTGAGTTCTCTGCTGATCAAGAAGGGGAAGAATCATGTCGGGATCGTGACCGATACGGATCTCGTCCGAAAAGGGTTGGCGACCAATCAAGACCTGGGCAAGCTGACCGTCGAACATGTGATGACCTCGCCGCTCTGCACCATCGAGAGCAATCAGGATGTCGATGATGCCCAAGACATGATGGGCGATCTCGGTGTGCGGCATCTCGCGGTCACCAAGGGCGGGGCGATTGTCGGCGTGGTGTCGGTTCGCGATCTGCTGATGCATTACAAGCGATACGCGCAATCGAAACTGGCGGATAGGCAGGTGTACTCCGAACCAAAAATCGGCCAAGACTAAAGGATGTTGAAAACGGCTTCCAGCAGCGTTCTCGGCTCATCAAAATCCTCAACGTACCCCTGCGGGTACGCCTCCGGTTTTGCTTCGCCTGCGGCTTTGCTGGAAAGTCGTTTTGAACATCCTTCACTGGGCGGATGCTGAAAACGGGCTCCAACTTCGTTCTCGGTCGCGCATCTCCCTGCGACGTATCACAAGAATACGCCTCAGTCGCTGTGCTTCCTGCGGCCTTGTTGGCGGACTGTTTTGAGCATCCTTGATCAACCGGCTGGCGAAAACGGCTTCCGGTTACCTTCCCGTTTCATCAAAATCCTGAATGCACTCCTGCGGGTACGCTCTCGCTGTGCTTCCCCTGTGGCTCTGCTTGAAAGTCATTTCGAATCTCCTCGGCCGGACTAGCCGCTAGCGACCAACACCCATCATCAGCTCGCAGCATTCAGTACTGGACAATCCCAACCGCTGAAGGCTGATTGCTGAGGCCGCTCTACTTCGTGAGTTCTTTGACCAGGTGACCGAGTTCGGGGAGGATAAGTTTTTCCATCGCCAGGCGTACGGCGTTTTCTGAGCCTGGGGTGGAGAAGAGGATGCGGCCCTTGATGATCCCGGCCGTGGCCCGGCTCATGATGGCCGGTGAGCCGATCTCTTGATAGGTCAGGTAGCGGAATACTTCACCGAATCCATCCAGCCGTTTTTCCAGCATCGCATCGACAGCTTCAAACGTGGAGTCCCGCCGGGAAATGCCCGTTCCACCGTTGATGATGATGGCCTGTACCGAGTCTGTGGCGACACCGTCCGAGATCCGGGCCTTGATCTGTGCCGGCTCGTCTTTGACGAGATGATAGGCCGCGATCGTATGACCATTCTCCTTCAATAGTTGCTGGATCAATTGGCCGCTGGTGTCGGTCTCCGGCGTGCGCGTATCGCTGCAGGTGATGATCATGCAGCCGACGGAGCGGGGAGCGTGGTGTTTGTGTTCTTTGTGGCTTGGGGTGGACATGGCAATCGGATGATGAACATGCCTTCCAGCATCGTTCTCAGCTCCTCACACTCCGCAACGTACCCCTGAGGGTACGCCTCCGGGTCTGAGTCGACTGCGGCCTTGCCGGCAAGGCATGTTCATGATCCTCAACACAACAAGAAGATTCGGAGTTACTTCCAGATACTATCCGGATTTAACTTTTCTGCCGGTTTCCCGCCCTTGATATGCTCATCGAGAATCGTGGCGACGTCGACTTCCGTCACCTTGGAATACCACGTGCCTTCGGGATAGACGACGACCGTCGGGCCCTGCTCGCAAGGACCCAGGCAGGACGAGCCTGTCACCAGCACTTCGCCCGGCATGATGCCGCGCTGCATCAGCCCCATGTTGAAGGTCATCAGCAATTGCGCGGAACCTTGACCACCGCAGGATGGTTTTGGGTGTCCAGGCGGACGGGCGTTGGTGCAGACAAGAATATGATGTTTCGGTTTCGGCATCGTGACCTCGACTCTATATATGGGAAAATTGATGATGTGTCGAATGCGTCAGGCTGGCTTATAGGCCTTCCACTGTTCAATGCATTCTTCGGGCAACTTCCACTGCTTGAGGCCCTTGAGGACCCAATCGATATAATGTTCCTTCGGCTTGAACTTGCCGATGGGATTGGCCGCATGAGTGGTGACCAGTAATTTTTCACCCTCTTCCGTGATGACGGTGACCGGCAAATGCCGGTAGGCGCCTTGCGGGACGTCGTTTTCGAATTCGTCGAGGATCTTGAGATCTTCGTCGGTGATCTCGAAGACGGCTCCCCAGACCTTTTCTCCCGGCGAAGGCACGACGCTCGCCAGGCCGCAACGCCACTGCGTCGACCAGCGGCAGAACTGCACGCTGTGGTCTGGCAGATAGGCCGTGAAGAGAAACTTGTGTTCTGGGGCGCGACGTTTGAGCTGAGACGGGTTCAAATTGTCTGCGTAAAAGAAGAACTTCATTGAACGGTGAGGCTCCAGGGTGTCTCGTCGGTTGACCGGTACTTGTACCATAGCGTTGCGCGGCCTTGTCAAGCGCGGCGACCATCGCTCGCGGGCGCATGCAGCGGCCGGGCCGATCCTTCTCTGATTGACAGAGAAATCGCAGGCCACCTATAGTGATGAGTTCAGTCATCTCTCACCAACGACGGTTCGTGACAACTTATGAGTAAAGTCATCCATTACGCGGTGCTGCTGCTTTTGCTGGGCGGTGTGTTGGTGTATTGGTGGATGAAGCCGCCCACTCTCAATCCGATCACCGACCCGCGCGCGGCCGAGGCGTTGGCGCTGGTGCAGACCCATCGAGCCGCCGGCTATCCGACCATTCTCCAGGCCTTTAATGAGCGGGCGCGTATTCAGGAGGCGCGCAAGTTGGGGCTCCGCTTGGGTGAGTGGCAGGTGATCAAGCAGGATGAGCAGCGGTATGAAGTCCGGATCTACATGCGGGAGCAGGGCACGACGCAGTGGTTTGAGCGGGACTTTATCTGGCATGTCGACCTGGCGACGAAGCATGTGAATGCCGCGTCGTTGCCGGCCGACGGTTTGATGCCGGAAGGGCCTGAGGCCGGTCGTCCCGGTCGACCGCCTGGTGGTGCGCCTCCGTTTCCTCCTACAATGTAAGCGGGACCTTCACCTGCACATTCGAGCCCTGAACTCTCACCTCGATGCAGGCCACGCGAATCTCGGGATTCTCCCGGCGCTCGCCGGTGTGGACGTTGAATCGCCATCCGTGCCACGGGCATACGATCAGGTCACCATTCAGACAGCCTTCGCCCAACGGTCCGCCTGCATGGGGGCAGGTGTTGTCGACGGCCCGAAACGTCCCGTTTACATTGCAGAGCGCGAGAAAGATCCCGTCGACTTCAACGGTGCGGCAGGTCCCGGGCGGGACGTGATCCACTTGGGCGACGGTGACGTAGTCGGCGTCCGAATTCATGGAATCCCTTCACAGATCACAGGAAAGTCTGGCTTGACTCAGGGTGACGCAACATTGTGGGCACAAACACCTAAGCGCTTGATTTCATTAGCGGCATATGGCATAGATGAATCAGGTTTCTTGCAAGGAAGGATCGTCACCGCGCCGCCATTTGCTATTCTGTAAATAGTGCACTCATAGGAGATCGCCGGAGCCACTATGGAAATGACCTTGTTGCTCAACTCCACCTATGAACCGCTGCGTGTTCTGCATTGGCAAAAAGCCATTACCTTGCTCTGGCAAGGGAAGGTCGAAGTCCTCGAAGTCTACGACCGCCAAATCCACGGGATCTCGATTTCCATCAAGCTGCCTTCGGTGATGCGGCTGCTCAAGCTGGTGAAACTGAAGGACGCCCATCGCGCGGTGAAGTTTTCCCGCATCAATATTTTTACACGCGACGGGTATTGCTGTCAGTATTGCCGGCACAAGTTCCGCACGGAAGAACTGACGTTCGACCATGTCGTGCCCATTGCCAAGGGCGGTCGCAAGACCTGGGAGAACATCGTGACGGCCTGCTGGCGTTGCAACAACCGGAAGAGCGGACGAACGCCGGAAGAAGCCAACATGCGTCTGATGAAGAAGCCGGTGAAGCCTCGCTGGAGTCCCACGGTGACAATCACCATCGGCATCAGGAATACGCCGGAAAGTTGGCGGGATTACCTGTATTGGAATCTGGAGTTGGATGCCGATCCAGCCGAGCCGTAGAGTGTTCGGTGTTGAGTCGAGGGTGCTGAGGTCACATGCTCACTCAGCGCTCAGCATTCACCACTCAAATCCCGTGGTCAGTACACCTTATCGATGGTGATCGTCAGATCGCGACCGCCGGGTAGCGTCGGATTCTTCGCATACCGCCCTTCCATATCTCCCGGTTGTGGTTGACCGGCCTGGCCGTCACGATCGAGGCGGGCAATCACGTCGACCATGCCCTTGAGCTCACTGCCTTTGACCATCACGTCCTCGTTCGTAATGTCGAACTGCACCGGAAACTTCGGTCCATCGAATCGTTTCGCCGCGATGGGGCGCGGAGGACCGGTGGGACGGCGCACGATGACGAAGAGCACATCCGTCGGTTTGACCTGATCAGCCAGGTGTGGTGCGATCTGGACCTGCCCGGCAATCGATCCGCCGCCCTGGTCCGGCTCCCCGATATGCGCCACGCCGAAGTATGCCGCCAATGCCGCCACGCCGATGATTCCGCCGGCCATCGCCAGGGACCGTACTGTATATCCAGCCACATTAGACTCCTTTGCTAATCCATGACGGGCCTCAGGGCTCTCGCATTCCGCTGCGGGCGCATTATACGCAGCTCACGGCGGAAAGGGGAATGGTGGTGCCGGTTTACCCTGTGAAATCGCCTGTTGTATGATACGCCTTTACGTTATTGTGGGCTTCTGGGAGGACGATTATTATGGCGGCAAATCCTGGGTTTCAAATTTCACTCGATGTGCGTGGCTGGCCGGTGCTGGTTATCGGTGGCAACGAAGAAGCGGCGGACAAGGTACAGCGGCTGTTGGATGCCGGCGCCAAGGTGACGGTCATCAGCCCGACGCTGCACGAGGTGCTCCGCAAACTTGCGGCCTCGGCAAAGATTATTCATCGGGGGCGGCATTTTCGCGCGAACGATCTCGAGAGCGTCATTCTGGTGTTGAATACCTTGCGCGACGATCGCGAACTCGCGCACTCGCTGATCCGGTTGGCTCGAGAACAGAAATTCCTGCTCTGGTCCGTCGACCAGCCCGATGTCTCCAACGTCGTGATGCCGGCCGTGGTCAGTTCCGGGCATATGCGCGTGGCGATCAGTTCGAGCGGACAGGCGCCGGCGCTGTCTGGATTCATGAAGGAGGATCTGGAGCGTATTCTGGATGGAGAATTCGCCGCTTTTGTCGATTGGCTGAGCGAACTGCGCGAGCAAGCCAAGGCCAATGAACCCGATGCCGAGAAGCGCCGGGCGCTCTTGCGTGAAGCGTTGGACGGGTTTCGCCTGTTGGGGAAAGTACAGTACCCGAAAGTCTGGACCGAGCAACGTGCGAAACAGCAGACCGCCGCATCGCCGGCCACGTCATAGGAAGGATGGACAGAGACATGGTGTTATTGGAATTCAGTATGTCGCCGCTGGGCAAAGGCGAGAGTGTCAGTCAGTATGTCGCGCGTTCGCTGGACATCATCGACAAGAGTGGAGTGGACTATCGATTGAACCCGATGGGGACGGTGCTGGAAGGCGAGTGGGATGAGGTCATGGCGGTGGTCAAGAAATGCTACATGCGCATGCGCAAGGACTGTAATCGCATTTCCTGCAGTATCAAGATCGACTATCGCAAGGGTCCGAAAGGACGGCTGGCCGGCAAAGTGTCCAGCGTGGAACAGCAACTCAAGCGGAAGTTAAAGGTGTAGCCGTCCGTCATGGCGCGGCGACGTCGGCGCGGGCGTCGTAGCGCAGTGTGCCCTCTGTCTTGAATCGGACCGACAGACTCTCGGCCTGCACTGTCAGGTCTTCCAGCGACAGCCGCCGGACCGTTCCTCGCAACCGTCCACCGGTCAACTCGCGGTTGAGTCCCTTCTCGAGCGCCTGACGCATCAGATCCAATTCCTCACGAATCGGCAATGACAGCCTGCCGGCCAACTCTTCCCGCAGCGGTTCGTGCAACCATTCCTCCGCCAGGTCGGTCGCGGGCGTGCGTTCCTTGATGGTGTAATCGACTTCCCGGAACAGGATGCGCCCGGACGATTCATCATAGGCCGGCGTGCCCTTCAGGCGCAGGGTCAACGGCAGGAGTCCTCGGAGGATCAGTTCGACTCCCACCTGGTTGCCTAATGGATACAGCGTCGCGTTGACGATTTTGATCGTTCCGACGCCCAGTGACCATTCCTGCCCGATGACGGCCTCACGCAGACGTTGATTCGCTTCTTCGATCGGCACCTGCAGCGCGTAATCGACATGGAACCCGTCGTTCTGGAACTGGTCGAGCGGTTCGGGGAGCGGCCGGTGACGCGATGGGGGTTTGGTGCCTCGCACGACTGAGGGCCGTGCGAGGACCCCATAGCCGGCAGCGGGCGTGCCCGAAAGGGGTTCGATGCCGGCCGCAGCAGTGGTCTCCGGGTTCAGCAACAGCCACAGTTGTTCCGTCTCATCCAGCAGCAACGGCTCCTGGAGATCATTCCAGATGCGGGCGATCGCCGGTTTGAGAGTGACGAGGCCGGCTGCCTTACGATCGACCGCTGGCAGGACCTCCTGCAAATCACTTCGGTAGACTTGCGCCATCAATGGGCTGGCGTCCACCCCTTGCTCGGACAACAGGCAGGATTGAGCGGATTGCACGGCGCTGACCTGACTGGCGGGAAGCACCGTATAGCTGCGACCTTGCTTGAACATCGTCGCCACTGTGACCGAAAGCCGCCCCGTACCTGTGGCTGCATCGCGCTGTCCGCACTCGGCGATTTTTGTGATCGATCCTTTCATTTGCTTGGCATATTCCACACCGAAGGGCACGGTGCTGCGGGACAGTAGCCGGTCTGCTGCTGTGGTCGAATTCTGTTCGTCGGGCCAGAGTCGATACTTGAGAAACCCGCTCCCGCCGCCCAAGGTGATCCATTCGCGTCCGTGGCTGTGATGTGTCGCAAGATGTTGGTTGATGTTCCCGTACAACTCCGCGAGTGGTGTCACCGGAATCGGGACATGGACAGTCATGGCGGACGGCTTCACAACGGCTGGTCCCGGGACCTGTGGGTTTACGGCCATGGCTGGTGTGATCGGGATTGCAAGCAGGATGAGGGCGCACGCTCGAATCAGCGGGTGCTGCGTCAACGGGATCCAGCGGCTCATGCTCGTGTCCTTCTGCGGTGTGCGTGAGGGATTGTGATCAAACTGCGCTCTCGAGACTACGTATGGACTATGCGGGAACAAGGCAGCGAAGACAAGAGGATGCCGAGTCGACTTATGGCACAGACCTGTGCGCAGGGCCGTAGGCGTCAGCTGGATTGAGACGCTGAGCCGGCGGGCGAGTCGAGCGGGAGATACCGACGCGGCACGCGGGGGCCGATGGCGCAGAGAATTTCATACGGAACGGTTTGCTGCCAGGCGGCCAGGTCGGATGCGGTGATGCGCTCGGACCTCTGTTGTCCGATCAGAATCGCCTCCTCTCCCACCTGCACGCCGGGCACGTCCGTGACGTCGACCATCGTCATGTCCATGCAGACCCGTCCGATCACCGGCACTCGTCGTCCGCCGATCAGTACCTGTCCGCGATTCGAAAGCAGCCGGTTGTACCCGTCGGCATACCCGACCGGAAGCACGGCCACACGCGTCTGCCGCGACGCGATGAAGGTCCGGTTGTAACTCACGCTGCTTCCAGGTGAAATCGTATGCACATGCGCGACGGTCGTCTTCCAGGTCAGGATCGGCCGCAATTCGGGAGCCTGCGTGTCGTTCGAGAGCGTATGGTAGCCATAGAGCATGATCCCCGGCCGTACGAGGGAATGGATGCTGGTGGGATATTTGATGATACCTGCGCTATTGGCCACGTGAATCAGCGGAATCGCCAGGCCGCGTTCTTGTACGTGATGGAGAGCCTGCTGAAATCGCGTGAGTTGTTCCTCCGTCTGTCCTGCATCCCGATTGTCTGCGTCAGCCAGATGCGTCATCAGGCCTTCAAGGCGCAGAGAGCCGCGTAGTTCCGACCTAGCAAGGAGTTCAAGCAGGTCGTTCGGCGACACCCCCAATCGTCCCATGCCGGTCTCGACTTTGATATGGACGGGGTAGGGAGTTGGGGGGGTTCGGGCATGGGCAGCGAAGGTCGGAATCAGGTCCGCTCTGTACAGCACGGGCGTTAGGCGATGGGCCACCAGCTCCGCAAATTGTGCAGGAACGGTTGCGCCCATGACCAGGATCGTGTCCTGAATGCCTGCCTGGCGCAGAGCGATGCCCTCGTCCGGGGTGGCCACACCGAACCGGCGGACGGCCAGTTTTTGCAGTGCGCGGCTAATTTCAATGGCGCCGTGTCCGTAGGCATTGGCCTTCACGACGGCCAGCACATCGGCGCGCGGGGCCAGTCGCCGCACGTGGGCCACATTCTGAGCAAGGGCGGTCAGATCGACGGAGGCTGAGGTTGGGGAGGATTCGGACGGCTGGTACACGCAGTGTCTGACAACAGAATTGCGGCGCTAGACTTCCAAGATTTCGCCTTCTTTTTTCTTCATCATGTCGTCAATCTTCTGCACATACTGGTCGGTGAATTTTTGAATCTCTGTTTCCGACTTTCGTAGCTCATCTTCGGTGAGCTTGGCATCTTTCTGCAGCTTCTTCAGTTCTTCATTTCCGTCCCGCCGAAAGCCACGAATTTGAACCTTCATTTCTTCACCGTGCTTCTTGCAAACCTTGATGAGGTCCTTGCGGCGCTCTTCGGTCAGCGGAGGAAGCGGAATGCGAATCACCTTGCCGTCGTTCGACGGCGTCAGTCCAAGGTCGGACATTTGAATCGCTTTCTCGATTTCCCGGATCAGGTTCTGCTCCCACGGCTGAATCGTGAGCAGGCGGGCTTCCGGTGTGGCCACGTTTGACACCTGCTTTAAGGGCGTCAGCGTACCGTAATAATCGACTTTGATGCCGTCGAGGAGCGCCACCGAAGCGCGACCGGTCCGGATTCCGGCCAAGTCGCGTTTCAGATGCTCGATTGCATGGTCCATTTTTTCGGTGACACGCTGTTTGACTTCCTGCGCCGTCGACATCGGTCTCTCCCTTAGCGGCTTTCCACGGTGACCAGGGTTCCGATCGGATCGCCCTGGACGACACGTTTAAAGTTTCCCTTTTCTTTCAAGTTGAACACGATCAACGGCAACCGGTTGTCCATGCACAGGCTGATGGCGGTCGAATCCATGACTTTGAGATTCTGGGTCAGAATCGAGAGAAAGGGAATCTCATTGTACTTTTTGGCTTGGGGATTTTTGACCGGATCACTGTCGTAGATGCCGTCGACCTTGGTGCCCTTCATGATGACCTGCGCGCCGATTTCCATTGCCCTGAGCGATGCCGCGGTGTCGGTGGAGAAATAGGGGTTCCCCGTTCCTCCGGCAAAGATCACCACGCGCTTCTTTTCCAGGTGCCGGATGGCGCGCCGCCGAATGTAGCCTTCGGCCAACTGTCGCATTTCAATCGCCGATTGGACACGAGTACTGACGCCCTTGCCTTCCAGCGCATTCTGGAGGGCCAAGGCATTCAGCACGGTGGCGAGCATGCCCATGTAGTCGGCTGATGCCCGCTCCATACCGCGGGCGCTGGCGGCCAACCCGCGAAAGATATTGCCGCCGCCGATCACAACGGCGACTTCAACGTCCATTGCGACGACGTCGGCAATCTCCTCTGCGAGCCCCTCAAGGATCGAGGGTTGAATGCCATAACCCTGCTCACCGGCCAGCATTTCTCCGCTGACTTTCAGCAGGATGCGGCGGTAGTGGGCAGAACTCATGCTTGGCCTAACTGGAATCTCGTGAATCGGCGGATATTCATGTTCTCGCCGATCGTGGCAATTTGTTGTGCCAGGAGATCCTTGATGACGACTGAGGGATCCTTGATGAAGCCCTGCTCGAGCAGGCAGTTCTCTTGATAAAACTTTTCGAGCTTGCCCTCGACGATCTTGGGCCATGCCGCCGGCGGTTTGCCCAGTTCCTTGGCTTGAGCCTCGTAGATGCTGCGCTCCTTCTCTACGATGTCAGCAGGAATCTCTTCCCGTCGAACATAGGAGGGGCTGGAGGCGGCCACTTGCAGCGCCAAGTCGTTTACGAAGGCCTTGAATTGCTCATTCCGTGCGACGAAATCGGTCTCGCAGTTCACTTCGATGAGTACGCCGATCTTTCCACCCGCATGGATGTAGGCGTGGATCAGTCCTTGGTTGGTTTCGCGGCCGGCCTTCTTCTGCGCTGCGGCCAAGCCTTTCTGTCGGAGATAGTCGATGGCCTTGTCGATGCTGTTTCCGTTCTCCATCAGGGCCTTCTGACAATCGAGAATGCCGGCCCCGGTCTTTTCACGTAACTCTTTCACCAGTTCACTCAAACTTGCCATGGGTTCCTCAGTTGATCGAATAGAGCAATACAGTCGTCTCAGATGGGATGGTTAGGACGCGGATACGCCGGCCAGATTCGCCGCCGGTTTTGCGCCGCCACCGGCCGGCGCCGAGGCAAATTCCGTTTCTTCCTGCTGAGCCCGGAGATGCGCGCCTTCAAGGCAGGCGTCCGCGATCCGGGAAATGATCAGCTTGATGGAACGAATCGCGTCATCGTTGCCGGGAATCGGGTACTGGATGTGATCAGGATCGCAATTCGAATCCACGATGGCAATGACCGGGATTTCCAGCCGGCTGGCTTCGAGGATGGCGATGTGTTCGATGCGCGTATCCAGAATAAAAACGGCTCCTGGCAGGGCGCGCATGTTACGGATGCCCGACAAGTTCTTTTGCAGTTTGACGACTTCCTTCTGCATCTGTCCGAGCTCTTTTTTTGTGTGGCCTTGGTGGCTCGGATCGGCGAGGGTCGCTTCCATTTTCTTCATTTTGTCGATGCTGCGGCGAATGGTCTGGAAATTGGTCAGCATGCCGCCCAACCAGCGTTGATTGATGTAGAACTGGTTGGCCCGCTTGGATTCTTCTTCCAGAATTTCGGCCGCTTGGCGCTTCGTACCGACGAACAGGACGGAGTCACCGGCTGCCACGGTGTCGCGAGCGAAGGCATAGGCCTGCTCCATGCGCTCGACCGTCTGTTGAAGGTCGATAATGTAGACGCCGTTGCGTTCCCCGAACAGGAACCGCTTCATCTTGGGATTCCAACGGTTGGTCTGGTGTCCGAAATGGACGCCAGCTTCCAGTAATTCCTTAATCGCAACTACTCCCATACCTTCACCTCCCTCCGAAGCCTGCAGAGCGCCTGGCGAACGCCAACGACGAGGGGGAGATCCCCCTTATTCTCAGGCTGCGCAGCGTGCGCATCACGCTGGTGTGGATTTAAATAAGATGTCCCTGGTTTTGAATGCCGCGCGGTGAACGATGGGACCGACCGTGCATTGCGCGAAACGCCCGAACGCTAGCATAGTGGCCAATATTTTGCAACCGCGCGAGGTCACTTATGAGCGATAACTCGCGTTGATCCGCACGTATTCGTAAGACAAATCGGTAGTCCACATGTGCGCCTCGGCTTTGCCCTGAGCCAGATCGATGAGAATGGTGAACTCTTTGGTTTTGAAGACCTTGGTCAGGTCCTGTTCGGCAGCGCGTCCGAGTCCTAGGCCCTTACGCACCATTGGAACACCTCCAAATTGCAAGCTGATGCGAGAGGGGTCAAGGGGCACTCCCGCACGTCCAAGCGCCGCCATAACGCGGCCCCAATTGGCGTCGCCGCCGAAGAGCGCGGTTTTCACGAGATTGGAGGTCGCGACTGTTTGGGCGACCTGTTTGGCCGCTTTTGTGGACGTCGCTCCGGTGACTTCTACTCGGACGACTTTGGTCACGCCTTCGCCGTCCCAGCAAATTTTCAGCGCCAACGTGCGGCAGACCGTTTCGAGCATCGCGCAAAAGCGCGCGAAGTCAGAGGAGCCCGGTGTGATGGGACGATTGCCGGCCATCCCGTTGGCCAAACAGAGTACCGTATCGTTGGTGCTGGTGTCGCCGTCGACCGTGATGCAATTGAACGATTGATCGACCGCCTGTTTGAGTGCTGATTGGAGGGCGCGTTGTCCGATGGCTGCGTCGGTGGTCAGGTACCCTAGCATGGTGGCCATGTTGGGATGAATCATGCCCGAGCCCTTGGCCATCCCACCGACAGTCACCATTGTGCCGCCGAGTTGAGCACGAACGGCGACGTGCTTGGGCTTAAGGTCGGTCGTCATGATCGCCGCGGCCGCGTCAGCTCCGCCCCGGCGTGTTACACGAGCGGCCAGGGCCGGGAGCGCTTTTCGGATGCACGCAATGGGGAGTGGTTGACCGATGACTCCAGTCGAGCCAACGAAGATGGTATGCGGGGCACAGTTGAGAGCTGTTGCCGCCAGTTGTGCCATTTCTTGGGCAGCCTTCATGCCTTCCGACCCGGTACAGGCGTTGGCGTTTCCGCTATTGACGAGGAAGGCGCGGCCGATGCCCTGCTTGAGGTGGAGACGATCGAGGATGACCGGTGCGGCCACAACTTGATTGGTCGTGAACACGCCGGCTATCGGACCTTCGTGGTCCGAGACGACTAAGGCCAGGTCGAGTTGCTGTTTTTTTTTCTTTTTGATTCCGCTGTAGACTCCGGCGGCCCGAAATCCGATCGGCGCGGTCACGCCTCCAGGGATAATCTTCATCGCTCGTCCTCTGTGATGTGAAGTTAGTCCGGTCCGACATGCGCATGCATGTGCGGGCTAGGGGTAGATCCCCGGAGCCACGAGTCCCGATTCCTCCGGATAGCCCAGCATGAGGTTCATGGCCTGAATGGCCTGTCCGGCCGCTCCCTTGATCAGATTGTCGATAGCCGACACGGTGACGACCCAACCGGCCCGCCGGTCGAGGTGGACGGCGATATCACAATAGTTGGCACCGCGCACGTGGCGGGGATTCGGCATGGCCCCTTCGAGCAGTCGCACAAATCGTTCACCCTTATAGAACTCTCGATAGAGAGTCCGTAACTCGGCGACGTCGAGCTGCCCCTTCATTCGTGCATACGCGGTGCTGAGGATGCCTCGGTTCATGGGTACCAGGTGCGGCGTGAAGGCGACGGTCACGGGGCCGACTTCACCGCGAGTCGCTTGGGTTCTTGTGCCTGCTAGTCCGGTGAGTTCCTGTTCGATTTCAGGGATGTGCCGATGCTGGCCGATCTTATAGGGCTCCAATGATTCATGAGCTTCAGGGAAATGATAGGGCAGGGCGGGGCTTCTTCCTGCGCCTGAGATGCCGGATTTCGCGTCAATCACTATGCTGTCCGTTGTCACCAACCCGTGGGCGATCAAGGGTGCCAACTGGAGAATTGCGGCCGTCGGATAACAGCCCGGCGAGGCCACGAGTCGGGCCTGTTTAATGGCAGACCGGTGAAGTTCTGGTAGGCCATACACGGCATCCTTGATGAGTTGGGGATGGGCATGGACGGTCTGGTACCAGGTTTCATACGTGGCGGGATTCTTCAAGCGGAAGTCGGCGCTCAAATCGATGACACATTTGCCGGCTTTCAAGCCGCTCGCCACGGGATCCATGGATTTGGTGTGCGGGAGTGCGAGAAACAGGACATCGGCCCGCTCCGCGAGGGCTTCCGGTGCCAACGCTTCAAATGAGAGCGACACGATCCCTTGAAGATGGGGATACACGGTGGAGATGGCCGCACCGGCTGACTTCTCCGAAGTGACCGCTGTGAGTTGTACGTGGGGATGTTGAGACAGGAGCCGCACTAGTTCGGCTCCGGTATATCCGCTGGCCCCCGCTACCGCGACTCGTATCGACGTCATCTTGCGCCTCCCGGCCCATTACAAGTTGTGGCATGCTGCGCGCTGCGAAAGGCACCGTGGGTGTCTTGCCGGCAGCCCAAAATGGCGATCGTACCGCCCTAGGTGATCTCGCAATTGTCTGCTGCCCTGCGGCAGGCCAATAAAAAAAGGGGAAGGCTGCGGAGCCTTCCCCTTTGGACCCTGTTGCTCCAGTCGATCGTTACCGCTTCGAGTATTGGAAGCGTTTTCTGGCACCCTTCTGGCCGTACTTCTTACGTTCTTTGACGCGAGAATCACGGGTCAGCAGGCCTTCCTTCTTGATCGGGGCGCGGAATGCCGCGCTCATGATGACCAGCGCCTTCGAGATGGCATGGCGCAATGCTCCGGCCTGGCCGGCTGGGCCACCACCATAGACGGTGGCACGAACAGAATACTTACCCGTCACTCCGGCCAGCTCAAACGGAAATTGAATCACATTCCGTAGGGTCGGGCGGGGAAACGCTTGTTCCAGCGGCTTCTCGTTGACGACGATGTCACCGGCTGCTGCGGTGACCCATGCGCGCGCAATCGCGCTCTTTCTCTTTCCGGTTGCGTACTGCGTCATTGCTGCCATATCGGGCGGTCTCCTTCACTGATCGAATTCGAAGAATAAGAATTACAATGAGAGTGGTTCCAGTTTTTGTGCTTGGTGCGGATGCGTTGCGCCGGCATACACGCGCAACTTCTTGGCCATGTGGTTGCCGAGTGGGTTCTTGGGCAACATGCCTTCGATGGCCTTCGTCAACAATTTGGTCGGATCCTTTCGGTGAATATGCTCTGCCGTGAGCGTCTTCAGGCCGCCAGGAAATCCGCTGTGAGTTGAGTAGGTCTTATTCTCCATTTTGTTGCCGGTGAGCACGACCTTCTCCGCGTTGACAATGACGACATGATCACCCGTATCGACATGGGGGGTGAAGGTCGGTTTATGTTTGCCTCGCAACAAGGTGGCGACTTTCGCCGCCAGGCGGCCAAGGGTTTTGCCCTCGGCGTCCACGAGGTACCATTTGCGTTGTACATTTGCGGGCTTCTCGAGATACGTTTTTGTCATGGTCTCCATCTACTCCTGCACGATAGGATTCTAATGTGAGGTATCAGGCCTCACGCCTGTTGGGTTTCTGTATTGGTGGTGTCGAGTCGATTGATCCAGGCATCCAAATGAACCGCGGTTCGTCGGTTCAGGACGTCCTGGGTGGCATAAATCGGGCAGCCGGCTCTGAGCGCCAGCGCGATGGCATCGCTAGGGCGCGCATCCAGGGTCCGATGGAGCCCCTTCGAGGCGAAGGCGATGCTGGCATAGTAGGTACTACTCTTGACATCTGTAATCACGACCCGTTCGATGCGAACATCTAGGTGATCCGCAAAGCTTCGGATCAGATCGTGGCTCATCGGGCGAGGTGTGACCACATGGTCCATGGCCAGGCGAATTGCGTTCCCTTCAGCGGACCCAACCCAGATCGGCAAGGTGACGCCGGCATCGTCACTCCTCAGCACGACGATCCGCGTGTCGGTGTTGCCGTCGTCCAGCACCTGCTTCACCGACAGCGCTACGAGTTCGGAGGAAGCGTCCTGTTGCTTGGCGGCATCCATGTCTAGGTATCCAGCTTTCCGAAGTCTTCGGGTTTGAGATTTTCGAGCCACTGCTCAAGCTCTTCGGACGATTGCTTTTTAATGACCTTCTCGCTTGCGAAAATCGGCGCGCTGCTTCGAAGGGCCAGTGCAATGGCGTCGCTGGGACGAGAATCGACCGTATACTCGGAATCTTCGTACATGAGGTGAATCGTGGCGAAGTAGGTATTGTCATTCAAGTCCGTAATGACCACGCTGATGATCTTGGCATCGAAAGTATCAAGAAAGGATTTCATTAGGTCATGCGTCATGGGGCGCGGGGCAGTCACACTTTCCAATGCCAGGCCGATGGCGCTTGCTTCTGATTTTCCCACCCAGATCGGCAGCATGTCCGAATTGTCCTCGTCTCGCAACACCACTATATAGGCGTTGTTGTAGGGGTCGAAGATCAGACCCTTGACCCGCATTTGTGTAATCACGGCGGGGAGCATCCTTCCCGATGTCGGCTGAAAACCTCAAGAATAGGGCACTCTAGCACTTCCGAAATCAGAGTGTCAATGAATTCAACGGGCTCACGGCTGCATGAGGGCGGTCGAGAACGGTGCATTGGACCGACACGGTTTCGACGATGGGGGCAGTCACCGTGGCGAGGAAGCATCATCCGGCCGATTGTAATGTGCCCCGTGCGCCTCTACCAAGGTGAGGGTGCGACGCACGGGCGAGTTCGCCACGTTACGTGCCAGCAGGCCGGTAGTTCTGGTCGATTTTCGAGGTGTCGGCCTGTTCCCCGAGTTTGAGGAAGGCTTTCATCTGTTTCTTGACCAGCTCTCTGCCGCTCTCATCGCCCAAATTGACTTGATACTCGTTGATGACCATGACCCGCATCCCTTCCCATTTCTTCCAGCAGGGCTTACAGACCTTGGCCTTGATCTCCGCTTCCAGTTTTCCCAGGAATAACATCTCCGTGATTGCTTCGCCTGCCTGGCCACAGGTGACACACTGCACATCTGCCATAGTTGCCTCCGTGAATCTGTCGAAACGAGTCGTCTCCTGATAGATGTCGGCATTCTAGCACCGGAGACGCGGGGAAAAAAGGGTGGGCAGCGCCGTTGACGCCTTTCTTGATTAATGTTACAACTGCGTCCCTTCGCTCGCGCATCAGGCGGGGAGATGCATAGGTGTGTGATGGAATCTGTGCCCGGATGGCGGAACTGGCAGACGCGCCGGACTCAAAATCCGGTTCTCGCAAGAGAGTGGGAGTTCGACCCTCCCTCTGGGCACCATCACCATCCACCCGCATCGCGAGATGGTGGAACCTCCCTTCGATGCCTTCACGCAACAAGGTGCGGAATGTGTAGCTCAGGACGCATCAGATTACGGATGAGTAGGGCGGGTGAATGCGGGACAACACTATATGGTGGATGTCGCGACCGAAAACATCTTGACATGATGTGGGGCTTAGCCTATAGTTCGCCCGAATTTGCTTTGGAATACGTATGACTCGTTTAGTTTATCGCCGTCCATCATCAATCTCTTATCAATTCCATTCACTAAGGAGGCAGCACATGCGTAACGTGTTGGCACTTGGAGCTGCGGTGCTTTTCATCAGCTCCGTTGGTGTTGCAGGCGCTCAAGAGCGTTTGCCACAGTCCTCGTCGGGATCAGGGTTCGGTGTCGGCACCGGAGTCGGGGATGTGTCGGGTAATTCCGGCCGTACGGCAGCATTTGACCGGACCGCATTTATGGAGCGTCTCGCTCAACCGGAGACAATTTACGGGCGTGTCTTGGCGATCGATATTCCCGGTGGAAAGCTTCACCTGGAGACCGGTGGCAGCTCACATGATGAAGGTCGGGCTGGTCAGGGGGCCATCAGCTCTCTGACAACCTACCTTGATAATCACACGAACATGGATCAGATCAAGGTGCTGAACGCCGGTGACGACATTTCCCTGCAGGTTGTGGAAGCCCCCAACCAGCGCGCTGACATCGGAGTCTACGGAACCGGTCGTAAGATGGTCCGTGAGGTGTATCTGTTGCGCGGCAACGAGAAGTTGGCTGGTTTCGGTGGCCTTGGCCAACGTCCTGCCCCTGCAACCGAACGGGGTATCGAGACGAATTCAGGATCGAACACCGGTGGCCCGGTCGGCGGAGTATTCCCTGGCACAGTGACCACTGGGGTGGTCACCACGACGGTGGGTGAATTCACTGGAACCGCGCCGTGCTGGAACTGCGAACCGCAGCCGGGATGGGGTTATCAGACCGTCGCTCCGGAAACCAAAGTCCAGAATAAGTCTGACTATGGAACGGACAGCGCCAAGCCTAACCTCCAAAAGGGGTTGTCCAACTAAGGCATAAGGCCGGCTCGATGGCCGATTGCTGAGCGGGGTGCTTCTTCCGAAGCACCCCGCTTTTTTTGCACTTGATGCGTTGCCCGTCGTTGCAACATCAGGAATGGCTTGGTACGATCAGCTATCAACAACAGAGAGTACATCGCGACATGTCTCAGTCATCTACACACCTGCATGTTCCAGATGAAGAGTTAGATCTTCGAGGGGTGATTTGTCCCTATAATTTCGTGAAGACCAAGCTCAAGCTGGAAAGCATGGCTCCCGGTCAACTCCTGCTCGTTCATCTTGATGACGGCGACCCCATCCGGAACGTCCCGCGCAGCGTATCCGATGATGGCCATGATGTCGTGTCGCAGGAGCGCGCCGACGAATCCTTTCGTGTCATGATACGAAAGCGCCTCGACGACTAATTTTCACTCCTTCTTCCTGCCGAGTCTCTTCCCTCTCCTCGCGCCTTCCACAATCAGCACCGCGCGCGAGGCTTTCGTAAAAGTTACTTCCTTTGCGAGCAAGGCTCGAACACGTCCCCGCAGCACGTGCTGACCAGGGTGTGTGAGGTCGAGTCCCAACACGACTCGTCGATTGCCGAGCGTGGTGAGGAGTGTGGTGAGCATGAGCGGGAGCGTTGGCACCGGAGGCAATAGAATGAGGGGCCTCGACTCATGCTGCAATGATTGGAGACGACGCGCGAAGTTGTGCGTGCCGCCGGCGCAGCGACCTTCGAAGACGAATGCGTTGGCATCCATGCCGCAGAGCGTGGCTGCTGTGGCGACTATGGATGGTCCGGGAATCACTTCCACCGTCAGGCCAGCCTTCGCCGCAGCCGTAATAAGTAATCGCCCCGGATCGTACAGGGCCGGCATGCCACAATCGGAGACGAGTGCAATACACTGGTTCTGTCGCAACCGATCCAATATTATGGGCGTCTTTTCTGCCGCATTGTCACGATCGTAGGTGGTGAGGGGGGCGCAAATGCCATGGTACGACAGCAGCGACTGGGTCAGTTGGGGATTTTTGGCTGCAATGAGGTCGACGCGACGGAGTGTCGCCAGGGCGCGGATCGTGAGATCATCCGGATGTCCGATGGGCACGCCGACAAGGAATAGTGTGCCTGAAGACGGGCCGGATTGTGCGCCTGTTCCTTGACTCTGTTCTTTCGGCATCATTATAATTTCCAGTTCAAAAAAACAGTGACTTTGCGCTGAAATGTTGCGAGGATAGGCCGAGATGTCATCAGTGTTTTTTATGCTCACGATGGGCCTCTATTTCGTGAGCACCGTGTGTTACCTGGCCTACCTGCTGCGGCGGGCTGAGACGCTGTCAAAGGTCTCGCTCGGGATCACCGCTGCCGGGTTCGCCACCCATACCGTAGCGCTGCTAGCGAGGATGGCAGACACTAGCCAGGCCCAACTGCCCACCTTCCACGAAGCCCTCTCATTTTTTTCCTGGATGCTGATTTTGGTGTTTCTTGCCGTGGAGTTCCGTCGGCAACTCCACGTACTTGGGTCTTTTATCGTCCCGTTGGCGCTGATCTCGCTGGTCACCGCCGCGGCGTTCCGGTCGGATGAGGCCTCCACTCTTCAGCCCGTATTCAAGACCTTGTGGGTGCATGTCACCCTGAGCATGTTAGGAACGGTCGGGTTTGCCGTGGCATTCGTTGCGGGGGTGATGTACCTCATTCAAGACGGTCTTCTCAAGTCCAAGCGGTTCAATGTGCTCTACGCAAAACTCCCGGCGCTGGACTATCTTGATCATTTGAACCAGCAGTCCATCGTGATGGGATTTCCGCTGTTGACGCTTGGAATCATCAGCGGCGCGTTTTCCGCGGAAATCGTCCGGGGCACCTATGTCAACTGGAATCCTGAACAGACCTGGGCCATGGTGACATGGGGCTTCTACTTTGCCGTCCTGGTCGGTCGGTTGACCATCGGCTGGCGTGCCAAGCGAGCGGCCTATCTGACGATCATCGGTTTTGCCGGTGTGATTCTGACCCTGATCGGCGTGGTCTTGAAAAGTCACGGGTCGGTGTCCTGATGCATGTCATTGTTGTTGGTCTGAGTCATAAGACCGCCCCGGTCGAGATTCGCGAGAAGCTCGCCGTCCCCGAAAGTCGTCTGCGCGAAGCACTCACTCGGCTCTGTACCTATCCCGGTGTTCGTGAGGGATTGCTGCTTTCCACCTGTAATCGGGTCGAAGTGTATGCCGTGGTCGAAGACTTGGAAAGCGGCTATGGTCGAGTTCAGGAGTTCCTGGCGGATACTCATCTGTCCCTGTCCTCTGAACATCTGACCCCGCATCTGTACTGGCATGCCGGCGACCGCGCGATCGGCCATCTCTTCCGCGTGGCTTCTAGTCTCGATTCGATGATCGTCGGTGAGTCCCAAATTCTCGGCCAAATCAAGGATGCGTTCGAGGTCGCCTTGACGCACAAGGCCTCGGGTTTATTGCTGAACAAAATCGTCAAGAAGGCCATTTCGGTCGCCAAACGCGTCCGGACCGAAACCAAAATTGCGGAGACGGCTGTCTCGGTGAGTTACGCCGCCGTCGAATTGGCGAAGAAAATTTTCTCGAACCTCACCGAAAAGACCGTACTCCTGATCGGGGCGGGTGAAATGGCCAAATTGGCGGCCCGTCACCTGATCGCCAACGGCGTGCGTCAGGTGAGAATTACGACCAGGAACTTTCAGCACGGCTTGGAAGTAGCTCAGAAATTCAATGGCACCGCCGTACCGTTCGAGGACTACAAGACAGAACTGGCCGGGGCGGATATCGTGCTGGTGTCCACGGGAGCGTCGCACTATTTGGTCACGGCCGACGATGTGCAGCGGGCGATGCGACAACGGATGAGTCGCCCCATGTTTCTGATCGACATCTCCGTGCCACGCAATATCGACCCCGCCGTCCGGCCGATCGACGATGCCTTCCTCTTCGATATCGATGATTTGCATATGCGAGTGGAGCAAAACCGCGAGGACCGGTTGCGTGAAGCGGCGAAGGCTGAGCAGATGGTGGTGGAAGAAGTGGCCGTGCTCGGACAGTGGTTGCAATCTCTCGAAGTCACGCCGACCATTGTGGCGTTGCGCAGCCGAGCCGAAGACATCAAACGACGTGAGGTGGAGAAGGTCCTTGCGCGATTAACGCACCTGACCAGCGAAGACCGTGCCGCCGTGGAGGCGCTGGCCTCCGCCATCGTCAATAAAATGGTGCATGGCACGATGGTGACCTTGAAGACCGAAGCGACGTCTTCCAGCGGCGCGGCCTATGTCGATGCCGCTCGTCGCTTCTTTAATTTGGAGGAGGCGCAGCCTGCGTATCCATCCGGGCAGGCAGAGGGGCAGGAAATACCCGAGAGGAACGGGCCTGGTCACGAAGCCACAGGATTTTCCGAGCCCTCATTGGTCCAGCATACAACGAAGGAGCCTGGCCGGCGGGGTCGCTAAACAGACCACCGGTCACACATCATAATGAACAACGTGTTGTTGACAGGCAATCGGTCACCGTCGGTGAATCTGCCGGGGCGTGGTCGTCGATGAGTCGTTCGACGTTGATTCTCGGTACGCGCGGCAGCAAGTTGGCCGTCCATCAAAGTCAGTGGGTTCAGGCGCGTCTCCAGGAACTGGCGCCCGGTCTTACCATCTCACTGAAACGCATCCAAACCTCGGGCGACAAGATCCTCGATGTCCCGCTCGCGAAGATCGGCGGCAAGGGGCTGTTCGTCAAAGAAATTGAAGATGCGCTTCTGAGCGGGGAGATCGACCTCGCGGTTCACAGCATGAAAGATGTCCCGACCGCATTACCGGAAGGGCTGGAGATCCTTTGCGTGCCGCCTCGTGAGGATGCGCGCGATGCGTTGATCACGCGGGATGGGTGCGGGCTGGATCAGCTGAAGCCCGGTGCCCGCATCGGGACCAGCAGCTTACGACGGCAAGCCCAGTTGCTGCACCATCGTCCCGATTTTGTGATCGAGATGCTGCGCGGCAATCTGGACACCCGCCTCAGAAAGTTGCGCGAGGGACAATTCGATGCCATTGTGCTGGCTGCTGCGGGATTGCGGCGGTTGGAGTGGGACGCGGAAATTTCGGAATACCTGCCGGTTCATCTCAGCCTGCCTGCCATCGCGCAGGGAGCACTGGGCATCGAGGCGCGCAGCAATGACAGCGTCGTGCGCGATGTGCTCAGTCGTTTCGAGCATCGTCCCACTCGCATGACCGTGACAGCGGAACGTGCCTTGCTGCACCGGCTTGAAGGCGGCTGTCAAGTTCCCATCGCGGCGTATGCCGTGCTGGAGGGCGAGACCCTGACCCTGGACGGCCTGGTGGCGACGGTCGATGGGCGGCGTGTCATTCGTCATCAGATTCAAGGCCCGGCAGTCGATGCTCAGCAGCTGGGGACGACATTGGCCGAGCGATTGTTGGCTGATGGGGCGGATGTCATCCTCAAGGACATCTACGGACGGGCGTCATGACCACGACGACGCGCACAGGGAGAGTCTTCTTGGTCGGGGCGGGCCCGGGCGATCCGAAACTGCTTACGTTGCGCGGGAAAGAATGCCTCGAGCAGGCCGATGTCATCCTGTACGATTATCTCGCCAACGAAGCCCTGCTGCAGCATACCGCACCGCAGGCCGAACGTCTCTATGTCGGGCGTCGTGGCCGTGGCCAGTATCGAGACCAAATGGAGATCAATCGTCTCCTGATCGATCATGCGCGGTCGGGGAAATACGTTGTCCGCCTGAAGGGTGGCGATCCGTTTGTATTTGGTCGGGGCGGGGAAGAGGCTGAGGCGGTTGCCGCTGCAGGGTTGGATTTTGAAGTGGTGCCGGGAGTGACGGCGGCCGTGGCTGCGCCGGCTTATGCGGGGATTCCCGTCACGCACCGCACCATGGCCTCGACCGTGACCTTCGTCACCGGTCACGAAGACCCTACCAAAGATCGTAGTCGTATCGAGTGGACGCGGCTGGCGACGGTGCATGGCACCTTGGTGTTTCTCATGGGCATGACCAACTTGCCGAAAATCGTGCAATGCCTCAAGGCCGAAGGCAAAGAGGGCGCCACACCCGTGGCCGTCATTCGTTGGGGGACTCGGGTTTCTCAACGAACCGTCGTCGGGACGCTGGACGACATTGTGGAGAAAGCGGCGGCAGCGCAGATGGAGCCACCGACCGTGATCGTCGTCGGTGAGGTGGTGCGCTTGCGGTCGCAGTTGAATTGGTTCGAACGCCGTCCGCTGTTTGGCACACGCGTACTGGTGACAAGACCGAAACCTCAGGCGGCAGAGTTTTCCAATTTGATTCAGGCGCAGGGCGGCGAGGCCGTGGAGTGCCCGACGATCGAAATAGCGCCTCCTGAAGACTGGGATCCGTTGGATGCCGCACTGGCGAGGTTGTCTACCTACGGATGGTTGATGTTTACCAGTGTGAACGGTGTCGCGCCCTTCATGGCGCGATTGCTTGAAACCGGGCGGGACGTGCGTGCCCTGGCCGGTATGACGATCTGCTGTATCGGCCCGCGCACCGCAGAAACGCTGGCTGACTACGGACTGCGGGCGGATGTGATTCCGGAGCAGTTTCAGGCGGAGGGGATCCTCGATGCCCTGGCCGGTCGGCAGATGCGTGGCGCAAAAGTTTTGATTCCGCGCGCGCTGGTCGCTCGAGAGCTCTTGCCCGAGCAATTGCGCGCTCAGGGCGCGGAGGTCGATGTGGTGCCGGTGTATCGGACGATTCGCCCGGTTGTGGCGACGGATCGGCTTGTCGAGCAACTCAACGCCGGCGAGATTGATGTGATTTCGTTTACCAGTTCGTCGACGGTGCGAAACTTTGTCGAGTTGTTCGCCACACGGGACGAATTGTTGCAGCTGGTCGGATCAACGACGGTCGCCTGCATCGGTCCGATTACCGCGGACACTGCCCGGGAAGCGGGTCTGACGGTGCACGTCATGGCTGCGCAAAACACCATTCCCGCGCTCGCGGAGGCCATCGTTCAGCATGTTGACAGTCGACGCGCTCGTCACCCCACGTCGGCGGCGAGTTGATCGAGCGGCAGTGTGTGAGCCCATTCACTAGCAAGAGGGGAGGAGCGGCATGGTTCCAGTCAAGTCATTCATGGTTCCCAAAGACAAGTTCATCACCGTGGAGCGGGATACGGATGTGCGTACCGCGGGGCGAGTCATGCGCGACCGCAACATCGGGAGCCTGTTCGTGACCAACGGGAAGGATGTCATCGGCATCATTACCGATACCGATATGGTGCGGCGGGTGGTCGCCACCGGAGCGGATATGACGAAGACGACCGTCGAACAGATCATGTCGGCGCCGCTCGTGACGATTGAGGAACACAAGACCCTGCTGGATGCGAACGACCTGATGGCTCAAACGCACCTCCGCCATCTTGGGGTGACGAAAGACGGGCAGCTCGTCGGTATGATCTCTGTGCGGGATTTGGTGGTGTTTCTGACCAATTTGCCGAGGAAGTGAGCGAACCATGGCCTTTCCGATGCAGCGCATGCGTCGAACGCGGGAAACAGAACCGCTACGGCGACTGGTTCGGGAAACGAATCTCACGCCGAATGACTTGATCTATCCCGTGTTCGTCACCGAGGGGCAGGGGCGCCGTGAGCCGATCGCGTCGATGCCGGGACAATCGCGCCTGTCCATCGATCTATTGATCAAGGAAGCGCATGAGGTCAAGGCGCTCGGCATTCCCGCCATGATCCTGTTCGGGATTCCGGATCGGAAAGACGAGCGTGGCAGCTCGGGCTTCGACCCGGATGGAATCGTGCAGCGCGCGATACGGGCTCTCAAGGACCAGGTTCCCGACCTGGTGGTGATCACGGATGTCTGCATCGATGAGTACACCAGTCACGGGCATTGCGGCATCGTGAAGGAGGGCCGGATCCTGAACGATGAAACGCTGGATTGCCTCAGAGCCATGGCCAAGACGCATGCGCAAGCCGGGGCCGACATGGTTGCTCCCTCAGACATGATGGATGGACGAGTGGCCGCCATTCGTGACGAACTGGATAAGGCCGGATTTGTGGATATCCCTATCATGGCCTATGCCGCGAAATTCGCATCCTGCTTTTATGCTCCGTTTCGCGATGCCGCCAATTCCAGCCCGCAGTTCGGCGACCGTCAGTCCTATCAGATGGACCCGGCCAATCGACGCGAGGCCTTGCGAGAGATCGACCTGGATGTCGAAGAAGGCGCCGACATTGTCATGGTCAAACCGGCCATGCCCTATTTGGACATCATCAGTGCGGCGCGAGATCGGACGCTGTTGCCGATTGCCGCCTATCAGGTGAGCGGCGAATACAGCATGGTCAAGGCGGCCGCGCAGGCAGGATGGTTGGATGAGCGTCGTGCCATGATGGAGTCCTTGCTGGCGATCAAGCGCGCCGGTGCGGACATCATCCTGACCTATTTTGCAAAGGAAGCCGCCAGGCTTCTTCAGTCACGGCACGCATGAAGATTTTTCGGGGACTCACCCCATCCGTGTCCCGGCCCTATTCGGTGGTGACCATCGGTAATTTTGACGGGCATCATCACGGCCACCGGGCGCTCCTGAATCAAGTGGTGACGACTGCGAGCCGGGAGGCTGGCACGGCGTTAGTCTTGACGTTTGATCCGCATCCGGTGAAGATCCTCGCCCCTCACGTCAACCTCAGGTTCCTGACGTCGCCTGAGGAGAAGCTGGCCCGCTTCGAGGCCGCCGGTATCGATGAGGTCGTGTTCTTGGAATTTACCCCTGCGTTCGCCGCATTGAACCCGCTGCAGTTTGCTACACAGGTGTTGCGTGATGGGATCGGCACACGGGAGCTGTTCATCGGGGAACATTTCGCCTTCGGTCGAGGACGTGCCGGACGGATCGCGGACTTGCTGGAATTCGGTGCGCAGTTCGGTTTTCGCGTGCACCCCATGCCGCCGGTCACCATCGACGGGGAGGTCGTGAGTTCCACACGGATCCGCCAGATGATTCAAGCCGGAGAATTGCAGAAGGCTGTGCGGTTTCTCGGCAGACCCTATGGCATCGAGGGAACGGTCATTCCCGGGGCTCAGCGCGGGACGGAACTCGGCTGGCCGACCGCCAATCTCACACTTCCTGAGGGACGTGTCATTCCGCCTGACGGAGTCTATGCCGCACGGGTGCTTTGGAGAGGGCGTCGGCTCGATGCCGTCGTCTACATTGGAACCAGGCCGACGTTCGGGGCCGGAGAACGGTTGCTTGAAGTGTCGATTCTGGATGAACGCCTGGAATTGTACGGTGAAACCATTCGTGTTGAGCTGATCGGATTTGTTCGCGAAGACCGTGTCTTCCCTTCTGCAGAGGCGTTGACCACACAGATTGAGTCGGATGTGGCCGTTACCCGCGCACAGTTGCGTGAGGCGATACCAGACCCGGTCGTGCCCCTCCATTCCCAGTCATGAGCGATGGCAGGTTCTCCCACAGCGGTGCCTCACCTGCTTCATAATCACGTTGTCCGCGCGATCCGCTCGCGCGCATTACTCCAACCGGGTCAGTCTGTCCTGGTGGCCGTGTCCGGTGGGCCGGATTCGGTGGCCTTGCTCTCGATTCTGCATGACCTGGCCCCAGCTTGGAAATTGTCTTTGACCGTGGTGCATGGCAACTACGGTCTACGGGGTGTCGAGTCGGATGAGGATGCCACGTTTGTCACCGCCCTGTGCCGCCGGCTCAATGTCCCGTGCCTTGTGCGGCCGCTCCACGTTCGTGAACGTGAGCCGGGGGCGTCGAGCTCGTTACAGGCACGCGCCAGGGAGGTGCGCTATCGCCTGTTCCACGACTTGGCACAAGCGCTGCCGGTCGACCGTGTGGCGCTCGGGCACACGGCGGACGATCAGGCCGAAACCGTCCTTCTGCGGATGCTGCGCGGCGCAGGCTTACGGGGCCTGGCCGGAATGCCCTACACTCGTGAACGTCTCTTTATACGACCGCTCTTGGGTGTGACCAGGCGGGAGATCCTGTCGTATCTTGCCGCAGTCGGATTGTCCTATCGGAGCGATTCCAGTAATGCCAAATCTGTGTATCTTCGCAATCGTGTGCGGCAGGAGGTCCTTCCGGTACTGACATCACTGACTCCGTCGGTCACCCGGCTGCTTGCCCGTCAGGCGGACATTGTGCGAGCAGATGATGAGCTGCTCGATCGCCTTGCCGCACGGCGCTTGCGGCGAGTCATGCGACGAGGGGATCCGAACACGATCGTCCTGGATCGGGCCGCATTCCGTCGGCATCCGACGGCCTTGCAGCGTCGGATGCTCAGGTTGGCGATTCGCGGCCTGGCGCCGGCGTCGGCCGGGCCGCGCAGTGACCAGGTCTTGTCGATTCTGGCGTCGCTTGCAACCAACCGGTCAGGTGCCGCATGGACCATCGGGCAATTGATAGTACGCAGTGGCCAAGGCACGGTCGAGGTCACCGTGAGGTCCGGGCGGGCGCCTGTGCCGGAACCGGATGGTGTTTCCCGAAAGGACGCGACGGTAGCGGCTTCCGAGGTGGTCACGTGCGGGTCCCTGCCGTCGGTTGCGTCCTGGTCGCCGACAGGGGAGGTGGTTCGACTGCGTCCGGTCACGCAGGCACGAGGTCGGGCATTGCTCAAACACCCGTCATCCGCCACCGCCCTGTTCGATGCGGATCACCTCTTGTTGCCCCTGACCATCCGGTCGTGGCAGCCGGGGGATTGGTTTGTCCCCGTCGGTATGGGCGGTCGACGAAAGAAATTGCAAGATTACTTCACAGATGCAAAACTGAGCCGGTCTGTGCGAGAACACATACCGTTGCTGCTGTCGCAAGAACAGATCGCGTGGATCGTCGGGCAACGCATCGATGCCAGATTTGCCGCTACCGCTTCGACAACCCGGTTCGTGTTGGCCAGTGTGACAGGTCCTGTGCGTCGGAAAGGAGTTTGTTAGGAATGGAACGCATTTTTGGTCGCCCCATTGTGACGCAAGAGCAGATGCGGACTCGAATCCGTGAACTGGGTCGGCAGATTGCGTCCGACTATGCCGGGAAGGAATTGGTGCTTGTCGGGGTCCTCAAAGGGGCCTATGCGTTTTATGCCGACCTGGCGCGAGCCATCCGGATACCCATGCGTGTGGAGTTCATCGTGGTCACGAGTTATGGCGCGCGGAGGAAAACGTCCGGCAAGGTCAAGCTGGTGTCGGATCTGACAGAACCGATCGCCGGGAAGGATGTCCTGCTGGTGGAAGACATCGTCGACTCAGGCCTCACCGTTCAGTATCTGATGAAGACCCTGTCTCGGCGCAAACCTCGATCGCTAAAAGTCTGCACTCTGCTCAGCAAACCGGAACGGCGATTGGTCGAGGTGGATCTGGAGTATGTGGGGTTCAAAATTCCCAACAAGTTCGTCGTCGGGTATGGGCTTGATTACCGCCAGGAGTATCGGAACCTTCCGTACCTTGCCGCGCTCGATCAAGGCGACGAAGGGGAGCAAGAGTCTGCGTGAAAGGTTGTTCCCCTCGCGGAACCTATGGTAACATTCTGCACGATCAGCTAATTTTTTGGTCTGCCTAATATCCTCAAAGGAGAGGTGGATGAATTCACGGGTAAAGAATTTATTGTTCTGGGTCGTCGTCGGCCTGTTCATGATTCTGTTGTTCAACTTATTCAGTGTGCCGACTCATGCGCCGGAGGACGAAGTCATATTTAGCGATTTTATGGCCAAGCTGGATAAGGGCGAGGTCATGAAGGTCACGATCAAGGCCAACCATATCAGCGCGATTTTGAAGGACCAAAGCCGGATCAGGACCTATACGGCCGAATATCCGGAGTTGGTGAAGCATTTGCGTGAGAAGGATGTCCAGATCGAAGCCCGCCCGCCTGATGAAAGTCCCTGGTATATCACGTTCTTAGTCACGTGGGGACCCTTCATTTTGTTCCTCGGACTGTGGTTTTTTCTCATGCGCCAGATGCAAATCGGCGGCAACAAGGCGTTGTCCTTCGGGAAGAGCCGCGCGCGCATGTTGACGGAGGAGCGCAAGAAGGTCACATTCTCAGATGTTGCCGGGATTGAAGAAGCCAAGGAAGAAGTCCTTGAGATCATCGAGTTCTTGAAGGACCCGAGAAAGTTCCAGAAATTGGGCGGTCGAATCCCCAAGGGCGTCCTGATCGTCGGTCCTCCGGGCACGGGCAAAACCCTGCTGGCCAAGGCGATTGCCGGCGAGGCCGGAGTGCCGTTCTTCAGCATCAGCGGCTCGGATTTCGTTGAAATGTTCGTCGGCGTCGGAGCGTCACGGGTGCGTGATCTGTTCGAACAAGGGAAAAAACACGCGCCCTGTATTATCTTCATCGACGAAATCGACGCCGTCGGTCGGTTGCGGGGTGCGGGTCTTGGTGGCGGCCATGACGAGCGAGAGCAAACCCTGAACCAGTTGCTTGTAGAAATGGATGGGTTCGACACGACCGAAGGGGTCATCCTAATCGCGGCGACCAACCGGCCCGATGTTCTCGACCCGGCGTTGTTGCGCCCGGGCCGTTTCGATCGCCAGGTCGTGGTGAATCGGCCGGACTTGCGTGGCCGATCGGAAATTCTGAAAGTCCACACCAAGAAGGTTCCGCTGGCCTCAGATGTGGAACTCGAGAAGATCGCCCGGGGGACACCTGGGTTCTCTGGCGCCGATCTTGAGAATCTCGTGAACGAGGCCGCGTTGTGGGCGGCCCGGCTGAACAAGAAGGAAGTTGAGTTCATTGATTTCGAAATGGCGAAAGACAAGGTCCTCATGGGTGCAGAACGGAAGAGCATGGTCCTCACGGATGAGGAGAAGCGCACCACGGCGTATCATGAGGCCGGCCATGCACTCATGGCCAAGCTTTTGCCTGGGACGGATCCAGTTCATAAGGTCACGATTATCCCGCGAGGTCGGGCGCTCGGTGTGACCATGCAGCTTCCCACCGATGATCGGCACAACTACTCAAAGGACTTCCTCTACAACAATCTCGCGATTCTCATGGGCGGGCGAGTCGCTGAGGAGTTGGTCCTGCACGATGTCACGACCGGAGCGGGAAATGACCTGGAGCGTGCCACAGATCTTGCGAGAAAGATGGTGTGTGAGTGGGGCATGAGCGAAAAACTGGGTCCGTTAACCTTTGGCCGCAAGGAAGAAGAAATATTCCTTGGTCGGGAAATTGGCTCGAAACGTGACTTCAGTGAGCAGGTTGCGATTGAAATCGATCACGAAGTGAAGCGTCTGGTCACTGAGAACTACGAGCGTGCGAAACGCATCTTGACAGATAACATGACCAGCCTGAAGGCCCTTGCCGAGGCCTTGCTGGAAAAGGAAGTGTTGGATGCGTTGGAGATTGATCAGATCCTGATTCAGGGGTCTTCATCACAGACGGTTCCTGCCTAAGCTGTACACGACCGGCTTCGCAGGGGCCCCGAACCGGGGCTCCTGCGAAGCAGATGTCTTCCATACGTTTCATGCCAGTGGTTGGGAAAAGGTTGGGTTCGTGTCGTCCTGTGCCTCCCTTTTCCTTCCGTAGCCGGGTCACATTGTTCCAAGGCCCGGCTCCTCGCAGTTACTCTACGGACTCGCCGTGACCCTCACGAACACAACCTCGCGTAAACCGTTGGTCCTCATGGCCGGCTCTCGAACCATCACCTTCGACCCTCGGCCGCTCATCATGGGAGTCCTCAATGTGACTCCTGACTCCTTTTCTGATGGGGGTGCCTTCCTAACGGTTGCTCGAGCGGTCAGCCATGCCAAACAGATGCAGGACGAGGGGGCCGATATCATCGACCTTGGTGCGGAATCGTCGAGGCCGGGTGCACAGCCTATCGACGAACAGGAAGAGCTGAGCCGACTGATGCCTGTATTGGAAGCCGTGCGTCAGGCAGTGTCGCTTCCCCTGTCTGTCGATACGACGAAGGCTGCCGTGGCCCGTCGTGCGATTCAGGCCGGTGCATCCATCGTCAATGATATCTCGGCATTGCGCAGTGATTCCTTGATGGCCGGCCTGGTGGCTGAAACCGGAGTTGCCGTGGTGCTGATGCATATGCAAGGCACTCCGCGCACCATGCAGCGGGCGCCTCACTATGTGGATGTCGTGGACGAGGTGTGTGCCTTTCTACGGGAACGGATTCAGGCGGCGCTGGGTGCCGGCATCCAGGCAAGTCAAATCATCCTTGACCCCGGCTTCGGTTTTGGTAAGCTCCAAGAGCATAACCTCCGATTGCTCGCGGAGTTCGACGCGTTCACGAGGCTGGGGCATCCGGTGTTGGTCGGCGTCTCCCGAAAGCAGTTCATCGGAAACCTGGTCGAGCGACCGGTGCACGAGCGGGGGTACGGAACCGCCGGCGCGATAGCGGTCGCGGTCCTCAAGGGCGCCCACATCCTTCGTGTGCATGATGTCCGAGCCATGAAAGAAACGGCGTCGGTCGTGTCAGCCATTTCCCGTCACCTGCGTTCTTCTGTAGAGGTACCCAATGCGTAAATTGTTCGGCACAGACGGCGTTCGTGGGGTTGCGAATCTCGAACCCATGACCAGCGAAATCGCGATGCAACTCGGGCGCGCTGCCGCCCATATTTTCATGCGGCGGGCGGGTCGGCACCAGGTGGTCATCGGAAAGGATACACGCCTCTCGGGCTACATGCTGGAGTCCGCGCTGACGTCGGGTATTTGTTCGATGGGCGTCGATGTGTTGCTCGTCGGTCCCATGCCGACCCCGGCTATTGCGTTTCTTACGAGAAGTTTGCGGGCAGATGCGGGTGTGGTGATCTCTGCCTCGCACAATCCGTATCAAGACAACGGCATTAAGTTCTTTTCCAATGAAGGCTTCAAACTGCCTGATGACGTCGAGGCTCGTATCGAACAGCTGATCGTCTCCGATGAGATCAAACATCTGCGGCCGACGGCGGACGCGATCGGAAAGGCGTATCGGATCGGCGATGCGGAAGGGCGGTATATCGAATTTGTGAAACGATCGGTTCCCCGCGACCTTGACTTTCAAGGCATCAAATTGGTGGTGGATTGCGCCAACGGTGCGGCGTACAAGGTCGCGCCGACGGTGCTGCGCGAGCTCGGGGCGGAAATCGAAGTGATTGCCAGCAGTCCAGACGGCATGAACATCAATGACAAGTGCGGCGCCGTGCATCCTGAACGACTGCAGGAGGCGGTGCGGCGCCATGGCGCGCATATCGGGATCGCGCTGGACGGTGACGCGGACCGGGCGATCTTCGTCTGCGAACAGGGTGAGATCGTTGACGGGGACCATGTCATGGCGGCACTGGGGCTCGATTTGCATGCGCAAGGACGCCTGGCCTCCCAAACCGTGGTGGGCACCGTGATGAGCAACTTTGGACTTGAGCTCGCTATGAAGCGAGCCGGCATCCAGCTCATGCGAACCCCCGTCGGCGACCGTTACCTCATGGAGCGCATGCTGGCCGACGGCTATAACTTCGGCGGAGAGCAATCGGGACATTTTATTTTTCTCGACCACAACACGACCGGTGATGGATTGATCTCCGCCTTGCAGATTCTTTCTCTGATGAAACGAACCGGCAAGCCGCTCTCGGAACTGGCGAAGGCCATGACGGCGGTGCCGCAGATTTTGCTTAATGTGAAAGTGAAGCATAAGCCGGACTTGAATCAGATCCCGGACATCCAGCAGGCGATCAAGACTGCCGAGGCCACCTTGAACGGGAGTGGCCGGGTGTTGGTGCGGTATTCCGGGACTGAAGCCCTCTTGCGAATCATGGTCGAGGGCGAAAGAGATTCCACCATTCGCGAGGTGGCCGATCACCTTGCGAGTATCGTGCGTGCTCGTATCGGCTAACGACGGCGTCATGCCGCAGGCGCCGGATGCTGCCTTCCCTGACGATCACCTTCATCCTTGGGTTGGCTCTCGGTTCCTACTTCCACTACTTTCCCCTCACGAGTGCGATTCTGCTTACGGCCTGCGCGGTCGGCACCCTGCTCCTGGAGCAACAGGGGCGAGTCACGGCACGGCAGGGGAGCCTGTGGCTGGCCTGCCTCTGTGCTGGGTGCCTCTACTGGATGCTCTGCGGATGGTTCATGCCACACCGTCCGGTGCCGGATCAAACCGGCGCCTTGCCGGCTCGACTCAGCGGCACGATCGTGGACTCCGTCCGCCATGCACCGGCGCGCCAGACGGCCTTGGTGCAGGTAACGGCCAGCGACGATCCGGACCTGGTCCCGCCGTTTTTGCTGCGTCTCACGTGGCGAGATCCCGACCGCGATCTGCACCGCGGCCTGGACATTCGCGTCCGCACCCGAGTGCATGCGCCCGCGGGAACGATCAATCCGAGAGCGTTTGACTACGCGGCCTATCTGGATCTGCAGGGGGTCGAGGCGGTCGGCACGGTGTCGGGCCCCGGCGCGGTTGAAGTGCTTGCTGCCCAAGAAGCGTCGCTGTTCGCGGCCGGCTCACGGTTGATCGAAGACTGGCGCAGTCGGGTAAGGGGCGCGGCGGATTCCCTCTCGCAACCCAGCCGTGGACTGTTTCTCAGTTTAACGATCGGGGAGCAGGGGTTCTTGGAGCCGGAGGTCCGGGAGTGGTTCATGACGACCGGCACGGTACATATTCTCTCAATTTCGGGTTCCCATCTTGGGCTGATTGCGTTGTTGGCCTTCGCCTTGGTGCGGAAGGCCTGCCTCCTGCTGCCGTCTACGATCCTCCTGGGGCTTTCACGATGGCTCACGCCGACCCGGTTGGCGGCCTTGCTGACAGTGCTTCCCGTCGGAGGGTATACGCTGCTGGCCGGAGCTGAAACGGCGACCATCCGTTCGTCGATCATGATCATGATCGGGTTATGGACCGTCTGGCTCGGAGCGCCACAATACCTGCTCCATGCGTTGGCTGCAGCAGCCGGCCTCACCGTGCTGGTACATCCTGGCGCCCTGTATGACATTTCGTTTCAGCTCTCCTACATCTCAGTGTGGGTCTTGGCGTTGGCGCTGCGGCGAGAGGTGGGAACAGATGAGTTGCCTCCGCTCCAGCCGTCGAGGGGGGCCCGAATCGTCTTCTGGTTGCGCGAATCTCTCCGGCTGACGGCATTGGTGACGCTGGCCACTCTGCCGTTGGTGGCCTGCTATTTCAACCAGGTGTCGTGGATGGGTCTCTTCGTCAATGTGATCATGGTGCCGTTCGTCGGGCTGGTGTTCCTCCCTCTCAGTCTAGTGGCGGCCTTGTGGGTGATTGCGACCCATGCGGACGGACTTCCCGGGGCTGACGCCATCGATGTGCTCGGGCGCGGTCTGATCGACGGGACGCATTGGGTGGCCGGTTTGCCGGGCGGAGAGTGGTTTGTGGCGGCGCCGACCGTTCCGATGATGACGCTCTTCTATCTACTGGGTTGGGTCTGGTTGTCCGGCCGCCTGGTCGCTGCCACTCCCGTGCTGAGGGGGACGGTGGTGGCCTCTCTCGTCGCGATTGTCTTGTGGTGGTTGTGGTCTCCACGTCCGTTCAATCGAGACGGGCATCTACGGGTGACGTTTCTCGACGTGGGGCAGGGGGATAGTGCAGTCATAGAATTGCCCCGGGGCGGCGTGGTGTTGATCGATGGCGGGGCCACCTATGAGCGTGTCGATATGGGGCGAAGTGTCGTCGCACCATTTCTGTGGAATCGCGGGATTCGGCATGTGGATCACGTCATCGGCACCCATCCGCAACTGGATCATGTCGGTGGGCTGGCCTGGATTCTCAGCCATGTTCAGGTTGCACACTTTTGGACGAATGGGGTCACACGACCCGAGGAGTTCTGGCGTAAGATCGAGCGAGCGCTCTTGCAACGAAACGTGTCTGCGACGGTGGCGGAGGAGGGACGGCTGATGGTTGAGGATGGCAGCTGTCGCCTGGTTGCGCTGAACCCGGCTCCCTCCCAGGCGCCACGTTCCGGTGGGAAACGCGAGTCGCTGAACAATCTGTCGGTGGTCACCCAACTGTCCTGTGGAGCGCAACAGATGTTGTTCACCGGGGACGCCGAACGTGAGACGTTGTCAAGACTCTCTCAGGTTGGTTCGCTTGGGCACATCACCTTGCTCAAAGTCCCGCATCATGGCGCGAAGAGTTCGCTGGAACGTCGCTGGTTGGAGACGATTCGCCCTGAGGTGGCCGTGGTGTCCGTCGCCCGACACAATCCCTATGGGCACCCGGCCGGCGAGGTCCTGGCAGCATACGAAGCGGTACAGGCAGGGCTGTGGCGAACGGATCGGGATGGGGCGGTGTGGGTGGATGTCGACCCGGCGCAGCAGCAGCAGGCTGTGCATAGTACCAAGGAATGGACGCTTCAGGCGCTCTCCTTGTCCCAGCCCATATGGGCTACTGATCGAGACAATTGGCATCGACTGTGGCGACGGTGGAATTGGTTGTAGCGGCATCCACTCTGGAGAACATCTCTGCCTCGCTGCCTGCAATGTCCACCTATCCACTGTCAATTTTGTCGACAGCCCTTGCCAATCTCTGCCGTAAGTCTTCAATTTTGTGTGGGTGCGTTGCAGCGCCGGCAAGGCATAGCCCATGCAGGCACTGGAGGTTGTTTCTACATCGTGGGAGCGGCATGAGTCTCACTGGTGTCCGGACGGCCATGGCCGGTCCGACAGGAGGTGGGCGTCGGACCGTCCTCTGGGATGCATACGGATACGCAAGGCAGCGAGTCGATGGCAAAGCGATTGTTGTTTCTGGCCTCTGGACCGCCTTCTACTAGACAAGGCGGTGGAGCCGTGCGGATGTTGCATCTGCTTCGGTTTCTCGGCAGCCGGTTTCCTGTGGATGTGATCGTTCCAGTCAAGGACGCTGCAGAGGAGGTCTCGCACCCTGTGCAGGATGTGTCGGTCAATGTGACGACAGTCCCGCTCCAAGGCCCTCGTTTACTTGATCGGTTCTGCCGGATCAGTCCCTACTCAAAGGATCGAGCTTTGACTTCGGCAGTCCAGGAACGACTAGCCAGTGGGGCCTACGCGGCCATCCATGTCGATACGTTGTCCATGATGCCGTATGTACCGGAAGATACGGTGCTTCCGGTCGTGCTGGACCTTCGATCCCCTAGTCTGGTGAGCGAGTTTCGCAGACTGCGAGGGGGACAACGTTCAGCCGGTCGGTCGAACCAGCTGATCCGTGCACTGATGTTCCGGTTGTTCGATCGCTGGTGTTGGCCGACGACCCACTGCGTGACGGTCGCCTCCGAAGAGGACCGCATTCGGTGTGAACGTGCCCATCCAGGGCAACGGGTGTTGGTGGTTCCGAGCGGCGTCGATTGTCGGACGTTCCGCCCCAAACCTGATCAGGTGATGAGAACACCCCTCTTGCTGTTTACCGGGGACATGGGTGCCGAGCACAACATCGAGGCTGCGGTCTGTCTGGCGACAGAAGTGTTCCCGGCGATTCGTCGGGAATTTCCCAAATCGGAATTGCGCTTGGTGGGGCGACATCCAGACGCGCGCGTGGCTCGTTTGGCCGGTCAGGGTATCGTCGTCACCGGGTCGGTGGCGGATCTCCACCTTCATTTGCGCGAAGCTTCCATCTATGTCACCCCGTATGTCAATGGCGCAGGCACGCGGGCAAGGCTGCTGGAAGCGATGGCCACGGGTCTCCCCATCATCACCACCTCGCAGGGGATCGAAGGGATGAAGGTGCAGCCGGGTCGAGATGTGTTGGTCGCCGACCAGCCGGGCGATATGATCGAATCGATTCAAACCCTGCTCGCAAGTCAACCGGATCGAGAGCGATTTGGGCAGGCGGCCCGTCACATGGCTGAGATCTGGTACGACTGGAGTCGCTGTCTGTGGCCACTGGAATCGCTCTACCAACCGTTGATTGCTCCGAGGCAGAGTCCTCCTGAGTCGACGCCGATGGCCTGCTGACGGCCGGATGTCGCGGAATTCGCATGAGTCTGATGCTCTGCATGCACGCGTCTTTCCATGATGCACCAGGGTGTTGTCTTGTGAGGGGCCTTCCACGTAGAATTTCCCGCCAACACGCGTCGTCGGCATGATAAAAGTCTGTGCGGATGTTGCCCTGACACGATGACGATGATTCCCCATTCCAAACCGTTCCTCGGGCAAGAAGAGATTCGCGCCGTCACCGAGGTCCTGCGGTCGGGCCACATCACCGAAGGCCCGGTGGTTGCGCAATTCGAGCGGGGCATGGCCGCCTACATCGGCCTGCAGGGGGGCGTCGCTGTGAGTTCCGGCACGGTGGCGCTGGAATTGGCCTTACGTGCCTTGGGGGTCGGGCATGGCGACAACGTCATTCTCCCCAGTTATGTGTGCTCGGCTCCCTGGTTGGCGGTGCAGCGTGTCGGCGCTCAGGCACGAATCGTCGATATCGATCCGACGACCTACAATCTCGATCCGCACAAGGTCCGTAAAGCTCGCACACCCAGGACCCGTGCGGTCATCGTCCCGCATCTGTTCGGCTTGCCTGCGGACCTGACGAGTTTGCAATCGCTGGGCATTCCGCTGATCGAAGATTGCGCCCAGACCCTCGGTGCGATGGAGCAGGGACGTGCGGTGGGCACTGTCGGGCTACTGACGGTCTGTTCATTTTACGCCACCAAATTGCTCTGTACCGGAGAAGGGGGTATGGTCCTCTCGAACGACGAGGCCTTGCTCGAACGGGTCCGCGAGCTTCGGGAATATGATCAGGCGCCCTCGCTCAATGCCGCCGCGTTCAACTGTAAGATGACGGATCTTCAAGCCGCAATCGGCGTCGTGCAGCTGAATCAAATCGGGGAGTTTCTCGAGAAGCGGGCCGCGTTGGCCACGGTGTATAGAGAGCAGCTCCCGGAAGAATTGTTTACGCTCCCCACGGTTCCCGATGGCAGGACCCATGTCTACTATCGGTTCATCGTCAGACTTCCGAAGGGACTCCAATCGGCGGATGACTTTGCCGGCTACCTGTCGCGTTTGGCACATCGCGGAATCCATTGCCGCAAACCCGTTTTCCGTCCGCTGCATCGGTATCTGGAATTACCCGATTTCCCCGCAAGCGACGAGGTCGATGCCGCCGCCATCTCCCTGCCGATTCACCCCTCACTCAACGAAGATGCGGTCAGACAAGTCGCCCAGATTCTTCAAGAGGAACTCCGCTAAGACGAACCGGCGCCTTGCTGTCGTGACACCATCCTCGTGGTGAACCACCTGGTCCTTTCTGCTCTTGACCCTCGCCCCTGTGATCGGCATGATGAAGCGATCGTGTCATGACACCGCTGGAATCCGGCATCGATTCCTCCCCCGCTGAGATTGGAGATCCCATTCATGGTGCCTACAGTCGAATGGAAAGACGGCGTCGTTCGTCTCCTGGATCAAAGTCGCTTGCCGACGCAGGTCGAGTTTCTGGACTGTCGGGATTATCGTGCGGTCGCCCAAGCGATTCGCGAGTTGAAAGTCCGAGGCGCTCCGGCGATCGGGGTAACGGCAGCGATGGGGGTGGCACTCGGGGCGCACGGCGTGGCAGCGTCCGACTATGATGCGTTCGCCAAAGCGGTCGGTGAAATCTGTGAGCACTTGGCTCAATCGCGCCCCACGGCGGTCAATTTGTTTTGGGCCATTGCCCGTATGAAGCGGACACTGGCGACACTGAAGACGCAACCGATCCCGCAGATCAAGGTCGAACTGGTCCGCGAATCGCAGGCGATCCTGGACGAAGATATTGCGCTATGCAAAGCCATGGGCGCACAGGGGGCTCAGGTGATCGGCGATGGTCAGACGGTGCTCACGCATTGCAATGCCGGCGCGCTGGCGACGGCCGGATATGGGACGGCGCTGGGTGTGATCCGCGCTGCCTGGGAGCAGGGAAAGAAGATCCGCGTGATCGCGGACGAAACCAGGCCCGTCCTCCAGGGCGCACGGTTGACCGCCTGGGAACTCATGCAAGACAAGATTCCTGTGACGTTGATTACCGACAATATGGCCGGGAGTCTCATGCGTCAGGGGAAGATACAGGTCTGTGTGGTGGGGGCGGATCGTATCGCCGCGAACGGCGATGTCGCCAACAAGATCGGCACGTACTCCGTTGCAGTCCTGGCCCGGGCGCATGGGATTCCGTTTTATGTCGCCGCTCCGTACAGCACGATCGATCTGGCCACCAAGACCGGCGCCGATATTCCCATTGAAGAACGGAATCCGCTCGAAGTGACGTCGATTCACGGCAGTCACCCTGTCGCCCCGGAGGGCGTGGCCGTCTACAATCCGGCGTTCGATGTGACCCCCGCCGAATTCGTGACCGGCATCATCACCGAGCGGGGCATTTTCAAGCCTGGGGATCTCGCCGGTGCGTTTGGTGTGGAGCGGCCGGCGGGCTAGTCCGGCCTCGTCCTGGAATGGCCTGTGCCGGAGCGAGGTGGCCGCCTCGTCGGCTGCTTGCCGGCAGCAGTCTCTCATAATCCTTTATCTTGCCAGCACTTCCGGCGCTTCTTTATAATGCCGCTAGTGTGTCTTGAACACTATTGTTGCGATTTTTTTTAGCGAAGGAGCCTGTCGATCCATGAGTGAACGTACCCTTGCCATCATCAAGCCGGACGCCGTGAAGAAGAATGCCATCGGCGACATTATCAATCGATACGAGAAGGCGGGGTTGAAGCCGGTCGCCATGCGTCTGATGCATCTGTCCAAGACCACGGCCCAAGGCTTCTACGCGGTGCATAAGGCGCGTCCGTTCTTCGACAGCCTCTGTACCTTCATGTCGTCCGGGCCCTGTGTCGTGCTGGTGCTGGAGGGTGATAACGCCGTGAAGAAAAATCGTGAACTGATGGGAGCAACCGACCCGGCCAAGGCGGACAATGGCACCATTCGGGCGGCGCATGGAGCGAACATCGAATTCAATGCGGTGCACGGATCGGATGCGCCCGAGACGGCCAAGTTCGAAATCGGGTATTTCTTCCCCGAAATGGAGTTGGTCGGGTAGGCGCACGTTGAGCGCGGACTTTTTCTACCTGCATGCCGCTCGGCGGCCCGTCATGGGCCGCCGGGCTCTGTTGTCTGTCCTCGGTGCCTCCCTTCTCGTCACTGTTCTGGCTGGTTGCGCGGGCTCGCCGACAATTCCGGTTGCAACATCGACCGAGACTCCTTCTGTTGAGGCTGAGACGCGTCTCTGGTATCAAGCCAACAGCGCGTTTTCCGATGGACGCTACTCCGCCGCCATTCATCTCTATGAACGCTATCTGACGACCTACCCGAAATCCCGTCGCGCGAACGAAGCCCATTGGGAATTGGGACAGTCGTATGAACAGATGGGCGAAGTGACGGGAGCATTGAAAGAGTACCGAATCTTGGCCGGTCCGGAGGGAGCCCCGGTGTCGTCGCAGAGCGTCTATGCTGAGCGTGCCCTGCATCGTATCGAGGCGTTGCGGAATCAAGCGACCGTGCCGGCCGGCGCCAGGTCCGGTCATACCGCGCTCTATGTGTCGTTCAGCAATTTGCCCCCTATGGCGCAGGTGGAATCGTGGGTCCGGCAGCTGAGCGCACAGGGCGTCAGCGCGATTCTCGTGGATGCCAGTTTAGAATCGTCATTTACCAGGCCGCCGACTCCCACTGTTGCTCCGACAAGCACTCCGTTGCCGACCCTCCCCACGGGCGCGTTGTTCGCGACCTCACAGGGTCCCGTGATGACCGACTGGTTCGGTGTGCTGGTCCCGCAAGCGCATGAGGTGGGCATGTCCGTGTTTGCAGTGCTCGATCTGTTTCGCGCCCCCTTGTCCGATCACCGTCAAGAATCGCGGATGTTGTTGTACGATCCGACCAGGCGCAAGGTGCATCCCTGGACGCAGTTCGATCTCCTCGCCCCGCCGGTGCAGCAAGAGTTGGCGCAGCTGTTAGCCGATCTGGTGAGAAGCGGGGTCGATGGCATGGTCTTTCGCGCGCGGGCGGAAAACAGTTTTGCCTACGAGGTGAGTGACGGGGTGTTGCGTCAGTTTGAAACGCAGGTGCGTCAGCCGTCGTCGGACGTTGCTCAGGCGTTGCGTGAACGCATGACGGTCCGCCAGGACGCAGGGGCGTTGGCCTCGGATAAAACGCTCTGGCGGTGGGTAGGGTGGAAAGCTCGTCAAGAACTCGACGTGCTCGCCAGGCTGAAGAAGTATGTGCAGAAGGCGGTTCCACGGTTGCGCATGGTGCTGGAGATTCACCCCGAGGCCTTGTCGAATCCGACGTCGGCCTTGGTGAACTACGGCGAAGACGCCGCCGAGGCTCGCCGCCGGGGGTTTGATCTGCTGTTGGGGGGGCCGTCTCGTGAAGCGTCGGATGTGCGCGCTTTCGGCGGCTCATTCAAAGGCTGGAGTCGCGATGTGATTCAATCCGAGAAGGGGGAACCGCAAACCCTCCCCCAAGGCTGGGTGTTGCTGCGGACGCCAGCCGAGCACGGCGGCGGGATGTTCACGGGGCTGGCTCAGCAGGCGGATGAATTGCGGACGCCGGACATTCGCCATTTGGTGTTTGTGCCGGACGCGGCGCCGGCCGTTCCTTGACAAAGAAATCCTCAGCTTTTACGATCGCGCCACCTATAGCCGGAGCGCGTTTTATTCACGTAGGCCGCGAGACAGGCGGCCGCCAAGAGGAGTCCCATGATACCGTCCAATCTTCGTTATCACCAGGAACACGAATGGGTTCGTGCTGAAGGCCAGCAGGCGACGGTCGGCATCAGTCATTTTGCGCAGGATGCGTTGGGCGACATCGTCTTTATCGATCTTCCTAAGGTGGGCGCCAAGGTGACGGCCGGCCAACAGATCGGCGAAGTCGAGTCCACCAAGACGACGTCCACCATCTACACGCCAGTGAGTGGGACCATCACCAAGATTAATGCCGATCTCAAAGATCATCCCGAAGTCGTGAACTCCGATCCCTACGGTAAGGGATGGATGGTGGTGATCGACCTCACGGCTCCGGAAGAGGTCGACAAGCTCATGACGGCTGCACAGTACGAAACCTTTTTGAGCACACAGAAACACTGAGTCGTGGCCGCTTCGGCGACCTCGTGGATCGGTAACTGCCGCGTCATGGTCCAGGAGTTGTTCACGAAGGCGTCCCCTTCGGGCATGTGATTGATATGAAGCACCTCGCAATTCTAGGAGCCGGTCCAGGCGGCTATGTGGCGGCGATTCGTGCCGCTCAGTTGGGCGCACGTGTGACCGTGGTCGAAGATCAGGCCCTTGGCGGCGTCTGTTTGAACTGGGGTTGTATCCCAAGCAAGGCCCTGCTGTCGGTCGTCGAATTGGGCGACAAAGCCAAGAAGGCCAAGGATTTCGGGCTCGTGCTCCAGGGCACCGTGTCGTACGATCCCGCGGTGATGGTCGCGCGTAAAAACAAAGTCGTCTCCACCCTCGTCAAAGGCATCGCCACCCTGTTCAAGACCTGGAACATCGAACACGTGGAAGGCCGGGGTGAGCTGGTGGATGCGCGAACCATTCGCGTCACCAAGCCGGATGGCACCACCATGCAGATCGCCGCCGACGGGGTGATCATCGCGACCGGCTCCTCCTGGCCAAACCTGCCGCTGTTTCCCATCGACGGAACTCAGCTGATCACCAGCAAACAGGCGCTGGACCTCGCACGTGTTCCTGCGAGCCTGCTCATCGTGGGCGGCGGGGTCGAAGGCTGTGAGTTCGCCTCTCTCTACAGCGGACTGGGGACGCAAGTTACGTTGGTGGAACTGGTTCCTCGGGTGCTGCCGCTGGAGGATGAAGAAATCAGCCAGATGATGGAGCGTGAGCTCAAAAAGCGTGGCGTGGATATCCGTACGGGTGTGACCGTGGAGAACATCGTTCGGCACCCAGATGTCGTCACGGCCCATCTTCGGGACGGGTTTTCGCTCAATGTCGAGCAGGTGCTGGTTTCTGTGGGGCGCGGGTTCAATTCGCGCGGGATCGGGCTGGAACAGGCCGGGGTGCAGGTCGGGGCGCGTGGCGAGATCCTCGTCAATGAACGGATGGAAACGAATGTTCCGGGTGTGTATGCCATCGGCGATGTCGTCGGTAAGGCGATGTTGGCGCATGTCGCCTCGCAACAGGGCAAGGTGGCGGTTGAGAACTTTATGGGGCAGAGCCGCAGTATCGACTACGATGTCATCCCGACCGGCATCTTTACGTTACCTGAAATCGGCCGGGTTGGGCTGACGGAACAGCAGGCCCGCGATCGCTGTGTGGCCAATGGGCAGGATCCGCAGCAGGGCGTCAAAGTCGGACGCTTCCGCTACGGGGGATTGGGAAAGGCCCAAGCGACGGGCGATATTCAAGGATTGGTGAAGGTTGTGGCGGATGGAACGACCGACCGGATTCTCGGCGTGCACATTCTTGGGGCGCATGCCACCGATCTCATCCATGAAGCGGCGTTGGCGATGCATACCGGCGTGACCGTGTCCCGTGTGGCGGAGATGATTCATGCGCACCCCACGCTTGCCGAAGGGCTGATGGAGGCGATGGAAGATGTGCATGGACACGCCATCCACCTTGCGAGGAAGACGCCCTCGACATGATGCATTCACTCCTCATCAAGCTGGCCATGCTGGCCGTCACACTTGGGTCGTTGCTCTGGATTGCGTCGGTGACGCCGGTCACGAAGGTGATGCCGCCGCAGGCGCACCTGCCTTCTCTGGCTCCCGCCGCGACCGCCTCCTCGAAGCCGCTGACTGCGTTGGAGGCGGTACCGAGGCCGGCAGCCGTCCAATCCGACCAGCCGGCCATCGTGTCGGTTCGCCCAGCCGCCAAGCCGGCTGAGGCGGTGGCGCGTTCAGCGATGCGGGAGAAGGCTCCCGTCGATCCACGTCCGGCCTCTCAAGGGACGGTGCGGCAGGTCGATCTCAATCAGGCCACGGTTGCCGATCTCGAAGCTTTGCCGGGCATCGGTCCCAAGCTGGCTCAACGGGTGATTGATCACCGCGATGAGCGGGGCCCGTTTCACAGCGTGGACGACCTGCGGCAGGTGAGGGGAATCGGCCGCAAAAAATTCGATCGCCTTCGTCCTCATGTCCTCGTGACCGACACGCGATCCTTCCCCCGACACAAAGGAACCCTGTGACTCCCATTGCACAACAACTGGATCTCATTCTTCGAGGTAGTGTTGAGGTTATTCAGCCGAACGAGCTGGAATCAAAGCTCACTCGATCCATCAAAGAAAACCGTCCGCTTCGGGTCAAGGCAGGGTTTGACCCCACCGCGCCGGATCTTCACCTCGGCCATACGGTCCTGATTCACAAGCTCAAGCATTTCCAAGACCTCGGGCATCAGGTGATCTTTCTCATCGGCGATTTCACGGGGATGATCGGCGATCCGACGGGGCGGTCGGAGACCCGTGTCGCACTGTCGAAGGAAAAGGTGCTGGAGAATGCCAAGACCTACGAGCGCCAGATCTTCAAGATTTTGGATCCCCGGAAAACGCAGGTCGAATTTAACAGTCGCTGGATGAGCGCCATGACGGCCGACGGCATGATTGAGTTGAGCGCCCATTACACGGTGGCCCGGATGCTGGAGCGGGAGGACTTTCACAAGCGGTACACGGAGGGAACGCCCATCAGCATCCACGAGTTCATGTATCCCTTGATTCAGGGGTACGATTCCGTGGCGCTGAAGGCCGACGTTGAGTTGGGCGGGACGGATCAGAAGTTCAATCTATTGATGGGGCGAGATCTACAGCGGGACTACGGACAGGAGGCGCAGGTCGTGATCACCATGCCGCTTCTGGAAGGGACCGACGGGGTCCGCAAGATGAGTAAGAGCTTCGGCAACTACATCGCGTTGGAAGACAAGCCGGCGGACATGTTCGGCAAGCTGATGTCGATCAGCGATGTGCTGATGCATCGCTATTATGAACTGTTGACGACGGAAGATTTGGCGCGGATCAAGTCAGCCCATCCGATGGAGGCGAAGCAGAGCTTGGCTGAGCTGATCGTCGCTCGGTATCACGGGGCTGAAGCGGCTCGTGAAGCCAGAGGCGCGTTTCAGCAGAAGTTTCAGGCGCGTGAGTTTCCGGAGCAGCCCGACGCCCATGTGGTCTTGACGCCGTCCGATGTGAAAGATGCGGGCGCGCCTTCGATCAGCCTCGTCGAGTTGATTGCCAAGACCGGCTTGGTTCCCAGCAAAAGCGAAGCCCGACGCCTGATCGTTCAAGGCGGGGTGGAGGTGGAGGAGCAGAAGTTGACCGATGCCAACGCCGTGATCCCGTTGGCGGTCGGTACGAGGCTCCATCTGCGTGTGGGCCGTCGGAAGTTTGCGGTGGCGGAATACAGGAACTGAGCCGCGCGTGAGCCGTTGCCTTGACTTAGCGCGGCCGCCGGCGTAGGATTCGATCTCTCGTTCTCACGGGGCGGGCGTAGCTCAGTGGTAGAGTCCTTGCTTCCCAAGCCCTTCAGATCTCGCTCACATATCCTCGTCAAGCCAAGGAAACCCGCTGTGGGAGCTGGTTTGCACGGGTTTGATCAGTTCGTTCTATTCTGGTCAATTTAGGTGAATTCCGTTCTGGTTTGCTGTGGGGCTGACACCGTAATGACACTAGATGTGGTCACTTGCCAGATGGAAAGCTAAATGGATTTTGGCCGAAAGATTGCTCACTAGAAGTCGGTAACAGCTTCGAATCTTCCGCGGGCTTTGTTGAATTGATTGTGACGCCGGTAACTTAATTCCCTCGTTGAGGGAGGAGCTGAGGATAAACGTAAGTAGCGAGGAAGGTCCTTGTCGCCTTCGACCCGAAGATGTATGGTCGGTACACACGCAAACTGAGTTCATTCTCTAATATATAGACAAGGCAGCAGCTGATTCGAACAGATGATTAACCTTCTTTCAATCTATTGACCGAGTCACAATGAGGCTCCACTACGACACACAGTCAGGATTCCGCGTAGCAATCATTGCGTTGGGTAGCGAAAGGCCTGTGAAAGAATTCATCAGACTGACTTTCGCCAACAAAGGTGATATCTACCTCTTCGATGAATTGCTGCCTGACAAAGATCGGACAGAGCTACATCACCATCTGTCACTGCATGAGAGCGGAGCTATTTATCATCGAAGTCCTGGCAAGCCACGCGAAAGAATCCCAAAGAAAATGCTGTCAACACCATTGTCCGAAAGGCCTGCCGTCCATGTTTTCCCGCCGGCCACAACGACTTTATTTGAGGACTACTTCTATGAGGGGCATCAAACCGTGGGGTTGGAGGAAGACAACCAAATAATGATTTGGTGTCCGTATAAGACGGTAGTCGGATCGACGTTGAGATGGTCAATGGATCTGATAAATAGTGAAGATAATAGCATTGTTGATAGTGCCATACGGAACCGATTTGAATCAGTCACCCAAGACAGTTATGCCTACAGCTTCTGCCACCAAGGGCGAATTGTGGCGGTATGTATGGAGTTCATTGGAGGAACGGCCGAGGTAGATGATCAGAAGGTTAGAGCGACAGACGCTAAGCATCTTGTGCACCACAGAATATGGGTCTATGACAGTATACAAGTCAGGGGCTGAGGAGGATGTGTCTGATACGTCGAAACCCGATACCAAACCTCAGTTTTCACCACATGGGCTAGGTCGGTTCTTTGTTTACGTTTCGTGTATCCTTCCCTCCTTCTACCAAAATTCTTTTGAAGCTCTGTAATTCATAGCTTGATGCATCATTGGGGCAAGCACTTTGATAATTGATGCTCGTCGTCATATTGGAGGGATAATACTGGCAGTGGGAATTTGACTTTCCTTTCAACATGGCTTCTGTTTGTAATTGCGAATCGGCAGGTCATGTGACCTGATCGTAAGCGTTGAAGGTCAGAACCTAGTGGTCAAGACAATAGGTGCACTACTAGACAATACACGTATAGGTATTCTGTCGTGTGGCATCGGGGGCCAATTGGCTCGGGCCATAAAAGTCATTGCGTTTATCATATAGGCAGCATACCCTCCGGCGCGATTCAGTCTCTGCTCGAATCCAAGTCGTCACCATGGAGGTGTTGGCATGCCGGAGGGGAAGAGTAGTTGGGCTGCGTATCATCGTATCTTTCCCCTCTCTGTTCTCCTCTCCAGTACGCTCCTTTTCGGAACTCTTCCTCTCGCTAGTGTGTACGGCGCTCCGATAGATCCATCTTCAGCCTCTTCCCTCACTACGGTTGTTCCGCCATTGCCCGCTGAGGTTGTCGGGCGAGTCCTCAGTGCCACGGATGCGAAGCCGATGCCTGGGCTGACCCTGCGCCTCAAGCTCAAGGTCGCGGTCACGGATGCGGACGGGTATTTTCGGTTTCGCGATGCGCCGCTTGGCTATCAGCTCATCACCTTCGATCACGAATCGCTGAAACGCTTTAAGAAAGGTGCGCATTTGCACGCCGACCCCGTGCTGATTAATGTGGAGCCGGGACGTGTGAACGAAGTCCAACATCCGGCTTATATCGTGGAGGCGAGTTCCGACTTTCATATAATCACTCCCGGGAAAGCCACAACGATCAAGCCGTCGCATATCCCCAACCTCACGCTAGCGATTCCCGAAGGGACCGTGATTCGAGCAGATGACGGGGAGCCACAAACCAAAGTGGCCTTCACCGAACTGGCACCCGATCGTGTACCGCCACTCCCGCCCCAGGCTGCGCCCCGCGTAGTCTATTTAGTCAGTTTTGAGCGCCCCTGGGGTGGCATGGCGAATAAACGTATCCCAATTACCTTCCCCAATAATCTGCATGCCGAGCCTGGGACGAAAGTGCAGTTTTGGTTTTATGAAAAAACGACGACCGCCGATCCCAATTCACACCAGTGGAAGGTGATGGGGGAGGGGCATGTGAGTCCTGATGGAAAGCAGGTCCTTCCCGATACGGGAACTGGACAGGCTCAATTCTGCTATACGTACATCGCGCTGAAAGACAATACGGATGCCCCGCGTAAGTGTGAAGCCGACGATCCAAATTGTGTCAATCCCGGAGATCCGGTGGACGTTTCCTCAGGCGTCTTCTCCTATCAAAAAACAGACATCGTGTTGCCGGGTGTCATCCCCGTGGCTATCACTCGGTACTACCGGACCATCGCCAGCGGAATTGGACCCTTCGGGCAGGCCGGAAGCTTCACCTACGATCTGTTTGTAAAAACCGTGGGGACTACGCTGAGCTTGCAGACGCCGGACGTGAATCGATACATCTTTTCTCAAGGTGTCGATGGCAAATATCGCAATAGCAGCTTCCCCCGCTGGCAAGGCGCGGTCTTTACGAAATTTGTCGATGGGCACTATGAATTGCGCTTACGGGATGGGATGACTTGGGTGTTCAACAGTGCGGGCTGGCTCACGCACCAGCGTGACCGGTACGGCAATCAGGTGACGATCACTAGAGACGCGGCTAACTTAGTCACTCAAATCCAAAACCCCGCTGGCAAGACTCTGACATTCACCTACAAGACCGTCAGTCGGGGTGATACCTTCTTTTCAGTAGTCGCATCCATCACGGACCCACTGGGCCGCCTTTGGAAATACGACTACAACGTCATCCGTACCGCCAGGCTTGCCTCGGTGACCGATCCTACCGGGAATGTGACCACCTACACCTATGGGACGGCGGGTCCTGCCCCGTATGCACCAACGGAAGGCCTCCTGACCATTACCGATCCGAAGGGCATCACGTGGTTGAAGAACCAGTATGACAGCGGTGGTCGTGTGATTCGTCAGACATTGGCGAATGGAGCCACGTATACCTACGCCTATACCTTGGCTGGGGCAACAATTACCCAAACCACGGTCACTGATCCTCGCGGGTATGCCACGACCTACCGATTTACTCCTGTTCAATATGTTTCTCAGATCGATGCGCCTGGGCAGACCACGATCAATACTTATGATCCGGCTACAAACCAGTTGCTCTCAGTGAAGGATGCCCTGAACCGAACGACTACATATACATATGACTCCAATGGCAATGTTGCTTCGATTCAAACCCCAGAAGCGAATACCACTCAGTTTCAGTACGAACCCACTTACAGCCGCCTCACACAAATTACCGATGCTATGACCCCGGCCAATGTCACCCTGTTCGCCTATCCGTCGCTCACGCAAACGACAATCACCAATCCACTGGGAAAGGTGACCACCATCGCCTACAACGCGGCCGGTCAACCGTTGTCCGTGACGGACCCACTGACGCATCAGACGACGTTTGAATACGACAGCGCAGGAAATTTGACGGCCACCGTCGATGCCTTGGGCAATCGAGTGGAGCGCTATTACGATGCTGCGTCCCGATTGCTCGCCCTGCGAGATCCCCTAGGACGCTTCACGCGATTTCAGTATGACCCACTAAACCGGGTGACAACCATTCAGAACCCGCTCAGCGGATTTACCCGTTTCTCGTATGATGCCAATGACAATCTGCTTTCGGTGACGGACGCCAAGAATCAGACGACGGCCTATACCTACGATGTGATGGATCGTTTGATAGCGCGCAAGGACGCCTTGAACCGGCAGGAGTCGTATCAGTACGACAGACTAGGA
>WYAX01000017.1 GCA_011525625.1 Nitrospira defluvii
AGGAGTTCGAGTTCCTGTGGAACGCAGCCCGCCCCTTACCAGATGCCGTGATTCGGGAAGTCCGCCGGCGTGGATACCGCCGGGAGGTGCTATTCGACGAGATTGGCGAGGACGAGGATCTGGCGCCCGCGGCGCTGATCGAATCGCCTCTCTACCGAGAAGGCCTCTCGCTCCAACCCTGGCAGCAAGGCTTCATCACAGAATGTCTTCGGCACTACCATAACCATGGCATCGTGCGCCTGCTGCTGGCCGACGAGGTCGGGCTCGGGAAGACCCTTTCGCTCGCGACTGCTGCTCTGGCTTTGTGCTTACTCAGCGACAAGGAGCGTCAGTCCCGTAAGCCGATCGTGATCTTCGCGCCGGCCACGCTGTGTGAACAGTGGCAAACCGAATTGATCGACAAGCTAGGTATCCCCTGCGCCCGTTGGGAGACCCAGAGAAAGGTCTGGCTCGATGTCGATGAGCGCACCATTTCCCCTGCTGGTCGCGAGCAGATTGCGAAATGTCCCTTACGGATTGGCATTGTTTCGACTGGCCTGATGATGCGGGACTCCCAGGAGAAGCAACACCTTCTGGGATTGCGCTACGGTCTTCTCATTCTCGATGAGGCACATAAGGCGCGCATCCGCCAGGGATTTGGCAAAGATGCCGGATCGCCTAACGAGTTGCTGGCCTTCATACGTGAGATTGCCGCTCGCTCAGATCATGTGCTGCTCGGCACGGCGACTCCTATACAGACACGACCTGAGGACCTTTGGGATCTCATCGGCATTCTCCACCAGGGCGAAGGACGTTTTGTTCTTGGAAATGACTTCGCCAAATGGCATCGCCCACAAGAGGTCTTGCCAATCCTTTCCGGTGATCAGGAGGTAACAGAGCCTTCCTTTGCCTGGGAGCTGCTGAGATCGCCCCTGCCATTGGTTAATTCAACCCAGGAACCCAGAGCCCGGCGACTGTATAGCGCGATCCGCCAGGACCTGGGTCTGGCCGACTCCAAGTGGCAGTCAAACAATCCATTTACCGATCTCGACGACATCACGCGGGAAGGCCTCGAAGATGAATTGCAGCGGGAGATATCTGGCGCCACCTTCTTTCAACGAGAAAATCCCTTCGTGCGCCACATCGTATTGCGCAAACGATCAACCCTCGAGGATTCAGGACTGTTAGCCAGGATTGGTGTTGATGTTCACCCTGATCGTGATCTGACAAAGGAAGTTCACCTGTTCAACGCCCTGTTCGAAGGCAACGCACTGCGGACCAGCGAAGATTTCCGCGAAGCCTATGCAGAAGCCAGGCGATTCGGGAAGGTGCTGGCCAAACGTGGCAGAGGCGGCGGATTCATGAAGAACCTGATGGAACAACGGATTTGCTCCAGCATCGTTGCCGGGCTGAATACGGCCAAGATGCTTCTTGCAGGCCGAACACTCGAAGTCGAAGAAGATGATACAGAGATCGAATTACAGCTTGCCCAGGATGAAAGCAACGCAGAAGAACGATCCGTGCTGGATCGAATGATTGTTAGGCTCGAAAAGATCACGGAAGATCCGAAGATGCAGGCAGTGGTCCACTATCTGGATAAAGAAAAGTGGCGTGAATTTGGCGTCATCATCTTCAGCCAGTACTACGACACGGCCAAGTGGGTTGCCGACTCACTGGCGGCTCGTTACCCCGATGAGGCGATAGGTCTCTATGCAGGTGCCGGTCGTAGCCGACTCTATCAGAAAGGTGACAGCGTCAATATCGAGCGCGAAACACTCAAGAAGATGGTCGCCGAACATGAGATCAGCATCATGGTGGCCACCGACGCTGCATGTGAAGGCTTGAACCTGCAAACATTAGGAACATTGATCAACGTCGACCTGCCTTGGAATCCAACCCGGCTTGAGCAGCGCATCGGCCGCATCAAACGCTTCGGCCAGGTGCGTGAAAAGGTCGATATGCTGAATCTCGTCAATGAGCAGACCGTTGACGAAAAGGTCTATGAGCGCCTGTCTGAACGAATGCGCGACCGCTACAACCTATTTGGCTCGCTACCCGATACCATCAAGGACGAGTGGATCGAAGACATCGAAACGCTGGGCGAAAAAATGGACGAGTACATCAACGCCCAGAAAGAAGCGACCGGCTTTGACCTTCGCTATACCACAACAATGGCTCCCTCGGAAAAAGACTGGCGAGATTGCTCTGAAGTACTGTCACGAAGGGATTTTCTCGAACTAATGAGTAACGGTTGGAGTTAGTCGCTATATGGCGAATAGTGCGTTTGTGATCACACTTCGATTTCTACCTGCGTTTCAATCTGGGTTTCAACAATGGAATAGATATCGACGTTCTCATCGGGCACATCGATGCTTACGATAAGGCTGAAACGAACAGAATTTTGCCAGCGATCTAACGCAGTCCGATATTTCCACCATCCACCCACCGGGTAAACTGCAATTGTGTGCATATCGGCAAGCGAAGCAGCCGATCCCGTCCACGTATCCGAATGAAGAGAGCCTCGGGTGCGTAATTGGAACCCGAGCTTCCAGCCTTCATTGTCACCTTCCGGGCCACTGTAGTCTTCCGTCTCCTCGTTTGCCCTTTGGTTGATAAAGGCTCTGAAATTGGCCAACGTTTGCCCCGGCCGAATAACTTCAAAGCGTAATCCATGCGATTGGTAGCTATACCGCTTCCTGTATCCCCTTCGCCCCGGGTTGGGTTCGATGAAATAGGACAAAGTTACCCTGAGCTTGACCTCCAACTCTGGAGGAAGCTGCTGGAGCACCTCGATGGGCCAAGGCAACTGATAGAGCTGCATTTCGTGCAACTTTGGATCTTCTGAAGTCCTGGCGTCAGGCTCTTTGAAGAACGGTTGCAACTCATCTTGTGCAATTAGCGTTAATGCATGACTTGCACTGTAACGGGCACGCTCGAGATCCGGTACACCATGCCCTACTGTCCTTAACATTGTCTCTTTCGCCAATTTCGGACTGTGTTGATCATATAGCAGTCCGAATCTCTCGGACATACGGGTAGTCCACTCTGCCGAATGCACAATCAGAGCACGAATTGTCTCTGGCCAATAATCTGGGTACTCAGCCATCAGGATCGCTGCCTGTCGAGAAACCAAAGCACAAGCGGCACTCGTGTCCCCATTGGTTTCAAAAAGTTGTCCGGCTGTTTTTCCAGAGGTTGTTAGAAGAGAAACTACATCGGCATCGGTAACTTCAGTACTATCTGGAGAGAGAAGACGATTACCTCCTTCCTCGACAACATCAGGCTTATAAGGAGCATGTTTTCTCCAGCCCCAACTGACAGCCGAACGTGAAGACGGCGCAACGTCGCCGAACTCTGCAAGAGGTGACCAACCATCGAAGTCGGCATCATCGTTCGTCGTTCTTTCCGTAAATGCCCCCACAGTCAGAGCATTCCATGACTGTGCGGGATCTTCTATTTGTGCCAAATTCACTTGATCCCAGTAGTCTGGCTGGGGTGCAACATTGGCATTATTGCCTGCAGAGATAACAAACAATCTCGATTCAGCATCATCCAGTGCGAAAGAAAAATCATCGATCTCGGCAGACCAGGAAGAGGGTTGCCCTCCCAACGCCTCAGGTTCAGAGGTGATTGCCAGAGAGTAAACACGCTTCCAGTCTGGCCTATCAATAGCAAGTTTCTCCGCTGTACCAACGGTAATGGCACCATAAAGCTCAGGATCGTTGTTGCCTGTTGGAGGAAGAATGCGGGCAGACTCGATTCGATGATCCACTGCAATTGGATCGTGACTCATTAAGGCCTCATGCAAGTCACCAAAGACCGCTAAACCTGCTTGCTTCGAACCATGGTCGTTATAGGGTGCGAAAGGGTTTGTCGGATCGTGGTTATCATATCTAGGCCATGCAGGATCCCATCGTTCCGCACTTTCCTCGTTGCAGAAATTCCCGATCAATGGGTGATTGTAGTTGACCCCAGTATCAAGGATAGTAATGGCCGTGGAGATGTCAGCATTGAGTTGCACGCGTCCATTAAGATCTTCTGTCCATTGCTGTTGTTCTTTCGGGGAAGACCTGAGCAAGACATTGGGCGTCTCCTTCGCCCGCCTAAGCTCTTCGAGATTTGCGATCAATTCCGGCGCGCGTGAAAGTTGTCTGGATGATGCTCTAATCAAGACAACCAAACTATCGAAGAACGTTATGGATGTATTTCCCAGCTTCGCATTGATTCGCTCAGCGAGTTGATGGGGAATATGAAGTGGATCCTCTGCATTAGGCTGTTTCTTCAGCCAGAGCTCCCACCAGACGACCTGGTCTTCATCCTGTGGAAAGAGACCACTCACATCAGTCCAGAACGACTGCAGATCAGCTAGTTTTATTTCGGCAATGCTATCAATGAGATTGTGATTTCTCGGGCCACCTTTACCATCTTTATCAGGATCAAGGTACTGATCGAGTTTGCTCTGGAAAACACCACGCCGAGACTCTGGCACAAATACGACGGCGACTTCATGGTCATCCACCTTACGACAAGAACGAAGTTTAAAGTCCTTAGAGGTATCAAGACTGTCAAGCGGTAGCTCACAGTCAGGCATTCCGACAATTTCTACATAGATACCGACATCTTCAGTAATTGGGGGTGGAGCTTGAGCTCGCCGGGCATCATAACTTTGCATAACACCGGCATATTGCCCGGATATGGATTGACCATGCTGATGCCGGTCTTGTAGTGGAATGACTGGGTTTCGACCCCGCCTTCGTGAACTAAAGTCCTCGCGGTCAGCGAAGCCTTCGATGAGGATATGCGGCTTCCGTTCCGGCATTTCGTATTACTTTTTCCCTGTTTGGCGACGTTCAATTGCCCTAATCAGCAATGAAGAGGTAATTATTTCTTTATGGCTCAATACCGCTTCTTTTGCGGCATCTTCACAGGCCCTGGTTATCTCAGCCGAACTGAGATTCTTTGCCGTTGTACTTATCTCGCTCCATTCCAATTGGTCTGTATCGAACATTGACAGTCGATTTTCGACGAGCTGCTTTATCTGTTCTTGACCAGGCTTCTCGAAGCATATGATGTCATCAAAACGACGATAGAGCGCTTTGTCCAGTAGCTCAGAATGATTTGTGGCTGCAACGATGATGCTTTCCGAGGCATCTTGTTCGACAAATAGGAGAAAAGAATTCAGTACTCGCCTGATTTCTCCCACGTCATTCTGTGCGCCCCGTTGTGTACCAATCGCATCAAATTCATCAAACAGATAAACGGCCCTTGTCTGCTTGATATGATCGAAAATTAAACGGAGTTTTGACGCCGTTTCTCCCATGAAACGAGTAATCAAACTGTCTAGTACCACTGTATAGAGTGGTAACTTGAGCTCAGTGGCTAGAGCTGCAGCTGACATGGTCTTCCCTGTGCCAGGCGGGCCTGTGAATAACAACTTACGGCGAGGAAGAAGACCAAACTGAGACAATTTATCCTTTTGCCGCTGTTCGAGTAGGACTTGCTCCAAGCGAGTGCTGATGTCCACCGACAGAACCAGTTCGTTTTTGCGAACGGAAGCCGGAGTCAAATCCAATAAGCCTTTCAGTTCTCCTGCTGGCTGTTTCTTCAGCGGAGTCGGGCTTTGTACCGCGACACCTAGCTTTGAGGTCTTTTGAGAGCTCTCTACTAGGGCCTTTAGCTCATTAGCGAGTTTGTGGTGGCCTTGGCGAGCTTCTTTTGCGGCAACTTGCAACGCAATAGAGTAGAACCGCTGATCATCTCGATCCGCGTGGCTCTTCAAAAGCGCCTTGATTTGTTCTGCTGTCGCCATGTTTCACTCATCCATTCTAATTTGCGATAATAGCTGGTTTGTTTGCCAAAATGAATAATTACTTCAACCTCTTAGGTAAGTCTTTGATGCCGCTGCGCGACGTATAGCCAAGCCCTTCGGACGATTGCCACCAGCCCAAATCCACCGCATCAACTGACCAAATAACTGGCCATGCTCTTCCCGATTCACCTTCCGCCTGAGAGTACACCGCTGCAACACCCCCACTTCCTTCTTGCCTTCACCAATGCCCCTTCCCCCGGTTAAGTAATTCTTACTTTTGCTGCTGTGTAGTATCCAAAGCCACTAATTACACCCGCCAATACCCAGAAAGCTTGCCTTGGGAAAATATGTGTACTATATACTACACATGACATTTGGAGAATACATCCGTGAACATCGCGAGGCTCTGAAGGAACAGGACCGGCGATTTTCTGTCCGGCAAGTCGCTCAGCGAATTGGTGTGGAACCCGCCTACCTCAGCAAAATAGAACGCGGGGATGTGGCGCCACCGTCCGAGGCAAAAATCCGGGCATTGGCCGAGGAACTCGGCGAAGACCCGGATGTGCTGCTGGCAATGGCTGGGAAGGTATCGTCGGATTTGCAGGAGATCATTCGTAAGCGCCCGCAACTGTTCGCAGATCTGATCCGCCAGCTCAAATCCGCACCGGATCACGCTATTTTGCGTATTGCCCGGGATGTCCGCGATGGTGACTGGTAATCTGTGGAGGAAAGAGAATGATCGAACTATTGAATAAACAACTGACCTTCCGGTTTCCGGAGGTCCACAAAAAAGCGGCGTGTAGCATCGGCTTTCAACGCACCCTGCGGATCCCGGATGACAACCGGGAATACCCCCTCCCCCCGGGACTGGGTCGGTTTCCGGTGGAGCACGTGGACGACTTTGCAAACAAGTTGCCTGATACCTGGCGGACGCATGGTGGAGTCTTTATACCCATGTATCAGTCAGAGGCACTATGGATCAATTTCTCTGGTGACTACCCCTGCGCCGTCAAGATCGCCGCCGGCAAGATCAATGCCGTATCCGGGGAGACCTGGAGCAACGGACTTTCGGCTGATCCACAGGACTATGCGGTGATTCCGGAACAGCCTTGGCTGGATGGTTTCAACGTCTCGGAAGATTTCATTCGGCAGTTTGTCGCCATGCCCCTGGGTGAAGGCTTCACGGCCGAAGAGCAGATTACGGGTAAGGCTGAACATGGCGGACTCCAGATTATCGTCTACCCGATGAAGCATGACGTTTACGTCGAACATTTTGAGCGAACCGTCGAAGCAGACATCGACTACCTTGATATGCCGATGTTCAGCCGCACGGTCTGCGAATCGGCTGCCCCGGATATGGGACTAGCACCAGGCGGCTTGATGCGGCAGGAGATTTATGAGGACGAGTACGGCATTGATGCATGGGATCAGGACAATGGTTTTCGGTGCTTCATCCACCTAGCCAACACTGAGCAATACCGGATGATTACCGGGCATCAACCACCACATAAACCTGCGACTGCCAAGGATTACACAGAAGCCGGCCTACCCTGGTTTGACTATTATGATGACAGCAAAGCACTTGTCGGTTCGGACACATTAGGCAAGCTGACCAGTGTCGCTGCCAAGGTGATTGAGAAAGGCAAAGGACTGCTGCCGGACAACGAACCGGTTCACCCAAAAACTGTCAAGATAATCAGCAAAGGTAATGTGGTCCGGGATGGAGAATTCTGAAACGTTGGCACACGGAGTTCACCATGGGAGATGCGATAGATAGAGATTTATTGAGATGGAAGATCAGCGCAAAGCTTTTACAGTGTTCATGGCATGCCTTGGAGGCATACTGACTGGCTCGAAGGCAATCGTTCGCGCCACGAGCCTGTTTGTCATGGGCCTCATCGGCCTGCTGGCCGAAACTGCGATTACATCCGAGGATGACGCGGATTCTGAAGACGGTGATCTAACCGGAGACTATAATTTCCGCACCCGCAAGTTTGACAATGGCACTGATCCGTACGGATGGTATGAAGAGGATCTGTAGATCCAGTTATCGCTTCGCCCCTTTTGTAACAACTGCCTTCCCAATACCTCCACCCTGCCTTCCGGCATCTTGAGCGGGCCGTGTGAATTCGCCTTGTACCGAATTGATCGAGCGCCCTACATGTAACCCCGCCCATGCCATCATTCCACTCCAGAGCAACGGTAGCCCGAGGTAGAGGCTCGTTGTGATCATATTAAGCAGAAGGCGTTTCATATCATGTTCACCGGGATTGGCGAAGATCTGAAGAAACACATTGACGTCTGGGTACATGGATTGAATGAGGTTCTGGTCTACCCACATCGCGAGGTACCAGAGCACGCTCCAAAACTTGACGGTGAAGATGGCCATGGCACCGATGACCATCATGGAAATGGAATAGCGCGATAGCACTACTACCATGGGTAGCAGAGCGTAGACGCCGAGCAGCAGTACGGCCTGTACCATTGGAAGCGCTTGAAGGACCGCTGTCATTGTTACGGAGAACAGTGCTGATGCGGAAACCACACCGCCTCCAGCCAAGCCGCCTTTAATAAAATTCTCCGCGGTGCTCAGTAAGCCCGTGCTACCGGAATTGTTGGCCACCAGATCGTTGTTCGACCAACTGGGCGGGGAGTTGGTGAGCACGGTGCGGGCGACGGCATCGTTCTGCTGTTCACTGGCCAGTGCCGGTGCCACGGCAACGACGAGGCCGGAGAATCCGGCAGATGTGGCATCCGCCTCGTTGATCAGTTTCTCCCGCAAGCCGATGGTGCTGTCTTCCCACCATTGCTTGCAGTAAGGCTTACCCCAGGACGGTGGTGCGGCGGGATCGTATTCCGTGTCGCGAGCCGCATTGTAGGCCCAGCCCGTGATCTGCATGGCCGGTCGAAGCGTGTCGTAAAAACCCGGCGTGTCGCGATAGACGTGTGATCCCATCCAATCAGGATCGTCCGGTCCGTAGGTGCCTAGGAGAGCGCTGATCGAAGCCGTTGCCGGCCGCTCAGCCTGATATTTCGAGCGTGCTGGAATATAGCACTGGCTGAAAAAGTCACTGATTTCCTGACGGAGACGCGGATCGGCAATGGTAGCGAGACGCGCTTGTTGTTCGTAGGTGCGCATATCCGCTGTTGTGGGGAGTCCTTCGATCACCGCGTGATTCAATCCCGATGTCATGGCTAGAACGGCATACCACCACACCGGGATGTTCACCGTTGCCGGTGAACCGGTGAATCCCGTCGTGCCGTAGGTACTCTGGGAAGCGGCAACCGTCGCTGTGGCGGGTGTGGGATTGATCAATGTCGGTGGCGGTGTGTAGCTGAGGGTGCCCGCATTCAATGGTGTCAGGGCAGCCGGCTGACCCGCCAGGACGACAACCAATAGAGCGATGAACAGCTCGATCTCCATGCGGCGGAGCGACAGCCCGGTGACGGTGCCGAACTCCCCTCCTTCGGCGGGCTCGCGCCAGTTGTCGATGAGAATCCCGAGAAACGGCAGAAACACGATACCTGTTCCCACCAATGCATCCCAAAGGATGCCGTAGAAGGCCCATCCGAACAGGGTCGTGAACAATTCAAGGTAGCTGTCGACGGTCATGCGGCGGATCCTTGGATTGTGCTCAGGAACCGACCAATGAGGTTCTGCCCTAGCATCAGCTCGATCACGAGGAGCCAGGTAACGATCCGCCATCGCAAAGACAGCAACTGAGCCGCCGTAGCTTCATCGACGCGTCCCCATCGACAGAGGCCTTGCGTCACCACCGGCCATACCAATGCCACAGCGCTGATCACCAACAACCGGATTGCCGTGAAGGCGGGCCTCAATAGATCAATCTGGTTCTGGATAGCGACGACCGATGAGGTTTGCACTGAGTGCCATAGGAATGCCCCGATGCACAGCGTCATTCCGAAAGCCGACAGTGTCAGCAGGATGAACCAGCGTCGACGTCGGGTGATTCCGCTACGGAACGCGACCATTGGTCAGCGGCCTGGGGTCGATCGTTGGCACCGTGGGTGTATTCAAAGAGGCCTGGCGTCGCGCCGCGGCGCGCTGGAGCAACATGCTCACCGTGTCGGAGACGACCTCCTTGCGCACCCGGGTCTCGAACAAGAGATTTTCTATCTCCTTGTCGAGTTCAGCGATGGATGTGTCAGCATGCTCGCGGGCCACCTCGGTGGCGTAGACCTCCGGCACCTGTCGGCCGGTAAGTAGCAATCGTCGGGCGAACAACGCCTTTTCCACCGTACGTGCAGTGCTGATCTCCGAGACCAGCCGACCCATGATCAGGCTCTGTTCGGAGGCCGGCATCTCGCGAATCGCTTCGATGACCTGGCGGGTGATGGCCACTCCTGGGGCGGCGATGTTTTCCAGGTTGACAAGAGTTGGAGGTGTTGTACCGCCGACTAGATTCTGAATCTCCACCGTTACTGCACTTGATTCTTGATACAGCTTTGGCAACAGGCCGGTGCCGGGAATACTGTCCTTGCGGCAGGTATCGCAAGTGGTGACAATATTCTCGCCTACCACATCCACCACCCAGTTTCTGGCATCGACGGGTGTCGCCCAGACCTCGGACAGCCGGGTTGCCGCGGCCGGTGGTATTGGGCCGGTCGCAGTGACGGGTCGGTTCATGTTGAGGTTGTACCCTGCCCTCACGATGTCACCAGTGAATTCCAGGACCGGTTGCCCCGAGCCGCCGGCTTGACCGCCAACCCAGGGAACGCCGTTGTTGCCGTTCGAGGTCTCGACCGCGTCTTTCGCGGTCACGGCGTCGTTACCGCCTACCCCCATCTGCAGTTTCCAGTCGTTGCCTTTGGACAAGGAGATGAGATCCGCGTAGGGATTCTTGCCCTGGGCGATCTCGGCCTCCATCTGCTCGCAGGACTTGGTGGCAAGCTGCATGGTCTCTTCGGCCTTGAGCAGCGCGTTCTGGAACATGTCATAGAGTCCGGGATTCGCCCGTTGCAGGATAAGCGCCGGCAGGGCGGCAATGGCAGCACTCGCCGCGGCGGTCATGGCGTTCAGCATATTGTCGACACCGGAACCAATGTCGTTCAGCGTATTAGTAACCGCCGCGACAGGATCGAACTTGCCGCAGCTGTAGCCAAGCCCAAGCTGTGCCGAGCCACCCAGCGTGACGGAAGTAACCAGAGGATTGGCTGGCGCGGAGACTGGCTCTGCCCCACCGATCTCGTAATACCACAGGCTATCTTCCGTGGGTGCCTGGGCAGCATCGGCGCTACCCCACATCGCCAATTGGACCAGTATCGATGCGACAGTGATTCGAAGATTGATCCGGGTGGATCGTCGTGGTTTGGTCATTACGTACCCCTGTTTGCCCCTCATGGTGGATAGGAGATCCAGTTGATGTCGAACAAGAACCACTGACCACGCCGCTGACAGCACTGATAGGGGCGCCAGAGATTCCAGACATAGTCACCCTCCTCGTCGACCCGTCCGCCGCCCCACCCGGTAAGACTCGCCAGATCGTTCGTGCCGAATGCTTCACAACTCGTCTCGGTACGCGGGATCAGCATTTGCCAAATGCCCGAGCGAGGATCGTTCTCCCTGAGGGGGCCAGGTGACCAGACTCTGAGCCCGGATGACGACGGCGTAATGGGAACGTAGAGGTGTGGTTGTGCCGTACGAGTTACGATATCTCCCGCTCGCTGGGCGTTTATGGCGGCCGCCTTGGGCTCTTCCGATTGGGTGGTCCACCCGGTACGGGGATGTACACCACCCCAGGTCTGTAGTGGCCAGGCGCCTATCTCGCGCAGTCCCGGGATGAAACTCGCGGGATAAAAGATCTCGGGGACTTCCTGACGCCACGCCAACGCATCGAGCCCGGATTGGAAGTACGGGACCAGGGAGGTAGTTTCAGACGGACACAACATTCCTGCACCGGCAACAATCCCAGAGAGCGAACTGAGTGGGTGGCCGATGGCATCCGACTCGCGGAAAACCAGGTTCTTGTGGTCGCGGTGACGGGAACTTCCCTCTGTGCGATTGCCAGCACTGTTGATGGGTACGGGCAGCAAAGACCCCAACAAGCCATTGGCGGCTGTCTGTTGGGCCAGGCCCAGTGTGGCTCGAATCTCTACCCAGGGATTGGCGCCCAGTTCGTTATAGCTGCTGATCACGAGATCCGGGTTGTAGTGACCGACCTTGAGGGAGGTTCTGACGCGACAACCCCTCCAGGAACAGCGCAACCAGAAACAGGCACCAACGGGCATCCAGCGCATACAGGTCAATGCGGCCGCGGTGGTATTGGAGACGATCTCCGCAGTTGTGATGGAACCCGCCCGACCGGCGAGTGGCGTGATCAACAGGACTGCCAAACTGACCGACAAAAACCTCCGCCCGCTCACTATGTGCTACTTTCCTGTCACTGCTGGTAGCGATGCAGTGCTTCGCGGAGATGGGTCACACCGTAGATCGCCAGTTTCCCGTCGAACACGATGGCCGGATAGCGATCGACGCCATACTGCACCGCCTTCGCCAATCCCACGGCACTATGCTGTAGATCTACGCGCTCCGACGTCGGTAGCTGCTGGATACGCTGAAGGACGATGCGTTTGGAGTTTTCTGGGTCGTTTGGAAGATCGCGGGACAGGTTTGTCTGGATACGCTTTATGCCATCCACCCGATAGACTTGAAGCTCTGTTCCTGGAGGCAGTCCTAGACGGGCCGCGGCAGGCACCGTCACCTCCTTCGGGCCCACCGTAAATACTTCGATCCGATTCGGACCCGTGATGGGTGCCGCACCCACACGGATGAGCGCAAGGCTCAGACACAACGACAGCAAGACCAACTGTACAAACCGGTGGCGGTCGATGCGATGAGCAAAGGGCAGAATCGAAGACATGGCCGTAAGCCTGCACCAGGCTGGAAAGTCCTTCGATGGGAAACCAAGTCAACCCCTGTCGGGATTTCGGCCGTTAGCGGCTCATTGACTTGACTGAACTCACGGCAGATGCTTTGGCATATGTCTCCGATTGGAGAGTACTCGAATGACCGCCCCTGAACGGCGTGCGCGCCTATTCCGTAACGGGCGAAACCAGGCGCTACGCATCCCCCGCGAATTTGAACTGAAAGGCGAAGAAGCAGTTATCCGCAAGGAAGGTGATCGACTGATCGTGGAGCCGATCCGTAAGAGCAGGCTGCTGGCTCTGCTGGCTTCCCTGGAACCGCTAGACGTGCCCTTCCCCAATGTGGACAAAGATCTACCCCCGCTGGATGACGTAGCCTTGTGAGCACGTCAATGGCGTATCTGCTAGATACCAACATCCTCTCCAATCTGGTTCGCGATCCATAGGGTGCGGTGGCGGGCTGAATTGAGAAGGAAGGTGAGGACGGTGTCTGCACCAGTATCGTGGTCACGGCGGGACTCCGCTATGGCGCCACCAAATCGGGTTCGGACAAACTTGCAGACCGGGTTGATATGCTGCTCTCCGCGCTGGAGATCCTGCCACTGGAAGCACCGACCGACCGTCACTACGCACAACTACGCCATCACCTGGCACTCCGGGGAACGCCCATCGGGCCGAACGATTTACTCATTGCTGCCCATGCCCTCGCTGCAGACCTGAAACTCGTGACCGCCAACGTCGGGGAGTTCTCCCGGGTGCCGGGTCTGAAAGTGGAGAACTGGTTACAGGAATAGCGCGTGAGTTTGGGAAAAGGGGATTCATTTTCTGGATTTGTTTTTCGTAAGATCACTACGAAAACAAATCTTTCCCGTTTTCTTGCATACTAGTACTACGAACTAAGGGCACAAACGCAGGCTTAAATCTCTGTTTAGATTAGCCCTTTACTTCTCCAAACGAGCGGGCGGCATGTACTGTAAGTTCTTTGGGGTATCTCTGAAAGTACCTCAACCGCTCTCAAGATAATCCAGAGACCCAATAAAAAGAGACCAACGCTGGCAATGATCCAACTCACCAGGTGGGCGCGACCAAAACTCTCGTAGGCATTGAATTCATCCTGGATGATCCAGGAGAAGACAAAGATGTCTTCGCGCATGATCATCAATTTAACGATCACCAACGATATATAGATACTCAACAGTGCCCAGAACCAGTTTTCAATCAGATACGATATCAAAATTGCTTTTCCCTTTCATAATGCGTAATAAGCGAATATTTGCACTTCCAATCTGAACCTTGGCCATGTCCAGACAAAACCGAGTAGATCCATTCGGGGAACTAATCATAACTCCCGCTCGCGGCCACTGGATGGGCAATCGGGGGTGTCTCCATGACCGAGAGGGACGGTTGACCGGAAAACAATGGTCGCGCAAACCCTGGATAACGTGCCTCCTAGAGTTCAAAGAAAGGCGGCGGACGATCATGACGCCGGGACAATACACTGAACTATTCTTCCTGGACGAAGTGACCGCGTTCGCGGCTGGTCACAGGCCCTGTGCTGAGTGCAGGCGTGATGCCTACAACCGGTTCAAGAAAAGTTGGCTCGCGGCCAACGCCGACCGGATCGATGGTTCCAGCATCAAACTGATTGATGATTATCTTCACGATGAACGAATTGACCCGCTAACAAAATTACGCCGTACCTGCTCAGGGCCACTCTCCGATTTACCCAACGGGACTTTTGTCCAACTTCCGAATTCAGGTGTCGCCTGGTTGTTGTTTAATGGACGTCTCTGGCGTTGGAGTGCTGAGGGATATTATGACTCACGTCCCTCAACGAAGATTAGCGAAGTACAGATTCTCACACCGCCCTCCATCTGCAGAGCGTTTCAATTCGGCTACCGTCCACAAGTACACCATTCAGCAAATGTGGCGGTCCAGTAACTGTTCGCTTCTGCACAAACTCGACATTTTGTTTGGGTATATTTCTAACGGTACCATCAGCTTCGTAGAATCCAACCGGCGGTTAACCTGAAACCCTATAATTTACTCCTACAATGGGATCCGAATCCTATTGTACTTTTCTTAGTACGTTAATCGCGAGGTCGTACAATCACACTTGCAACAATTCCGCGAAGCGAAACCAACCTACTTGACATAGTCTCCCGCCCAGATTGTGTTAACCGTAGTGCTGTACTCCTTCTGAACCTCTCTGACATAGTTTTCCAGTTCAGGAGAAGCATCCGCAATAACCATGAGATACTGAATGCTCTTCTCTCGACGAATACCTTCGAGATGGGACTGCGCGTTGATGGCTGGCCTCAGCTCGTGATGCAGTTTATGAATGTCGTCATTTAGGAGCCTGATCTTATCTTCGATACTTCCCCCGTTAAAGCTCTTGCTTCCCTTAATTTCGATGACGGCTTCCAGACTCTCGAGTTTTTCGAAGTCATTCTGCCTCTTTTGATCTCTATTGACTCCTAAATGAAATCGCCCATCGAAGTCTTTATCGAATACAGCCATATCAGGTAACCAATATGCTGCTCTCGAACCGGGTTTTTTCGCAAAATGAAAGAATACCTCACTCGCACACTGAGTTTCGCGCAAACCTGAACTTCTCAGGCAGTGGTACAAGTTCCCTTGTGCGAAGGTTTCATCTTTGGGTTCAACGGTGGCTACTTCGGTGAAATAGGCTCGCCAATCAAAATTGTTGAAGTCAAAATTGGGGGTTTCTCTGATGTCAATCTTCGACTCATTGGAAACATCATATATTTCATCTCCACCTGTGCTGAACCAGCGTGCGTTATCACGGTATTCCGGTGTTCCGTAGACGAACCCGATCGATTGTTCTTTCGCCATGGCGGAATAGTGCTCAATGTCACAATTCTCGAAACCTCTTCGCATGTAAGCGGGTTCAATGCATACTTGGATTGCTCTGTGTATATAATCATTCCTCAGGCGATTAAACGTGTGCAGTTTATCTAAGTCTTTCAGAATTCCACCCGTCTTGTTCGCACCATGTTTTCCGTCGACTTCCTTTGCTTTTTTCAATGAATTGCGATAACTGTTCGCACCTGCCTTGAGTTCAATTGCATACTTTTCATTACCTACCGTTAAAACGAAATCCAACGACCCCGTCTTTCCGTTATGCAGTTTGATCTTAACTTCACGATCGACCCGGCCGATCTCCGGATGCTGAAGTGCGTTGTTATACAGCATGCACTGATAGAGACCTTCTGATCCACAGATAGCGCGTGCTTCTGCGATCGTATCATTGATGACCTGCCTGATAGCCCGGTTGATTTCCATTATTCTATCCTTCATCCGTCTGATTGCTGGTGTGCTTTGCAGGTATTGCAGCAATTCAATATGGCTGCAAATTGAACTAGCAGCCCCATGAACACACGCTAATCTGCAGCGAGCAGTTTTTTCACTCGCCGTTTATCCGCCCAGTATGCGGTAATAATCACACCGCAATCGTCCACCACAACGGCATCGGTGAGTCGTTCGATCCGCTTGACTCTTTCCCGCAGCGACTTCAAGCAGGCACGCTGTGCACTCTTCGTCAGCATGTATCCGTCTGAAAAGGGCTCGCCATAGCGCAGAACGAGTTCGATGTCAGTCTTGTTAATGGCACGCTGTCCCATTCGAACCTGGGCGTGTTCTGTCAGCCGATAGCTGCCTATCCTTTCTGCACTCATGCGATTGTCTCCTCTTCCATGGTCATGAAAGCCGACTCGGCTGCTTCAAGTTCCTCTCCAATGCTCCACAGTGGACATTGATCAAGAGCGGTAGCTGTACTCCCCCAGTCTCGTTCGAGACTTCCGTCCTTGATGACTCGCATCAGGTACTTTCGCAACGAGTCGCACTGGTAGGGAAACTCGCGAGGGCGATCCTTTGCGAATACCGTCGCGTTTCCCCAAAGGCTGAGATGTGCTATGTCCAACGGAACCAGATTGGTGCCTTCGTCGTTGCCGATCTTCGCCAGTACTATCACTTCGTTTTCATCCGGGGAGGGATAGAGAAACAGCGCAAGATGGTCCGCTGCCAAAAATGCGCCATTACCTACGCTCATCAACTTTTCCGTGTCGGGTAGGAGTTCGGCGGAGAACAGTTTCAACTCCACCGGATCGAATTCCTCCACACTACGGACCATCCGCTCGGAATGGTAAAGGTCGAATGCCTGTTGACCGGGATCGCTCCAGCTCGGCGCCTCTACGTTTAAAAAGCCGGCATAGTGGATCGGAAGCGATTCCAGCGCGTCCCCTATCCAGGACAAAACCAGGGTTTTTCCTGATAGATTGGCGATTCCCTGATCCATCGGATCCGTATCACTGAAATAGGTATTCCTCGCAAGGCGCCGCCGTTGTGGTTGTTCTATAAAGATGTCTCGCAGGGTTACTGCCAATTCAGTGAGTTCGCTATCTTCCCCGGCGACACGTGCTAACTCCTGTAGGGTCGCGCTGCTCTGTTTTTCAGTAAGTTGTAGAAGCGCAGGGATGTTCAGTGCTCGGTACTGCTGCAGCGCATCGGCCACAACCACATTGGGTTTCGGGGTGTAATACCCTTCTTCAAAGCTATATTCATCGTCCGGCCAGACGCACTCGCCCCCTAACCTCAGGTGCTGCTCGCGGACACTGGCGAGTTGACGGAACTTTTCGCGCAGTCCGTGTTTCCTGCCTACACGATTGGCGACGAGCCTGAGCTGCTGGTGAATTCGAAAGCACCATTCCGGGATCCCCTCCACCGTTTCATCGATCTTCACACCAACGGTGAGTTCGCGAACGAGATCCAGCAGATTTTCCCCCGGTAGATTGCTGACGGCCTCTACAATAGCGAGGTAATACTTATAATCCTTCAGTTGACGCGTACCCGGTTTGGAGAGCGCTGTTATAGCCTTGCTAAAAGCGTTCATGTCTTCCCAGAGCTGGCCTAGAAGACCATCTTGGCCGGCCCTGTAGATGTCCCGGGTCCGAACGCCGGAGGTTTTTAACCGTGCACGTATTGTGGCTACGTTGTCAGCCCACTGGGAGGCGCTGGCGTTAGGGATCTTCCCTTTTGCACCGGGAGACTCACTGCCCATGCGCAGTAGATGCAGCAGGCGTTCCGCACTTTCATTGATCTGCTTTTCCGCCTCTCGAGGCGTTAAGGACTTGTTCCCTGGTTTCCTTTTATCGCGTGGCATAACTGACGGTCGATCGAAGAAATATGCCCCCATGATAGACATATCCCGTGAATATAAAACCGGTATTCCGTTTTTATTGTAATTATTTTCCGTATTTTTATATGTTGTTTACCGGTTTTTGAATTTATTGGTAATCTCTCTACCCAGTAATCCCTCAGCAAATCTGGCTTGATACCAGATGTGGACGCCATTGTTATTCACTCGCGGCTCCGAGAGATGCTCGAAGGACATATGCCTGGCCTTGCACTCACCGGTTACAACCTTCCATTGGCGCGGGACGCCGCGTCACGACCATGCTCTGGGGCTCACCGGATTCTCTACCGCGTCGCAAAGTTGGAGGGGATCGGTTTGCATCCCCGACAGACGGTGGATACGTGGCCGGGTCTCTAGGGAGTACGGCTCAGACCAATGCGGTGCGCGATGAAATAAGCAGCCTCGAGTTCACTGCAGTCTCGCTCGTGCATGATGGCGGCGCGCTCTGCCTTTTCGTGCTTCTCGGTCATGGCGAGTGCCAGGGAAAGTGGTGGTGGGACGTTGCGGAATAGCGCTTCCAGATTGTCGGAGAGAACGACGCCCTCGACGTATTTACCGGGTTCTTTTCGCGCGGATAGCAGTAAGTTTCGCTGCACGTCGGTCAGGTCCTTGAAGCGCGCGATCTGTTCGACCTCTTCCTTGGGCATGACCAGGCAGAGCCACCACTCCATCATATTGAGCATTTTTTTGCTCGCATCGGGGAAGTCCTCCAGGTTCTGGGTGGCGATCCAGAACCAGGCACCGAGCTTGCGCCACATCTTGGTGATCTTGACCACGTAGCGGGCCAATAGGGGATTGGTGGTGATGATGTGACCTTCGTCGGTCACTACCAGGGTAGGTCTGGCATCGTTCTGGTGGCGCTCCACCAGGTCGTTGATGTGGCTCATCATGGAGATGTAGGCGACGGTGAGCTGATCTTCGTAGCCCTCACGGGCCAGGATACCCATCTCCAGGACGGTGACATCGGCCTCGGGCCAGCGGGTGCCGGAACGGTTGAAGAAGTGACCGGCCAGACCGGAGCAGAACAGCGCCATGCCGTCTGCCATCTCGATGGCGCGGTTGCGACGGTGTTCGGGCAGGGATTGATCGTTGCCAATGGTCTGCAGGGCGGCGACCACGTCTTCGGTGATCACCTGTTCTCGGTGCGTTTCCTTGACGGTCTTGGCCGCCAGCAGTATGGCGTTGCGAATGACCAGGCGGTCGGCCCGGCTCAAGCGGGCGTCCTCGCGCTCGTCTCCGCCGGTGATCATGATCCGCGCGGCGATCTCCATCTCGCCCAGGATGTCCCGGCCGCTGCCCTCCTCGTCTCCTTCGTCGTCATCGTTGAGTTCATCCGGATCCTTGGCGAGTCGGGTTCGATGCTCTTTCTCCAATACGCGGAGGGCATCGGCAAAGGGCGGCAGGCTGACGTCCACGTTGGGGTTCAGGGTGACCTGATTGACCGACACGCCGTGCGCCTGAAATTGTTGTCCCAGGAGCGAGAATGAACCTCCAGCCTCGATGATGAAGATGCGCGGGCGGTGAACCGCCATCATCTGTTGCAGGAGATAGACCAGGAGTGCCGACTTGCCGGCCCCGGTGGGTCCGAGGATCAGCATGTGGGCGTTTTTCTTGCGGTCGGACCGGTGCAGCGGATCGAAGGCCAGGGGTTCGGCACCGCGGTTGAAGAACACCATTCCCGGGTGACCGGTACCTCGGGAGCGTCCGTAGAGGGGTAACAGGTTGGCGGTGTGACGCGAGAAGACCAGGCGGGAGCGGCGACTGGTCTTGTCCAGTGCTACGTCGTAGGCCATGGGCAGGTTGCGGAGATACCCGTCCAATGCCAGGAGATCCGCCTCCTGCAGGATCGGTTGCAGGCCGTTGGGTAACAGCAGGGCGTTTAACTGGTTGACGTTGGTGCGTAGCGTTTTGGGATCGTCGCCGCGTACGTAGAAGGCGATGTTCAGCGGGTAGAGCTTGTTACCCTGGGCCATCTCGCGCTCCACCTGTTCCGCCTCTTCCCGGGTGAGTTCGGCCTCGGCGGTGTCGCCTACCGAGGCGCGTTTGATCTGGGCGATGTGGTTGCGGGTGTAATCCTGCGGCTTCACCGTCAGGGTGAGCGCCATGACGGTGTGCTCGGGCAGGCGGTCGAAGAGCGAGAAGACGTGATCGCCGGCCTGACGCTCGGCGGTCATATGGCCGATGTCCGGGGCCCGTCGGAGCCCCTGAACGGTCACCACGGTGTGCGGCAGGCCGTCGAACCACCAGGTGGCGGAGGTGTTGTCGGACCGGGGCATGGCGAGGGTGAGGCACTCGGCCAGGTCGTAGCCGAAGGGCAGCGCCGTGTCGCCCGGATAGGGGGCGATCTCCAGCAGCTGGTCGGGATCGCCGCCGGCGAGGGCCGGTCTGGGGTTGAACCACTTGAGGAGCCACTCATAGAGATCCCGGCCGGTGCCGCGTTTGGCTTTTATGCCGGCCGAGGCCAGCGCGGCGATCCACTTGATCGCCACATCGTTCAGCGACTCCTCGACCTCGACGGCGGATGGGGGCCTGCCCTTGGGTTTCAAGCGGCGGTAGAGGGTGGCGCGGATGCGGCGCACCTGGCCGCGCCATCGGCTGCCGGTGACGGCGGTGTCCTCGAAGAGTCCTCCGGGACGGGTGATCTGATTGAGGTGCTGGGCAAAGGTCTCCCGGTAGTGACGGGTGAATGCGGTGTCTTGGGCACTGGGGTGGGCGTATTCGGCGACCTGGTGCTGGAAGGCTTTGAGGCTCGGCTCATCCTGCACGTAGACCTGCAGGACCCAGGGGGCGTCGTCCTCTTCGGGGATGGCGTCGGTGAGCGCGGTCTGGATGGCGTCACGCAGCTGCTGCATGAACTGCGGCGTCCGCGCCTCGGTCCCCGCTGGGGTGATTTCAAACAGCGCGCCCACGCTGATGCCGTCTTCGAGCAGGAAGGTGCGACTGTCGGGATGGTACTCGACCCAGGGGAGGAGATCGGTGAAAGATGGCGGGCGCTCGTAGAGGCGTTTGACCTCGGCTGTGGTGACCGGTGCGTCTTCCGAGTCAGGCACCTTCTGCTTAGGATGGTGTTGCGGGATCCCCGCCATGTTTATCACTACCGCTCGGTCGGAACTTCGCCGGGCAGAGCGTACTCGACCCGCTCGTACATCGGGAAGGTCGTGACGTAGCCGGGTACCGGGACCCGCTCCTCTCCAGCCAGATGGGGAAATACGTACATCATCAGGGTCGGGTTGGGCAACCGGGGAAAGGTGGTGTCGAGCTCGTTGTAGGCCTCTCGTGTGTAGCCATCGAGGGCGCCGTCAGTATCGGGGATGGGGCGGTTGCCGAGCTCTTTGTGCATCGCTAAGGTATCGTGCGCGCCCATCGCTTCGATGTGCTGCTCGTAGATCGTTTGCATCGACGGACCGTCTTGAGGCAACACCGCCTCCTTGGTGCTGGCGCAGCCGGTGAGTACGAGGCTAATCAAGCCGAGTGCGGTGATCGGGGTGAACAGCGGTCGCATGGTGGAGTTTCCTGCCGTTGAGATCGAGATCGATGGGAAGTTCTTGATCGACGTGGATGGCAAGCCGAGTGCCGGCCGGGACGAAGACAGCGTCGAAGCTCTGGGATTGGCGTTCCATGAGCCACTGGGCGACTTCGTCGCTGCCGCCGGCGATGGTCTTGCCGAGCACGTAGTTGCCGGTATCGCCGGTGACGTTGCTGGTCGCCGCCCCGCTCTCGCTGACCACGGTGGTGGTCTCGGCCGCGGCCGCGGCTTCCGCCGCTGCCTGCATGGCCATGACGCCGATGCGCTGGCTGAGAAATGCCGGGGCGTTGGTCTTGCGTTCGCCGCTGACGCAGGGGATGCCCTGTTGATCGGAGATCCAGCCCAGGGGTTGGTTGGCACCGCCGCTCCGGCCGCCACGCTCGTCGCCGGCGATGGTGCGGATCGTACCATCGTCAAAGACGAAGGTGACCGAATCGAGCCGGCCGGTGACGCAGGACAATGTCCAATCGCCGATGGCCGTGCCGCTCCACACCATGCCCTGCACGCCGGGGACCGTGAGGCCGTTGGCGGCCAGGTTGGCGCTGCCGGTGATCACCTTGAAGGGCATCGGATCGCGCACTTGGCCCTGGATCGGCACCCGGCCGACCAGAGCAGTCATGGCGGTCGAGCCGATGAGGGTGGCGTTGCGAGGGACGGTATAGACGGGTCGCACGGTCTCCCGTTCGCGAGTGATGGCGCCGGTCTGTTCGCGGGCGCTGTCCAGCGCCCCGCTGGTGGTCTGGCGAACCTGTCGTAGTAGGCCGTTGCCGTTGGGCGCATTCGCCGCGGTCTCGATGGCGTCCAGCGGATCGATCCAGACCCATCCTCCCGGGGCGAGCATGCCCTCCCCGCCACTGTCGTAACCCAATCCGACGGGGATGTCGCCGTTGCTTGGGGTGGATTTCATCGGGGGGAGCGATTGCGACAAGGCATCCACGCGCGCTGTCAGTGTCGAGAGCACATTGGAATCCAGGCGCTCGCGCGAGGCGTGTTCCTCTTCCCGCGCCAGCAGTTCGCGTTTGATGCGGGCGGTCACGCTCTCCTCGATCTGGTTGCGATCGCTGAGGAGCCGGCGGTTCTCGTTGCGCAGGGTGGCGTTGTCGCGGCGCAGGGCTTTCACCTCATCGGTCATGGCGGCGACGTTGGCGGTGAGGGTCTTGATGGTGTCGGCCGGGGTATCGGCGTCCGGCACCGGCGCCTGGGGGACGGCGTCCATCAGCAGGGGATCATCCGCTTCCGTAGAGCACGATTTCAAGGTGACAAACGCCAGCATCAGTACCACGGCACCGGCGAGGATGGGCAACAGTCGATTGCTGGTGGCGATTGCCATCGTCTTACCCTAGCGCGAGGCCTCGAAGGGCCGGTTGGAGATCAGATACACCGCGGTGGTGTCGGCCTCGCTGCCGGCAGGCAGTAGGCGGTGGTGTTGAAAGGTCGCGGTCAGCCAGCGGCCGCGGAGATCCCGGGGATCCAGCGTCTGCGGTTCCTGGGTTCGGTTGGTCAGCTTGACGGCCGTGAGATACCGGTCCCCGGCGCGCCAGGCGACCAGCGGTTGGGCGTCGACCGAGCCACCGCGGAGCAAAGGGAGGGATTCGCGCGCTACGGGGATGCGTATGATGCTCGGCCGGTCGTGGAGCAGGCGCGCGGGGGCGTAGAGCTGTTGAGTGGCGAAGCGGGTCAGGGCGACGTAGCTGTAGGGTGTCGTGGCCGCGTGACGGGCATCGGGGGATGCGGGGCGACCGGTCTTGGTCTCATCGACGGGGTTGACGAAGACCTGCACGGGATGGGTTGGGCCATTGCTCTCAGACGCCGAGACGTCGAAGAGCAGGACCTGACCGCCATCGAGGGTTCGTACCATGATGCGGGTGGCGTCGAACGGGGCGTGAGCGAGAAAGTAGATCGTGCCATCGACGCTCTGGGTGCGCAGCAGCGGTTCGAGCGATGCCGGCACCCCCACCTTGACCGACCCCGGCACGTGGACCATTCGCTCGTGGCCCACCTTGATCTGCAGGGTAATGGGGATCTTGTTCCACTCGATGCGCTCTATCGGTTCCGATGCGGCATGGAGGGACGGTTGGATCAGGAGCAATCCCAGTCCCAACCAAAGTGTGAATTGCCGTATGAGGGTGTGTGGTGTCCGCATGTGTCGATCCGTTTTGCTCAATCGTCTGTCTTGGGTGAGTCGTTGAGCTCGGCTTCGCTCAACCGACGGGGGCCTTCTGCCGCGTAGCCATCCAACGCCAATCCCCAAGGATTCGCTTCTGGATCGACAGCGAGGCGCACGACCCGCAACGGATAGCGGATGGTGGTCCTCTTCACGGTCATCCCTCGAACCGACTCATAGAGGTCGAGATCGAGCCATACCACCCAGACCCCAGCGGCGAGCACATCGACGCGGCGCTCCTCGTAGCCGTGACCGGGCACCTCCTGGACACCACGGACGCGGTGGGCCAGTTCGCCCTGCTTTCCCTTGAGTTCCATGTCGGCGATGAGATCGGCCCGGTAGCGTGGCGTGACGTACGGCGCGATGCGAAAGATCGCCTTGCCGTAATCCTCGGCGCCGTCCTCGGGCCAGCGGTTGAGCTGTTGGAAGATGTAGAAGGCGAAGGCGTAGACATTGGCCGGTGGGATCTCATCGACGGCCAGCGTGGCCCCGGAGCGCAGGTCCGGTGGGACGTGTACTGTGAGATGCCGCGGTGACTGGCTCCAGCCGAACCACAGCGCGAAGATAACCAGGATCTGCACACCGATGATGATCCACAGCGAGCGCAGGTGGGCGCGGACGTTATCGATCTCGTAGCGGTAGCGTCGCACGCTGCGTCCTTCCGATGTCCCAGGTACCACTGCGGCGCACGAACCGCGAGCGACGCAGGCCACGGTCGTCCAACCAGATCAGGAGTTGTTGCTGGTAATAACCGTCCGGGCGGCCGCGCTTGAGGCGTTGAAAGAGGCTCGCCATCACGATGACCGTGGCGACCACCCCGACACCGGCAATCCCGAAGCCCATGGTGACCGCGCCCATCAGCCCTGCCAGGAGGAGGCTGACAGGCAACCAGATGAGCGCGGCCACACCAACGATGAGCCCTAACTCGGACGATGAGCAGCCCTTGAAGATCGCCGGCTCGGCATTGAGCCGGGTCGCCAGGATGTCATCGCGAACGGGCATGGATGGCTTAGATGACGCCGGCGGCTTCGGTGAGCAGGTAGCTCGCGAAGATCAGCACCACGGCGCCGACGATGCCGAGCACGCCGACCTCGGCCCACTCGGCCTTGCCCTGACGGGCCTCGTTGAACTTGGCGAATCCGAGGTAGGCGATCCACAAAAAACCAAGGACGGCGATGGCCAGGCCGAGTACAAGACCGCCGTCGCGGATGTAGCCCTGGATGAGCCCGATCCAATCACCCGCGCCCGGGTTGGTACTGGGGGGTACCGGCGTCGGCAGGACCGCCCAGACCGGGGGTGTCGCGAACAGCGCCAGCAACCCCAGGGCGGTTGCTCGTTGTTTGAGTCTCTTCATCATGTGTGTATTGCCTCCGAGGTAATGGGGTTCCCCCCTATTGCCGGGGTCATGCCCCGAATCTGTGTCGCGGGACGGTGCATGCATCACCGTAGATAAAATCCCAACACCATGAGCACGATGCTTGCGCGCAGCGCACTCCAGATCAGATCGAAGAGCACCGCCTGCCCGCTCTGCCAGGCGCGAAAGGTGCCCCAGATCACCCAGATCACCCAGACGAAGGCGAGCACGATCACCATGGAGGCGATGGCTGTGAGTAACGTAGCGGGTGCCGCCCCGGAGCCTGCCTGAAATGCCGTGTTCTGCGCGGGGGTCATGAGGTGGTCTCACCGGCGGTAGTCACCGCGCAACGGTGGAAAGGTGCGTGGCTCGGCCCGCGGCCCATCGATGTGCGCCTGGATGCCTTCTTGAATGCGTACCAAATCCTGGCGTAGCCAGTCATAGCGAAAGCGAATACGGGCATCGGGATTGGCTTGCGATGCCGCTTTGCGTATCAGTGGCTCGATCGCGGCGAGTTCGTGGTGGATGCGGGCGAGTGCTTCACGCTCAGCATCGCCATCGGCGATAGCACATCGGATGGGCACCATGGAGATCAACAGCCCCAGAGCCATGTAGCGGGTGATTTGCATCGCTGTCCTCGCCGAATTGCGCATGGGGTGCAATTTGCGCGATCAGCAGCGTGGATACTATGGAAAACCTATGCAGGGAGGTGCGGGGTTTCTGAGACGAGCAGAGATGCTGGCCCAACGTAAACTGGTGAACGATGGTTACGTACCCCCTCGCTTCCTAGCCGTTTTGTGTTTTTTACCCATGTACTTCGATGCTTGGTTGACTTCCCAAGTCTCGAGTGTCGTCGGCAGTGGATTACGGGTGGCAAGACGCACCACTCGGACTAGTGCCTTGATAATCGGACGATTCTCTACTTTGCGCCGGGAATCGTTGGACAGCATATATTCGACCATGATCTCATTCAGCTTAACTTTCGGCAGATCGTAGTTGGCCTTTTGCCGATACAGCCGTACAAGAGCAGCACTCGCATTGGTAGCCTTCTTACAGCCATTCACCTCGTTTCGTGAAAAACGTGCCCGGCCTTGCGCCAGTTCGTTCATTGCCGCTGCAATCTCCTCACATGAATAATTGTCGAATTCGAAGGAATCCTTCCAAATTCGGATATATTCCCCCCGCGTCACATACCGCCGGTCACTATGTTTGGACTTTGCCTTTCGCGCCTCGTCCTTGAGTCTTTTCGAGTAGTTTTCGTTGTCGAGAATGAGATATGTGATGGTCTGATGATGATGTAAGTAGTCAACCAGTCGCAGGATGGCTCGAAACCGGTCGTCCTTCTTGGTGCCGGTCGCGGTACCTACGCCGCCTAATACTAGGATCTCGATCCCGCAAGTACCCGGATGTACCCCAAAGTATCGCCAAAAGATCTTTCGAACTGCGGCGTCTTCGCTTTCACCTTCCACAATGAGCGCAAGCTTGGGCTGGGGATTCACTCCGAATCGGTTGGCAACAAATTCAAGGAAGCGGCGAGTGTCCTGGCGAACTTCCAACTCGGGGATAGGACGAATGACCTGTCTCGTTACTTCGTTCGGGTGGGGTAGTTCCTCCTCATAGAGGTCTTTGTACAGAAGCCGCAGCATGTGAGCCCCTGCGCGTAATGTTTCAGCACGCAGTGCCTCACCTTTCAGCTTCTTCCGCTCCTCGATCGACACGAATTGGATGAGTTGATACCAGTTTTCCAGTGGATCGCATGAGGCCTGCTCTATTGCCAATGTCTCGAAGGCATATTGCAGTTTCCTGGGTGTCAGCTCAAACCGTCGTTCCACCGCATGGGGTTCCCAATCTTGAACATATTCTCGCCAATCCCAGCGGAACCCATCGACACTGATCCATTGATCCGCGAAATGTCCTCCACCTACTTGTATCGTCCGTCGATCTCCCCGTGTTAAAGGGTAATAGCGGTTGGATATGAGCTGGCATAGCAGCGCCACGCTACGCCGGTATCCGTGTACTCGCAGGCTTTTCAGGCGACTGTCCGCATACTGCATCCAACTCTCGCCACTCTTCTGCCAATCGATGCACTGATCGTCATGTCGATCCAAATAGGTGTCCAACTGGATCGGTAACGTCATCTCTAACAGCACGAGATGAAGGTAATCAATCTGAAATATGGAGTAATACCCCTCTTGCGTCCTATCGTGGGGGCTCGGAACGTCATAGTGTGGAGCAAGACCGGTGGTATCCCATGCCCAATTTTTTGTGAACCAATTGTTCCCCTTGCGCACCGGGATGAAAAAGGGCGGCGACTCTTCATTGGGTGTGCATACTCGAAACACCGGGGCGAACAGCCCCAGACGTTCAAGTCGTATCAGTCGTTCCCGGTCGATCGACAGACCGCGTTCGCAACAATACGAAACAAATCGGTCCGTCCCCAGTAGGGGACAAGCAATAACAGCTGCGGCTTCGACGATGGCGCGCCCGGCATTCGCTGGAAGAGTGAGCAGTTTGTCGTCAACGGCGGCTTTCTCTTTCATCCCAGGTTTTACCGATCTCCCTGACTTCAATGAATGGAAAGCGCTGCCAGCAAATCCTTGTGCTCAAAGGCCGAGGCCATGCGATCGGTCTCGGCCTGCGTAAGGCCGAGGCGCGTCGCCTCTTCGCGCCAAGCGGCTACGGCCTGACCGACCTCGGAGGCGATCACTCGTGCCTTCCCTTCATCGAGTTCGAAATACCTCACCACGCTCATCGCCAGATCCAGCGACGCCGAGCCATCATCGAGATCGATGGCCGTGGTCAAGACGCGTGGCTTGATGTCCGTGGGGACCGGATTGAGGTCATAGGCCGGGGCGAGGCGCCAGCCATCCGGACCGCTATAGAGAAAGGCGTGATTACGCAAATGATCATCCGTGTTGGAGATTAGGATATTGAAGACGATGCGCCGCCACAGCGCCTCCATGTCCTGTTTCGGGCTGGCACCATAGCGGCGCAGGGCATCGACAAATTCCAGATAGCTGCGTGATTCGTTGTCGCTAGCTCCGAGCATGCTCATGGCCGAGAGAAACGGAATACGCTGACCCTGCACCCGATCAAAACGACGCAGCAGCAATACCGGTTTGTTCACTACGCGCTCCGTTCGCCAGTCGGACACGGGAATACCGGCCTTGGCCGCCAGCGCTAGCGCGACCGCCTCCCACAACACGGCATTGATCTCATCGTCTTTGTGCGTGAATTTGGCGATGGCGAGTTGCCCATCTCGATCCCGAACCGAGGCCTTGGGACGCGCGCCACCCAATGATGAGCCCGGAGCCAGAAGCAGGCGCAGGTCTTCGTCACTGTCCGTGTCACCCACGACATGCTCCACGGCCGCCAACAATCGGGGCAGATCGATCAGCGGTGGTATGCGCGTCGCGTCATGCTCGGCGAGAAACGGTCCGTCCTCTTGCTTGGCAAAACGCAGCGCGCCTTGCCTGGCTTCGTCATCGACCCTAAGCAGGTAATCGATCTCCATCAACGTACGCGGCGTCTCGCCAGCGCGTTCCGCGCGCCGGCGCTCGGCACGACGCATCAGTACACGTCCCCAGCGGTCAGGAGCGGAATCGCCGATGGCGCCGAATAGGGGTTTACCGGAAGGCGTGTGAAAGGGACCTGGACCGAGCGTCAATGCCGGTTCCAGGGAGAAACGGTCGGCATACTCGAGCCAGTGAGGATCATACTCGAAGCTGGCACTTTCCCTACCCTTGCGTATGCGTGCCCAGAGTCGCCCAGCCAAACGCGAGGTGCCGGCGATATCCACGTAGACCAGCACTTCGGTTTCCATTACGACTTCTCCACTGGAGGTCCGGAGCGGGATGAGTTGCGCCCTGATTGTTTTTGGCGGGGTCTGCGGATACGTTGCGGCAAGCGCTCCTCTTCAAATTCCAGACCCAGTGTATCGGTCCTGACATCGGCGAGATCGCTCAACCGCTCCGCTAGCCCCAGGACGAAGAGCACGTTGGCGTAGTTGCCCAGCGCAACGCCGGGATCGCCCTTTTCCACTTTGTTCAGGGTCGTGCGGCTGATCGAGGCCCGTTCCGCCATGACAGTCGTAGGGATGCGCCGCCTGCGCCGTGCATCCCGGATATCCTGCCCGAGTTTGCGCAACGCTCGAAGGACCGGGATGGGTAACACCGACTCTACAGGAGACTTAATCATCTAACGTCCAATATATTGGTCTGTATAATACATAGTGTCGATAATCATGGACGATAATGCAATACTATTTTCAGATAGATTCCAACCCGCTTCGTTTTCTTACGTCCACTATTCCGTGCATTAAAATCAATACTGTCCATTATGCTTGACGTTTTTTGATTGCCGTGACCGACTCAGCGACGTAGAGGTAGATCCAGTGTGGAGGGCTCAGCCCTTGTCCCCTAACCTCAGTTGGTGCGCGGCCAGCCCCGGATAGGGAGTGCGATTTCCTATCGGCTACCAGCTGGGCGAAATGGGCGGGCTCTGGGGTGACGATGCGGCGGTCCAAGCCGCCGTCTAGACAGTAGAACTATTGCCTGGCGTCTTTCACATACATTGCTGTGTTGTCGTTTCTCATCTCGATCTCGAATAGCTCGCTAACCCTGATCAGCTCGCTGAGCTTCCGGTAGCCAAAGTTGAGCGGCGAGAAGGAGCTGTTGTTCGAGATGTACTTGACCACTTTACTGAGATGCGACCAACCATCCTCTCCGGATGTCTGCTCCACGGCGGTTCTCAGGAGCCTGACGAGTGCCGTATCACCTCGAAGTTCATTGCGAGATCGTTTGGCCACCCCTTCGGTATTGCCTACTTCCTCTTCAATCTTGGATTGCAGGTTCTCCGTGTAGATGAACTGCGAACACGCGTGGACGAAAGGTAACGGTGTCTTCTTTTCACCGAATCCGTAGACCGGCATCCCATTCTCGAGGATTCGCATGACGAGCGGCGTGAAATCACTGTCGCTGGTCATCAGCGCAAAGGCGTCGACATTGCTGCTGTACAGCAGGTCCATCGCATCGATGATCATGGCAGGCCGAACGTTGACGGTTCCGTACTTGGCTAACTCTTCAAGCACACCCTCGATCGAGGTGAAACTGACGTTGTCGCAATCAATCAGCAGCGCGATTCTAGTATTTACGCTCATCTGTTCTTTGGTTTCCCGAGTACGGTTATCTCACCAACTGCCTCATTTAGCTTTTTATCCCTTATTGCGAGGACGCTGGCATTCTTTCCTGATCTTATATGATCGGTTTCGCCGTTTCTGCACGGTAAAGAGAGCCCCCTACTCCCCCGCCGCTCGCGACTGATAGTTTCGCTCATCACCAAGTATGCGGCGTATCCGATCAGCGACCGGGCACGTCGATAGCACGAGATCGCCGGCGGTGGCGGGAAGGTTGAATCCGCATGTAAGCGCCCCGGTACAGTGCTTGAGGGTGCCGTAAACATGCTGAAACTCGGGACCGGGAATGGGGTTGCGGATACCGGTCATGGCAAGCGCTACGGCCACGCGGAATCCAGCAGTCCTGCAATCGAGGGTTTCGATATCCGTCCATTGCTCCACATCCATGGGAAGTCTCCATATTGTTGTTGGTGTCCTGTCACTGAAATGTAACACGACAGGGTTGTGGGTGTGCAGGGTCTCGGTTCTTCGAGATGGAGCTACTCTCCGTTTCTCGGTTCACAGGTACTTTTTGAAGGTACTTGCCGTCACCGTGACGGCAAGCGCGAACAGTGTGGCGAAGGGGATCACGATAAAGGTTGGGTGCAGACTGACGGGCAGCGCCAGGTAGACCACCCAGGTCAGTACCACCAGTGGGATGGCCGCTTTCTTAGCGTAGTGGTAGACGAAAGAACTCTCACGCCCACCACCCCAGCGGCGAAGATCCCGTCGCACCAACCCGTCGACCAGGGCCACCAGACTGAACAGCAGAAACACCGGAGTCGCGAGCAGGAGTATCGCCAGGCGTACGGAGAACACCTGGGTGACCTGCATGGCCGCGATGACGAACTCGGCGAGGGGACGATAGATCCGGTGCAGGGTTGGCCGCAGGCCCTGTTCATCGGGGTGCGGTGGTGGCGAGACCCAGCGGATGAAACGGGTGAACTGCGTGACCTCGAAGAGGTAATGATAGGTACTATCGGCCACACGCTTGGCGAAGCGGGCGGGATCCGAGCTCACGATGCTGCGGCGAAAGTCGCTATCGAGGTAGCTGATCTCGTTGGCCAGCATGGTGCGGCTGTGTGCGATCCCCTCCTCCGGCCACCAGAGCACCATGCCCACCCATTCGATGACCAAGGAAAAGACCAGGGAGAAGAGCAGCCACTTGATCGCTTGCGCGGCGGCAGTCAGGCCGTTGGAGATGAGGCCCCGTCGGATGGCGGTGCGTCGGGGATCAGCGACCGCCTCAGCCATGGGTCTCTTGTTCGGATGCGCTTGGGACTTCGTTCACCGCCTGCCACCACGGCTCCTGGACGCGGTACCACTGGTCGTTGGTGATGTAGGTGCGTTCCATCTCGTTGGCGATCTCGGCCAACCCGACCGGTAGGGTGAGATCACCGCGGATGTCGGGGAGCGGCATGCGGAGCTTCCAGAGCTGCCCGCCCTCCAGGAGCGCAAAAGCCTGGCCCTTGGGCAGGGCGACGAGATCCGCCGGGGTCAGCATGGGGACCTCGGAGACGCTGATGCGATCCTCGTTGCGGGAGCGGAAGTCGATGCCGGTGGTGGGATCGGAGGAGTCGTCCACCCCCGAGACGCTCATCAGGGTGAATACCTCCACCTTGGGGAGCTGGTCGGTCAGCATCTCGGCGGTAGCGAGCTCCTTGACCCGCAGCATGATGAGCGTATTGAAGTTGCCAGCCACCTGGCCCGCCTTGGCACGGTTGCCGATACGCGCCTCCACGTCGGACCAGGTTTGGGTGTAGGCCGTCACCTGAAAGCCCGCGCCGCCGGCCTTGTTCAGCAGCGGCACGAACTCGTCGCCGATCAGCTCGTTGAACTCGTCAGCGTGCAGGGAGATGGTGGGCAAAGAGCTCTGGGTAGTGGCGTTGAGGGGATCGGTGTCCACGCCGTGCTTGTAGATATGCCCCGCCACCGAGACCAGGTCGGCGAACATGGAGTTGCCGACGGCGCTGGCGACCGTGGTATCGGTCAGTGCATCGAGACCGACGTAGACGATGCCCATGTTGCGGATGACCTCCATCCATTCGAAGATGGGGCGACCATCGGCTTCGTCCAGGTAGTCGGGGGAGATGAGTTCGGCGATCTTGCCGGTGGTGAGCTTTTCCATCAGCGGGCCGACGGAGCTCACGATCTTGTCGAAGTAGGTCTTGTCGTACTTGAACGCAGACACAAGGCCGTCGAGGACCGGGTCGTAGAGATCCTGCGCCTGCAGGTGGCGCATGAGGGCAATCGCTTCGACGTTGCGGCCGCGCAGCGAGGTCGGTAGGTTACGCTCCTTGATGGTGGTGGCGAGCTCGGCCACCTGCTCCTGCCACGCTTCTGCCCCGTGTTGGTTGAGGTGCGCGCGGGCGTACTCCATAAACAGCGGCTCGATGTCGTTGATGTAACGGCGCACCTGCTGGTAGTCCGGACGACGACCCAAGGCGACCAGGGCGCGTGCGATGATGTTGACGAAGCGCCAGGCGAACTCCTTGAATGCAGCGGAGTTACCCTCGCTGGGAAGCTGATTTGCGATGCGGGTGGCCACCTCGGTGATGCGCGAGAAGTTGCCGATGGCGTTGTAACGCGCCGAGATCTCAGGGTGGCCGAGATGGAACAGGTAAAAGTCCCGGGCGCGGCCCGCACGCTTGGCCTCGGCATAGACCCGCCGCAGCAGATCGGCATCGCCCTTGGGGTCGAAGACAATCACCACGTCACCGCGGCGGATATCTTGGGTGATGAGGAGTTCGGCCAGACGCGTCTTGCCGACCCGCGTGGTACCCAACACCAGGGTGTGACCGACCCGCTCGCCAATGTCCATCCAGACGGCTTGCTCGTAGGGCTCCACGGCGTGCAGCGCCAGTTTACCGCCCACGGGAGGGAGCGGCGCGAGGGGATTCCACCAACAGCGGGCGCGCAGGAATCTGGCCAGCAGGCTTGCGAGCGGTACCGCTTCCCAGGCCACCTCCTTGCGCCGCGCCCATTGGTAGAGCGCTCCCGGCTGGACGTAGCGCTGCACCTCGGGGCGAAGGGTGTCACGCAGGCGCTGGGTGTGTTGCTGGGTCCAGCGAAAGCCTTTGCCGAGAAAGAGCTTGTGCCGGCTGAGCGGGATTCGGTCGGCGCGCAGACAATAGGTGGGGAGCCGGCGCATGTTGCGTTGATAGCGCAGCACCCTCCCCGCCTGTCGAGCGCGGACGATGCCGATCGCGGCCAACACCGCGGCGGCGCTGTAGGCAACTCCCGGCGGCATCATGAGCGCCCAGGGGGCGAGGACCGCAATGGCCGCCGTGGCGAACGCCGCCACCGTCGACCACAGCTCGACCGGGGGGCGCAGCAAGGCCTCGATGGGATGCGCGCTCACTGCTCGATGCCTTGGGCGGTCACCAGGACCGGGTAGTGGGTGAGCCCCAGGGCGGCCGCGATATCCGTCGCGGAAGCCGGCATGATGGAAAGTCCTTTCCCGAGATTTACGATGGCCTGCAGATCCTCGCGGGTCTCGGCCTGTACCAGCATACCCACGGCACCGATCGCTTTGAGGCGATCGCGATGTTGCATCAGCCATTGCCGGGAAAGGGTGTCGGATCCGATCAGAAAGAACGGGCGGGCAAACGGTCGTGCGTGTTTCCGCGCGGGAACTGTTCCGGGACTTATGCCCGGGGAGCGAATCGGTAATAGTGCTTTAACATCGGCCGCACCGAGCCGGGGTCCATGCTGGGGTTTCAGATCCGGTGGCGGCGGGTCGCCTTCGAAGACCTCGAGAAACGGTGCCAGCGGTCGCGTGTCGCCGCTGTCGTAGATCACGGTGACGGCCGATCCGGCAACGAGCGGCACCAGCGTCAGCCCGATCAGTAGCCATCCTTTCACACAACGATTTATTACCATGGGCGCGCTATCCGCTGGTGGCCAGCCGCTGCCAATACCCAACGACACGTTGCCGATAGCGTTGCGCACGCGTTGAATTGTTGGGTGAGTGGTAGCAACCGACGCTGGCCCACCAGTCGCGCCGCTTCGTGTAGCACTCCCGCAGGATGCCGGCGGCGACGCGCAGGTTATGATACGGCTCCAGTGCCAGCCAGGGATCGCCCAGCTTGTCCCGGTGGTAGCGCCAGTTGACCTGCATGATCCCGATATCGACGAAACGTTCACCACGTGCCAGAAAGCGGTTCAGCGCGCTCCATGCCGCCGCCCGGGAAGGATAGACCCGACCGTGGCCGGCCACATTGAGCGTCCAGGGCCAGGGGCGATACGCTCCGCGAACGTTGGCCCCCACGCCGCTTTCCGTCATGGCGACGGCGTACAGCACCGTCGGTGGAATCCCGTACTGTGCCGCGACCACACGATAACCCTCGGGAACAACGTCATCGCTCGACGCGGCGGTCGCAGTGAGGAGTCCCAACAGGGTTGCCATTCCGACGACGGCTTGAAGTAGCGGGCTCACCGCTATAACTCCGAGGGACGCAGCACCGTCACGTCGTCACCGCGGCGACGCAACAGGTAAGGGACCTCGCCCTTACCCTGGGTGAGCCGCTCCAGAACGCCCGCTTCGTGGTTGAGGGTGACCCGGCGGTTGTGCACCCACGCCGGATCGATTCCCCGCTCGATGGCCCAATGTCGGACGGCCTCATCGTCACCGGTGTCGACACCGGCGAGATAGATATCGATCACCGCGACCTTGTCGATGTGCGAGACCAGCTTTCGCCACAGCGCCTCGCAGGCCGGACACTCCGGTCGGGTGAAGAAGAGCACATGATCCTCGGGGCGTAAGGTGCTGGTCTTTTCGTTACGCAGGGGTGGGCGCTGAATATCAATGAGTGGCTCGTGCGGATACAGCCGTTTTCCCGCGGCGTCGTAGGCGCGCTGGAAGGCGAGAATACGCTCGGCATCCTCGCGCATCGCGCGCGCCCAACGCTCGGCGTAACGACGTCGTTCCTCGGCATCCCGGGCGTGAATGCCCAGCACCTCGATGGGTGAGAGGGTCGCGGGGCTGACGCTGCCGCGGATGCCCTGCATCAACTGCCGATAGCGACGCCATTCTTCTTCCGACAATCCCCAGATGCGGGAACGTGCCAACTCGGAGGGGGTTAAGACATTTCCCTTGGTCGTCGCTGTATCGGTGTCGGTTTCCTTGACTTGGGTATCGGATCGCTCGACAGCGAATACCGGTAGCGTCAGTGCCAGCGCCACAATGGCGCTGATTGCGCTTGCGCGACTACTCATCGGGGCAGACACCGTGACACTTCGTGGAGTGGATCGATTCTGAGGTAACCGTAGCCGCGCCGGCGCGACTGAGATCCCGATAAATCACGCGACGATGACCCGGCGTGCAGTGAGGCGGAACTACGGTGCCAATCTCCATCTGATGGTGCATCGAATCGCGTCCTGTTTGAGGTTCACTCGTGGTTGTCTCTAGTGCCACTACCGAGTGATCGTCCCTCGTGCTGGTATCGAAGTTGGCCTCTTGCGAGAACACACCCAACAAGAGAAGTATCGCAAGCAGTGCTTCCATAACCGTTACCTCCTCACTGATGCTGAGTAGTGCTGTCCCGCAGGGCCTCGAAAACCGACGCGCCCTTTAACGCGGTCAATGGACTTCACCCTCCACCCGGACTGCTGTTCGCCTACCCGTAGGAAAGCAACGTGCCCCGCGTGGGAGACCGCCACGTAGACCGTATCGTCCCAGCGATCGATGGCGTCGACCTGGAATGGCGGCACTTTGGTGACTCGTGGTTTCGGTTTTGCTTTGAGCTTGCGCTGGAGGGTGTTGAGGGTTTGTACCTCCCGGGTGATCACCTCCAGCTGGTGTTCGGCGGTCGAGAGGCGTTCCTTGAGATCCCGGTTGCTCTCACCGATGTCGGTTAGCGTCGACTGGATACCTCGCATGCCCTTCACCATCATCGCGATCTCGCGGTCAAGGTCCGACCCGTATGTCTTGAGCTCCTCGAGGCCTTCATCGAGGCGTTGTGCGAGCGCCGTCAGTTCGTGCATGACCGACTCGTAAAACGCGCTGCTGGGTTCCTTAGGTGGTGGCTGGGCTACGGCGGTTTCGCGCACGTGGATCGGGGGTTCCGATGCCGTTGCGTCGTGACTCGTGCTCCACACCATAACTCGGAGAGCACCCATGGTGATCAAGCCGACCATGACGGCGGTGAGCGCGCTCTTATAGTTCATTCCTCGGGATGATTTCGCAGCGCGTGTCGTGGCCGGATCCGAATCGGGTATGGGGGGATTCGCTTGGCTTGCGGGCGACTCACTGTTCATTCGGCGCGCCCTCCTTCGCTGTGTTGGCACTCAGTTCGGAAACGGCAGACCGTGGCGTCCCGCATTGCTCAAAGGTGATGAGCCGGTGGACAGGATCCTGCACCAGTTGAAACGCCGGTCCCGCTAGCGTCAGCAGCGCATCACGCAGCGACATCGGCCCAAGACTGCGATGGACGGCCGGTAGTGGTAGCGCAAACAAGACCCTTGTTTCGTCTTCGGCAATGTCGGGAGCTGCGACTCGATAGCCGCTGCGCTGCAGGAGATAGCGAATTGACTCGCCCACGGTCTGGATTCGATCGGGGAACCGGAGGGTGACCGTGGCGGCCAGCAGATCCTTCTGTGCGGCGGTCGGTGTTGCTGAATACATTGAGTATCGATCGACCTGCAGCTCGCCGGCATGTAATTGGAGCGATGCGGCCAAGCAAGTCATGGCGAAAACGCCCGCCACGCCGGTACATGTTCGACGGACAGCTGTTGGGTGTGGGGTCATGTGATATCCGGCCTCGAGGGATGGTGACTCATTGGCCGGAATCGTTACGCTGAATGGGGCTTCAGAAAACCGCTAATCCATACAGCCGTTGACGCTGTTTGGAACCGTCGCCATGAAATGAAGGTCAGCAACATCAACCCACGATGTGGTGCTAGAGAGCGGGATGGCTATCAGGATTTGGCTCGGCATTGACGGGCTTGCCCGACGCACTTACAGCGCGTAATAACTTTCGTTATAACATTGTGAGGCGCCCGCCATGCTCAAGGTGAAAGTTACCGCCATCGGCAATTCCATGGGGATTGTCTTGCCAAAAGAGGCCCTTGCAAAACTGCACGCCGATAAGGGCGATGTGCTGTTCTTGGTCGATACTCCGGAAGGGTTGACGCTCACCCCCTACCAGCAGGACTTTGAGGTACAAATGGATGCCGCCAAAAAGGTGATGAAAAAGTACCGCAATGCGCTCCGTAAGCTGGCGAAGTGACGGACCCGGTATGGCTCCTTCCGGAGCTGGTATTGGCCATCCATCAGCAGCTGCTTTCCGAGCACGGCGGGTTACCAGGTATCCGGGACCAGGCCCTACTTGACTCTGCGTTAGCACGACCGAAACAGCGGGTGGCTTACGAAAAGGATATAACCGTATTTGAGCTCGCCGCGACGGACAGTTACGGGCTCGCTAGGAATCACCCCTTCATCGACGGCAACAAGCGCATCGCTCTGACGGTGGCCGCTGTCTTCTTGGAGCTCAACGGATACTCGCTCGACGCACCCGAGGCAGAAACGGTGCTGATCTACCAACAACTCGCCGCGGGAAAACTTACAGAAGTTGAGCTTTCCCAGTGGATTCGAGATTCATCCCTTTCGAACACCTAGCTCAGCTCACCTGAGTTGTGAGTATCGCGAATAAGAGCGATCGAGAAGCGAATTCGCGACTTGGACTCTCGAGGTCGGGGGCTGTATATGTTGAGTGTCTTTCGACCGTCACTCCGGTTCATCCGGCCCGGCCAGCAGTTCCCAGAACTCGCGGGGAGAAATCACCGGCAGGCCTTCGACACGTTGCAGCTCCAGCAGTGCCTTGTCACCCGTGACGAATACCTGGGCCTGCCCGGCCAGCGCGGAAGCCACGACCGGTTCATCGTCCGGATCGGGCAATGAAGGAAAGGGGTGCTCGCCCTTCACCAGCATTCCTTCGGTGCGGAGCAGAGTCACGAACGTTGCCGTGATCGCCGTGGACAAACCCAGCTTGTCTGGAAGTACACGCTCCAGTTCCCGAAGAACGGGCTCCGAGATCAGCAATTCGTGTGACTGCAGTACAACCTCGAACAGCTCCGCGCAGAGTCCGCGGGTTGCGAGCGCGCTGGCCAGGACATTGGTGTCGAGGAAGACCTTCACGAAATATCGCGAAAGATGTCTTCATCACTCAGGTAGCCGGCTGCCTCGGCCAGCGGCAGTGCCCTGTGCCGCAGCGCGCGGAACCGCTCCACAGCGACGCTCTTGCGTAACATCTCGCGGACCAGGTCGCTCTTGGTGCGGTGCTGGCCTTTGGCGATCTGCTCCAGGTCGTGCTCGAGTTCGTCGCCGATGCGAATCGTCAGGGTACCCATGGGCTCCTCCCGATAAGTAATTTCATCGTACTACATTGTAATACAGGGTCCGGAATGAGGATAGATTGCACCGGGGATCTCGTCACTATCCGTCCAAGTGGACAATCACGTGCCGCAATAAATGGCTACTATCTGCGGGCGTTCGTGCCCAAGTTCCCGACTGATTATCAAGCGAGCCTGGCAATCGATGGCCCCTTGCTCAGGCGTTAGCGTCTTTACGGCGGGTCCGCCCGCGGCCGGCGCAGGCCATCCCGTCAGTTCCTGGTAGCGCTGCTGGGCATAGGCGTGACGCAGACCGTGCAGTTTCGAGAGTCCGGCGTTGGCGGTGTGACGCTCGTAGATGCGAAGTTGCTGGCGATAGTTCCGAGCGCTTGGGATGAGCGAACCGTTATCCGTCAAAGCTCGCGCGCGATCAAGTACTGTTCGCTGAGCTTCGGTCCGCACCGGGATATCCCTCGCCTTCCCTCCCTTGGTCCAGCTGGCCTTCAGTATGAGGTGGTCACCGCGATCGGCAAAGCGCGGCTGAAACTTGATCGCCTCCTCGCGCCGCAGGCCAAAGGTCTGCTGGAGCTCGAGGCTCATGCGTACGTGCGGATCACGGATGGTGTCCAGATCTGACTCGGTCACCGTCCGTGCCTTTGATACATTGGTCACGAATTGCCGGTCCGGGATCCCGTAGTGAGCGTTCGAACGGGCCACGACGTTCTGGCGGTTGACCTTGTGCGCCCACCAGCGCAGGACGCTCAACCGATTCTTGATGGCGCCGATCGAGCGATTCTCGCTCTGCCAGTGCCTCACCAGGGCTTCGATGTGTTTCGGTTTCAAGGACCGGGCAGTCATTTTACGGTAGCCCAGGGCATGGAGTTGATTGGCGATCAGGGTCAACAGCCGTTCCCGATCGGCCTGGGTTCGATAACTGCCGTCGCGATTGTGCCGGCAGAGTTGTTTGAGTTGGTAGTTCAGCTCTCTCACAGTGTGCTCGCTTTCCGGTAAGTGTTTCTAGCCATCCGGGGGCCGTAGCCTTCCGGAGCCGCTGACGCGGAACGGCTATGGGACACCACTCCCATCGACCTGAAAGTGCCTGGTCGCAGGCAACGCGGGTTCTCCCCGTGGGGATTGGTCCGCGTCGACCAACTTACCCATCGCTGGGCGTCGTACGATCGTGGTGAGACATCACCTCCTTTCAAATGAGCGGATACGCTGATCCGCGGGTGGTGGAAGAAGAGCTGCGACGGTAAGACCTTGCGTCCTCGTCACGGCTCATTGCATGGAGAAAGGCTTTCGCCTGTGTGGAAGGAGCGGACCTAACGGTCCGCTGAGGGGGGGAAGATGAACCCACGGCGAATCGCCGCTGCGCCTTTCGGGGTTCGGGGACGCTCAGTTGCCACTTTGCCCGCAGTGGCCGCGGATGAATCTGTCGTGAGGGCGGATTTTAGGAACCCGTCACGCACCGGTCACGGCGAAATCCATCCGCCAAGCCGCGCGGTTACCGGGATCGCCGCCCTCGTCACTACCCCGCTGCGCTCGCCAGTGACGAGGGCGCCTTCGGATCGAGCCAACCCTGCGCCAGGCTATGGCCTGTCACACGGCGGGCAACACCCGCTTGCGGCTGGCCTTTGGTGCTGGCGACCTGCCCACTGGGGCCCACAGGCGCCGCGTTCCGCGGCCCCGCCCTTGGCGCGCGAGTTTGGGGCTCGCGCTGCCGTGGCGGGCAGGACCTGTGGACTCAGTGGACAGCTTGGTGCTTTCTTAGGCGATGCCTTCGGCGTTTTGGGACCCCGCAGATCTCCCGCGCTCTGCACCCACCGCATCCGGATTCACCGTATCCGGCTATTCCGGATGCGGTGGCGCTAACCGAGGCCTGGCTGGGTGCTCACAGTGTGAGCACTACGTATGCTGACTCTTTACCTGCCCGTTTGACACTTATTTAGTTACCGTACGTGATTATTTATGAGATAAAACCCAATGAAGTTCATTTTTTTTCACGTACGGTACGTTTCTCTTGAATATACCGAGTTGCGGTGATATTTTTTACCGTACGGTATCTTTTTGAGGTCACTCATGCCGAAAGACGACATCAGCTACGGGGCGGTCCGCGACGCCGAAGCACTCGGCCGGTTGGCACGCGTTCATCGCAAGAGCCGCCGCCTGACGCTCGATACGGTCGCCGGGCTCGGCAATCTGAGCCCGCGGTTTCTGTCCGAGTTTGAACGGGGCAAAGAGACTGCCGAGATCGGCAAGGTGTTGAAGGCTCTCAGGACCCTGGGGTTGGAGGTAATCGTTCAGCCGCGCGGAAGCGTCTCCCCCGAATCGCCCATTTCCCGCCTCCCCACTTCCCGGGACGAGACCTCGTGACCGATCCGGACGCACTCAACGTCTGGAACGAGCAGCGCCTGGTGGGCTATCTGTGGCGCAATCGGATCGGCGCCATCGGTTTCCGCTACGATCCCGAGTGGGTGGACTCCGGTGGTTACGCTGTGTCGTGTACCCTACCCTTGAGCCGCGCAGAGTTTGCCCCCGATACCGGCATCGCTCATCGCTTCTTCGCCAACCTGCTGCCCGAGGGCGCCGTGCGGTCGCACATCGTCCGGGACCTAAAGATTTCTGACACCGACTTCGAGCTGCTGCGCGCCATCGGCGGCGAGTGTGCCGGCGCCTTGTCGATCCTGCCGGTAGAGCGGGTGCCTTCGATAGAACGTCAGTACCGCCCGATTACGGACGAAGAGTTGGCGCAGTTAGTCGCTCGGCGCGGCCAGATCTTGGCCTCGGGACCGGTAGACCAACGGCCCCGCCTCTCACTCGCCGGCGCCCAGGACAAGTGTCCGGTGCTGGTGCAAGACGAGCGCTTTTTTCTACCCCAGCGCGAGGCTCCCTCCAGCCATATCCTGAAATTCGAGTTGGCGGACTACCACCACCTCCCCGCCTATGAAAGCTTCACTACGCATTTGGCCGACTCGGTAGGACTGCCGGTAGTTGACATCGAGTTGCGCTCGACCGATCAATCCAGCTACGCGCTGATTGCACGCTATGACCGCGTGCTGGACGAAAACAGCGAGGTGCAGCGACTGCACCAAGAGGATTTTTGCCAGGCCCTGGGCTACGGACACGAGCGCAAGTACCAGGAGAGTGGCGGCCCCACCTTCGCCCAGTGCTATCGCTTGGTGCAAGAGATCTCCAGTGAGCCGGCGACCGACGCACAACAGTTACTCCGCTGGCAGATCTTCAACGTCCTCGCGGGCAACTCCGATGGCCATGCCAAGAACCTCTCCCTGCTTTATCGGCCCGATGGGACGATTCGGTTGGCTCCCTTCTATGACCTGGTCTGTACGCGGGCGATCGAACGGATCGACGATCACCTGGCCTTCGCGGTCGGCGGTGAACGCAATCCCAGCGTGATTACCACCCAGCATTGGGAAGCGTTCGCTCGACAGTGTGACGTGCGACCGCGGTTTCTGCTCCAGCTGGTGGAGGAGACAGCTGCGAGGTTGTTGGACAAGCTGACCGAGGTCGGTGCAGCCTTTGCCGCGCGGTTCGGCCCCTACCCGGCATTGCAACGCGTGGAACAGGTCGTGCGGCGACAGTGTCAGCGAGTGGCTTGATCGAGCGGAACGAGGCTTTGTTTCGGGAAGAGGAAGTGCCACTTTAACCCAAGTGGCCAGGGGCAAGGTGCCGGGGGATTCCGGCGCGTTCAATCTTCATCAGGCAACAGGATGGTCACCACGGGTTCGCCGCGGTCTCCCGGTCCGACGATGAGTTTCAGGGTCGTGAGTACGGCCTGCACGGCCTGCCCATCGCGGGGTACCCGGTAGAGTTGGAACTCCAGCCGGTCCCCGGAGCCAGACTGGGCCCGAATGGCGTAGGACGCCATAAAGAGCACGTCCCACAGGCGGCCCGACTCGTTCTGATAGCCCTGTTGGCGGTTGTCCTCATCCGACCAGGCCACACAATCGGCCCATGCGGCCGCGGTCAACGCCACTGGCCATTGGAAACCGGCCTCAGCGGCCATGGGGCCCGCGTCGACCAGCACACCGTCCGCAAGGGCCTGCGTCCGGCTGTAAGTGGCAATGACCTCGCCGAAGAACGACTCGGCGGAGGATTTTTTTGAAGCGTTGGACATGGTGTTCTCCTTTCAGGAATAGAAGCCAGGTCACACCGCCTCCCCGACCGGGGAAGTGGTGCCTTCCCCGGCAGGGTGAGTTGAAGATGCCGGTGCTCAGAGGAGCCCCCGTTGGGCAAACGAGACGCTCTCGCCGGCTGAGACCACGAAGTGATCCAGGACGCGTACATCGACCAAGGCCAGCGCGTCTTTCAGCCGTCGGGTGATCGCCTCATCGGCGTGGCTGGGCTCCGCGACTCCGGAGGGGTGGTTGTGAAAGAAGACCAGGGCGGCCGCGTTGGCCGCCAGGGCCTGTTGGACGACGACCCTGGGATGGATCGAAGCGCCATCGATGGTGCCGTGGAAAAGCTCACGCACCGCAATGATTCGATGCCGGTTGTCGAGAAACAGACCGCCGAAGACCTCATTGCGGTAATCCGCGAGGCGCAGACGCAAGTAGGCCCGCGTCTCCTCGGGACTGCTCAGACGCCTTCCGGCGCGGTGTTTGATCGCCAGCACTTTCATCGCCAGTGTGATCGCCGATTGCTTCTCTCTCTCACTCAGGTCGGAGGGTTTCAGGCCGGCCAGCCGGTCCTCGCCCTCACTCTCTACGGATAGCTCCGTGGGTTTCATGACGGATCTCCTCGAATTGCGGGGGGACCCGTCCCGCGGGGGAGAGTCCCCCGCTGGGTAGGAAGGTGGCCGGGTAACAAGGGTTACCCGACCGTGTGTGAAGTTACGTGGCGCTCTCTTGCGCGGTTTGAACCGGCTCGCCATCGACCTTGGCCCACGCGATGCGTAGGAGCCGGGCCTTCAGGCTGACACCGGTTTCGCCGGCCTTGTCACCGTTTTTAAAGGTGAAGGCTTCGCCGTAGAGATCGCTCAGGGTGAAGCCGATCAACACCTTCGCCTTGTCCTCGACGGCCGGTTTGAGCTCGCGCACGATTTCCTGCGCGGGCTTGCCGGACACGCGACACTCGAAGTGGGTGTATTGGACGTTGTCGACGCTGCCCCTAAGGGCGGCGATGGTGACGCTCAGAAAGGGGCTCCCCTCCTGTGGCGTCACTTCCCGAACCCGGTTGAGATAACCGATGCCGGTGGTGTGAAGGTCGAAATACTTCTGAGCTTCGTTGGTGGACATAGTGCTTTCTCCTTAAAGGTTGAAGAACCGGGGAAAGCACGTCCCTGACGGGATGGCTTGCCCGGCAGGGTGATGGGAAGGGAAACGGGTCCCGCTCCCGTGAAGAGGGGCCGACGGCAATGGGATGAACCCTCGCTGCTGTGCACCGGTTGCACGGCCCTTCGGTGCCTCGATTGCCACTGAACCGCAGTGGCCACGGATGAAACCGATTAGGTGTTTGTACTCAGGCCGCATCGGAGGCCTCGCAGACGTAGCGCAGGTACTTGAGCATCCCTCGCGCGTTGGCGAAGGCCGGGTGTTCGGCGATCGCCTGGTGGGGAAACCAGTCGGTGATGTGTTCGCGCAGGGCCACGGTGCCGCCGCCGACGAACAGCACGCGGTCCAGCTCCACGCCCAGGCCCAGCTGGCGGCGGGTCTCGGCATGGATGCGCTCGACGACCTCGCGCTTGGCGGTATCGACCAGGGCCGACACGTCGTGGTCGGTGCCCTGCAGACGCACGCTGCCGCGCTCGACGGCCCGCGCGACCAGGGACTCGCTCAAGGTCTCCAGATCGAAACGCGCCTGGATGCCATCGGCGACTCGCTGCTTCACATCCAGCATCCCGCACTGCAGGGACCCGGACGAGTTGTGGAGCACACCCTGGTTCTTCACCACCACGTAGTCGGTGGTGCGACCGCCAATGTCCACAATGGCTACGGGGACCGCCAGACGCGCCTCGTCCAGCCGGGCCTTGCCGTCGCTTTCGATGATCACGTCGTCGTACCAGGCGGCGAGCGCCTCGGGTACCACTTCGTGAAACGCGATGCCGGCCGGCAGCGTATCGGTCAGCGGGGTCACAGGGCGTTGGAGGCTGTGGCGTTTGCGCTCGATCGCGGCCTGGCGCTGCTCGCCCGTGGGATGGTAGAAGGCGCTCACCGGCAGACCGGAGACGGCATGCAGCGTGCGACCCGCGAGCCCCGCCTCCTGCAGGGCGTGCTGGATGATGACACGGTTCAGGCCCGACGCGGGGTAACCCTCGAAGTGGGTGGGCGCACCCTCCACCGCCCCCACCGAGTAGACGGTGCCCTCGGTTTCGTACTCGAAGATCCGGGGCCGGTCCTGGTGCACCCAGGTGACACCGGCGCGACCGATGCGGGCGCGCGATGGGGTGACGACCAGGCGGCCGTCCGGGAGCGCCACCTTGGTGTAGGCGTAACCGTCATCGAGTCCGATGGGGAGGGGAGTCACGGCGGAAGCGTCAGTCATGGGTGCAATCATCCTTAGTGGTGTGGAATCGTCTTGGGGAAACCGTGCTAGCCGATCACCTTGCGTAAGGCCGCGAACGGCTTTGTCGTGTTCTCGGCAACGTGTGTTGTGGGGGTTACGACTGGTATTTCGGGTGCGGGCGGCGGGGCTGCGGCTTCGGTCAGCCACTGGGTGAAGGCTGTTGGCACTGTGCGCCGGCTTCCCTCGTTCCCCGCGCGCAACAGCTGGCACTCCGCCCGAAAGCCTTGCACCAGCAGATTCCGTAACCACTCCTGCCGACGGTTGGGCGGAAGGCGTTCCCACCGGTTGAGGAGAATGGCCTCGAGTCCCACGCGCGGATCGAGGTGCACCACGAGTTGGCCTTTGGTCTGGGTTCGTGCCACAAGCTATCGCCCCCACCGCGGTGGAACCGGGAAGCCCCGTGGAGGCGCTGCCGAGGGGTGGTCGAGGGACATTCACAGTCCTAACCGTTGTCGTCCGAGTACGCCGCCGGTCGCGGTGCCGTCGATGGTGGTTTGCCATCACCGGTGGATGTCTTTCGGGGAAAAAGAGGCGCGAGTCGCTCGCCACGGAGCACCGCCTCGGGGAGTTCCCCCATCGCCTGTCGGGCGCGGTCGCGTTTCGCCTCGTCGCTACGCAGGGTGGCGCGATCGATCTCCAGGCTGCGATACCCCTGCGCGATGGCGAAGGTGGAGCGCATCGTCTTGCCGCCCGAATGGATCAGGGTTCGGGCGAAGGTGTTGTCCAACAGCCCGATGTGATGGGCGGTCAGGATAGCGCGGACCAGGGTGTCGAACTCGGCGAGCAGTTGGGCACCGCGATAGGCGTAGGGATTGGCGAACTGCAGATGCACGCGATGGGGACGCTCGGAATCCGCGACGCTCACCTCCAGGCCCGGCTGGTCGGCGAGGCGTCGTGCGACCTGCGTCTGCCAGGCGCGGATCAGCTGGCCGCCCTGCTCGATGGCCTCGTGGATCTTGATCAGCCACCAATCGGCATAGGGGTCATCGCGACGCGCTGCCTGCCAGATCACCCGCAGCCGATCGGCAAAGCCGACCAATCCAATGATGGCCGGTTTTTGGGCGCTGCCGTTGCGACCGCGGATGAGTTGCTGGGCCTGGCGGGTCTGGACCGTCAGGGCGACCCGTCCGCGCAGCGCCCCGGGACCGGCTTCGGGTGGCAACGGGTGGGGATCTGGTGGGTTGACCCGTGGGACGTGGCTCGTTTCGAAATGTCGGGGGCTCGTCATGGGAGACTCGTCGCTGAAATCGATGCGCCCCATCAATCCACAGCTGGGCGAGCGAACCAAGGCGATAACCCGTCACGACGCGACGCGGTTTTTTTGAGACCTATCGGTGGGAGAAGCCAGGTGCTCACACTGTGAGCACCTGGCTCCGACGTCATTTGGGCGGTGATGGACGGGTAGGATCAGCCTTGGATGGCGGCTGGAGTGCCTTGCGAACCTCGGCGATCTGCTGTCTGCCGGTCTCCCGAGAGCGGCGCTTCTGCAAATCGTTGGTCGCTGTACTGTGACTTGCAGCGGAATTTGATGATTTACGGCCCGCCCGAGCACGCTCGAGACGCTCTTCCCGTACGCGAATGCCGAGGTTGGGCACGAACTGGCCCTTGCGGGCGGCCTGACAGAGATAATTCAGGAAGCGAATCTCGTCGTACACGGGCTTCATGCCCTTTTGCTCCGATCGAAACCGCCCCTCGAGTTCATCCAGGATGGCTTGACGGTCTGCTGCCGGCACGATGTCGAGATAGCGATCTGCCAAATCTCGCTGGTTGTCACTCAGGCGGCGCGGATAGACCAGCGATGGCTCCCCTGCTCTGCCCCCTTCAATTTTTGTGTCGCCCGTTGTTGTAGTAGTTGTTTTTTTATTATTACTACAACTACTACTACGGACCCTCAAATTTTGAGGGTGCAAATTTTGTGGGTGCCCATTTCGGGATGGCGATTCCACCGCCGTTAAATTTTGGTCCCGGTGATCCGCGCCCGTTCCCCCCCTAAAATTCTGCAACCGGGGGATAAGCGCGGCGTCGAAGGCGAAGTAGCGCCCTGGCGTATCGGACTGGAGGGCGTCTACGGCCTGCACTCGCCGCTCGATGGGGTGCTCGGGCGCACACAGGTCGCGACCGGCGAGGATATCGGCATCGAGGGTGTCAAGGACGCCTTGGGCGACCTGGCGTACACCGGCGTGGTGATGGCTCAGCGAGGTCTGCACGAGCGCCATGTAATCGGGATCGAGATGCAGCGCATCCGCCAGGGGCAGCGGTTCGTCGTGCAGCGCATAGGCGTTGCCCCGAAACCGCCCGCTCTTCGCCCGCAACCGGGCACACAGGGTGAGCCAGCGGGTGATGCGCAAAATGGTGATGGCCCGCGAGACCGTGGTGGTAGACGCCACGTTGGCGGCCTGGGCGATGGTCTCGAAGGTGGGAAACGCCGTCGTGCCGCCCGTCTCCGCGGCCTGCATCATGATCACCATCCACACTACCTTGTCTACTGGTTCGAGGACCGGGTCGCGGACCATGAGCGCTGGAAAGGCGTGGTGGCGGTTCCCCAGGAACAGCAGGGAGTCACCCGGCGCCTGGTCACCCGACGCCAGGGTGTGGGCGATGGTCGCCTGAATCAGCGCATCCAGCGCCTCGGTTTCGGGGCGGACGCGGTGGGGTGCCTCATCCATCCGCGCACAGCGGCCCCGACGTGGTGCGATCCGGCGGGTCGCTGAGATCGCCGTAGTCGCACCACCGTTGGATGAGGATCCAGACCGCGCGGAGCGGTATATCGGTCTCACGATGCAAGGCGAGATAGTCCGGCGCGGACAATGTGGGAGCCTCGTCGTGGGCGCACTGGCGCGTCCAGGCGTGCCACAGGGTGTGAGTGCTCTCCTCGTCGAGTTCCGGAGGACGGCCCACCGAGGGGCTTACGGCCAGGCTGCGCCGCAACCGGGTGTACTCGCGGCAGCCCATGCCGAACAGCGTCTGCATCATCTCCAGGGGGGCATCGGCCGCGATCAGTGTCTGCTGCAACTCCTCGGACTCGCGCTGACGGCGCAGGTGCTCGATCATCGGCCAGTACACCTCACGGTTGAGCGCAATGTCGAGGCAGTGGGCGCGCAGGGTATCGATACGGTAGAGATCGGCGAGGTTCATTTCGCGCAAGGGCTCGATCTCGCGCGGACCGAAATTCATGTCCCGCAAGGCTGCGTGATCGCCCTCGGCGAGACAGCGGATCGCGTATCGCAGGATGCTGGTCACCAACTCGGATTCCTTGGTTCCGTTCATCGTCAGCCCTCCCACAGTGGGGTGTGGGTATCGGCGGCAATCCGGTGAATGCGTCGATAGGTGGTCATCAGCTCCACCAGGTCCTGCCAGTCGGGTTCGCTGAGGGTGCGCCACAGCCGGTAGCCGGTGTGGCCTGGATCCAGCGTCCAGACGCTGTTGAAAAGCAGCCCCGCGTCCTGGTGTTCCAACGCACGCCGCAGGACGGTGTCCTTGGCCAGCAGGGGCACGATCGCCTCCAGGGGCGCCACGGTCATCTCCGCACACGCCGCCAACTGCCACCACAGCAGAGAGATCTCGCTCAGGGCGTCGGGATCCAGTTGATCGGCCAGGGCCGCATCCGGCACATCGCGGGCGATAAATCCCAGGCCCTGGTCCGTCAGGGGCGCTATCAATTCACCCAGACCGTTGCGTTCAGCCAAGCCCGCCGCGAGGGTCGCGGCCCGTGCGCGCAACGAGGCGAGATCGTTGCGCAGGATCTTGTCGCCAACGGCAACCGGTTCGACGGTGGGTGAATCTTCCTCCGCTTGAGATTGCGGTGGGTGTCGGGGTATCGAGGGTTCCACCTCGGCGGTGAGTTCGTCGATCGGATCCACGACGAGTGTGTCGGGCGGAGAAATGCTGCGCGCGGCATGTGAGCGATCGCCGGTCGGTGATGGCCCGGCAGCGTCGGTTGCCGTGTCGGCGGATTCCGACTCGATCACGGTAGGTTGGGATTTCGTGGCGCTGGGTGGATGGCCGGCCAGGCGGGCGTCCAACTCGAGACGAATCGTGTGGAGGTTGACCTCCAGGGCCTCGGCCATCTCGGTTTCCAACGCTCCGCGCAGCAGATCCAAATCCCAGTCGGGCCCGTCGTAGCGGCGGCAAAGTGTTTCGAACACCGTGTCAAACGCCGCATCGTCGCCCAGTCCCCGCGCTTTCCAGAGTGTGCGCACCGTACGTTCCAGCTGGCGGATGCGATCAACCTGTGGTCGACCGAGACCGCCGTAGAGCGCCTGTGGCAGGACGGGTAACAAGGTCTGCACGGCGTAGGCCATCGGCGAGAGCAATCCGGGACTGGCGCTGTAACCGCGTTCTTTCAGCAGCACCTGCAGTTGGCGTTGCGAAAGCGCCTGGGTGCCCAACTCCTTTTCTAGAAGCTGTTTGAGATCGAACACGGCTTGCGCGCGGTCGATGAAGGTGAGATCGGCGCGCAGATCGTTCTCGCGCAGGTGTGCGAGCAGTACGTCGGATTCGCATTGCCAGGGCTTGACGAGACACGGAAGGTGATAAAACGCCGCGTCGCCGGTCTCGGCGTAGAGCTCTTTGATGGCACGCAGGCGCGTGTTGCCGCCGGCGTAGGTCATATAGTCGGTATCCCCGGGACGTTGCGTCACGACCAGCGGCTGGTCCAACCCCTGCGCACGGATGGAGGCCTTGATGCGCAGAAACTCCGGATTCTCGCTACGCCGAGGATTGTGATCGTAGGTGCGGATCCGGTCGACGGGTATCTTGAGCGACGATTCCGCGGTTTCCTGCATAGCGACAATGGCGTTGCGATGGCTGTTGGTGCTCATGGGCGTTGGCCCGATCGCGCGCGCCGGGCACGCTGGCGCGGCTTGACGTGCGGCTTGGTTCGCCTCTTGTGCGTCGCCCCATCACCTTGATCGATAATCTCGGCGACCCGGCGCGCCTCGAAAAAGAGGCGCCTTCCTACTTGGCGGCGGCTCTGGGCCAGCGCTTCGGTGAGGGGTTGACGCTGGCGTGAGATTGCCATCCGCAGGGCATCGGGGGTGCTGTGCATCACTTCGGCCAGATGCTCCAGGGTCAACAGTGGGCCGTAGTGCGTCAGCAGGTAGTGATAGGTGTCCGAGTGGGACTCGGTCATACGCTGTGCTCCCGGGTTGGCAGAATTGCAGTGAAGCGTAGCCGGCGGGAGCGGGTTTATTAACGCCGAATGCACGCGTGTGGACCGGTGCTTTCCGTATCGATAATGGGGCGGTGTCGGGTCTATGAGGGGATTTGTCGTGTTGACTACAAAGCGCCGGTTCCGCAGCCCTCCACCATCGGATCCAATCCGTAGCGCGTCGCGATCAGGCCGAGTTGGGCATCGGTGGTGACGCTGAGCTTTTGTCGAATACTGCGTCGGTGGTGTTCGACGGTCTTGCCCGCAAGTGACAGGGTCTGCGAGATCTCGGTGGCGGTCATGCCACGGAGCATCAATAATAAAACATCCATCTCGCGATCGCTGAGTCTGTCGATGGGGCTTGCTTCGCGGTGCAGATGATCCAATGTGATACGTTGTGCCAGGGTGGCATCCACGTAGTGCTGGTCGGTGTAGACCTGGCGGATGGCGTGCACCACCTCGTCGAACGCGGCGCATTTGGTGAGAAATCCCCGGGCGCCCGCCTCGATGGCACGGGTGGCGATGCCGGCGTCATCCATCGAAGTGAGCACGATCACTCGTGTCTGCGGCAGTTGCCGTCGCAGGCGACGGGTCACCTCGAGACCCGAGATCCCGGGCAGCTTGATGTCGATCAGCGCGACATTGGGCGTTGTGGCGTGGGCGAGCTTGAGGGCGGCTTCGCCGCTTTCGGCCTCCCCCACTACGGTCATGTCTTCTGCCGCGTTGCAAACCCCCGCCAACAGGGTCCGGATCATTCCCTGGTCATCAGCAAGCAGGATAGTAATCATTGCAGGTACTCCGAAAAGAGCTGCTGATAGCTCTGGTAAAGTGCTTGTGCATCGACGCCGATCTGATCACCATCCAGTGCCTCTAGCGCCGCTGTCGTGGCAGGTGACAGCGCCTCATTGGCCAACTCATTGGCGGCAGCGACGATGGCTTCGGATGTTGTGAGCGCGTCGTGCACCACATGGTGTCGCCCAACACAGGTCGAGATCACCTCGGGGAAACACCACAACCGGAACAATTGCTCGCCGGCCTCAGCATGCGTGAAGCCCAGTTGCTCCACCTCGGCCTCCAACAGCGGTATTCCTTCATCGGTCCTGGCTAGGACCTGAGCGTATTCGGCGGGCGCCTGGCGCAGGAGCAGTAGCTTGCCGACATCGTGCAGGAGACCGCACATCCAAAGCGGTGCCACGCAGGTGGCAGGATCGGACTCGGAGAGGACACGGCTAAAGCACGCGGTACGCAGGCTGTGCTCCCAAAAGGCGCTTAGGCTGAGCTGCGCTTCGGAGATGCCGTGAAAACAGTTCACCACCTCGGTGGTGACGACGAGCGCAGCTACATCCACTGCACCCACGCGTAACACGGCATTGCGTACCGTCGCCACGGGGGACTGGGGGTAGAAAGCGGAATTCGCCAAGCGTAACAGACGCGCCGACAGCGCCGTATCCGACTCGATGATCTTGGCGATCTCCGCAGCGCCACCGTGATCCAACACCTGGTAGAGCTCGAGCACGACCGGTGCCGGACTGGGTAGTCTGACATTTTGCAGCAGGCTACCGATATCCATGCCTCTCCCTTAAATCCCTAGCAGTCGATCCACTTCCCTGCGCCTGTCTCCGGATACCTTGAGATAGGCTTGCTGGACGGCGACCAGCCGATCGGCGTAGGCCGCCAGCTCCTCCGGGTTGTGCAGCAGCTGTGGCGCTTCTGTGAGCGCCTCGGCGACGGCGAAGAGCCCCACGGTACTGGTGCCCAACAACGCAGCTATCCGCTCCAGGTGGCGCGGATGGAGTCCTCCGGGTAATCCCCGCTCGGTGCGCGAGAGATTCGCCGCCGATACCCCCACCAGGCGGGCCGTTTCCTCCAGGGATAGGCCGCGATACTCGCGAAGCGCCCGCAGCACGCTTCCCATGGGGGAATCCCCTACCGTTTGTTTACTCCTTGGACTCATTCTTATCGAGTAGCCTTGTAATTATTACAAGTTTATTGAATATTTTGCAACCAGAGTGTGCCCGCGGTTTATCGGAAACTTCCGGGGATTGTAGAGGATTGGAGTAAAAAAAGGGTTCGATAGACAAGCAGAATCCACAAGGATGCGTCCAGAAGACCACCAAATCCCGGTGTGTGGTCTCCCATGAATTCTGATGGCGGTTAATACGCCTCGCTCATGTCCCTAGCTGGAAAATACCGGCGATTCAAGTGCGAATGCCAGTCGCAATTCGTTCGCTTTCCGGCGTTATTCAGGATCAGCGAGACGCTAGGATGATCCGCACCTGAAGGCACTGCGGAGTCATTGCGATATACCGAGCGAACTACGACGTTACCGACCAGCAAGACAGTAGTACGCAATTCTCGTGGCGTGGATCACCCGTACTAGGGGTGACCATTACAAGAATTGTCACTAGGACCCTTGAGGTGCCGCTGGGCTCAGAAAATACAGAACGATACTAACGATAAAGGATACGTGATGTCGGAAATCGACTTCTCACATTTAAATCTGGAGTACCTCGTGCAGGCGCGAGACCTTGCGAGGGAAAATCCCCAATCCTGTGCGGTACTGTTAGGTATCTCACCAGCGCTTGCCAATCAACTCGCTCAGGTGTCACCAGAAGGATTGTCTCTCGTTGCACAATTCAAACCTCCTTTGGTGACTCCACGCCTTACACAGTGGTGGTGGGAGCGACTTCTTTATGCACTGAGCGATGGTGATCGCTTGGAACTCCAGTCCGTTCTTGAGCATGCCGGTCTTTTACCCGATCAATCAACACCATCAACGTAATACATCAACGAGTATGAATACTGCAGTTGCTACTCACACCGTATCGCCACAAAATTGGCCGAATAACCGAGCGCTATCCCGATTACCTGCCTGTCAAAAGGCCGTAGAGATACTCGATGCGAGCCGACTCATTCAATTGGGCGCTCGGGCCGGGCTGGTTTGTCAGTTAACTCACATCGACAAGACGACAGCCAATCGCCTCTATCGTCAGATCCACGGGCGACCGTCCCCATCCGGTCAAATGCCCTTCACCGACGCCTGGTATTTAAAGAGCGACCGCCGAATGCTCCACGCGGCAGTGATCTGGCGTCTTTATAACTGTCTGGATCAGAAAGATTCAAAGAGTCCAGCGCGCCTATTGATCGAGGTGTACGAGACTTATCAATCGATATGTCTGGAACCGCTGCTCTCCGTTATTCAGGTTGCCTTTGTCCCGCAACTGATGGAGATGGGACTCTGGCATGAGTGTCGATGCGGTCGATGCGCGACCCCCTACCTCACGCCTTTGGAGGACACCGAAGATGAGTGCCCAGGCTGTAAACTCCATCGGCGCTTTCGGTGTCAACACTGCGGGGAACCTGCGGAGGGATTCCGCAGGGGTCGACGCAGCGCTAGCTGTTCTCGCTGTGGCGCTCTACGTGTCGAGGTTCGAAAACTGAACCCGTAGAGACCACGGGTGGGTGGTGTGGTATTCTGACGGCTTGTATGGAACGACGACTATCACATGGAGGTAACACATGCTAGCGCTGTCCCGCCGTACCGGCGAATCGATCCTCATTGGCTCCAATATCAAGATCACTCTGGTGCAGATTAAAGGTCGCCAGGCCAAAATTTCCATTGAGGCACCCAGAGAAATCCCCGTCCTGCGCGAAGAGATCGCCAATCTTGAACCGGATGGCCCACCCCTGGAATCTTAAGTCGCTCCTGCTGGTCTGGGTCTGTCTGGCGGCCCCGCCGCTACAGGCCCATGACCTGATCATCGAGCGCAATTCCAACTTCCGGGCGGAACCCTCCTCATCCTCGGAGTTACTCCTCAACCTCAAGCCGGGCGACCGATTGGAGCTCCTGGAGGTCGAGCCCGTGGGCGGGTACTACCGGGGGCTCCACCGGGAGGGCGTCGGCTGGGTCTGGGGCCGGAATGTCACCATCCTCCCCGAGTACGACCGCTCCAACTATCGACACTGGATCGATCAGGAAGACAGCTGCCACAACGTCCGGGAAGCCGTTCTGGTTACCGAATCCGAAATCGAAGTCACGCTTTCGGCGGATGGGTGCCGTATCCTCTCCGGACGATGGACTGATCCGTATAGCGGAGAGACATTCACCAGTTCCAATCAACTCGATGTCGACCATATGGTTCCGTTGGGAAACGCTCATAAGTCTGGGGCATGGGAATGGTCCTATAAGCGGCGTGAAGAGTACGCCAATGACCTGACATATCCTGAACACCTCATTACGGTTAAATCTTCAGTAAATCGCTCGAAGGGATCCAAGGGTCCCGACGAATGGAAGCCACCGCGGGAAAGTTACTGGTGCGAGTACGCGACGAATTGGGAAGCGATCAAGGGGCGGTGGAAATTATCAATGACGGAGTCGGAGAAAAATGCCGTCATGTCAATGAAGGCGAATTGTCCTTGACCGCGTTGAAACAAACGAAGGTTCCGCTAATGGTGCCTTCATACTGAGAACCGACATTCAGAGATTTTAATGGGCTGATATTCTGGTGCAGATAGCGGACGTTAGCGAATGTCAAGTGTAAGGCCCTTTACCCCTCTACCCTTTGACCCGCTAGCCTCTGATGTCAGTGCCTGCAAAAACCTGGAGACGCTGCGAAAGATTTTTGACACTACCAAAGGAATTTGAGCTGCGGCTCTACTATCAGCAATTCGAGATGAGCAAAGACGAGCTGGTGGGATAGGATGTTGCGATTTGAGCAAGCGGGAGTTCACGTTCCCGGCTTCCATGAAGTGATGCCTGGCAGGCCGACCTCTCCAGCATAAGCAAAGGCAACACTGTATCGCGCCCTCGTGATCGCTACGTACAGCTTGTTTCTAGCCTCGTCGGATTTGTCCTTGTCAAAGACGGACAAATCGCCAGCGAGAAATTTCTCATACTTTTCGGTCGGCAGGATCAAAACCCGCTCAAAACCAAGCCCCTTCGCCTCGCCGAAGTTGTAGGCCGTCCTACCTTTGCACAGTTCGGCTTTGGTGGTCTTCTTCCATCTGAGGATGACGGGCCCGTATTGTGCGATGTATGCGTCAAGATCGGCTTCCGATACGGTAAATGTGCCAACGTGCGACTGGTATGCGGCTGGGACTGGTCCAGCGCTTGACTCTGTGTGCGGAAACGCGGCTGTGCTGATATGTACCTGGTCGGCAAGATCGCAGATCGCCTGGTTGCAACGGTAACTGGTATTCTTGTATTCAATAGAGAAACTCGCCGCTTTGAAGCGGCTGAGCTTGTCCTCCAGCGACTGTGGCTTTTTCACCGCGCAAGAAGTTCTGTAGATTGTCTGCCGAAAATCGCCGACACAGCGAATACCGCCGCCAAATGCGCCAGCAAGCGCATCGATGATGTCAAAGTCCCAGCCAACCAAATCTTGCACTTCATCTATGAAGAGCGCCTGATAAATGCGGCTTAGTCTTTGTACTGGTTTGCCGCCGCTTTCGTTGTGAATGCGGCAAGCCAGCTTTGACAGGTAAGTCGTATAGGCCCGTCCCTGCTTCGTTAGAAAGTATGCAGGGTTGTACAGACCGGACTGAGACCACCGGGGCGTCTAACTACAATGCCCTAGCTTATTTACCTACAAAAAGAGTATCGCGTAAGTTACTACGACCTTGAATTTCTATCAGCCGCACTGAAGGACCGCTTTGAGAAAAGGCTAGTTCCTCACAGGATTTGTTTGCAAGTTCCGTTACCGTTAAGGGTTGTAAGATGCCTGCCCCCAACCGCGGACGTAGCGAACCTGCACGCGCTCGGTGGCAGGCGTCTTACAAGCCTCGAGGGAGGAAACCGCGGGGTTTGGCACTGCGTCCGCGGTGAACGATTGCGCTATGGCGATTTGAACAGCGCTGGTGCGGCGTGGAACCACCGAAGACCGCACGGTGGGCACTGAGCTGTACGCTTTGGGCGTAGGCGGCATGCATAGAAGGTTGCTGCTGCGGTTCATGTGGGTGATAAAGACCCGCCTTTGAAAGCCACTGGCAACACCAACCCCGTACCGACGCTAGCCGATAACGCAACGTGCAGCAGAACGCGCTGTCAGTGGCAGCGGTTCTCATGAGGGTGTCACGCTCATCGGTGGGGCGCGTGGCAAATAGCTAGCCGTGAAGGTGTCGATGATGTGCATCGGTGCGCCGCAGTCCGGGCAGAGGTAGGTGGTGTGCGTGGACGCGGGGTTGTTCGCGTTGTCGCTACATTCGGTATCGTTGACGTCCGTAGGCGCTTCGGGCGGTGCCCACTGCAACAGTTCCCGAGCGCGCGCCAGTTGCGTTTTGCGTTGGGTGTTGGCGAGCAGGCCGTAGTGGCGGATGCGGTGAAAGCCGGTGGGCAGCACATGGAGCAGGAAGCGGCGGCAGAACTCGTCGGTGGCCAGTGTCATGGTCTTGTGGCGATACCGTTCCTGGCACCGATAGTCCTTGTAGCGGAAGGTGACGCCGCGCTCATCGAAGGCGATCAGTCGGCGGTTGGCGATGGCGACCCGGTGGGTGTAGCGCGAGAGGTAAGCCAGCACGGCGGCGGGACCGGCGAAGGGCCGTTTGGCGTAGACGACCCACTCGCACTGGCGCAGGGGCGCGAGCCACGCGTTGAAGGCGGTGGGCTCGGCGAGTGGACGCAAGGTGCCGAAGAAGTGCAACTGCCCGGCCTGATGCGCCGCACTGAGCTTGGCGAGGAACAGGCGGCGAAACAGCCGTGAGAGCACCCGCACGGGCAGAAAGAAGCCGGGCCGACACGCCACCCAGCGAGCGCCATCGAGCGACACCCCTCCGCCGGGGACGATGCCGTGCACATGGGGGTGATGGGTCATCGCCGAGCCCCAGGTGTGCAGTACCAGGGTGACGCCGATGCGCGCGCCCAGATGCTTCGGGTCGGCCGCGATCGTGAGCAGCGTCTCGGCGGCGACCTGGAACAGCAGCCCATACACGAGCGCCGGGTTGTGGTAGGCGAGCGCGCGCACCGGCTCGGGCAGGGTGAAGACCACGTGATAGTAGTCGACCGGCAGCAGATCGGCCTCTCGAGCCTCAAGCCAGCGCCGCGCGGCGCTGGCCTGGCACTTGGGGCAATGGCGGTTGCGACAGGAGTTGTAGGCGATCTGGGTCTGCGCGCAGGCCTGGCAGCGCAGCACGTGACCGCCGAGCGCCTCGCTGCGGCAACGCTCGATCGCCGCCATGACGCGCAGCTGCCCCCGGCTGAGGTGTCCGGCCTGGGCGCGGCGCCAAGCCGGCCCGTGGGCGCGGAAGATATCCGCGACCTCCAAGGTGGGGCGGGACATGCCCGCGGCCTTAAGCGGGCGGTCTCAACGCTTCCAGTGGGCTGACCACCTCGCGCAGCACATCGGTGGCCACCTGGGCATACAGGGCGGTGGTGTCGAGTCGCTTGTGCCCGAGCAACACCTGGATCACCCGGATATCGACCTTCTGTTCCAACAGGTGTGTGGCATAGCTGTGGCGCAAGGTGTGCATCGAGACGCGCTTGTCGATCTCGGCGGCGGCCGCGGCGGCGTGGCAGGCGCGGTTAAGCTGACGGGTGCCCAGCGGGTTGACGGGGTTTTGGCCGGGGAACAACCAGCCGCCGTCGAGCATCTTGCCCTGGGCGCGCGCGGTGCGCCACCACGCCCGCAGGCACTCCAGCAACACCGGCGAGAGCATGGCGTAGCGATCCTTACGGCCTTTACCCTGCTCGACGCGCAGCGTCATGCGCGCGCTGTCGACGTCGCCAACCTTCAGCCCTACGACCTCGCTGGCCCGCAAGCCCGCCCCGTAGGCTACCGACAGGGCGGCCTGGTACTTCACGTTGCCCGCCGATCGAATCAGGCGCGCCACCTCCTCGCGGCTCAACACCACCGGCAACTTGCGCGGTTCGCGCACCGGGCTCATCTTGGCCATCGCCTCCGCGCGATCCAGCGTGACCTCGAAGAAGAACCGCAGCCCCGTGATGGTGGCGTTCAGCGTCATGCTGGAGGTCCCGCCATGGACCAGGTGCAGCTGAAATCGACGCAGGTCCTCCGCAGTGGCGGCATCGGGGGAGCGGCTCAGAAAGCGGGTGAGCTTCTCGACCGCCCGGATGTAGGCCACCTGCGTTTTGGGTGAGAGTTTGCGCAACGTCATGTCATCGATCATGCGTTGACGCAGCGGGCTGATGGGCTTGCTAGTATGGGTCATGGGTCTGCTCCTGTGTGGTGTTGGGGATTACTGCACCCAACACATCAGCACAGGACAGACCCTCCTGTTACACGCTGGAAAAAAACAATGGCCTAATCGGTTGGCGCGTCGCTCGCTACTCTTTACCGCGAGAGCGGTTTAGTCCACCGCGGCTTTCCGCCCATTCGTCAACCTACACGATCTCGACTGGCGAATAACGAATTGCCTCGTATTTCCCAGCCGGTTACTAAGGTCTACAACCCAAGGCGCCTACCGCCAGAGTCACCACCCTGTAGCCGATCCCCTCCCGGTTATCTAGTTCCATAGCGCCTCTCTTGAGCGCCTTTTTCGCTGTTTATTGGCGGACCTATCAAGACTATTGTGCTTATCAAAGCAAGGTATCCCATATTGATGAAAACACTTGATCTTGAACAGGCCGCCGATTTTCTGAAAGTCAGTCCGAGCACGGCTCAGGAGATGGCTGCTTCAGGCAAGCTTCCGGGCGCCAAGATCGGACGAGCTTGGGTGTTTTTGGTGGAAGATCTGGTCGAGTACCTGAGGGAACAGGTATGCATTCAACGGGAAGTTCGCCGTGAGCAAACCCAGTCAACAGCAATTGCGGTCCTTTTGCCTAAACGCTCCAGGCGCCGCGAACTACCCGAACTACCAGAGCTGCCCAGCCAAGTCTGATCCCCGTAGGTTGGCATAGCGCCGCAGCATTTCCAGGTTCTTGTGACCCGTGATCCTTGATATCTGCAAATCAGACAGTGCGGTGCGCTCGTAGAACCGGCTCGTTGCCTCGTGACGCAGATCGTGAAATCTCAGATCTGGACATCCCGCATGATCGAAGACACGGCTCCAACGTCTGGACAAGATACTGGTCGTAGCCGCCAATTCCTTGCGGTCCACTGCACCATTCCACCAAGGGAATACTAGATCACCGGGGCCACGATCCCGTTTTGGCACCGTCTTGAGGTAGCGTTCAATAACGTCGATTGCCACTGTGGACAGTGGCACTTGCCGCTTATCACCGTTTTTGGTTTTTTCCAGGAAGATGGTCTTCCTGCTGATATTGATTTGACCTCGGTTAAGAGTAAAGATCTCTCGCATCCGCATCGCTGTCTCCAGCGCCAAATCGAACATCAAGGTCATCGCGAGCCGATGATCCAACAACAGAGGGCGTTGCTTACCGTCTGGTTTGTATCCTCCCTTTAACACTTTCCGAATGCGCTCTTCTTCCTCGCCCTCCAGCCGCCGATCCCGTTCCACATCTTGTTTAGGTTCGACTAGTTTCTTGTCCCTGCCGGTATAGTTGGCGTACCCCTTGGGGAGCATCCGCAGCGGATTACTTGCCATGCGGTCCTTGCGATTGGCCCAGTCGAAGCATCGCGCCAGTGCACCCACATGATGCCTGATGGTGCTAGGTGCTAGATTCTTGATGAGCTTCATGTCAGAAACCCATTTCTCAGCCCAATTGTAATCGACTTGCTTTGCAGTAATAGGGCCGATCCGAGAATAGATAACCCACAGAAGGTGCTCGTCATCCGGTTTGATTGCAACCGTATCAATGTAGTCCTTAATGATCTCCCGAACTGGCTCCGACTTCTGCTCTACCTCAAGGAATTCCCGCGGGACAATTCCCTGATCTAGCAACGTCTCTAGGTGATCACAATAGGTCCTTCCCTCTTCCTCAGTATCGAAACTCAGATAGATCGGTCTTGGCAGCAGCCTGCTGCGCTTGATCACAAACTCAAAGCGGTTACCTCGCGGTCTACAAGTGGCCATCTGATCCCCCATACTCGCGTACACAAACATAGTAGTCCGTTGCAGGTCATCTTGCCACCCGAAACCGGGTGGTTTTAGGCTGTTTTAGGCGGTTTTATGGGGATTAATTTGTAAAATTTACAACGAAAAAAGGCACCCGAAGGTGCCTTATATAACTGTTTTTATTTAATTTTTTATTGGAGGCTGGGGTCGGAATCGAACCGGCGTCCACGGCTTTGCAGGCCGCTGCATAACCACTCTGCCACCCAGCCTATATTGGAACGAAAACGGCCCGTGAGAGGGCCGTGTTCAGAATACAAGAACTTGGAGCGGGAAACGAGACTCGAACTCGCGACCCCAACCTTGGCAAGGTTGTGCTCTACCAACTGAGCTATTCCCGCCCGAACAGAGGCCGCTTATTCTACCGGCGGTCCCCTGGTTGTCAAGCGCTTGCAACCTTTTCATTTTTCGTTGGAATCCGACTTTCCGTGACCTGCCAGAATAGGCCAGGCAGCGCGCAGATAAAGGTACATAGACCATAAAGTCAGCACGGCTGCTGCATAAAGCGAAATCACCCCTACATCATGAGTTGGAAACCCCCAAAGCGGTTCGCGGTAGATCAACAACAGTAGTGCGATCATCTGGAATGTCGTTTTGATCTTCCCGATAACAGAAACTGCGACCTTGGTACTTTCCCCTACTCCTGCCATCCACTCGCGCAGAGCGGATACGGCAATCTCACGACCGATGATGACCACCGCCGGTAGAATCAACAGCCCGCTATTGTCGAGCTCCACCAGCAGCACCAGCGCTACAGCCACCATCAGCTTATCCGCCACCGGATCGAGGAAGGCACCAAACACCGAGCTCTGACGAAGTCGCCGTGCGAGGAAACCATCCAGCCAATCAGTCGCCGCCGCAAGCCCGAACACCGCCGTGCTTACCAGATTTGCCCAACTGAAAGGCAGATAGAAGACCACCATGAAAACCGGTATCAGCGCAATGCGCAGCAGGGTCAAGGCGTTAGGGATATTTAGCGGCAGGCTCATCGGGTTTCTTGTTGGGGCAAGATATGGTCGCAGCGCCCATTTCACTCCAGATGCAACGCATCGTAAATACGCTGCGCGAGGTTTTTGCTGATCCCCTGGATTCGAGCGAGATCTTCGACTCCCGCCCGGGTTACCCCGCGCAATCCTCCGAATTGCTTCAAGAGAACCTGGCGCCGTTTAGGACCGAGACCAGGGATCGCTTCCAGTGTCGATACCTGTCGACTCCGTCCGCGCCGTTGCCGATGTCCCGTGACGGCAAATCGATGCGCCTCGTCCCGGATCTGCTGAATCAGATGCAGGGCCGGTGAATCCGCTGGCAGTATAGTTGGGCCGGTGTGACCCCACAAGAACAGCTTCTCCATCCCGGGCCTGCGGCCTTCGCCTTTGGCGACACCCGCAAGCACGAGCCCGGTGACCTGTAATTCTTCCAGAGTTTCCGCCACCCGGGTGAGCTGCCCCTTGCCACCATCAATGAACAATACATCGGGAATCACGCCTTCGCCCTGTTGCACCCGCTTGTAACGTCTGTGGACTGCTTCGGCAAGCGCCAGGTAATCGTCACCACCGGTGGCGGCACGAATGTTATATCGGCGATAGTCGCTGTTTACCGGTCCTTCCGGTCCGAATACAACGCACGAAGCCACTGTCGCCTCGCCCATAGTGTGGCTGATATCAAAGCACTCCATGCGCGTTGGATAGTCATCGAGGCCCAAAGCTTCCTGTAATGCCTCGTAGCGCTGCCGCATGCCGGTGCGGCTGGCCAGACGGCTCTTGAGGGCCTGCTCTGCGTTGGTGTTCGACATGGCCAGCCAACGCGCCCGTTCGCCTCGCACGCGAGTTGCAATTGCCACGCGACGGCCTTTCTGCTCGGCAAGGACTGTTTCCAATACTTTTTGATCAGCCACAGGATGACTCAGCACGATACAGTCGGGTATGGTCCGGTCCAGATAGTGCTGACTGATGAAAGCTGCCAGTATCTCTGCCTCGTCACTCGATTCCGGCAACTTGGGGTAGTAGCTTTTATTTCCCAACACACGTCCCTGACGAATGAAGAGCACTTGAATACAGGCCATTCCCAGCTCTTGATGGCAGCTGACGATATCGACATCGCCCTGATCGCCGCTGACATACTGCTTCTCCTGCACCTTGCGCAATGCGCTGATCTGATCCCGTAGTCGTGCCGCCTCTTCATAACGCTGGGCACCTGATGCCGCCTCCATGAGGCGCACCAATTCATCGATAATCTCGAGATTCTTACCGAGCAGGAAAAGCTCTGTGCGACGCACATCCTCACGGTAAGCGTCGGATTCAATCAATCCAACGCAAGGACCAGAGCAACGTTTTATCTGATACTGGAGACAGGGCCGGGACCGGTTGCGGTAAAAGCTGTCCTCGCACTGCCGAACACCAAAAAGTTTCTGCAACAGCTGAAGGCTTTCACGAACCGCGTGAGAGTTGGGGTACGGGCCGAAGTAACGACCCTTTTTCCCCTTGGATCCGCGATGGAAACCGAGTCGCGGAAAATCGTCATCTGCTGAAAGAAATATGTAGGGATAACTCTTGTCATCGCGCAGCAGAATGTTATAGCGCGGGCGCAGAGCCTTGATCAGATTGTTCTCAAGAATCAGCGCTTCTGCTTCGGTGTGGGTAACGGTTATCTCGACGCTGCGTATCGACCCGACCAGGGCACGAGTCTTGGGGCTCGACAGATTGCGTTGGAAGTAGCTGGCTACGCGTTTTTTCAGATTGCTGGCTTTGCCGACATAAAGAACTTCGCCGTCGTCGGCAAGCATTCGGTATACGCCAGGGCGGGTCGTTAGCGATCTCAAGAAACCCCTGGCATCGAACTGTGCTGCTTGATCCGTTGACTGTCCCATAAGGTGTGATTCTATACTTCAGCCACTGGACTGGAGCCGTTCGCCAGCGAGGCGAAAGATCTCGCGGAACATCGATACGGTCAATCGCCGCGTTTGCGTGTTGTAGCGGCTGCAATGATAGGAATCGATCAGCCAATGTCCCGATCCAAGAGCGTGCTGATGTCCGTGACCGAACTTGAACTCGGAAACTTTGTGCCCACTGGCGCGCAACACCGCGTTGTGGGCTATCGTCCCGAGCGCGATCACCACGCTTGAACCGGGCAATTGCCTCAACTCGACTCCAAGATAGTCATTACATTGCGTGATTTCCCCCCCCAGCGGCTTGTTCTCCGGGGGCAGGCACTTGACTGCGTTGGTTATGCGACAGCCCCGCAGCTGCAAACCATCTTCACGACTCACAGATACCGGTTGGGTGGCGTAGCCAAAGTCGTACAGCGTCTGGTAAAGCAGTATTCCGGCATGATCTCCCGTAAAGGGGCGACCTGTGGCATTCGCACCATGCATGCCCGGTGCGAGCCCCACAATCAGCAGTCGTGACTTCACATCCCCAAAAGGGGCTACCGGCGCGCAGTAATAGGAGGGATGTTGCTTTTTTACCTGTTTAAGGAAGGCGGCGAGCCGAGCACATCGGGCACAGTTGGGATCGAATTGCGGCGCGTCAATCATGGGCACTGAGGAAATAGCTAACAGGCACGGAGCTGCAACATTCTAGCGCAGAACGTGTGGCGGCTGTGGCGGGCGGGTAGCGGGGTGCCGGATACGCTCAGGCCGAGCGCATTCCTTCGATGATCCCATGGCTGATGGCCAATCGAATCAGCTCCACATCGTTTTCGACATCGAGCTTGTCATACAATCTGTAACGATAAGTGCTCACCGTTTTGGGACTGAGACACAGACGATCCGAAATTTCCTGAATGCCCTGCCCCTCGGTGAGCATCAGTAGTACTTGCATTTCGCGCTGAGAAAGCGTGTCGAAGGGCGAGGATTCGGCACCGGGCAGCAGTGCCAACGCCAGATCCTGAGCCACGTCTGTTCCCACATAGCGCTGCCCGGCGTAAACGGCTCTTATCGCCTTTATCACCTCTTCGGCTGGGCACCCTTTGGTCAGGAATCCCTGCGCCCCGCCCTTGAGTAATTGGACGGCATAGGGTTTGTCGCCGTGCACTGTGAGCGCTATTACCTTGGTTTTGGCGTGAGAGCGCAGAATTTTGCGGGTCGCCTCAATGCCGCCTATGCCAGGCATATGAATATCCATGAGCACCACATCGGGTTTGTGGGCATTGGTGGCAGATACGGCCTCCTCACCACAACTGGCCTCCGCAACCACCGTGATTCCGCTCGCATCATCCAATATGCGGCGCACGCCTGTACGCACCAGTTCGTGATCGTCGACGAGAATCACTCGGATACTTGCCACTAACTACCCCCGCGCGATGAGCGTTCAGAATGACACTCTGAATCTGGCTGCCGAAAGCGCACCCGGTCATACCCCCTACTCACCTGGTGGCCATCTTCATACGTCGCCTTAAGCGGTTAAACATACACCATGATAAATATATTGCCTATCTATTGCACGGTGCCACGGTCCTTTGGCGAGCTTGCGTCAACCCATTGTAGCGAAGCGTATTTACCCTGAAGTGCCGGCTCAGCAGTTTTTCTGATCCGTTCATCGATTACCATCGACTAAATTGCAGAGATTCCGCCACTCTATACGCAGTGTTTGACAATCCTCGACATGATGAAAAATGCGGGCACGTAGCCTTGTTTTGATTCAAAAGGTGCGAGGAAGGCTGTGCCTGCCTGTAGTCTCCCAAGGCGGGTCAATCCAAACTTTCATAGGGGAACCCGAAGCCTCGAATCCGGCAATCGGGAAATGAAGGGTGCCCCACGCGGTGACTATTCTGTTTGGCTGAGAGGGCGGGTTGAAGGGCGTCGCCCCCTCGCCGCAGCGCATCCCGCCAAACCGGCTGACCGACTCCGGTTCGCATTGATGTTCGGCCATCCTCAAAAAACGGGGCACAAGGCCCCGCTCTTTGACAGCGATGGTGGAGAGGGTGTGATTACTCGGGCCCTTGGCCCTCACCCCTGCGGGGCCGCCGACGCTTGGCGTCGGCGTTCTGCGCCGCCTGCGGCAGCTGGTCGAACCCGCTGTTTGAATCGGCCCGTGGATTCGAATCCGGACCATCACAAACGATAGAAAACGGGGTGCAGGACCCCGTTTTTATTGTTGGCGGAGAGGGTG
>WYAX01000003.1 GCA_011525625.1 Nitrospira defluvii
CGTACTCGTGCAGTACGGTGAGGGGCGCACGGCGCGATGAAGAACGAGCGCCACGTCTGTGCGCGCCGCCGAGTCGACGAGGCGGCCGGACCGGAGGGGTGAGCCCGCCGGCCGAAGCCCGGTCGTAACAGTGAATCGGCGGGTGCAGCAGACATGCTCATGAATCATGCGGGCTAGGGAATGTCGTCGAGCAGTCCGGACTGAATCGGGGGGAGCGGCCCAACATCGCGCGGCACGGGAGGGAAGACGACGGGAGAGCCGGCCTGATTGGCTCCCTGAATAAGACCCACCGACAGTTGCGGCCCCAACGTCATCATCGCGCCGCTCCAGGCCTGCCCTGTTGTGGGATTTCTAAAGTTGTACGATTCGAAGTTATTCCCGGGCGTGTAGAGAAAGCCCTGAGTCCCCTGGTTGTCGATATAGAGATTACCGGGCCCGACAAGACCAAACAGGGGCGCCACCCCTCCGTTAAAGCCGCGCACGCCGGAGACGGATTGGGCCGACGCCGTGGTGCCCCATAACAGCATCGCCAGCGAGACGATCCCCATGATTTGAATGCCGCGGTGCATATACCTCCGCACGTCCGAGCATGGACACTGGTCTCCGTTTGTGATACCACGCCAGCATCGGTACGAATTCAGTATGGCTCAACCCAGACCTCGCATCAAGGAGTTTGTTATGGCGAATTCATTCCTCCGGGGATGCCTGTTTCTCGGCAGCGCGACGGCGCTGGTCCTCTGGACAGCGAGCGCATCGTTCGGCCTGGAAGTGACCAAACCGGTCCCGACCGAACGCCGTGAAGCCATGTCGCTGGCGGACGCTGTCTTGAAAGCGCTGCAGAATAACCTCGATATCCATATCGGTCGGCAAACCAAAGAAAGTCGACTGGCGGATATCATCATCGAGCAAGCGAAGTTCGATCCGACGGTCAGCCTCAACGGCCAATACAACCGTCAGGTCGCGCCGCTGAACCGGCCGATCCTCGGTTTCACCGGCGCCAATCTGCAGGACATCACCAAGTTCGACCAGAACACCTCCACCGTCACCGCCGACATTACACAAAATCTTCCGACCGGCGCGAACTACGACCTCAACTACAGCCCGCAACGCAGTTATGTGAGCGGGCCCAACACGTTTCTCTTCAACCCGGCCTGGACGGGCGGCCTCGCCCTGACCGTCACGCAACCGTTGCTGAAAAACTTCGGCACCGACATCAACAGGACGTTCATTACCATCGCGCAAAACAACGCCACGGTCGAGCAGCATGTGTTCCTCGATCGCGTCCTCACGGTGATTGCCTCCGTCGAACAGACGTTCTGGGAAATGGTGTTTGCGAATGAGAACCTCAAGGTCGCGCAGGCGGCGCTCAAGGCGGCGGAGGAACTGCTGGCCAGCAATCGCGCGAAGGCGAAGGCCGGTGTCATGTCGATCGTCGACGTCCTGCAGGCAGAGGCAGCCGTAGCCTCGCGGGTCGAACAGATTCTCGTGGCAGAAAAATCCATTCGCGACCAGGAGGATCAGTTGCGCCGCCTGCTGAACCCGGTCGAAGAAGAACTCCGACAAGACCTCCGCTTGGTCCCGACCGATCCACCGATCACCTCCCTGGAGCCGATCAGCCTCCAGGAAACCATCGATATCGCCATGGAACGCCGGCCGGAAATCCTGCAAGCCGGAAAGAACGTAGAGACCAGCGACCTCAACGTGAAATTTGCCAAGAATCAGTTGCTCCCCACGCTGTCGGTACAAGGCACGATGGGACTCTCGGGTCTGGGAGCCGACTACGGTGACTCGACGAGACGAAATTTCGGCGGCGACTTCTACAACTACGGCGCCGGTCTGGTCCTGAGTTATCCGATCGGCAACCGCTCCGCTTACAGCACGTACAACAAACGGCAGCTGGAGTCGCGGAATGCCCAGTCGTCGCTTCAGAGCGTCCGCCAACAGGTGATCGTCGGCGTGCGGGAAGCCGTCCGCCGGGTGCACACCGACTTCAAGCGGATCGAAACGACCCGGTCGGCCCGCATCATGGCCGAGAAGCAGTTGCAGGCCGAACAGGAACGGTTGAAGGTCGGCCTCAGCACCACCCGCTTCGTGCTCGACTTTCAGCGCGACCTGGCCACCGCGCAAGGCAATGAACTCCGAGCCACCGTCGACTACAACAAATCGCTCTCGAACCTGGCGCGGAATAAAGCCACGACGCTTGATCGCTACAACTTGCGCCTCGAATAACCAGTCGATGGCCGAGTCTGGGGCGGTGTCCACGAGCCATGCCACTCAGACCGAAGAACGGGGGGCAGCTCTCGCGCTGCTCCCCCTCGTCGCTACGCTCCTGTATTACGGCTCCCCTCTCGAACTCCAGCAACAGTCCCTCTATCAGTTTCTTCCGCAAGCCTTCGCCTATGCCGCGCTCCTGATCTGGAGCCGCATGAACGACGCGCCGGCCACACGACTCGGCCTCACACAGGCCCTCATCCCGCAAGGACTCCGCTGGGGCACGTGCACCGGGCTGGTACTGGGCACGGTCAATCTCCTAGTGATCCTCTATCTGGTTCCGCGGCTCGGGGCGGACTATCGATTTCTCATCGACACGCCCCACGCGAAAATTCCCCTCCTCCTCATGGTGCCCTGGTTCATTCTGTTCATCGCGACTATGGTCGAGTTGAACTTTCGCGGCTTCCTGCTGGGCCGGTTGCGGGCCCTCGGGCTGCCTCCTCCCCTTGCCGTCCCGATCAGCGCGGTCCTGTTTGCCTTCGATCCCTTTCTGGTGGCAACCTTTCGTCACCTGCACTGGATCGCCGTCTGGGACGGCCTTGTGTGGGGTCTCCTGTACTGCAGACAACACAACCTCTATACGCCTATCGTCGCCCATACCGTGGAGGTCATCCTGCTGTATGTCGCGATGCGAACCGTACTAGGATAACGACGGTTCCACCAGCCGGGACGTACCGTACGCGACGAAACCAACCCAGCCATGAAGAGCAGCAGGTGACGACGTGAATCCCTCCTTCTCCGGCATCCTCGTGAACGACGTCTTCGGCGACCCCGGCCTGTTCGTCGAAGTGCGGTGGGCGAAGCGCGCCTTATTATTCGACCTGGGCCACAACGATGCGCTTGGCCCGAGGCGCCTCCTGCGTGCGAACGACATTTTTATCTCCCACACGCATATGGACCATTTCATCGGATTCGACGCCTTACTCCGCGTCGCCCTCGGGCGCGGCACAACCCTTCACCTGTATGGCCCACCGGGCCTGATCGACAATGTCGAAGGAAAGCTGCATGGCTACACGTGGAACCTCGTGGACGGCTACCCGCTCGCGATCACGGTGCAAGAATTCCACACCGACGGCATCCACACAACAACCTTTCATGCGGCCGATGGCTTTCAACGCCGCGATGCACCACGTTCACCCACCGGCGACCACACTGTGGAGGAGTCCTTTATCGTGCTCCGTGACCCCATGTTCACCGTGCGCGCAACGGCACTCAACCACCGCATCCCCTCATTCGCTTATGCCTTGCAGGAACAGTTTCATGTGAACGTCAACAAGGAGCGATTGCATGAAGCGGGGCTCCCGGTGGGCTATTGGCTGAACGACGTGAAACAGTATCTCTGGCAAGGCAAGCCGGATGACTTTCGATTCGTGGCCACGCTCTACCATGAACACCGGAAAGACCAGCGCGAATTTCTCCTGGGTGAGGTTCGTGAGCGATTCATCACCATCACTCGAGGCCAGAAAATCGCCTACGTCGTGGATGCCCGCTACGACGAGGACAACGAACGCAAGATCGTGGAGCTTGCGCGAGGCGCCGACATCTTTTACTGTGAGGCCCCGTACCTGCACCGAGATGCGGACAAGGCGCGGGACCGATACCACCTCACCGCCAGACAGGCGGGCCTGATGGCGAAACACGCCGGCGCGCGCGAGTTGGTCGTATTCCACTTTTCGCCGCGCTATACGGGACTGGGCCATGAGATTGAAGCAGAGGCGCGAGCGGCCTTTCGCGGGACGTGATGGAGGTGGTGGATGGGTGAGTGGGCCAAGTACGGACTGTACTTCCTCTTAGGCGGCACAATCGTGAGTATCTCAACCTATCTCGGCTCGCAAGGCCGATCGTTTCTCGCCGCCTTCGCCAGCACCTTCCCCGCCATGACCGGTGCGACGTTTATCCTCATCTATCTCAACGGCGGCAATGAGCATCTTGTCACCTATGCCAAGAACCTGCTCTGGTTCGTGCCCCCCTGGCTGGTCTATGTGGGCTGCATGATCTACGGCGTGGAACGCATCGGGTTCTGGTTCTCCATGGCAGGCGCCCTCGTCCTCTACATGGCCTGCGTCGCGCTCGTGAAATTCCTGGCGCGGTAGGACAATGACCAGTTCTGTCGGCAAGTCCGAGAGGACAGTCGCGAGGAAGCCCCCTCGATCTCGCCGTAACAGCGATTCGGCTTCTCCTCTTTCCGCCAACGCAGAATCTGGCATGAATCGGACTCGGCTCACCTCAAAAGCGAGACCCTGTTAGTCCTTTGCCAAAGAGTCGAAGTGTATGCGGCAGTCCGTCTTCAATCATGTGAGAGCATGATCAGTGCTGGACGTACCACATCGATCAATTGTACCTATCGCGAGGAGAAGGTACGCCGCTCTGCACGTCGTGTAGGAAAATGACCGGACGAATACGCATTCACACACGGTGTGTCGGTCAGAACAGTCACCGGGAGCCTGTATCCATTCTGAGGCCGCCGTATCGCATCGGATACGAACGCTCCGTGCTGGATGCTCGATCATCTCGCGCAAATCCGACAATCCGCCTGCCAGATGCGTCGCCTACGTATGGCATGGTTATTGATGAATCATCCTCCCATCCAACCATGGCGTCGCGCTCGGGATGGCGCGGAGCCTTCCTAGCCGAAGCCACACACAAGGAGGTAGGTCATGTCGAATCTGGACGACCGCATGCGGGCGATCATGCCGTCGCGGAGATCATTTCTTCAACGAATGGGATTGGGTGTCGGGGCGCTCGGCGCGGGCCTGTTCGGTGGCCTGACGTTGCCGGAGTCGGTGCTGGCCGTGTGCGAACCCCCGGGCAATCCCGGCACAGCAAAACCGTGGCGCAAGGATTGTCGCATGATCCTCCCGCGCCGTCCGGCCAGCACATTGAGCGCGGCGGAGATCTCCCAACTCAAAGATGCCTACAAGGCCATGCGCGCACTCGATACCAGCGCCCCCAACGACCCGCGCGGATTCCTCCGGCAGGCCAACGTCCATTGTTGGTATTGCGGCGAGGGCACGCAGGTCCATTTCACCTGGCAATTCTTTGTCTGGCATCGCGCGTATTTGTACTTCCACGAGCGCATTCTCGGAAAGCTGATCGGCGACATGAATTTCCGCCTGCCCTACTGGGACTGGGACACCCCAAGTCACCGCAAGCTTCCCGGCGCCTATACCGATCCGAACGACAACAGCAACCCGCTATGGAACGGTAGCCGCGGCATGGATCCGACAGACGAAATCCCGGAGGAGGATGTCGGGGAAGATGTCATGGAAGCCGCCCTCACGGCGGACAACTTCACGGAGTTCGGCGGGACGGCAAGCGGCAGCGGCATCCCTGAGGGAACACCCCATGGCGCGGTCCACGTCGATGTCGGCGGCGACATGGGCTTCTTCGATTCGGCCGGCAAGGATCCCGTCTTCTACGCGCACCATGCCAACGTGGACAAGATGTGGTCGGACTGGAACAAAGCCTCATCCATCCACACGAACCCGACGACATCGGCTTTCTTGAATCTGACATGGAATTTCTACGACGAAAACAAAGTCTGGCGGTCGATCAAGGCGTCGCAGGTCCTGAACCACGACACCCAATTGCGCTATACGTATGGCCCCTCGAAGTTCTTGGAGCAGCTCCCCTGCCTCCTCGATTGGTTCCCCATCAAGACCGACTGGCGCGTCAGCCGGACCCTGAAGTTTGCCGGGCAGACGCGTGCTAAAATGATGAAAGTCGTCGAGCAGGGAGGACGCGCGAGACTGCACCTGACCGACCTCACCGTTCCCACGGAAAAGAGCGCTGTGTATCGACTCTATGCGACACCCGAAGCAGCGAAAGCCGATGAAGGCCCCGGCAGTAAGGGCTACCTCGGAACCGTGCCGGTGGTGTTGAACGATCGGGAGCGCCGGCATCTGTCCAAGCACGCACGAAACATCGCCGTCAGGCTCTCCACCGCCAAACTCGAAGCGTTGAGCGGGACCGTCGGTCCCGTGCGCCTGGCCCTGGTCGAGCGCGGAGTCAAACCTGAGGCCAGAAAGGTCATCCCGGTACGGGCGAAGGACGTCTCGCTGTCCCTCGCAGAGGTGGAACGCGAGGAACGGTAACCATGGGACGCATCTCCTGGCTCACGAGCGTCATGATCCTGGCCGCACTGACGGTTCATGCGGAGGAAGGACCGCACCGGTTTTCCGTCGACTTACCGACCGGGTGGCAACAGGCCCCACATGTTCGATTAGTGCTGGAGGGTGTGACGGTCGCCGGGGGACAACCGTTCAAGCTGCGGGCAGCCGCCATCATCGAAGGGGCGGAACCGGTCATACTGGGCTCGGCGGGCATCGTGGGAGACCGATCGGTGGGATCGGCCCCGCGACGCCTGCCGACCCTACTGATCGATGTGACGCGCCCCCTCGGCTCGTTGGCCGACCGCCTGGGTACACAAACGGCCATGACCATCCGCCTCGACCCCGTCGATGGTCGCAACGCCCCGTTGGATGGACTCGACTGGTCGGTGCAATCGGTGCGGCTGGAACGGGGTGGGCGCAACTAGCAGAACTACCGCCACGACAGGCTCGGGGAGGAAGATCGTCCACCCGGCATGATCCCACCGCTTGCGTGAGAAAATCATTTCTGGCACCAATTTCTCCCCGGAATCTGTGCTTCACCCGGCTCTCGCCGGGGCACAGGGGGAGAGAGGTTTTTTGACCCCATTTCTATGCCCCTAACTCTTCGATGAACGATCGTGGGCAGAAACCGCAACACCACTCATCCGGAGGCCTTGTGACACGTATCACGGAGGAAATCATCGGCCTGCCGTGGGCGCTCCGCGTGAACGATCGGTTACTCCGCACTCGGGAACTGCACAAGCTGGATCTCATTGCCTGCTGAATCCTTCGCCCAAGCTCACCGGCGTGATTGACGCCGCGAAGCGACAGCAAGACCGTCCCGTGGAGCGATCTGTTGGGCACGTTCACGTTCAAGCATCTCGATTTGCCGCAGCACCGCCAGAAACTTTTCGCCAAGTTCCGTGAATCCATACTCGACATGCGGCGGGATTTCCGGGAACTCCGTTTTTTCGAGCACGCCATGCCTGACAAGCTTTCTCAAGCGTTCGTTGAGCACCTTGGTAGAAAGGCCGGAAATGGCCCGTTCGATCTGCCCCGGGCGGTGAGTGCCTGCATGAATGGCACGCAGGATGCTCCAGGACCACTTGCAGCCCAACACGTCCTCCAACAGCCTGGTGATGCGCGTTGGCTGGACAGGAACCGTTTTGTCAGTGGGAACCATTTTGTGCCTCCTTTTCAGGCGGTTCACGATGTGATTAATAGTGTGCGTGACACTCGGGCACAACCACAACCGAAAGGAGTTGCACCATGGCGAAGAACGCAGTTTTTTACCACGCAGGTTGCTCTGTGTGCGTTGAAGCGGAGCAGAACGTGGCGGAAGCACTGGACCGCTCGCGTTACAACCTTGAAATCGTGCACTTGGGACAACACAAGGAGCGCCTCAAGGAAGCCGAAGCTGCCGGGGTGAAGTCCGTGCCGGCACTCGTGCTTGATGGGCTACCGTTTCATATCAACTTCGGGGCTGGCCTCGATGCGCTGAAGTAGGACACGCTCACAACGGCTCCCTGCGTCACAAATGCAGGGTGCCGTTGTTCTTCAGCGCCCAACGGCACAACTGTGCTAACGCGCTATCTGACTGCTCCCGAAAGACTCGCAGGCTCTCCGTACTGTACTGGACGTGCCAGAGTTGCTTCAAATGCTGGAGCACCTGTTCGTGGGATCCGCCTCCAGCCACAGTAGTCATAGACTCCGACCCGGGTTATCTCGCCGCCTTCGCCGGCACCTGCCCCGCGATGACCGACGCGACGTTCATCCTCATCTCTCTCAACGGCGGCACTGAGCATCTTGTCACCTATGCCAAGAGTCTGCTTTGGTTCGTGCCCCTTGGCGGGTCTATGTGGGCCGCATGATCTACGGCGTGGAACGCATCGGGTTCTGGTTCTCGATGGCAGGCGCGCTCGTCCTCTACATGGCCGGCGTCGCGATCGTGAAATTCTTGGCACGGTAACGATCAGAGACCTCACAGCGCCGCTGCTTCGACATTTTGACACACGTCACGTATACTCGCCTCCAACCTGTCAACTCGTCTTAACGCCTATTGGCACTGCTGAACCATCATGACTCCCACCGCAATGACAGAGTTTCTGACCGAGCATATCCCGGAACTCATCGCCATTTACCAATTCGGCTCACAGGCTCGTGGTGACGCCAGCCGGTCGAGCGATATCGACCTGGCCGTCCTCGCACGCGCCCCGATCTCGGCAGAGACGCTCTTTCAGATCGCACAGGATCTCGCCATTCAACTCCATCGCGATGTGGATCTTCTGGATCTTCGGGCAGCCTCCACAGTCATGCGCGCCCAAGTCATCGCCACAGGCCAATGCCTCGACAGCAAAGACGAGCCGGCACGGGCGGAATTTGAAATGTACGCCTACTCAGACTATGCACGGTTGAACGAGGAACGCCGGGACATCCTCAGGGACATCAAAGAGCGCGGGCTGATCTATGGCTGATGATGTGATCTTGAACAAAGCCGCACGCATCGAACGATGCCTGCGCCGCATCACCGAAGAGTACGGCGGAGATCCACGGAATCTGTCAGGGAATCAAACCAAGCAGGATGCCATTGTACTCAACCTGCAGCGCGCATGCGAAACTGCCATTGACCTCGCGATGTATGTCGTCAGACAGAAAGGCTTAGGACTTCCGCAGGAAAGCAGGGAGGCTTTTGCCTTACTAGAGAAAGCGGGGCTGCTCCCGGCTGAGTTAGCGAGCCGGCTGCAGCGAATGGTCGGCTTCCGGAATGTGGCCGTCCACGAATACGCCCGCCTGAACCTCGATATCCTCAACGCGATTATCACCACACACCTCGATGACTTTCGCCGGTTCTCCTCGACCATCGTCAAGGCCTGTGCATAGACGCCTGGCGGTTAGGCCCCCAGCAAGTCCCTCAATGGTTTCGCCCGGGCGAGCCGTGCGCGCAGGGAGTTGAGACCTTCCCGCCCGATTACCTCAGGCAGCCTCAGCCCTGGAGGCAAGACCGCAAAACGGAGCTGCCCGACGGACCGGCCACACCCATCGATCAGATCGTGTAAAAACTCCACCGTGATGTCGTCTTGCCGGATGGGCCAGATCGCGCTCGGCACTCGCTGCAAATACAGGGTCAGGCGCCGGCCGTATTCTGCCGGGTCAAGTGGTGCCACATACACGGCTTTTTCGATTTCATCCTGGGCCAGCAGTACGACATCCCACGGTCGTTCAGCCAGGATCACCGCTGCAGATGACGCTCGCCCGGTCTCCGCAGACAAAACCAACCGATCAGCGCGATGGGGGGAAATCAGCCTGAACCCATACGGCAAGGAATACGAGGTCCACATGGCCTCAGCATTCTGGTGCGTGGCTTGTTCATAGAACCCACGGCACCTCCCATCCGCATCCCTAGTCGGGATCAGTACCCGTATGTCTGATTCATCGCCATGGCAAGCAAGCCATCCGGGGATACCGAAGTCCTCCAACTCGGCTTGATCGAATCCCTTTGTGCGAAGGTGCGGGATGAGCGTGTGCCGGATCTCCTTCGACAGGAGGCCGAGCGAAAACTGTTCGCTGGCCTCTTGGGTCACACCTTCCCCTTCGATCCATTCACGGGCAGCACGACCAGCAGAACCCTGCTGCAGCGCCTCGCAGGCCAACCAGCACACTTCGTCAAGTGCAAGACCCATTCGCTCCAGCCAAGGTCGGTTTCCCTTCAAAGAACCGGAAGCCAGCAACCCAGTCAGCCTGGGAATCGCCTCCGCCGGTGTGAGCCGCTCCACACTGATATAGAAATCCAACGCGTGGCCGCCGGCAAGACAGTGCGTGCAGAAATAGGACTCGTCACGGCTACCGACCATGAGCGAATCAGGGCCCTGACAACAAAAGGTACAGGGCCCCCGATAGTCGCGCGATCCAGCACCAACCGGCATGAGCTGGCTATAGCGCCCGATCAATTCGACGCCATCCAGATCATCCAACAGGTCTTCCCACTGCTCGACAGCGGACAGAATCGAAGGCGAGTCCCTGATTGCGGGGAGAATGTCCGAAAAAGTTTGACGAGCCAGAACTGATGAATGAGGGTTTGAGGTGGTTAGGCGGAGCTTTTGAGCCCACGCCTGATTCGGCCACACCGAGCGAGCGCCAACTGCCACCAAGAGTTTGAACAAGGTGCGTCTTGTGAACATGATTCCCCTCCTTCATGTTGGATGAACGAGGGGAGCGTACTATAGACGTGTGACAGAGTAGGTCATGGGGAGGACCTGAACAACCAGACAAATCAATCAGTCGAAGCTTGCAGCCAACACAAGATTGATGACCGACCAACTTCTTGTGATTGATGCTGAGACAGCATCAATTGTCCATGGTAATTTCTAACGCACCTTTGTCAAAGGGATGCTCTTCTTTTAACAATACCGCTCACTGCCCACTGGGAATAGGTGTTGCGGCGGTCAAGCCTGGCTTCCAATCAGGCGCCATAAACAATAACGCCTCTTTTGCACCACCGCATGGCTTACCGTTTGTCGCCATCAGAGGATAAGAATCCATCATTCGCGTTAAATTGAGATATGCCTGCGGATGCTCTGTAAACTTCCCACTGCAATCCTTTAAATAAACTCCATATCTCAAACCATCGGTAACTATTAGCCTATGGCACTGACTTCTGCCCGGTTGGGATGCGTAATGCTCCGCTTTCGACCGCGCGGTTATACAGGAATCTCCCCGTTTCTTTGCCTCTACTGCAACCGCAAGATTACCAGCGTCGCGTGGCATTCGCTCAAAAAGAGCAACATCAACATAGTTCCACTCAACGGACATTTTCTGCGGCGTCCATCCCAGTGAGCGAAGAAGCGGCACAGCCAAGTATGCTACGGTTTCATGCTCCGACGGCTGTTGATTTGTTCGCTCGTACCACTGTGCAATTCGCATTAACTCATTAATGTTACTCATCAAAGAGTCAATAAAGGTGGCAGAAACACCTTGATCAAACAGATGGTCGCCGATCGTCTTCAGTTCAACCGTCTGCAACCGTTGAGCATGATTGCACGAAGTCGGAAGCGAGCAGAGCGGCTTTGCCAAGGAATCCTGAGTCGGCTCAGGAAGCTGATCTAGCCATCTCATTAGCTCAGGAGCATCCTTGACCAATTGAACGGTATCACCAAACTTCATCGTGTATGCGGGAAACCTCTGTGGCTCATCTTCGCATTTCCAGAGCCACCTGACCCTTCGGACATGTTGTAAATCCCAACCGTCGACATCTCCAAAATCATCTAACCATAAGTACCCTCCTTCGGCCTGCCCAACGCCATACACCTCACTAGTCCCCAAACGGAGCAGCACTAGATCCTCACTATGTATTCCTTCACAGAAGCGTTGAAGATCTGTCACCCTTCTCGACGTACTATTGCCTGACAATGCCTCCTTACAATTGGGCCACGGACCAGCGTCTCCAGGCCCCATTGCGATCACGTCCCATTCCAGAAGCAGCCTGGGATAGTTCCGATTCGTATCCCCTGAGCCAACCTGCCAGATGCGTTTACCGTCAATATTCATCTATTTGCCCTTTCGTGAACTCCATGAAGGTGTGGACACACAATTTGCCTCGACCGATACTATTTTATAGCCCCCAATTAACTTCAGGTTTCCACAGAGATCAATCCAGTCACGGCCTCACGCCGCAGCCTAGCAGCACAGTCCTCCACAAGCTGTCGACGGCGTTTAGGCGCTGAAATGGGTCGTCGATCTGATTCGCCAGTTCGAATTCCGGCCTCGCCTCATCGAACTCCTTCCGGCAACTGATCTGCTCTTGAATGACCTGCGCCAAGGATTTGTTCAGCGTGAGCTGCATCAGAGAATCTGCCGGAACCAGAACCTGCAGCATGAACACGACCAGTCATTCCATGATGAACCTCCGTGACTTGGCGTCTATCGCCTCAGCATGATCCGCATTCGCCCCCCGCCCTTCACAGGGAGAGATCAAGAACGAGGGCCACAGTCTCTCACAGAGGCGTGACAGAAAATGTCAGAGGACAGGCGGCTGACAGTCCAACCGCGCGCAACCAACTGCAGCCTTCTCAGGCCGAACATGCCCGCCAAGCCCCATGGCATTTTCCTGACTGGGATAGAATTGGTCGTCCGAAACACGATGGGCATTCGGAGTGCATGGTTGCAGAACGGACTAGGAATAGTGTCGCAACGCGTGGGTCAGTCGAGACCTCACAAGCTCAACCAATACCGGAGGTTCGAGCACGACGGCGTCAGGGCCCCAAGATAGAATCCACGTCGCTGATCCGTCCGTGCCGCCGATGGACAATGTGACGACAATGGATCCATCTTTTTCGACCGCATGCTTTTGGCTAGGGTGCTAGCGACGCTCCTTGATGAGATACGCCACTTCGGCACTGAAACGGATCCGCACCAGCTGCACCGGTTCGTCGATGAGACCAAAGAGCCGTTCATAGCTTGTATCTAGGTTCAAGTCCGTCAGTATCTCGAATGACTGGTCAGACACATCGACAGCGACGATGCGCTCAACCGCAAAGAGGCGAAGAGCCTGGGCACGATGCGAGAATCCCAACACATAGACGCCGAACTGATGAAACACCACGCGGTAAGGATCCACACGATGCTCGACAGGCTCCTCATAATCCGGCCTGATGTGATGCAGTGTCACAGCCCGCTGAAGGAGCAGCGCCTTCTCCAATTTGGCCAAGACTTCAGCCTGCCGGGCATAGTCACGAACGGGCGCTTGTCGCGGCAGGAACACGTCGTGAATGCGGGCAAGATGGTTCGCCACTTTATCGGGCAGCGCACTCTCGACCTTTTCCGCCAGCGTGGTGAGGTGCTCGACCAGAGGCGTGCCCCTCAGATACGCCATATGGCTCTTTGCGCAATGCAATGGCATGAGCTCATAGGGTGTCACGGCAATTTGGGGAAGCCCTTTGTACCCGAGTGGCAGTCGCCAGGTCTTTGCGCCATCCCCATCGGATTGTTCGAGTGGATGCCCTGCCTCTTGAATGCTCGCGAGATCGCGATAGACCTGACGCACCGATATCGCAAGTTTACGAGACAGATCGCTCACCGACATCTCCCGACTGGCCAACACCCGAAGCATTCGCGTGAATCGATCCGCCTGGCTATAGGCTTTGGCCCGTCGTCCCAGCTTCGGCACTACGCGATCCGCCATCGCTACGCCTCCTCATCTTCCTCTTCAGCCTGAATCCCCGGTAGCTCTCTAAACGCCCCTTCGATCTTCAAGTTAAAGTGATTGTTGAGGAGAAGGCGGTATTCGCCTTTATCGCGTGGACGGATCTCATGCGCCCTGCCGCCGGATCGAATCTTCAGCACCATATCCGTCAACGTCTTTCTCCCCTCCGGCGTCGGCATGGTGCAGATGCGCTTCTGCATAAACAGGGAATCCGGTGCGTGTGAGTGATAATAGCTGGCAAAGGTGTAGTCCACCGGGAGGCAGGCATCGAGCCCGAAGGAATAGAGGTCCACCCAGGCGCCCTCGCGCTCGCCTTGCAGGAGATACTCACCGCGTTCGCCGGCCACCAGCCTGAAGCACTCATGCCCCTGCCGCGCCTCCTCTCCAAACACCAACCTTAAAGGTTCAAGTAATCCATGACCTCCGAAGCCAACGTCCACAATCCACGAGGTGTTTCCCAATGTGACCATCAACAATTGATGGCTTCTCGGCCGCACACCTTCCGCCCCGGATGACACGCGGGCAGCCAGCCTCGTGACGGCAAACCCTACGTCTTCCAAGAGCAGGGCAAACAGTCCGTTGAGCTCAAAACAGTATCCGCCGCGTCGATCGACGACGATCTTCCGAAACAGGTCGGCGGGGTCCAGCGAGATTGCCCGCCCGAGATGAATATCCAGATTTTCGAACGGCACCGTCATCACATGAGCCCTGTGTAACGCCCGCAGGGTCTCGATGGACGGAGTCAGCGCCCCCTCATATCCGATTCGCGCAAGATACGCATCACGATCGACCATGCCGCCTCCTTTCCGGGAGCGCCATTATACGAATCCGGCCCACAGGATCACAGACGCCCCTCCCCGACGCGAACGCCCCTCGTTGCGGTCGCCTCCTGCACTTGCTACGATGGTCGGTCATTCTTCGAGAGGAGCGCTTCAGCGTGGCACCCCGTACCCCCCCGACTCACTCAGCCGACGAACTGATCATTGAAGGGGCACGTCAGAACAACCTCAAAAACATCTCGCTCCGCATCCCGCACAACAAGGTCACCGCAATTACCGGACTCTCGGGATCAGGTAAATCCTCCCTCGCCTTCGATACCCTCTTCGCCGAAGGACAGTGGCGGTACGTGGAGTCGCTCTCGACCTATGCGCGGATGTTTCTCGACAAGGTGAATCGCCCCGACGTCGACCGCCTGATCAACATCCGCCCGGCGATTGCCATCGAACAAAAGAATCCCATCCGCACGGCCCGCTCCACCGTCGGCACGGCCACTGAAGTCGCCGATCTCTTGCGGCTCCTCTTCGCCAAAATCGGCAAACCCGTCTGCCCCGATTGCCGGCAGGAAGCTCGCGGCTATCATCCCGGCTCCCTGGCCGAAGAGGTCCTCGCGCAATTCCCCGACGCACGGGCCATGGTGTTGTTCCCCGTGAAGGACTTGGGTCCCGGCCATGACCGGTCATTGATGGATGCGCTCATGAAACGCGGCTTCACGCGGTTGCGTTGCGGCGAGGAGACCGTGGATCTCCATGATGAGACCACCCTTCCCGAAACCCGCACGTCCGGGATTCAAGTCATTGTGGATCGCCTGGTGCTCCGACCGGACAACCGCCATCGCCTGATCGAGGCCATCGAGGTCGCCTTCCAGGAAGCGGAAGGCATCTGCCACGTCGAAGTCATCGGCCAGGGGCTCCGGACCTACAGCACCCATTTTCGCTGCCAGGGTTGCGGACGCATGTTCGAGCCGCTGCGCCCCCTGCTGTTTTCGTTCAACCATCCCCTCGGCGCCTGCCCCGAATGCAAGGGCTTCGGCAACATCCTTCGTTACGACCGGGGCCTCGTCATCCCCGATCGCAGCAAGTCGCTGGCCGACGGCGCCATCGAGCCCTGGAGCAAGCCGGGATCGGACTGGTGGCAGAAGCAGCTGTTGCTTGCCATGAAGAAGCTGGATGTCGATTTGACCGCTCCGTTCCAAGACCTGCCGAGCGACGTGCAGCAGCTGATTTGGGAGGGCAGCGAGCAGGTGGAGGGCGTGCGGCAATATTTCGACTATCTGGAGACCAAACGTTACAAACTTCATGTGCGCGTGCTGCTGAGCCGCTATCGCAGCCCTGCCACCTGCCCGATGTGCGAGGGCAGCCGCCTGAGATCGGCCGCGCGGTTCGTGAAGGTGGCCGGGCATGACTTCGTCCAGCTCAACGAGCTGACCATCGACGCCGCGGCGGCCTGGTTTGCGCGGCTCGCCCTGCCGGCATTCGATGCGGAAGTGGCCAAGGACATCCTCCGCCAGCTCCGGGCCAAACTGAACTTCATGTTGCGTGTGGGGCTCGGCTACCTGACGCTCTCCCGGCAAACCAAAACCCTCTCCGGCGGGGAAGCGCAACGGATCGCCTTGGCTAATCAACTCGGATCCCGTCTGGTGGGAACGCTCTATGTGCTGGACGAACCCACGATCGGGCTCCATGCACGCGACACCGACACCCTGGCCGGCATCCTGCGCGACCTGGCCGACGAGGGCAATACCGTCGTGGTCGTGGAGCACGATCCGCTGATGATTCAGGCCGCCGACCATATCGTCGAAATGGGGCCCGCTTCAGGCGAGCAGGGAGGACAAATCGTCTGCGCAGCGCCTCGCGAACAGTTTCTCGCCGACCCGACCGCACTCACCGCCCGATACCTGCGCGGCGACGAGCGCATCCCGCTCCCGAAGACACGCCGGTCCGGCAACGGCAAGGTGCTCAGCATCGCCGGCGCCGCCGAGCACAATCTGAAACACCTGCTGGTCAGAATTCCCCTGCACATGCTCGTCTGCATCACCGGCGTTTCCGGCTCCGGGAAAAGCACGCTCATCGAGGACACGCTGTATCGCGCCGCCGCCAGAGCCTTCCGCATCGAGTCGCTCCCGATGGGAAAATTCCAAGCGATCAAGGGGCTGGAACATCTGAAAGGCGTGCGCCTCATCGACCAGCAACCGATCGGCCGCACCCCCCGCTCGAATCCCATCACCTACCTCAAGGCCTTCGACGAAATTCGCCAGCTGTTCGCCGCCGAACGGAATGCTCTACGACAGGGCCTCACCCCCGGGCACTTCTCCTTCAACGCGGCCGGCGGCCGATGCGAACGCTGCGAGGGGAACGGGTACGAAAAGCTGGAGATGTATTTTTTTGAGGATATCTACGCGACCTGCGAGGAGTGCAACGGCCGGCGCTTCAAGCCGGAGGTGCTTGCCGTTACGTATCGCGGCAAGACCATCCACGATGTCCTGAACCTCACGGTGACCGAGGCGCAAGCCTTCTTCTCGGGTTCGCCTAAGCTGACCGAGAAACTCTACCTGCTCTCATCGATCGGACTGGGCTATCTCCGGCTCGGCCAGGCAGCGAATACGCTCTCCGGAGGGGAAGCACAGCGGCTGAAAATCGCCGCTGAACTCAAAGATCCCTCGGCGCACAACCAACTCTACATTCTCGATGAACCGACGACGGGCCTGCATCTCGACGACATCAAAAAGCTGCTCACCGTGCTGCACAAACTGGTGGATGCCGGAAACACGCTGGTGGTCGTGGAACACAACCTGGATGTGATCAAAACCGCCGATTGGGTCATCGACCTCGGTCCGGAAGGTGGCGCGGCGGGTGGACAGATCGTCGCGGAAGGGCGCCCGGAACAGGTGGCGAAGGTGGCACAGTCGCATACCGGAAAATTCTTGGCGAAGGTGCTGGCGGACGAGAATGGAGGCCGAAGAGCCAATGGTTGATGGCTCATGGCGAGGCCTGAATGTCGGCCCCTCTTGCGAAGGCCAACCATAGGCTACCAGCGATTCGCTATGAGCTCCGGAGTCTCAGTTGGAGGAGGGATCGAACGGCATATCGGCATAGTGCCGTGACGCCTCGTCGAGAGTCACGAAGATCTCCGGCCAAATACGGGTGGGGTCTTTGTCGAAGACCAGTGAGGGATCCGCAGGCAACGTGATCCACGAACCATTCTGCATTTCCGTCTCCAGTTGGCCAGGGCCCCATCCTGAATACCCAAGGTAGGCCCGGAACGATTCCTTGCCGGGCTGCTCCATCAGAATGCGTTCCATGATCTCCAGATCGCCGCCGAGGCAGACGCCATCGAAGACCTGGTGCGAATTTTCAGGCGTGTCGTTGATGCGATAGAGCATCATCACCTGATTGGTTTGCACAGGGCCGCCGGAGTACAGCACGTGGGGTTGTCCTTCGAGAATCGGGACTTGGGGCAACGCCTCGGAGATGGACATGGCGGTCGGCCGATTGACAATCACGCCCAAGGCTCCTTCAGGCCCATGCTCACAGAGCAGCACCACCGCCTGCCGGAAATTGGGATCGTTCAATGCCGGCGCGGCGACGAGCAAGATGCCTTTACCGAGTGGAGTGGTCATGAGTCATCCTACCGTGAGGGTTCGAGCGACGCAAGTTGAGTCATGAAACGGAAACGACCTGCCATCATGTGCCGTACAAAGAGGGCCGGCGGTCACGCAAGAGATCGTTATAGGCATTCAATGTCTTGCTGCGAGCCTCCGCCGGCTCGATGTCGACGAGGGCTAACTCTTCACCCTCTCGCGGAGCCCGATGCAAGATCCGGCCGCGCGGGCTGACGACCTCGCTCAGCCCGATAAACGTCAATGGCTCCTTCCCGCCTCGCGCCTCGCGGCCGATCCGGTTCGCCGTCACGCTGAATACACGATTCTCCAAACAGCGCGTCACCATCGAGTCCGGACAATTGGGCAACACGAGGTTCGACGGATGGGCAATGATGTCCGCGCCTTGCAAGGCAAGGGTACGGGCCGACTCCGGATAGTACCAGTCGAAACAGATCATGACGCCGATTTTTGCCGGGCCGATGTCCCACACGCGAAACCCGCTGTCGCCTGGCGTAAAGAACAGCGTTTCCTCGAAAAAGAGGTGCGTCTTCCGATAGCAGCCGATCACGCCCTTCGGCCCGACCACCACCGCCGAGTTGAAGCAGCGCGAGCCGGCCCGTTCCGCCAATCCGGCCACAATCGTCATCCCACGACGGGCGGCAATCTCCACCAGCCTGCGTGTTGTCTGGCCCTCGGGCACCGGCTCGGCCAGGTCCATCACTTCGGCCTGCGAGACAAACTGATAGCCGGTGGCGAACAGTTCCGGCAGGACGATCAAGTCGGCCTCGACCTGCTCCAGATGCCCCGTCACCCGATCGAGATTGCGCGCGACGTCGCCGAACGTCGGGGAAAATTGTAAATAGCCAATCCGCACGAGCTCGCCTTTCCGCACAAACAAAAACGGGCAGGGATGCCCCTGCCCGTTTTATTGCACCCGTGTGGGACGCGTAAGAACCGCTTACATACCTTCGGACAGGTGGGGCAGCGCGTTCTCGACCGCTTTGGTCGCCACATCCGCGTGACCCGCCTTACCGTGCTCGATCCCGTCTTTCAGGCCCTTAATGGCTTCGCCGACGTGAGGATTTTTGGTTTCGGCCATCGCGCCTTCGGCATGCTTCAACGCCGCTTCGGCATGCTTCACCAGTGCATCCGCATGCCCCTGCTTTCCGTGCGCCACGGCTTCCTTGGCGTGTTCGACGGCTTCGGCCTGATGCTTATTTCCTGCCGCGAAGGCCACGCTGGACACCATCGGCGCGCCGACCAGCGCCATCATGATCCCGGCCACCACGACTCCCCGCCACTTCGCAGTTTGCATGAAACGCCTCCTCTGTAAGTATGTGCACTGCATGAGACCGATATCGCACTATTTCAGCATAAAGAGGGCTTGGTATCCTGTCAAGACGGACGCATGCCGGTCGGCACCTGCGACTCCGACAGGCCGAGCAGTTTCTGCAATGCGAGCAGATCCTTCTCGACCGGGCAGGCAAAATCCCGACTCCATTCCCACCAGGAACCGGGATAGTTGCGCAGACGCCCATACCCCGCTAGACGCAACACGAAGTAGAGCCAGCCCGAGCGAACCCCGCCCGTGCAGTAACACACGGTCTCATGCTCCGGGTTCAAGCCCTTGAGGTTCAATTGCGCGTGAATCGCCGCCAGATCTTTCACGGTCGCATCCTGGTTGAGGAACCCGCTCCAGGCCACGTGGACGGCACCGGGAATATGACCGGGGCGCGGAATGCCCGACACTTCCTTCCCCAGGTATTCCTCCAGACTTCGGGCATCCACAATGGTCGTCGTCGGATGCGGCTTGCGCACGATCGACTTGAGTTCATCCTTCAACATGATGGCCGAGGCGACGGGCGACACGGTGAAGTTGCCCGGCTTGGGACGGACCGCGCCATGCTCGAACGGGCGCCGCTCGTGAATCCATTTCACCCATCCGCCGTCCAGCACCTTCAGGTTCTTATGCCCCAAGTACTCCAGCATCCAGAACATGCGGCCCTCGTCGCCCCAGTTATCGAAGGGATTCGAATAGATCACGACCTCGCTATCCTGGTCGATACCCAGCGCCCGCAATCTCGCCTCGATGCGCTTCAGGTTCGGATCCAGCAGGCCCTTCGCAACCGCGTCGGGATCGCTATAGTCATGCCACGTGGAATGCACGGCGCCAGGAATATGGCCGCCGAATTCATAGGTCGAACGTCCTCGCACATCGAGGATAACAAGGCCGGACTGGCCTAACCGTGTCTGGAGCGTTTCACAATCGATGAGTAATGGGTGTTGCATGGGTTCCTCGATCTCGGTCGGTGGATACTATCCTTGCTGGACTACTGACGGACTCACACAGGCCATGGGCGGCGGTTCCGGCAACGGATCGGCAAACGCGGACGCCAGCGCGCCGTTTAGCGGCACTTCGCGCTCATACACGGTAAAGGCATAGGGATCGTCCGCCATCAGTCCGTACTTGGTCTTCAGCATGTCGTGCTGCCCATCGGTCAAAATGTGGTACCGAACACGGGCCTGCAACGTCAACCCCTTCGAGGCCTCCGGCATCCGGTACGCGAACGCATACTCCCGGCTGGCCAATGGGAGCAGCCGGTTATCGTACAACTCCACGATGGCCGGTTGCCACATAATCCAGCGCCCCATGGTATGACGTTTCTCAGCCAACACCTGCTGCCCGTCCTTGACCGTGAATTCGACGGTGAAGTGGCGATCGGGATCACCAGTGGGGATCTTATGCCCGGCGCCGGCGTTTGTGAGGGTTAACGCGAGGGTCATCTGCTCGCCCGGCTTCGGCGCAGGGGGATCGACCTTGACCTGAATCGCCACGGCCCGCTTGACCATGTCGGGATCGTGTCCGCCACGCCAGAGATGCCGGCGGCCCCGCCTGATCGGTCCGTTTTCTGCCACCGGGCGGTCGACTTCCGGCATGTGACAACTCTGGCAGATGAAACCCCGCTCCTGCATAAAATACTTGCCTTCGTATTCGGCATACGTCCCGCAGGGTCCTACATTGTAAAACTGCGCGGGTCCCGACACGACATTGTGGCAGCGCGAACAGAATTGCGCGTTGCGGAAACTCGGATCGAATTTCGTCGGATGCGGCGCGGCGGAATCGTCGAACGGCCCCAGAATCACCCCGTCCCGCACATGACAGGCCGCACAGGTGATCGACTCCTTTTGCAGCGCGGCATCGAAGTGGGGGTTCGGCTCCTGTACTGCCTTCTCCACACGTCCACGTGGAATGTCCTTCACCAGCGTCGGCTGCTGGTTTTCCAGCGGCGTATGGCAATTCAAACAGATCCAAATATTCTTGTCTTTCTTCCAGTAGGCTTGAAAAAAAGGATCTTCATAGGCCTGGGCATGAATACTGGTTTTCCACTCCTCATAAATCTCGCGGTGACATTGCCCGCACGACTCGGCCTTCAGGCTCGTGAGGCCTTCAGGAATCTTCTGGAATGGAATGGCATGGGCGTATTCGGGACGAAGCCCGAAAATCACCACCGGCTTCACCTCCGTGTAATAGAGATAGACGGCCCCGGCGAGCACGGCCACCCCCAGCCCCCATTTGAGCCAGCGTGTCATGACTCCACCAGCGCCTGCACGTGCCGCTCCACCGAAGCGGCCAGTGCCGTGAGGTTGTAGCCTCCTTCCAACGAGGACAGCAACCGCCCCCGACAGTGCTGCTTCGCGATGCCGGCCACGATGGCCGTCAGCTCCGCGTACCCTTCCTCCGTCAGGCCCATACTCGCCAGGGGATCGTCCCGATGTGCGTCGAACCCGGCGGACACAATAACCAATTCCGGCTTGAACGCATCCGCGGCGGGAACGAGGACTTTCTGAAACACCGCTCGATAGTCATCGTCCCCTTCACCCGCCTCCATCGGCACGTTGATCGTAAACCCTTCGCCCGCGCCGATGCCGGATTCCGTCGCGCGACCGGTTCCAGGATAGTGTGGATACTGATGCGTGCTGAAAAACAGCACCGACGGATCACGTTCAACGCTGTGCTGAGTCCCGTTGCCGTGATGCACATCCCAATCGACGATCAGGACCCGCTCCAGACCGTGACGCCTCTGCGCATACCTGGCCGCGATCGCGACGTTGTTAAACAGGCAAAAACCCATGGCTCGCCCGGCTTCGGCATGGTGCCCAGGCGGTCGCACGGCGCAAAAGACATGCTGCACCTGATCGGCCATTATGGCATCCACCCCGGCCATCGCCCCGCCGGCGGCCAGATAGGCAGCCGTCAAGGAGCCGGGAGACATGGAGGTATCCGCGTCTAGCGCCACCCGTCCGCTGGTCGGAGCCTCTTGCTTCAGACGGGCGACATAGCCGGGAGTATGCACCAGCGTCACCCACTCATCTTCGGCTTGCCGCGGTTCGATTCTGGTCAGTGTGGCGGTCAACCCGCTTTGCTCCAACCGCTGCATGATCGCACGGAGCCGGTTGGGCGACTCCGGATGGCCCGAGCCCATGTCATGTTCGAGATAACGAGGATCGTAAACGAGACCGGTTCTTCCCATGTCAGAAAACGCTCGTGAATGGTGAAACGTATCGCGTATCTCGTTTGTGAAGGGAGCCGACTGTCATATCGTTTGGTTTGTCGCGAGATACGCACGCCGCCCTCACCCTATCATGCAGGGAAGAGCGTAGACAACGCAGAGACAACGCTGCTATCGTCTCGCCCAGGGAGGAACCGATGCCGAATCCACGAATTGAACCGCTGAAACGGGTCCTGGCGATGGAGCCGGACGACGATGTCGCCTGGTTCGGGCTGGGGAAAGCTTATATGGACGATGCCAATTTCGAGGAGGCCGCCAAAGCCTTGAGGCAGTGTATCACGGTCAAACCCACCTACTCAGCCGCCTATTACGCCTTGGCGCAGTCGCTGCTGAAACTGGGCCGGATCGACGAATGTCGCCAGATATCGGACCAGGGCATGGAGGTCTCCACGAAGAACGGCGATGCGATGGTCACCAAAAATCTCGAAGCGTTGAAAAGCAGCCTTTCCGGCTGAGCGCCGGCCCGTTCGTCAAGCGTCTCTCGTGAAGCGTCTCTCGTAAGAGGCATCTGATATCACGAGGGTGACGTTACGACCGACCGACGTCGTCCGCCCGACACTTAGGCCGATGCCGTGCCGGCCTCGTCGTCGTCGTCCCTGGTTGCGGCCTCCGTCTGCCGCTGCTCGGCCAAAGTCGTCGCCACCTCATCCAGCCAGCGCCCCGCGCCATCCAGCACTTCGCGCACCAACGGCTCCGGGTGGCCGGTGCGTTTCATGGTCCACTGACACAGATATCCCAGCAAATCCTCCCGCTCGAAGCGTCGACTCGATTGTGCGGAGAGCAGCGACAACTCCGACAAGCCGGTCCGCAAGATTTCGCCCACGGTGTCCCGCCCATACGACGTCGCCGCGGTGACATATTGTATGGCACGATTGATTTCTTGTTCGGTCATGTCCCCACCATGGGACGGATTGTAACACCAGAGGCACACCTGTCAACGGGGCATCTCGATGGACGCCGTCTGCCGTTAAAGAATCTACACGCCCGAACCCCGCGATGGTATGATTCCAGGCAACATTCACTTTGTAGGAGCCTCGACTATGGCCGCTTCGCGCAAGACCGCCTCCGCCCGTCTCACACGTCGCACGGCGACTTCCCGTGAGTTTGCAGATCATTGGGAACTCGCCGACCTCGTCACCGACCCGGTGAAACACTTCGACCGCTACCTCAAAGACCTGAGCGCGAAAGTCACGCGATTCGAATCGGCCCGCACGGAACTCGCGGCCACGATGCCGGAGCAGTCGTTTCTCGATCTTTTGACCCTCTCGGAACAGATCGCGCGGCATTCGGGTCGGCTCGGGGCCTATGCGTACCTGTGGTTTTCCGAAGACACCAAACACCTGCAGGCCCGTTCCTTTAAGACCAAGGTGGAAGAACAGCTCACAGCCCTCCAGAATCACCTCCTGTTCTTCGATTTGTGGTGGCAGAGTGTCGACGACAAGAACGCCGAGCGGCTCATGGCCAACAGCGGCGACTTCCGGTACCACCTGGAAACGATTCGACGCTTCAAACCGCATACGCTGTCTGAACCCGAAGAAAAAATTATCAATATCAAGAACATTACCGGACAGAGCGCGGTGCATCAGCTGTATGACGTCGTCACGAACGGGTTTACCTTTACCCTACGTGTCGGAGGGAAGAACAAGACGCTGAACCGCGAAGCCCTGTCGGCGTACTTACGAAGCCCGAAGGCGTCGGTGCGGGAAGCCGCCTACCGGGAAATGTATCGGGTCTACGAGGCCCAGCAGGATCTGCTCGGGGAAATCTACAAAGCGCTGGTCAACGACTGGAAGGCAGAGAATCTCCAGCTGCGGCGTTATAAAACACCGCTGGCCTCACGAAATCTCAGCAATGACATTCCCGATGCGGCTGTGGAGGCGTTGCTGGCCGTTTGCATGAAGAACGCGCCGATCTTTCAGCGATATTTCAGTCTGAAAGCCACACTGTGCAAGATCCGCACAATGAACCGCTACCACATCTATGCCCCTCACCGGGCCGAACAAAAGACTTACCGGTACGCCGATGCGGTGCGGATGGTGCTGGATGCCTATTACGGGTTCTCGCCCCGCCTTGCGGAACTGGCGCAACGGGTCTTTGCCGACCGTCACATCGATGCCCGTACAAAACCGGGCAAGATGGGCGGAGCGTACTGCTACAGCGTCACCCCATCTCTCACGCCCTATGTCATGCTCAATTTCACCGGCGAGGCTCGCGACATCGCCACCATGGCCCACGAGTTGGGGCACGCCGTCCACGCCATGATGGCCGAGCAGCACAATGTCTTCACCTTCCACTCCACCCTTCCTCTTGCGGAAACGGCATCGGTCTTCGGTGAACGGATCCTGTCGGATGCGCTCATGGCCTCCGAAAGCAGCCGGGCGGTGAAGCAGAGTCTGCTGGTCAATCAATTGGATGACATCTATGCCACGGTCATGCGGCAGGCCTATTTTGTCGCCTTCGAACGCACCGCCCACGACATGGTGGCTCAAGGCGCCACCACGACCGACCTCGCAGCCACCTACATGACGCTCCTACGGCAGCAATTCGGCAAATCGCTGCGGGTCCCGAAGGAATTTCAATGGGAATGGCTGACGATTCCCCACCTCTACGCCAGCCCCTTTTATTGTTATGCCTACAGCTTCGGCAACTTACTCGTGCTGGCGCTCTATCGCATGTACCAGGAACAAGGACGTGCATTCGTTCCGAAATATTTGGACCTGCTCGCGGCAGGCGGCTCGAAGGCTCCGCAAGCAATTCTTGCCGAAGTCGGAGTCGATATGAACTCCCACGCCTTCTGGCAATCCGGATTCGATGCAATCTCAGGAATGGTCGACCAGCTGGAGCAGACAATGAAATGACCGGCAGGCCGGCATCCGCAGCCTGCAGCGGTGAGGGAGGGGATCGGAGAAAACCGAGGGACTAGATGCGTTCGGAAGATTTATCCTTGTCGACCGGATGCCCGAGGATTTCCCGCTCCGCCTCCAGCCAGTCGTGCAAGTGATAGCCGTCCAAACACCCTCGCTGTTCATACAACTCATGCGCCCGAGCAGCGATGCGGACCTGAATGTCCTGGGCAGGCCCCGGCCCCTGTTGCTGCTCAGTCACCGCAGGCACCTTTTGTGCTGCCCGACGGGGAGCGGTCTTTTTCGGCACGACTGCTTTTTTCATACGGACTCCCAACGATCTGTCACATACACAGCACGACACCTTCGACGAGCCGCCTCGGCAACGGTTGCCGCCACGATACCACATTTATCGCCATGAGGAGAATGCGGCCGCACAGAGCCTCCGCCGCGACTAGATACAGCCGACACGCCTCCCCACTGTACCACATGCGGCGACGCCGTTAGGAAGGAGACAATGACAAGCTGTCGCCGGCGCTGTTCTGCGAAACCACGTCTTGGTCGGGACAACCGCAGCTCATCTCCAGCACCCCTCGTACCACACCCAAGAGTCGCTGCGAATCGACTGGCTTTGCCAAGAACACGCAGGATCCATGCAGGCTGAGTCTGCTGGGCACATCGTGTAATTCCGCGGATAATAGAATGGTCGGAATCTGAGGCCACATGAGGCGGCTGAGGATGAGGAACTGTTCCCCGTCGAGGCGGGGCATACGATAGTCGGCGACCACCAGGTCGAACCGCCGTTTTTTCATCTCGCTTAGGGCTTCGAATCCATCCCCCGCCTCATGCACGATATACCCGGCCTGTTCGAGCACCACCGAAACCAAGCGACGCACACTCTCCTCATCATCCGCAACGAGCACGCGTTTCCCATACCCTTCCATGGCGCCTCCTTCGTCCTGTTGCCTCTGCTGACCTAGACCGCCGGTCGACCGCAACCGGGATACACCGACCGCTTCTCTGCCCGATTTAGCACTTGCCCTGCTCTCGCATGCCTCCCCCCACAGCCCTCGTCACTGCGGACCGGGCTTCGTGATGCGGCGGAAATGGTCCGGAAGGCACCGCGCCATCCGGATCAACGCATCCTCCCAATTACCGCAATTCAGGCACCGGATGACCGGAACCCGGGTGTGGATCACACCCTCGCTGGGATCAACCAGTGCTTCCGTTGCGCGCCGCAACTGACCATTGCGGCTTCACGAACAGGCATTCTTGTTTTCCTCCTCCGCGCAATCGTAGATGGTCGGGTCGAATTTGTTCCCCTAGGAAAACAAGCTGGCTACCAGCCCCATCTCTCTCCGTCATGCCCCCTTCATCACACCCGTTGTTACGCGCCCCCTCAAAGCGTAGGGGCACCCTCCTGACTCGGCCGCCATACCACCTCGTAGTCTGCGGGGAGTGCCAACAGTTCGATCTGTTCTCGGCGACGAAGCCGGTTCAATGCGGCGAAGAGAGACTGCCAGGTGTACACCGGGAGAGCATCGGCCAGCGTGAGAAACGTCAATCGTCGGTGATGCTGCAACAAGCCTAGGATCTGATTATCAAGCGCATCCTTGTTCGCTGACGGAGACTGAGGTCTCATTGCTCACCTCCCTCGGGCGGGGCAGATGGTTGTGGGTTTCGCTCGAGCCCCTCGCCCTGATCATGCTCTGGAATATATGGTCCTAAGAGACACACTATCTCGGAGAACGCCTCAGCCGCAGACTGAAAGGAGACTCATCACGGCAACCGAACCAATGCTCCTGAGCTCGGCCAAAAACCGGGATACATCCTGAACACACATGCAGCACCATGCCCTATCGGATACGATAGATGTATCCCGGTACTCCTGCGGGGGAAACAATCACTAGATGCGGAATGGCTATGGTCCAGATCAGGCGCGTGTACAGCCGACCGAGTCCACATGACGGCCTGAGGATTCTTGTGGACCGCATGTGGCCGCGAGGCTGCAAGAAAGAACTTCTGCGGCTTGATGCGTGGCGAAAAGATCTTGCCCCGAGCACCGAGCTTCGCAAATGGTTTGACCATGATCCCCTCAAGTGGGCCGAGTTCTGCGTTCGCTATCGCAGGGAATTGCGGCGGCCGGATCAGCACCGCGCCATTGAAGATCTGGCGAGACTGGCGCGCAACCAGACGGTCACGCTGCTCTTCAGCGCGGCGGATACGGCACACAATCAAGCCGTGGTCTTGAAGGAATTGATCGAACGGGCAGGAGGATAGGTCCCGAGTGAAGCGAGTATGGAGTGGCTGGGACTGCGGCGCGCGGGACACACATCCTGGACGCAGCCGATACGGCTACGCCAACCCCGCCTTGAAATTCAGCTATTCAACCCCCAGGTGCTCCAGAGCGCAACCGCCGCAATCGCCAGCATGACCCAGGCCAACTCCCGATCACCGACTTTCTTCATCATCTTCACCATCGCTCCCCTCCTTGCTCTAGGTATGCGAAAGATACGAACCAAAAGAGCAAAGCACATGCCATAAGAACTCACTGCATATCCTGCGATTTTTCGTGCTGTCGGCTCACAAAATGAGCGAATTCGCACGTTGCGCACTGTGCGGAATGCAAGTGGCTCCCAGTCAGACTGGTCCGTAAAATGAGGGCCTCAACTGAGAATTGAGGAGCAACGCGAAGGCAGCGGCACCAGGCCGGAGAGGGCTCTCCTTCAGTGAACAAGCAGGACGCCCGAAGTCCGTCGGCACACGAGTGTGGAATTGTGGAGATTGGAAGTGAGAGGCGCCGTCAGATTAAGAAGTGATTCAGCGCCGCGATTTCGCCGACTTGCCGGCCTGCAGATATTGATTGATACCTGCCGCCATCTTTCGGCCTTCGGCGATCGCCCAGACGATGAGTGAGGCACCGCGTTTGGTATCGCCGCCGGCAAAGATGCCGTCCAAGTTGGTCATGAAGTTCTCGCCGACGGGCACACAACCCCGGGCATCGTAGGTGACGCCAAGACTGTCGAGGAATCCGTTGCGTACCGGGCCGGTAAAGCCCATGGCCAGCAGCACGAGATCCGCATCCAATTCGAAGTCGGTGTTGGGCATCGGCACGAACTTGCCGGCCTCAAATTTCACGCGATTGGCATGCAGCTTGGTGACATGACCGTTATGACCGGTAAATTTTGTGGTGGACACACTCCATTGACGATCGCACCCTTCTTCGTGAGCATGCGACGTACGAAGCTGCATCGGCCACAGCGGCCATGGCGTCGAACTGGATCGGGACGGAGGCGGCTCCGGCAGCACTTCGAACTGGTGCGCTTCGCTGCAGCCCTGGCGATGCGCAGTTCCTAGACAGTCAGACCCGGTATCGCCCCCGCCGATAATCACCACCCGCTTGCCCTTCGCGGTAATCGGCTCTTCGGAGACGGAGATACCAGCCGTTCGTTTGTTCTGCTGCGTGAGATACTCCATGGCGAAGTGGATGCCCTTGAGTTCACGTCCAGGCACGGGCAGATCGCGCGCCATTTCCGCACCCATCGTCAACCCCACCGCATCGAATTGATTGCGCAACTGGTCACCGGTGATATCGACACCCGCCATCACACCGGTTCGAAATTCCACGCCCTCGGCTTTCATCTGCTCCAGCCGCCGGTCAATGACCCACTTTTCCATCTTGAAATCAGGGATGCCGTACCGCAACAATCCGCCGATCCGATCAGCTTTTTCGAACACGGTGACGCTATGACCGGCTCGCGCGAGTTGCTGCGCAGCGGCCAGACCGGCCGGGCCTGATCCGATGATGGCGACTGTCTTCCCTGTTTTTCTGACCGGCAATGCCGGCTCAACCAGGCCTTCGTTGAAGCCGCGATCGATAATGTTCCATTCGAGCACGCGGATCGACACCGGGTCGCTGTTGATGCCCAGCACGCAGGCCCCTTCGCAAGGCGCGGGACAGAGACGGCCGGTGAATTCCGGGAAATTGTTTGTCGTGTGCAACGCCTTCAGCGCATCTTTCCAGCGGCCGCGATAGACGAGATCGTTCCATTCGGGAATCAAATTGACGACAGGGCAGCCGGTATTCCCCTGGCAAAAGGGCACACCGCAATCCATGCAGCGCGCGCCTTGAACCTTGAGCTTCTCCTCGGGGATGGGCTCGTACATTTCTTTCCAGTCGAGTACGCGCAACTCGACCGGCTTCCGCTTCGGTCCCTCACGCGCGTATTTCAGAAAGCCCTTTGGATCACCCATGTCCTACTCGTATCTCGTCGTTCGTCGCTCGTCTCTCGCCTGACGCTTCACGAGGAACGCTTCAGGTTTCACGGTTACTTGACTGCTTTCGCTGCGGCAGCCTTTCGCTCGGCCAGCACACGCTTGTAATCGATCGGCATCACTTTCACAAACTTCGGCAAGATCGCTTCCCAGCCATCCAAAATACGCTTGGCATTCCGGCTGCCGGTATAGAGGAAGTGCGACGTGATCATGTCGTGCAGCAGCCGCTTATCCTCGTCGCTCGCAACCGGCTCCAATTCCACCATGCCCAGGTTGCAACGAGATTGGAATTTATCCAACTCATTCAACACGAACGCCACCCCGCCCGACATGCCCGCGGCGAAATTCCTGCCGGTCCGGCCCAAGACTGCTACGACCCCGCCGGTCATATATTCGCACCCGTGGTCGCCGGTTCCTTCGACGACGGCGCGCACGCCACTGTTCCGCACCGCGAAGCGCTCACCAGCCATGCCATAGAAATAGGCTTCGCCCTGTGTGCCGCCATACAACGAGGTATTGCCGACGAGAATGGTTTCTTCCGGTGTGTAAATCGCGTTCTTCGGCGGGAAGACGATGATCTTGCCGCCCGACAGGCCTTTGCCGATGTAGTCGTTCGATTCACCTTCAAGAATCAGCGTGATGCCGCGAGAGAGGAACGCCCCGAACGACTGACCGGCCGATCCGTTGAACTTAATCGTGATCGTGTCGGCTGGCAACCCATCTTGACCGTACTTCTTTGAGATCTGGCTCGACAACATGGTGCCTACGGTCCGGTTTAAATTCCGGATCGGCAATTCAAGCGAGACCTTTTCCCCGCGTTCGATGGCCGGGGCACATTGTTCGATGAGCTTTCGGTCTAAAATCTCGGTTATGCCGTGATCCTGCTTCTGCGCGCAATACCGCGGCACCTCAGGACCGACTTCGGGCATTTTCAGCAGCGGCGCCAGATCCAGCCCCTTGGCCTTCCAATGTTCAACCGCATTGTGGATCTTGAGCTTGTCCACTCGCCCGACCATTTCATTGATGGTGCGGAACCCTAACCGGGCCATGATCTGTCGCAACTCTTCGGCGATAAAAAAGAAGAAATTGACGACATGTTCCGGTTGGCCGGTGAACTTCTTGCGCAACACCGGGTCTTGGGTCGCAATGCCGACAGGGCAGGTGTTGAGGTGGCACTTCCGCATCATGATGCAGCCTTCGATGATGAGCGGCGCCGTGGCAAACCCGTACTCTTCCGCCCCCAACAACGCCGCAATAGCGACATCGCGGCCGGTTTTCATCTGGCCGTCTGTCTCCACACGGATCCGGCCGCGCAAATCGTTGAGGACCAGCGTTTGATGCGTTTCCGCCAAACCCAACTCCCAGGGCACACCGGCATACTTGATGGAGGACAGCGGAGAGGCGCCGGTTCCACCTGAATCGCCACTGATCAGGACCTTGTCCGCATGGGCCTTGGCAACGCCGGCTGCGACCGTGCCCACGCCGACTTCGGAGACCAGCTTCACCGAGACAGCTGCCTCGGAATTGGCATTCTTCAAGTCGAAGATCAGCTGTGCCAGGTCTTCGATCGAATAGATGTCGTGGTGCGGCGGCGGTGAAATGAGCTGCACGCCAGGAGTGGAATAGCGCAGTCGAGCGATGTTCTCATCCACCTTGTGCCCGGGCAACTGACCGCCTTCGCCCGGTTTTGCGCCCTGCGCCATCTTAATCTGCAGCTCTTTGGCGTTCACCAGATAATGGCTCGTCACACCGAACCGCGCCGAGGCTACCTGCTTGATGTAGCTATTACGCGAGTCGCCGTTCGGAAGCGGCTCGAATCGCTCCGGATCCTCACCACCTTCTCCGGTGTTGCTCTTGGCGCCCAGTCGGTTCATCGCGATCGCCAATGTCTCGTGCGCTTCCTTACTGATCGACCCGAACGACATGGCTCCGGTCGTGAAGCGTTTGACGATATCTTTGGCAGGCTCCACTTCGTCGAGCGCAATCGGCTCAGGGAGAAACTTGAACTCCAGAAGGCCACGCAGGTTCGAGCGACGCTTGCTTTCGTCATTGACCAGTCGGGAGAACTCGGCAAACGTCTTCGGATCGTTATTCCTGGTCGCATGCTGCAACTTGTAGATCGTATCGGGATTCCAATTGTGGTGCTCGCCTTGAATGCGGTAGTGAATCTCGCCGCCGAAATCCAATTGCCGTATCGGCACCGGTTCGTAGGCCACGCGATGGCGACGCAACGTTTCTTCCCCGATTTCCCGAATGCCGATACCCTCGATCCGCGACGGCGTGCCGGTGAAGTACCGGTCGATCAATTCATGATTGAGGCCGATCGCCTCGAAGATCTGTGCGCCGCAGTAGGACTGCACGGTCGAAATGCCCATCTTAGAGAAAATCTTGAGCAGGCCTTTGTTGATGGCCTTGATGAACTTGCCTTCCGCGGTTGCGGCATCCAAACCCTCGGGGAAATATCCGTCACGCTCCAGATCCACCAGCGATTCGAAGACCAGATAGGGATTCACGGTCCCGGCCCCGAAGCCGATCAAGCAGGCGAAATGGTGCACGTCGCGCGGCTCGCCGGTTTCCACCGTCAGGCCCACTTCTGTTCTCGTGCATTCCCGCACCAGATGGTGATGCACCGCCGCGACACCGAGGAGACTCGGAATCGGCGCCCATTCCGCATTCACGCCACGGTCGCTGAGGATGAGGAACTTGTAGCCTTCGCGGATGGCTTGCGACGCCTGCTTGCACAAGTCATCGACCGCCGCCCCCAACCCTTCAGGACCTTCGGCCACGCGGAACAACATTTTCAAGGTCTTGCTCTTGAAATGCGGGTCGGCGATCTCGCGGATCTTGTGCAGATCGGCATTGGTCAAAATCGGCTGCTTCACGCGGATGCGGCGGGCCGATTCCGGATGCTCGTCCATCAGGTTCGGCTTCGGGCCGATGCTGGTGGTCAGCGACATCACGAGCTCTTCGCGGATCGGATCGATCGGCGGATTCGTCACCTGCGCAAACAGTTGCTTGAAATACTTAAAGAGCAACTGCGGCCGGTCGGACAACACCGCCAGCGGCGTATCCGTCCCCATCGACGAGATGGCTTCCTGGCCCTCCACCACCATCGGGGTGATGACCATCTTCAGCTCTTCGATGGTATAACCGAAGGCCTGCTGACGCTGCCGGATCGTGGGATGATCGGGCTGCGGCACGTTGATCGGATCAGGCAATTCATCCAGCGAAATGCGATGCTCAGTCACCCAGGACCGGTACGGCTTGCGACGGACGATATCGGCCTTGACCTCTTCATCGTCAATGATCCGACCTTGGACGGTGTCCACAAGGAACATGCGTCCCGGCATCAAGCGACCTTTTTGACGGATGCGCTGCGGGTCCGTCGGCAACACGCCGGCTTCTGAGGCCAGCACGACCAACCCGTCGGTCGTGACCTGGTACCGGCAGGGGCGCAACCCATTGCGGTCCAACGTGGCGCCGATCATCTTGCCGTCGGTGAAACACACGGCCGCAGGGCCGTCCCACGGTTCCTGCATGGCAGCGTGGTATTCGTAGAACCCGCGACGATCGAGGTCCATTTGCGGATTGGCCACCCACGGCTCGGGAATCAACATCATCATCGCATGCGGCAACGACCGCCCGCCGAGCACCAAAAATTCCAACGCGTTGTCCAAGCTGGCCGAGTCGCTCTGATTCTCGTAGACGATCGGGAACAGCTTTTTCATGTCCTCGCCGAACAGCTCGGAGTTCAGGCGCCCCTGCCGCGCGCGCATCCAGTTCACATTGCCCTTGAGCGTATTGATCTCACCGTTGTGGCAAATGTAGCGATAGGGATGGGCCAGCGGCCAGGTGGGAAACGTGTTCGTGCTGAACCGTGAATGGACGAGGGCTAGCGCGCTCGTAAGGCTGCCGTCCGTCAGATCCTGGTAATACTGCGGGATTTGGTGCGGGAGCAACAGTCCTTTGTACACGATGGTGCTGCTGGAGAGGCTTGAAATATAGAAGTATTCCCGCCCGTCGATGGCCGATTCACGTACCGCCCGCTCCACGCACTTTCTAATCACGTACAACCGGCGCTCGAACTCTTCGTCGGTGAAAATCCCGCGCGCAATGAAGACCTGCCGCATGAACGGCTCGGTGCTGCGCGCAACCGGTCCAATGGCGTCACTCTTGACCGGCACGTCTCGCCAGCCAAGCAGCTTGGCGTTTGCATCTTTGATCGTACGTGCGAACAGCGTTTCGCATTGCGCCCGGGCATCGGCATCGGGCGGCAGGAAGACCATGCCCACCCCGTACTCGCCCGCACCCGGCAGCTTGATCCCGCTGTCCTTGGCGGCACGCTTGAAGAACTCATGCGGAACCTGAAGAAGGATGCCAGCGCCGTCACCCGTACAAGGATCGCAACCCTGTGCCCCGCGATGGGTCAACGCCTCCAGTATTTGCAGGCCCTGCTCGACGATCCGATGCGAGCGCTGGCCTTTGATATCGACGACAAACCCGACCCCGCACGCGTCTTTCTCGTGCTGCGGATCGTAGAGCCCTTGTTTGGGAGGAAGCCCTGGTACATTCATGGCACGTATTCTCGTCAAAAAGGCAGGCAATTAACCGGGGAACAGACTCCCCTCTCGGGGACGTTGAAGCTGTCGCACGACCACGGTGACTGCTACCATCATTATGGGGAAATAAGTGAGAGGTCACCTTACTGGATGGGCCGTGAAACTGTCAAGAGAACGGCGACGCAATCTGCCCCAAACAGACCCCGACCAGTGCTTGACTTAATGGAGTTTCCTGCCCTACTATCCGCCCCATGTCGAACGGACCGACCACCCTCACACTCCACAGCATGGCCGATGTCTGGGATGTGTATCGTGAAGAGCTTGAGGGGGTCGAGGATCAGATCCGCAAGAATCTCGACTCCAGCGTGGCCCTGGTCAACACCGTCGCCGCCCACATTCTGAACAGCGGCGGCAAACGCGTCCGACCCCTCTTTGTGCTCCTGAGTGCGCACCTCTGCGGATACGCCGGGCAGGATCATCAGGCACTTGGTAGCCTGGTCGAATTCATCCACACCGCCACTCTGTTGCACGACGACGTCGTTGATGACGCCGACCTGCGACGAGGCCGCCGGACCGCAAGCAAAGTCTGGGGCAATCAAATCAGTATTCTCGTCGGCGACTACCTCTATTCCCGCGCCATCTGCCAGATCGTCGATTTCCGCAACCAAGGCATCAACGAAGCACTGTCGGAAGCCTGCCGGAAGATGGCCGAAGGCGAGGTCTTGCAGTTGTATTATAACGGCAACCCGCTGATGCCGGAGCCTGAATACCTCCGCATCATCGAACACAAGACTGCCGGGTTGATTGCGGCGTCCTGCAAGATCGGCGCAATCGTCGCCGGAGCCACGGAAGAATTACAGGAGGCGCTGTTCCGGTTCGGGCAGCGGCTGGGCATTGCATTCCAACTGGCGGACGATACGCTGGACTATACCGCCAACGGTGAGCATCTGGGCAAAACCCTTGGGCAGGACCTTCGGCAAGGCAAGGCGACACTGCCGTTGTTGCACCTTTTGCAACACTGCTCGGAGCCGGATCGGCAGCTGATTAAAGACCGCATGGAAACCAGAACTTTGACCGACGAGGAGCTCCGCCGCATCGTGGCTTTGATGCAGGAGTATGGGTCCATCGCCTACGCCATGGAACGGGCACACGCATTTGTCGCTGCCGCCAAACGCGATCTCGATCTGTTCCACGACAACACCGCCAAGCGCGCCCTGTCCATCGCCGCCGATTACATGGTGACTCGCGACCGCTGAGTTGCCCCCGGCTGGATTCACAACGCCCACGCTCTGCTGACCATGCAAGCCGTTCGGCACCGGTGTCTATTCGCCGCCGGCGGATGGAAAGAGGATGTGGACACCCTACGCTCGACAGCCTGTTGTTTGTACCGCGTTCACGCGAGAAAAGGATAGGAACCCGCATGGCACACATCATCCCCTTTCACGGCACCCTCTATAACCCAGCGACGGTCGGCGACGTCAAGCAAGTGGTCGCACCGCCCTATGACATCATCGACAAGGCATTGCAGCAGACGTTGCACGATCGCCACCCCAACAACGTCATTCGCCTGGAGCTGGGCTACGAGCAGGCCGGAGACACGGCCACCGACAACAAGTACACGCGTGCCGCGGGAGCGCTGAAAGACTGGTTGAAGACCGGGGCTCTGCGCAAGGACTCCCAGCCGGCGATCTATTACCACACCATCGAATACCGCCCGCCCTATTCGGCGCCCGGTACGCCGACCAAGGTCTTCAAGGGATTTTTGTCCACGGTGGAGCTCGAAGAATTCGGATCGGGCAAGATCTACCCGCATGAAAATACCCGCGCGGCGGCGAAAACGGACCGCCTCAATCTCTTGGAAGCGTGCCGCGCCAACTTCAGTGCCATCATTTCACTATATTCCGACCCGCAGAACGAGGTCCTCGCCCTGATCGAACAGTCGATCGCCGCGGAGAAACCGCGCATCGATTTTCAGGACGACGAAGGCTTCCGGCAACAGCTGTGGAGCGTCACCGATGCGAACGTCCTCGCCAAGGTCGTTCAGATCATGCACACCAAACAACTCTTCATCGCCGACGGCCACCATCGCTACGAAACGGCACTGAACTATCGGCGCGCAAGACGGCAGCAGGCCGGAGTTGTCACCTCACCACAACCCTACGATAATGTACTGATGCTGTTCGCGAGCCTGGAGGACAAGGGCCTGACCGTGCTGCCGACTCATCGCGTCCTGACGACATCGGTCCCGGCGCCGAAGGATCTGCTGGGAAAATTCGAGCCGGTGTTTGAGGTCGCCGCGCTCCCGTTTCAAGCGGGCAATGAAACCCAGGTGCGCGCACAGTTCATCGAACGGCTACGCAGCCTAGGACAGTCCGTTCCGATGTTCGGCCTCGCCCTGAAAGACGATCCGCACTACTACCTGCTCACGCTGCGGCCCGCACATCGCCCCATGGCATCAACTTCGCCGCGCGATCGGCTCGATGTCTCCCTGCTCCAACAGCATGTCGTTTCCACCCTCTGCCCCACGCAGCAGGCGCAGGAAGCGATGCTCTATTCGAAAGACGACCACGAAGCCTTGAATTGGGTGCGCCAGGGCACTGGCACGGCTGCGTTACTCTTGAATCCGACCAAAGTCGCGGAAGTGAAAGCCGTCGCCTCGGCAGGTGAGCGTATGCCCCACAAGTCGACGTATTTCTTTCCCAAGCCGCTGACCGGACTGGTCATGAATGTCATGGAGGGCTAGCACGGGGCCGCCAGTTCCGTCGAGCATGGCACCATGACGAAAGCCAAGGTACTCATAGTCGATGACGATCAGGACATCGTGACGATGTTGCAGGATCGCCTCGACGCCGGCGGGTATAGGACCCTGACGGCCTCCGACGGCCAACGCGGCCTCGAGCTCATCGAACAGGAATCCCCCAACCTGGTCCTGCTGGATCTTTACCTGCCGCGACTCAAAGGCATGGACGTGCTCAAGCGCATGGCCCAGAACAAGCAATGCGAAGACATTCCTGTGATCGTCATGACGGCCGCAGGCACGATTCCCGATGCCGTGGAAGCCATGCGCCATGGAGCGTATGACTTTCTGACCAAGCCGCTGGAGAAGGACCATCTCCTAATCGTCATTCAGAAGGCGCTGGAACGGGACTCGTTGAAGCGGCAGGTGGCTGCGCTCAAATCGGACATTCAAAACCGCTATGCCACGATCGTCGGCGATAGTCCGAAGATCAGGAGCATCATCGAATCGGCCCAGCGCGCAGCCAAATCGGATGCGAGCATTCTCCTGCTCGGAGAAAGCGGCACCGGCAAGGAACTCTTTGCACGTTCCATCCACCAGTGGAGTCCGCGCCAAAGCATGCCGATGGTGGTCATCAACTGCGTGGCGCTCACCGAAACGTTGCTGGAAAACGAATTGTTCGGCCATGAGCGGGGCGCATTCACCAGCGCCGACCGCCTTCAAAAGGGCAAGCTTGAAATGGCCGACGGCGGGACTGTGTTCCTCGACGAGATCGGCGACATGCCGTTGCCCTTGCAGGCCAAACTCCTGCGCGTGTTGCAGGACAAGGAATTCCAGCGCGTCGGCGGCACACGATCCATCTCCGTCAATATCCGGTTTGTGGCCGCCACGAACAAGGATTTACGGCAGGCCGTGAAGGCGGGGCAATTCAGGGAGGATCTGTTCTTCCGGCTCAATGTCGTCAGCTTTACGCTGCCGCCGTTGCGGGAGCGCAGTGAAGATATCGTGGGACTCGCGGAGTTTTTCCTTAAGCGACATGCCTACGAGGCCAAACGCCCCGGCGTGACGCTGAGCGCGGCGGCCAGGGCCGCTCTCACTCACTACTCCTGGCCTGGCAACATTCGTGAGCTCGACAACGTGTTATCACGCGCCGTGGTGCTCAGTCCTGGGGATGTGATTGAGCCGGAATTTCTGGGGCTCTCCGGCGAAGACGCGGGATCACTGAGAGGGGGAGACCATGCCCTGCCCTACCTGAACCTGACCTACCATGAATCCATGGAGGCCCATAGCGCCTATATCATCGACCGGGCGCTGGAAAAGGCGGCGGGCAATCAAACGAAAGCGGCGGAATTCCTCGACTTGCAACGAACCTACCTCGCGCGCCTGATCAAGCAGCGGAAATCCGCTCCCGAGGAGTAACCAGGCGGAGGCTGAAAAGGCCCGCCAGCTTCGTTCTCGCGAGACACTGCCGCCTCACCGTCTCGGCGGCGTTCACAAACGTGACGCGCGTTATTCAGCGCGTCGTGAACCTCCGAAGCTCACCGTACCGCAAGGGTACGCCTCGCCTCCTCGCATTGTTGCGGCCTCGCTGGACGGCCTTTTTGCGCCTCGGTTTAGACTGAAGAGCCGACCTTTCGAGCCGACAGACTGAGCAGCCCTGCCGCGGCATCCTGTTCCACTTGGGCATACCGTTCCGGAGTCCCCACATCGCTCCAAAATCCGTCGAAATCGAAGCCGAGGATCCGTTCCCCGTCTTGAATACCTTTCACATACGCATCGATGATCGAACATTCCGTGTCGGCCGGCAGGTAGCGCAACAGACGGGGATGGAGGATGTGGATGCCCGCAAACATGCGTGCCGCCGTGACGGTTGGCGCCGAGCGTCCGCGGCCCGTGATCCGGACGATCTCGGCACGATCCGTCACCTCGACTAAGCCCCAACGGGCCGCGTCAGGATCCTGCCGCAACACCAACGTCGCCGCCGCTGCGCGCTCACGGTGGAAGGCCATCACGGCGCCGAGGTCCAGCTCAAACAGCGTATCGCCGTTCAGCACCAACACCGGCTCCCCTTGGAAATGCGGTTCTGCCTGCTTGATCCCGCCGCCGGTACCCAAAATCACCGGTTCGTAGGAATAGATGAGGCGCATACCCAGTGCGGAGCCGTCACCCAGGGCCTGCCGAATCATGTCGCCGAGATGATGGAGGTTGATGACAACGTCCCGGATGCCGTGGCGCTTCAGCAGGAGCAAATTCCAGACGATCATCGGCGTCCCGGCGACCGGGAGGAGCGGCTTCGGCGTGACATCGGTGAGCGGCCGTAGACGAGTGCCGAGGCCCGCGGCGAGGATCATGGCCTTCATGAGGACCACACGTCGTCTCTCACAGCCCCTTTCACCTTGATCGTTTCTCGTTTTACGCTGATTGCAGTTCAGCCACGTACGGCACCAGATGCTGCCGCAATACGCGCAGTTCCGGATACTTGATGAGGTTCCGTTTGACAAACCCGAGAACACGGGGAATATCGGCAAGAAATTTGGGATTGTGTTTGACCTGGTCGATATAAACAAACCGGCCGGCGGCTTTGAGATTGCGTTGGATACTGGTGAAATCGAAGAGGCGGCGAAACGCAGGACGATCGGCGATCTTCACCCCCTGCGCGGCCACACCGTCGAGAAAATGCTCGATCAGCGCATCGACCAACGTGTCGTCCAACTCGATGTACGCATCCTTGAGCAACGACGCCAGATCGTACGTCGCCGGTCCCATGAGTGCATCCTGAAAATCGATGATGCCGATACGCGCGCCGTCCACCATGAGATTGCGTGAGTGGTAATCGCGATGGACCAAGACCTGCGGTTGTCCGGCCAACAACTCGGCAATGCGCTGGAATTCGGCACGAATCGCCGCGTCGTCCTCAGCCTTCATCGGCCGACCGATACGGGCGGTGATACCGTATTCCAGAAAGTGATCGAACTCCCACATCAACAGCGGCACATCGAAGCGCCGGTGGAACGCGATACAGCCCGGGGCCGGCGGGGTCGTACCCTTCACTTGCAACAGCACCAATTGATCGATGGCCCGGCGATATAACGCGTCCATCCTGGCAGGCTCAGCACCACGACAGGCTTCAGCCAGCGTCAGGTCGCCGAAGTCCTCCAAATACAACAGCCCGGCTTCCCGATCATAATAATGTAACTGCGGTACGGTCACGCCGGTACGCTGCAGATGCGTCAGGACATTGGTGAACGGGAGTTCGGCAATCTGGGCCGAGGCTCCACTGACGGCTTCTTCTGACTTCTTAAACCCTTCCGGATCGGCCAACTGCATCAGAATCAACGCAGCGGGGCTGCCCTTCAGAGCGATTCGGAAATACCGACGATTGGAGGCATCGCCGGCCAGTGGACTCAGCCCGGCCAGTTCACCGCGAAACGGCAACTGGGTCGCGAGGGTCTGAGCAATGCGGGCGGAATCCGGAGGCGCGAGCGGTGCCGCTGGTGCGGCTGGTTGTGTTGTCGTCATACGATCGGCATTATAGCCAAACCCTTCCGAACTGCCAGCAGAAACTCACCTGCTGCAGTTGCTCCCACGCCGGGCGCGACCGGGACGCAACTCGAGCGGTTGTCAGCTTTCACACAAGCCGCTATGCTGACGTATTCAGCGAGGAGGCTCTATGCAGTATGTTCACCTGGGTCGCTCCGGCCTACGCGTCAGTCGGTTGTGCCTCGGCACGATGAACTTCGGTCCGCACACATCTGAGCCCGAGAGTTTTCAGATCATGGATCGAGCACTCGAACTCGGCATCAACTTTTTCGACAGCGCCAATGTCTACGGATGGAAAGTCGGCGAAGGGATCACCGAACAGATCGTCGGACGCTGGCTCGCGCAAGGCGGCGGGCGTCGCGAGAAAGTCGTGTTGGCCACTAAAGTCTACGGACGTATGGGCGACTGGCCGAACCACTCGCGACTCTCGGCCCTGCACATCAAACGCGCCTGCGAAGAGAGCCTTCGGCGGCTTCGCACGGATCACCTCGACTTGTATCAGATGCACCACATCGATCGTGAGTGCCCCTGGGAGGAAATCTGGCAAGCGATGGAACAGTTGTGTCGAGAGGGCAAGGTGCTCTACATCGGGAGCAGCAATTTCGCCGGGTGGCACATCGCGCAGGCGCAGGAACTGGCCAAATCGCGGCACTTCTTAGGACTGATCTCCGAACAGAGCCTGTACAATCTTCTTGAACGAACCGTTGAGCTCGAAGTATTGCCTGCCTGCCAAGCCTATGGGATCGGCATCATCCCCTGGAGCCCCCTTGCGCGAGGGTTGCTCGGCGGCGTGCTGGACGCACCCACGACCGGTCGCCGGGCCGACGAGGACGTACGCCAGGAGATGGCAACGCACCGACCCAAACTCGAGGCCTATGAGCAGTTCTGCCGGCGACACCAATGGACACCCGCAGCTGTGGCGCTGGCCTGGCTGCTGCACCAACCGGCGGTCACGTCGCCGATCATCGGTCCGCGCACCATGGAACAGCTGACCAGCGCCGTCACAAGCCTGGACCTGTCGCTCAGCACAGCGCAACGTCAGGAGTTAGAGCAGATGTTCCCCGGCCCCGGCGGCGCAGCGCCGGAAGCCTATGCCTGGTAGGCATCTGTCGTCGACCGCCACAGGCGGAAAACATTGCCGCCTCCCGTTCCGATAGTTCGTCACGATCTGCCCCAGCAACGCTCCGCTCGCTCCTCCCTTGCAGGCATCCTCTTTGCGTCCATTCAGCCGCATCCCACCCACAATCCTCACACGCAGGAGGTCCGCATGTCGCCACACGTTACTCATGAAAAGCCAGGCGCGGGGATCGCCGCCTCCTCTAAGACGAAACTCACCGCACTGACATGTGCACACTGTCAAGGACACCTTGTTGCCGACCTGTATGTTGACGCGATCGATGCCGGAGGCCATGTGTGGATTCGTATGCGTCGATGTGGCAGATGTGGCACCATCGAAGAAGCAGGACGCGCAGGACTGGCGTCTCATACACATGCGGGCAAAAACCGGAAACGAGAGGACACATTGCTGGAGGGACTGGACGATGACTTGATCGTGCTAGGCACGTGATTGCTGCACAGTGCTCGCCCGCCTATATCGTTCCAGAAACGACCACCCCCACGCCCCCATGGTGCCGCCGACCGTATCAGCCACGAGATCGAGGAGATCCGCTTCGCGAAACGGCACAAACAGTTGATGTGTCTCGTCACTGAGGCCATAGCAGGCCGCTCCGAGTGCCGCCGCCGGCAACGCATGCCGCGACAGCCAATCCCCCGAGGCGTGCCGGCAGGCACGGTAGAGCAATCCACCCAGCACCGCATATTCGCAGAAGTGGAGGACTTTGTCGGAAAACTTTTGCAGGACCGAGGAGATGGCTTCGGGCGGGCTCGACAGGGACGAGCCGAAAAAAATGAGCCCCGCGTAGAGGAGCACCGGGCCCCAATGCTGCAAGATGGAAAGCGGCGTCACGAGGCTTCCTGTCCGGAGGCCGGTCGAGAGGATCTGATCAGAAGCCATTGTCAGGTATGCTCTCAGTCAGAGGCTGATTCGTGTTGGCGCAACTACTGTTCGCGGAAGGCCCTGCGACAAAGCTTTGGGATCCTGCCGTTTCGTTGCAACCCTCTTACCCCTATGACATACTGCCCGTGAGTCTGCAAGAAACTTCCCGATGAAAACCATACAACTCTGCTTTCTCTGGCATATGCACCAGCCGTACTACACGGACCCGCTCACGGGGTCTGCGAGTATGCCCTGGGTCCGCCTGCATGCGACCAAGGCCTATTACGATATGGCGTTCCTGCTCGATCGCTTTCCGCAGGCCCGCTCGACCTTCAACTTCACCCCGTCACTCCTCCTGCAACTGGAAGAGTTTTCCGCCGGTCGGGTACGAGATCTCTTCCTCGAATATGCCCAACGTCCGGCGGCCGACCTCACGCCGACAGAGAAGGCCTTCCTCATCCGCCACTTTTTTTCCGCTAACTGGGCCACGATGGTCCGCCCCTTTCCCCGCTACCAAGAACTTCTTGTGAAACGCGGCCTCGATATCCATGGCCAAGACTTAGAGCGTCTGGCGAAGCAGTTCTCCACGCAGGACTTCCTGGACCTGCAGGTGTGGCACAACCTGGCCTGGTTCGGCTACGGCAGCCTGGAGCGATTCCCGCGCCTAGCGGAACTGCGCGCGAAAAATCGAGGGTTCACGGAAGAGGACAAGCGGGAAGTACTGGCACTGCAACAGACGGCCATCAGGGATATCATCCCCATGTACCGTGCGCTGCAGGACCGTGAACAGATCGAACTGACCACCACCCCGTTCTTTCACCCGATTCTTCCCCTGGTCATCGACTCGGAGTTCACCCGCCGCGCCAGACCGGACCTCCCGCTGCCGGCACGCTTCCATGCACCGGCCGATGCGGAAGCCCAGATCCGGCGGGCCGTCGAATACCATACCCAGACGTTCGGTCGAGCCCCGGTCGGGCTCTGGCCGTCCGAGGGATCGGTCTGCCCGGAAATCCTACCGATCGTAAGCAAAGCCGGCATCCGCTGGTTGGCGACGGACGAAGGCATTCTCTTCCGCTCACTGCAGATGGCCGGGCAGGCCTGGAACCGCCATTTCCATCTCTACCAACCCTACCGGGTCGGCACTGATGCGCAGCCCCTCTCAATGCTGTTTCGCGACCGCGAGATCTCGGATGCCTTCGGCTTCATCTACCACAAGACGACGCCGGAATCCGCCGCCGACGATGTGCTCCGCCGGATTCGCAGCCTGGCCTACGACATCCCGCTGGAGCACGGCATCATCGGGGTGATTCTCGACGGGGAAAATCCCTGGGAGCATTACCATGATGGAGGCGAGCGCTTCCTCTCGCTGCTGTTTCAGGCGTTTGAGGGGGATGGCCTGCACATCGGCCACGGTATCCGCGTTCGCGTCAACACCATTGGGCGCGCCATAGAAACCGCCCCGCCAAGCCAACACCTCGACCAGCTCCATTCCGGCTCCTGGATCAATCAGGACTTCAAGATCTGGATCGGCCACCAGGAAGACAATCGCGGGTGGGACCTGCTGCAGCACACGCGAGCTCGGCTGGTCGAGGTCACCCCTTCACTTTCCCCCGATCGGGCACAGGCGGCCTGGGACGAGTTGTATGCCGCCGAGGGAAGCGACTGGTTCTGGTGGTACGGCGACGACTTCGATACGGACTACAAACAAGAATTCGATCGCCTGTTCCGCACCCACTTGCGCAATGTCTGGACCTATGCCGGCATGACGCCTCCGGAAATCTTGAATCAACCGCTGGTAGAGGCCCGCATACCGCAAGGCTTGGATCTAGTGCACCAACCATTGGCCTTCATCACCCCGACATTGGACGGCATGGCTTCGAATTTCTTCGAGTGGCGCGGGGCCGGCACCATCAATCCGACGCCTCCGCTGGGGGCCATGTGGAAATCCGAAGGGCTCTTCACCGCGATGTTTTTCGGATTCGACCGGGAGCATCTGTACCTCCGACTGGATCTTGACGACGCATCGGCTCCACGCCAGGAGCAGTGCACGGCGGACCTGTACGTCGGGTCGGGTATCCAGCACTACCGCCTGTCATTTCCCCTGTCGGCCGCCGATGCCGACACGTTCCTCCTTGCACGGGCAGACGAATCCGGCGTCTACCGCGACGTCGGGTCGTATAGTACGATCTGCCGACGGAAGATTTTGGAACTGGGGGTGCCGTTCAAAGACCTGGAGATCGAGGTCGGTACGCAATTGCGGCTAACGCTCACGGTCTCCGAGCACGGAATGGAAATCGGACGATATCCCCATCATGGCCCGGCGACCTTCAATCGACCGGACGATGATTTTGCCTCGACCATGTGGCGCGTCTAGACGGCAGACCGACCTGTTTATGCAATGAATTGATCGACGATGCGCTGGTCTTGCCCGAGAGGCACATGCCCTTGGGCCGGAACGTACCAGCATCATCTCGAACGTGAGGAGACGACATGCCTGAGTTACGCAGAGACCCGATTGTCGGTCGGTGGGTGATCATCTCAACCGAGCGAAGCGGGCGCCCGCAAGATGTGCACATGCCCTCCGCCCCCTTGCCCTCAGCCGCCCTCTGCCCGTTTTGTCCCGGCCAGGAGCGTCTCACGCCGCGGGAAATCCTCGCCTACCGGCCGCATGCGTCAGAGCCGGACGGCCCGAATTGGACCGTGCGTGTCATCCCCAACAAATTCCCCGCCCTGCATGTCGAGGGAGACATGGGGCGCGAAGGACTCGGGCTGTACGATCGCATGAACGGTATCGGGGCCCACGAAGTCATCATCGAAACCCCGACCCACAAGGAACACCTGGCCGACCTGCCCACCAAGCGCGTGGAGGACGTGCTCTGGGCCTATCGAGACCGTATCCTGGATCTCAAAAAAGATGTGCGGCTGCGTTACATCTTGATCTTTAAGAACCATGGGGCGGCAGCGGGCGCCACACTGGAGCACAGCCATTCACAACTGATCGCCCTCCCCGTGGTCCCGACCAGCGTGTTGGACGAAATCAACGGCTGCCGGCAACATTTCCAACAGAAGGAACGCTGCATTTATTGCGATATTCTGCGACAGGAATCTTCGGAAGGAGCGAGGGTCGTTCTGGAAAATCCGGAATTCCTCTGCATCACGCCCTACGCTGCGCGGTTTCCCTTTGAAATGTGGATTCTTCCGAAACGCCATGCCGGATACTTCGAGGAATGCCAACGCACCCAGTTCGAGTTTCTCGCCCCGATCCTCGGGGAAGCGCTCCGGCGTATGGATGCGGTCCTTGCCCACCCGGCGTATAACTTCATTCTGCACAGCTCTCCCCTGCATGAAAAGACCGGAGACTTTTACCACTGGCACCTCGAGATCATTCCCAAACTCACACAGGTCGCTGGGTTCGAGTGGGGTACGGGCTTCTACATCAACCCCGTCTCGCCGGAAGAGGCTGCCAAGTGCCTGAAGGAAGCCGTGCTGTAGCTGAGGCGGCACGGGCCGTGGAAAAAATCCGCCACCGGCGTTCACAAGGGTGACACGCGTGATTCCGCGCTTCGTGGACATCCCCGAGGCACACCTATGGCGCAATAAGCGAGTTCTCCGCAACCTGCGCCACAGCCAATCTGGCTCATCCCCTCCACGCCCGTAGGCCGAACCGAAGATGGCTCCGCAGCCTGTCCGGTAAGTCCCCGCCGGTTTGCTCAGCGAAACCAGCTTTGTCACCTGCCACCTTTCGCCATGCCCATGTGGGTAAATTTCGATTCCTCTCCAAATTTGGTCGAATAGCTTCCCTTGCAATCTTCAGGTATGCGGGCGTATACAAACCAGGGGCAATCCCTAGGGCCTCCACGATAGGGGATAGTCATCAACTCACGCTCACAGGCACTCACACATTCATCCCAAGGATCGGGATGGGGAGGCACATGCTATCGGGAAAGCAGCAGACAGGAGGACATTATGAACGGACAAAACCTCGATTGGAAAAACTCCTCATTCAGCGCACTGGACGTCAACAACCAGAAGTATAAACGTCTGGCATTGGCATCCGCGATCTTCTTCCTCAGCGTAGTCGGCTTGCTGATCTACCAGATCATGCAGGGCGTCAAGTAAGGCCCACTACAGGTCCACGGGGATGCAGCCCCTGCTTGCATCGGACAGCCTCACCGGACGGCACCTCTCACAGATTGATCATCCGCAGAACTCATGACTCGATTGCAATCCCGCGCGTCTCAGCCGTATCATCGCGCATGCTCGTGCAACTGAGTCACCCCAACCGTCAAATTGAGGTCAAAGGGCCCAAGCGCACCAAAGACTTGCTGCGCGAGCTCAATCTGGTCATGGAAGCGCACCTGGTCATCCGAGGAGATGAACTCGTGACCGAGGATGAGTGGCTTGCCGACGCCGACCAGATTGAAATCCGGCCGGTCATCTCCGGCGGGTGATTGTGCGTGCTGAGTTCCGAGTGGGGAGTGTTACGTCTACCGCCTGAACGCACGCGTTCACGTACACCCATTCGCGGCAACTGATTATGTCGGTCTCCCCACTCAACACTCACAACTAACAACTCAACACTGTGACGCGATGAATTGTACGAAGTGTCCCACCAGTACCCGAGCGGTGATCGGCCTCCCTCGCCACAATGCCGCCTTTTGTAAAAACTGTTTCATTACGTTCGTTCACGAACAGGTCGCCCGTGCGATTAAATCGTTCAAGATGTTGTCGCCGGAAGACCGTATTCTGGTAGCAGTCTCCGGCGGCAAGGACAGTTTGGCGCTCTGGCACATCCTCCTGAAGCTCGGCTATCGTGCCGACGCCCTCTACGTCAATCTCGGCATCGGCAGCTACTCTGAAGAATCGCATCGGAAAGTGCGGCACTACGCGGACAATGAGGCCGCTGCCCACGGAGCAAAACTGATCGTCCATGTGGTCGAGCAGGAGGCTGGTGCGGGCATTCGGGAGCTGGCCACGATTCTGCATCGTCCGACCTGCTCGACCTGCGGAACCATCAAACGCTATCAGTTCAATCGCGCCGCGATCGAGCAGGAATACGATGTGATGGCCACGGGCCACAATCTCGACGACGAAGCGGCACGCCTGCTGGGCAACGTCCTGCACTGGCAGAACGACTATCTGGATAAACAGAGCCCCACCCTGCCGGCATCGGTGGAAGGATTTGCGAAGAAGGTGAAACCTCTGTGTCGGCTCTCCGAGCGAGAAATTGCGGCCTATGCGGTGGTCAATCGTCTCGACTACATCGTCGAGGAATGCCCGATGGCCAAGGGCTCGAAGATGATTTTGTACAAGGAAGTACTCAACCGGCTTGAAACGGAATCGCCCGGAACCAAGCAGCGCTTCTACTGGGGCTTTCTCGACAAACAAGCCAAGCCCGAGGCGCCGGCCGAGTCCATGGCGGACAAAGACCAACGGACCCTCCTCCCCTGCGACTCCTGCGGACAACCGACCACCGCCGGCACCTGCACCTACTGCAAGATGATGGCGAAGGCCAAAAGCGCAACTCTGCGTTAGGCTCGGCGTGAGCGCAGGGGGCATAGCCGCCTGATGCTCTCGTCAATAGATGCTCTTGCTCACTTCACTCGAAAGCAGACTCTCATTTCCGTTTACATCGTACGCCGTCACGGCAAAGTAGTAGGTTGTTCCGAGTTTCAGATTTGAAAACTGATAGGACGTGACCCTCCCCACATCAACCGGTGCCCCGTAGCGACCGGAAGAGGTCCCGGAATAGACTTTATATCCGGCTAAGTCGCTTTCGGCATTGGCATTCCACGCCAGAGCGGCCGTCGTGCCGGTGGTGCGTGTAGAAGTCGCAGCTGCGAGCTTGAGCGTCACGGGGATCGCCACAGTGCTTCCCCTGCTGGTCGTGATCGTCACCGTTCCGGAATAGGTTCCAGCAGCCAGCCCGCTAACGTTCACGGACACCGTCACCTGCGTGGAACTTCCCAGAGTGCCGGACGTAGGAGAGAGACTCAGCCAACCGGCGTTGTCCTTCCCGCTCCAACTGACCTTTCGACTGCTGCTCTTGTAAATCTTCACCGTCTTGCTGGATGGATTCGGGCCACCCTGCACGGCCTGAAAGGTCAAACTAGTCGGACTGGCTTGTAAGGCTTGGGCTTCGGAACGCATCATCTGACTTCCAATCATCAGCACGGCCAGGATCAACAGCATCCGAGGTAGACCCCCCACAGGCAACGAGAAGTATTGGCGCAGACCTCGTTTCATATGACCTCCCACGTCCGACTAAGGGAAATACCATTTTTGACAATTGCCAGACGGCTCACCGGGCATCTCCTGACACGAACCACCGTCCCAGGCGGACACATGGTTAAGAGCAGTGATCATGCCAAACAGACGTGTGCGAGAAAATCCTGCTATCTCATCTGGATTGACATGTATCTCCACTGCCGCTTGGGCAGCCGGTGTAGGGTTGAGACTTCAGGAAGGGTAGAGAATGTGCGCCCGGCGCAAGAGGCTCAATACCTGACGCTCAGATTCCAACCGGTGATCCTTGGAGAACATCTCATTCAGTCAAGACACCAGGACGCACTCGATCTGAACTATGTCTGTCGTGCGGACCTGAGCGCAGTGCGACCGCTGACCCATCCCGGAAAAAGCGGGCCGCATCTCCACTGCAACTGAAGCCCTGTGCCTTTGCATAGACCGGATGGACTGTGTATAAGCTAGAGCTGTCATGCGTCGCATTGTGCGCGCCTTTTTCACCGGCTCACGTCTTCAGTCCGTACCACGCTATCCGTTGTGTGCCAGCCACCAACGTCAACGCGGTGCGGCTCTACTCCTAGTCTGCTTCGTCCTCTTCGGTCCACCACGCAACGATTCAATTGCCGGCAAACCTGCAGTGCCGCCCAAGGGACAGCCGGCACCCGTCACCCTCCGTTTCGTCTCCTGGAAACCGGACCATCCCCGCGTCTGGGAAGAGGCCCTCGCACGATTCACTGCAGCCCACCCTCACATTTCAGTGGTGCGCGAACTTGCCCCGCACTCCTCAACCGCCTATCACGATCTCCTGACCCAAAAATTGAAAAATGGGGATACGACCGTCGACGTCTTTTTCATGGATGTCATCTGGGTCCCGGAATTTGCGGCAGCTCGATGGGCAAGGCCGCTCGACGACAAGTTTTTGCCGACGATGCGGGAAGCGTTTCTGCCCGCTACCACCGAGATCGGTCGGTATGAACAGCATCTCTACGGGGTTCCGAGCCGCATCGATGCCGGCCTGCTCTACTACCGCCGGGATCTGCTGAAGAAATATGGATTCACCGCACCCGCCACCTGGGACGCCCTTGTTCGTCAGGCGGACACCATCTTGGCCGGGGAACGCACGACCGTCCCAACCCTTCAGGGGTACGTCGCCCAATTCAAACAATATGAAGGGCTGGTCTGTAACATGCTGGAGATAATTGAGGCCCATGGGAGCAGCCTGCTGACCCACGACGGGACCCACTCGACTTTGTCGGCGGTACCGGCGCTTGAAGCGATACAATTTGTGCGCAATCGGCTGATCGGCCAAATCACGCCACGCGCCGCGCTCACCTATCAGGAACCGGAATCGCTCGCCCTGTTTCTCCAAGGCCATGCGATCTTTCATCGAAACTGGCCCTATGCCTGGGAACTCGCGAACAACCGAACCCGCTCCACCGTCGCCGGACAGGTCGGGGTAGCACCGCTGCCGGGATCTACTCCCGGGCAAACCGCTGCGGCGCTGGGTGGGTGGCTCTACGGCATCAGTGCCGCCTCACAACATCCAGAAGAGGCCTGGGCACTCATCGAATTCTTGTCCAGCGAAGCCATGCAGAAACGGTTTGCTCAGGAGGCAGGCATCGCTCCGTCGCGAACGGCGCTGTTTTCCGATCCGGACCTCCTCGCCCACTCGCCGCAACTCCAAAACCACCTGACCGTCCTGCAGGCAGCGACACCACGCCCACGGTCCCCGATTTATCCCGCGTTGTCGCATCTCCTGCAGCGCTATTTCAGCCGCGCCTTGGCCGTGGAGGATCTGGATCTCCGACAGGAGGCCGCACGCACCGATGCACAGATCGATCGATTGCTCGCCCTGACGAGGCCCCGGCCATGACCCGCAGCGCGCGGCTCACAATGTCCCGTGAACGGCTGGCGGCCTGGTCAATGGTGGCGCCGGCGTTGCTGCTCACGGTCACCTTCGCGCTCTATCCCGTCGCAGACTCGTTCTGGCTCAGCCTGCATCATATCTTTATCGGCCTGCCGCAACTCGGCAGTCAGTTCGTCGGCCTCGACAACTACCTCGCACTCCTGCAAGACCCGGTGGCGCGACAGGCCTTGCTGGTCACCCTGGGCTTCGTCCTGCTCTCCACGGTGCTGGAACTGGCATGCGGGCTGATGATTGCGTTGGTGATACACGAACAATTTCGCGGGCGCGGGCTCGTCCGGGCCGCAATTCTGATTCCCTGGGCGATTCCTACGGTGGTGGCCTCCCAACTCTGGCGCTATATCTTCAACGACCAGTACGGTTTTGCGAATCTGTTGCTGTTCGGCGATCGCGTCACCGACTACATCCCCTGGCTGGCCTATCCGACCATCGCCTTCGGGATCGTCGTCCTGGCAGATGTCTGGAAAACCTCCTCGTTCGCCGCCCTGTTGATCCTGGCTGGACTTCAGTTGATTCCCGACGATCTGTACGACGCCGCAAGAGTCGACGGCGCCGGCGCCTGGCAACGATTCCGGCACATCACACTGCCGCTGCTCAAGCCGGCCCTGCTGCTCGCACTGCTGTTTCGCACGATGGACGCCTTTCGCGTCTTCGACCTGGTCTTTGTGATGACGCAAGGTGGCCCCGGCGATGCGACCCAAGTGCTGCAGTTCTATGGCTATCAGACGCTCTTCACCGAAGGCCGAATCGGGTATGGCTCGGCCGTGTCGGTGGCTGTCTTTCTGATGATTCTTGCCCTGTCGTTGATCTACCTCCGCGCCATCGGGTCGAGCCTCCTTGAGAGGAAGCGACCATGAAACGCCGCATGCTGCTCGGCCTGGGCATCTTCCTCTCGGTCGGGCTCAGCCTCCTGCCGTTTCTGTGGTTCGTGTTGACCTCCTTCAAATCTCAAGCCGACATCGAGTCGATTCCGCCGACCTGGTGGCCGTCGGGCAACCTGGGCTTTTACCGCACCGCCCTGTTCGACCATCGCCTGTTCGACTACGCATTCAATAGCCTGGTGGTCGCCGGCTCGACCACCATCTTGGCGCTCCTGCTCGCCATCCCTGCCGCCTATGCCCTGGCGCGTCTGACCGTCCCGGGCAAGCGCGGCGTGCTCGCGGTCTTGCTCTGCGTGTCGATGTTCCCTCAAATGGCGATTGCCGGTCCGATCTGGCGCCTCCTCGACAGCATGGGAGGACTCAACCATCGCTGGGGCGTCGTGTTGCCCTACGTCGCGCTGACTCTGCCATTGGCGATTTGGATCCTTGCCAGCTTCTTCAAGGAATTGCCGCCCGAGCTGGAAGATGCCGCACGCATCGACGGCTGCGGACCGTGGAGTACCCTGTTTCGCATCACGCTTCCGCTCGCGACGCCGGGGATTTTCACCGCCGCGATTCTGATTCTGATCTATGCTTGGAATGAATTTTTCTTCGCGCTGCTCATTCTCACTCAACCGGAGCAACAGACCCTTCCCGTGGGCATCGCACTCTTCCAAGGAGAATTCACCATGCCCTGGGGTGAACTGGCCGCGGCCTCGGTGGTCGCGACCCTACCGTTGATTGTGGTCGTGCTGTTGTGCCAACGATGGATCGTGAGCGGATTGTCCGCCGGCGCCGTGAAAGGGTAGCAGAATGTTGAAAAAGGGCTGCCAGCGGCGTTCTCCTGCGCACGCCTCCCTGCGACGTACCGCAAGGGTACGCCTCAGTCGACGAGCTTCGTGCGGCCTTGCTGGATAGCCTTTTTGAACATTCTGTGCACACTGTTATTTTGCAGGAGTCTCTGTGGCTGAACTGGAATTGCGCGCCGTTTCAAAATCATTTCGGGATCAGCATGTGCTGCGGGACATTTCGCTGCAGATTCCGGATGGGAGCTTCACGATTCTGCTCGGCCCGTCCGGCTGCGGAAAATCGACGTTGTTGCGCATCATCGCCGGGCTCGACAGTCAGACATCCGGCCAGGTGCTCATCGACGGCAGGCCAGTGGATCACTTGCCGCCGGCCGAACGTGACATTGCCATGGTGTTTCAGCAGTACGCACTCTACCCGCACCTCTCCGTTCGTGAAAACCTTGCCTTTGCGCTGAAGATGCGCCGCGTCCCCCGCGACAGGATTGAAACCCGCATCGCCGAGGCCGCACAGTTGCTCGACATCCAGCCGCTCCTGGACCGCAAACCCAAAGAGCTCTCCGGCGGCCAGCGGCAGCGCGTCGCCATGGGCCGGGCCATCGTGCGGAAACCGAAATTGTTCCTCTTTGATGAACCGCTTTCCAACTTAGACGCGCAACTCCGCACCTCAACGCGGATTGAATTGAAGAAATTGCAGCAACGTCTGCGCGCCACCATGATCTATGTCACGCACGACCAAGTCGAAGCGATGACGCTGGGCGACCGTATCGTCGTCATCGAAGGCGGTCGCATTCATCAGGCAGATGATCCTCAGCAGACCTACACGGCCCCAGCCGATCCCTTTGTGGCCTCATTTATTGGTACGCCCCCAATGAATCTCTGGGAGGGAACGCTGCGGACCGAAGGGACAAAGAGCCTGTTCGAGGGTGGTGATATGACCTTCTCGCTGCCTGCACGTCTCCTACCGGCTTTGTCGTCGCCAGCATCGCCGATCACGCTCGGAATCCGCCCGGAAGACATTTCACTTCAGGAGACGTCACCATCCCTCCGAATAGAGGCGCAGGTGGAACTGATCGAGGATCTCGGCGCAGACCTGCTAATCCATTGCCGGGTCGGCCATCTCAAGCTGGTGGCTCGTGCAGGTCGGACGAATGGCATCGCCACAGGCGTATCCGTCCCCTTCTTTTTCCCCCTCAACAGCCTGCATCTGTTCATCGACCAACGCCGGACCGAGCTGCCCGACCTGCCCACTTGACTGTGCCCCGGGCTCTCTTATCTCTGTGATACAGACACCGGCGGGGGCAGAGAAAAACCGCTCGTTTACTTGCAATGCGTCTGGAGACCCCGTAAGCTCCTGAAAGGATTGCACTCTTTACCGCTGCTCCGCGAAATATCCAGATAGGAACCGACCCCTGATGGCGACAGCACAACGCGGCTACTACGAAATCCTCGGCATCCCGCGCGACGCCTCCGCCGACGACATTAAGAAGGCCTTTCGTCGTCGCGCGCGCGAAATCCATCCCGATCTCCACACCGGCGCAAAAAAAACCGAGATGGAGAAGAAGTTCAAGGAACTCAACGAAGCGCATGAGGTGTTGTCGGATCCGGACAAACGGAAAAAATACGATCAGTACGGGCAGAACTGGGAACAGGCCGAGGCCTACGAAAAAGCCCGCCAGCAAGCAGGGGCCCATGCAGGGCGCGGCGGCCAGGCCGGCGGATTCAGCGGCGACTTCGGCGACATTTTCGAGACGTTTTTCGGCGGCCGGGGTCGTGGAGGTGGAACAGGAACCGCGGGGTTTGCCGTCGACGGCGAGGATCTGGAAACCGACGTGCACCTCAGCATTCGCGACGTTTTGACCGGTGTCACTCGTCGGATTGATCTGACGGAGCGAGTCGCGTGCAAAGCGTGCGGCGGCAGCGCGATTGTGCGAGGGCGACCCTGCGTGGTCTGCGGAGGGTCCGGCACTCAGGCGGAAAGGCGCACGATCGAAGTGAGAATCCCGGCAGGCGTCGAAAACGAGACCCGCGTGCGCATCGCGGGCAAGGGGCAACCGGGCGTCAATGGCGGCAGGCCGGGCGATCTCTACCTGCGGGTCCATGTACAGACCAGCGGCATCTTCCGGCAGAAGGGCTCGGACATTCAGGTCACGCTCCCGGTCTGGCCCTGGGAAGCGGCGCTCGGAGCCGAAGTGATGGCCCCGACGCTGACCGAACCGGTAAAGGTCAAGATTCCCCCCGGCAGCAAAGCCGACAGTAAACTGCGCTTGAAAGGCAAAGGGTTGCCCACCGCCACCGGCGAACCGGGCGATCTGTTTCTCAAGCTGAAAATCGTCATGCCCGCCGCCGTCTCCGATGAGGAACGCGCGCTCTACGAACAACTGAGCCGCGGTCGCCACAGCGATCCGCGAGCCGACATCCTTGCTGCATCCAGACGCAGTTCATCCTGAGGAGCAGCACGGAGACCGGCCTTCCATGACGACGGTCGAATACGCGCTCCTCGCGTTCAGCTCGCTCTTCGTGATTGTGGATCCTATCGCCGTGGTCCCGGCCTTTCTCGCCATGACCCCACGCGATTCCGTGGCCCAGCGGCTCCGCACGGCGCGTGTCGCCTGTCTCGTGACCGTCGGATTGTTGAGCGGATTCGCCCTCTTCGGCCAAACACTCCTCAAGCTGCTGGGCATCACCTTGCCGGCGGTGCAGATCGCCGGAGGTCTCATCCTCTTGTTGGTCTCACTGGACATGCTGCGCGCACAACGATCCACGGTCCAAGAAACAGCAGCGGAAACCGCCGCCGGTACCGGCAAAGACGACATCGCCATCACACCGCTTGCCATTCCGATGCTCGCGGGACCGGCGGCCATCTCGACGGTGATTCTGCTGGAAACGCAGGCCACCACCTGGATGCTGCGCGCCGTATTGTTGGGATGCCTTGTACTGATCGGATTGGCGAGTTACAGTATATTAGCGATCGGCGCACGCAGCGCGAAGTGGCTCAATCCCATCGCCGAGAAGATCATCGCCCGGCTGATGGGCCTGTTGCTTGCCGCGCTGGCCGTTCAATTTATGGTGAATGCCCTCACCGGGGACCAAGGGCTGTTACGCGGGCTGACCGGACATTAATCGCTTTCAACTCAAGGAGGAACGAATGACGACGAAACTGTTCACATTTGCCACCGCTTCGGCCATCGCCTGCGCACTGACGATCTCCCCTGCCTGGGCGAATCCCGAAGGCGGATACGGCGGGCACGGCGGCGGTTACGAGAAAGATCGCCACGGCATGGGTGCCGCGATGATGGAGATGATGATGCACGGGGGCGCCGGCCACCTCATCCGGCATCTCCTGAAACACGAAAAAGACATCGGGCTGAGTGCCGACCAGGTGACAAAGCTCAAAGACCTCCAGCTCAACCTCGACAAGAACCGCATCAAGATGGAAGCCGATATTCAGGTCGCCGAGCGGGAAGTGAAAGCGTTGACCGAAAACGAAAAATCGGATATCGGCGCTATCGAAGTCAAACTGAAACAGAGCGCGGACGTACAGATCGGTCTCCGCGTGCTCTCGATCAAGACCAGGCGTGAAGCCCTTGCCCTCCTGACCCCGGAACAACGCACCAAGGAGCAGGCGGAGCATGAGAAGATGATGCAGCAGCACAAGGGCATGGGCGCCCCGCACGGCAAGACCCCCCATGGCGGCAACCCCCACGGTGCGAATCCGCATGGCGCCAATCCACACGGCGAGGCGAAGCCCCAATAACCGTCATCAAGGTAGATCGGAGGTCACACATGATCAAGCACGTGACAGTCCCCGCACTGATGGTTGCAGCCCTGTGTCTCACGACGACTCCCGCCTGGAGCGATAAGGGGCACAAGGGCAAGGACGAGAAGTGTGATGTCGCTGAGTTGGTGAAAGAGGCCAAAGTCACCATCGACCAGGCCATCAAGACCGCTCTGGACGCAGCCCCAGGCACCGCAGTCGAAGCTGAACTGGAGAAAAAGCACGACAAGACCGTCTGGGAAGTCGAAGTGCTCGGCGCCGACGGTAAGATGACCGAAGTGCATATCGACGCAGCGACCGGTGCCGTCATCGACAAGGAAGCGAAACACGAGAAACACGAAAAGAAGGACAAGAAAGAGACACACTAACTCTCGTCGGCAGGGTGGTGGCCTTCAACGCCGCCCTGCCGCTTTTTCTCAGTTCTTGCCATCGCCGCTCCCCCCTCGCTCCCCTTGACAGGCCCGGAGATGATCGAAGCCGCCGCAGATTGACCCCCTCGGGCCATCTATGCGAAAGTTTGCGATCATTCTCCACACGCACGCTTGCTGAAGCGGAGTTCCCGTCCCGTAACTGAAGGAGTTTCCATGACGACCGACCCTCGACACAAAAGCCACAATCTGCTCGACGGACCGGGCCGCGCACCGGCCCGCGCCATGCTGAAAGCCGTCGGCTTCACCGATGCCGACCTCGAACGCCCGCTGATCGGCGTCGCCAACACGTGGATTGAAGTCATGCCCTGCAATTTTCACCTGCGCCGCTTATCGGAGCGGGTCAAGGCCGGCATCCGCGCAGCAGGCGGCACACCGATCGAATACAACACCATCGCGGTCTCCGACGGTATTTCCATGGGCACCGAGGGCATGAAGGCATCGCTCATCAGCCGCGAGGTCATCGCCGATTCCATCGAGCTCGTGGCACGAGGTCACCTGTTCGACGGCGTCGTCGCCCTCTCGGGGTGCGATAAGACCATTCCCGGCACCGTCATGGCACTCTGCCGCTTGAACGTCCCTTCGCTCATGCTCTACGGCGGCTCCATCATGCCGGGACAGTTCCAGGGCCACGACGTGACCATTCAGGACGTCTTCGAGGCAGTCGGCAAACATGCGTCCGGAAAAATGACGAATGCGGAACTGAAAGACCTGGAAGACCATGCCTGCCCGGGACCCGGCGCTTGCGGCGGACAGTTCACCGCCAATACCATGGCCATTGCGTTCGAGTTCCTCGGGATCTCACCGATGGGACGAAACGGCGTGCCGGCCATGGACCAACGCAAAGATGATGTGGCGTTCGAATGCGGCAAGCTGGTCATGGACCTGCTCAAGAAGGACATTCGCCCGAAACAGATCATCACGCGCCGCTCCATCGAAAATGCCATCGCCGCAGTGGCGACGACCGGCGGCTCGACGAATGCGGTCTTGCACCTGCTGGCCGTGGCGCGCGAAATGGGCGTGCGGCTCACCATCGACGATTTCGACAAGATCAATCGGAAGGTGCCCCTGCTGGCCGACCTGAAGCCAGGCGGCCGCTTCACGGCTGCGGACCTCTATGCGGCCGGAGGCACGACCCTCGTAGCCAAACGGTTGGTCGATGCCAAACTCTTGCACCCGGACCAAATCACCGTCAGCGGGCGCACGATTGGGGAAGAGGCCAAATCCGCCTCGGAGCAGCCGAACCAACAGGTCTTGCGACCGCTCACGCAGCCGATCAAGCCGACCGGCGGCCTGGTGATCCTGAAAGGCAACCTGGCTCCGGATGGATGCGTGGTGAAAGTGGCCGGACACTCCATCATGCATTTCAGCGGACCGGCCAAGGTCTACGAGCGCGAGGAAGATGCCTTCAAAGCCGTGCAGGCGGGAAAGATCAAGGCCGGCGATGTCGTCGTGATTCGGTACGAAGGTCCATCTGGCGGTCCCGGTATGCGGGAGATGTTGGGTGTCACCGCCGCAATCGTCGGCGCCGGACTCGGAGATTCAATCGCGCTGCTCACCGACGGACGGTTCTCCGGAGCCACTCACGGCCTGATGGCCGGACACGTGGCCCCGGAAGCCATCAAGGGCGGACCGATCGGAGCTGTGAAAACCGGCGATATCATCACGTTCGACATTGCGAAACGGCGACTGGACGTCAACGTGACGCAGAAGGAACTCGCCGCCCGCCTCAAGAAGGTCAAACACCCGGCACCCCGCTACGTATCCGGCGTGATGGGCAAATATGCCCGCCACGTCTCATCCGCCTCCGAAGGTGCGGTGACCAACTAGTCATGGCAACCTTGCCTCGATGGGGTCTCGCGGCGGCGATCTTCGCCGCCGCCTGCCTCATCGGTGCAGTCGCCTCCGCAGACGCAACCGGACCATACCAGAGCCCTTGCACCGACTGGCAGAGCCGCCATTCCCAATGGATCTGGTGCGACGACTTTGAAGTCGACCGTCTCAGCAGCTATTTCGAATACGACATCCGGCATGGCCGGTTTGTTCGTGAAGCCGGGGCAGGAGCAGGGGCGTCCATCGGCATGCGGGCGGAGTACCTACCCGGCGATCCACACGGAGGCTCGCTCCACCTGGCGTTCGGCAAGACGCCCATCGCGTACATGAAAACGGTCGATGCCGGAACCGCTCACTACCGGGAGATCTACTGGCGGTTCGACCTTCGACTGCAACCTGGGTGGATCGGCGGCGGGGCCGATAAACTCACTCGAGCGACGATCCTGTCGAGCGAGCGGTTTGCCCAGGCTGCCATCGGCCACCTATGGAGCGGAGGCCTCCCCGGCTCCGATCCCGAACGGCTGTACCTCGATCCCGCATCCGGCACCGATGAGTTTGGCAACTTGCGTACCACCACCTACAACGATTTTCCTCGCTTGCGATGGCTTGGCGCCGCCGGCGGCGAGACGCCGCTGTTCAATGCGACCTCTATCGGTCAATGGTTTTGCATCGAAGTCCATATGAAACTGAACCAAGCCGATGCGAGCGACGGCGTATTTGAATATTGGATAAACGATCGACTGGAGGCACAACGAACCGGCCTGAACTGGGTCGGAACCTATCAAGACTTCGGCATCAACGCCGTGTACCTGGAACAGTATTGGACTTCGGTTCCATTCAACAAGGTGCAACAGCGCTACTTGGACAACTTCGTGGTCTCCACCGCCCGCATCGGATGTGCCCAATAACACGAAACGCCCGACGACACATCGGACGGCAACCGGAAAGAGTTAACCGTTTCTTGAGCGACCAAGTCGCCCGACTGCTGTAGACTGCGCGCTCACTCACGATGGCACCGCGACGTACCGCTACAGACCCTCAAACATCAGGCCCGACTGCTTCACCAGCCGGCGGCCGCCCCATGACCAGCGATCTGTCCCGTCCCGAATGGTTCATCAATCGCGAGCTGAGCCTCCTGGAATTCAACCGCCGGGTCCTCGATCTCGCGAAAGATCCGAAAGTGCCCCTGCTGGAGCGGTTGAAATACCTCTGCATCGTCAGTTCCAATCTGGATGAGTTTTTCGAAGTGCGCGTCGCCGGACTCAAGGAGCAGGTGACGCACGGGGCCGAGCAGCGAGGCGCAGACGGCCTTACCCCATCTGAACTCCTGAGTCGCATCGCGGTCCTCACTCACCAGTTGGTGCACGAGCAATATCATGTCCTGAATCACTCGCTGATCCCGAAGCTCGCCGAAGAACGTATCCGGTTTCTCAAGCGGGCCGACTGGATGCCGTCGCACATCCGCTGGATGCGCCGGTTCTTTTCTCGGGAGTTACTGCCGCTCCTGAGCCCGGTCGGCCTCGATCCCGCGCACCCGTTTCCGAAACTCCTCAACAAGAGTCTGAATTTTCTGGTCACGCTCGAGGGTACCGATGCCTTCGGTCGCCCGAACGGCACCGCGATCGTACAGGTCCCCCGCTCACTCCCGCGCGTGATTCACCTGCCCGTGCGCAACGCCGCCTGGCCGCATGATTTTGCATTCCTGTCGTCGGTCATCCACGCCTTCGTCCACCAGCTGTTTCCCGGCATGCAAGTCACGGGTTGCTACCAGTTTCGGGTGACGAGAAACAGCAATCTCTTCGTCGACGAGGAAGATGTCGATGATCTTCGGCGTGCACTGGAAGGGCAATTGCCGGATCGGCGCTTTGGCGACGAAGTACGGCTTGAGGTGACAGACAACTGCCCTCCCGATCTGGTCTATTTTCTTCGGGAACAGTTTCACCTCGACGCGCGCGACGTCTACCAATGCCATGGGCCGGTGAACTTGCACCGGTTGATGGCCGTGCCGGACCTCATCGACCGACCCGATCTAAAATTCACCCCCTTCACACCCAGCGTGCCCACGACACCGGTACCCAGCGAGGACTGGTTCGACGCCATTCGACAGGGAGACATCCTGCTGCATCATCCCTATCAGTCGTTCACTCCGGTAACGGAGTTTCTCCGCCAGGCAGCTACCGATCCGCACGTGCTCACGATCAAACAAACGTTGTATCGGACCGGCGCCGATTCAGCCATTGTGCAATCGCTGGTGGATGCCGCGCGCGGCGGGAAAGAAGTTACCGTCGTGATCGAGTTACGAGCCCGCTTCGACGAGGAAGCCAACATCGAACTGGCGCACGATTTGGAAGAAGCCGGCGCCCATGTGGTGTATGGGGTCGTGGGCCTCAAGACACATGCCAAGATGAGTCTGGTGCTCCGGCGGGAAGGCCGGCTCCTGCGCAGTTACACCCATCTGGGAACGGGCAACTACCACGCCCGCAACGCAAAGCTCTACACCGATTTCGGCCTGCTCACCTGCGATGCGGCGATCGGACGCGATGTCCGCACGGTGTTCCAACAACTCACGTCCCTGGGGCAACCGGGGCGCCTCAAACATTTGCTGCAGTCCCCGTTTACCTTGCATACCACGCTCCTCAAATGGATCGGACGTGAAACCGACCGGGCCAAGCAGGGCAAACCGGCCCACATCATCGCAAAGATGAACGCGCTCCTTGAACCCCAGATCATTCGCGCATTGTACAAAGCCTCCCAAGCCGGTGTGAAAATCGATCTGATCGTCCGTGGCCCCTGCGCCCTACGGCCCGGCATCGCCGGGCTGTCGGAACATATCCGGGTGCGTTCGATCATCGGCCGGTTTCTTGAGCATAGCCGGATCTTTTACTTCTTGAACGACGGCGACGACCGGGTCTTCCTCTCCAGCGCCGACTGGATGGATCGGAATTTCTTTCGACGGATCGAAGTCGCGTTCCCCGTTTTGGAGAAGACCCTGCGGCAACGAGTGATCGACGAAGGACTGCGCCCCTTCCTCGAAGACAATACCCACGCCTGGATCCTTCATCGTGACGGCACCTATCGGCGGCAGACGCCGGGACGCCGGGCCCCTCGTTCGGCGCAACAGTACTTGATGAACACACTGGTCACATAAGGCCGACGGTCCCGCCATTCCCTTTCAACATTCCACCACCTTGTGTTAACTCGAACTTAACCGTCCTCATATGTCCTTGTCGCTTCCCTGCTGTAGTCTGCGAGCGAGCACCTAGCAGGCTGCGGAAACACTCGTGTTTTGTTCGATAGGCTCGGATCAACTCATGCGCCGGATCGGTAGCAGAATACCCCGCAGGATGCGCAAAAAGGCCGTCCAGCAAGGCCGCAGCGAGCGACGTGGCTCACCGTACTCACGCCGTACGGTGAGCCGCTGAGGGATGCGAGAACGCCGCTGGCGGATTTTTCCCGCATCCTGCTAGACACAGTGTATGGAGGAGATTGTCATGGAGAGAACAGGGACAGGCCGATTGCGCTCCCGCCGCCAGGCCTTTCGATCCATCCGTCGGCAGCTACTGCAAGATCGGGACAGGCTGTTGCGTCAGACAAACGCCCGACGCTCTGATCAGACAACGAACGAACCGGCTGCCGACGTGCTGGACTTGGCGGCCTCCGAGCGGGACGTCCTATTCGACGATCTTATGACACAACGTGCCCATCTCAAGCTCCAACAGGTCGAACGTGCGCTCCATCGTATAGACGATGCCTCCTATGGTGTCTGTCATCTCTGTCGAACGGACATTCCTTTGCCTCGCCTTCGCGCGCAACCCGATGCCACGCTGTGTATTCCTTGCAAGACTGAGTGTGAAGACCGTTCCTTGTTGCACAGCAGGACATGACCGATATGCATCAGGCGCCGAGCGCACCGACGACGTCGATGGGTATTGGGAGTTGAGCTGCGTCCACCTCTCCGCACCTCTCTCCCGGGCTGTTCCCCTCTTCTGAGCCGGAGCGGGACAGCCCTCCCATTCGCTCGATTTTAGCGCTGGATGGCACCGGGCGTGGGGTTCGAGCCAGCCCCTGCATCTTCATCCGTTACGCTCACGAGCTTGACGCATCAGGCAGGAGGAGCGAGCACAGGAAGTGGACCTGGCGTCGCCGATCGACCGCACATCCCCTCCATCGAACGACCGGACGAGCAGAGAAGACTGCGCACAATGGGCTCGAATACAGAAACCGAACAGAGGGCATGGGTGCAAGGCGAGAAGCCGAACAGCATCCCAACGACACCGACCCGCCTTTTTACCTACCGCCGACTACAACGCGTCGGCAGCAAGGTTGTCGATGCGTTCATCGATACAGGCGGGGCAGAGGATTGCCTGCGATCGTCGGCGCGATTGCGCGAACGGAATCTCTTTCCAACACTCCCGGCATGTGCCGGCAACGAGCATGGGCGCGGTGCGAAGCGACAGGACATCTTGACGGCGCGGACGAGACCGATAGATCCGAAACCCTCGGTGTACGAGTTGCATGATCTCCCTCCTATGCTGGCAGCGACCGTGTCATGATCAGCATAGAATGTGCACATCACACCGACGTCCGGAGAAGGTAAACGTTTTGTTAACAGGGGAACGGAGGCCCAGGGTGGGACCCGGCAGAAATTGCACAGACACACGCACGTGCCTCGCCCCTACCGTGACGGAGGACGATACCGATCGATCACAGGCGCCCAGGATGGTTCAAGATCGCGCCTGGCGGTAGCGAGAAATCGAGCTTCGGCCTCAGCATCTCGGCTCCCTCGCTTGACACCGACCGTATGGACGGCGAAGTAGGCCGGCGTCCCCAGGACTTGGAGATCAGCGATGACCTGGGCCAGCGGCTTCCCCCAGAATGCCTCGAAGTAATGCTCCTGCACGTCGTCGGCAGCCTTCTCCTGGAGCACCATCGTGGAAGCTCCCACTTCGTATTCTCCCATGAACGCGATCGCACCGGGCGCGACGGTCGTGTCGCTTTGAGCGACAACCGACTTCGGCAGGAGAAACAGGGTGACTTCCCTCACCTTGCCGAACCCCTTCTCCGAGGTGCTGAATGCTACCGCCGCGTATCGCCCGGGCGGGACATTCTGCACATACACCGTCCCACCACCGGTGCTGCCAGGGGGCGGGATCACGAGGCTCGTCGGAATCAGCTTCGTTCCCTCAAACAGGTCACGGTCCTTCTCGATCTTAACGAGATAGAGGCGGTCTTCCGTATTCGGCACCCAGGCAGGGCTCTTGATGGTCAGACCGATCACCGCACTCTGCTGATCAACCGGTTTTGTAATGTGGACCGGAGAAACAAATTCTCCGGCAAGTACCTGAAACTGCTTCTTCGGGCGTTTGCCGGCACAGGCCACACTGGACAGCAGGGCCATGGTCACGATGGCGATCAAGAGTGTCTTCATGAATGTCCCTCTGGGTGGAACCACGCGGTTTGGGGGCCACAGTGTAGGAGATTCGAAGATGCCCCACAAGGGCGACTTCTCCAGGGTATCAACCGGTTGTGGGGACGAGGGTCGAACGGCAGAAACGTGATGGCTGTACACGATGTGTGACGCTGTGAATCGGCGAATCGATACGTGGAAACAGGCTAGGGAACGGGCACGACCGGAGCCAAAGGGACCTCTGAGGCGGTTTTTCCCTGACTTTGGCTTTCCTGCGAGAGACGTCTCAAGATGCCCTTGGCCCGTTCCTCCAAGCGCTCGGCCTCGCCGGACCGCTGCCTGCGCCTCAGGAGCGAGGCATAACTCTTCAGAGCCTTCACGTAGGCATCGCGATCATACCCCACCGATTGCTCGTAGATTCCCATCGCTTGCTTGTACAGATCTTCGGATTGGTCCAGCCTGTTTTGTGATTGATAGAGCGAGGCGAGATTTTTCAGTTCGCCGGCCACGTGAGGGTTATCGGCCCCCTGTTGTTTCTCGCGGATCGCAATCGCCTGCTGAAACAACGGCTCGGCTTGGGAATAGAGCCCTTGTAGCTCATACAACTGCCCGAGGCGGCTCATGGCTTCCGCCGTATCCACATGCTCATTCCCGATCGACTTCCGGAAAATACTGACCGCCCGCTGATACAGCACCTCGGCCTGGGGATACTGGTTTTGCGCCCGGTAGGTGTCAGCGAGATTCTCAAGATTCCTGGCTACAATGGGATGATTCGGCCCGAACGCCTTTTCATGGATGGTCAGCGTGCGCTGGTACAAGGGCATCGCCCGGGCATGTTGCCCCTGGGCCTGATACAGTTTGGCCAGGTTATCTCTGGTGATCGCCGTCAGACTATGCTCCGGCCCCAACTGCCGTTCGAGTATCTCCAGCGCCCGCTGCAACACCGGCTCCGCGTCGGCAAAGCGATGTTGATCCTGGTACACCACGGCGATGTTGTTCAGACTTTCCGCCGTCTTGCTGTGATCCGCCCCGAACACCTTCTCCCGAATTTCCCGGGCACGTTGATGGAGCGCCTCCGCCTGGGTGTACAGCCCTTGAAGCCGATAGAGCTCGCCCAGATCGGTCAAACTCGCCGCCGTCTCCGCATGGGCAGGACCATAGACCCGTTCCCGGATGGCCAAAGCCTCCTGAAACAGCGCCTCGGCGCGAGGATAGCGGCCCAGCTCACGATTCACCTCGCCTAATTGGCTCAGGGTTTCAGCTAAGCGTTTCCCCTGTGGGTCCAAAACTTCGGCCTCTTTACGGGCCGCGACAAACAGCTCTTCGGCATGCGTGTAGTCACCGGAGCGCATCGCGGTCGTGCCGTCGGTCATGGCCGCGCGCCAGCGGTGATCCTCCGCGCAACCGGAGAAGAAACCCAGGACAGCCAGACCGATGGTAAGTGCTCGGGGATTCAATCGCATACTCATGATGATGAACTCGTGGATCGTGAGGAGGTTTCTGTTGCAGACGCTGTTTGACCCGCGGAATACCAATAAGAATTACCCCCTCCGACGCCTCAAATCAACCCCGGAGGCCAATCTTTTTCATCGACCAGAAGTTTCGTCACCGTTTCAATGAGTTAGCACGCATCGGCCCATGCCGGCCAAAACCCTCCACCACACACGGCGAGCATGGAGAATCCGGGGTGTCAGACGGTTTTCCCACTCTCGCTAGGGGTATTCGAGTCGACGAGCGGAGCGAGCTTGGCAATACCGGAGGTGTCGTAGGGGAGGACACTGAACACCTTCGCCACATCGATGGCCGGCTTCCCCGGACGCAGAGCTTTTTGAGCCAGCGTCGCCAACCACGACAGCGGCACAAGGACAAACCTAGGCAACCAGAAAACCGACAGATCTGGATTGGCTCGCCGAAGACGATCCAGGAGTTCCTGCTTGGTCGGCGAGACGGGATCGAGCAGATTGAGCGGGCTCGTCACCTGATCCCACGCATCCGTCATCCAGCCGAGGAATCGGCCGGCAAACCCGACATCCACGACGCCAAGGCGGTCACTCGATGACCCGACGGCCACGAAGATGTTCCCCAATCGCTTGCCGAGCCGGCCGGGTGGTTCAAAATCCCGATAGTCCACCAAGGCTCCGGGACGAATCACCTTCACAGACACACCCAACTCCTTCCCAAGCTGAACCGCTAGACGTTCAGACTCCAACTTGCCCCACACGTAGGGCCCAGAGCCCTTGCTGTCCGGCTCAAGCGGGTGATTGTCCGGGATCGGGTCCCCCGTACCCTGAGCAAGCACGGCCAAACTGCTCACGTGCACGAAGTGCGTGATACCTGCCTCGGCCGCTCCACGGATCATGTGTTCCGTCGCATCGAGCGAATTTCGCTGATGTTCCGGCCAGCCACCGGCGGTTTCCGCCGCGGCATGGATGACAGTGTCCACTCCCTTAAAGAGGTCGGCACCCGCTCCTGTCGCCACATCCGCAACCACATACTCAGTTCCGGGGATACGCTCCCAGGGAGACGGCTCTCGACGTGCCACCACGCGAACGGGCCGCCCGCGCGATAACAATGCCCGAACGATCTCCTTCCCCAAGAATCCGGTTCCGCCCGTCACCAACACGCCACGACTCTCGACCGGTTTCGGGGCCGCCGCAGCCAGCGCTTTGGCCTCTCCCACTTTCAGTGCCTTCGCCACGCGCTCGCAGATACGAACGGTTTCCAGCAGACTCTCGGGCGACAGGGGTGATGGACCACCGGTCCGAGCCGACTCGTAAAATGCTGAAAAGAGTTCGGCAAGGCCGGGGTAACTCCGTTGACGCTTCAGAAAGCGGCTTGCCATCGCTGAGGTGGTGCCGGTCAACAGTTGCCAGGCCTGCCGGTATGGGGCAAACAACTTATCGATGCCGGAGGAGCCGGGACCGATGGCTCGCTGCGTGGTACTACGGACATAGTCAGCAAACAACGAACCGTTTCGACCGATCACACGCAGATAACTCTCGACCGGCCGCCCTTCTAGGGTCACGATCAACGTGCCGGTCACGCCCCCGCGCCGCACCAGCGCATGCACCGTGCCGGCCTGGCTCACTTCCAGCGACAGCAGTTCCGTCCGCCCCTCCCCTGCTTGCTCCAATACTTGAAGCAGCAAGTAGACCGGGTGCGGCAGGATGTCGAGTAACTGATGATCGGCGCGCAGCACTTTGCGGCCGCCCGGCGCGTGACGCACGGTCCGGAAGGAGAAGTAGCTCTCCACATGTACGACCCGGCCGATCGACGGGAGATACTGGGTCAGGACCCTGGTCGGAGGCTCGTAGAGCAATTGGTGGCCGGCGCAGACGCGGAGCCCCTTGGCATTCGCCTCATCCAACACCAGCTGGGCGTCTTCCACGGACTCGGTGAACGGTTTCTCCACATACAGGTGACAGCCGGCCTTGATCGCCATGCGTGCAAGGGGAGCATGGGACGCAGGGGGCGTGATGATATGAACGACGTCCAGCCGCTCCGACGCGAACAACTCCTCAGGGGTTCGAAAACACCCGATGCCCGGCACGATGTCGCGCATGGCTGCTTGTGCCGCATCGGAAGGATCCGCGACGGCAACCAGCTGGACACCGGGGCAGCGCAGAATCGCACGAGCGTGGTGCTGCGCGTGGCGGCCGGCGCCGATCAGCGCGATTCGCAAAGGACGTGAGGATGACGGTGTAGGGCTGGGGTATGTCACAAGTCTTCTGTACGCGTGCAAGGCTACTATAGTCTATTCTCCGGCGTTCTTGAAGTCTTCTCGAAAAATCCTGCGGGACAGCCGCCGGACCGTGAGCGGCAGCGCCTCACGCGAAAGGAACGGGAGCAGACGACCGCCCCCCTCCCATCGCCCCGTGCGCTCAAGCAGGTCGCTGCCCCATTGAGGGTCAGCACGGTTGGGAGCCGGGCGCGCCGACACGTTCAACTGCTCTGACGGGAGCAACAGCGTGCCGCTCATCGGTTCAATGACCGGCACGAAACGGGAAACCATGACTTGCGGTCTTGGAAAGACTGCCTCAGGCGTCCGCGGCAGAGACGGAGGCGAAGTGCCCTATGGAAGGAGGCGCCCTCCTGGAGCCGGGCATCAGGAAGATCTGACAGAGCACGAAGATGGCGGAGAAATCGGCGCACGCTCGGGGTGCCGACGCGACGCTACCGTTTGCGATAAAACGAAGCGATCATCTGCACGACATACTGCAGCTGCTCATCGCTCAGCTCCGCATAGATCGGAAGGGCAAGGACCTCTTCAGCCGCCCGCTCAGACTGCGGAAACGAACCTTTTGGGTAGCCGAGGTCGCGATAGCAGTTCTGCAGATGCAACGGCAGTGGGTAATACACTTCTGTGCCCACACCCTGCTCCTTCAAATGACTCCGCAACTCATCGCGTTTCTGCACCCGCAGGGTGAATTGATTAAACACGTGAAAGTTATCCTGCCCTACGATGGGTAACGTCACGCGATCGGTCAATTGGGCTTGGGCAAACAATTGCACATAGCGCGCGGCATTCCGTCTCCGGCCCTCCGCCCATTGGTCCAACCGCCTCAATTTCACCAGCAACACCGCCGCTTGCAGCGCATCCAACCGACTGTTGATGCCGATCGCTTCGTGAACGTAGCGGACGCGACTGCCATGGACCCGTAGCATGGCGATGGATTCCGCAAGAGCCTTGTCGTTCGTGGTCACCATGCCGGCATCACCGAATCCACCCAGATTTTTCGACGGGAAGAAACTGAAACAGGCCACATCGCCCAACACCCCGGCTCGCCGTCCCTTCTGCGCAGCACCGATGGCCTGACAGGCATCTTCAATCACGCCGATCTTGTGTCGCCGCGCAATCTCGTTGATCGCCCCCATGTCCGCACATTGGCCGAAGAGGTGCACCGGAATAATCGCCTTGGTTCGTTTGGTAATAGCCCGCTCCAACAACTGCGGATCCATATTGAAATCATCTGGCCGGATATCGATAAAGACCGGCTTGGCACCTAAGCGGGAAATCGCCCCGGCCGTCGCGAAGAACGTGAACGGCACCGTGATCACTTCGTCACCGGCCTTGACGCCCAAGGCCATTAAGGCAAGCAACAAGGCATCGCTCCCGGACGCCACGCCCACCGCATGCGTGCTGCCGACATACGCCGCCACTGCCTCTTCGAGTGCCGCCACCCGCGCCCCCAGGATAAAGCCCTGTTCATCACAGGTCGCTTCGATCGCGGCCAGGATTTCACTGCGCATCGATTGGTACTGGGCTTTCAAATCAAGCAGCGGAATATTCATCGTCTCCCTCGGTCCACTCATGACAATCGATTAGGTTGCAACTTCATCATATCGCCCACAGTTCGCCGACTATGGAGGAGATACGTATACAGCGACTGATACTGTTTGACGGTCTCCTGGATCGTGAACTCTTCCGGCAACTCCTCGCCCCCGTTTCGAAGATCCGCGCGAAGTCGTCCATTTTCCAGAATCTGACAGACCCTTTCTGCGATGGCCCGGACATCGCCGGGCGGGCAGAGTGTGCCCTGAATACCCTCAACGATCGCTTCAGCCGCGCCACCCACTCGAGTGGCCACAATCGGCACGCGGCTGGCCCTCGCCTCCAACATCGCGCAGGGTAAGCCCTCCCAATGAGAGGTCAAGACAAACACGTCGAGCGCCTTGAGGAGCGCCGGGACATCGCGGCGCCAACCGAGCAGGGTCACCTTCCCCTGCAACCCCTCCGCTTGAATCATCGCTTCGAGGCGAGGCCGTAACTCACCGTCGCCGACGAGGATGCATTTGGTCGCGGGCATGCGTTGACACACCAGCGCGGCCACACGAATGAAATCTTCGGGCGATTTTTGCGGTTTCAAGCATGAGACCGTTCCTACGAGCAGCTCCTCGGGACCTACGCCCAACGCCGCCCGGAGGCGGTCGCGTTCCGCCGCCGCGATCCGCGCGGAAAACGCCTTCGAATCAATGCCAGGCCTGACCACCGACACCTTCGAGGCGGTGAACAGCTCCCACTCGATACCCTGTCGGCGATCGGCCTGCGATACCGTGATCCAATGGGTGGTCACACGCCCGACCATCCATTCAAGACCGATCAACAGTCGTTGGAACCAATACGGCTGGGCGGGCGTCACGCCGTACCCGTGTATCGTATGCAGAATACAGGGGACTCCGGCCAACCAGGCAGCAACGCGCCCTAGGATACCAGCTTTTGAACTATGGGTGTGGACAATCTTCGGCCGGAGCCGTCGGAATGTGGCCACAAGCTCCCACAGAGCACGAAGATCCTGCAGCAGATGAATCTCCCGGACAAGAGACGGAACCAGCCGCAATTCAACGCCCTGCAGTGCATGCGCCTCGCCGGTCAACAATCCGCCTGGCCCCGCGATCAGTACGGGACGGAATCGCCGTCGATCCAGGCCCGACACCACTCGCATCGCGACTTCCTGCGCTCCTCCGAGTTCCAGCTTGGTGATGACGTGACAGACGACATCCATACCGTTCTCCCGTTCAGGCAGCGCTCTTCATCCGTAACCGCTCGGCGACCTGTTGCCCCTGGGCGATGGCATCCTCCATCGAGGTATGCTCCCACAACCCATATCGTCCGATCGACGAAATGCCTCTGCGTTCCAGTTCGCCCAGCAACTCCTTGACCGCCCGCCCCCGATACCGGTCGAACAAGACATAGGCGTAATACAAATTCTTCACGTCCGACATGACCAACTCATCCGTCGGCCGTAACACCCTCGCCTGCTCCAATCCACGCCGAACCCGTTCGATCAGCGAAGCCTCCGATTCCCGCACCGTCGGCTGATGCGAAATCTCGACATAGAGGGAACTACAGCCGGGGCGCCCCATGGCCGGAGAGAAGTTCATGGGAAACCCGGCTCGATAGAAGGGATACCGGTGTTCGGGGAAGTAGATCCAATGCTTGTCGGAGATCTGTTCGCGCGCCACCGCCAGGTTCACATTGTAGACGGACACCCAACGCAGCGATTGCGCGAGCTCCCGCACTGAGGCCGGAAGATCCACACATCGGCGGATCAGGTCCGGCAGCGGAATTGTCGAGATGATCCGGTCGTACTCCTCGGTGCGTTCTCCTTGCGCACTACGAAACACCGCCCGCCGCCGCCCCGTCTCGATCTCGACCAATTCGGAATCGTAGGACAGCTGTTCCACTGAGGGCACGAAGGCCTGAGGCAAGACCCTGATACCGCCGCTCACCGGATATTGAAACGACGGATTGTACCCAAACGCCTTGTCTTTGATTCCCAAGGCACCGTTGACCACATCCTTCACGTCCGGCTTCGGCACAAGCCAGGACACCCAGTCGGAGGTGAGCTCATCGAGAGGCACCTGCCAGAGCTTCTCATTGAACGGCACCATGAAATGCTTTGCGATTCCCTCGCCCAGACTCTCGACAATCCACTGTTTGAAGGACCGCCCCTCCACCGACGCCTTGGACGAGGGGTCCGTCAACGTGGCGATAAATCCCAAAAGACACTCCCGCACGACCTCAGGCGGAAGGCCGTGGGTATTCACCTGGAACGGATACTCCGTGTAGGTGTCATGCGAGTACACGAAGGACTTGCGGGCGTGCCGGTGCAACTGGCCCGGCAGCAAGCTTTCCACCAACGCCTTGATCGCCGTCTGACGAAAATGAAGCAGATGACCGGTATAGTCAAACGTGAATCCTTCCTTGACGTAAGAACGGCACAAGCCGCCGACCTCGTGCTCCCGCTCTAAAATCTTGTAGCGCATGCCCCGCAAGTGATAGGCCGCGCTCAATCCCGCCAATCCGGCCCCGACAATCAGAATCATACTGCGCCGGTCCTTTCTGTCGAACGTGCCGGGACCGCTTTACGACTCACGGCGACAACTCCGCCGGACACATTCACACGCGTCAACGCCACCGCCGCGACGCCCAGCCCCATGACCGTCAGCCCGCTTAACCCCAGGGCAAGATCCTGGGGCACGGCCATGACAAGCAGCCCGATGCCGCCCAGCAGGGCTGCGCCGAGATAACTCACCAGCACGACTTGAGGCACCGACAGTCCCCAGTGTCGCAAGCGAATCGCCATGTGATCGGGGCTACCGAGGAATATCGGCAGGCCACGGAGGAAGCGGATATACATGACAAAGAGCGTGTCGAAAATCGGCATGCCCAGAATCAGCACCGGGGTCAGCAGCGACACGGAGTGGCCTTCGGTATACTTGCCGATCATCGACAAGGCTCCAAGCATCAACCCGATGAACATCGCCCCGGAATCACCCATATAAATCGACGCCGGGCGCCAGTTGTATCGAAGGAAGCCCAGGAGGCTGCCCATGAGCGCCGCGAGCATGAAGGCGATGGTCTGATCACCATTGAGCACCGCCACGACGCAGAGAAACGCGGCACTGATGATCCCCACACCGGCCGACAGCCCGTCCATGATATCCAGCAGGTTGAAGGCATTGATGATGCCGATCATCCACAGCACCGTCAGCACGAGATCGAGCCAATCGGGAAGGGACGCGATCTCGATCCGTATGCCGCTCTTGATCAAGACGAACACAGCCAGGAACTGCCCCGCCAGTTTCGTGCCCGGCGAAAGCACGCCGAAATCGTCAATCAACCCCAGCATGACAATCAGGGTCCCCGACAGCACGATACCGAGGACGTCCTGCCGGAACTCGAAGGTAAAAGCCAGACTGACGAGAAAGGCGAGATAGATCGCCAACCCGCCCAGGTACGGAACCGGCTCTCGCTGGTGCTTGAGCCGACCGTCGGGATTGTCGACGATACCGAACTTCAGCGCAGCCCGGCGCGCGATCGGCACTCCATACATCGCCAGCAGCACGGCGACGACGAAGGTCAGGGTGAGCAGAATCATCGCACCCCCGTCGAATGGCGCTGGCCAGAAACCTGGCGCTGCACAGCTTGCGGCATCGCCTGATTTGGCCTGCCCTCCGCAAACGCACGATACACATCGGCGAGCCGAGGCCCCCATAGAGCCAGGGAATATCGGGATTCCACCGTCCGCCGGCCGGCTGCTCCCATGCGCGCCCGCAGTTGCGGTAGGCCGCAGAGTGCGTGCAGTCGCTCGTACCACTCGTCTTCAGTCGACGCGAGAAAGCCGTTGTCCCCGTTCACGATGATGTCGCTGTTGACGCCGACGGGGGACGCCACCGCCGGTAGGCCGACGGCGAGATACTGGAGCAGCTTCAGCCCGCACTTGCCTCGCGCCCACTCAGTATCTTCCAACGGCATCACACCGATCGTGGCATCCTGAAGATCCGTCACCTCACGGCTGAAATCCCATGCTCGGAACTCGACATCGATGCCGGCTAATTTCGGCGCATGAGAACACACTACCCGCAGCTTCACGTGATACTGCGACTGAAGCGCGCGGAGTGCCGGAACGAGTACTTGCAGGTATTTCAGGTTGTAGGCCAACCCCATCCACACAAGTGTGATGGCCTCGTCGGCATGACGAGACGAGGTCACAGCCCGACCGGCAAGCGGGACGAAGCGGTCCGTATCCACGACGGTCGGCACCACAGACACATGCGAGGAACACTGTCTGGCATAGGCAGCCAGACGATCATTGCCGACAATGACACCGGTGGCGATCTTGAGGAGCGCGGGAATCTTGGCCTCATGCCCATGGGTGAGGTAAATCGCATCGTCCATCTCGACCACAACCCGCTGTCCCAGCCGGCGCAGCACTCGTTCCACGACCGGAGGCGCGTAGGGGAACAGCGGCCCTTCAATGACGACCAGGTCCTGCCTGTTGAGCATCAGCACAGTCCCCAGCCGTTTGAGGAATCTGGCGAGCACATACGGAATCTTCAGACAGGTCTGCAGCGCTCGAGACCGTATCTCTAGAATGGAAAAGTAGGTTTTCCCGAACAGGGGCTCCACGCGACAATCGATCCCCTCGGCCTGAAACTGAGGCAGGAACTGAAAGACGCGATAACGACTACTCGGGCCGATGCTCGAGCTTTTTGAGAAGTAGGTAACGGTCATGGCACGCGTGGCGCCTGTGGCCTCGAAGTCTCAAGCAGTTGTGCGGACGGACCCGACTACTGAAATAGTACCGGAGTTCCCCGGCAAGGATAGGTTTTTCGATGTTTCTGCGCGTGCAGGAGAAGCTCGCAACTGGGGAAATCACTCCTCTGGGAGGGAAACGGCCACAGCCGGCATCCCTCCATGCTTCGATCAGGCACGAAGGCGGCGAACGAATGAGTGATGCCACTCCGCTAACATGACAAGGGCAAACAGCAGTCGCTCGTTCGGCCGTGGGGCGGCCAACTCTCGCTCAACCAGAGACGCCGCGGCCGCCGCATCGAAGGCGGGAATGCGCGACAATTCGAAATACGATCGACAATCGTCTACCCGTGCGAACCACTGCTGCAACCACCGCCTCATCGGCAGAACAAAGCCCTGTTTGCGTCGCTGGACAATCTCGGGCGGCAGCAGCAATGCGGCAACCTCACGCAACGCGACCTTGCTGCGGGTGGCGGTCATCCGCTGAGAATCCGGCAATCGAAGGGCCGTTTCCGCCAAAGTAGGAGACAGAAACGGAGCCCGTCCTTCGAGACTGTTGGCCATGGCCATGCGATCCAACTTGACCAGCAGATCATCAGGCAACCACGTCAGGATGTCGGCAAGTGTCGCCCGCTGCAGCGAACTGTCCGCCCGCGCCAGCATACACCGGAATGAATCCTCCCAGGGGTCTGACTCAGGCATATGCCCGCCCAGTATCCTCTGTCGGCCTGCTGCATCCATCACAAGCGGAAACCCGGAGGGCGTCACCGGCTGAATGTTCTGACAAAGCCGTTGAAGCGGAGCCGCAACCGCCCGGCCGCCGATCCATTCTTGAACTCGAAATCGCCATGAACGCCGCGGCAACATGCCCCCGTAGTAGTCGTATCCTGCGAAGAGCTCATCCGCACCTTCTCCGGACAACACCACCGTGACATGTCGCTTCGCTTCCCGACACAACCAATATGTCGGAAGCAGCGCCTGATCGCCGTTCGGCTCGTCGAGGGCCTCGACAACCGTCGGTAGTAGTTCATGAAATGCCGTTTCATCAAACGTGAAATGATGATGCGAGGCCCCGACCGCACGAGCCACCGTCTGGGCATGGACCGACTCGTCACAGCGCGCATCCTTGAATCCCATCGAAAACGTATCGATCGCAGGATGGTGCTTCGCCGCGACAGCCGCCACGATCGAGCTGTCGATTCCCCCTGAGAGGAACACGCCCACCGGAACATCGGCGACCAACCGACTCGCCACAGCAGATTCAATGCGAGCAAGCAGGTCGAGCGACGTCACCGGGGCGATCGGCGTGAGCGCCGGTCGATAATACGTCTCCAGGCTCACGGCACACGTGTCGAGAGACAGGGTCAACCGTTCTCCCGGCAACAGGCGGTGAATGCCCTTAAACATCGTGCGGCGTCCAGGCACATAATGCAGTGCCAGGTATCGATCCACACTTCCCGGATCGATATCGAGGTTCACCCATGGCAACAGGGCCAATGCGGTGGTATTTGAGCTGTAGGCAAACCGCTCACCGACCTGGCTATAGAACAACGGCTTCTCCCCGAACCGATCACGCGCCAGGTGCAATCGACGTGTCCGCCGGTCGAGAATGGCAAGGGCATACATACCGTCGAGCTTTGCCAGCAGGCCCTCTATACCCCAGTGATCGTAACCGTGGGCCAACACTTCCGTATCGCTGGACGACGTAAAGCGCACACCGCTCCGCTCCAGCTCGCGGCGAAGATCGGCATGGTTGTAAATTTCTCCGTTTTGAAACGCCACGACCTGGCCATCGCGACTCAGCAGGGGCTGGCCGCCCCCCTCCACATCGATCACCGCGAGCCGCCGCATCCCCATGGCGAGATTATCCTGAATATACTGCCCCGCCCCGTCTGGACCGCGCGCTTCCATGGTCGCCAGTAGGCGCGACAGAAGATGGCGCGCCCGTTGGGGTTCCATGCGATCGCATACGCCGACAATGCCGCACATGCGCCGTTGCCCCCTCTTATGCCGGACGTCGAGTACCCGACGCCGGCTTTTGGCAGATGAGGAACACAAAATCGGATGGGAGGAGGCTGCCTTTGACCAGCAGATCTTCCAGGAGGAGAATCAATCGTACAATCGAGTCGAAATCGCGCTTTCCCTGATTAGCCCATTCAGTGCGCAACAAGGGATGGAGTTGATGCAACAGCGTACCGTTGTACCATCGTTCGTATCGCACATCGAAATGCCGCTTCACTAACGGATAGACCTCGGACGACCGCACGGCCTCCGACGGATCGCAGGCCAACATGCTCTCGACCGTGGGACGCTCGAATCTGGTGTTCCTCCCGTCGCGCAAATATGCCGGGTCGATGGCACGTAGCACCTGGTTGGCGATCTCAATCTGCCGATCGGTCCACTGAAACCGGTCTGGACCGATAAATTCCACCACGACGAAGTAGCCGTCCGGCGTCAACGCGCCCTGCACCGCCGACAGCAGCCGCTCCAGATTGGTCGTGTGATGCAACGCGCCCGTCGACAAGATGAGATCGAATGTGCCGTCGACCGTGAGGTTGTTCACATCTCCGACCTCAAAGCGATATTGATCCTGTGTCGCTCCGGCCGATTCAAACCTAGCCCTCGCCTGTGCGATCGCGCCCGCAGAAATATCCACCCCGCTCACGTATCGGACCTTGCCCGAGGCATACAACTGAATCTCATGGGCGCCGTCACCGCAACACACGCTGAGGGAGCGCTCAAATGTGCGTTGCGCGAAATACTCGTGTAACAGCCACCCCAGCCAATGCGTGGGGGCATCCGTCATCAACCGATAGGTCGACTCCTCGACCAACTTGTTGTTCAGCCAATAGGAGTTGTCCGCTCGCATGGCTTGAAACTGTTGCCCCCAATAGTCGGACACACGGTGTTCGTCGTCTCCGTCTTGGCCGGGAGCCACAGGTACAGATTCGTGACGCGGCCGAATGCTCGCGCGGAGCTTTTTGAGGATCGGCAGCAACCCGAGCCGCCGCACTCCGGGGAGCAACAGATTCCGCAATCGCTGTTCCACGACGTCCGCTCCCAACATCACCCTCTCATACCGGACCAGCCAGATCGATCGTTCCATCGTGCTCGTTGCTTCGCCATGGCGGCAATTCCGGCTTCTGCACTGACGCGGTGCATTCGTTTCGACCACAACGACTACTGCGGACGACGCCCTTCAAAGTAGAATCCAGCCGCCAAGGTAGTTCGTCCGACCTCGCCCAGACACTCATCGAATTCGCCGGCACCCGCCGCCAACTGCTTCCGCCACTTCGCGATGGTGTTGCGCCATGTTCTGGAGGTGAGAAACGGCGCAATGGCGTCGAATTGCATCAAGAGGCTTGCCGAAGGCTGCTGATAGGTCTTGATACCGCAACGGATCTCTTCGAACGGCGCCATCACCCTTCGCAATCCATGCTGCGTCATGTTGAAAAAGTGCCATGGATCGCCGTGCAGGGGCTGCATGAACGCCGTATCGAGGTGAATGAGGCCGCCCGGCCTGAGGATGCGACAGAGCTCCCGTGCCGTGAAGTGCGGATCCTGTAAATGCTCGAACACCGCCTGACTTACCACGGCATCGAAGGTCTGATCCCGGAATGGCAATCGGCCGCGCGTACAGACCAGATCCGTCCACTGGTACTGAACCGCATCCAGGTACACAACGTGGGGGCGCAGGAGATCCTTGGGAGTATGGCCGGCCCCGAAATCGAGAACCAGGCCCGCTCGATGGCGCCCTAGAATGTCGAGCACCTCCGAGGAATAGGGATGGGTATTGGTCTGCTCACTCAGATGAAGACATGGTGTTCCTTCTGCCTGGAGGAAATGAGGCACGCCCCCACGCAACGGAATCGACATCCCGCAGCGTGGACAGCCCCAGTCGGTCTCATGCTTGGCGAGCGAGGAACGGCATTCTGGACATACCAGCAGATCGAAGAGCGCAAAGGACCGATCACGAAGGGCCGGCCGGCGATAGGGTCCGACGGCAAACCGTCGCCGAAAGAGTTCCCGGTCTTGCTCCGCGGCGTCGCACACCGCGACGTCGAGTTCCGGCCGTTGCTCGTATTCCCCCACCAACACATCGCCTTGAAATCCGCTGATCATAGATTGCGACTGCGACGGATAGACCGACGACACATCCGGTCTGATGCTGCCCCACTCGAGGAGCGCCTCTCGCTTGCCGTTACAGGCGACATAGAGCTCCGGCCGGCGACCATGGTCCGGAATATACCAGCCGGAAAATCGTGCAATGGTGTCCAACCTGTCCCCAAGCGGCGTCTCCAAATTAAACTTCGCCTTCATGCTGTCTGTCCCCCGCTGCTCAACCACGCTTCGGCAAACACCTCGGCATAACCATCCACCATCTCCTCGAAACTGGTCCCCATCGCCAACACACTGGCACTCTTCTCGCCCATACGTGACCGGAGTCCGTCATCAGAAAGTAATCTATGGAGATGCGCCGCCAGCTCCTCCGCGTCACCCGGTTCATAGAACAAGGCATTCACCCCTTCACGAACTTGCTCCCGAATACCGAACACCGGAGTGGTGACGATCGGCAAGCCGTAGGCCATCGCTTCCAACACCACCCGCGGATAACTTTCCACCTTCGAGGTACACAGGAAGAGATCTGCGGCACGGTAGTAGGGCGTGGTGTGGCGAGTCTCCGGCACAATATGCACCCGGCTTCGCAGAACGCGCGGGAGTTCGTTCGTCAATGCGTGTAACGTCCTACTGTATTCACTCGGCCGATCGCCGACGATGTACCAACGCACCCGCTCGCAGCATTCAGCCGGAAGCCGGGAGAGGGCCTTGATCAAATCCTGCTGCCCCTTCCGTGCACACACCGTTCCCAGCAACAGCACGACGACCTCGCCGTCCTGTGCCCCGATAGACGTGCGGGCCTTTGACTGAGACCACTCCCGGAAAGCCTGTTCGATGCGCGTGCAATCTAATCCGTTACGGATCACCGTGAAATTGTGACGAGTGTTGAGAGCTGCATAGGCATCGCGCGTGGCATCTGAGACAAAGACCACCCGGTAGGGCCACGCAAAGCAATCGTAGGCCTTTTGGATGACTCCGTCAGGCAAATAATCGAAATACGTCTGCCAGGGTTCGCTCTCTCTTGGATTCCAGACCGCCGGCAGACCGGCTTCGCGCGCCGCCGCCACGGCATAAAAACTCTGCAGCGTATTGGCATAGACCAATTCAGCCCCCCACGAGAGGCACTTCTGAGAAAAAGCGCGTACCGCCGCTTCGTACTCGCTCAGATTCGTGACACCCCAGAGCGGGTGCCGATCGACCATGACAGGAATACCTTGTTCTTCATAAAAAGACCGCAAGGGTCCGTCGACGGGGGAAAAGACAATGGGCGCAATGACGCGCCGCCTGACCAATTCCTTCGTCAACTCATACTGGCTCCACGGCGCGCCCTCGCAATTCAAGCTTAACGCCGTCATGACGATCGGGATCGGCTTCTGCCGCCGCGCGGCAATCGTCCGAGGAATCACATTGAACTGTTCGTCCGTAAGAGACAAATGCGGGCTATACCACGGATCTCTCCGATGCCTGTACGTCTGTTTGAAAGCGGCCACCTCCGCCGGGTCGTCCCGAAAGCCCCTCGAATATCCCTCATAATGATTGAGCTGTGCATCAGGGCAGTAGACGCACCGATATCCCCGGTCGACGAGTCGGTAGCAAAAGTCGACGTCGTTGTAGGCCACGCCGAACTCTGCCTCGTTGAAGCCGCCGAGTTCCAAAAATCGCCGACGTGAGGTGAGAAGACACGCAGCGGTGACGGCTGAATAATTGCGGACCACTGACGCATAGGCGAGATACCCGTGCTCCCATGACGGAGTCAATTTGAATGCAGGCCCGGCCAGGCCATGGTACAGGCCATGGATCACACCCGCGTGCTGAATGCGCCCGTCGGCAAACATGAGCTTGGCGCCGACGGCGCCGACGGCGGGCATTTGCGCATACCCGACCATCTGGCTCAACCAGCGCGGAGCTTTCACTTCCGTGTCGTTGTTCAAGAACAGGACAAAATTCCCGCTGACCTGCTCCACTGCGCGATTATTGATCGCCGAAAAATTGAATCGACCGGACGGGTTCCCGATGCGAAGCACGCGATGAGGAAGCGACGCGAGATAGGCCGTCGTCTCCGGATCGTCACTTTCGTTGTCGATGATCACGACCTCATAATTCCGATAGGTCGTCTTTTTGAGGGACTCGACACATTGACGCAAGATGGAGGCCTGGTTCTTGGTTGGAATGAGAATCGTGACGCTCGGTCCGTCGTCAGGAAACTCATGTGCGTAAATCCCCAAATGCCCGGCGGAGGCAAACTCGGGCTGAGTGACCCGAGCCACGATGCCGCGTCGCTCGAACGCCTCGGCAACGGCACGTCGTCCCGCTTCGAGACTGGCAGGCTTTGCAGCACCGCTGGTGGCGGTCGATCCCGGTAAGGCCCGCCAATGGTAGAGTACTTTCGGAATATGTCCGACAGCGCTGGTCCGCTCGGCGACGCGGAGCGCCAGGTCGTAATCTTGAGCCCCTTCAAATCCAGTCCGCATGGCCCCGACGGCATGAAACAGCGTCCGTCGCACGACGAACACATGGCTCAGATACATATAGGAGAGCAGCAGTTCCGGCGACCAATCGGGTTTGAATTGCGGTGCGTAGCGTCTGCCGGACAGATCGATCTTATCGTCGTCCGAATACAGCGCATCCACGCCTGGGTGTTCGGCCAGATACCAGATGACCTCTCCCACTGCATCCGGGGCCAATTCATCATCATGGTCCAGAAAGAGAAGGAACTCCCCGCTTGCCAGCGCCACGGCAGAATTCGTCGCCTCGCTGATATTGACGTTCCGCTGCAGGTAGGTGACCTGAATTCTGGGGTCGGCGGCACGCCACCGTTCCAGTTCGGCGCGCAGGGCCGGATTCGTACTGCAATCATCGGCGATGCAGAGCTCCCATTCCCCACAGGCCTGCGCTCGTACCGATTCGATGGCTCTGGTGAGACACTCAAGCGGCGGATTGTGCACGGGCATGATCAACGACAGCCTCGGCAACCGGCCCGTATGGAGACTCAGGCGATCCAGCAATTCGTCCTGCCGCCGCTGATTCCAGGTATTGACCCGCAACCACGCCTCGTAGGGCGGCAGAATCGGCTCAATCGTTTTGGGCGCAGGAGATGTTCTCTGGGAAAGAATCTTGAAACGGAACAAAGCCTTTCGAAGCAGGTCGGACACCTCGACCGTCCTGGGGAGACGTCCATGGCGGCGGTACCACGAGACACCCTCCAGGAGGGAGAACCGCGCGAATCGGAGGGTTTTCACCGCACGTTGCAGCATAGAGGCCCTGAACCCGCTGTGTCAGACAACATGAGCACCCTATAGGGGGCAAAGACTTATGGCTGGTCCTCGGCACGGTGTCCGCTGACGGACCGGAGGAGATTAGCCACGGCGCGAAGGGGTTTCGTCGCCTTCCACGAATGTGAGTGCAGCATCAGGTCGATCGCCGATCTGAGGCCCGACACTTCCGCCTCCAATCCCGCGATTCGCTGCTGCGCGTGATTCAATTGGTGTCGAAGCTGTGCCACCTCCGGATCGGACTCGCCGATGTGCTCAAAGAGCGTAGACGTCACCGAGGGCAGCGCAGCATCTGAGGCCATGGCCACCTGATAACAGGGGCGCGCCACTCCCTGGGTCGACTGGATAGCCCCACCCTGCTCACGAAAATACTCAACCGCTGCGCCTGAAAGCCCTGCCGGAAGAATGGCGGACGCATAGAGCACTCGTTGCCCCAATATCGCCACATGACGAAAGAAGCACTCCACCAATTGTCGAAACTCGTCCGCGTAGAGTTCCTTCACATGAAAGTCATTGGCGTGGCGTGCTCGCTCGGTGTACTCCAACTTGTCGGGGCTGGACATGATCATCATGCCGCCTGGTCGCAACACTCGTTTGATTTCTCTGAACATCGCCTCATGCTCGGTGTGATGCTCGATAGTCTCAAAACTTACCACCAGATCGACCGCCGCATCCGGTAGCGGAATCTGCGCACATCGACCGACGAGGAATTCGAGATTGGGCCGTCCATACGCAGCCTTCGCATGCTCGATTGCATCGGGCGCGATATCTACGCCATATACCCGAGTTGCCGTCCCGGCCAGCAGGAAAGACCCGTATCCTTCGCCGCAGGCAATATCAAGCACGATCTTTCCCGCTGAACAATCCTTCGCCATGGCATACCGATGCAGATGCTCGAGAGCAATGGTCCCCTGCATCTCCGGGAGGAATCGCTCACCGGTCGCCTCAAGCACGATCGGTTGGTTGCCCGTCTCGATCACCACTGGCCCCCTTCTGTGGGTATGGATTCCGCCACCTGCGCGATCAGCGCGAGGCCCGCGGGATAGCGGTACGGCACGATCCGGCATTCATCAAAACCGCTTTCCAGGACCCGGCACCAGACATCGGCCCCGAACTCGGTATGCACGGTTAACGACGCGTCCGTACACCCTTCACTGCCATGCACACTCACCGGCAATCCCTGACGTCCACGCGTCAGTCGACCCACAACCACAGGCACGGTAAAGAGGCAGGCCCCCCCGGGGCGAAGCACGCGACGACACTCCCGCAACCCTCGCGTCGCATCCGGCACATGCTCCAACGTATCGGAATGAACCACGACATCAAACGAGCGCGCCTCGAACGGCAACGTCATCATGTCGCACTCAGGATACCGAACCAGTCGATGCCCCGGCAGCAAGGACAGCGTCCCGCTCAACGTTCCCGCCTCGTTGATCTCCAAGATATCGCAGCGACGCGCTGCGGCCGTGTCCACCCATTCCTTCAACGTCATCGCGGCGCGAGTCCAGCGTAGCAACGCATCGGCCAGCGCGATCGACCGCACATTCGAACCGCACCCGGTGCAAGAGGTCCCCTGCTGCACGTTGATATACTCCGCCTCTCCCGAGGATAGTCCCCACTGGGCGATGAGTTCGCTCCACAACACATCGTGATGCGTAAACGCGTCGCCGCCGCACACCCTACAGGGCGAGAGCGTTGTTCGTTCGTTCATGGTCTCTTTCTTGATCGTCGACACCACAGAGCTGTGCCTTGACCAGCTCGACCGCAATCAGTCCGAAGCAGAATTCTGAGGGAGCCGACGTGAAGGCGACCGCATCATGCATCCAGTGATGCTGGACGTGTTGTTGTTGCGTCCCGTCGGCGAGCGCGATACTCATCGCATAGTCGCCCGGATGTAACACCGGCATCACAAATTCCAGCTCTACCAGAAACCGCGTGCCCTGTAACAATGGCTTCGGAAATGCCTGCTCGGACACAGAGGTATTTGCGCCGAACAAGGACTGACCGAACCGATTGCGCACGAGAAATCCGACGATCGGGCTCGTCAGCCGAACTGAAGTAACGCACCAGACGCGAAGCGACACACGTTCACGCTTGGTCACCGTCTGAATCGTGCGACCGGTCTCGTCGGAGAACGTGATGCGCTCGATCCACGCCTGCCGGCCATCGGATGCGCGCTCGCCGGCTCCGGCGGAGAGTGCCAGGACCTTTGCCGGCCCCACCTGCATTCGCGTGTCTGTGTCGAGCGTCCCCGACCGGCCCTCGCCTCGATCTCCTGTCGGCACCGGTTTGGACCTGGCAGGCCCGCCGTGCAAATACCCGTCACACACAACCTTGGCTTCTCCCATCCCGGCTACTCGCCCCCGCTCCAACCAGAGCGCCTTGCGGCAGAGGCTCAATACAGCCGAGGAGTCATGACTGACGAACAACACCGTGCCCTGCTCCATAAACGTCCGGAGAAACCGCATGCATTTCTGAACGAAGAACGCATCTCCCACGGCCAAAGCCTCGTCGATGACCAAGATATCGGCCTGCACATGCGCCATCACCGCGAACGCAAGCCGCACGATCATGCCACTCGAATAGGTCTTGACCGGCTGATCGATCCCCGCACCGATATCCGCAAATGCCAGCATGTCCTCAAGCCGTTCCTCGATCTCGTTCTGCGACAGACCGAGCAAGGTTGCGTTCAGACGAACATTCTCGCGTCCCGTAAATTCCGGATGAAATCCTGCACCAAGTTCCAGCAAGGCCGCCACACGTCCCTGCGACTCAATACGGCCGCTCGTCGGGCTCACGGTGCCGACGATCAACTGCAGCAGCGTGGATTTTCCAGACCCATTCCGCCCGATGATGCCCAGCGTCTCGCCTTTGTTGACCTCGAAGGACACATCCTCGAGCGCATGGACTTCACGGTAATACTGAGTGGGCATCCGCCCAAGTGCTTTTTGAATTGGAGGCAGTATCCACTGTTTGCCCCTATCCTGCGGTCGATCGTACACACGATAGGTCTTCGACAGATTGGACACTCGAATCACCCACTCAGAGGACATCGGCGAACGCTTTCCGGGTCTTGTGAAACCACAGCAACCCGCACCATGCGATCACGTAGCTGCCCAGACAATAGGCCGCGATCCCTGTCCAGGATGGACCTTTGCCCCATATCAACAGATCCTGCGCCTGCATGATCAGAAAGGTGAGCGGATTCCCATACAGCAAGCCTCGATAGGCATCGGGAAAGGCCGACAGCGGATAGAACACAGGCGAAAGGAACAGCATGATCGTCGTCAACGGCCCGCTCGCCTGACCGATATCCCGGATAAAAACGCCGGCAGAGGCCAGAAACCACGACATGCCGAGCGTCACCAACACCAAGGGAATGAACAGAAGCGGCACCAGCAACATCGTCCAATGTAGCGACCGATGCAAAAGACCGTAAAAGAGAATCAAGACGCATGTACTAACCGCCGCATGAAACACCGCCGACCCCAGCGAGGTCCAGGCCAGAATCTCCAGCGGAAAGACGATCTTCTTCACATAGTTACCGTGATTCACAATCAAGTACGGCGCGCGATGCATGCTTTCCGCAAACAGCGCGTGAACGATTAACCCAGCGAACACGAGCAGACCAAAATCCAGGGCGCTTTCTCCCTCTCGCCCCCATCGCAGTCCGAATGCGCCCCGAAAGACCAGTGTATAGACCGTCAGCATCAGAAGCGGATGCAGGAACGCCCACACCACGCCCAGAAACGACCCGCGATACCGGCTCACGATTTCCCGTCTGGTCAATTGACGAATCAGGCTCCAATGCGAGCTCACACTGGTGAACACCATCAGGGGCGAGACGCTGTGTGGAGGTGAGAGCATTGGTTAGCCTTCAGCTGAGACACGCCGTGTAGGGGCCTCCCGAGGATACGATCCGTACAATACTATGGCCGCGTGGCAAGAGCCTGATCGAGTCTCAAAAATCACGCTGCTGAAATATCAGGCAGGCACCGGTGAGTAACACCCCGGCGTACATCAGCCCATAGAGCGACGCCATCATGACGTATTCCGGCGCTGCAACAATCCCCACTGCGGCCTGCCCCTTGATGTTCAGCATTTCGAGGTTGGGGCAGAGATAATAGAGCAGGTCTACGAGCGACGTGACCGGTCCGCTGTCGCTGTTGGCCACCACCGTCCGCAAATCAGCCGTCAGATGGCCGATCACATAGAAGCCCAGCGTGAAAATCGCGCTCAACGTCGTCGAACTAAACGTCGAAAAAAAGAGCGCGACGGCCGTCACCACCACGATCTCGACAAAGATCAGCAGGACCGCCTGAAACATGGAGAACTGAATCGGCACATGGTACAGCCATAGGGTGAGAAGAAACACGGCGACCATGATGGTCATATTCACGAACAAAGTCAGCGTTAAGCCAAGATACTTACCCAGGACGAAAGCGGCTCGGCTGATCGGCCTCGCCATAATCGTATAAATCGTACGCCGCTCGATCTCCTTATTCACCAGACTGATACCGACGAAAATGGCAATGATGACGCCGATCAAATTGATGGCCGCCAAGCCCATATCGGCAATCACCTTGTGGTGTTCCGTAATCGACAAATCCGCCAGCAACACGGACAGTCCGATGAGCAAGCCTGCGAACAACACCAGGTTATAGAGAATCTTGTCTCGCAAGCTTTCCCGAAATGCGTTCAAGGCAATGACACCGATCGCCCCCATCAAGACGCCCTCCCACTGATCATGTACGGCAATGGCTGCGCCCCCTGTTGCGTGGCCTCCTGGAAATACAGATCTTCGAGCGATGCCTTATGGGGTGTCACCGACAGCAACCGCCCTCCCTGTCGACGAATCTCCCCGACAAGCGCATCGACCGCGTCGGGGCTCGGCAAGACAATGAGACACTGTGGCCCTTGCTGCAACACGCGAGTCGCCAGCGAGTGAATGAACGCATTCCCCTCAACGTTGAGTTGCTGGCAAACCACCTCAACGGATTGCGTATGATCCTGCCGGACCAGTTCATCGACTCGGCCGCTCGCGACGAGACGCCCCTTCATGACAATGCCGACCCGATCACAGATCATCTCCACATCGTGCAGAATGTGCGTGCTGAAAAAGACGGTTTTCCCGCAATCGCGCAGACTCAAAATCAGATCGCGGACCTGCTTGCGTCCGACCGGATCCAGTCCGGTCATCGGCTCATCGAGGATAATCAATTCAGGATCGTGGATCAGCGCCTGCGCCAAGCCGACACGCTGCAACATGCCTTTGGAGAATTTTCGCAACTGCCGGGCACGTGCCTCCGTGAGCCCGACGAGCCCCAACAGGTCCGTGACCCGCTGGTTGATGGCGGCTCGATTCAAACCAGCCAATTGTCCATAAAACCCGAGGAACTCCTCGGCCGTCAGATAGTCATAGAAATAGGGAGACTCCGGCAAGAAGCCGATCCGGCGACGCGTGGCCACATCACCCGCCGGTTGTCCCAGGAGGTACGCCTGCCCGCTTGTCGGCCGCACCAGGCCCAGTAGAATCTTTAATGTGGTCGTCTTCCCTGCCCCGTTCGGTCCCAGAAAGCCGAAAATCTCTCCCCGGCGAACGGTGAGGCACAATCCATCCAACGCGACGAACGGCGGCCGCCCGGGCCAGCCGGAAGCGTAGGATTTGGTTAGATTGTCTGTGACGATAACATCCACGGCATTCCTCCATCCTCACTGCACGGTCGGCAGCGGAGTCTCCATCGAACCGGTTCCTTTCAAAGACTGCGCCGCACTCCCCAACCGGCACGCCACTTTCTCGTGAATCCGAAGTCGCTCGCGTGTGGAGGAGGCGGTGACGGCTCCGGTCAGGCTATTGAGTTCATACTGTCCACCCAACGGATCCACCGGCAGTCTGGTAATGATGCCGCGCAACAGGAGATCTTCCAATTTCGCCGGCGCCTGCCCATAGCGGGTACGGTACCGACCGATACCCTCTTCGAGAAAGCGCAGATCCTGTTCCTGTACAATTTCTTTCATCCGTCGAACCAACGCCTCTCGTATCCGCTCATCGGTCACACTCCGCGAAAAACGCTGCAGGAATTCAAGCGCTGCCGAGGCATCGCCGCTTTCCACCGTCATCCGTGCGGCCAATTGCGGGAGATACGCAGGTGCACCGGGCACGCGCGCCGCGATTCGAAAGAATTCCCCACCCGCTGCCGGGTCACAACGTTCGTAGTACGAAATGTAGCCGGCCAGGAACGGCAGTTGCCAACTCGCCGGATTGTGCCGAATCCCCTTTCTCAAGATCGCCACACCTTCGTCATGGCGACCGACCAACACGCCGAGAAAGAGTCCGGTAGCCTGGTACGGCGGAACGAACGTGGGATCCAAATCCGTCAGGACATCGACGGCGTGGTACGTCCAGGTATACCCTAGCTGCGTGTCTCGCTTCGCGCCGATATGCTGAACCGCCTGCAGCCAAATCAGATCGGCGACGACCTGCCGATACCCGAGTACGGCCAGTTTCAAAAAATCTCCCTTCGGGAGGTAAGCGAGTTGCTCGGCCCGCGCACCTGCATCCCGGTTACGATCGAGAGCGTTCAGCAGTACCGAGGCACCGACCAGTAAGGCCACACCGAACATGACCTGACCGACGAACCGCTTGGCGGAAGACCCAGAGGGTACGTGCTTCATCCCGCCATGTCCTTTTCATGCAGGGCTGCACGCAACGGAGCGACATCTACATTCAAGAAGGCCTGGTCGATACTGTTCTTGCTCCATTGTTTGAATCGATCCTGACGGGATTGAATTTCCTGCAACTCATGCTTGGCCTCGTCGACCAGTCCCTGATCCATCCATAAGCGAGCGAGGAGCGCACGGGCTGGGAGAAAATTCGGCTCCAACCGTCCCGCCTCTTGTACGTGTCGCTCGGCATCCGCAAGCTCTCCCAGCATCCATTCCAACCGGGCCATTTCATAGCGATACGGGGCGGAATAGGGGGCGAGTCGGACGGCTCGCGCATACACGCGCAACGCCGCACGCAGCCAATTGTTCCGTTGTTCAAGAGAGTCGCTGATCCCCGAGGGCGGATACGCCGCCGACACGTACAGTTGAGCCAAGAGCCCCAACAACCGACTGTCCAACGGGTTCAATTCGATCGCGATTTTGAACTCCGCATGCGCGAGGCGGAAGGCCTCCTGTTCATGCGATATTTCGAACGCCCTCGCATAAACCGACCCGAGACCGTGATGATACAGAGACTTTCCCGGGTCCCACGCGATCGCTTCCTGCAATCCCTGGATGGCCGTGGCCGTCTCTCCCGCCGTGGCTCGGCGTGAGGCCGAGTCAAACATCATCCAGGCCATGCCGGATCGAATGACTTCCAGGACAACTACCAGCAGGAGGCCGGCAACTCCCATCCCCCACGCCCATCGCGGTCGAATCGGAACGACATGCACGACTGCGGCCGCCTGGTTCGTGAGTCGCCCGGCTGAAACAATCAGACCGGCACAGAGCACGAGGAGAATCGCCACAGCCGACTCGCGCAAACTGGAATCAACCGCGGCATGAGCGAGGAGCGCAATGGTTCCGCCTCCGAGGCCCACAATGAGGCTTCGTTGGCGGCGAGACAACCTTGCCTGGAGCGCACGCCGGAGTTCATGCCCCACCATCAGCACACCGGCGACAAACACCACCATCGCGCCGACTCCCATCTCAACCCCCATTTGCAGGTAGTCGTTATGCGGCGTCTGCGCAACCTTTCCATACCGTGCAATTTCTCCTTCGACCGGAAGCGCGTAACGAGGATAGGTGTATTGATACAGCCCGAGTCCGATGCCGAACGGATGATCGGCCATCTGACTCAACGCTCCCTGCCACATCTGCCAACGTGCATACGAGAGGGGATTCTGCTGATGTTCCGCCTGCACCCGTTCCCGCAACGGCGTGGGAAGGAGCAGGCCCGCCGACACGAGCAGCACCAGACAGGTGCCCGCCGGCCTCCAGCCGTATCGCACGGTCAGAATAAAGGCCGTCGCCACCAGCACCACCAGCATGCCGCCGCGCGATTGGGTGAGCAACACTGCGAGGAATAGGCCACATAAGGACGCGGCGACGCCGAACCACCACATCGTTGGCGTGAGCAAGGGCCAGAACCCTGTTGCCTTCCGTCGATATCCATAGACTGCGCAGCTCAGCAGAATGGCCCAACTCACTGACAGATACCCGGCAAGAAAGTTGGGGTTAAAGAATGTGCCACTGGGCCTCACGACATTCCGGGCGAAGCCTTGGAGGAGGGCCAAGGCGACTTCGCCGACTCCCATCAGGACGATCACCAGCGTCAGCGTATACACATGCTCCCATCGGTCCACACAAGAGACAAGCAAATAGAACAACGTTGCATAGCCGATGATCATAATCAGCCACTGCCGGCTGGGATGAGCATAGGGAGACGTAAACGTCGCGACGGCCGCAAAAGCGAGAAACGCCACAACCGCGTATCCCACCGACAGCACAGGCACCGTCAGACGCCCGTGCCGGATGCTCAGCACCATCGCGCCTCCGAGCCACGCGAGAATCACGAGGCGAATGATCATCTGCGCGACATGCGTGGTCCCTCCCTCCAAGAGTGGAGAGTAGATGATGAGGGCGCTGGTCAGGATCAACGGAATGGAAGACCGGATGTTCATCGAGAGCCGCGACTTGTCATTTTCTCCTGCTTTATCAGAGAGCCGTGATTTGGCAAAGAGAAATTGAATACGGCGGCGAGCCGCGAGATGGGCAGAGATGAGACCTGCCACGACTCAGAGGGAGCTCACAGAGCCGTCAATCGAAATGAAAACGGGGAAGGAACCGTGTTCCTCCCCCGTCGTTGAGGACTCCTGCGCGTGATCGTTAGCTGATCACGTCGTCAGGAACCGCCTGGGTCAAACCACCCTTGATGTCATTGACGGACCACCCGTCGATGGTCGGGTCATTGTCGATGCTGGCTACCGCTGAAGCGGTGAAGCCGACTGAACCCGCCGTCGAGCTGGCGGCAGACGGCACTGCAGGGGAAGCGTCAGTCTGAACCGTGCAACCGACCGGCGCGCCGCAGGGAATCTGGTCGACGCCGACGTTGTTGCCTGAGGCGGCGTTACCCAGGATGGCAGGGCTTCGGTAGGTGTACCGGTTGGTCGTCCCGGCAAGGGCATAACCGATTTCAGAGAAGCTACCGTAACGCGAGTTTTCGCTCAGGTAGGCCGTCTCAGCCACGAAGATCGCGCCCAGGTTGGTCTTAGCTTCCGACTGGCGCGACTTAGCTTGATAGCGCAAGAAGTTCGGAATGGCGATGGCCGCCAAGATTCCGATAATCGCCACCACGATCATCAACTCAATCAGCGTGAAACCTTTTTGACTCTTCACTTGCTTCAACATACAGCCTCCCTTTCCTATTGTTACCACTTCATCCCACACAACTTTCATCTCTGTGTCACTGTCCGAAACCGCCTGTTCACGCTCAGCAGATCTTGGGTATAGCAGCTTCTATGCCCAACACCTCCTTCCTGTAGTTTCTTGTCTTTCGTTTCATATTCCAGGTAGTTACGCCCATCGCCACACTTCCCTCTCTTCGGCCTGTCGATGCCCGGTTCCGTTTTCCGTCACCAGATGACAAGTTTTGGTGCCAACGTCAGCCAGTCACGTCGTTAGGGTCTGCAGCGGTCAACCCCTGCTTAGCATCATTCACATACCAGCCATCGTGAGTCGGGTCCGAATCCAGATCCGCCGCAGCCGTCGCCGTAAACCCAGAGGATGAGGTCGTGGCAACACCCACGATGCCGGTGTAAGCAATCGTTCCCACAGCCGGAGTTTCTGTCCGGATCGTGTCGCAACTGCCGGCAGATCCGCACAACGTCCCTCCGTTCGCTCCCATCCCAGCTCCAATTCCCAACCCCGTTCGATAGGTGTAGCGGTTCGTTCCTCCCTCGGCGATCGCGAATCCGATATCCGTAAAGTTCCCGAATTGTTTTTGTTCACTGAAAAATGATGTCTCCGCCACAAAGATACCTGCCAAATTCGATCGCGCCTCGGCCTGCATCGCCTGCGCCCGGTACCGAAGAAAGTTCGGTATCGCAAATGCCGCCAAGATGCCCACGATCACCACCACGACCATGAGTTCGATCAGCGTGAACCCTGTTTGCTTGGATGACCGCGCCATAACGTAGTGGCTTCCATAAGCAGGGCTTATGCCACGAAGCGGCACGTGGGAAAAGGCATACCTAACCCACGGCCGACATTGACATTTTTCCCTGCAGCGCGAATGGACTCGGGCTAAAATCCGCCAAGAAAGGCGGAACGCACCAAGGAATGTGCCAAAAATTGACTGAATCGAACAGTCACGGTGCGACACCCATCCCAAGACGGTCTCGCACACAGCCTGCTGAATGTGTCGTGTCACAATCGAGAGGACGGAGGGGAACTCCGGGGCGGAGTGCGAAACAGATGACCGGAATGAAGGCAAACAGGTCTAAGGTCAGGAATGGACGGGCAGGAACTACGGAGCCGGGGAAGCGGCTTTCCGTTCAGTGACACGCCGAATGGCCTGGCGAATCCGCTCTTCATTGGAAGGATCGCCCAAGCCAAGATCGCGAAATCGTTGCATCAGCTTATCGTTGGATGGATCCAGTTCGAGAGCATGAAGGAGCGCCTCTCGGCCGTCAGATAGGTGTTGCTGCTTCAAATAAATTTCGCCCAAGTGCTCGTAAATCACCGGGTCGTCGCCGACTAACGCCACGGCGCGTTTCATCTCCGACAGCGCTTCGTTCAGCAGCCCCTTCTTAAAGAAGGCCCAGGCCAGACTATCCACATAGTAACCATTGGTCGGCCTGAGCGCGACGGCCTGTTTCGTCAACGAGATCGCTTCCTCGATCTTCACGCCGCGTTCTGCATAACTGTAGCCAAGGTAATTCAGCGCGTCGGCATGGTGAGGATCTAATGCCAGCGTGGTTTCCATCGACTTCACCACGTCCTCGAATCGGTTCAATTTATCGTAGGCCGTGCCCGCATTGAAATGCAGATCCGCGTTATCGGGGTTATGGCGTATCCCCTCCTGGAAGGCCTGGAGAGACGGTTCATATTCCTCTACCTGAAAATACGACAACCCGAGAACGATGTGAGTCTCCGGCTGTTTGGGATTCAACCGACTGGCTTCCCGCAGATGTTGGATGGCTTCAGAATATTGTTTGGTCCGGTATAGCAGCACTCCCAAATGCAAGTGCCCCTCGAAATACGAGGGCTCTAGCGTGAGATTGTGGCGATAGGCCGCAATCGCATTGGGATAGTCTCTGGTTTCTTCATAGAGATACCCCAAGTAGTCACGAACCTTGAGCTCACTCGGACGCACGGTGAGAATCTGGGTCAATTGTTGAATGGCTTTGGGATAATTCCTCTGCTCCCCGTAAACCAGCCCCATTCTGAGCTGCGCGTCAAGATCCGCGGGGTCCTCCGCCAAAATCTCCTGCAGCTCCCGTAACGCCTCATCATACTGCTTGGCCGACACTTGCAGGCGAATGAGATGGTGCCGGATGTCGCGGTTCTTCGGATTCACCCCCTGCAAATAGCGGCGGTAAATATCAATGGCCTTGTCGCGATCCTGCTTGGCTTCATACACGGATCCCAGGGCGACGTACGCTGGTTCAAATGCTGGATTCAGCGTCACCGCCTGTTCGAAATGAGTCGTGGCCTTATCGAAATCCCTGGCTTCGACGCCGATGCGACCGAGGTAATAGTAGCCGACGGCGGAATCCGGGCTGACCTTGATTCCCGAACGGATCGTGTCCTCGGCTTCCGCATAGTGTTTTTGATTCGCCAGCAGGAGCCCCTTGGCAAAGAAATGCTCGCTGCGCTGCGGCTCTTGCTCGATAGCACGATTGAACAAACGCAGCGCCTTGTCCGGCTTCCCTGCCGCAGCATACATCCCGCCGAGTTGACCGAGCACCTGCGCATCCAACCCAGGAGCCTCGGCAACGTCATCAGCAAAGCGCACGGCAGACGGCACATCACCTGCCGTAAAATTCAATATGGCCAGCCTGGCCTTGAGGTAGTCCGACGAGGGGTCTGCCTGCAGGGCAAGTTGGTACTCCTTGATCGCTTGCTCGGTCTCCTGATCCAACTCAGCTTGATAGCCGAGCAAAAAATGATAGGACGCGCGAGAATCCAAGGAAGGAGTCGCGACGCGCGGTACCGCAGGTGTCGCAACCGGAGCGACCGGGGCAGCAGGACGAGCCGGCGGAGTGGTCTGACAGGCAGTCGTCGCACAAGACAGCGCAGCCAACAACACGACTGTCGCTCTCACGCTCAAAGCCCCACGAGGGGGAAGCGGCTGCCGGCGTTCTTCACACGTTGGTTGCACAATAGATCCGCTCGACTTGCAGGGAGACTGCCGGGTGAACTCAGAACGATGGAGGATTATACCGACCCTGAAAAGAACGCGTCAAACGACCTCTCGAGTCTCGAGATTCTCAAACTTGGCAAATCGATCGTGGAAGAATAGCTCGCGCTTGCCGATCGGACCGTTACGATGCTTACTGACCAGAATGTCGGCGATCCCCTTCCGTTCCGTGGCCGGTTCGTAGACTTCTTCGCGATAGATGAACATCACCACGTCGGCGTCCTGCTCGATGGCGCCGCTCTCGCGCAAGTCGGCCAGCATCGGTACCGGCGGTTTTCTGGCCTCCACCGCACGACTCAACTGCGACAGGGCAATCACAGGCACATTGAGTTCCTTGGCGAGACTTTTCAAGGAGCGTGAGATATCGGAAATTTCCTGCTGCCGCGACTCGGAATCGCTTTTACCCTGCATCAGTTGGAGATAGTCTACGATCAGCAAGTCGAGGCCTCGCTCGGCCTTCAGGCGCCTAGCCTTTCCCCGCATCTGCTGCACCGTCACGGCACCGGAATCGTCGATGAAGATGGGGGCCTGCTCGAGCTTGCCGGCCGCTTCGGCCAGCCGCCACCAATCTTCCTTTTGCAGTCTGCCGGTCCGCAGCGAGTGCGAGTCCACACGAGCCTCAGAGCTCAGCATACGAAGGACGAGCTGCGGTTTCGACATTTCGAGACTGAAAATGCCGACCACGGTTCCTGCATGAAGTGCCGCATGCTGGGCCATACCCAGCGCCAGACTGGTCTTTCCCATGCTTGGCCGTCCGGCCACGATAATTAAATCCGACGGCTGCAATCCCGCGGTCAGATCATCCAAGTCGATGTATCCAGTCGGCACACCAGTCACTCGCTCTTTCCGCTTGGACAACTTATCCACAACATCCAGGCTTTCCTTGATGATCTGATTCACCTGTGTGAACGAGCGGTCCAGCTTGCCTTGGGCAAGGCCAAAGACGGAGCGTTCGGCAAAATCGAGCAGCTCATCGACGGCGGCGGTGCCGTCATACCCTCGCGTGATCACTTCCGTGGAGGTTTCAATCAAGCCACGCAACAATGCCTTGTCACGAACGATTTTACTGTGATAGCGGATGTTTGCTGCTGTCGGGACGACTTGCACCAGTTCCGCGAGATACGCCGAGCCTCCCACCGCGTCGAGTTCCGAACGTCCTTTCAGGCACTCCGTCAGCGTAATCTGATCGATGACTTCGCCGCGATCAGATAACTCCAGCATGGCCTGGTAGATCTTACGATGCGCGGTCCGGTAGAACTCCTGATCCGTCAGCACTTCCATAGCCTTGGCCATGGCCGTATTGTCCAGCAGGATCGCACCGAGCACGGATTGCTCAGCCTCGATGTTTTGCGGAGGGAGCCTAGGGGCGGTGAGGTCGACGGCGGAAAGGGATTTCATGCTCGCCTCCCCTGCCGTCGAGCCGGAGCAGCAATGCGCTTCAGGCGCCCCGCTTCAGGCTCGGTCGAGCCAGACGGTGCAAGCTCAGCGGAAGGATCGATGGCCCGAAAGACCCGGTCGACATCCAGCGCAAATCCCGTGGATGCAGCAGTACGACCGAACCTCCCCATCAAGTGATCGTAACGACCGCCACCACCTAATTCCGCGCCGATGCCCGTGGCAAACACATCGAAGACAATCCCGTCGTAGTATTCAAAGCCCCGGAATTCCCCCAGATCGAGCAGCACGGACGACCGTCTGGTCGGATCAAGCTGTTCATAGACATGAGCCAATCGATCAAGCGGTGCGAGCAGGGTGCGGTCACGCCCGACCAGCTTTCGCCCCCGCGCCAACACCTCCGGACCACCGCATAACTCCAGCACCTCAAGAATCACCTGCGCGGTCGGTTTGGGCACACCGTCCCGCACCAACAATTCCTCAAGCAACGGCATGTCTTTCCGCGCAGCCGCCAATTCCACGCGCTTCTGTCCCTCGGGCGACAGGCCAGAACGGACTAACAACGCCGTGAAGAAACCGACATGTCCGACCGCGACCTTAAACGAGGAAAGCCCTACCTGGTTCAGACATTCCAGGAGAAGGGTCAACACCTCCACATCACCAGCCACTCCATCGACCCCAATGAGTTCAGCTCCGACCTGAAAAATTTCACGGTCGCGTCCCGCATGTTCCCGTTCATACCGGAACACGGAGGTGCGATAACAGAGCCTCAGTGGCAACCGCTCCCCCATCATGCCCATCGCCACGGTTCTCGCAATCTGCGCCGTTGCGTCCGGTCGCAGCAGCATCAGGCGGCCGGTGGTCCGATCGACCAGTTGATAACATTTTTCGATGACTTCCGGTTCGAGACCCGGTGCGAGCACGTCGAGGTACTCAAACATCGGCAGGATGATTTCGTCGTAGCGGCCGCGGGCAAGCACGCCGAGCAGCGTTTCTTCAAGACGACGAATACGGCGTGCGGCGTCCGGCAGAATGGTGCTCATCCCAACAGGAATAAGCGACCGTTCCCGACCAACCACCAGCGGAGTGGAGGAAGACGAGGCTTTCAACGAACGGGAGCCCATGATCGACTGCTGGGCACGTTACAACCCTTTCGACAGGTCGGCGACCTTCACGGAAAGGATGTGCTTGCTGTTGGTAATCTGATCGAGGACGGATGTCGGCAGCGGTGCGTCGAGGCCGAAAATCAACAGGGCGTTCCCGCCACGCTCCTCCCGCGAACATTGCATGCGCGCGATATTGATATTGTGATCGCCAAGAATATGCCCGACTGTGCCGATCACGCCCGGACGATCCTCGTTCAGGATCAACAACAGATGGTTGTCTGGCACCACCTCGACCTTGAATTGATCGATTTCGATGATGCGCGGATCCTTCCGATGATAGAGGGTGCCTGCAACTTGGTGAGATTTCTTGCCGCCTTCGACGCGGACGCGAATGACGCTGGTAAAATCGCCGGCATCGCTGATTTTCACCTCTTTGACTTCGATACCGCGTTCCTTGGCGACCACGGGCGCATTCACGTAATTGACGGGATCTTCCAGAATCGGGGTCAAGAGCCCCTTCAACACGGCGATCGTCAACGGCGCGACATTCAACGCGGCCACATCCCCGCTGTATTCGACGGTCAATCGCTCCAGACCACCTTCGAGCAATTGTGACTGCAACAGGCCGACACGCTCGCCGAGTGAGAGATACGGCTGGAGCTGCGGCAACAACTCCGGAGACACGGAAGGAATGTTGACCGCCCCACGCGCGATTCCCTTAGTGAAGTAGGCCACGATCTGTTCGGCAATTCCAACGGCCACATTCTCCTGCGCTTCGGTCGTGGACGCGCCGATGTGCGGCGAACAAATAAAGTTGTCCAACGCCAGCAGTGGATTATCCGCCTTCACCGGTTCGTCATCGAACACGTCGAATGCCGCCGCCGCAACTTTCTTCGATTTCAGCGCGTCACAGAGATCGCCCTCATGCACAATCCCTCCGCGGGCGCAATTGGCAATCATGACGCCCGGCTTCATCTTGGCAATAGCCTGTGCATTGATGAGCGATTTAGTTTCGGGAGTGAGTGGCGTATGCACCGAGATCACATCGGCTTTGCGGAAGAGTTCATCCAGGTCGACAATGGTCACGCCCATCTTCTCGGCCCGCTCAGGCGCCAAGTAGGGATCATAGGCCAACACCTGCATCCCGACTCCCTGGGCAAGTTTCGTGAGATACCCGCCGATCTGTCCAACCCCAACGATGCCTAGAACCTTGTTGCATAATTCGACGCCCATGAATTTCTCTTTTTCCCACTTGCCGCTCTTGGTCGAAGCGGTGGCCTGCGGGATTCGACGCGACATCGAAAAAATCATGGCCATCGTATGCTCGGCGGTGGTCACGGTGTTGCCACCGGGGGTGTTCATGACCACAATCCCGCGACGGGTTGCGGCAGGCGTATCGACGTTGTCCAGTCCGGACCCAGCTCGTCCGACAACCTTCAGGCGCTCAGCAGCCGCGATCACTTCTGCCGTGACCTTCGTCCCGGAGCGGACGATCAGACCGTCTGCATCCTTGATTTCCTTCAGCAGTTCTTCTTTCGGCAGCTTAGTTTTCACCACCACCGTAAAGCCGGCCTTTTCCAGTACCTCGACTCCCTGCTTTGACAGACTGTCGCTGACCAAGATTTTCATTATCGTGACGCCTTACCTGAAGGTGACTGTGTGACTTACGACTTCCCCATAATAATCTCTTGAGCCCTGGCCACCCCGCTCCCCAATTTTACGGGATATCCCAGACCCTTGATCACCATTTCAACGGCCGCCAAGGCCGTGATGACGTCAAAACTGTCGATATAACCCATATGCGAGATACGGAAGATCTTCCCTTTCAGATGATCCTGACCACCCGCAGCCGTCATCCCGTACTGAGTCCGCAAATTTTTGTAGACGGCCTGACCATCCACACCTTCCGGCGCTGAAATGGCGGTCAACGCGTCGCTTGGCCGTTCTTGAGGGAAAATGGAAAGTCCAGCCGCCTTGATGCCTTCTCGCATGGCCGTCGCCAGCATGGCATGGCGGGCAAACACGGCTTCCAACCCTTCGGCCTTCAGGATGTTCATGACTTCCTTGAGGCCCAGAATCAGCGACACAGCCGGCGTATAGGCAGTCGTGCTCTTCTGTTGGTTTTCCCGTTCCCGCTTAAAATTGAAATAGAACGCGGCATTCTTGGCCTTATCGGCCAGACGCCAAGCCTTGTCGCTCACGCTGGCAAAGGCCAATCCCGGAGGCAGCATCAACGCCTTTTGCGAGCCGGTGATGACGACATCGAGCCCCCAGGCATCCGTCTTGAGATCGAGCACTCCCAGGGCCGTAATCGCATCGACCACGAGAATGGTGTCTTCGTATGGCTTCACGATTTCGGCGAGGGCTTTGACATCGTGGGCAACGGCCGTGGAAGTTTCGCTTGCTTGGACATACACCGCCTTAATCGAGGGGTCTTTCTTCAGGGCATCCGCCACAGCTTGCGGGTCGATGGCACGTCCCCATTCGACCTTTAACTCCGTGACCTGGGCACCGAACGTCTTGCAAAGCTTCGTCCACCGTTCCCCGAACTTGCCGCCGTTGATGGTGAGCGCCTTATCACCGGGGGAGAGAAAATTCGATACCGAGCCTTCCATGCCGCCGGTACCGGACGCCGCGAGAATCAACACATCGTTCCGGGTTTGAAACAGCCACTTGAGATCCTCACGCACCTCGGCAAACAATTTATCGAACTCAGGAGCCCGGTGGTGAATCATCGGCCTGGCCATGGCGAGCAGCACCTCCGGAGGAACAGGGGTGGGGCCCGGAGCCAGCAGATACCGTTTGAGCATGGGACGATCCTCCTCGCTGTGCGGAACGAACAATGTCAGGGATTTAGAAGGCGCGTACGCTACCACAGCCCCCCCTGGGTGTCAAGGCGAGGATTCTCGAAGTTGCTTATCTTTTCAGTATGTTCACGAGGTCGCCGTGATACGTAGTCACAGAGAATTCATCATCGACCCATACCCCGTTTCGACAAAATTCGAGGGACGACGGCGAACAAAATCTCCACTCGAACTCATTCAATTTCTTGACAACCCGGGACCTCATCGATAGGCTACCTTTCGAGAGTCAACAACCGCACAGTTCCCCGAACAGCCTAGCAGGTGTCTCTATGCATGCACGTTCATTTGGCGCTGGTATTCGCTCGCTGCCGCTCCTCTCGATGTGCCTTCTGTCCCTATCATGGACGGCGATCGCCGGAGCAGAATTGCCTACCACGCCTCAGGGTGATGCCCCCGCTCCGACAGAAGGAACTGACATCGCTCCGGCAGAGGGTGCTGAAACCGACCAACCGGCTCCTCAGTCCATCGTGCAGGAACCGGAATACTTGTTGGACGAAGAGGATCGTGCGACCGCCGCAGAAGTCGAAGCCGCCGAATCGTCGACAGCCGTCGCCACCGAACCGTCAACTGAGGTCCCGCCGGCTGAAGCCTTGCTGCAATTCAAACCATTGAGCGGCAACACCGCCAGATTTGCAGACTTACTGACGCCGCCGGCCGAGGTTATTCAGGAAGCAACGGCCGAACAAGCACAGGAATCAGAGAGCGCCCCCGAATACAATGTGCCGATCGTTCTGGATCCTTCCGTGCAGGGCCATATTCGGTTTTTCAACGTCGCGATCCGCAACCGATTCGAACAGTGGCTCATCCGCCTCAGCCACTATCGCCCGCTCGTCGACAGCATCTTCACGGAATTCCAGCTGCCGAGTGATCTGATCTATTTGTCGTTGGTTGAAAGCGGCTTCAACCCCCACGCCTATTCCCGTGCCCGAGCAGCCGGACCGTGGCAGTTCATGAAGGGAACGGCGAAAGTCTATGGGTTGCGCGTCGATAGCTATGTAGACGAACGGCGGGACCCTGTGAAGTCGACCGTCGCAGCCGCACGCTATCTGCGTGACCTCTACGATTTATTTGGAACCTGGCCTCTGGCGATGGCCGCGTACAATGCCGGAGAAGGCAAGGTCATGCGAGCCTTGCATACGGCGCAGGCCGAGAGCTTCTCCGACATCGCCAAGACACGCCTCATCCGCCGTGAAACGAAGGAATATGTGCCGCGGTTTATGGCAGCCACCATCATCGCGAAGAACCCGGATCGGTACGGGTTTCCTCAGAACGACGTCCGCCCCCATCAGTTCGAGGAAGTGATCGTACGCCGGCCTATTCACTTCAAGGCGATTGCAAATGTGACGGGGATTTCGTATCAAGAACTCAAAGTGCTGAACCCCGAATTACGACGCGATGCCACGCCTCCGGATGACCCTGAGTATCGCCTCAAAGTACCGGTCGGCACTCGGGAAAAGGTCGAACAGATGCTGGACCGGGCTCCGACCCACAAATTCCCGCCACTCCCAGTTCCGGTGAAGGGTCGACATTTGAAGAACGAGCCTGACTCCGGGCATTGGTACCGCGTCCGTGTCGGCGACTCGCTGGAGAAGATCGCCAAGCGATTTAACATCTCGGTGAAGACGCTCAAGTCCAACAACAAGCTCGCTGGCTCCACCATTAGGGCAGGAAGCCGCCTCGTCATCGCCAACTGAGGCAATCCCGACTGATCGCTTCTTCTAACAGCGGAAATTCAGGGAGACAGGACTACTCTTGCGGCTTCTTCTTCGCAGCTGGGGCGGAAGCTTTCCCAGATTTGGCCTTGGCCGCCGGCTCAGGTTTTGGCACAGGCGCGCTAGCTGCCGGTGGAGGAGCGGCCGCTGGACTCTCAGGAGCCTTCTTCACCTCCAACACTTTCACCCGGACTGCGGCTTCACTGGTGAAAGGCGAGTTGGGGTAATTCTTCATCAAGTCCTGGTAGTGGGCAACGGCGCCCTCCGGCCTTGACTGGGACTCTTCAATTTTCGCTAACTCAAACAGGACATGGTCTTTGTTCAATGCTCCCGGAATTTCAAGAATTCCGGTGAAGGCCTTCACCGCCTGGTCCCGATCTCCCTTTGCCAAATAAGCATAGGCCAGCCGTTGTTGGACGAGCCCCAAGAGAGAGGTATTGGAGCTGTAGAGCAGCATGAACCGCTTGTAGGTTTCGATGCCTGCGTCGACCTGATTCGCGAGGACCTGGGCATTTCCGAGGTGGAACAAGGCCACAGGCGCCACAGGACTGCGCGGATATTGATCGATCACTTGCTGATAGAGGTTGATGGCCTGCGTCAGGTGCTCTTGGCTTTTTTTCGGATCGTCCGCCGGCCGATTGAGGTAGTGAAGCGTCGCTTCCTGGTCGAGCTCTCTGGCCTTCAGGGTCGACTGGTAGTCGTACCAGATCACGCCCGCGACCACGGCGCCCGCGACCAGCACGACTCCCACCCCGACCAACAACGCACGGCGCTGTTCCTGCAACACATGAAGAAAGCGATCAACGCCACTGATCAAATGCGCTTCGTCAAGCGGATCGTCTTTCGCAGGAACTCTGATGCGATAACTCATTGCCAGCCGGTCGTCTTGGTTAGAAAGAAGAAGCGGTCGTTTCTGAGAACCGACCGCCTTATACTAGGGAGGAGTCAGGCTTGTCAAATCTTGGGCCCTTGCCGGAGGCGCACCATCTGATGTTCGACCAGCATCTGCGAAAACTCCAGGACCAGAACCTCTTACGCCGGCTTCGCACCATTGACTCTGCAACCGGACCGACGGTGGTGCTGGAGGGGCGAGAAGTCATCCTGCTGTCCTCGAACAATTACCTCGGCCTGGCCACCCACCCAACCGTCGTCGCGGCGGCAATCGCCGCCACACGACAATACGGAGCCGGATCCGGCGCGGCCCGCCTCGTCTGCGGCAGCCTGATGCCCCATCGTACACTTGAAGCAGCCCTCGCCCGGTTTAAGGGCACCGAGGCGGCTCTCACCTTCGCGTCCGGGTATCTCGCGAATATCGGGGCCATTCCCGCCCTGATCGGCAAAGATGGGTTTATTCTCGCCGACCGTCTGTGCCATGCCAGCCTGATCGACGGCTGCCGCCTGAGCGGAGCCATGTTTCGCGTCTACCACCATAGTGACATGCATCACCTAGAGCGACTGCTTGCCCGTCGTCCAGCAGGCACCCGCACCCTCATCGTTACCGACGGACTGTTCAGTATGGACGGAGACATCGCACCGATGCAGGACATCGCAGAGTTAGCCGAACGGTACGACGCAATGATCTATGTCGACGACGCACACGGCACCGGGATTTTGGGCCGAACGGGGCGAGGCACCTTAGAGCATTGCGAGGTCGAGGCTCGCATCCCCTTCCACATGGGAACCTTAAGCAAAGCCCTGGGGAGTTCGGGAGGCTATCTGACCGGTTCTGCGTCCTTCATTGCCTACCTAGTGAATACATGCCGAAGTTTTACTTATACGACTGCGCCGAATCCCGGGAGCGCCGCCGCCGCCGCTGCCGCACTTCAGATCATCGAACACGAACCGGAGCGACGTATCCGGTTGTGGGAGAATCGCGCACGCCTGGCACAAGGGCTCCTTCGGCTTGGCTTTGACCTTGCCGCCTCGCAAAGCCCGATCCTTCCAATCATCGTCGGCGCCCCCGATCGCGCCATGACCATGGCCCAGTCGCTCTTTGCTCATGGGGTGTACGCCCCGGCGATTCGCCCGCCGACGGTTCCCCCCGCGACCAGCCGAATTCGCCTCACCATCACTGCCGATCACACCCCGGAACTGATCGATCGCGCACTCGTGATCCTTGAACAAGCCGGACGCGCCATCAACCTGATCTGAGCGGACTTTAGCCGCTGTGTATGGGCTGGAGGACGCCTGTTTCGGCCCCGTCTCTTCTGGATATTTTCTTGATTTCCCCCCTTCCTATGGCATGATCGAAACAGTTCAACGAGCCATGATTGTGGATTCATCCTTACGCTCGTTTCTTCACACCGTCCCCTAACTCATATGGAGCGCTCCGATGATTGATATCTCCAAACTGTTGACCTTTGGCGTCCAGCAGGGAGCCTCGGATTGTCACATTAGCGCCGGCGAGCCACCGATGATCCGCTTGCACGGCGACCTGAAAAAACTTGACCATCCCCCCCTGACACAGGATGAGACCCACGCACTGATCTATGACATGATGAGCGACGCCCAACGCAAGAATTTCGAAGAACACCGGGAATGCGATTTCTCGTTCGACCTCGGTGACATCGCCCGTTTCCGAGTGAACGTGTTCGTCCAAGGCCGCGGGTTGGGCGCCGTCTTCCGGACCATTCCCACCGAGATTCTCCCACTCGAAAAACTCGGAATGCCCCCCATTCTCCGGCAGCTCTGCGATCGGGAAAAGGGTCTAATTCTGGTCACCGGGCCAACCGGCTCCGGTAAATCCACCACACTTGCCGGCATGATCGACTATCTCAACAACACCTTTGAGGGGCACATTCTCACGATCGAAGACCCGGTGGAGTTCGTGCACAAATCCAAGAAATGCCTGGTGAACCAGCGGGAGTTGGGCGTACACACCCTGTCGTTTGCCAACGCGCTCCGTGCCGCCCTCCGCGAAGACCCTGATATTATCCTGGTCGGCGAAATGCGGGATCTGGATACGATTCAGCTGGCCCTAACCGCCGCCGAAACCGGGCACCTGGTATTCGCAACCCTCCACACCTCCAGTGCACCGAAAACCATCGACCGCATCATCGACGCCTTCCCCCCGAACCAGCAGGCGCAGGTCCGCGCGCAGTTGTCCGAAACGCTGGAGGCGGTGTTGACCCAAACCCTGCTCAAAAAGAAGAGCGGCGGCCGCATTGCTGCCGTGGAAATCATGGTGGGAACCACGGCCGTGCGGAACCTTATTCGCGAGGGCAAACTCCATCAGATTCCCGGCATCATGCAGGCGAGCCAGAAGGACGGCATGCAGACCATGGACATGGCCCTGATCGACCTGGCCACACGCGGCTTGGTCACAAAAGCCGAAGCCCAGTCCCGCAGCATGAATCCCAATCTGTTCAGCGCGGCAGGAGCCGCCTAACTCGGCGCTGTATCGGTCACCGCTTTCAGCCAGTCGAACAAGAGGCCTTACATGGAAGTTCGCACACTCCTCGAAGTCATGGTCAAGCAAGAGTCCTCCGACCTGTATTTGACCGTCGATGCGCCCCCCATCTACCGCATCCATGGCTCGACGCATCGAACTGATGCGCCCCCCTTCACCAACGAACAGTTGGAATCGTTGGCGCTTGCCCTCATGCGAGGTCAACAACGGGGCGAGTTCGAGGAGAAAATGGAGATGAACCTGGCCCTTTACTATAAGGACCTGGGACGTTTCCGCGTGAACATCTTCCGGCAGAAGGGCAATGTCGGGCTGGTATTTCGGCACATCAAGGCGGAAATCATGACGGTCGAGCAATTAGATCTACCGCCCATCGTCAAAGATATCGCCATGACCAAACGAGGGCTGGTTCTCGTCGTCGGCGCTACGGGGTCGGGAAAGTCCACAACCTTGGCGGCAATGATCGATCACCGGAACACCGTGCATGCGGGCCATATCATCAGTGTGGAAGACCCCATTGAGTTCGTCCATCACCACAAAAAATCAATCGTGACCCAGCGCGAAGTCGGCTTCGATACCCATTCGTTCGGCAACGCGCTGAAGAACACACTGCGGCAAGCCCCGGACGTGATTCTCATCGGTGAAATCCGAGACACGGAAACCATGGAAGCCGCGATCACGTTTGCAGAAACCGGACATCTCTGCCTTGGAACCCTGCACTCCAATAATGCCAATCAATCCATCGAGCGCATCATGAACTTCTTCCCGGTGGAACGGCATGCACAAATCTATTTGCAACTCTCCCTGAACCTCAGGGCTATCATTTCACAGCGGCTGATCCCCTCCCTCGATGGCCGCCGCGTCCCCGCACTAGAAATTATGCTGGATACGCCGCGCATCAAGGACCTCATCAAGCGCTCAGAGATTGACACGCTAAAGGAAGCCATGGAGCAGGGCATTGATGAAGGCTGCCAGACGTTCGACCACGTGCTGCTGCAACTCTACAAAGCCGGGAAGATCAGCATTGAACAGGCGCTGATTAACGCCGACAGCGCGAATAACCTGCGTCTCAAGATCAAGCTGGCAGGGCTGAAAGGCGACGATGCGGTCGCGGCACTGCTGGACAAGAATGACCGTGATGAAAAAGGATTCCAGATCCAGGGACAGATGGGCCAAGCGGCGGGCAAGAAGCGTTGACACTCACGGCCTGAGGACCACACCGGCTCTTACATGAGGGCTCCTCTCCCAGGACGCCGTGCGGGCACCCCCGATTAACGAGCCTCCGGCGACGATTCTCCCATTACCTGCTCCAGGTACGAGGCGATCTTATTCAACGCCCCTGCGCTCAACTTTCTTCCATACCACGTCGGCATGGTATCCGGGGGAAAACCTGGGACCACATAGGTTCCCGGCGACACAACCGACTCCACGATATATTCCCGAACCGTCTGTGCCTGCCCCCGGTATTGCGGGTCGGTCAGACGGCTTGGGCCCGTCTTGCCCAGCCACAGAGGTGGACCTACCTTTCCGTTCGCTCCGGCGATCCCCGGAATCTGATGACAGACCGTGCACCCGGCACGCACGAAGAGTTCTTGTATCGACTCCTCGCCGGTCACCAAGGGCATCATATTGGGATCAATCTGGAGAACCGCCGGCGGGACAGGCGACGACGTCGGTGAATTTTGAATCCCGGCCAAGGCAACCAGCAGAACAAATCCGGCCACTAACGCGGCAACAGCCTTGTTCTTTTGATTCGAGGGTGGCACCGATGGGGAAGAGACTGGACCGAGCATAACCAGACTACACGAGTCTTACACGCATGTTACACCTACCATACTACGGGACATTTGAGCTGGACATCCAGATGCCAGGCGTCTCAAGTGGCAACACGGCCGTTCGCTACTGCGCAGCATCCATTGCGCAACGAAACCCGATCGTACGATCCTGAAAATCCGGCTCCGCAGACACACGGGCTGACGCTCGGAGCGCCACCGGAAGATCGGACCAGGAGCCGCCACGAATCACCTTTTTCTCCCCATTTGCCGGGCCGGCGGGATTTTTGTCTGGGCTCTTCGCATAATATTCGCGATCGTACCAGTCGGCGACCCATTCCGCCGCATTGCCGGCCATGTGGTGGAGGCCGTAGGGACTTCGCCCCCCTTCCTTCAGTCCATGACGAACGCTCATGCCTTCGACACCGCCGGCCACACTGACAAGGGTGACCGCTTCGCTCACCCACACTCCGCGATTATAGTTGGCAATGTCCACAAACGGCTGCATATGGCCCCAGGGATATCTTCGCCCATCCGTTCCCCGCGCTCCCCTTTCCCACTCAGCTTCCGTCGGCAACCTCTTCCCGGCCCAGGTACAGTAGGCTGACGCATCAGCCCAACTGACTCCGACCGCTGGACGATCCCCGACCGTCTCCGCCGCCTCATCGTCCCAGGTCGGCGGCGCATCGCGTTGCGCTTCCTGAAGAAACTTTCGATAGAGGCGCATTGACACTTCGTATCGATCGATCGCATAGGCATTAAGGGTGACGACATGTTCCGGTCGTTCAGCAGGTAACCCTTCGTTGCTTCCCATCGTAAACGCACCGGCCGGAATCAACACCATCGGCGCGCCATCCTTGCCGTGAATGACATCAGTTACTGATTGCTGGCCAACTGCGACGGACAGTGGTTCCTCGGCCGCAACGCTCCAGGGCAGGAAGAGCAGAAGCGCAGACATCACGACCGTCGTACCAAATAGACGCATACAGACCTCCCACCGACGCAACACGTGTGAGTACTCAATCCCCACGCTTCGGCAAAGTGTAACCGTGCCTGGTTGCAAACTCAACTGTACAGCGGACGGACCGGGAACTAGTTGGAGGGGCGGTTAGCGGAGATTCTCTATTCCCAAGACTGGACGAAGGGACACGGACACGAGGGACCAACTTCCGTGGAAACAGCACGGCCGGCAGGAGGGACCTGCCGGCTGATCAACTGATGGGGAGCGGCGAAGGGCAGTTACCGGGCGAGTTCGGCCACTCGCCGCTCATGATCCTTGATGGCACGCACCGCTGTAAGATCCGGACGTTCAAGCAAATGACGCAACACTTCATGCCTGAGCTGAACCATCAGCGCCCTATGATGGGGGGAGGAAACCGACGCATCCTGGAGCAAATTTAGCCAGCCCGTCGTCGCCCCCTCATAGCGACTGTTCGGCATGGCCGTGCGCAACTCCTGAAAGACCATAATGGCATCCGCCCGATTTTCGAATAATGCCACCAACGCACGGGTATAGTACGCATCTTCACAGGCAGGCCCCTTGTGGCAATTCTTCATTCGTAGATCTTGGGCATGGGCAATCGCCTGTAGCGGTTTCAATTCCCCGGGATCGGCCTGAAAAAATGCACTACTCGGAAGCGTGGTGGACGACCCGGGCTGGATCGTCGCGCAGCCTTCAATTCCCCCAACCATCAACATCCAAAGCGCAGCATAAAGAATAATCCGTTGCGACATCCTAAGCCTCCTCACAAACGAAATAGTGATAGTGTGTGGATGCTGAGCTCTTGGTTCACTCGGATGTTCTGACTGTACCATCGCAACGTGCTTCAGCCATCCCACAGAGGTCGTACCTCCTTCGTATGGCGGACTTACCGCACACAACCACGTGCAATTTAAGTGGTTTTATCAGAAACAGCTCAGGCAGGCGAAGGTCTAAGGATGAGGCCACGCTGATAGCAAGCAGACTGAGCCAAATAGAGGTCGCCCCCTGGCGGCAGGCGACATAGCCTTCTAATGCCAGTTCGCGGCAAGAATCTGTTGCACGTCCTCTGGACGCTGGGCGATAGCTTGATCCCAACTGAGCCCGGTCTGTTGAGTAAATCCCGCCATTGCCTGAATGAGTTGATTCACCTGAGTGCTCATCAATTGTTGACCATTGCCGGCTTGAACCGTTTCAATTTGGTTGGCTGCACCGGCATACCAGTTGGCAATCGTCACCTGATCCGTCGAACCATACACGGCAATACGCAAATCATTGGCACTCTGACTCAACATGAGATCGAGGGGGTTGACCCCGGACGCAAAATTCAAGCGATCCCCAGTCCCACTGGCATCGGTAATCGTGTCCTGGCCATCTCCGCGGGCCAGCTGAAACACATCATTGCCCGTCCCACCATTAAGCACATCGTTCCCTTTTCCACCCGACAGCGTATCGTTGCCGTCACCAGCCATCAACACGTTGTTGCCAGCGTTGCCGATCAAAGAGTTGGCAAGAGTATTGCCCGTTCCACCGATCGCGGCTGTTCCTGTAAGAGCAAGATTTTCAACATTCGCGCCTAAGGTCCAGGTCACCGAGCTTTGCACCGTATCAATGCCGGCATTCAAGGACTCGACCACCGTGTCTCCCGCCCCAACTACATACGCGTCATCCCCGGTACCGCCGGTCAGTATATTGGCGGCATTATTGCCGACCAAAATGTTATTGAGCGCGTTACCCGTACCGTTGATCGCGCCTGTGCCTATGAGCGTGAGGTTTTCGACATTGGTAGCGAGCGTATGCGTTACGGAGCTTTGGATGGTATCAATCCCCGCATTCACCGCCTCGACGACGGTATCACCCGCACCAAGGACATAGGTATCATTTCCCATACCACCGGTTAACCGGTTGGCCGCGCTGTTTCCGATCAACACGTTGTCCAGTCCATTTCCTGCCCCGTTAATCGCAGAAGTACCTGTCAACGTAAGGTTTTCTACATTGGCCCCCAGCGTATACGTCACTGAACTTTGAATCGTATCCAGGCCTTCGCCGACTAGCTCCGTGACCTTGTCGCCGACATTGTCCACGATGTACAGGTCATCCCCCTGCGCTCCAATCAGTCTATCTGCTCCGGCCCCGCCGCTGAGAATATTTGCCGCACTGTTACCGGTCAGGGTGTTGGCAAGACTATTGCCGGTCCCATTGACAGCCTCCGCACCCGTCAAGATGAGATTTTCGAGATTCGTGCCCAATGTCCAACTGATATCAGACTTCACAGTGTCGGCCCCGGCACTCGCCCCCTCTACAATGATGTCGCCAAGCCCTACCACGTACGTGTCGTTTCCAGCCCCACCAGTCAGGACATTCACCGCACTATTTCCGATTAAAACATTATTCAGAGAGTTGCCAGTACCATTGATGGCGAGCTCGCCGGTGAGAGTGAGATTTTCCAGATTTGCTCCTAGCGTGTAGGTCCGGCTCGCCTGGACCGTATCCGCACCTTGTCCGGCTTGTTCTGTCACCACGTCGCCGAGGTTGTCGACCATATACAGATCATTTCCGGCGCCTCCGGTCATAAGATCTGCGCCCGTGCCCCCGTCCAGACTGTCATTCCCCGCGCCGCCCGAGAGAGTGTCGTCGCCACCTAATCCCAAGAGCGTATCGTTCGTCACATTTCCGTAGAAATAGTCCGTGTCTTCGGTGCCGACCAGATTGACGCCTTCCGTGTGGGCCAGCATGGCACTGTAATCCCAGATGGTCCCGTCGGCGAATGCGATACGGTCAATGCGGAGGGATGGGAACTCAAAGAATCCGCCGAGACTGATTTGATCGCCGGTGTTGTTGATGCTCAGAATCGCATTGCCACCGAAATCTGGAGTTGCCCGTAACGTCACATCGCCGGGTGCGATTCCATCGATGAGTTGCAATGTATCGACATCTGCTGAATCACCTTGATCGTCGATGGAGTCTTGCCCGTACCCTCGGCCAAAGAGATAGACGTCATTGCCGGCATGACCCTCCAGAAGATCATTTCCGGCGCCTCCGTCAAGAACATCATTCCCCTCGCTGGCTCGGATCTGATCATTCCCCCCCATGCCCCGAATGGTATCGTCACCATTGGAACCATAGATAGATTCGTCAGCCCCGACGCCGACAACGGTTCGTACGCGTACTTCAATCTCGCCAGACGTCCACATCGTCCCATCCGAAAAAATAAATTGATCAACCGTGTCGGCAGGAGACTCGTAGTAGGACTGCACGCGTAACTCGTCGGCAGTCCCATTGATCTTCACGACAAGATCATCGGCCTGCCGTTCTAGACTCAGGTTGGTCGGCGCCACGCCCTCGAGAAACTGCACCTGATCGAGTCCCGAATGGGCATACATCTGCATCCCACTCCGTACGATATCCTGCCCGTACCCGACGCCAAACAGGAATGTATTGTCGCCGGTTCCGATTAGTACGTCGTTGCCCGCCTGTCCATCGAGCCGATGGGAGCCAGACAGCTCATTATCCAAAGCGTTTCCGATTAAGTTCACCTGAGTCGTGGGACTCAGATATACATCGTCCTCTATGCTCACGTTCTCGACGTTGTCCGGCGCCTGAAATGTAAGTGACTCAGTCGGGGTGAGGTAAATCGTGTCGCGACCTGCATTCACGTCCTCGGTGATGACCTGCCCCATAGATCGCAGGTGGTACGCATCATCCCCGGCGCCACCGAACAACTGGTCGGCAATACCCGACGACTCTAAACTGTCATTGCCTTCGCCACCACGCAACACGTTGTATCCTTCGTTTCCATACAGTCGGTCGTTTCCAGCACCCCCGTCTAATTCATCATCGCCCTCATGACCTTCCAAGACATCATCGCCTACGCCACCGAGCAACATATCGTTGCCGCTACGTCCATACAGCCAGTCCTCAGCTTGGCTGCCTTGCATATGATCGGCGAAGCTCGTTCCTTGCAACGTTCCACCGTTTTCTGGAGCGGACAACTGAAACCCTCGGGCAAGCAACTCACCGTCCGTCAATACCGTGCCGTCAGCAAATTCAAAGTGACGGATGGTATGGAACTCGGCAGAAGCGTTCAGCCCAAAGCCGGTGAGTTGAATTGCATCTCCACCATGACCCACACGTAAGACCAGCGTGTCTGCCGGCCCCACATCCAATTTCAACGATTCGGGAGTGATGCCTGCACCAAAGATGAGTCGATTGCTTTGCGCCCCATCGTCCTGAATTGTATCAGTACCGTCACCTAGGTTAACTCTGTACGTATCAAGCCCGCTTCCACCGATCAGAAAATCGTTTCCCCCACCACCCTGAAGATCATCCTCGCCTCCCCCGCCGTGAAGAGTATCGTCGCCCTCTCCCCCGTCGAGCATATCCGCGCCTGCCTGGCTGAAGAAGAACGGGGAGTCGCCGAAAAGAAGATCATCGCCGGCCTCACCATAGAGGAAATCGGCACCAACATCTCCGACAAGCTGATCCGAACCCTCTCCACCAAACAGCTGGTCCTGCCCTGCGCCAGCCCATAGCTGGTCATCCCCCTCTTCCCCATCCAGGGTATCGTTTCCGCCTGCAGAACTGAGAAGCGTAGGATTGTTCCCGTCGCCGTACAGGAAATCGTGTCCGTCGCCGCCGACCAAAAAATCATCCCCTTCACGCCCCTGAACATCGTCGACGCCATCGCCACCATCCAGCCGGTCATTGCCGAGTCCACCGTTCAGCAAATCATCGCCGGCTTCCCCCGAGAGCAGATCGTCTCCATCGTGACCAAACAGCGCATCATGACCTTCTCCACCGAAGAGTGTATCGCTGCCGACATCGCCTTGGAGTTCGTCATCCCCTTCCTCCCCAAACAGCGTGTCATCGCCCTCTTGCCCAATCATGCGATCATTGCCGCCACCGCCCCAGAGCGCGTCGTCGCCAAGGCCACCCTGCAACTCATCATCGTCAGCGCCGCCATCGAGGAAATCATTCCCTCCAAATCCGGCAAGCCGGTCCATCCCGCTTCCACCGTACAGAATGTCGTCGCCGCCACCCCCCTGGAGCTCATCTGCACCGGCGCCCCCGTCAAGAATATCGTCGGCTCCCGGGTCGCCGGAAAAGTCACCGACTAAGAGGTCGTCTCCATCACCTCCTGACAGCATGTCCGCACCGGCGCCTCCCAACAACGAGTCGTTTCCCTCGCCCCCATCAAGCCAATCATCGCCTGCAATCGTTTGAGTGAAATCCGACTCACCAAACAGCCGATCGTCACCCGCCCCGCCAAGGAGAATGTCATTGCCGCCATCGCCGACAAGCAAATCGTTGCCCGCCCCGCCATCAAGATAGTCGTCGCCACCAGTCAACGAAATGACCCCTGCTTGTGCTGTTCGGCTCCATATGGAATTGTCATAGACTAGGCCGATCCAACCCGTCGGACGATTTTCTCCCCGAAGCACATCATCTCCGTCACCACCCAGTAGTACATCCGTCCCCATCTCCCCCATCAACGTGTCGTGACCCGCCCCGCCATCGGCATAGTGGGCCCCACTTCCAATCATCGGTCCCGCAAGGCTCAAATAGTTTGCCGTCCCCACAGCATAGTCGTCACCATCGCCACCAAGAAACACGTCCCCATCGGTCAGCAAGGCATAGTCATCCCCGTATCCGCCGATCAAATAATCGTTTCCATAACCGCCGAAGAACACGTCGTTGCCGGTTCCGCCATCCAACAGATCGTCAAACGCACCAAGTACCGGCGTATGGTCTCCATGAAGCACATCGTTGCCACCATTTGCATACACCTCGATCGCCCCCAAGCCTCCTGGAACCCACCCCTCCGCATCTGCATCGCCGATATACGTATCAATAAAATGTCCTGTTGGAACGCCCGCGTCGCGCGGCATTCCAGACATGTCACGCAACTGGATCCCCATCTGACCGCTCTGGAAATTCTCGTTAACGATGAGCACGCCATTGATCAGCAGATCCGTCCCCGACATGACATAGGTGGTTCGGCCATCGAGACTGGTATACGTATTCGCGGCATCCCCGGCACGACGAACACCGCCCTGCAACACGCGGCCGTCAAAAATAATCCGCCCTTGCGCATCACTATCTTCAATCCGATCCATTCCATCCCCGGACGAATAGACATAGGTGTCAACGCCGATGCCGCCTTCGAGGAGGTCGTTACCGCCCATGCCAGTGAGGCGATTGTTAGCGCTATTGCCTGTGATTCGGTTATCAAGATTGTTCCCTGTCCCTGAAGTATTTTCCATGCCCGTCAGGGTCAGGTTCTCCACGTGTGGGCTAAGGGAGAAATCCACCGAAGCAAGAATCTGATCGAGCCCGCCACTTTCGACCTCGAAGACTTTATCTCCCAAATTATCGACGATGTAGATGTCGTCGCCGAGGCCGCCACTCATGCGGTCAGCGCCTGCACCACCATTAAGGGTGTCACTCCCTTGTTGGCCAAGCAAAATGTCGTTGTCAGCTTCGCCATAGAGCTCATCATTACCCTCATTGCCTTCGAGATAATCCTGCCCCCCTGCGCCATGAACAAAATCGTTCCCAGCCCCTCCATAGATATGATCATTCCCTCTCCGCCCCAAATACTCCCGGCCCTCGATATCTCCGAACATGACTGCTTCGATTGCCGTCGCCCCGCGTTGGTTGTTGAAATTCGTCGTTTCATCCACAAACAGAGTCGAGCTGCTGGGAGTTCCATCGTTGACGTTGAAGCGCAACTTCTCCGCCAATAGCTCAGCGCGGTCGCTCAGGGCCATTTGAGTCCAGACACCAACACCGGTATCGGCATCGTATATGTCTAGGGAGTGGTCTTGGTTATGGAGGGCCTCATAGTCGATGCCGATCATTACAAAGGGATTTAACTCGCGCAGCGCATAGCGATAGGCAAGGCCATCCAGCGTCGGACTCTTCGCCTGACTGAATACAGTAGCGCTCGACATTCCAACCAAATCGACGAGTCGATAATCATTTGTACTGGGAAGGCTGTTCCGTAGATTGATGAGGTTCACATAGTACGCCTCGCGATTCGGATCACCCATTCCAGATGGCCCTGACGGAGTTGGCGTGCGATCGCCGGTGAACAGAACGCGCAGGGTATCAAGACTCGTTTCCAACCGACGGGCGGCGACCGATGAAGAAGCCTCAAGAAATCTAGTAACTGCAGCCACATCGATCGTCGGATCAATTCTCGCAGCGAGGTCATACCATGCAAGTGCATCAGTGGCAGTCGCTATTTGGTGATCATGAAACGAAGTGTTGAATCCTGTGCCCTCGATAAAGATGTTCACTGGCTTACCAATTTGGGTACCCAATCCAGCTGCGATCGACAGTCCGTTCTCGCCAATAATGTTAGTAATGGCTCCTGAAGGAACAGTATTTGCCGCTACGCCCAACCGTTCCAAGACCTCAATCACCACGCCACCAATTCCTGGGGCGTTATAGGTGTACGTATGGCGAATATTGGTCGCATGGTCGACCGTGAAAGCTTGGGCAAGGAACCCTCCAAGAGAATGACCTGTCACAGACAAAAGCTCATTGCGGCCAAGTGCTTCGTGTTCAATCAGCTGCGAATAGTATCTCTGGAGTGCGACATACTGCGGACTTAAGGTGGCTGATTCTCCGGCTAACAGTAGTCCATCTGTGATGAGATCACCAACTTCATCAGGATTTGTTCCACGAATAGCCAGAATTTTCTCGCCGGTCGCAACCTTCTGGAAAAGCGTTACGGACAAACCTGTCACGGGGTCCGTAAAAGTCTCTCCTATAACGCTATAGGCAGCCACAAATGTATCGACTAAGGGGTCCGTAAACCCCGCATCCTTCAATGCGCGCTTATAGTCATTCGAGGACATTGTCGCAGTAAAATCCGCATACGCCGCCATAGCCAGCTGCGAGTGCTGAAAATACATACCAATTGGATCGGCCATTTCAGTTTTTCTCCTGCAAGGACGTCTGCTTTAACCTAAAGACCTGCTGTAAGCCTATCCCAAACACTCCAGCCTTAAACGCTGGGCAAGTTATGGGAGACATTGGAGCGATAGTCGCTTCAACCCAGCCACCATAGTAAGAAAAATCCGTGGCGACGCCCAATAATTCGCCTGTCTCCTTATCGTGAATCTGCCCCTCTATTCTTGTGATGTGCGCCCAAGACGAAAAATCACGATTCCATTTACTTGATTGGACATAGCGATCTAACAGTTTTTTATCGTCCGGCCGTCCATCAGGCCTAAAATATGACTGGTCGAGTTCGACTATCTTGAACGCTCTGACGCCGGCCTCCGTCTCACAAAGATGCTCAAAATACAAACGACTGGGGATGATGTCCCATGTCGGGAACAAGAGAAAAAGCGTCAGGGTGAGGCCTTGCACCACTTTCGTCGAGAGCGGGGGAAGGACACATATTCTGCCAAGCCATCCGAGCATTCGGGTAACACACCAAGCAGCCAATCCATACAGGATCAGCACGAAAAGCAGGGTGAGTGCTATCATGCGCGGAACCTCCGATCGACTTCACGCATTGCCATGCGCAAGAGAGGCATTAGGTGTTTCCTCCGGTACTAACCACTATGAGTCATCTCTGCAATACCTCGCGCTCCTACCGCTCCCGCAAACTCTCTTTCGTGGACTTCAATAGGGGGCTCAGCAAAAATTCGATCACCCGCCGCTGTCCGGTCTTGATCTCCACCGTCACGGCCATGCCGGGAGTCAGATGAATCTGCTTTCCTTCCACCTGCATCGTGGCTCGATCCATACTCACCCGGCTGACATACACCAGACCGCCTTTGTCTTTATCTAACGGTACCGCATCACCCGAGACGGTCAACACCTTTCCTGGAATCGTCCCGTACAGGGTAAACGGAAACGTTTCAATCTTCAGTTCTACCGGCTGCCCTTCCCTCACGAATCCGATGTCCCTATTTTCCAACTGCGCCTCGACCTCGACTGGATGATCCTGAGGCACGACCATCAGCAGCGGTTGGGCAGGAGTGACAACGCCGCCGACCGTGTGCACCGCCAATTGTTGGACGACGCCGTCGATCGGAGAGACCAGTTTCTGAAGCTCCGTTTTTTGTCCGGCTTTCCGGACCTCTTGGATCAGCGACGCGGCCTTCATCTCCACGGCAGAAAGCTCGGCTTGCTTACTCTGTTGAAATTCCGAGATAAGCGCCTGGTAGTTCTGCTCTGCCTCAGCCAGGGCCGCTTGGTCCTGACGCAACTTGCTCCTCTGCCCGGCCCATTCCTGCGCCTTATCGATGCGTTGTTGCTCAAACTGGAGATAGTCCATCTTCGACACATACTGTTGTGCCAGTAATGCCCGGTAGGCTGCTGCCCGCTCATTTTCCATCGGAACCGTGGCTTCAAGGCGTCGGAGATTCTCTTTCGTCGCCTCCACAGCCGCTTGACGCTGACCGATAAGATGTCGTGCGGCATCTACCCGAGCCGCATATTCCGCCGTCTGATCCCGTAAACGTTGCTGTTGTAACGACACAAATTCTGGGTCCGAATCACTGGGCACGTTGAAGGTGCCTTGCCCAGCTATCAGAGCATGCAAGCGAGCCGCCTCAACGAGAGCGGCGTGATATTCGCTGGAAGCCCGATCGCGATCGGCACTGTTTTGAGTGGCGTCAAGTTCGATCAGAACGTCTCCCTGTTTGACCGCTTGGCCGTCTTGCACATGGATAGCAGCGATGACGCCCGTCTCAAAGGGTTGGATGGTTTTGGAATAGCCGCTGGGAATGATTTTCCCCTGAGAGACTGCGACGATATCGACCTGTCCTAGCGAAGACCATGCCATAGCTGAGGCGAATGCCAGCATGATGCTCCAGAGGATCGCCCGTCCGATCGGCGACGGCGGTGCATCCTGGATTTCAAGGACCGCAGGGAGAAACTCGATTGCCTGTCCGGGAATGCCACCCCGTGATGGCTGCCTCGACTCAACACGCCACATCGCTCGCCACCCAGCCAGGTTTCGTAGATGGGCTTTCATCCTTACGCCGCCCGCCCTTCTTGATGCTGGTGGAGTCGTGTATACATACCCTTGCGCTTGAGCAATTCATCATGCGTGCCTTGCTCGACTAGTTGCCCGCGATCAATGACGTAAATCTTGTGGGCGGGACGAACCGTGCTGAGCCGATGAGCGATGATGATGACCGTGCGGCCCTTGCAGATCTGAGCCATATTGCGCTGAATGATCGCTTCGGACTCATAGTCCAAAGCACTCGTCGCTTCATCGAAGATGAGAATGCGGGGGTTCGCGACTAAGGCGCGGGCGATGGCGATGCGTTGCCGCTGACCTCCCGAGAGCGCGCAGCCATGCTCTCCCACAACCGTATCGTATCCGTCCGGAAGTTCAAGAATGAACTCATGAGCGCCGGCGAGTGTGGCGGCGTGCACGACACGCTCCATCGGGAGCCCGGGATCCGTCAGCGCAATATTGTCTCGCACCGAGCGGTTAAACAAAAAGTTCTCTTGCAGCACAACTCCGACTTGGCGTCGCAACCAGGCGGGGTCTATCTGCGCGAGATCAACGCCGTCTACCAGTACGCGACCACGCTCCGGCACATACAAACGCTGCATCAGCTTGGCAATCGTGCTCTTCCCAGACCCTGAGCGCCCCACCACGCCGACGATCTGCCCTGGTTGCAGCGTGAGGGAGACCTGGTGAAGCACCGGCGGCCCATCAACACGATACCGAAACGCCACATCCTCAAATATAATCTTGCCGGCCATCTGCGGAAGGGTCGTGCGGTTGGGATTGTAGGTTGGTTCCGACTTGGCATTCAGAACATCCCCGAGTCGTTGGATCGAGATGCCCACTTGCTGAAATTCCTGCCAGAGGTTCACCATACGCAACAATGGTCCGGTCACTTGGCCCGCAAGCATGTTGAAAGCAATTAACTCCCCGATGCTTAACGCACCGTGGATGACTTGGTAAGCCCCCACCCACATGATGACAATGGTGGTCGATTTCTGAATACAGCTCGCCACTTGCCCGGCCACCGCAACGAGACTGGTGGCACGGAAGCTCGCCTGGACATACCCCGCCAATTGTTCATCCCATCGACGTTGTAGCGGCGGTTCGACGGCGAGCGCCTTCACGGTTTGAATACCGCTGACCACTTCCACCAGAAATGACTGGTTCTCCGCACCACGATTGAATTTGTCATGGAGCCGCGCACGAATGAGGGGTGTAATGAGCACCGAGAGCAAGGCATAGAGTGGCAGCGAGGCCATCACCACTAAGGTGAGTGTGGGGCTGTAGACCCACATCACACCCAAAAACACGACCGTAAACACCACGTCCAAGAACACCGTCACCGAGTGGCTGGTGAGAAACTGGCGGATCTGTTCGAGTTCCCGTATACGCGCCACCGTATCGCCGACCCGCCGGGCTTCGAAGTACGCCAGCGGCAGAGCCAGGAGATGGCGGAACAGTTGCGCGCCCAGCCCTACATCGATCCGGTTCGTAGTATGGGCAAACACGTAGGTCCGCAACCCGCCGAGCAGCGCATCGAACAGGGCGAGAACCAACATGCCCACCGCCATCACGTGGAGTGTCGTGAACCCTTTGTGCACAAGCACTTTATCGATGATCACTTGCGTGAACAGCGGAGTCAGCAACGCACACACCTGGAGGAAGAACGACGCGAGGACGACCTCTCCCAACAGACGACGATACTTGAGCACGGCGGGGATGAACCACGTAATGCCGAACGGAAGAGCTTCGAGTCGGACGCCTACACGTTTCGTACAGAGCAATAGGTTCCCGCTCCAGACCGCGAGAAACTCTTCTTTCGAGAGCATCTGCGGCCGCTCCTTCAGCGGATCCTGCAAGAGCACTTTTTCTCCCTGCACTTTGGCCAGGAGAACGTGCGTCCCATCTGATCGTTGGGCAATTGCCGGAAGTGAGGTCGCCGCCAGTTCGTCCCACGAGGAGGTCACAAGACCGGCTTTGAGGCCGACGTGTTTCGCGGCGCGCACCAAGGCGTTCACCGTCAAGCTGTGGCCAGACAGCCCGAATTGATGCTGAATCTGGCCACCGTCGACCGGCACATCATGAAAGCGCGCGACCATAAGCAGGCACAACAAACCGGTATCCGGGTGAGACACCTCAGTCGAACAAGAATCGAGATGGGAAGTGGGAATATCCATAACGGGATAGCGCGCGGCGAGTTAGGACAGTTTCGATTTGAGGGGCTGAAGGCTACCGACTATCTGCTGGAGTTGTTGATGTAAGCGAAGCACCGTATCAAAAGGTAAGGCGACTCGAACGGCTCTGGTTCCCACGAGCTGCGTTGGTACCGTTTCGCCTCTTTGGGCACGTTGCGCGACCGCACCGATCACCCCCGGCTCCAGAAATCCGAAATCGATGTAGGCCAACCCTTGTGCAAGACTCGCCTGGGAATAGTTCGCCAACGTCGGCTGGTCGGCATCCCCGACCGATTGTAGGCGGACGGTCACCGCCACCGACTTGTCACCATTCTGAGTAGGACTACCTCCACCAGCCATATGCCCCCTCCTGTATGTGAATGAACGATGCACCGGAATCGATTGACCGACGTGCGCGGACAAGGGCGATATTATTCGAAGGTCGCGGAGTGGAATATTCCCCGGAGGATGGGCGCTGACAAAAACTTTGGTAGGCCAGGAATATACGTAAATTGACGAGTCAACCTACGGTGAGCCGACTCTAGTATCAGCACACAAGCATATAGGAACGGGGTAGCTGGAGGGGTTGATCCACAACAATACAACTTGGAAATGCGGGGGTCTTTGGATGTGCCAACGATTTGGCCTGGGGCGGCTCTCAAGCTTTTCCTTTTATGCATGGCCAGTGTACACTGCACAGTGTCTTGCGATTATGGGGAGCACAATGCAGGTCACCAATCGTCATGCCAGAATGCATACCCTGTTTGCCGCCACGGCACTATGCCTGGTCCTATACGCCTGTGCCGGAGTAAGTCCAAAGGACACGTTGCCGACGGTCGCATCAGTCGATCTGGCTCGATATGCCGGAACTTGGCACGAAATTGCACGGCTGCCGATGTGGTTTCAGCGACATTGCGTGGACTCGAAGGCCACATACACAGTACGTGCCGATGGTGCCATCGGCGTACACAATGAATGCGTCACTGATACCGGAGGGCATGACGAAATCGACGGTGTGGCACGGGTTCTTGATCCACAGACCAATGCGCGCCTGACGGTGGTCTTCGATAATTTCTTTGCACGACTTTTTGGCTCCTCGCGTGACGGCAACTACTGGATTCTTGCACTGGATCCGGACTACCGTACCGCGATGGTCGGCACGCCAGACCGCCGGTATCTCTGGATTCTTTCACGCGCCCCGCGACTGGACGAAGCCAGGTATCAGCAGCTCGTTAAACAGGCACAGCAACTCGGGTTTCCTGTCACGACGCTCATTCGCACCCGACGACTTCCCGCACCGTAGGCTCTCCCGACCCGTGAACGTGATCACGGACGGAAGCTGGCTTGGCCCGCATCACTCAGCGGCGACCTTCTCGCAGCAGAGTCTCCAATCGCTGCCGCAGGGCCCCGATCTCCTTCGATTTGAACGAGCTTCGTGTGCGCTCCATGACCTCGACGGCCTCTTCAATTGCAGCCTCATACCGATCTAGACGTGGACACTTCATGAACGCACAGATATCCGTGGGCTCCTGGGGGTGCGCCGTGCGGGAAGCCTCCATGGTCCGTCCGATCAACGCCGACAAGTGCGCAATATGTCCCATGGCCTGAGCCATATATTCCTGCGTGCTCCACTCCAGATGTTCGCCATGCTGCCCGCTGTGATGGATCGAGCGGCCCAATTGGTCGAAGATGCCGGCCACTTTGGCTGTTTCGGTGGCGGCTTCCTTCACCGCCCGCGTCATCATCCGGCGTCGCAAGCCTCGTTCGACTGCCCCCTTTAGTTCATCCAGCTCGACCGGTTTGATCAAATAATCCACGATGGCTAGTCGAAACGATTCGATCGCTGTCCCCACCGTCGGATATCCCGTGACCACCACCACCGGCAAATCCGGATGACGTCTGGACACCGTCTCCAGCAGCTCTAACTGAGAATTCCCAGGCATACGCAGATCGGTAAGCAGAAGATCGAAGCCCTTCTCCAACAATCGCTCGGCCTCCACCGCATCCCTGGCCGAACTACACGCATATCCGGCCTCGGACAAAAGCGCCGAAGTCGACTCCCGAAACGTCTCCTCGTCATCAGCAATGAGAATGCGTCGCTGCATAGTCATCATCTTGCTGTCCCTTTCGCATCGGAGGTGATGCACCACCTCGCTCAATACCATCGCCGGCTATCAGCGGATGCACAACGGTAAAGGTCGAGCCACGTTGAACGGTTGTTTGAATGTCGATCCTGCCGCCCATGGCCTCCACCAATCCACGAGAGACGGATAAACCGAGCCCGAGCCCCTGCCAACTCGAACCGCTTTTCGTCGTAAAAAATGGTTCAAACACACGCGGAAGGATATGGGGCGCAATGCCGGCGCCGTGATCAATCACGCGCCAGCAAAGCAGGCCGTCCTCTTCGATCACCCGCAATACGACCTCACTATCGGTGTCGGAGGCATCGATCGCGTTCTGTACGAGATTGAGCAACACCTGAAGAAGGTCGGACCGGGGTACGTCGACACGTTCCCGCGCGGTCTCCACTGCCGTGCGCAACCGAATCCGCTTGGACGCCAATTTGTGGCCCAGCAAGACGGTCAGATCCTGCAGAAGCGCCGCAATGTCAGTCGCCTCACGCTTACCCGCCGGCACACCTTGGTATAAGGTGTACATCTTCTTCACAATACTGGTCAGCCGATGGATTTCGCGATCGATGAGCTCCACAAATCGATAATGCCGATGATCGCGGTCGATTCCCTGTTTCACGAGGTGAAACGCATTGGTGATCCCGGCCAAGGGATTGTTCACTTCATGTGCAATGCCGGCCGCCAAATGGCCGAGCGCCGCGAACTTCTCGGCTTGGGAGCGCTGGGATTCCAGTTCCTGAATCCTCGCGGTGCGCTCCTGCACCCGACGTTCCAATTCAGTCTGGACCTCCAACAACGCCTGCTCGGCTCGCCGGCGCTCCGTGATGTCGTGGAACGACCCCACCACACCATACGGCTGCTCTCGCTCCGGTTCCGCTAAGGCCTGTGTGTTGATAGACACCCATCGCAGTTCCCCCGTCGGCCGACGCACACCCATCACAACCTCAGTGCAAGGACGACCGGTTCGAAGCGTCACCGACGGAGGCCGCAACTCTTCCTCAAATGGCCTCCCATCGGGATGAATCGCCTGCCAGCCGGGATCGAGCGGTGTTCGCCCCATGAGTTGATCAGCCGTCAGGCCGAGGATCCGTTCCGCACTGGGATTACAGGCGATAATCCGCCCTTGCGCGTCATGGACCAGCACACCTTCAGCGAGCGCCGCTACCACGCCTCGATACCGCTCAGCCGTGTCTCGCAGCGTGGCTTCCAGCCGTCGGGACTCAGTCACGTCCTCAACGAGATACGAGTGCCGAGACCGTCCGACGGAACCGGCACCGACCCAGCAGACCGTCGCGGATAAGTGTAACTCCATCCCGGAGCACGGGTCCCGATGCGCGTAGGTAAACCGGACCGGCCGTCCGGTAGAGGCACTCTCTTCGTAATGCCGAATCCAGAGTTGGATGACCTCTGCAGGCACCCCCATTTCCGAGGCACGTCGTCCTTGCAAAAGCTCCGGTGTCGTACCGAAAAATGACGCCACTCGCCGATTGTCGGCTATGTGCACAATGTCGCCGTCGACGACTTCCACGATTCCCATCATCAACACATCGCTGTCGAAAAAACTACGGAGCGTGGATTCGCTCTGGGCCAGGGCCTGCTCCGCCTGCTTGCGCGTCGTAATGTCCACATGCGACCCCGTCATCCGCCGTGGCAACCCATCCGCGTCTCGCTGCAACACTGCAACGGTGTGAATCCACCGATAGGTCCCGTCTTTATGCCGCAGTCGATGCTCTAGTTCATACGAGGCAATCCGACCGGAGAGATAGTCGTCAACAAGGGCCATGATGCGCGCCTGGTCTTCGGGATGCAGTCGGGATTCCCACTCGCCTGGCGAGTCCGAAATCTCTGCCTCCTCATAGCCCAACGTGGCCTTCCACAAGGAGGAGTAATACATCCGATTGGTTTGCAGATCCCAATCCCAAATGCCCGTCTGGGTTGCGCCGACCACCAGATCCAAACGCTCTTGCGCTTCATGACGCTCGGCCTCAGCCAGCAGCCGCGCGGTCATATCCGTCGCCACACCGCCGACAGCAACGATCCTTCCGGTCTCGTCGCGAAAGGGAAACTTACGGGCCACATACCAGCGGAGGCTGCCATGGACCAGTGCCGCCTCCTCGAAATTCATCGCGGTCCCGGCCGTCACAACTTCCGCATCATGCTGTCGATATGAGTCGGCAAACTCGGCAGGAAAAAAATCATAATCGGTCTTCCCGATCACCGCATCGGCCGACAGCCCAAGCAAGGCTGCAAACTGATCGCTGACCTCCAGGAACCGACCGTCGAGATCTTTGACGAAGATGATGGTGTGACTATTGGTGAGCAACGACTGTACGCGAGCAGACAGGGCATAGGCTCGGCTTCTCGATGCGGACTGCCATTGGGCCACGATCCAGGCCGCCAGCCAAACGGCGACGATGGAGAGGCCGCCGTTGAGGATTTCGGTCCATGCCACTCCGCCGACAGAGGGCCAATCGGCGCCAAGCCCGACGAATCCGGTCGCCACGGTCGCCACAACCCGTGGAGCTCGCGGGGAGGAAATCATTCCCGCTGCCAGGACGGCCAGCACGTAACCCGCGCCGCCCGCAGGTGCCAGGGAGGTAAAGACATCGAGCGCGGCCGCGCCGAGGAGGCTTACCGCACAAAGAGCATGCCACGACCATGCTGTGCAGCCCGAATTCGCAGGGGCCGACAGGTGCCGTTGCCAACGAGAGAGAAGACTGCTCACACAGACACTCCGTACGTCGCTGTTTCACAAGGACGTCGGATCATGAGGCGGGGCGCACACTGCTTCGTAGTCGAGACCCGAGAGCGAACTCAGCCGATCGGCAAGCCGGTTACGGATCCTCTCCCACGACAGACACCATCCTCCATGAAGCCGTCATACTACACCTAGGCCTATATTTGATGCAGCCTGCTCCATCCGGAGAAACGGCCGTTCTCCGAAACAGTCTGCCAACAAGCAACCTGGAGAAGTGTGGTGTCCCCAACGGGATTTGAACCCGTGTTACTGCCTTGAAAGGGCAATGTCCTAGGCCAGGCTAGACGATGGGGACGAAGAGAGACCCGTATTGGCGGGTTGATTCATATCATACTTGCGTGAGAGGTGTCACTAGCCTCGTGCAAGTTCTCCTTCTCCCTCTCTCGTGAAAGACTGCGAGACGGATGACGACCGCCGCCAATTGACGCCCCGCCCTCAGCCGAAGTACTCTGCCTCTATGGATCACCTCCCACACAACCAAGCTGGTCAGCCGATTGCTTCGCCCTCACCTCTGTTCGACAGGTCCCTGGGGAGTCGCAGCCTCTTCTCCTCGGATGATCTCTATCTCTTCAACGAAGGCACCCACTTTCACCTGTACGAGAAACTCGGCGCGCACCCCGCAACCTTCGACGGCGTGGAGGGAACGTATTTCGCCGTGTGGGCCCCGGAAGCCCAGCAGGTGTCGGTGTTTGGAACATTCAACCATTGGGACCCGACGCGCCATCCACTCCACCCCTGCCACTCATCCGGCATTTGGGAAGGGTTCGTCCCCGGCGTGGGCCGCGGCGCCTTATACAAATTTCATATTCGCTCGCGAGATCACGGGGCCGTGCTCATCAAAACCGACCCATTTGCCCGCTTGAATGAGGTTCCGCCGAAATCCGCCTCTGTGGTCTGGGACCTGAGTTACACCTGGCACGATCAGGACTGGATGCGCTCCCGCGCCCGGCACAATGCACTCGATGCCCCCATCAGCATTTACGAAGTGCATCTTGGTTCCTGGATGCGTGTCCCCGGTGACGGTAATCGTTCCCTCAGCTATCGTGAAGCTGCCCCGAAGTTGATCGAGTATGTGCAGCAATTAGGGTTTACCCATGTGGAATTCCTGCCGCTCATGGATCATCCCTTCTTCGGCTCCTGGGGCTACCAAACCACGGGATACTTTGCCCCATCCGGCAACTATGGCACGCCGCAAGATTTGATGTACTTGATCGACCAGTTACATCAACATGATATCGGCGTCATTCTGGACTGGGTGCCGTCGCACTTTCCGACTGACGAGCATGGGCTCAGCCGGTTTGACGGGAGCTATCTCTACGAACATGCCGACCCACGGCAGGGACTCCACCCCGATTGGGGCACTGCCGTGTTCAACTATAGCCGCAATGAAGTGCGCAGCTTCCTGATCAGCAGCGCCCTCTTCTGGCTGGAGCAGTACCACGCAGACGGACTCCGGGTGGATGCCGTGGCCTCGATGCTGTATCTGGACTACTCGCGCAAAGAAGGCGAATGGATCCCCAATCGCCAGGGCGGGCGGGAGAATTTGGAGGCGATCACCTTTCTTCGCCAACTTAATGAGGAAGTCTATCGCCGACACCCGGACGTGCAGACTTATGCGGAGGAATCCACTTCCTGGCCGTCAGTTTCGCGGCCGACCTATGCAGGAGGACTGGGGTTCGGCATGAAGTGGGATATGGGCTGGATGCACGACACTCTCGAATACATGGCGCTGGATCCCGTCTATCGCAAGCACCATCACCGGAATCTCACTTTCCGCATGCTCTACGCGTTTCAAGAGAATTTTTTACTGCCTCTCTCCCATGACGAAGTCGTGCACGGAAAAGGCTCCCTCCTGGGGAAAATGCCCGGAGACGACTGGCAAAAATTCGCCAACCTCCGCGTGCTCTTTGGCTACATGTACGCCCAGGCGGCCAAGAAACTGCTCTTCATGGGAGGCGAGATCGGCCAGTGGCGGGAGTGGGCCCATGACGACAGCATTGATTGGAACCTGCTCCAATATCCGCCTCATCAAGGCGTGCAACGGTGGGTTGCCGACCTGAATCGCCTCTACCGTACCGAGCCGGCCCTGCATGAGTGTGACTTCGACCCTCGCGGGTTTGAATGGATCGACTGTCAGGATGCGGATACCGGCGCCATCAGCCTCCTGCGCCATGGCCGATCGTCTCTGCACAGCATTGCCATCGTCTGCAATTTCACGCCTGTGCCGCGCCAGCAGTATCGCGTCGGCGTGCCGCAAGGTGGGTATTGGAAAGAGTTATTAAACAGTGATGCCTCGGCGTACGGCGGAAGTGGAATGGGAAATCTCGGCGGCTTGTCGGCCGAACCGGTTCCCGCCCACGGCCACGCCCATTCCCTAGTCATGACGTTGCCGCCGCTGGCCGTGCTGTTCTTTCAACCCGCCGCCTAGCATGACGCTTCGACTCGCCTTTCCGCTTTCGCTCAGGTAGGATCACGACTCCGAATCTCCGTCAGGAATCTTGGGACCAACCGGGAGGCAGCAATGGCCATTCGCATCCGCATACCTGTGATCTATCGGAGCTTGGGACTGTTCACTCTGTGCCTCATGCTCACGCATTGCTCCCATGACATCCATGAGAAACGCGCCGACACCGTCAAAGACCATGTCGAAGCCTTCTACGATCACTTGACGCACGATCGCGTGGCCGCCGCGGTCCGGGAAAACGAAGCCATTGAACAGCTCTCCGCTCAATTGGGGGAGATCATCACGAAGCGAGTCAACCGCCCCGGAACCAATCAGGTCGATCGCGAATGGACGGACCTCCGCACCGCCAACGAAACGGCCGCCCAAAATTGGCTGGCGCTGGGGCAATATCTCTCGATCAAAAAGCAGTACGCTCAATCCCGTGCCACGTACCAACGCGTCATCGATACGTATACCGGCGCCACCGAACGAACCTATCGCGAACAAGCGGCACGGGCCATTCGCGATCTTGATCTGCTCAGCCCACCCCCGGCTACACGCGAACGATGACAAGCAGCACGCTCGCACAATGCTGACATCAACACATCGCCTGACCGTGCTGTTGCTCACCGCCTTCCTCATCGGAACCGGATGCGTCCACAGCATTCAGTTGTCGATTCCCGCGAATGGCACCAGCACCGCACCGATTCCAGCGAGCGCACAACTTGAGGTGCCGTTTCTGGCCATAGAAGGAGCGGATCATATGCCGGGAATTCCCCTGCTCGAATGGCCGGCGAAAGAGCTTCGACACACCATCACCCACTACTTTACTCAACGCCAAACGTTCACGAGCATCGGATCCGAACCTGGTGATCTGCACCTCGTCGTCAAGGCCTGGCTGACCCTACGCGCTCCGGACCGCTATCTCTACCGTGTGCACTTAGAATCCGACGTCTCATTCCCTGGGCAAGCACCGATCAAAACCTACGCTGCGGAAGGAGAGGCCCTGGGGTCGTCAGTGCGATGGGTCACCGCATCCGACCAAGACCCTATCGCAGAGGCTACCAGTCAAGCCTTACAGCAACTAGCGACCCAGATTGAGGCGGATCGGGACCTGATCATGAAGGGTACTCGTCGGTAACGCACCACACGTCCGCCCGCAAACAGAATACGCTCACTTCGCTGCATGCCCACGGGGCGCGCAGAATTCCTCACACAGCACCATCCGAAGCTCCGGCGCTACAGGCGAACCCGAGTACGGGTTGATGCCCGAATGTGTGCGATCGCCGTATACGTTCGGATACGAGCCCGTATCAGTTTCGATACAGATTCTGACACCCGATTGTTGAGCGTCCGGCGCTTCTCTCTTCACAATTCTCCTCCTCATGGCTTACGACCTGATTGTTCTCCTTTCAGGATATTTTCGCGCGCACCCTCACAATCGTGGCATCATGTTTGCTCACCACTCGATCCGCAACTTACTGCCCCCTACTTGCCTTCCCCTCAACCGAGACAAGCGGAATACAGGGAGGGCCCATATCAAGCGCTGGGGAGAAAGTGCCTGTGTGCCCAAACGCATAATTCTGTGTTTCGATGGCGAATGGGACCGTCCTCCAGACCCTGGCGTCTGGCCGTCTGCAGCAAGTGCTGTACGGACACCTCGCCGTTCCGGCCTCGAATGCCCCTCGCGTCGGGAGACGAACGTGTCCCACCTCTACCGATCGATTCTTCCGCGGACAGAGCAGGGGCTCGTACAACAGCGGTGGTATGACTCCGGCACGAGCATGGCTTGGTTTGATCGATTCCAGGCGGGATCGTTCGGCTATGGGCTCGACAGAACCATCCTCCTGAGCTATGCCTATCTGGCCGCAACCTACGAACCGGGCGATGAGCTCTTCCTCTATGGATTCAGTCGAGGGGCTTATACTGCACGAACCCTTGTGGGCCTGCTCGCAAACATAGGCCTGCCTTCAGGTACCCTGCTGAATCAAGACTTGGTCACGTTCACTCGGGAAACCGCGAACTTGGCCGCAGGCAACACGACGGAGATGCATGATCTGACTGAGTGCCTTGGTCAAATGATTCTCAGTCGTTCAGGCTATGTCATTGCCGATGCGTATCGACGCTATCGCAGCACACAAGCCGACATCGACAGTTCCAGAGCTGCCGCGTCGAGACGCCGCGGATTCCAAGGTGTTTCCGTGTCGCTTCTTGGACTCTGGGACACCGTGGGCCCGCTGGGCATCCCCACAAATGCACTCAAATGGCTGAATGAGCCTCGTTATAACTTTCACGATACCGAGCTGAGCCCCATCGTACGGCGGGCCTACCACGCGCTCGCCATTGATGAACACCGGGCAAACTACAACGCGACTCTATGGACATCTCCTGCAAGAACCAGTCAATTCATTGAACAGCGATGGTTCGCCGGAGCACATGGAGATCTCGGAGGAACCTATCCTGAGCGTGGGTTAGCGAATGTACCCCTGGCGTGGATGTTACACATTTCACGGATGAACGGCCTGGCGATTGATCGACGCACGTTGCAAGGGAAAATAGATGCGCTCAGTCCGGCTCACGATTCGTTCGGTGAATCTTTTGTTGGGCTCCGAAAGTGGATTCACTCACGATTCTATCGGCCCGTCATGCAAACCGGCACGAATACCGAAGTTCTCGACGAATCCGTCCACACACGCTTGCTCCAAACCCACTCCTACAGACCAAAAAACGAAGGCCTGAGCAGCCTGCTCACATTTCGCTAACTGGATGTCCGGCAACGAAAGAGTGCGCGGTACGCCTGTCCGTGCTCCTAGCGCAAACACTCTCGACCTTCCCCACCCTTTCCCGACCACCGGCCCTACATACAGCGTGCCCGCGCTCTCGGATCCGTCATGAAACCTTGCGCCTACTCGTCGCGACCTTTCCTTCCAGTGGCTTCTTCAACCGCCGTCCCCTCCGTAGACGTACCTCCTTCGCAGACTATCCGACGAGTCAGAAGCGCGATACCTTCGGCCACGATATGCGTGCGAACAGTCAGATAGGTGGTGGGAGGGACAGGTGAGACGACCGCAGACGGTAACATTCGTGGTCCATTGCACAGTCTCTGCTCTGGCGACCGGCTTCGCAGACCTGGCGCAGATTTATTATCGAGAACGCAGCGCCTTGCAGCGCACAACCTTCCACAGACTCATCGACGACGACTATCTCGCCCTTCAGCTGCATCACCACAATGATCGCCGTCCCCTTTCGGTTCGCCTCGCGAGAGTACTGTGGGTACAAGAAGCGCGATTCGCCGTGGAACCGCTCATTATGGACGCTGATGAGTACATTCTGCTCAGTCAACTCTTCGACACCACTCCCCTCCTGGAGATGCAATTGCAGGATTCGCCATCAGAACTCATCATTCGCGCGACAGAATGACTGATGCTCCAAGCCAACGAGCATCACCCGGTCAACAGTGGCCCCCTATGGCTCGTCCCCTGTGCTCAGCCAGCCCCTACATAACGCAAGTCTCTCCGCCTCGCGCGAAGAGACCCAGCTGTCACGTCGTCCTCCGAGAAGGAGGGAAATAGTCGTAGCAACTCGGGGCCACCCTGAGCAGGGTCCCTCCAAGGAGGTACTTCGTTCCGGTCTACCGGGAAGGAGCATCGGAATCTAAGCTTACACGTAGGCACTGAACAACGGAGGAACCTATGACGAACTGTTCTCGCTGCGCAGGATGCATGATTGAAGACTTTTTGTTGGATATGGAGGATTCATCCGGCCCCATGTGGCTCAAAGCATGGCGCTGCATGAACTGCGGAAATATCTATGAACGTGTATTGCAGCAAAACCGGCTGGCCAAGGAAGCACAGATGGGTGCGCCGACCGCCATCGTCCCGCATGCGAGCGCCGAACGCCTACCGTTGGGCGCCGACGGGCTCGAGCAGCTGGCGGCCTAGGGCAACCGCGAACGGCCTGGTGAGGTCTCACAACCATGTCATTACCGAATGTGTGGATCGACGAACATGTCAATTGATGTAGAGCTGGCCCTCATCCTCGGGCTATTCATCATCGGTGCGGTGGTGCTCGCAATCGACAACCTCGTGTATGCCTTATCCAGACGAGTGAGTCGTTGGATGCAGGACCGAAAATCGTCGCGCACTGCATCCCCTGCGCCCATTTCGCCTCAGAAAAAAAGGCCGTAACAGGACAACTCTGTGTTTCAGGACTCCACACGGCACAAACAGGCGATCATCCAACACGCGGGTGGATCGCCCCCCTGTTCCTTCAACGGCTTCTTGGTCCGCCTATATAAGGAGGTTTCAGTGACAAGTTCCCGACCCAAAACAGCCCAGCGGGTAGGATCGCAAGCTCAACGGCCTGATGGTATCCCGCAAACGCTCCTCTTTTTTATCCTCAAACAGCTGGAAACACCTCATCCTGCTGTCGGCATACAGCAGGACCCCCTACAATGACCCCTCGGCCCTGGGCGGTACTACGAGACGCAGGGATTGTGTATGGGCTGACCTTTGCAGCCGGGATCGGCATGGCCTCGATCGGAGTGACACTGCAAAGTAATCCTTCGTCGGCGTACGTGGCGAACCTACTCTCGGGAGCGCTCGGCTTTTTAGTATCTGGACTTCGGGCCACTTCGGAGCGGGTCGAACATCTCGCCTGGGTAGCGGCAACCCTCTGGACATGTAACCTCCTTAACGTCGCGTTGCACCTGCAGAGCGCCGCCTCCTGGATTCACAGCGGCCTTACGGTCATCTTCATGGCCGCCCTTGGCGGAACCCTGTCTATGATACTCCCGCCTCGCGCATCGTTTCATCGACAACGATGAGCCCAAGCCATGTCCACACCGCCGGGCCGGTGGATTCGGCAAACAGTGCAATCGACATCTTAACCATCCGTGACGGCGGGAAGGAGAAGACCATGAGCCGACACGTGCGGGAAACATTGCGCGACAATGGGGGATCTGCAGCCTACCTATCGAGTCTCGGTACGGACGTCCGATACCGTCCGTGACCGCTCATCCGATGACTCTCCTTCAGGTGACCAACCGCCGCCAAGCGCCTTGTACAACTGAACGATCGACACCAGATGCAATCGATGGGTGCCCATAAGGGCTAATTCGGCTTCAAACAAATTGCGCTGAGCGATCAAGACATCCAGATAATTGGCCAATCCTCCTTTGTACCGGAGATTCGCTAAACTCAGGGCCGACCTCAGCGCGTCGACTTGTTGTAGCTGCGCGGTACGCTGCTCGCGAACCGTCCGAACCGCGACCAGCGAATCCTCGACTTCTTTGAACGCCACCAACACCGCCTGCTCATACTGCGCCACAGCCTGCCTGGCTTGGGCTTCCGCGGCTTCCTGTTGAAAACCCAGAATCTGCGCGTTCAGTAATGGCCCGGCCAGGCCTGGCCCAGCCACGCCAAAGGCGGTTTCATTGGCCACCAGTCTCGAAAGGTGCGGACTCGCCACCCCCAAAATTCCGGTGATGCTCAGTTTCGGAAACCGGTCGGCTTTGGCCATGCCGATTCGAGCGGTAGCCGCAGCAAGGTCCTGCTCTGCCTGTAAAATATCAGGACGCCGCTGGAGCAGCTCGGAAGGAAGCCCAGGCGGAACATCAGGAGGCATCACCTGTTCCGTCAACGAGTGGCCGCGTGCAATTCGTCCGGGATTCCGGCCCAGCAACACACTCAGTTGGTTCTCCTTCTGCACTTTCTGTCGCTCAAACTCTGCCGCCTTTGCCGCGGCATTGGCCCGTTCGGCTTCGAATTGGTCTGCGTCGAGCTTTGAAATCATCCCCTGTCGCAGCCGTGCCTGCGCGATCCTGACCGACTCCTCCCAGGACTTGAGCGTACGCCGGGCAATGTCGAGTTGCATGTCGAACTGCAACAGATCGAAGTAGGCCTCCGCCACCCCGCTCACCAACTGGAGCACGATGGCTCGTCGATTCTCCTCACGCGCAAGCAAGTCTCCACGAGCCGCTTCATTCGACCTCCGGATGCGTCCCCAAATATCGAGCTCCCATGAGAGATTTCCTTGCAGGTAGTAATTGAAGGGGTTGGGAAATCCCGGAAAGAGAAAATTGGTCTTGCGGCCAAACAGCGGGGCATTGGCGGTCACATTCATCTGCGGGGCGAAGTCGGTCCTCGCAACAAATAGGCGGGCCTGAAACTCCTCCACCGCCGCCGCCGCACGTTTTAAGTCTTTGTTCTCCTCAAGTGCTGTGCGAATGAGCTTCTGCAGCTCCTGATCCTTGAGCAATTCCCACCAGGGCGTATTGGCAATCGACGCCGCATCGCCACCCGACTCCGCCATACGGAAGGCATCCGGCGTCGTCGCCTCGGGTCTAGTGAAATCCGGACCGAGGGCACACCCGGCCAACAACCCTGCACCAAGCACCAACGCCAGTCTATGCATGCTGATAGTCGCGCTCCTTTTCCGGTCCATCCGGCATATGCGGTGAAGGCGGAGAGCCAGGATTCGTTCCACGGCTGCTCAGCGAGCGGATCAAGACAAAGAACAACGGCACAAAAAAGATGGCCAAAAACGTCGCGGCCACCATGCCGCCGAACACGCCGGTGCCGATCGAATTACGACTAGCGGCACCGGCTCCAGTCGCGACCACCAGCGGCACCACGCCCAAAATAAACGCCATCGACGTCATCACGATCGGACGGAATCGAAGTTTCGCCGCCTCGATTGTCGCATCCAACAAGGGATGCCCTTCCTCATACCGTTTGTTCGCAAACTCCACGATCAGGATGGCATTCTTGGCCGAGAGTCCGATCAACGTTACCAGGCCGATCTGAAAATAAATGTCATTCGTCATCCCCTTGAGCCACACCGCACTCAGCGCGCCGAACAATCCGATAGGGACCGCCAGAATGACCGCAAACGGCACCACCCAGCTCTCATATTGGGCAGCCAGCACCAGGAAAACCATCAACAATCCAAACCCGAAGGCGTAGAAGGACTGGTTCCCGACCATTCGCTCTTGATAGGAAATGCCGCTCCAGTCGATTCCGTACCCCTTTGGCGCCAAGACCTCTTTCGCCAACGTATCGAGCGCATCCAACACCTGCCCTGAACTCACCCCTGGCGCCGCCGCACCAAGGACCAGCGCCGTGTTATATCCGTTGAAATGCGTCACTGGATCGGGACCGCTGCTGAACTCCGTGCTCACCACCGTATCCAACGGAATCATCGTCGGGCCCTGCGCACCGACCGCCCGCACATAGATCTTGGAAATATCGTCCGGCGTCGACCGGTACTGCGCTTCCGCCTCCGTCTGTACACGAAACACCCGGCCGAATTTGACAAAATCGTTAATGTAGAGATTTCCGAAATAGGCCTGCAACGTATCGAACACTTCAGAAATCGGCACGCCTAACGCCTTGGCACGTTCACGGTTCACCTTGGCGAAAATCCTCGGGGCGCTCACACGAAAGCTGGTCCCGATGGCGCCGATCGCCGGATTCTGCCTAGCCTTGGACACGAACTCCTGAGCCACCGCGGAGAACTTGTTAAAATCGCCTCCGCTCGGATCTTGGAGCTGCACCGAAAACCCACCCGTGGCTCCCAGGCCCCGAATCGACGGGGCATTAAAGGCAAGAATCAACGCCTCTGGAATCTTGGCAAATTCTCCGTAGGAGGCCCCGATGAGGGATTTCACATGATGTTGCGGCGCCGTTCGCTCGTCCCAATGTTTGAGCGGCACAAACATCGTCGCGGCATTGGACCCTCGAGTGTTGAAGACGAAGTTTTGCCCCGAGAGGGCATCCGTCGAATGAATCGCGGGACTCGCCAGGAAATAGCTTTCGATCTTACTCAACACGGCATCCGTACGTTGCTTCGACGCCCCGTCGGGAAGTTGCACGATCGTGATGAAATACCCCTGATCTTCCTCCGGCAAAAAGCTGTTCGGCGTAATTCTGAACAGCATGACGACGCCCACGAGCAGAACGCCGAAGAGCGCCATCGAGAGCACCCGCCGCGACAGAGTCAGGCCGACGGTCGAGGCATATCGAGCCTGCATCCAGGCGAAGGTCCGGTTGAATCGACCGAACAATCCGCGATGAGATTCCTCTCCTGGCTTGAGCACCAGCGCGCACAACGCGGGGCTCAAGGTCAGCGCGACGAAGCCGGAGATAATGACGGCAATGGAGATGGTAATGGCAAACTGTTTGTACAGCTCGCCGGTGATCCCGCCTAAAAATCCGACCGGAACAAACACCGCGCACAGCACCAACACAATCGCGATCACCGGCCCCGTCACTTCCTCCATCGCCCGCTTCGCAGCCTGTTTTGCCGAGAGCCTGCCTTGGCTCATATGCCGTTCGCAGTTTTCAACGACGACAATCGCATCGTCCACCACGATCCCGATCGCCAATACCATGCCGAACAGGGTGAGGGTATTGATCGAAAAGCCGAGCGCCTGCATACCGGCGAACGTTCCGATCAGGGAAACCGGCACCGCCACCCCGGGTATCAATGTCGCACGCCAGCTCTGCAAAAACAGATAGACCACGAGGATGACCAGCACCATCGCTTCGGCCAACGTCTTGACGACTTCTTTGATGGAGACATCGATAAAGCGAGTGGTGTCATAGGGAATGTCATACGACACGCCGGTCGGAAATCCTTTGGACACCTCCGACAACTCAGCCCGCACCCGTTTCACGGTTTCCAGCGCATTGGCCCCCGGGGAGAGAAAGGTGAGCAAGAACACGTTCGGCTTCCCGTTCCAACGGCCTTCGAGGGTGTAGGATTGCGCCCCCAACTCTACACGCGCGACATCCTTCAGCCGGACCATCGATCCGTTCGGCATCGCGCGCACGATCATCTCCTCGAAATCTTTGACTTCCGTCAGCCGGCCTTGGGTAATGACGGGGATCGTGAGCTCTGTTCCCTTCAATGCCGGCTCCCGGCCGATCGTGCCGGCCGGAAAATCGCGGTTCTGTTCACGCACAACGTTGGCGATATCCGTCGGTATCAAACTGAGCTGAGCCATGCGGATCGGATCCAGAATCAATCGCATCGAATAGTTCTGTGAACCGAAGACCACCGCATTGCCCACGCCTCGGAGACGCTTCAGGTTGTCGAGGACGCGAAGAATCGCATAATTGGAGAGATAGACCGTGTCATGGGTCGGATCGGTCGAACTCAACGCGACGACGGCCAACAGGTCCGGCGACACCTTGTTGATACTGATGCCCTGCCGGACAACCTCAGGCGGCAACTGCGGCTCCGCAAGTTTCACGCGGTTCTGCGTTTGCACCTGCGCGATATCGACATCCGTGCCGATCTCGAAGGTCAACTTGATCGACATATGTCCGTCGTTCGTACTGGTCGAATCGTAGTAGAGCAGATTGTCGATACCGGGCAGCTGCACCTCTATGGGGCGCGCCACCGAATCGGCCACGATTTCCGCATTGGCGCCGGGGTAGTCGGCTTCGATCTGAACGACCGGTGGGGTGATTTCCGGAAATTGGGCGACCGGCAAGGCCTGTAACGCGACCACGCCGAGCACCATGATGACGATCGACAAGACCGAAGCGAAAATCGGGCGGTCGATAAAGAAATGTGAGATCACTGCGCGCGCTCCGGCTGTGTCGGGGCGGCGGTCGGAACGGTCGCTGCGCCGACGGCGGGAACCGGTACGGGCTTCACCGGAGCCCCGGGCGCGATTTTATGCAGGCCCTCCACAATGATGCGATCGCCGACATGCAATCCCTCCTCCACAATCCACTGGTTGCCCTGCCAACTGGTCGCCACGATCTCCCGCATCTCGACCTTATCGTCCTTGCCCACCACAAATACGATGGAGCCCTTGGCACCCTGCTGGACGGCGCGTTGCGGCACCAGAATCGCCCCGGTCTTGAGGGTGCCCTTGAATCGCACGCGTACGAACTGCCCCGGCAACAACACCCGGTCGGGGTTGGGAAATACCACCCGCGCCTGTCGTGAGCCCGTATCGGTTTTTAATCCTACATCGAGCAGATCCAAGACCCCTTCATGCCGGTACGTGGTGCCGTCGACAAACGTGAGCACGCCGCGCAATTGGTACACGCCGGGGTGTTGAATACGTTTGGCATCGGTATCGCGCTTCCGCTTCAGCAAAAAACTCTCCGGCGCGCTCACGATGACATACATGGGGTCGACTTGATGAATCATAGTCAACAGATCCGTTTGCGCCGACACCAACCGCCCTTCATACACACGAGTCCGTTCGATCATCCCATTGATCGGCGCGATGATCAGCGTATTGTCGAGATCGAATTTCGCTTTGACGAGTTCGGCTTTGGCGCCTTCGAGAGCGGCCTTCGCCGCCAACTCTTCGGCCACCGCGTCATCCACGTCTTTCGTACTGACCGCCTGCTCCGCTAACAGCGGCTTCACGCGCGCCAGATTCTGCTTCGCCTGCACCAACCGGGCTTCCGATTGCGCCACTTTGGCCTTGGCACTCAGCATTGCGGCGTGGAAGGGCACAGGATCGATTTGATAGAGCCGATCGCCCTTTTTGACGTCGCGCCCTTCCTTAAAAAACCACTGTTTCAGAATGCCGGTGACCTGAGATCGAATTTCCACGGGACGCGACGACTCGGCCTGCCCGATAAATTCCGGTTCGTCAGGCACATCCTGAGCGGTCGCGACCACGACCCCCACCTCCGGCACCTGGAGCGGCGGAGCGGACCCGGCTTCCTGCTTGCAACCAGGGACAAGCGCCAACGCGAACCACCCGCACAACATCGGCGCGAGAGCGGACCATCGCAGTCGCCTGATCATGCGTACTCCATAAAAAAACCTCATGTGGTGGGCGTGCTCCTATGAACGCGAGTCCATCTTACTGGTTGGCTGCCAGGTAAGCAACGGACTCACGGCCCGGTCATATCGCACTGGCACAGCGGCTGACGAATGGCAGAGGTGCTGCAGTGAGGACAGGGCATCGTGGGGGAAGGAGGCGGAAGGACAGCCGTCCCTTCACGATGAGACAACAAGCCCTCTCCGCCACCGTCATCCCTCGGCGGAACCTACTTGATGGCGTGGAGCGTCTCGCGCAATTCCTTCAACTCGGCCACCAAGAGCTCCAGATGCTGATCGCGTTGAGGCTGATCATCCTTGAACTTCCAGAGCCGCCGGAAGATCGCATCGAGTTCCTTCTTGTGCGTCACCGCCAGCGCATACGCCGGAGTCTTGCTTTGCGCATCCGTCACCTCGCAAAACGAATCATCCAGAGCATGGAATTGATTGTGGAGATCGTCAAACGCCGAATCGACGCCCTTGCCGCCCTTCGCTCGCGATGCGGTCGCCTCCATCATGCTGGTCAGATTCGTCATGGTCTCCACCCCGTTGGCCCCCTTCGCCTGCGTCACATAGTCGCCGGCGCGTGGATAAAACAGGTAGCTACACCCGCTCACGGTGGTCAGCGTCAGCGCCATCGTGAGCAATCCAATCACACGGTGCATGGTATCCTCCTTTGTAGAAGCGATGCTGCCCCAATCACGCATGTTACTGCCGCAAGGTCAATCAGCAGCACCGCCGTGTGGTCTGCGACCGACCCGATCCGCATTGCCCATTTTTCGCCGTGGGCTGGAAGACGCGCACGTTCCAGCTTGCCCATCGCGAGATGGCCTTACGGCTTTCTCGTATAGACGATTTCCAGCACCTTCGATTCCTTCTGGCCGTGATGCGTACCGTACATCTCGAAGACCTGGTTATTGTTGTCGACGATCTTCCAGACCGCGCGATGGTGCATCTGTCCTCCGCCCGGCTCCGGATGCGAGCCCTTCAGGGTGATCGTCTTGCCGTCGCCGCCTGCTGTGCCTTCCATGGTAAAGATGCCCGTGCCCATACTATCCATCCAGGCGGTGACATACTTCTTTTTCATATTGTCGTATCCGTCGATGCCGATGCCGGAGAAAGGCTGCCCCATCATCTGCCCGCGATACTCCTGGTAGATGAACCGCCCGTCCATCAGGGTTTTGATTTCTGCGGTCCCGTCCGATTCCATCGCCGGCTTACCGGGCTCCATCCATTCCTTGGTCTTCGTCGTCCAACTGCCGGCCAGCCCGGCCAGTAACGTGTGCTGTTCCCCCGGCGTGGCCATCTGCTTCCAGAGCTCCATCATCGCCTGTTCGTCCATTTTCTTTCCGGCCTTCTGCTCCTTGGCCAGGGCAGGAACCGCCATCAACACAGCGCACAAGCACAGCATCGTGGCATATGAACGTCGCATAGGAACCTCCTTCTCGTGAACGGCGACCTGAACGGCCGCCGCTGTGTGTACCGATAGCCGGTCGCAGCGGCCGGCGTCCTTGCATCATGCACGTCGCGAACATTCATCGTTTGCACCCGCGTTCAACGCTCGATACGAGTAACCGGCCCGTGAGAATTCCACTGGAATGAGGTCGCGCCTCTATTCCGGGGCAATTCCTAGCCATGGCTCCGTTCTCCTTTAGGAGAGCGCTCCGGACCGGCTATTGCGCCTGCACGTGCTGCTGGTCCATCCAAAAGAGTTCCCAGATGTGGCCGTCGGGATCCTCGAAGCTCCGGACAAACATGAAGCCATAGTCTTTAGGCTGGTAGGCCTCTTTGCCTCCGGCTTGGAGCGCCTTGTCCGCCATGACATTCACCGTCGCCTTGCTATCGACGGCCAGAGCGGTGAGCACTTCGGTGGTCTTGTGAGCATCGGCGATCTGCTTGTTCGTAAACTCCTTGACCTTGCCGTGAGTCAACAGCATCGCGAAGATATCCTCATTGATGACCATACAGGCCGCGGTTGCGTCGGTAAACTGCGGGTTGAAGGAAAATCCAAGCGCCTTGAAGAAAGCCATGGACTTGTCGAGATCCTTGACCGGAAGATTGACAAAAATTTTGCTGACCATTCAGGCCTCCATAGTTCAGCAGACGTCCAGGCCCTCCACGCCGACACCTCAGCTACGCATCGACGGCGACTTTGAATCCCCCATAGGCCATCCGTTTGACGTCGAACGGCATGCTGTCTTCGTTGCAGATGTCTTTGAGACGAGGATCCTGCATCACCTTGGCGTTGACCCGGTCGCGATGAGCCCGGGATTTGTAAACGATCCAGGAAAACACCGCGATTTCCCCGGACTTGAGCTTTGACAAGCGTCTGAAGGAGAGGCCCATCTTCACGTTGAGGTCATCTCCCACGCATTCCCGATATTCCAGCGCACCATGCCCCCGCCAGATTTTCCCTGCCTTTCGCGACATCCGTAGATAGGATTGTAGATTCTTCTTGAGTACAGGCAGCACAAATCCATCGATATACGCCATCTCGAATTCCTCCTCCTATTCTCATCCCCCGCCGCTAGCGCCGGCCTTCCAGTTGCTCCCGCATCCGCGCTTCCTGCTGCCTGAGTTCCGGCGTGAACTCAGCCCCAAAATCGTCCGCTTCGAACAGAGGGCGAATTTCGATGTCGGATTCCTCGCCGGGCATAGGATTGGGGCAGCGTTTCACCCACTCGATCGCTTCCTCCATCGACCGGCATTGCCACAACCAGTATCCGGCTACGACCTCGTTCGTTTCCGCGAAGGGACCACCGGTCACGATCCGTTTCGAGCCGGAGAATCGGACACGCGCGCCTTTGCCGCTCGGGTGCAACCCCTCGCCCGCCAGCATGATACCGGCATCGACCAACGCCTGGTTGTAGTGCATCATCGCCGTCATCAATTCCTGGCTCGGCATCACGCCGGCCTCGGAGTTCTTGGTCGCCTTGACCAGAATCATTAATTTCATCACCGGCCTCCTTCTCTGTATTGGGTCATATGCCTGGGACTTTTGAACCGAGGGCTCATCGCTCCTCGCCAACGAAAAGCACTCTGCAGGCTGATCAACACGGCGGCTCAGCAAGGCCACGGAGCGCGATGCACATGAGGCGGACACTCTGGGCACGTCGCTGTAAGCATCGCGGCCGAGCACGCGGCCGACAGCCATGTTCAACCTCCGGCTATCCTCCCGCCATCGCGCCGACGATGAGCAGGGCCTCCTTGCCCGTGGCAACAGCATCAGGCAACACTGCGTCAGCCGGCTCGTGCGAGAAGTCTTCTTCGCAGGCAAAGAAGCGAATGAACGGCCGTCGGCGCTTGCTGGTATGGTCGCGAATGGTGCCCCGCAGCACGGGATACCGCGCCTCCAGCGCATCAAGTACGGCCCCCTGCGTCACCGGCCCAACCACCTCCAGCGACACCTCACCTTCAACCTTGGCCAGCGTTCGCAAATGTTGCGGCAAGATCACACGCACCATCGGTGGCCTCCGTACCTCAGTCCTCTCTCGTGAAGCGTCTCTCGTAGCTCGCAGCCGGACCGCGCGAACGGTTTCGCATCACGCCTCACGGCACCAGTTGCGCCTCGACGGACAACACCCCCGGCAAATTGCTCGCAATCGCCCTCCAGCTGTCGCCCCCGTCGGCCGACGCATAGACTTGCCCACCGGTCGTACCGAAATAGATCCCGCAGGGATCGCAGGGATCGACCGCCATGGCATCTCGCAAAACATTCACGTAGCAATGTTCCTGGGGCAACCCCTTGGTCAGCGCTTCCCATTCGTGTCCTCCGGTCCGACTGCGATAGACCCGCAGTTTCCCGTCCGGCGGATAATGTTCGGAGTCGCTCTTGATCGGCACGACGTACACCGTCTCCGGTTCGTGCGCATGGACCGTGATGGGAAAGCCGAAATCGGTCGGCAGATTGCCGCTGATCTCATGCCACGAGTCGCCACCGTCATCGCTACGCATGACATCCCAATGTTTCTGCATGAACAACACGTTGGGACGAGAAGGATGCATGGTGATGCGGTGCACGCAATGGCCGACCTCCGCATCCGGATCCGGCAACTCGTATTGGGACAACAACCCCTTATTCGTGGGTCGCCAGGTCTGGCCCCCATCCTCAGTCCGAAACGTGCCGGCCGCCGAAATCGCCACGAACATGCGGTTCGGTTGCCGCTGATCCAGGAGCACCGTGTGCAGACACAGACCGCCGGCGCCCGGTTGCCACAGTTGCCCCTTTGCGCTACGTAGTCCTGCGAGTTCCTTCCAGGTCCGTCCGCCGTCCGTCGATTTGAACAGGGCCGCGTCCTCGACACCGGCAAACACCGTGTCGGGTTCCGTCGGCGAGGGCTCCAGATGCCAGACGCGTTTGAATTCCCAGGGACGTTGCGTGCCGTCGTAGTGCTGGTGCGTCGTCAGCGGCTTGCCGGTTTCCGCGGACTGGTCGTAGAGAAACATGTTGCTCTCGCCCTTCGGCATGCCGTCCGGCCCCACGAGATCTTCCGGCTTCGTGCCGGGAGGGTTCCAGGTCCTCCCTCCGTCGTCTGATCGCTGGATCACCTGTCCAAACCAGCTGCTCGTCTGCGAGGCGTACAGCCGGTCGGGATCGGCAGGCGAACCGGTCAGGTGATAGATTTCCCATCCGCCCCACAATGGCCCCTGCACCTCCCACTGCTTCCGGGTACCATCCGATGACAAGATGAACCCGCCCTTTTTTGTCCCCACCAAGACTCGGACTCGACTCATATCCGGCTCCTTCCTCTACGGACTCGTAGCTCGTCGTTCTAAAGCGTATCTCGTGTGAAGGGGTGCGCGAGCAGGTTTTCACGCTTCCGTCTTATGGCAACCCCGCTACCTGTCGCACCGGCCGAACTTCGACCGTTCCGATGGTGGCTCCAGGCACTCGGGCGGCGATGGCCACCGCTTCCTCGCGATCCTTCGCGTCAATCAAGAAGTACCCCGCCATCTGTTCTCGTGTTTCGATGAACGGCCCGTCCGTGACGATAGGCGTGCCGTCTCGCACCCGGACTAAGGTTGCGCTTGCCGCCGGGTGGACCGGAGAAGCATGAACGTACTGGCCCTGTGTATCCAACTGATGGCAGAGGCCGATGGAATCCGCCAGCAGAGCACGCTTTCGCTCCTCGCTGAATGTCTCAAACGACGTTTCATCGTGATGCACCAAGAGGATGAATTTCATCATAGTCTCCATGTGTCGTGAGGCCGACCGGTGATTACGCGCAGCCGCCTTCTTTGATAGGCCGGACTTCGATGCTGCCGTACCGCGCGCCGGGAAACTTCGCCGCCACGCGCAACGCATCGTTCAGGTCTCGAACATCGATCAGCAGATAACCGGCCAATTGTTCCTTTGTTTCGGCGAAGGGCCCGTCGGTGGTCGTCACCTTCCCGTTGCGGACCCGAACCGTCGTGGCCGTGTCCACCGGGTGCAATGGCGAGGCAGACAACATCTCACCCTGCTTCGTCAGGGCCTCACAATACGCCATCGACTCGTCGGACAACGCGACGCGCTCGGCCTGCGACATCGCGTGCAGATGCTTTTCTTCCATATAGACCAAACAGAGGTATTTCATCCTCTCCTCCTGCTCAGGGATTACAGACTGGAGCGGTTTCTAGTCCTTGCGTTGCAGCGGCTCCTACAAGGCAAACACATTGCCCTCCGTGTCCTTGCAGACGGCGAAGGAGCCCATGCCCGGCACCTCGGTCTTCGGTGTGCATACCGCCCCATCGAGTTTCTGCACCTTCGCGGCCGCCCGGCTGACCGAAGGCACCGCCACATAGTTGGTGATGCCCTGCCCCGGGTACATGCGCGGCATCAACCCGCCGTCAGGCGAGGCATCCTTCCCCCCGGTGATCGACCTGTCACGCTCCCCTTCACACACTCACCGGTTTCACAAGATAGTCGTCGGCTACGACCAAATTCGACAAGGCTTGATTATGTTTCGATACTCCACCTGATTCCTCGATTATTCAACTGGTTAGGCAAGCGATCGCCTGCTTAGGAGCCCTGGCCAGAGACTTCCAGCAGCCGGCGCTCAAGAAATCGCCGTTCCGGCTCCTGCCGGGTGAGACCGAGCGCCTGCTCATAGGCACGACGTGCGTCGTCCGTCCGTCCTAACCGGCGACAGAGGTCCGCGCGCGCCGCATGGGCTAGGTGATAGGTCTGCAGTTCCCCTCGCGCGAACAGGTCATCGATCAACCTCAGCCCCGCTTCCGGGCCGTGAAGCATCGCCACGGCGACCGCACGATTCAGTTCCACCACCGGCGATGGTTCAGCTTTGAGCAGCAAATCGTAGAGATCGACGATGCGGCGCCAGTCGGTCGCAGCCGCGCTGGCCGCCTGCGCATGGATAGAGGCGATCGCCGATTGAATCGCATAGGGGCCGACCTCCCCCATCGAGAACGCCCGCTGCACGAGTGCGGCCCCCTCCGTAATGAAATCCCTGTTCCAACGTGTTCGATCCTGATCTTCGAGCAGAATCACGTCGCCGGATTCCGAGACGCGCGCGTCGCGCCGCGAATCCTGCAACAGCAGGAGCGCAAGCAATCCGATCGTTTCCGGGTCTGGGAGGAGTTGCACCAGGACACGAGCGAGACGAATGGCTTCTCCGGACAGATCATGGCGGGTGACGGCGTCCCCGGACGAGGCGGAATAGCCTTCGTTGAACACGAGGTAGACGACGCGCAGGACCGCGTCCACTCGCCCGGGCAACTCCTCTTGCGGCGGCACGTCATAGGGGATGTGGGCATCACGAATCTTGGCCTTGGCCCGGACAATTCGTTGCGCGATGGTCGCCGGTTTGGTCAGAAACGCCCGCGCGATTTCTTCGGTCGTCAGCCCGCAGACTTCCCGCATGGTCATGGCGATCTGCGCCTCCGGCGTCAGGGCAGGGTGGCAGCAAATAAAGATCAGCCGCAGCCGGTCGTCCTCCACCGAATGTTCGTCGAGCGACTCGGCATCGAGGCTGATCGTAGCGGTTTCAAGTTGACGGGCGAGTTCTTCCAGGGATGCGTCGAAGCGAGCGCGGCGGCGCATGCCATCAATGGCTTTAAACCGGCCGGTGGACACGAGCCAGGCCCGTGGATTCGCGGGGATCCCCTCCCGCTCCCACTGCTCCACAGCCACCGTAAAGGCTTCGTGCAGCGCTTCTTCCGCCGCGTCGAAATCGCCGAGCAGACGAATCAGCGTCGCGAGGACCTGCCGCGACTGGGTCCGGTACAGCTCCTCGACCGCCGCGCGGAGAGATGTGGATGACTCCTCGCTCATGACAAGGCCCCTCGCGGACAGGCACAGCAGAGTCCCTGCCCGCAGTCACGGGATTCGCCTCACGTCCGGCCGAGTTGGGCCTTCGCTGCCTGGCTCATCATGTCCGGCTTCCAAGGTGGGTCCCATACGAGATCGACGTCGACCGAGCGTGCCTCGGACAACTCGCGCATGATCGCCGAATGCACCATTTCCATCAATAACTCTTCCATCGGGCAGGCGGGCGTGGTCATCGTCATGGTGACATGCACCTGACCATCACGCACCTCGCTGCCATAGACCAACCCCAGGTCGACGATGTTGATCCCCAACTCGGGATCCACCACCTGACGCAGGGCCTCCGTCACCCGAGGGTCTGATCCTGTTGCGTGTTTCTCTGTGGTCATCCAAGGCTCCCTTGTGCTGAGCACGACACCATTTTCATCCTCATCGTCCGCATCAGGTCGGCGCGCGAGTCGTGGCACCGGACCGATCCGGCAGGCTCCCCAACGCCGTGACCGTATTCGCAAGAAACAGCACCAGCGTGACGGCATTCAACAACCCGCCCATTTGCCGTCCCGCACCCCACCCAGCCGCGTCACCGACCAGCCGCATCAGCAACGTCGCCTGCAACAGCACCACATGCGCATAAAACAACGGACGATACGTCATCCGCGCACCGAGCACCGCCGGAAAGATGATCGGCGCATGGGCAAAGATCATCGCGAACACGAAGCCCAGAAAAAACGCGTGCAAGATGACGTCGTACTGTGGCCCCACCGGCACACCGCCATAGCTCAAGGCCGCCAACCCGCTTATGCCCAACCAGGCATAGCCACTGAGCAGGCAGACGGCGATAAAGCGCGTCAGCCCGGTTTGTCGGACCGTTCGCCTGGCAATGTCATGACGACCTAACCACAGGGCCAGGCCGATACACCCCGCACCGGCCAGACGAACCCCGGCGTCGAACGACCATTCCAACAGAAGCAGCCCACTCAGAAGCAGTCCCACCAGAAACAGGAATACTGCCTGAGCCCCTCTCGGCACCTGCTGCAACCGGGCGAGCTCCAACCGTTCACCGGCAATGGTGATGAGCAGAAAGGCCGCCCACCAGAAGACGACCAGAAAGACGGGCCGACCGAGCAACCAAAGCAGATTGCCCAACAGCCACACGACGGCACCCACGCCCATCGTCGATGTGTACAGTGCCGGATGCCGACGGATGATGGCCGCAAAGATCGCAACCAGACCTGCACTGCCGCCCAGCATCAACAGTCGTGCCACGACCAGCGGACCGCCTGCAACCAAGACCAGCGCGCCAAGACCAGTGAGGAGCGGCGCCGCATAGGCCCAACGCTGGCCGAGAGCCACCGCACGCTCCAGACTAATCAATGTCCCGAGAAAACCCGAAACCATCAGCGGACCATGCAAAAACGAGAAGTCCGGACGAGGGAGCGGAACATTCCAGCCGAGACGGGCGAGTCCGGCCCAGACCCCCGTCAGCAAGGCCATCATGCCGAGTGCGAGGAGCGGGAGCCGTCGCGGGTGGCGGATCGTCATCGTGTCGGACCCTTGCGCAGTGTCATCGTGGCTCGATCACGTCAAGTGCAGCGATCGGTTCCAGGCGATACCCCGCCCGAGCCAACGCGCCTTCCAAGGTTTTCATGACCGCCGGGCTGTCGGAATGCCGCATGACGATCGGAAGCGGCGCGGCCTGCAGGGCAGCCAGCAGCGGTTCCATCTCGTCGGTCGGCAACCGGTCGCAGAGGGAGTAGAGTCCCTCCGGACCTTCTTCCAATGGATTGTGGTCTGAGAGGATCCGGCGAATCGTCGCCAGGATCTGAGGCGTCGGGGTGGGCATGAGCAACGTCGCCAGCGCACCATGGTCGAGCCGTAGCTTTGCCGCCACCGGCAACGGGGCCCCGCCACGCCAGCGCTGCACCGCAGGCAACAACAGCTTTTCTTCCATGCCGATGTGCCTGAGCAGTCCTGCGCGAAATTGATCGTAGGTTGTCTGATCAATCTGATCGGCAGTGGCTGCCGACGAGCACAACAGCCCGTCCAGTCGTCGGTGATCCTCTGCCAGCAAGGTCGTGATGGGTCCCGGCCGTTCCTTGTCTGTCTCTGCCATCCCTTGGCTTCCGTCGTACGCTCGACTCGCTGGTCTCATGACCGGTCAGCTCGCCTCTTCATCAGCGACAGACCCTACTGCCTGGGGGGCAGACTGTCAACGTTCCGGACGGGGAGGCGAGAGGAATGATCCAACGAGGCGAAAGGCTGGGAGGAGGCAGCCGGACCAACGAGCCGGTCATCCACGGCCAGGTGGTACCACATCGGTCGCTGGGACTGCTGGTCCTCGCGTTCCCGGCGCCTGTCCCGGCTGCTGTTGCGCCATGTCCAGCGGTGACCATCCACCACCCAGCGCTTTGTAGAGTTGCACCACGGACACCAATTGCAGCCGGTGGGTGCCGGTCAGGGCCAGTTCCGCCTCAAACAAATTGCGTTGCGCAACCAGCACATCAAGGTAATTGGCCAGCCCTCCCTTGTAGCGAAGATTCGCCAGCCGCAAGGCCGACCGTAACGCGTCGACCTGCTGCGCCTGCGCGTCCCGCTGTTCCCGCGCCGTACGCACCGCGACGAGGGCATCCTCCACTTCGCGAAACGCGACCAGCACCGCCTGTTCGTATCGCGCCAGCACCTCACGACTCTGGGCCTCGGCTGCGTCCTGTTGAAAGCCGAGAATTTGCGCATTCAGCAACGGCCCCGCCAATCCTGGCCCCACCACCCCGAACGCCGTCTCGTCGGCAACCAGCCGCGACAATTGCGGACTGGCTACGCCCAGAATGCCGGTGATACTCAGCTTCGGAAATCGATCCGCCTTGGCCACGCCGATCCTTGCCGTGGCCGCAGCCAATTCCTGTTCGGCCTGCACCAGATCGGGGCGGCGCTGGAGCAATTCCGATGGAAGACCCGCAGGGACGTCCGGCGGCAACACCTGCTCCGTCAGGGAACGGCCCCGCGCCACCTGCCCCGGCGGTCGCCCGAGGAGAACGCTCAGCTGGTTCTCCTGCTGTACCATCTGTCTGGTCAACTCCGCCGCCCGGGCCGCAGCGTTGGCCCGTTCCGCCTCGAATTGATCCGCGTCGATGCGCGAAATCATGCCCTGCCGCAGTCGAGCCTCGGCAATCCGGACCGATTCCTCCCAGGACTTCAGCGTGCGCTGTGCGACGCCAAGCTGCATATCGAACTGCAGCAACTCGAAATAGGCTTCCGCCACACCGCTCACAAGTTGCAGCACCACCGCGCGCCGGGCCTCTTCCCTGGCTAACAGGTCTCCCCTCGCGGCCTCGTTTGAACGGCGAACTCGTCCCCAGATATCCAACTCCCAGGACAAATTGCCTTGGAGGTAGTAGTTGAATGGATTGGGAAAGCCCGGAAACAGAAAGTTCGCCTTCCGACCGAAGGAGGGCGCATTGGCCGTGATATCGGCCTTCGGGGCGAAATCCATTTTCGAAATGAACAGGCGCGATTGGAATTCCTCGACGGACGCCACCGCCCGCTGCAGGTCCTTGTTCTCCGCGAGTGCAATGCGAATGAGGCGGCGCAATTCCTCATCCTGCAACAGGTCCCACCAGGGAAGATTGGCGAAGGACTCCGTTTCCTGAGCCGAGACCGCCATTCGGAAACCGTTCGGCACCTGCAGGTCCGGACGGGAGTAGTCGGGGCCGACCGCACAGCCGGTCAACATAACGAGCCCGATGATGAAGGCGACAATACGCATGATCGACCAATCCTATGCGGGATCGCACTGGCCGGACGCCCCGACCGGTCCCGTCCCGGTGATTTCACCCACGATGTGCCTGGTGCAGCAGCCATGGGCGATCAAGGCCGCGCCTTCCCGCCACATCCTGGCCAACAGGGCCTTGCCCTCCTCCGAAATGAACGTGATGCCGACCAGTTCCACGACGGGAGCGAACATCCCGGACTGCCGTACGGTTTGCCATACCCGTTCCAGTTCCGTCACCCAAGGCCCGCTCAAACTTCCCTCCAGGGTCAGACGAGCGGAATCTCCAGTCTGCTCCGACGTAATCTTCAGCATGGTTCTCCATTCACCCCTTTGCACCGGCAAGCTGCAAGTTAGGCTCCTCCGCGGCTTCAAGCTCCTCCGCCGGCTGATGTCGCGTCGCGATCAAGGAATAAAACACCGGCACGACGAACAAGGTAAACAGCGTCCCGACCGTCATACCTGTGACCAGGACCATTCCGATACTGTTCCGCGCCGCCGCGCCGGGCCCCGACACCAACACCAACGGCAGGTGGCCGAATACCGTCGCCGCCGAGGTCATCAACACCGGCCGCAGTCTCGTCATGGCCGCTTCACGCAAGGCCGCCGTCTTGGATAGGCCGCGCGCCTGCAAGGTGTTGGCGAACTCCACGATCAGAATGCCGTTCTTCGCGATCAACCCCACCAGCGTAATCAAACCGACTTGCGAATAGATGTTGATCGTGGTCAGATCCAAAAAACTGAACACCAGCGCCCCGGAGATAGCCAACGGCACCGAGCCCAGCAGCACGATCAACGGATCGCGAAAACTCTTAAACTGCGCGGCGAGCACCAGATAAATCAGCACGACCGCAAACCCCAGCGTCACGATCAGCGCCGACCCCTCATGCCTGATCTGGCGCGACTCGCCGGCATAATCGAGGGTCGCGCGAGAACCGGCGGCAGCCGCGGCAGCTGTTTCCAGCACCCGTAGCGCTTCGTCCTTCGTTACTCCCGGTTTCACTCCGCCGAAGATGCGGACCGCATTGCGTTGCTGAAAACGATTCAAGGTTCGCGGAGCAGTGCTGGTCTCAATGCGGGTAAACGTCGAAACCGGGACCAACTGCCCGCCGGGCGTCTTGATTTTCAAGTCGAGCAGCGGGTCGAGTGTCGCCCGATCCTTGTCGCCGATCTGTGGGATGACCTTGTAGCTCCGGTCATAGAAATTGAACCGGTTCACATAGGCGCCGCCGAGCAACGTGCCCAGCTCCTGCCCGACACGGGCCAGGTCGAATCCCAAGTCGGCCAGCCGTTCCCGATCGATCACGACCCGAGCCTCGGGCAAATCGATCTTGAGGTCCGTGTCGACGTAGAGGAATTTTCCGCTGTGCCAACCGGCCCCCAGCACGGCCCCGGTGGTTTCCAGCAACTGCTCGGCAGGTAACTGACTTTCCAGGATCAGTTCGACATCATACTGTCCCGGCGTCGGCAGCGGCGGATCGAGCCGCGGAAAGACCCGCAGACCGGGGATTTGCGACACGGCGCCATACACCTCGCCGTACATCAGCTCGGTCGACCGAGACCGTTCGCGCCAATCCTTCGCCACCAACCCGCCGAACCCGCCCCACGAGGAGGTCAGCGACCAGGTAAAGCGCGCTTCGGGAAACGCTCGAAGCGTCTCGATCACCTTCAAGGAATCCCGATTCGTGGCCGCCACCGTCGAATCCGGCGCCGCTTCGAGAAACAGGCTGATGTGACTCTGATCTTCTACCGGCGCCAACTCCTGCCGCGAGAATTGGTACAGCGGCCAGGCGGCCACCATCACCAACAGGGCCGCGACGACGATCGTCCAGCGCATCTCCAAGGCGCCGTCAAGCAGGCGACCGTACCCCGCGCGCGTGGCGTCGAAGACCCGATTCACCAACGTGGTCAATCGCCCTTCCTTACCTTCAGGATGCACAAAGTACGAACTCATCACCGGCGAGAGCGTGATCGCCACCACGCCGGACAGGACCACGGCGGCAGCCAGGGTCATCGCGAACTCCAAGAATAACGACCCGGTTAAGCCGCCCTGAAACCCGATCGGCGCGTAGACCGCGGCCAGCGTGATCGTCATGGCGATAATGGGCCCGACCAGCTCGCGCGAGCCCAATAACGCAGCCTGCATACGGGATTTTCCTTCGCGTACGTGCCGCTCGACGTTCTCGACGACCACGATGGCATCGTCCACCACCAAACCCACCGACAACACGATGGCGAGAATCGTCAACAGATTCAGGCTGAAACCGAACGCATACATGAAGATCGCCGCACCGACCAACGACACGGGCATGGCCACCAACGGCACCAAGGCCGTCCGCACCGAACCCATGAACAGAAACACCACCGTGGCCACGATCAGAATCGTTTCGCCGAGCGTCTTGGTGATTTCCGCCAGGGCGCTCCGCATGAACATGGTGCCGTCCCACACCAACTGCATGTCGATGTCCTTCGGCAGGGTGGGGCGAATCCGGTCCATTTCCTCCCGCAGCCGGTGCGCCACTTCGATCTCGTTCGAACCGACCAATGGCCAGATGCCGAGATACACCCCTTCCGTGCGGTTGTACTTGGCGACCATCTCGGCTTCCTCAGCCCCGTTCTCCACTCGCGCCACGTCTCTCAGCCGCACGATGGCCCCGCCGCGATCCGTAACGATGAGGTCTTCGAACTCTTCCGTACTCCGTAGGTCCGTGTTGGCCAGAAGATTGACCTGCACGAGGTTGCCCTTCGTCCGACCGACGGCCGCCAGGTAGTTGTTCCGCCGCAACGCCGCTTGCACATCGCCGGGCGAGAGGTTGTAGGCCGCGAGACGGTCCGGATCGATCCAGACACGCATGGCGATCTGACGCCCGCCTTCGATGGTCACGCGTTGCACACCGGTCAGGGTGGCGAATTGCGGCTGGAGCGACCGCAGCAGCCAGTCGGTCAAGGCCGGGACCGTGCGCTCCGCTGACGTGAAACTCAGATAAAACGAGGCATAGGGACGATCCGCCCGTTGCACCTCGACCGCAGGTGGCTCCGCCTCGGACGGCAGCTCCGAGCGGACCTGTTGCAGCCGCGCGGTCACTTCGGCCAGCGCCGCCGTGCTGTTATGGTTGAGCTTTAGATGCACCGTCACGGTACTCATCCCGGCACGGCTGGTGGACTCCAGATAGTCGACCCCGCTGATGGCCGACACCACCCGCTCGATCGGCGTGGTCAGAAACCCCCGCACCGTCTCGGCGCTGGCCCCGTAATAGACCGTGGTGATGATGATCGACGAGCTTTCGATCTTGGGATATTGCTGCACCGGGAGCGTGGTCAGTGCGCGCCAGCCGACGAGCACGATGACCAGGTTGATCACCACGGCCAACACCGGGTGTTTGATGAAGACATCGGTAAACGAACGCATGGTCGGGCCTCTCTGACTCACGGTTGTTCCGGAGCACGGGTGGAATCGGACGTGGCGACGGGATCGCCGGCGGCCACGACGAGCACACCGTCACGCAATTTGAACGCCCCGGATGCCGCCACCTGCTCGCCTGCGGCCAACCCGGCATACACGATGATGTCATCCCCCGACATGGCGCCGCTCTCCACCTGGCGGAGATGCGCGCGTGCTTTGCCTTGTCCGTCAGGCCCGATCACGAACACCTGGTCGCCGCCCGGTCCCTTCCGCAACGCGTTGACCGGAATGGCCACTGCGCTACGTGGCGCCCCCACCCGCACCTTGATTCGGACCGCGGCACCGGGCACCGGCATCGCGGGGGACCGATCGATCCTCGCGCGGACCATGGCATTACGCGTCGCGGGGTCGATACGAGCGTCCAGCGCCACGATCTTGGCGTGAACTGCCGACGCCTCACCGGCCGGATACACCTCAACCGAATCACCGTGCCGCAACCCGGCCGCCACATGCTGCGGCACCGCAAAGTCGATATGCACGGCGTCATCGATGCCCTGCAGGGTCGTCAGTTGCGTGCCTTCATTCAGATACTGTCCGGGATGGACATCGGCCAGGCCGACCCGGGCACGAAACGGTGCGCGAATGGTCTTACGGGCGATCAAGGCTTTCGTGCGGGCGATTTGAGCCTGCGCGACATCGAGATCCGCCCTGGCACGGTCGACCTCTTCCTGTGCCGCAGCCAGGTCTTGCGTCAGCGCTCGACGCCGGTCGAGGACCGTGCGCGCCAACACCGCTTGGGCCTGCTGCGCTCGAAGGTCGGCTTCCTCCACCGACACATCGAGCGCAACCAAGACCGTGCCGGCCTCGACTACCTGGCCCGGCGTGAACCGCACCTGACTCACGGTCCCGGCTAATTCATTGCGCAACGTAATGGAGCGGAGGGCCAAGACCGTCCCGATCGAGGTGGACGTTTGGTGGTGATCCACCGCCTTCGCCACCGCAAGGGTGACGACTTCCATCGGCTCCGGCTGGTTGGCCGATGCGGCGGCTTGGTCCTGGATGCTGCCGTATTTCCACACCCCCAACCCCACCCCGACTCCGATCACCGTCAGCATCAGCAGCGACGATCCGATCCACCCACGACGATTCATGACCATTCCTCCCACCGATACAGATGAACCAGGCGACTCACTCATGTCGCTCACCGCACCATGCTACCTCGTACACAGCAAACGGCATTCCTGTCGGGCTCATCTCAACCGTTTCAGCTAACCAACGGCCATGTCAGGAGAATTCTCGCCACCTCTCCTCATAACCAGGCTTCGATCGGAACCTGTGCCGAAGGCCGGCTGCCTGTCCCTCGGCACCTGCCGAAATAGCGGCACGCTCATCGCCTGGCCCTCTGGGTGCCAGCCGCATCGGGCCGATGGCGAAATGCCTCCATCGGCAAAATGTTGTACCGCTGGCGAAGCACTTCAACCGGTTCCCGCATGACCGGCCAGTAGTCCCACTCATGATTGAGATCCACCGTCATGGCCGCGCCCCGGCGTATGGCAAGCAAGGCCAATTCCGGATCGAAAAACCCCGTTCGAGCCTTGGTGATCGGTGTCATGCGAATGCCCAGATGGAATTGGAGCAGTACGAAAAACACAAACAGGAACGGATCGCGCCGCTGAAACCCCGCGCTGAAACAGGCAACTTGCACTTCTCCTGCCGGGTCCGTGCCATAGCCCGAGAGGATGTGGGCGCAATCGTGGAAGAGAATCGCCTCGGGAGCGCCGTTCCGCTCGCCCGGGAGCGCGAACCCGTTGCTGCGGCAATACTCCCAATAACTCCGCCCCAGCGATCCCGCAGGGTACTGCGCCAATGCCTGGTACCGGGCCGCCAATTCGGCGTTCTCGTAGGTCCCGGCCAGCCCGCCCACAAATTTCGCCAACCCTCGCAACCCTTCCTGATTCCAGATCTCCGCCACCTTCTCGCGCAACCAGAAGCGGCGAACCAAATCGAGTCGTAAGTGAACAATCTCCCGCTTCACCACATGGCGGAGGTTGGTGACCTCGGGAAGACTGACATGAAGCGCCGATGCGAACCGCTCGACCAACTCGGCTTCTGCGGGAGTCACCTCCCGATCGATCAACGACATCACGACGAGCCCGTTCACCAGCTGATTCCGAATCTGCTGGTCGGGTAGCCCCGCCGCCAATTCCTCCGGCGTAATCGTGTCGAGCCCGTCCACTCGATAGTCGGTGCCGAACACCCGCTGCACCGCCTCCAGCATCTGCCGTTCGGATTCATCGAGCGCGCCGTCCACCAGTGCGACCGTTTTCATCGCGCGCAATCCCCACTGCGCCTGTTCCGCCGTCGGTATCCTGAGTTCCATGATGGCCCTCCCTGCATGGCTGACGCAGGATCGGCTCCCGCCGTCAGATCGCCAGCCCGTTCACCGGCATCAATCCCAACGGCTCCACCCCGTCCCGGCTCGCCCGCCAGGCATCGAGACCACCGGCAAGCGGCCACACTCGCGAGAATCCTTTGCGTCGCAACAGCAAGGCTCCTTGCGCACTCGCGGCATCAGCCGGGCAGGCACAATACAGCACCAGATCGCGGGAGCGGGGCAGCTCTCCATGCCGTTGCGCCAGCTCATCCAGCGACAGATGCAGAGCGGCGGGAATCCCGGGCTCTGCCTCGACGGTGGGTCGGGGTCGTACATCGATGAGCAGCGGCGGCTCGGGGGCCGACAGTTTGTCCAGCAGTTCCGCCACCGTCATCCTCGGAACCGCCTGCAGTTGCCGGCGGACATGCCAGGCCTTCCAACCGATGTAGCCCGGCAAGAGGACCGCCGCTGCGAGCAACAGCGCGGGGACGACCTGTTCCGAATAGGCCAAGGCCTGCTCCACCTGCCCGCTGAAGAGCAGGCCGAAGCCCAATCCCGACCCGCCCACACGACAGCGCCCAGCGCATCGTAGAGCAGGAACAACGGAAGACCCAGTCCTACGATCCCGGCCAGCGGCGGGGCGATCGTGCTCAATCCCGGGATAAACTTCACCACCAGCAAGGACCGCACGCCATACCTGCGAAACACGTCTTCCGTCCGCCGCACACAGGCGTCCGGCTCCAACGCAATCCGGCACAGCAGCGTGAGTACGGGCCGCCCGCGCCACCGCCCGGCGAAAAACCAAATGACATCCGCCAGCAGCGCGCCTGAGATCGCGGCGACCAGGGCCCCCGACCAGGAGAGGTGGCCGGTCCCCACCAACACACCGGCCGCGACCAGCAAGGGCAAGGCCGGAAACGGTAACCCGAGTTGCTCGGCCAGCACCCCACCGAACAACACCCACGCTCCATGCTGCCCCAATAACTCACCCGCCGTTTCCATCCGCCCCTCCCCGTGGTTCATTGCTCATCACGACGCAAGCCGGTAGTAAGCAGGGTTCATTCCACCGGCTGCGGTCATGTCACAGGAACAGGATTCCCTGATGCCTGAAGGGATTCGCGAGCAGGGACATAGACAAGACCATGCAGCCTGGGCGCCGGTGCCGAACGCTGACTGCCTGTCCGTCGGCACCTGCCGAAATATCGTCGCCTACTTACTCATGGGCGACCACGTTCAGGCACCGGCGATTAGACGTGGGGTGTGTCGTGGGGCTGTTCGATCAGGCGAGCGCCTGGTTTGAATGTCAGGTAGTACCAGATCCACTCGGAGACGACACGGAAGCGATTGCGGAGGCCGATCAGAAAGAAGATGTGGACGGTACACCAGAGCAGCCAGGCCCAGAGACCGGAGACATGCACCGATCCGAATTGCGCCACAGCCTTGGCGCGCCCGATGGTGGCCAAGGTCCCTCGATCGACATAACGAAAGGCCACCCGCTGGCCCGACGCTGTCCGCGCGGCAATCACCGCCGCCACATACCGCCCCTCCTGCATGGCAACCGGAGCCAGCCCCGGCAGGGTATGGCCTTGCGCGTCCTGCACCGCGGCGGCATCGCCGATCACGAACAGCCATTCATCATCCGAAACCGTCAGATCCGGCCGCACAAGAACCCGGCCGGCGTGATCCAGGGGAACCTTGAGCGACGACAACAGTGGAGAGGCGCGGTTGCCGGCAGCCCAGATGACATGGCCGGTCTCGATGAATTGCCCGTCGAGCGACACGCCCCTCGGGCCGACGTCACGCACCCGCTGATTGAGGAGCACCGTGACGCCCATCGACTCCAGTGCAGACTGTGCGTTCGCGGAGAGGTCGGGGGGAAAGCCCGAAAGGATTCTCGATCCCGCTTCCAGCAGTATGATCCTGACCGTCTGTCGTCGCAGGAAGGGAAAATCCGGAAGCATGGCGTTTCGGCCGATCTCCGCCATAGCCCCGGCAAGTTCCACGCCGGTCGGTCCGCCGCCCACGATCACGAAGGTCAACGGAGTCGTACCGGTCGACGTGGCGGCCAGGCGCTCCGCCTGCTCGAAGGCCAGCAACATCCGCGTGCGCAACGCGACCGCGTCAGCGAGCGTCTTGAGCCCGGGAGCATGGTTCTCCCAATCGGGACGGCTGAAGTACGCGTGTCGAGAGCCGACCGCGACGATCAGGGCATCATAAGACACAGGCGGGTGGTCCATGACCTGGACCTGCCTGGCCGGACGATCGATCCCCTGTACTTCCCCCATCAGCACACGAATGTTCGACTGAGACCGGAAGATGGTCCGCAGGGGCCAGGCGATATCGCCGGGAGAGAGCGCGGCGGTTGCCACTTGGTACAGCAACGGCTGAAAAAGATGATGGTTTGTGCGATCGATGAGCGTGATGTCGAGGTCGGCGTCTCGCAAGGCCTCGGCCGCAGCCAATCCGCCGAATCCGCCTCCGATGATCACCACACGCATTCGCTTCGGGTCCATCTGCAGACTCTAGCGCGGCCTCCTGTACCGGAGCATCCTGGGGAAGTTCCCAGCTGTCGTCGCGACGGGAGCGCGAGTTACACCGGCCGGGCAATCCCGAGTTTCTGCATCTTGGACTGGAGCGTGGTGCGTTTCATCCCTAAGCGGGCGGCAGCGCCGGACGACCCACCGACGACCCAGTTCGTCTCCCGAAGGGCCTTGAGGATATGGTCGCGCTCCGCCTCCTCGAGCGTAGTGGCAGACCCGTTGGGCGGCAATACCGGGCGTTTCAACTCCGCGGCCGGCACGAACAGCTCCGACCCGGACGATAGGATGACCGCCCGCTCGATGAAGTTTTCCAGTTCCCGCACGTTGCCGGGCCACCCGTAGGCTTGCAACGCGCGCATGGCGTCGGTCGGGACGGACTCGAGCCGCTTTTTCATACGCGACGCGAACTTCTGCACGAAGTGCCGGACCAGCACAGGAATATCCTCGACACGTTCCCGAAGCGGCGGCACGGTCACGGGGAAGACCTTCAACCGGTAATAGAGGTCGCTGCGAAACTTCTGTTCATCGACCATCTGCCCCAGATCGCGATTTGTGGCGGCAATCACACGGACGTTGACCCGCATGGTCCTGGTGCTCCCCAACCGCTCGAATTCCTGTTCCTGGAGCACGCGCAGCAGTTTGACCTGCAGTTCCAGCGGAATTTCGCCCACTTCATCGAGAAAAATGGTGCCGCGATCCGCCAATTCGAATCGCCCGATCTTCGTCGCGATGGCTCCGGTGAAGGCGCCCTTTTCGTGCCCGAAGAGTTCGCTTTCCAACAGGCCCGTGGGAATCGCGGCACAATTGAGCTTCACAAACGTCCGTTCACGGCGGTCGCTGAGATTGTGCAAGGCGCGCGCAATCAATTCCTTTCCGCTCCCCGTCTCTCCGAGAATCAACACGGTGGAATCGGTCGCAGCGACCGTCTGCACTTGCTTGAGTACCTGCTTGAGCGCGCGGCTCTCTCCGACGATCTCCTCGAAGTTGTAGGCCGTTTGAATTTCCTCTTCGAGATACACCTTTTCCTTAGTCAGTGTATCTTTCAGGACCGCGATTTCACGGAACGCCAAGGCGTTCTCGACGGCAATGGCGATTTGTTGCGCAACCTGCCCGAGCAACTGCACATCGTCCGGGTCGAAACCGGCGTCCCGTCGCCGCCCCACATTCAACGCGCCGAGCGCACGGTTGCGCGACAGGAGCGGCACGGAGCAGAACGACTTGATGCCGCGATCGAGCAGATCCTGCGCACAAGGCGACGTGCCCGACATGACCAGCAGATCCCGCTCTCCGAACAGGGCCGCTTTCCCCGTCGTAATCGCCAAGCAGGACGGCGACTGTGTGCTCTCCTCGATGCGCCCCTCCTCGATGAAGCTTTCATTCCGGTCGAAGTCCAACACATGGATACGCCAGCGTCCGGTCGCCTCATCGCACAGAAGTAGGCTCGACCCGTCATGCTGAATCACCCGGCGCAAGCAGGCGCTGACGGCGGGGAATAATTGGTCCAAGTCCAGATGCGAGACCACCGCATTGTTCACTTCGAGCAGCAGGCGCAACCGGTCCCGATCGTGCGCCAGATCCTGGTGATGCAGCACATTATCCACCGCCACCGCCACCAGCGTGGCCACCTGATGCAGGAACGTCACGCTGCCTTCGTCGAAGGCAAAGGGTTTCACACTGCCGAACCCGATGGCCCCCAAGCGGCGCATGGCGGTCGTCAGCGGAAAGAAGCAGACGGATTGGACGCCGATTCCACGCAAGGCATCCATTCCGACGTGAAACCGCGTCTCCTCCGCAAGCGACGGGATCAGAATCGGCTGCTGGTGTTCCCATACCCATGCGCTGGCCGAGTCCTTCATCGGGATCTCGAGGCCGTCGAGCCGTCGTGTCACCCGTCTCGCCTCCGCTGTCTCCAACACATGGACCTTCATCACCTGCTTTGCGGCGTCATGCAGCACCAGCCCGACGAAATCGAACGGCGCCACCACCGGCAGGCATTGCGCCAGGCCCTGAAAGAGCGAGGGCAAATCGTGGTGCGCGGCGATCTCTTCCGCCACCTGCAGCAAGGCGGCCCCGTGATCGGTGACCGCCGACTCAACGTTGCCTGAAATCGTCTCATGCATGGGCATAGTATACGGCGCCATCCGGGCTCCTATGCAACCGTCTCGGCGTGGCCCACCCATTCCCCCAGGGAACCGTCACCGCACGTCGAACTCCCACGTCATGCCCTGCGCAAAATGCGGTGCGCCGGTCCGGGTATCGGGGAAAAAGCAGATCAAGGCATACCGGCCTGGATCGAACTGCGCCGAGAAGAGGCCCCGGGCTCCTCGTTCAATCCCGACGATGCCCCCCAGCGGCCGTCCCGGCGGAGGCTCGACAGCCCCGGACTCGAACGCCGGGATGAAGTCCTGGGCCTTCGCGGCCGGCGCCAATTTCACCAGCACAACCTCGTGGGCTTGCGCGCCTTCGTTCACCAATACGTATGAACGATCGGAATCCTCCGGCCCCCTGTTCCACGCCCTGTCGTTGCAACTGCAGGCCATTGCCTCCCATGCCGGCATGTCCGACGTGTTTCGTCTCCGGGCCGCCGATATCTATTATCTATGCCGTGCGCCGCATCGAACGAGTCGATGGCATCACCTCACTCCCCACCCCGCCGCACGACGTTCAACCTCCGTCCCTCTTCATTGAGCCGGACCTGCACGCGTTGTGGGTCATCGCCGAACGGGTGGACCGGACCGAATGCCTCGGCGAATTCTTGGAGACCGCGCTCCACTGTCTGGACGAACTCTTCGGCCTTCACCTCACGATGCTCCTGCTGCTGGACGAAAAACGCCGCACACTCCAGACCATTGCAAGCCGCGGCTACCAGGAGAACGGGCTCGGCTCGGAGGCGGGTTTCGGAGAGGGCCTCATCGGGACGGTCGCGGCGGCGCAACTGCCGCTGCGGCTCTCTGGGCTCGACCACACGTTGCGTTATGCCCGCGCGGTCCACGATCGCGCGGAAGCGCTGTCGGGACCCGATGCCGTCTGTCGCGAGATTCCTTTGCCCGGTCTGTCGAATGCCTCGACGCAGATTGCCGTGCCGCTGATGATCCAAAACCGTTGCCACGGGGTGTCGGTCGCTGAAACCTTGGAGCCACTCAGCTTGCTGATTCGTGAAGAAACACTGATGGCCATCGTGGCCGGCCATCTGGCCGCCGGAATCGAGCAGTCGGCGCAGGAGACTGAGGATCAGGTTCCATTTGACGGCCCTCTCCCGACACCGCCCGTGGTCCGTTCAATCTCCTCGCAACGCTCGTTCTGCTTCGATCATGCGGATGACTGCATCTTCGCCGACGGCAAATACTTGATCAAGAACGTCCCGGGACGCGTGCTGTGGCGGATTCTGAAACAACATCAGGACGAACAGCGAGTGGAGTTCACGAATCGAGAACTGCGGATGGATAGCTGGCTGGGCCTACCCGAATGGAAAGATAACTTCGAAACGCGATTGATTCTGCTGCGGAAACGGCTGGAACAGAAATGCCCCGACGTGCGCCTCGTACCTCGCAGACGCGGCCGATTCGCCCTCGAACCCTCGGTCAAGATTGCCCTCTCCGAAACGCCTGCGTGATGGCAAGACGGCGCGAGCCGGATCACAAGCATCCTACCCGGATCGACCCCGCAATCACCGGTCTAGATCTTCCTCCGTCACCGCCGGGGGCAATGCCGATTCGCCGGTTCGGCCCGCTCGACTTCTGGCGGAAAACAGGGGGCCTTTGGCCGACTGCGCCGGGGCGAATCGCAGGAAGCCGATCTCCATCAGGATGTCGTTGTACACCGCCTCCATCCCGCCGCGCATGAAATAGGCTTCGTGCCAGAATCCTGTTCCCCCGGTATCACGAAGAAACTGCTGCCACCACTGCCGATGAGGATCGGATCGCGCCCAGCGCTCCAGGGCGTCGAAGTCGCGCCAATATTGCCGCATCCCGACATGCGGCGGCAGCATCGACCAGAGCAGCGGTTCATGGAGCAACAACCCGTCCGGGCGGGCCTCGACCGACTGAGCGATCGTCGGACCGAAGCCGAATACCGTCTTCAGTCCCGTCCAGCGGTTGACCCTCATGCCGAGGTAGATGACCACGAGATCCGGAAAGCCGGACAGGTCGACGGTCTTGCGCAGGACTGGAGGTGGCATCTCAACGTTCGTGGACTTTGGGTGGGGTCTAGATGAATCGTCGGTGAGCGATCCACCTGTGCCGCGATTACTTCGCGCGGCGCACGATCACCGCGGCCACCTGATCCAGGCGTATGGTGGCATCGAACAACTCCATCCCGGACAACTCGCTGAGCGTGACCGCCTGTGTGCCGACCTTCGCCACCTTCCCGTCGACATCCTGCCCGGACAGCAGCTTGATCTTCACCCGCTTCCCCGCCTGCTGTTCAAGCAACTGGCGCACAACGTCCGGACTGTTGAGTTCGACCACCGTTTCCTCCGCCGATACGGCAGCCGGACTAACCTGAAACACTCCAAGCAGGCAGAGGAGCAGCACGATCATGTCCGGCCCGACTCGTTTCCTACCACGATGCATACACGCCTCCCTGAATTGACCACTCTCCGACTCCAGGCTTGACGGCGATTCCCCGGTCGCGTCGCGGGGAGAATACCTGGGCAAGCGCAGAAAGTCACGCGCAGCCACGCTGCCGCCGAGTCGCGCTTGAGGCCCCGGCTGCCGATCCTTCCCGCGCTCCCGCAAGGCAAGGACTCCTCGACAGCTTTACAGATGTTCGGGGGCAGGCTATCATCGTCGAAGCCCCATACGTACCTTCACCCAAATCCGCAAGGAGACACCGATGGGTTGGATCGTCCTCGCCGTGCTCGTACTGGTTGTCCTGATCGTCATCGGGATGTACAACGGCCTGGTGCGGCTCCGCGCCGCATGCGAAAGTGCCTGGGCCGATATCGACGTACAACTCAAACGTCGCTACGACCTGATCTCGAACCTCGTCGACACCGTCAAAGCCTACGCCGCCCACGAGAAGGGCGCCCTTGAAGCGGTGATCGACGCCCGCGCGAAGGCCATGGCGGCCCAGGGGCCTGAAGCCAAAGCCACGGCCGAAAATCAGCTTACGCAATCATTGCGATCACTCTTCGCGCTGGCGGAAGCCTATCCGCAACTGCGGGCCGTCGAGGCCTTTACGCAGTTGCAAGGCAGCCTGAACCAGATTGAAGATGCGGTGCAGAACGCCCGCCGCTACTACAATGCGGTGGTACGCGACTACAACGCCAAACGCCTCGAAATTCCGACCAACTTCATCGCGCAATGGTTCGGCTTCATGGGACGGCAGTTCTTTGAATTGTCCGACACTGTCCAACGCGAACCGCCGCGGGTGCAATTTTAACGTGGTCCGCCGGTGCGGCACGCCTGTGAGCGGTAGACCAGCCGAACCTCTCGTCTCTGTCCTCCTACACCTGGTCACCCTCTACCTCCTGATCCTCGGGCATATCCCCTGTGCTGAGGCACGATCCTTCGTACTCAGCCGCTTCGATGTCGACATCCAGGTACTCCCGAGCGGCGATGTGCTCGTCACCGAAACGGTCAGCCCTCGATTCGAAGGGTCCTGGAACGGCATCGAGCGTCTCATTCCCGTGGAATACCGCACGCCGCAAGGCTTCAATTACGAACTGCGGCTCGACCTGATCTCGGTCACCGATGAGCAGGGCACCGCACTCAAACATGAGAGCAGCCGCGAGCGGCATTACCGGAACGTGCGCGTTTGGATCCCGGGCGCGGCGGATACGACCCGCACGTTCGTGTTGAAATACCGGGTCCGCAACGGACTGAAGTTCTTCGACGATCACGACGAACTCTACTGGAATGTCACCGGTGATGAGTGGGACGTCCCGATCGAGCAGGCGACCGCTCGCATCCTGCTTCCGCCGAATGCGGCCGGCGTGCGCGCCCTCGCGTTCACCGGCGCCTACGGAGCGAGAGAGGAGGCGGCGACGGTCTCCATCGACGGATCACGCATCGAGATGACGATGACCCGACAACTTGGATTCCGTGAGGGCCTCACCGCGGTGGTCGGATGGGACAAAGGCCTCGTCGCTGCGCCCACGTCGGTGGACCGGGCCCAACAATTCCTCGGAGCGAATTGGCCGTTGCTCATTCCACCGCTCGTACTGGCCGCGATGCTGCGGCTCTGGTGGACCAGAGGACGAGACCCTCGCCTGCGGCCCATCGTGGTCGCCTACGAGCCGCCCGACAACCTGACCCCGGCGGAAGTCGGCACTCTGGCGGATGAGAGCCCCGACGTGCGGGACATTACCGCCACCGTGGTGAATCTCGCCGTGCGTGGATACCTCCGCATCAAGGAACGGAAGACCGAACAGCTCTTCGGCCTTTGGACAAGCACCGATTACGTCTTCCACCGCATCAAGCCTCAGCAGGACTGGGCCGGACTTCCGAAGCACGAGCGCCTCCTCCTGGAAGCCCTGTACAAGGATCAAGACGGCGACGAGGTCTCGCTCAGCAGTTTGGAAAACAGGTTTTATCGTTCCCTGCCGGGCATTCGTGACGCGATCTTCGACTCGCTCCAAGGCCGTGCCTACTATGGGCAACGGCCAGACCGCGTGAAGCAGAACTATTACCTGGCTGGAGGGTTGCTGGCGTTGGGGCTCACCTTCGGGCTCGCCGCCGTGGCCGACAGCTGGGGGCTTGCCCCGCCGGCCTTCTTCACCGCCGGCCTCCTCTCAGGAGCGATCGTGGCCGGCTTCGGCCGTATCATGCCGGCCAGAACGCTGAAAGGAACACGCGCATTAGAAGGCGTACTGGGCTTCGAGGAATTTCTGACGAGAGTCGAGGCGGATCGGTTCGAGCGAGTCGTCAAAACGCCGGATCTGTTCGAGACGTTCCTGCCCTATGCGATGGCGCTGGGCGTGGAGACAAACTGGGCCCGTGCGTTCGAATCCATCGTGATGACCGCTCCGGCCTGGTATCAAGGGAGCGACCTCGCCCAATTCAATACACGCGGTTTCACCAGCCGCATGGGCGATATGGCGTCGCGCACCGGTTCGACGATGACGTCCGCACCGCGTAGCTCAGGCGGATCAGGATTCAGTGGAGGCGGATCATCCGGCGGAGGCTTCGGCGGTGGAGGCGGCCGGGGGTTTTGACCAGAGGTCTCTGCCGTCCGGTGGCGCCTTCAGCACCGATGACACGACGGAGCGCTCAGGAAGTCAGCTTCTGCGCAAGGAGGATTCCCGCCACGATGAACGTTCCGCAAATCGCGAGAAAGATGTAGAACAGAATCTGCGCAATCTCCGCGGCACCTTGCGCGATGCCGCCGAATCCCATCGCTCCGGCAGCCATGGCAATGATAAAAAAAATGGCAGCCCACTTCAGGAACATGGCAGTCTCCTCTTGGCCTGGTAGCCGTTGACCTTTCGTCCAACTCGCCCTCTTCGCACCCAGCGCCGCACTCACGCGCGTCGCCTGAATAGAGAGGGGTGACCAACGACATGTACGTGATCAGCACCATGCGATGGTACACCGCAGATGCCTAGAGCCATTGAACATTGCCGGGGGGAAGAAGACACCTCTGGAAAGCCCTAGTTCTCGAACGCGGTCGGCAGATCGAGACAGGCTGGGGAACATCAGCAAACGGTAGGGATCGGTTTGCGTCCTTCATCCATATCGATCACATCGAACAGGGGGTGCTGCGTGAAATCCACCTGCTTCGCCAGCTCGGGGCTGAGCCTGCCCAAGAATCTGGCCAACACTCGATCCGGCCGGAGTTGTTCCAACGCATGACTCCACACCTCGATGTCCTGGGGACCGTGGAGCATCGCCTCCTGCGTCACCCACGCGAGGATGTCCCTGTCATCGTTCCTCAAGAGCACCGCTTCCCGAAGGGCCTCCGGCTGCAACCCGGTGAACGCGAGAAAACGTCCATCCAACGGTAAGCCGGAACGAAGAAGAAACGGCACATACGGTTCAGGCAAGAACCCCTGCGCATGGAGCCGCACCTTGTCAATCAGCCGCGGCAGGATGACATAGCCCCCCAGCCGTTCACGCGGGGACCGAAGTGTAGGTTGCATAGACCACCGAGACAGGCAGCGCTGTGCCCTCGCGTAGGAGTCGCACAGATGCATTCTTCATCAATCCAACCCGCTTAGCGCATCGACACCAGCACCTGTTCGATCGACCCGGCCACGGGGTGCAACTCCGTTCTGGTAAACCCCGCCGCCGCGAACATCCGCTCATACTCCCGGAAGGTGTAGGCATCTCCCTCCGGCGTCGTCGCCAGCATGATCAAGCTGAACTCCGCCACCGGCGGCGGCGTGACCCGGTCGTCATGCGGCACGAACTCCAGTGTGATGACCCGTCCACCGGGCGCCAGCGATCGATGGATCTTGCGCAACAACGACTCGCAGGTCTGCATCGAGAAATGGTGGAGAAAGTTGGTGAGCAGGACCAGATCGTAGCCCTCGCCGAACTCCTGCTGAAACGCATCGCCTGCGATGGTACGGTAACGCGACTCGATGCCGGACTTCTGTGCCAGCTCGCGAGCTACGGTCAATACGTTGGACCAATCCAAGGCCGTCACCTCGGCCTCCGGGCAACGGGCCGCAATCTCTATTCCAAAGAGCCCGTGCCCCGCCGCGATATCCAGCACCTTTTTCACGTTCGGCTGCGACTGCCGCACGAACATACCGATCTCCTCCGCCGGCTTAGCCATCATCGGAATCATGGAACGGGCAAAATCAACCCAGAGGGGATGCTCGGGAGATACCGTCCCCGCCTCGCCGGCCACCGTTCCACCCTTCCGCACCGCTTCGGTGAGATTCTCGAAGGCCGCGATGAACTTCGGCGCATGCAGGAACCCCAACACGGACCCCATGTAGGCGGGCGACCGCCGATCGAGAAATAGGGCACTGTCGGGCGTCAGCTTGTACCGGTCACCTTCTTTAGTGAGGAACCCTTGGATCGTGAGATAGTCCGCGAGAATGCGCACGCCCCGCTGGGCCGACCCGCAACGCTCGGCCAATGTCGGCACTTGGTCATGTCCCAATCCGATGGCGGTAAAGAGATCCAGATCCACGGCAGCCTTGAGCGCCTGAGAGCGCTGATAGGCATTGGCCGTCTGGAAGAACAACTGCGGGGTCGGCCCACCGGCCGGTTCCGGTTTCAACATCGGCAGCACTCCTCGGTCAGATGGTGAGAGCCATGCGACAGATCGGCATCGGTTGGATTGTAATCCTTTGAGCGTGTTGTTGCGAGGGCGGGCACTCGAAGAGGTCGGTGACCCGAAATAGGATGGAAGGAGAAGCATTCAGCGAACCGGCGGCTTCTGCGTCACCTCCAATTTCGTGCCGGCAGGGAACGCCGGGCCTAGACGAATATTCCGCACCGGCCCTCGTTGGGTGACACGCATGACATGCCCGTCCCACTGCCATGTGATGGTTCCGCCGGGGATGGCCAGGTTCGACACGGCCATCGGCTGCGCAAGCCAGGCCGACGTGATACCTGCCCCAATCACGACCACGGGCACCGCCGCCGTCTCATCGACATAGGCCAACATGTCTTGCTGCAGCAACAGGAGCAATGCCGCCGTTTCATAGTCCGGCGTGACGGCCAGCTCGTTATGCCACCCCCTGGCATACTGCCAGCCATCCGCCACCTCATCCGCCATGGACCTCACCGTATCCCACGTATACAAACCCGGGGACGCTTGCTGACTCCACATCAGCTGTAAGGTAGCCCACACGACTTCGGGTCGACCCGACCGCAACGCCTGATGGGCCTGCGCCAATTGTCCCGGGACCGTGCCTCGCTCGTCCGTGGGGCGGTAGGTCGTTAACGGCCGGCTCAACCGATTCCGTCGGAGGGCCGACCCGACCAACGAGCGCAACCCCACCGGTGAGGCGCTGCCATCCTGCGTGCCGTCGGGGAACTGCCGCAACCAGCTCTCATGGAGACTTTGGGCCTCGATGCGCCAACGCGCCGCATGATGACGCTTTCCGAGTCGCTCGGCAAAGTCGGCTGCGGCCAGGAGACCGCGATAACTCACGGCGTTGACATAGCGCAACGGCCAGTCGTCGCCGACCCGTCCCACGATCACGCCGTCGCGCGCCGGTCGGGCCAGCAGCGCCGTCCTGGTCTGCCGGAGGTGCTGGAAGTCATGCGGCGCCGGCACCGTATAGGACTCCACGATCGGAGCACGGGCGGTCATCATCTGCTCAATCCGTCCGACCTTTCGGAGAAGATGCGGCCACAACCATTCATCGTGCACCTTGTCGGCGATGTACCCGGCTGACTCCGTGAGCGCCCAGATCGTCAAACCCGGGGCATCCGCTTCAGGCCCGGATCCACCGGCAAAATCATGGGTCGCCAGAAACTGCGAGAGCACCCGGCCGACTTTGGGATCGCCTGCGCGAGCAAGCGCCGCCGCGATATACGCGCCCTGTCGATGCCACGCACGGTAGAACAGGGCCGGATCGCCGGGGCGCGTTTCATCGTCGACCAGACTCATCATGAGGTGAGTGATCTGCGCATTCATGGAGGCTTGCAGGCGCGGGTCTGGCAAGGCCAAACGCGCTCGTCTCGGGGCATCCCGATAGGAGCGCTCCATTTCAACCGGTGGTTGCAGATCCGAGAGCACCACACGAATCTCGTCACCCGCTTTGGCGGGGGCAGCCGCGAACGTCATCCGCGCATACCCCCAACCGGCCTCGCCGCTCCACGAGGTCGCCGGCGACTGCGCAGTCATCCACCCGGCCTGATTCTCATCCCCCAGCGTGATGCCGACAGGGGCAGGTGTGGCGCTCACCGTCCACCGATGATTGACCGTGACTTGCCCACCATCCTGGCTGAGTGCTGTCACGGGCCCACCGGCGGGGCCGACGCTCCGGATCACGATCACGGGCATGTAGGACGTATCGTTTTTCAGCCGCAACTCCCAGCGAGTGGCATCCAACCTCGACCACGTGGCGTGATAGTAGGGCGTCTTCGTCACGATCGCCGGAATGGTCGCATGGGCCGAGGGACCCAATTCCTGCTTGATCTCATTGAGCGGCACCGTCTGGCTGATGACCACCGGGACACCCTGTGCGTCGCAGAACCAGAGCGACACTCCGAAGCTGGGCGTCTGCGGGCTGAAGTCGCCGCCCGGCTCATGATAGGCCGTGCCGCCCTCCGGTGCGCCGGGTATGGCCAATGGCACATGTCCCACCGACCGGGGCCAGGGGCGAGAGGGATCCTGCTGCATCATGGCCGTCATCAACTCGCGCTGGGGCGTGAACTGTGTCGCCGAATGGGCCGCCGCTTGGAACTGTTGCCAGTTGTTGAGGGCAACGCAACAGAGCAGCAGCGCGGTGAGCGTCACCACGAAATGACGGCCCGGACCGACGACGCCCAATGCCGCCACCGCGAGCAGGAGCGGAAGAAAATTCAAACTGTAGACGAACGTTTCTTCGCCGTAGAGGAGATGCAGCAGGAATTCGAAGAGCAGAACGCCGCCCAGGACCAACCGGAACCGCAGCTGTCGATCCGACGTCAGCAATCGCCACAGCCCATTCAGCAACAGGGCAGACCAGAGGACCACGGCGACACCTCCAAGCCAGCCGGCCGAACCGGGAGCAGAAAACTGAAAGGTCAGCCGGTCCGTCAGACGAAACGCATCCGCCTTCGCCTGGGCATAGGCATCGTCTTTGATCAAACGAACCGAGGGTGCGACGAGGCTATGGAACACAAACGAGGTCGCGATATTGGAAAGCCCCCCGGACTGTGGATGGTTGATAAACGACGCTTCCGCCCGATGGCCGATGAAAAACTCCGCCGACGGAAAAATGAATTTCTGTACGCCCCACAACAGCACCACCAGACAGAGTGCGTTCACGGAGACCTGGATCGCCTGCTTCCAAGGCCAACGAGCCAGGCTCACCAGCAGGCCCGCCATCCAGTTGGTCACCGTAAAACTGAGCGTCAAGGCGCTGGCAACGGCGTAGACGGTGGCGCCGAATGCACGCTGCTCGGCGGCGAGCAACAACAGCAGCGCGAGCATGATCGACAACGATCCCCAGGAATAGGAGTTGGGAATCGGAAGCCAAAACAACGACGCGGCGCTGCAGAGCCCGAGCAACGTGAGCAGAGAGGCGTCGAAGAGGCGACACCCGAGCAGACGGAACAGAAGGTACAGCGTGCCGCCCCAGAGGGCGGCGACCAGACTGTTGACCAGCAACACGGCGCGCAACGGGCTGATCGAGAACGCGTGTTTCACCAGATAGACCGGAATGAACGTCATCAAGGAGAACAGGGGATGGACCGACGTCCGGTAATGGTCGTCGTGCACGCGGGTCATATTCGAGATTTCGCGAAGTGTGTCCGCCTCAAACCAGAAATCCATCGACTGAAACAGAACCGACGGGAGCGATCGCGCGATCAGCAGGCAGGCTACGGCCACGGCGAGTGCGACCACAGCGGCACAGACCCAATCCGCGCGGTCCAGTGCCGCCGGCCTTGACTGCGGCGCGACGGACGGTCCGGCAGGACGCTCCAGGCAGTCCGCGAGAGCGGCGGGCCTTCGGCGAGCGAGAGTCCTGAGCGTAGGACCCGTTCTGACCATCCCCATAATACGTCGACGTCCTGATTGACACAAAAGTGCCCCCTCGCGCGTCGCTGCAGGACGCACGAAAAGACTCGTTCTTTTACAAGGAACAGCGGCAAGCCCGGAGGCGGGCCGGAAACTGAGACGGGACGACGGTCGGGAAACAGGGGCTGAAGGAGTGGGGTCTCGTCTCACACCGTGGCATACACGGCTTGCTTCCTATCGCATCAACACGACTGCCTGTTCATACCTAACAAAGCGAGCCGGCCAGATCAACTTTTGTGCCACGCGCGACACAATGCGTCGCCATCGAACGAGCAGGAACCCGAAGGCGATGGTGAACAGAAACGTGCATGTGAAGAAGAAATCAGCTGCAGCTCAGGGGTAGGGCCAGACGCTTTGGGCGATGAGCACGAGCAGGCAGACACACAATACGACGAGTGCGGCCAGAGAAGACCAGGCGACTGAGCATGGGCCATAGTGCCGGAACTTGTCGCGGCGCATATGGGGAAACCGCATGAGGCAGTACGTCGTGACCGACGCCCCCATCCCGACGATTGCGATCAACACCCGCGCCAGGTCCATTGTATCCCCGTAGGTAGAACTCTGGTGCCACCCTACCCGCGAAGCGCTACGCCGTCAAGAATCGCGCTGAAAGCCGACGGTTGTGTCCGGCCCCGGCGATATGATCTGATCCATGCATGACCGTCGACCTCACAGTCAGAACCGCGCGGCTGCTGCTCCGACCATTTCAGACGACCGATGCCGAGGCCGTGCACCGTTTAGCCGGATCGCAAGATGTGGCCGCCGGCACCTTTCTCCCCCATCCGATGGATCGGCAGGCAGCCCTGAGCTGGATCACCGAACGTGTGGAGGACCAGACGGCAGGCAGAGGCGTCACCTTTGCGATCACCCTTGAAGAGAGCGGGGAGGTAATCGGCGCCATCGGCATGGAGATCGTTGCGACACATGAACAGGGACGGTTGAGTTATTGGCTGGGCAGGCCTTACTGGAATCGAGGCTACGGGACTGAAGCCGTCTCAGCACTCGTGGGATATGGCTTCAGCAGCCTGAAGCTGCATCGGATCTACGCGCCGCATTTTCATACCAATCCGGCGTCCGGGCGAGTGTTGCAGAAAGTGGGCATGACCCATGAAGGGCGCCTGCGTGAACATTATCTTCGTTTCGGCCGACGCATCGACGTGGAACTCTACGGCATGCTCCGGGAGGAATTTCTCACAAAGACCATCGGCAAGAAAGGGAACGGCGCATGATTATCGGTACGCTTGTACAGAGATGGAGACAGGGTGCTGCCGGTCCGGCAAGGGTTCCGATCCGGCTCGCCGTCATAGCCACCATCGCGATCCCGGCTCTTGTATCAGCCGGGGACGTGACGTCCCGCGACCATCGGTTCTCGTTGGAGTTTGAAACAGGTGCCGTATGGCAATCGCGAAATCAGATACAGATTCCCGATAGCAGTAATGGAACCCGATTCGGTGTGACCGACATTCAAGGCAACGGCCCTGAAGCTCAACGACGCGTCGAGCTCACGTGGAACCTGAATCATCGGCATTCCCTCCGGTTCGTCTATGCGCCGCTCGGCTTCTCCGGCACCGGTTCGTTCGGTGTCCCTGTGCGTTTCGCAGGCGGCACCTTTGCCCCCGGCGTCCCGGTCGATTCCGAGTACAAGTTCGATTCCTATCGGTTGACCTATCGGTATCTCCTGCATGACTCGGAACGCTGGCGCTGGCGCATCGGGGCCACGGCCTTCATTCGAGATGCGCGGGTCGAGCTGCGCCAGCAAGGAACGGTAGCCACCGACAGCAATGTCGGGTTCGTGCCGCTGTTGAGCTCAAGTCTGGAATACGACATTGCGCCGCGCTGGACGGCGTTGCTCGATTTCGACGGGCTCGTCAGCACACAAGGGCGGGCGATCGATGCGGCGCTCAAAGTGCGGTATGACCTCACCGATCACTGGTTCATGACTGCGGGATACCGTGTATTCGAAGGCGGAGTGGACAACGACCGGTATGCCTTCGGCTGGTACAACGTTGCGCTGGTGTCCTTGGGCCTGCGATTTTAAGCGCCCGAGCGACAGCTCCACTTCCAACGCGGCCCGCGGCCCGCTCTCGACGACCCCGTTTGTGTGCCCTTGCCGATACAGGCTGCTCTGTCCGCCGGCAAACAGAATCCGTCCATGCGGACGGGACAGCCAAGTGCGTAGCTCCGGATTGCCGCCTTGTCCTCGCTGTTCCTCACTAAGACGCGTGTCCTCTTGAAGGCCAGAATCCCTTTGTGACGATCGATCCCTTGCCTGACTTGATCCCACGTTCCAGAATCGCTACGCTACGGTTGTGGAACGTGGAGGTTGAGCATGGATGCCGATCAACCGCATAGCCCTTCCTCTCCGGACATTCTCCTACCTCAACCCGCGACCGCTTCTACCCCAGCCGACGAACGGAGCTTCCACATCAGGCTGGCCGTGTTTGCCTCTGTGGTGATCATTGCAATCGTCGGCGCGTTCGTCGGGTATCCGACGTGGCAGGAATACATCTCGCAGCAAGAAGCCAAACTCGAACTGCGGGCCTACGTCAACGTCCGCGCGCTCGGGCCACCGGCACTGAAGGAAGGCGTGTCGCCGCGGGTGAGGGAGACGATCCAGAACACCGGTCGGACGCCGGCCTACAACGATGCCATCCAGGCCTTCATCACCGTAGCCGACTACCCCCTGATCAGGAACTTCGAGCGGGTGACCTGCCCCCCGGACGATTCGCAACCGGACAAACGGCGGTGGTTTCTGGGGAAAGTCCCGCGAAGGGAAACGGTCCGCGAGGCGCCGTTGACTGCCGAGGAGATCACGGCCATACAGACGGCCAAGTCGGCGCTGTATTACCACGGAACGGTCTGCTACCGGGATATCTTCCACGAATCGCACCGCACCGACTTTTGCATGTTTTGGAAATGGGACGCAGGCCGCCTGAGCCCCTCGCTTCCCTGTGACCAGGGGAACAAGGCGGACTAGAAGGGAAGGGATGGGCCTGGTCTGTTACTCCAGATCCTCCACCCACACGAGACGATCATGAAACGGGTGCGCAGCTAATGCCCTATAGAATTTTCTGTCGGCCGTGATCAAGCGTCCTTCAACGACCTCCGCAAGAGCAAGGTACAGGCAATCGTACACACTCCGCTGCGTATCCAATGCAAGTTCGTAGGCAGCCGGAAACAGACGCTCGTCGGCATGTCGCTGGAGCGGAAGATACCGTAACTCCTTGAGGATCGTGCTTCCCTCCGCACGAGTGAGTTCTTTTCGCCTAATCTTCTTGGCGATAACGCTGCCGAGTTCCATCACCATGAAAGCGGGAACATGAAGGTATTCATGAAGGCGAGTCGCGAGGAGCGCGGCATCAGAATGGATTTCAGAGATGAACCAATTAGTCGCGACACTGGCATCCACGACATAGCCGCTCACCGGTCGCGGTCTCCCCGGATAAGGTCAGCACTATCATGGAATCTCTTTCCGGACTTCCTGAGTCGCTCACGCAATCTCTCGATTCGCTTCCAAGCCGCTTCATAGTCCGGCACCGCTTCTTCCAAGATCGTCTTTACTTCGGACTGCAAAGAGCGGCCATGCTCCTTCGCCCGCTTCTTCAACCGACCAATGACATTGCTATTAAGCTGCCGCACAAGGACCTGAGCCATAACGGCCTCCAAATTACAGGACCAACATGATAGCAGGATGCTATCACTCTCGACACATGCGGCCACTGAAGTGCAAGAGAGGGGATGCGCAAGATGAATGTCTGCAAAAACGAGAGCAGCCATTTTTCACAGCACGAACACATGGTCGACGAGATAGCGAGAGCCCTGCTGCACGAGAACCATCTCCGCGACATAGTCGCCGGGCGAGTGTGAGAACTGCTGTTTCCACACAATGGCGATGGAGCCGGGGCGACGAAAGACCGCAACCGGCGTTCGTGCGCCAAACGTGCCTTTTTCGGCCTGGTACTGCCGGCACACCCGCTCGAGATAGTCCTTCGTCACGATTGCCTTCAAACGATCGGTAAAGTCTTGCACATGACGGGCATGGTCAATGGCCGTCGAGGCCTCCATTAAATTGTCCATGATCGGATCGGCAATCGCCAGAATTTCGGCGTCGGATTTATTTTCCAGATCCATCAGAGCCTCTTAGTGATGTGGTCCGCCCTAGCCGAACTACCATCGCACACACGATGGGGAAACGGGATTAACGAATCTTCCTACCAGCTACTCAATGAGTAACGCGTACCTACCAGTCCCATGTGAGACTCGCTTCAACTCCATCAGGCGAAACCACAAAATACCGCCGCAGTGTAGTGCTCCCAAATGGCATCAAAGAGTTATCCCATACACCTCACCCCTTGTTATAGGAACTCATGGCTTCATTCCTATCTATTTGAAGCAGTCTCCTATAGTTCCCGCTTTCCCCCCTTCTTTCGCTATCGTGCCTGGTTTCAGTCTATTGTTATCTTGATAGGCAACAGCTTCGCGATACCGAGCGCGTTTCTGTGATGCATTGCTCCCGTGGCCGAAAAACCAACCGAGCTGTCGTGCATAATACCGCCCGAGCTCGCGATAGGCTCCAAAGAGAAAAGGAGAGGAGTTTGCCGTGATCCATTTCGTATCGTTCTGGGGAATATATGGACAACGATCGCTACCATTTATCCCATTGCCATTACTTGAATTCTGCATCAAAAAGCCAAGTAACTCGCAGCTCACAAAATCTTCGTATTTCCAACCTCCAACAGAATCAGCCTTGCGTTGTCCCAATTGCCCGCTATAAGGATATGGTTGCCCATCATATAGCGCCCGACAAGCTGGCACGGCTGAAGGGGCACATGCTTTAGAGTTTGATTCGTTTTTGCATGTATCATTTGTCTTAGCCAATATGTCCTTTATACCTTTGAGTGCCACACCTAATTTATTTCCTGACTTCACACTTGGGAAAGCGGGCTTGATGAGGAATAGGCGTTGGAAATGCGATCCAGGAGCTGGCTCATCATTCATACACGTATCATTCTTCGCATTATCTGTTATGCAACCCAATAGGATCGGGTGTTCCCAATGAAAAATGTCATAGCCTTGCTCGCTCTCTTTCTGATCGCAAAAATCGTTCAGGCGGTCCAGGGCGGGAAAGTAGACATAGAGGTGCGTTGCAGAACCATGCTCCCTCTCTAACCCACGCTTTAATCTACACACATCCTCCATCTTTCCGCTTCTGTCAGCAGAATGGTCCGAGAGAATAATGTCTGGGAGCTTACGTTGTATCAGCGCATAGGCACCTAGGTTTTCCGACTGTCCCCCATCTGATAGCCGAACATTGACGTACTTTTCGGCAGAATCGCCGGACCGCAAATGGAACAGATAAAATGGCCCAGGGATAACTTTATGAATAGCTCTTTGGAACCAATGAACCTGAAGGTTGGAAAGACTCACCCCCCAATTTAGGGTGGACGGATTGAGCATGATATTAACCCAAGGAGGATAAACTTTTTGCTGAGCGTCCAGGAAAGCCGCTGAAATCGTGACAGCCTGCCAGGGCATACGATCACCGATTACCGCCCGAGAATACCCGAACAGGCCTGACCCAGACCCGTAGGGCGAAAGCTCAAAACTTGTCATTTGAAAGGGCTTCTGGCCAGGATGTGCGAGCGCAGAAAAGAAGTCTCGATTTTCTCCAGCTGTCGCATTGATAATCCACAAAGGTATCGTTCCCTTTTCGTATTCCTCTCTAAGTTTGTCAAAGGTAAGGCTGGTGCGAACCCAATTCTCATCCCCTTGTAAGCGAAAACCTCCTACACAATAGTCGTTACGCTGTGCACAATCGGATGGAGTAGCTCCATAAGCCCTTAAAATGCCTTGCTGATACTGCAAGCGAGATGTTGAGAGGGGAAATTCCCAGTCGAATATCACATTCGGCACAAAGTTGACGGCAATTGAACCGAGGGTGAGCAGGACAGTACCGGCATATTCCACACCAACGCGGAGCTGATCTAGTGTCGTTTCCTTATAACCAAATGGCCGGCGCCAATTCCAAGCAAATACGTCCTGATAGCCCCGAAGATGATTCTGGTAGCGCACCGGGTCCTGCGAAAAGACCCCATTTTGATCTCTATCATAGTTCGTTTCAGGTGCGGGGCAAGGTCCTGACCAAGGTAGGTTAGAGTCATAGTTGTGACGAGACACGCCTTCCTTATGCGTGTCCGTGTCTAAGTATGTTTCTATATACTTTAGCGGGATACAATCGCGGAAAAACTGGCTGGCATAGTCACTCGAAGTTAGTGGCGCCACCACACCTTCATTATTCTCTTCCGGATTCAAGAGTCGCGAGAAGTACCATAGAGCCGCATATCCCCCTCCCGACACCGTAGATACGGCATCTACCTCCTCCATAATGCCCGCCTCGGTCAGACCTTGAAGCACACCTATGGAAAAATCGGCCGCCTTCGTCCCTCCGCCTGCTAGAGCAAGTCCAAGTTTTGGCTCACTGCCTTTGACTTGCTTGCGAACAGCAACGCCTTGATTAAGGTAGTCCTCTTTCTTTAATCCACCCGGAAGAGGCTGGATACCACAGCCACCAGACAAGATTCCGATGAATACTAGAACGGCTCCAATCTGAAGATTCGACAAGTTCATAGATTCGTTCCAGGGAATGGGTATGAAGTTCGCAGGAGTGAAGTCATCGGTTTCAGATGAGGCTACAGTTCACTTTCATATTTCCCCGCCAGTTCGACATCACTCTGAGAATCACATATTCCGGCCAATCGATCACCGAGCGCCCGCAGCATGTCGGCTTTCGTTGTCCAAACATGTATCTCCCTTCTAGGGAAGGCGATCCTATACAGCCCCTCTAGCTTCTTCCGAGAAGCATCATCGTCTTTCTTGGAGTATTCGGAGAGCTTCGCCTTGGCCTTTGCCTTCTTGTCCTTGAGCCCCTGGGATTCATCCACACACTGCCCAAATAGGGCCGCAACATTAGCTCCATCGCGGGCAAGGTTCTTTGCCGCAACACCTGTCGCGAAGACATTCTTAATTCTGCTCTCGTAAGCAAACCGTATGTCGAGGTCGGTCTTGGATATGGCTGAACCGGCGTTTTCTCCGGGGGCCGTTCGCGGAACCACCGCAATGATCCCCCGGTCGTACCCAAGGTTGACATCGACCGGCTTGACATCGGCCTGCGGAGCGATCTTGATCTGCGTTCCGACATGGGTATGTTCGGCATAGATCATTCCTTGGTAGGTGCATCCGGCGCTGAGAGCCAGCACCGCGACAAGGACAGTTTTTTCGAACATGGTCGTTCTCCGTTGGAATTTCGTTAGTCGTTCGGAACCGTCACCAGCGCTTTAATCGCCTGGGGCCGACAGGCCATCCTGGTCGCTGCGACACCCGTCGCGAAATAGGTATGCACTCGCGAGGCCTCGAACCATGCCACTTCGGCATTGAATGAGGAAATGACGGAAAGCGGCTCACTGCGGTCTAAGTCCTCGGCCGGGCAATCGGGATCCTCTCCCCTCGCCGCCTGAAAACTATCCATAAAATCCTTCTTGGCCTTCCTGACCTCCGCCTCAACGAAGGTCGCCTTTTCAAGTTCTGACTTACCTGAAGTCTGGGAGTTGGCTTCGGCAGTTGCTCTGGCTTCGGCACTCACCTTTTCCAACTTTTCCCGGAGCAGTTGTCGATCTGTTTCAATTTTCTTCTTCTCCTCATCACTTTTCCCGGCGTTAGCCTTGGGAATCAGCGTCATGATGGAACGTCGATATCCAAAATCCACCTCACCAGGAGTGCCATCCACTGCCGCCTTCGCCTTCAGGCCTATATGCGACTCTTCGACGAAATACAGGCGCTCATGAGATGAGCACCCGCTCAGCACCGTGACAAGCATCATTGTTATCAACTGAGGGATCACTTGTAACCTCCAGGTTCAGAGCTATACCGTGTGGCATGTAGATCATTTTCTGCAAAATCTATCTTCGTCGTGACTGACTCACTGACGGAAGGCCCGACGACGACTGCCGTGTGCTCATAGCCGATCATGAGTCCATTGGAAATCAGGCTGAAGCCTAATTCCGCGCCAATCACCCGCTTCACAAACAGCCCGGACTCGCTTGGAGCGGCATCCGTCACACAGAACATACCGTCCTCATTGCCGGTCGATTCTTCCGAGCGATGTGGTTGTACCGTGATAACCTTCCTATACCCAATCGATAGTCCTGGATCGTGCGACCCCACACGTACGTCCAGACCAATAGACTGCACCAACAGGACATGGGCATGTGGACTGTTGATCATGGAATACCGAATTGCGCCACCGTGCTGCACTACGCCATGCGCATCCTCCCAATGGACGGCCACGCAGCCGCCAAGGGACAACCCGATCAACAACAAGAACACCCAGCCGCGCACTTGCCCAGATCCCCCAAGCAGTCCTTTCCAGGCTCGATCAGGATTGATGGCAGGCGAAACAAGCTGAGCTTCAATCACAAGTTTTGTTTTGTCGGCATGAAAGATTCCAAACTGCCACGGAGTCTTGCGCTAACACGACTGCAGGTGACCATTTTCACCCTTTTTGCATACCGTCCCAGGCAAGGCCAGTGAGCAAGCGAAATCATGGCTCCGCCTAACACGCACCCTTTTGAAGCGAAGCTTGTAGTCCATGTACGTACGTTTTCGCAATACGTACAAATGGCCCTACTGGCTAGCATAAATACCAGCATTTACCAGCTCCTAGGTCATCAGAAGATCGTCGATCCCCCGGTAGGCTGTGATAATATTGCGTGCATATGTGGAGCAGATTTGGCCATGGCCACTCCACCCGAACGTGCGGGCGATCCTCGCACAGAGTGGAGTACCAACAACGAGAACTGACATACAGCGTATTGACGTCAGGCTTTAGGATGAAGTGAAAATGATGCCAGCGTTCGCCCTGAAATAGGGCCAGCAGCATGTCGATGAGCGATTGCTATCTGGGACAAGTATCGTGGTTGATACCCGCCGGCAAGTCCTGCTTGTCGAGTTGAAACTTCCGTTCACCCTGCGAGATCTTCACGTAATCTCATACTGCAATTTGGCAATCGAAGAGCACCTCGCCGCTCACGAACGCATGCTTGCCTGTCGTGCCCTGCGGATGCACTTTGAGTACCATGCTGTTCTCATCAATCACGACCGTGACTTCGGCACCCGCCTTCGGCATGACATGCCCATGCCGCTCCGAGCGATTCTTCTTGAGCAGATACGTGGTCCCGTTCGGCACCTTCACCACTACCTGTCCGCCTTTCTCCACCACCACTCCATGCAGCTCCTGCTGATGGCTCTTGACGGCAGACTGATCTGCCATCGCCACCTGTCCCGTCAGTATCGCACTATCAACGCGAGGATCCCCTGCCGCATGAATGTTCGCATCACCTGTCCCTCCTGTGAGTGTTGATCCTGAGCTTGGACCTATGACGCACCTGACAGGACTGGAAGAAACCGCTGGGCAGGTAGCCCAACAATGTGCGCCTCGCAGCCTTGACTGACTCTGAGTCCTTAGCCGCCCTGCCTCAGCTCCGAGTCACTTCGAGCCAGAAAAACTTGTCCTATTCCCTGGGCAGAGGTGTCGACGAACTAGCGAATCTGCCAAGTTTTCTGAACAAACGGCTGGCCTCGCCCACGACGGTCCCACCGCCATCGAACGGCCGTACACCCGACAAACCCGGCCGTTCATTCCCCCAACATATCTAAGCTGCACCCCGCAGTATCGGTGCTTCGCCTTGTGTTATCCTGAGTTCATCCACACACGGGAGGCTGAATCATGTTCCGCTCCCGCATAGGGCTGACCAGTGCCGCACTGCTCGCACTCTGGTGCTCCGCCTCGACATTCCCTGCGGTTCCGGCCCTCGCGTCCACCACCATTTACAGCTATACCAACGAGCAGGGCGTCCAGACGTTCACCAACGAACTGGACGCGGTACCGGAGAAGTACCGCCGGCAACTCACGCAGCGACATTTCGAGACAGAGACCGTTCCTGATCGACCACCACCAGCCGAGGCCGCTGCTCCTCCGGTGCGTTCAGCCGATACACGCACCATCACTGCCGGCGGGGAATACCGCATGGGGGATCACGACAACCGCGCCGATGCCATCCGCCTGGCGACGGAATCCGCGAAGCAGGACGCACTTGAGCAGGTGGCGACGTATGTCGAACGCATTACCGAAGTACGTGATATGAACATCACGCGGGATGATATCCGTAGCTTCACGGCGGGCATCGTGAAGGTGCTCGACCAGACGATTTCCACCAGGCTGGAGCAAGACCACGTCGTCGTTCGTGTCGATCTCACCGCGGACATCGATCCCCAGGAGGTCACGCAGGCCATCGCAGCCCTCCGGGAGAATGAGCAGGCCCGCCATGAACTGCTCGCACTTCGGGAAGAGACCGATCGATTGCAAGAACAGGTCGATGCCACCAACCACGCGCTGGCCTCCGCCGCGACTCCTTCCGACGTGCAGCAATACACCGACCAGCGACAAGATATGCTCACCCAACTCCAGGCCAACGCCCTCCTGTCACAGGCCTGGACAAGTTGGACCTATCCCACCGTAGGCTTTTATTCTTATCCTTGGTTCGGCGCACCGGGCATTAACGGCCTCCTGCTCCAAGCGCAACGCCTCCATCCAGGCCATCGCCGCCTCCCACTTGCGCAACGGACGATCACGGCCTACGGCAACAGCACTCCACCGGCCCAAGCGCCGCTCCCCTCGCCGCCGCGCCCCTCACTGCTGGTGCCGCCCATGCCGCAGGCGTACCAGCACCAGGCTCCGCCGCTGCTTAACAGCCAGGGACAGCCGGCCAAGGTCGGGGATGTGGTGGTGGTTCCGACACCTCGATCCGTTCCGGTGGCGCCACAATACCGGCCGCAGCCGCCGCCCTATCACCTGCACCCCAACCACTTCTGGCGCCCCAGCCCGCCCAACATTCACAGCATGCCATCGGCCTCGCGCTCCAGCCCGTCAATGAACATGGCCCCGCGCTCACCCAGTGGACCTACCAGCGGCAGCGGACGTTTCTACGGGGGCGGCGGCCACCGCGGTCGCTGAGGACTACGTAGAGCGGACCCCATGGACGAGCCACAGCGATAGCACAGTCCCGTTGGCTGACCGCTCGACATACACGTCCTCGAATAAGGCGCGGATCGCGAGTCGATTTCAGTTATAGTGAAGGCATGGCGTCCCGGTCTGCTCACCATACGAGCCATGGTTCACACCGCAGAAGCCGCGCTCGCCGCCGTGTCACCCTTTCGGCAGTCCGCCGTTTCGTGGCCTCTCGCTGGATTAGCCTTCGCGCCTTCCTCCGTGCCGTTGGAAACACGCACCCGGTTCTCCGCATCGTCATCATTCCGGGACTGCTCATGGGATGTTGGCTCGGGGCGAACTGGACCTATCATGCAGTCCAGAAACCGACTGAGATGTTGTTCCCGCTGGACAACACGTTAGACAAGAGCCCGCACGAAACCTGGCGACAGTACGGCTCACTCTTCAGGGAACATGCGACGCCATCCGTTGCGCCTGAGCTCCTCGCGGCGCTGGCGCAGGTGGAAGGCGCTGGAAATCCCGTCGCGCGAACCTATTGGCGGTGGCGCTGGTCATGGAATCCGTTCGAATGGTACCGTCCGGCCTCCAGCGCGGTGGGCATGTACCAGATGACCGATGGAACGTTCCGTGCCGCCAAACGCTATTGCGTTCACGATCATACCGTGGTGCAGGACGGTCCTTGGCACGATGTGCGCTCCTGCTGGTTCAACAGCCTTTACAGTCGCGTCTTGCCGAGCCATGCGATCGAACTGACGGCGGCCTCTCTCGATCGCAACATCGCCTCGGCTCTCACGGTTCGCCGTGGGACACCCGCCGGCGCACGGCAGAGGCACGACCTCGCCGCACTGATCCATCTGTGCGGAGCCGGGGCCGGACGGGATTTTGCCGCCAGGGGATTCCGTCTCACGCCTCACCAGACATGCGGCGACCATGACGTGGCCACCTACCTCGGCCAGGTGCGGGGCTTGACGCAGCAATTCGCCAGATGGGCGAAGGGAGCAACCGGCCAGGTCGCACTGGTGAAGGCCCACCGATCCGCTGACTAGGGACCTCCCTAGTGACTCACCGCGTGCATCTTGGACCAATGTGCTCTTCACCATGATCTGGCGATCCGCTGTAACCCGCTCACTGTGCAGGCTGATTTCAGTCGCGCTGCTGTTTGGGCCGACAGGTCCGTCGACAACCTTCGCAGAACCCCGGCCATTGACCGAACCCGAGCCGGACCATTCTGCTGAAGTGGTCGGACCGCCGGAAGCATTCAAACATACATCACCCGCCTCGCAGCTCGATTGGGACAGTGGCCGCGGGAAGAGCTATGTCATCCCCGCCGCCGGGATCCTGACGTACATCTTTCTCCTGAACCAATACGACCGTCATTTCGTCGAACCGCGGGACGAATATCGAACCGACGGCAGCACCATTCGTCAGCAGCTCACCGACTCGAAGTGGGTTATCGACAACGACCAATTCAAGGTCAACCAGTTCCTCCACCCCTACGGCGGCAGCGTGTATTACGGTTTAGCGCGATCCTCCGGCCTGTCGTTCTGGGAATCCTTCCTCTACAGCACGGCGGGCAGCTTCGCCTGGGAGATCGGTGGGGAGCGGACGAATCCTTCGATCAACGACATGATCACCACGCCGATCGGGGGCAGCTTTCTCGGAGAAGCCCTGTTTCGCATGGCCAGTCTGGTCTTAGAAGTGGACGATGGCCGGCCGGGCTTCGTGCGCGAAGTCGTTGCGGCCGCCATCTCGCCGCCCACCGGATTCAATCGTCTGATCTTCGGCCGTCGATTCGATGCCGTGTTTCCCAGCTACACGCCGGCCACGTTTTTCAGATTGGAAGCCGGCGGGACGCTGACGTCCAGCAGCCACAATGTCTCCTCAGGCGTGCGCGAACATGGCGCCGTGGGCGACCTGACGTTGACCTACGGCCTGCCCGGCAAACCGGGCTATCACTACGCGCGACCGTTCGACTATTTTGATTTTCACCTGACCGCCGTCACGGCCAACACCCTGGAGAGTCTCAATACGCGTGGGCTTCTGGTTGGAACCACGTATGCCTCGGGCGACCACACGCGCGGGCTCTGGGGCCTATTCGGCAGTTATGACTATATTTCGCCGCAGGTGTTCAGAGTGTCGAGCACGGCCCTCTCACTCGGCACTGTGTGGCAAACCTGGCTTTCCGAGCGCATCGCGCTACAAGGAACCGCACTCGGTGGGGTAGGGTATGGCGCGGCCGGGAGCATCCAACGACGAGAGGAACGGGACTACCACTATGGCCTGACGCCGCAGGCACTGCTCGCGCTCCGTCTCATCTTCGGCAACCGGGCGATGATCGACTTCACCGGGCGAGAGTACTATGTCAGCCATGTACTGTCGCCGGAAGGCAACGGCCAGGAGAACATCATGCGTGGCGACGCGGCATTCACCCTGCGGTTGTTCGACCGACACGGCATCGCGCTGCGATACGCCGTGGCGCAACGGAACGCCGGCTATCCGAACGTCGAGTACCGCGACCAAACCGTCAGCACGGTCAGCTTGATGTATGTGCTCTTGGGAGCATCGGGATTCGGGGCGGTCGACTGGCGGTGAGCGGATGAGATGAGGCCTGCTCCTAGGAGAGTCCGTGCTGCTGGCGGCCGATGCCGCCGTCGTAGCGGTTGGTGGACTTGAACAGTTCGAACCGGCCGTCCCTCGCATACAAGGCCACGCGCGCGCGCAACCCTTCCATTTCGGCCACCGTCATGGGAGTGAAGCGACGGACAATGTCGAGGTTCTGCTTGAGGACCTGCGGCGAATCGATCCCGCTCACCAACGACGCGATCGGCAAACTCAACACATACCGAATGGCCTCTTGGGGCGTGACGATCCCCTGTTTGATCGGCTCCGCGTTGCCGGTCAGGCTCTTCATGCCGAGGGCGGCAATCCCGCGCTGTGCCAACACCGGCAACACCTCATGCTCGAAACTGCGGTAGGTGCCGTCGAACACATTCAACGGCATCTGGCAGGTATCGAACGGAAAGTCGTGTGACAGCATCTTGAGGTGGATGTTGGGGTGCTTGTGCCCGGTGAACCCGACGAACCGCACCTTCCCCTGCTGCTTCGCCTCCAGTAACGCATCGACCGCCCCGTGCGGGACGAAATGCCGATCGGGATCGTCTTCGTATACCACTTCGTGAATCTGCCAGAGATCGAGATAGTCGGTCTTCAAACGGCGGAGCGAGTCTTCCAGTTGCTGCATGGCAACCTTCTTATCCCGACCGTGGGAGCAGACCTTCGTCATCAGGAAGACCTGCTGCCGCTTTCCTTGCAGGCCCTTCCCCATCAATTCCTCGCTGCGTCCGCCGTGGTACTCCCATGCGTTGTCGAGGAACGTCATGCCGGCGTCGATGGCCTCGTGCAAAATGCGAATGGCTTCGGCCTCGTCCGGATTGCGCCCCCAATGCGCACCCCCGAAACACATCGCCGACACCTTCACGCCCGTTTTTCCGAGCGGGCGGAGCGGGATCTCGCCGGTGGCGGTTCCGAATGGTGCACCATCCGCGGCCAAGGCCCCGGCCAGCCGGCCGGGACCGCCGAGGGCCATGAGAGAGCCGGCCAGACCCAGCCGCTTCAACAGCTGACGCCGATTGAGCGATGAGGACCAGAGGGTGTCGTCTGAGTGCGTGGGCGCCATGGGTGACCTGCCCTGTTAGAGGTGGAATCGTACGCTACGCGTCGGCTGCTCCGATGTCAAACCTACGGGATTGAGCATGAATCAGCGCCGTCGCGCGGCCGCAAGCAACGCCGGCCGATCTATCTTCAACAGATCACCAATACACTCAATCGACAGGTCGGCGGCCGGAAAGGTCCGCAACGCCTCGGGATCGGTTGCATAATGCCCCTGACGCGGGAACACCGTCGTGACACGTTCTCCCCAATAGGCCTTCACCGCCGTGAGAATGCGTAACTTATCGTCGACCAGGACATAGTGGTCGGCCGGAAACCGCTGCTCCACATCGTCCAGTTCCCGCTCCTTGTGGATATAGATCAGGACGTTGCCCTCCACCGCCTCATACAATCCGGAGCGATCGATCTTGCGCGGCTGGAACACCACGTCGCCATCGGACAGGATGACCGGCCTGCTCCACTCCGCCGCATGTCGCACCACCGCGCAAGCCTGGGGGAACAACCGCTCGGCGAAGGGATAGTTCAGCAGAAATCGGGAGAGCGTGAGTAGATGCGGGTCGCGCGGATAGGCCTGCCGATACCGTTGCAACGCGCCGAGATAATCGACGTACCCCAGCTGTTCCCGCAATTCTTCGAAGATGGCCCAGTACTGCCGCTCCCCCCTGGTCCCGATTTCCTCATCTAAATGTTGCGTGAGGTCGGCCGCGATCCGGTCATTATCCAGCAGCGTATTGTCGACATCGAAGAGCACGACCACCGTTGGTTCCGCCATGGTGTCAGCGTCTTCCGCTCCATTTCCAGTTTCTGATCTCGGGCATGTCGGCCCCATGCAGCTCGATATATTGCTTGTGCTGCATGCGCTTGTCGCGCATTTCCTGCTTGAGATAGGCGGCGCGGGCACCGAGTTGCGGCACACGATCCACCACATCGGACACGAGATGAAACCGGTCGAGATCGTTCAACACGACCATGTCGAACGGCGTGGTCGTCGTCCCCTCTTCCTTGTACCCACGGACATGCAGATTGTGATGGTTGGTCCGCCGGTAGGTCAGCCGATGGATCAGCCAGGGATAGCCGTGGAACGCGAAGATGATCGGCTTATCGGTCGTGAAGAGGGCATCGAATTCCTTATCCGACAACCCATGAGGATGCTCGCTGGCCGGCTGCAGCTTCATCAGATCGACCACATTCACGACACGCACCTTGAGGTTGGGCTGGGCGATGCGCAGAATCTCCACCGCCGCCAAGGTCTCCATGGTCGGCACATCCCCGCAACAGGCCATCACCACATCGGGCTCGCTCCCCCGATCGTTACTCGCCCATTCCCAAATGCCGATCCCGGCGGTGCAGTGCAGCACGGCGGCGTCCATATCCAGCCACTGCGGCGCGGGCTGCTTGCCCGCCACGACGACGTTCACGCAATCGCGGCTGCGCAGACACCGATCGGTGATCGACAGCAGCGTATTCGCATCCGGCGGCAGATAGACACGAATGACTTCGGCCTTCTTATTCACCACATGGTCGATAAACCCCGGATCCTGGTGGCTGAATCCATTGTGATCCTGCCGCCACACATGCGACGTGAGCAAGTAGTTGAGCGAGGCGATCGGCCGGCGCCAGGGAATCGCGAGCGAGGTTTTCAACCACTTCGCATGTTGATTGAACATGGAATCGACGATATGGATAAACGCTTCGTAACAGTTCATGAACCCGTGGCGGCCGGTCAACAGATAGCCTTCGAGCCAGCCCTGGCAGAGGTGCTCGCTGAGGATCTCCATCACGCGCCCGTCATGGGCCACATGCTCGTCGCTCTGGAGAATCTGCTCCGTCGAACAACGGTCGGACACCTCGAACACGGCGCCCCATCGGTTCGAGGCCGTCTCATCCGGGCCGAAGAGTCGGAAGTTGTGCGAATTCTGCTTCAGCACATCGCGGAGGAAGAGCCCCTGCACCCTGGTCGCTTCGGCTTCGTCCGCGCCGGGCTTCACCACCGGCACCGCATATTGCCGGAAGTCGGGCAAGTGGAGATCCCGCAGAATGCTGCCGCCGTTCGCGCAGGCAATCGCGCCCATACGGCGCTCCCCGGTCGGCGCAAGCGACGCCACCTCGGGCACCAGCTTGCCGGAGGCGTCGAACAATTCCTCCGGCTTGTAACTCTTCAACCACGCTTCCAGCTGCTCGACATGCCCAGGCTTGGCCATGTCGCCCATCGGCACTTGATGAGAGCGGAAGCTCCCCTCCGTCTGCTTGCCGTCCACTTCCTTGGGACCGGTCCAGCCCTTCGGCGATCGCAACACGATCATCGGCCAGCGTGGGCGGGTCGTAAACCCTTTCGTGCGAGCCTCCTGTTGAATACGCCCGATGGTCGCCACGATTTCATCCAACGTGGAGGCCATCAGTCGATGCATGGTCGCCGGATCGTCGCCTTCGACAAAAAACGGTTGGTGGCCGTACCCGATCAACAGCGACTCCAGTTCATCCGGCGGCATACGCGACAAGACGGTCGGCCCGGCGATCTTGTACCCGTTCAAATGGAGAATGGGCAGCACGGCGCCGTCATGCACGGGATTCAGAAACTTGTTTCCGTGCCAACTCCCGGCCAGCGGTCCGGTTTCCGCTTCCCCGTCGCCGATCACGCAGGCCACGAGCAACTCCGGGTGGTCGAACGCCGCGCCATAGGCATGGGCCAGGGAATACCCCAACTCGCCGCCTTCGTGTATCGAACCGGGCGTTTCCGGCGCGACATGGCTTGGAATGCCGCCGGGGAAGGAAAACTGTTTGAACAGCCGCTGCAGCCCGGCCTCATCCTGCGAAATGTTTGGATAGACCTCGCTATACGTCCCCTCGAGATAGACATTCGCCACGAGACCGGGGCCGCCGTGCCCGGGACCCGCAACATACAGAACCGAGAGGTCCCGTTCCTTGATGATGCGATTGAGATGGGCGTAGATAAAATTCAGCCCCGGCGTCGTCCCCCAATGGCCGAGCAGGCGTGGCTTGATATGCTCCCGCTTCAACGGCTGCTTTAAGAGGGGATTGTCATACAGATAGATCTGGCCGACGGACAGATAGTTCGCCGCACGCCAATAGGCATGGATTCGCTCCACCATCTCGGGGCTGAGTGGCTGACTGACCGGCGTCGTCTGGTTCATGCGTTCCCCCCATTCACGTTCAAGTCATGCGTGATGAATGACTGCTGTGCGACCGCCGGCTCCTCGTGCGCGATCACTGGTCGGCGTACAGCGACAATAGCCGGCAGACTGAGCGGGCGATCTGACTTTCTTCATCCGTATGGATCACGCGCACGGTCACGCGGCTCTGGCTGCTCGAAATGATCGGGGCATGCGCTTGGTTGGCAGCGTGATCCAGATGGATCCCGAGAAACTCCAGGCCCTCGCACATCCGTGCTCGCACCACAGCTGAATGCTCGCCGATGCCGCCGCTGAAGACGAGTTGATCCACACCACCCAACGCCGCGGCATAGGCCCCGATATACTTTTTCCCCTGGTAACACAACAGGGCCACCGCATCAGCCGCACGCGTATCCTGGTTTTCGTGCGCGAGGAGATCGCGGAGATCGGAACTCAGTTCCGAGATCCCCAAGAGCCCGGACTCCGCATTCACCATGTGGTGAAATTGGTCCGCGGTCAGCCCTTCGGTCCTGGCCAGATACGACACGAGGCCGGGGTCGAGGTCGCCGGATCTGGTGCTCATCGGCAGACCGGAGGTGGGGGTAAAACCCATGCTCGTATCGATGCTGACGCCATTGCGTACGGCGGCCATGCTGGCGCCGTTACCCAGATGGGCGAGAATCACCCTGCCGCGAGCGGCCTCCCGGCCGGCCACCCGTTCCAGTTCCTCCATGAGAGAGGCGTAGGACAGGCCATGGAATCCATAGCGCCGCACTCCCTGCTTCTCATACCGGCGCGGAATCGCCATCAATCGCGCGACCGGCGGCAGATGTTGATGAAACCCTGTGTCGAAGCAGGCCACCTGGGGCGCCTGCGGATACCGACCGGCCAACGCCTCGATCAGCGCAAGTTCCGCCGGAAGATGTTCGGGATCGTAGGGGCTCAGTCGCCGTAACTCTTCGATCATCTCCGCCGACACCACATCAGGATCGGCATAGCGATTTCCCCCGTGGACCACCCGATGACCGATGGCCTGGATCCCCGTGCCCTTGCCGCTCTCCGTGAGATGGTCGATCAACAGCCGTGCGGCCTCCGTATGACTCGGCACCTGCGCGACGCGACGCGCTTGCCGACCGGTGGCAGGGTCCGTCACCGTCACGATCCCGTCCGGCAACCCGATCCGCTCGATGTGGCCCGTGTCAGTCCGGATCGGCGGTGTGGCCACTCGAAACAGGGCCCATTTTACGCTGGAGGATCCGGCGTTGACGGTGAGCAACGCAGAAGCATCGCGATCGGCTTGGGGCATGAGCGTCCTTTCTGCTCCTTTCACCATAGATCGACCACAGGATCAGCGCAACCGGAAAATCCTCGCCCTCTCGACTCCATTCAAACCAAGGTAGGTCTTCTGCGCCGACGATCCAGGGAAGAGTGCTAGGTCCGGATCGATCGCAAACGCGGTATGCTGGACCATGCTCCCGGTGATCATTAGCCTCAGCCTGCTCGCCTTCCCTTGCATGATGCCGACGGGACTCGCGGCTGCGGCACCGGCCGCGGAAGCCGCCCTGCTTGGCGGCACGGTTGTCTCGATCGACCAGGAGACTCTGACGCTCACCATTCTGTTCCCTTCCGGAGAATCGCGTGCTCTTCCCGTGCGTGACGCTCGCCTCCTGCACGGCCTGAGTATCGGCGACCATGTCACGTTCGAGATCAACGGGGACAACCAGCTCGTCAAGATCACCAAGCTGCCCACTGACCCGGCCAACTGACCTCGCCGGGCTAGGGATCGGCAACAACCCTCGCCGACCGCAATTCTTGTATAATGCCGCGCTACAGCACGGTGCTCCACGACGTGCTCCACAGTGATTCAACGGGAGGCCTCATGAAACCGGGCACCGATCGCATGGTCGTGTTGGTGATAGTGTTTTTCGCCTCATGGTGGGCCTTTGTTCCCTTAAACGCCTGGCCGACTGAACCGGCCACCGATTCCGATCCCCCGACAGGACCGGCGCTGGAACGGATCATCGAGCGCTACATTCGGACACATCCTGAAGTCATCGAACAATCCTTACAGGCGCTGGAGAACAAACGGGCGGCTGAGGAGCAAGAACGGCAGAAAGCCGCAATTGCGACCCACCAACAGGAGTTACTCAACGATCCGAACTCCCCGATCAGCGGAAACCGAACCGGGGACATCACCGTCGTGGAATTTTTCGATTATCGCTGCGGGTATTGCAAACGAGCGGCTTCCGCGCTGACCGAGCTGCAGCAGCGGGATGCCGGCATCCGTGTCGTCTATAAAGACTTTCCGATTCTCGGCGAGACGTCCGAACTGGCCGCCAAAGCAGCGTTGGCCTCACATCTGCAAGGGAAACACCAGGCGTTTCATGAGGCTCTGCTGGCCACGAAAGAAGACCTTACCAAAGAGCATTTGTTTCGCATCGCCGAATCGACGGGGTTGGATGTCGAGCGCCTGGACAGAGATCTCAACAGACCAGAGTGGCACACCGTGATCGATCGCAACCGGAATCTCGCGAAGATCCTGGGTATCAGCGGCACACCGGCGTTTATCGTCGGCACGGAGTTGGTACCGGGTGCCATGGATTTGAAGATGCTGGAAAACCTGGTGGCTCAGGTACGCGGAAAGTAACGGCCCGTTATGTCCGCACGGCCAGGCACTGTGACGGCCTCGACAATCCCCGCCCGTGGCCCGACGCCTCCGACACAACGAGGTTTCCCCCGGCACAACTGCGGGAATGCCCATGGGCGCTCCCGCTGTCTACCGATGAGGACCGGCACTGCATCCAGACGGCAGCTCTCCCTTGAAGAAAGGCCGCCGGACGGCCGGAAATCCGCTCCGCCAGGAAGTTCAAGCTGCCACCCGTCGTATGCGTCTCGCCGTTCAAAAACGGCATCGGCGTCGTCCTGATGTGGTCGGAAATCGGGAACGAAATCGTCCTCCCCGCCTCCAAGGCCACCTCTACCGGCTGACCGGGCGAATTCCTCGCCGTCACAATGTTGATCGTGTGCGGCACGCTGTCGTTCAACTGCACCATCAACTCTCGGAAGGTGCCGTTGACACCGTACCCCACCGGCTCGATGATGATCGAGTCGAATCCGCCGTGGCCCCAGGTAATCCGGCCCAACGCATGGTCGTGCCAGAACACGGTGCCGACATCGGAGTCGACCCAGAACCGCTGCCGCACGAATTCGATCGTCACGATGGCGAGTACACTACGGCCCTTGATGGAACGAATCGTCATCCCCACCCGAGCGGCGACATTCCAAACAACCGGCGGAAGACAACGCCACCGTCCCGTCAGCCGGACGACGATCACGACAGGGGAGGAACCTCCTTTGGTTCGCCCGCTGAACGGGCTGTAACCAGCGGCTGATCCCGGACACGCATTGCCGCGCGCGACCGGCGAACCCGGGCACGATGAAGCAGCCATAAGGCGCCACCCGACAGGCTCATCAGAAGAATGGGCACACCCGGAATGTTCAACAGGGTTTTCTCAAACCCGAAGAAATTCAGTTGATGCAACTGCATCACGGCAAAATGCACCCGCCGCCATCGACCTTCGTCTTCGAGGATCTCCCCTGTCTGTCGATCCAGCACAATCTCCGTGGCATCGGCATCATTGAATCGCACACGCACCGCATCCTGAGCCCGCTTCTTTTTCCGGGGTGTGTACCGCTCCAGCTCCACGGCCGTTACCGTCGCCGGCGTCCGCACATACTGCTGCGCAATCACGGGCGCCAGATCCGGCGAAATCGGCGAGAGACGCTCGCCATTCATAGCATCGAGCAAGAGCGTGGTAGCCACGCCCTCAACCCGCAATTTGAGTTCATAGAACAAGCGGCCGAAATCCGACCGCAGCAGCACCTGCTCCACCAATGCCCGCCCGCCCACGGCCTCCTTGGCCGCGACGATCGCGCGGTCCACCGGCAGTGTGGCCGTTTCCAGCGCAGGGCCAGCCAGCGGACGGACCTTCTCCTTATAGTGGTCATCCCAATAGAGAAACTTCGCATCTGCCCACAGCAGGCCGGTGACGACAGAGAGCAACAGAAATCCCAACGCACCCATCCCAAGCCAGCGATGGACCAGTCTGATGATGCGTTCGGATCCGCCGCGACTCATGTTATTGCTCCGCGGGGCGCTCGGCCCGCACCTGCAGCGCCAAGGTGCTGCGATGGCGCAAGGCCTCATAGGCCGTTCCCTCGAACTCTCCTGGCGTCTTTTCGACATGAATCATCTCCAGCACATATCGCCCGGGCCAGAGCGGCGTGAAGGACACGATGCCGTCGGCATCCGTTTTGAGCTCCTTGTCCCAACCATTCGGCGCATGCACCAGTACTTGCGTCCCCGGCAAGCGCTGCCCATGAAACAGCGCTTTCACTACGATCTCGCCGCCAGGCCCAGGGGTCACACGACCCGCCGCAAGATTCATCCCTGTCGTGAGCGGGATCAGATCCAGCGCCAGTGGCGTTGAATGATCTCGCTCGTGCTCGTTGACCCGGCTCTCTTCCAGACAGACGAAATAGGTCCGCGCATAAAACATCGGCTTGACGATGCCCAGGTCATGCTTGCGCAGATCCTGAACCGGCGCGTTCGCCTGTTCGGCCACCACTGCGTTCCGCCCTGGCACACAGGATGAGAGGGCACCGGCAAAGTGGTTGATCTGCTTCGTCAGCGGGACATCGGCCTTGCCGCGTCTCGGATCTTGCACGCGCACGGTGACGCCGTCGATGGAATCAAGCCGGCCACCACGCTCTTCCCGCAAGAATTCAGCATATTCTCCGAAATATACCTTTACTGGTTGCCCCGTCTCAGCCGGCGCCGTGGCTTCCGTTTCCACCCAAACAAAATGGGCCTCCGAGGGAACAGCGCCCAACAACCCTGCCGCCACTACGATTCCCCACATTCCACGATTGACGATGGTGCGTTTCATTCCGGCTACTCCTTGTTCAATTTCAGCCTCAGGTTGCGGCTTCCCGTTAAAATCTCCACGACACACCGCCATAGAAATTCCGGATCTCACCGGGCTGTATGCCGATGAAACTACCGGTGGTGCGTTGTGCGATGAACGATTCATCGGTCAGATTACGCACGCCGGCGAAAATCGCCCACTTCGCCTTCGGCGGCGCATAATTGAGCCGCAGGTTCCAGATCGTATAGGAAGGGATGGCGCCGTTCGTTCCCAGGGCATTTTCTGTCTGGGTATTCGCGCCGTCGGTGAATTGCTGCGCGATATACATCGCATCGGCTTCGATCGACGCACCGGTCGGGTGGTAGTAGCCCACCAACCCGTAGAACGTCATGCGCGGGGCATAGGGAAGGTCTTTTCCGTCGGTCGCTCCGAACAGCGATTTCGGCCGCAAGAGCGTGATGCTGCCTCTCGTCACAAAGCCCTGCAACGGACTGACGATCTCGCCCCAATCGAGGCTGACCGTGCTCTCAATGCCTTCCATCAGTGTCTTGCCGGCATTCACAAACTGGCTGCCTTGCTGGACAATTTGATTGCTGAATTCGGTGCGAAACAACGCCACTTCGGCACTCACACCGGGCACGAGGACGGATCGGATGCCGATATCTGAACTCAACGCGCGTTCTGCGGAGAGGTCTTGCGTGGTCCCGCTTGTGGGATCGACCGCATTCGCGAAGGTCGGAGGTCGGAAGGTCGTATGGACATGGCCGAACAGCATGCTGTCCGGGGTGAGTTGATACTTCACCCCTGTCCCGTAAATCAGGCCTTGCGTCGTTTTGTAACCCTTGAAATTCCCTCCCGCCGGTGGAACGGCGTTCATCGTCTCGCGGCTTTGATTGACCTGCTCCCAGCGTATACCAGGCGAAATGGTGAGGGCCTCGGTCAGACGAATCGCCGTTTCCGTATAGGCGGCATAGGCCACCGATTCCAGATCGGCATTGTTCGTCGTGCGACTGATCTTTGAGCCGGCTGTCCCGATCCCGGTGATGTCGGTCAGACGCTCCGCATGATACCGGACGCCGGAGGTGATCTGTTGATCCAGTCCAAACAGTGAGAATTTGAACCGGTGTTGCGGCATCACGCCGAACACATTGAACTTGCGTAAAAAGTTGGTGCTGGTCGAGAGCAACGTGCCGTTGGCGGCCTGGTCCTGGATATACCAGTTCCGCTCGAACACGTTGCCGTACACGATGATCTTAGCCGTGTTGTGGGCGTCGATCTCCCGGCTTGCCGTCACGTCGATGGCTCCACGCTGCCCTTTGAATTCATCATTCGGTTTGCCTGCCAGCGTACGATCGGTCCGGTATTGCGTAGGCGTGATACTTCCTGGCGTCTGCGTTGTTTCGTCGTACCAGGAGATGTTCGTCGTAATGCGCGTCCGATCATCAGGGCTGGCTTCGAATCGCATCGTGAAATCATCCAACTGCGATTTGCTACGGTCTCTGAAGCCGTCTGATTGGCGCCTGAGGTAGCCGAGCTGCGCGCCGAAATTTCCCCAATGGCCCCCGTACTGAGTGTCCGACTGAAACAAATTGAAACTGCCGAACGTGTTCGTGGTGGAGAAGGTCGGAGTCGTGGGAATCCGCTTCTGAATGAAATTAATCAGGCCACCCTGAGTATTGGGTGAATAGAGCACCGTGGCTCCGCCTTTGATCACCTCGATATGGTCGATCCGTTCGATCGGGACCATGTAATACGTCGAGGCATCTCCAAAGAGGGCCGGTTGTAGAGGAATATCGTCCATCATCAGCAGAATATTTTTGCTGCGCCGGGGATCCATGCCCCGAATGCCGATGTTGGGCCGCAACCCCTGGCCGTATTCGTCCAGCACGTTGACACCGGGCACGCGCCGCAACATCTCATCGGCGTTCTTCGGCCTGGCGCGCTGAATTTCTTCGCGTGTCACGACATTGACCGATCCGGCGATGTCCTTTACCTGTTCCTGGTCCGGCTCGTTCCGTTCGTGCACATCTTTGACCACGATTTCCGGAACGACCACGGGCTTGACGCCGGATGGGGGTGTCGCCGATCGAGCACTTCCTCCCACAGCGGCAGCATGGCCAGGGTCTTCATCCCGTGCCGGGGAAAGATGGGAGCGGTGTGTCCGCTCCAGCGTGACAGTATCGATGCTGGTAAAACGGAACGAGAGTCCGCTGCCTGCCAGCAATTCCGATAGGGCCTCTTCAGGGGTATAGGCACCGGCGACCTCGCGCGACGTCCGTCCCAGCGTCACATCGTCGGGGAAGCTGACCTGTAGACCGGAGGTCAAGCCAAAATCGCGCAAGGCCGTGTTCAACGGCTGTGACGGAATCTGATACTGAGTTTTCCGCGAGGACTCCGAACCGGAAGGCATTCCATCGCCCTGCGCGTCAGCGCGATCGAGGGGCGCCAGGGTGACGGCAACTATGACGAGCATGAGGGGGATCCGAAGATGCATGGCGGAGAAGGCATCAGGCCATCCTCCCCATGAGCACAGAGAGGCACGTGAGTAACCGGCACTGTTCCGCATTCAAACCTCCGTCGGTGGACTGTGAGGAGAGGGCTCCGTGCTCCTCAATGGTGGTGTTCTCCCTGTGCCTGGACGTATGGCAAAGAGAAAATCCCCCCCGGGCGGGTCGAGAGGGGGCGGAATTCTTCGCGGCCGGCAGAGATACGCCGACAAGGAGGCCGGCGTTGATGCGAACGACCCTCCGGCATGGCGCGCAATGGCACGGTGAACCGCTGAGGTTCACGACGCGCTGAAGCACGCGCGTCACGCCTGTGCACACCGTCGAGACGGTGAAGCGGCCGTGCCCGGCGAACACGCGCGGGCTAGCGAATGACGATCAGATGGTCCGTGAGCCGAACCATATGAATGGGCAGCGTATCCGCCAGCGTGGTGATGACGTGGGATGGATCGGCAAGGTTATAGATGCCGGTGATCGGGAGCGCGCGCAGGGCGGGATTCCAGATGAGGATATACCCGTGATGGTACCGGGCCAGATCGTGCACGACATCGGACAGGGGTGTGCGGACGAACACCAGGCGACCGTGCATCCAGGCGGCCACAGCAGTCGTGTCCACGCGATCGATCGCCCCGGCGCCATTCGGGCCGACGGACACCTGATCGCCTGCGGCCAATCGAACGGCGGAATCCGATCGTCTCTTCCCGTCGGCAACCAGTACCGAACCGTTCAGCACGGTGACTTGCACATTCGTGTGACGATCCTGGACCACAAATTCCGTCCCGACGGCCGTCGTGGCCACTCCGCGACTCTCAACGGTAAACGGCCGCTCTGCATTGGGTTGAACGGCAAAGAAGGCCTCTCCTCGCAACAAGTCCACGTGCCGCCGATCTGGCGCATACCGAACCGCGATCGCGCTGTCGGTATTCAACCTGACGGTTGATCGATCCGGAAGGGTCACGACACGTTGCTCTCCGACACCTGTCGAATAGTCGGAATGGATCCACATCAAGATCGCCTCGCTCCAGAGCGCCATCCCGACGAGCAGGAAGACGGCTGCGGCCGCCACGCTTCCCCGGCGCCAGACAGGTCCCGCCGACCGCCGTGCCGCATCGACCCCACCGCGCGGCATGCGCTCGAACGCGGCGCGTTGCAACTCTGGTGCATGCCACAACGCCCGAACCTGCTGATAGGCGCGCGCATGCGCCGGACTTTGGGCGCACCATTCGTCCAAGCGTCGGCGGTCGGCCTGAGAAAAACCGGCAGCGGCCTCGCGCATAAACCAGGCGGTCGCTTCTTTCATCACTTCAGGATCTGACGGTAGGGGCCCGGCCCCAAACGGCGAACGGTTGTCTTCAGGTCGCATGTGGCCCATGAGGGATCGGAGAACCGGTGCACGAGAGCAATCGAGATACTATAGGCTCTTCTCTTCGACGTGTCAGCTCGCGCTTTTCCCCCTCTCTCCCCCCGTCACGCAGACAGGTCGTCGGACGGCAACGCCTCCTGACAGCAGATCATGGCTCTCACGAGATGTTTCTCGACCGCACGTTCCGACATCCCCAGTTGCGTCGCAATTTCCTGGTAGGAATACCCGTACACCCTCCGCATAGCAAAGACAGTTCGCGTGCGATCCGGGAGCGTGGACAGCGCCTTCTCCAGCGTGGCCACCAACTGCTTGTCATAGGCCTGGGCATCGACGGGTCGTGACTCGGTGGGAACCTGTTCGGCATCTTCGAGCGACGTCTGTCTCTGACCGCGGAACTTCTGCTTTCTAAAATGGTCCAAGGCGAGATTGGTCGCAGTCCGAAACAAAAAGGCGCGGGGGGACACCACGATGTGTGAGCTGGGAACGTCGGCAAGACGAATGTACGCTTCCTGAGCCAGATCAGCTGCCGTTTCCTGACATCCGACCATGCGCCGTAGCATGGCCAGGAGATCGCGCTGATGTTCATGAAACAAGCGTTCTAGATCGATCGAGGGTGAGGCGCTCATGTCGTCGTTTCTCTGGCTCAATCGGTGCGGCCGCCGTGCCGTGCTCGGCGGCCTGCGATGCCCGGCACTGGTGACACTGCGGGCGCCAGCCTAGTGCCTCCCAGGGGAAAAGAGAATGATCGAATTCCTGATCGGCCAGGCGAGGCCTTGATTGTGAGGACGGACGTCGCGGGATCGAGATTGTCGGTCCGTCAGGCGGCAGGATGGAGGGAAGCGGCCCTGGCGCGCACCCAGCGCAACCGTAGGCGATCGAGGAACAGGTAGACAACGGGCGTCGTGTACAGGGTCAGGACCTGACTCACAAGGAGACCTCCGACGATCGCAATGCCCAACGGACGCCGCAATTCCGACCCCACCCCCGTGCCCAGTGCCAGCGGGAGCGCGCCCAACAGGGCTGCCGCCGTGGTCATCATGATCGGACGGAACCGGAGCAAACAGGCTTCGTAAATCGCCGCCTGGGGAGTCTTGCCCTCCCCCATGCGTTCGCTCTGCAGCGCAAAATCGATCATCATGATGGCATTTTTTTTCACAATGCCGATCAAGAGCATGATCCCGATCAAGGCGATCATGCTCAGTTCGGTCTTGAACAACAGCAACGCGAGCAACGCCCCGACGCCGGCCGACGGAAGGGTCGACAGAATCGTAAGCGGATGGATGTAGCTCTCGTACAGAATCCCCAACACAATGTAGACCGTGACGAGGGCCGCCAGAATCAACCACGGCTGATTCTCCGCAGACGACTGAAATGCTTTGGCGGTTCCCTGGAAGGTACCGCGCACGCCAGCAGGCAGACCGATGTCATGCATCGCCTGATCGATCGCCGCCACGGCCTCGCCGAGCGACGCGCCCGCCGCCATATTGAACGACACGGTCACTGCGGGGAACTGCCCCTGGTGATTGACGGACAAGATGGCATTGGCCGGTTCATACCGGGTCACCGCGCTCAAGGGCACTTGCGCACCGCTCGGCGAGCGCACATAAATGTCATGGAGCGCGGCGGGGTTCTGCCAGTACTGCGGCGCGACCTCCATCACCACGTGGTATTGGTTGAGCGGTGTATACATAATCGACACCTGTCGTTGACCGAAGGCATCGTACAGCGTGTCATCGATCAGTTGAGGCGTCAGGCCGAGTCGCGACGCCGTGCTTCGGTCGAACACGACCAGCGATTGCTGGCCGCGGTCCTGCTGATCGCTGTTCACATCCACGATTTGCGACAGCGTCCGCAGCTTGCTCTCGACTTTGGGCGCCCAGGTATTGAGGTCGTCCAGGTCCACGCTCTGCAGGGTATATTGATATTGTGCGCTGCTCGCCCGCCCGCCGATACGCAAATCTTGAATCGCTTGCAAATAGGTCGGCGCACCCGGAACCTTTGCCAGCTTGGGGCGCAACCGAGCCATCACCTCCTCGGAACTCATGCGCCGCTCTTCAAGCGGCTTCAATGCAATGAACATCCGCCCCGTGTTCGTCGTACCGGAATGACTCCCGCCGCCGGTGAACCCCGTAATGCTCGCCACCGCCGGATCGCTCTGGATGATGCCCACCACCTCGGTCAGCTTATCGCGCATGGCTTGGAATGAAATATCCTGCGCGGCGCGGATGTTTCCAAAGAGGCGCCCTGTATCCTGCTGCGGAAAGAACCCTTTCGGCACGAGTATATACAGATAGATCGTGAGGGCCATCGTTGCCAAAGTCACCACGAGCATCGTGCGGGGATGCCGGAGCACCCAGGCCAGACTCGACGCATACCCTCGCGACATCGCATCGAAGCCCCGCTCGCTCAGGCGATACCACCAACCATGGCCGGCGTCCGCCTCCGATTTCAACACCCGCGCGCACAACATGGGAATCGTCGTCAGCGACACCACCAATGACACCCCGATCGCCACCGACAGCGTCACAGCAAACTCACGAAACAAGCGGCCCATCATCCCGCCCATCAAAAACACCGGAATGAAGACCGCCACCAGGGAGAGGGTCATCGACACCACCGTAAACGCGATGTCCTTCGCGCCCCGCAAGGCCGCCTCCATGGCCGGCACACCCTGTTCGCGATAGCGCGTGATGTTTTCGAGCACCACGATCGCATCGTCGACCACAAAGCCGGTGGCGATCGTCAACGCCATCAGCGACAAGTTGTCGAGGCTGTAATTGAGGAGATACATCACGCCGAACGTGGAGATCAGCGAGACCGGGACCGCCACCGCCGGGATCAGGGTGGCACGTAGATTTCGCAGAAACACGAACACCACCAGAATCACCAAGGCCACGGAGATGGCCATGGTGCGCTCCACGTCGTGCAGGGAGGCACGGATGACGGGAGTGCGGTCCATCACGATCGACAACGACATGCTGCCCGGCAGCGACGCTTCCAATTGCGGCAATCGCGCACGGAGTCGATCCACTGTTTCGATGATGTTGGCCTCGGGTTGCCGGTAGATGATCACCAGCACCGCCGGCGTACCGTTCGCCACGCCCATGGTCCGCAAATCTTCGACCGACGATTCCACCGACGCGATATCGGACAGATGCACCGCCCGCCCGTTGCGATAGGCCACGATCAACGGCAGATACTCTTCCGCCCGGTGGAGTTGATCGTTGGTTCGGATCTGCCACGTGCGATCGGCGGCGGTCAGCTGCCCCTTCGGCCGATTCACGTTCGTGCTGGTCAGGACCTCGCGCACGTCCCCCAGTCCGATCCCGTACTTATTCAACGCCGTGGGGTTAAGATCCACCCGAATGGCAGGCAGCGACCCACCGCCCACGGCCACTTGGCCGACACCTTCCACCTGCGACAGTTTCTGCTGCAGGATGCTGGAGGCCGCGTCGTACATTTGACCGCGCGTGACCAGGTCGGAGGTGATGGCCAAAATGAGAATGGGCCCGTCGGCCGGATTCACGATGCTATAGCGAGGAGCGCTCGGCAAATTGGGGGGAAGGTCCACACGAGCGGCGTTGATCGCCGCCTGCACGTCGCGTGCGGCTCCGTCGATATCGCGGGTCAGTTCGAACTGGAGCGTGACGTTGGTGCCGCCCATCGTGCTGGAGGACGTCATCTCCGTCACGCCGGCAATCCGGGTGAACTGCCGCTCCAAGGGCGCGGCCACGGACGAGGCCATCGTCTCAGGGCTGGCCCCCGGCAACGAGGCCGAGACATTGATCGTTGGGAATTCGACCTGCGGCAATGCAGCGACCGGCAGGAACGGAAACGCCACGATCCCGATGAACGTCGCCCCGAGGGTCAATAACGTCGTGGCCACCGGACGTCGGACAAAGGGAGCCGAGATATTCATGGACGACCTGTCGGCAACGCCTCGCCCACGAGGTCCCGCCCAGGGCTGCGGCGGAAATGCGCCGCCAGCCGATCCAAGGCGAGGTAGACCACCGGCGTCGTATAGAGCGTCAGGAGCTGGCTCAAGATCAACCCGCCGACGATCGCGATACCCAGCGGACGTCGCAGTTCCGAGCCGACCCCAGACCCCATCGCCAGCGGCAGGGCCCCGAAGAGCGCGGCCATGGTGGTCATCATGATGGGGCGAAACCGCAAAAGCCCGGCCTCGTAAATGGCTTGTTCCGGCGACTTGCCTTCATTGCGCTCGGCGTCCAAGGCAAAGTCGATCATCATGATCGCGTTCTTTTTCACGATGCCGATCAACAGAATGATGCCGATCAGCGCGATGATGCTGAAATCCATCCGAAACAATAACAGAGCCAAGAGCGCGCCGACGCCGGCGGAAGGCAGCGTCGAGAGGATGGTGAGCGGATGAATGTAGCTTTCATATAAAATGCCCAGGACGATGTACACGGTGATCAATGCCGCCAGAATCAGCAACGGCTCATGCTCCAGGGAGCTTTGAAACGCCTGCGCGGCGCCCTGAAAATTCCCGCGGATGCTGGCCGGCAACCCCAACTCTTGCGTCACCTGCCGGATCTCCGCCACCGCCGCGCCGAGCGAGCCGCCGGGCGCAAGGTTGAATGAGATCGTGACCGCAGGAAACTGGCCCTGCCGGCTGATCACGAGCGGCACCGCGGTTTCCGTCACCCGAGTAAAAACGTTCAACGGCACGGATCCGCCGCTGCCTCGCACTTCCAACGACTGCAACGCCTCCGGCCCCTTCTGAAATTCCGGCATCACCTCAAGAATCACGCGGTACTGATTCAGCTGCGTGAACATGGTCGACACTTGTCGCTGCCCAAACGCATCGTACAAGGTGTCCGTGACGAGCTGGGGGGTAATCCCCATGCGGGAGGCCGTATTCCGATCGATTTCCACCAGGGACGCGAGTCCGTGCGTGAGCTGATCGCTGCTCACATCGCGCAACTCAGGCCGTTGTTGCAGCGCCTCCAGCAGTTTCGGCGCCCAGCGGTTCAACTCCTCCGGATCGGCGTCTTCCAACGTGTATTGGAACTGGGTCCGGCTGACGCGATCTTCCACGGTGAGGTCCTGCACGGGCTGCAGATGCAGCGTCAGTCCCTCCACCGCAGCGACACGCGCCTCAAGTCGCCGGATGATGTCGCCGGCGTCGCCGGACCGTTCCCGGAGCGGCTTGAGATTGATATACATGCGCCCGCTGTTCAGCGTCGTGTTCGTCCCGTCGACGCCGATGAAGGACGTCAGGCTTTCCACCGCCGGCTCTTCCAGAATCGCTTGCGCCATCACTTGCTGCCGTTCGCTCATGGCCTTGAACGACACGGACTGCGGCCCCTCTGTGATGCCGAGAATGACGCCGGTATCCTGGAGCGGGAAGAAGCCCTTGGGAATGAGGACGTACAGCGCGACCGTTACGACCACCGTCGCACCCGTCACCAGCAACGTGGCGCGCTGTCGGCGCAAGACCCAGCGCAAGCTACGGCCATAGCCTGCGATAATTCGGTCCAAGATCCGCTGCGAAGCCCTCGCCATCGGGCCAAGCCGTTCCTCGCGCCGTTCACGCAGCAACCTCGCACACATCATCGGCGTCAGGGTCAGAGAGACGAGCGCTGAAATCAGGATGGTGATGCTCAGCGTCACGGCGAACTCGCGGAACAGACGCCCGACCACATCGCCCATGAACAACAGGGGAATCAACACCGCGATCAGGGACACGGTGAGCGACAAAATGGTGAAGGCGATCTGCTTGGAACCCTTGAGCGCGGCCTGAAACGGCGAGTCCCCTCGCTCGATATAGCGCGCGATATTTTCGATCATGACGATGGCATCGTCCACGACAAAGCCGGTAGAGATCGTCAGCGCCATCAAGGTCAGGTTGTTCAAACTGAATCCCAACAGATGCATCACGCCGAAGGTCCCGACCAGGGACAATGGCACCGCCACCGCCGGGATCACGGTCGCGGGGAGCGTCCGCAGAAATACAAAGATCACCAGAATCACGAGCGCCACGGCCAGTACCAGTTCCACCTGCACGTCACGGACCGTCGCGCGGATCGAGGTCGTCCGATCGGTCAACACCGACACCTGCACCGAAGAGGGTAAGGTCCCCTGCAACTGCGGCAACAAGGCCTTCACCCGGTCGACCACCTCGATCACGTTCGTGCCCGGCTGACGCTGGATGTTGACGATCACTGCCGGCGTCTCGTTCATCCAGGCGGCTTGTTTGGAGTTCTCCACGTCGTCGAGGACCTCCGCGACCTCCGAGAGACGAACCGGCGCGCCGTTACGATAGGCGACGATCAGCGCCCGGTAATCCTTGCTGGAGAACAATTGATCCGTGGCATTGATGATCGAGGCGCGCCGCGGGCCATCGAACCCGCCCTTCGCCTGATTCACGTTCGCCGCCGCCACCACCGTGCGCAGGTCCTCCAGGGTCAGCCCATAGGCGGCCAACGCGCGCGGATTCGCCTGGATGCGCACGGCGGGACGCTGCCCTCCGCTGATGCTCACCAGACCGACACCGGACAACTGTGAAATTTTCTGTGCGAAACGGGTTTCCGCCAGATCCCGCACTTGAGGAAGCGGCAACGTGGCCGAGGTCAGGGCCAGCGTCAGGATCGGCGCATCGGCGGGATTGACCTTGTTGTAGACCGGCGGGGCCGGAAGATCACGCGGCAGGAAGGCGGCCGCGGCGTTCATCGCCGCCTGCACCTCTTGCTCCGCGATATCCAGCGCGATATCCAGACTGAATTGCAGCGTGACGATCGAACTCCCGCCCGAACTGCTGGAGGTCATCTGGTTCAAGCCGGGCATCTGCCCGAACTGGCGCTCCAGCGGCGCGGTGATCGAGGAGGTCATGACGTCCGGCCCGGCCCCGGGGTAGAACGTCAGCACCTGGATGGTGGGATAATCGACTTGCGGCAGGGCGGAAACGGGCAACTGGCGATAGGCGAGGCCGCCGGCCAGGAGAATGGCGATCATCGTCAGAACCGTCGCCACCGGCCGGACGATGAAAAGCCGCGAGGGATTCACGTTCGCGTCCCCTGCATTCGCCGTTCGCCTTCGGGCGTCGGCCCCTCCTGACCGGCCGGCACGGCACCCGCTGCCGGTCGCAGGTCAACCTTGCTGCCTTCACGCAGTTTTTCAGTTCCGTCGACGACGACCATCTCCCCCGCCGCCAACCCGGTCTCGATCGCAGCCTCTTCTCCCTGGGTCACGCCCACGGTGATCGCACGTACGCTGACCGTGCGTGCGGCTTCGTCGACCACATAGACGAATGTCCCCTTCGGTCCGCGCTGCACGGCGGCGGAAGGAACCACAACCGCCCCCTGTTTGGTATCCAGCAGCAACCGGGCATTCACAAACTGGTTGGGAAAGAGCGCGCCGTCTTCGTTCGCAAAGACTGCCTTCAAACGCACGGTGCCGGTCGTCGGGTCGATTTGATTGTCGACAGTCAGCAAGGTCCCGATCGCCAGTTTGCGCTTTTGCTCGCGATCAAAGGCCTCCACGACCAGGGGCGTGCCGGCCTTGAGCCGTTGAAAGACCGCCGGAAGATGATCCTCCGCCAACGCGAACACCACCGTAATAGGCTGCAACTGCGTGATCACCAACAAGCCGTTGGGATCGTTCGCGTGCACGATATTGCCCGGGTCGACGAGGCGTAACCCCACTCGCCCGTTGATCGGCGCCGTGATGCTCGAATAGGTCAGCTGCAGTTTCGCGTTGTCGATTTGCCCCTGGTCGGCCCTGACGATCCCCTCGTACTGGCGCACCATCGCTTCCTGCGTGTCGAGCTGTTGCTTGGGAATGAAGTTCTGTTTGAACAGATCCCGGTATCGCTCCAAATCCAACTGCGCATTTTTCAGCTGCGCCTGATCGCGCGCCATTTGCCCTTCAGCCTGGATCAACTGTACTTCGAAAGGTCGCGAGTCGATCTGCGCCAGCAATTCGCCGCTCCGCACGAGTTGCCCTTCCGTGAAGAGCACGCGCATCAACTGCCCGTCCACGCGACTCTTCACGGTCACCGTGTTCATGGGAATGACCGACCCCAGGCCGTTCAGATAAATATTGAGGTCGCCGGTTTTCGCCGTGGCTGCCACGACCGGCGTATTGCGCGCGGCGGGTGACGGGCGTCTTTCCGCCTGACGCGGTTGCGCCTCCCCGGACCTGGTCATCAACACGTAGGCCCCGACCGCAACCAGACAGGCCGCGGAGAGTCCGATCAACCAGCGTTTCAGCAGCGTCGCAAATCGCACGGATTCAGCCATTGCTTTGCGTCCTTCCGTCCCCCGACATGCCGATCGTGCGGCAGAGGTTCGCCCTCACGGGGTCTCCCGCCACGACCATCGGCCCGGCCTCCGTCACCGGAATTGGAAGCCCCTGGCCTGCGCCCGTCCCATCATACCCTATCCACCGGGCTGTCCACAGCCGTGGCGCCTCGACCCCGTTCACACAGGCCAATGCTCCTCGACGACCAGCCGGACCTGATCACTTAGGGCTTTGGCCGCCCCGCTTCGATACCCGCCCTTTCTCCATAACAATCCGACCGCGCGCCTGGGTGTGGGATTCATCAACGAGATGCTCCGCAGCGCCGCATTGCCCTTCAATCCCAGCGACAACCGCGGCAGCAGGGTCGCCAATCGGCTTGTCCGCACCGTGGCCAGAATGCCGTCGATCGAGTTCATTTCGACGGCCACCCGGGGACGAATCCCGACCTGTTCAAAACTGGCATCCAATAACCGACGCGTGCAGTACATATCCGGCAAGAGTACCAGGGGCTCATCCGCCAGGACCTCCAGGGGCAACCGGCGACGTGAGGCCAGGCGGTGCCGGGACGAGGCAATCAGCACGAAGTCTTCTTCGAAGAGCGGCTCACACTCAATGCGATCGGACCCGGCCGGAACAAACCCGATGCCCAGGTCCAGCACCCCGTTTTTGATCCGGTCTTCGATGTCCGGACCGGACAATTCATCGAATTTGAGCAACATTCGCGGATGGAGCGTCGAGAATCGGCTCACGATTTCGGGAACCAAATAGGCATTGACGGTCTGGACGACGCCCACCGTCAGCGTACCCCGCTGCAGGCCTTCTTCTTCGGCAATTGCCGTCTGTGCCAGTTCCATCTCTCGTAGGGCCCTGCGGGCATGGTCGCGAAAAATCGTTCCTGCCCGCGTCAACCGAACCGAGCGACCCACGCGATCGAACAGCGGCACTCCGACCTCCTGCTCTAACTGCTTAATCTGAGCGGACAGGGCCGGCTGGGACACCGGCAACCCCTTGGCCGCCTTGGTAAAATGCAGGGCATCGGCTACGGCCAGGAAGTACCGGAGGTGGCGAAATTCCATTCCACCTCATATCATAATTAGGAGTGATCATTCTAATCAGAACAAACACTTTGACGTATCGTCCGGCTCGGCACTAGGCTAGCAGTGCATTGGCAACCCCTCCGTCGCCCCAGAAAAGACTTGGGTACACGGTGCCTGATCGAATTCGGACACCCTGCAGGCTGGGCAGAAAGGTCGTCCGGCAAGGCCGTAGCGAGGGAAGTGGCCTATCGTACTCGTGCCGTACGGTGAGCCTCGAAGCGACGCGGGCACCTCGCGGGGGGACTTTGTCGATTGCCTGCGAACAGCCGCACACACCCCCTGGAGGACCTCATGACCGTCGAGCAATCTGAATGTGTCGGTACCGTCGCCACCATCTGGCGCTACCCCGTCAAATCCATGCGGGGCGAAGAACTGAATGCCGCGGAGATCACCCTGCGCGGTCTGGACGGCGACCGGCGGTTTGCCGTGATCGATGCGGAAACCGGCAAGGTCGCGAGCGCCAAACATCCCCCCAAATGGGGGCGGCTGTTCGACTGTCGTGCGCTGCTGGAGCCAAACGCGACGAACGACCAAGCGGCACCGGTGCATGTCATGCTGCCGGACGGACAGTGGACCAGAAGCGGAACGAGCGACATGGACGAACGGTTGTCGGCTCTGCTAGGACGGACCGTACGCCTGACCGCCGCAGTGCCGGTCACCCCGAAACTCGAAGAATACTGGCCTGACGTGCCGGGGCGCGCCAGACAGGATACCGTGACCGATGAAGTGATGCCGGCCGGCACCTTCTTTGATGGGGCGCTCATCCACCTGATGACGACCGCCACCCTGGACGCCCTCCGGCGGCTGTACCCGGAAGGCCGTTTTGAAGTGCGACGGTTCCGGCCGAACCTCGTGGTGGCCTCTCCCCCCGGCGAACCACGGTTTCTGGAAAATGATTGGATCGACCGCACGCTGGCAATCGGCCGAAATCTCCGACTGAAGGTAACGGGGCCTTGCGCCCGTTGCGTCATGACGACTCTCCCCCAGGGAGACCTGCCGGAAGATCCCGGCATTCTTCGGACGGCGGTACAACATAATCGCGCCGCCGTGGGACTGTACGCCACGGTCCTTACTCCAGGTCGAATCGTGCGGGGAGATCAGATCCGGCTGTTGTAATCAGCAGTGTTACAGACTGAAACCAGAACCACAGGTCAAGGACATCAATCATGTCGACAGGGCGTCTTCGATCCATTCAAATCGGCCTTCCACGCATGGAAGCGTCCGACTGCGCCGACGACCAGATGCCGAGACCTTGGAGCACCGGCCTCTTCAAGCGGACGGTGGCCGGACCGGTCCGGCTGCATCTCCACAATCTGGAGGGAGACGGCCAGGCGGATCTTGTCCATCACGGAGGCCCCGACAAGGCGGTCTGTGCGTATCCTTCAGAACATTGGTTTCATTGGCACGGTATCCTTCCGCCGCATCAGCTCATCGGCGGGGCCTTCGGGGAAAACTTCACATTACAGGGCCTCACCGAGGACAACGTCTGTATCGGGGATGTCTTTACGGTGGGCACGGCCGTTGTCCAGGTGTCACAACCGCGACAACCCTGCTGGAAACTGGCTCGCCGCTGGCAACGGAAGGATCTGGCCCTTCAGGTCGAACAAACGGGGTTCACGGGTTGGTATTTCCGGGTCCTTCAGGAAGGTGTCGTGGAATCGAATGCCGCCCTGCACTTGAGGGAACGTCCGTTCCCGGAATGGACCATCGCCGCCGCCAACCACATCATGCACCACGAACGGGACAACCGAACCGCGGCCGAACACCTGAGCCAATGCCCGTTACTCTCCGCTGGCTGGCAACAGACGTTGCGGCAACGGGCGGAGAACCAGAGCGAGCCGGACCCGCAGCGACGACGACTTGGAGACCAACATGCTCGATAATTTTCTCGTCAATAGGAGGTGTGGTATGACGCGTGCGCTGTTCCCCGCCTGCAGCTTGGCTGTGGGCATGACACTCGCCGTGAGTTCCTGGTGCGCGGCCCAAAGTGCGACCACCATCAACATTCTGTCCCCGCGCAACGGGGACACGGTGGCCGGAACGTTCGATATCAAGTACGAGATCTTGAACGCCCCGGCAGGCAACCACGCACACGTCTACCTGGATGGGGCCTATCAAAAGGGCTTCAAGGGGACCTTTACTCACGTGCCCAAGGGAGAGCATACGATCACGGTCAAAATCGCCGATCACGACCACAAGGATACGGGGTCTGCGACGGACAGCGTGACCGTCAAGGTCGGGGAATAACACCGACGGCGAGCCGGTGCGAGGAGTGTGACCGGGGAGGCGGCGACGAGATTGCCGCCTCCCAGTACGACGAAGTCTACGGTCCTCCCTGCGTCGAGGCCCGGGTGGACGTGCTCTGCAGATCCATTTCAAACACCACCGCACCGTCAGGATTCTTCGGGTCCAGACGACTCGGCAGCCGGTCTGCCGCCAGCTTGACCAGCGGCACGGCGACAATATGCGGGGCCTTCTCCGACTGGTTCGAATGCAGGGCAATCCGAACAGTTTTCGGCCGTTGGCTTGGCGTTACCTGGGACAGAGTGTCCTTCCCCACAAATCCCACCACCATACCGCTGCCGTCGGCCAGCTTATGGATTTCGTAAGCATTGCCGACTGGAGCCGCGCGATCGACCGCCAGATCCGGACTCTGCATCACCAGCGCCATGCCGAGAAGCCTCGGCACAATAAAGCCGAACGAACCGGTGGGAGCCTGCGAAAACAGCATTTTCGGTGTGACGGCGCCGAGTTCGGCCACCCCGTTCTTGCTCCGCAATTGGCGACGCAACTCCGCTTCATTTCCGGCCCCATCAATGGTGACGACCGCCGGGGCAGCCTTTTGGATCGGCAACACCTCGGTCTTCCCGCCCCCAGGGCTTGTCCCGCCTCGTGCGGCATGGAGCGGAGCCGGAAGGAGCCCTATCAGACACAGTCCCACCAAGCCTGCGGCTACGAGGGAGTGAAGCGAAGAGCGGGGAATCCATCTCACTATCACATCACACATACCTGCTGATCCTCCTAAGCCAACAATAGCGGTCGTTCAGAAGGATTCTAGAAAGCCGCCCATCGAAAATCAAACATGGAAAGAGTGGGCCGGGGTCAGGGATACAAGTGACTGGGCCAGGCGTTCATCATGGTAGCCGGTCAACACAATGACCGGGAGAGAAGGATACTGGGCACGAAAATAACCAATGGCCTCCACCCCATTGATCCGCGGCCTGCGGTTACCGCAAATAATAGCATCGAGCATCAGCGGGTTGTCGCCGTGGCCTAAGACCTCGACCGCCCGCCCGCCGTCCTCTGCTTCCTCCACCTCGTATCCCGCCTGTGTCAACGTTTTGCGGAGCAGTGTGCGGATGGAGTCTTCGTCGTCTACCACCAAGACTCGCCCAAGGCACACCTTCTCGCTCGTCTCCTGCCCGAGCGGCCGCGCCCTTCCCATGACGTCTTCCCTTCCTCCCGGCTCGTGTATGCCGGCGAAAACAGAAGGCACGGACGACGCCTCAGGGATCGAGTAACCCAGGCTCACCAATGCAACAGGTTACGAATCGCTTCGGTCTCGAACACAGCGGTGCGGGGAAAACGGTGGTGGAATCACGCCAGCCATGCTGCAACTGTGCATCATCACCAGATAGCATCACCTGTTGAAACGGAGGCCACTGGCATCAGACGAGGCCGTCTGGTAGCTGATCTGAAGATGTAGAGCAAGATCCCGCCGCCTGCCCGCTGCGCCCGGCTTCCCGGGCAAGCAAGACGCGTTTCCGCTCGACGCCCCAGCGGTACCCAGCCAGATCGCCGTCCTGACGCACGACTCGATGGCAGGGGATCGCGACAGCCACAGGATTCGCCCCGCAGGCCTGCCCCACCGCTCGCACCGACGCCGGCCTGCCGATGCGACGGGCTATCTCACCATAGGTCGCCGTCGACCCAACGGGGATGCGCTGCAGCGCATGCCAAACCCGTTGCTGAAAGACTGTCCCCCGGATATCGAGCGGCAAGCTCAGCCCACGCTGCGGCTCTTCCACAAAGCCCACGACAATCGACACCACCCGTTCGAACGCGGCATCCCCGCCGATCAAATGCGCCCGAGGGAAACGAGCCTGAAGATCCCGCACCAGTAGCTCCGCATCATCTCCCAGGAGAATGGCACAGACCCCCCGCAAACTTTGCGCGACCAGAATGGCGCCCAGCGAACAGTGCCCCACGGCAAACCATAGATCGGTCTGCATGCCACCGGCCCGATATCGAGAAGGAGTCATGCCCAGCAATGCATGGGAGGCGGCATAGAACCGGCCGCTGGACTCAAAGCCGGCGTCATACATGGCTGCGGTCACCTGGCGCCCCCGCATCAATTCCACTCGCAGGCGTTTCGCCCGCTGCCCTACGGCATACGCTCTCGGCGTCAACCCGACCAGGGATGTGAACAGCCGATGAAAATGGGAGGGGCTTAGCTGCGCTCGCTTTGCCAGCTCAGCAAGAGACGGCATGTGGTGGGACCGCTCAATCAATCGGCAGATCTCCTCCATGGTAGCGGTATGCCGCTCGAGCGCGGAGGAGAGCTCGGGCCGACAGCGGCGGCAGGGCCGAAATCCTGCCTGCTCCGCGTCCTCGCCGCTCGCATGAAACCGGACATGCTCAGGCCGCGGCCGACGCGACGGGCAGGATGGCCGACAATACACACCGGTCGTCCGCACCGAGTAGTAGACCCGCCCGTCCATGGCGCGGTCACGGGCCAAGATCGCCGCCCAACCCTGCTCCCACGACAAGGCGTGCACACCCACCCGGTCAGCCCGTGAGGAAGTCTTTGCTGTCGATCGTTCCTGTCCCATGGCGTTCCTGCCGATATCCTAGCGCCTCCCGCCGGACACCACACTCCGATTCTGGCTCTCGCATTCACGCTGGACCGGTCGCGGACTACTTGGTCTCCACCGCAATCCCTTGCACTTGCGTGCACGCCCGTGAGAACAGGATAAAATATTGGAAGTAGCCGTCGACCGTCACCTCGACGATCGCGTCGGCCAACGGTTTGGTGCGCAACGCATCCTCGACCGCATTGCGCATCTCATTGCCGCCGGTCACGGGAATGAATCCCAACAGATAATAGACACAGTCCTGCCCGCGCACTTTCCCGAGTTCCGTGTATCCTCCCGGAACCAACGGCTTCGTCGAGGGGGCAATGCCACCGGGGTGATGCATACAGCCGGCCGTGAGACTTGCCGCCAACAATACCGCCGCCGTCCAACCGCGAAGACACCAGTGCGTGGGAAACTGTTTCATCATGACGTGTCCTTCCTTTCGTGTGCACGGCCATCGCCGGCCATGCGGTGTACATCCACGTTGGGAATACCAGGGGGATGATGGTCAAGGAGTCTGTACGAGAGTGACCGAGCAGAGCAACGACCGCTAGGATGTGGTCCTATCTTGCACGTCTCCAGCCCCGTCCTCAACCCTAAATCCAACGTCGCCGCCCATTGACCGTTTGTGACACGGCGGCGAAATGATTGATCAGCGGGTATGAGGATAGAACGACGGGAGCCGGTGAGGCCGCTATGCCTCCCGGACTCCGGCAATTTTGTTGCCCCTCAGGAATTACCTGATACTATTGGCACGCTGAACATGAGAACCTGCCGGACGCCGATCTCACCAAGTTCCCATATGGAACGTGCCTCCCCATGACAACAAGGGCCATCATGCGCACCGCCGTGGGAGTGCCATGAATAAACAACTCGCGATGGTAACCGCGTCAGGCTTCTTGATGCTCCTGCTGATGGCGTGCATCTTGGCGCTGGGGGAAGTGGTGATCCGCTCTGTGCATTTGTTACGGGACGGGATTCCCTTCTTCGAGAGCAACGCCGGCGGGAGAGTCGGCCCCATCACGCTGGATGCAGAGCTGGGATGGAAGGCCACCGAGCACTACCAGGAAGCGCTAGTGGAAAAAACCTACCGAGGCGCACTGTACCAGGTTCGGCGTTCTCAGACCCAGTATGGATTTCGCAGCTATGGGGATGTGCACGCCCGTCGCCCCAAGATGCTGGTCATCGGTGATTCTTTCACCCATGCTACCGCAGTCTCTGACGATCGAACCTATCATGCCCTCCTTTCCTCTCTACTTAACGTCGAAGTCTTCGCCTATGGAGCCGGCGGGTACGGCACGCTGCAGGAGTTGCTCATCCTCGATCGGCACTTCGACGCCATTCGACCCGATATGATCCTCTGGCAATATTGCGTCAACGACTTCATCAATAACGACAACGAACTCGAACGCCTCAGCCGGCTGAACAACAATGGCTGGGTCCGGCCCTATTGGCGAGAGGGAACGATTCAGCTGTTGTCGCCGAAGGACTCATCTATCCAGGTGCGGGATTGGATCAACCGTCACAGCCGGTTTCTCTACTTCATGATCACCAGGCTGGATCGGCTACAAGCCATCAGCACGCGGGACACCGTCGAGGTGGATATTGAAGCCGAGGGCCTGCGTCACCCCGGGTTTGCCCGTTCGGTGCGCGTCACAGATGAATTGATGGGGCGGGTGCGGGCACGCGTCGGCACGCGCCCCATCATGGCGTTCAACTGTGGACAGTCCGAGCCCTACAATCAAGCGTTTCGCGACATCTCCACACATCACGGTATAACGTATTGGGACGACGTGGCCCCTACGATTCAGGCGGCGGCGGACCGAGGCGAGGATGTCTATGCCGCAGACGGCGGCCACTGGAATGAGCGCGGACATGAACTGGCGGCACGGGTACTTGCGGATCACCTACAAACGGAACTCGCACGCACGCCCCGACGACAATAACTTCCCTGCTGTTCGTGTAAGCCTGCACCACAACCCAGTCGGTACCGCCTCATGACACTCTCTCGTCCCACTTCCGCCGATACGGGTTCATGCCCCAGGCAGAGGTGGCTCCAATTGCTTGGACAGTGTAGCCCCTTCCTTAGTTGTGTGATTCGCACGCATCCGTTCAACTAACCTTCGGTAAACTTAGGCCATGAATTCTGTAATGCGCAGGCGACGTCTCTGGGTACAGTTCTATCAGCAAACGGGTGACGCAGGCCTGGTGTGCCGACGGTGCGGGATCTCGCAACCCACTCTCCTGAAGTGGGTACGCCGTTTTTTTGATTCGGGGGAGGCCGGTCTCCTCAATCGCAGTCGTCGCCCCTTGCGGTCACCCAATCGGCGGGTGTTCGAGAAGGAGAGACTGTTGATACTCAGCTTGCGAGACGAACGGAAGCTGGGAGCACGACGAATTCAGAGTGAACTACGGCGACATCACGATCTCAGGCTCTCGCTTGACTCGATTCACAAGACCCTGATCGGCAGTCAGGTACCCCCGCTAGCGCGCCCGGCTCGGCGGAAGACCCGACATCGGTATGCTCGACTCACTCCCGGTGACCGCGTGCAGCTCGACACTTGCAAGATTGCACCAGGAGACCATCAATACACCGCTGTTGCCGCTTGTATGCGTTATCGGGTGATGGCGATCTTCCGTCGACGTACGGCTCCCAAAAAGCCGGCATACTTGGAGCACACCCTGGAGGAAATGCCCTTCCCTGTGCAGCGAGTCCCAACTGACCGTGGCCGCGAACTCTTCGCAGTGGGGATTCAACAGTGGCTCATGGAGCATTGCATCAAATGCCGTCCCAACAAGCCTGCTTCACCGCACCTGAATGGCAAAGTGGAATGCTCCCAGAAGACTGATCGGGAAGAATTCTGGGCAATCGCGGATCTGAGCAGCCCGGAACTGGAATTACGGTTGGCCGAATGGCAACACTATGACAACTAGGACCGGCCTCATGGATCGTTAACCGGCCAGTCCCCATCGAGAGGTTACACACCAAGAGTGAGGACACGCCATTGGGGGATGAAGTTGCAGCCAAGTACGACCCTCGGAGCGAGCAATTCCAGGGCGCTCACTACCAGACAGATTCGGCGCTCCGTCGACACGCCCAAGCGCGACAGACGACCGCCACAAAGTGAAAGGATGTCCACGAATCACACAAGCCATCGCCTCCCGTGTATCGATCTCTCGACTGGCAGAGGAAGCCCCGCCACTGACGTCGCTTTCTCAAGGCCACCGATGCCTCAGGACAGCGGCCGGATGCTTCCTAACTAAATCCGAGAACCAATTGTCCAAATTGACGGCGATGCACTATCCGACATCGGCCTGAGCCTATCGTATGTTGTTCCTGGGAGAACCGTACGATAGGCTCCATATTCTGTCGATACTGTTCAGGCACCACACGTGTCCGGGCATTTCTGACCTCGACCAGAGGGCCAACCTTAGGGTAACTGTTCTGCTGCCATACGCAGGCTCGCCACAGGCTAAAACACTGAATAAATAGCCGGAGCCAGAACACTGCCTTCAAGAAAAAACGCCAGGGCACTCATTGCTAATAGGACAAAAATCACAGGCGCCAGCCAATACGACTTCTTTTCTCTCAGATACATGGAAAATTCTGTGAACAAGCTGCAGTATTCGTGTACTCGTGTAGTTGTATTCATCCGATCCTCCTTGGTTGTACCGCCCGATGCAAAGCCCAAACTCTCCTTGCGACGGGCTATGTCTCAACAGTTGAAGTGAGGCACGTGCTTCTTCCGCTTGGCAAACCAATTGCCCGCATAGCTACAACATTCTCTAAACACGATGAACGAGACAATAGCTCCTGGATAAAACCAGAATCCCCCGAACCGTGATGTGAGACCTCCGCAAACTAGCGCCACGATCATGGATATGAAATCAGCCGCCGGACCGAGCGGCTCGAACACTTGCATATGCCTCGCGTTTGTCAGCCGGCCGTCTCTACGTACTACTTCCTGCTGCCAAGGACGTTTCTCATACGGTTTCAGTCGATTTGTTTGGGGAACACCTGGCGCGGCCGTGTCTTTTAGAACATTGTCGTCACAGGCATCGATACAGGCATAACATTTGATGCATTCGGCATTTGTTACTTTCCCGTCGAAATGGAAGATCTCTCGGCTGACGTCGATGCCCTGCGGGCAGGCGTTACTGCAATCCCGGCAGCCCGTGCACTGGGCCACACGTGTGATTTTTGCTTGCATCGGAGAAATATTCATAAGTGGGACCATCATCGGAGCATAGGGACACAAGATGCGGCAAAATGCGCCCTGTCCGTAACGCAAGTTCATCACAACGCTCATCGTGAATTGAATGAACACGGCCAAGCCAAATGCCAGGAGGTAGTCATTCCACGTCGGATTGATGTCGAAATTGAAAAACGCGGTCTTCTTGGCAAACGCCTTGCCTTCATAGCCAGGCAAATCTGCCATTGGCACCGGTGCCATCACATTCACCTTAGGAACAAATCCCACGTTGTGAATAAGAATGATGACCGGCAACAGCAGTACAAACAGTGCCCCTATCCTCAGAAGCCAACGATGGGGCGTATTCACCAGAATGTTTTTCTCACGCAGGTTTAGGTATTGGCGTATCTTAAGTTTTCGCAATATCCAGTCGGCGAATTCGATCGCTCCACGCATGTGGCAGGCCCACCCACAGAAGCCGCGTCCCCAGATCAAAATCGAGCCTAAGATAAGGATGACCATGATTGCAGCAGCATTGATGGTCCCTTTGGCGAGAGAGGGCACACCCATCATCGCAGTTTTGCCAAAAATCTCGATACCGAATACGTGCCAGGAAATCAAATGGAAGGCGATATAGGCGTGCACCGACGCTAACGCAATCATACGATACCGGTGTCGCTTGCTGGAAGAAACATTCGCCGTAGGGGGAACCGTACAGGAACCGTAGGAATTCTCTTTGCCGGTGTCGATGGTAATAAGTTGGAGTTGAGTAGTCTGTCGGGAAGCGGCAGTGTTCACTTCGACACCCCCTCAAAAGGACCGGGCCTGGATATGGCGCCATGCGTTGCGAATCACTCTGCACTACGAAGCATAGGACACAAATCGCTATTCGACTATTCCACTGAGGGAGTACCTCTAAAGAAACAGCCCATGCTAGGTACCCGATTTTTCGCACCGCCGGCACATTCCCCTAAGTTTGGAGAGAGATCGAACGGTCGTGGGTGAAGAAGCGAGAGGATGGATACTGGCTCTGTCTTCCACCAGCCGCAAGTCGTATCAAAGGAACTCCGCAAGAAGTGCCGTTGAACCGCACCGCGATGCTTGCCTTAGGCGCTGAGGTTCCTTCTCTTGCCGATGGTCGAGTATTCCGCCGTTGGACTCATCAGCGGGCATTTAAGGAATATTGGAGTGAAACCTGTCGCCGGGTCAGGATTCATGACCTGCATTTTCATGACCTGCGGCATACGTTCGCAACCAGACTCCAGCGCATCGGTGTGGATTACGAAGTCCGTCAGGCGCTCCTGGGCCATCGCATGCCCGGCATGACGGCGAACTATTCTCATGGGGGCCCGGAGTGGGACCGAAAGCTCAGATCAGCCGTGGAAGGACTCGAAAAAGCCTATCCATTGTCCTATGGATTGTCCTATGAGACGAGGGCGGCCGAGGGGGGAACTGCAGAAGTGATTAATTTTTGTATGGTGAGTCGGCTGGGATTCGAACCCAGGACCCTCGCCTTAAAAGAGCTTCTGGGCTGGTTGCTCTCACGAATGACCAAGTGCGATTGAGTGAAAAAAAATCTTTGCAGAACGACTGGTTACGCGTAGCGAAGTGTGCCGGGCTGAGATTACGACACATTGGCAATCGGAACCAAAACCGTGCCCGAACCGGGACCAAAACCGGGACCAAAATTCCCTTCTCACTATCTCAAAACGGGCATTTCATCCCAGGTCCGACCGCCAAGGGTACGACCAGCTTTCTTTTTCTGAGTTCCACCCCATTGCTTGAAGAAAAATGGCACCTCCGCCGAGCGGCACTGATTCTGTAAATCCTCAACCCACGCGGCGTTCATAGGTCTCGCATTTGGCCCTGATTCCCCCCCAACGATGACCCAGTCTATTCCCATCAAGTTAAGATTACATAAAGGGCCCAGTAGTGGTTCTAGCGACAGAAACTTGATGTGCGCAGTAGTTGCTCGAAGACGGTCGATCCGAGTCCGATGATCGTCACTCTCTACACTAACGCCCATCCATATATTAGAGGTCCATTTGAGAGATGGGCTAACTGATAACAGCCGATCCGCCCGCTTCGTCAAAACTTGGAACCGATGCCAGTTGGCATCATTCATGACTTTAAAAACCCTCTCAATGTATTCGAGAGGCACATCTTCATGAAACAGATCACTCATTGAGTTCACGAAGATTGTCTGTGGTTTCTTCCATTTGAGCGGAACCTCAAGCATATGTGGTTGAAGGGTAAGATTGAAGCCATTCACATAGTTCGCTTGCCCCATAGCTTGCAGACGCTCAGCCATCCGTTCAGCATAACAATGCTTGCAACCAGGACTGATCTTGGTACACCCAGTCACCGGATTCCAAGTGGACTCCGTCCATTCTATGCCAGATCCTTGTGCCATCAGCGCACCTCCCTGAGTAAATGCTGCGCGATGCGCAATGCAATATCCTTCCCTCGTTCGTTACCCACAGCAAAGCAAAGGAGGTAAAGCGGATTATTTGCCGAGTTGCGCAGTACACCTGGCTCTTTCGCAACACCAGCAAAGATATCTTTGAGGCGATTCGTGAAATATCGCCCAATAGTTTCCATTGTTGCTTTGACTACACGCTCCTTGTCATCGCCAAAAAGCGTGGGCATGGATTCTACTTTATAAAACTCATCGTACCATCCTTCACTTCCGAGTAGCAGACTGAGCCTGCGACGCCACGACTTGGGTATCTCGCCTGACTTTGTAAGAAGCCGATTAACTCCTATACCGAGCGGAAAGAGTAGCCATAGGTCGATAGCCTTTGTATGTGCAATGGCTTCAATGGTTTTCCACTCCACCTGCATTCCGTAAGGATCGAGAAACAGCACAGCACGATTATGTCGCCAATCCCTCGCGCACAATTCCTGTATTTTAGTGTTTGCATCTCCCTGAAGAATGCTCACTTTATTGGTGAGTCCGGGGAATTCTGACTTCAGACTTTCAAGATGAATGCACCATTCAGGATTACGTTCGATGAAGATGTATTGATCAAAACCCGGCTCAACCTGAAGTGCAAGGCGCGCAGAGCCGGCCAGAAATGACTGCGGCTCAGGCTCGACCATATCGGGAAAAAGTATACTCTGCGACGCCACATCGTCACCCTCGCGTCTAATGTCGCGGTAGCCGGTTCCGGCGAAGGCATCGATATAGAGCTTATGAAATGGGGCTTTCTTCAGAGCATTCGTATAACTCTGAAGATAATCCGACAAAACTTTCAGCTTAACGGTGGTCCACTCCCCGCCAAACTGATGTTTTTTCTGCTGCTCATCCTGAGCCATCCGCGCCTCAATTTTGTCATCACTGGTTACTAAGAGTCACCTGCCTCGCATGACCTGGTGGAAGTAGCGGTTTGGTTATTTTTTCATACAAAGCAAACAGATGTTCTACCCTCTCGCGGTCACTACGAAAAGACTCACGCTGGTAGCAGCGCTCAACGGAACGATCCAAAATTGCATGAGCATCAACTAACTGAGGAGGCATCAGGAGCGGATCATATAAGTCTGCCAACGTAGAAGTGCCCTTCGGCGCAAGAAATTCACCTCGTACATCCAGTACAGTCTGTGCGGCTTTTTGAACCGAGGCACGATTCCTTTCCCGCAGGTCAAGAGGCCATGGGAAGTTGTTGTAAACAACGGTGTTTGAGTAACGATAATCCGATTTCATTCGACCGCAAACCTGCCGCGTCCATGCCATATGCATTGATGAAGAAAGCACACCAAACTCATATAAGCCGGCATCTGGCACAAACATTACCAAATTGCTTGCAATTACATTCTGTCGCACGAAACCAATAGGGATATACTTACGGTTTATTGAAGAAACAGACGGTACAAGAAGGTAGTCTTTAGCTGGTTGGCGGATTTCGGCAAACAACATCGGGTATTCCGCCTTTTGTCTGGTGGGCTTTTTCTTACTCGCCAAACGGAACTGCCGTACCGCGTCTACTCTTTCTCGAATCATTGGAACCGATCGGATTTCTTCCGGGGGGCAATCCTGCAACCAAAGGCACCAGCGGGGTAGACTGTTAATGAACTCCTGTGAGCCAAGAAATGGGCGGATGAAGCGCTTAATTCGAGGATCTTTCCGTATCAACTCCGGCAATTCATCATCCTCTATTATTAAGTTCCCTCCATCGACCGGCTTGCTGCCATAGACGATTTCAGGCACTGGGCAAATTGGCTTAGACCTCACAAGGACGCACACATCGGACGCATTTACAAGATACGGGCTAATATTGGCTACAGCAGATTGCGTGGGCGAGTGAGGATCGCCATCATAATCGTAGATAGTCTTGTGCGCGGCATCGAAGGCAGCAAAGCCTATAATTACGACATGAACATGCGCTTTTCCTCGTGCTTCGCTCTCCCATGAAAATGTGCGATGGGCGAAGTGAATCTTAATATGGAAGCGTTCGAATAGTGGCTGCCAGAGTACACCTACCTGTTCCCCTTGACTGATAGAATTTGTCGAGACAAAACCAACAATAATTCGGGTTCCTTGAATAAAGTCTGCGGCCTTGCGATACCAACCCGTAACATAGTCAAGCAAACCCGATCCTGCATGTTCCCCCCAGACAGCCTCCATATCTGCAGCCTGATCCTCAGTCATGAGATGCTTTCCGACGAACGGCGGATTACCAAGAATAAAACTGCACTGTTGTTTGGGAAGAACGCTTTGCCAATCTATGCGAAGGGAATTTTCTTGAACGATGTGAGGAGTACTTTTCAAAGGGAGTCGTCGAAAACTTTCACCAAATGCCGCGGCTACTTCAACATTCATTTGATGATCCATCAACCAGAGTGCCACCTCAGCAATCCGGACAGGCCATTCAAATAATTCGATTCCGTGGAACTGATCGACATCTACCTTGCACAAATCACGGACATCTAGAACCCGCTGTGTCCCAGCAATCAAACGGAGCACATCAAGCTCTAGCCGCCGCACCTCACGGTACGTGAGCACAAGAAAATTGCCGCATCCGCAAGCCGGATCAAGAAATTGAAGCTTGCGTAATTTTTCGTGAAAGTCCTGCAGTCGAACTTTTCTTCGAGTCGAGCGATCACCAACTATCGTTTCAAACTCTGCACGCAAATCGTCTAAAAAAAGAGACCGCACAACTTTTAAGATGTCTCGTTCACTAGTATAGTGAGCGCCCTGTTGCCGACGTTCCCGGTCATCTATAATTCCTTGAAAGAGTGAACCAAAGACAGCAGGCGAGATCCTCGCCCATTGAAAACGACAACACGCAACCAGAGCATTGCGCATATCCCGATTGAAATCCGCAAAGCCCAGACGTTCGGCAAATAGAGCTCCATTAACATATGGGAAAGCAGCTAGGTCTTCATCTAGAGTCTTTTGACGTCTTTCCTCTGAGGTGTTCAGAACCTCAAACAACCTGTTCAGCTGGGCGCCCAAATCAGAGCCGTCCTCACGTGTCCGATGAGTGAGAAAGTTCTGAAACGCTGCCGGCTCAAAGATGCCGGTATCTTCCGCGAACAGACAAAAAAGCACCCGCACAAGAAATCGCTCCAGATCGTGACCTGAAAAGCCCCCATTCCCCAAGGTGTCATGGAGTTGGGCCATAATCCCGTAAGCCTCCTCATTAGCAGGATCTTCCGGGTCTAATCGGACTGGTTTTTCCCCCTTTATAAAAGCGAAAGCATGTATATGCTGGTGAAGCTCCGAGAGAAGAAACTCCTGACTACATACCCTCCATTGATCAAATAACGGGAGATCTTTCTGATCTTCAGGCTCCAAATCGTGAAGCGCAACGCGACGAAAATCAGACACGATCACATAGCGTGGAACTTCTGAATGGCGTCCTTCTCGTACAAGATCCTGGATGTATCGAAAAGCTTGAGATTGTGCACGACCGAGATCCTGCCCAGAGGATTTATGCTCGACTAGAACAACACCCGCCCAAAATAGATCAATGAAGTTGTACTTACCTCTAATATTGCGGACTGGCTCTTCAAACGAAGCTACGCTACGACGGCGAATCCCGAATATTTCAAAGAACTCATTCCAGAATGTTTGCTTCTCCGCGCTTTCACTCGTAGTGCCCGCCCACTCACGGGAGAACCTGATAGCGCGATCACGAACTTCATTCCAGGAAAGGATAGGTGCCATAGCGAAACTTTCACACTTATGAGGTCAGACTCAGAGGTTGCGCGAAGATACTTTAATCCTGTTCAAATATCCAGAGAACTTGATCCTCGTGGTCCTACTTTGACCATATAGATCAAGTGAAGCGGGGGCTGCGCCCCCGATCCCCCCGGCCGTCCGGTCCAGTGGTCCGGAACGGCCGGGCGGCCTCGTCGGGCGAGTCTTTGCGTTCCTAATCTCCCCATGGCTTCAGTATTCCTTTTCTCTTCTCTACCTTAGTAAGCAACGATCCAACAGAATGGCGGCCAAGCGGGACGCATCGCCGCCATCTTCAATAGATGAGGCCATCCATTTCCCCTCTCACCCGTTGGGATAATGGACGGGTGACAGGGTGAGATTTATCACAGCGGGCTAGAGTGCTTTCGGAACCTACCCTTCCTTTATTCCCGCGCAAGACGCACAGAGCCAGACCTCATAGGGAGCCTTAGAAATATGAGCCCGCATTTGCACTCGCGCCCAAGCCCGCTCAGATTGGCAAAATTCGCACAACCGCTCTTGATGATGTGACGTACAGATCCAATCTTTCCTGGCCCGATCATAGAGGGTGGCGGGCTGTCCGCAACAGGTGAGGCCCAAGGTGCTTTGGATTTTCACGACACAAGTGTGGGGGGCTTTCATAGCGGCCTCCATACGAGGCCCTGCCCCAGGACGAGTTGCAAAATGGTGTCGCAGAACCAGATGGGATGCCCCGAAAGCAGATCCTCCCAGGTCTTGATGAACACGATTCGAGGGATTTCGATCTCTCCCCTGATCCGGCGATAGGCGTTCCTGGTGGACCACTGGTGCCGCATTTCTTCCCACAACCGGCTGATGGGAAAGCCAAGAGACCGTTTCCAGGACCAACACATGTTCACGTAGCCACATTGATCCTGGACGTACTGGCTTATGACATAGCGGCTCAGACGATTCCGGGAACGATGGCTAGGCTGATAGGCCTTGATCCAGACAACCGGAGCCCCGTGGAGGCCCTGCCATTGGGCCGAGAGCCATTCCTGAGAGATCCAGAAGCGCCGGGGACGTTCTCCGTCCGGCACTCGCCAAGCCCAGAAGATATGGAGCACGCCATGCCCTTCCTCCGTCCGGACCTGGTAATACTCCAACCCCTGAAACCCCAGCTGGCGTTCAATCCGCTGGCGTAATTGCTTGTGATGGTAGGTCAGCTTTTCCGCATCCCCGCCTTCTGCCGTGGACAGCGTGACCCACAGCACTTGGAACTGATGGCACTCCCAGAACCAGAGCAGCGACCGCACCCGGTGATAGCCCCGCTTCTGCTTCCTGGTCCATTCCCCGGCGACTGGCTCCCGCCGGAACTCCTTCCAGCGGCTCATCGAGCGCCCTCCGCTTGAGGAATGGCCGGACGAAGACCGGCAGACAGAATCCGTTCCAATTCCTCAATGGGAATTCGCACGGCACGCACCGACGGCTTCACATAGGCAATCTGCCGCTTCAGGATGTATTTCCTGATCGTGCTTTCTTTGAGTCCTAGCCGTTCCGCCGCTTCGCGAATCGTGATCAATTTTGTACTGACCATCTGGCACCTCCTTGGTAATGAGTTATAGATTTAGTTATGCCTCATATCGTTAAGGCATATCCTCTATTGACACGCATTACCACTACCGAGGTACACTCTTCAAGCGATTTCACCTCCGCGCCTACCGCCGGTCTTAACTTTTTTTGTCTGTACTAGGATGGAGTGAGATTCTCATCCACTCGTCAGGAGGAGTTCCCTATGCCGGTTGATCGAGTCGGACTCTACGAGCAATTTCACGGAGAGATGAAGAAGGCGAGAGAGAGGATTCTCACCACGGCAGACGGCGAGGTGGGATGGCTCCTGAAGTTTATTCAGACGGACCTGGACACGCTCACGGCCAGTGAATGGATGGTCTTGGCGTTTGAGATCGCCAGCTTTGTCGATGACGTTGCCAATCGCCGGGGGGCGGAAATCGCCACAGAGGCTGGTTGGAGCGTTCGATCGATTCCAGGAGAAGGATTTCGTGGCACGCTTCCCAGTCGTGGAGAGGCCAAAGAGATCCAGGCGATGGTCCTTGGCAGTCTTGAGAAGCTATGGGAAACCGCCGTCGCCGCCTTTACGTTTCCGCAATTCACGATCATTGTCACGCTGCCAGTCGAAGACGAACGCAAAGGCAGTGTGTTTGTGGCGACAAAGCGGAAAGTGAAGGAATTTGAATATCGGTTCGCTCATTTATTGGTCGACTATTCCGGGCGCATTCGCCGTTGCCCAGAGTGCCAACGAATTTATCTCGCCATTCGTGTCGATCAAATCTACTGTGGCCCTCGTTGTCAGACGCGAGTCGCGACACGCAAATGGCGAGAAAATCACAAAGCAGACCAGCGAAAGGAGAGCCATCGTGGCAAGAAAAGAAGGCAAGGATAGAGGCATCACCCAGCGGAAAGGCCGGGAAGGGTGGTGGGTGCGTGTGTATGTCGATGGGCGGGAGCGCTGGTATCGGTGTGACACCAAGAGCCAAGCCAAAGCCCTCTATGGCCGTCTGAAAAGCGAGCACCGTGAGGGAAAGTATTTCGAAAAGACCAAGGCCGTTCCATTCCTTGAGATTGCCAAGGAATACCTGCAGATGGTGGATTCTCGCCGCGCACGCAAAGGCGACGATTTGGCGCGAATGAATCGGTGGATCACCGCCTTTGGCGAGCAAGACGCCGCAACGATCACGCCCCGACAGATTGAAAAAGTGCTGACCGCCCTCCAAGCGGAAGGAAAAGAACCCGCCACGCTGGTCCGGCATCTCACCGTACTGAAGGCGACATTGAATCGAGCCAGACGGTTGGGCCTGTTGCGGGATAACCCTGCCACCCTTGTGAAAGCCCCCAAGCCGAACAATGTCCTGGTGCGATATCTGACTCCCGACCAGGAGACGCTGCTCCTCGAACGGTTGCCGCTCGCCTACCACTCCATTGTGATCACGGCAATGCATACCGGCTTACGGCAAGGAGAACTCCTCAGACTGACCTGGGCTGATATTGATTGGCACGTGGGAGTCTTGACGATTCATGAAACGAAGGCCGGAGAACGTCGGAGAGTCCCGATGAACTCAATCGTCGTGGGGCTGTTCAGTCAGTTGAAAGAGGAACGGTCCCCTTCACCGCTCGATCCGATTTTTCCGCATGATGTCCGGTACCTCCGACGTGCCTTTGATCGGGCCGTGAAAGCGGCAGGGATACATCCGTTTCGTTTCCATGACCTTCGACACACGTTCGCATCACGATTGGCTATGCGGGGAGCCAACGATCGAACCCTTATGGCACTTGGAGGCTGGAAGTCACCCGCGATGTTGAGTCGATACGCACATCTGTCGCCCGCTCATCTCTGGCAGGCAGTGGAAGGACTCACGCAATCTTCAACCGTGACCAAAACCGTGACCGAGCCACTAGTCGAGTCAGAGGAAGCAGCGAAGTTATTGAAAGATATGGTGAGTCGGCTGGGATTCGAACCCAGGACCCTCGCCTTAAAAGTTCGGCAAGTGGCAATTTACTAGCGGCTTGATTTTTGCGAAGGTTTCCCCATTTTTATCGAGGAATCAAGCGGTTATCTAACTTCCATCGATTCTATGGTTTCCATTAAATCGAGCCCATTTTGAAAATTTTTAGCACAAATTTAGCACATCCGTTTTACGTAAATCGTAAAACGATGATAAAGTAAGGACCGTGATCAGAAGTTTTCGGGATAAGAAGACGGAGCGCCTGTTTGCCGGGATGCCCGCCAGAGAGTTCTCCGGTATCCGCAATGGGGCTGAACGGAAACTCACGATGCTAGACAGTGCTGCGGATTTGAAGGATTTGCTCGCTCCTCCGGGCAATCGCTTGGAAAAGCTGAAAGGTGATCGTACGGGGCAGTATAGCATCAGGATCAACGACCACTCGCGCATCTGTTTCAGTTGGATGGCGGATGGCCCCCATGATGTCGAGATCACAGACTATCACTGAAGGAGAACGGCCATGGTGAAGAACGGCATGCGACCGGTGCATCCAGGAGAGATTTTGGTGGAAGAGTTCATGAAGGCTTCCGACCCCGGCATCAACGCCAACACACTCGCCAAAGCACTGGAGGTACCCGCAAACCGAATTACGGCAATTATTAAGGGACAGCGAGGCATTACCGGGGATACTGCCCTGCGTCTGGCAACCTTTTTTAATACCACTGCCGAGTTCTGGATGAACCTGCAAAAGACCTATGAACTGCAGCTAGCCGAACAAGCATTACCAGATAAGATCAGGAAGCATATAGAGGAGAGACGAAGAGTTCTCGTTCCGATGTAAGTACCCGCTTCTTGTCACAATTGCACCATACTGAAGAGCTACATGAAGGGAACAAACGCTATCTCTTTAGATGCCCTCACAATGATCTCGAAAGGCCAATAAGATCATTTTATCGAACCATTCTCCAGTACACTTGCAGATCAGTGAGATTCACTTCGCATGAAGTCGGACTCTGCGGCGCCTCTTTGAAGTGTTCAGCACTGACTAATCCATTTAAGAAAAATACAAGCGCCGCCCAGATTGCCAATGAAAGCTGTTGGCCATGCTTGAAACTATCAAAGGCGGTAGAATCACCGTACTTTCTGAAAATCACAAAATATTCGAACCAGAACCACACTGGAGTGACAATTACCCAGAACGTTAGCCACGGATAAATCAACTCAACTTGTCGACACTTCCAGCCCGCATACGCAAAGTGAAGAGAACAGAAAGCTAAAATCGCCGCCAGAGTCCCGGCGGCTGAGCATATCAAATACCCACGCTTGCCCTTCGCTCCATGATAAATAACATGGTCGCCTCCTGTAGGCCCGGGATCCTTTATCCTTCCCATCTGAGTGTGTCCAATCAATAATGGCCAAGTTCGCGATAGCACTCCCTTGGATGCTTTGGCGGGCCAGCCCAGCATTTCGGAATCCAGAACTTAAGTCTTCCTCCAAAGTCGCCATGCTTTTGTGGACTTAATACCCCTTCTCCAACTCCAAACTTTACAATACTAATAGAAGGTCGAATTAGGGCCGGGGTGTGATGAGCGGCTGCAATAAAATTTGTAAAACGACCAAGAGTACGATCCTCTCTGCTCAAGGGATGACTCAAGAAATTGTCCAACCAAACGAGTAACGATCCGCGTGGAAAAGGGTCCAGAATATCGTTAAACCATTCCCCAGATTCAGCCGCTTCGTGAAGCATGAGGTGATAGACGCAGACAATATTCCTACCATCAGCGTTGGAATCATTTGATGCGTTTTTTGTGTCACAAAGGCTAGTGAGATCTCCCGAGGCTGTTCCCACATTTCTTTCTAAAAGATAAGGAAAGATAGTATCTTGGTAATCCTTAATGGTACTAGCTGCTGCCATATAAACCACATTCCTGATCGGGAGATCTCCGAACTCTCTTATAATACGATTAACGATGATGGCTCCCGTCGAATGACCTACCAGAGTTATTTCCCAACTATCCTTATTAGGACAACCCTCTCTATGAGAGCTTCGTGTACTCACGGTCTGTTTATCGTAATTGCAAATTTTCGTTCGTAACTGGTCAAAAAACACAGCCAGAGCGCCTGTGCGTGTGAAGTCATATTCGACGTCCTCAGATTCATCTTCGTTCCTATTGGGAAGGGGGGAGCCATCGTAATGGAATAGCTGAGCAACGCTTCGGAGCATCACATCCCAAGAGCTAGTACCGAATGCATCGATTATCGGAGCAGAAGCCAGCTTGAAAGGAGACGTAATAACATACTTGAGTGACGCCCAGAATTTGTCTGACCATGCTCGTTGGTCGAGACCGAGCCACATGTTAAAATCTTCGCTATTCTTAGCTTTCGGGTCACTGAGTTCGCCCTTCCTGGCTCCTTCAGTTTTTGGACAGTCGGCAATTTGCTTATCCAAGGCTGTCATGTACTCGTACAAAGCGCCTTCAACCCACGCGGACGGACCAAACCTTCTACGACAGAGTTCATCAAATGTTGCTTGTTGAGCAAGTACAAGGTCGGATGAATGAAGAAAGCGGAGGGCAGGCACAGTCTCAATATCATTGCGGACTTGAAAAAACGTCGCAGTTGGGATGCGAATGGCTGATCGTGCAATGTCTGCACTGAGATAGAAGGGCGCGGTGGCATAAGCCCATCCCTGGCTCCATGATCCCTGAGACCAATCCTCGGCTTGGCGAATATGTGTCAGGTGATTCCAATAACTGGGAAAAAACGATGACTGCCAATTAATGAACACTGGATAAGCGTCTGTGTCCTTCAAGACATCTTGACTAAGCTCGATGGCACGCTCGACTGTTCCGGTCTGAAAATTAAGACCGCCGTGCACATGAATTAAAATTTTGTGAGGTCTCCTCTCTTTCTTATGCTCCTCAAGCCCCTTCAATACATTCTTAATGTGACGACCATATTCGCTAATAGTTCCAAACTGTGAATAACTTCTAAGAATACTCTGCCGTTTGTTACAGTTTCCTTCTGTGTCCAGCTCGCATGGGCCATATCCTCTCGGATCAACAGGATGACCGTCCGCATCAACCATAATGATGTTGGCATAAGGTACGCTCTTTACCAAGCTCCCACACCCTAACGTGCCAAGTATCCCGATTAGCACCGCGAATCGAATCACCATTTCTTTACCTTCGTCCTTGAAGTCGCGTTATTGCTGGTGTGGCGGATCAGAGAAAACTCCTTAACGGTCTACGCAACTTATTGAGTGCAACAGAATTCATACTGAGCCATACCATAGTTCAGCTTACAGAAACCAAGAATGTGCGGGAGTGAAGGCTGCAGTTCACGGTGACCCTATTGGTATGCTATTACTCAGCTTAAATCTCAGGCTGAAAAGCCTGTGCTTCGGCCATTTACGGTGTGAACAGCAGGTATCACACAGTCGTGAAATCGATGCGCTAGTCTACGACCACGAAATTCTTCTCGAAATACTCTTTGGCGTTACCTGGATTAGGCCGGCCTAAAAATAGATACTGCCCGTCCTGTTCACGTTCAGGGTGACCACGGAACAATTTTTCTAGTGCGATTCTTCGAAGCACACTGCGATGAATACTATCCCCGCTGTGCGGTTTTCTTGGAAAGCTTCCCATCCACCTCAACCATCCGAACGAACCGTCGAAATATTCATCGTGCAAAAGGCCACAGTCACACTCGATAAACGGACCGCCCCCCTGGTCACAACCACACCTAAGAGAAGAGGTTTTATCTTGATGGGCCATTTCATCCAGCTCTTGAACTGAAGGAAGTATTTCGAACTTCGATAGTTTTTTAATCATCCAATTTAACGGCGTAGTAGCGATACCCCTGAAGTCGTCCTTAGATGTGCAGTTGTATTCCAGTGAATAACTTCCACCAACATCGGAATGCACCCCGGCAAACCACACTTCTTCAAGCTGGCTACCTTCTGTCGCACGTAAAGGGTCGAACCGGAGAAGCCGAAAATCGTCGCGTTGCTCATCAAGAGCAAGTGCATGGAAGCCGTATTGCGCATAGAGATCCAATCGATGGTCGTCCGGCTCATCATCACGAACCAACCCCAATGCTGGAACTGTATCAAAAACCCCTATTGCTGTTACTTTTACTTTCTGTGAGTCTTTAAATACCTTCATGTTGCGTGCTCTAATTATCTCATCCAATTCTTCTTTGACTCTTTTTTCGAATCCAGGTCTCCCATCGAAATTTTGATGATAAACGTCATAGAGAGCGCCTATACTAAAATGCAGATTTGTTACACCAGGCAATGGAAGATAGTCATGCCACTTCTTCTGAACAGTTTCTTCGTCGACTAGGCCAGCAAACTCAATTAGTCCATTTAGTGATCTTGCAGTGAATGCTCCTCGGCTAAACCCGATAAGGTAAATTTCATCTCCCGGCGTATAGGCCTCCACTAAAAATCTATAGGCTTGACGAATATTTAAGCTAGTTCCCCTTCCTCCGATTCCGCCTGTGACACGGTTAATCCACTTAGCGCCGACTCCTTTGTCATAATAAGGAATCACACGATTTCCTTTACAGGCATGTTGCACGGCTAACCGATACAGCTTCCTCACATTTGTTGATGATGTCTTGTCATTACCGGTTCCGTCCATGAATACAATCAGTTTGCGGGGCTTGCCGCCCTCTGGTTTTTGCGGATCTCTGGCATAACGCTTGTCGAATGTTTTCCAAAATTCACGATTTGCCAAATATGTATCACTCAGCCCATCGGCCTCCATCGCCTTGAAGGAATCACACAGTCTTGGAAGCTCACCTTCGTTTTGGGCGAGCATTCCCTTGGGGACACATCCAACGATGAGCACAGTCGCCATGATCAATATGAAGACGCTCATTCTCCCCCTGCCATCAATAATAAGTCGACTCAAGCGCTTAAATAAGCATTACCACTAGAACCATAAGAGAACTGTCGTAGCTTAGAATTTCAATTGCTGCGCCTCGTGACTCAGATACGCCATTATCGGAATGTAATTCTTCATCCTTCTGGAGTAGTAGTAGATACAACTACGTTTTACAATAGGGCCGAATGGCCCTGACTACTTATATTGGCTCGTCGTATTTAGGTCGCGATTTTGTTGGGGTTCCGATAAATAAAGGCCATTCCAAGGCTGGAATCAATGAGAGGGCAATTCTAATGAGCCACAAAAGAGTCGATATCGCATGCACAACGTGATGGCGCTTCGCGCCATCAGATATTTTACAACAGCGAGAGTGAGAAGCAGACAGCATTGCCCCGATCACTAGCCTGCCTGAGCTCTACAGTGTCGACGACCACAGAAGGATTTTCAGCCCTAGGCAGCAAGAATCCAATATGTTGGTCATTTGGCACAGACATGAGCCTGTTTTAGATCACGGACAGGCACAGCTAAAATGAATGGATCAAAAACTTGCCCAATATAAAGGGTGTTATTGAAGTAAACGGCTGAGGAGGGTGCACTGAGCATAGTCCCATCTGTTATGAAAACCTTGTTGAGTGTCGGGCTCCCCTCAATATCGGTAATGCGAAAAATAGAGCCACCAGCCGTCATAATTTCTGAGCGGTGTAGCATAAAAGATAATCTTGAATTGTGAGATGCCGTGAGGACATCGTGATCAGGACCTTCGCTCATATTGTCAGGCATACTCATTTCCAGAACTTTCTTCTGCCCTGTCGAGCCAGGCAGAGGATGTATCGTAACAGTGTCTGCCAAAGAATCTCCGATGAGTAGATAGTTTCCGTGTATAAGAACGCCGTTCGGAGCTTTTGCGAGGTCCGCTACGGATTCCCATCCTTTAGTTGACAAGCGCAAAGTGGGGGTGGTCCGCATGCCCAACACATTCGACTTTAACCAATTTACTAGGAAGCTTTTCCCTGTCGAGGAGTTGGTTACATAGATATTTCCATGTGCATCCGCGTCTACATCATTCGGATTAGTCAGTTCTTCATTAGGGCCAAGAGTCTTATCGTAGACGAGTTCGTTTTCAAGAACAGTGTAGCGCACTATCCATTCTTCAGTTCCATGTACAACGACATATAGAACTTTCCTGTCGTCAATCATTGCGAGATCAAGGCCATGGGGATGAAAGGAGTTGATCAGCTGAGCAGGCTCTCCCCTTCGAGGCATTTCACGAATCTCATGCGTGACCAGATCAACGTGAAATATCTTTCCTCGCGTTTTGGTCGCTCTTCTATTCTGGGAGGATATGATTAGCCTTGGCCGTTCAGCGGATACGTCTAATGCCAAATCCTCGGGGCCGAACATCCCAAGAGCGATTTGCTGCGAAGCTGCCGGTAGCTGCGTACACTCGACACGGACCTCTGCCGGTAACTGTCCGCACCCAACGATGAGGGCAAGGATCAGGCTGGCGCACGTCGCACCAAGATATCTTGAATGCACCATCCATAGTCGGCGCCCTTGAGAGGTCTGTCGGAGAAGACGCGCGGCAATTAAATCCCTTCGTGCAGGAACGTTCATGTAGTGTCCTTACTGAAAGGCTTTTATGTCAAATGGTTGAAAAAGAGGCATAAATTGTACGGAGATGCGATCCCGCTCCGCCATTCTTAAAAGCGTTTTGTATCCACCAGTGAAGTCATCCACGAGATAGGGCATCGGCAATAAGGGTTCGTCAAGCGGACGAAGAAGATCGTCCCAATGGATTGGAACTACAAATCTTGCTTTACTAGCTAGTACTACGCTCCTCCAATACTCTTCCGCAAAACATTCCGACTGCGAACCAAGCATGCCCAGGCTCAGAAAAACCACATCAGCTTTGATATTCTCAAATAAGTTAGGTGAGAAGTTTGCACTCGGATGTATGAGGACCGTTCCCCACCGGTGACGTATAAGGAAGGAGAAATTTTTTCCTGCTCTATACTCTCCAACCCGCGCCGGAGGTTGAAGAGTTTGGTTGATGTCCTCAGAGAACCACGGATCTGGAGAATGCGGTGATTCAAAAATCTCAACGATAAAATCCCCATACCGCAGCTTATCACCATGATTCACTTCAATTATCCGATCGTCTGGCAAGCCTTGACCTCGCCCGATTTTGGCGGTCGATTTTGAGCCAACAAGTACTGCACTTTTGCGAACCGCCACAAATGCTGAATCCATAGCATGGTCATAGTGGGAGTGCGCGACGAGTACGGCAGCCAGGTTTCCTACGCTGCCCTTTGCGAATGCATAATTTATCCTGTCTATATCCGGCGAGATTTTTCCGAACAGCATCTGCGCTAATCCTGGACGAGAGAAAAAACCATCAATCATCAGGGCAGTGTTCCCGTCATCGATTTGAATAGTAGTAGCGCCAAAATATCGTATGTGAAGCGACTCCTTATTCAGCCCATCAACAGTAGCTTTCATTGTGTGCAGCATTACTTTCTCTACGGAGGGATGAGTAAGCCTGTCGCAGCCCAAAAGCCCAACATTGGTTAGAATTGTGAGTGCGAAGGAGAGACTAACTAGTCCGAAGGATCTGAGCGAAGTCGCACAAGCTTTTATTATTGTGAATTTGCGCATAGGAGCATGAAAATTATTACACGTGCAATAACTACGTATACATCGGTGAACCTAAGCTCCGGAATATTAAATGAATAAGCATCCATCGACCAGCGTTTCAAGTGGGGATTGAACTTCCCCTCTTCACGACATTTGGCTTATGAATTATCCTTGCAATCAATGCCCAAGCGCCAAGACAGATAAAATGGCAACAGAGCATAAGTAGCGCCAGGAGCTTAGTCCCCGTAAGTCCTGCAGTGAGCCATAAGATAACGTCATGAGTTCGATAAGCACCTACCGGCTCATTCAGCAAATACAATGTAAGTGTATTTTCGACCACATCGCTTCCGATCAAAATCCACAAGGGTATTAAACTGCTCCAGTGTGCGGCACGATGAAGAACAGGCTTGGTGGTTAGCTCAGCCACGATTCGACGGCCATAAACTAGAAGCCAGCATACTGCACCGGAGTAGGCAAGAATGAATAGGTAATCGGCGAGATATCGTTTAATCATTCGGCTGGCATTCACGGTGCCGAAAAGGTTCTCAATACCATCACCCCGAATCACATCAAAAAAGAGGGCCATATTGAATTCGTGACGAAAAAGGTCGGAGGGATTAAATTGATAATCACATGGCATGGAACAAGCCCAGTAACTGAGCAGCTGGACTACAAACAACATCACAAGCGTTCCGCTGATCCAGCTCAATGCCGACAAATTTTTCCGTAAAGGCTTCCAGACTGCCTTGATGTTTTTCGCCTTTTCACGTTCGCTAAACGACCAATGTGGTTCGACCCCGAGGACACTTAGACGCGTCCGCAGACCTGACAGAGCCCAAAGTGGCTGGCTAAACGCCTGGTCGTGGGCAAGCCCCAACGGATCAATTTCAATGGAGTTGACCTTGGCCAAATCGCACAGCAATCCTTTTTCTATTGCCTCCTCGACCATCCACTTTAAACTACAGTTGGATAATCCAGACTCTTTGTATGAGCCTCCGACATCACTGTGAGCACCGGCAAACCGTAATTGCTTTAGTGAGGTCCGACCATGGTCGAAATTGTTGTCTTTAAATAGCCTTGGTTCGTATGCATAGCGATACTCATGAGAAGCCACAGCATGGCGAACATGATCGTAATTTTTCCCACTAATGGTTCCGTAACTTGTAATATTCTTCTTCGACCCTGGAAGACCTCCAACCGTACTGACAGTATCCCAAACACCCAGGAAGTACACCCGAGCGTCTCGACCTTCGAGTGTAAACACCGCGCGTATATCATCGCCATAATCTTGCCTGGTACTTCCGGTACGCCCCGTCCCCTCGATTGGTTGAAAATAGATACGCGTTAATGAAGGAATCATTGCTTCTGCCCCTCGGCGAACAATTCCAAACAAATTGATCATGCCTGCCACGCATCGCGCTGTGAACGCTCCACGGGAAAAGCCGAAAATGAAAACACGGTCCGTGGGCTGATAATGCTCGACCAAAAAGCCATAAGCCTGTCCGATGTTTTCGTAGATACCACCACCAATCGCTAAACCCACTATTTCTTTCGCTCGCGCCTTTGCACGACTAATTTTTCCTATTGATGGATATGTATCGCTTGTACCGACACCTGGATCGTAGAAAAGTATTTGCTGTTCATTTTTCTGAATAATTCGGACGAGTTTGACGACGTTCGTATCGCAATCGTTCCCCCATATATTCCCTGTCCCATCACAGCAAACCACCAGATTTCTAGACACGGCTCACCCTTCACTTCACAGCTAGGTTGTGCTAGTTCACAGCCTCACCCAGAACAGGGAGAGGGGCTAACAGTCCTCCAAGTATAATCAAGAAGGAGGATGAACTAAGTTGCCGCGGAGAGTAGCTCTTACAAATTAAATCGTCAATGCGCTTATTACGGCTACGTACAATGCGTGGAAAAACCCAAGGAGTCACCGGGGCCATATGGCCATGGGCCGAATGGTGAATTGGCACCCCGTAATTATGTCGTGCCAGTCGCAGCTTTACAAAACGGAGCAGACGTGAAGTCAACTGACTGTGGAACACGTCAACTTAAAAGAATTCCTTTTACTCATGCGGGCTTTAGCCGAATAAAATACTAATTTGCGTAGCGATACGCATTCTGCTACTTAAGCGATAAAGCCTTGTTAGCGCAGACTCGGCGATATGGGGCTGTTACGATCGGGTATAATCGCTTGCACGTTAGGGGTATTTGGCAAATGAGGAGCTGTTTCGCTTAGAGATACGGCGATGGAAATTATTTCCTCCATGAAGAAGCGTATCCAGGAGTGTGAGCGGGAGCGTGATATTTATTCCGCATGGCTGACTAAGCTTCGTTTCCCAAACTTGATCTTTGTTGGGATAGGGTCTTTGCTCGCCTTCTTCGGTGGGGCTGCAACGGTCACTGAGCTTTTGGGACCCAAGGTGGGCGGAATAATGGCCCTGATAGGTGGAGCTCTCACAGGCCTTCACAATTGGTTGGGGTGCGAAGCACATCAGTTAGAGTGCACAAAGTTGCACGGACAGTTCGAAAGCCTTAAGTCGCGTTACGAGGCAAATCTAGTTGAACCCAACCAAACTCTTCAACTCGAGGTCTTCAGAGAACTGGAGCTTGAGCTTGCGAAAGTAAAACAAGAACGCAAAACAAGGGCATGGAAAGGCTTTCTGGACTTTGGCACCAAGACATAAACATTACCTATTAACTTAACCCTCTCTAGATAGATTTCCGATTACAATTTCCTCTAGTTCCAGCGCCAGCGATAAAACGATTACAAAAATACCACATAATGGCGGGCAGGCGCGCTGTGGATGTAGGTCTTGTCCCGGCAGAGGAGTTGATAGAGTGATTTCTGTTGCTCACCTGAAAAACGCTTTCGGCCTTTTATTGAATCAGCGTATCAGGCGGCCCCTCGTCTCGTACGCTGGTCATCGGCATTTCCGAAACTCCTTCACTGGGCAAAGTCGAGGCGACAGGGTTGGCTGAGGCGGCTTCTACAAGGAGGTATTGAGCAGATACGCCAGCCTCGCACCAGCCCTTGCGAGTTGTAATTACATCGGAAGGGCTGGTTTGAGGTACTCCTCACCAAGGCGCTTGTCTGCGGCGAACCTGTAGGCATGATCCCTGGCTTGATCGTGGGACTGCCTCGCCCACTGGAGGATTGAGGCCTGCGCCAACTTGGTTTCGTTTTGCCCCATCAGAAAGTAATCAATCTGATCCACGGCCTGTGTCGCATCCACGGCGTAATGGTCGAGTAGCCCATTATCCCCAACCCTGATGAAGATTCCATGTTTTTTGGTAAAGGGATTCACGGCCTTCCCCAGTGATTCCGCCTTCACGTTATTGCCGCCTCTGTCCTGATTCTGGCAGGCATGAAGCGGATGGTGAAGACCCCCGACAAAGTGCACCAGGCACTTGATGGCTTGCTGTCGTTTGTCAAATGGAACCCGAGAATCACCTGGCGTCTCACGAAACCGTTCGATCTGCCCCACCACACTGCGATCCGGACAGTGTCGATCAGGCTCGTACTGCGTCAGAAACTCTAGCGGTCGGAACCAAGCGCTCCCCTGCCAGCATCAACAAGATGGCATGACCATTCGTATCCCAGCCATAGAAGCCTAGAACATTGAAGGAAGAGGACTAACGTCAAGATCGCCTGGATGCAATTCTGCGTCATGTTTCGAATGGTTATGGCCCCTTGCATCCCCGTTCGATCGTCTAGCCTTAAAAGAGACCCAGGGGATAAGTAAAATCAATGTCTTATGTGCTGAAAAATTCCAATCTGATACACGGTTTTACAATGGCTTACAAATAGGCTGTCCTATATAGGACGCGCCTTGATGGGAGGCGGCTAACCGGCAAGAATGTTCCAGTTATGTTCCGGGCAAATTGAGTTGGGGCGGCTGCTTAATAACCTCTATAACTTTCAATATTTTATATTCGGTGACAATTCCTTTATGATCTGTTCTTCGACTTACTGTTTGTACATGAACCTTTAGGCTGTCGCCTTTACGGAAAGACAGCTGACCTTCTTCGACTTTCTTCACGAAATCGTCGTCGTGCACTGCAACATTAAAGTTCCGTTCTCCGTCTGACAGCGTCCATTTGTACCGTTCCTTAAATGAGACGCGGACAACCTGAAATACAGCAACGTGGTCGCCTTCGTGGACAATGTTTTCTGTAGGCGTGGGGGTAGCGAGAAGAGAACTTTCTTCCTTGGAAATAGACTCAACGGTCTCCTTACCCTTCCTCATTTCTAGCCTCTCTATGCCTTGTCGCTGCAAAGGCTTAACCACTCCATTAAAGTGGCGCCTTACCCCGTAAGCGCTGTACAAAGCATAGACATCGGGCTTAATGATGATCGTGCTATTGGAAATGGTGCTTCCTGAAAGGTCCACCTTCACCGTCCCATTTTCGAGCTTTGTTACAGTTGAAGGAGTACGCCCCTTCAGCCATTTGAGAAATTTTAGTAGGCCATCCCCACCGAACAAGCCCAAGAGTTGTGCAATCTCTGCTGCTTGTTTTAGGTCCCCGGCGACGGACAATATTTGACCAACTACGTGCTGTACAAGTTCAAGATAGATTCCAAATGAGCCTTTCTTGAAGTCAGATCTTACTATGACAGTGACATATGCTCTGTCTGCATTCAGAATAAAATTGGCTTCTTTGAAAAGTGCCTCAAAAGATAGCAACGCAGGCGCAAGATCGCCTATTTCCATTATGCCCGCCTCAACTGCATCGCCGACATATGCTATTTCGATTTGAGCTGTGGACATAGTCGTAGAATAAGAATTCCTGGCATAGAGCAAATTAAGGCGATTCTAGTTTGGCGGACAAAATGTAGGTATAGGCACTTGTGCACAACGCAATAAGGATTTTGCGGTGTCCGTACTTAGTCAGCTGACCATCTTAACGAGTACTTAGATGCATCCAGGACCAACTTTTTTTTGAGATCAGACCCGCCTGGCATCGAGGACATCATACCCATATACATTCGTAGTGATGCCTGCACTTTATTCAGGCTATCTTTTGCCTTTAGCCAATTCTGTGGGCTGAACACTCTACTCTTTTCTTGGTACTCGGATACTGCGGCATCGAGCGCCGAGTTGTAGCAATTTGCCGCGAGTGTGATTATAGGATCAGGATCACTGAGAGCAGAGAGCGTCGCCGATGGCGAAGGCACTTTGTCTGCGTGATTGCTAGCAATGCTAAAGCAAACCTGCACACCGAAGAGCAGATGAAATTTCGCATAGCTTGGGACAGCCATTAAGGCCTCGTTCAAACCGAGACTTCCCTCTTGCCAACGGCGCTCGATATGTTGCATCCACTGATTTAACGTATGAATGTCTGCTGGCGAATAGTCAGAGCGGAATAACTGGTCAAAATACTTATCGAACAGTTTGTTTTCGTTGTAGGCAATATTCGGTCGCTGGCAATGCCAGGACATAATGCATTTGGCCAACAGCCCTATATCTATCGTCTTCTTTTCATCACGGTCTGCGGGCCTTTCTTGGCCGCGCTTCGTAATCAGGAAGCCGTCGCGATACGCATTTTCGTAGGCCGTCTTGATCGCGGCTATCCTTTTGTCATTGCTTCGTAAGTCGCGTGGTTTAACAGCGCTTTGAGAATTCGTATAAATGCTAATTCGGTCGGCGATGTCGGCCTGCGGAATCTCGTAAAACCGGAACAGCACATAGGAGCCCGTCGATCGCTTTATTTTTTCAGAGCATGCAAAAATTGTATTGATGGACTGGCAACCATTGACCACACTCAAGCCTTCTAGCACTAGGTTGTTTGAAGCAGTATCAAGAGAAAGCTTGTCGCATATCGCCGTGATGCCATTGTGATAAAGGAAAAAGAAGTGAGAATTGTCCCCCATTAACGTCTGCTTCAATCCCTTGTTTATCTTGTTCGTGAGACCAAGAGACTGGCGAACATTTTTCCTGAAGAGGGTTTGGTCGTTGACGCCAGGCAGGCGTAGGACATCACTGAGCTTTACCGCCGCAAGTACCGTCTTGAAGTTTGCCACCTGCAGTGAGAGGTATCTGCCGGGTTCCAGCGTCAAGCTGTGTTTCAACTTGGGGAGTGCGACCGAAAGAGCATCATCCCATCGAGCCTGCAGAGTTGCTGTATCGACAAGAGTGATACTGGCCACGGGATGCTCATACTCAGTAATAGTTTCGCTAAAGGACTTCAGATCGTTCTTGGCCGACTCAGTGAGTGTGCCAGTCGTCAGTAATTCGAACACCACTTCATACTCATCCTGCAGCGCTTCAGATACCGCCTCTAGCTTGACACGCAGTCGCTTATTGGAACTCTCCTGCAGCGCCGGAAGATTCTGGATATGGAGCCATGCCGCGAGCACTTCATGCAGCGGAGCTTGATCTACCTTGGTTGTCGTGAAAAATTTCCCTTGAATAATGATGACTTGACGTTTTTCATCGTCGACAATCACAGCATCGATCTGTTTATCATCCTGGCCGTCCGTAATGTCGTCTCGCACTTGGATTGGAGTGCGAAGCAAAACGTTTCGCAAATACCACGCAATGAAGCTCTCACCATCGTTAGCGAAATTTTGACTGTAATAGCTATCCTGCTGAAGGTCTCTTTGGATACGCGCAAGAATATCGCTCATTAATCAACTCTCCTCTTCACCCTCTGCATCGCGGCCCATGCGGTACTTGATGTCATAATTGATGATGAAGTCCAACTCCTCCTCCGTAAACCGGAAGTGCTGCGCAAGAATCTGGTCAATTTTGTCAATGATGTTTTTAGACTTATCTGGATAGAACTCATCGTATTCGACTTTTCCCGATGCTTCATAAGTGTAGACACGTCTTTGGGAGTTCTTTTGCAGATCTTTCATCAGCTCTCTAAATACTGCTTTAAGCGGGGCCAGCGTTCCTGTCCTCAAATCTCCAATCGGGAAAGAAAATATATCGGGGCCTGCAACATTCCTACAATTGCCTTGAGCCGTGAACCACAAATAGAAGAGGGTGCTATTGAGTAGTGCCCCTACTCGGCTGGCATCAGCCTCTCTGTCGAAATATACGTCCTTTAGGTGATCTGTCGACCGATCTTTTGTAGCGGATTTGAAATAAGGCTCGAAGTCCATTGACCTAATCCAGAACACGGGACTTCTGTGGTAGTTGATATGACCTGCACCGCTTTCGCGAATATAAGAGCCTATCGGAGTTTGTTTAGACACAACCTTCTCTAACACTCGTGCAGCCAACGCATTGCCGATCTTTGCAAACCTCAGAAACCCGGTGACGAAGGAACATCCTGAATAAGCTAATTTGGGAAACAAGAACGGTCGCTCGACTGCATACCAGCGCAAGTACTCACTTGTCTGGACTTTCGAAGATATGTTTTGTCCTGGTTTACCTATAATAATGCAAAGACGGTATTTGACCCCATTGAACATGACCGAGGGGTGAGCATCACCACTGTAATAGGAGATATACAGCTGCTGATATCGATTCCAAACATGGTTTTGATATGTCTGCATGCGTTCAGTCGAAAATCCACTGAGTGGAACGATCATGCTGAAGGTGCCATTGGTTGAAAGCAGTGTGGAGCTGCGCTCGACACATAGCGGGTAGAGGTTCCCACAATCTAGGCTTTCGTAGTTAAGCAGCTTGTAGCCCCTGACTTTGCTCAGCTCGACATAGGGTGGATTTCCGATAATTACTTCGAAACCTCCATCTTTCATGATCCCGTAGAATTCGATGAACCAGTGGAACGGTTGATGGGACCGTAGCCACTTGAGATATGAGTCTTTCTTGGCGGGGTTGATACCATACTCATTTGCAAGATAGTGGTTCAATTCCGCACCTAGTGCTGCCAGGCGTCCTTGCAGCTCCTGTTTATGTAGGGTGGGCACTGCCCCGTCGCCTTCGACCTGTCGCGCCCGGAATGCATCGAAGGCCTGTTGAAGGTCAGCCGCACGAATTTTTATCGCTTCGATGTCCTGCTGCCTGAGCCAATTACCTTCAGCACTCTTCAGCACCTCATCAAAGGTTGCGTAGCCAACAAGTGTGTTCCCGGCACGGATGTTGAAATCGATGTCCGGCAGGGGTTCAATGCCTAAGTTGTCCCGTGCCGTGTCAGGTGAAACTTGTGCTGCGAGTTTGAGGAAGAGACGGAGCTTACAGATCTCGACCGCCTCTTCCATGATGTCTACGCCATAAAGATTGTTGAGGATGATGCTCTTGAAGATGAAGTAGCGACGGTTGGGATGCTTATCCACGTGCTGTAGGACTCTGCGAAAATCGGAGAATTTGTCTGGCCTATGTTTCTCGCCGGATCGGTCAAGGTCCTCGACAAACGTCTCCATACGATCAAGGCAAGCCTCATACAACGGTTCAAGAATATTGAGCGCTGCGAACAGGAAAGCGCCGGAGCCGCAGGTTGGGTCTAAGATTGTGGCCTTTTCTATGGAACGCCAAAAGGCGCGAAGCAACTCCGGGCCTTCACAATTTTCGATGATGTCCTGTGCGAACTGGCGAATGTCGAGGTTGTAGGCAATAAGCTCATTAACGTTGCGGACCTCGCCTGCGGCAAGCTTACGCTTAACCTCCTCGTAGTGCTTTCGTCGATCAATTACTTGACGCCATGTCTCGGTCGGCAATGCATGCGTGGCGGACGCCGACTTGTTCCATCCCTTACGCATTTCCAAGGTGGGCACCGGACCGTCCTCGACGATGTGATGTAAAGAAGGCAGTTTGAGCCCGGCGTTGATCTCTCCTGGGAGGTCAAAAGGCTTCTCAAGTGGCACACCGTTGTGGGGATTATCGAGCTGGTAGTCCCAAGTAATGCCGTGACGCAGTGCCGGGTAGATGTAACGGTCAGGGTCGTCTTTTAGGAGATCCCAAACAGTGGGCCCATGGGAGTTTTCGAACGCCACTGCGCAGTCGGCTCGTGCAGCCTCGAACAGGAAAGGAATAACCGTGTACTTGCTAATATACTCCGTAATGTCTTCTTTGGTGTAATAGGCCCCCATCTGCTTTTGGTTGATATAATTCTCGAAAATATAGCCTAGAACATCTGGATTAATCTCTTTGTCGTCTCGCAGTGGGCGGTCGTCGAGATGCCACTGATAGCCATCAAAGTAGTCGAAAATGCGCTCGAAGGCCTGGTCGGGTATCTGGATATTTTCCCCATAACGATCTGGCCGTTCGAGTTCATGGACATCGAAGAGACCTCCGTTCAGGTAGGGAATACGCCCTATCAGTTGCTCTAACTCTGCGTTGCGTTTCCTACCCCCAAGTCCTTCGTGAAAGAGTCGCAGTAGGAAGTAGCGATAGAATGAATAAAATTTGTTCGCGCCCTGCTCTTCACGCATCCGCTTGAGCCGATTGCGGAGGTAGTTTTGATCCCCATCGAGGAAGCCTTTTCGTTGAATAAAGTAAACGAACATTAAGCGGTTGAGCATGACCGAGGCATACCATTCGTGATCAGTTTTCTCGGTAATGCCCTTTATGAACTTCAGAAATGCCGTGTGCTCATTTTGGAATCGGTCGTAGAAGCGTTTGGTTATCTTCTCGACATCAAAGCCGGCGCGCGCACGGCTGGCCACGTCGACCAGCGAGAGTCGTTCTTCCTCTTCCAATGTGAACGCGATGGCACTGATTTTCTGAAGAAGTGCCTCGCCGGATTGGGATCGGTAAAATGTATGTTCTCGGCAGGCAGCTGGCTTGCCAGGTTCCCGCTTCACCCACTGCCAAATTTGTGTCTCACTTGGTGCGTCGGCGAACACGATCAGGTGTTCATGCGCGGATTTGGCAACTTGTTGCTCTATCTTGCGACGTTGCGCATGATCCGGTAACCGCTGCCCCGGAGGCGTCGGGCAATGATAGGCCACCATGCCCCGTTTCTGAGCCAGCGCGTACAATGTGTATGTGGCGGCTCGAACGACGATCTCCAACGTGGCATTGTGGCGATCCCATCCCAGCTCTTCAATGAACAGGTTGCGTAAGTCGCCGTTGACGAGCAACTGAGAGGCGCGTTTGGCATTGAGAGGCATTAGTGTACTCAGTCTTTCTGGTGCTCAGCGGGAGCGAGTCCAAGTGAACAGAGAATGCGAGGCTCGCCGGACTGTTCTTCATCTTGAACGATGCAAAACCGATCATCCTCGCGCAGAGCCATCACCAATTCCGCAAGCCTTTCGTCCGTAATCCCCGCACGAAGCTGGCGGTTGAGGGTATCGGTCGCTGACTGACGCAGTGGGAAGCGGTGGATTTCCTCTATTGCCTTTGTCAGATCTGGTCGGTCAAACAATGTCCCCTTGACGTATTCAGCATATCGTTTTAGGCGCTCGTACGTGCGGAATCGTGCGCCCGACGGTCGGCCCAATTGTCCTCCAATTGATTTCTCCTCGACCACCACAAAATCAATGCCTTTTCGCACCAAATCATGGTGGTTATCCTGCCGAGGCAGGCCCGGTGTATCAGGCGCGCATTCAGCTGCTTTGATGATCTCGAACTGTGATTCAGTGACGTTGTTACCATCCTGGTCCACCCAGGACAGTGCGTCGTTTCCCTCGGCTGTCCGAAGATAGAGAAGAACTCCGCTTGGTTTTTTGTCCGTTGCCTGATGAGGCTTGGTCGAAAACACGACGGGAGGCAAGGCTGGAATTGTCTTTTGCAGTTCTGGGAAACGATCAATCGCATTCTTCCAGATCTGGTAGGCATAGGAAGCGAGGTCTACCTCCGTGTCGGCGTCGCCATCTAGGATGCCCGCCTTCTCGTGGTATAGATCGAGAAGCTTCTGACGCTCCTTCTCATCTTCGAAGAAGGCCTCATCCGTCCCCACCACTTCCGCATTTTCGTAGAGTCGCTGTCGAACGCGCGCCCGAAGACGAATCAGGTTTTCCACTCCTTCGGCGGGCAGGAAGGAATAACACAGGATCTTTTCCGACATCTGGCCGATACGATCGACGCGTCCCGCACGCTGGATTAATCGGATAATAGCCCAGGGCAGATCAAAGTTGACAATGATGGCACCGTCCTGAAGGTTCTGTCCTTCGCTAAGGACGTCGGTCGCGAGCAGAATGCGCAGCTCTTGGTCGACAGCAACCTTGTTGCGCTTCTTGTTACTGACGGGGCTGAACCGCCACGCATAACCCGTTGGATCTTCGTCTTCACCCGTTACTCCGGCCAGCTGATTTACACCCCGTGCACGCAGTTGTGCCTGCAGATATCGTACAGTGTCAGCAAATTGGGTGAATACAATAACTTTCTCATTGGGATGGCGGTCAGTCAAAAGCTTGTGCAGAGCATCAAGTTTGGCATCCTTGTTCGGATTCCAGTCACCGCAGCGCTGGAGCACACTAAGCAGATTGGCTGCGTCATCTGCCAGGTCTTTCGCAAGTGATGCGACAAACAAATCGGGACGAAGCCACTTGAAGCGCCGCTTGAACTGGGTTGCATAGTCTTCGTAAGTCTCGGCCGCACGCTTACTGAACTCAGGGAGACTCCGAAGGCGCAAGGAGGCCTTGGGCTTCGGTTCATCCCCGTTGTCCTCTTCGAAGAGTTCAGCACTTGCAGCCTCGTCGTCCACATCCTCATCGTAGTTCCCCGTATCGAGAAGGCCAGAGTCCTGGGTGCCAAGCGGGATGGGCAATCCCCTCTCAATGGCATGCAGTACAATATAGTTCCGCAAAATGTGACGTTCGATAGATTGCTGAAACGCCGATCCGCTACTTTCCAGACGCTTGAATAGGTTGGTTCGGCAAAATCCCATTAGCCGCTTGCCGGCTCGTGAAAGGTCTTGCAGCTGTTTGCCTTCAGTCGACGTTGGAGGCTTGTGTGGAGAAGCAGCGATGTAGTTGGCTAGTCCGTAACGGGGGAGATTGAGCGCATTGATGGTAGCCACCACGTCGGCTGCATATAGTCGTGCATACTGATCAGATGGATCCTGCTCATCTATCCTGAACTTGACTGTCTTAGGCACACGCTCGGGAAAGTAGGACCGCGTTCCATCCTCAAATGTCAGGTATTTGCGGCCTGTCGAGGAGTCAGTATCGGCGTAATTTTCCTGAATGAAACTCCGCGTCCGCCGAACCATGTACAGGCGCATCAGCTCGCGCCAGTCATCGGCATGCTCGCTCTTCTCGAATGCAGCCAGTGAACGCACTGGGCATTGATGGCGTCGGATGAACTCTGTTTCACCTAGCCTTCGCAACAAATTCTCTGGCCTTATGCCTAGGTCCTTATCTTCCGGAACGAACAACCGGAGTTGGCTCGACAGGTCTAGGTAGGTCTTGTTGTAAGGGGTTGCTGACAACAAGATACACTTGCATTCGTTCTTTTGAAGGTACTCCTGAATGGCGCGGTAACGTTTCCCCTCTCGGTTACGAAGGTTATGGCTTTCGTCGATGAGTGCCACGCGGTAGCGCCGTAGTTCCAGGAGTTCACGGGCTGCTTTGGTGATAGAAAGGACCTTGGCTAGCAGTCGATATTCCGCGACATAATCCTCCCACATTGGCACTAGGTTCTTCGGGCAGATAATTAGCGTTTCGGTGAAGTGATCGTCCTGGAAAATCTTCGCGAGGGCAGTTGCCATCAACGTCTTTCCCAATCCGACTACGTCACCGATTAATACACCGCCCCGCTTGTTGAGATGACGTGCGGCTATTTTGACTGCGGCAACCTGATAATCGAACAAGCGATTCCCGAATTCCGGCGGGACGCGGAACTCTGAGAGCCCGGCACGTGCTTCCTGCGACAAGTGGTAGGCCATCTTCACGTAGATGTGATACGGCGGAAGCACCTCTTTCCTAGCCCAGCTTCCTTCGATAACTTGTACCAGTTCAGCAGAGATGTCCAAACACCAACGGTCAGTCCACCGGTCTTCAAACCACTTTGCCAGCTTGCTGCAGGCATCGTGATCTAGCACATCGACGTTTAGCTCCCCCTGCTTGGACAGACCTGCAAAAGTCAGATTGCTACTGCCCAAGTACCCTATAGTTGGGTTGACAGGGTCCGACCGAAATAGGAGATATAATTTAGCGTGTAGCGGGTGTCGGAGGAATAGTTTAACGATGACTTTCTGCTCTCTGATTTGCTTGGCCAAGTTCCGCAAACCGGCTTCATCTTCATTGGTCGGAACGCCGACACTCAATTGTTCGCGAAACTCCTCGGCAAGCTTCTTTTTCAATCGGATTGCGGTGTTGTTGTCTATCTCAGCCTCATGTCTTATGAGGCTCAGGGCTTCGCGTAGTTCTTCTTGCGGCAACCTCTGCATTCCAACCAATAGACGGCAGCCATTCCCTTCCCCACCGGACCATTTCTCTATGTAGGTGTCGAGTTGTTTCCATCCGCGCAGATTAAAGTACCCCACACAGAAGTCAGCCCGATTAGCGACTTGAATGGTTTCGCGGAGTGCAGGGAGAAGGGATTGATCAATATTGTCAAAAATTCTTGGCATTACGTTCCTAATGCTGTTGGTTGGTACCGTAATTTAGCCTAACTTGCGGAAGAATACCTTCTTTCCTCAAATAAATCACTGGTCTTGGAGGGGAGGGCAGGAGATGCAGTTTGTGCAGAACACACTTGAACAGCAGAAAATGGTAGGCGGGCCGCTTTTCCGCGGCTCTTATTAAGCCTTTTGCTTCGGCTGCTCGTGCCGCTCAGTCCTAGCCGCTGCTTTCGGCGGTACCACCACCCAGCCAATGCTTCCCACACGACCGTGTCGTTTTTTGACTCTCCTCTGACCTATTGTTGCTCCGCTTCCGGGAGACAGCCTTTCCGTGTAGTTTATTGCTCTCCATTAGGTCAGCGTTCGAGACACCCCCCTGTTCGCATTCTATTTGCACTGGGATTGATCGTTCATGATCTGGCTGGCCATCGTGACTGAGAGCGGCATCGCTACTCGATAGGGCCATCGAACCGGTAGTCGGGTCGGTATCTGATGAGCTTATGGCGGATGTCGTCCTCCGAGAGCGAGCTGTGAAAGCGGTTCAAGAAGGCGATTTTGCCACGGATTCTGTCACGAATTGCCGAAACATCCGATAGCGAATGTTGGCTTAGGGCCAACTGGCTCTGCCATAGGCAAGTTTATCGTCCGGAGCCATTTCTCCATCACATAACCTTCCGAACTAAAAACGTTTCGATTGTCGTCCATTCCTCGCCGTTCGTCCCTATTGAAGCCGGTAATTTTATTTCCATAAGTGCGGCCTATTGTTTCGATTCGTCCAGCCTATTGGTGTTTCTCCTCTCTGCGCTCATTAAATCCTAGTCGCTGTGCGGCGCCCAATGACGATGTGTCTCGTGGGAATGGTGCGCACAAAAGCATAGGAAAGCGCACTAAAGCGCACATAAGCATAACTATGCATAGTTCCCGAGGTCGCGATGCTCGCGTAGTGTCTTCACCATGTTGAGTGATTGAGAAAGGGTGGTCTGACGGATGTTACTCACGGCCAAAGAATTAGCCCAAGAGCTCGATGTGCATGTCTCAACAGTTCGACGGGCTTATCGTACGGGGCGGATTCCGTACGAACGCCTCTGCAAAATGTATTTGTTTGACCTCGAAAAAGTACGGCATGCGATGCGGCTTAACGGATTTACTCTCGTCGCGACCGAGGACGGCCTGCGCGCGACCGGCGGCGATAGCGGGCGGCGCGCGCAGCCGATCAGCCCCCGACTTGGTAAGACGGGGGCGTCTATCGCACAGAAGCCAAGGGGGAAGAAATGAACGGTTCTGGAGGATTCACCCAAACCATCGATTGGTTGGCCTTCACGCTGCCCAAAGCGGAAGTCGCCGACGTGATTGCGCTGATTGGTGGCGATTGGTTCCAGAGTGAGACCGGGTTTCGGGGCTACCCCGTCGCTCAACTCATGTCACAGGGCAAGACGGGTGTCGGCAAACTGGGGACGGGTGCTCCTCGCAATCCAAAGGAAGTGCATGTGGATCTATCAGCCGGGATTGTCTCCCAGTGGGATGAATCCAAGTTGAAGACCGTGTTGGCCTGGATCTTTTCCCAGAAAGGCCATGTGACCCGCATCGATGTGGCCTTGGACGACCGGGAGGCGTCTGTCGCAGTGGAGACCGTGCGCCTCGCCGTGGAGGCCGGACAGGTGGTGAGTCGTTCGAAGCAATTCAAAGTCATCCAAGCTTCGAATCATCGTGAAGGCGTCCGGACCGGCGAGACGCTCTACTTCGGGAGTCGAGAGAGTCAAACGATGCTCCGGGTCTATGACAAACGGCTGGAACTCCAAGCCAGAGGACGGGAAGACGCGGGATTGTATGGGGTTCGATGGGAACTGGAATTTAAACAGGATCGAGCTCAAGCCTGCGCCAAAGCCCTCCTTACGCTCGATCCCGAAGATTGGCGAGCGTTCCTAGTCGGCGTCCTCCGCTCCTATGTGGATTTTCGCGAGACCACGCGAGAAGCGGAATCCTATGAAAAGTATCGTGCGCCGTTGGTGAGCTGGTGGAAGGCCCTCACCGAAGGCTTCATGCGCTGCCGGCTGGTGGTCGAACGCATTCAGCAGCGGTTGGATGATGTGGCCGCCTGGCTGGCGAACGCCATCAGTCCCATGCTCGCGGTGGTGGTGGCCTGTCGGGGCGATCAGTTTCTGTTCGAGATGATCTATGCGGGCACCAAACGATGGACGCAGAAGCACTTTGCTTTACTGAAGCAACGTAAGAGAGGCACCCCCTATGTCCTTAAGTTTTCATAACGGCGCCTGGCGGCGTGGCTGTCCTGGCTGTGGCGCGCATGGCGCGGCCTGCAAATGGGTGAATGGCGCATTATTTGTGAGCTGTACGGAATGTGATTCAGAATTTCAGTATCTCTCAAAATCTCGGCCGCTCGGCCGGGGCGTGTGGGTCAGGCGCTTAGCTGATCCGATTCAACACTCAGCGGAAGGAGGCGATCACGATGCAAGTCAAAGCGGAGGGTGCAGTCCAGGGGTATGTGGAACGGAGGAGCCGGGAAGGGAAGGTCTTCAGATCGGTGGACTTCTATGTGAAGGGCAAAGATCCGGGGATTCTGCGCTTGGGTATTCCGGAAGACCAGATGACCTTAATTGAGGTCTGTAAACAAGCGGAAGGCAAGCAGGCCCGGGCCTCCATCGAAGTGCGGAAGTTCGAGCAGACGGGTCGTGTGTTCTTCGATTTGTCGGCTTTAGAACTCGTGAAGTAACGGCTAGAGGGAGGAAGGCCGGTGGATCTGACGATTATTCTGGTCGCGATCTTCTTACTGGCCTTCCTCACCGGTCTTGGAGTTGGACGATTATGAAGCTCCTTTCACTCACCGGTTATCTGTCGCTGATCTGGGGCCTCTTGGTCTCTTTCTGTCTGGCGCCAGCCGAATCTCTCGCGCAAACCGCCACGCAATATTCGCGGGTGGTCGCGCAAGCCGAACGCATGGCCTATCTGGCCGCGCAACGCTCGGCCTTCGCTTCTCAAGTTGCGACAGCAGCCGTGGCACCTTCCACCGCTTCTATGGCCGTACGCATGGTCGCCGGTCCCATCGGATGGGCAGCGCTGGGGGTCAGCGCCGGATTGGTCCTCGCCCAGATGTATTACTCACAAACTGACCTCTCTGCCGTGAAAACCGCTGCATCCACGCCGGGCGGCTGGCAGGTCACAAGCTCGAACGCAGGCGTCCAGACGTTCCCTGGTTTCGGTACCAATACACCGGGTAATCCGGCCTATCCCAATGCGACCATCCAGTTCAGCGCCACGAATGTGCCGCTCTGTGCAGTGGACACCGAGTATCAGCATGACTGGGTGGTGGGACCGTTTCAAAGCCTTAGCACGGCCGTCTTCTTCACCGGGAACTTCTTTGTGAATGGGCCTGCGGTCGGCGGATACACCTTGTATGTCTGCCATCGAAAAGGCATTCCCGGATCCACCTCACCGATTCAAGAGGGTTTGATTCCGCCGACGCAGCAGCAAGTGGCCAACTTTGTCGGGGGCCTCCCGGCCAGTGATCCGAAGTCGGTCGAAGCTCACACCAATCCGGTCGGCACCACTGGCACTACACAGCCGGCCGATACCACCATCTCCCAGGCGGTGGCGCCGACCGAGATGCCGACGACCGTGAAGCCGAAGCCTGTACCGGCCGGGGATATCGTCGTGGTGGATACGGTCCCACCTCCGGCGAGTACGCCCCAACAGAACACGCAACAGCAGACGACGACCACAACCACCACCACAACCCAGAATCCGGACGGCTCGACCACGCAGCATGAAGAGACACAAGCCACGACCTCCTGCGCGGTTGGCTCCCATGAGAGCCGGACATTTGGAACCGTCCTGCAAGCCCATCAAACCACGTGGGAGACGAGCGGGTTACTGGGTACGCTAAATCTCCTGAAGTCATTGACCTGGCCTTCGACCTTGCCGGTGATTGCCTTGCCTTCAGCCTTCTTTGGCAGCCAGCAGGTGGACTTCAATCAATGGGCCTGGTTCTTCACGGTGCTGCGGACCTTGGTCATTGCCACAGCCTCCATTGCGGCGTACCGCATCATCTTCGTCGGTGGAGGCCAAACGGCATGACCGCGATTCTCACGCTGATCTATTGCTGGCTGCAGGAGTTCTTCTTCTCGCTCAGCGATTGGGGCCTCGGCATCTGGGATTCGCTGCTTTCCGTGGCGGACAGCACGCTCGCCACCATTGGCACGGCAGGCCTCACGCTGCCGGTGATTCCGGATCAATACGCGTGGGTGCTGGGCGCGACGGGTATGAGTCAGGCGCTGGCCATCCTGGCGAGCGCCATGGGCACCCGGTTCATTCTGCAAACCATTCCATTTGTGCGGTGGGGCTCATGAATCAGCTGGTGATCGGGTGGGCCTATGCCTGGACGGCGGTCTTAGCCCTGTGGATCTGGGTGTATCTCAGGAGTCTTCGATGATCGAACTGTATGAAGGCGTGCCCGGATCGGGAAAGTCGTATCACGCGATCTGCGAGAAGTTTCTCCCCTGGGTGAAACAAGGTCGACGGCTCTATATCGCCGTCGATGGGATCTATTTAGATCGTCTTTCCCTGTTCACCGGTATTGAACTGTCTACTCTCGAGCAACAGATCACCATCTGGAAGGATTCCGTCGAAGTCCTCCAAGCCTTTCCCCATGTCGAGCCGGGCTCAGCGGTCATCATTGACGAAGCCCAGACCGTCTTTCGGTCCATGCAGAAGGTCGAGCCAGGACTGCTGCGTTGGCTCGAAACTCATCGGCACTATGGCGTGGATATTCTGCTCATGAGCCAAGACTTCCGCCAGATGTCGCAAGGTGTCACGCGATTGATTGAAGCGACGGTGAAGTTTCGGAAGCTCAGCTTTGTCGGGCTCTCCAAAAAGTATCAGGGTAAGGTGCGCGGGAACCCGGAAGATAACGAAGTCATCCGGGCCTTTGTCGGGACCTATTCGCCGGCGATCTATGCCTACTATTCCAGTTATGCGTCGGCAGCCATTCGGGAAGAGAAGCGCAGTCATACCGTCTTTAAGTCGGCGCGGGTCGCGATCGGCATTGCCGCAGGACTGTTTGCCATCGGCCTCATGGTTTGGCGTCCATGGTCGTCGTTAAGTGCGAGCAAGCCAGTCTCTTCCGGCGGGTCAACTCCTGCCGCAACCACCACCATCGGCGCACCAGTCTCCGGTTCGGCGACTCTGCTGAATCCATTGGGCATGTCTTCTCCGACAGCAACTTCTCCGCCTGTACCGAAGCGACCCGTTCGAATCCTCGGCGGAGCGGGAATGAGCAAGGACCGTCAAGGCTGGCGCTATCTCCTGGACAGTGGCGAGATCCTCACGGCCGCTCAAATTACCGGACGCTATGGCCTGATGGTCTCGGAAGTCTATGAAGATGGCTCAATGCGGCTCATTGGCGAAGGAGTGTTCTATGGACCTGCCGGCGATTGAAGCGATGACCTATTTCACCGCGATCTTTTGGCTCGGCGGCTTCGCCGTCGGCCTGATCATCAAATTGATTCTGCCTCAGACTTACTGAGGCGCTCGTCCGCCGGCGAGTCATCCGGCGGCGTGGGTGGACGGAACCACCACCAGCACAAGGAGGTGCCGTATGAAGGGATGGGGTTGGGTCAAAGGGCTTGGGGGACTGCTCATGGCGTTCGTGTTCGCCTTGGGTGTCCCGGCGCTGTCGCAGGCGCAGTTGTTTCCGGTCTCGGCGGATGTGGCCACGGTGCGGGCCGATCTGCTCTTGTGGGCCACGGCCTTGATCGGCGTGGCACTGGCGATCTACGCCTTTAAGCGCGTGCGCGCGATTGTGGGCTGAGCGAGCCCATCGAGGCAGGCTGGCAGCAGCCTGCCTCTTTTTTCATCCAAAGGCTAGAACGCGGCGGATATGACCAAGGAGAAGGAGCATGACGGCTTCGCAGATTCAAACCATCGGCAATGCATTGGCTACCGACCTAGTTGCCTGGGGAACGGCGGCGATCGGGCTGGCGTTGGTGGCCGCCGGGGCGGCCTGGGTGTTGCGGCTGCTCCGCTAAGCGCCGGGCCAGCCTTGGTCCGCGAAGCTGTAGTAGCGCTCTTCAGCCAGAATCAGATGATCGAGGAGGGTGATGCCGAACAGTTCACCGGCCTCGCGGAGCCGCTTGGTCAAGACGCGATCTTCGGGGCTGGGCGTGATATCGCCGGACGGATGATTATGCGAGCAGAGCCAGGCGCCGGCATTCATGAGGATCAACGGCTTAAAGACTTCGCGAGGATGCACAATCGTCAAGTTGAGAGAGCCAGTCGAGACGACATTGATCCCGATGAGCTTGTGCTTGGCATCCAGGCCACAGATGAGGAACTGTTCCCGGTCCAGATCCGCAAACAACGGCCGGAGGATCGCAACAGCACCTTCCGACGTATGTACCGATTCCGCCGCCGGCATGGCACGGCCCTCACGCACGAGCGTGACACGGTACCGAGGGACCGCGTATTTCCGAACCGGGCTCAGTGGCCGTCCACCGTTCGAGGAACCGAGAGAACTGTCAACGGACATGTCCGCCTCCTTCTGCAATTATGTTCTAGCCCCACCCTTCACCAACCAAGGGTGGGGCGTAACGAAAGATGCGGCACGGGGCTCTCGCAGCGGGCAGGCCTGGAGGGGCGGAGACCGGCACGGAGGGCACCGGGAAGGCCTGCTCCGCTGCTCCCCGGCCACGAGTCGCACCCAATTAGACGACTGTTCCGAATCAATGTTCGATGAAATCACCAGACCGATGAGTGCCGAGATATTGAGGGCCTTCACGATTGGAACCAGCCATGCAAACGTTGTTGACCGTCAAAGAGGTATGCGGATGGCTGAACGTTAAGCAGTCCACGCTGTATCTGTGGGTGTCTCAGAACAGGATTCCCTACCGTCGATTGAACGGATTAATCCGGTTCGAAACCCCTGCCATCCAGGCGTGGTTGGACGGACCACCGCGTTCCCATCAGCCAGTGAGGTTTGGCCGGCGCCTCCAATTCCAAACGGTCGATGCGATCATTGAAGCCGCCAAACGCGAGGTCTATACTCCCCGCCACGGGGAAACCAGACCGAAATCAGGCCTCATCGGGAAGGAGGAGCAGGATGGGGCTCACGAAGCGTAAAGACGTATGGTGGATGAGTTTTATGTATCAGGGCCGGCAAATCCGGCGAAGCACTGGAACAAGCAAGAAGCAATTGGCCGAAGCCATCTATGCCAAGGTGAAGGTCCAGATTGCCGAAGGTCAGTTTTTCGAGCGGCGTGAGGAACAGGAACACACGTTCAAGGAGATGATGGAACGGTACGTCGCGGAACGAGCCACCCTGAAAGCGGTCAAAAGTCGTTTGCGCGATCATGCCGCGTTGGGACATCTCCTCCCTGTATTGGGAGAGAGAGTCCTAGCCCATATCACGCCGAAGGTGATGGCTCAGTACAAGGCTCAGCGGCGAATCGAACAAGCAGCTCCTGCGACCATCAACAAGGAACTCCAGCTTGTCCGGCATGCCTTCAACCTCGCCATGCGGGAATGGGAATGGTGCAGGGAAAACCCGATGCACCGGGTTTCCATGGAACAGGTGAGGAACGAAGTGGACCGTTGGCTGACGCCCGAGGAAGAAGACCGGCTCATGGCCACGTCGTCTCCATGGCTGCGAGAGATTATGGTCTTTGCCCTGAATACCGGCATGCGGCAAGGAGAGATCCTGAACCTGCAATGGCAGGACGTGGATTTCTCACGGGGAACCTTAATCGTGATGCAAAGCAAGAACGGCACACGACGAACCATTCCTCTCAATACCAAGGTCTATGAACTCCTGGCTGCGAAACAGGCTGCAACCGGCCTGTCACGTGGGCCAGTCTTCAAGACTCCGCTCGGCAATCTCCTGCAAGTACGTTTTCTCGTGCGGGAGTTTTGTGAGGCGCGTAATCGGGCCGGAATTCCAGACTTCCGGTTTCACGACATGCGACACACCTTCGCCACGCGGTTGGTTCAGCGCGGGGTAGATCTCTACAAGGTTCAACGGCTGCTCGGGCATAAGACGAATTTGATGACGCAACGCTATGCGCATCATTCGCCGGAAAGCCTAAGAGAGGGTGTGAAGGTGCTGGATGAGTGCCAACCAGAGCGGTTTAGCACAAATTTAGCACACGGGGCGGTTTTTGAAGATTTTCGAGGCTCGGCAGCCTCGTAAGTGCTTGTTTTATTGTGGTGAGTCGGCTGGGATTCGAACCCAGGACCCTCGCCTTAAAAGGGCGATGCTCTACCGACTGAGCTACCGACTCTCCAACACACGGTGAGCCACGACTTTCGGTCTAGACTCGTGGCGGCGGGGATCATACCACTGACGCATGACCGTTCGCTACGGCGAGTCACCGTCGCCGGAACAATACAATACCTATCGTGAACGTTTCGGCCCGATACGTCGACCAGCCTTGAGCGGATTGCTGAGGATAATGGTTTCATCACGCCGCGAGCCAGTGGATATCATATCGATCCGGCACTCAGCTAACTCTTCAATCCTCGTGAGGTAACGCTTGGCCTCTGCAGGCAATTTCTTGTAGGTCGTCACGCCGGTGGTCGGGGCACTCCAGCCACGCACCCGCTCATACACCGGTTCGCAATTCGTCAACGCCTGCAAGTCTGACGGCATCTCTCGATGGAGTTTACCGTTCACGCGATAGCCCGTGCAAATCTTGAGCTCCTTGCATCCATCCAACACATCCAACTTGGTCACGGCCAGCGACGCCAAGCCATTCACTCTGGTGGCATGACGCACAATGACGCTGTCGAACCAGCCGCATCGGCGGGCACGCCCTGTCGTCGCACCGAATTCTTTCCCTCGCTCCTGTAACCAACCGCCCACTTCGTCAGTTAATTCAGTCGGAAACGGACCACTGCCGACACGCGTAGTGTAGGCTTTGGTAATCCCCATGACGGCATCGATTTTCGTGGGCCCCACGCCGGTCCCCGTACAGGCGCCGCCGGCCGACGAGCTGGATGAGGTCACATACGGATAGGTACCGAAATCGACATCCAAGTGGGTGCCCTGAGCGCCCTCAAACAACACCGTCTTGCCGACATCCACGGCTTTGTTAACGACCAGCGTCGTATCGATGATATAACTCTTCAATCGATCGGCATAGCCCATGTACTGCTGATACACCTTTTCCAACTCGAAACAGTCCACCTTGTGGAGTTGTTCCAGCAACCAATTGATATCGACAAGATTTTCTTCGAGCTTCTGCTTGAACAGCGGAGGGTTCAGCAAATCGCCCATACGAATCCCAATCCGCGCCATTTTATCCCCGTAGGAGGGGCCGATGCCGCGCCCGGTGGTGCCAATGCGACGCACGCCCTTTGATTGCTCGGAAGCTTTATCAATAGCCTTATGATAGGGCAAGATCAGGTGCGCACGGTCGCTGACGGCGAAATTCTTCGCGATCTTCACACCCTGACCCTGTAAATGGTCCATTTCTTCGATCAAGGCCCCGGGGTCAACTACGACGCCGTTCCCGATGAGACACCGCGTGCCTCGATACAAAATGCCGGACGGGATGAGATGGAAGATGAACGTATCCCGCGCATTGATGACGGTATGGCCGGCATTGGACCCACCCTGGTACCGCACGACCATATCGGCATCTTTCGCAAGAATGTCGACAATCTTCCCTTTGCCTTCGTCGCCCCACTGGGAGCCGATGATGACGAGATTCGCCATTGTTCGCTGCCTCTAGTCCTTCGTGCCTTGCTCAACTCGAAAAAAAAAGCTCTGACCGCGTACTGATCAGAGCCGGAAGGGCATCATGGTAGGATTCGCCTCTCGGTTTGTCAAGCAACGTTTTCAGGCAGGAACTTTCGCCCGTGCGCCGCAACCGCACTTCTTTTCTTTCCGAAACGAGATGCATCTGGCCATTTCTTGACCCCATCTCCTGTTCCCTGCTCTTCCCCACACGCGCACGCCCTTGGGCCCTCACTGCTTCTCTCTGCTCCCCAAGATGGCGTGTGCCGCGCCCTTTTGTCTGCGCGCGTCCAACGGGGGCCGTCCAAGGCCGCGCGTTGCGCGAGCATAAAAGGGCACGGCGCATCGCCGTCTCCCCACCCTTTTCTTGACTGACAAAAACCGGCCGTGCTAGATTGCAGAGTTACATCTGCACCCGTGCTCGTGTTTACCGTGCCTGTGCACATACAGTTGCAAGCTTGCGTGGGGCTGTGGCGCAGTTGGGAGCGCGCGTGAATGGCATTCACGAGGTCGCCGGTTCAATCCCGGCCAGCTCCACCAAATCAAGCTTGTCCGGCCAACATTCCGAATGTGTGCGGGGATATCCACTCTCCATCAGTCAAGGCGTGGACGCTGACAGGCGCATCCACGAACGCTGACATTCTGTAGCGGATTCCTCGTCAAACACGTCACCCCATACACCGAGTGATACTGATCCATGCTTCAGCTTGAGTCCGTCCATAAACAATTTTCGACCAAAGTCCTGCTCGAAGGAGCCACGGCTCACTTGCGTCCCGGTGCGCGCGTGGGGCTTGTGGGCCCGAACGGAGCCGGAAAAACCACGCTATTCCGGATGATCTTGGGTGAGGAGTCTCCCGACAAGGGCACCATTCGCAAACGCCCGCGACTGCGCGTCGGCTATCTCCCTCAGGAATTGGAAACCATCGTCGGGAAAACTGTGCTCGATGCCGTGCACCGGGACATGTACCCCGAACATGAGGCCGAACGCATCCTGATGGGGTTGGGGTTTTCCGTCGCTGACTTTTCGCGCCCGATCGAAAATCTCTCCGGCGGGTACCGCATGCGGGTCGCCCTGGCACATTTGCTCCTCTCGAACCCCGATGTGCTCATGCTGGACGAGCCGACCAACCACTTGGACAAACCAACCCAACGATGGTTTGAACGGTTTCTGCTCGACTCGAATCTCACGCTCCTGGTGATCAGCCACGACACGAAGTTCCTCGACAGCATCGCCACCCACATTTGGGAACTCCGCGATCGTGCACTGCAGGAGTATCGCGGCAATTACACGAAGTTTCAGGAACTGCGCGCCGCCAGGGACGCCCAGATTGAAGCCGCCGCGAACCGCCAGAGCAAGGAAGTGGCCCGCGTCCAAAACTTCATCGACCGCTTCCGATACCAGGCGAATAAAGCCAAACAGGTGCAGTCGCGCATCAAGCAACTGGACAAGGTCAAGCTGATCGAACGGCAACGCGACACCAAACGCGTGCGCTTTAAGTTTCCCCTGCCGGCAGCCAGCGGCCGCCACGTGTTGGAGCTGAAGGGAGTGGCCAAGAGTTACGGCGAAAAGATCATTTACCGGTCCCTGGATTTCACGGTGGAGCGCGGGCAACGCATCGCGCTGGTCGGTGAGAATGGCGCCGGAAAAAGCACGCTTCTCAAGATGCTCGCCGGTGTACTGCCGTTTGAAAAGGGGTCCCGCCATGTCGGACACGGCGTCACCCTCCACTATTTCGCCCAGCATCAGGCCGAATCGTTGAACCCGGACGACACGATTCTCGAATCCCTCGCCGAGGTCTCGGCCCAGGCGGAAACGAATTTCCTCCGCGGCATTGCCGGAGCGTTTTTATTTTCAGGCGATGACCAGAAAAAACCGATCAAGGCCCTCAGCGGCGGCGAACGCAACCGCGTGGCTCTGGCGCGCATGCTGGTGGAACCGGCCAACACCCTGTTGCTTGATGAGCCGACCAACCACCTCGACCCCGCGTCGGTCGATATGCTGACCGACGCCATGACGGATTTTCCCGGGACCATCATTTTTATTTCCCACGATCCGACGTTCCTCTCCCGGGTTGCGACCCTCATCGTGGAAGTGGACGACGGCCAAGCCAAGAACTACCTGGGTGACTACGAATATTATCTGTGGAAAAAGGCGCAGGAATTCGAATCGATCAAGGAAAGCAGCGCGGAGCTGGCCGCCGCCAAAGCGGACAAATCCGCCGGCCCCACAAAGGCCATGACCTCGCAAGTGCAGCCGAAATCTCAGGGCGGTGCACGGCGCGACCTGAGTAAAACGCAGGCACGCCTCGAGAAGCAGGTGTCACGGGCGGAGTCCGAGATCGCGACCATGGAACAGAAAGTCAAAGCGCGCGAGCAGGAACTGGCCGATCCTGCACTGTATCGGGAACATGGTCGGTGGGGAGAGCTCCAACAAGAACTGGACAGTTGGAAGAAAGAACTGGAACGGCTCACGGCGCGCTGGGAGTCGTTGTCGCAGGAGCTGCAGGAGGTGCGGGAGAAACTGACGGCGGCGGGTTAGGTATTCGACTTTAACGTCTCTTCAAGATAGTAATACAACCACCGGTTTTTTTCTTTCGTCACCAGATCATCCCACACCACCCCGAGCAAGGTTCCCTTTTCCCAGGGTTTCGCCCAGGCCACCGTGGCAGTCAATTTCTCCTGCTGCTCGGCCAGATCGCCATCCAGAAATGCCAATGACACGGTAATCTTCGCGCCGATCGGCAGGGTTTCTTTGGAATGCAGTCCGGCGCCGATCTTATTGACATTGTTGAGCACCGCCGTGAACCCCTTGGCACCGCTTTGAGGCGAGACAAGGGCCGACCCAACCAGGGTCGCGCGGACATACTTTCGACGTTCGGTGACACTCTCGGCTGAATGGGACTGACGCGGCATCGGCACCTCGGCGACCAGTATAACCGGAACGACAGGTTTGTCTAGCCCCTTTCTTTATCAGAGGAGGGTGTGCGAGGGCGATAGTAGCGCGCGCCTTTCAGAGAATCGGGAAGGTGACCTTGATCGCAGCTGGCCGCCGGATCGTCATGCACATACCGGTAACCTTTCCCGTACCCGAGATCCTTCATCAGCGAAGTCACCGCATTTCGCAAATGCAGCGGGACACCGAGGTTGCCATATTGCCGAGCGTCACGACGTGCTTCCTGTAACCCCACATAGGACGCGTTATCCTTCGGGCGGGAGGCGAGATAGGTCGTACCCTGCGCCAGATTGATCTGTGCCTCCGGAAGTCCTACGAACTCTACGGCCTGCGCGACGGCATTGGCGATCACCAGCGCCTGCGGATCGGCATTGCCGATATCCTCCGACGCGAAAATCACCATGCGGCGGGCGATGAATCGAGGGTTCTCCCCACCCTCCAGCATCCGCGCAAGCCAATACAACGCCCCATCCGGGTCTGAATCCCGCAGACTCTTAATGTAGGCCGACACGAGATTGTAATGCTCTTCGCCCGACTTGTCGTAGCGCAGTGATTGAGCCATCAACGCAGTATCCAAGAGCTGGGCATCGATGGTCCTCGTCCCATCACGGCTTACTGGAGCCTGGCCGGCCACAAACTCCAGCGCGGTCAACACGCTCCTGGCATCGCCGTTACCGAAGGCGATCAACCGTTGACGAGCCACGGGCTCTATGGTGAGCCGAAGAGAACCAAGGCCGCGCTCCGAATCGGTAATGGCACGTTCGAGAATCGACCCGAGTGCCTCTCCTGTCAGCGGCTGGAGCACCACTACAAGGGAGCGGGACAGCAGGGGCGCGATCAGTTCGAAGGAGGGATTCTCGGTGGTCGCCCCGATGAGGACGACCGTCCCCCGCTCAACATGGGGCAAAAAGGCATCTTGCTGGGCTTTGTTGAACCGGTGGATCTCGTCCACGAAGAGCGTCGTCGCCCGACCCGTGGCTCGCCGCTGCTCTGCGGCTTTGATAATCTCGCGTAGCTCCGGTATGCCTCCGGTCACGGCTGAAAACGGCACGAACTGCGATTTCGTATACTGCGCCACCAGCCCGGCCAATGTGGTTTTCCCGCAACCCGGAGGCCCCCAGAAAATCACCGATGAAAGTCGATCTTCTTCGATCGCTTGCCTCAGCGGGCGGCCCGCCCCCACCACATCATCCTGCCCCACCAGATCATCGAAGTGTCGTGGACGCAGGCGTTCCGCCAATGGAACCCTTCCGACAGAGGTCGAGTCCCGAGAGACAGCAAAGAGATCGCCTGTGGAATCGTGGCCCTGCATCATCACTCCGCATCACGGCAACGCCTGCATTCTATACGCCGCACCGGAATCACCGCAAATTGAGGCTCTGTGATCACTCAGGCTCTTGCTTCTCTCACGCGGCAATGCTACGAACGATCGAGGGGCGTTTTCAGGAAGGATTGCATCATGTTTTTCCACGTAAACGGCATCAGACTCGCATACGACGACCATGGCACGGGTGTCCCTCTGGTCTTTCTTCACGCCTTTCCGTTGAATCGCTCTATGTGGGCGCCGCAAGTGGCCACGCTCTCACGGCGGTTCAGAACCATTGCCATCGACCTCCGTGGACACGGCGAATCGGATGCCCCCCTCTGGTCATTCTCACTCGACCAGTACGCCGATGACGTTTCAGCACTGCTCGATCACCTGACCATTCCTCACGCCGTCCTGGTCGGACTCTCCATGGGCGGGTATATCAGCTTGGCCTTCTCCAAGAGGTACAGCCATCGACTCCAGGCGTTGGTATTAGCCGATACCCGGGCCCAAGCGGACAGTGCGGAGGGACGGGCGGGGCGTTACCAATTGGCGCAAACGGCCTATACGAAAGGAGCCACAGCCGTCGCGGCAACCATGCTGCCGAAACTGCTTGGCGCGACGTCGCTACAGCACAAGCCTGAACTGGTTGACTACATTCGTAACACGATCCATCAGGCACCGGTCAGCGGTATTCTGGTAGACCTGATGGCCATGGCAGACCGTCCAGATTCCCTGCCCCATCTCCGGACCATTACCTGCCCGACGCTGGTGGTGATCGGCCAAGAAGACTTCACGACCCCCCTGGCCGACGCCGAACTCATGGCGCGCGAAATCCCCGGTGCCCGGCTGGCCGTTATTCCAGCCGCCGGACACGTGAGTAATCGTGAACAGCCTGAGTTCTTTAACGATCTACTGCGGGGGTTTGTCGAGGGACTACCAACCACACCGGGCGCGTGAACGACTAATTTCCGTCCCTCACGCTACTACCACGAATCAACGTCAAAAATTCTTCCCGCGTTTGCTGCTGGGTCCGAAACACGCCGAGCATGGAACTGCTGACCGCCACCGTATTCTGCTTCTCCACGCCTCGCATCATCATACAGAGGTGCCGCGCCTCCATCACCACCGCCACCCCATGGGCATTCAACTTCTTCTTCAGCGTTTCGGCGATCTGCAACGTTAACCGTTCCTGCACTTGCAGCCGCCGACTGAATGCATCGACGACCCGTGGGATCTTACTGAGGCCCACGACTTTTTTGTTGGGCAGATACCCCACGTGACACTTGCCGAAGAACGGAAGCAGGTGATGCTCACACATGCTGAAGAAGTCGATGTCCTTCACGATCACCATCTCATCGTACTCAATGGGAAAGAGCGCCCCGTTGAGCAAGTGATCGATGTCCTGGCGGTAGCCCTGCGTCATAAAACGCATCGCCTTGGCGACACGCTTCGGTGTGTTCAGGAGTCCGTTTCGGTCAGGATCTTCTCCCAACTCCACGAGGAGTTGCGTCATCAGCCCTTCAATCTGATCCTGGCTCGGCGCCACGCCAGCCACCTTCGACCGTCTGGCGCGGGATCCGGAAACTACTTTAGCCATGCCTCACTCCATCTTCTGCCCGCGTCTGCGCTGCGGACCCGGAATATTCGAAGTAGTTGTCTCGCGTCTCGATCACCCCGACCTTGACGAGCCGCCCCGCCGGCATCTCGTTCACGAGCAGATTCCAGATCAGCAGGACCAGGTTTTCGCCCGTCGTCGTTTGGCTCGCAAACTCAGGATCCTGATTTATGTCCTGATGGTCGAAACGCCGCACCACAGTCCGCTCGACCACGGCGTCCAGTTTCGACACGTCCACCACTTGATGACTGCGGGGATCGATCTCCCCCCTCACGGAGACGAACACTACATAGTTATGCCCATGTCCGTTTGGATTGTTGCACTTGCCGAAAATGGTCCGGTTGTCTTCCACGGATAGTTGATCGGTATGCAGACGATGGGCGGCGCAAAACCGATACCGGCGCGTGACGGTAGCCTGTGACATCCGAGCAATACCCCCGACAGATTGACACAACGAACAAGCCGGGAGGGCTACCCGTTAGGAAGGGAGCCACTCCCGGCTTGATGGTTCACTCAACTCACGACATTCCGGCTCTGCCACCGGAAGTCTTATGCACTGAAGGAGCTGCCACACCCGCAGGTGGTCTTCGCTTGTGGATTCTTGATGGAAAATCCGGATCCCTGCAAGCTATCGACATAATCGACTTCCGCGCCCTGCAGCAGCGGCGCGCTTTGAGAGTCCATGATGACCTTCACATCACCTTTTTCGATCACCGTATCGTCATCGGCCATTTTCGACTCAAATGCCATTCCATACTGATAGCCGTGGCATCCTCCACCGCGAACGTAAATCCGCAGTCCGACGACGTCCTTCTCCTCAGTCATGAGTTCTTTTATTTTCTGCTCGGCCAATTGCGTAATCGTTACCATCGTTGCTCCTCCTTCTGGTCTACGTGTTCGGCACGTTGTCTTACTCTACCATCTCGCGGGAACTTACGGAAGCCCGACCCCTCTTTTCTCAACCTGGCCCGACGACGGGGACGTCGGTTGAGCCCACTTGGTCTCAGGGACTCTGACCACGACATCACCCAGCACCCGCGCCTGGCATCCAAGCCGATGCCACGGCTCGGACAGGGCTTCGCGATCCAATAAGTCCTGTTCGTCAAAATCAATTTCAGACAGGTTGTCTCCACCAGTCTGGACCTCGACTCGACAGGTCGTACACGACGCATTGCCGCCGCAATCATGATTCAGTTGGAAACCGAGCGCTTTGGCCGCTTCCAACAAGGTGAGGTTGGCGTCGACTTCCCCGCTGCGCCCCTGGGGATGGAGAAAACTTACATGCGGCATCCCACAGCCCCTCTAACTCTTCGCGCTGGCCCCGGTGTGCGCAGGCTGAAACGGACAGCGCTGCAGCCGAATGTGTTCCTCAAATTCATGCTGGAACAACCGGAGACTACTCTGCACCAACACTGCGGCGCCGGTGATGAGCGTACAATACCCCGTGCCTTTCACAAATCCGCAGAGTTGCAGGAGGGAGTCCAGATCCTTCTGGCTCCCTTCGCCTCGCTCTATCTTCTCGACCAGCGTCGCCAGATTGATCGTACCCATTCGGCAAGGAGGACATTGTCCGCAACTTTCGCCCTTGAAAAAGTTCGAATACTTGAGGGTTGCCGCCACCATGCAGGTCGCATCATCAATGACGATAGTTCCAGCCGAACCGAGCCCGGTCCCGGCCTTCTTGAGCGAATCAAAATCCATCGGTAGGTCCAGTTGGTCAGCCGTGACCATTGAGAACGCCGGGCCTCCGGGAAACACGGCCTTGATCTTCCGTCCATTCGGAACACCCCCGCCGCACGTCTCGATCAGGTCCCGAATCGTGACACCCATCGGCATTTCATACACGCCAGGCCGATTGACCGAACCGCTGAGCGAGAAGAGCATGGTGCCGGGACATTTCTCCGTACCGACCTGCGTGAACCACGCGGCCCCATTCTTCAAAATCTGAGGGATATTGCACAAGGTTTCGACATTGTTGACCAAGGTCGGCTTCCCATACAGGCCGAAGTCCGTGGGATAAAACGGCGGCTTCTGCCGGGGCATGGCCGGACGCCCTTGCATCGATTCCAACATCGCCGTCTCTTCTCCCGCCACATAACTGCCGTGACCGGAGAACACCTCCAGATCCAAGTCGACACCCGTGCCCAGAATATTCTTCCCCAACAGACCGCGCTCACGCGCCTGAGCAATGGCTTTCCTCAGATTCGCTTCTTCTTCCTCGTACTCATGGTTCACATAGATATAGGATGCCTTCGCATTGACTGTTCGTGACGCAATCAGACAACCCTCTATGAGTTGATGCGGAATATGTTTCAGGAGATGACGGTCCTTGAAAGTTCCCGGCTCATGCTCACCGGCGTTGCAGACGAAATACCGCTCCTGCACCCGATGATTGAGCACCTTGTCCCATTTGATGCCGGTTGGGAAACCGGCGCCACCCCGCCCACGCAGACCGGCCTTTTTGATTTCTCCGACCACGTCAGCGGGCGTCAGGTCCTTCAGACACTTTCGCCATGCGTCGTAGCCGCCGGTCTTGAGGTAGGGATCGATTTCCCAGGGCGCCCCGTCAAGTTTCTGCAATACCCGTGGTTGAGGTAGGGTCACGTTGTTCCCTTTCGGGGGCATCACCCCCAGATTAGCAGGTAGCTACTATACGTCCGTGATTCAAGAGCCGTCAAGCCACGTTCGCCTGATTAGGCCTCAATCTCAATCAGTTAGGCCTGATAGACCTACAGCAACTCAGCCCAAAGGCTCGCCGATATCGGCGAATAACTCACGGCAGTAGCCAACACAAGAAAAAGGGGACTGATCACCCTTCCGGATAATCAATCCCCATCATGTCCGTCGCGCACTTTACTACTTCAGATGGCTCCCTGCGCCCATGAAAAACAGCATCGGAATGGACAACAGGAAATTGATCCGCGAGGCATAAAGCGCGGTCTTCCCCCATTGAGCCATCTCCGGCGGAGCTGGTGTGCCCTGTGCCGCAGCAGCCACCGCCGCAATCACTTTCTTCTGATTCGGCCAGATCACACCATGGACATTAGCCATCATGATAATGCCGAGCAATCCACCAATCCCCAGCGCCATGGCCCCGGTTCCCCCCTTCGCATAGAGATAGCCATAGAGGACAATGCCGGCAAGCACGGTCACCGTGGCCCCATGGCGGAACCAATTCAGCGCCGCAGGCATCAGCTTCGGGATGACGATGTTCTTCGTCGGTCCGTCCAAGCTCTTGAGAAAGCCCGCGTTGATCAGGTTAAAAAAGTACAACAGTCCAATCCAGGTAATACCGGCTAAGAAGTGAACCCAGCGAATGACCAGTCCGAACCAGTCAGCCTCACCCGCTCCCACTCCCGCCATCCCCAAATAGACGACTATCAATCCGACAGCAAGCGCAAACCCTGCGCCCAATGTCTGATACGGATCCTCGAGAAATTTCATACGCCCCCCAACTGTAACGGTTTACTGCCAACCACGTTCTCTACTGCAGGCTGCCGAGGCTTGTCAAGAACCGGCACGCCCTGTTGCGCTCAAGCCTGCAGGCTAGGCTGTCATCAGACGATCAACCACACCACACAGCTCTCGCACCGCATCGGCTGAGGCCTGCAAGGCGCGCCGTTCTTCGGCCGTCAGCTCATATTCCACAATGGATTCTCCACCGGACCGGCCCAACGTCACCGGCACACCGACAATCACATCCTTCAACCCATATTCCCCTTCGCACAACATCGCACAGGGGAGCACACGCTTCTGATCGTTCATGATCGCCTCGACCATATCAACCGCGGCAGCCGACGGTGCATAGAACGCGCTGCCGGTCTTCAGCAATCCCACGATCTCCGCTCCGCCGTCCTGCGTGCGCTTGATCAACGCCGCCAGCCGATCCTGAGACAGCCGGTCGGTAATGGGAGTACCGGCCACCGTCGTTTGCCGCACCAACGGCACCATCGTATCGCCGTGGCCGCCCAACACCATGGCTTGCACATCCGTCCCGGACACATGCAACTCTTCCGCAACGAACGACCGCAATCGGGCCGTGTCCAGCACCCCTGCCATCCCGAGCACCCGCGATTTCGGCAGCCTGCTGACCTGACGTGCCACATGCACCATGGCGTCCAAGGGATTGGTGACCAGGAGCAAAATGATGTTCGGCGAACGCGACACCAATTCCTGCACGACGGATCCGACGATCTTGGCGTTCGTCGCCAGCAGTTCATCACGGCTCATGCCCGGCTTGCGGGGAATCCCCGAGGTGATGACCGCGATAGACGACCCCGCAGTCTCGTCATAACCGTTCGTCCCGACAACTCTGGTGCTGTAGCCGCACACCGGGCCGGCCTGGGTAATATCCAAGGCCTTGCCCTGCGGAATCCCCGGAACAATGTCGACGAGCACGACCTCGTAGGCATTCTTCTCGGCCAGCCGCTGCGCGACCGTTCCCCCGACATTTCCCGCACCCACTACCGTAATTTTTGGTCGTCCCATCATCTCACCTCGTGAAGCGTGAAACGTGAAGCGTCAGGCACAAAGTCCCCTTTGTACCCACCGTTTACCCTTCACGTCGGTTCATGACCCGTCCAGCCGCCGACCTTGAAATTGATCGTGCAGACAAAATTATCTCCGTCATAAAAATTCACTTTGATCTTCTTTTTTCCGTACGTCGTCGCGAGAAACTCCTCCGGCGCGTCCACCAGTCCCTGGTAACCGCCAGGAGGATATTCGCCCAACTCATGAAACACCACGATCATGCCGGACTTCACTTCCTCAAGAAGCTTGGCCGTACAACGCGGATAAATCTCCCAAAACTTCGCGTCAATCTCCTCCCGCGTTGGCTCGGGCCGTTCCTCGCCGGGCTTGATGTCCCGATTCGCAAACTTGGCCTGCCGCCGAACGTAGGGATACTGATGTCCCGTGAATAACTTATACAGCCAGGGTGGCACGGTCGGTCGTGGTGACGGCTCAGACATCGCAGCTCTACTCCAATACTCAAAATCTTGGCCGACCGGTTATGCGGTCAGCCGATGGTAAATCCTCGGAAGCTTCTCCGGCAACCCCTCGACACGATCAATGACCACATATCGGACATCGCCGTACATGCGCCGCACATAGGGGTCCGCCTGCTTGTCGATCGTGATACAGACCGGCTCGATACCGTTGGCCCGGGCTTCCCGCAACGCCATGCGGGTGTCTTCCAGCGCATACTCATCTTTATATCCGTCATCCAACGGGCGTCCGTCGCTGATGATGACCAGTAATCGCGTCTTCGCTTGGCGGGCCAGCAGTTTACTCGCGGCATGCCGAATCGCCGCCCCGTCACGATTCTGCTGGAGCGGAACGATTCCCCCTAACTTGGCACCTGCGCGGCCAGTGACCGGCTCATCGAACCCCTTGATCACCACGAAATCCACCTGATGCCGTCCCTGTCCCGAATACCCATACACGGCGAATTGGTCGCCGATCGCGGTAAGCGCCTCGCACAACAACACTAACCCCTGCTTTTCTATGTCGATGATCCGTCGCCCTTGTTCCACCTGTCGGCTGGTGGAACCGCTCAGGTCGACCAGAAATGCGGCCGCCACCTCCCGGTCCCGCTTTTCTCGCCGCACATACATCCGTTCCGATGGTTCCATACCGGCCTTCAGATCAGCGAGCCGACCGACGAGGGCATCCATGTCCAAGTCTTCACCGTCTACCTGGCCGGGCATTCGCCGAAGTCCGGGGGGACGCAAACTCTCAAAATACCGCCTCAACAGTCGGACCGGTCCGCGCTGAGCCGCCAACGTCTCTTCGACAAACTCGGAGGCGCCCTCGGCCGCTTCCCGCTCCAGCACACGAGACCAGTTCATGCGATAGTCCTGAATGGCGGCATCCCATTCGTGATACCGCACCGCCTTCGCCCCCCCAACCTTTTCCTCTTGCGGTTGGCTCCCCTCACCCTCCACCGCCAGCATCTCATCCACCATGCTGGGCGGGCGTCGCCCAGCCACCAATATTTCCTCCGACATCTGCTGCGATCGCGCCGTGCCGGCTCCTGACGAGCCACCGGAGTCGCCGGCCAGCCCAGCGCTCCCCTCGCTGTCACCCTGGCCGGAAGCCGCACGATCCTCGGCCGTCGAGTCGGTTCGATCCCTGACCAGATTGGGGTCCATCGCGCCGCGATAGTCCCAGTTGTCCATGGGACGATACGTATCGGAGAGATCCTCCGAGGCCTTTGGAGCAGGGATCGACTGTTCAGGCGCCTCAGCCTCATCCTGGGTGGGCATTGCCTCTCGACGAACCTTCAGTAATTCGTCCATCCGCACATACAGGCGGTCCGCCAAGCGCACCGCCTCCTCAGCGCTCGCGTGCGCATGGAAGATGGTCCGACAGAGTCGCCACAGGTCTTCGACTTCGCGTTTCACGGCATCAGGAATCGGAACGGACTCTGCTTCGGCAGTGGAGAGAAGTAACAACTGGTCAACGACCAATTCGCGCACCGTCATCCCATGGGCGAGACCTCGGACGCTCACCGCATCTTTGGCAATCGAGGCCAAATCCCGACTCAGACCCGGATATTCGGCGCGCAGCAAATGCTCCACACGGGCATCCTCGATCAGAGCCCAGAGATCGCGGATCAAACCGGGCTGAGGATATCGTGCGAACACGTCCCCCAGGGTGCGGGCTTCCCGTAAGGCCCTGCGCCCATATCGTTGCGCAAGTTCCACCGTCAAGTCCTGCAGGCAGGCAATGGGCAAGTCGAAGGTACCGAACTCGAGGTGGCCGGCTTCATGCGCAGCCATGACCATATAGAGTCGCACATTCTCGTCGTACGTCGGATAACGTCGAACGATAGAGGGAAGCCCGATACTCCGACCGTCTTCACTGACCGTCGCACGCGCCATCGGCTGGGCCGACTCCAGCGCATGGGGCAAGTCATGGATTCGCACATCCCGGCCACAGAGCGCCTGCGCAAACAAGCTGACACGCCGGGCGATCTGGCGAAGCGGCACACCACTCATCGCCTGCGACACCGCGCCCAACGCCTTCTCCGATTCCATCGCGAAATAGGCGCGTCCCCCGTCGAGGCTGAATTCCAACACCTCCATACCGGAAGCGAACCAGGCCTGGAACTTTTCAACAGCCCCGTCGGCGGATCCGATCAGGGCGACCAATTCAGGACAACGCCGGAGGTAAGCCAGGGCCGTGTCGGCATCGCGCTCGGCCAGCAGCAGCCCGTAGCGCAGCACCTGCACCCGCCAGTCGTCGTTCGGCAAACCGCGAAGAATCGACGGGGCCTCTGCCAAGGCCCTAATGCCGGCTTCCGGCGAACGCTCAGCCATCTGCGCGCCCAATCGAATGACATGATGACGCTGCCCCTGGTCAGCGATGTCTCGCAGGATAGAGGGACTCGTCCGGAAAAACTCCAATGCCCCCAAATAATCCGGTTTCCCGAGACTGTTCTCCACGATCAATTGCATCCCGAACCGCACCCACGGACGCACGAACTCCGGCGTCAACACGGGCGCGATGGAGGGAATTTGACGGATATATTCCACGGCCAAGGCAAAATCCGTCTCCGCCAGTTCGCAGGCCAACTCCAGCCAGGTGGGCCACTCGTCCGGCGGCAGCACGCCGATGACGTCCGGCGCGATGCGAACAAACTCCACCGCCACGTTGGCCTGCCGATCGGCAAGCTCCAGCCCCGCCGTCAGCACGACGCCTCGCTGCGACGGTTCGAGCAGACCCAGCAGGATCGGACTCTCTTTAAAGAATCGCAGGGCCAAGGCGCCGGAGTCCGCTGCGAGCGCCACTCCCACATCCAACCAGGACAATACCTCGGCAAGAAGTCCCCGTCGTTGCAATTCCGCCAAGGCGTCAATGGCTCCCCTCGCGGCTTTCGGAGCTTCATCTGTGAGCTCTTCCAGCAGCACCAATACGCCGTCCAACGTGTCAGGCCTGGCGGACGACTCGGCGATAGCCGTCACCACTACCGCAGCAGAATCCGGCCCAAGTTGGTCGGCAAGCAGATCAAGAAGTTGTTGGGACGCGCGCCCAGACGCCATGGCTGAATAGTCCGTTGTAAGGGAAGTCGTGGATTGTAAAGGACACAATTTCGCTTGTAAACTGTGTCCGCACGGGCAAGACCTATCAACCACCGGCAGACTTTTACCTGGGCGAGAGAAACGCGAGGGACGGAATGGCTGAGCCAAGCAAAGAAAGTCTCGAGAAGATGTGGAAGTATGTCAAAGGCTTCGCAGAGAAGAGCGGTACGAGCATGCACCCGAATCAGGCGGTGACCAATGCCGTCGTTCTGGGATTGGCCGCACACATCGACGAGTTAGGCAAGCCACTCTGCCCCTGCAACTTCTACCCCGACAAACAGGCCGAAGCCAAGTTGCGACGCTGGATGTGCGCGTGCGACGAAATGCAGATCTATAAATATTGCCATTGCTTGCTTTTCGTAAACGAAGAAGGGCTACCGATCACCGAGTACCTGCCCGAGGACCACGAAGGGCGTCAATGCTACGGCCTCGTCCCTGATCCGACCCCAGACAAGGGCCGGGCGCTCCGGCACAAGGCGCTGCCCATGGCGACACAGGAAGTACCTCCTGCCTCCCCTCCGGACCCCGCGGTGTAAGCGTGCGCGGTGACCGCCGACGACAGAGGGCACTGCTGCCATCCCTTCTCCTCTGGTTCCTGTTACCCCTCATCTCCGTCACCGTGTCCGGGTGTCTCCGCACGATGGAGGCCATCGACCCGCGATCCTTGCCGGTCAGCAGCCCCTCCGCACGACAGCTCCATGCCCACGTGTCGGTCCTGGCCAGCCCCGAACTAGCCGGCCGCCAACCGGGCAGCATCGGTAACCGCCAGGCTGCGCACTACATCGAACAACAGTTCCGTAGGGTCGGCCTGCACCCGCTCCCGTCCCTCGGCAGCTATCGGCAGACCATTTCTGAACGGATGGGCGACAACATCCTCGGCATCATTCCGCCGAGTGACCATATGGGCACCACACGCTGGATTGTGATCGGTGCCCATTATGACCACCTGGGGTACCCGTTTCTGGGAGCCGACGACAACGCCTCGTCCATCGCCATCTTGATCGAAACGGCCCGGAGCCTGCCACACTCTTCCCGGTACGGCATCCTGTTCGTCGCATTTAACAGCGAAGAAGCGCCGTACTTCGGCACCGCCGAAATGGGCTCGCAATTTCTGTTTCATCACCTGCCCCCGGAAATCGGTGCTGCCGACAATCTTCACGCCGTCATCATCATGGACCTGATGGGAGGCGCGCACTGGATGCCGCTCAAGAATGCGATTTTCGCCACCGGCGCGGAGAAAAGCCCGGAATTCTACCGACACGTCACTCACACGTCGGTGCCATCGCTCACCGTTTTCCCGGTTGGCATTCACCTTGTCGAAGAAATCCCTGACCACGGGCACAAGGCGTTCAGCGATTATGACGTGTTCCGCAACCACCGGATCCCGTTTCTCTTTCTGTCCGCGGCGCGCTCACCTCGCTATCACACGGCAGGCGATGTCGCCAGTACGCTCAACTACGAACGAATGGCCGCCACCGTGGAGTGGCTCAACCGCCTCGTGGCGGTGATGGGACAGGATGAGACCCGGTATACCTTTCACCCTCAACGGGTTGAGTTCGCCGACGAAGTCGCATCGTTTCGTGGGATCGTGGAACAGGCGGTACACAAGGAGACGCTCATCCCCGGCACGTCACGCTGGTCGCTTAGGAAATTGCGGCAGGATGTCGATTGGATGCGGGCGTTGGACGGATCGGCGCCCACACCGCAACAACTGGAACGGCTGGAGCGGATTTCTATTCGGGTGCAATGCCTGATCGCCGATTATTCAGGGTGCTTTACCTTCTAATCACGTCGGGCCTCAGCACTACGCGCGACCCGGTCATTGCCACCCGTCGGTCTCGTACCCCTTGTCCTTCAGACACCGTTCGACAAAGGCGGCATAGTCCTGCCGCGGCTGGAGCGGCTTATAGGTGCCCGCCAGCAGGCCCAATACCGTGCCGACCGCGCCCCCTGCGGCTGCCCCAATGGCTATACCCGTAGGCCCTCCGATCAACCCGGCAGAGGCCCCCACCGCCGCCCCGCCGATGAGGCCCAAGGTCGCCCCGGCACCGGCGTTCCCGCTGCGGTTGGTCCCATGGTCCAACCCGGAGCGCTCTGCCTTCAGGCCACACACCGCCGCCTCACGTTCCGCCTGATCCTTGCCATGCAACTGCAGATAGGTGGTGGGCTTGAGAATCGGCTCCGGACCGGCGCAAGCAACCAGGACCAGAATCATGAAGACGCTGACACCTTGGGCGCCTCGTGCTCCGATCCGGCGACATTTGCGAACGAGCCGCACCCGGCAGGCTTCTACGTCATCGTGCATACGGCCTCCCATCGACACCACCCACGATCCCGTCAGACCTCTCCGCTTGGGGACTCAGGGGAGCTGGAGTTGCGCACGTACCTGCTCCGCTGAACGGCCCTTGACCAGGACCCGTTTCTGCCGACTCCCCGCTCCGCTCAGAATGACGACCGCACTCGACGGAAGATCACAGAGGCGGGCCAGAAAGCGGCACAACTCGTCGTTCGCTGCCCCGTCAGACGGCGGCGCGGCCACACGAATCTTCACCGCCTGACCATGGATCCCGGCACAGGCTGTACGGGAAGCGTTCGGCTGGACATGCACCGCGATGATCGCGCCGTCAGGCCTGGTGCGAACGATCTCGGCTGCTGATGGAATTCCGCGTTGGCGCTGGGAATCTGCGCTGCTCACACGCTGCCTGCGGACGCCGGACCACAACCGGCACCGGAGTTAGAACACCGCTTTCACAACTTCAACAATGCTACGCAACATGTCCGGATCATCGGTGATCGGACGGGCCAGGGCCACATCGCAGGCGCGTTCAGCCGGAACACCCTGCTTGATCAAGGTTGCGGCATAGATCAGCAGCCTCGTGCTGACGCCCTCTTCGAGGCCATGATTCTTCAGATTGCGGACTTTCTCAGCAATCTTCACAAGCCGTTGCGCGATCTCGGCACTCACACCGGCCTCGTGCGCCACGACCTGAGCCTCGATCGCCGGCATGGGATAGTCAAATTCGATGGCCATAAAGCGTTGTTTGGTGCTTTGCTTCAGATCTTTCAGGATGCTTTGATAGCCGGGGTTGTACGAGATGACCAACATGAAGTCATCAACCGCCTCGATGACCTGCCCCTTCTTCTCGATCGGCAGGAGCCGACGGTCATCGCTCAACGGATGGATGATGACGGTGGTATCTTTGCGGGCCTCGACAATCTCGTCCAAATAAACGATCGCCCCCTGCTTCACGCCGAGCGTGAGTGGACCGTCCATCCACACCGTCTCCTGGCCCTTCAGGAGGTAGCGACCGACGAGATCGGAAGCGGTCAGGTCTTCATGGCACGCCACGGTAATCAACGGCCGGCCCAACCGATAGGCCATGTGCTGGACGAATCGCGTTTTCCCGCAGCCCGTCGGCCCCTTGAGCATGACCGGCATCCGGCTCTTGGCGGCAATGGTAAACAGGCCCACCTCACCCCGCACGTCGGCATAAAAGGGCTCCTGGGCAATCCGGTATTGGTCGATGCCTTGTTCGTGCCCCTTCGAAACCGTCGCCGTTCGCCCCTCGTTCATCGCCACACCCCTACATTGAATTGAGCCAGCCGCATGGTGCGCCACGATAAACGGAAACCAGCAGGAAGTTCAAGCGATCGGCCGGATGCCATGGGATGCCGACGCCGGCGTCTCCCATTCATCAGCCGACCTTCGAGCCGTCCAACACTTCTCGAACCTTTTGAGCCAGTGTCGTCGGCGTGAACGGCTTTTGCAGGAAGGAATGCTCCGTATCGATGCCGCCCTTAGAAAAAGCCGGATGGTCCGGATAGCCGGACATGTACAGCACCTTGACCTCCGGGCGTACCGTCGCCAGCTTCTCAGCCACCTCAGGGCCGCTCATTTGCGGCATCACAACGTCCGTCAGGAGCAGATGAATCGGCCCCGCATGTTTGGCGCCGGTCAGCAACGCCTCGATACCATGTCGCGCCTCCAGCACGGTATATCCATGGAGCCGCAATGTCTCATTGACCAGGCGCCGGACCCCCGGTTCGTCCTCCACCAACAACACGGTCTCGCGTCCGCGCACCGAGTCACCGCCGACGGCCACGGATTCGGCTTCCGGACTCGCGGCCTCCACGCGGGGGAAGAAAATTTTGAACGTCGCTCCGCGGCCCGGCTTACTCTCTACCTCGATAAAACCTCCGCTCTGTTTAACGATCCCGTAGACCGTCGACAACCCGAGCCCGGTCCCCTTGCCCTTTTCCTTCGTGGTGAAAAACGGCTCGAACACGTGCGACTGGGTGTCCTCGTCCATCCCATGCCCCGTATCGCGCACAATCAGCGCGATATAGGAACCGGGCTCGGCGCCCATCGGCGGACGATTGCGGCGCGGGCCGAATTGCACGTTAGCAGTTTCCACGGTCAACCGGCCCCCGTTCGGCATGGCATCGCGGGCGTTGACCGCCAGATTCATGATGACCTGCTCGACCTGACCGGGGTCCGCCTTCACCTGCCCCAAGCCGGGATCCAGCACCGTGCAGAGCTCCACGATGTCCTCGCCCAGCAATCGCCTGAGCATCCCCTCCATATTGTGGATCACGCTATTCAGGTCCAACACCTTCGGCGCAATAAACTGCCGACGACTGAAAGCCAGCAATTGCCCCGTGAGGCCTGACGCGCGATCCGCTGCCTTCTTGACCTCTTCTAACTCTTTTCGGAATCCATCGGTGGGCGAAAGACGGCTGAGCACCAGCTCGCTGTAGCCGCGAATCACCGTCAGCATGTTATTGAAGTCGTGAGCGACTCCGCCCGCCAACCGCCCAACGGCCTCCATCTTCTGCGACTGCTGAAGCTGAGCCTCCGTGCGACGCAAGGCCTCCTCCGCCCGGGCGCGATCGCCGAACTGGCCGATCTTGAGCCCCACATCCGCGACCATCTTCAACAACTGCTCATCCGGCTGTTTGATTTCCCGCCGGAATAACTCAATGACCCCCTCCACCTCTGTCCCGACCCGGACGGGAAATCCGAACGCGCCATGCAGGCCCACCCGGGAGGCTGCGGCGCCACGTGGGAAATTCGCCTCCTGCACAACATCCTTGATCCAGGTGGGCTCCCCGGCCTGCCAAATCCGTCCCGGGAGCCCCTGGCCGATGGGGAAGGTATGCTGCCAGGTCTCCAACACAAATTCTTCGGCATTCAGCCCCGGGGATTGCCAGACATCCAGGCAACGCAACACACTGCCCTGCCGGTCCAGCCGCCAGAAAATGCCCAATTCCCATTCGAGGCTTTCGCAGATCGCCTGCAGAATTTTGGGACCGGCTTCCTCCAGCGTCCGCGACTCGGCCAACACGCGCGTGACGGCATACTGAGACGCCAACTGCCGCTCTGTCCGCTTGCGGGCCGTGATGTCCCGGATAAAGGCGCTGAAAATATACGCATCGCCCAATCTGGCGGGAGAAATGGTAATTTCCACGGGGAATTCGTGGCCATCACGATGACTGCCCATCATCTCGATCCGTCGATTGAGCAGCGCACCTTGTCCGGTATCCAGAAAGTGGCGCAATCCACGATCGTGCGCGTCCCGGTCCCGGGCAGGCACCACGGTCTCAGATACCCGTCGGCCGAGGGCCTCCTCCCGTTCCCACCCGAAGATGTTGACGGCCTGAGCATTCCAATCGGTAATGATGCCGCCCGCGTCCATGGAAATGACCGCATCCAGCGCCGTATCGACGATGACGCGATTGCGTTCCTGGCTCTGCAAGAGCGCGGCTTCGGCGGCCCGCGCCCATTCGCTTTCCTGCTGCGCCTGCCGATGCTGATCGCGCAATCGTCCGGTGGCCCAGAGCAGCAGCCCCACCATCGGGATCCAGACCACCGCACCGGCGATGCCGAGTTTCCACATCATCGCCCGAATCGGCAGAAGGATCACATCGCGATCGATCCGCAGCAGAATGGTCCACTGCAGGCCCGAGTACTCGCCATACCCCTTGGTCTGCGAATATCCCGTGACTACCGGCACGCGCCGACGCAGATGCATTTCCTCGACATACCCGGCCTTACCCGAGCTGCTCAGCAACACCGAGGGCAAACCCATTTCGCGCAAATTGGTCTGCTCCACGCTGTCCGACGCCGAATCCACAAACACCACTCCGGCCTTGGTCAAAAACTGATACTCGAACGGTCCGGCCACACCGTCGGTCTGCTGAATTTCTCGCACCGTTTCGATGAGCACATCTTCCAGCATCGGCAGGCCGATACGACTGGTGACCGCACCGAGAAATTGGCCGTTCACACTGATTATGGGGGCCGTGAACGCGATCGACTCGATCTTATGATTCGATTCATGCACCTCGACTTCATCGACCTGCACCGTGCCCGCTTTGCGCACACGGTCGAACCACCCGCTCCGACCATAATCCTGGCCGATCGTTGAGGAGTCCGTCGACGCCACCATGCGTCCCTGCGAATCGGTCACCCCAAGCCAGAGATAGACCGGCGCGTAGGTTTCTTTCCTCCACTGCAGATATTCATTCATGAATTTTTTGTCAGCGGCACGATCGGAGAGGGCTCTGGCCATCATGCGCACGTCGGCATGGCGTTCAAAGAGCAGCCGGTCCAGTTTATCCGCGATCTCGGCCGAGGCGAGGGTGAGGTTTTCTCCGGTTGCCTCCACCATGCGCACTTCGATCGAGCGCAGCATGACGACCCCGATCACAAACGCCACAATCGTCATACCGACGATCAGGACGGGCATCCAAGGATAGGAACGGCGCGAGAACGCGGCGGGAGAGGAGGAGGTCATCGTCGGGGCTCCGTCACAGTATAATTCGCCAACAATCGCGCGGGACGATACCAGTGTTTGGCGCGAGCCAGACTCGGAAGACCGGAATCATCCATGGTATTGATCCAACATGCCCCTTTGTCGCGAGCTTGGCGACAGAATTCACGAAATATGAATGCCCCAGCCCCCACCATATCCCGATCCGCCACTTCCAGCAAGACACAGAACACCGACTGGTTCAGCCACACCCCCATCGTGTATGCCCGTATACGACCCTGTACCCGCACAACCGCTCCGGTCAGACCCAATTCATCATAGGCGGACAAGGCCGCCTCATGCGCGCCGGCTGCATCCTCCAACAACACCTTCGCCCAATCGTCCTTGCCCGCTCGCTCTTTCTGTTCGCTCCATTCACGGAACAGACTCAAACAGGCCGGTCGATCGCGCAAGTCGTAGGGCTCACACACCCCACCATGTTCACGCACAAACCGGTTACAGGCCGCGCGGGGCGACCGGTACGCATCGCCGGCAAGCTCCACCAAATCCGCAGCCGCATACAGATAATCCGGCTCTCTGGCCGTCACGACGTATCCCCCGGCCCGCAGTTCCGCCACGGAGGCCTCGGGTACGTTGTCTATCCTCGTGACCGAGGAAGCTCCGTTTCGTTCGCGCATAACACGGAACGCCGCAGCCACCGGCTCTACCAGCGGGCCCGTTCCAAGCGGTGGCAGGACCATGAAGATCCCGTCCGGAGAGTCGGCAAAGAGACACAGATGCCCGTGAAGGTCGGCCCAGGCGTAGGTCAGGCGATGTCGCCAAATGTAATGGAAGACGAACGAGGCAGCGGCAAGAGGGAGCGGCTGAACGCCTGAGCTCTCCGCCAGCGCGGATTCCAACCGCCGTCGATCCGCAATGGTCAGAGGCTGCATGCGTACCGGCAACCGCCCCTGCCGGAGACGTTCGGTCACCCGCGTCAAGGGACGGAGGACCATCACATCATCCTGGAAACGTCCGATGAGCCGGGGATACCGCGCGAGAATCTCCAGCGTGGCATCCTCCTCGATCCAGCGAGCCGTGCCCTCCGCCGCCTGCTCGATCGGCGCAGACGAAAGATCCCGCATATAGGGGCACTTCGTGTCCCAACCGAGCAGGACCTCGGTGTGCGACGCATCCCACATGAGCGCGAATGGGTAGAGCCGACAGTCCAGCGGACGCACATCATACATACGGCACTGCGAGGTCGCGGGATCGAATGCGGGGCAGAGACAGCCCTCCCCTGACGGATTGGGCACCAGTTCGATTTGCGTGCCCTCAGCATCGGGGAACATTTCCGACGCGACACCGGCCCTCACCGCCGAGCGAATTTCGTCGGCCGTAAAAAAGGGCCGTAGAAAACTGTCGGCTTCGGGGAATCGGCAACAGATGTCGCAGTGAAGACAGGCGGTGCTCGGCACGATCTGCAGGAGAGACTGACCTACGGTCCGCGAGGGAACCGCCGCGGAGGCATGAACGAATGGACTCGCCATGAGCTGTGGCGGCATTGTAACACTAACCCGCGAATGGTCCTACTGCTCGAGAAGATTCTCCTCACCCTGCCCGCCTCCAAAACGGAACAGACCGGATCCCATCAGCCCGGCTGACTTGTACCGGTGTCGGAGGCCGTGGTACGATTTGCCCACCTCGAATCCAACTGCGAGTGCGCTGCGAGCATCGAGGACATTGCATTGGCACTGGCACAACTTTCACGTGAGCCATTGAACTCCGACGAAGCCCGCCGACGTTGTCTCGCAATCCGTGATGCGCTCGTTCATGCCGGGATCTACGGCGCGGTCGAAGCGGAGCAGGCTGCAACGACCACCGGCTCTACACCCCAACCTCTGCGATTTCGCTTAGCTCCGACGGCGTTCCACCTGTCCGCGTCCGATGTGAGGCGTTTCCAGCAACTCGGCCACGACTTGCTGGCCTTCTACAAAGCGCTGAATCGCCTGTACCAGGACAGCGTTCGCGGCGCACAACCCTCATGGGTTGCCGCCTATCTTGACCAGGGAAAGCCGGAAGCCCTGATCACTTACAGCCGCATGAACCGCTTTCGACACCTGCTTCCCGGCATCATTCGACCGGACGTCATCCCGACCGCCGATGGGATGGTCATCACCGAGCTGGACTCGGTTCCGGGAGGAATCGGGCTTACAGCCTGCTTGACCCGAGCATACGACGACCTGCTCAGGCTCGACCCCTCGTCCCTGGACAGGCCGCCACACCACTCGCCATTGATCGCCGGGCGCGACGGCATGCTACAGGGATTTGCCGCCATGCTGCGCGCCCAACAAGGCGAGCAGGACGGTATCCTCGCCATCGTGGTCTCGGACGAAGCCAAAGAATACCGGTCTGAGATGGAATGGATGGCCGACCGACTGCGCGAGATCGGATACCAAGCCTTCTGTGTCGAGCCCCGTGGCGTCCAGTTCACGGAAGACGGCCTATTCCTCCAACAGGAAGGCCAACCCAGGAGAATCGGACTGCTCTATCGCTTTTTCGAACTCTTCGACCTTAAAAACATCCCCAAATCCGAGCTCATGATGTATGCCGCCAAGAAGGGACTGGTCGCCGTGACTCCTCCCTACAAGCCGGCGCTGGAGGAGAAGTTGGCCTTTGGCCTGTTTTATCACCCTGAGCTTGCCGCGTTTTGGGAACAGGCACTGTCCGCCGACCTCATGTCCAGGTTACAGCAGCTGTTGCCTCGAACCTGGATTCTTGACCCCCGCCCGATCCCCCCGTCGGCAATCATTCCACGCCTCACAATCGGTGGACACCCCGTGTCGGACTTTCGCCGTCTGGCGAAGACCACTCAGAAGGAACGGCAACTGGTCATCAAGCCCTCAGGATTTTCGGAACTGGCCTGGGGCAGTCGGGGGGTCTCCATCGGCCATGATCTGCCCCAAGTCGAATGGGCCGCTGCCTTGGAGCAGGCTCTCCAGGCATTTCCGACGACGCCCTACGTCCTGCAGGAGTTTCACAAAGGCCGCCTGTTTGATTCAGCCTATTTTGACGAACGAAGCGATGCCGTAGTGCCGATGTCCGGGAGAGTACGTCTGTCTCCCTACTATTTTGTCGTCGGCGACAAGGCCGAGCTCGGCGGAATCCTCGCGACGCTCTGCCCCGCCAACAAGAAAATCATCCATGGTATGGTCGATGCCATCATGGCGCCCTGCACACTCAGCCCGGACATGCCGACCGAGCGGATGGTGACCATGGAAGCGGGAGACCCCGGTATTCACTCATGACCACCCCAATCTTTTCAACGTAGGTACCCATGGCCCTGACGCTGTATCACGTCCAATGGTGTCCCGATTGCGCGATCGTCCGCGACCGTCTTGATGAACTGAACATCGCGTACGAAGGCGTGATCGTGCCGGATTTTCGTCCCATGCGCCGCCAGGTCTATGACGTCTCGGGTCAATATTACGTACCGGTCCTGAAAGACGGGGACACCATCCTGACGGAAACCCACGATATTCTCGCCCATCTCGATACTCACTACAACAAGGCGCAACCGTGAGGAGATCGAGTATCCCCGCACCGGAAACGCCCCGAACCAGAGCGAGCATGAGATGCCACGGACAGACGCAGCCTGCTACGGCTCCAGATACCGGTCCGGCATCAGCGAAAGGATAAACCAGTGGAGGATTGGAGACGCATCCTGGCCGACAGTGTGGTGAAACCGAAAGACCTGGCCGAGCGGCTCGGGGTCGACCCGAAAGAGATTGAAGACATCGTGGGGGACTACCCCATGCGGATTACACCCACCGTGCTGGCCACCATCAAAGAGAAAGGGGACGCGATTTGGAAACAAGTCGTCCCCGATCGCGCGGAACTGGCCGATGCCGACGCAGAGGACGATCCGCTCGAAGAAGACCTGATGAGCCCTGTCCCGCATCTGGTCCACCGTTACCCCGACCGTGTCCTGCTCATGGTCACCAACCAATGCCCGATTTATTGCCGCTTCTGCACGAGAAAACGGTTGGTGGGCAAACCGGGATTCCTCAAAAAGGGCGAACTGGACCGGGCCATTGCCTATCTGCGGGAACACCAGGAGGTGCGGGATGTCATTCTGTCCGGAGGAGATCCGCTCCTGCTGCCGGATCATCTTCTGGAGCGGATTTTGAAATCACTGCGCACGATCCCGCACTTGGAAGTGATCCGAATCGGCACGAGGGTCCCAGGCAGCTTGCCCGAACGCATCACACCCAAACTTTGCGAGATCATCAAGAAGTACCATCCGTTCTATATGAACCTGCACTTTAATCACCCTGATGAACTGACCCCTGAGGTCAAACGCGCCTGCGGCATGTTGGCCGATGCCGGGGTTCCCCTGGGTGCACAGACTGTGTTACTCAAAGGGGTTAACGACGACCCTGAGATCATGAAACGGCTGATGCACCAATTGTTGTTGGCACGGGTCAAACCCTATTACTTGTACCAGGCTGATCTCACGAAGGGGACGAACCATTTCCGGACGTCGGTCGAAACCGGCCTCCGGATCATTAAAGCCTTGCAGGGGCATACGAGCGGCATGGCCGTTCCGCATTTTGTCATCGATGCTCCAGGCGGCGGAGGAAAAATCCCGTTGCTCCCCGGGGATTACTTGGTCAATCTGGATGAAGACAGCGCGGTGCTGAGAAACTACGAAAATAACACCTATCACTACCCCCAACCCGGCTCCACCCACGGGCGCGAGTTACCGATGGTCGGCGCACACCCTTCCTGGGGCACGACGGCGAATGGGTGCGACGGAGGGAGCGACCACCTGTGAAACGGGCCCGGGCCTCGAAGGGAATTCTCCCCTATCAAGATATTGTCCAGCTGATCGGGAACGGCGCCATCACATCAGACGCCCCGATCGAAAACCGACAGATCCAGCCGGCCAGCCTCGACTTGCGTCTGGGCAAGAAGGCCTACCGGCTGATCAGCAGCTTCCTGCCCGAGTTGTCGGCCATCAGCAGCCGGCTCAATGTGCTCGACTTCTACCAATCCGACCTCGTGATGTATGAGATGGACCTGTCGCAAGGCGCGATCCTCGAGAAAGGCCACGTCTATCTCGTGCCGCTGCTGGAACAGTTGAACCTTCCTGCCACGCTTCGTGCCCGGGCAAACCCCAAAAGCACAACCGGACGGCTGGATGTCTTCACCCGTGTGGTCACCGACTTGAACGCGGGCTTCGACGAGATCCGGGCGGGGTATCGAGGCCCGCTGTATTTGGAAGTCGTCCCCCGTTCATTTGCCATCAAAGTCCGCACCGGCGACTCGTTGAATCAAATCCGTTTCGTCCGTGGCGATGCGACGGTCTCGGACAGCGCCCTGCAAAAACTGCACGGTACCGATCCGCTCCTGTACCGCAACGCCTCGCCGCCAAAAGCGCTCCCCCAGAAGGAATTCCGCACCGAGCGCGGCCTGTTCTTGCGGATCGACCTGACCGGCAGCGCGCGGGAGGACGCGGTGATCGGGTACCGGGCGAAGAAAAACAGCCATGTCATCGACCTGGCAAAGATCGGGCACTATGCGGCGCTCGACTTTTGGGAGCCCCTCAAACGGCACCGGCACGACAGTCTTCTTCTGGAACCGGAGGAATTTTATATCCTGGCCTCGAAAGAGCGAATCAGGGTTCCGCCCGGATATGCCGCTGAAATGGTGGCCTATGAAGCAGCCTGCGGCGAGCTCCGCACCCATTACGCCGGGTTCTTCGACCCCGGGTTTGGTTATGGAGACGGCAAGATGCGAGGGACCCAAGTGGTCTTGGAAGTCCGCCCCCATGACGTCCCGTTCCTCATTCACGACGGGCAAACCTTCTTCAAAGTAGTGTATGATCAGATGGTCACAGTGCCGACACAGGTCTATGGCACGGCACTCGGCTCGTCATACCAACGGCAAGCCCTCACCCTCAGCAAGCATTTTAAGGCCTGATCATGGCACCACCGAGCGATCTTCCCGAAGTGTCGACACGTCCGTCCAGGCCACACTCTCACCAGGAGGGGCCGGACGAGGAAAGCCATTCCGATCGGCAGGCCCATGTCATCGGAATGATGGTGGGCACGGCCCTGATGTTCATCGGCTTCCTCGACGTGTTTCTCTCGATCAGCGGTGGATTCGAAATCAACGTCGTGCCCCTGTTGATCTACTTCGGCGGCATCGCGGTCTGGGCGAATGCCGTGGTGGAAAACCCGACGATCCGCTATTCCCTCATGGCAGGCGCCGTCCTGATCAGCCTGGCCTTTTTTCACTATGGCGAGGTGCTGTTCTGGCACAAACAAGTCGTCTTCTGGTCTACCGTCGCGGTGGTCATGTACTTCATGTTTAAAGACACCAAGCCGATGACCTGAATGGTTCCTTGTGGCGCCTCTGCCCACACACGCCCTCCCCGCTCGATGACCATCGCCGTCATCATCCCTGTTCTGAACGAAGCCCTCTGTATCAGACAGACACTCTCCCGCACTGCCGCACTCGGATTCGACGACCTCGTCATCGTCGACGGCGGCAGTACCGATACCACCTGCACAATGGTTGAATCATTCATCGGCTCCATTCGCTCTGCCTCCGAGCACCACCCGGCACCGACAACCGCTGCCCCCATTCGCCTCATGACGGCGCCGGCCGGACGCGCACGCCAACTCAATGCAGGGGCGATTGCCACCGGTTGCGACGTCCTCCTGTTCCTGCATGCCGATACGCAGCTTCCGCCGAATGCCCGGCAGGCCGTTTCGCAAGCCTTGTCCGACCAGGCTTGCGTCGGCGGGCGATTCAACGTGCGGTTTGACTCGTCCTGCCTCACGGCGCGCGTGGTCGCCGGCCTGATGAATGTGCGATCCCGCCTCAGCGGCATTGCCACCGGCGACCAGGCCATCTTCGTGCGGCGCGACGTCTTCGAGCGCATCGGACGCTTCGCCGATATCCCTCTCATGGAAGATATCGAGTTCACGCAGCGGTTGAAACGAGCCGGGGCGGTCGTACCCCTGTCGGATACCGTCGTGACCGCCTTTCGTCGTTGGGAGCAACAGGGCGCGCTGCGCACAATTCTGTTGATGTGGACCCTTCGCTTCCTGTACTGGATCGGGGTGAGCCCGCATCGACTCCAACATTTCTACAGAATGGTGAGATGAATTCATGAGCGCACGCCCCTCGGACCGTCAGCCGCCCGCTTCGACAGCCCTGGTGATCTTTGCCAAAGCCCCGATACCGGGGCAAGTTAAAACCAGACTCTGCCCCGCCCTGACCGAAGACGAGGCCGCAACCCTGCACGGCAGTTTCGTGCTCGATACGCTCGAACGGACGAAAGCCGCCGTCAGCAGATGGAACCTTCCGGTCGATCGCTTTCTGGCCTGCGCCCCGTCCAGCACCCATGTTTTTTTTAGAATCATGGAAGCCCGCCACGGTGTCACCCTATTGGACCAGGAAGGCGACGACCTCGGCACGCGGATGCGACAGGCGTTCAACGCCCTGTTTACCCGCGGCTACCGGCAGGTCTGCTTAGTGGGCACCGACGTGCCCTCACTGCCCTTGACCCACTATCGCGATGCCGTCGAATCGCTGACTCGCCATGATCTGGTGTTGGGGCCGGCGCAGGACGGGGGGTACTACCTGATCGGGATGACGACACCTCATCCTCACCTGTTCGAGGGTATTCCCTGGTCCACGGATCAGGTGCTGGCGCTGACGCAACAGAAGGCGGAAGCAGGCGGACTGAACCTCGCATTGCTGCCGATCTGGAACGATGTGGATACCATCGACGACCTCCAGCGCCTGATCGAGGACTGCGCGGCGGATAAGACACGCCCCAAACAAGAGCGCGTCTACTCCATGCGAACCGCGGGCACCCTGGAATTACTCGCCAAACGGCTTCGAACGCGCCAGATATAAGGGAGGCTCCATGCCTAACAACGTTGCCCTCATCACCGGCGGAGCCAAAGGCATCGGCCGTGCTATTGCACTGGATCTCGCCGGCCAAGGCTGGTCTGTCGCCATTTGTTACCGCACCAGCGCCGCGGCCGCCCAGGAGACCAGCGCCGCGATTGTCGCCCGTGGCGGCCAGGCCCTGGCCGTGCAATGCGACGTCGCTGACCCGCAGGCGGCGCAGCGGTTGGTCGCGCAGGTCGAAACGCAGTGGGGACGAATTGATGCGCTCATCAATGGTGCCGGCCCCTATCACCGTGTGAACCTTTTCGATGAGACCACGGCGGGCTGGCGGGAGATGTTCGACGGCAACCTCCACCCGATTTTTTACCTCGGGCAAGCCGTCGCACCGGGAATGAAAGCGCGGAGATACGGGCGCATCATCAACTTCAGCATGGCTAATGCCGACCAAATGGTGGCTCAGCCGGAAGTGACCGGGCACTATATCGCCAAGGCCGGGGTCCTGATCCTCACCCGCACATTGGCCAAATTGCTCGCACCCTATGGGATCACGGTCAACGCGATTTCTCCCGGTTTCATTGATTCAGGGAGCGCGCCACCGGAGGAGCTTGCCGGCGTGGTCAAACGGATTCCTGCCGGATACGTCGGAAGCGTGGGAGATACGGTCGGCGCCGTCCGATACTTACTGAGCGAGGACGCGCGCTATGTGAACGGCGCCAACCTGCATCTCAGCGGAGGGTGGGGTATCTAACGGTGCCTCGCCGTCATTTCGCGAAGAAGAGAATGGCCCCAATGACCGCTGCCATGGCATAACTCTTGGGGTCCTTCACGGCAAAGACCACGGGATCGTCGTCCATCCGGTTGCGATAGGCCAGCATCCAAACCCGGCTGATCCAATACAACATCACCGGGCATACCAGCCACAACACATCGGCATGGGTGTACAGCAGAAGCACTTCCTTGCTGCTGATATAGAGCGCCAGCACCAACACCGCCAGGAGGCCGCTCGCCGTCCCAATACTTGAGATATGCTCGACATCCGTCACCCAGTACCCGCGCCCGGGCAATCCCTCTCCTTCGGCCTGGCTCATGAGGCGCAACTCCGTGAACCGCTTCACCAGCGCCAGGCTCAGAAACAGAAACAACGAAAACGTCAACAACCAATGCGACGGCGCGACATCGGTCGCAGCTCCGCCGCCGTAGACGCGCACGGTATAGAGCTGCGCCAGGACAATGACATCCAAGAGCACAAATTGCTTGAGATAGAACGAATAGGCGGTGGTCAGCGCCAAATACCCGACCAGCACCAGCAGAAACAAGCGGGGAAGCGCAAAGGCCAGCAGGACACCCCCGAGGAGACAGGCTGCAGCCAGGGCAAGACCGAAGGGAATCGAGAGACTACCGGAAGCAAAGGGGCGGTTTCGTTTCCGCGGATGCCGGCGATCGGACTCCAGATCCAGGCAATCGTTGACGATATACACCGAGGAGGCACACAAACTAAACGAGAGAAAAGCCAACCCCGCCTGCAGCAGCAGCCGACCATTGGTCAGTTGATGGGAGGCAATGACGGGCACAAACACCAGCACATTCTTGGCCCACTGATGAACTCGCAGCGCCTTGGCGACCTGCTTGACCCATGTGACCGGTGTACTGAACACGCGGCTGACCGTCGTCAGCGTGCGAGCACGGCTCACGACGCCGGCCGACGCATTGACCACGATCGCCTCGCTGGCCTCGGCCCACACGGGAAAATCCGCCGTGGAGTTTCCGGCGTAGGCAAACCGGCGGGTACCGTAGCGTTCCACCAGCAGCGCCACTTTCCGCACCCCCTTGAGATTGACGGAGCGGTCACTTCCGAACACTCGCTGGTCGAATAACCCAAGATGCGTCGCCACCGCCTGGGCATAACTCACATGGCTGGCGGTGGCCAACATCAACTCTCGTCCTTCGCGGCGTTCGTTTGCCAGAAACTCGATGAGTTCCCGGTCATACGGCAACGTGCTGGCGTCGAGCGTCACCCTCCGGGCAATTTCATGCTTGAGATAGGCCTTGCCTTTGAACAACCACCAGGGAAGCAGGACCATGAGGAGCGGATTCTGCTTGAGCAGCACCAACAACGATTCCCACAGCAGGTCCGTCTTGATGAGCGTGCCATCAAGATCCACACAGAGAGGGGGTTTTGCTTGTAAATCCTCACCCATGAGCAGCAGGCAGGATTTTATCGGCAAGGGGACAGTCGCGCAAGAAGTTAGAAGAATCGGGTGAGCGGGGATCCCACCGGGGATGGACAGGGGACGAACCGCCACATGGACCGGGCGGAGCGGGTACGGACGAGATCCGTTTCCTGCTCCGCCGGCTCCGTTATGACGCGTCGAAGGCCTTTTTCAACAAGGGCACGACCTCGCCCTTGGCTTCCATCGGATCCAGAATGTCGGTGTCACCGTAGAACTGCCCATCGATGAACACCTTCGGGAGGGTCGGCCAATTGGTCAACCGGGTCAACGCCTCACGTTTCGCCGGTTGCGACAAGACGTCGATGAGCTCATAGGGGTATCCGTACTTCTCGAAAAAGTGCATGGTCTCCCGCGTGAACCCGCACATCGGCATGGCCTTGGTGCCCTTGCCGTAGATCAAGATTTTGTTCGCCTTGATTTCTCGCTGAATCTCTTCTTCAATCGGGTCAGCCATCTGTCCCTCCCTCTTATTTCACTTCATCCGGCGTCGTGGCGGTAATCTCCAGCGCGTGAATGCGCCCGTCTTTCATGGGAGCCGCCAGCGCCTGATACACCATTCGATGCCGGTCCAAAAGATTCTTCTCGGCAAAACCCGCCGACGTCACCCGCACGATCAGGTGGTCTTGTGTCCCGGTCTTATCGATCACGGTCACGGCAGCGTCAGGAAATACCTGTCGGATATAGGTCGTCACGGCGTCAGCGGTAATCATCGTGAAGGGAGAATAACGCATCAGGGAAGCCGAAGGCAATCCTGGCCACCAACCGATGCTCACGCCTGCTACAGGTCGTGCGGTCGCGGATGGCAATTTAGGTCACAGCCCGCTACACTACCGGCTTGCGCGGCGGTTTCATACCGTTCATCTACGTAGAATGAAAGGAGCTGCTTCATGATCCAGAGGGTTTCACATCGCCCCCGTCCGCTGGTCCAAACGATCCTGTGCGCGCTGCTGATTGCGCTGGTCTGCCAAACGACCGTCTCGGTGCGTCCGGCCTCCGCGGCCGGCTCCGGCTCGGAAGCGATCCAAGGCTTAGGCAGCTACTTCCTCACCTTGCCGTACGGGGGCATCAAGATGGCTGTGGCGGTGTTGGGGGCGGTCGCCGGCGGGATGGGGTTCATCTTCACTGGAGGCGACAAGGCGACGGCCGACAAAATCTGGGGACCCGCGATGGGCGGGCACTACGTCATCACCCCGGAACACATCCGCGGCGACAAGGATCTCCATTTCTTCGGACAAGCCCAGGGCAAATAAGACCTGCTCGCCGAAGAGCGCCTCCCCTCGTTCCCGAGCAACGCCTTTCTTCATGCAGCACCGGCCTCTGCCGGTCACCACCGCGGTGGTGCATTTCATCAGGCCTGGTGGACCTCAACCACCAGGCCGGCAATGTCCAGTCAGTCCTGTCTGCTAACCACCTGTAATTTCAATGTTCCTCCATGGCCGCCCTCCGGCACATCTGTTGCTGTACCTCAACAGCAAGTACGGCTTGGCAACCACCGAACGTCACATCATCAAGGAGGGCATCATGGAAGACTTCAAATCGGGCTTCTTCATGAGTGAGACTACCTGCAACGGCCGAGTGCTCATTGTCGATGACGAACCGGACATCCGGAAAGTCGTTCGCATGACCCTCCAGAAAGCGGGCTATGAAGTGCTTGAGGCTGAGAATGGCGAAAAGGCCATCGAGGCCATTAACACCGGGGAAAACCGGCTGCTGTTGGACGTCCTGATCTGCGACATCCGCATGCCGAAGATCAACGGTGTCGAGGCCATTGCCTACTTTCAGCAGGAATGGCCGCGGGTCCCGATCATCGTCCTGACCGGTTTCCCCGATACCGACATGGCCACGTCCTTCCTGCGTAGTGGCGTAGTCGATTATCTGGTGAAACCGGTGGAAGGCGAGAAGCTGCGCACCGCAGTCGCCAGGGCCATGGAGCAACGGGAGCTGGCTCAATTGTAGCCGTCGGCCGTGTCGCCGAAGACAGGGCTCATGCGGCGTCGGGGAGGTCGGGATGGCCTCCCCGACGACACTATGCGGCATGACATGACTCCCCGCGCACCGAACCTCCGGCCTTCACACGGGACGCAGGCATGATACCGAACGCCACGAGCATCGCCATCATCGGAGCGGGCAAGGGCGGCGCCGCGCTCCTGGATCTTCTTCATCAAATCCCCGACGTCGAGATCGTCGGCATCACGGACAAGGATCCCACAGCCCCCGGCCTTCAACGAGCACGGGACCTCCAGGTACTCGTCGAACCGCAAGCTGCCGACCTCATCCGGAACGATCGCGTCACGCTGATCATGGACGTGACCGGCGATCCGGCGATGACGAGAAGGATTCAGACCTTGAAGCGCCCCGCCGCCGAGGTCCTGAGCGGCGCAGCGGCTCGACTGCTCTGGAAGCTCGCCCAACATCAATCGAAACTGGAGGCCGAACTGTTCCAAGCCGACAAACTTGCGGGCCTGGGCTCATTCGCAGCCGGCATCGCACACGATATCAACAATCCGCTGCAGTTGATCCTCGGCCTTGCGGAAAATCTCGAAGACGAACAGGACCTCGCCGTCGTCCACGAGCAGGCCCGCGACATCACCGAGGCGGTCAAACGCACCAGCGCCATCTGCCGGGACCTCACCCGATACGCCAGACGCAAGGGCGCCGTCGAAGACGTCATGGTCAACCTCAACACGAAACTCGACGAAGCCTTGAGAATCGCCCGGTATGCCGTGACGCTACAGGATGTCACGGTCGTGAAGCGATACGCCGACGAGGCAGTCGTCAAAGGCAATCCGGACGAACTGCTGCACGTCTTCGTCAATTTGATCACAAACGCGGTCCAGGCCATTCAGGTCCGCGGCACGTTGACGCTCGAAACCCGCATCGGACCGGACGGCACGGTCAGCGCCTCCGTAAGCGATACCGGGTGCGGCATTCCGAAGGACGCCTTTTCCAGAATCTTTGAACCGCTCTATACGACCAAACCGCCCGGGAAAGGGACAGGGTTGGGATTGTACAATGTGATGTCGGTCATCTCGAAGATGGACGGGCACATTTGCGTCGAAAGCGACGTCGGAGTCGGCACGACGTTCCGAATCGAATTTCCACACATGCAACCGACAACATCATGCGCACCCCGGTGACGAGCCCCAAGCCCCCCTCTTCCAACCCGCTTGGGTGGGGACTCAAGCGGAAGCTGATCGTCTCCATGCTGCTGGTCGGCGTGGTCCCCCTGCTGCTCGGCCTCGGCATGGCCTTCCTGCGCGGTTCCAAGGAAATCCAAGTGGTCAGCGGCGAAAGTTTTCAAGCTTTGGCCACCGAGGCCGCCAGAAAGTTGGATCTACTCGTGGCCGAAGAGGTGGCCAGAACCTCTCGCATCGCCGTCCACCCGGACATCATCCAACAACTGGAGCGACACCGCGATCTGCTGCAATCCGGCGACAAGCGTGTGTCTCCGGCAGCCATCACCCAGCAACGCAGCCAGTGGGCCGCGCGAGACCCCGTCGCGGTCAGAGCCATCACCGAAAATTCCACCGCACTCCTGTTGCGGGGATTTTACGCCGGTTCACAGAGTGAATCCGACCTGTTGCTCCCCCAGGTTGTGCGGGCGGCCACCAAAAAGCTGTTTATCACGGACGTGCAGGGCAATCTCTTCGCTGCCCTCACAACCTCCCCCAGCTTTGCCCATACGGACAGCCAGTGGTGGAAAGGCACCTACAACAAAGGGGTAGGCCAGCTCTTTATCGAGGACCTGCACTTCGATGAACAGGCCAAGACCTACGTCTTCAGCATTTCGCTGCCGATCATGGACAGCCTCCGCTATGAAGTGGTGGGGGTCCTTCACCGGGTGATCGATGCCAAGGAATTCTTCTCTCCCTCCACACATCCCATCCGGTTCGGCAAAACCGGCCATGTCATGCTGATCGACAGTCGGGGCACCGTCCTGAGTTGCCCGATCCTTCCAACCGGCGTTCGCCTGTCGGATCCGGCACTGATTCCCAAGGTCACGGGACGGGAACCGGGGTGGGTGACAGCCGACAGCGACGGCCACGGAGGGCAAGGCACGGCCATCATCGGATTCGCACTGCTGCCCGAAACCAGTCGTGCCACCAACGGATCCGTGGACAACGGCGCCTGGCATACGTTTGTCTGGCAGTCTTCCGACGAGCTCTTCGCGCCGATCCGACATCTCATGCTGTGGATGCTGATCCTTGCCTCCGTGGCCCTCTGCCTGCTTGCGACATTGGGATATTTTGCCGCCAGCCGGATCGTGACACCGGTCCGTCGACTGCAGGAAGCCGCCCGCCTGATCGGACGCGGCGAGTTACAGGAGCCCATCCAGATTCACACGGGCGACGAACTGGAAGAGTTAGCCATTGAATTCAACCGCATGCACACGCAGCTGGAGGCCGCCTTCGCCGGCCTGAGCACCCAGGTCGAAGAGAAAACCCAGGAAGTGCGGTATCTCCAGAAATCCACGGACCAAGTGCTCGACGCCGTGCCGACGCCCATTATCATGATCGACCAGCACGGTCTCATCCAGTACATGAACCGGGCCTCGCGGGACACCTTACAGGCGCAGGCGGACGACTGGTCCTCCCGACCCTTATTCGACCTGTTGCCCATCGATGACGAGCATCGCGAGGCCCTCCGTCGAGACCTGCGCCTGGTTGAAGCAGGAACGCCCGTCACCTCGCCCCCGGCAGATCGAGACCCGTCTCCCAAGGAAGCGCGAGACCCGCTGAATCAAGCGCTCAGCCCCGCACCCCCTTCACTCCGGCGAGAACTGCGTATCGGTCCACACCTGTACCACTACGAGTGGTTCCCGCTCGAGGGTCGCAGCGGCGCAGGCAAACGGTTCGGCCTCGTCCTGCGCGATACCACCGACGAGAGCCGGTTGCAGGATCAGCTCATTCAAGCGGAGAAATCCGGCAGCCTGGACGTCCTGACGGCCGGCATCGGCCACGAACTCAATAACCCGCTGTTCGGCATTCTCGGTCTCGGCGAGGCCATTCAGGAGGAAGGGGATTTGGAGCGCGCCAAAGGGTATGCACAGGACATCGTCGGCCATGGCCGAAAAATGGCCGCGATTATTCGCGACTTCACCGGCGTCGCGACTCGGGAGTCCAAGAGCCAACGCATTCCCGTCGATGTCACCGCCCAGCTGGAGCAGGCCCTGGCCATTGTGCAAACGTCTCAGGAGTGTCTCGGCCTCAACATCCAGAAACACTATGTGGCGGTGTCTCCGGTCACCGCGCTCCCGGATCAGCTTCGGCTCGCCTTCATCAATGTGCTCACGAATGCCATTCAGGCTATGAACGGGCAAGGCGACCTGTGGCTCACCACGGAAGAGCAGGATGACGTGGTGACCATCAGAATCCGCGACAACGGCCCCGGCATTCCCAAGCAGCATCTCGGCAAAGTCTTCGATCCGTTTTATACGACCAAAGGGCAGGGAGAAGGATCAGGCCTCGGCCTGACCGTCGCGCAACGGTTGATCAAGAAGTTCGGCGGCGAGATTCGGCTGGAGAGCCCGGAAGGCCAGGGCACCACCTGTGTCATGACGCTGCCGGCGGACAAGTCCGGGGTACGGAAGGAGGAGCCATGCGTCTCATCCTGACATTCGCCCACACACGGCTGTTATGGCTCGCACTGCTGCTATTGTGCGCCTCAACCTATTCGTTACACGCCAAGGACGTGGCCCCGGCAGGGATTGCACCGGAGAAGGTCGCCGACTTCGTGCATGCCGTGCTGGACGCCGACCGGACGATCTATACCAACCAAGTGGTCAACCGCATGCAGGCCAAAGGGATCGTATCCGCCGCCGAACATTGGGAGCACGAAAATGCGCTTCCTCTCCCCGCGCAATTCCTGCAACACTCCGGCAAACTCGTCGCGGAGTCCGGGCGGGGCATCCGCTACCGCCTCATCAGCCTCTGGCCGATTTATCAGCGAAATGCGCCCGCCACTGAATTGGAGCGCAAAGCCCTGGAGAGTTTTTCTCAGACCCCGGACCGCCCGTTCACCGGCATCGTCACGAGCGGCCGCAAACAATACTTTCAGGCCATCTACTCGGATCGAGCGATATCAGCTGCCTGCGTCAAATGCCACAACAGCCATCCGCTGAGCCCCAAGCGCGACTTCGCCCTCAATGATGTAATGGGTGGAATGACGATCACCATTCCCCTGGATTGATCGAGCATAGCCAGGAAACTGGTTACGATCGGACCAGCGACGACGCCGGTGGCTGATATTCGTCTCGATAGATCTGTAGGGCGGTGAGGAAGAGGCCGACGAGAATCGGCCCCAGGAACAAGCCGAGGATGCCGTAGGCCGCCAGACCGCCGAGTACGCTGAAGGTCAGCAACAATACGGGAATCTGTGCCCCCTGCCCGATAAACAATGGTTTCAAAATCTGGTCGATCGTCGAGACGACCCCGATCCCCCAGGCCAGCATCACTAACCCCTTGCCCACCGCCCCGGTCCACAGGAGATACAGCGCAACCGGCCCCCAGATGAGCGCCGTCCCGCCGAACGGCAGCGGGGCCAGCAAAATGGTCAGTGCCATCAACACCATCGGGAACGGTACTCCCAGGACGGCATAGGCCGCACCAGCGAGCAGACCCTGGGCGATGGCCGTCAACACGATCCCCTTCACCACGGCACGAATGGTTTGGTCCAGGCGAAGGAGGATCTTGTCCTTATGTGAAGATTCGAGCGGGATCAGGCCATACAGCGACATCAGCCAATGCCGGCCATCCTTGAAGAAAAAGAACAGCGTAAACACCATGACCAGAAAATCCGCCACCAGCATGAAAATGTCCCGCACAAGATCGCTCAACTCGCCCACGACGAACCGGCTGAACGTTTTGGCGCTGGAGAGGACGAACTGCTCCAGATCGCTCTCTCTACCCGTCACACGCTCCAGCCATTCCCTGGCCGCGCTCCCGCCCGGCAAGCCCGACAGGCGATCGGGTAATTGCTGCACCCCTCCGGACGCGATCCATTCGCGTACGGCTCGCTCCGCGGACCCGGCCTCCTTGACGAGCATCACGCTGAGCACAACCAGCGGCACCACCACCAACGCCAGTGCGGCCAGCGTGAGCAGCCCGGCGGAATGCGACTCCCTGCCTCCCAGCCACGCCGTCACACGAACATGCAGCGGAAAACACAGATGCGCCAGAATAACCGCCCAGAGGACTGGAAACACGAAGGGGCGGAACATCAGAGCCATCTGATACAGCAGCGCTAAGAAGACGCCGAAAAAGCACACTGCGAATATCTGTCGTCGGTTCATACACGTGTCCCGGACAACCGCGTTGCAGCCGTTGATAACAGAACCCGCTCAGGATGTCACGCGCGGGTCGTCCGACCGTCGTGCCTGAGCGGGTGTACGCAGAAAAAAGAAGAGGAAGCGGAAGGAGAGGGAACGCACCGGGGCATCGGCCCCGCACGCGCGTCAGGCGTTGTCGCCCACTGCAGCAACGGCTTTGGGGCGCTGCGTGGCGATCTCACGGACATTAGCGGGGAGTTTCTGCGCATCCTCGCCCCAAGACGACACGCCCATGTCCGACGTGCCTTGAAATTTTGCCCCATCTTCCATCGAAAAGGCCGGCGCATGCACTTCGCCGATGAGGAGACCCGTCTTCAGCAATTGCAATCGTTCTGTGGCTCTGACCGTGGCCTTGATCTTGCCGCTGCTGATCACAATCCCGGCGGTAATGGTACCCTGCACCACCCCGTCTTCACCGATCACCACGGTGCCGGCGGTCTGTAGGTCGCCCTCCAACCGGCCGTCGATACGCACGGTTCCTTCCACGCGAATTTCCCCTCTGAGCAAGACGCCCTTGGCCAAGAGGGTGATATTGTCGTTTTCCACAAAGCCGGACTTCTTCATCATCGCGAGCTCCTTGTCGCAGGCGGTAGCCGATGAACCTGTGAACCATCTCAACATGGAGCGAGCCTACACCAGCTTTGAGATCGCACCTAGAAAAAACCAAAACCGCGTTTCACCCGTTCCCAGAATCCGCTGCCATGCACTTCGCAGTAGACCGAGGGCTCCGTGCCCTCGATAAACACCTCCGCCACCCGCTGCGGACATTTCGAGGTCGCAAGTTGCGCGGACTGAGGATCGATCTCGCGCATCACCACCGCCGGCGGCCGGGCGAAGTCACGCGGAGTCGCCGGCATGATCCGACGCATGAATTCCACCCACATCGGCAGGGCGGCTTGCGCTCCGGTCAAATGCAAGGCCTCCTCGTCATCGAAGCCCACCCACACCCCCACCACCACCTCCGGCGTATAGCCGATGAACCAGGCATCGCGATACCCGTCCGTCGTCCCCGTCTTGCCCGCCACAACCCCGCGCAGCCCCATCGCCCTGGCCTTCGCCGCGGTTCCCCGTTCGACCACTCCTTTCAAGAGCGACGTCATCACGTAGGCCCCCTGGGGCGACACCGCCTGACGCCGAACCGGCGTATGGTGCCAGGCCGGATCTCCTTCCGGAGTCATCACCGCCTGCGCCGCCGTCGGGGCCACCATCACGCCCCCATGCGCCAAGGCTCCGTAGGCCGAAGTGAGTTCCAACAACGAGACGCCGGAGGTCCCCAGCGCGAGGGACAGATTGTCGGCCAAGGGACTCCGGATTCCCAGATTTTCGGCGAGATGGAGAATACGTTTCGTCCCGACCGCCTGCGCAATCTTGACCGCCGGAATGTTGAGGGATTGCTCCAATGCCGCTCGTAACGAGACCGTTCCGTGGAATTTGTGATCATAATTCTGCGGCGCCCAGACGCCGTTTCCGGAGTCAAAGGTCACCGGTTCGTCCACAATCGCCGTCGCGGGCGTCATCGGTTGCCCGCCGGACAGTTCACGGCGGGCCTCCAAGGCGGCGAGATAGACCAGCGGCTTGAACAACGACCCGGGTTGACGCTTCGCCTGCACGGCCCGATTGAATTGACTCAGCCGATAGTCACGACTGCCTACCATGGCCAGGATACCGCCGGTTGCGGGATCAATCGCCACCAAGGCCCCCTGCACCGGCGTGGGATGGTCCTTTAAAGCCGGATACGCCGTTTCGAGTTTGCTCAGCTCGCGATCCAACGTCTGCGCGGCCAGCTGCTGCAACACGGGATCCAGGGTCGTGTACGCCCGGACCCCGTCGGGGAGCGGCGTGCCGGTGGCCTCCTCCACCTGCCGGAGCAGATAATCGACGAAGAAGGGCGCATCGGCCAACGTCTCCTGCGGCGGCATCACCCGAACCGGTGTGTTGACGGCTTGCGCCCGGGCCTCCTCGTCGATCATGCCCAATTCGTGCAGGCGACCCAGAACGACATCGCGGCGCTGCTTCGCCAGGGCGGGGTTTCTCAACGGTGAATAGGTATTCGGCCCCTTGATCATGCCCACCAGTAACGCGGCTTCCTCCAGACTCAACGCCTCCATGCGTTTCCCGAAATACCGGTGAGACGCCTCCCCGACCCCATAGATGGAGACCGAGCCGACCTGTCCGAGATAAATCTCATTGGCATAACTTTCGAGAATCGCCTGTTTGCGATACTTCGCCTCCAAGACCAAGGCCGCGATGGACTCCCTGAGCTTTCTTCCGAACGTCCGTTGCGGGGAATAGAACAGGTTTTTCGCCAACTGCTGGGTGATCGTACTCCCGCCCTGAATGACGGTTCCTCTGGTGAGATTCGTCCAGATCGCACGCACCACGGCCACCGGATCGATGCCCGGATGGTTGAAGAAACGTCGATCTTCGATCGCCAAGAGGATGTCCAGGAAGCGCGGAGACAAGTCGTCATACGACACCCATTCCCGGACCTGCCGCGAGGCGCCACGCAATCCGCTGATCAGTTGGGGTTCCAGATAGGCGGGAAACAACTCATCCCCGCTCTGAATCGAGAGCACCCGGGCCACACGCCCCTGATCGAGCACCAAGCGGGCCGGAACGGGGCGCAGATGTAAATCGGGGAACTCGTGCAGGTAAATATCGATGTCGGTGGACGTCACGCGATACTCGCCGGGCGCACGGACCGTCGAGTCGACCTGGTGGTACCCGAGACGGTTGAGGCGTTCGAGCAAATGCGAGGCGGCGACGTCCAGATCAGGCTTCAAGAGAAACGGCGCGCCGAAAATGAGGCGAGGCGGATGCTCATCGCCGGTCGGCAGGGCGAGGCTGGTGGAAAGGTAGAGGCCGTAGCTCAAAGCGCTTCCTGCGACAAGAAGCACGACGCCAGCCAGGAGCAGAAGTCCTCGTACGAACCAACGCGCGACGCCCGTCACCACCACATCCCCATAGGCCGAGCATACGCGATCCGCCGGACGAAATCACATCCGAGACAACGTGCGAACCATGGCCGGACAGGGCGCCAGGCTTGACAAAGCACCCGCCGTACTCTTAGATGGGCGCCACAGGGCCGGTTGCCTACGATCTTGTACCTAGACTTACCCACACGAGGAACAGAACCGGTGAAGACCAGACACTCCCTTACCGACGACGCCATCTCTGTGTCACCGACGATCGACCTTTGTGCGGCGACATCGCCGCGCCCAGGCCACTGCCGCCGCACACCTGGAAGGACATGCCGCCGTCTCGGCCCCGGATTGGCGATTCTCGCCGGCGGCATCTTCCTGGCGGGCCTCACCGCGTTTCCGGCAGCTGTTTCGGCAGGCAGTTTCCGCATTTACGATCACAGCGCCTCCGCCACCGGTCAGGCCTCCGCGTTTACCGCCCAAGCCGACGACGCTTCCGCCGGATATTACAATCCCGCCGGCATGACCCAACTCCGCGGCGTGCAATTGTCCGCCGGCACGACCCTCATCGCCGGCGGCTTCTCCTTCCGGAATGCGGCAGGCACGCAGGCCGATGGAGATCTTCGTGGCAGTGTGGCCGTTCCGCCGCCGTCCAATATTTACATCACCGCGAACCTCAAGGATCTCGGCATCGGCTCATCGGACAGTACCGCCGTCGGCTTGGCCGTCTTCAGCCCGTTCGGCACCCTGACCCGTTGGTCGGACAGCAGCCCCTTTGCCACCGCCACTACCAAGGCCGCCTTCGAACTCATCGACATTCGCCCCTCCATCGCCTTCCGGCCGATCCCGGATCTGGCCATCGGCCTCGGCGCCGATATCTACACGTTTTCGGGAGCCTTCGGTGAAGGGCAAGTAGAGCGCCAGTTTCGCTGGCCCGGGGGACTCGGCATTCCTGCCGGGACCGGTATGGAGTTGAATGGGCGGGACACGGCGGCCGGCTTCAATGCCAGCCTGCTGTATACCCCATTGCGCAATGAAGACGGACGCCCGCTCGTCAACATCGGCCTCATCTATCGCAGTCAAGCGACCCTGCACCTGGACGGCCAATTACTGGCGGGCGGCACCCGGGTGGCGGACGCCCGCACGACGTTTGTGGTGCCGCAAGTGCTCACCGCCGGCATCGCACTCTGGCCTGTCCGCGACAAAGAGCGGGAGTGGAAACTGGAATTGGATGTGGACTATACGGGTTGGAAATCGGTCCGCAACTTAGACGCCCACCTGTCGAACGGCCTGACCGTCGCCACGCCGGCCAACTGGAACAGCGGGTACACGGTGATGATCGGCACGGAGCACAAATGGCTAAATCCCGCGCCGCTGCCCGATTGGGACGTCGCCTTGCGCGCCGGCTACTGGCATTCTCAGAAAGCGATTCCCGACCAGACCTTCAACCCTGCCATCCCCGACGGCGACAACCATGCCGTGTCCACCGGCATCGGATTCATGTGCCGGGACAAGGGACGGTTTCTTGGAGTCATTCCGTGCGGCGGATCAGACAAGACCCTCAGCCCCAAGGGGCTCGGCGTCGACCTCGCGTACCAGGCGATCTTGTATGAAAATAGAACAGTCGCCGGCAACGTCAATCCGACCGTCAACGGCACGTACCGCACGACCTTGCATGTCGGCTCCATCAACCTCCGGGTGAATTTTTGATGCCGAGCCGATCCTTGATCGTGCTAGAGTACCGTCACTGACGATGCGCACCGATCTTCTAGCCCTCTCCCCGGTTGCTTGTGCCCGGTGATTCTATTTTCGAGCGAGGCCATTCCATGGATCGCCCGTCCCAGGCCGACTCAACACGCGACACCCAGACCGATCTTCACGCCCAACAAGTGTACGTGCTCTATCGCAACATGCCGACCGGTGTGTTGGCGAGCGCCGCCAACGCGGCGATTCTTGCCGCAGTGGAGTGGTCGGTCGTTCCCCATACGCCGCTGGTGGCGTGGGTTCTCGTGTTGTGGCTCATCGCCGCCGCACGGGCCACCCTGATCTTCCAATATCGTCGCGCCGTTCCCTCCCACTGGAGCAGCACAGACTGGCACCGCTGGATGCTGGTCGGTACCACCGCAGCCGGCGTCGCCTGGGGGAGTAGTGTGTATTTTCTGGCCCAGGAGATTCCCCTGCCCTATGAGCTCGTCCATCTCTTCGTGTTGGGGGGCATGACGGCGGGCGCAATCTCCGTGCTGTCAGTCTCTCTCCCCCTGTTCCTCTGTTATGCCGTACCGGTGACAGGACCTGCCCTCGGGCACCTCCTGTTCAGCGGGCACGACTTCCACGGGATCATGGGAGTGATGGGTGGCCTGTTTCTGATCGCCACCGTCCACTCGGCGTGGAATTTCAATCGGGTACTGCTCTCCTCCATGCGGTTGCAGTTGGAAAAGGCCAGCCTGGTGCGGTCGCTGACCACACGCACGGAGGCGGTGGAGCGACTCAATCAGGAAATCACCAAAGAGATTCACGAACGCCGTGTGATTGAAGAACATCTGCGCACCGCTCAGAGCGACCTGGAGCATCGCATCGCCGAACGCACGGCCGATCTGGCACAGGCCAACGCCAGACTGCAGCAGGAGGTGCGCGAGCATCGCCTCACAGAGGGCGCGCGGCTCTCGAGTGAAAAGCGCTTCAACTATCTCACCGACAACCTCAACCAGGGGGTCTGGTTCGCGCGTGCCCAACCGCCTCAAGTGCTCTACGTGAATCCGGCGTTTGAACGGATCTGGGGACTGCCGGCCGCGCGCTTCTACGACAATCCCAAACTCTGGCGGGATTGTGTCCATCCGGACGATCAGCGGATGGTGACGGAAGTCTACGATGCCGAGCTGACGAGTCCGAGCGGACGGGATGTACAGCTGCTGTATCGCATCGTTCGCCCAGACGGCAAGATCCGATGGATCCACGACCGGATGGTCATCCACCGTTCCGAAACGGGTGAGGTCGACAGCCTGAGCGGGATCACGGAGGACATTACCGAGGCTCGCGAACTCGAAGACCAGCTGAGGCAGGCCCAGAAAATGGAAGCGGTCGGACGATTGGCCGGAGGCGTGGCACACGATTTCAACAACGTCATGACCGTCATCCTCGGGTACAGCGCGGTGCTGCTGCAGGAGCTGAGTCACGACTCTTCCGCCCGCTACTTCGTCCAGGAAATTCAACGCGCCGGAGAACGCTGCGCGGCCCTCACCGGGCAACTGCTCGCCTTCAGCCGCAAACAGATGCTGCACCCGGTCTCACTGGATCTGCACCGAGTGATCCGGGACCTTATGGCACTGCTCAGGAGCCTCATCGGAGAACACGTCACGATCGTGCTGCAGCTCGATCCCACGCCGCGGTGGGTCAAGGCCGATGCCGTGCAGCTTGAACAGGTGCTGCTCAACCTGGCCGTGAATGCCCGCGACGCCATGCCGCATGGCGGCAGGTTGACCATCGACACATCCCAGGTATTGCCGGAAGAGGTATGGGGCCCCAACCACGAGACACGCACCACCCGAACCTATGTGCGGCTGCGGGTCCACGACACGGGAACCGGCATCGATGCAGCCACGAAGGCAAAGATCTTTGAGCCGTTTTTTACCACCAAGCCGCCTGGTCGGGGCACAGGACTCGGCCTTTCGACCGTCTACGGCATTGTGCATCAAAGCGGCGGGACGATTTCGGTAGAGAGCACCGTCGGCCACGGGACGACCATGACGGTCTTCCTTCCGGAGGTCGTGCCTCCACATATCGCAATCCCAGCCGCCACACCCACCCCCGATCACAAGACGGCAACGGAAATCATCCTCCTGGTGGAAGATGAACCCTCGGTCCGCCTGCTGACGCAGCATATTCTTCGCACCCACGGGTACACCGTGCATGAAGCAGAGGATGGCTTCCAAGCTCTGGATCTGATTCGCCGCAATTCGCTCCATGTCGATTTGTTGATCACCGACCTGGTCATGCCCGGCATGAACGGTAAGGAGTTGGCGATGCGTCTCCGCAGCCACTTCGCCGACCTCAAGGTCCTCTACATGTCAGGATATAGCGACAATCCACCGGTCACGGGAGACGAGTCGCAGGGGCAGACGACCTTTTTGCAGAAGCCGTTCTCGCCCGAAGACTTGATCCGTCTGGTGCGCGAGATTCTGCAGCCGGTCTCTCCCGTCTAGCCCGCAAGATTCATTGCCGTTGCCGCAGCGCCCTATGGTCCGTCACTCTCCCGAAGGGGTCGTGAGCGGTGGTCGATTCACCGGCCCGTCTAAGGCGGCGGAATGCTTGATCCGCTGCGGCACGAGAGACCCGACCGCCATGCCCGCCGCCGAAACCAGCAGGCCGACGAGTTGTGGGGGCCAGACTCGACCCGGCGTGACTGAGGCTTCCAGCAGCAACCAGGTCCCCAGGCCTGCCGCCATACCCACCAGCGCCCCCTGAGTGGTCGCACCCGGCCAATAGAGTCCTGCCAGCAACGGCACAAACGCCGCGACCAATGTCACCTTGTACGCGCTCTCCACCATTGTAAAAATGCTGGCTTTGGAATTGAGCGCAAACAGCAACACGATACCGGCAAACACGACCAGCACTGCGCGCATGACCCTCAGCAGGCCGCGGTCGCTGATGGTCGGCATGCAGACCTTGACGACATTCTCACTGAACGCCACCGATGGCGCGAGCAAGGTCGCCGACGAGCAACTCATGATCGCGGACAGCAGTGCGCCGAAAAAAATGATCTGCGCGACCATCGGCGTATGCTGCAGGATGAGGGTCGGCAAAATGAGCTGCGAGTCCCGTTCCAGCAAACTCGCCGCCTGCGCCGGGTCGACGAGCGTAGCCGAGTACGCCAGAAACATCGGCACAAACGCAAACACAAAGTAGAGGGTGCCGCCCAGGACGGAACCCCGCACCGCTGTGCGTTCATCCCGGGCCGAGGTGATGCGCTGAAACACATCCTGCTGCGGGATAGCCCCAAACATCATCGTCACCCACGCTCCCACAAACGGAATCCAGAGGTCCGGATCGGCCGGAGGGAAAAAATCGAGTTTCCCCGCCTCCGCCGCATGAGCCACCACCGTGCCCACTCCGCCGGCCAGGCCACTGATCACCGATCCGACGTACAACATGCCGCCCATAATGATCGTGATCTGGACAAAGTCGAGAATCGCCACGGAAAACATCCCCCCCAGCGTGGTGTAGGTCAGCACGATAAGCGCGCCCAACACCATTCCGGCAGGCTGACTCATGGCGCCGTCCGTCACGACGTTGAACACGAGGCCGAGGGCTTTGATCTGGGCCGACACCCAGCCGAGATACGAGGCCACGATGCAGAGGGTACACAGCACCTCCACCGCCCGGTTGTACCGCAACCGGTAAAAGTCCCCGATGGTGAGCAGATTCAGACGATAAAGACGAGGCGCGAAGAACAGGCCTGCCAGTATCAAGCAGAGGCTGGAGCCGAACGGATCGGCCACCACGGCTCGCAGTCCATCCTTGACGAAGGTGGCGGAGATGCCCAGTACCGTTTCGGCTCCGAACCAGGTGGCGAAGACAGTGGCCGTCACCACCGGCAGCGGGAGACTGCGTCCGGCAACGGCGAAGTCTGTGGCATTGTGAACCCGGGTGGCTGCATAGAGTCCGAGCCCGACCGAACAGGCAAGATACAGGATCACGAAGGATAGAAGCATGCGGCTATCGACGCATCGGGGAGATCACCCCCGTTGACGGGTGACGTGGGAGGCGATTGTAGCGGCGACCGCTCGTCTACGCAACGCCGTGGAGTCTGAACCGGTACGCGACAACCGTTGCAGAGGCGGCTCGCACAGGAAGAGAACTCCCGCGCAAGCTCCTCCACGCTCTGGCAGAACAGCGGCTACTCCGTCTTGGCTTTCAGTTCCTCGACCTTCCCCTTGGTTTTCTCCCTGGCCGCATTCCCCTCTCCCCTGGCGCGCTCCACTTCCGCCTAGACCCGATAGCCCTTGGCCTCCTCTACCGCGGCGGTCGCCTCACCCTTCAGTTCTTCGACCTTGGCCTTGGTGTCTCCCTTCATTTCCTCCATCTTGGCCTTCCTTTCACCGGCCCAACCGGGCGAACAGAGACCGACCAACGCGAACAGCATCGCCGACACAACCATGGTCGACTGTTTTATGGGTCGTCTCCTTCGCCGACAGGAAGGATGGATAGGCACCAGGGATCTGCTGCGAACGGTCTGCACCAAGGCCCCCTTCGCTGCACCGGCTGAAGCAAGCGATGGAATCGTATGGATCACATCAGTCACGAACCGGAGCCCAACAGCTACCAATGACGAAAAACGATCATTTCGTTGACTCAGCAGCGGGCTGTGTTACGACTAGGACATGCGTTACTCACTCTACTTCGCTTGGGTCGTGGCCGTCCTGTCGCTCTGCATCTTAACGACGCTCGCCTCGTTTCCGACACTCGGTAACGGGGAACGTCCACAAGAGCCGAGGATCGTGGCAGGAGCGGAGAAGCTGCGGACGATCAAGATTCACCGGCTGCGGTGTAATCCGTTTACGTCCTCGTGCCACGCCTCCAAGCCCAAGCCGCAGCATTAAGTCCGGCCTCCCTGTCCCTTGCCCCTTAGGCCAAGGGAATGCGCGGGGCATTCCTGTCCAACCATTGGGCAAAGGTCTGCAAGCCGGGGTTGAGCGCACGAGCGATGGCCGGCTCACGCGCCGCGCAAAACACCGCGTTAACATCGCGTTTAAACTGAAACATGTTCCCGAGATCGTCGGCTCCGGGGAATCCGAAGGTTCGATAGACCTCCGGCGGCACGGCTTGGTACCGCACCTCCCGCCCGAGCGCCTTCGTCAACGCGGACGCCATTTGCGCGCCGGTCAGATGCTCTCCGGCGACACCGACCGTCTTCCCGAGATAGGCTTCCCGCTTCTTCACAATCCCGAACGCGCACGTCCCGATGTCCTCTCCCGCAATACCCGGCAACCTGGCCTCCCCCATCGGAAGCGTAAAGTCCAAGATGCCGTCCGGTCCCGGCTTCGGCCCCATCCCGAAGTGGATGAGATTGTCCCAGTAGAAAGAGGTGAGCAGAAACGTGGTCGGCACTCCGAGTTGCTTGAACACCTGATCCGCCTCACCTTTCGCGTCAAAATGAGGCACCTTATACTTCCCGAGCAGCGTCGGCATCCGGTTGTCGGAAAGCGGTATCCATCGCCGCGTATCTTCCAGCGTGGACCAGACGACATGCTGCACTCCGGTCGCCTGAGCCGCCTTGGCCATCGCTTCCGCCTCGGCAAACTCCCGTTCCGGTGACATATGCGCCCAAAAGAATGTGACGCAAAATGCCCCGGCCGCTCCCGCGAACGCCCGCTTGAGACTCTCGACGTCATGCACATCGGCCGCCACCACCTCCGCGCCGAGCCCCGATAGTTCCCTGGCCTTCTCCGAATTCACATCCCTGGTCAATGCGCGCACCGTGAAACCACTGGCAGGATCGGCCAATATCGCCCGCACCAAGCCACCACCTTGCATGCCGGTCGCCCCGACCACCGCAATGACCTGCTTCTGTCCCATATTCCCTTCTCCTTTTGTCTCTCTTGTCTCTGTCACCGCACAAATTCTGCGCCGCCTCTGTCAACCGACAAGACCGTGATTCGTTTCCCTCGCTACAAGCCGGATCTGGCCTTCGCCGACAGAGCCATGTTACGCTGTGCATAGCTCGCCAGGGAGGAGTCGTATGGTACGTCGCCTGACTCACCGATTGGAATCCCTTCGGCATCACCTTGCCTCGATCGTCATGGGATTGAGCACTGTGCTTGTCGCCCTTCCCGTATACGCGGCAGACAGCGCAGGCCCCTGGGAATGCTCGAACTATACCGGTGATGCGCATACCCGATGTTTGCAGGCGTTCATCGAGATCCAGCGCGACAAGATCTCGAAACTGGAGGCGGAAGTCCGGGCACAGCAGAGCACCGTCGGCCAGTTGAAGGAGCAGGCCGACCGGCAGAACGCCATGACCGCCGAGCTGCAGCGACACATGGCAGAGCGATCCTCCTCGGTCTCAACCTACAGCTACATGGCACCGGGGCTGCTCTACAGCTACCCTTCGGTCGGATTCGGCTTGTACCTGGGACGCTCCTGGATCTACGGGTCACCGTTCTACGCTCGCCCCTATGCCTGGGGACCACGTTTCTATCGACCCTACTATGGGAGAGGGCACCGGCGCTGGTAAACGCCGCCCACGGACCTTCTGCTTCCCCTCCCGTCAGCCGCCGCACAGGCTGGACCTGCCCCCTCTCACAGTGGGTCCCCGACATCGGCCGGTCAATGCCGACCGGTCCGTGGGACAGCTCCGAATCCGATGGCTGCTCAGCGATTGACGATCCCGCGGCATTGCGATTAAGGTGTGCCGCTCAAGGAGCATCACATCATGACCGGACAGGCGCAATTTCCGCACGAGCAGACCGAGGCAGGCGAATTCATACGCCAAGACGACGCGTTCCGTCAGTGGGTGACGGCGGACGGCCGATCGGGCTATCCCGCCGCGATCGGACGTTATCATCTCTATGTTTCACTGGCCTGCCCCTGGGCACATCGCACGATCATTGTCCGCACACTCAAGCAGCTGGAGTCGGTCGTCGGCATGACCGTCGTAGACCCGCTTCGAGACGAGCGGGGCTGGGCCTTTCGCGACGGACCAGGCCATTCGATCGATCCGATCAATGGATTTCACTTCCTGAGCGAGGCCTATCGCCTGACCGACCCCGCCTACCGAGGGCGTGTCACCGTACCAGTCTTATGGGATACCGTCGCACAGCGCATCGTGAGTAATTCCGACGACGATCTCATGCGGATGCTCAACGGGGAGTTCAACCGCTTCACCGCGAGTACGCTGGACCTCTATCCGACAGCCCTCCGCCCGGACATCGACGAGATGAACACGTTTCTCTATGAGCAGGTGAACAACGGCGTGTACCGGGCGGGATTCGCGACGTCTCAACGGGTCTACGAACAGGCGGCTCGCTCACTCTTTGCCGCACTGGATCAACTGGAAACCAGACTCAGCCAACGCCGCTATCTCTTCGGCGGGCACTTCGTCGAATCCGATTGGCGCCTCTTCGTCACGCTGATCCGGTTCGACGCCGTCTATCACGGACACTTCAAGTGTAATGTCCGGCGCATCATCGACTACCCCAATCTATCCGGCTACCTCAAGGACCTCTATCAGGTGACCGGCATCGCAGACACCGTGAACTTCGACCATATCAAGCGGCACTACTACATGACGCACGACGATATCAACCCCACCCGCATCGTCCCCATCGGTCCGCAGCTGGATTTAGACAGCCCTCACGGACGAGACAGGGTCTCCTGATAGGCCGGGTCGCCCCCTCCCGGCTGCATGCTGAAACAGAGGGCATGCTGACCCAGCTTGGACGCCGGACAGGCCTTCGATTAGATGTGTCACCCGACTACTCCGTGCTCCGAGCAGGCTGCTCAAAACGACCTCCCGCTAGGCCGCAGGCGAGTCACAACCGGAGGCGTACCCGCAGGGGTACGTCGAGGATTTTGACGAGCCGAGAACGACGCGGGAGACCGTTTTCAGCAGCCTCTCCAAGAATTATCTTGAGCCGCAGAGGCTCCCTGGCATATGGTGAGCCCAGTCATGCTGTTACAGCAGAAAGGATCCTCTATGCGCCATGTGACCGGTGCCGTGTCCGCAGTCGTGCTCCTCATGTCCTCACTCAGTTGGGCAGCCGCCCCTGAGCCGGCCAATGACGAGCAGAAAACGTTGTATGCCCTGGGTGTCGCCATCAGCCAATCTCTCACGCCCTTCACATTGAACGAGTCCGAACTCGAGTTCGTCAAATCCGGTCTCGCCGACGGCGTGTTGAAACGCTCACAGAAGGTGGACCTGAATGTGTACGGGCCGAAGATTCAGCAGATGCAGCAGGTGCGGGCCAATGCGCTGGCCGATGTCGAAAAGAAGGCCGGGGCGACGTTCCTGACCAAAGCCGCTGCGGAACCGGGCGCCCGTAAGACGGAGTCGGGCGCCATCATCACAACCATCAAAGAAGGCAAGGGCGCGACTCCGAAAGCCACGGATACGGTGAAGGTGCATTATCACGGGACCCTGATCGATGGCACCGTCTTCGATAGCTCCGTGAAACGCGGCGAACCGGCCACATTCCCGCTGAACCAGGTCATCAAGTGCTGGACCGAAGCGGTGCAAACGATCAAGGTCGGCGGCAAGAGCAAGTTGGTGTGCCCCTCCGGCATCGCCTACGGCGACCGTGGATCACCCCCGGTGATCAAGCCCGGGGCCACACTGGTCTTCGAAGTCGAACTGCTTGATATCGTGAAGCAATAACCTCTCCGATCGGGACACGTCCGCCGGGCCCCCCGGCGGACGCTGCTTGGCACCTTCCCCCGTTTCCTCATTAAGTATTCGAAGCACCCAGCCGATAAGGGTACCAGGTCAGGAGGTCTGCGCCGCCATGCGCAACCCACCCGTACCGGAGAGACACACCAACCAGCAGTCGGAGTCACCACGAATGCTGACACACATACAGCTACCGCCACTTCCTCAATTACTCCTGGTCGATGACTCGCCCGTCAACCTCGACCTGCTCAATCATCACCTCCGCGGGAGAGACTATACCTGCGTGACGGCATCGAGCGGCGGGCGCGCGTGGGAACTCCTGGAACAGGAACCAGACCGGTTTTACGCCGTCGTGCTCGATCGCATGATGCCGGAAATGGACGGCATGGAAGTCCTTATGAGAATGAAGCAACACCCGGTGCTGAGCCAGATTCCAGTGATCATGCAAACCGCGGCCGGCACCCAACAGCAGATACTCGAGGGGCTGCAAGCCGGCGCCTACTACTACCTGGTGAAACCCTACGATAAAGCGACGCTGCTGGCGATCGTCGACGCGGCCGTGCGTGATCACAGCAACTACTTAGAGATACGACAGGACCTCCGCCGCACCACCGCCACGATGGGGTTGTTGGAGTCGGCCACCTTCACGTTCAGATCGCCGGACGAGGCCAAGAACCTTGCCACGCTGCTCGCCCATGCCTATCCAGATGCGAATCGCGTGGTCACCGGCATCCTGGAACTCACCTTGAATGCCGTTGAGCACGGCAACCTGGAAATCGGGTACGCGCAGAAAACGCAACTGATCGAGGAAGACAAGCTAGACGAAGAAATCACTCGCCGCCTGAACGATCCGCTGTATGCCTCACGTGTGGCGACGGCTCACTTTGCCCGTCAAACGACCAAGCTGTCCTTACAGATTACCGACCAGGGCAAGGGGTTCGACTGGAAAAAGTATTTGGACTTCGATCCCGACCGTGCTTTTGATACCCACGGCCGAGGCATCGCCATGGCCAACAAGCTCAGCTTCGATCACATCGAATACCGCGGCACGGGCAACCGGGTCATCACCGTGCTCGACCTCACCCCTGCCCCGCAAGTGCTGGTCGCGTAAATCGCACCAGCCGGCTGCCGTTCCCACTCTCGATCGGACCTTCCCCGGACATTCATCGCCGATACCGGTCTACCGAATCGTGACGGTCGAGACCTCGTACCAGCGATCCGCCCTCTTGCCCTCGATCGCCAAGTCGACATGCGCGGAGCGACCATCTTCGGCAAGCACAGCAAGATCCAGCGCATAGGTCCCGACGGACAGGGTGCGCGGCACCAGCACCCAGTCCCGGACCTCGTACGGTGCACCGGGCAGCCACTGCCTCAGATCGGCCGCACTCGTCCATTGGGCCACCACCTGACCCGAGGCGGACCGTAACCGATAGGCCAGGGGCCATGCGTGATAGACAGGCGCCACCCCCCTATTCTCCCAGCGTGACTGCAGCAGCAGGCGCTCACCCGGACGCCCTTCAGCCGGGTGCATGATCTCGACCGGCACCAAGCGATACCCGATCTTCTTCAGAAACTCATCGATGCGCGGCCGCCAGGCGGCGGGAACCGGTTTCGACTTGGCATTGAGCACGGAGACGTGCCACTCCAGCCCTTTGCTCAGGATGCGGTCGAGGTCGAACCCTCGCTCATACCATTCGTGAATATAGCCGCAGACCTCCATCTGCACCGGTCCATGCTTCCACGCATCGGCCACTACCTGCGACTCCAAGGCCGGGGCGTACGCATGCTCCATATGGTTCCAGTCTGGGGAAAAATACCCGTAGTCACCGAAGCAATCACCTCGCCAGCCTGCCCCTCGCGCGGTCGCATACGGCAATGGTCCACCATGAAGCATCACCAGCGGAGTCCCCGCAAAATATGTAAAGTACCAGTCCGTAATGGCGAGCTGATTCGCGTCGCTCGGGTAATAGGCCTTGCATTGCGCTTCCACGCCTTCGCAGCAGGCCGTATTCCATTCCCCCCAGCAGCCCACCGATCCGATATCGACATGATCGATGTCGAGTGATCGGCCATACCGGTCGCCGAAGGCGCGGATGAGCCGTTCATGGTAGTCGAGAAAAATAGGATGGTTATAGTCGGGGAAAATGCCGTCCGATTCTTTGACGCTGCCCACCCCCTTATCAAGCAACCACTGCGGGGTGCCGGTCTTGTACTCGGAGACGATGCGAATGGCGAGCGTCTCGCCCTTGGCCTTCGCCTGGGCGATGATCCCGTCCACCAACGCAAAATTATACTGGCCCTCCGCCGGCTCCAGCTCAGCCCAGGGCCAGCGGAAATAAGCGACCGTCGTATGCGGATATTCATCGGCCTCTGGAGGATGGCCGAACCCGAAGTGGAAATCGGCAAATCCCATTCCGGGATTATCAAGCACGTCGTCGATTTCACGAGGCTGCACGACCACGAGCTTCCCCACAGAGGTCGCCGTCATCGGGTCCGATCCGCCGCTGAGGGGAGGGACGCAGGCAGCCAGGCTTAGCCCTATCATGACCAGCAGCGCCCGTTTGGATCGCCCTCTCTGCATGCCTGCTCCTTTCATCGATCGCGCCCCGGAGTACGCGGGGCCGAAGGCACGCGCCTGAACGTACTCCACCCGATGCATCCGACTGTAGGGTCCGGCCGCAAAGTATGGTAGGGTACGCGCCCAGGCACGAGGAATGCGAGATATGCCGAACTGGTTTTCAGCCTCTTCCCCATCGGACTCCGTCGTCGTTACCGGCGCCTCGACGGGCATCGGAGCCGCTTGTGCCCTCGCGTTGGACAAACTCGGCTACCGCGTCTTCGCCGGCATCCGCACCCCCGCCGACGGCGAGCGCCTCCAGCAGCAGGCCGGCCCTCGCCTCATGCCCATCCGGCTCGACGTCACCGATTCCGCGTCGATTTCCGCCGCCAGCCACACCGTTGCCGCGATGGTGGGCGAGCGCGGCCTCGCCGGCCTGGTGAACAACGCCGGTATCGGCGTGGCGGGGCCCATCGAACTGTTGCCTCTATCCGACTGGCGACGGCAATTCGAGGTGAATGTGTTCGGCCTCATTGCCGTCACGCAAACCTTCCTCCCGTTGATTCGCACGGGACGAGGTCGCATCATCAACATGGGGTCGATCGCCGGACGCGCCTCTATGCCGTTCATGGCCCCCTATGCCGCCTCGAAGCATGCACTGGAAGCGATCACCGACGCCTTACGTCTCGAACTGCAGCCGTGGGACATCCGCGTGGCGTTGATTACGCCCGGCGCCATCGCCACACCCATTTGGAGCAAAACTCGGAAAGCGGTCGACACGTGGGACGCCACCTGGAGCCAAGGCCTTCAGAATATGTATAAGGAGGGGTTCACCCGCATCAAGGAGGCCGCCACGGCAGCCGGAGAACAGGCCCAACCGGCCAGTACGGTGACCGCGGCCGTCGCACACGCGCTTCGATCTCGCTGGCCGAAAACCCGGTACCTCATCGGCTCGGATGCCGCCATTCGGGCCTATCTCGCCCTTCTGCTTCCCGATCGGCTCAACGACTGGATCATCACGCGAATCGTCAAGCTCCCCACTCGCCGGTGACCGGATCACCGCCGGCCGACTCGCACCATATCGATGACATGTCCTTGCCCGTCGAGAAAAATGGCCACCGACTCGTTTGGCGCCAGCTGTTCGATCGCCGGCTGAAGGAGGGGCCGGACCGGAAAGGATTGAATGTCGTCGAGCGTCATCCGTAGCCGCATCCGCCCGTCCCCGATCGTGACGAACGCCCCCTCGACGCGCCGCTGCGGCGCGCGTGATGAAGCACCGAGCGTCAGCTCCCGAGGCTTCCCCAGCGACAACACATCCACCAGCAAATACGCCCGATCGACGGCAAAATCGGCTGTCTCGCCGACCTCGAGGGCCGCCAGCTTCTCCATCGCCACCGCACGGGCGTAGAATCCCACATCCCGCCCGGTATCGAGACGAATCGTGACGCGTTCCTTTTCCGGGTTAAAGACCTTGCCCAGCGATCCCCGAAACACCTTCGTCGGCGGCGTCTCGGCAGGACGCTGGTACGCGACGATGTCATCTCGGTCGTTGACCATGATCTCCACCGCCCCCCCGACCTGCAACCCACGGGCTTCATCGCCACCGGCTTCGAGAGAAAGATACCGGGGCGACCGTTCCCCGGTCTCTACTTCCACACGATCGCCGGTGATACCACGGATCGTGCCTTTCAGGAGTTTGGCACTCGCGAGAATCCCCGGTACGGGCTGCAGCTCTTCGATACTCAGACCGGACATCAGCTTGGCCGAGCTTCCACACCCGGCCATACTCATGGCGAGGACCAGCAACCCCGCCGGCACTACACGTCCAATGTGACTCACCTTCATTCCGATTGCGCTTCCGACCATGCCCGATGATAGACGATCTCCCCGTCCCAAGGCGAACGCAGGATGACCCGACAGAGTTAACGGAATCTTGATCCAATGTCCACTCCTGGGTAACGGCGCATTGACACAGTGTCGCCGCTAGGTGCCCATGTGTCACCCGCTCTAACGGAAAAGGATTCTCCCATGACACCCCCTCCCGGCGAGACCATCGACACCGTTGCCGACCGACCGCTCAGTGCGTCGTTCGAAGACAACAGCTCTCAGATCGGCCTGTTTCTCATTCTGCTGCTCCTCACCATCGGTGGAATCTATGTCGCCGGTCAATTGACCTCAGACCTATCCGACGTCCGCGCCTCGTCGGTCTGGCCGTTTGTGCTGCTCGGATTTGCACTCTTGATCGCGCTGGGCTTCGAATTCGTCAATGGATTCCATGACACGGCGAATGCGGTGGCGACGGTCATCTATACGCATTCCATGCCGGCGCACGTCGCCGTCGCGTGGTCGGGCATCTGGAATTTCATCGGCGTCATGCTCGCGTCCGGCGCGGTGGCGTTCGGCATCGTCGCCCTGCTGCCGGTCGAGCTGATTCTTCAAGTGAGCGCCGGAGCAGGGTTCGCCATGGTCTTCGCCCTACTGATTGCCGCCATCATTTGGAACCTGGGCACCTGGTACCTGGGACTGCCTTCATCCAGTTCGCACGCGCTGATCGGCTCGGTCATCGGCGTCGGCATCGCCAACCAGCTGATGGCCGCAGGCGGCACGAACACCAGCGGTGTCGATTGGGGACAAGCCCTCAACGTGGGGAAGTCCCTGTTGTTCTCTCCACTCATCGGATTTTCAGCCGCCGCGTTTCTTCTCCTCATTGCCATGAAGACCATCCCCATCGACAAATTGTATAAGCCGCCGCGCGGCAAAACGCCGCCGCCCCTGTGGATCCGAGGCTTGCTCATTCTCACCTGCACCGGAGTCAGCTTTGCCCATGGCTCCAACGACGGACAAAAGGGCATGGGCCTCATCATGCTCATTCTGATCGGCACGGTGCCGACCGTCTATGCGCTCAATCGCACCGTCGATGTCTCCTACGCGCCCGCCTTCGTCGAGGCGTCGACCAAAACGGAAGCCGTGTTCCAGCGGTACGCCAAGTCGTCGATGCCCCCGGCCGATCCACGAAAGACCGCGGCAGAGTACATCCGCACGCACGAGGTTCGACCGGATACCTTGCCGGCCCTGCGCGCATTGAGCGGCATGGTGCGCACACAGATCGCCTCCTATGCGACCGTCGCCCAGATCCCGACGGAACAGACCTCCAACGTGCGCAACGACATGTACCTGCTCGGAGAATCGCTGCGTTGGATGGACAAGACCCGCGAACCGGCTTTTACGCGAGCGGATCGAGACATCCTGCTCCACTACAAATCTATGCTGGATAACGCCACCAAGTACATTCCGGTGTGGGTCAAAGCGGCCGTGGCGATCGCACTGGGGTTGGGCACCATGATCGGATGGAAACGCATCGTGGTGACCGTCGGGGAAAAAATCGGGAAGACGCACCTCTCCTATGGACAGGGCGCCAGCGCGGAGCTGGTGGCCATGACGACCATCGGCGCCGCGGACCTCTTCGGCCTACCGGTCAGCACCACCCAAGTGCTGTCTTCCGGCGTCGCGGGCACCATGGCGGCGAATCGATCGGGATTGCAATGGCAGACGGTTCGGAGTCTCGCCCTCGCCTGGGTCATGACCCTCCCGGCGTCGATTCTGCTGTCGGGGACCTTATTCTGGCTCTTCCGGCACTTCGCCTGACGATACCCCGACGCTGCCGAGCGGGAGGGGCGATCCGTCCCGTCCGCCTCGGCGGCGAGACACTCCCCTCCCTACTCCTGACGGATCGTCGATCGTCCATGCCAGAACGGCATACAGTCGCTTGTCCCTCATCCTCACCGTTGCCGGATTGTACGGCGCGAGAGGCACGGACGAGGCAACGGCCTCAGGAGGGAGGCAAGGCCTGCAGCACCCGTTCGGCTTCCGGCTTGAACAGATGCATCCAACTGTAGGGATAGTGAGGCTGTTGCACCTCGATGACAGCCCGCAGATGCAGGCGCGCCTCGGCAAACCGGCGCTGCTTCATGAGCAATCGGGCCAGGATCAAATGCGCGTTCGTGTAGCGCCCATCCGCCTCAATCGCACGACGCAGGTACGACTCGGCCTCTGCCTCGCTCCCGCCGAGCACCCACGGCAGCTCGGCATAGAGCCCCCCCATCATCTGGAGCGCTTGCGGGTGAGTCGGGTCGATGGCCAACGCCTCTCGGAGGTGGCGCTTGATGTCGTTCAGTACCAGCCCCGCATTGGCAAGGCCTTTCAACCGCTCGGCACTTCCGAGAGTTGCCGCATACAGAAAATGGGCATGGGCCTGACGTGAATCGATGTGAAGTGCACGCTTGGCCATCGCCGCACCGGCCTCATAGGCCGATTGCCGCTGTCCCTCTTCGGTGAACAGATCGTCGGCCATCTGCATGTAGAGCTCGGCTCCCTCCAGCAACGCCTTCACCTCATCGCCCGCTGAAGCAAGCCGGGACAGCACGGCGGCGAGCTCGCGTTCGAGAGATCGGGGATAGTCGGGGGGCAGGACATCCTGACCAGCCATGACCGGAGAGATGAACAGGCAACAGGCTATCCCGGCAAGAAGGAGCTGCGGATATCTGACGTGGCGACGCACGGTCAAATCTGATCCTGTGCCACCTGCATCGACACCGTCGATTGGGTCACTCGACTCCGGCCGGTGAACAGAAACATGACGACCCATAACATTTGCAGACCGATCAGGACGCCCGGCTGCCACAGCGTGTGAACCCCGCGCAGCAGATCCGGCGGCGCAGACGGACCATCCGGCAACCAGAGAGTCAGCAGGCCGGCATAGACAACTCCGGCAAGGGAGAGCAGCTGATAGCGCGAAAAGGCCTGCCCGCCGCGGTAATCGGCGCGTAGATACTCCGAGACAACTCGCCACACCTGCGTGACCAGGACCGTGACCAGAAATGCGGCGAGGAAGTGTCCCTGCAGGAACAACCACAACCCGACGATCCCTGCCGCCACGCAAACGCCGGCGGTCATGGCTTGAACCGGAATCAGAGGAATCGCATCCAGATGTCGTTCATAGGCTGCCTTTCTGGTGGATTCCGAAAAAACGGCATGGTGGCGGGCGAACAAGGTGGAGAGCCATCGATGGCTCTGCTCCAGGGGAGCGCCGTAGCAGCACCCGAAGCTTAAACAGGCCAGTCGCCCGGTGCCCTCGCCGAACGCATAGGCGATACTGACCACTGCCAGCACGGCGGTCATCGGCAGCGAGTCTACCCCCGACGCCCCGAGCCCGACATTCATCACCGCAACGACCCATGGCAGGAGCAGCAAGCCGAACATCGACGCGCCGCCCACCGTGAAGGTATTCGCCTTCCCCTCGATGAGACGTGCCAGCCCCTTGGCCGAGGGGACGCACGCGCCCAGCAGGATCGCCGCCAACGCCAGTATGCCGGTGAGAGACACGCCCACACTGCTCATCAACACCACGCTCCATGCCACCGCGATCACGACCGCGCTGGCGGTGAAGGCGCCATAGTAGGTCAGGTTGAGACCGACCCATTGTCCGTCAGGCCGCTTGGTGAGGGGCACCGCGGCGAGAAACTGCCACCCCTCCCCCGGCAAGACGCGAAAGGCCCACCAGAACAGTGCTGCGTAGAAGGTTACTAGGCCAAAGAGGACAAGTTCGTTGACGGCCATCCTGTTATCCTCCCTTTCTCCACCCGATCGTCGAACGCACCTTCACATCGGTCTCGACCAGTGCACGACCGAATCCCTCCGAGAAGCGACTATACACCCCGGAGCGCAACCGGTTCCGGACGAGGTCTTCGCAGAAGCGCACACGGCCGGGCTCAAACAGCAGCACATCCGTCGAACTACCCGGTCGATAGAGACTTTTCGGACGCCCCTTTTCAAGCATCATCCCGACATGCATGGTTTTGGGATCGTCATAGGCGACCGAGGAGTAACATTGATCGATCTGTCCGATCATGAGGGCCACGATCTCGATCATCGCCACAATGCCCACGCGCGATCCACCGGGCACCTCTGTGTCGAGAATCGTCACAACCCGTTTGTTTTTGGAGTAGGGCGTGGCCGCGACGACCACCGGCCCAGGGTTGCAGGAATGGTAACGCCCGGAGATTTCATACCAATCGAGCACCTGCCCGGCGACCGGCGTGTGATTGTAGTGGTATTTGTCCGGGGTCAGTCGGAAGATCGCCCAATCGCCTTGGCGAAACAGATCCCGCCAGGGCGCCCGATCGCAGCCGAGCAGTTCGTCATAGTCGAAAAACTTGCCTTTGAGAAACAGCGACGAGTCGTCGGCAAAGGACCCGAGGAGCAACCGGGCATCCGCGGGAGACACGACCGCCCGTGGATCGGCATCCATCGGCCGCACTTGCCAATACCGCACGCGCCGCTGGAACAGCCGACGCAGCGTATTGAGTCGCGTCGGATCGTCGAGGCACTCGGACAGGTCCACACCCAGCGTCCCGGCACAACGTGTCACCCCCTCCTGCGTCGCGGTAAACGGCCGGTCGTAGTTGAAGAACCCCAACACTTGCGTCATCCGCTGCGACGTCAGGGCCCTCATGAACCATGCGGCGTCCTCCCACAAGGCGCGATAGGCCCAATTGAGCCAACGGTCGCCGAGGAACTGTTCGGTCCTCACCAGGCCCGTCTCGCGATCGATATATTGATGCGGCGTCATCACGAGGCCCACGACTGTTCGTCCCGATGACTGTTCAACGCCTGGGATCGCGAAATGGCGAGAAGGCAGAGCCCCAGGGAACGAAGCAGGGCCTGGCTACCGGCGGATCCCGACAGGAGTTCCGGCGCCGTTTCCGTGAGCGCCTCGGCAGACGAACGGGGGCCAACCAGTGCGGTCGCAATTCCCCGGCACCGTCGATCTGTTTCGGACTCAGCCTGGTCGATCGCACGCAGATCTTCCTCGACGCAGGTCAGGGCTTCCCGCACATACTGTGCACGCAACGGACCACGGTAATAACTTTCCGCCGCCTGGGCAAACTCCTCACCGGAGAGCCGCATCGGACGATCGACTCCCGCCACCTCCACAATCCCCCTCGTCAACTTTCCGGCCGTACCACACCGATCCGGTTCAAGGAGTCGTTCACGCAGTCGCACCAGATGGTCCCGGAGTTGAAAGGCCTCGATCAGTTCCGGCGCATCGTCTTCAATCGTCGACAGGAGCGCCAACCGATAGTCCTCGATCCGGACTCGCAAATGTCCCGCATAGCGCCGGCTGCTCCTCGTCTTCTGCGTACGACCGACAATACGCGCCAGAAACCGGTTCGGACCGGCCTCGCGCACATTCACGGTCGCGACCCCGATGGCCGAGGCGAACATGCACTGCCGGCGTTCGCTTTCGGTAAAGGGATCGTCGGGGATATCCTCGTGGGTCACCTGCCCCGTGGCAACGTACCGAAAGGCCAACGCCGTCACCAATGCCTGCAGACTGGCCGCATCGGCAAAATCTTCCAAATGATTCGAAAACAGACTGTAGTGTCGACCTTCGAAACCCGAGAATCCCATCACCGACTGTGCACGCAGCTTGTAGCAGAGATAGAGCGACATCCGTTCGTCGAACACGCCGAGTTGCCCGAGATCGCGTCTGAGCCGGAAGTCATTCCCCAGCAGGCCGTCGAGCGCCGGACTTTGATCGGTCGACAACAGCGACACCAAATAGTCGATGAGCCGGAAATCCGGCACGTAGTCTCCGCGAAGGTGGAAGAGCGCACTGAGGGCACGATCCAACCACATGGGACCGACCGGCGTGATGGCCCGACCGAAGACCGACAGTTTCGCTTTCTTCTTCCAGCGCCGCCACAACATGCGCAAATGGGTAAAGTCCAGTTCGTGGGGCAGAAATCCCAGCGCCAGCTCGGGATGGAAATCTTGAAAATTCATGCGGTAAGGCGCCGCGCTATAGGTCCCGACAAACAGCGGCAGAAAATGCTCCACAATCTTAATGACGAGATCCCCGACCACCTTCTCGTGCGCGGGGGTATAGCGTTTCGTCCCGGCCCGCAACACCTCGCTCAACCGTCGGCTGCCGAGGCTGAGGTGCGTACCGTTGTTGGCCAGGCTGATATTCGACGTGGACGGCAACACCACCAGATTGCGCGTGATGATGCCGGCATCCTTTAATCGGAGCACGGCATTCAGTTGGCTGCGTGATAACACTTCATGACAGAGTCCCATATAGCGGGACTTCTCCTCCCCTCGTTCCCATCCGGAGAGGCAGGGGTTCATGAACAGTTCGCGATAGAAGGCATCGGAGACGAGATGATTGAGGCGCCGCTGCCGCATGGGAGGGTGCGGCGACGCATACACCACCACACATTGCCCGCGCTCCTCCAATCCGAATCGCCTGTTCGCATACAGCACCAGCAAGTGGGTCAGCAGAAAGCGAATCGCCGTTTCTCGCGCAATCCCTGTTCCCATTCCCCCGGAGGGTTCCATGCGGGACACATAGAACGAAAAGGTTTCCGGCGAACTGTTATCGTTCAGGAAATGATCCAGCAGGCGCCGGCTCTCGCTCGCCAGCGTCGGCACATGCTCTTCGAATTCGCCAAGCACCTCGGCCAAGGTCAACGTCAAGAGATAGCTGATAGGAAGCCGGACCCACTCCTCCCCCTGCTCCACCAGCAGATACCGGTCGACATCGGCGCGACGAGGCCCTTGCGGGGCGCGTTTATCGGCCGCCAGGTCTCGCTCCAGGAGCTGAGTGGCCGCCCGGTTGAGGCAGCGCCGCGGGAAACGGACCCATGAGTTTTCCCACACGGTCGCCTCGGAAGACGTCAGCAACTCCTGTAACTGACGAATGAGGATGCGAGGACTGTCTCCCGCCGCAGTCCGCTCCCGGATATTCTTCACATAGTTCGAAGCATGAATCGTGCGCGGCAGATCCACGTCCTCGGAACGGCCGCAGACCGCCGCTTGCAGCTCGCTCTCTGAACCGGCAGTGATGTCGTCGTGAGAAAAGGGCAACGCCGGAAGGTCGGCAAGGAACTGAATGGCCTGTCGCTGAAGCTCATGGCGGGGTTCGGCTGCGTGGAGAGCAGCATCGGAGGGAATCGCAGTCGTTCGACTCATCAACACCTCCCGGTGATCGTCCGCGGATCGTTCATGCCGATATGGCTCGAGCGTACCGCCGACCTGTTACGAATAGCTCATCGACACAGAAATGTTGTGTAACAAGAGGGACCGGGGAGCAGAGGGAGAGAGGACGTCTTCACGCCAACCGGCGCAGCAGTCGCTCGAGCGTCGTGGTCTGCAACGAGGGGACGACGACATCGGCTGCCGAGAGACGAGACTCAGGCAGGGTGGTGGCCACCGCGATGCACCGCATCCCGGCCTGATGAGCGGCCTCAATGCCGTGCGGTGTGTCTTCGATGGCCACACACTCGTCGGCCCGCAGCGCCGACCGGCGATTCAGTGCCGCAAGGGCATGGAGGTAGAGCGCGGGGGCAGGCTTCCCTTGGTGCACATCCTGTGCGGCCGACACATGCTCAAACAGGGATGCCATGCCGGCCAACTCCAAACACAAGGCGATTTCCTCCCGTAACGCCCCCGAAGCCACGGCCGTGCGGTATCGCGACGCAACAGTCTCGACACAATCCCTGACACCGGGCACAACAGGGAGCCGGGCTCGCAACGATGCCTGCATGAGCTCCGTCTTGCACTGTACCAGCCGCGCGACCGTCTCGGAGGAGGCCGGAGATCTGCCGTGATCGGCGAGGACGGCGCGGAAACAGGCGGGATCGGTGAGTCCGACGTAGCGTGCGTAATAGACCTCCGGCGCCAGCGAGATCCCTTCCATGCGCAACACCTGCCGGAACATGTCGAAATGCAGCGGTTCCGTGTCGAACAGCACGCCGTCGAAATCGAACACAATCGCTTTGACCATGACACGCCTTCCCTCTACGCCAAGATACCCGTTCGTCGCCGCGCCCTGCCAGCGACACCGGCAATCTTGAGCGACACTTAATGTTCCCGTAACCGCACTCCTCTACAGTGATCCTCTCGACCGAGCCCGGCCTGCTGTGCCTGGATAAGCGTCAATCACGTACAGGCTTGCAGTCTTGCTTCCACTCACCTCATCATAGGTAACGTTTCCAAAGAGAACCGCCGATGCCGAATCCTGTCGCCACCTCACTGCGTATCGAACAAGGCACCTGTTACGCCCTGTTCGCCTACGACATCGGTTTGGCCATTCACCTCGACGAAGCGGAACGGCATATCACGGCCATCAAAGAGCGCGGCCGCATCCGGCATAAGGCCCGGGCACCGCAATACTTCGACTATCGCCCGGCGCCGCTTCGCCTCACGCAAGACGGACAGGTCTTGGAATTCGGCACCTACCGCTCGCAAGCCGCGGTCGAGGTCATGCTCTATGACTTCGGCGCCGTCACCGTCATCTACCGCATTCCCATCGAGGGGCCTTTCGAGAGCCTGTTGGGATTAAGCGAAGCGCTCTACGAAAACGACACCTTGCGGACGGAATCTCGCCGGCGATTGGAACAGCTGGTGCGGGATATTCAGCCCGCTGTCGAGCGGCCCACGATGTCCGACGACGTCGAGGACTATCTGCTGTTTGCGATCGAACGCTGTACGCCGCCCGACATTCACACGCTCGGCACCCTCTACGACCATCTATTCGCGCGTGTGCTCCGCAGCGAGGCCACACCGCTGTCCGACCAGGAGATCCATGAGGCGACGTCCTGCCGCATCGCATTCAGTCGCGGCGACCTCGCCCTCATCGACTGGAATGCGGCCCTCATATTCGGGCAGGGCATGGAAGACGTGCGGGCAGTGCTGGAGTTCGTCAACGTGGAACTGCTGGAGATGCGCACGCTGGATCAACAACTCGACAGAGCCCTGGACGAGGGATACGAGGCGCTTACGCGAAGGCCCGGTCGCAAACTGTGGTTGCCTGGTTCCCACGAACGAGCCGTGACCCACATCGGGCAGTTGCAGGTCGAGAGTGCGGTGCTCTTCGAACGGGTCGCGAACACCCTCAAACTCCTCGGCGATCAATACCTGGCCCGTGTCTACCGTCTGGCCTCGCAACGGTTCCATCTCGACGCGTGGGACGCCAGCATTCTGCGGAAACTGCAAACTCTGGACAGCATCTACGGCAAGATGGCCGATCGTTCGACGACTCAGCGGATGGAGTATCTGGAATGGATCATTATTGTCCTGATCGCGCTCTCGATCGTGCTCTCGTTCCTTCCATCCTCGGGGCACTGACGGGCAGGCCTTTCCGCTAGGCTTCCGGAAACAGGTGTGTTACAAGCCGTACAACCTAACCCGTGACTGGTGATCGGTGTCCAACCCTGCAAGGACGAGACAACTGGCAAGCCTGTTCGGCATCGTCGCCGCCCTGAGTTCGGCCGGTTGCCTGTCGCCTCCCACCTTGAACCGGGCGGTCCTCGCCTATGACGAGGCCATCACCGATGCGATCTCGAAACAGTTGCTGATCAATATCGCCAGGGCGCACCATCACGAGCCGATTCACTTTACCGGTGTGGCCAACGTGGCCGCCACATTCGATTTCCGCATCACTGCCGGAGCGACCCCGACTCTCACCGGCGAACATGGCCGCACTCTGATGCCGTTGTTCGGCGGGTCCATCGCGGAGAACCCCACCATCAGCATCGCGCCGATCGAAGGAGAAGAATTCACCAAGCGGCTTCTGGCGCCGTTCCAGGAGAGCAAGCTTACCCTGCTGCTCCGGCAAGGCGTCGACATCGATCTCCTCTTACGACTCATGGCGAACGAGCTCCGGTTGAAACACCAGGGCGAGGAAATCGCCTACCGCAACAGGCCGTCCGACAAAGACGACTACGAGATGTTCCGCAAAGTCGTCTTGCATCTCTCGGCCATTCAAGACGCCAACCGGCTCTATGCGGAAGCGATGACGTTCGAGCGCACCTGGACCATTCCCGCTGAATCCGTCACGGCGGAAGGCTTCGCTGCGCTGGAACAGCAATACCTGATCGCCTATCTCCCCGAGCAGCGGGCCTACATGCTCCGCAAGCCGGTGTCGGGTCGGATTCTCATCACCAACTACGATCCCGCGACCCTTCCGCCCGATGAACGGATTCGATTGCACGAAACCGCCGACCAACGGCCCGCGAACGATGTGTCCTTCGATATTCGGCCCGGCCATATCGGCGGAGAATGGCCGATGCGCGGGGATTTCAGACTGCGCAGTTTCAACGCTATGCTGAATTTCTTGAGTCGCTCCGTCGATGACGAGCGCGAATATGACGTCGACAAGGATCTTCGGACACCGTCCGTGGCGGAAAATCCCGTCCACACGATGGAGTTGCTGATCTCAGACCGGGCGCCCGAGGCCTCGGCCCTCTTTGTTCGCTCGCATGGGCGCTACTATGCCGTGAACGGAGAAGGCCCGTTGGGCCGGTGGAATCGTGAAGCCTTCAAGCTGCTGACGCAACTATTTCAGATGACCGTGACCGAAGTTCCTCGTAGCGGCGTCCCCGGCATCACCATCGCAAAATAGGCAGGCGACAGTTTTTCACCCCATCCGCTTGCAACTCCCTGAGGCCGTCCAGTAGGGTGCGGCTTGAACAGACCGCGGTCCCTCCGCCTCTCGCCGTGAGTCGCGAGTCCGCCGGACCCCATTCATATCCATGTCCCGTCACGACATCTATCGCCGCCTGCTTCAGCAGGGCACACTGTTGTTCTTCAGCCTCTGGACCGGCCTTGCATGGGCCGACGAAGTGCATTTGCAGAACGGGGACCGACTGACGGGCACGATCGTCAAAATGGAGGAGCGGGTATTGACCCTCCAGACGGACTATGGCGGCGAGATCAAACTGGATTGGGGCAAAGTCGAACGTCTGACATCGACAAGCCCGCTCAGAATCCTGGTACCGGGGGCCTCGCACGACGTGCTGCGCGACTTCCTCTACGGGTCGCAAGAGCTTCAGGAGGCCAGGGAGCTCGGACCGGAAAGCCCCGTCCCGCTGACCGACATTACCGCGATCAATCTGGACCCGCTCCGCGTGACGGGCACCATCACGGTCGGCGGAAACAGCACTTCCGGGAACAGCAGCACCAAGGCCTTCAACAGCGCCGCTCGCGTGACGATCCAAGCCTATCGTCAGCGGCTGTTGCTCGAAGGGAAATACAACTATGGGCAGGCGGGCGACCAGGTCACGGCCCGCAACTCGCTCGCGAGCCTGAAGCACAACTATTTTGTCAGCAAACAGATCTTCATCGAAACGTTCGGCATGCTGGAAAAGGACACGCTGCAGAACCTGCAACTCCGCTCCACCATCGGTAGCGGTTTGGGCTACCAATTTTTCGAAACGGCCCGCACGACCCTGGCGCTCTCCGTCGGTCTCGCGCACGTGAACGAACATTTCACGAACAGCCCCAATACACAGACCCCTTCCGCACGATGGAGCGTACGGTGGGAGCACGCCCTCTGGCCGGATCGCGTCAAGGTGTTTCATCGCCACGAAGCATTTTATGACCTCAATGCCGGTAACGCCTTCCGGGTGAACGCCGACCAGGGTGTCCGCATCACCGTGTACAAGAATCTCTTTTTCAATGTGGAATACGACCTGCGATTGAACACGCAACCTGCGCCGGGGCGGAAAACCACCGACGAAGCGGTGATCTTCGGTGTGGGTTATGAGTTCCGCTGAGTCCGTCCCTGTCTAGCCCCCTCCCGCAAGGAGACTCGCCGCTGCCGCGCGACCCGCTATCCGGCCGGTCGCCCAGGCCCATTGAAAATTGAACCCGCCGATTCGGCCGTCGCAATCGATCACCTCCCCGACCAGATAGAGCCCCGGCACCACCTTCGATTCCATCGTACGGAAGTTGATCTCTTCCAACGGCACTCCGCCGGCAGTGACCTCGGCAACATTCCAGCCACGATCCCGCACCACCGGAAACGGGAACCGTGTCAGTGCGGCGAGCAGACGATCGCGAAGCGAACGAGGCACCTGCCCACAGGCCTGCCGCGAGTCCGCTCCGACGTGAAGACAGATCGCCTCGGCACAGCGCTCCGGCACCACCTCTGCAACGAGTTTCACCAGCGACCGCCGTGGCGCGGCGGCAGCCCGCCCCAAGAACCACTCGCGCGCCTGATCGGGAGTCTTGCCGGGCATGAAGTTCCCGTAAACCTCCGCCTTCGCGCCGCGCTCTTTGGCCAGACACCAGAATCGGCTCGCATCCATCACGACAGGCCCGCTGATCCCGAAATGTGTCCAGAGCAAGCTCCCGGTCCGCCGATCCACCGACCGTCCCTCTACGACGGTCTCCACTTCCACCTCGTGGGACAGACCTGACAGTCTCTCGTGGAAACAACGGTCATCCAACACCAACGCCACCAGCGCCGGAACGGTCGGGGTCACCCGGTGTCCCAACGCGCGCGCCAGTCCGTATCCCGACCCGTCACTCCCCGTCCGAGGCAACGATCGCCCGCCGGTGGCGAGCATGACGCGCCGCGCCACTGTCTCACCCTCCTGGTGGCGGATCACAAACCGGGCTGTGTGGTCTGTGCCGATGACGTTGTTGGATGTGTCGAGTCTGGTGATGGCCGACACTCGATGCCCGGTACGCAGCACAACCCCGAGGTCCCGGGCGCGCGTCAGCAACGCATTGAGCACCGTGCGCGCCTTATCGGTCACAGGGAAAAGCTTCCCGGTCTCCTCGCATTTCAGTTGGACGCCGAGCGAGGCAAACCACTCGACCGTCTCACGGACTGAAAAGGCGGCCAACACGTTGCGTATGAGATGCCGGGTGCCGAAAAAATCATCCGGTGTGACCGCCTCGTGCGTGACATTGCAGCGGCCCCCGCCGGAGACGAGGATCTTGGCCCCGAGACTCTTAGCCCCGTCCAGTAATTCCACCCTGATAGCCGGATTGTGCTCTGCCGCGAAAATGCCGGCTGCCAGCCCGGCCGCCCCCGCCCCGATCACACACACGTCCACCACCGGCTCCGGCATGTCACCTCGTCGAGAATCGGTTGAGTCCTGCCGCCGCATGATGCCCGTTGCGAAGAAGGCGCGCAATCGTAAAACTTGGCATGGAAACCGGCGCCGTCACTATGCCAAGATCCGGAATCGTTTCCAGGAAGACGCCGATATCCGCGAGATCCCATGCGCCTATTCCACCGATTGCTGCTCCCGATACTTCTATTCAGCCTCTCGGCCGGATGTCTGTTGCCCGCCTCCTCCACCTTGCCCGATACGCCGAAGGACGCGACGATTTCCACGAATGTCGAAGCGAAGTTGGCGGAAGATCAGCAAGGCGGTTTGACCGGCATCATCGTGACCACCGAAGGAGGAACCGTGACCCTGACCGGCACCGTGCACAAGGCCGAACGCAAGGCGAGGGCCGCTGAATTAGCGAGGCAGGTAACGGGGGTAAGGCGGGTGAAGAACGATCTGGAGATTCGCGCCACCGCTGCACCGTGACGAGTCTCGACTGGCCGAGCGTCAAAACTCCTCTTCCTCTCCTCCGGTCATCTCTTCTTCCACCATCGAAAAGGCTTTTTGCGGCAGGGTGATGGCATTGACCAAAATATCGAACGCTAATTGTGCAGTGCCCTTGACCCCCGTCATCAAGGATTCTGTGGGGAGATACCTCAAGTCCGGCTGCTCGCCGCTCCCCTTCAGTTCGAACACGGCGGTATCGAAGCCCTGGCGGTCTCCGGCAAGGAGTTGACCGAACAGCGGGATGCGCTTCAACATATCGGAATAAGAACCGAGGGGGCTGGTCGCCAGCACCATGTCGAATTCATCCGCCACGAGATCATATCGCCCCGTTCCGCTGATCTTGAGGATGGGACTGTCGAGCAGGAATTCCTTCGCCGTGACGACACCGTTGTTCAGCGACCCCACCAGTTTGAGCCGATCGAACGGCAACCCCTCTTTGTCGAGATTCACCTGCCCCTGCAACACAGCCGGCAGGTTCAAGACAGACAGCAGGGTAGACAGCACCGGGACTTGATACAGCCGTCCGTCCTGAACGAGGATTTGAAGCGGCCGACGACTCGTCAGGCTTGCAGGCAGCAGCGTCCCTCGCTCAAATTCGGCTTGGACTTTCCCCGATGTGGTCAGCCACCCCGAGACGACCGGCTTGTCCTGGAACGGCGACAAGACCCGCTCGACCGGAAGACCGCCGGCGCGGAAGGTGCTGCGGGCCTGTTCCATCTGCCCGTTTCTCATGCGAATCTTTACCTGGCCCGCGAGCTGGCCCTCGTTCGTGTCCCCGCTGATCCGCTCAACTGTCAGGAGTCCGTGCTCCCAGGTGATTTTGCTGGAGAGGTCGGTGAGCAGGAACTTCTTGTAATAGACATGATCGGCAAACAGGAACGCGTGCAGCGTCGCGTCCGACCAGAGATGGCTCGAAGATCGGTGGAGGGCGGCGCGCGGCCGTCGTGGCCGAGACATCCGAAAGGCGGCGAGATCGATTTCGGACGACTCTACGACGAGCCGGGCCTTCGGGGAGTCCGCCCATTGAGCGATGGAGCCGGAGATCCGCAGATCGCTGCCACCCACGTGACAGGTCATACGCGCAATATGAATCCGGTCTTGATCGAAACGCAGCGTCACGAACGCCTCGCGAATCGGCTCGTCCAAGGCATCCAGCTTGATCGTGCCCTCATCGAATGCGATCTGGCCTGTGGTGCGCCAGGAGGATCGGTCGTTCATCCGGCCCTCCATATCGAGAGTGACGTCCAACGTCCCCGACCGGACGGGTCCCAGCACGATGCCCTTCGGCAGTCTGCCGACGGCAATCCGGCCGGACGACACATGCACCGAAAACTCTCCCTCCTCATCCAATTGGATCGCCCCGGAGGCTGAAACCGCGACCGGAGGCACCTTGATGCCGACATGTCGAATCTCCAGACGATTGTCTCGAGAGAGCTGCCCTTCAAAATGTATCTCGGCGGGAGCCTGCTGCGGCTTGGTGAACCAATTCTGCACACGCAGCCCCGTCTGCCCGAGATCGATGCGGCCTTTGATTCGTGGATGTCCGAGCCCCCCCGTCAGCGCAGCGCGCAGACGAATGGTGCCGCCCAGCTCAGGAATCAATTCGTCCTCAGCTCGCTCAGCCAGCCAGGATTGGACCTCCGCCGCCTCCATGCTCATCGCCAGCGTCACATTGGAGTAGGCTTTGCCGTCCACCATCGTCACTGACCCCTGCATGTTGAATGCGGCCGGCCCCATCCACCCGTCAACATGCTCGATCGCCACCAGGATCGGCGTGGCGGTGAGATGCGCCTCTACCTGCCGTACCGGCATCGGCAGCAGGGCACTGCGCCCTCCGCCCCGCTGCAGCCGGAGATCGGCATCAACCAGCGCGAGCGGTTGCCCACTCAGCGGTCGCCCCATCACATGGGCGATCATCTCGACATCCCCGGTTGGTTGCTCCAGCTCGGTCGCCACGTCTCGCAGAAGCGGAAATTCATCCAGACGGCGCACGGTCTCCACCAAGCCGGCCACCGGAGCCGACCCTGCGATCTTCACATCGATGTACGGATCGGTCGCCCATCGGGTGATCAGCAAGTCTTCTCCCGTCAGCCTGATGGGGCCACATTGCGCACGCAGCTCCGTCATGCGGAGCTGATCGGCATCCAATCCTATATTTACGGAGAGGGCCTCCACAGGCGGGTACTGTGGAGCCAGCGTGAACCGGCCGTTTCGAATCGCCACGAGACCATTGACGCGCGGCCGTGCCCCTGGCCCGATTTCACCGGCAATCGACAAGGTTTGCAGTGTGATCACCCCTTCCACCGCATGCTCCGTAAACTGAGCCCGCAACTGATCCGAGACCCAGGCGGACGGCAGTTCACTCAACAGTCGCCTCACCGTCACCGGCGGCGCAGACATCGTGGACGAAAATCGTGGTTGCAGGGTTCCGATCCCGAGCACCGCTCCGGAACCCTGCAAGGAGACATCCGCAAGCTCTGCCCGCACGTCGTCGGCGAGCAGATCGGACCCGGCTGCCCTCGGCACCCAGCGCAGGTGAGCCGTCAGTTGGGCAGGCTGCGAAAAACCGTCGGAGACCCCGCCGTCGCCCAGCCAGTGAGACAACGCATGCCGCACATCCAGTCGGTGGATCCGTAGATCTCCTTCTGCCTGTATGCCTTCTCCTTCGTCGGTGTGCGTCAACGAACCCTCATACAGAAATGCCGCCTGCCCGCGGGCCTGCGGAATCTCACCCGAGAGATGCAGCATCGCGCGGCGCCCCATCATGTCACTCGATAACGCCCCCTGCGTCACAGTGATAGGGAGTGGAGCAGGCGTAGACACCGATTCGTCGATAAAGGTCACGACTCCGTGAATCACGAACAGATTCCGGACAACCTGAAACAGCGAGAACGGCCGAGTGGAATCCGGACTGTCAGAGGATGAATTCTCCTTGCCCAGGGACCACGTTCCGTTCGGCCACCGGCGGATGGTGACCTGAGGGCGGTCGATGACCAGATCTTTGGCGACGAGGCGTCCCTCCAGCAACGGTAGCCACTGCAGGGCGATCTCCACCCGCTCCGCACTCACCAGCGGCATGTTGGAAGCGGAGTCGTAGAGCCGGGGCTGCGTCAGTGCCAGCCTAGGCGAGGGAACGATCCCAATATGCGAGTGCTCGATGGAAATCCGATGTCCCGTCCGCGCTTCGATCTCCTGAAGCCATGCCGCCGTACTCTCAGGGCGGTTCAGGAGCCAGGGTAGCGCCAGGACCGCGCCGACACAGACAATCGCCAGGAAAAGCACCGCGAACAGGAGCACCTGTCCTGTTCGCTTGAGCACGGGCAGGATGATCGTGTGGTTCATGCCGGGCGACTCCTTCACTCCACTGTACGCAGGGGGAGGAGGCCGACACAAGCGGCACCACTCGACCCGGGAAGAGGGAGGGGCCGGCACTGGTTGGCCTCCGCGAGGATTCCGGTGAGCCGGCCGCAGTGGGGCTGCGCACGAGAGGACTATGCTACACTCCGAAACTCACGACGACTTCAACTGGCGAATTGAGGCATGGGATTGACGACGGAACCGATTCTCCCGATCGCATTGTTGCACCTGGCGCCGATCCCCGGGGCGTTGGCGCGGAACCGTCAACTGATCACCAGCGCCATCTGCAGGGCCGCCCGCCTAGGGGCGACATGGATCATCACCCCGGAACTGGCGGTCAGCGGCTATACCTTCGCCGATACACTTGGGACGGAGTGGATCGAACCGCAACCGGACCACTGGATGAGCAGGGTCTGCCGACTCGCTGCCCGGCTTCGCGTCACCCTGTTCCTCTCGCACCCAGAAAAAGATCCACGTTCGCGGCACCTCTACAACACGATCTTTGCGATCGGCCCGGACGGTCGCATTGCGGGTCGCCACAGAAAGATCAATGCCCTACGCGTCGGGTCTGAGGCCTGGTCGACGCCGGGCACAGAGGCGACCGCGTTTCGCTTGGCGCCGTTCGGCAACGTCGGCCTCCTCATCTGCGCCGACGCCTATTCGCCCGGGATTGCCAAGAGCCTGAAGGCGCAGCAAGCCCAGGTTCTTGTTTCTTCAGCTGCCTGGGCACCCGGCCTGCATGGCCCGAACGGCGAGTGGGAACGCTGCACGAAAGACACGGGACTGCCGTTGTTCGTCTGCAACCGAACCGGTCAGGACCGCACGCTGGATTTCAGAAAGGCCGAAAGCGTCGTGGCACAAGGGGGCAAGCGACTCCTCTCCCTGTCATGCGAACAGTCCGCCCTCTTCCTCATCGACTGGAATCTCACAACGGGGACGCTCGCCGACCGGAACGCCCGGCGCATTCTGCTCTAGCAGGATGCGGAAAAAGTCCGCCAGCGGCGTTCTCGCATCGCTCAGCGGCTCACCGTACGGCACGAGTACGATTCGCCGCTTCGTTCGCTGCGGCCTTGATGGACGGCCCTTTTCCGCATCCTGCGGGCGATTCTGACGCGAGACAGCCCCTGTGCGAAATGCGACGTACGACGCAATCATCGAGTTTTTCCACAGACTGTTAGCCGTATCTCGTCGCTTGTATCACGTATTTCGCCACAGGCCGGCTCGTTCGGACGAGATACGTTGCACGTTTCGCGAGAGACGAACGCTGAGATCGAACAGGTTACGACGACTTCAGCAGGCCGTCCAAGAGGACCAGCCCGGCCGGCCAGTCGCCATGTCCGCTCTCGGCATTGATATGGCCGGCAGCGCCGACATGCACGAATGTGCTTCCCCACTGCTCGGCGCAGCGCCGGGCATACGCGATCGATCCAAACGGATCATCGCTGCTGGCGACCACGAGACTGGGAAATCGAAGTGTGACGGTTGGTGTGGTCTGGAACCCCTGCGCGGTGAGGGGAAACGCCGGTTCGGCCGGATCGGGAGGCGCGACCAGCAAGGCCGCGCGCACAGGCAGTGACGAGCGTTGCGCCCAATGCGCCACCAGCAGACAGCCCATGCTGTGGGCAATCAGGACGGTGGGCTGAGGCTGTTCGGCCATCGCGGCATCGAGCCCCCGCAGCCACTCCTCCAACCGCGGATGCTCCCAATCCCGCTGCCGCACCCGTCTCCACTGGGGATGGTGCCGCAGCCAGAGGGTTTGCCAATGCTGTGGCCCGGAATCACCGATGCCCGGGACGATCAGGGCCACAACCCCGTCGTCTGCTACGTTACGACCGACCACGGGCTGCACGCTCCGCAAGCCAGGCCACGGCCCCCGCTCCGGCGGTCCGACCACTGGCGAAACAGGCCGTGAGCAGATACCCGCCCGTCGGCGCTTCCCAATCCACCATCTCTCCCGCGCAGAACACCCCCGGTAACGCACGCAACATGAGCCGTTTGTCGAGCGCCTTAAACTCCACCCCGCCGGCGGTGCTGATCGCCTCCGCCAGGGGACGCGGCGCTGTCACCGTGATCTGCAGTGATTTGATCGCGGTCGCCAGGCGGGTCGGGTTCGTAAACTCATCCTTCGACAGGAATTCGCGAAGCAGCCCGGCCTTCACCCCGTCGATATGCGCCCGCCGTTGCAGATGGGTCGCCATCGTTTTCTTGCCGCGCGGCTGGGATAGATCCTTGATCAGACGCGGCAGCTCACGATCAGGAGCCAGATCGAGCCGGAGCGTACCCCGCCCGGTTGCTTCGATTTCATCCCTCAGGAACGGCGCGACGGCGTAAATCACGCCGCCCTCCAGGCCGGTCTCCGTGATCACGAATTCTCCCATGCGACGCATGACCGCGCCGGTCGGTGCTTTCGCCACCACGCCCACCGTTTTGACCGGATGCCCGGCAAACTTGGCGCGAAAATGTGCGGTCCACCCCACATCGAACCCGCAATTGGCCGGTCGCAACGGGGCGACGGAAATGGAGCGCGCGCCAAGCACCGGCACCCACGCGCCGTCCGAGCCGAGGTTCGGCCAACTGCCCCCTCCTAACGCGAGGATGACGGCATCCGCCCGTACGGAGGTCGACCCTTGTGGCGTCTCGAAGCGCAGGGCTTTGTGTTCGTCCCAGCCGCACCAGCGATGGCGCACGTGGATCACCAACCCTGACTGACGCAGGCGCCGCAGCCAGGCGCGCAACAGCGGGGCCGCCTTCATGTCCTTGGGGAACACGCGGCCCGATGACCCGACAAACGTCTCGATCCCGAGCCCCTGAGCCCAGGCACGGGCCGCGTCGGGCCCGAACGCAGCCAGCCACGGCGCCACCTGCGCCCGGCGTTCACCGTACCTGGAGAGGAAGAGCTCAGCCGGATCGGAATGGGTGAGATTCAACCCACCCTTGCCGGCCAGGAGAAACTTCCGGCCCAAGGAGGCCATGGAATCGTAGAGCGAAACCTGCACGCCTCCGGCCAGCGCTGTTTCTGCGGCCATGAGTCCGGCCGGCCCGCCACCGATAATCGCAATATGCATAGGGTCTTTCGATTCAGATCGTGAATGACTGTTGTCTATCGGGAATCGCGTTGCAGTCTTACCACGGATGAGGGGGGAACCGCACTCACCTGCGAGGGCGTCTCGCCCTCGGGCGAACAGCCTTGCGGAGTTGCGAGGTGACGGGGAGAAACCATTTCGGGTGCATCCGCCCGAAATCCACCCGCACGTGCGTCTTCAGGGATGCGTTGGAATCAAGCACACACGCACGGCCACGATCACGCACACACACGACCCAATGCCAGCAGGGCCGACGCCCTTCCCGATGCCATTTGATCGCCAGCAGCGCACAATCCGGCAGATCGGCCCACGAGCGAAACGGCCTAGTCGTCCGTGCGGCACGCAAGCCAAACCGTGAAAGCAATCGCTGAACCGGCCCCATCTCGGACCAGAGTGACACCTCGTGCGCGAAGATCCCTGACGAGGCAGCCACTGCCTTGGCACGCGCATAGGATACGCCGGCGATCGCCGCGACCGCCGCAATACCACAACCGGTTCGATCCTCCTGCACCACCGGTTTCATCGCACATCCACCTTCATTTTTCTTCCGCCGGACACCGTGAACCCCTGTCGCGTATAAAACGCCAAGGTCCGATCGAACTGCGGCAACGGCGGGGTGGTGACTTCCAGCCTAGTCCAGCCTTTAGAGCAGGCAACCCGCTTAGCCTCCGTCACCAGCGCTCGCCCCACCCCCTGCGACCGCCGGTCCGGACAGACATATAACTCCGGGATGATCCCGATCAGCCCTTCGGCATACAGCGCACGGCATTCGGACAGGGCCAGAAACCCGACCGCGACATCGCCCTCCCACGCCAGCAGCACGGTATAACTTCCATCCTCCAACCAAGCCCGAGTCCGTGCTTCCGTCTCGACCAGCGAGAAGGCAAACGCCCGCGTCCCGATGGCGGCCATAATCCCTTGTAGTAAGTCACCAAGCAACCTCGCAATGGTCGGCGCATCGGACGGCTGTGCCGTGGTGAGATGAATGGGCATGGCGCGACCCTACCAGGAGCAGGGTCGCGCGTCAAGCAACGAGAGGAGGATTTCGTGGAGGGAACGACAGGTCCGTTGTCTTCGGGAATCCCGGTCAGCGAATGCGACCGGCACTTGAGCAGACTTTGTGCCGTCCGATTGAGGTCAAAAGAGATAGCGAATGCCGATCAGACCGAGCACGGCCGTCGCATCATACGGGCCGCTGCGTCCGAGCTGCGTCCATTCGCCCTTATTCAGCCGCCACGCCACTTCCGTATTCAGACTCCAATGCGCCGTCAACGGCACATCGATGCCACCGGCGATGCGGGCGGCGAAGGTATGGTTGTAGTCGAGGGCAGGGACTCCGGACTCAGCCGAGAACATATTGAAGTTCATGCCAAGTCCGACGGACAGGTACGGAATGACACCGGTGGTGAGAAAGGGGCGCATTTCCATCGTCGGCATCACCGCCACCGTGAAGAGATCACCGAACGTGCCCCTCCCACCTTTGACATCCAGTGTCTGCTGCTGGCCATCGACGGTCACGCCAAAACGAACATGCGGGTTGAATTGGTACAACAGCTGAACGCTCCCGGCGCCCCCCAGTGAGGGTGATCCATTGGACACATGATCTTGCGTTCCCTGGACCACACCGCCTCGAACTGAAAACACCCAACGCGACGCAGATGACCCGTCCGGAACCTCGGTGCCGACGTCACCCTCCTCCGCATAGATTGGCTGGGCCATGCCGCACACCCCTCCGAAGCTCAACAACAACACCGCCACACCAACCACTCGTATGCCCCACATCGTAGAGTCCTCCCCCCGTCCCGGCGCTTGCCGGTCAGCACAACATCTGTGTGAACCCCGTCGGAAATCTGGCCGAGGGCGCACTATCCAGAATTCGTGCGCCAAGAACACAGTCCTCTGAGGGGTTAACACGAAGGAGGATGGTCAGGCCGAGGCGTCACAGCGAGGGCTGCAACCGACCAACAGGCACGGCGCGGGGCCGATGCGATTGGTATCGTGAGCGCAGGGGGGCCTCGCGTAATCTAGCTGCGGGCCCTCCCCATGCGCCGCTCACCGACGCCCAGGTGGAGAGAGGCCACATCCAGTTCCTGTTCCAGGTGATGCAGCACATCATCGCTGATGGTGCCATCGTTCCTGAGGCCGATCAGGGCCCGCCGCTCCGCCGTGAAGGCCTCATGCTGGAGCCGTTGGAACGAGTCGGTATCGGAACCAGCGTCCTCATCGCGAAGACTCGACTTGCTCAGCCGTTCCAGTCGTCGGAGATATCGCAGACGGACACGCTCCACCTGCTCCATCACGACCCAGGTTTCCGTCGCCACCTGATCCAGTCGAACCAGCGCCGCTGTTGCCGCATGTTCCCGTGCCAACGTTTCTTCCTGCTTCAGGTCGTCTTCCTCTTGGACACGTAACAACCGGATGATCGGCGGCAGCGAGAGGCCCTGCAGAACCAGCGTGACGAGAATGACGGTAAAGCTGATCAGAATGATTTCAGACCGGAACGGAAAGGGCGCCCCGGCAGTGGTCGATACGGGAAGGGCCAACGCCGCCGCAAGTGTCACAATACCGCGCATCCCGGTCCAGGACACGAGAAAGATTCCCGCCCAGGACGGCATGGGATCGCGCGCACGGAGCTTCGCGCTCACCCAACGCGGGATGAGGGCCACCAATGGAACCCATGCAAACCGCACCACAATCGCCGTCGCGCTGACCACCAGCCCGGCAATCAGGGCCGGGCGAACCTGTCCCGCCGGCATGGCGTCGCGGAGCACGCCCAGTTCCAGCCCGATCAGAATGAAGATCACACCATTCAGCAGAAAGATCAGCAAATCCCATACGGCGCGCGCCTGCAATCTCGTGGCCGGCGACACGGCACCGCTGAACGACTGACGAAGATACAGCCCGCCCGCGACACAAGCCAGGACTGCGGAAGCATGCACTAACTCTCCGCACACCCAGGCGATGTATGGCGCGAGCAGCGTCACACCGATCTGGGAAAACCCATCCTCCATCGCACAGAGCGTCCACCGCGTGATCCAGGCCACACCGATCCCGATGACCACCCCGGCCAGCGCAGCAAAGACGAACTCGAACAGCGTATGGCCGAGCGCAAACGACCCGCTCATCGCGGCGCCCACGGCCGCCCGATACAACACCAACGCCGTGGCATCATTGACCAGGCTTTCGCCTTCGAGAATGGTGACCACACGGCGCGGAATTCCTAGCCGTTTACCGATGGCCGTCGCGGACACCGCATCGGGCGGCGAGACGATCGCACCCAGCGCAATCGCTTCCGCCCAACCGATCCCGGGCAGGAACGTATGCGCCGCCACGGCCACACCGGCGGTCGTCGCCAAGACCAATCCGATAGCCAGAAGGGAAATCGGCCGGAGGTTCCGGCGAAACTCACGAACGGAGGTGAAATAGGCAGCCGCCCACAGGATCGGCGGGAGAAAGACGAGAAACACGAGGTCTGGATGGAGCGTCACCCTTGGCAGGCCCGGCACGAGCCCCAACACCAGTCCGCCAAGCACGAGCACCATCGGGTAGGGAATACCAATCCGCTGCGCGATCGTGGTCAACGCGAGCACTACCGCCAACAGCATGATGATGATTTCGAGTTGGTGCAGGCCTTCCATCTTCCGAGAAGATTCGTCTTCCGCCGGTCGCGCGCCTCACCCCATCGATCTCCGGCGCGAACGGTCCTTATATCCCTATCGTCTCAAGCCGCCGCAGATCGTCAGGCTCGATCGTGAACGTATCGGATTGGAGATCTTCCTTCATATGCTGCGGATCGGTCGTACCGGTCAACGGCAGCATGCCGATCTGCATCGCGAACCGGAACACCAGTTGCGCCAAGCCCATGCCGTATTTGGCCGCCATGGCCCGCACCTCCGGATCGGCGAAGATCTCGCGATTGGCGGTCAGCAACGAGAAGCCTTGATAGACGATCCGGTGGTTCCGGCAGATCTCGCGCACGTCCTGATCCCAACCCAGCGCGGCATAACAACGATTTTGGACGACCATCGGCATATGTCTCGCTTTGGCGCAGAGGAGTGTCAGTTGTTCGGCGGACACGTTGCTGATGCCGATCATCCTGGTCTTGCCCGCATCGTACAACGCTTCGATAGCGGCCCAGACCTCCCAATCCTCCGCCCCCAACCCGCGCCGAGAGTACGGACCGTGCAGGACGTAGGAGTCCAGATAGTCCGTGTGAAGATGGGCCAGCGAGCTGTCGAACGATTGCTTCACCTGGGTGGTGAGATCGGCCTGCGCATCGTAGGGCGTGCGATGATCTTGGCCGTTGGCCGGTGTGAACTTGGTTTGTACGAACAACCGCTCACGCGGCACATCCTGCTTCGCCAGCTCCACGAGCGCCTCACCGACCAGCGCTTCCTGATAATGGATCAACTGGTTGGCCGTATCGATAGCGGTAAACCCGGCGGCCACGGCCTCCAGCACCAATCGAGTTGTCGCGTCTTTTTTCCAAGCGGTTCCGTACATGAACGAGGGAATCGGCACCTGATTGTAGGCAGTCAGCATGACGTGAAGTCCTCCATGCCGTACCTTACACAGATCGTCACGGGCGTCTCAATGCTCCACCCACCCAAACTTGGCGCAGCCTGACGTAGATTCAGTGCGTAGCCGCTGGCGACCGTTCTCAACAACCTGGTAGAGTGCCTCGTCACCCTCAGCAAGGAGCGCCGCCGGCATGGATGCAGAGCAGAGTAACCAGATCGTGGAACTTCGACTCACCTCCCGATACATCAACGAGCATCCCTGGACCGTCCAGGCCATCAACGGCTTTCTCTCGGCCTATTTTATGGAGAAGCCAGGATTCGCCGTACAACGGCATTTCGACGACCCGCAATCCGGCATGCATGTGTGGCTGTGCGACGTCCCGCCGACTATGAAAATCACGGTGCTCCTGCGGCGATTGCAGGCAGACATTCCTCCCTGTCGCCACCTTCAACCGGCTACAGATCCATCGGCCAGGCCGCAGTATGTCATCGACTGCCCGGAGTGAGCGACACCCGCCCGCTTGCGTCCCGCACACTTGACTGACTACCATGCGCGACACATGAACAAGGGAGAACTGCCATGCGAGTGATCGTGATCGGAGGAACAGGGACTATTGGATCAGCCGTCGTGAGGCTGCTCTCGACGCGGCACGATGTCGTCACGGTGGGCCGCACACAAGGTGCCTATCAGGTGGATCTGGCGTCGCCGGATTCCATCACCAGCCTCTTCAAGGCCGTCGGCAGCTGCGATGCCGTCGTGAGCACGGCGGGGATCGCCAAGTTCGCGAGCCTGGACGATCTGACGTACGACGACTACTTCATCGGCCTGAAGAACAAACTCATGGGGCAAGCGAATCTGGTCCGCATCGGCAAACCGTTCGTCACCAACCACGGATCGTTCACGCTGACCAGCGGCGTGCTCAGCCGGGAACCCATGAAAGGCAGCTGCGCGATCAGCATGGCCAATGCGGGCCTGGAGGGATTCGTCCGCGCCGCCGCGCTCGATGTGCCGCGCGGCCTCCGCGTCAATGTGGTCAGCCCGCCCTGGGTGACGGAAACGCTGATCGCCAGAGGCATGGATCCATCCATCGGCATCCCTGCGGATCAGGTGGCGCAGTCCTATCTGGCGAGCGTGGAAGGCACAATGACGGGACAGACCCTGGATCCGCGACAGATCGCTCGACCATAGCAGGAGTCAGGCATACTATGGCCTGACCAGGTCAAAGGCCCCGAGAGGGTAACCGCGTCCGTTGATCAGCACTTCAACCCGATGCGTTCCCGGATGGTGCCTGCGCGTCGTCAATTGCGCAAGCGACAGCTTTTTGCTGAACGGCTCCACGGCGCGCGGCCCCAGATCCACCATCTTCAGCTTAAACACCTTGGCACTGGTCGTACCGTTGGCCTTCACGTAGTGCACGCGCAGATCCACCAGAAGCCGCTGCACACGAGTGGCGCAACTCGTGACCTCGAACGTCAGCGACACCGTCGAACCGATGGTGGGGCGTTTCGGGAAGATCCGGACCTTTTCCACCGCGACCCTCGGGACAGCACCGAAGCCCAAGACCTCCAACGCCCCGGACTCCCCGCGCTTCACCGCCGAGCGCAAGGCATGGCGAACGATCCAGCGGCGGGCCTCCGTCGCATCCGCGAGCCATCGCTGAGCCGTCTCGACCAGCACGGCGGGATGATCCTTCCCGATGTCATTCAGATTGTTGGCCACGCTGCGGCGCACGTAGAGCGAGGTATCGTCTTTCAACCGCTCCAAGAGAGCCAGGACCGGTCGCGGATCAGCCTGGAACGCGCGAAGTCTCGGGGCCCAGGGCAGCCGGGGGCGCGTGCCTTCCGAAACCAGACGCCGAACATCCTCGCTGGGATCGGTCGTCCATTCAGTCAGTCGAGCCAAGGTGGCCGCCTGGTGCCGCTCTAGATACCGGCGGATGCTGAATTCCGCCGTGAAGCGTTGCGTCAGCACATACTGTGCGCGCATAGACGCCTCGAAATGCTCTAACCCGTATTCGGCGACGAAGAACACGTGTGGGAGAAAGAGGAAGCCGCCCATTCCCTGGACAGCCATTCGCCCCTGGTGCTGGTCGAGCGAGTTTAGAAGAATCTCGATGGCCTGCTCATAGTCGTCCGGCATGAAACGGCGAAGTTCATGCGCAATTTTCCGGCCGCGCGGCATGAGTTCGAGAACCTCATACCCGGCCAACGTCGACCGGACGAACGCCTTCTCGTCGAATCGAGGATAGACGGCGGCAATCATCCTGGCGATGGTGCGTGGCACATCGGCGCCGAAACGATGTTTGAGCGGTTCCGCCATGGTCCGTCACCCGCCCGCAAAGACCGGACGGAATCCGGCCTTGGTGAGTATGCGCGCGACGTCATCGCGTTGATCGCCTTGAATCTCAATCCGCCCGTCCTTCACCGTACCGCCGACCCCGCAGGCCTTCTGCATCTCCTTCGCCAATTGTTCCTTCTCGGCCTGGCCGATGCCGACAAATCCCGTGACCACCGTGACCGTCTTGCCGCCGCGATGCGCCGTCTGCCGGACGATATCCACCCGCCCGCGACTCTTCGCCTTCACCGGTTGTGGTACGGCAGGCTGGTCGACCTTCTCCCGCGCCGGAGTCGGCGGCAGTTCAAGACGCCTCAAGGCCTCGAACGGGCTCTTCCAGGCCATCACGTCTCCGTCGGTAGGAATGCGTTTCTTCTCTTTCATGATGTCTGATTCCAGCCCAAGGTATGCACCCGATGCCCGGCATTTTGCATGGGTTACCGGTCCGTGGCCGCCGCTTTCCACGTAGTCAGCTCGATCTGCGCGGCATGCGTTCCGTCACCGATCAACACCTGTCCGTCTTGAATCGTGCAGTGCAGGTCCATCTGACGCTTCGCAAGCCCGGCCAGGGCCCGGCTCCCCTCCGGCGACAGGTTCAAGACCGTGAGATTGTTCAATCGATCGAGGGCCGCCTCCTGCTGCTTCCACCATTGGTCCGCCGCACGGCCGCCATACGTATAGACACAGACTTGCTTGGCGCGGCCGCAGGCTTGGCGGACAGCCCTGTCGTCGGGCAAGCCCACCTCGATCCACAACTCGATCAGCCCCGTTAGATCCTTCTGCCACAGCGCCGGCTCATCCTCACTGCTCAACCCGCGGCCGAACGACAAGGCGTCATGCGCATGCCGTGCAAAGGCCAGCAGGCGGACCATCATGCGTTCGTCGGTTTCCGACGGATGCCGGGCGAGGGTGACCGTATGGTCTTCATAATAGTGGCGGTCCATATCGGCGATGTGGAGGACGGCTTTGAAGATCGTCGCGTTCGGGGCCATAGAAGCGTGAAGTCCTTGTCTGCGGGCGTTCGGAATGAACACACACGGCTGATGGTCAGGGCAGCTCTGCGATATACATCCCCTCGACCCGCTCGCGCGCCCACGGTGTCTTGCGCAGAAACGTGAGGCTCGATTTGACACTCGGGTTATGCAGAAAACAGCGCACCGGCAGTCGACGACCGAGTTCGGCCCACCCGTGCCGTTCGACCAAGGTAGTCACGATGGTCTCCAGCGTAATGCCGTGCAATGGATCGCGGGGATGGGAAGTGGTCATAGGCGTATGGCGGAGAATCTTAGAAGATGAAGACTCGATAGTGTTTCTGCCGTTTCATCTCGTTAAGTATCCAGGCATTCTTCGGCCTCAGCCTCGAAGTGAAATCTAGCCATCTTTAAGCTGCTTTCAAATTCCAACCTTAACTCAGGCTCTTTGGCGGTCAGATGCATAAGATCCGTCAGCACGTCGATCAAGGTTCCGCGTGGATCATAAGGATCACCAAATTGCACAGCATACATCTTGAGAACTTCCCTGGCGCGTTCTGCCCTTTCGTCGTTTGTTGGCATGTCTTCTCCATTGTGGCTCACACAAGTGAATCCCAGATTATTCACGAAATATGTTCGAACGATGGAAGGCGAGGAATTCCTTCTCTGGCCAGAACTTGTCTGGCATACGAATCTGGGCACATGAGAACTCGACGAAATTCACCTCAAGAATTCTGCTTGGCAGGTAGGCTCTCAGCGCAGAAGACAACTTTATCTGATAGGTATCGTCGATCGCCCATAGTCCATTGTCAAACGCGTCATGATGAAGCGAACACAGACACAAACCATTCCTTGGATTAACGCGAAGATCCTCTCTCTCAGCCCAAGGAACAATATGTGCAGCCGTGAGCAACTGAGAAACCGGATTGGAACAGACGCAACAACTGTCTCCATATGAGGCCAGAACAGCTTCCCTAAAGAATCTCTGGTGCAACCGAACTTTGACTTCACGGGCCGTTTCACTCAGTCCGCTCACAATCTCAGCACACTTGGCAAGATAACCGCCGACAGGCCGACTCCGTACATGCCGCTCCGGAGGCAGTGCCAATGAACTGCCTGGGAACCGATCTGCCGCAAGTCCACTTTCAATCGAGAGCTTCCCCCAGTCCTGATTGAACTCATCCCAAATAGCACGGTCCGCTCTGCTTGCCCCAGAAAGCCCCTTGATCCCTTTGGCGCGCAACGCAGAATCGAATGAACCAAAATTACCCAGCTTCATCGCTACCGATGCCGCTGATCTTCCTATCTGACGAGCAACTTCGATGACTAAGGGATTGTTCGCCTTGGTTTTTGAAAAAGGAATTCTACAATACAGGTTAAAAACAACAAGCAGTTGATCACGCGTCCAAGGTTCATTCATGTGCTGATTCTGCAAAGCAGTCCGAGCTGCCGCGAAATAATAACCATTTAGACGCGTAATATACACAACCGCCCCTCAAATGGAGAGTGTAGTATCTTGTTTGGAGCGATATATTTCCCAACCATACCATTCATCATCGTCCTGCCATCATAGTTGCGAGGTCGTTGTGTGGGCCTCCAACGAGGGGCGTCCCCGACCGCGCGTTGCGCGAGCACAGGGACCACGCGACTGTCTCGTCGCTCCGTATCTAGACTGCATCGCGCTTCTTATGGAAAAGGCCCGCGCAAGAGTGGTGTAACACGCCTCCGTCATAGTCCAAGATGCCTGCAAGCCAGGATCGATGGATGCACCAAATAGTAGAACAAAGACGCAACTAAGGCTGGTATAGTGGCCATGGCATCAGCCTAATCAGGTCGACCATGTGCCAACGCCAATCCCCCGCGCAGTGAATGGTGCCCATGTACCAAGGAGGCTCATCATGCAGAAGGCATTGATCGTCGCTCTCGCAGTTGCCGTCAGTCTCGGTGCAAGCGCTGTTTCATCGCTGGTGCCATCAGCCCATGCCGACGGCCTCGTCACTGAAGGCAAAGAGGCGATGAAGGGCACCGGCAAGTCTTTGACGGAAGCCACAGGCAAACTCAAAACCGATGCGACGCAAACAAAAGAAGACGCGAAGAAATTAGATCTCGACAAAACCAAGCAGGGCGTCGGACAGGTCAAGGGAGACGTCAAGGACATCAAGGAAGGCGCCAAGGGAGCATTGACCAATCCGCTGGGCAAATAACCGCCCCCCGGCTCTCATTGCGCACATGGGACGAGCACATACCGAGCGTGCGCGCCCCCCAGCTGCTCCATTTCCTATTCTTCCTACGGATGGGGGCTGGGTGATCTCCTACTGCGCGCCGTCCAACGAGGGCCTTCTCAGGCCGCGCGTTGCGCGAGCATAGGAGATCACCCAGCCCCCATCCCCCTCCTTGCCCCCGCCCCTTTGCGACTGCTAAAAGAAAGGGTTACCATCCAGCGACGCCAAGAGACGCTCCGTCCCTTGTTCCGTTGGCACCTACATCACCCAAGAGAATCGCTATGTCCCTGCCGGTTGAGCATTCCGCAGCAGACGAATTACGGCGCGAGGTCTTGCGACGGCGCACATTCGCCATTATTTCCCATCCGGACGCCGGAAAGACCACGCTGACCGAAAAGCTGCTGCTGTATGCCGGGGCGGTCCACCTAGCCGGTGCCGTGCAGGCCCGCTCCACCCAGCGCCAAGCCAAATCGGACTGGATGGAACTCGAACAGGCGCGCGGCATTTCGATTACGTCCACGATGCTGCAGTTCGACTATCACGGCGCACGGATCAATTTGCTCGACACGCCGGGACACCAGGACTTCAGCGAAGACACCTATCGAACCCTCATGGCGGTGGATAGCGCCGTCATGGTCCTGGACGGCGCCAAGGGTATCGAACCGCAGACGAAGAAACTCTTCGCCGTCTGTCGCAAACGCGGCATTCCGATCCTGACCTTCATCAACAAAATGGACCAACCCGGACGTCACCCCTTCGACCTGCTCGATGAGATCGAACGCACGCTGGGCATGACGGCCGTCCCGTTCAATTGGCCGATCGGCGAAGGGTCCGGCTTTCAAGGCGTCTACGATTTCCAACAGCGCCAAGTGTTGTTTTTCCAGCGCACCTCGCACAACCAACGGCGCGCCCCGATGACCGTGGAGACCTTCCCCAACCCGAAATTGGCGGACACCCTCGGCGAGGCCTACGGTCCGCTACAAGAAGAGATCGGCCTACTGACGGGCGCAGGCACCTCCTTCGATCGCGACCGATTTCTCGCCGGTGAACTCACGCCGGTGTTCTTCGGCAGCGCCCTGACCAATTTCGGCGTCGGCCCTTTCCTCGATGCCTTCACGACACTCGCGCCACCTCCGGGCCCCCGGCACAGCGCCCAAGGCCTGGTGCAGCCGACGGATGAGACCTTCTCCGGCTTCGTGTTCAAGATTCAGGCGAACATGGACCCGCAACATCGCGACCGCATGGCCTTCCTTCGCATCTGCTCCGGCCGCTTCGAAAAAGACATGATGGTCTATCACGCCAGATTGGGCCGGAAGATCCGGATGACGCGTCCGCATCGGCTCTTCGGCCGCGACCGCGAAACGATCGACGAGGCCTACCCCGGCGATGTGGTGGGGCTGGTGAATCCGGGCCTGTTCACCATCGGCGATACGTTGACCTCCGACTCCAAGCTCAGCTTCGATCCCATTCCGCATTTTCCTCCCGAATGTTTCGGTCTCTTGCGGACACAGGACATTTCCAAGCACAAACAGTTTCAAAAAGGCCTGAAGCAGCTGGAAGAGGAAGGGGTCATGCAGATTTTCTACTCACCGGACCACGTGCGCCGCGAGCCGGTGCTGGCTGCGGTGGGTGAACTGCAGTTCGACGTCGTCATGTCGCGCCTGGAGCACGAATACGGCGTCAAAACCTCCGTCGAGCGCATGCCCCACACCATGGCCCGCTGGATCGTCGGGGACCCCACCGCCATTGCTGCGGTCTATTGGCCATCGGATACCGTCCGCCTCGTGGATCAGCAGGGACGCGGCGTCATGTTGTTTACCACCGAACACCTGCTGGCCTATTGCGTCAAATCGAATCCTTCCATCAAATTCCTACTGCGAGAAGAAGTCGCCGGCCAGTAAGATTGACGGCCGAACACCACGCCTTTGCACGACGTGGCAGCGCCACGCCCCTCATCGTGTACGCCGGTCCGTCTCTTGACACCGGCAGGAGTGTCCAGTATGACTGGACACTCCTGCCGGTCTCGTTTACACCTGACATGGATGCCCGTTCACGGATCGATGCACCATCGGACAACCGGCTCTTGAGCACACGGTTATGAGACGCGACGATCACAGGGGAGTCATCGCCTTCGCGACGCTGGCCGTCTTCCTTGCCGGCTCTGCCATCCTCCTACTCACGGGGGTGACGACGATCCGCTACCTCCTGGACAACGTCATCTCGGCCTATCTGCTGGGCTGGGCGTTGTACGGCATGTTCAACCGGATGCCGCTCTCGGAAACCGGAACACGCTTTCTTCTTACGACGGGCTCGCTCCTGTTCTGCTGGGTGCTCGCAGAAGGAGCCGTCCTGCTCGGTCTCGTCGATTACCGAGTCCTCTTCGGTTCGTACGAATCCGGAACGGCCCTAAGCGTGGCGGGACGACGGTTCGACAAGGAACTGTTGTGGCGACACGATCCGCACTATCGCTATGAAGCGCCGTACCAAGGCAACATCGGTCGAGCGCTCTGCATCCCTCCGGATCCTGCCCGAACGGTCGCTGTCCGTTATGATCGAAACGGATTTCGCAATGCCCGCGACCTCGACTCGGCCGAGATCGTCGTGATCGGAGATTCATACATGGAGGGCTACTTCACGCCGGACGAACGTGTGATCACGACCCGGCTGAGTGAATTGCAAGAGAAGTCCGTCGCCAATCTGGGACACTCAGGGTATGGGCCTCAACAGGAATTGGTCGTCCTGCAACGGTTCGGCTTCCCCCTCGCACCCCAAACGGTGATCTGGGCATTTTTTGAAGGCAATGACTTCTTGGATGCGGAGCGCTACGAGGAGAAAGTACTCCGATCAGGCAACGGCTGGTGGCAGGATTTCTGGTTTCGGTCATTGAGCAGAAATGTCTCGGCTCTTCTGTTCCGGTCGGAGCAGCCATGCACGCCGGATGAGTCCCTGAAGGAGCTCCGCGCCGAGTTTCTCGACAGCATGCACCGGACGACGACCGTCTTTTTTGCCTCCGCCGAAGTGGAGCGGGTCTCAGAGCCGACTCTTCGCAAAGCCGTTGCTCCGATCATCCGGGCAGCGCAACTCTGCCGCGACCGGAATATCCGTTTCCTGGTGGCGTTTGTGCCGGAAAAATTCCGCGTCTACCACGATCTCCCAAACCTAGCCTTGTCGACAGCCGCGATCCGTCAATGGCACGTCAGCGACTTACCCGGTCGACTACAGCGACTGTTGGCGGACGCAGATCCACGTATCGAGTATGTCGACCTCACCCCGGCCCTGAAAACCGCAGCACGCTCCGGCATACCAACCTACTTGGCGGACGACACACATTGGACAGATGAGGGAAACCTGGTGGCCGCTGACGCGATTCACCGCGCGTTACAGAAAGGCTCTCCCGCTGAGCTTCCACCGCGCAACCCATGACGTTGGCCGCACGACACTGCAGCCGCCACGACCATCGTCAAATGTGTTATAAGGATCTAGCATCTCCGGAACCCCCGGCGACCTCCGGAAAGCTGACGCGAGCACGATCACACCTCTTGCTGCCCTTAGCGCCTCAGGCTAACTCGGCCTAGGTGCCTTGCCCGCTCTCACAGGGACTGACGTTTCCACGCCCTCCGTGCAGCAGGACCGGCATGGATGACCGGGCGTCGCACACCGACGCGATCGGCGATCGGTCCGCCGGACAATCACGATACACACTGAGGCCGATACCGGTTTCGAGGAGAAGACCCATGCCGAAGGCAAGAACCGCAAAAAACTGTTACTGCTGCGAAGCCGACGATCGAATCAAGATGACCTTCATGATCTGCGCCTTGTGCCACCGACCATTCTGTAGTGCTCATGGCGTGCCCGACTTGGAGCAATGCACCAAGTGCCTGGAGGCGAGCGAAGAAACGGAGTAATCCTCACAGGATGCTGCAAAGCCTGTCAGCCGCGTGCTCGCATCGCTCGCCGATTCGTGCATCGTGAAGCGTGCATCGTGACACGTTTCTCGTGAACAGACGGCATCCGGCTTCGACACGAGAGACGACTCCCACATGCTCGAACCGGCCCCGGGAAGCACGACTCGTCAGACCGACGTGTTCTTCCTCTTCTTCTTGATCCCCACCATCACCGACACCCGCGCCTGTCGCGACAGGGCCTGATCGATCCGGCTTTTCCCGTTGGTCGTCAGAATAACCAGCCCGTTATGGTCTTCGATGCGTTGCAGCAGGTGGGCGGCACCGGCATCCGCATACGGACTTCCACCCCCGCGTCGCGTGCCGAACAACGCATCGGCCCCGTCGAAAAACAGGATCGAACCGCTGCGCTCCGCGTCGTCGAATACCCGGTTGATATTCTTTTCGGTTTCCCCGACCCGCCGACTCACCAGGGACGACAGATTCACTTTCGACAGGTCGAGCTTCAGTTCCTCCGCCACCAATTCCGCTGCTTTGTTCCGGCGGAGCGGGGTCGAGCCGGAGAGCACCACCACTGCCACGGTCGGCCGCTTCGGGCGAGCGGACCGGTTACGCCGCGCAGGTGCCGTCTGTTTCGTCACCGATGGGGTCACGACCTGCGTGCGGCTCTTCTTGGCAGGCTTTCTCGCCGGCTGCTTCACTCTGGTATCAACCATGGCTCCCTTTCTTGCCCCATTCACCGGCGAGAATCTCGCTCGCCCGCGTGACGGCTTCGTTTCATGATGCTCCAGTCGCGCTCACCGCTTCCTATCGAAGCCGGAGTCGCGCCATTTTTCGAGGAGGGCGATACGCCGCTCCAACTGCGGAATCGTGGCCTGATCGACTCGCCCACCGGTCCGCTTGATCAGCTCCGCATTGAGCTGTCGATGATCCACTCCGCACTTTCGCGCCACGGCCCCGACCAGCACGCGATGTCTGTCCCGCAAGCTGTTCTTCTGGTCGTGCAGCGCCACCGCCGGTTCCGGCTGCCCCTTGCCTTCGCCGGACGACTCACCCTCCTCGGCGCCGATCAAGGCATCGAGACGAGCCACGCCGTTCAACGGGATATATTCCTTCAACGACGTCGCGGCGGTCCCGAAGAGGGTTCGCTGGACGGCCGGCATGATGTCTTCGAGCACATGATCCCGCTCGACCTTGATGCGCTTGGCATAATGCACCAGCGTCGCATCCTTGGGCAGGTAGAGCCAGGCCCGCTGCGGTTTCGGCACCTTCTCCTGCATGCGCACGAACCGTCCGACCACCTGGCGAAAATACATCTCCGTCAAGACGTTGGTGGCATAGATCCCGACCCGCAAGCGGGGAATATCGACGCCTTCGCTGACCATGTTCACCGCCACCAACCATTGCTGCTGCTTGTGATGGGCAAAGGTCTCGATGGTTTTAGAAGCGGAGGGATCGTCGGAGACCGCCACCTGGGCGCGTGTGCCCGTGATCTTCTGTACGAGGTCGGCCACCTGCCGCGCATGGTCTTGGTTCATGGTCACGATCAAGCCCCCCGCGTCCGCCTGCTCCTGTTTACGGAGTCGCTGCAGTTCGGCATGGGCATCGCTCAACACCGGCCCCAGCCAGCTCTCCTGGAGCAACGCCGTCTTCAGCCGCTCGCGTTGGCGCTCGAAGGTCAACCCGTCCTCGAACGTGGCTCGATGCTCGCGCCCATCGGAGAGCCAGGTCAGTTCCCCTTCATAACTCGGGAAGAGAATCGGCCGGCACACCCCGTCACGGATGGAATGGGAGTAGCCGTAGGTAAAGTCCGCCTGGCTCTCACCCTGCTCGTACCGCACGTAGGGAATGGGATTGTTGTCGGAGCGAAACGGCGTGCCGGACAGGGCGAGGCGAAACACGGCTTCCCCGAACGATTCGCGCAGGGCCTTACCCCAATCCTTGCCGTCTCCGGCATGGTGTAACTCGTCGAGAATCACCAGCGTCTTGCGGCTCCGACAGGCACGACGAAACACGTCCGGCGCCAAACAGACTTGTTGATACGTCACGACCGCGCCGTGATAATCCCGCGCCTCCAGCGCCTGCTCGTTCGACAAGGCCGGATCGAGCTGAATGCCGACCTGACCGGCGGCGGAGGCCCACTGTGTCCGCAGATGGTTCGTCGGACAGACCACCAGCACCCGTCCGGCGCTGCGAGCAGCCAGATAGTGATGGGCAATGCGTAGCGCAAAGCGAGTTTTACCTGCCGCCGGCGTGGCCGTCACGAGATAGTCCTCGCGCGGCCGTGCCAACACATCGGCCACCGCGCGAGCCTGCCAATCACGAAGCACGGCTTTCCAAGGGGCGAGGGTCACCGCCATAGCACCACCAGGCGTGTCCGGTGCCTTGCCTCGAACCACGAGTGGCGCCGATTCTGCGCCGTCCCGCCCATCTCTCCGGTCTCTACGCACATCATACAATTCCCATCCGCAGTGGTCCGCAGCCGGGGGCTTCCACGAAGACGATCAGTTTGTCACGACGATGAAGATGAGGTGTGGCGTACACGCGGCCGACAGGCCCTCACGTCACGGAGGCAGCCGGTCACGGCATGGGAGAGACACATCATATCTGTGCGGGATGGTATCGCAAAACCAGCCGGGCAACAAGAGGCCGACGGAGCCGCCGCTACCCTTGAAACGCCGGCGCCGTGGTCGCATACTCACGGCACCACGCCATGTCGACCGAGCGTCCAGAAGCCACCCACCCGCTCCATGCCGTGGAAGCCGACGCCGTCTTACGCGCCATTGTGCAGGGCACGGCGACGGAGACCGGCCACGACTTTTTTACCGCCTTGGTCCGCAACCTCGCCGACGTCTTGGGCACCCATGGAGCCTGGGTCACGGAATATTTTCCGGAATTCCGCCGCCTGCGCGCCCTCGCCTTTTGGATGGACGGCCAGTGGGTGAAGGACTACGAAGTCGACATCGCAGGCACGCCGTGCGAGCGGGTGATCGACAGCGCCACCCTGGTCCATTTCCCCGACCGCATTCTGGAGATCTATCCGCAGGAAGAGGAGTTGCGACAGGCCGGAGCCGTCAGCTACATGGGCGTGCCGCTCAAGGACCACAACGACGCCATCCTGGGCCACCTGGCCGTCATCGACCGCCGCCCCATTCCCGAAGAACCGCGCATCCATGCCATCTTTCAGATCTTCGCCGCGCGGGCGGCCGCCGAGCTGCGACGTCTGCGGGCCGAGGCCGAGGTCCGGGATCGGGAGGAAACCGTGGGGCGGCTCCTTGGAAGCGCGCTGGACGCCATCATCGAGTTGGACGACCAACTGCGGATCACCCGCGTCAATCCGGCCACCGAACGGGTGTTTCGTTGCAGCGGGTCCCGGATGGTCGGCCAGGACTTCCGGCGGTTCATGACCGACGAAGACGCCCGGCGCGTGAGCAACCTGCTCGCCGAACTGGACACCCGCCCCGAAGGAGAGCGGTCTCTCTGGATTCCCGGCGGCCTCACGGCCCGTTGTCCCGAAGGCGGCTCCTTCCCCGCTGAGGCTACGCTCTCCCGGTTCGAGTCGCACCGCCGCACCGCCACAACCGTGATCCTCCGCAACGTGCGCGACCGCATCGAGGCTGAACACAAGATCCGCTCGTTGACCGTAGAGACCGAACTCCTGCGCGAAGAGCTCCAGTCACGTCACCCGGGTACACTGATCGGGGAAAGCCCGGCCCTGCGCCGGGTGCTGGACGACATCGCGCAGGTCGCGCCGACGGACGCCACGGTCCTGATCGTCGGCGAAACCGGCACCGGCAAGGAGTTGGTCGCGCGCGCGATTCACCAAGCCGGCCAGCGACGCGAGCGTCCGTTGGTGATCGTCAATTGCGCAGCGATTCCCGCCACGTTGATAGAAAGCGAGTTGTTCGGCCACGAGTCAGGCGCGTTCACCGGCGCGACCAAGAAACGGGAGGGCCGGTTTGCCCTGGCCGACCGGGGCACCATCTTCCTCGACGAGATCGGGGAACTGCCGCTGGACCTTCAAGCCAAGTTACTCCGTGTCCTGCAAGAGGGCGAATTCGACCCTGTGGGCAGCTCCCACACCAAGAAGGTGAACGTGCGAGTCCTGGCCGCCACCAATCGTGACCTCTCGAAGTCCATCAAGGACGGGCAGTTTCGCGCGGATCTCTATTATCGATTGAACGTCTTCCCCCTCACCCTGCCGCCGTTGCGCGAACGCGGCGACGACATCGTGCGTCTCGCCTCGGCCTTCGCCCAACGCTGTGCCCGCACCATGGGTCGCACGCTCGCCCCCTTGACCGCCGACTGCGCCGAACGCCTCATGCGGTATAGCTGGCCCGGCAATGTGCGTGAGCTGCAGAACGTGATGGAACGTGCGGTGATCACCGCCATCGATGGAAAACTGAACCTGGATCGTGCTCTCCCCGAAGTGCCCCCATCAGAGGCACCACCCGCATCGAGCGGACGACAAGAGCCCTCCGGAATTCTCACTGCCGAGGATTTCGAATCGCTGGAGCGAACGAACATCCTGCGCGCTCTGGAGGAGACCGGATGGATCGTCGCCGGCGAGAAGGGCGCGGCGAAACGCCTCGGGCTCAATCCCTCAACCTTGGCCTCCCGCATGAAGGCCTTGGGCATCCGCAAACCTCGCTGACCGTTGTCCCGTCGCGAGATCTCGCGACGGAGCTCATGACATTTCGCAACACACGGAATCCCGCGTCCCGCCTTCCAAGTCTCTCCGGCACAACCGGCTGATTTTTCAACCTAACCCATCCGACCACTCCCTGGCATCACTCCTGCTGATAGGCCTGGCATCGATCACGATGCTTCCACAAGGCGGGAGGGACACGATGAACAGGATACAGGACATCGGCTGGTGGTACTGGCTGGCGACCGTCGTACTGCTGGGAATCGGACGGCTTGGATGGTCGCCCGGCATCTGGTTGGCCATGGCGCTCTGCCTCATCCAGATCGCGCATGTGTTTCGCCTTGTCCGCAACGTAACGGCGTTTCCACTTCAGGTCCGGGTGGCGTACGCGATGCTGCTCGCGGCCGGATTGTGGGCGCCATTGCAGTGGATACACCTCATCCAGCTCGTCGGCACGACGGCACGGGTGCTGGTCGGGTACTGCCTGCTGGCCCGCACCCTCTCCTTGGCACCGTGGAATCGTCGACAGCCGCTGACCTGGTCGATGCTGCGTCGGACATTCTTCTCGCCGCAGACGGCCGCGCCGCCCTGCGGGGCGATTTTCGGCCGGCTCTCGCTGGAACGGGTGCCCTCATGAATTGGGAACGAATGTGCCGGAATGCCGACCGGCTGTTGATTCGGCAAGCCATCATCACTCACTCACAACCAAGGAGGAATCCCATGTCACCAATAACAATTACCGGAACCATGAACGGCGTGGATGTCGACCGAATGGGGGCGACCGCACAGGCGGTGCAACAACAACCGAGCCTGGCACACTTCCGGTTCCGCGCGAAGAACCAGTGGATCAACGGCGGCCACAACCGCTCGACGATCAAGAGCTTTTACGGCGCAGGGCAGGAGGACGGCGGGCGCACCCAGCCGTTCGTGCTCGATGCGGATGAGCCGCCCGTGCTCTTGGGCGAAGACCATGGAGCCAACCCAGCGGAGTATCTGCTGCACGCACTGGCCGCCTGCCTGACCACGTCTATGGTCTACCATGCAGCCGCGCGCGGCATTCGCATTGAGTCGCTGGAATCGACGTTGGAAGGGGATGTGGATCTGCAGGGCTTTCTCGGCCTGTCCGACCACGTTCGCCCCGGGTATCAAGCCATTCGGGTCACATTCACCGTCCGGTCGGACGCGAGCCCCGAACAGTTGCGGGAGTTGGCGAAATTCTCGCCGATTTACGACACGGTTACGAACCCGGTGCCGGTCACGATTCACGTGCAGGCGAAGTGAGCACGGGGGCCTGGGCATCCCTGGATGCCCAGGCCCGCCTCAGTCTCGAAACAACCGCACGGCCACTTTCTGCCCCTTGATCCTGGTCCGGCTTAAGGCGTCGATGACCTGTCGCGCCGCCTCTTCCTGCACGTCGACGATGGAAAACCGCTCTTCGACTTCGATGGCCCCGATCAGGCGCGACGGTACCCCGGCTTCATTGGCGATGGCACCGACCAGATCACCCGGTCTGATTCCCATGGCTCGACCGGCTCCGATATACACGCGCACCGCTCCCGCTGCCCGGCCACGACCAGGCCCGCCTCGCGGCGCGCGACCGCGATCCCCCGACTGGGGAGCCGAACCATACGACGGGCGTGACGAACGGTAGGGCTCCGGCGCTCGCATCTGCACGGCGGGAATCTCCTCCTCTTCCCGATCACCGCCATGCGACCGATAGACCAACTTGATGGCCGCCGCCGCGATATCCGCCGGATCGGCTGACGCAGCCAACGCGTCCACGACACGGCGAAAATCTTCGAGTCCACCCGCTTCCAGAGTTTCTTGAATCGACGACTTCGTGCGTTCCAGCCGCTTGGCCAACAGATCCCCGAGCGACGGCACGGGCGCGATCGTAATGCGCGCCTTGGTGTGTTGCTCGACCGCGCGCAACAACCGTTGCTCACGCGGCTCGACAATGGTCATCGCCGCACCTTCCCGTCCGGCCCGGCCGGTGCGCCCGATACGATGGACGTATACTTCCAGCGAAGAAGGCAGATCGTAGTTGATCACATGCGACACGGACGGAATATCCAAGCCGCGTGCCGCCACGTCGGTCGCCACCAGCAGCTCGGTCTGCCCCGTGCGAAAGGCCTGCATGACACGATCCCGTTGAACCTGGCTCATGCCGCCATGAATGGCTTCAGATCGGTACCCGCGGCTGTTCAACGCCGCCGTCACTTCATCGACCTCCAGCCGCGTCCGGCAAAACACCAGGGCCGACTTCGGCATCGCAATATCCAACACGCGAGCGAGGGCCGACACCTTGTGCTGGCGGGCCACCACATAGGCCGTCTGTTGCACGCGTGGAGCGGCACCGGCTTTCACCGGCTCCCGCGCAATCGTGACTTCCACGGGATTTTTCAAATGCCGGCGGGCGATGGACGCAATGCGCGGCGGCATGGTCGCCGAAAACAACGCGGTTTGTTTCGTCGCCGGAGTTTCCTCAAGAATGGCGTCGAGGTCGTCGGCGAAGCCCATATCGAGCATCTCGTCTGCCTCGTCCAACACCACGACCTGCAGATCAGCCAGCTTCAAGGTCTTGCGCCGAAGATGATCCAACGCCCGTCCTGGCGTCGCGACAATGACCTCCACCCCGCGCCGGAGTGCTTGCAATTGCGGACCCATCGCCTGCCCACCGTACAACGCCAGCACGGAGATCCGCAGCTCCTTGCCGTACCGTTGCACCGCTTCGCTGACCTGCACGGCCAACTCACGGGTCGGCACCAGCACCAGCGCCGTGGGCCGCTGCCGTGGGCCGTGCGCGATCCGCTGCAGGAGCGGCAAGGCAAAGGCCGCCGTTTTACCGGTTCCGGTGGCGGCCTGCCCCAGCAGGTCTCTCCCCTCCAACAAGGGGGGAATCGCTTCACGTTGAATCGGGGTGGGCTCTTCGTAGCCCAGGGCTTCAAGGGTGGTCAACAGCGAGGCTTCTAATCCGAGCGCGGCAAAACCGGGAGAGAATCCCTTCGCAGCCGGCTCTGTCGGCGATGGCGTCGTGGTGTGTTTCATGAGGAGGGGCTAAACCTTTCTTGATAGTCCTAGCTATTCATGCTGGCGGGCCACATAAATTCCAACTCGGGGAATTTAGCTTTGTAATCGTCGTGGCTGGCGTGGATGACTTTGATGGCTTCGTCGCGTCCGTACATACTGGTAATCTCCACCTTGTTGTGTGCCGTGGAGCCCGGCGCCTGTTTGTAGGTCAGGAAATAGTGCTGCAACCGGTCGAGCAAGGTCATGGGGCATTCTTTGAGATCGGTCAACGTCCCGTAGACGGCATCGTCCCGCATCACCGCGATGATCTTGTCGTCCGCCTCGCCGCCGTCGGCCATGCTGAACCCGCCGATCGGTCTGGCCGTCAGCAAAATATCGCTGTGGGGAATCGCCTTTTCGGTCAGCACGCAGATATCGAGGGGGTCGCCGTCACCGATCATGTCCGGCCGACCGGCACGGGCGCCGAACAGCTTCGCCACTTGCTCACCGCAATAGGTTTGGGGGATGAGCCCGTAATATACCGGGCAAAAGTTGGAGAACCGCTGAGGACGGTCGACTTTGAGAAAGCCCGTGGCCTTGTCCACCTCATATTTCACCGTATCGCTGGGGACGATTTCGATGTAGGCCGTCACCAGATCCGGCGCTTCGTCCCCCATGGACACCCCGTGCCAGGGATGCGCTTTGAACATCAGGCTCATGAGTCGCCGCGCCGCATCGATTTCCTTCTTGCTCATCCTGCTTCAGTCCCCCCATGTGAATGCCTTCGGAATTGACGGTCTGACGATCGTACGATCCGGCAAGGTCTGGATTAATTCGACGACACACCCGCACGAGGGCAGGAGTATCCGGCTAGACAAACAGACAGCTTATAACACATTGGGGGCGAAGGAAACAGCACGCACTCTCTCGTCGGCGGAGGACGCATGCAGCCGCGAGGAGATCGCATCGCGTACGAGTCATCGACGATCCCCTCTCCAACCCGACCTCCCCGCCCCTGTGCACGCCGCGCCACGGCGTCTCAAGAACGGTCTCCCGGCCGCCGATAAGGGAATCAGAACGGGAACGCAGAACACCACGCGCGGTCTCTGACTGTCCACGAGGTCTGTCCATGGCCCAACCAGCTTTCGACCAGTCCCCTCACATGCCGCTCTCTGGAGCCCTCACCGAGACCATCGGAGAACCGACGATCCGTGCCATCATGTCAAGACGAACCGTGACCGTGACCATGGACGATTCCCTCGCTCGAGCCCGAGAGCTGTTTACTGAACACCATTTTCATCACCTGCTGGTTGTGCAGGGCAAGATCTTGTTCGGCATCATTTCGGACCGCGACCTCCTGAAGGCGGTGAGCCCGAACATCGGAACACTCTCCGAAACCGATCGCGACCGGGCGACGTTGAACAAACGGGCACATCAGATCATGAGCCGGAACCTAATCACCGTCACAGCCGACACGACCGTGGAGGTTGGGGCGCGACTGCTGCTTGAACATCGCGTCTCTTGCCTTCCTGTCGTCGCTGCAGATGGGGCGCTCGAAGGCATCGTGACCTGGCGAGACCTGCTCCGCGCGTACCTTCACTAGGGTTCGACCGGCGGCCGATCGCGAGGCGATTCCGGCCGTGGCCCGCCTCTCAGCCCCCCCGCTCGCGAACAACGGAACCAGAGCGTCCTACGCGCGTCTTCCGCCCATCGACGGAACAGCCGTCACGTCCGCAGAGCAGGCCCACGATCATCGGCGGCGCCAGGTCGCGACACACACGATCGCCGAAGGCAGGGAATACAGGAGCCGCCCGGGCGGCCGACAACGGCTGCGCCGCTGCTGACCGCCGGGTCCGGCCGATTCCTGTCCGAGGATTTGTCGGAACGTTCGAGTCTGAAATTAGAAGGTGTGACGTACGCCGAAGAGCAAGCCCATCGAGGAGCCGTCACCGTCGGCGGAATTCCGCTTCCAGGCGGTTTCCATATTAAGCATCAGGCCTTTGGGCGCGTCTTGGAAGAAATTCGTCATGGGGTAGTCCAATCCCGCGCCGAACCGCCAGGCAAACGAATCCGCCTGATCCTTGGTGTTGATGTTCACGCCGATCCCGCTGGTGACATAGGGGATAAGAGAGCCGATGTGTCCCGGGCGATACTCCAGATTCACCGGCAACAGGGTGATCGTATTGAGCGACCCGTTGCGTGGCGCATCCAGGCCATGGTTTTCCCACTCCAGCATCATCCCGAAGCGGAACCACTTATTAATGCCATACATGCCCTGGAAGTTGAGCGCCGGACCGGTCGTGGACAGCCCGGAACTCTGCGTCATGAAACTCGGCCCGACCCGGAAACCATAGGTCATCTTGCCTTCGTCGGCCATGCCCTCATGTACCCACTCGGCGGCCTGAGCGCCGACCGGAACCACACTCAACGCGCTCGCCAGCACCGACGCTCCTACCCACGTGCCCCATTCTCGAATCCTGCGCATACATCCTCCTCTGGTGATATTGGACTTTCGGAATGGGCACTGTAGGCAAGCGCGGCTTCAGTTTTCAAGCACACGGACATCCGCAACCGACAGCATCGGTCTGTCCCCCCCCTCGCAGATTGAGGCATGGCGCCGCAGCCCTTCAGTCGATTATGATGGAGACCATTAGGCCAGGCAGGCACAGAACCGGGAACACCACGATGCGGCCCTCCTCCTGCGACATCTCACCGCACCGGCAAGGTACAGGCGCGGCCTTCACCGCCGGGCTGGGGTTCGCGGCTGTCCTGCTGGCTGGATCCCTTCTCTGGGCCGGCCCTCAGGATCGGCCCAAGGCGGCCGGTCGGCCGCATGATGCGGAACAGGGCCGAACCATCTTCAACGGCAAGGGCCTCTGCTCAACCTGCCACGGAATCGACGGGCACAGAGACCGATTGCCCCCTCAGCTCAGCGCGCATATCCGAGAGAACATCGAGCGACTCACTCCTGCCCCCCCTGACTTACGACGGGCGGACACCCTGACATCGACCACGGATAAAGAACGATTCGAGATCATCCGTCACGGGCATCTCCGTACGGCCATGTATCCGCTCTCGCAGGCCACCCTGTCGGATGAAGACATCCGTGCGTTGCTTCCTTACCTGGCTTCGATCCGTGGCACGCTGTCGCGCACCGTTCCCACGCCTGAGCCAGTCTCGCCGCTGCGAGGTGATGCAGCCCAGGGGCGGCAACTCTTCCATGAACTGGGCGGCTGCGCCATTTGCCATGGCATTGAAGGCCATCTCGACCGGCGGCCTCCGATCTCGAAGGACCTGGCTCAACGGTTGGACGCACTCCCTGCGCCGCCGGCCGATCTCCGGAACCCCGCCGCGCTGAAAGCCGAGAACGATGAAGATCGATTTCTCTCCATCAAACGCGGACACCCCGGCACGGCAATGTACCCGAAAACACTCCTGCGCGATGAGGATATTCGCGACCTCGTCGCCTACCTTGCGACGCTTCGTGACGGGGGACGGTAGTCCGACCAACCGCCGCCTCCGGCCCGCAACGTCCGACGCACGGCAACTAGCTCGGGCCGGGGGGATCTTCGCGATCTTCTCCTGTGAGCGCGTCGACCTCTTGCGCTTCCAATCCCTGTAGTTCGGTCAGAATGCTTTGCAGAAGCTGGCGACGCTGCTGCAGGCCTTTCTTTGGAATATCCCGCGTCTGCGGCTCCTGCGCCGATTCAGGCAAATTCACGATCGCTTCGGCCTCACCCAACATGGCGTACTTGTAGGATTCGACGTATTGGTGGGTGCCGCCGAACATCCTCGCGAGCATCGCTTCCGTCTCCCCATCAAAGGCGTCGAAGGTTGGATGCACAACGGTCGCATGAGCCAACCCTTCAAGCTTCTCGATCTGGGCCTTGATGTCGTCGCTCCTCATTCGGGCCTGATACATGGAATTGACGTCCGCCATGGCTCGACCTCCTCTCCTGTCATGTTCTGTACTGGGGTTGGTATATCTCTTTTCAGGCAGGATGCCAGCTAGGGATTTCCCGGGAGCGCGAGGCTGTCGGTGGAGGCGGTCAGGTTCCGCGAGCCTTAACGCAACGTCTCTTCTGCCAACCGGCGGACCAGATACCCCACGATGGCGATATTCACCGCCAGCACCGTCAGCCCTGACATCGACCAGTCCCGAACGACCTCCTGAAACTCATCGGGCAGTAGAATACATGTGGAAATGACCGTCAGGTAGGCAGCCCACGAGGTTTCGCTCCACAAGCCGAACCCCTCGACGAAGAGGAGTGTCGCGTAGGAGAGGCTGACGAGGCTCATCAGAAATAGACTGTGGCCCGGCAACGAATCCACCGTGAGGGCCAGGGCCTGGAGGAACCGCGTGTGAATGCTCAAATGCAGCGCGTCCAGAACGGGAGCGAGCACGGTCTCGATCTCGGGATCGATCCACCGGGAAAAGCCTGACCCGGCCAGCAAGACCAGCAACCCTTTCAAGACCTTAAAGAGGGCAATGGGAGCCAGGCTCGTCTGGTGCCGCACCGGCGCCTGTCCCGTCATACCACCGATTCCCGCCGCACGACGAGGATACGCGCTTGCTCACCAAGCCCTCTTTCCCCTAGGCTACTTCCGACCATAGGCTCTCGATGAACGGTTCACCGTGATGAACGAACAGTGTGCACATAGCCTGGCCGAGGACTGGATCGCCGCCTGGAACCGGCACGATCTCAATGCCATTCTTCGTCACTATGCATCGGACGTCGAGTTTACCAGTCCCTTTGTCACGGCGCTATCCGCGGATGCGTCCGGTACGATCCGAGGCCGCGACGCGTTGCAGGCCTATTTTCAGAAGGGACTCACCGCCTATCCGGAGCTGCAGTTCGACCTCATCCGCGTCCTGCCGGGAGTGGGCAGCCTGGTTCTCTATTATCGAAGCGTCCAGGGACTATTGGCGGCTGAAGTGATGACGGTCAACGACGAGGGTTTGATCCAAACCGTACGCGTGCACTATGCGAAGGAAGAGGCGACCGCCGAGGCCGGACTCAGGAAAGTGACCCGCCCGGACGATGCCCGGTCAGATGGGCGATGATGAGACCGGCATCGCCGACCGGATCGCAGGGAAACGGGGTGTCGTGCCGGCGAGTGACGGATGTCGTCAATCGTTCAGCGGCCTCTCTGACGGGAAGCGGGAACTCCACCTCCTGCTGAATCCGTCGCAGGTGAGCCAGCGTATCTCCCTGCCACAGCCGGTGACCTGCCGCAGCCAACCAGGCCCGATCGGCCAACGCCACCGCCCGCCTCGCGCAGACCCGCGCCTTGCCTTCCTGCCCCTGCTCCCAAGCTGCCCTCGCCGATGAGAGCTCTCGATCCATGCGTACAGAATCGGACATGCGTCATCACGCTACGGCTGTATGGTCGGACCTGTCAACAACACACCGCAGCCGCGACGCAGGCCTCGAACCAGACTCAGGACGATTTCCGTCTGTTTCAGGGAATCCCCTATTCCCTTCCCCACACCAAACAGGCATAGTGAGCGCAACCATTCGAGCTGCCCTTGAAATCGGCAGCCTGTCATCGACGCCGCCCGCAACACTTGAACGGATTAAGGCAACTCGTCCTATGCGCAAATCCAGCCTGTACCGCTTCCACGATTCGGCACGCAAAGACCGGAAGTTTATGCTCGCGGCGGTGGCCGCAGCGCTCCTCCTCGCCGCTCTGCTCTCGAACCTCGGCCTGGATGTGTTCCACCTCAGCGTCAAGTAGTCGCGTCCCTTCGCGCGTTCGACTATGATCGTGCCGACTCCACAACCAACTTCTCGCATGAAACGAGGCGAATCGCACGCCTCACCCTCACCACAGATGACGTGGACCGTCTATATCCTGGAATGTGCCGACGGGAGCCTCTACACAGGCATCACAAACGATTTGGATCGTCGCATGCGGGCGCACGCCAGCGGGAGGGGCGCAAAATACACGAAACGCCGAGGGCCATTTACGGTGCGGTATACCGAACTCCTGGACAGCAAGGGCGCCGCCTTACAGCGTGAGGCCGCCATCAAATCGCTGGACCGAACGGCGAAAAAAGCGCTGCTGGAAGGCGCTCCGTAGTCGCGTCAGGCGAATAGGCCGCACGATTCCCTTCCGCCTTATTTCTTTTTCACCACCGTCTTTTTGGGTTTCGAAGCCGGCTTGGCTGGTGTCTTCGACGGCTTCCTTTTCGCGGTTCCACCCAACACAATAACCGGCTTCTCCGGCGAGAATGCCTCCTCGATCCGGCTCTTGCCGTTCGTCGCCACGATCACGAGCCCCTGGTGCTTCTCGATACTCTGCAGCAGATACGACACATCGGTCTGTGCAACCCGATCATGCGCATCCTGCACCCGGCTGCCGGTCCCGAACAACGCGTCCGCCTCGTCGAAAAAGAGAATCGACCCATGGCGATTCGCCATGTCGAATACGCGATTCACATTCTTTTCCGTTTCACGAGTGTGTTTGCTGACGACCGCTCCAAGATCCACGCTGGCCAGATGAAGCTGCAGTTCTTCCGCTAACACTTCCGCCGCCTTCTGTCGACGCAGCGGCGTGGCCCCTGACAGCACAATCACCGCACCGGACGGCTCCTGAGCACGAGCCTTCCTCGTTTTTTTTGCAGGCGCCTTCTTACTCTGCTGCGGAATGTTCTTGCGTTGCCGAGTCACCGTTGCACCTGCCATAGCCTTCGTCCCTTTCCGGTTCTAGTATGACCCACGGTCCCCCCTGATGAGGAGGGCGGACCCAGAGTATAACCGGTTCTCATTCCTGCCGCTGAATTTCTTCTGCTCGCGGAAGGACAGACGCCCCCTCACACCGACGTCATCTCGCACTACGCACGGCCGACGAGGGTCTACCCTGACCCCGCGTTGTGCGTGTCGTCGACCTAGCACCTCCGCTCGATATGGTGGGACTTTCGATCTTATTCCGCTCAACCGGACCGGGCAAGCCCGGCACCAACGCGATGCGTCTCACTTGACGTTGATGCGATGCGAGTGCAAGGTTAAGCGATGCTTCGATTGCGTGAGTCCGCGGGTTGTTCCTTATCTCAACGGGATATCATCATGATCGGTTTCTGCTTGCTCCTCCTTTGGCTTCTGTCGCCCACTCTCCCGTCGTCCGCTGCGTCACCGACACCGAGCACGCCGACCGCCTCTCCTAACCAGCTTTCGGGCCATGAATTGCTGCGCATCGGCGAGATCCACGATCAGCAGGAGCACTTTCCTGAGACCTTGACCTATTACCAGTTGGCCCTGTCGAAGTTTCGGGAGAAACAACAGCCCCAGGGCATCGCCACGGCCTTGATGAAGATCGCGCGCGTCCAGGAGCGCCAGGGCAAGCTCCAAGAAGCCTATGCCTCGCTCAAGGAGGCCGTGCCGTTGTTTGCTCAGACCGCCGATCGCTCCGCGCACGCCGAGGCGCTGCTGGCCACAGGCCGCGTCGCAGCGCAACTGGGGCAACGCGAGGTCTCACGCGAAGCCCTGACCCAGGCTGCCGCGCTCTTTACACGCGTGCGAAACGCCAGGGGACGGAACGACACGCTGGTGCAACTGGGGCTGTTACAAGTAGTCGATGGCGAGACCGACGCCGGGCTCTCAGCCTTACAACAGGCGGCAGAAGAGGCCCGCAACCGGCGACATATCGAGCAACAATTTACCGCCACCGTCGCACTCGGCGACGCCCATTGGCTGCTGGGGCACATGGGTGACGCGCGGACCCATTACCTCGAGGCGCTGGCCCTCGCCGAAGCGGAACATCACCTGCCGTTCGAAGGCATGCTCAAGCTCCGACTTGCCAGGCTTGACGAGGGTAAAGACTCGCTCACCGATCGTCTTGCGCTGGCGAAACGTGCCCTGTTGATCGCGCAATCGATCCAGGACCCCGCCGGCGAGGCCGATGCCTGGTCGCTCATTGCCGACCTCCATCGGCAATTGGGACAACAGGCCGAGGCCGACCAAGCCGATGCACGGGCCATCGCGATCTATCGCAGCCGGGAACTCTTCGTCCACGGTGTCCGCTAGGCCATGATGTAGGCCGTCCGATCGCGCAGCGAATGTTCCTGGTCTATCAAGCGCCCCTGGTCGCGCGCCAGGCAGTTACTGCCCCGATCAACAGCAACAGCGTCGAGAGCAGATAGGGCGCACCGGGCAGGTGCCAGTCGGCTTGTGGACCGATGAAGGCCGCAAAGGTCTGGGTGAACAGCGTGGGGCCGAGCAACCCGGCAATCCCGGTGAGGCTGGCGATCGCGCCCTGTAACTGCCCCTGCTCGGACGGGCTCACACGGCGCGTCATGAACACTTGCGCTGAAGGCGCTGCAAGCCCCCAGAATGCCATCACCGGAATGCCGAAACAGTAGATGAGCGGCGTGGGGGCCAGCCCGTAAATCGCAAACCCGGTCGCCCCGGCCAGAAGCCCCAGAAGCAACGTCCGCCGTTCTCCCATGCGCGCAGTAATCGGCCGCACCAACATCCCCTGGACGATCATGGCGCAGACGCCGACTCCGGCCAACGTGAAGCCCACTGCCGAGGGTCCCCACCCATAACGATACCCCAGATACAGCACCGCCACGCTGGGCAACACCGCATGCGCCAGGTTCATCAGGAAGTTAGTCGTTGCCAGACCGAAGAGTTCGTGATGGGAGCGCAGTAGGATCAATGCGCCGACCGGATTAGCCCGGCGCCACCGGAAGGGAGCCCGTTTTTCGACCGGAAGCGATTCCGGCAACACAAAAAACCCATAGCACGCATTGAGCAAACTGGTCGCCGCCGCTCCCCAAAACGGCCAGCGTGGATCGACGGCGCCCAAGAGCCCGCCCACGGCCGGGCCCAAGACGAAACCGAGTCCGAAGGACGCGCCCATCATGCCGAACGCCGCAGCCCGTTTGTCCGGGGGCGTCACGTCGGCGATGTACGCGCCCGCTGTGCTGAAGCTCGATGAGGCGATGCCGGAAATCACCCGTCCGGCGAAGAGCCAGGACACACTCGGCGCCAGCGCCATGAGAATGAAATCAAGGCCCAATCCGACATTCGACAGCAGGACGACCGGGCGTCGACCGAAGCGATCGGACAGCGAGCCCTGGATCGGCGAACAGACAAACTGCATCAGCGCCCACGCCGTGCCCATGAGGCCGTAAATTTGGGCCGCTCGCGGCGTGTCGCCCCCTAAGAACTCCTCCACCAGTTTCGGCAAGACGGGAATGATGATCCCGAACGACAACATGTCGAGTACGACCGTGACGAGAATAAACGCCATCGCGGCTTGTCGCGGGCGAGGTGAGGGCTGACTGTGCGTCATAAAAGGGGCCATCGTACCAGGCCAGCCGCACCGGCGCATACAAAAAGGCGGCCCGGAGCCCCATCGCCCATACCTCCTCTTGCCCGCGCTTTTCTGCTACCCTGCCCCGATGCCCGCCACGCTCCAAGCCTTCATCGCCATCTTTGTGGTCGGCGCCGCGCTCCGTTCCTCGGGACTGTTGGGAAAGCCCCATGCGGAGCAGCTCGCCGCGTTCGTGTTTTCGATCAGCCTCCCGGCGACCATTGTCGTGTCACTCGATCACATCGTCGTAGCTCCCAGCGCGTGGAAGCTGCCCATTTCAGCCTGCCTCGTCACAGTCTCCATGTTGCTGTGCGCCTGGCCGCTGGCGCGCCTCCTCCACCTGCCGCGCGCGTCGCAAGGTGGATTCCTGCTCGGCACCGGCTGCATCAATTCGGTCTACTTCGCCTATCCCGTGGTGCTGGCCACGTTCGGCGAGCACGGCCTCGCACACGCGATTCTCTTCGACTTGGGGCAAACCACGCTGACACTCACCATCCTCTACGGCATTGCCGTATGGCACGGGACCAAGGAGGCAACCCTTCAATATGCACTGGTTCGATTCATCTCTTCGCCACCGTTATGGGCACTCAGCATCAGTCTCCTCTGTTCGCTGGCGGAGTGGCATCTCCCGACCTGGCTCCTCAAGGTGTTGGCGCCCCTTCACTGGACGACGACACCCCTGGCAAGCCTGGTCCTGGGCCTGTCGATCAATTTCACCGCCCTCCGCCGCACCTGGCCCCTGGCGCTGATCGGCGTGGCAATGCGAATGGTTGGCGGCTTGCTCTTGGGACTGGCCGTAGCTGCGGTCTTACATCTCACAGGGATAGAGCGAGCGATCGTCATCCTGATCGCCGCGATGCCGTCGGCGGTCACCGCCGTGATCTTTGCCACCAACACAGGGCTCGATGAAGATCTGGTCACCTCGATCGTGGCGCTCTCGATTTGTTGCGGCGTCGCCCTGCTTCCCTGGCTGCCATACCTGATGCGCCTGCTGGTGACCTGACAGGTCGGACGCTTCCTTTTCCGACTTCCTCTCACAAGGGTGCCGATGTCCCTCTCGCTCCTCGCCTGTGGGAACCGCATCACGCGTTGTGAGGTTTTTGCGACGGCAAAAATTGCCTAGCGTAGATCCCTCACACGGCCGTGTCTCTCAGGATCTCGCAATCGCCGCAACTGGACCGGCGTGGAACAGGGTAGGGTCTTCTCTCGCGCAAGACGGCAGGGCGGTATGAGGCTTGCTTTTCTCCTCAGGCAAACACAGGAGGCCTGATCATGCACGACCCCGCGCTCTGGGCAAGCTGGTACCTCTGGCTGCTGGCGGTACCGGCTCTTGTCATCGGAACTCTCATTCGCGATTGGTTTCAGCGCAGACAACCGGCGCGATCGCGCAGGCGGAAGTGAAGGAAGGATGATGCGGCGCGCCCGCCGCTCGCTCTCAGTGCCGGAACGAACCCTCCGCCGGAGTCGGCGCGGGCTCGACGTTCACGTCCATCCACATGCCGCGGGAAAAGTGCGGAGCACCGGTCACCGGGTCTGCCAGAAAGCAGAGCAGCCCGTATCGCCCCGGCTCCAGATCGAGATGCATGACGGCTGGACGACCCGGATCGATGCCGGTCACCCCACCGGCTTCCCGACCTGCGGAATTAGGAAGCCCGCCGGGCCGATACCGTTCAATGAAGTCTTGCGCCGATGCGCCCTCAGCGAGACGAATCATCACCACTTCGTGAGCCTGCCGGCCGTCATTCACAAGCTCCACGGTTCGAGCCCCCGCCTGGAGCGGGCCACTCAGCGCAAATGCAAAATCGGTCAGACGAAGCGTCGCATCGGCGCGCGACGCTGGGCCGCTGGACGACGCAGCCTCCACCACCCGAAGCGCGCGGACCATGCCGCGCATGGCGTGGGGCCGACCCGCGACGTCCGGAATGCCGCAGAGCAGCAGATAGTCTCCCGGCTCAACTTGAATCTCGACGGACGCCTCATTGCCGGGAGCGACACTATTCACTCCCCCATGACGCCGAAGCCAATTCGGCAAGCTTGGCGACCGGGACGCCAATACCCGTTCGACATCGGTGAGGGTCTTGCCCGAAGGCAGGGCGAGGAACTGGATCTGATGCACATCCCGGCCGCGATTGATGAGTCGCACCCGGTGGCGGCCGGATTCGAGTTGCTCTGGGCCGGTGAAGGCATAGTCTTCCGCAATAAACGTGGTGACGGCTGCCTCGACTGAAACCGGTAGACCGCACAGGGTCATGAAAAGACCCGAGGCCACTAACCAGCCGCGCATGGACCGGAGCGGCATTGTATTGAGGCGTTGAACAACCATCTCCGGATGAGCATACTCCGGGGACCGATTGGTTTCTAGCCGGCTGTGGGAAACACAGTGGTCGCGGGTCACGGGGCAGGATCAGCGCTACGGGGTGTTGCGGTCGGCGTGAGGCCCAGGGCCGGCTCCAACCGTATCGCCTGTTGGAAGAGGAGATGAAATTCAGGACGACCCGAGCGTAGACGTTCGGCCCGCTCCATCGATGTTCGAGCCTCGACCGGTCGAGACAGCTTGATCAGGCACCGGGCTTCATCCAGGCGTTGCTGGATCTGCAAGAAGACCGGCAACCGCTCCGGCCGAACCCTCTGAAAATAGCTCAACGCCGACTCGCAATCCGCTTGACGCACCTTCCCGACGGCATAATTGCGAAAACTCCGGCTCAGGTTTCTCCCGAACGCGAGCAGCGCATAGTCGGCCAGCGACGAATCGGGATGCTGCGTCAGCAGCCCGGTCAAGAGGGCCTGTCCCGCCTGCAACTGATCGCCCCGCTGCCAGAGCAGAAACTTTGCCGCTTCCTCGCTCGCGGACGAGCCCGTCAATAAGGAAGCGCCGACGCCCTGGTCGTCGCTCACCGTCACGCTTTCCGCGCGCGACCGTATCGGCTCCGGTTGAGACCCGCCTTCAGGCCGGTATTCCGCCGTCACGCGATAGGTTCCCGGCCGATCGAACGTCCATCCCAATGCGCCATAAAAGACCGGAAACACCGCCACGACGGCCTCACCAGGAGCCAGGGCAGTCCTGGCATGCACGGCATCTGTGTAGAACAACGGCAGAAACACGAACCGCGGCCGATTCGAACTCGACACTACAATCTGAATCGCGCCGGTTTGCGGGTCGAGCAGGTTGAACACCTCCACCGGCTTCGCCCCTACATTGACGAGCCGAACGGTGGCATAAACCGGCTGGCCAAGTCTCAGGGAAGACGCGCCCACATCGAGGGTGAGTTCGAGCGTGGCCGAGCCGGGAGATTCCTCCGCCCGCCCATGGTGTGCCCAGGCCACCAGCCACAGGAGCGCCACGATGCAGACGAAGCACCTCTTTCCAGGCAGGGAACAGGCAGAATCGAAACGCATACATGGCCCTTCAGGTTCACTGACAGTCGGTAATCGTCAATTCTTCCTGAGGATGGAACCAGGCCGCATGGTCGTTGACCACCCATGTAAACGGCGCAGCGGCAACGGCGCCGGGGAACTTGCACTGCCCCGGATGGTTGGCCAGATGGTCCCGGCTTTGCTCAGAAAAGCGGTACACCGGATCGCCCGTCAAGTCGTCGGATTGCGTCATGATCGAGGTGCCGTCCCCGTCGCTGTGGTGGAGATTGAAGGCATGCCCGATCTCATGGGCCGTCGTGCGGAAATAAGCGGCCCCGTCGGTCCGGATGGTGTTCGTGCGGTAAAAAATGGCGAACGCCGATCTGGTGTGTCCCTGCCACATTTTACCCAAGACGAACTCAGGCACACAGACATCGAGCACCTCCCCGTAATGATCCACCACCGCACCGTAGAGGTGATAGGTATTGCAGAATTCGAAGGGGCAGGCGGACGTGGGGAACAACGACAGATGGCGGTGGCCGTTTTCCAGCGTCGAAAGTTCGGCATCGCTGATGCACTCGTCTTGGGCGATATTGAGCGGCTGAATCCCCGAGTCGTCCTCTTCCACATCGAGGCTGATACCCGCATCGTTGAAGACCGTCCCGAGTGTGACCGCCTGGCCATTGACGGTCTGGGCAGGAGGAAATGCCGTTCCGGTCATACGGTCGAACTCCAGTGACACACAGGAGACGAGCAGGCCGGCGTATACCGGAATGGCCATCGAAACCAGAGAACGAAGCGGCAGGGTAAACATGACGGCCTCCTGACGAGCAGCAACTGCCATGGGCCGGAGAACACCGTGAACGGTCTCTTAGACTACGTATTGCGGGGCATACTGTCAATCCGTGCCGTCCGGCCCTAGTGCCATGCCGACAGCGGCTTGCCTCGCGCCGTCCTGAAGGAGACCGCCTGTCGAATCTGGCACCCAATCTCTGGTCGGTCGACGGATGGTGCAAGACGTGATCGAGGTGCGGATCGGAGGAGCGCAGGCGGCGAAGGGGCCGTACTGTCATGGCGCATTCTCACGCCTCGATGAACGGCTATTGATACAGCCTGCCGGCGGCGATCTCGCTTCGTTCAGAGGCTCACCGTTACAGCACGAGCACCATTCACCTCGTCACTCGCTGCGGTCGTGCCGGGCGGGCTTTCTGAAGGAGGTGGCCCGACCGTCACTCAGGAATCTGCACCTTAATGGAGATCGCCCGACGGTCCTCGGTGATCTGCGCCACGATCTTGTCGCCGGTTTTTACTCGTCCGCCGACGACGCCGTCAATTTTCGTTTCAGGCGTCACTTTCAGACGTTCTTCGTGGCCGGAGAATTCTTTCACAACCAGTTCGCCCTCTTCCCAATACAACACGTCGGCCTTAATGACCAACGCGGCGGTGGCTTGGGTAGTGTCAGCGGCTGCTGAGGACATGACTGCGGAAAAGAAGAGGAATACTGCGAGAATTAGTGCCATCACGAATCCTCCCGTTTTTCTTAGCCTACCGATCACCGCGGGTAGTGTCAATTAGCCTCTCACTGCCGGCAAGACCAACTCTTGCGATCCGAATCATCACATCGGTCGGCCGGTCTCAGCACAGGGCTGAACACACTGCCGTCTCGCCCGACACTCCCTTGCGACGTTTGCGCAAGGTTCGCCTCGTCCAACGAGGGCCTTCAGAGGCCGCGCGTTGCGCGAGCAAGGGGACTCACCCAGGTTGCCCGGCTAATCCCTACCCTAGAACCCCACGGAGAGCCCCATCGTTCCCAGCAACGCCGCCCGCTCGGAGGGCCCGAGGAATTCGGTGCCGAGACCGCCGTCCACCACCAGCCGCGAGGTCAGTTGATGTCGGATGCCCACCTCGATTCCGGTGTGATGCTGTTGCCCGCGCAAATCCGATTGTCTGGTGTAGATGCTGGCGATGAGCGTATCGCGGAAACTGCTCGGATACCCCAGCGGGTAACTGACGGCCGCTACCGCACGATAGGCGCCGGGGCGCTCCTGCCCTTGTGGCGAGCTAAGCACGGTATACCCCGCATTGAGATGCACCCGCAGGCGGCCGAACGACCGGGTCAGAATTCCGGTGAGCTGTGTATCCACTCCCTTCGAGTTCACGCCGGTCGGCAGATCGACCTCCACACGCAGGGCCATGGCCGGGAGGGTCAGGGTCTCGGTATTGAAATTGTAGAGGACACCGAGGTGGAGATCCCCGGACTTGTTCGCGCCCGCGATGGAGCGCGGATCGGTGAACAGATCGCCTTGAATTTCAATCTGCGTGTTGTCGAACGCGCCGTAGATGATTTGCGGTTGAAACGTCACCTGCGTGCGGCCTTCACGGCGGTCGTTGAACCGTACCCCACCTTCCAACCCGATTTCTCCTTTGGGAATGGCATAGGCATCTTCCATTCCGATCGGACGATTGGGGTCCAGATTGTCATGATCCAACGCCCGCGAGGGGATCGGCTGCCAGAGCAGCAGAATCAAAGGCAACAGCCCAGCGGCCTGCAGTCCCAGACGATTCAATGGCGATGCTCCTGTTCGCTCCTGACGATCATGGGATTGGCCTCATCGGCACTGGCCAGGTAGTAGTGGTCGACCACGCGATAAATTTCTTCCCGTTTGGCCTCCCACGTCGGCAGACGCTCGCTGGTGAGAATGTCGCTGATGTTGTCGTGCAACATATGGAGGTTGTCGAAAATGTTCGCCAGCTCCGGGTACCGCGCGGCAAAAGCCGGGCTGTACTCCGCCGTGAGCGGCATGAAGGTCCACTGCACCGGAGGCTGATCGAGATAGCCCCGATAGGTCGTCAGAATCGGCCGCACGGCTTTGGTCTTGGCGGTCAGGTTCTTCGCCGCCTGCAAAGGATCGTACACAGCGACCTGCAAGTAGTGATACGACCAGATCGTCGCGTTGAACAGCGGGAAACGCGTCCGGAACGCCTTCGAGTAGGGAAACTGGTCCAACCGTCGATGGTCCAGCCGCTTCGACGTGATCGCATAGGCGCTGTTCCGGTAATAGGCCAGCACGTCGCGAATGGCGCGGTCCTTGTCCGGTTCGTCCGACACCACGATGTCGTAGGTGGCCCGATGGAGGGCATGGGCTTCGTCGAAGGTGTTTTGCGCGCGCCAGGCCAGCTTCATGTAGGTCGGCGCGATCGCCTCCTCGTTCGGGTTCAGTCGAGGCCTGGTGGCGATGAAGGCCAGCGTCTCTTTGCGCGCCCGTTCCTCAATAGCCGTCACGTCCTTGGCGCCGGTCAGCAACAGATTTTCATAGAGATTGGAATGCCCAAAATCGACGCCGTTAAATTCACTGTCGAGTTCGGCGAGATCCTCGCGCAACGAGAAATTCCACAAGGCGCGGTAATAAAACCGCTTGTCACGCGGCTCGAACTGGCTGCAGGCCGTGAGCGCGAAAGCGAGCGCGACCAAGGCCGAGGCCACGATTGTCAGGCGGTGCAGGTCTGGTCCACTCGGCATGCTGCATTGCTCCTTCATCTAGGTCAACAGCCCCCTCACGCGCCCCTCTCAGTGGCAATGATGCCCATGCACCAGCGCCTCTTCACCGCCAGGCTGTTGGGCGGTTCCGCGATGGGGAGATAGAGTTGTGCCGGCTGAGTGAGAATGAAGCATGTGATCCTCCTTTGTCTGTGGTGATGTCTGTCGTCATCACTACAGACGGAGGCGGGGGAGAAGTATTACAGCTGTTCTGTCATCCGGCCTGGTCGATACTGACCTCGTCACCGCCTTGATCATCGTACGGGGCTCTCTCGCCCTTGCGGTACCGGTATCGTGTCAGAGATTTCTCACTCCCGCAACCATGGATTGCGGAGAATGGGTGCATTTCCGTTTCACGCCGCGACGGAATCTGTATCGTCCTGCAACAGTCACGGGAAAAGTCTTGATCTGGACCTTGGAGACATGCTTGACTAAAATTTATTGTTGATCGTCTTCCCTGATGGAGGATTTGCATGCCGCATGGAAGTCTCCGCCTTCTCGTGACTCTCGCCCTGCTCCTGGCCCCGCTCTCCGCATCAGCCACCGATACGGCTCCCGACACCAGCCTCGCCCCCTTAAAGTTTCTTGCCGGAGAATGGAAAGGCGCGGACGCCGAAGGGAAGCCTCACAAGATCGCCTTTGCCCTCAGTTCCGGAGGGACCACCCTGACCGAAACCTTGACCCCTCCCGACAGCCCGCCCATGACGACCATGTATTACAGCGACGGCGACCAACTGATGTTGACGCACTATTGCTCGCTCAACAATCAGCCACGGATGCGCGCCGCTGCGGTCAAAGAGGGGGACAAGAGCATCACCTTCGCCTTCGTCGACGTCACGAATCTCAAGAACCCGACCGATGTGCACATGAGACAGCTCGTAATCGACGTGAAAGACCATGACCACATCATCCAGACCTGGACCCTCAGTAAGGCGGGGAAAGATGTCCCGAAGGTGTTTTCGTTTGAACGGGTGAAGTAACCGTCGCCGCACCGGGCGCAAGAGTAGGAGTCTGCACATGCCAGCACACACGCCGGAAGCCGTCATCGAAGCGCAACGCCAGGATTGGAACCGCGTCGCACCGGGCTGGGACAAATGGGACCAATTCTTCAACCGGACCATGGCGTTCATCAACCACCGCCTGGTGGCCGATGCCCGCGTACGTCCGGGGCTGCGGGTTCTGGACCTTGGATCAGGGACAGGCTACCCGGCGATCCTCGCCGGCGAAGTGGTCGGCGCAGAAGGCACCGTAGTCGGAATCGACCTGGCGGAATCCATGCTGGCCGTCGCCGCCCGCAAGGCCAAAACGCTCGGCCTGCAACAGGTCAGCTTTCGTACCGGCGACGTCACCTCGCTGCCCTTCGAGACCGGCTCGATCGATGCCGTGATCAGCCGGTTTTGCCTGATGTTCCTGCCGGAGATTCCTAAAGCCGCCGCGGAGATCGCCCGCGTGCTGAAACCGGGTGGGTATGTGGCGGCCGCCGTCTGGTCGTCGCCCGACAAGAATCCGTTCATTCGCATTCCCATGGATGTCATCAAATCGATTACCCCCCTCCCCCCACCAGACCCGGAGGCGCCGGGCATCTTTCGCCTGGCAAAACCTGGGGACTTGGCGGGCATGCTGCAACGAGCGGGGCTCACCCCGTTGGATGATGAGGAATTTACCGCCGAGGTCGCCTACGAGTCCGGTGAAGAATTCTTTCGCGGGCTGATGGATATCGCGGCGCCGATTCAAAATCTCTTCGCGCAATTGACGCCGGCACAACAGGTCGAGGCTGAACAGGGGATCATCAAGGCCGTGAACGACTATCGTGGACCACAAGGCGTGGCCTTGCCGATCGCCGTGCGAATCGTCAGCGCAAGAAAGCCTCGATAGGCACTACGCCGACTTCCTCCTGCAGCCCGCCGCCCAAACAGGACGGCGGGCCGGGAGCGCCACACAGCCGACTAGTCTTTGGCCTTCTCCTTCAACTCATTCATCTTTCCCTTCGCCCGCTCGCCGGCACCTTTCACCTTGCCCTTAGCGCGTTCGAGTTCTGCTTTTGTATCGTTCCCCTTGAGTTCTTCGTGCATGGCCTTGGCCTCGCCCTTCATCTCTTCGATCTCACCTTTCACCTCCCCCTTGGCCTTTTCCATCTTGGCCTTGGTTTCACCGGCTTCGGCAGAGACCATCATGCCAACCGACAGACAGACACCGATCATCACCACTGTCATGAATGTACGCATACCCGTCCTCCGAGTGTAGGTGAACCGCTCCTCTTACTGTGCGCGTTCCCCGCCTCCCGCCCCACTGGAGAACCCCCTAGTTTTTGCGTGTCGAGTGCCCTATGGGAAGACACTCGGGTTACCGCCAGTTGAACGACTGACCGTGCGGCGACACACTCGTGCCGACGGCCTGTGTACCCCATCTCGTCGAGAAAGGAGAGTGGTCATGCGACAGCTCATTCTTCGCAGCCTCTTAGGCTTCGTAATTGTTGCGGCCGGCGGGTGCAGCTATCTGTTCTATCCTCACGCCAAGGACTTCACCGAGAAGGCAAAGGGTGGTACGACCATCGAGACCTTGATCAACCTGACCGATATGATGGAAGCCACTGCCAAGGCCGGCCGACAGGGGAAAGGAAACGATCAGGCTCTTGATGATCTGCACAACCAGCTCCATGCCTTTGACAACACGATCTGCTGCGTCGACAAGAACAAGCGCGATCTACCGGCCTATGACCTGCTTGTCACGCACAATAAGGAGCTCTGGGCGATTTTTAAGCGCGCCTGGAAGTTCAAGGATGACCAACCTCAGCGCAGTCAACACATGGAGCTGTTTGCCACGGAAGTACGGGAGCTCCGGGACTCGCTCCACGCATTGCAATGAATGCCGGAATGTTGCACAGTGCGCCATAGCGGGGAGTCAGGCTCGTTGACTCCCCGCCGTTGCACGATTTTCGACGCTCCCGCTGGAACGTCAAGCCGCCATGCTTGACCGAACCAGGTTTACGGGGGCACAGCGAAAGGTGCGTGGCCCATGCGTGCCGACAGCTTCAAAGATTTTGCCCTGGATCAACTCGGCCAGATCCCCCAGCTCGTTTGCAAAGCGATGTTCGGCGGGCATGGTCTCTACCAGGGCGAGACGTTCTTTGGCATCATTCACAAAGGCCGGCTCTACTTGAAAACAAATGGGGTCACACAATCGGCGTACGCCGCGCGCGGCATGCAGCCGTTTCGTCCGAACGGCAAACAACTCCTCGCACACTATTACGAAGTGCCGGTCGATATTCTGGAAGATGCCGAACAGTTGGGAGCCTGGGCACGGCAGGCTATTACACCACCGACTGCGCAATTGATGCTTCCGTTTCATGACCACCCCCCGACACGGGACGTGCTCACCCACGGGTCATGAGCCGGCCGTTCACCACACCCCCTCGACGTCTCTGGACCATCGGGCATTCGACCCGTTCCAACGAAGAGTTGCTCATACTTCTTCGATCTCAGGAGCTCCAACGGCTGATCGATATCCGTCGTTATCCCGGCTCAAGGCGATATCCTCATGTTCATTCGGCTGCGTTGGCCAAAAGCCTCCCCGTAGTTGGTATCCGGTATGAAGACATGCCGAGGCTCGGCGGACGGCGAACGGCTCGATCCGACTCGCCAAACGGCGGCTGGAAAAACGCGAGTTTTCGAGGGTATGCCGATTACATGCAGACGGAAGCATTCGACCAGGCACTCGACGAGTTGATGGCCCAAGGCAAGGATGAACGCACCGCCATCATGTGCGCAGAAGCCGTCCCCTGGCGGTGCCATCGTTCCCTGGTCGCCGATGCGCTTGTCGTACGCGGCTGGGAAGTTTTCCATATCCTGGGAGTTGGCCAGGTACAGCCACACCAACTGACGACATTCGCAATGCTTCAGGATGGCCGTCTGATGTATCCCGCTCCAGCCGATCAGAGGTCCACCCTCCGGATTTTTTAGGCCGTTCGCTGCTCATTGTGTTCATCCGGAGGTTCCTGCAGACTATCGGCGATGTGGTATCGTGTCGGCGCCGACCTGATCCTGCTGCTGCACCTGGCCTTCGTGCTCTTCGTCGTGACGGGTGGACTGCTGCTGGTGAAATGGCCTCGCCTTGCCTGGCTGCATCTGCCGGCGGCGGTCTGGGGCGCGGTCGTGGAGTTCACCGGATGGATCTGTCCGCTGACTCCGCTGGAAAGCCAATTACGCGCCCTAGCTGGTGAGTCGGCCACGGAGGCCGACTTCATCGGCCGCTACCTCCCGCCCCTGCTCTATCCCGAAACACTGACGCGCGAGATTCAGATCCTGCTGGGCCTGCTCGTGCTGTCGGTGAACCTGGCCCTGTACTGCTGGATGTTCTTCAAGGCTTCGGGCGAGAAGCCGTAGCGATCGATTCGCTATCGGCCCGCTATCGGATCGGTTCGTTCTTTGACGAGGTCATGATCAGCGCCAGGCAGCCCTGCTCACTTGACGTCACGGGGTGGACGGTGCCCGCCTCTGCGCGATGGTAATCCCCGACTTGCAGGAACTCCCCGGCGCAGAGACAGCTTCCCTCCAACACATACAACTCTTCGACCTGTGGATGGCGGTGTCCAATCAGTGTGCCGCCGGGAGCTAACCTCAACAACATGGTCGTGCGCGCCGCCGCGGCATCGTGAAACAGCACTTTCATCGACAACCCCGGTGCCAATTCTTGCCAGGCCAAGCCCCTGCTCCGAACGAAGGTGAAGCCTGTTGCATCAGCCGGCTCTTGCGGTTCCTGCGCGATGCGCGCCATGAGCCGTTCCTTGAGGGAAGTCGGGGGTGCGATGGCCGGGCCGCTGAACGCAAGCTCCTGCGCCACGTCTTGAAAGGCCGCCACTTCTTCGCGTGTGGAGGCCGACGCCGTCTCCAACGAACGCGCAAACTGTCGCTGCGCCTCGTCGCCGAGCGCGTCCAACGCATAGAGCGCCGCACGTTCCGTCAGGTCTTGTTCGTGCCGAGGATCGGTCATGACAACAACCCTTCCTCGTGGGGCGCGAGCACTTCGCGCAACTTGATCATTCCCACCCTGATCCGCGTCTTTACTGTCCCCAGCGGCAACTTCAATCGATCGGCAATTTCACTCTGACTCATGCCCCAGTAATAGGCCAGGGCAATCGCCTGGCGCTGATCGACAGAGAGGGTCGCGAGGGCATCCTGCACCAGTCGTTGCCGTTCCAGCCCCGCGCTATATTGCTCCGGCGTCTCTTCGCGCCCCGGCAACTCGGCCGCTTCGTCCAGCGGCACGTGCCTCCCCCGCTCCAGGTAGCTGCTCCGGAATCGGTCGATGGCTCGATGCTTCGCGAGCGTCATGAGCCAGCTCCCCGGCGTGCCCCGCTCCGCATCGTAGGTCGACACCCTCCGCCAGACCTGCGTGTAGACATCTAGGGTCGCTTCTTCTGCGGCAGCGCGATCCCCGAGAATTTTCATCGCCAGGCCGAACACCTTCGCGCTACTGACATCGTAGAGTTCCGCCAGTGCGGATTGATCGCCGCCGGCAATACGCGTGAGAAGTCCCGCCCATTCCTGCTCATGAGTCGAAGGTGCGTTGGCCACGGTCTGGGTGTCACACATGGGTGCCTCATCACGTTCTACGAGGCCACCCGTTTCCTTGGATGTCCGGTCTGTTCCCGAATCTGGCGGAACTGTAGCACCGGGACCACAGCGGCGCAACGGCACTTTTTTCGCGTGGCGGACATCCATTCGCTCCGTTGCCTTCGTAATCACAGACAGCGCGGCCGGTTGACGTGGACAAGCACCGGGCCCGCGACACAGACTTTTAACCAGGAGGAACCAGCATGTCTCATCGTCTTGCATCCTTTGCCATGATTCTCGGTCTTGCGCTGACCGTCTCAGCCTGCAACAGCTTGAACTCACCTTCCGCCGGAACTGCTGCGACAGAGAAATCCCTCTATGACCGCTTGGGCGGCAAAACCGCCATCACCGCGGTCGTGGATGATTTTGTAGGCCGCGTGGCCGCCGACACCCGCATCAACGGCAAGTTTGCGAACGCCAACATCCCCCGCCTCAAATCGATGCTGGTCGATCAGATCTGCCAAGCCTCCGGCGGTCCCTGCACCTACACCGGCCGCGACATGAAACGCACCCACGCCGGCATGGGCGTCAGCAGCAGCGACTTCGATGCGCTGGTCGGCGATCTCGTCGCCTCGCTGAACACGTTCAAGGTGCCGGAACGGGAGAAGAACGAGTTGCTGAGGGCGCTCGGGCCGATGAAGGGCGATATCGTCGAGAAGCCGATGGCCTCGATCCGGTAGCGGAGGTGCCCCGAGCGGGGCGATCGCAACGGTCGCCCCGCTCGGAAAACGCAGCGGCCCTGTGTTGGTCCATGGCATACTTGCAGCCGTACATTGAAGCCGCCAGGGGAGAGCCCTCCCGCCGACATGCCGCAGAGCCGTACGCCGGCTCGTCGCAGCAGCGTATCGGCGGTTGCAGGAGAACTTCTCATGAATAATGCGGGCTGGGGCTTCTCGCCCTCGTGCCGGTGGTTTATAAGAAGTACGCAGCCGCCTCGGCATGAGGACTCGTATATCGTTTCCCTCCCTACATTGAAGGATGCCACGTTATGACGACACAGCCGCCTCCACACACTTCTGGAAGGACTGAACAGGCGCAGTCCCTGGTGCTTCCGCACGACGAGTACAACCAGCAACTGGTTGCGAATGTGCATCCGTCCGATTGGGTGAATCCCGAGCCGACAGGGCGCTACAACATCGTCGTCATCGGAGGAGGGACGGCCGGGTTGATCACCGCGGTCGTTGGCGCAAGCCTGGGAGCCAAGGTGGCACTGATTGAACAGCATCTGATGGGCGGCGACTGTCTCAATGTCGGCTGCGTCCCGTCGAAGGGCGTGATCCGGGCAGCCAGAGCGTGGGCCGATCTCCGCCGGGCCACGGACTTTGGCCTCCATGTGCCGCCCGGCGTGACCTATGACTTCGGCGCCGTCATGGCGCGCATGCGAAAACTGCGGGCGCGGATCAGTCGGAACGACTCCGTTCAGCGTTACACCAAACTGGGCGTCGACGTCTATCTCGGCAGCGGGCGATTTCTCGGGCCCACGACTGTCCAGGTCGAAGGACCGGCAGGCAATCGAACCCTGACGTTCGTGAAAGCCGCCGTCTGCACCGGCGCACGCGCATCGGCACCTCCGATTCCGGGACTGCAGGAGACCGGGTATCTCACCAACGAAACCGTGTTTTCATTGACGGAGCTGCCTCGACGTCTCGGGGTGATCGGCGCCGGCCCCATCGGCTGTGAACTGGCACAATCGTTCGCCCGCTTCGGCAGTCAGGTCTCCCTCATCGAAGCGATGCACGGCATCATGCCGAACGAGGACCGCGACGCGGCCGAGATCGTCGAGCAACAGATGATTCGCGACGGCGTGACCCTGCTCTGCTGCGGAAAGGATCTCAGGGTGGAGAAGTCCGACGGCGGGAAACGGTTGATCGTCGATTCGCATGGCGGGCACTATGACGTGACCGTCGACGACATTCTTGTCGGTACCGGGCGAACGCCGAATGTGGACGGGATCGGACTGGAGGCGGCCGGTGTCGAATACGACAAACACGGAATCACGGTGAACGCCCGATTGCAGACCACGAACCCCTCGATCTATGCGGCCGGCGATGTCTGCTCGCGCTATAAGTTTACGCATGCCGCCGATGCCATGGCGCAAATCGTCATCCAAAATGCCGTGTTCCCGCATCCCTTCGGACTGGGCTACGCCAGTGTCGATTCTTTGGTCATGCCCTGGTGTACCTTCACCGAACCGGAAGTGGCGCATGTCGGCATGTACGAGAAGGAGGCTCAGGAAAAGGGCCTCGACGTCGAAACCTACACCTACACGTTGGACGAGGTCGATCGAGCGATTCTGGACGGAGAAGACGAAGGCTTTGCTCGGGTCCACATTCAAAAGGGAACCGACAAGATTCTGGGGGCGACCATCGTGGCGGCCCATGCCGGGGAGATGATCAGCGAGTTCTCGGTCGCGATGAAAACGGGAGCAGGGGCCAAGGCGATCGCGGGGACCATCCACCCCTATCCGACACAGGCCGAGGTCAACAAGAAAGTCATCAATCTCTGGCGAAAAGCCCACTTCACGCAGAGGACCAGAGAGTTCTTGATCAAGTTGTTTGCATGGATGCGGCGGTAGGGTTGCCCTGCCCGGGAACAGGAGAACTTATGCACCTCGTGGATTTTAAAGGACACAGACGATGCCACCAGCAACGTCTTCCCTGATCGTCGGCCTCGCGTCGTTCCTGTTGGTCGGCATAGTGCTCGGTGATCCAAACCGGGTGGACGCGGACTCGCCGGACACCCAGACGATCGGCGCCTTTTCGGCCGCCGCGGCAGGAGGCCCCTGGCCCGACGGCTGGAAGCCGCTCACGTTCCCCAAGATCCCGCAGCACACCACCTACGGTCTTGTGAAGGA
>WYAX01000004.1 GCA_011525625.1 Nitrospira defluvii
AGGCCTGATTGGCGAGAATGTTGCGGTCGGCAAGAAACAGGATGCGCGGCTGCCTCGATGGCTCGCGGCTGAGATTCCATCGGCTGTGGAACAGTTTCCACGCAATCTGGAAGGCGATGAACGTCTTGCCCGTGCCGGTCGCCAGCGTCAGGAGGATACGCGGCTTGCCCGCGGCGATAGCCTCCAACACCCGCTCGACCGCGATGTCCTGATAGTAGCGGCCCGGGTGCGAGCCGCCTTTGTCCTCGAACGGTACCGTAGCAAAACGATCGCGCCAGGTATCGCGCTTGGCGAAGGTCAGTGTCCAGAGTTCGTCCGGGGTGGGATAGTTGGGCCACTCCCCTTCCTTCCCCGTCTCCCTATCGATGCCGTAGAGACCTTGGCCATTTGTGGCATAGGTGAAGCGGACCGACAGTTTTTCCGCATACTGCTTCGCCTGCGCCACACCCTCGGTCAACGCCTCGTTCAAGGCCTTGGCCTCAATGACGGCGAGCTTGTGGTTGCGATAGACCAGCACATAGTCGGCGATCAGCGGTTTCGACCGACGCCCCAAGCCTTCGATGCGGCCCGGCGTGATGGGATACTCCCGCAGCACGCGGCTTCCTTCCACCACGCCCCAGCCCGCCGCCTTGAGGGCAGGATCGATATGCTCGGCTCTGGTCTCGGCTTCGTTCATGACACGTCTTCGTTGTTGCCGCAAATCGCAGTAAAGATTTTTAGCTTCAAAGCTTCGTCATCCTCATCGCCACGAAGAACAGCGTCAATCCATTCTCCGAGCAATTCCTTCGAAATGCTCCCAGCAGCAACGTGGTAACTAATATTTTCCGATTCCTGAATAAAGCCATCGATGCTTCGTAGATAACCATTCAAGAGCAGCATCTGAGCACAAAGCGAGATGGCGATGCGTTTATTGCCGTCTTCGAAGCAATGAAACTTACAGGCACAGAAAAACAAATGCGTCAGCTTGGCATCAAACGTTGGATAATAATCGTCATTCTGAATATGTTCGAGCACTGCCTCTAGCTTGCCGATATCGAGCTGGCCTAATGTGCCGCCGCCGCTGACTTCCACAGTTTTGCTGTGAACCTGAATCGCTTGATCCAGAGTTAGATACACCCAAGCCATTATTGTCGTTCTTTGAGACGCTTCATCACATCTTTGGCTTCTTCCAAACGCTCAGCTAATTCCTTGCTCTTCTCTCCGAGAAACCGCTCGAACTCATCACGCTGGAGCGGAGTGACATACTCCTGAAGCTGAAGATGCAAGGCGTCTCGAAACGCAAGATCACGGCTGGCCATTTTATTGCGCGCTTTCTCAACCAATGGCTTCCAATGCGCCTGTTTTTCAAAAGCCACAAACAAGGCGTCCACTTCCCAGGAAGTGAGCCTTCGTCCCTTGGATCTGAATTCCTGTACCAGGGCATCCGCGAAACCGGCTTCGTACGCAGCAATCAAATCCAGCACTTCCGAATAAAACGTGTCCCGAACACTGGCGCGCTTGTCCAACCGCAGCACACGTCGATACACCTGAGCCTTCTCGCGAAAAATGCTCACATAGATTTTGTCTGTATAGAGGGAGTATTTGAAATTGCCCATATCGACGCAATCCTTCAGTGCGTCCGTAAACTGCTTGCGGTAGTTCTCTTCGATGAAGGCCGAGTGGATAAAATCTTCGTCGCGCTGGTTGATATACTTCGTGCCACCTCCGGTACGCCGGTTGATCGTGTCAATGACGATGTCTAGAATGGCCTTGCGCAACAGGCCGGCACGCTCGGACTCCGTCATCAACATGGCCAGATTAAGAAAGGCACGAAAATCAAGCACGCCCAGCCGAACTGTCTTTGCGGTGATCCCGAAATTGGTTTCGGGATCACCCGCATCCTGAACTGCTAACTTCAATGATTTCAGCCGGTTACCGGTTACCACCTCATACCCGTTTCGGGCCAGTTCTTCGGCATTCTGCTCCAAATAGTTCTCCACCGTGCGAAGCGTGACCTCAAAAAACACCGCCACCTGCTCCTTGAGGACAACGGTCTTGCCTTCAAACGGAATGCCCCGAATACCCGCCGCCTTTTCAATTTCAGCAAGGGCATACGGGTTGTTCAGAATGTTCTGCCGATCAATCGCCGAATTGGTGAGGTCTTTGGCCATAGTCTGATTCCTGCAGTGCTTTAGATAAAATCCGACGCAGCAGTGACTTCTTCCGACTGTGCAAATTTTGCACAGTGCCCATCATCAACGCGCCTCGGAGAAACACATTGTCGGCATGTTAGGCGAAAATCAAACGTTCCCATCCAACAGTTGGACTATCTGCTCCTGTGATAACTTGATCCTCTCGTTCCAACCGCACTTCGGATGCGATGGCCATCGTTTTGAACTGCTAAGCAATCCTTAGCAGTTGCCTGTTTTCGAAAGTCCATCACATCTCCCGTAGGTTCGTCATCAGAGATTCCCGCTGAAGCCTGGTGCAGCAGCGATTTCTTCAACTCGTTCAGCGCGGTGAGCTTGTGGCTCCGATACACGAGCCCACCCGCAGCCTTCGATGCGACCGAGCGTGATGGGATACTCGCGCAGCACGCAGCTCCCCTCCACCACACCCCAGCCCGCCGCCTTAAGGGCAGGATCGATATCCTCGACGTTAGTGTCGGCTTCGTTCATGGCTGCTTCTTCTTCGACGCCTTCGGCTTCTTTGGTTTCCGCTCGACACGAACTCCGGGCCTCGGCATCTTTTGAAGATGTTTCGCGGCCTGCTCAAAATCACGATCGACACGACGTGGCTGCGCATCCACAATCGCCCGGTACTGATCATACTCCTGCTCGGCTTTTGCCTTGGCCGACTCAGCAGAGATCGTCCCTGCATGACCCAATAGCTCGCGCCCGGACAGCCTCAAAAATTCGTCCAGCTTCGCAATCCAGTCCCGCATTGTCATCGGCCTGCGATTGAGCGCCTGCAGCTCGGCAAACTCCAAATAGGCATTCACAATCAGGTTCAGTGCACGCAGCTCATGTTCGGTCAGATAGTTTTTCGCGACCGAGACATCGTCCTTCCGGATAATCCCGCCAGGGCGCGTGGTGGTCAGACCCATGAGCGGCTTGGTCGCGTCCGCCCGCTGATGGATCACCTCCGCCGCCGTGTGCCCATGTGTGGCCCAATGCATCTTGTTCTGCACAGTGGCAAAGAATTGTTGAGAGATCTCGACGTTCGCCTGGTAGTCCACGCTCGTCGCATAGATATCGAGCACTTTCTGATAAAACCGCCGCTCCGACGAGCGGATATCCCGTATGCGCTCCAGCAGCTCATCGAAGTAGTCCGTCTGTCCCTCGCCCGGCGGATTCTTCAGCCGCTCGTCGTCCATCGTGAAACCCTTGACGAGATACTCGTTCAACCGTGCCGTTGCCCACTGGCGGAACTGCGTCCCCCGATGACTGCGGACTCGATAACCGACGGCGAGAATGGCGGGAAGATTGTAGTGCTCGATATCGCGGGTCACCTGCCGCGTCCCCTCAGATCGAACTATTCGGAATTTCCGAATAGTTGCCGTGGCAGCTAATTCGCCCTCGGTGTAGATGCCTTTGAGGTGTTCGTTAACAGTCGGCACGGTGATTTGAAATAGCTCCGCGATCTGCGCCTGGGGCAGCCAGATCGTGTCATCCTCAAAGCGGCACTGAATACGTGTGCGGCCATCTTCTGTTTGATAGAGAATGATCGAAGATTGGGGTGATGTCTCGTCAGGCATTGTGAGTCCTAGAGTTTTCCGCTGAAGGCCTGATGCAGCAGCGACTTCTTCAACTCATCCAGCGCGGCGAGCTTTTGCCGGCAGATGAATTCGAGGCGTTGGGTCTCCGCATCGAGGTCGTTGAGCTTGGAAACAACGGCTTGTTGTTCGGAAGTCGATGTTGAAAATGAGACTACAACTTCGCCGATCTTCGTCGGCGAGGTGTGGCGAACCTTCACGCCTGAGGCACTGTCGTGAATCGCTTTTCGGACCTCCTGCGTATTGAAAACGTAAAAGAAAAACTCGTTCACCCAAGGAACGGAAGGCTTCTGCGTGACTAAGCCAAGCCGCTGATTATGCAAAAACTTGTCGGACTCCGGCACGATGATTGGGCTACCGAGGAGTCCGGCGGCTTGCTCGGTCATTGCAACCAGTAGGTCGCCTTTGCTGAGAACGTAATCTCTCGGAATTGGGCCAGTGTAGTACTTTTGCTTTTCGCCACGGTCACGGTAACCTCCATTTTCGTAGAAGTTGCCGGGTGTGAGTACGACGTAATCTCCTTCGCTAGAGAAGAACTCGCCTTCGAACGCGTAGCCGTGCTTGATATCGCAAAGCTCAGAAAGCTGCCTCTCCTCCCACCCCTTCCCCCGCTGAGTGAAGATGGATTGCAGGTGGCTTTCGAAGAGGGCGCGGGCATTGCGGAGGTTCTGTTCGGCGTTGGCGGTGGCGCGAGCGAGGCCGTCAAATGCTTCGTCTAGGATGCCGACGATGCGTTGTTGTTCAGAGAGAGGTGGAATGGGAATCGATAACGCACCAAGTTTGGTCGCATTGAAACCACCCTGTGCACTACCAGCAGAACCTTCCTTGATGGACTTCCAATACCCGTTGGTCTGAAAAAACAACGATACAAACTGGGGTAGCAGCTGCTTATCGAGCAATCGGAGCCGAATGAGATAGGATGCACACACCGCTACTGGAGCATCATTCACGAGAAAGCTTTTTCCGGTGGTTGCTCCGGTTCGCGCGAAGACAATATCTCCGTTCGTTAATCGATATTTTGGCAGGTCAGGAGCTCCAATTTTGCAGTAGGGCACGCTGCCCCAATCAACACGGTCACCTTGAATATCCGTAATACGAAGGAAGCGAGGCCCAATTGATTCGTTTGATGCGCTTTCGGTGTAGCCGTAGCTGATGGCTGACACTTCGCCAAGCGTTTTGGTCTGCCACCCATTCTTCATTTCAGCAACGCCCTGATATTCCCCAGCACCTCCGTGCTCTCGGCATCCAGTGCGGCGATCTCGTCCATGATTTCCTTTGGGCTACGGTGCGTCACGACCTCGCCGCCGTTGGGGTTCTTCACCGAGAGATCGAACGTGGTCTGGTCGATGTCCTTCGCGTTGATACTCCAACTCTTTAGCGAATCGGCTGAAGTCTTTTGGAACTTCACAAACTCCTTGAGATCGTCGTCATTCAGCGGGTTGGTTTTGCCGAGGCTGCGGCCTGGGTCGAGCTGGTAGTACCAAATCTTTCCGGCCTGCCCTGAGCCCGGTCGAAGGGTTGGCGCGCCCTTCTCAAAGAACAGCACCACGGTCTTCACCCCCGCGCCCTGGAACGTACCGCCGGGACAATCGAGCACCGTGTGGAGGTTGCAGCTTTCCAGCAGCAGCTTCCTCAGACTCACCGATGCGTTGTCGGTATTGGAGAGAAAGGTATTCTTGATGACCACACCACCACGCCCACCCGCCTTCAGGCTCTTGATGAAATGTTGCAGGAATAGAAAGGCCGTCTCGCCGGTGCGGATCGGAAAGTTCTGCTGCACTTCCTTCCGTTCCTTGCCGCCGAAGGGCGGGTTGGCGAGCACCACGTCGTAGCGGTCTTTCTCCTGAATGTCGGCCAGATTTTCCGTAAGCGTGTTGGTGTGGATGATGTTCGGCGCTTCGATGCCATGCAGGATCATGTTCATGATCGCGATGACATAGGCGAGCGACTTCTTCTCTTTTCCGTAGAAAGTCTTTTCCTGAAGTGTCTTAAGATCTTTCGTGGAGAGGTCGCCCTTGGAGGTCAGGTAGTCGTACCCCTCGCACAAAAAGCCCGCCGACCCGCAGGCCCCGTCGTAGATGCGCTCACCAAGCTTCGGCTTGACCACCTGTACCATGGCGCGAATGAGCGGGCGCGGCGTGTAGTACTCGCCGCCATTACGCCCGGCGTTGCCCATGTTCTTGATCTTGGCTTCGTAGAGGTGGGAGAGTTCGTGTTTCTCTTTCTGTGAGCGGAACCGCAGCTCGTCGATGTGGTCGATGATCTCGCGCAGGTTGTAGCCGCTCTGGATCTTGTTTTTGATCTCGCCGAAGATTTCGCCGATCTTGTACTCGATGGTGTTCGGCCCGCTGGCCTTCTGTTTGAAACTGTGCAGGTAGGGAAAGAGCTTCAGGTTGACGAACTCGGTCAAGTCGCTGCCGGTGAGAGAGACATCGTGATCGAGCTTGCCGTCTTTGCCCTTCGGCGCAGCCCAGCTTTCCCAGCGAAAGGGCTTCTCCAGGATGAAACTGTAGCGCTTGCCTTCGAGCTTGGCCTCGTCGGCCTTATCCTGCTCCAGCGCGTCGAGGTACTTCAGAAACAGCAGCCACGACGTCTGTTCGGTATAGTCCAGCTCCGTCGTGCAGCCCGCTTCCTTCCAGAGCACGTCGTCGATATTTTTAAATGCTTGTTCGAACATGAAGACTCTCTCCACCAGACACAATTACGCCATTGTGCGCCGCAGGATACCCGTTTCTTCTCCTTTATTCACTCGCGTTTTTACCGGCCAATGCGGCTGGTGGGTGCCTAGGGATTGAGGATCGTCGCTCCTCGTTCGTGACGCGTCGTTCGCTGGAATCGGGGACGGCATGGGCTGCTTCAGCGCTTGCTTCCGACTCCTCCCCCCAACGGCGCAAACGGCACGGTCGGATTGAACTCATTGATCGGGTTCAGCGGATTCTCCGGCCGGTACCGATTGATGGGGTTGAAGGGATTGTTCGGGTTGAACTGATTGATCGGATTGGCGGGGTTGCCGGGGTCGAATTGGTTGATCGGATTAAACGGGTTTGCCGGGTCGTAGGCGTTGATGGGATTGAGCGGGTTGGTGGACTGGTACTGGTTGATGGGATTGAAGATGTTGAAGTCGCGCTGGTACTTTTCGTCGAACCCCGGCTCCGCCCGACCCGTCCCAATCATCGACGCGAGCCAGAGCATTCCGCCAATGATCGCTGTCGTCCGCACCTGAGCCTGTCGCATGGCCGCCTCCCTTGTCCCGGTTTCCATCCTATCGGGCAGCCTACACCACGACCGTGACATCCGGGGTCACAACTAGACGCGAAAGGCCACAGACACTATTTGGAGCGGTGGGGGACTACTAGAAGTTTGCGGTTGAAACGGTGAGTCTGGAGTGTCAGAGGGAAAGGAGGGCTCACTTTTTTGGTGACTTTGGCTTGAGCATCTGTCGGATTTGCTTTTTGAGCTCTGGAAGATCTCGCTCCACTACCGCCCAGACTTCTGCCAGATCGACCCCCAGATAGTCATGCACCAAAACATGACGCATCGTAATGATCTGGGGCCAGGGAACTTGCGAGTGAGTTTTACGAAAGGCAGGGGTGAGCTTACTGGCGGCTTCGCCGATAATTTGAATGTGGTGAATCATCCAGGTGTGGACCAATTCATCTTCCTCGAAGAGGCGGCGTCGCATACCGATCTATCTTTTTGATTGCGTCGAGAATGTCCTGCAGGCGGTCTCGGTCATCCCTCATAAAGCGATCGCGTCTTTCAGCACCTCTTTTCGAACCACACGTCGAAGTCCGCGTTCGGAGGCCACATCGACCGGCCGTTTCAGTAATCGTTCCAGGTCGAGAACTAATGCCGCATGGTCCAAGAGGCTTCGCCCCTCCTCCATTTCGACGAGGAAATCAACATCGCTGTTCCTGCGAGCGGTGCCTCGTGCGACCGATCCAAATACCCGGACCTTTCGCGCGCCATGACGCGCGGCGATGTCGAGGATCTCGGCCCGTTTTGAGCGGAGCAATTCACGGATAGTCATCAAGTCTCTCCTGCCGGTAGTGTAGCCAAAACCCGCTGGGAACACCAGCCATCCTTCACCGGCAGACTCAGCAACTCATGCCCCCGATCGTCGATCACCTTGCCAGTCTTCGCGCCTAGCGCCACCCTGCCGGGATGCTGTAGGAAGGTGTTATGCCGCCCTGGACGCGGCCTTCTCCAGCAATTCGTGAATGAGAGTCTGATAGGGCTTTCCCTGCTTATCGGCCATTTTTCGGAGTTGGTTCAGCAACTTGGGAGAAAGACGAATCGCGATGAGTTGCTTCGCCATGCCGCTAGAAGGCCGTCCGACACGCCGCATCCGCTTTAACTCCTGGTCGGTCGCTTCCGGGATATCGGAAAAATCAATCTTCGAATCCGGCATATGCCGCACGTTCTTTCTTACTCGCCTGCCTTGCGCTGATGATGCGGATGGTTTCTTTTTCATGTGCCACCTTCCGTGCTGTATAGACCACGGAGAGAATCCTGCCTATTACAGATTGCCCCATACGTTGACGTCAGACTTCCCGTGTTGAGTGCTTGGGGTCTTCACCATCTAGCCCATCGGAATCCGCAAACACTGTCGTGGCTTCCTCAAAGGACACACCGTGCTTTTCGAAATTGGTAATCGCCTTCGTGATATCCCAAGAAAACACGTTCCTGTATATACATGCATTACGACAGCCGCACAAGAACCGCACTGCCGCGGTAGATCACAGGGAGCAGAAAGCTGAGAGAAACCTAAGTGGAACGATCGGAAGCCTGTAATTCCTGCCTCACCTCCCCTTCCCCATCCCTCTCCCCCAGAGGAGCAAACGGAACGGTGGGATTGAATACATTGATCGAGTTCAACGAATTTCCGGGGTTGTAGCGATTCACGATGGCGAAGGTGGGTTGGGGCCATCCACGAGCAGCGTGATGTGGAACGCCGTCCCTTTTCCTTCCTCGCTTTCCACGCTGATGGTGCCGCCATGCGCATCCACCACGTCTTTGACGATCTTTGTCCCGAGTCCGGTTCCGCCGGCCTTGGTGCTGATCGCCCGATAGGTGAACAGACTGTCGCGGACTTCCGGCGATATGCCTTTGCCGGTATCGACAACGGAGAGCACAATCCTGGTTCCCCTTGGCTCGGTGCGGCCTCGCACCGTGACCGAGCCGCCCGGCGGGACTTCGGGAATGGCGTTGTTGACGAGGTTGTAGAGTGCGTTGAACAGCCGGCGTTCGTCGGCCCGAATGACCGGGAGATCGTCGAGCCCGTCGGTCCGGAGCGCCACCTGCCGTTCATCGGCAAGGACGCGCAGCGTGTCGATGACGCCGGCGACGACATCGGCCACACGGCAAGGAGCAAACTGCAGCGGGCGGGTCAGGCCCTTCACGGAATCGGCGATCTCTTTGACCCGTTCGTGAATGCGTTCGGACGATCGCCGGATCATCTCGATGAGTTCCTGCGCGATGTCATGGCTCGGCTTCATCGACTGCAAGGCCGGCTCCGGAAGTTTTGCGAAACAGTCCCGCACTTCGCTCTCCAGCAGCTGTGCCCCGCTCATGATGGGCATGAGCAGGTTCTTCAGATCATGGCCGATGTCGCCCAGCACCCGTGCCACTTCGGCCAAACGCTGCTCCTCCGCTAATCGTGCTTCGGTCCGGCGGAGGTCTTCTTCGGTGCGCATGCGATCGATGTACAGGCCGAGCCGGATGCCGAGATTTCCCACCATGTCGAGGACGTCCTGATCCGGCTCGCGGATCGCGCGAAAGAAAAATTCCATCACGCCATAGATTTCCTGGCCCTTCTGCACCGGAAAGGCGAACGCGCCATGCAGGCCGGCCTTGTCGGCTAATGTGGTCCGCCGGAACATCGGATCGACCACCACGTCGGGAATCCACATCGGCTTGCCGGCCGCCCAGGTGCGCCCGACGAGTCCTTCGCCGCGAGCGAAAGTACGGCCGCGGCTATCCTGCACAAACTCCTCCGCGTCCAGCTGCGGGATATGCCACAGATCGACGAACCGGAGTGCCTGGCTCTGTTGATCCAGCTCCCAAAACATGCCCAACTCCCATTCGAGCGTTTCGCCGATCGCCTGCAGCACGGCATGCCCGACGTTTTGGAGCGTCACCGTCTCGGTCATGACTCTGGTCACGGCATATTCCGCCCCCAAACGCCGCGCCGACCGGTTGGCCTCGGCGAGTGCCTCTCTGGTGTCGTCCACCATCCCTACGTAACCGCGGCTGACATACGTGAGCGCCATGAGGTATCCCGCGAATCGCACGCCATGCCAGATCCACCAGTCGCTTTGCCAGGGGGCCGAGAAGAGAAACATCGTTTCGGCCAATCCAAAGAGAATCGCCAGCGTCCCCAGGAGCTGGTGTTCTGGTCTGCCGGTCCGTGTGGATTCGATCCAAAACCCCGCCGCCCCTGCGAAGAACAGGCAGGCGGCGAGCCCGTTTACCGCGAGCGCCGTCGGTGCAAACTGAGCCTGCTCGGTGAAGCGGGGCACGCGTTGGGACATGGTGACAACAAGTATGCCGACGGCGATCGTTCCACCGCCGACGAGGTAGGGCATCAACGCCTTGGTCCGCTTCCCGATCAAGCGCGGCGGATGCCACACGAACGAGAAGGCCACGCCGCCAAGCAGGCTGGCCGCGCTGCGCAACAAGACGAAGCCGTGATCCGGAGAAGAGAGGGCGTGGAATCCTTCGAGAATGCCCATGCCCAGCAAGCCGCTCGCAATGCCTTGAAGCCGCTCATCGTCCCATTCCACTTTTCGCGCGAGCAACACCAGGCCCGTGAGGATGGCCGCCAGGCCACCCAAGGCTTCCACCGTGGAATGGAGCGGCAGGTTCACCCAGACAACATGCGGGCGGAAAATATGGATCAGCAGGCCGGAGGGTAGCGCGATCGCCACAAGCACGACCAGCACCAGCGGATGCATCAACGGTGGGAGGCGCATCTCAGGTTATCGGGTCTCGACGAGTCGACGGATGCGCCCTAGCATGGGCCGGACGATGAAGAAGGTCAAGCGACGGCAAGCAAGGCCTTATCGGCTGCTCTGACAGCGCGCCCCCCATTCCTCGCCCATTCCGCTTCCGATGATGATCACTTCCTGCCCTGCCCCGACCGTGCAGGTGATACGTAGCGTCGAGGGAGAGGTCCAGAGCACGTGCTCCTGTCGGGCCTCAGCCGGAAAGGGAGGGGGAGGCGCCCCGAGGACGGCTCCCGAGCGCAGCGTCCCGGTCTGCAAGGCGGGAGCCAGTCGCTTGGCCCCCACTTCGAGTTGGTGTTCGCCCGGCAGCAAGGCGAAATCGGCACAGGGGTCGGACACGTCCTTGCCGTCGATCTGCATCACCCTGATCGAGAGCCCGCTGTCCATACCGCATCCGCTACGCACGATCCCCACCTGCTCCTTGGGAAGCGGCGGCCCTTCATACATCTGTTTCTGGCCCGTACCAAGCGCGCAGCCCATGGCGATGAGTCCCGTCAGGATAAGGCATGCGCTGCCGGACCGGCGTGACGATATGCCGACACAACGTGGATCGAGGTTGGGGCTGTCGAAGAAACCAACCCGGTCGTGATTCATGCTGGCACTCCTCTTATGGCGCCGGACCTCCCGGCGAGGCTCAGGATATAGGTGTTTTAACAGGCGTCGTTGCACCTTCGCGCAGCGGTTTTTTGCGATCCGATCCGACATCTTGTGCGGTGGTGCATGTTCGGGGGCTCAACATGCCTTTTCAACTGCCTGCTAGGCCTGCACCAACTTGCAGAAGAGGTTGAGGAGCATCATGTCGTCCAGGGAGCCTGGAACCGATCCGGCTATCCTCGGATCGGCCACGACGACGGCCAGGCATTGAGCGCGCGACATGGCCACGTTGAACCGGTTGCGATCCAAGATAAACCCCAGCCCGCGAGAGCCGTATTCGCCGTAACTGGAACAGAGGGACAAGATACAGACCGGAGCCTCTTGCCCTTGAAACCGATCGACGCTGCCGACGCGCGCGCCGTCGGGAAGCGCTTCTTGCAACCTGCGGACCTGCGCATTGTACGGCGCGATGAACAGAAAATGCTCCAGAGTGAGCGGCTTGGTGCTGCCGTCCTTCGCGGTATACGAACGCCCTTTCAACTCCTGATAGATCGCCAGGACGCGCGCCACCTCTTCGTCGCTCTGCTGAATGTTGCCGTCGTGTTCGACGCCGCTGAAGACGATGCCGCTCTCCGAGGTGACGAAGTCCGATGGGTTCGCCGGTAGGGCAATCCTCTGCCGGGCGCAATCGGCATGCGACCCGAGGCGGCCACCGTAGATACTCTCGGAGATGAAGCGGCAGACCGAGGGATGCATGCGGCGGGATTCACCGAGAAAGAGCCCGGCCTCCGGCGGGACGACCGCATGGAAGATCGGCGCATCGGGCCGGCTCATGTCTATGTCCTTCAACGCATATTGCAGTGCGGACAATCCGGCATCGCCAGGGTGGGAACCTTGTACCGGCTGTTCGAGCTGCATCTGGTCGCCGAGCAACACCAGATTCTGAGCGCAGCGCGCCATGGCGATGGCATTGGCCAAGGCCACCTGCCCCGCTTCATCGATAAAGAGAAAGTCGAGCGCGCCGTCCCATTCGGGCCTGGTGAAGAGCCAGGCGGTTCCACCGATCACCCCTCCCCGATAGGAAGCCTGCGCCGCGCCGCTGTCCGGAGCATGGTGAACATCCGGATTGTCGGTGAACAGGGGACCGTCCGCCTCGCCCCCGACCTTCACGCCCTGCAGACGACCGCCGTTGCCTCTCACGGCGTCCCCGCACGCGAGCAAGAGATTCACCACTGCCTTATGGCTGTTCGAAGCCACCCCGATTTTTCTACCGGCGGCCAGTAGCGACGCGATCACGCGCGAGGCGGTGTACGTCTTGCCCGTGCCGGGCGGCCCTTGGATGACCAGACAGTCTCCCGACATGGCACCGGCCACACGAATGGCGATGTCGGTGGATGATTCACCAGATTGCCCGATCAGACCGGGAGGAGGCCGGCGATTCAGCAGCGCCGCGACCGGGGAAGGTAGTTCATCGGACAGATGCCGTGCTGCCACCTCCGCCAGCGCCGCCTGAATGACTGCCGAGGAGATATGTTCATGGGGCAAGAGCGACCCTTCTTGGGGAAAGGCCCCGCCGAATTTTTCGTTGAGGCTTTTCTTGCCGAGTTTGAGTTCCAGTCTGCCCCGCGCCGCATCGAGCGACGAGAGCGTGAGCTTTGCGTCTAAATTATGTGTGAACATCACTTTACTATTGTCACCGGCGGCCAATTTGCATTCCTGCGCCGGGTCGAAGCGATAGGTCTGCACGAGCGATTGTTTGTCCGGCACCGCGTCCCCCACGGCCTCCACCCCTTCGATACAGGCCGGATCGTCCCGCAGCGCGTCCGGCGTGGCCTCCGCCCGATCGAACATGCGCCACCACATGGGTTTCTCTTCCCGGCGGTGAAAGTCGATTACGCCGGCCAGGACAGCCGAAGCCGCATCTCCTCGGAGGCGGAGCTTTCCAGCCGTCTCCAGCCTTGCCACGACGTCAGGCGGCAACTCGCGCGGCGTCGATGAAGCTGCGACGGAGGACGGAGTTTCGGGAACGATCTTCCGTTCGCTCGCGGCCAGCCGTAACCACCGGAGCAGTTGCGCGGTGGACCGGCAATCGTCCTCGTTATAATCGCGGATGCCTTTCAGGATGGAACTCGTGCGCCAGTCACCCGCCTCCCCGCTCTCGATCCAGCGGGCATACTGCACAATGGAGTCACCGGCCGTCGCGACGTCGGTGGTGCGTTTGGGCCGATAGAGACGCTCTACCGACTTGATAGAATAACTGTCCTCGCCGATACGGAGGCCGTGGCGAACGATCCGGTAGAGATCCACGAACACGCCGTGGCGCAGCAGTTCATCCACCTCATCCTGGCGGCTGTCATGCCGCGTACTCAACCGCCGCACCGCACTGACCTCATACGCAGCATAGTGAAAGAGATGCATCCCGGGGTTCTGCCTCCACCGCGCGGAAACCCAATCCACGAATCCCTCGAAAGCCTGCTTTTCTTCCGCACGGTCATGGGCCCACCAATCCCTGAACTCCCACGTGTCCGGTTGAGCCGTTCGCGTACAGACGCCGAACAGGTATTCCAGTCCGCCTGGTGCCAGCGGATACCCTTCCATATCGAAGAACACATCGGCCGGATGGTCAGGCGGCAGCGTGGCCAAACCCACCGCTTCACCATTCGCGCCGGTTGGCGGCAGTGCTTCATACCGGGGCGGGGCTTCCGGTTGTTCGATGCGATCGGCGCGGGTCTGGCATTGCAGGCGGGCTTGCGCGGCAAGTTTTCCGAAAGAGGCCTGATCGAGTTTCGGGACCGAGCGATCTGCCGCAGCGGCCAGGCCCGTCACTGTCGTAATGCCGGCTCGCGTGAGCTTCTTGATCTGGCCGACCGTGATGCCGGCCACCTGCACAAGATGATCCCGCTCCTGAAAAAACTGCTTCGCGTGAGACGTCCAGCGGCCATGCTCCCCTCGCGGCAAGGGTTCTGGGCGATCCGCCAGGTTCCCGGTGAAGTCTTGCTGTAAGGCGAGGAAACTCTTTTTGATGTGACGATAGTAGTGAATGAAATCCTCGACGCGAAACTCCACCCGCTCCTGCGTGCCAAGGATGACACCGAATCTATCCGGCATCGTCCCGCCGGTGAGAGAGGCGAGCATCTCCGAATAGGCGCAGAGTTGAACGGCATAGTAGGGCTGGGGCGAGCGGGCGAGCTTGCTGTCCCACACTTGATAGCGGCCGGCGTCGTCGAGGAGGAGAAAGTCGGCAGAACCGGCGAACGGTGCCTGCTCAAGCGCGGCCTGATAGAGGATGGGCGTCCTTGCCCGGATCGCCGCGAGCGTTTCCTCCAGGGCAACGGCCTGGTCTCGTGCGTGAATCTCAACCATTGCCACGCCGGACTGCCGGAATTCGTCCAGCACGGCCTGTTCATGCCGCTCACCGGCCTGGGCGATCAGGGCGGAGTCGTCGGTAGCTTCATCCGGTGTGATGGCGGCGGGAAATTCGAGATGATACCGATCCATCCAGGAGGCGAACGGCGACGCGAGGTACCGAACGAGATCGCTCGGCGAGTACAGCAACCGGTGAACAGCAGTTCTTTTCACCGACGTCCCTCGAAGGTCCTCTTCTGGCTGCGTTGATGACTCGGCGAGCCTGAATCGAATGCTGTGTTCATGACGTGACGTTCTCGGACACTTCTCTTTGCCTCGTGCCCGCGACCTGCCGATCCCGTAGCGCCATCTTGAGAACCGTGAACATGCGCTCATCGTTCGATTGCGACACATTGAAGCGCAGGAACCCGTTCGCTGTGTGCGAGAGGCTGAACGCGTTGCCCGGCGCCAGGACGACGTTGCTCGCCAACGCCTTGTGGGCCGCGCCCCTCGCATCTCTTCCTTCAGGCAGGCTGCACCAGAGGAACATCCCGGTTGGCTGATCGATCCATGGCCTGATCCCGAGAGGCTTCAGCCGCGCCACGGTGTCACTCATCGCGCGGGCCAGTCTTGTTCTCACTGACTCTATGTGCTTGCGATCGCTCCCGGCCTTCAGGACGGTCAGCACCAATTGGGAGGACAGCCGCCCGCTCCCGAACGACGTGGCGATCTTGGGTCGATGAGCCCTTCGACCCAATGGCGCAGAGCCGCGATAAAGCCGCAACGCACGGCCGCCGAGAGCGACTTGGAAAAGCTGCCGATATGCACGACGCGATGAAGCCCATCGAAGGCCGCCAGCCGTGGAATCGGCGCGCTCGTGTAATCGGCGAAGATGTCGTCCTCAATAATCGTGACGTCCGATTGCTCGGCACGTTTGAGCACTCGATGGGCGACGACGGGCGAGAGCATCGCTCCGGTAGGATTGTGCAGCGCGGAATTCGTGCTGTAGAGGCGCGGCCGATGGGTAGACAACGCCCGCGCGAACGCCTCGACATCCGGCCCGGACGGCGTATAGGGAACGCTGATGACCTCGGCCCGGTGCGCGCGCAACAGCGCATGGAAATTGAAGTAGCAGGGATCATCGACCAGCACCGTGTCGCCGGGTTGCGGTAACAATCGGCAGAGGAGATCGATCGCCTGGGTGCCGGATTCCATGAGGATGATGTGTTCGGGCGCGGCCTCTATGCCCTGTTCACCCATGCGCCGCGCGAGAAGCCGGCGGAGCGGCTGCAGCCCGAGCGGCGTATCGTAATCGGTCAGCGTGGCATCATCCGCGCGCGACAAGGTGCGCAGGGCGCGGCGCAATCCTGCTCCCGATCGTCGCAATGACGCTGCCGATGCGCGTGCCGCCCTCCTCCTCTTTCATGGCGCCCTCTCCATCTGTACCGCTCAATCGGGCATGTCAGTTTGGCCGGATTGTACCTGACTGTCCCTGGAACTGTCATGCGCCTGCCCTCATCGTGGGTCCTCACGAACGGAGCGTCTCATGAACAAGACGGCACGCGCGTGGATCAACGGGTTGTTCGAGGTGGTGATATTCAGCGGTTCATTGCCTGCGACACGCCTTGCGGTAGTGGAGCTCGACCCATTCTTCCTAACGGTCGCACGCGCCGCCATCGCCGGGCTGTTGGGATGTGGGCTGCTGATGGTGTTTCGACAGCAGCGTCCCGAACGCTTCGACCTGGTCTCGCTGTGTATCGTGGCGCTCGGTGTGGTGGTCGGGTTCCCGCTGCTGTCAGCCTTGGCGCTTACCCGCATCACGTCGGCGCACGCCATCATCTTCATCGGCCTCGTGCCGCTGGCCACCGCCCTGTTCGGAGTACTGCGCGGCGGCGAACGCCCGCGGGCCGCCTTTTGGCTCTGCTCAGGCGTGGGCGGCGCATGCGTGGCCGGCTTTGCGATGACTCACGGCTTGTCAGCCTCTCCTGTCGGAGACCTCCCGATGCTGGCCGCCATCCTGGTGTGCGGACTGGGGTATGCCGAAGGGACCACGCTGTCTCGCCGGCTCGGGAGCCGGCAGGTCATTTCCTGGGCGCTGGTCTTGTCGCTGTCGATCATGCTGCTGCTGGCCATCCTCACCCTGCCCCATTCGTTCGACGGCAGAGCCGACTCGACCTGGATGAGTCTCGCCTATGTCTCGCTGTTCAGCATGCTGATCGGCTTCATCTTCTGGTATCGCGGGTTGGCACAGGGCGGCATTGCCGCCGTCGGCCAGCTACAACTCCTCCCACCATTGTTCGGTTTGGGATTGGCGGCGAGGCTGCTTCATGAACAGGTCAGCGCAGGCATGGTAGCCGTAACCCTCCTCGTGCTGTTGTGCGTTGTCGGGGCGAAGCGTGTCGCGACGTAACACCCCGGCGCGGCCTGTTCCTACGGCAACCTTCCAGCAGAGATGGAACTGCTCTCGACTTTTGCAGGTGTTTCCCACCAGCGAGTCCGGCAACACACTCTTTCCGTCAACAGCGTGGGATGCCATTGAGTCCTCCCGACCTCTCTCCTATTTCGCTTCCCGTAAGAATCGTCCGACACGTATCGCGTGCAGGACGACTCTCTCTCATTTGCGCATTGACGCTTCTACGTATTTGTGACACAACCACCTCCGCACACACCTTTCTACTTGTGCGTATCGATACGTATCAAATTGCGACACTCTACACGCCCTTCCAAAGGAGACCCCATGGCTCAAGACATAGAACGCGTGAGACGGATTAAAGCAGCCGCTGAAGATGACCTCCTGAGCAGACCCGGCGTCACCGCTGTGGATGTCGGGTACAAGTTCGTGAATGGCCGGAAGACCGATGAGATCGTCATTCGTATTCATGTGGCGGAAAAAAAAGATGTCCCGGCTGATCAACAACTTCCGTCCCAGATACAGGGCGTGAAGACGGATATCATTCAGAATCGGTTTCGGCCGGCGGGAGATCGTGGCTACTACAATCCGATACTCGGGGGGATCGATGTAGGCCCATTACGTGCCGTGGACTTGCAGTCCATTGCCGGCACCCTCGGCGCCATTGTCATCGACAATAGTACCCAGCACAGGATGCTGCTGAGCAATTACCATGTCCTTTGTGTGAACGAGGGATGGAACCAATGGGGCGATGTGGGACGGCGCATCACACAGCCGTCCTTCGGTGGCATATTGGTCGCAACCATCGAACGAGGGATTCTCAACAAGGATGTCGATGCCGCCGTCGCCCGTCTCGACAACATCACGAGGTATGCCTGCGGGGTACAGGACGTTGGCGCCATCACAGGAACCGCAGCTCCTGAACTAGGCATGGCAGTTCGCAAACGAGGACGCACCACTGGATTGACCTACGGCACCATTAATGGGTTGCATGCGACGGCAACAATCACCTTTGACCACGGCGTGGGCACGATCGTCTTCAGGGAGCAGATGCAAATCGATCCTGACACCACGCGGAACGCGCTGTTTGCCGATCAAGGAGACTCGGGATCCACTATCGTCAATGATGCGGGCCAAGTTGTGGGATTGTTGTTTTCAATCGACGCGGAATCCAAGGGCACAGGCATCGCCACTCCCATTCAGCGGGTGCTGGAGACCATGAACGTCAGCATGGCCATTGAAGGGATCGGTGGCTATGATCTGTCCTCCTCGGCCGACCGGGCCTTCGCGTTGGACTACACCGGCACAGGCAGGTTGAACCACCTGGTCTTTTACCGGCCGGGCAAGGGCATCATGTTCATTTTGAAGAAGGACGGCGCCAATGGTTTCTCCCCCGTCTATGAGGGCCATTCCGGCATTGGCACCTATGATCTTTCTGTCGCGGACGACCAGGCCTTTGCGTACGATTATGATGGTGTTGGCACAGCGAATCACCTCGTCCTGTACCGCCCTGGAACAGGCACGGTGTTCATCCTCAAGAAGGATGGTGTGGGAACGTACTTCCCCATTTTTAAGGAAACGCCCGGTGGCAGCGGCATTGGCGGTTATGATCTGTCGTCGCCGGACGACCGGGCCTTTGCGTTCGACTACGCCGGCACAGGTAAGCTGGACCACCTGGTGTTCTACCGGCCGGGGAAGGGCATCGTATTCATTCTGAAAAAGGACGGCCCCGGCAAGTTCTCGCCCGCCTATAAGAGCCATTCCGGCATCGGCGGCTACGACCTCTCCGACTCAGCCGACCGGGCCTTCGCGTTGGACTATACCGGCACCGGCAAATCGGATCATCTGGTCTTCTATCGGCCGGGCAAGGGCATCGTGTTCATTCTGAAAAAGGACGGCCCCGGTGGCTTCACCCCCGTGTATCAAAGCCATGCCGGCATTGGCGGCTTTGACCTGTCTGACTCGAACGACCACGTGTTTGCCTTCGACTATGATGGCATTGGCACAGCGAATCACCTCGTTTTGTATCGGCCCGGGACCGGCGCCGTCTTTATCATCAAGCAAGACGGTACGGGCAATTATCACCCCATCTATCAAGCGACGCCGGGTGGGAGCGGCATCGGTGGCTACGATCTCTCTGACCCGGCCGACCGAGCCTTCCCGTTTGACTATGCCGGCACGGGCAAGTCGGATCACCTGGTCTTCTATCGACCGGGCAAGGGCATCGTGTTCATTCTGAAAAAGGACGGCCCCGGTACGTTCTCGCCCGTCTACCGGGCAACGAAGTAACCCGGGTGAGCGAGACACGATTGTCTCTGCTGTCATCTGCCGCCGCGGAGCCGTGCATGAGACGGCCCGGGCGGCTCCGTGCCTGATCCCCGAAAAATCCTGATCGGTGGGAATCGTGAAGCTTCCGTTCGGCCGCGAGAAGTCAGTCTTCAGGTAGATCCCCGCTGGAAGGACGTCGAGAGCTTCGCTGCCTGACGGCTTGTCGGAACATTCCTCTCCACCTTCCCCAAATGCTTCCATTTCCAAGACGCGCTCTTGCGTAGGTCCCATTACAGGAGTACCCTTTTGACGATTCATCCCATCCGCCCGACTTTCTCCAAGGAGGCCTGCCATGAGACGCTTCCGACTTCTTTCATTCACTGTGCTGTTCCTCGTTGTCTGCACCTCGATGGCCTCGGCTGAGCTGCTGGCGCTGCTCAATTATGAGAGCAAGCCGAATCAGCCGGTGCGCCGCGAAGGGATCGCGATCATGGAGATCGATCCCGAGTCCGCCGATTTCGGGAAGATCCTGATGGAAGTGCCGCTGCCGCCGGACCTCGTCGCCCACCACATTTTCTTCAACCGCGACCGGACCAAGGCCTACCTTACCGCGCTGAACAAGAGCGTGTTGCATGTCGTCGATCTGACGCGCTTCCCCTATCGCCTGCGAGCGATCGATGTGCCGGACTGTCAGGTGCTCGAAGACCTGGTGGTGTCGGAAGACAACCGCACATGGTACCTGACCTGCATGGGCTCCAGCGCCGTGATCATGGGTGATGCGGTCACGGACCGGCCGACCAAGGTCGTGCGCACGGGCGACGGCGCCCCGGTGACCGTGCGGTACCCGCACGGCATTGCGATTCACAATGGCATCGACCGCGTGCTGGTCACCAGCACGGTCAAGCCCGACATGTCCGAGGCGGGCGATTCGATCACGGTGATCGAGGCGAGCACCGGATCGGTGCTTTCGACGCACCGCGTGTCGTCCACACCGGCTCCTTCGAAATCCGCGCCGGTCGAGGTGATGTTTTCGCCGAACGCGGTGCCGCCCGTGGTCCACATCACCAACATGATGGAGGCTACGCTCTGGGCCGGGGTCTGGGACCCCACGACCGCGTCCTTCTCCTTTCACGAGATCGACGACTTCGGGCCGCGTCAACAGGGCATGCCGCTGGAGATGCTCTATAACGCCAAGGGCGATCGCCTGTTCGTCACGACAGCGAAGCCGGGCTTCGTGAACGTGTACGACAACAGCGACCCGCGCCACCCGAAATTTCTGCAGGCTATTCCTGCCGCCGCCGGCGCGCACCATTCGCTCCTGTCACCCGACGAGCGGTACCTGTTCGTGCAGAACAGCCTGCTCAACCTGGAAGGCATGAGCGACGGCTCCGTCACGGTCATCGACCTGCGCAAAGGCGGCACCGTCGTGGGCAGTATCGACACGCTGAAATCGCAGGGGTTCAACCCCAATTGCATTATGCTGCTGCCGAATCATTTTCGCGGAGAATCGTTACGCGCTGCGCTACAACCCTGAGGGGACAATGGCGTGAGCGCCCGGCGAGTCGTGGCCGGATGGATCGTTAGGAGAGCTGAGACTCGGACCGCGGGACGACGGTCTCTGGCCGATACCCTGCCGTGTTGGGTTCGGCGCTCGATTGCTTCAGCCCTGCGTCCAGGAGAATCGCCACCAGCATGTCGCTCATGACGTTCACGCCGGAGCGGGCGCGGGCGATGATCCAATCCACCGTCATGATGAGGGGAATAGCCGCGGCGATCACGGTATCGGGCAGGCCTGCAGCCGACAGGACCAGCGGCAAAACGATCATGCCCGCCTCGGGAATACCGGCCACTCCTGCCCCTGCAATGATGGACGCTGCGACGATGAGGAACTGACTCGTCAAGGACAGGTCGTACCCCAGGGCCTGGGCGAGGAACAACGCCGCCATCGCCTCGTAGAGGGTGATGCCGTCGTTGTTCAGATTGGTCCCGACACAGGCCGCGAGGCGCGACGATTGTGCCGACACGTGCATGCGATTCAGACAATGCAATGTGACCGGCACGGTCGCCAGGCTGCTGTTGCAGGACATGGCCGTCATGATCGCATCGGCCCCTTGTCCCAGATAGACCTTCGGCGACTTCTTGCCCACGAACCACGCGACCAGCGGGTAATAGATCAGCGCGTGGATCGTGAGTCCCGCGAGCATGGCCACGAGAAAAATCCAGAGAATGGAGAAGACGCCTACGCCCGACTTGCCCACCACCTGCGCCACGACCCCGAAGACGGCGAGCGGCACGGCATGAATGATCCAGCCGAGGATGCGCACCAGCCATTCATAAACCCACTCGACGAACCGCACGATGGCCAGGTCGTCTTCACCCTTCCGGGCCGCTCGCATGTGCAGCCTCCTCAGCAGCGCGCCGATCACCAGAGCCAAGAGCACCACGCCGATAATGTTGTTCGTGGAAAAGGGCGCCAGAATGGTGCGGGGAATATAGGCGGCGAGGTCTTCGATCGGCGTTTGCGACGTGGCCACCTTGGCCGGAGCTTTAGACCCTGGCACCAGCTGCAGCAACTGATCGACATGGCCCTGCCACGATACGCCAGGCTGCCAGCTGTTCATGATGACCAAGCCGATCGTCATGGCGACGGTCACATTGACCAGACAGATGACCAGCAGCCTGGTCCCCTGGCTGAGCGGCAGACTGGTGCGGATGAGCGCATCGAGGATGGCGAAGAAGATCAGCGGAATGGCCAACGTCTTCAGCAACTGCACGACCATCATGCCGAGCTTGCCCAACTGCGCGTTCGTGATGCCGCCCAGATAGGGGTCCTGCCCGAAGATCACCCCGAGCAGACCGCCGAAGATCACGGCGATGAGCACCTGGGTATACAGGGGCATCGGGAGACGGTTGGTTGTGGCGTTGGTCGTGGTCATACAGAATGGAACTGTCGAGAATACCCGTTTCGCGGCGGGAAAGCACCATCGGAGGCGTGTGCACGGTGAAAGGTGATTGGCGAGACGTCGAGGGCTGGACACTCTAGAATAGTCGGCGGGAGCACTCGGTTATGCCTTGCTGATTCGCAGGGCCTCCTCCACCACCGCCTGATGCAGACTCTCCGGCTTGAGCACCTTCACGCCGCTGCCGAAGCTCAGGATCCAGCCGAGCAACTCGCGGGTATCGGCGACCGACAGGGTCATGCGCAGGCCGCCGCCCCGCACGCGTTTCGTTCCTTGCGTGGCATGCCAGACGCGATCCTTGACCCAGGCCGCCGTGGCCTTGTTGAATTCCAGCTCCACCTCGATGCGCGGGCCACGCATGACCGTGAGTGCGTCCTGTACGAAGGCATCGAGGTCGAAATGCAGCGGCATCTGATAGGGATGGTCGGTCGGCGTAACGGACTTGATTCGCTCCACGGCAAACATGCGGGGCTCGCGCCGCAGGTGACAATAGGCAATGAGATACAAACCGCCCGTGGCGTACCAGAGCCGATAGGGATCGACCTCGCGCCTGGTCGTCCGGCCACGTGAGGCGGAGTCGTACCGGATCTGGACGGTGGTGGCGTCGGCAATGGCGCGGGTCAGCCGGTCGATGGTTTCGCGATGTTGCCGGTAGCGTTTGTGCGGGCCGAGTCCGACGCTGAACGTGCCGTCGAGCTGTTGCACCAGCGCCACCCCCTGCGGAGGCAACGCAGCCGCCGCCTTGCCCAGCGCCGATTGGAGCGAGGTATGGAGCTCCGTGCCTTCGAGTGGAGAGATGAGTCGGCGACTGAATGTCAGTGCCATTAGCTCCGAGGGCGAAAACCGCAGGCCGGGAACATTGCGGAATCCTTCCAGCAACCGCCAACACGTGTGCCCATTGATCCGCTCGGTCACCAGCGGATACCCGGCTTCTTCCAACGCGGCGAGGTCGCGCCTGAGCGTGCGAGGGTGCCGTGTGGAACCGGGCGCCAGCGACTCCGCCAACTGTTCCAGCGTGAGGCCCTGTCGCGCCCCTTCCAGCTGCTTCAACACGACTAACAGACGCACGGCCTGATCGTTACGCGCCATACGTAGTCCTTAACCCGGCCCAGCCGATTTTTCGGCGCCAGTCTACCAGGATGATGCGAGGGAGAGAAGAGCCGTGGAAAGGAGGATCGTATCTCGTGAAACGTGAAGCGTCTCTCGCTTGGCCCGGAAAGCATTTCCGAGCGAGAGACGTTTCACGAACGACGCTTCACGGACTTTGCTCCCCCGCTCAGGTGGGAATGTCGGTCGTGCCGTCGTAGGAGGCACGGGACTGATGCGCGATTTTCAGCACGTCACCGTCTTTCACCACCGAGTCGAGCGAGCCGACTTTGCGATTGACGGTCACGAGCAGTTCGCCGCGCACGATGAACGGCGCCAGCGCATCCATCAATTCCGCATTGCCTTCGATCAACATCTTAATGGCGGTCGGCCCATCCACCTCCACATCCAATTCCGGCTCGTTCACACGCTGGAGTAGCGTTGGCCCGAGAATCAGCACTTTCACCATGATCGATCAATCCTCCCGTTCAGTCGGTGCGTATACATTCCGTGAAACGTAAAACGTGAAAGGTGAAACGATTTTGGATTCCGGACTTCCGACTTCGTTTAACGTTTGACCTTTCACGTTTGACGTCTCACGTTTCCCGGCCTCCCGCGCGTGGCAATGCAGGCAGTCCTGCCGCTTGGGATGTTGCGCCGGCAAGGGACGAACACCTTGAGGGGCATGACAGGTCGCACACTGACTCTCCACCGTAATGGATTGGTGCGCACTGTTGGCCGGCACTTTCGGATTACGGTCACGCGGCGACGGCAACAATGCCACGCCCCCGACGACGAGCAGCGCCAGCACGACAAAAATCAGATCTACTTTGCGAAAAGTCATGAGCCGGCTCCTGGTCGTGTCTCTGCCTCGTTCGCGCCCGATTCCTGCTCCGCGCCAGCCTGGTAGGCCTCGTTCAACACCTGGGCGACATGTTTCACCGCCGCGCGGCCGCGCAACCCATTGTTGAGTTGAATCATGCAGGCCGGGCAACTGGTGGCCACCGTATCTGCCCCGCTCTGCTCGATGTTCCGGCGCTTCCTATCGAATACCTTCTGGGAGGTGTCGTAGTCTTTCACAAGGTAGGTGCCCGCCCCGCCGGCACAGCGGTCGGCATCCGTCATCTCGACATAGTCGGCACCCGGGACCTGCTTGAGCAGTTGGCGCGGTTCCTTCGTGACGCCCGCCGCCCGCAGGTGACAAGACGAATGGTAGGTCACCCGCCGGCCCGCACCGTCCGCCGCGCCCATAGGCGGATGCTCGGACGAGCGCGCCACGAACTCCGTGATGTGCACCACCTTGTGTGCCAGTGCGTCCGCCGCCTGCTGTTCCGGCCCGGCCTCGAAAAACTTCCTGTATTCCTTGAGCATGAGCGTACAGGAGGCGCAGCCCGTCACGACTTGATCGTACCCCGCGAGCGACTGCAGATTGAACCGTGCGTTGTCTCTTACGAGGTCCACGTGGCCATAGGTTTCGATGGGCGTCCCGGAGCAGCGCTGCGGAGGTAGCTCAACATTCACTTTATGTTTGTGCAACACGCCGATCACCGCATCCCCCACCCCGTCGTCAAAATAGTTCGCCGCGCAACCATGGAAATACGCCACGCGCGGACCGGTTGCAGGTGGGTTCGATTGCGTGAGCTCGGGATAGCGATCGCGCAGATGATGCGGAGCCAGCTTGGGCAACACCATGTCCGCCGGCAATTTGGCCGTGGGGGCGATACGCTTCAGCACGGGAGCCGCCAGACGTTCCAGCACTGCGCGCGGACCGGGACGATCCCAGAGACGTTGCGTCTTCGCCAGAATCTTCAGCAACACTTCAAATATCGGCAGCTTCGCGTGAAGGACAAACAGCCACCGGCTCCCTTGATTCGGCTGCTCGGCGCGCCGCTGGAGAATGAGTTCCGATACATCGACCCCTGCCGGGCAAATCGTGCGGCAGGATTTGCAGTTGAGACAGGCCTCCACCACCCGCTTCGAGGTGAGATAGGAGTAATCCTTGGCCGTGACGATTTCGTACCAGCCGCGCGAGCTCATGTCTTCCGACTGAAACACATCGTAGACCGGGCAGACGGAATTACACTTCGCGCACGTGGCGCAGGACTTGGACAACCGCTGGTAGTCGATATGGTCGGTGAACGGCGCGTCGCTGATCTTGATGCCGGGGTTCATCACGTTCGCGGGATCGATGACGCGTTTGACCTCGACAAACAATTGATAGAGCTCGTCGCCGAACATCTTGCGGACATATTCCGCGCGCACCCGCCCATCACCATGTTCGCCGCAGATGGATCCGTCGAATCGCGACAAGACGGCCTGATGGATTTCATGGTAGGCCTGCACCATCTTGTCGAAGTCTTGCCGGTCGTTCACGTCGAGTAGCGGCGTGATGTGGGCGTTCCCGTTGCCGATATGGCCGAAGATCGCCACCGGGACATGCTGGCCTTCAAAGAACGTCTCGAGGTAGCGAATCAGCTCGCTGATACGCTCGGCGCGCACGACCACATCGTCGACGAAGTTGACCGGCTTTTTGCGCGGATCGAACCGGTAGAGGGTGGGATACAGCGCTTTTCTGGCTTTCCACAATTGCTCCCGCTGCTCCTTGTCGTACGCGATGGTCGGGTCGCCGCACAACTCATAGCGGCGGCAGATCGCGGCCATCCGGTCGGCACGGTCGCGCAAGTCGGCCTCGCCCTCGCTGCTGTCGAGTTCGGCGAGTAGGGTCGCGGCGGCATCGGCGGGAATGCCGTGCGCAGCGCGGCCGATCAGGTTCAACGTGTTGGCGTCCATCACCTCCAGTGCGCTCGGACGGAGGCTCAAGAGATGCGGCACCGCCTCCCCGACTTCTTCCAGGCGGCGGAAGTGAATCAACGCGGTGAGGGTGCCTTGCGGCTTGGGCACGAGCCGGAGCGTGGCCTCGCTGACGATACCCAACGTGCCTTCGCTGCCCACGAACAATTTAGGAAGATCGAACAGGCCCTGGCCCAGCCCGTCGGCCAAGCCGAAGAGATTGTAGCCGCAACTGTTTTTGCTGACGGTCGGTTTCTTGCTGTCGATCAAGGCGCGCTGCCGTTGGACGAGGTCGAAGATCGGCTTCAGCGTGGGATGAGCGGTCAACAAACGGGCGAGCGCCGGATCGTCCAACCCCATCGACGAGGCAGAGAGCCAGGCTCCGGACGGGAGACAGACCCGCAAAGCCTGCACGTTGTCTTTTACGGAACCGTAGATCAGCGTGTGGGGACCGGATGAATTGTTGGCGATCATGCCGCCGAGTTTGCACATGTCGCCGCTGGACGGATCGGGACCGAACAGGAGATTGCCTCGCCCGAGTTGTTTGTTCAACTCCGCCAGGACGATGCCCGGCTGCACCCGCGCCCACCGTTCTTCCTCATTGAGTTCGAGGATGCGGTTCATCTTGGACACATCGAGAATAATGCCCGAGCCGACCGCGGAGCCGGTGAGATTGGTCCCGGCGGCGCGCGGCGTGAGGGGGATGCCCCGCTCCACGGCAAACCGGACGACGGCGTCGATATCCGCCTCGTGCTCCGCCAGCACCACGGCCTTCGGCGTCATGCGATAAATGCTGGCATCGACCGCATAGGCCGTGAGCGTGGGCACATCGTCCTGGACCTTCGCATGTCCAAGGAGGTGCCGAAGATCGCTGGCGACGGCAGATGAGGTGTTGGGTAGGATGAGGGTCATGCTTGTGTGTACGCTGCCGCATTCTAGCAGGATGCGGAAAAGGTCCGCCAGCGGCGTTCTCGCATCCCTCAGTGGCTCACCGTCCGGCGTGAGTACGATTCGCCACGTCGCTCGCGTGACGGCAGGACAAGCCGGTTGTTGACTGGCGCACGATTCGTTAAGATGCTCTGCAGTCCTGCGAGGCCTCCATGGCAACTCCACTCCTCTATATCTCCCGCCTGCTCCCCGATCCGGTCATGGTTGCCGCACGGCAGCATTATCGGCTGCTCAACGAACCCCGCGATGCGGCACCGACGAATGACAGCCTGGCCGCTGGGTTACGCGAAGCCGACGCCGCCATCTGCACCCTCACCGACCGTATCGATGCCTCCATGCTGGCCGCGGCATCTCGACTCGCCATCCTCGCCAACTATGCCGTGGGGTATAACAACATCGACCTTGCCGCCGCGTCGGCTCGCGGGATCGTGGTGACCAACACCCCGGACGTCTTGACGGACTCCACCGCCGATCTGACCTGGGCGTTGCTCCTGGCGGTGGCGCGGCGCGTGGCGGAGGGCGATGCCTACGTACGATCCGGCGACTGGTCCGGGTGGGCGCCGACACAGATGCTTGGAACCGACGTGTCGGGTAAAACGCTCGGTCTCGTCGGCATGGGTCGAATTGGACAGGCGGTCGCACAACGGGCCACCGGCTTCAACATGCGCGTCTATTACACCTCGCGCACGCCCCACGCGTCCGGCCGGCTGCCGTCACAGTGGGAAGGGAGGTCCCTTCCGGACCTGTTGAAGGATGCCGACTTCGTGAGTCTGCATGTGCCGCTCACGCCTGACACCCATCATCTGATCGGCGCACGTCAGCTGGCCCTCATGAAACCGACCGCGTTTCTGATCAATACGTCGCGCGGCCCGGTGGTGGAAGAATCCGCCTTGGTCGACGCGTTGCTCCAACGACGCCTGGCCGGCGCGGGATTGGACGTGTTCGAGCAGGAACCCCTGTTCCATCCTAGCCTGCGGGAACTGCGGCAGGTCGTGCTGCTGCCGCACCTCGGAAGCGCCACACTGGCGACCAGGGTCCGGATGGGGATGATCTGCCTGGACAATATTGCGGCGGTCTGTGCGGGGAGAGCGGCACCGAATCAAGTGAATCGGATTGACGGGCGCCAGGGCTCGTCGGCCCCCACCCGCTGACATGGACGATGCGCTTCGGGTGCGCCGGGTTAACGGCCGGCAAGCGGGAAGGAACTCGATTGGGCGGCGGCAGAGACGCCGGGCTGAGCAGCCCCGTTCACCAGCCGGAGACGCAAGCTTTCGACCCGTCGGGGAACGTCGTGGAACGTGGGAATCGATTGGTACATGCTCAGGGCCCGATCGCCCGCACCGGTCTTTTCGTACAACAGCCCCAACTCGTAGCGCACAAGCTGGGCATTGCCGCCGCGGCAACGCGAGTCGGCAATCAGCCGTTCCAACAGTTGCACGGCTTGCTCCGGATGACCTTGCTCCTTGCAGCAGAGTGCCATCATCATGCAGGAATCGACGAAGAAGCCTGAGTCCTTCATCGACAGCAGAAACTCTTCTTTCGCCTCTTCCCACAACCCCATGTCCTTATACGCCATGCCAAGGGCGTATCGGGTTTCTGCATCCACGATTTCGGCAGGAGGTTCGACAACAGGAGGGACCGCCGGAGGAGCCGCCGGAGACACGGTCTCCAGCACGGGCCCGGCAGGCTGGACGGTTGGCGCTGCAACTTGTGCCACGACCGGATTCGTTATGGAAGACGGCGACACGGGGGCAGGTTCGACAGGAGGCGCGGAGGCATCCAGTATTCTGAACGGCGCCTCCGCCGCGGCTTCCGCGGTCAGAACCACCGTCGCCGGTTCCGGCTCAGGCGTCGGTGTCGGGACCGCCTCCACCATGGGCGCGAAAGGTTCCGGTTCGGGAATCGATCCGGCGTTGGGATCGAACGCCGGCGCAAGTTTACGCGCGATGGCACTGCCCGGCGCCAGCGCCTGCACCTTCTCAAACAGCTCGGCCGGCAATGTGGGCATGCCTGGCTCCGGATGCTCCAGCAGGATTTCGACCGCTCGTCCGAAATGCTGCGCCGCCGTCGCAGGATCGCCTTTTTCCTGGTACAGCTCGCCCAGCAGTTCCAACATGGGGACGGACGCCGGCTCTACCTTGAGATAGTCCGAGATGAGAGACTCCGCCATCACGTAATCCTGCGCACGGAGGGCACCTCCGGCCAGGAACCGATACTCCCCAAGCGCCACCACCAGGTTCCCCTGCAGAAGGTGCATGCGCGCCAGGAGTTGACAGATTTCAGGATTGCCCGGCTCGCGGCTCAATAGTTGGGTCAACATCGCCTCGGCGCCTGCATACTGACCTTCCTCGATCCGGCGGGTGGCTTCGGCCATCAAATCGCCGGCATCTCCCGGTTTGGTCGCGGTCGCGGCCGGTTTGACTCCCCGCGCAGAGGCGGCCGACGGGCCACCGCTGGTCTCCATCATCGTCGTGATTTCTTTGGCCTCGGCGTTCTCCGGATCCAGCCGCAGCACCACGGTATACATAGCTTTGGCCTGCTCATACTGTTGCGCGGCAGACTGTTCCCGTCCGAGCTGGAGGTACATTCGTATGGCTTCGTCGACCAGCCCTTCCTGCACACAGAGTTCCGCGACGCGGAGCTGTGCGTCCATGTTCGAGGGGTCTTGCGCGACGATTTTTCGGTAGATCTCCAGCGCTTCTTTGTTCCGTCCATCCTTCGCGTAGTGTTTGCCTGCCGTCAGGTAGTCCTGGACGGCACTGCTCAAGAGGCCGCGTTCCGCGTTGAGATCGCCGAGATGCCGATAGATGTCGATGCGGGTCGGATCGACTTTGAGGATTTTCTTGTAGGCGGCAATGGCCTTGAGGACCGATCCTTCAGAACGGAACGCGCCGGCCGCCTGGAGAAACGCGGCGACGGCGTCGGGGGTGGCATTGCGTTTGAGTTGGAGGTCGCCGATGGAGTTGAAGACGGTGCCGTCGGCGGGCGTGTCCGTGGTCAGCTTCCGCCATTCGGCGATGGCTGCCTCGTACTGCCCTTTGGACGCGAAGAGCTGCGCGTTCTGAAGCACTGTTCGGCGGTCGACAGCCAAGAAGACTCCTCACCCGACGTTGAGAGTCCACGCTAACAGTCAACGAATTCTTTGTCAAACAAATGGATAAAAGCGCGACAGCGTAAACGCGGCGTCTGGAGCGGGTGTTCGAGCTGGTGTCTGCCGGGGAAACCTGCGGCCCCTCGATACGGCGGAGGGGCCGCTGGACTACGTAGAGGCCCAGCCGTCTAAGGAGCCGGCGCGAGGTCCTTCAACACGTTGGCCGCCTGGGGGCCTTTGGCACCTTGGACGATGTCGAACTCGACGTTCTCACCCTCTTTCAAGGTTTTGAATCCATCGCCCTGCAACGCAGAGTAATGCACAAAGACATCGTCTCCGCCATCGAGCCGGATAAATCCGAACCCCTTGCGATCATTGAACCACTTCACCGTGCCCTTCGTCTTCATACGGTCCTCCTTTTCTCAACGCACGAACATAATGGGCGCTTCAGCGCCGCTGACCTGCTTGGCATGGAATAATGACGATAAAAAGAGAGAGAGAACAGCGGCGGGCGCGGTGGCACTTCCGGGGGCGTTGAGACTATGATCAACCCGAACCATCTTGACCTACAGAAAAGTGCGCAGCGATGTACCATGGGGTGCACTGCTTGTCAAGCGTATCTTTTGGCCCTGGCCTATCTGATCTGTTTACAACCCAAGCAGACTCTTCTATAGTGCAGCAACCAATCTTCCGATGTAGGACCCCGACCGCCCCCGTGCTGCACACCATCCTCGATCGTTACATTTTTCGCGAACTCCTCTCCCCGTTTTGCATCAGTCTGGGCGCGCTCTGCTTCGTGATGCTCACGAAGGAATTGCTTCGCCTGGTAGAGCTGCTGGTCACGAAGGGCATCGGCTTCCTGTCGGTGCTCAAGGTGTTTGCCCATCTGCTGCCCTCGTTCCTCGTGCTGACGCTGCCCATTGCCGGCATCATCGCCTCCATTACGGCCTTCGGTCGACTGTCGCTCGATAAAGAACTGGTGGCCATGCGCGCCGCCGGGTTCAGCCTGCTGCGGCTGTCGCAAGCGGTGTTTCTGTTTGCGGCATTGGTCTGCGGGTTGACGCTCATCATGGCGCAGTACGGTCAGCCCTGGAGCAACGTCAATATGAAGAAGGTGGCGCTGAATCTGCTGCGCGACGAACTCGTACTGGAACTCGATCGCGGCGTCTTTAATGAAGCCATCCCTAAGATGGTGATCTATGTACCGGACGCGCAGGAGGGACGGGACAATCGCGGGATTTTTGTAGCCGACGAACGAAACCCGGCCGACCCGCGCATCATCGTGGCACAGCAGTACCAGGTCATGACCGACCCGGTCAGCAGCCAGGTGGCACTCCGGCTGATGAACGGTGTGATTCACAGCCGCCCCCAAAACCCCGAGGAGTATCAGAAAATTTCGTTCGCGGCGTACGACCTCAAGTTGAGCATCAGCGCCAGCCTGTACGGCGCCGAAGAGCGCACGCCGATGGAGGTCATCCGTGCGAAGTTGGAGAGCTCCAACTGGACCGATACCAACGCCCTCCGGCGCATGATGGAATACTACAAGGACTTGGCATTCCCGGCGGCGTCGCTGGTGTTTTGTATTCTGGGCGTGCCGGTCGGGATTGTATCCAAACGCTCCGGCAGCATCGGTGGATTTGCGGTCGGCGTGCTCGTCGTGATCGCGTACTATGTCATCAATGTCGCCTGTGAATTTCTGGTCACCACACTCTGGATCTCCCCGTTTGCCGGTGCCTGGTTACCCAATGTGATCTTCACGATCGTGACAATTCTGTGGTTCTACCGCGTGAGCCGGCAATAACACCATGAACATTCTCTTCCGCTACATGCTGCGTGAGTACGTGAAGATTTTCGGCATGTGCTTCTCCGGGCTCATGACGATCTACCTCGTCATCGACTTCTTTGAAAAAGTCCGCCGGTTCCTGCGGTATGACGCGCATGCGTTGGATGTGCTGGCCTACTTTGTCTTGAAGATGCCGGCGATCTCGTATCAGATCGCCCCGCTGGCGGTATTGATGGCGACCCTGTTGACCATCGGCCTGCTGTCGCGCAGCCATGAAATCACGGCCATGCGCAGCTGCGGGATCAGTCTCTATTGGATTACCTCCCCGTTTATCTTTCTGGGTACGGTGCTGGCGATGGTGCTGTTCCTGTTCAGTTCCACCGTCATTCCCCTGGCCCTGGCCAAAGCCGAGCAGATCAAGACGACGCAGATCGAAAAACGCACGACACCGGTGTCGCTGAAGGCGGCACAGCCGTGGGTGAGCCTCGGCGGCCAGACCTTGATGAACATCGACACGATCGATCCTGGCGGCGCGGTACTGCGCAACATCCGTCTCTATCGCTTAAGCCCGACATTCCAACTCCAGGAAATCGCCGAGGCCAAACGCGCAGCCTATTCCCCGCAAGGTTGGGCCCTACAGGACGGCATCAACCGGACCTTCCGCGAGGACGGCACGGTCTTGGTCAGCAGTTTTCAGACACAGGCGCTCGCACTTCCCCACATTCCCGACGATTTCACCACCTGGGCGGAGCTGGACCCTGAAACCATGACCTTGCGCGAGATTCGCGCATACGTCGATCGGCTGCAATTGGGCGGCACACTCCTCCCGCGCCTGCTGACGGATTACTACGGGCGCATCGCCTTTCCCTGCGTGACGCTCATCATGGTAATCGTCGGCATCGCCTTGAGTCTTCGTCGCACGGGTGTCCGCGGGAGCGGGATGGCCATGGGCATCGGCCAGGCGATGGCCGTAGGGTTTTTCTATTGGTCCACGCACTCCGTAGCAATTGCGCTCGGGCGCGGAGGGGCACTCGCACCGATGCTGGCCGGATGGATGGCCAATGTGGTGTTTCTGACGTTCGGATTGTACTTGCTGTTGAAGGTGCGCTACTAGCAGGATGCTGAAAAAGTCCGCCAGCGGCGTTCTCGCATCGTTCAGGTCCTCAACGTACCCTGAGGGTACGCCTCCGGACCTCCACTCGCTGCGGCCTTGCTGGACGGTCTCTTTGAGCATCCTGCGAGAAAACCTCCCCCTACGCGCTTTCGCGATCACCATATTTTTTCGCAGGATCCTGAATGCCTGACGTTGCATAGCGGGCCGCGATCGACTAGTGGGCAGGCCTTCAGCATTGACTGTGGCGCCCCCGTGCGGTAAGTAGACAGGCCGCACACACCATTCTCACGCGGCAGTGAAAGGGTTCTATGTCGACGCGGGTTGTCATCACGGGGCTGGGAGTCGTCTCCCCCATCGGCATCGGCGTCCCGCAGTTCTGGAAAGCGGCGCTGGAAGGCCGATCCGGCATTTCCGCCATTCCCTCGTTTGATCCGTTTCCGCTGGAAGGCTATCGGTCGCGGGTCGCCGGGCGCATCGTCGACTTTTCACCCGATCAGTACCTCCCCTCAGGCCAGGGCGATCGCGTGGATCGGTATGCCCAGTTTGCCCTGGTGGCCGCCAAGGAAGCGCTGGCCGATGCCGATTTCAAGATGGAGCGTGAAGACCCGCACCGGGTGGGCGTGATCGTCGGCGCCGGTATGGGCGGGATGGTGATGGGCGAGCGCGAAATCACGCAACTCTATGAACAGAAACGTCCCCACCGGGTGCATCCGAATTTTATCCCGGTGATCACCCTGAATTCCGCCTCCGGAATCGTGGCCATGGTCTATGGAGCGAAAGGTCCCAATCTCACGATTTCCACCGCCTGTTCTTCGAGCGCCCATGCGCTGGGACAGGCCATGCACGCCATTCGCGCCGGCACAGCCGACGCCGTGATCGTGGTCGGCGCCGACGCCAGCATCACGCCCCTGGTCTTTGCAGGATTTTGCTCGCTTCGGGCCCTCTCCACGAAGTATAACGATGCCCCGGAGAAAGCCTCACGTCCCTTCGATCGTGGACGAGACGGGTTCGTGATGGGGGAAGGCGCCGGCGCCCTGATCCTTGAATCGCTCGCCCACGCGAAGAAACGCAAGGCCCGGATGTATGCCGAAGTGGCCGGGTATGCTGCCACGAGTGAAGCCCATCACATGGTCATCCCCCGGGAGGACGGCGAGGAAGTCGCCACGACCATGCGGCTGGCCCTCAAGGATGCGGACGTGACGCCGGCACAGGTGGATTACATTAACGCCCACGCGACGTCGACTACGGTCGGCGATGCGGTGGAGGTGAAGGCCATTCGCCTGGTGTTTAAATCACGAGCTGACAAACTTGCCGTGAATGCCACGAAGTCGCTGGTGGGCCATACGTTGGGCGCGGCTGGATCGCTGGCCGGGGTGGTGTCGGCCCTCACGCTCACGAGCGGACAGGTGCATCCCACGCTTAACCTGGACGATCCCGATCCGGCTTGTCTCCTGGCGGGCCTGTCCAAGGACCAGCAAACGCGCAAGGCAAAAGTGGCCCTGATCAATGCATTTGGGTTCGGCAGCAACAACGCGGCCGTCGTGTTAAAGACTGTCTCCTCCTGATCCCTGTCCGGCGCGACAGCGGTCGACGAGCGACTCACCAGGTAAGGAACGAAGGAACTTGGGCATGGCCAACACAACAGACGTTTCCAACAAGATCGTTCAGGCACTGGCGGATTATCTGAAGCGGGATGCGGCTACGATCTCGCCGACGCATCACTTGCGGGAGGATCTTGGATTGGACTCGATGGCGGTCATTGAAATGTTGTATCGCATCGAAGAGGTCTTCAATCTGCAGATCCCCGACCAGGATCTGGTCGGCCTCACCACCGTCGGCCATGTCATCACCTACGTGCAGGGGCGGGTCGCACCGGCTTCAACCAAAACCGCTGCCAAGAGCACCGCAAAGGCCCCGGCAAAGACGGCAGCAAAGACGGCAGCAAAGACCGGAACCAAGAAGCCGGCCGCAAAACCCTCGACCAAGAGCAAGAAGGCCTAAGAGGATGAGCACGGCGCGCACGCGAACCCCGCTGACCGTCCGGGAATTGCACGAGTATGTCGGAGGCGAACTGATCGGTTCCCCGGAGGCCACCGTGAACGGCGTGGCCGGCCTCGACCAGGCCGGACCGGAGGATCTGGCATTCGTCACGTCCGAGCGGCACCTGAAATCACCCCAGACAGCTACCATCGGCGCATTACTGGTCGGACGGCGCCTCGTGGACTGCCCCTGCCCGCAAATCGTGGTGGACAACCCCGCCTATGCCTTCGCCCGAGCCGCCCAGCATTTTTTCGCGCGACCGACCCGTGTGCGCGGTGTCGCGGAGGGCATCACGCGAGGGGACGGCGTCATGATCGGAGCCGATGCGTCCATTTGGCCTGGCGTGACCTTAGGCGACCGTGTGACCATCGGCACACGAGTGACCCTCTATCCCGGGGTATTCATCGGCGACGACAGCGTCATCGGTGACGACTGCCTCCTGTACCCGAATGTGGTCGTACGGGAAGGATGCCGGATTGGTGCTCGCGTCATCATCCACAGCGGAACAGTGATCGGCAGCGACGGCTTCGGATATGTGCAATACCAGGGCCGGCACCAGAAAATTCCACAACTGGGCGGCGTCGTCATCGAAGACGACGTGGAGTTGGGCGCCAACGTCACCATCGATCGCGCGACCTTCGGCGATACCGTCATCAAGCGGGGCAGCAAAATCGACAACCTCGTGCAGGTCGCCCACAACGTGGTCGTCGGAGAACACAACATTCTGGTGGCCCAGGTCGGCATCGCAGGCAGTACCACCCTGGGACGTTATGTGATGGTGGGAGGCCAGGCAGGCTTGGCCGATCACTTACAGATCGGCGATCAGGTGATGATTGCCGCGAAATCCGGCGTCACCCGAAGCTTGGAGCCGAATCAAATCGTCTCCGGCGCGCCGGTGATGCCGCACACCACGTTTCTGAAAGCGCAGGCGGTGATTCCTCAGCTACCCGAAATCCGCCAAAGGGTCCGCGAACTCGAGGAACGACTGGCGGCCCTGGAGCACACGACGAAACCTGCTACGAAGCCCCGCAAGCCCCGCCGTAAGTGACGCCGGATCATCAGGCCTTCATCAGCGACTTCCAGAAGAACAGTTTGGCCCAGAAGAAGCCGGCCCAGGGCAGGAAATACGACGCGAGCGGATGGACCGCACCATACACCACCGCGACGGTTGAGCCGAACAGCAACAAGGCCAGGCCGGCCATGTAGGCAACAGGCGCCCAGGGAGATCCGCTCGGAGAATCCTGAATTTTTCCGGTCTCCCGTTTTGGTTTCCCGCTCTTGGTAAGGGCGGGCTGCCGCATGCGCGCGGCAAAGACTTCAGGCCGATGAGCCAGGATCCACTGGTGGTACGTCGTCTGGAGCCACCCCAACGTCCCGCCCAGCAGCAGCAAGCCGGAGCTTTCCAAAAAGGTCGCCCAACTGTAAGTGTCGGTAGCCACGAGTTGATAGCCTAAGCCACCGACTCCGCCGAGCATGGAAATCAGGCCAAAGATCCCGGCCGGAAACAACATGTAGGCTTTGATATAGGCCGTCGCGCGAGCGTCGTGCCCTTCCTGCTGCTTCAGAGAAACAAGTTTTGGCATGGTCGTGATGGTCGTACAATCCCCTCCCGAACCGCAAGAGAAAATGTATCGATCGAGGACAAATTCTCCGGACCGAAGCAAAGTCGATTCCTGAATGCTACCCTCGAACGTTGATTCGGTGAGCGGCGAGCGTTCGCGGCTGTCCACAAGAACTGTGGAGGGGCTGTGCGCAACCATGTGGATAGGCCTTCCGCAGCACGGCCTGCGTATGCGGATCGCTGACTGCTTAAGGATTGGGCGATGACGGGCGAAGATCGAGGCATGGAGAAAGGCGTCGACGGAGAGGGAATCGCGATCGATTAGTCTATCGGAAGGATGTCGAAAATGGCCGCTCGCTCCACCCGTCCGACATCCACCCATTGCTGAGCGAGGGGAATCAGCGTGGCCAATCGTTCCTCCAGTGCCGCCAGGCGTTCCCGGATCGCAGCCGGCTTGTGTTGAGCCGTGACGCGCAGAAAGGTCCGCAGTCCCTGCAGGAAGAGGTGGATATTCTCCGCCGACACCTGGACTGCCGAACCGGATAAGATATCAATCTCGTCAAAAATCGGCTCCAACGCTTGGGGAGGCAGGCGACGTTCCTCACTGTCGCGCGCGATACGACGAAGCGTTTCGAGCACCATCGGGACACGGGCCTGCATGTGTGCGAGAAACCGTTCGTCCAACTGCTCCAATTCGTCCAACATGCGTCCGATGGCCCGTGCATCCACCATCTTTGCTCCACCGGCACTCTCTCCCTCCGCCCGACGGATCACCGTCTCCAGGACATCCCGTACCGGCTCCCTCGAACGCCCACGCACCACATGCAATTGTCGCAACGCATCGAGAATCGGCATCGCGACCGTCCGCTGAGGATCCGGCCGCGTTCCCTGGATCGGTTCGCTCGCCGCTTCGACTTCAGGGGACGGAGTCTGCCTGCGCGGTTCATCACTCGACGACTCCTGCGCCTCTCTATCGACCGGTGGTTCGACCGTCTCTGAGACCGGCTCCAATTCCTGCACAGTCTTGCCGATTTCCAACAGCCCCTCTCGCAGCGACGCAACATGATGTGCCGCTACGGCCCGCTCATGCCTGGCCGCCGCCTGCAGGAGCGGAAACAGCCTGGTCGCCATCTCTTCCAGACCGGTCAGTCCGACGGTCGCAGCAGAACGCGCCAGATTGCCGACACTTTGCCAGAGAATCGTCGACAGCTGCGCACGACGCGCCTGTTCACTCGTATTATCCAGTCGCTCCAGCGCCGTCTGAATTTGATGGAGCCACTCCCTGGCTTCCAGCACAAACAGGCCGAGAATCTCTTTTCGAACCGGAATCGTTGCATCCGCCGTGTCTGCGCCTGACGAGGCCCGCGGCGCAGTCGGTCGACTCGCAGGTTGATCCACAGCAGCCTGAATGACCCCCGCAATGGCATCAAGACTTTCCAGCAGGGCGGCGAATTGGTCGGACGCGTTGGTCGGCGCGGCAGGCGCTGTCGTGGCTGGTGACACCGATGCGAATGTGACGCGCTCCAGGGCCGGCGGCTCGACGGTATCAACCACCGACACATGGGGCTGGAGGCTTAAATCAATCAGGCGCGGCGATTCGGCGCTCGAGGGGTTGTCCGAGACGGTGACACGTACCACCGGGCGCGAAGGGTAGCAGGCGGTAATACGCACCACCACCCCTTCCTCCCCGCTACTGAGCCGCACCCTGGTACCGAGAGGATACACCGACAACTGTTCGACCAAGGCCTTCATGATTTCCCTGGGAAAGGCGGTACGTTCCGTCGTGAGCAACTCACGCACGGCCTCGTGCGGCAGCAAGCGTCGACGATACGGACGCGGGCTGACCAGCGCATCGAAGATGTCCACCACGCCGATAATTTGGGCCAATTCGTTGATCTCGCGTCCCTTCAAGCGATGAGGGTATCCCTGCCCCTTCCCCCGCTCATGGGCCTGCAACACGACTTCGGCCAGCCACGCATAGTCCGCACCGAGCCGTTGAATGACGTCATGTCCCATGCGGGGATGCTGCTCGACAAGACCTCGCTCTTCGGCCGTCAACCGCCCGGTTTTCGTCAGCACCTGCCGCGGAACCGCAAAAATTCCGATGTCGTGTACCAGACCGGCCAACGCCAGTCGCTCCAGTTCGGTTCCATAGTATCCCAGCCCCATGCCGACTTTCGTGGCCAGGATGCCGACGTTGATAAGGTTGGTGATGAGCGGAGAACCAGGCGGGCTGGACAACGCCTCAACGACTAATTGGTCACTTGCGTGGAGTGCATCGATGATGGCGGAAGCGAGCGGGGCCAGCTCGGAGAGGTCGACGTCTTCATCCTGCTGGACTGCGGCGGCCGCTTTGGCAAGCGCTGCCTCTGCTTGCCGGTAGTGATGCTGTTCCATTGCCCTCGTGCCTCACCCAAATGTACGTGTCAGCAGGGTCATCGTTGCTGATCAAGCGCGATAGGCTGGATCGGTACTCGGCAGGACGCCGACTGCCGCACAACGCCGGTAACGCGGCTCCCTGCAAGCAGGAGATCCTTGTGCCGGACAGATGCTGAATCGGCTCAGGCGGCAGGAACGAGTCGACTGATCGCCTCGAACTCTTTCTGTCCGGTCGCCATCCACTCTTCGACCATGCTCGCCATAACAAGAATACGTCCCTCCACCGATTGCAGGCGATGCTCCGCCACAGGAATCCGACGATGGACGAGAAGAGAGAGGAAGTTCTGAAGGCCGGCGAGAAACGTGACGAGGATCGTCGCGTTCGTCTGCTTCGCCACGCTCTGAAGCTGTTCGATTCGTTCCAGCGAAGGCCCAAGGGGCTGTTCCGGTTCGGCGACACCCGTTCCCTCGACTCTCAGCCGACCCACATACCGGGCGAGACCGGGCAACTCCTGCATGAGCGAATCCAAACAGTGCGCGTCCGTTCTATGAAGTTCGTGAAGGATGTGTTGGAATGTCGTGGCCTGAATGACCTCACCCCCCTGACGTGCCTCATGCTCGAACCGCTGAAGCGCCAGCGGAATGAGACTGCGAGGCGCGTTGGCAGCGTTTCCAAGCTGTTGGTCCTGTAAGGCACGCAGCGCATTCAAGAGGGTGAGGAAGTCGATGACGGGCTCTGGGGCCGGCACGGCCTCTGCGGGCGGTTCGATCTCGATGGTGATGCCTGTGGCATCTTTCACGTAAGCGACGACGATCCGGAACTGCTCACGGACCGTACCGAAATCCTGCGCGGTGACCGTCGTACGATCTTTGATCGTTTCAATATAGGGCAGGAGTGCGAATGTGGCTCGTTCCACCTCGGGGAGATCGATCGTGGCGGCAGAACCGCCCAAACTGGTAATGCCTCGTATGATTACATCGATCAATTGGGCGTGTCGCTCGGAATCCGGCTGGCCTTCGAGCTCGGTCAGTGCTGAATAAATCTGCACGAGCCATTCCTGCGCTTCCTGTCCGAATAACTCGATCAGTTCCTTCTGAAACTCGTCCTGGTTGTGTTCTGAGTCCATAGAGACGACCGTATCCTGGCTTTGATTCATTCACTCGTCGCGACGTACGGCACGCGACGATGCTTTATCGCTTTCCGGCGCCAAGCTGGGATGCGAGACCGGCGATTTCCCCCAACTTCCTCGCCAAGTCTTCGAAGCGACGAGTCGATTGATCGGCCAGTTGCTCGGCATCTGCCGTGCGTTGTGCCAGCTGCTGAGATCGCTCCTGTTCGTCGGCCAATGCTTGTTCCAACTCCTGGATGCGCACGGTTCCCGCTTCCAACTGTTTGACTTGTGCCAGCAGGAGGGCACTCGCTTCCCGTTCCGCCGACAACGCGCCTTCCAGTTCCACCACATGAGCACGGGCTTTTTCCCCGCCTTCTTCCAGAACGGGCACCATCGCGGCCACCTTTTCCAATTGCGCATGCGCGCTTCGGTACGTCTCGAACTCTTCGCGCTCTGCCGAAAGCGTCCGTTCCAGCTCGCGCATGCGATCCTCGAGATGTTCAAGATTGGTGATCTGCTGGACCAATTGGTTTGCGGCCTCCCGCTCTGCCTCCAGGTGCGCCTCCAACTCTGCGATTCTCGCCGCCTGGTGTGTCGCATCGGATAGCTGCTGTGACAAGTGCTCCGTACGGGTCCGCTCTTCACCCAGCGCGGCTTCCAACTCCTCGACTCGATGCGCGTGCCTCGACATGTCTTCCAACTCTTGAGTCATGGCAGCCTGCAGAGCTCGTTCATCCGCCAAGCTCTGCTCCAGCAGTTGCACACGGGAGGTCATCGCCTCGGCTTGTTCCCGGTGCTCGTCTACTGCCTGCTGAACCTGCCGCACTTGCTCAAGCCTCGATTGCCGTTCCTCCCCGAGCTGTGATTCGAGCTCAGCAATTCTGGCATCGCGCTGAGCCAACAACACCTGAGTCCGTTCATCGGCCTTGGCGGACACAGCTGGGTCAGCATCATCATGGATTGAGGGTTCGTCGACAGAAAGTTCGTGGCTCAGGGACAGCACCACCGGCTCCGGCACATTCATGATGATCGGTTCATACGGCTGAAGTGCTTCCACTCGCTCCTGAAGAATCGGAACAGTGTCTTGCTGAAGAGAAAGCACCGGCGCAGCAGCGGCCGGCTCGCGTACCGGCGCGGCGGAAATGCCTTCCGCGTGAGGAGCCTCGGACACCGCACCAGACTTGTGCGGCCGCCTGGTCAGTAGATCCAGCACACGATCCTTCAACGACGAGCCCTGAAACGGCTTCTTCAACACTCCATCGGCTTTGCAGCTCTCAGCTTGCCGTGACACCTCATCGTTCACGATCCCGCTGATGAGCAGCACCGGAAGGTCCGCCAGATTGGCCTGCCCGCGGACGTAGGCGCACACCTCATATCCGCTCTTGTCAGGCATAATGACATCGGAGACCACCAAGTCGGGGCGGTCCTTCGCGAGCAGCGCCAGCGCTTCGGACCCGTTTGCGGCCAACGTCACTCCCATTCCGGCCTCAGTCAAAAGGCGTTCGGCTACCTTACGAACTGCAATGCTGTCGTCGGCGATCAAGATCTTAGGCATGTCAATCCTCTACGCGTTGTCAGGCTCATCCAGCCTGACGGCTCGATGAAACCCCCAGGGTTGCCAGGTTGATGATAGGAAGCTGTTCACCGCCGGCGACATACACTCCGGCACAGTCCGGATCGTCGCCGATGTGACACTGTAAGGACGATCGCGGCACCGTCTGCAGCGAGGGCACCTCCGCATCGATACGGATGGCCAGCGGGCCGTCCACGTGTTTCACGACCAGGCACAAGGACTCGCCTTCTCGGATCGGTTGTTTGAACTTCGCCGCAAGGTCAAACACCGGCAGACACCCCTCTTGCTGGCGGACCAGCGAGGTAACGAACGGTGTCTCACTCGGGACCGGAATGGCACCTGTCCATGACACGACACCGGCGATCTCTTCGGTCCTGGCGGCCATTCGTTTCCCGGCTACCGCAAACACGACCATATGCTGAGGGCGCCCCTCTCCCGTGCTCCTTCTCGCCGTCGTTCCCTGCTTGCGAAGCTGACCGCGTAGCATCCTCGCTCCTCGACCGCGACGTTTACCCGACCTGACCCACCGCCACCGCATCAAGCCTGGCCACAGGTAATTGGAGCCTGACATCCGTCTCCCCTGGCCCATGCGCCGACAGCCGCAACGCAAACAGATCGAGTGCCTGTTTCCGATTCGGGAGATCGAGCACCCAAAACGGGTTGGCAATCAGGGCGACAGAGTCCTTATCGGCAAAAAATCCCAGCACTCGATCACGCTCTCCGCCGCGGAAGTGCGGCGGTAACGGATGGATCAGAGTTCGTTCCACATCAACTAATCCCAACACCTTGTCTACCTCGAAGGATTTGCCCTGGTCATCGTGCCCGTACAAGACCACCCTCGTCTCCGCGCTCCGACCGTGGGACGCCAGCTTCAAGCGTTCTGCGAGATCGCTGTGCTCATAGGACACATTGGCCCAGGTCACCAGCCCGTCCCCTCCTACAGCCGTGGGCATCACGATGCCCCGGACCCACTGCGCTGGAAATGCGATGGAAGAACGCCCGATCAGCGTCACCAGAAATCTGATTGCCTCCCCGCTGATCAAGGTGACTGCCTGACTTCGCCTGAGTCCCATCTGCGACCTTCATTCTGCCAGCAACGGCATCAATCGCCAAAACGTTCCTATTTTTCGACCCCGGCCTCACGCCCCGTCCACCTGCGAACTTCTTGGATCAAGGCCCGCTCTTCGACCGGTTTGGCGATATAGCCTGACGCACCGACACTGACGGCCATCTGACGATGCTTTTCTCCTGCGCGAGTGGTCATAACCACAATCGGCGTGCTGTGGGTCTGAGGCCTTGCGCGAAGAGCCTGAATCACTTCATAGCCGTTCAGTTTCGGCATCTCGAGATCGGTAATGATGAGCTGATACGGCTGCACCATGGCTTTGCGGCACCCCTCTTCGCCGTCGATCGCTGTGTCCACCCTGTACCCTGCGGACTCCAACATCCGACCGACAAACTTTCTGATGCTGAGCGAGTCGTCGATCAACAGGATCGGCAATTGGGTGACCACAGGCTGTGCCGACTCGGGCGAAACCGGAGCCTCCCGGTTCGCTGCCAGGTCCAAGGCGTAGGGGTGCGACAACACGTCATGATACTCGCGCGTCGTCAGACGGCTGACATCCAACACCAGAATCACCCGGCCTTCCGGGTCAATCGTGGCACCGCCGAACACCGATCGTTCATACGGCTTCAGTCCGCCCAGAGATTTAATGACGATTTCCTGTCGCCCCAGCAGCTCGTCCACCGCGCAACCGAGCACCCCGGTGGAGGTGCGCACGACGACCACGGGTGACACTCCCTGAATGGTACCTGCCTCGCGGCGGATGAGACGTGCCAGCGGATACACCTCGATCGCTTCGTCACCGATCTGCAGCACGGAGCGATCCCCCATCTGCTGCACCGTCGACGAGGCAGACATCGTGACTTCTCGCACACTCGGGAGTGGAATCGCGTATCGCTCCCCCCCGGCCCGCACCAGCAGCGCCGTGGCAATCAACAGAGTGAGCGGGAGATGCATCGTAAATTTCGTGCCCTCCCCGTACACCGACTCGACTTCGATGTGGCCGTTCATCGTCTCGATGACGCGCTTCACCACATCCATCCCGACGCCGCGTCCCGCCTGTCCGCCGACGGCATCGGCGGTAGAGAAACCCGGCAAGAAGATGAATTTGATCACTTCGCTTTCGGGAAGTGTTTCGGCGACATCCTGCCGCACCAACCCCAATTTCACCGCTTTGGCTCGGATCTTGGCGAGGTCGAGGCCGGCCCCATCGTCCTCGACTTCAATGAGCACCGAGTTGCCTCGATGGGCGGCGTGAAGATAGATCGTGCCTGCCGAAGGTTTTCCCTGCGCGACACGGACAGCCGCCGGTTCGATGCCGTGATACACCGCATTTCTCACCAGATGCACCAACGGATCGACCAACCGTTCCACGACACCGGTATCGATTTCGGTATGTTCACCGGAGGTCACTAAGTTAACCTCCTTCCCCGTGGCTCGGGCCATCTCCCGAGCAGCACGACGAAACCGGGTGAACGGTGTCCCGATCGGCACCATACGCGCGCGGGCGATTTCATCGCGCATGCTCAGGGTCAGTTGCTGTAAGGACCCCATGTCGTCTTGCGCGCGGTGGATCGATCCGGAAAGCTGGGCCATAGATTCGGAGATATCGGCGGTCACTTCGCTGATTCGACGGGCGAGAATGTTGAAGTCGTCGTATCGATCGAACTCCAGGCTGCCGAAATCGCTGATGCCCGTCACCTCAGGAGGCATTGCCCCCTCGGCAGGCGCCGGAGACGGCTGGAATGAAAAGGTATGTTTATCCTCAAAGGTGCGCACCGCATCGGTCAAACGGTTCTTGTTGGCCAAGACTTGCATGGCCAATTGATTCAACGTCCGGAGACGTTGTTCGAGACGGCCTCGATCGATGACCAATTCGCCGACCAGATTCAACAGGCGTTCCAGGCGATCGCGACTGACGCGGATTACCTCCCGCTCTTCTCCCGGTTTTCCTTCCCCTGATGCGGCCGATTCCGCGCCGTCGCGTTCAGAAGCCTCGGCCTGAGACATCCCCTCGGCAAGTTTCTGCGCACATTCCGGCACGGAACCCACGATCGGGGACGCCCCGCCCAGGTTTGTGAGTTCCAGTACCGAGGCCGCGAACCGCTGCCTGGTCCGACTCAAGAGGGACGGATCACGCCGCATGAGGCTCCGGATCACATCGATGGCACGGAGCAACACATCCGTATGACCGGGACGAAACCGGAGACGCCCCTCACGAACCGCCCCCATGAAATCTTCGATGTGATGCGTCAGGTCTCCGATCGAGTGGAACCCGACGGTATAGGCGGATCCCTTCAACGTGTGAGCCGTGCGAAACAACTGATGAATCGTGTCCGGGTTGGTTGCATCCTGCTCCACTCGCAACAGATCGGTCTCAAGACTGTCCAGATACTCCTGAGCTTCCGGAGCGAAGTACGAAATGACCTCCGCATCGAGCGACGGCACCAGATAGGCTTCGGACAGCGCTTCGTTGTGATGCGCCGCGGCAGAGTGGACGGGCAAGATCGACTCAGCCGCCGGTGTCGGTGCCGCTTTCGCAGAAACCGGCTTCTCCGATGTTTCGGCTTTCTCGGTCCCGTTGGACTGAATGTCACCCTGCTGCAACTCGCGGAGCATGCTCAGGATACAGGGGACGTCCTGCCGTAGCTTCGGCAAGTGCTTCGGGTCTCTCGCCATCAATGTTCGCATCACATCCACGGCATGCCGGATGGTCGCAATCCAATGCGGCGCCATAACGGCGCGTCCTTCTCGGACTGCGGTCATGCAGGTTTCGAGTGGAAAGGCCACATCTCCCACCACCTGAGATCCGACCGTATAGGCAGACCCCTTGAGGGTGTGCGCGACTCGATACAACTGATGAATCGTATCGGCATCGGTCCCGTCCTGTTCCACGCGTCGGAGCAGCGTCTGGATCGTGTTGAGATATTCTTCCGCTTCGGGAGAGAAGTAGGACAAGACCTCGTCATCGATCACGGGGATGAGATAGTCGTCGGCAGGCGCGGTCACGGCTTGGACCGAATCTGCTGCGGTCTCAGCTGCCGCCGGAGGCAGCAGCTCGGCACAGCGTCGGACAAACCCCTCGACCACGGAATCGTCTTCCCCTCCTCCACACCCGATGTGGGCGACTTGCGTCCGGAAGGAGTCGACGATCTCGCGCATGACCTCAATAGCGCGCGGCCAGGTGTCTGGCGCAATCTCTCCGACTCGTTCCAGGGTCTCCTCCAGCAACGCGCCGAGTCGACCGAGGCCAGGAAACCCGTACAGCAGCGCTGCTCCCTTCAGTTTATGTCCGACCGTGTGCAAATGCGCGACATCGGCAGGGGCAGGAACCGCCTTGGCTTCCGGGTGCAAGGCCTTCCAAAACTGGGCCATATCGTCACCGGCTTCGGCGACGAAGATGTCCAACAGCTGGTCGCGATCAAACTCAGCGCTCATCGAGTCACGTCACATCCGAGCGGCCGTACCGCTCTGTGAGAATTTACTTACACCAGCTTGAACTGGGCGACCGACGAGTTAAGACCTTCGGCCAGTTTGGCCATGTCTTCAATGGTCAACCGGGTCGAGTCCGTTTGTTTCTGCGTCGCCACGGCACCGCCGGTAAACTCCTTAATCGCTCGACCGACTTTTTCCGTCGAAGCCGTCTGGTCGGATGCCGCACCGGCGATGTTTTGTGCCAATTCGGATGAGCGTTTCGCGATGTCGGAAATTTCCGCGAACACGTCGCCGGTTCGAAGAGCGGAGGCCGATCCGGCTTCCACCGCTTGAGTTTCGTGCTCCATCGCCACCACCGCATCCTGCGTTTCGCTCTGAATGACTTTCACCAGGTCGGCGATTTCGCGGGTCGCCTGCGTGGAACTTTCCGCCAATTTCCGCACTTGGTCGGCGACGACGGCGAACCGGGCACCGGCCTCACCTGCACCCGCCGCCTCGATGGCGGCATTGAGCGCGAGGAGGTTGGTTTGATTGGCGATATCTCGAATCGTCGAGACGATCTGCGAAATTTCGAGTGATCGGTCACCGAGGCCCTTCACCTGCTTCGACATGCGTTGCACCGCGGAGCGAATACTCTGCATGTCGCGCACCGTTTCTTGCACCGCGACGTTTCCGCGCTCGGTCGCCGACAACACCTGCTTCGCGGACTCCGATGACGCACCGGCTGTGCTAGCGACCTGGCGCATACCGGCAGCCAACTGTTCGACGGCGCCCAAGGTCCGCACCGACTCCTCCGCCTGTGCCCTGGCCGTGCCGGACATCTGTCCGGCAGACTCTCGCAAGGTTCCGGCCGACTTGTTCACCCGATCCGCCGCTTCCCGTACTTGCTTCAACAACTGTCCGAACCGCGCGATCATGAGGTTGAACCCGTCGGCCAGGTTTCCGAACATGTCGGCCGTCACCTCGCCTCGCTTGGTCAGGTCTCCTTTACCGACCTCGGACACGAGCACAAGGAATTGCATCAGGCGCTTCTGCATGAGGTCGCGTTCTTCTTCGGTCGACACCAGCGCGGTAATACGGTCGAGCATCGAGTTGAAGGCGACGGCCATTTGTCCTAACTCATCGTGCGATTCAATCTTCGCGCGCGCCTGCAGATTCCCGCCGGCGGCCTGGGTCGCCACGTTGGCGATGTGCGTGATGTTGCGGGACAAGAACGTCGCCAGGAGGTATCCGACGAATAACCCGAGTCCCACCGCCACCACACCGCCGACCACGAGAATAAAGGTCCCGTTGGTCGCAAGCGCCTGCGCATCTTCGTTGAGGTCTTTGGCGATCGCCTCAATGGTCGTCACCTGCTCATTGTGGCGCCTCACGACGTTTTCGAACGACGGGGTCAGGTTGACCGTCAGTGCCAGGACCCCGAGCGCACGCATTTGCTCGGCTTGCGACGGGGTGAGGGTGTTGCGATCGAAACTGTCGGCCATCGCGCTCAACGCGCCGTCGGCATCTTGAAAGTATTTCTTCAGCGCCGGCTCGAACAGAGTCAGGTCCGCCTGTTCATCCCGCCCCGTCCGGGACACACGCAGGTTGGTGCTCTTGTAGTGGTTGACCGCCTTCTCGATCTCCGCCTTCAATGCGGGGAGTTTCGCCGCGTCCTGGGAAAAGTCCGCCTGTTTCGTCGCGGAGGCCACGTCCAGCAGGATCTGATGATGTTTGGTCAGCGCGGTGCCCATCTGTGCGAAATCGGCCAACGGGATCGTGTAGTCCGCATACACCGTTTGGGAGTGCGTGCTGAGCTGGCGCAGAGTGAACACACCGACACTGGCCATGATCATGATGATGAGACTGACCAGGCCGAAGCCGAGAAACAGCTTCGACCGTGTCTTCATGTCCTGAAATCGATTCGTGACGCCTTGGCCGATCATCGTGCGCTCCTCCTTGTGACTGCTATTCCAGCGATTCGCCGGCCGGTCGGTCTGTTCCCTGCTCGCGCGGCCGTCAAACCTGTATGGCGTAATCGGTTACATGACCGGGAATGCCGCACTACCTCCGTCCACCTGCGCAAAAACCTGTGGGACTTCCAACACTCCCCCGAGACGCTGATCCACACGAAGCACCGCCGACACACAGGGGCGCGCACCGACAGGCCCGGCCTGCATGGCGGGCAGCAGTTGCTCACGCGCGACAGTGTGAATTTCCGGAACGTGGTCGACCAGCACACCGATCTGCCTCGGACCGTAACGGATCACGACCGCGAACGGCAGCGACGTCTGTCCGGCGGGAAGGCCTAGGCTTCCCCGCAAATCCACCAGGGTGATCACGGTTCCTCGCAGGTTGGTCACACCCGTGAGATAACTGGGCATGCTCGGCACGGCGGTGACGGACTCCACCTCGAATACTTCCCCGACATGGCGAAGATCGATCGCGAACAGTTCGCCGCCGAGCGTCAACACACACATCCGCAGGGGACCGTCGGCCGACGTGCCGGAGGGTCTCGATACACCGGGGGTTCCGGGAGCCTGGGGTGACGCGGCAGGTTGGGATGGGATGGTGGGAACGTCGCTCATGAGTTAGTTCAATGCCCGCTTCACTGCGGCGACGAGGTCCTCGGCCTTGAACGGTTTCACCACGTAGCCGTTTGCGCCCTGCTGTTGTCCCCAAAACTTGTCGCTCTCCTGCCCCTTGGACGTACAGAGGACGATCGGAATGCCCTTGAAGCGGTCGTCGCCCTTCAGGTCACGGCAGGCTTGAAATCCGTTGCGTCCCGGCATGACCACATCCAACACAATCAGGTCCGGTTTATCCAATGCCAACTTGTCTTCCAATTTGTCCGCGTTGGGATAGGAGACCACCGTATGGTTGGCGGATTTCAGATACCCTTCGATCAACTGCAACTCGGCGTACGAATCATCCACGACAACGATCTTACTCATGCGTGCCCCCCTCCAAACCGGCAAAATGTGTGCGACGATCACTGACCTGACACAGCACCCGGGTCTATTTCATCGGAATGACAATGCTGATGGCGCCGGCGAGGTCCCCTTCATGCCATCCCTCTTTCTTGGCGCCGGTCACATCACGGTCCCCCTTGGGATTGCCGTGACAGCTGAGGCACGTGGTCGCGGCATACTCCGGATCCATCATGCGCAACACCGGTCGACCGTCGAGCATCGTCGCCCGGCTGTACGGCTGCCCCTTGGGATGGCGCGTGTCGGCAAAGAGCCTCAACACTTCGGCTTCAAAGTCATCGGGGCGATTTCCGGGATACCGATAGTCCGTGCTGGTCAATTTCACACGAATCCCGGTCTTCCGGAAGAACCGCTCCCCGGATTTCCTGGCGAAGACGGCGGGGATCATCCCCTTAAACCCGACTCCCTGCTTGTTGATCACAGGCTGCGCCTCATCGATCACTTCTTTCTCCGATTCCACCATGGCTAAGAATAACGGCCCTTGCGGGACCGTCGCGGGGCGGCTCAAATCGATCTTGGTCGCCTTGCGAAACCGTTCGATCACCTGATTGGCGACAAAGTCGCCGGTGAATCCCTTCTCGCCTTTGCTGGAGTCGTTGATAATCGCTTGATTATCGGAGAGGACGCCCCGTCCGACTTGCACCAGTTTGATGAGCAGTTCAGCCGTTTCCACTTCGGTATTGGCCGATGCGGGGACGGCCGTCCCGATACTTGTCGCCGTCAGTACCGCCACCAGGATTCTGCTGATGCAATGGTTCGCCATGGCCCCTCCTTCTCTCCGCCTCCCGGTCGCCCGGAACAGGCCATCTCCTAAGTCCGCTGATCTATTCTCAAAGATAGCGCAAAACTATCGATTGACAATTTTCTGGACACGGGGAGCCCGCGCCGGCCCCTGTGACCCCGGCCAGGCTGGTGCACAATCGGTGCCAATCAACACACATACGTAGGGCAAAGGAGGCAGGTAGAGGTCCATGCATGAAGTCGGCGATTTTGCGGATGATTCAGTGTGGAGGACGAACAAGACCCCATACGGTCCACGCAACGAATCCACATCTGTCCCTGTTCAAGATTTCGAGGGGAGTGCCAAAGTTTGGTCGCTTTGGAAGAGAAGCGTCAAAACGACCGGCAGGATGAGCTCGTACTGCGGTCAGCGCCTACCCACCCGCCCGTGAACGGAGGATGGCCCAGATCGGGGTGAGATCGAGGTGCTGCTCGACATGATCGGCCCAGCGATCCAAGGCATGCCGTTGTGTGTCGTTCACCTGTTGGGAGCGCGCAGGCTCGATCGGCGGGATTCCCTTTCTACGACGCAACCGATTGAGCCAGGCACGCCGGAATTGCGGCTGATCGAACAACCCGTGAATGTAGGTGCCCCAGACCAGCCCATCATCCCGCACGGCTCCGTCCAATGCCTCCCCCTCCGGTGCACCTGCCTGGAGCTGATCGACCGACTGCGCGGGTCTTCCTTCGAGATGGAAACAGGGACGATGGGGACCGGGATCTGTTCGCCCCATATGAATGAGGTATCCACGAACCGACATCGGTCCCGCCTCATCAATGTGCAACGCTGAGGCCTCCACCTGCTCGGTGACTTTTTCAGGCCTCATGATGGTGTGTGTCTGTAACAATCTCAAACCGTTTGCCTCGCCACCGGTCTCGACGCCATCGGGGTCGGTAATCCGATTTCCCAACATCTGGTAACCGCCGCAGATCCCGACCAACTCCCGTCCGCTGCGGACATGGTCGTGGACGAGCGCGTCAAACCCCTTTCCACGCAGGTAGGCCAGGTCCGCCAGCGTGCTCTTCGACCCGGGAATGATCACCGCATCAGCTCCTGCTGCCTCGGCCGGCGTCGCAACGTACCGGAGGGCCACATCAGCCTCGTGGGTCAGCAGGTTGAAATCGGTAAAGTTGCTCATGTGCGGCAGCAGCAAGACCGCAATGTTGACGCGATCGTCCGCAAAGGCCACCTGACGCCGGACCTCGACATCCAGGCTGTCCTCCTGATCCAGCGTGAGGTCGCGGAGAAAGGGCAGCACACCCAGCACCGGAATCCCCGTCCGCTCGCGAAGAAAGCGAACCCCGTCGGCAAAGAGCGCACTGTCGCCGCGAAATTTGTTGATCACGAGCCCGCAGACCCGAGCGCGTTCCTCCGGCGCAATGAGATCCAGCGTGCCGATCAATTGGGCGAATACGCCGCCTCGATCGATATCGCCGACCAGGACGACTCGGGCATCCGCCAATTCCACCGTAGCCCAGTTGACCAAGTCACGGTCGCGCAAATTCACTTCGGCGGCGCTTCCGGCCCCTTCAATCACGATCACGTCATACTGCGCGGCCAGCCGCTCGTAGCTGCTCCGCACGGCCTGGAATAATTCGGCATTCCGGCCGCGCGTAAAGTACGCCCGCGCATCCAACGTGGAGTAGACACGCCCCTGGACCACCACCTGCGCCCTGGCATCGGATTCCGGCTTCAGCAGAATGGGATTCATGTCCACATGGGGGGCCAGGCTGCAGGCCTCCGCCTGTAACGCTTGCGCTCGCCCGATTTCACCGCCGTCCGGAGTAACGAACGAGTTCAGCGACATGTTTTGCGCTTTGAACGGCGCCACCCTGATGCCCGCCCGATGCAGCAATCGGCAGAGACCGGCGACCACCAGGCTTTTTCCGACATCGGAACCAGTTCCGAGGACGGCTATGGCTATGGCGCGTGTCACGTGAGGCATCGAACTCTTCCGGACATCAGCGGCGCTGCGTCGCCGTCCATTGCGCGGCGCGCATGAGCCCTTCGAGGACGCATTCGCTCACCACAAGGCCGATCATGGAACCGAGGTCGGTATGCGTGCCCGCATACGCATGCCACGGCCCACGCCCGCGCAGGGCACAGGCGGCAACCACCGCATCCGTCCCCGTCCCTGTTGCGTCGGGCGAACCGGTCCAGCTGGGAACGGCGTGATCACGCAGGGTGCCGGTCTTGGCCTCCGTGGCAACCTGCACCACACCGACCAACGCCGGAACCGCCAGGCAGGCGTTCGTCACCACAATGAGATTGATCGTCCCGGGCTTGCCATGAATTGAAGGCCGGTCACCATGACTCGGCCGTTCACCGGCCCGCACGGCATTGGTGACACCGACGGTGGCATAACATTCCACCCAGAGCCCACCTCGTTCCTCCCGACGACTCACCAGCTGCGTCATAGGCACCGCCGTCATCAGGCCGACGCAATCCGGCTCAACACCGAGTAGCCCGGCCAGACGCTTCAGATACCGGGAAGGATGCCCCCAGGATTTCCCTTCGAGGTTCGACGAGGGATTGGACGCCACCTGGTGATTGAGAATGTAGCGAGTGGTTCGCAGACCGCCGCCCCGCGGCGCGGAGGACAGGACGCGCATACGACTGCCTAAGTCGACGATCAACGTGTCGCGGGTGACACGCGATGTGGTTGCCACGCGATCCGGCGGACGCCAACTCATTCTGCAACTCGTCCGATGAACGACAAGGCCTTCAGGAGTCGATCGTTCTCACGTCTCGTCCGTACCGCCACCCGCAGCGAACGGTCATTTAACCCCGGGACCTGCGAGCAGTCACGGAGGAGCACCCCTCGCCGTCGCAGCACCGAGACCACCTGCGTCGCCATGTGCCCGACCGGCAGTTCCAACAGGATGAAATTCGCCTTGGCTGGAAACACCCGGACGCCGGACAGCCGTTCAAGTTCCCGCTGCAGCCTGCTCCGTTCCCGATCCATGAATTGCAGACTGCGCCGGCGATGTCGATCGTCCCGCAAGGCCACCATGGCAGCTCGCTGCGCCAACATGTTCACCGACCAGGGAGGTTGCTGCGCACTGAGTACCTTTGTCACAGCAGGATGCGCGACCGCGTACCCCACACGGAGGCCAGGTAGCGCATAGAATTTGGTGAAGCTCCGAAGCACCATGGTCTTGGGTGGAAGGGCCTTCCCAAGAATCGACACCGACTCACAATAGTCTGCGAACGTTTCATCGACCAGGCACCAGAGCCCAAGGTGCGCCGCCGCGCGAGCCAGCGTTCGTACGGTCGTGGCCTCCCAGGCGATGCCGGTCGGACTATTGGGATTACAGAGCAGGACGGCATCGAGGGAACGCGATCGGGTACCCGTTCGTGAAGCCTGTCGCAAGGCCTCCAACACCGGTTCCAGCCTGGGCCGGTAGTTGTCTGCTTGCTCGGCCATCACCGTGCTGATCCGCCCTCCGGATCGTGCCATCGCCGCCGCGTATTCGGAGAAGGTCGGGCCTATCACCAGCAGATGCCGAATCTGCAGGGCAGCAGGGAGAAGATGAATCAACTCCGTCGAACCGTTTCCGATGAGAAACGCGTCGGGAGCACGGCGCCAGTGAGCCGCGAGCACCTGCCGGAGATCCCAGCAGAGCGGATCGGGATAATGGCACAGCAGCGTTTTCGCGCGCGAGAGCATCCGGAGGACAGCCGGTGAAGGGCCTAACGGATTGATGCTGGCGCTGAAATCGAGCACCCGATCGGGCGCTCGCCCCAATTCACGAGCGGCCCCGTACACATCCCCGCCGTGAACCGTTCGCGTCATGATACCCACAAGGACAACAAAGCAAAGAACAGACCGAGCGCATAGGTGACCAGCATGAGGCGGGTTGCAAGACCGATATGTTCGGGAGCCACCTCCGCCGCCCCATCACCCAGCCGTTCGGCATCGTGCGGTACGCCGTCGTAATAATTCCGTCCTCCGAGTTGCACGCCCAACGCCCCGGCCATGGCGGCCTCAGGCTGTCCGCTGTTCGGGCTGGGATGTTTGCCTCCGTCCCGATGCTGGATATACCAACTCTCATGAATGCGATGCCATTGCCCGGTGGACAAGCCGGCAGCCAGCGCAATGAAGCCCCCCGTCAGTCGAGCAGGGACCCAGTTCAGCACATCGTCCAAACGAGCGGACGCCCAGCCGAAATGTTCATACCGTTCATCGCGATGCCCGATCATGGAGTCGAGCGTGTTGACCGCCTTGTAGGCCAGCGCCAGCGGCGCGCCGCCGAGCGAGAGATAGACCAACGGGGCAATGATCCCGTCTGAGGCGCTTTCGGCGAGGGTCTCGACGGTCGCGCGCGCAATCTCCGGCTCCGTCAATGCAGCGCTGTCGCGTCCCACGATCATGGCGACGGCCTTTCGCGCGCCGGCCAGATCGCCGGCCGCCAAGGCGCCGGTCACCGCCTGAACATGGTCATAGAGGTCGCGCCCGGCCAACGTGGTAGAGGCCAGGCCGATGCCGACGGCCTGCCCCAGGATTGGGTGCACCGCAACAGCCTCGGCGATCACCCACGCGGCTGCGCCATAGACCGCCGCAGGCAGACCGAGCGCCAGGCAGGCGCCGGCAATCTGGAGCGCCTGCTCGCTCCGGCAGAGGGTGCGAATACGATGATCGATCCAACCGATGACTGTGCCCATTCCTCGCACCGGATGGGGAAACCAGCGGGGATCTCCCAGCGCGATATCGAGCACCGCTGCGAGCCCTAAATCGACGCCGGTCATCGGGTCATCACCAAGATCGGCACCAACAGCAGAAACAGAATCTCGACCAGCTCATTGGTGGCACCGAGCAGATCACCGGTCACACCACCGAACCATTTGCGGCATCCCTGTCGCACGAGCAGGACCAGCGCCACGCCCACTCCCATCGTGGCCAACGACGGACCTGCGCCCAGCCCTGCCGTTAAGGCCACGGCCAAGACCAGCGTCGAAAGCAGGACATGGTGCCATGACAGATTCGTCAGGAACGCCGACGCCAACCCTCCATCGCGTCGCGCATAGGAAGAGGACCAGGCCACACACACCATCGCCCAACGACCCACCGCCGGCATGCAGAGCAGCACGGGAAGACGCCAGGGTTGCGGCAGGGCGAGCAAGCCGGTATACCGCAGCAACAGCGAGAGAAACAGCCCGGTCGCGCCGAGGGCACCGACATTCGGATCGCGCATGATGCGCAACCGGTCCTCCACCGTCCGTCCCCCGGCCAATCCATCGACTGTGTCCGCAAGCCCGTCTTGATGCAACCCGCGCGTGAGCAGCACCAACAGGACGATCAGCACCACGTTCACCACCTCGGCCGTCAGCCACCAGCGCAAGACCTGATCCACAAACGCCAGGAGCCCGCCGATCATCAGCCCCACCGTCGAATACCAGGCCATCGACGCCGCCAGTTCATCCGCCGTCGGATCATGGTGACGGCGGCTGATCGGAATCGCGGTGAGAAAATGCCAGGCAAACACGAAGGGTCTGGTCATGGACATGGTCTTAGTCGCGTTGCGAGACACCGGCTTCGCCAAAGGTCGCCATTTCGGTGAGGATCTTGATGGATGCCTGGACGAGCCCCATGCCGAGGCAGGCTCCCGTGCCCTCTCCCAGCCGCAGGTCGAGGTCAAAGAGCGCCTTGAGACCGAGGTGTTCCAGGATCGCCTGATGCCCCCGTTCAACCGATCGATGCGACGCGATCAAATAGTCGCGGCAGAGCGGCTGAATGCCCACCGCCACCAGGGCCGCCGCGCCTGCGATAAATCCATCCAACACCACCGGAACCCGCGCCGCTGCGGAACCCAGGATTAAGCCGGCCAGCCCGGCAATTTCCAGCCCGCCCACCTTGGCCACTGCATCGAGTGCATCAGTCGGGTCTGGGCGATGGCGATCCAGCGCCTCCTCAATGACGTGAATCTTATGAACATGACCGGCGTCGTCGATGCCGGTACCGCGCCCCGTGACCTCGGCCACGGCCCGACCGGTCATTACGGCCGTGACTGCGGCGCTCGGCGTCGTGTTGCCGATGCCCATCTCGCCGGTGCCGATCAGCCCGATGCCCTCGCGCGCCGCCTCGGTCGCCAGATCGATGCCGATGTGCACCGCCTGCGCCGCTTCTGCCCGGCTCATCGCCGGCTCGCGCCGAAGATTCCTCGTTCCCCGCATGACTTTTTTCTGGATAAGGCCAGGAACCATACCGAAGTCATAGGCCACCCCGATATCCACCACCCGAACCTCAACCCCGGCATGCCGCGCCAACACGTTCACCCCGGCGCCGCCCCGGAGAAAATTCAAGACCATCTGCGGCGTGACTTCACTGGGATAGGCGCTCACGCCCTCCGTTGCCACCCCGTGATCAGCGGCAAACGTGAACACCACGCCACGCGGCACGTTCGGTTTGACGTCGCCGGTGATGGCGGCGTACCGCACCGCGGTCTCTTCCAGTCTCCCGAGACTGCCGAGGGGTTTAGTCAACCCGTCCAAGCGAGCCTGAGCCTTCGCGGCGATATGTCGATCAACCGGTTGAATCTGCCGCACGGCCTCATCAAGCGTCATCACGTCGTGCTCCTGTTCATTTCAGCTTGAGCGATTGACCGGCAATGACGAAATACACTTCGTCGGCCGCGTCGGCGAACTGTTGATTCACACGGCCGGCAAGATCGCGGAAGGCGCGCGCATCCCGACTCGTCGGCACCAGCCCGTATCCCAGCTCGTTGCCCACCAGGACGACCCGAGCCGGAGTCCGCCGAATCGCCTGTATCAATTCGTCCACGACGCTGGTCAGATCCTTCCCGGCAATGCGGCGGCCGCACACATTACTCATCCACAGCGTCAGGCAATCCACGACAATCGTGCGGTACTGCGAGCCGTCCGAACGAAACCAGTCGGTTAACGACCGGGGAACCTCCGCCGTACACCAATCGGCCTCACGCGTCGCCCGGTGTCGATCGATACGGGCCTTCATTTCGCCATCGAGGGCCTGCCCCGTCGCCACGAACGCCTTCGGGCCCCGGCGACCGGCCTGCTCCAATGCCGCCTGGCTTTTCCCTGAAGCCGCGCCTCCTAAGACCAGAATGAGACGAGACCGGGAACGCCGGCGCGGTCTCCCTGACTTACTTGCCGGGGGCATCGGTCTCACGCTGCCACAAGAACTCCGGTTCACCCTGCGTCTTCGCGACCCAGCGCGCCATGACAAAGAGGGCATCACTCAACCGGTTCAGATATTTGTTGAGTTCGGCTGCGACGTCCTCTTCCCGACTCAGCCGGATGCAGATTCGTTCGGCCCGTCGGCAGATCGTTCGCGCTTGGTGCAGGGTGGCGGAAACCTTCCCTCCACCGGGGAGAATGAACTCTTTGAGCGGGGCCAACTCCTCCTGGCAGCGATCGATCATCTGTTCAAGCCTGGTCACATCGCCCTCGGTGACTGTCGGCATGTTCGGAAAGCTCTGACCAGGAGCCGTGGCGAGCAAACTCCCGACGTCGAACAACTTATTCTGTATCCAGCGCAGGTCTGCCTCGAGCTGTGCGGAGGCCGGAGACGCGCTTCCCCCCTCGCTATTCATTGCCCGCACCAATCCCACGGACGCATTCAGCTCATCGACGGTGCCGTAGGCTTCGACTCGCAGGCAGTCCTTCCAGACCTGCTGCCCCCCGGCCAATCTCGTGTGGCCCGCATCGCCGGTTCGTGTATAGACCTTGGTGATTCGCATTCGTTATTCCTTTCACATCCGGCCGCTGCTTCTCGACTCGTGCGGCAGGAGGCGTCCTATCGACAGGCTAGTCTGGTTGATTCTCCCGTGGCATCATCGTTGGTCTAAGCTTCCCGTCCGCCACCTGCCGGAGGCAGGCGGGACAGAGACAATCCTGATACCGGGCCGCAATCCAATCCATCTGCTGTTCGGTAATACCGATCTTCCCACACCAGCATTGATACCCGACACATTCGAACGGCTGCCGGCAATGCTCACAGGTTTTCGTCACCGGCCCTCTCAAAACTCCACCCCCGCCTGCGCCTTGATGCCTTTTCGGAACGGATGTTTTACCTGCTTCATCTCCGTCACCAGATCCGCAGCCTCGATCAGCTCAGGAGGAGCCCCTCGGCCGGTGATGACCACATGTTGCATCGCCGGTCGCTGCTGCACACGCGGGAGGACTTCAGACACCGCCACAGAGCCGTGGTGCAGCACAATATTGAATTCATCCAGGATCACCATCGCATAGGACGGATCGCGCATGAACTCGCAGGCCTTGGCCCAGGCCGCCTGCGCATGGCTCGTATCGCGCTCCCGATCCTGCGTCTCCCAGGTATACCCTTCACCCATTCGGAGAAACGTCACGCGGTCGCCGAACGATTTCAGGATGCGTTCCTCTGCCGTGTCGATGGCGCCTTTGATGAACTGCACGACCGCCACCTTCATCCCATGGCCGAGCACACGCAGCGCCATGCCGAGCGCGGCGGTCGTTTTTCCCTTTCCCGCGCCGGTGTAGACGATCAGCAAGCCCTTCTCGTTCTGTGCCGCTTCGATACGGCGGTCCACCGAGGCCTTCAGCCGCTGCATCTTGGCCGTATAGTCGTCTTGCTCCGTCATGTCATGCGCTTCTCGCTGAAGCCACGTCCCGTCGCGCTCGACGCGCGGCCTCGAGCAGATGGCCGACCACCTCCGGGCAACTGGCAAAGTGCTGATGACTATACAACGCCAACGTGTTGCGTCTCATCACCCCATCCGATCCCACCGGCTTGCCCTCTGCGTCCGAGAGCGCGCAGACATACTGAAGTTCGCCGGTCGGCTCCAGCTGCGAATAGTGAAACTCATGTCCTCGTAGCACCGTGCCCTCCGGACCGAGCAGACAGGGCTGTGTCAGCCGTAGGGTTCGATAGCCCAGCGTCATTCCCTGCTTGCGCATCACCGCCTCAGCAGACAGGACGCCGACCATCGCATGTCGGCGTCCGGCCAGATCACGGATGGCTTGCGCCAGATACATCAGCCCGCCACATTCGGCATAGATCGCTCCGCCCCGCTCGCTGAATGCGCGGATCGCGGATCGCATGGCCACATTGGCCGCCAAGGCCTCGCCGTAGAGTTCAGGGTATCCCCCGCCCAAATACAGCAGATTCACATCGGGCGGATTGGCATCGCGCAACGGCGAAAACATCACGAGCTCGGCCCCTGACGCCTTCAGCATCTCCAGGTTATCGTGATAGTAAAAACAGAATGCTGCGTCGTACGCCACGCCGACGCGAACCTCCTGCGGCGTTGCCGCCGGTTTCGTGACGGAGAGGTGTTCTCCCGGAAATGCACCGGCAGATCGTGCCAGAGTCGCGACCCGTTCCACATCGATGGTGTCTGTCGCGGAACGAGCCAATCGGTCATAGAGATCACACGCCCCCTGCTCGATGGCGGTTCTCAGGCCCAGGTGGCGATCTTGAATGGTGAAGCAATCGTCCGGCCTCAAATACCCTACCACCATGAGATCCGTCTCAGCTTCCACCGCATCCCGCAACAATCGGAAATGCCCCTCGCTGCGCACACGATTGAAGAGAATACCCGCGACGCGCACAGTCGGATCGAATTTCGCGAAGCCGGAGGCCATGGCCGCAGCCGAACGGGCCATGGCGCTGCCGTCGATCACCAGCAGCACCGGCGCGCTCAGCTGCTTCGCCAGCTCAGCCGTGCTGCCCTGCTCGTGGATCGGAGAACTGCCGTCGAACAGTCCCATCATGCCTTCGATGATCGACACGTCCGCATCCTCCGAGGCGCGCGCAAAGATGGCGCGGTTGGCGCGCTCTCCCAACATCCAGCCATCCAGATTGCGCGATGGCCGTCCGGTCGCCATCTGATGGTGGCCAGGATCGATAAAGTCGGGCCCGGCCTTAAACGGCTGCACAACGAGACCGCTGCTCTTCAGCGCCGCCATCAGCGCCAGTGCCACAGTGGTCTTGCCGACACCGCTATGGGTGCCGGCAATCACTAATCGAGGACGATGCATCGGTCGCGCAGTCACGTTCGCCTCACGACTTCCCTCCGAATGTGACGCGAACGCCGCCGAAAATCGACCGGATCGGCGTGCCGGCGCTGGCGATTTCTTCGTACTTCTCGTTAAACAGGTTTTCGGCCCGGAGGTAGGCCTGGAGTTGTTTCGTCACGTCGTACGTGACGGCCAACGACCACACATCGAATGCTGGAAGAGGTTGCCGATCTCCGGTGGTGTTGTAGCGCGAGCCCACATATCGACCGATCAGCGTGATCCAGAGCGGGTCGATGGGCTGATAGCTGATCGTGGCGCTCCACTGATCGGTAGGCCAGCGCGGCAACCGACTCTGGCTATCCAGATCGCGCGTGATCGTATTCGTGTACTGAGCCTGCACCACCAGGCCTTTCAAAAACGGCCGATCGCTGGAATAGGTATAGGATAGCCCGGCTTCCCATCCCTTCGTGGATGCTTCCCCCAATTGTTGCGGGCAGAACCCGAAGGTACTGAACGACGCGCAGAAGATCGGATCGAATGTGGTGGTGATCAAATTCCGGTACCGGTTCCAGAAAAACCCTCCCGTGAACTTGATCTGCTTGGAGAACAGATACTGATCGATCCCCACGTCCATACTTTGACTTTTTTCCGGCCCCAGATTGGGATTGCCAAAATTGGGGAAATACAGTTCGTTCATGCTGGGCGCGCGAAAGCCGGTCGAATACCCGGCGCGGAGCTTCGTGTCCGTTTCCTTCTGGTAATACCCCGCCGTAAGTCGATACGTGGTCGCATCGCCGAAGACGTTGTAGCTATCGTGGCGAATCCCGGCTGTTGCGAAGACCCGATCCCAGAGATTGAACTGGGCTTGCGCAAATCCGGCGTGGGAGCTGAGGATACGATTGGTGAGGCCGCTGTCGTTTTCTCCCTGCTGCTCTCGAAACTGATAGCCGGCGCTGAGCAAGAGCAGCTTCGTGATCTGAATGTTATGCTGCCACTCCAACCGGTTGGAGAGCACGCGCGTTTCGTTCGGATCTCCGAACGGGGTGCTGAAGGCACCGCTGACCAAGCTCCGCTGCAACGTGCCGGGGAGAAACAGTGAGGCCTCCTGAGATCGGGCAAGGGTCAGCTTCTGCGTCCACCAGCTCGTCACCGGCTGCTCATAGCTCCCGCTGAACACATATTCCTGGCTCCGGATCTTCGAGCCGTATACGTCGCTCGGCGCGGTAGCCGACAGGTTGTCCAGCTGCACATCGGAGTTCATCCAGCGCATGCTGAAGTCCAGCCGCCCGTCATGCGGGAGATCGATGCCGATTCGGCCCGAGCCCTGCCAATTGCGATACGAATCCCGCTCCGTCGCCCCCCGCCGGTAGTTGACGGCGGAAAAGGAAGACATGTCCCATCGGGACAGGGAGAGACTATAATCGACGATCCCCTGTTTCCCTGAGACGGAGCCCCCCTCACGGATGGAAGCGAACGATCCATACTCCATGAAGCCGGTTGCAGAGAGCGGCCCCTGCCCCCTCTTCGTCACGATATTGATGACCCCGCCCATGGCGTCGGAGCCCCACAACATACTCTGCGCGCCGCGGAGGATCTCGACTCGTTCGATGTTGTCGGTCGTCAGATTCGCGAAATTGTAACTGCCGACGGTGCCGCTGTTGACGATCGCGCCGTCGATCAGCACCAGGGTCTGATTGGCCCCGCCGCCTCGAATTTTGGCCGTGACCTCGGTACCGGGACCGCCGTTCGAAAACATCGCCACACCCTGGGCTAACCGAAGCGCGTCCACCACGCTCCTGATGTTCTGTCGTTTCATGTCCTGCGCCGTGATGACCTCGACCGCGCTGGTCACCTGGCTTACCGGCAATGGGGTTTTGGTGGCCGAGACCACGACTTCCTCGGCCTGCACGACAGGATCAGACTCCGGAGGCTCGTCGGCAACCGCCGCTGCCGTCCAAATAGGCGAGACACTTGTGACACACAGCAACACACACAAGACGGACCATGGCCCGAGACGTACCGACATACTGACACTCCCTTTCGCTCGAAGGGATCAGTCGTAACAGCCGTCAGTTGGGTCTCCTGACTTGCGGATCGTCGTTTCCCTGCACCTTCCCAGCGAGCGTGAAGCGTGAAGCGTCGTTCGTGAAGCGTTCAGAGGGCGACCTCCTGCGCTTCACGAGATACGATTCACGAACCACACCGCTCGCCAGTGGCTTACTGCAGAGTCACTCCCCGCTTACAGTGGCGGCACCGTGATGGAGTTGCACCATCTTCCCCGACGCTGACGGCGTCTTCCTGACACTCCGCTCTCCAATAATGACGCGCCCCTGCTTCTCACACGGGTGGGCCGGCGCGAACCCCTCCCGCAACATCCGATCACCCCCTGAACGGCATCCCTTGCCTCGGCAATGTAATCCGAGGCAAGCCAGACTGCGGATGCGCATCGATCAACACCTCGCAGCCGTACACTTCTTGTAACACCTCCACCGACATGACCTCGGCGGGAGCACCGATCGTACGTACCTGCCCCGCCCTTACCATGGCCACTCGATCGCAATACTGGCTGGCGAGATTGAGGTCGTGCGACACGATCACCACCGTCAACCCGCGCTCGTCGCAGAGTCGGCGCAGGGTCGAACAAATGGCCAACTGGTGCTGCAGATCCAGAAATGCCGTCGGTTCATCGAGCAGCAGCACTCGAGGCGCTTGCGCCAAGGCCCGCGCAATCATGGTGCGCTGACGTTCTCCTCCGGACAGATCGGTGACGGCGCGCCCGGCGAGATGCACGATGTCCATCGTGGCCATGGCCTGCGAGGCCGCCTGGCAATCCTCTCGATCCTCCCAGCCGAAGCCCAGACTCCATCCCGCTTGTCGACGGTGGGGGAATCGCCCCATCAAGACCGTCTCTGCGACCGTGAACGGAAACATCTGGGGGCTGTCCTGCGGCACCACCGCGACGGACTGCGCCACCAGCTCGTGAGAGAGGCTGCGCAACGGTCGTCCGAACAGGGCGATCTCCCCTTCCTGCGGCACAACCAATTTCGCCAACAGTTTCAGCAACGAGGTTTTGCCGGACCCATTCGGCCCGACGATGCCCAGGATCTCGCCTTGCGCAACCTCCAGCGTCACATCTCGAAGCACCCAGGGCTCTCCCTGCGATCGCGAGGCTCCGTAACGAAAATGCACCTCGCGAACCGCATAGGCATGGTGCACCACCGGACCTGACTCTCGATCTCCAGCCAGAGTCTGAGCGGCGTGGTCGATCCACGTCATGCTAATCGATCCTTTCGCCATACCAGCAGATAGACGAAGAACGGGCCACCGGCTAACGCCGTGATCACCCCGACCGGCACTTCCGACGGCACAAACAGCGTACGCGCCACCGTGTCCGCCGCCATCAAGAACATGCCGCCGACTAAGGCCGAGGCCGGCAACAACAATCGGTGGTCGGCTCCGAGCACGAGACGGACGGCGTGGGGCACGATCATGCCGATGAAGCCGATCATGCCGCTGAACGACACCACGGCCCCGGTCATCAGGGCCGACACCAGAAAGATGAACCGTTTGACACGTTCCGTGTCGATACCCAGCGAGCGCGCCGGCTCTTCGCCCAAGGCCAGAATATTGAGCACCCGGACCTGCTTGAAGAGCAGCAGCAGCCCGACCAGCAGATAGCCGGACAAGGCCGCCAGCACCGGGTAGGCCGGGGCGGTGAGCGACCCCATCAACCACGCCATCATGCCGAACGACCGATTCGGCTCCATAATGGAGGTGATGAACATGATGAGCGCAGAGAAAATCGCATTGAGGATGACCCCGGCCAGGAGCACCGAGTGAATCGGCAGACGCTCACGGGTCGCCGCCATCCGATAGATCACCGCGAGGGCCACCAGGCCGCCCATAAATCCGCACACCGGCAGGATCGACAGCGCCAGCACCGTCGTTCCGATGCCGAACAACACGGCGACGGCAACGCCCAAGGCCGCCCCGCTGGACACACCCAGCACATAGGGATCGGCGAGCGGATTCCGAAGCAAGGCCTGCAACGCCACGCCGACCGAGGCAAGACAGCTCCCCACCAGAAATCCGAGTGCGACCCGCGGCAGCCGGACCTGAAACAGAATGACGCCGGCCGTGTCGACCATCTGTTCGTCGACCGGTCGACCGAACAACAGCGACGCAAAGAGGCCGAGGATGCGCCCCACCCCGATGTACTGAGTCCCCAACTGCAGACACACGAGAGCCAGCGAGCCTGCGACGAGGGACAGCAGGGTCATCACGCGCCACCAGCGCGCCGGTGTGAGGATCACGTCCTGAACCGGCGGGTCGCCTGCGACCGTCGGCGGACCAGATGGCAAGGGACCGGTGGACAAGGTCGATGCAGTCAAGGCGTGCGCGGGAGGTATGGGGTGGCCGGCTGCTGGCATCATGGCTGTACGGGGACCGGTTCCGATGCGAAGGCTTCGGGGTGGATCGCCCTGGCCAACGCTTCCAGCCCTTCCATGACGCGCGGGCCCGGGCGGTTCAGAGCATCGGCCGACACGTCGCGAAGACGGTTTTCCCGAACGGCGGTCACCGTCGTCCAGCGCCTCCAGGCCTCCTGCTCACTGCGCGGCACGGTTTCGATCGACCCTCTGGGGAACAACAGGATTTCGGGATCTTCCCTCAACACCGTCTCCATGGTGAGACGCGGATAGGGCGCCTTCGCCTCCGAGGCAATATTCAGTCCACCGGCAAGCCCGATCATCTGGTGAATGTAACTTCCCGGACCCACCGTGATCAGCGGTTGGCTATTGATGACGTACAAAACTCGAACGCGCGCCAGAGGCTCCGTTCTGGCGGTGAGTTCCGCCATCCGGTTGCGCATTGCCTGCGTCATCGCATGCGCGGCCGTGGAGCGATCAAAAATACGTCCCAAGGTATGCAGATGCGAAAAAATACTTTCCAGCGACGTCGCGTCCAAGAGCAGCACGGGAATTTTCAGTTCTTCCAGCTTGGCCAGGACATTCGCCCGATGAAACTCGCGTGGCGCGACGATCAACTCGGGTCGAAGCGCAATCAGCGATTCGAGGTTGGGATTGGCGTAGCCGACTTTGGATTTAGCCTTGGCTGCCTCTGGAAAGTTACAAAACTCGGTCACCCCGACAATCTGCTCGTCCAGCCCCAGCGCAAACAACATCTCTGTGATGCTGGGCGCCAGCGAGACGACTCGCGCGGGCGCCTTGGCCACATAAAGTTTTCTCCCCGCGTCGTCGATAAACGTGCGCGGCGTAATATTGGCCATGAACGGCATGCCCGTAAGGATGCCTTGCTGACGGCGTTTCATCACCGCATCATCCTCCGGAGATTGCGCAAACGCGAGCGATACACAGGCGAGCAACACATAGCAGGCGACTCCAAGCATTCCGGTGAGACATCGGCGAACGGGGATCGGGCGAACGGCGCGCAAATAAAAAATCCCCAGGGCCAACGTGGAACCCTGAGGATTACCCGCACCATCATCCTCGCCTATTCCCCAGCCCACGAGGGAATAAAGGGTCTTCCTCGGGCAGGTCTTCTGGCTCATGGTTCATCCTACTCCCCGCGCCTTCCCAGCAGGCCCGTGATTCGTCTCTCGTGAATCGTCTCTCGCGTCTGGAACCAGACGCTTCACGCTTCACGAACAACGCCTCACGGCCACGCGAGTGGCATCGGCGGGTTTCGTCCCCATTTACAGCGGCGGGACCGCGAGGGCGTTACACCCTCTTCCCTTGACCCGAGGTGTCTTGAAACGCGGCAAACTCTAGGAGAAGATGGCCGATCTTGTCAAGAGGAGGCGCGAGCGGAGGTTCCAGCGGAACTCCCACGGGAAGACCGCCGACGCCCGACGCGCACGGAAGCGTACTACGAGCGGTAACGAAGTTTCAGGATGAGAATGGCGAGCGTGAGGACGAGGGTGACGAGGTTCGCGAGGATGATGGGAAGGGCGCCGAGAAGCAGGCCGTACACCAACCAGAGAGAGACCCCGGTCACAAAGGTGAGTAACATGCCCAAGGACACGTCCTGCGCGGAGCGGGTACGCCAAGTCTGCTGGAGTTGGGGGATAAAGGCAATCGTGGTGAGGGTACCGGCGAGCAACCCGACGAGCGTGACCACATCCATGGATGGAACCTCCGTGACGGTGAAGGGCCTTGCACAGGAAGGAGGGCATCCACAGTGGAGAATTCACCTCGGCAGCTTGTCTTAGCCCGTGGGGCTATGGTAGCATTCCGCTCCGTTCAGCACTAGTCGTTGAAAGACGCCGCAACAAAGGAGTAGGTCCGTGGCATTTGCTTGTGATCTTTGTGGGAAGAAACACCAAACCGGTAACAACGTCAGCCACGCGAACAATAGGACGAAGCGCGTCTTCAATCCCAACTTGCAACGCGTGAAAGCACTCGTCAACGGCTCAGCCTTACGCATTCGCGTGTGCACCCGCTGCCTGCGTTCCGGCCTGGTCAAAAAAGCCGTCTAATTACCTGCTGCCTGTCCTCGCTCGTTCTCTCCAGGGCTAGATCTTACGCTCGTGGTCTGTCTGGTCGACTCTCCCACACATAGAACCCTATCCGCCACACGTGCTCGATACCTCCGAACTCCGCGACACCGCGCTCCCCAAAATCAACTCACAGAAGACGACTGTGTCGGATCGGTGTACAATCCGATCTCACTCACGACAGCACTGGGAAGATTCCCCTCGAACCGGGAGGCATCATGACTCATCTCCGTCACATACTCGGTCTCATGGCCATCGTCATCAACGTCGTCGCCTGCAGTCATCTTCAAACGAAAGAAGGGGCGTACCTCGACTCCGCGAAAGGTCGCGCCACGCAAGCGGAGGTTCGCCAGGCTCTCGGCGCGCCCAAAGCGGTTCGAAAGAGCGAGGAAGGCGAGGGCGTCTGGGTCTATGAATTTCGCGAGCAACAGTCCGGCAACCGCTATACCCCGCCCGGCACCTGGTGTGAGGAATACCTGCTTACCTTCGACGACAAGGCCGTGCTGCAAAAGTGGAAACAGGTCTCCCACTTCCACGGCGGCGAGCTCATGCCGACGGAATGCATTCCGGGGATAGAGCAATAGAAGTAGTGGGCAACATCCCGTCTCGCCTTTCGGCCCAGTAGCCGATGATACGGAACTACCGCCTGCATGGTCCTGCCCGCAGTTTGTACAAGAATGTGCCAACCCGGAGACACGTCAAGATAAAAACATCACCTTTTATGGACATCTTCGAGCTCAAGACGACCTCCGCGCATGGTACGACGCTTGCTGAGTATCAACCATAGATACTCGGAGGTCTTATCGTGAAAACACACATTGCCGCTATTCTCGCACTAAGTTTTCTATCTGGCATCTGGATCTCTTTCGACTCTGTCTCACCCGCAGAAGCCCAGAACTGGCTTTCCCGCAGAAAGCGCCAAGTGCAAACACAACCGCCCCCCACCCCTCCAGCGAGCCAGACTGGGACCTCCCGTGACTACTCGGTGCTCAAGATCGCCCCTCCGCCAGCAGCGGGTCTTTATATCGGGCAGTATGAATGGGTGCAGAACGACATCGCTTCGTTTGAATCGGCCAGCGGCCGGAAAACTGCGCTCTGGTCGAGGCACCGCGGCACCTGGGCGAACGGGTACGATGCGGCCGGGCAGCCGCATTTCGATGTCGCGGCCGCGAATCTTGCCTGGCAGGAAGGAAAGGTAATTGTCGTTCAGGCATACAACATCCATCCGGCACCGGGTGAATCCGAGGCGCCGGATGGGTTCACTGTCGACAAGCTTCTCAGCGGCGTCTACGACGCAGAGCTTCGAAGATTTGCCGGCGAGCTTCGTCAGTACGGCAAACCGACATTTTTTATCTCTGGGCGCGAACCCAATGGAATCGGAGCAGATTATTTCGGGGGCTTCGGTCCGGCAGGAGACAAGTCGCTGCAATGGGCGATCGAAAACAAGCGCGGTTTTGCGGAGTTCAACCCATCCTCCCTGCCGTATAGTTCACTCTATAGCGATATCGGTACGCCGCAAATCTGCGACGGGGTTGAACGTCTCAAGGCAGCACAACGCTACTACTACGACTTTTTTGTTCGCCGCGAAGGTCTCAAGTTTCTCACATTCGACTCTATGGGATGGTCTGTGAACCAACTAAACCAGATCGACTATGACGTCGCGGATCTGCCGGCCACGGTCGACAAGGCGTACGCAAAGCAACTGCTTCAGAGCTGCCACTCCTTCGCCAACTTTTACCCCGGAGACCAATACGTTGACTGGGTGAGTCTCGATTTTTATATGATCGATTATTACGCAAAGGACTGGCCCGGGCTCACCCAGGACTACGTGGTCCCCGTTGAGAATCACTTTGCCGCACTGGACGCTGTCCTGCAAGAGGTGAAGACGGTCGCGCCGTCCAAACCAGTGTTCTTTATGGAGTTAGGATTTCCCGACGGCACTCAGCAGAATTCGAGTTGGGCGGCCCAGAAAATCGCGGCGGCCCTTCCACGTATCGTTTCCGGCTATCCGCAAATTCATGGTTTTGCGTTGTGGTCGGCGCATCCCTCATGGATGGTCCCCGGGGTCTTCCCCTACGACTGCTTAATTCGCCCTGGAACGCAGCAGGCAACGGCGCTGAAAAATGCCGTCACGAATAATCCTTCGTCGTTCCTCTCCTGCGTCTACCTCTCGGATGGAAAATTACATCCGAATTGTGTGAACTAGCGAAGCCGGGACAGCAGGTTCTGGCTACGTGGACATGAGAGGAGGCATGCAGAGTCAGAAGACGACTTCACGGATACTCCGCCTATTGGCTTGAAACCAAGAGACGGTTTGCCGGATCCCGTCGACAAACGCCACCGACGCCTCGAAGCCGAACAGGCGTTTGGCTCTACTCACCTCAAGGCACCGTCGCGGCTGTCCATTTGGCTTTGAGGCATCCCATACAATTCGGCCGGAAAACCCCACTGCCTCGGCGATCAGCTCAGCAAGCGTCTGAATCGTGATCTCATGCCCCGTGCCGACATTGACCGGCTCACTGCCGTTGTAGTGTTCGGCGGCAAGCACAATCGCGCGCGCCGCGTCATCCACATGCAGAAAATCGCGTGAGGGTGACCCATCTCCCCATAGGACGACCCGATCATCCCCCCGCTCCTTCGCTTCCACACATTTTCTGATTAAGGCGGGAATGACATGCGACGTCTCCATGTCAAAATTGTCCCCGGGACCATAGAGGTTCACCGGAAACAGGACGACGGCGTTGAAGCCATACTGTTGCCGGTACGCCTGGGCCTGGACCAGCATCATTTTCTTGGCTAGACCATATGGTGCGTTGGTTTCCTCCGGATAACCGGCCCACAGATCCTCTTCGCGAAACGGCACGGGCGTATGTTTCGGATCGGAGCAAATCGTACTGACGGCCAACCTCGATCAACTGCGTGCCCATCATGAGATTGTCGTAAAAGAACCGGCCGGCATGGGTTTGATTCGCTCCGATCCCACCCACCCTAGCCGCGAGGTGCAGAACCAAATCCGGTGTCGTGTCTGCATACATTCGCCGGACAGCCCCGATATCAACCAGGTCATAGTCTCGACTTCTCGGGACGAGAATGGTACGACACCCCTGCCGCCGAAGCTGAGCCACAACCACCGAGCCCAGGAAACCTGTTCCACCAGTCACGACGACTCGTTTGTCACGCCAATAAGACATCCTTATCGGGCTCCCCTCGTACCATTGAGAATTGCCCGCTCGGCGTGAAGATCGGCCTCGACCATCATTCTAATCAATTCACCGAAAGACACTTTGGGTTCCCAGCCCAACACCCGCTTGGCCTTCGACGCATCCCCGATCAGCAGGTCCACTTCGGTGGGTCGATAGTAGCGTGGATCGATTTTCACATACTGCTTCCAGTCTAAATCGAGATACCTAAAGGTCTGCTCCAGAAATTCGCGTACCGTATGCGTTTCACCCGTGGCAATCACGTAGTCGTCCGGTTGCTCGGCTTGCAGCATCATCCACATCGCCGTGACGTAATCGCCGGCGAATCCCCAGTCTCGCTTGGCATCGAGATTTCCAAGGAATAACTCGTGCTGAACGCCCAATTTGATACGAGCGGCAGCGCGAGTGATTTTCCGGGTGACAAAAGTCTCTCCCCGTCGAGGCGACTCATGATTAAACAAAATGCCGCTACAGGCAAAAAGATTGTAGGCCTCGCGATAGTTGACCGTAATCCAATGGGCATAGACCTTGGCTGCCCCATACGGACTACGTGGATAAAAGGGTGTGCTCTCCCGTTGGGGAATTTCCTGCACCATGCCGAACATTTCACTCGACGAGGCCTGATAAAACTTCGGGTGAATGCCTGATTCACGAATCGCTTCCAATAGGCGAACCGTCCCCAATGCTGTGACCTCCGCGGTATATTCGGGGACATCGAAGCTCACGCGCACATGGCTCTGCGCACCCAAGTTGTAAATCTCATCCGGTTGAATCGTGCGTAGAATTTTATTCAGTGAACTCGCGTCGTTCAGATCTCCGTAGACCAGACGTAACCTCGGTTCAGCGACGTGCGGATCCTGATAGATCGCGTCGATCCTGGCGGTATTGAAGGAACTGGAGCGCCGGATGATGCCATGCACTTCATATCCCTTCGACAACAACAGCTCTGCGAGATACGATCCATCCTGTCCGCTGATGCCGGTAATCAATGCCTTTTTCACGGTGTTGCCTCACTCCGTTGTTACAACCTGAATACTCCGACTGACTGCGCTGACGGCAGGGACAGAGACAGCCCGACGATCAGCGCTGCCTGCCTCCCAGTCGTCTCGCTATCCTCGTCCCACGCCTTGTAGGATCTGTCGCTCACACCACGCGTAGGTCTGCTCAAGTCCCTCTTGAATACTCGTCTTGGGCGACCAATCAAGGAGGGTGCGCGCCCTCGTCCAATCTGCCGCCCGATCGACATCGCCTTCCGGCTTGCTTGTATCGAACCGAATATCGATCTGCTTACCGGAAATCGCACAGACCCGCTCCGCAATTTCCTTGATGGACGTGCTGTAATCGGGTCCGATTTGGATGACGCCTCGATTCATGCCTTTTGTGGCAACGGACACCAGCGCATCCACAATATCGCTCACGAAGACGAATGCCCGACGCTGTTTTCCCGAACCCCACACCACAAATTCTTCATCCGGGTATCGAATGGCTTTGCGAATGAGAGAAGGAATGACCTGCGACTTTTCAGGCGACATCTCGCAGTGCGGGCCATATACGTTGTGGAAACGGAGAATACCGATGTCGAGCAACTTCTCCTTTCTGGCCAAATCGCAGCCCATTTCACCCATCAGTTTGCTCCACCCATAGGAGGATTCCGGGGAGGCGGGATAGACATCGTCTTCTTTGAAGGGCGGCGGATTCAATTTACTCTGACGTTCAGCGGGATAACTGCAGGCAGTCCCGACATACACGTAGGACGAGGCATGATTCGCAATGGCCGCCCGTAACATATTGGAGTCAATGATCAGGTTGGTGTTAAACAACGAAAATTGGTTGCCGAACACATAGTTGATGCCGGCGACCACATCGGCCAGGTGATAGACCACATCCTGCCCTTCCGTCGCTCGTTCGCAGTTCCGGTAATCTGCAAGATCCAGTTCAAGGAACCGGTGCTCCAGATCAATCACCGGCACACCGTCCTCGGCGAGCAGGTTCGATTTCTTGCCCCGCCAGAGATTGTCCGCGACCGTCACCTGGGCGCCCTCGGCAGCAAGACGGGCCACGAGATGAGACCCGATTTGTCCGGCCCCTCCGGTGATAAGTACGCGTTTGTTTTTCCAATACATGGTGTTCCCCTTTCCCGCGACAATAAGTTCTCCGTCTCACATGAGGCCCTAATGTGTCCCCTTCAGATGATCCGCGACGCGCAGGGCCATGGCGACGATCGTCAAGGTCGGATTCGCGTGACTGGACGTAGGAAACACCGAACTACTGGCAACGAATAGATTGGCTATGCCATGTACTCGACCTTGTTCGTCGACCACCCCCAGTGAAGGATCGGCCGACATCCGTGTAGTTCCGATGTGATGTCCGAGTACGGCCTTCACGTCCCCCATCAATTGCGCCACATCGTCGCCAAGATATGTCAGGTAGCCGCAATCCTGCCTGCGAAGTTCTTCATCGAGAAGCTTGTGCGCACGCTGCACGCTCGCTCGATCCTGCTCGGTCACCTGAAAGTTGAGCCGCAACCGTGGCATGCCCAATTCATCCTGCACGTCGTCCAGCGTCACACGATTGTCACGATGAGGAATTTGCTCGCTCTGAAAATACAGGTAATACGTATTCGACCGTGACCGCATGAGCAGAGAGGGAATACGCCGCCTCTGAAGGAGTCGTTTCCGCCCGAATTTGGGTAACACCGACAGAGCCTGAGGTGACCCCATCAGGATGTTCTTCAGATGCCGCCAGTACAGCGCATACTTACCTGTCCCCAGCTCCTCCTGCTGTCTTCCACCCAACAGCCGTTTCAGCAGAAAGGTGGCCGACAGCACCGCATTACCGTGGCCAGGGTCACCGAGCAGCGGCCGATCCAATAACATGTAGAGATTCAACAGCTCATGACGCCGCTGAGCGGCCTCGGAAAAGCCGATCCGTCGACGGCAGAAGACACCCTGTGGATCCGCTTCATATCCGAACATCACCTCTTGCCCAGCCGTAAGCGTGATACTCGCAATCACCCCGTGAATGTGCGACATATACCCGCGCCCCAGCCAATCCGAATGGTTCCCGATGCCATCCCGATATACGCGTCGAGAAGCCAGCAACAGACGCGTGGTTTCCAACCCGCCCCCGGCGAGCACGATGGTTCGTGCGCGGACCTGAAAACGCCGGCCTGCGAACGTTGCCACTTGGACGGACTCGATGCGGGTGCCGTCCGACGAAGCCTGCAATTCGACCACCGGTGCGTGAAGCATGACGCGCACCTGTTCCGCTCCGGCGAGATCCGCTCGATACGCTTTGCCGAATTGCGTCGGCGGGCTCCACCGCTCAATGCCTGAGGTGCAGACCACCCCGTCTTCAAAACTCGGCAACATCGAAGGATGTGCACCGGGAAGCGCCGTGGCTACTTGATAGTCGTACTCCCCGCACTCACAGTAGACATGCGCGCGACGATAGTAGTCGTGCATGTCTTTCTGCGGAAACGGCCAGCCGCTGTGCGGCACCCATTCACGTCGATCAAAGTCGAGAGAATCAAAAGGAATACACCGCCCGCCCCACAGCGAGGTGGTGCCTCCCAGTTGGCGATACCGAGCCTGATCCAGAGGAACGTGGCGGATCGAATCGTTGAGAGCTCCTTGATACAGCGACTGGCTCTCGCCGGCCCGCGTCTTCCCACCGGCTTCGAGTAGGATGATCCGCTGTCCGGTCGCCAGGAGTTCCATAGCTAGGGTGATACCGGCGGCCCCAGCACCCACGATGCAGATGTCGGCCGACAACGTGTGCCCCTCGGAGACTGTGTTCGCGTCAAGCAACATGCACACACCTTAGCGCTTCATCGATCCCAGCGAGATTCTCGTGCAAATGTGTCCGACAGCCCATACCCGCCAACATCACACCGATCTCCGGACGTTCAACGATCGGCCGGAATGCATCGGGGACGGACCGGCCGGCCAAGGCATCATGAGAGAAAATTTCACGCGCGATGACTCCAACGCCCAGCGCACCTGCGCGTTCCAAGATCGGCAGCGCCGCGTCAACGCGCGTGCAGTCGAGTGGAACCTGCACGCAGGCGACACCGGATTGTCCGATCCATGAGTCGGCATCCTCCAATGAACGGCAGGAGACTCCAACGTGACGCAGCGTACCCTCTGCCTTCAAACGCAAGAGCAATTCAAACACCCCATCGCGCTGCGGAAGATCAGTCGGAGGATTGTGCAAGAGGAAGAGATCGAGACGATCCACGCCCAGGCGCTGCACACTCCCCTCTATCCGGCGACGCAGATAGTCGGGATTGAAACACTGACGCTCCTGACGGCGTCGCGTGCCTGTCGTCACCTCACGTGCGGTCGAGCACCGTCGCAGCAGCAGATTCAGTACCGGCTTGGCCATGCGGACAAGGCTCTCCACCGAGCCGACCGTTAAACCTGCCTTAGTGCAGAGAATCATTCCGTCGCCATGGTCCCGATGGACACGCCCAAGCAGTCGCTCGCTATCGCCTTGTCCATACACGTCTGCCGTATCAAAAAATGTAATACCCGAATCCCTTGCCGCACGAAGCGTCGCCTCGACTTCGCCACGTGAATGACGGGTCGCCAGGGAGGCGATCATGGAGCACCCGAAGCCCAGCAGGGAGGGTGTCAGATCTGTATTACCGAGCCTGCGATACTGCACAATCAGCTCCCGTCCTGAGGACATCCGCATAACAACTCTCAGTCAGACCGGCAATGGTCTCCCAGGAAATCTCGCTTGCCGCGGCACGGACGTTCACACACATCCGTGCATACAGCGCCTCATCCCGAAGCAGTCGCACCATCGCCTTCGCCAGCATCTCGGCGTCTTTCGGAGGCACGAGCAGTCCCGTAGATTCATCGATCACGACTTCATCAAAACCTCCCACCCGCGTGGCAATCACCGGTTTTCCGAAACCGAACGCCGAGGCCAGAACCCCGCTGTTCCATCCATTCTCATAGGGAAGGACAAGGAACTTGGCGGCGGTGAAGTACCCTGCCATTTGGCTAAAACTGACATACTCCGGCACCAGCCGTACTCGCTCCTGCATCCCCAATTCCCCCAGTTGATGCTGCAAGGGCGCGATATCCATCAGCGGCTTTCCGACGATCACGATCATTGCATTCGGGACCTCTCGAAGCACATCCGGTGCGGCAGCGAGCAGGGTATGGATGCCTTTTCTCGGCTCGATCAAACCGAAGCAGAGCACGACTTGGGCTCCGTCTGGAAGGTTCGGTGACTCCCGCGAGACATGCGTCCGCACAAACGCCGTCAAGTCGGCGATGGGAAGCACGGTGATCCGTTCACGGGACACACCGAAGTGCTCGACCACCAGCGGCTCGTTCTGTTTGGCGTTCAGGAACACGTGCCGCATTCTTCCATAGAGAAAGCGAAACGCCTTGATGTGATAGGGCCGAAGCGAATTGGGCAGCACATCCTGGGGGGTATAGACGAACGAGGCGCTTCCCAAGAGCCGCAACATCGCCCACAACAGGATATAGAGAGCCGGATGTTGAGCCCCCTGCAGGTGAATAATCTGGGGGCGGAACGTCAGACAATGCCAAAGCAATTTCGCAAGCCTGCCGGGTCTTGGCCGGTATCGATCAAACACCTCGAGCGCCTGGTAGCTTCGTGGATAATCCGACAGTTCGAAGCCTAGTCCGGTCGCAAGGGTCACTTGATGCCCACGGTCTGCCAGAGCATTGGCCAAATTATGGGTATATTGCACGGTGCCGGCCCTGGGAGCCGGTGCGATGAACAGGATGCGCAATCCATCGGTCGCTGTGCCCATTTGTGACTGTCGCTTTCTGTTGTACATGTGACTCGAACCGATCGTTCCACGACGCCCGGTCAGAACGTCGCGATCAAGCGTAGGTTCACTGTGTTAGCAAGACGGTTTGCAGAGGTCCCCAAAATGTCTTCTCGCTGGTCGAACATGTCATACCCCAATCGTGTCACCAGCCAGGACGCCGGGCTGTACGAAATGCCGACATTCCACTTCAGTGTATGCACGGTCAGATCGTCCGATCTGGTGCTTGTCAAAATCCACGTCAAGCCGGCATCGAACAGAAAGTCATTCGCAAGGCGAATCTTGGTCGAAGCACGGATAAAATCTCCGACGAGCGGTTGACTCAATCCTCCGGACGGAGGAAATACGTCCCGCATATAACTGATTTCGTACAAGGCATCGCCGATCGATTTTTTGATGGAGGCCTGTGCAAGCACCTCGACTGTGGAGGGTTTGGGTTCCACGCGAACCGCACCAATCGTTCCACTCACGACCAACGTTTCCGAGAGATCGAGTTCCTGCGCGACCAGCGCGGAATGTGACTGAAAATCTCGCCCCTGCTGGAAATCGAAGAAGCGAAACCGGTATTTCACCGTGGTACGACTCCACTGCGTTTCCCGTACTCTTGCCCCGACCTCCCCTTCGTGAGTCATACTGTTAATGGCACCCGGAGCATCGGTGGACCACAGAAAATTGGCATAGTTGGTCAACAGATCAACCGACGGGGTCAGTCGATGACGCACCATCAATGCAGCGAGGTTGATCGACGTTCGCCCGAATGCACCCATCACGCCCGGTGTCATTTGCTCAGTCGGATCCTGAAACGATTCGAACCGCTCAAACATCGTCAACGTGGTCCGATCGGTTACATTCCACAGTCCTAACAGCTCTCCATTCTGCCGCGAAACGGCACGATTTTGGTTCGTGTTCTTCGCATAGACGCGCGACTCGATGGAATATTCCGCCGTCAGCTGGCCATCCCGCCCTGATGTGGTGTACCCCAATCCCGGCGCTATTTTGGTAATGTAGTCCGTCCCGCGGTTCTGTGCGGTGAAGAACACGTTGTCCGTATACTGCTCCGTCACGGTCAGACGTGGGGTGAACCCCTCCCGGCGTGTCGGGACCCCCAGCAGTAACTTTTCCGAGACCGGCATGCGCTCATACCCCATCTGATTCTGCCAAGACGGCAGCTCTCCGAACTCTCGTTTCGGCCGAACAAACTCCCCGTTGTCCGGTTCCTGAGCCGATACGATCGGCTGAGCCAGCCATGGCCATGCGGCCATGGCTACCATCCCAGCCATCGATAGCCGCAGCCAGCGGCAGGCCGCCCCGGCGAGTCTTCTCCCGCGCTTCAGGTCGATGCCCTGCCTGTCCCCGAGCCCCACGGTTGGGAGCCGGGGCTGCATGCTCTGTGACACGTGACGTCGCTTTCGTTCCGGCATCATGAGTGTGGTCATTGCCGCTACGGAACGATCACCGTGTCCCCAGGTCGAAGCATCACGTTCTGGTTGCTGTCTTCACCCTGAACGAATTTGCTGTAGTTGAACGGGATCCGTTGTTCTCCGCTGCGCCCGGGATTGACGATAAAAATCTTATTCCGGGAGGCAAACGTGGTGAGGCCGCGAGCCATCGCCAACGCTTGAATGACGGTCACCGGTCCCTTCAAATCGAATACCCCAGGCTGCATAACTTCACCCAGGACAAAGATGCGAAAACTATGCGTCGCCTCCAGGATCACCGTGACCTGCGGATCCTGGATATGCTGCTTAAGCTGCTTGTTAATGCGTTCCTCGATCTCGCCCAACGTAAGCCCCTTCGCCTCGATCTCGCCGATCAACGGATAGTTGATCTTTCCGTCAGGACGAACGGTGACGATGGTCGACAGTTCTTTGTGCTTCCAGATGAAGACATTCAGGACGTCGCCCGCACCTAAACGGAACGGGCCGGTCCAGTTCACATCCGCCGTCGGCGCCGCCAGCGGTTCGGCCTCGGATGCCTGCGCACTTCCGGCCACACACCACGCCATCAAGAAAACTACCCAGATCATGTGAAGCATTCGTTGCATGACTTGCCCTCCGTAACATGAATCTTAATCGGTCTTGCTCACTAACATCGGCACGGTTCGCATCAGCCCGGTCGCCATAACGGCGGCCCGGCACACCAGCAGAAACGGTGCAGCCAATCGCAACCCGGGGTCCTCTCGCGGAAGCTGCCACAGAAACGGAAGGGCCGTGGCGGCAAACAGCCCGCCGGCCAGTCCGGCGACATAGAGGGCAGACGGCGCAAGCGGGACCAACACCAGTGCGCCAGCACCCAACACCACGGACCCGATCTGCAATTTCAGCGTTTGCGGAGTGTAGGAATCACGAATCGCTTTGCCTGGAAACCGCTTATACACCATCACCCGCCAGTAGGCCCGACTGTGTTTCTTGCGGAGATATTGTTTCAAGGTCGAAGGATGTTGATGATAAATAACCGCCGCCGGATTGAACTTAATCTTGTACCCGGCCGTGGCAACCCGGTACGACAGATCGGTATCTTCGTTGTCTGCAACGGGGAAACTCGTATCGAACCCGCCGATCGAACGAAACACCTCACGACGAAAGCCCGCGGAGTAGGAAAAGACCACATCGACATATTCCGCCGCAGCCAGCTGACGATACCGGGCCTCAAACTCCGCCTGCGCAAACCTGGCGACCAGGCTCCGTTGCTTCGTCTTGTAGGCGCCCTTCACGGCGGCAATAGCCGGTGAGTCGAACGGCGCTACCATTTCTTTGATCCAATCGACATGCGGCACACAATCGGCATCGGTAAACAGGAGAAATTCTCCATGCGCCGCCTCTGCTCCGAGGTTGCGCGCCGCTGCCGGGCCTCGATGAGCCTGGCGCAGCACGCGCACCTTCGGTTCAGAACTGCCCCACCCTTTGACGTAGCGTTCGATATACTCGGGTGTCCCATCCGTCGATTCGTCATCCACAAGAATGAGTTCAACTTCGCCGGCCGGGAATGACTGCCGCGCAAAGGCGTCCAACCCGTCATGAATTGTTTTTGTCGCATTGTAAGCTGGGATGACGACCGTGACTCGTATGCCCATGGTGTTCTCGCCTCCAACACTGCGCATTTAGGCTGGCCCACGATCATTCGTCCGCCATGCTGGCTGACGACTGCGTACCGGTCGCAACGATGCCGCGATCCCATTGCTTGTGTCATTTTGTGCCATGGACCCGAGGGCCATGGCCATCGGCAAGGTCAACCAAATTTCGCGAACCATCGGTGTGATCATGAGAAAGATCATTTGCCCAGCGAGCATACTGCCGACTAGCACGGCATACGGCCTGACCTCGGGATTATTGAGTCCCTGCTTAATGCTCACGAGCGCCCACACCCATAGGCCTATGAATGAAAATAGGGAAAACACCCCGAGCTCGCTGGCGACCTCCAGGAACATATTGTGAATGACGGCAGGGTGATAGTAGTGATCGGCCCAGGCGGGCAAATATTTGACGTAGTGATTAATGGCCTGTCCGAAGCCCACCCCAAACCACGGGTTTGCCAAAAACAGATTCCAACCGCCGACGATTGATTCACGCCGGAAGGCGAAGCTCCCGCTTCCCTCGTTCAGATCGGCTTTTCCGAATAGGCTCTGATTCTCGACGGTCTGGACTCCGACCTGAAACCATTCCGAGACAACCTGGTAACTAAGTCCACCCGCCAGCATCAGCACGAGAAGAAGCACCGTCACCTTTCGGATAAGTTTCGATTGAAACCACAGGGCGACCAAGATCAGCAGGGCGAACCCTATGACCGAGCTTCTCGCAAAGGTGTAAAACCAGGCATACCCCATCAGGCAGAGCGCTACTCCCAGCGAGACCTTGATCCAGAGATGCTTCTCGGTAAATAGGAGGAAGGTCGCGCACGGCATCGCCATCAGAAAAAAACTTGCGAGAAAGATCGGATGCGCAGTGGTCCCCTCCGCGCGGACTTTGCCCTCGGAAATGGACATAAACGCCCCGTCGACACCTCCCTCGCCCGGGAGCCCGATGTTACGTCGCCAATCGCCAGGCATGACGAAGCCGTAGTGCACCTGGGCCGCAGTAATGAGTGCCTCCCCCACGCCAGTGATAGTGATGACCCAAAGAAGCCGTCGCATATCCTCAGGGGATCGATTAAAAGTGAGCGTGAGATAGAAGAGCGCCCCATAAACAGGAATTTTTGCTGCCTCACCGGGTAAACCACGTAGTCCTTCAGCAAGCATCAAGGAGACTACCGACATCAGGAAGAACACTCCGGCCAGATACCCCGCAGGCCAGCGCAGTAGCGCCGGCCAAGGCCCTCGGCGAATCAACGCATTCACCGTGACCAATCCTATGGCCAGAGGAGTGATCAGTTTCGTGACCGTTACTCCTCCGAGCAAATCGACTTGCACAGGAATGGTGCTCACAAGGATGTAGTACGGAAAGACTGCCGACGCGGTCATGCTGAGAAAGGCACTACCGGCAATCACAAGGGCCAAGGCTTTTGCCGAGAGCGCCAGCACGGAGGCACCGAGGCTTCCGCCTATCAATGCCGGAATGATGTAGGAGGCCCCTGCTCGTTTCATGACTTTCTTGCATCCGTAGCGACCGACGGTGCGGCCATCGAGGCAGATCGGCTAAACCCCAAGGCAAACCAAAGAGTCCCAATGATCATCACCGACTGCACAAGGCGTGAAATCAGCGTCGTCCAAGCAGCTCCGAGGGAACCGGATTGTGGGATCAACCACAAGGCGGCCACTACCCAAACCGCTAATGCCACAATTCCCGACAACGTGTGCAGGTGCGGTCGATTCATCGTATAAAGCACCAAATACAGAGGATGTGTGACCAACGTGGCCAACGTGCCGACAAACAAGATTTGAAACACCTCAACCGTCCCCTCGTAGGCAGGACCAAATATTCCGACGACCAACGTCCTGGAGAACAGCATTAAAGGAAGCAGCAGGGCGGCAATGAGCATGTACACCGGAAACGAGCGCTGCACGTATGATCGGCACTGTTCAAGACCGTTCAGCTGGCTGACCTTTGGCAACAGCGTGGTCAACAGGCTGACCGTAAGAAAATCGACTCCCATCAGGAGTGAGGAACCCGCCCCATAGAGACCGGCTTCGCGGGCGTCTCGAAAATACCCCAGGACTGGCACGCCAAGGTTGACTTGCAGGATGAAACACAGACTGGCTATGGCGGGCCACTTACTGAAACGAAAGAGTTCCCGCAATAACGAACTACTGAGAGACAATTGGGCCAAATGGCTACGCAACATCCAGAGACCGAACAGAGCGCACAGAAAATAGACCAACACATGGGCTCCGATGATTCCGCCTAAGGTGAGCGAGCCGCCGACAAACAATACCGGAAGACTGATCACTCTCAACACGTTCACCAACGCAACCATGACCCCGTACGTCCGAAACTCCTCTCGCGCCTGCCACACCGAGAGATTGAAACTCCACAGGGCCGCGCCGAATGACCCTATGAGGCCCAACGTCACGGGCAATACATGAGACTGGTTGCCAAACATCACTCGGGAATACCCCGTTCCCACGATCACTCCAATCACCACAATCGGAAGACCGAGCAGTATCCGTAGCGCGAGTGCGTTGGTCAGCACCTCTGCGGCCTTGGGCGGATCCGTCGCTCGATACATCGAATAGAACTTGACGACTCCTGGACTCAGCCCGTCCCCGAGTACATCATTGCCAAAAATAAGAATCACGATGAACAAAGAAAACAACCCGAAATCCTCCGGGCCCATCACACGCGCGACGACCAGGCTCATGACGAACCCGAGACATGCCCCGGTCATTTTCCCGGCAAATACCAGAGCAGCTTGCTGCGACAACGCTTTCATTCCCACACGAAGCACTGGCATCTCCTCTTACACCACCCCTCGGACCATCATGACCGCTCCCCAGCGTCGCACGTCCACATCAACAGGCGTTCCACATCAAGCCGATCCCTGCCTCTTTGCCCCGCTCAGGATCGCTCCTCCAGGCTACAGCGGACCCCATGCTCCGACGCCGAGGACAAATCAGCCAGCCAGTGACGAATGCAGTCTTCCAGGCCATGGGCAATGGCCCTCGGCTGATAGGGCACGAATTCCTGAAGCAGCGTCGTATCGGCTTGCCAGTGTTTGGGATCACCGGGCAACTCCCTGTTCAACGTCTTCAGCGCCTGGGTGCTGCCCACACACCGCATGACCAACTCCGCCATCTTTCTCACTGTGGTCGATTCTCCGGATGCGACATTGACGGCCCAGAATCCTCTTGGCTGCCGTTCCGCGATTCCCAAAAAGTATCGGCAGATATCGTCGATGTGCAGAAAATCACGGCTCTCGGTCCCTGTGCCTTGAATGGTGAGATACGGACTGTCGCCTATCGCTTGCCGAAACAGTTCCCATACCAGCAGACGTTGCTGATACGAACCGATGGTGGAAAACAATCTGGCCGAAACCACATTCAGCCCGAAGCAATGGGCGTACTCCTGCCCTAATTGTTCGCAAATCACTTTGTGAAACCCATAGGGCGAGATCGGTCGAAGCGCGGCGCCTTCCGGAATGGGTAACCGCGTCGGATTGCCATAGACGGAGGCACTGGACGGAAATATGACCAACGGGTTGCCTTTCGAGCTGCGAACCGCATCTAACACCGATGCCCACGTCTCGACGGCCATCACAAAGTCCTTCCGCGGCTCTTGAAACGATTGGCCCACTGACGCCGAACCGGCTGCATGCACTACCACATCGGGGTCGAAGCTGTTCAAGATATCCAGAAACTTCGTGTCACCGAGGGCGCTACGTACGAATGTTATTCCGGGCAGCATCTCGCCCGCCTCGGACCGTGCAACACCAAGAACGTGATGTCCGGCAGTAACAGCATGATGAGCAAGGCTTCTCCCCAGAAAACCCAGCGAACCAGTAATCAAAATTTTCATAGTCACCACACAGCCATCCTCAGAGCACATCCACACCTACTTCGCACTGATCGCAACCAACTGCTCACGCAATCGACCAGTGCCGGCAGAATCATTCGACTTCGTAACGTTGTATTCGATCAACTTCAGATACACTTCGTGGGTTTTTGCCGCCATCGCCTCGATACCCAGATCGCTGAGAATTTTTTGTCGTGCACGCATGCCCACTTCTTTCACAGCCTGAGAGTTTTCTCTCAACCGCAGCAACGTCGCAGTAAGCGCAGGCACATCATCCACGGGCACCAAGTACCCTGTGTGGCCGTCGGTGATCATCTCTGATGCACCGCCCACATCCGACGCAACCACCGGCTTCCCCATCGCCATGCCTTCGAGCATCGTAAAACTGAAACTTTCGGCAAAAGACGGCGCCACCAGCACATCCAAGGCAGCAAACACCGCCGGAATCTCCGACAGCGAGACATGGGCCATGACAACAGCGGGCGCCAAGTTCTGTGCGGCGATACAATCGAGCAGGGCCTGTCGATAGGATTCGAACCCGGGCAGTACCGTGCCGACAATCACGAATCGACTACGCGGGTAGCGGTCAAGGATCGCGCGAGCCGCCTTCAAGAAATTGAGGTGACCTTTCACCGGATGGATACGACCAACCATCCCGTACACGTAATCGCCGCCTGCAGCAAACTCGGAAACGGACGAAGGCGTCAGGGTACGAGCGGGATTGAACCACGCGGTGTCGATGCCGTTGCGTATGGCAACCACGGGGGGATCCTGCTTCCTCATCCGCAGCTCTGTGCCGATCGCCACAGAGTCAGTGATGACGGCATCCAGTCGCCGGAGTATCATTCGATCGATCCATGGATATACCCTGGCACGCCACGAGCCTTTCTCGAAATTGACCCACCCGAGAAACGACGCCACGACAGGCCGGCGGGTCCATCTCGCACTCAGGATGCCGATGAGATCAGAGCGATGATCCAACGCATGGATCACATCGGCCTGATATGTCTTGATCAGCTCGCATACGGCAAGCACATCACGCAAATTGAACGGATTGCCGATCGGGATGGTGACGTACTCGAAGCCCGTCTGTTTCAATTCCTTCATCCAGGTGGTTTCACCCAGCGCCGGATTCACGATACACACCAGCAGACAGCGCACTTTTTTCGGGTCGAACCCTTTCAAAAGGGAAAGCAGATAGGTCTCCCCTCCGGTCATGCCGGTGATCCCTCGACAATTGCGAATAATCAGTACGCGAATCGGCTTCATCTGTGGCTCCTCACCGCATCACAACGTCTCGTTTCACCAGATTGCTTCACGACTGCCTCCGTCGATACGACGCGGCCAGTTCTCCCACCGGCGACAACTTCAGCCAGCGAACGCTCGACGAACCAAGCGACAATCCCCACCGACTGTTGAACGAACGCAGACCGGCGGTCATCAACACAGTCATGACCGGAACCGTGGGAATGCTGTAGCGAAGAGTGGAAAAGGTCAGCGCGTGAATCATCGCGAGACAAATGATCGGGAGAAGGAGCACGACCAAGAGTTCTTCCCGGCGCTCGGCCTGCAAGATTCCACGTAGCACAAGCCCCAAACACAAGGCCTGAAACACGACGATGTAGGACTGCGCCCAACGATTGTCAGGGAGGAAAATCCTGAACCAGAAGCGATACAGTTTTCTGACGGTCAGCACCACACTCTCGAATGGATGATCGGCTATTTCCTGCAACGCAGCCTGAAAAAATGCACGATCTTGTCCGACCGTGATATCGACCGGATGCGTTGCAGAACGCGCCGACGGATGATTCGACACCTTAACCAGACTCGAAGCGGACCCCTCGATCTGTCCCAACACGCCCCCACGCAACGCAGCCAAATGCTTTCTCGTGACGGCATCGACTTCCCAATCTTCCCGCCCGTCGCTGACTGTTTGGTTGCCCAACCACAATGCATAGCCTCCGCCGGTGGCCACCGCCACCACCTGACCCGTCATCCGATAATTGCGGATGGCCCAAGGCGCAAGTACCAGGAGACAGGCAAGCGACAAGGCAAGCACCACAGACAGGGCACGTTGTGGTTCTTTTCGCAGTCGGTAGCACGCAGCCGCAACCAGGCAGGGCCACAACTCCAACGCCACGGGCTTCACCAATGCCGCCCCGGCAATCAACGCGCCGACCAGCATGAACGCTGTCGGACGCCGCGTATGCATGGCAGCCACCCATGCTGCAATCGCTGCCGTAAACATCAGCGTAAACAACGGCTCGGATAGAAATCGCAGGGTGTAATAGGCAGACAGCGGGTGAAGCGCAAACAGCACCGCCGACACACAGCCGATGGTCTCGTCGAACTGTCGTGCGCCGATATACAGAATGAGTACGGCCGTCATCGAGTCCAACGCCGATTGGGCGAGCAGCACCGCGGTCTCGTTGTGTTCCCCGAAGAGACGATAGAGCACCGCGAGAAATGCGGGATAGCCAGGAGCCCTCCAGAGAATCGCCTCCCCCTCGGGCTCGGCGACAAATCCGTGTCCGTGCGCCAGGTTTGCCGCAATCTCCGAATAGACATCCGCCCGCTTGATCACGTCTACCGACGCATCGATCAGTAGGGCGACACCGGCACGGAGCATGAAACACAAGGTAAAGACCGCGCAGATGCAGAGCCATCGTGAAGACCGGTTCAGCGCCATCGGGACACTACTCTCTACCTGTGAACGAGGCCTGTTTCAGGTACTGGGAATTCTCGCGAACCGCCCGCTTCCAAGCGATTTCCTCATCGCGAAATACACCGAGCCGTGGGACTTCGTAGACATCCTGGGCAATTTGAAAGTGTGCGAGCGTGATGGCGTGCACACGATCGAATCGAGGGAGCACCTCACGAAAGACTTCTTCGATGATGCGCGCGCGGCTGGTGCTCCCATCCCCGAGGATCCCGAACTCGGGCAGGAACAGCGGCCGCTGCGTCACGGTCCTCCACGCCTCATATCCAGGAGCTAATGCCTCCGTAATCGGAGTGCGTAATTCCTGCTGCCGAAGCTTCGGCGGGATCCGTGGATCAATGAAATAGGCGCTTTGCCCCACCCAATCGATATACTCGTCGCCAGGATAAAAGAACTTCGGATGCAGCCAGGGATTGTAGTCTTCATGGTGCGGATTCATGTAGTGCGAACCGGCATACATGAACCACGTGACATTCCGTGCACCTTCTCTACGGAACAGTTCGATGACATGAACAAACGCGTCTCGAATACGCTCCGGCCCGTCCGGCCATGTCGGATCACCGTATAACCGACAGAGCTGCTCGGCATCCTCGAGGCGTTCTCCGCCCTGTTTGCCGAACACCATCATGCCTTGATAATTAAACTCACTGAACAAGGTGAGCATGATCGGATGGCGATAGTCTCGAATCTGGCGAGCCACGGTCACAATGTAGTCATCAAAGTCGCCCGCGAGGAGTCTCGTGACGGTGACCGTCGGCTTCCGAAACCCGTACCAAAACAGGGTGGAGTCCCAATCACAACACTGGATGGCCCAGGCCACGGCCAATACGCCGCCTTGCGTTCGCAGTTCTTCGGCTAGTTGAAGGGGGCTGATCGACGCCGACTCCATCGGGTCTGCAAAGGTACGCAAATGCGGGGAGGACGAGTTCCAGTCCTCGTCGGACACCCAATCGTGGAACGTAAACACGATGGCCGGAACATGCCCGGTCTTGGAGACGAAGTCGCGCCGATCGGCAAGAATCGGACCGATGCTATATAGGCCGATATAGGCACCCCGACTGGGTGTCGCAAGGGTCACGGAGGTTGGCGATGGGGACCGACTCCCTTTCGGAGGCGTCACTTCGCTGCGACAGCCGGCGGTCGCTTCCGCTGCCGGGGCAGCCGTGGCCTGGGACGCACCAAGCACGAGGCCTACCGAAACCGCCAGAGTCAGCCAACAGGCCGCCTCGTGTCTTACCACGTAGTTACGCACCAGTCGTTCCCTTGCCAAGCTCAACAATTTGGAGATACCCATACCGGCGTATCCACGGAATTGATCCGGCGGCCTGATCACAACGGAGAAGCAACGAGGTCATCCACGGCCATCGTTTCTTGAACACGTAGAAATCAAGCAGACGGAAGAACAACAAACTCGGAAAGTGAATGGTACAGGCACCGGGGAAGGCACTCTGCAAGGTCGCGATATCCCGGCGGGTGAGTGGATGCTCATGCTCGTCGCTATACTGCGGCACGCCGAAGTGGCCACAAACCTTGCTCCGAGCCGCCATGAGCAACGGATTCAACGCCGAATTCTCGATAAAAACGGCCTTCCCTCCCGGCTTCAACAGGCGCGCAATTTGTCGGCTGGCCTTGGGTAAATCCACGTGGTGGAGGACAAACGTCCCGAACACGACGTCGAAGCTCGCGTCGGGAAAGTCCAACTCTTCAAACGGCTTACACAGGAACATCACCTTCACCCCGTTCGCTGTGGCCAAGCGACGAGCTGTATCGAGCTGCCCATCTGCCGTATCGAAGGCCGTCACCGTCGCACCACGTTTTGCCAGCATCACCGAGGTATGTCCGGGGCCACAACCGCAATCCAGCAACACCTTCCCCTTCACATCTCCGAGCAGGGCCAACGCATAAGCATAGAGGTCGTAGAGGCCCCAGAGCGTCAACCAATAATCGTAGGGGGCATACCATCCGTCTTCGCGAACGAACCCCTCCGCCGGAGCCGCCATCTCGTTGACTGCCATGACGCCCGCTACTCCCGTCATCGACTCACTCATACGCCCTCCCTCCCCCCGGCCGCCAACCATCGACCGTATATCCACTCTGGAATGATATAGCGCCGCTTGTTCAACACGAGCCCGAGCAAATGACCACCGGCTTCCTCGATCGCTGCAACCGTCCGCGCTGCAGCCACCGAGACCGTACGTTCCGCTTCGATCACCAGAATCGTCCCATCGATTCCTGCGATGGCCACACGCATCTCAGGGAAGGACGTCAAGGCAGGTCCGTCGATGACAATCAGATCGAAGCGATCGCGCATCGTCTTCGCGACTTCCGCCAGATGTTCCGCAAACTCCAACGCTGTACCATCTTTGTGTCGAATCAGCAGGCGATGGAGATGCGGTCGATCCGTGGGCTCGGGTACCTCTCGCATCGGCCGGCTGGCCTCCACTCCTTGTTTCACGCTTACACTGTCATCGCCTCCGGCGGCGTGCTCAGGACCGGCCTCTTCGAAGGTCAGGAGCAACGTGCGAAACTTTTGATCGGCAAGCACCCCTGCGAGGGCACCGGCCAGGTAGGAACGGCCCTCGCCTCGGAGCGCACTGGTCACCAGAAGCGTTCGTACCCCACGTTCATGGTACGAACGAACAACGTGCTGCGCGGTATGCCGCAGTTCGAGCTCGCAACTTTCGGCATCGGACGTGTCGGGACGGACAAGCGGCAAGGCGGCGAGCACAGGCTTCCCCAACGTATCCTCGACCTCCTCGCGGGTGACGAACGTCCGCCGCAGATATTCCGAGGCATAAGCTGAGCCGAATCCCCCGACTAACCCTATCAACAGCCCAATGACAATATTGAGAAACTTACGTGGCCTGACCGGCTTTTGAGGAGGCGTGGCGTGCTCTATGGCGTTGACGTTCGAGATGCCTTTCCGGTCGAGGACTTCGTTGATCCGTGACTCTTCTTCCTTCTTCAGATAGATGTCGAAGGCCTCCTGCTTGACCTTGACCTCGCGCATCAACCCCTGCAATTCCATTTCTCGCTGGTCCAGGACATTCAGCGAGTCTCGATACGATTTAAATTGTTTGGTCAGTTCCGACAGTCGGGGACGTAAACTTTCCCTGCGCCCCTCCTCCATCACCAGCGTACGCTTCAATTCCTGATACGTCTGGTTGACACCGGAAGTTGCAGCTCCGGTGACTTTCGCACTCTCCGCTTGCAGACGCCCGCGTACGGCGGCGATCTCGCGAACCAGCTCTGCCGCAGCGGGGCTATCCGGCACATACTGTGAATATTCCAGCTCCATTTGCATCAACCGGTTCTTCAGTTGATCCAACATCGGATTCCGCTCTGAGACGTTCGTGAGCGGAATGGCTTCTTGCTGTCCAGCCAAGCGCTCCCTCAACTTACTGATGCGCACTTCGGTTTCTGCCACCTGCACCTGACTCTCCCGGAGTGCGGCTTCCGTATGCGTCACCTGCTGTAAGAGATGCCGTTTCTGATCTTCGATGGACACGATGTTCCACTTGTCTTTGAAGGCCTGCAGCCGGAGTTCGGCCTGCTGTAATTCCCCGCGCATCTGCTTCGTCTGCTCGTCAAAAAACTCACGTGCGCCTTTGCCTTTGCGGATCGACAATTGATGATCCAGATAGATGCCGACCAATGCGTTGAGCGCATCGGCCGAAAAGTCCGGATCGGGTGAATCCAGGCTGGCGACGAACACATGCGTTTGCCGAACGCCTTCCACATTCAAATGAGAGCGGATCTGTTGGACTGCTTGATAATGCAGATTTTCCGGTTTGGGCACATATCCCATCGTCGTCAACAACTGGGCAACCGGCGGCAGCCCGGCCAGTTGCTTAAGGGCGGATTTCGGCAAATCCGCAACCCAGTCCCATCGGCCGCGCATCGAGGCCAGCACGCGCTCATTCCCAAAGTACTCGACTAACTTGTCCAACAGGATCGGACTGGTGAAGATTTGCACCTCGGTCGCCACATCGTCTTTTTGCGTGATGTCCGAAGGAGTGAACACCTGGCCGGTCAAGGGGGTACTCATGCTGAACGGCGTTCGTGCATTCTGAATGAGCAACCGGACTTCGGCGCTGTAGATATTCGTCATCAGGAACGAGCCGGGACCAGCCACCATGGTCGCCACGCCGATAATCGTCAGCAACATCCGTTTCTGGCGAAACACCGTAATCAGGTGCTCTCTCAGACCAAACGCGGATCGGCTCGGGGCAGCGGCTTTCGATTCTGGCAGCCCAGTAGGGTACGACACGTTCATCACACTCCTTTCAACAACACGCGAGCGGTCCGGATCAGGATATACAGATCGAGCACCAGCGAACGCCGACGAACATACTCGAGGTCGTATCGGATCCACTCTGAGAACCGATTGCGATTACGTGCCTTCACCTGCCAAAGTCCGGTCAATCCCGGACGGACCGTGAGCCGTGCATCACGCCACGTCGGACAGAACTTCATCTCGTCGTAGGCCAACGGACGCGGCCCCACCAGGCTCATGTCTCCCCGCAGCACATTCAAGAGTTGCGGCAGTTCGTCGAGACTCGTTTTTCGAAGGAACTTGCCGACCCGGGTGATGCGCGGATCTTCTTCCAGCTTGAACATCGGTCCGTCGACGCTATTTTTGGCTTTCAGGTCCTGTTGTCGCTGCTCGGCGTCCGGCACCATTGTTCTGAATTTGTGCATCCAAAATTCCCGGCCATCCTTTCCGCAGCGTTTCTGGGAAAAGAATACCGGCCCGCGAGAGTCGCTCTTGATCGCAGCCGCAATCAGCAGCAGGAGAGGACCAACGAGGATCAGGCCTGCAAGAGCGCCCGTCCTGTCCGCCACGGTTTTCATCACCGCATAGATCGAGTCCCCCCGCTTCTCTCCAGATCGGGTGGTCGCCGATCGTGGCGTGCGTCGTGGCCGAGACACGATCTTGATCGAGGCACCTTGATCGATCGCGTTACGAGATCCTCGAATCCCCGGATCTGCGGTAGTCCAGTATGTGCTTCGAAGTCGCATGCCTTCAGGCACCGTTTCGTCTCCACCGACCACCGAATACTCCACCCTTGCATTGCCTCGCACCCTCGTGCCTGGTCGCAACACGCTTTCCCGTACCAAACTACCTTTTTCCAGATGTGAGGTCGGCCCAATTACTGCCGGCCCAATCAGGTGCACATAGTCTTCCACAACACAATTCGGCCCGATCACCAGCGGCCCCAGCAAGAAGGAATGAGGGGAAATGTCTGCGTTTTCGCCGATCACAATCTCGTCGAATCCACTATGGCGACCATCGCCGCGATCGACGCTTTGTAAATCTTTCAAGAGGATTTCCCGGTTCAACCAGAGAAAATCCTCCGGTCCGTGAATGGGGTGGACCCCTCCATCGACCTCATAGGCACGAATGACGCCGCCTCGACTTCTGACGAGCGGCACAAGCTGCTCGTTGACATCGAAGTACTCATCGCGAGGAATCTGTGAGAGCACATCACGGTCAAACAGATACAGCCCGCAAGGAGCCAGCTGGCTCCGGCGATTCCTTGACCAGTGCAGAATGTTCACCCTGGACACGAGGCCGGCAGGATCGAGCTCCACACTTTCCAGTGCTTCATCGGTTCCTGCTCGACGCTGAGCGACTAACGTGATACTCGCGTGATACTGACGGTGAAAGCTGAATGCCGCCGTCAAATCAACATCGCGCACATAGACATTCGCATGGACCCCGAGGAAGGCCGGCGTATCCAGAAAATCCTTCACAACTTCGATACTGCCGGCGGTGCCACGGTACACGCTCTCCGTCCGCCACAGTATTTCCATGCTCTGAGCTTGACCGGCCTGACACACCAACTCACGTACGTAGGGATCCTGCTCACAGGAGACGACCGCCACTTCGCGGATACCGTGCGTCCTCAACATTGACAGCAGATGCTGGATCAGCAGTTCGTTTCCTACCGGAAACGTCAGCATCGTCCCGGCCCAGGGAGCACCATCCATGATCACGGCTTTCATGTCATGGACTCCATGCTCGGGAAAGAAGAGACGATACGGTGCGCCTGAGCGGCCGACCGAACAGAACGCGTGCGCCCTGAGCGCTGCTCTGTTTCAGACGCAACGCTCCACTCGTCCGTCTGTATGCGGCTGCCCCATATGCCCCACGTCGTCCAGCACATCAGCATTCATTCTCCCTGTCGTTGATCAAGGCGGACCGGAGAATGGTGTAGTCCAGCGAGAGCTCCGCGACACGATGTTTGAGGCGTCGATTCTCCAGTTGCAGGGAGCGCAAGTGGAGGATTGGATCCGTCCCCTGGACACCCACCCTGCTCCTCCAACGATAAAACGTGCTCGCAGAAATGTCGTATTTCTTGCACACGCGTTCAATCGCCCCCTTGGAGCGTCCTTCTTTCAGAATCTGTTGCTTCTCTTTGTCAGTGAATCGAGAGCGCATCCTTCAACAATGTCCGATCGAATCCGATTCCGCTGCCGCTTCTCTCCTCGGCGGCTTGAGACCGCCGCCAAACTTACCCATGTGCGGCCATCGACAACTTCAGGCGTCCCCCCACACACTCAACGTGGGACCACCCAGGAACGGCCCCTCTCAAACCCCAAGAGAAGAATATGCCCCTCACCATATGCCCAGAATAGCCATCGACCCATGCTAGTCCGGATTCCATGGGAGGCGATTTATACAGGGTCGGTCGGGCCTGCACATCGGATATTGGTGCCTCTTACCATCAGGAAATTCAGACCGTCTCTCGTACGTTTGTGCTGGTCGTTGATTGCACCGCGATCGTCGGTATGAACCGATGAGAATGCGTCCATTTAATTTCCGTGCAATCCTGAGATAACCGGAACACACCTCACCATCCAACCTGGTAAGCACACCAGCAAGCGCCCACGTATCTGGGGGCTGTATTAATTTGTGCAACAGTTCTGCGGCAGGATGTTCGAGTTGGCCTTTTGACCCCACAATCAACGGGACAAGCCAATCCGTTCCGGAACGGAGATCGATAGATCTATGAGCCCCGTATCAGGCTTGCCGTTCTGCGTCTTGGGGCGAATGTGATAGGCGGCTATCCGGAAAGAAAACAGGTATCGGCATGAAGCGAAACCCTTGAGGGAGCGTCGTCACAATTCGAAGCGAGGAAATGGCTCAGTCGTTTCAATGTACCCAGCAGTAGCACAACCATAGCAGGCAACCGAGGAGAGGCACACAGTGGGCCTCTCCTCAGCTCAGTGCGCTACCTGTTGCTGCCAAGCGAATCACGTCCATTCGCCTTGGATTCATTTATGCGTAACCTCCTCATCCCCATGGATAGACCAACAACGCCATAGAACTCGACATCGGGATGCCGGAAGGCCACAGTCATATGTGTGGGCGCCATCTCCTTCCAGAGGGCTGCAGGCGGGAGGAGAATACCAGCATTTCCGCATTGACGGTCCAGTGCGGAAGGTATCCCCTGGACCTTTCGAGACATTCTGTCGATGACACGAGGGTTTCCCCCTCGTATTTCGACGTGCGCACATTATTGTGCAGCCGAAAGCGCTTCTCACGTAATACCTGGAATCGGCGGAAAGTGACCACGGGTAAGGCTTTGGGTCGATTGCATGATGAATTTTACCGATTGCTTGAAGGTAGACCGGTATGAGAATATGCGCCGTCGCAGGTGTCTGGAATCACCTATTCAACCTAGCATCCACTGCGTAATATTTTTACTATTACGTAGTCTGGTTTTCAGCCAACTCGACGGTCGGAGGGCGGGTGTCTTCAGGAGGGGCAATGAGGGAAACCGACGCAGCTACAATCCAAACGGTAGTGGCAATCATCAGCAGTAACTATCTCCTGCGGCTCGGTTTGCAGCGGATCGTCGAAGCAGAAACATGGATCAAGTTGATCGGGCAGACTACGCACGGAACGAACCTGGATGAGGTGTTGGCCAGCAATCACCCGACTATCGCGATTCTCGACACGGAAAATGATCATGCCATTCCTGAGCTGATCCTGAAAATCAAGCGTGCTGCTCCAGCCATCAAAGTTATTTTATTGAGCGGATTCGAGGACATGGAGCGCACTCGTCAAGCATTCGCTTCCGGAGTCGATGGTATTGTGCTCAAGGTACAACCTTCCGCCGTGCTCATCGCCACGATCGCCCACCTCGCCAGGGCGGACGAGGAAGTCCCTCTTACCTTTGAAAGACTCGGCAGCCCTCGGAAACTCAGCGCACAAGCAGAGCCGCCCCCCCCTCCTGACACGCGCCCCTGCCCAACATAAACGCCTCGATGGACTCACGGAGCGGGAACAGGAAGTCGTCCGATTGGTCAGTGAGGGATTGTCCAACAAAGACATTGCCGACCGTCTGTGCATTTCCAGCATTACCGTCAGACATCATCTCACCAGCATTTTCGACAAGCTCGGTGTCTCGAATCGCCAGAAATTACTCATCCGGGCCCACCAGAACGGACTCACCCGACCGCCCGCGCTGGCATAACTCCTGGGATCAGACAAGCACGCCCGAAGACCGGCCTACTTCGGTCTCAACGGCGGCGCATTCTTCTCGGTCGAACGTGGCCACGCATCGCGCGTAGCCGCAGGATACCCTAGATACAGCTATGACCTCCTTCTGCTCAACAGAAGGCAGGTAAGACGGATGACCGCCCTGAAGGCGTAGTAAGTCCAGAAACGTCATGCTCACCCGTGACATCCGTCACAGATTTCAGCAAGAGCACACCGATGGCTCGCTCAGCAAGACGCCTGAGTGACTCAGAATCGTTTGAGTTGAGGGGGGATTTTTTGGAGCGGGCGATGGGATTTGAACCCACGACAACTTGCTTGGGAAGCAAGGACTCTACCACTGAGCTACGCCCGCCCCGTGAGGTTTTTCAAGATATTACATGATTACGCTTCGTGGTGCAACTTCTCATGTGTCAATACGGTGTCACCGGTAGATGACTGATCGGCATGATAGATCACTAGCTTATCGACAGCTCTTTGAAGATCCGCCGGAGAAATCTGATTGTATCGTCTGTGCATTTTTTCTGACTTGTGACCGATGATTTTCATTGCCGTCATCGTGTCCACACCTGCTCTTCGCAGGGAAGTCGCTGCGGAGTGCCGGAAGTCATGGGCAGTAATCCCCCCGTTTTTTCGGCCGTACACAATACCTGCTCTTCTGCACGCAGCTTTGAACGCGGTGGTAAGTCGGCGCTGAATCGGCCGCCCCTTGTAAAGAAAAACTCGTGACGTATCAAGCCGCCGCTCTTTCAAACACTGGCGAAACGACTCGTAAACTTCTGGCGTCATTAGAACGGTTCTCGCCTCGCCATTTTTTGTCTCTCGAAGCGTGAACTCCTTCCTCTTCATGTCAACATCCGACCATTCGAGTTTGAGTAGCTCCCCACGTCGAGGCCCTAAGTCGTACGCCACGGTGAGAAATCTTGCCAGATGTGGCGCTGCGTACGCACGAATAGCTGCCCATTCTTCTGGCGTGACAATCCGATCTCGCTCGTTCTTAGGATCGGGCTTGGGAACTGAAGCTGAAACATTACGCGAGATCAAATTGAATTGATCGGACATTGCAAGATTAAGCATCCGAGTCAAGGTCATATGATCGTGATTGATCGTTTGAACGGATACGCCCTGCCCTGCTCTCCAGGCTCTGTACTTCCTGACATCCTCACATGTGAACGCTGCTAAAGGTTTGTCACGGAAAAACCTCATAAGGTGGCTGACATGAATAGCACGAGTGCTAAACGATCGCAGCCTGCGCACCTCCTCAAGGTTCAGGTACTGTTCCGCCCATTCACTGAAGAGGACTGGCCTGGACTCCTCTGTAAAGATCTTACCTTGAAGAAGGTTAATCCGGATGGTTGCCTCCATCTCCCTTGCGATAGTTTTATTAAGACATCCGACTTTCCATCGCTTAAGCCTTGCACCCGGTACGCCTGGAGCGAGCTTGAAGGTCTTCCCGTCATCGGAAACAATGACACTGAATGCGACATAGTATGAATCTTTTCGCTTTGTCAGCCCCATACTAAAACCTTTCCTTCAACTTCTCGCAAGCAGCTCGATGGGCAGTTGCTTAATGGATATTGGTTGATCAATTCAACATTAACAACTCTCGCCTCGATTTTGTAAGTCCAACCTTCGACCTTACCTCTCACATCAGTCGACTATCGGGCTTTTTGGATTCGGATCTAGCCATTACCGTATGTCCATCTATCCATTGATCTAGATCCTGCTGCTTGAACTTTACAAGTCGTCCGATTTTAACGAACCGGATCTTCCTTGCTGACACCCAGCCATACAACGTCAGCTTGGAAATGCCTAAATATTCCGACGCCTCATCCATCGTCAAAAGCCTGCACATGTTAACTCCCAAGAAACATTAGTTAAGATGCCTGTCAGCCAACCTTCCGTTCCCTATGACTGAATACTCCCGCTTGTTGAGAGGCTATTAATGGTGCGACCCGTGGCCGGGGAGCAGCGGGACAGGCCTTCCCGGTCCCCTCCGTGCCGGTCTCCGCCCCTCCAGGCCTGCCCGCTGCGAGAGCCCCGTGCCGCCTCCTTCGTTACGCCCCACCCTTGGTTGGTGAAGGGTGGGGCTAGAACATACTTTCAGAAGGAGGCGGACATGACCGTTGACAATACTCTCGGTTCCTCGAACGGTGGACGGCCACTGAGCCCGGCTCGGAAATACGGCATCCCTCGGTACCGTGTCACCCTCGTGCGTGAGGGCCGTGCCCTTGCGGCCGCAGAACCGGTGCTGACCTCGGAAGGCGCGGCGGCGATCTTCCGTTCGGTGTTCGACGAGTTGGACCGGGAGCAATTTGTGATCTGTGGGCTCGATGCGAAGAATCGTGTGATTGGCCTCAACGTGGTGTCCACCGGCTCTCTGACGCTGACCATCGTGCATCCACGAGAAGTCTTTAAATCGCTCATCTTGATGAATGCCTGCGCTTGGCTCGCTGCCCATAATCATCCCTCCGGCGACATCACGCCAAGTCCGGAAGATCGCGTCCTGACCAAGCGGCTGCGCGAGGCCGGAGAACTGTTCGGCATCGCCCTTCTCGATCATCTGATCCTCGCCGAAGAGGGCTACTACAGCTTCGGCGATCACGGGTGGCCCGGCGCTTAGCGGAGCAGCCGCAACACCCAAGCGGCCCCAGCGGCCACCAACGCCAGCCCGATCGCCGCCGTTCCCCAGGCGACCAGATCGACGGCCAGCGCATTGCCGATGGTTTGAATCTGTTGGGCCGTCATGCTTCTTCTCCTTCGTCACAAGTCAGATCCCATGGCATATTGTTCGTTGAATAAAGGAGGCAGGCTGCTGCCAGCCTGCCTCGATGGGCTACCTCTCAGCCCACAATCGCGCGCACGCGCTTAAAGGCGTAGATCGCCAGCGCCACGCCAATCAAGGCCGTGGCCCACAAGAGCAGATCGGCCCGCACCGTGGCCACATCCGCCGAGACCGGAAACAACTGCGCCTGCGACAGCGCCGGGAGTCCCAAGGCGAATACGAACGCCATGAGCACCCCGCCAAGCCCTTTGACCCAACCCCATCCCTTCATACGGCACCTCCTTGTGCTATTGGTGAATCCGTTCACCCCCGCCGCCGGATGACTCGCCGGCGGTCGAGCGCCTCAGTAACTCTGAGGCAGAATCAATTTGATGATCAGTCCTAAGGCGAAGCCGCCAAGCCAGAAGATCGCCGTGAAATAGGTCATGGCCTCAATCGCCGGCAGGTCCATAGAACACTCCTTCGCCAATGAGCCGCATCGAGCCCTCCTCATAGACTTCAGAGACCGACACCCCATATCGACCGGTAATCTGGGCTGCCGTGAGAATCTCGCCGCTGTCCAAGAGATACCGCCAGCCTTGGCGATCTTTACTCATTCCCGCACCACCGAGGATTCTCACGGGTCGCTTCGGGACAGGCGAAGCCGCTGGTGCCTGCGGAGCCATACCAAAAGGAGTGAGCAGATTGCTTGATCCGAGGACTGGCGCTCCGACGGTCATGCTTGGAGCGGGAGGTGATCCAGCGGCAGAGGCCGGCTTGGTCGAGCTCAACGACGACCAAGGCCGCCAGACCATGAGGCTGATCGCAAAAAGCCCTGCGGCAATCCCAATCGCGATCCGTGCAGACTTGAACACCGTATGACTCCGCTTTTCTTCTCGAATGGCTGACGACGCGTAACTCGAATAGTACGCGTAGATCGCCGGTGAGTAGGTGCCGACGAAGGCGCGGATCACTTCGTGGTCTTCCGGATTGCCGCGCACCTTGCCTTGATACCTTTTGGAGAGACCCACAAAAGCCAGTTTGCGAAACTTCACCGTGGCTTCAATCAATCGGGTGACGCCGTGGGACATCTGCCGAAAGTCTTGGCTCATGAGCAGAATGTCCACGCCGTAATGGCGGTGTGTTTCGAGCCACCGGAGGAGTCCTGGCTCGACCTTCTGCATGGACCGAAACACGGTTTGTGCTTCATCGATAATGACGGCGGAACCGGGCTCGACATGGGGAAAGGCTTGGAGGACCTCGACCGAGTCTTTCCAGAGTGTGATTTGCTGTTCGAGGGTAGACAGTTCGATCCCGGTAAAGAGGGACAACCGGTCTAGATAGATGCCATCGACCGCAATGTAGAGCCGCCGACCTTGTTTCACCCAGGGCAAGAACTTCTCGCAGATCGCGTGATAGGACTTCCCCGAGCCTGGCACCCCTTCATACAGTTCGATCATCGAAGACTCCTGAGATACACCCAGATCCAGAGAGCGAGGATCACCGTCCAGGCATAGGCCCACCCGATCACCAACTGGTTCATGAGCCCCACCGGACGAATGGAATGGTTTGCAAGATGAACCGCGTGCCCATGGCGCTCGCCAGGATGGCCAGCGCCTGACTCATGCCCGTCGCGCCCAGCACCCACGCATACTGATCGGGAATCACCGGCAGGGTGAGCCCTGCCGTGCCGATGGTGGCGAGCGTGCTGTCCGCCACGGAGAGGAGCGAATCCCAGATGCCTAATCCCCAATCGGTGAGCGAGAAGAAGAACTCCTGCAACCAGCAATAGATGAGGGTCAGAATCGCCGTCATGTGGTCTGACCTACACCCGCGAAGATGATGCGGTAGGCGGCAATCGACGCTGTGGCGATCACCAAAATCCGTAGCACGGTGAAGAACCAGGCCCATTGATTAAAATCGACCTGCTGGCTGCCAAAGAAGGCCGAGGGCAGCGCAATCACGGGCAAGGTGGAGGGCCAGGTGAGCGACTTCAGGAGATTCAGCGTGCCGAGCAGGCCACTCGTGCCCCAGCGGGTCTGATGTTCCTGGAGGATCGTCCCGAAGGTCCGACTCTCATGAGATCCCACCGCACAGGAGGTCGTCGCTTGGGTCTCTTCCTGCTGCGTCGTGGACCCGTCCGGGTTCTGCGTGGTTGTCGTCGTCGTGGTCGTTGTCTGCTGTTGGGTATTCTGCTGCGGGGTGCTGGCCGGAGGCGGCACGTTGTCTGCCACCACGATATCCCCGGCTGGCACGGGCTTCGGCTTCACCGTCGTCGGCATTTCAGTCGGACTGACTGGCTGCGAGACCGTGTTGTCCGCCGGCTGCGTCGTGCCGGTGGTGCCAACCGGGCTGGTATGTTGTTCGATGGCATCGGGTGAACTGGGCGATTGCGCCAATAGATACTGCTCAATGTCCGTTGATGTGGGCGTGCCGGTGCTTTGCTGTGCAGGAGAAGGCGGGCACCACCAGTTCGAGGGCCCGGCCGAAGTCATCCCCGGCGTCGGACTGCCTAGATAGCCGAACATGAGGCCGCCAGGACAGACCGGTGCCGGCGAAGGACTGCCCGCGATGTTGTGGTTCGGAATGGTATAGGTCTGTCCGTTATAGCTGTAGGTCCAGTCACCGGTCGGTGGAGACGCCGCTTGTTTGATGGCGGCGAGATCGGGCTGCGAATAGTACATCTGGGCGAGAACCAACCCCCCACTCACCCCGAGGGCCGCCCAACCGATAGGGCCCGCGACCATGCGAATCGCCAGGGACGTAGCAGAGGGAGCCAAGGCTGCCGTAGCGACTTGAGAGGCCAGGGCCGACCGTTGCGCAGCCAGGTAGGCAATGCGTTCGGCCTGGGCGACCACCCTTGAATACTGCGTCGTTGTTTGGCCTAAGGATTCGCCTGGCGCAAGGCAGAAGGAGACGAAGAGTGCCCAGACAAACCCGAGATACGTCATGAGAGAAAGGAATTTCACAATCGTCCAACTCCCAGGCCGGTGAGGAAGGCCAGCAATAAGACCGCGACAAGAATAATCGTGAGATCCACTGACCTTCCTCCCTCTGCCGTTACTTCAAGACTTCCAATCCGTACAAGTCGAAGAAGACCCGTCCGGTCTGCTCGAATTTCCGCACTTCGATGGAGACTTTCGCTTGCTTGCCCTCGGCTTGCTTGCAGGCGTCGATCAAGGGCATCTGATCGTCCGGAATCCCCAACCGAAGCACCCCCGGATCTCGGCCCTTCACATAGAGATCCACCGATCGGTAGACCTTCCCCTCTCGACTTCTCCGCTCCACATACCCCTGGACCGCGCCCTCCGCTTTGACTTGCATCGTTGAGACCTCCTGAACAGTGAGTGAATTTCGAGTCAGCCAAGCGCCTGACCCACACGCCCCGGCCTTCTGACCGGGCTTTTGGCTTGAAACAGAATTCTGAATCGCATGCCGTGCAGCTCAGATACAGGGCTCCCTGGATCCACTTGCACCGACAGCCTCGCGTGCCACATCCTGGACACATCCGTCGCCACGACCCGTTATGAAACTCTAAGGACATACGGAGTCCCTCGCTTGCGCTGCTTCAACAGGGCATAGTGCTTCTGTGTCCAACGCTTCGTGCCCGCATAGATCATCTCCATTAGGAATTGGTCACCGCGACAGGCCACCACCACCGCCAACATAGGACTGATGGCGTTCGCCAGCCACGCGGCTACATCATCCAATCGCTGCTGAATGCGTTCGACGACCAGTCGGCATCGCATGAAGCCTTCCGTGAGGGCTTTCCACCAGCCCACCAACGGCGCTCGGTACTTCTCATAGGATTCCGCCTCTCGTGTGGTCTCGCGGAAATCCACATAGGAGCGGAGCACGCCGACGAGAAACGCCCGCCAATCTTCCGGATCGAGCGTGAGTAAGGCTTTGGCGCAGGCTTGAGCGCGGTCCTGCTTGAACTCCAATTCCCACCGCACGCCGTACAACGCCGCGTCTTCTCGACCCCGACTCTGAAGTTCCAGCCGCTTGTCATAGACGCGCAGCATGGTTTGACTCTCTCGACTGCCGAAGTAGAGCGTCTCGCCCGTCCGAACTCCCTGGCGATGATTCGAGGCTTGGATGACTTTGAACTGTTTCGAACGGCTCACCACCTGTCCGGCCTCCACGGCGAGGCGGACGGTCTCCACGGCGACAGACGCCTCCCGGTCATCCAACGCCACATCGATCCGGGTCACATGGCCTTTCTGCGCGAAGATCCACGCCAAGACGGTCTTCAACTTGGTTTCATCCCACTGAGAGACAATCCCGGCGGAGAGATCGACATGCACTTCCTTCGGATTGCGAGGAGCACCCGTCCCCAGTTTGCCGACACCGGTCTTGCCCTCGGTCATGAGTTGGGCGACGGGATAGCCGCGAAAGCCGGTCTCGCTCTGGAACCAATCGCCACCAATCAGCGTAATCACGTCTGCCACCTCAGCTTTCGGCAGGGTGAACGCCAGCCAATCGATGGTCTGCGTGAACCCTCCTGAACCTGTCATTTCTTCCCCCTTGGCTTCTGTGCTATGGACGCCCCCGTCCTACCCAGTCGGGGGCTGGGCCGCTGCGCGCGCCGCCGGCTGGCGCCGCCGGTCGCGCTGCGCTGTCCCTGTGGCCGTGTGGTCAAAAGAGATTGTCCCTGCCAGTTGTCCCGCATCGCGGCTTTAACTTGATCGAGGTCGAAGCGAACGAACCGACAGATCCGCTCCACCGGAATCTGCCCTTTGCGATAGGCACGGCGAATCGACTTCACACTGATCTGCAGGATGTCCGCGAGTTGCTCAATCCGCAAAAGGATCTTCTTCATCGTTTCTCCTCTCTGGTCATGCGCACGTCCCACGATGCGCACCATACGCATCGGTGCGCGGTGGTGAAAGAGGCCCGTTCGTGGACACTAGGGGACAGGAGGGGACACTGAGGGACAGGAGTTTCAAGCACAAACTGGAGCGGAATTGGGCTAAGTCACGACGTATCAGAGCGCCAGAACGCAATCGCAACACCTTCAGGCGATCCGTGGAAGCGGAGAAATACCTCTAGCCATGGGCCCATACGTAGCGGCACTCCTTCTCGCCTTCACAGGAGCGAGGGAAGGGGTTGTTCTAATGCCTGTCGCGCAATACTACGTAGATGAGTCGTTCGAGGTGCATTTTCGCAGAAAAAAATACGACTAGGGCCGAAAAACGCCCGATAGGGCCACATGGCCCCATGTCCAGCAGAGCGGCATGCACGTCACCGTTCTGCAAACAATGGAACGCCCCGGCTAGTGCAAACCGGATGCGAGTCAACTGGTGCGGAGAATGGGACCTAATGAATAACAACCAGTTACAGAGAACGTAGGGGCGATAGAGAAGAGCAAAAAAATGTTGGGAAGGGAGCCAAAAACGGGAGCCCGCCAGAGTCAAAACGACAACAGCTTAGAGAAGGTCAAGAATGGCCAAGCGCGTGCTGCACACCGTTGGAAACATGGCTCGTACGCGCAGGGAACGGATGGCAGTCGAACACGAGGCTCAATTCAACGCGGTCGCACCCCCTGAGTGGGGGTCTACGGAAAAGAGACGGCCTGACGGGGTGACAAACATCGAACGCGATGGCTCCCCAACGGCGGCGACGACTATCACGCGGTCCGCTGATTCTCCATCGAGTTGAGGTGCCAGACTCGCACTGAGGGGAACATTGGCATAGGCTTGGATTAAGCTGATTTGGCTATACGGAAACTGAACAGCCGCCGTGGCTGTGGAACTGCCAAACGTCCCTGTCGTCGGCGATGAGACAAAGAACTGATCCGCACCGGAGGCAGGGATGATCCTGAGGCTCAACACGGTGCCGACCGGGAGATTGCTCGCGGTCACTGTCACAGGCACGGGATTTACGGTTCCCGTCGGCAATGCCACATCTGCGGCCGTATAGATGCCGCTCGGATTTGCCGGCACGGAGAGACCACCGATCGTGCTGATCGTCAGCGTGGGAATATTGATGAGCGGGGGAGTGCTCGCTGGCGCGACAGGCCCAAGCGCATTGGAGACTGATGCCGCAGGGTTGGTGGTCACTAATGAACAGGTCGTGCATTCGATACGAATACGCCCTGGTCCGCCCGCACCCGCAACGCATCCTCCTCCCCCGCCCGTGGCGGCCACTCCACCCTGGACCGTGACTGCGGGCGCAACGAGGCGCACGGCCCCGCCACTGCCAGGGCCGCCGCTATAGGTGCTGCAGACGGTCGTATAGATTGGTCCATTGCCGCCATTCGCCGCCACCGTTCCGGTGGTCTGCACGGTAATTTGAGTGGACGAGGCGAGTACCAACGCTCCCCCGCCGCCCCCTCCTGACGTGCCCCAGAGCGTGGCATCACCAGTCCCGCCACCACCACCTGAGCCTCCGAAGAGCGGAATCAGACTGACAAACGACGAATCTGCGCCATAGTTCCCATTGGCCGTGACTACGGCATCGAAGCGACCGCTGCTCCCGGCATTCGGTCCCTGCCCTGGTGCCCCGCTATTATTGGCCAATCCCTTTTGCCCACCCTGACCACCTCGATATCCTCCCGCGCCGCCGACGCCGCCCAGTTGAACCACGGTCCCCGTCGGCGTGGCTACGAGTCCATTGGCGCCATTCACATAGAGTTGTCCGCCAATGGTGATGTTCCCTTGCGCCAACAAGGTCACGGGCGTATTCGCACTGTTCGGCTGAAAGGTCACCGTGACGCCGGATGGAATGGTCACGGTCGTGTAATTGAGAATACCATCCGGAGGCAGGACCACGGTCGTATTGGATACGGGTGCGAAAGCGCCCAGAGCACCAGTACTTCCACTCGTAAACGCCAAGGCGGAAACAGTTGGGGCCATCATCAGAACCCCGACACACAGCATCAGTAGGATTGGTCGCCTAGGTCGCAACATTGATCGACTCCTTGAGGCTCGACGCTCAGATGGCAGACAACTCGCGGGCATAGTCACCTCATCCATCGTTAAGGACAAGAAAAGTCAAACGCGGCGCTATAGGCTTTGATCGCCGCCACTTGTCCCGCAGGTACGGCGACCGTGCCGGAGGCCGTGGAACTCGTACAGGTGCCGGTGCTCGGTGCCGTATTGGTGGGCACGACCATGAGGGCCCCCTGAGGAATGGTTTGGATTCGGAATATTGTGCCCGGCGGCGTATTGGTCGCCGTGAGCGTCACGGTGACCGGACTGGTCGTGCCGGGCGGAAGGATGATATCCGGCGTGGCATAGGCACCGGTTGGCGAGGCCGGAACCGCCATGCCATTAATGGTCGCAATCTTCAAGGTCGGAACATTCGTGAGGGCGGGGGTGCTCGCAGCCGTCACGGGTCCGGGCGAGGTCACGAGAGACGGCAGCGGGTTGGTTGAATTGAAAATGGGAAACGAAAATGCCTCGACCCGAATCCGGCCCGGACCTGCTGGACCGGGACACACGGCGCTCCCGCCGAGGGCTTGTATCGTGCCTTGATTGCTGATGGTGGGCGCGACAAGACGTATGGCACCCCCACTGCCGGCCCCGCCTGTCTGATAGCTGCACGGAGCTCCGATTCTGGCGCCGCCGTTGGCTAAAATCTGGCCGCCGGCGGAGATGGCAATTTGAGTCGTCGACGCAATCACAATGGCACCGCCACCCCCACCCCCAGATCCGCCATTAATGGTGCCGCCAATGATTCGGCCGCCGCCACCACCACCGGACCCACCGAACAGGGGAATCAATCCCACCATGGTGTCGGGACCGTACACGGCATCGCTGGTATTGGTCGTTGGAGTAAAGAGTCCTGGTTGTGCGCCAAATCCGCGTCCCGCTGAGCCGTTCTGTGCGGTGCCCGCGCTTAACGAGCCGGTTTGTCCTCCGTCCCAACCGCCTGGCCCTCCTAGTCCGCCCGGAATGGGACCAGCCCCTGCGCCAGTTGCCGTGATACCGTTCTGTCCGTTGACATTGATGACCCCACCGATAGTCACGTTGCCGGTCGCTAACATGGTCACCGGGGTGTTCAACGCATTCCGCTGAAAGGTGACCGTCACGCCGGCCGGAATGGTGACGGTGGTGTAATTCAAGATCCCATCTGCCGGGAGTGTGACCACCGTATTGGTGGCCGGACTGAATGCACCCAACGCGCCGGTACTGCCGCTATTAAATGCCTGTGCCCACAGGTCCCCGCTGCCTGCGAACAAGACGAAGGCGGGCACAACAGTGAGTGCGAGTTTGCGCATAAGCCATCTCCTTAGGTGTGAGCGTCATGGCATGGATTCGCTGACGGCTGGAGCAATGGTGGTCGATTGGCCAGCGCCGGATTTGACATAGGGCATCGATTCACTCACGGCAGGGGCAATGGTGGTCGATTGGCCCGAGCCCGATTTGACATAGGGCATGGCCAGACTCGTGGTCGGGGCATACGTAATGGAACTGCCGGACAGCAAGGCAGGCGTCGAGACCTGGGGGTTCGGCATGGCCACTCCGACAAGTGCGCGACTTAAGGCAAAGCTGGGCAGACGTTGGGCCACGGTGACTGTGACCGCCCCGCTGGCTGTCGTGCCTTCTGGAGTCGTCACCGAGAAGGTATAGGTTCCGGGCGGAACGGTGGGGGCGACACTGAGCGTGACCGGCAGGGCTGTGCTCGTCACTCCAGTAGACATTGTCGCCGCCAGACCGGGTTGAGTGAATGTGACGGCCGTCGCGTTGGCCAAATTGGTCCCTTGAATGATCGCGGGCATCGTCGTGCCTTGGGTGAAGGCTATCGGATTCAAACCGGTGATCGTGGCAACTCCAACAACCGTGAACGATGAAGGGCTGTTCGCGGTGCCATTGGTGTTGGTGACTGTCACGGTGCCCGTGGTGGCACCCGCTGGAACAACGACCGTCAAGGTGTACGCAGTGGCGGATGAGACCGTGGCGGTCACCCCATTAAACTTCACGAGATTGTTCGATGCGATGGGATCAAATCCGTAGCCTTGCACTCGGCAAAGTTGTGTGACCGGCCCGGTAATCGGATTCACCGTATAGATCCCAATTCCACTACCAGGAGGCGTGAGGCGGTCGATTGAGAGGAGATTGCCCACAGCATCGTAATTGTAGACGGCAAGGGTACCGGTGCTATCGGTGACACTCGTAAGACGCCCCTGTTCGTCGTAGAGATATTGGGCTTGATCAGCCTGGATCAGGCATGTGACAATTAACGGAAGACAGAGAAAAATAAGTGAGATCAAGTATTTTGATACAAGTAATGCTGATAGTTTCACGAGCACTCCTTAACCTTGTGACGCCATATAGCTATTCAGCGCGTCCTGGGCAATCGGCTTCGATTGATCTTTGGTATCGGTTAGGGGCGACTATAAACCTTAGTTGTAAATACTCACTCATCGAATAAATAGAAATCCTCCATTAGGGCATATGCGGACCAAATGTGTGATTACAGGGAGCTTGGATTTGTGCCGTATAATAATAGGTCAAGAAACACCCTAATAGATTGATTTATGGACGAGGTAGACTCTCTTTTCTCCATTCCTGGATCTTAGCCGGATAGTATTTGGGAATCCGTAGGAATAACCAACCAAAGAGTGTAACGATCAATGGTATTGCGACTCCGAGCAGCTTTACACTCAGATCTGAGGAAGGAACACCTTCTATGTTGATGGACGCAGATGAATCAAACAACGTCACTACTGACCACAGGGTTCCAATTCCTCCTCCCAGTAGCCAAATAAACGCCATAATTCTGCGGACAGAGAAATTTAGAACGGTCCAAAACACATATTCGAAGTGATTCCGATCCATACCGCGCCTATTTACACCCGCAAGATGATGCACCACCATTGTTATGCAAAAGAGGATAAAGAAATGGAATAGGTACCGCGTACGTCGTAGTCGTCGTCACGCCAACTGAAATATGTGCACCATATCCTAGCCCAAACCTCCCAATGCCTGTACTTATTCCAGCATTGGTCCCTCCGCTATATTGCACCGTACCACCAATTGATGGCCCGAAACCCACATTGGCATCCCCCTGAAGAGCCATCGCCGTACTGATTCCATTCTGCGTGTCACAATCAGAGTGGCTAATGCCGCCTTGCACCCCGACACCAGCGTATGCTCCCACACCAGTCGATCCAGTAGCTTGGAATTGCACGATAAACTGCCCACTGGATGTAAAACCAACATTTAATCCTCCACCACCAAAAATTCCCGGAAAAACAAAAGGGCTTACTCCAAGAAAGAGGCTCGAACCGACCGTAAACTGACCTTCGAGCCCTAAAGGATCGATGGTGTTAATTGGGTTATCTCGAACAAAGACATAAAGATTCGCATCGTTTCCACGAAAACCTATAGGGTCTTCCCGTACAAACCGCCCTCAAACAGGATCGTAATTTCTCGCGCGATAGTAATAGAGCCCCGTCCCATCATTCTCACGTCCCGTGTACTGAAACGGATTGCTGCTGACCGTGCCTGTCTGTGTGGTATCGCCGAATGGATCATACGTGTAGATTGTTTGACTCGCTCCGGCCGCATTAGTGAGCGCTATTGAACTCCCGAGCGCATCGGTCTCGTAGAACTCATCGCTCGCTCCTTTTCGGATATATGGCTCGTCGATGCTCAGTCCACGAATGTAGGTCGCTGAAGGCGTGGCTCCGGTGAGTTCCGCATAGACATCGTTGCCGTCGTACCAGAACCCGGTCGTCGTGCCATTGATGGTTTTGCTCTTCCGGCGTCCCAACCCGTCGTAAACGAAGCTCGCTGTCAACCCGGTCCGACTAATTCCACTCAATCTATTTCTGGCATCCCATGTGTAGGTCGTGGTCAATCCGCCTTGCGTATCGGTCGTAAGATTCCCGTTATTGTCATAGGTCAGATTGGTAGTCGCGCTGTTCCAACGTGTGAGTTCATTCGCCGCGTCGTAGCCAATATTGGCGGCGGCCACGGCCGTGGGCAAATTGGATGCAGTAGCATTCTGTCGCAATTGCGTGATCCGGTTTCCACCCTTGTCGTACGTATAGGTGAGCGCTTCAATCGTCGTCGGCGTCTTCACATGACCGATGTTTACAACCCTATTCGCATTGTCGTACCCGTAACTGGTGACGACACCATTGGGATACGTGAGCGAGGTTCTTCGTCCCGCATCGTCATAGTTCAACGTGACCGTCTGGGTCCCTTTCGTGACCGTCTTAAACTGGCTCGCCGCATCATAGGTGTAGGTCGTATCTCCCTGACCCGTGGCAGAGAGTTTCAGCCTCCGCCCGATCTCGTCATATTCGACGATCATTGTGCCGGCCGTCGTCGTTTCCTGGACTCGCGGATGATGCCCGCCACTCACGGTGTCATAGACCCAGGTAATCGTTCCACCGACGGAATCATTCACGCTGGTGAGGCGGTTGATCGCATCGTAGCCGAAGGTCGCCGTCGCGTCGGGATAGGTCGCCCCGGTGCGGCGGTTCAAGGCATCATAGGCAAACGTCGTCACCTGGTTCTTGCGATCCTTGAATTGAACGAGGTTTCCTAGTCTGTCGTACTGATACGACTCCTGCCGGTTCAAGGCGTCCTTGCGCGCTATCAAACGATCCATCACAT
>WYAX01000005.1 GCA_011525625.1 Nitrospira defluvii
AGTTTTGTTCACGCCCGCCTGGCCGTGGCGATGGGTGACCGCGGCTGTCTGTCGCTCTTTGGCCGCAAGCCTGCTGAGCACCAACTGCTGGCCGACCACCTGACGGCTGAGTACTGCGTGAAGACCGAAGCACGGGGACGTGTCGTGGACGAGTGGAAGCTCCGCGCCGGCGGCCCAGACAACCACTGGTTCGACTGCCTGGTCGGCTGCGCCGTGGCGGCGAGCATCCAGGGCGCGGTGCTGCCGGGCACGGACGCCAAGGCTGCGCCGGTGCGCCAGCGTGTGCGACTGTCGCAGTTGCAAAGCAGCAGGCGGTAGATGCCCAAGCCAACCGCGAACAAACAGCCTGCCACCCAACGCGGTTTGGAATGCCCCGACTGTGGCTGCGCGCACTTCCGGGTGCTCTACACCCGCCGCGCCTGGGGCGGCCGCCTGCTTCGCCGTCGCGCGTGCCGCCACTGTGGGCGGCGTGTGACGACGCATGAGAAAGTGGCCGTGTCGTAGGTCGGGCGTGTTTTTCTTGTGATGCGGCACTTTCAGCACGTATTTCCCGGCACGGGCGTATATTTCCCGGGCCGGTCACGCTAGGCAGTCCTGGCGTGTTTTTCTTGACATCTGTCTTTTTGGGCGCATAATTCACGCGAGATGCCCGTTTTTCGAGGATAAACGATGGCTGAGCACGATTTGCCTATGACGGGAGCAAGACCAGCGGGATACAAGGCGTTGATTGTCCGATTCCAGTTGGACGTCATTCCCAACTGGCACCAGTCCTTTGTCGCTGCCGGGAACGTCCACAGGGTCGACACGACCGGCGGTGTGACCGAAGAAATCTACCCCGCCAGATATTGGCCGGGGGACACGCTCGCGGATCACCTGGAGTTCGCGCTCAAGTATGACGGCACCAACCTGGCGATCCTCGCCAGCGTGTTCCTCGTGGCCCCTCAAAAGGAACTGCAGGACTACATCAAGTCCAGACCCAGGGGCAAGTACGCCCGTCGTTTATGGTTTCTCTACGAGTTGCTGACCGGAGCAACCCTTCCCGTGGAGGACCTGAAAACGGGGGGCTATGTCGACCTGCTCGATTCAAACGAGTATTACACAGTCTCCACGCCCCGTCCTGTGCGCCGTCAGCGCATCAACGACAATCTCCTGGGCGGAAAGCAATTCTGTCCAACCGTGCGTCGCACCGACACGCTGCGGGGTTTTGAGGCGGCCGACCTTCCGAAGCGATGCCGGAAAATCGTGTCCCGATACTCGCCGCAATTACTGAAGCGAGCGATGAGTTACCTCTACACGAAGGAAACGAAATCATCCTTTGGAATCGAGCATATCAAACCTGACTCGACCCGCACGGAGCGATTCGTGGCGCTGCTCCAGACGGCCGAGCGCGAGGACTTCTGCGAAAAGGCGAGGTTGATCGACCTGCAGAATCGCATCGTCGATCCGCGGTTCCGCGATGCCGACTACCGCCAGAGCCAGAACTACGTCGGCCAGACGGTGGCCTGGCAGAACGAGAAGGTCCATTTCGTGTGTCCGAAGCCTGAAGACCTGCCCGACTTGATGGAAGGCTTGGTGGTCTCCCACAAGCGCATGGGCGATGGCGGCGTGTCCGCCGTGGTTCACGCCGCAACCGTGGCGTATGCGTTCGTGTTTCTGCACCCGTTCGAGGATGGCAACGGCCGAATCCATCGATTCCTGATACACAACATACTTGCCCGTCGAGACTTCACGCCCGAGGGAATCATTTTCCCTGTATCGGCCTCAATACTGAAGAATCTCGCGGATTACGATGCGTCCCTGGAGGCGTTCTCCCGGCCGTTCATGACCTTGGTGGAATACTCGCTCAACGATGAGGGCCGCATGATCGTTCATAACGATACAGCCAGGTGGTACAGGTACATCGACATGGCACCTCAGGTGGAGGCGCTCTTTCGGTTCATAGAGAAGACTATTGATACGGAGCTGACCGAAGAATTGGCCTTCCTGGCCAACTATGACCGAACGAAGAAGGCTATCCAGGAAATCGTGGACATGCCGGATCGGCAAATCGACCTCTTCATACGGGCCTGCTTGCAGAACAACGGACGACTATCCGCGAGAAAACGCGCCAGTCAGTTCAGCTTTCTGTCGGATAAGGAAATCACCCGCATGGAACAGGCCGTTCAAGACGCCTACGGAAGTAACGTTTCGGACGATACACGATGAACACGCGTACACGGTTTCTTCTGATCAGTGACACCCACGGGCAACTCGGCATCATCAATGAATTGGCCGTTCGGAATCGAGTTGACGCAGTCATCCATGCCGGTGACTTCGGCTTCTATGACGATGAAAGCTATGAGCGGCTTTCTGATCGGGAACTGCGGCTTCACGTCGCGCATTCGGACCTTCCGCAGACCGAGAAGGGCCGAATCTTGGATCTTCCCCGCCAGGAGCGGATCGTCGCCGCCAAGGCCGCACGTCTGCTGGGCGAATTTCAGTCCTATATCGACGGACATGAAACGTTCTGCGTCCCGGTCTACGCCGTGTGGGGCAACCATGAGGACAGGGACGTCGTCAAGCGGGTCTTCCGTCGCGACATCGGGGTTGGCAACCTTCACGTCCTTCATCATCACCGGACGCACAGGGTCGGGGAGGCGCTCATCTACGGCCTTGGCGGGAATCTACTGGCGGGGTCGAAGATGCTGCAGAAACCGATTGCCGGGGGTGGCGGGAAGATTTGGAACACGCTTTCCCAATACGTCGACCTTGTGCGAATGGTCGACAACGAAGCGGACCAGGCCGGGGTGCGTGTTTTTGTTTCACATGTCAGTCCGGGGAAAGAGCCGTTCGTGGAACTTGTTGGGGCCAGAACACGGGCAGACTTCACCGTCAGCGGGCACATGGGAGCACCAACCTGCATGGTCTGGAATCCATTTGCGATCGATTCTGTCGAAGAGTCGATAGAGCGGCTTCATGACGGTTTGGAGTCCATAAGGCATGCCTGTCTGAATGCTGCCGGGCAGGATGCGACCGTGATCGAAGACGCCCTCTCTTTCATCGGCCGGCTGCTAGAAGAAACCGTCCCCATGGGACGAGGGGCCAAAGCCCCGCGATGGTATCCCCGAATGACTCACATCAATCTCCCGGACGCACATATCGGCTACGCCATCCTGGAAATCACGGACGGTCGTGCCAAAGTGCAAACGTGCGTCGACTGACTCTATCCCCGCTGTATTGCGGCGAACATGTCTCAAGTCGCCCTGCTGCAAACACCTGCATTTCCACCAGCCAAGTTCTACATGCGGACTCTTCTTCGTCCTCCGCGACGATTCTCTGCCGTCGCGCGGGACGCTGGGCTGCGGACGGCATAGGTAACCAATAGAGCAGGCCCTTGCCGGAGCGCCCCTTGGATCAGACCTCCGATCCCCTGGACACCACCATCCGCGAGAACGCCGCCGGGCCGGCCAAGGCCAGCGGCGACTCGTCCAGCGTCGAGCAGCACAAGCTGGGCGATCAGATCGCGGCCGACAAGTACCTCGAATCCAAGAAGGCCAGTCGTGCCAAGGGCCTGGGCGTGAAGCTGACGCGGATCGCGCCGGGAGGGACCGTCTGATGTGGCCGTTCCGCCAGGACAGGAAGGCTTCCTCTCCGAAGCGGTCCCTCCCCGGGGCCATTCCGGCTGTGCTGCGGGCGCGTTACGACGCGGCGCAGACCACGGCCGAGAACGCTCGGCACTGGGCGATGGCCGACGCGCTGTCGGCCGACAGCGCCGCCTCGCCCGACGTGCGCAAGAAGCTGCGTGAGCGGGCCCGTTACGAGGTGGCCAACAACAGCTACGCCAAGGGCATCGTGCTGACGCTGGCCAACGACTGCATCGGCACCGGGCCCCGGCTGCAGCTGCTGACCGAGGACAGTGCCCTCAACAACCGCGTGGAGGATGCCTTTACTCAGTGGTCCAGGGCGGTGAACCTGGCCCAGAAGCTGCGCACGATGCGTCTGGCCAAGGCGACTGACGGCGAGGCGTTCGCGGTGCTGACGGCCAATGCGAACATCGATTCGCCGGTGATGCTCGACGTGCAACTCGTCGAGGCCGATCGCGTGACGTCACCGCTCATGTCGGTATTACCGACGATCAGCGGTCTTGCGGGGATCGACGGCATCACGCTCGATGCCTGGGGCAACCCGCAGACGTATGCGATTTTGCGTCAGCATCCGGGGGAACTGTCGACGTGGCAGGCGGCCTGCGACTTGGTGCCTGCCGACGCGGTGGTGCACTGGTTCCGCGCCGACCGGCCGGGCCAGCACCGGGGCATCCCGGAGATCACACCGGCGCTGCCGCTGTTCGCGCAGCTTCGGCGTTACACGCTGGCGGTGATCGCGGCGG
>WYAX01000018.1 GCA_011525625.1 Nitrospira defluvii
AGTGGCGTGCTCGCTTTTGTGAAATTCAGGATCAAAAATTCCGGAGCAAAACCTCGTAGGATCGTCTTCTGTGGCCATGAATGGTCCGGTAAATCTTTCAGGAAGCAATAGTTGCCCTCCCTCCAGCACTAGACCGACCTGAAATGGATCGAAAACGAACTCCTTAACCTCGGGGTTAAGATGGACGCCTATCCAAAATGGAGAACCACCAGTGTGCTCCCAAATGGGAATAAAAGGGACCACAGGTCCGATCAAACCGAATGAATCATCATTGTGAGCAACTACACGAATCGCTATTCCTGACAGATTTAGAACGGGATATTCTTTTCCATCATCATCTTCGCTACCTCCAACAAAAGTTGGCCAGCTGTATGTGCCATGGCCAATCGCAACACAGCCTCCAATGTTCAAAAGACTGCCTATCATCAAAAGGATCAAAAAGGCCTTCGAGCAAACCCTCGCATATATATTCTTGCAATCAATATCGTCCATCTGGCTTCTCTGGATTAAGATATGTATCTGTGCCTTGGGACGTATGATTTATTTCTTTGTCAGGACAGAGGTTGCCGTATCGGAATTGTCTGTAGATTGTGTAGGGCAACAGTATCGTATCTGCAGCAATACTGAAAGGAGCGTCAAAGACTACTAATCCCTTGTCTTGATAATTGCCTCGCAAAAAACGGATATCATTCGCAAACCCTGAATATACGCGCGGGATTGCATAGGCCTCATCACACTGGAATTTATCTAACCTTAAGTCTCCCCCGAGGGTTGCAAGAGTGCTGCACCCGGCAGATTCCAAGAGAGCACCGCAGAGTACCAGTAATGACAAGGTGAATAGTCGCATGCGTGGTTTTCTCCGATAATCTGGAACTGGTTTCGTAGCAGTCATGGAGGCTAGCCTCCCTGATCACTTCCCTTGAGCATCCCCTTGGCTCTGATCCTATCCCAGAACGCGGGGAATGCCTTCCAAAATGTTTTTCGCGCACCGGTCAAAAGTGCGCCGATTTTGTTTCGCTCCCTGTCCCGCCTGCGAACGATGCGCACAATTGCCGCTCTGAGCGCACGAAAGCGCACATAAGCATGCTTATGCCTACTTCCCTTTCCCCATTGGCCGTTCGATAATTTGTCCTCTATTTGTCCCCTCGTGACCCCTGCTGTCCCCTCGAGGGTTCTTTACTGCGTGGTGGCGTTTGCATAAGGTCGGAGTGTGCAACGGAACGGTCACAAGGATGCAATGACACCACCATTGGAGCCCTGTTCAGAGCAACACCATCGTCCGTGGCCGGGAGGCGAAGCCGGTCCGCGCCGCATGCCGATAGGCTGCGGGGCGGACCGGAATGGCCCCCGTCTTGGTAACACGGGGGCGCTACCTACAGCGCTCCGTACAGGAGTTCGATAGATTCCATGGATTCTAGCTTCACCCTCACCATAGATTGGCTGGCGTTTACGGTCCTGGCCAGCAATCCTCAAGAGACCATGCGGGTATTGGGTGGCGACTGGAGTAAGGCGAAAGGCGGCTTCCGAGGCTATCCCTTGTCCTGGATGAGAGCAGACGGTCTGCGCGGGGTCGGCAAACTGGGCACCAATGCCCCTCGTCGTCCGAATGAAATCCATGTGGATCTGTCGGGCGGCCTCGCGTCCGCCCTGACACTGTGGATCAGATCCGAACTCTGCTGCAATGGGTACATAAGCAGCAAGGGCACGTCACGCGCATTGATTGCGCGCTGGATGACCGAGCGGGCACGGTGCCGGTGGCGACCATCCGAGAAGCCGTCTCGGCAGGCCAATGCGTCACAAGGGCGGCTCAGGTCCGGCATATCGTCTCCAACCTGACGCATGGCACCGGAGCGACGACCGGTGAGACGATGTATTTCGGGAGTCCACAGAGTCAGACCTTGCTGCGCATTTACGACAAGCGCCTCGAACTCCAGAGCAAGGGACAGGAGAATTGGCAGGAGTATGGAGTCAGATGGGAACTGGAACTCAAGAAGGATCGGGCCGAACAGTGTGCCCGAGCATTGGCCACGTTAGACGAAGCCGATTGGAAGGAGTTGGTAGTCGGCTTACTGCGATCCTATGTGGACTTCCGGCAGATCCCGAAAGATGCCGAGGATGAAGAACGGTACCGGGCTCCAGTCTTGGAGTGGTACGCCCTCCTGACGGAGGGATTTCAGAAAGGGCGATTGGCCCAGGAGAAGCAGGTGCAGACCCTGCAGAATGTAAAACGATGGGTGAGTGACACCCTGACGCCGATGTTGGCGGTCATTTGTGCCACCCCTGGAGGGGAAGAATGGCTACTACAGGAAATTGTCAGGGGCATTGCTCGGTGGAAAGACCGACACCGCAATTTGCTCAAGCAACCACCCAATCGGTTTCACCGGTCTGCCGGCGGTCACGCGGGCAGCCCATTCTAGGGGGACTGGGGGTGTCGGGAGACTCCCCCGGTGTATCTGCACATGCTCACCATCAAAGAGCTCTCGGCTTGGCTCAACATCAAGCCGTCTACCCTGTATCTCTGGGCCTCACAGGATAAGATTCCCTGCCGCCGTATTCATGGCCTGCTGAGATTTGAACCTGAGGCCATCCAGGCCTGGTTGAATGGCTTTGCTGCCACCTCCACTCACAGGCCTCCTTGCGTGCCCCGCCACAAAGTTGGTGACGTAGACCACCTGATTGTGGAGGCCAAACGTGCCATCTATACTTCTCGCCACGGGGAAACCAGACCAACAGCGAGCCCTCTTGGAAAGGAGAACAACGATGGGGCTCGTTAAGCGAGGGAATATTTGGTGGATGAATATTGTGTTTCAAGGGAAACGGATTCGCCGTTCGACAGGGTCATCGAATCGAGCCTTGGCTGACGCCATCATGGCGAAGGTGAAGGTGCAATTGATCGAGGGGCAGTATTTTGACCGGGCGGAGGAACAATCCCGGACCTTCGCGGAATTGATGGATCGTTTTGAGCGAGAACATCTCGTGAAATTGGCCAGCCGACAAACCGGACAAGCCTTCCTGAAGCGTTTCCGTGCCTTCTTCGGAGACCGGACGTTAGCGGAGATTACCCCCAAGCTGATCGTGGAGTATAAAAGTCGACGGTACGCCACTGGGGTGAAACCGGCCTCGATCAATCGGGAGCTGACCTGTCTCAGAAAGGCCTTCAACCTGGCGAAGCGGGAGTGGGAATGGTGCCGAGACAATCCCGTCAGTCGCGTGTCTCTCGAAAAAGGCGCGACGAAACGAGACCGGTGGCTGATGGAGGATGAAGAGGCGCGATTGCTCGATGCCTGTCCGTCCTGGTTACGCGAGCTCGTGGTGTTCGCGCTGCATAGCGGGATGCGGTTGGGCGAGATCCTGTCACTGACCTGGAACGGCGTGGATCTGTTCCGAAGAACTGCGACCGTGTTTGAGTCGAAAAACGGGGAGCGTAGGACAGTGCCATTGAACCAGACGGTAATGGCGCTCCTGACGGAGAAGGCCAAAGTGCGGCACATCAAAACCGCACTGGTCTTTCCGAGTCTTGTCGGGACACGGTTAGATCCCAACCATCTGCGACGGGCGTTGCGGCCTGCGATGGCCAAAGCAGGGATTGTGAACTGCCATTTCCATGACCTCCGCCACACCTTTGCAACGCGGCTGGTCCAGGCGGGAGTGGATCTCTACAAGGTGCAACGGCTCCTCGGGCACAAGTCGCCGCTCATGACGCAACGCTATGCGCATCATTACCCGGAAAGCCTGCGAGATGGAGTGGAGATTTTGGACCGACGGTCACACCGTGACACAAAAATGACCACAGTGTTGCGTGTATCGGAGAGTGCCGTCGTGCAAGTGGTTGAAAAAATGGTGGGCGATACAGGTATCGAACCTGTGGCCTCTTCCGTGTGAAGGAAGCGCTCTCCCACTGAGCTAATCGCCCACACCGGTCGCAGTCTAGCACGGTCTATCGAAAGGGAGCAACAAACCCATGAGTAGCCCGTCCGGAAAATTGTACGGTCAGGGGCCTGTGTTGATGGAGGTCCGATGGTGTCGCTGATCGTGAAACACCCCTCCGTTTCTTGACATCCAGAAAAGGCGATTCCTACAATGGGCCTCCTTCCATTTTTTCAAAGGTTTCCCATTCATGCGTGAAGACATCGTCATCATCGGCGGCGGTCTGGCCGGCTCGGAAGCGGCCTGGCAGGCGGCGAATCGCGGGGCGAAAGTGACGCTCTGCGAAATGCGTCCCAAGGAGATGACTAAGGCTCATAAAACCGGTGATTTGGCGGAATTGGTTTGTTCGAACTCGCTGGGCTCTGCCGATCCACTGAATGCCCCGGGTATTCTGAAAACAGAAATGCGTCGCCTGAACTCGTTGGTGATTCGTGCCGCCGAGGAGGCGCGCGTGCCGGCCGGTTCGGCATTGGCGGTGGATCGCGAGATCTTCGCGCGTGCCATCACGCAGGCGCTGGAAGGACATCCCAATATTCGGATCATCCGCGAAGAGGTAACGGAAATCCCTGCGGATGCGGTCACAATCATTGCGACCGGCCCGCTCACCTCGGAAAAGTTATCGAAGGCCATCAGCGAACTGACCCATGAGCGGCACCTCTATTTCTTTGACGCGATCTCGCCCATTATCGACGCTGAATCCATCAATATGGACATCGTGTATCGCGCATCGCGGTACGGGAAAGGCGGCGCGGATTATTTGAATTGCCCGCTCGACGAAACCGCGTACAATGCCCTGTACGATGCCATGATGGCGGCGGAAAAAGTGCAGCCAAAAGAGTTCGAGAAAGTGCCGTATTTCGAAAGCTGCATTCCCATCGAGGTCATGGCCGAACGGGGCCGGCAGACCATGCAGTTCGGGCCGCTCAAGCCGGTTGGGTTAGAAGATCCGAAAACCGGCAAGCGCCCCTATGCGGTCGTACAATTGCGAACCGAAAATGTCCACGGCACCTGCTACAACATGGTGGGCTTTCAGACGAAACTCACCTATCCGGAACAGCGGCGGGTGTTTCGTCTGATTCCCGGACTGGAGCAGGCTGAGTTTCTGCGTCTGGGCAGCTTGCACCGCAACACCTTCATCAATTCACCGCAATTGTTGCGGGAGACTCTGCAACTCAAGAGCCGCGGGACCGTGTTTTTTGCCGGCCAATTGGTGGGGGTCGAAGGGTATACCGAGTCTGCTGCCATGGGTGGGCTCGCAGGCATCAATGCCGCCCGAGGCTTAGCCGGGCATGCGCTGGTCACTCCCCCGCCCACCAGCGCGCACGGCTGCCTGATCGCGCATCTCACGAAGAGCGATCCGGCACATTTCCAGCCGATGAATACGAACTTCGGGTTATTTCCGCCTATCCCCGTCAAGACGCGCGACAAGGAGCAGAAGCGACGTCTCATCCAGCAACGAGCCGTTGAGGATTTTGACGCATGGATCGCGCAGTCCGGGCTTTCCTAGACGTTCTGCTGGTGCAGGACGGCGCCTCTCCCCAAACCATTCGTGCGTATGAATCCGACTTGGCGCAATTTTACGCCTTTGTCGGCGCGCGGGCACAACCTCAAGGTGGGGTGCCCCTCGAGTCGATCGATGCGACATTGATTCGTGAGTTTCTTGCTGCCCGGGATCGTCAGAGGGACAAGAAGACGTCGTTGGCGAGAAAACTCGCCTGTCTGCGGAGTTTCTTTCGCTACCTGGTACAGGTCGGCATTCTGGAGGGGAATCCCGCCGAGGAGGTGCGCGCGCCGAAACTTCCGAAACCTCTTCCCCAAGTCCTGACGAAGGATGAGGCCGGGGCCCTGATGGAGTTTCCCGAGGGGCTGGAGCGCGAAACCTTGCGGGATCGTGCCATTCTCGAAACCCTCTATTCGACGGGCGCGCGTGTCAGCGAGTTGGTCGGGATGAATTGTGAGGATCTCGCTCGGAGCGAAGGCGTGGTGCGCGTTCGCGGCAAAGGTCGGAAGGAGCGCATCATTCCCATCAGCCGGCTCGCGCTTGACGCCATCGATGCGTACCATGCCCAGGTCGGCGCCACGCCTCGAACATCCTCCGGGCCGCCGTCGGATGCAGGTGCCGTGTTTCGCAATAATCGTGGGGGCCGGTTGACCGCCAGGACCGTCGCGCGCATTGTGGCCAAGTATTCCCAGCATCTGGTCGGGGGGGCGATTCACCCGCACACATTACGACACTCCTTTGCCACACATCTCCTGGATGAAGGCGCCGATCTCCGTGCCATTCAAGAAATGTTGGGACATGTCTCGCTGAGTACCACTCAAAAGTACACGCACCTTGCGACAGACCAGTTACTCGCGTTATACGATCGCACCCATCCTCGTGCCGTCAATCCGGGGGAGGTGGGTGCGGTGGCCAAGCAGAAGAGGAGCCGATGAGGATTCGATCGACAACAGTGTTATGTGTCAGGCGGGGCGACCAGGTGACGATGGGATGTGACGGGCAGGTCACGGTCGGGACGACCGTGATGAAACACAATGCCAAGAAAATGCGGCGTATGCACGGCGACGCAGTGCTGTCAGGATTCGCCGGCGCGACGGCGGATGCATTCACCCTGTTCGAGAAATTTGAAGCCAAACTGGCTGAGTATCGGGGCAACCTCACCAGAGCCGCCGTTGAACTAGCCAAGGACTGGCGCACCGATCGGGTCTTGCGACGCCTGGAAGCCCTGTTGGCTGTGGCGGATCGCGATCATTCGTTCATTATTTCCGGCACCGGCGATGTCGTCGAGCCCGAGGACGGCATTCTCGCGATCGGTTCGGGTGGGCCCTATGCGTTGGCTGCCGCCCGCGCGTTGCTGGGACATTCTGACTTGGCCGCCGAACAGATTGTTCGGGAGTCGCTCTTGATTGCCGGCGGGATCGACATTTATACCAACCAGCAGATTGTGCTCGAATCGCTGTCACGTTAGGATCGGCCTGCTATGACGACCGAATCAACTGCTCGTCCGTTCAATGTGAATAGTCTGACGCCGCGGCAGATCGTCGAAGCGCTCGATCGTTATGTCATCGGCCAGCAGGATGCCAAACGTATGGTGGCGATCGCCCTGCGGAACCGCTGGCGTCGGCAGCAATTGGCCCCGGAGTTGCGCGATGAGGTGATGCCCAAGAACATCATCATGATCGGCCCCACCGGTGTGGGGAAGACCGAAATCGCCAGACGCCTGGCCAAGCTTGCGGAAGCCCCCTTCATCAAGGTGGAGGCGTCAAAATTTACCGAAGTCGGATATGTCGGCCGGGATGTGGAATCGATCATTCGTGATCTCACGGAATTGGCGATCAGTTTGGTGAAGACCAAACATTTAGAAGATGTACAAGAGAAAGCGTCGCGGCTGGGGGAGGAACGGCTGCTCGATTTGCTGTTGCCCGGCGCGCCACCCCGCTCAGTCCCCCCCGGATTCGACCATGGCGCGTCGCGTGCCGAGGGTGCGGAGCCGACTGAGTCGCCGGACGCCACGCGCTCCAAGCTGCGCCTGCAATTGCGCGAAGGAAAGCTGGATCAGCGATCAGTAGAGGTCGAGGTGAAGGAACGCGCCCTCCCCCTCGGGGTGATCTCGAATGCGGGCGGGATGGAAGATCTCGAAGGGAACCTCCGCGATCTTCTCGGGGGAATGTTCCAGGGCAAGAAAAAGAAGCGCCTGCTGAAAGTCCCCGATGCGCTGAAATTGCTCACGCAAGAGGAAGCGCAAAAACTCATCGATATGGACGAAGTGGTGCGGGAGGCCATCACGAAGGTCGAGCAGACCGGCATCGTCTTTTTGGACGAGATCGATAAAATCGCCGGCCGTGAGCGGGCGATGGGACCGGACGTGTCCCGGGAAGGGGTACAGCGCGATCTGTTGCCGATTGTGGAGGGATCGACCGTCAGCACGAAACACGGTGCCGTCCAGACCGACCATATCCTGTTCATTGCCGCCGGGGCGTTTCATGTGGCCAAACCGTCCGATTTGATTCCTGAACTCCAGGGCCGCTTTCCCATACGCGTGGAGCTGGCGCCGCTCACGCAGGAGGACTTTGTGCGCATCCTCACCGAGCCGCGCGGAGCGTTGGTGCGTCAGTATCAGGCCTTGATGGCCACGGAGGGTCTCGCGATCGAATTTACGGACGACGGTCTGGCAGAAATTGCGGCCACGGCCGTGCAGGTCAATGAACGCACCGAAAATATCGGCGCCCGGCGCCTGTTTACGATTATGGAGCGTCTCCTCGAACAGGTGTCGTTCGAAGGGTCCGACATGTTGGAGAAGCGCGTTGTGGTCGATGCCGTTTATGTACGCGAGCGCTTGCAGACTATTGTGAAGGATCAAGACCTCAGCCGCTACATTCTGTAGGCCGGTCGCGGGTGGAGCGAGGAGTGACGCATGAACAAACTGATTAAGAAAGCCGATGTACTGATCGAGGCACTGCCGTACATCCGTACCTTCAAGGGCAAGACCGTCGTCGTGAAGTACGGGGGGCATGCGATGACGGACCCTTCGCTCAAAGCGCGGTTTGCGCAAAATGTCGTCCTGCTGAAATATGTCGGACTGAATCCGGTCGTCGTGCATGGCGGCGGTCCGCAGATCGATCAGATGCTGGATCGGTTGGGCATGGAAGCGAAGTTCAAGCATGGTGTACGGGTGACCGATGCCGCGACGATGGAAATTGTGGAGATGGTGCTGGCCGGCCGAATCAATATGGAAATTGTCGACTTGCTCAATCGGCACGGCGGACAGGCGGTCGGGCTGAGCGGCAAAGACGGGGGGTTGATGCTGACCAAGCCCTTAACCGCGAAGGCGTGGGCAGAAAGCATTGAAAAAGACGTGGATGTCGAGGATAGCGACGCGGATTTCGGGTTTGTCGGTGACGTAAGGTCGATCGATCCCACCCTGCTCCTCAAACTGCAGGAAGATCACTACATTCCCGTCATCGCCCCTATCGGGACGGACCGGGAGGGTAATACGTACAACATCAACGCCGATCTGGTTGCGGGCGCGATTGCGGCGGCGTTGCGGGCTGAAAAGTTGGTGATGCTGACCGATGTCAAAGGCATCCGTGACGCCAATGGCCGCCATCTGTCGACGGTCTCCCGCAAGGACGTCCAGCGCATGGTCAAACGCGGGACCATCAGTGAGGGCATGTTGCCCAAGGTGCATGCCTGCTTGGATGCATTGGCCGGCGGCGTGGGGAAAGCGCATATCATCGACGGCCGGGTGCCGCACGCCATTTTGCTCGAAATCTTTACCCACAAAGGTATTGGAACCGAGATCGTCGCCTAGCCCCTGGCTGTGCGAGCCCTGGTTCATCATCGGTCGTTGATCGGAGTGCCCATGGCGCGGAAGAAAGTCAGTATCAGCTCGTCAACCAGACGCGCCATCAGGGAGATATTTGCCCGCCTCGACTATGCGCGGTTGGGCCCGATTTACTGCGACGAAGGTGGTGACGAATTTTGGAAGGCGAAACGGGGGCTCTGCCAACGTCTTGGGACGCGAGTCGCCAATGCCCTCCTGTCCAGACTGACGCCGGGTGGTGCCAGTCTGTATGTGGGGGCGGGTGTGGCGGAACTTCCGTCGCTCGCCATGGAAACCATGGAGCTGGGACGGCGCGTCGCAGCCTGCAATTTGCGCCGACAGGAAGTGCAACTGCTGAATCGAGCCTGCGCGAAGTACCCGATTCGGGTGCTTCATCAGGACGCCGGTTCGGTGAAAGGCCGGGTGGACCATCTCTGGCTGGTCAGCGTCCTGAATGATCCCGAACGGTTTCCGGAACTGTCGGTCCTGTCATACGGGCAGGCGAATCCCGTCACATTCGATGCGCGCAAGTTCATCCCGCAACAGCGCACGGTGGCCATGCTGGTGAATCGGTGTCTCGCCCGGCTTACGGTCCCGGGGTTGGTGACCACCACCGTGGAAGAGGCGGTATGGGTGGCCGAGTGGTGTCATCGGCGTGGAATCCCCTACCGGATAGAAGAGCAGACCTTTGCCTCGCCCACGGTTGGCGACCCGCTCTGCTTTATGTGGATCGGGTAATGGGGTATGGGTGTGAGCGACGACCGGTGGATCCGCAGGTCTGACTAGACCCAGAATCCTGGGCGGGGTTTGTCCGGCCCTGAGAGGTATTGGCGCGAGTAGCGGATATAGTTCTGCGCCGATTCGCGAATCCACGCGAGTTCTTGTTCCGTCACAGGCCGTTTGACTTTGGCTGGGGATCCCAGGATCAGGCTCTTGGGAGGCACGATGGTCTGTTCCGTGACCAAGGCACCGGCGCCGACGACGGAATCCTCCCCGATGACCGCCCCGTCCATGATGATGGCACCCATGCCGACCAGGACCCGGTTCTGAACGGTGCAGCCGTGCAGCACCACGTGGTGGCCGATCGTCACATCATCGCCGATGATGAGCGGGTGGGTGTCGTGCGTGACGTGCAACATGCAGAGGTCCTGGACGTTGGTCCGGTTTCCGATACGGATGTAGTTCACATCGCCTCGAATGACGGCGTGAAACCAGGCACTGCACTCTTCGCCCATCACGACGTCGCCGATGATGACGGCGGTGTCTTCGATAAAACAGGAGGAGGGAATAGTTGGCGTGATGCCCTGAAAGGTTCGAATCATGGGGCAATCTAGGACAGCTCCGGCTGGAATAGCAAGAGGCCTCGTTTGACAGACTTTTCCGGCCTTTCGTAGACTGACGGGCTATGGCTTCATCATTGATTACTCCATCACGTACGAAACGCACGAAACCCACCATCGGTTTTGTGAACCTGGGTTGTTCCAAGAACCAAGTCGATTCCGAGGTCATGCTCGGCACGCTGGTGGCCGGCGGGTTTCAACTGACCGGCGATGCCCGTGCTGCCGAAGTCGTGATCATCAATACCTGCGGCTTTATCGAAGAGGCCAAACAGGAGTCCATCAACAGCATCATCGAACACGGGCGCCTCAAAAAGTCAGGGTCCTGTCGGGTATTGATCGCCGCCGGGTGTCTGGCGCAGCGGTACCAGGGCGAACTTCTAAAGGAACTCCCTGAATTGGATGGGGTGGTCGGTACGGGCGAGTTCGGTCGCATCGCCGAGATTTGTCGCAGCCTCCTGGCTCCCAAAGCTCGTCAACAACGTGTCTGGCTCGGCCAGCCACCCTACTTGTACGATGTCGAGACGCCGCGCATCCGGCTGGGGACGCCCCACAGCGCCTACCTCAAAATTGCCGAAGGCTGTAACCGCAACTGTGCGTTCTGCGCCATTCCGATCATGAGGGGCAAGCAGCGAAGCCGCCCGATCGACTCGATCGTGGCAGAGGCGAAGCGGTTGGGGCAGGAAGGCGTGAAGGAACTCAACCTGATTTCGCAGGACACGATCAACTACGGCGTGGACATCGGGTTGAAGCAAGGCCTCACGGCGCTCCTGCGCGAATTGATCACGGTCGATGACGTACGGTGGATCAGACCCTTCTATTTGTACCCCCAGCAGGTCACGGACGAGCTGTTGGAGCTGTATGCCGGAGCGCCGCGTATCACGAAGTATCTCGACATGCCGTTGCAACATATCAGCGACCGCATGCTGAAGCGCATGCATCGGTTGGGTGATCGCAAACACATCACCAAGCTGGTTGAACGGATCCGCACGAAGATCCCCGGTGTGTTTTTTCGTACGGCGTTCATCGTCGGATTTCCCGGCGAGACCGATGAGCACTTTGAAGAATTGAAGCAGTTCATCCTCGACATGGAGTTCGATCGCGTCGCGGTCTTCCTGTATTCAGACGAAGAGGGAACGTCGGCGGTCGATCTCGATCACAAAGTCGAACAGGCGGTGATGGAGGAGCGGCGCAACGAATTGCTGGCGCTGCAGGAATCGATTTCAGAGTCCAAGAACCGCGAGTATCTCGGGCGTACGATCGAGGTGCTGATTGATGGAAAGTCTGAAGAATCAGATCGACTGCTTGAGGCCAGGCATGAGGGGTTGGCGCCGGAAATCGACGGGGTGGTGTATTGTGAACGCGGCGTCGGGAAGCCAGGCGACTTTGTGTCGGTAACGGTGACGGACGTGGCCGGGTACGATCTCATCGGGCAACCAGCCTCTGGGGTCGAGGCGCGGGCAACCTCCAGCGCGTCCCCGACCCTACTGATGCCCAAAAAGAGCGGGGCAGGCTACCGGTAGAGTGGTGCCGGCCGATAGCCTGTCCACGCCGCTCGCCGTTACACCTTGGCGCTCAGATACAGCGATGCACCCCGTCGATTGATGAGAACCAGTACGGTCTGTCCCTTCTTCAGATGTGATGCCGCCTGATCATACTCCTTCACTGTCGTGACCGGCTTTCGGTTGATCTCGCGGATCACGTCGCCGGGCATCAAGCCCGCTCGTTCCGCATCGCTGTCGGGGTCGACCGCAGTGACCACGACTCCAGAGATCTTTCCCTTGAGTCCGAGCTCTTGCGCCGTATCACGATCCAGTTCCTGTACCGCGAGTCCCGCCAGGGGCTGATCAGAGGGCCCGGCCTCCGCCTTGGCCACCTGCGGATTGTCGGGCAACTCGGCGATGGTCACCACCAGCTCTTTTTCCTGGCCATCCCGCATCACCTTCACGGTAACTTTGCTGCCGACCGCACTTCGGGTCACCGCGCGTTGAAGCGTGACGGCGTCTTCGATCGGGGTGCCCTGAAATGAGAGGATCACGTCACCCTGTTTGATGCCGGCCTTCTCCGCCGGTCCCTCTTCCTTCACATCGGTCACCACGGCTCCGTTGCTGCCGGTCACGCCGAAGGACTTGGCGAGATCATGGTTCAGATCCTGGATACCGATGCCGAGGAATCCACGCACCACCTTGCCGGTCTTCACCAGACTTTCATAAATCGGTTTACTCATGCCCGTCGGGACTGCGAACCCCACGCCCTGATAGCCGCCGGTTTGGGAGAAGATGGCCGTGTTGATGCCGACGAGTTCACCTCTGGTATTCACGAGCGCGCCGCCGCTGTTCCCGGGATTGATGGCGGCATCGGTCTGGATGAAATCTTCATACTGCGTGATGCCCATGTGCCCGCGTCCCAAGGCACTCACGATTCCCAGGGTGACGGTAGAATTTAGGCCAAACGGATTTCCCACCGCCAGGACATATTCGCCCACTTGAAGCCGACTGGAATCACCCCAGGGAATGGTCGGTAGTTGCGATCCGTCGATTTTCACTACCGCCACGTCGCTCTTCGGATCCGTGCCGACGATCCGTCCTTTGAACTCACGTTTGTCCGGAAGGGTCACGGTCACGGTTTTGGCTCCGGCGATCACATGGTTGTTGGTGAGGACATAGCCGTCAGGGGATACGATGACCCCCGAGCCCTGCCCGCCACCGCGCCGTTCCTTCGGCTCCATCGGTGGTCCGAATCGCCGAGGACCGAACGGCGATCCGAAGAAGTCTTCCGGGCGTCCGCGATGGCGGCCCCCGTCGGACACTTCCTCGGCGCCGCTTGTCGTGATGTTGACGACTGCAGGGGTGACGGTTTTTGCCACATCGGTGAACCCGGCTGCGGGAAGGACACTGCCGACCGCGACCGGACGTGGTTCGGTGCTCGGCGACGAATTGGACGCGTGGGATGTCGTGAGAGGGGTATAACTCCAGATCAAAGCCGCACCCAAACCGGCGATGCCGGCGAACAGACTCAGCGATTGCGTGGGTCGTTTCATGGAACTCCTCCTCCTAAACGTTCGGTGATATGCCTGCGCAGGAGACGGTCCCGCGTGTGAGATTCACTTGGAACGTAGCAACCGAGGATGAGAAACCAATTAAGGCGGGATTAAAAGTTCTTAAGCTGTCGGTGGCGCGAGGGGAAGTACGAGCGTAAAGGTTGAGCCGTTGCCCACGTCGCTGTGTACCTCGATGTGGCCGTGATGCGCGTCGGCAATCCAGGCGCAGATGGACAGACCGAGTCCGGTTCCTTTTTTCGTGTGGGCTCTTGCATCGTCGGTACGGAAGAAACGGTCGAAGATCTGTTTGTGCGCCTCCGGGGGAATACCGATTCCGTAGTCGCGCACCGAGAGGCGTGCCGTTCGGCCTTCCACCCGGAGGTCGATTTCCACCTTGCCTTGCGGGTAGGAATACTTCACGGCGTTGTCGACGAGGTTGAGAATGAGTTCACGGAGCCGGAGTTCGTCGCCCTGCACGGTAGCCGGCTGAATCGTGCCCATGATGACGTCGATCTCTCGTTCTTGGCCCAGGAGGCAGGCTTGACGTTGAATGTCTTCCACCAATGCCTCCAGGCGAACCGGCTCGCACTCGGTTTTCACCTGTCCCATATCCGCCCGTGAGAGGAAGAGCAGTTCCTCCACAATGCGTGACATGCGGTCGATTTCTTCCAAATTGCTTTCCAGCACGGCGATGTAATCTTCGACCGGCCGAGGTCGGCGCAGCACCAATTCGCTTTCGCCCTTCATGACGGTGAGTGGGGTGCGCAGTTCGTGGGAAGCGTCGCTACTGAATTGCCGGATCTGCGCGAAGGAGGTTTCCAGTCGCGCAATCATATTGTTGAAGGTGTCGGTCAGTCGCCCGATTTCGTCGGAGGATCGTTCGGAAGTGAGTCGTTGAGTCAGGTCCCCCGCGGCAATCCGTTGCGCCGCCACGGTAATGGAATCGACCGGCCGTAAGGCGCGTCCGGCGAGAAACCAGCCTCCCACCAGCGACACGACCAACGCGATCGGGGCCATGACCAGCAGGACCAGGAGGAACCGGCGGAGGGTTTCCTCGACTCCTTCCAGGGTCGTGCCGACCTGCACGATGTAGAGCAGAGACCCGCGATAAATGATCGGAACGGAAACCAGCCGGAGCGGGGGTTCGTTGGGGTACCTCGCCGATTCGAACACCGTGCTGCCGGTAAAGGCCGCCTCGAGCGCCGATCGGCTCAGCGGCACGTCGTGTTGACGGATGTTGGGGGATCGGATGGTGATCGTCCCGGTGGGACTGAAAATTTGAAAGAATTTGTCGATGCGCGTCAACTCGGGGAACTGACTCAACAGTGCGTCTTCATCGATCAAGGGCAGGAACCCCCGCTTCTCCAGCGAGCGCACGGCCGCCGATGCGGTTTCCTGCAGCGACTCATCAACCTGATCGCGGAGGCCTCGGGCCGTGATGGTATACAGCACCACGGAGAAAGTCATCAAAATCAGGGCCAGGGCCGTTCCGTACCAGAGCGTGAGCCGGACGCGAAGCGGCATCAGTCCACCTTGAGCATGTACCCACTCCCTCGGATGGTGTGAATCAGCTTTCGGGCCCGCCCGCGATCGATCTTATTCCGCAAGTAATTCACGTAGACGTCGATGACGTTGGTGAAGGTGTCGAAATCCTGATTCCAGACGTGATCGGAAATCATGGGGCGAGTCAGGACTCTCCCCGCATGCCGCATGAAATATTCCAGCAGCGCGTATTCCTTGACCGTGAGGTCGATGCGTTGTCCCCCGCGCGTGACTTCACGAGTGGCGGGATTGAGGATGAGGTCATCGATCTGCAGGGTGCCTGCGGTTTCCGCGGTGCCGCGCCGCAAGAGCGCCCGGACCCGGGCGAGCAACTCGTCGATGGCGAACGGTTTGGTCAGGTAGTCGTCTGCGCCCGCATCGAGGCCCTTGACCCGCTGATCCACCTTTGACTGCGCGGTCAGAATCAACACCGGCGTTTGAATCTTCTCCTTGCGCAGGCGTGTGAGTACCTCCATGCCGGGAAGGCCCGGCAGCATCAGATCGATCATGATGAGGTCGTAGCTGCCGATGAGGGCCAGGTCGAGCCCTTGGGCGCCGTCTTCGCAGAGGTCGACGGCGTAACTTTCTTCTTCGAGGGCTCGTTTGATAAACGAGCCGACTTTGGTTTCGTCTTCAATGACGAGGACGCGCATACGAGAGGCCCATAGAATTGCAGGATTATAGCAGAGGTGGTCGGCTCTGTGAGCAGGGGAAACGTTACGTCAGGGGAGATCGTGAGAGACGGGGACGGAGCGGCCTGGGTCGCGTAGGCGGCAGAGCGAGCGGATGTCTGCCCAATCTTCTCCCGGAAGCAGTGGTTGTGGATCGGGTGGTGTGGGGCCTGCCAGCGCGACAAGGGTGGCGAGCCGTTCGTTCATGTCCGGGTGAGTGGAGAGAAATTCCGGTGGGGCCTGATGGTTCTGTTCGCTTTGTTGCATGCCGTTGTAGATTGCCACCATGGCAGCCGGATCCAGACGGGCGGCCTGCAGCATGTGCAGTCCTTCGATGTCGGCTTCCCGTTCATGTGCGCGACTATAGTGCAGGGTTCCCATCGCACGTGCGCCCAAGATGCCCCAGGCCAATCCTCCCGACAAGTCTCCCGAGATGGCTGTCAGGAGCAGCGAACCGGCGGTCTGTTCGAGGATCGTTTTGGTGGTGTGACGTTGATAGATATGTTGGAGCTCATGCGCCAGGACCCCGGCGAGTTCTTCCGGGCTGTTGGTTCGTTCCAGGAGACCACGGAGCAGAATGACCTGTCCGCCCGGCGCGGCAAACGCATTCACCGTTGGGTTGTCGACGACGGACAGGGTGATCCGGTAGGGGGCTACCGGACGCGTGGCTGCGAGCGTCTGTGCAATGTGATCCAACTTTTGTAGCCGTTTAGGGTCGCGACATTGCTGATTGTTTGGCGCTAGTCGGTCGACGACCTGACGGCCCAATGATTCTTCCAAGCTGACAGGGACATAGGGCGCGGCAACGGAGGCAATTCCGGGAATGCCCCACCGGTAGAAGCCGATGAGCATGAACACCACACCCAGCGCGGCGCCCAGGGTCCAGCGGAGGCGTGCCTGCCGCCATGCTGGGTCGTGAAGATGGCGCGCCATACCGCGTGCGGCCGCATGGATCTCGGTCAAGACTGCAGGTGTGGCGACGACGAGCGTTTCGCAGGGCTCCGGCCCGAACTCCAACCGGACCGGTTCGCCGCGGTAGGCGCCCTGGGTCTGGCGGATCTGATCATAGGGCCACTGCCGGCTGCTGCCGTCCGCCATCACGATCAGCAGGCTGCTCGGAGTCACGGTGAGGGTCACCGGGTGTCGCGTCGCGGTGCGGCCATCCAGATAGTGGGCGGGTCGAGCGGTCGCCATGCCTATGTATCCATGTCGAAGCCGGTATCGAGCAGGTTGGAAAGGCCTTCTCCGGTCACCGAGGACTCGACCTGGTCTTGCAGCACGCGGTCGAGATCTACGGGGCCTTGCAACGACAGGGTTTCGATGTGGAAGCGGGCGTTGCGAACGGTGACCCATGGCCAGGCCCACCCCAGCGTCACCATAAGGAGGCCGATATTGCCAAGATACAGGGTGAACAGTGTCTGCCAGGTGATGGTCGATGAGAAGCGGGCTTCGCCGAAGATGGTGTGATCCCAAAAATACTTCTGCTTCTGCCCCAACAGCCAGATCCACAAGGGGCCGAGCACGAAGGGAATCAACAGCAGCGTCAGTCCGGCATTGGTCAACTGGAATGCGAGCGCGAGACCGCAGAGCCCCAGTACGACGTATGTGGAAACCAGGGTGACGGCGAAGGGGAGCATGATGCCCGATCCGTGGCCGGTGAACCCAAAGCGTTGATTGCCGAAATAAGTGTGCGCGTGGAGAAAGGCCTGGCGTTGGGTTTGGAAGTACGGATAGTAGGTTCCCAAGGTAAGGAACGTGAACGCCCAGCCCCGAGCATAGAGCTTCAGGAATTCAGTGGTGCGTCCTCGAAACGAGAATCGGATGCCTCGCCACGAGGTGCGTGCACAGCGATAGCGGCGCGCATTGACCGTGGCGATCGGAACATAGAGAAATAAGACGAGGCCGGCCAGCGCCTGTGACAGCAGATCGACCCATCGTGGAAGGTCAAGAACGCTGTGTGCGGCTCCCAATGAAACATAGGGAAGGCCGAACACCAGCATGGCCTTGAGGAAACCTTGGGAGAGTTCTTTGCCGGTGCCGTGGTAGGCGAAGCGATCGCTTCCAAACGCCGTATGACTGAAGAGGTAGCGGCGGATCTTCGCCTTTCCCCAAAAATGATAGACCCCAAGAGTGATGAGCGTCAGGCAGACGTTGACGATCTGCATGCCAAGCAGGGTGCCGCCTGACCCACGAAAGGTGCCGTGCATGGTCGAAGGATGCTGCTGGTCCCGGTCGGAGTGATCCGGTGCGGGAGGAGTCTGGGCCTCGATGAGTGAGTGAAGCGCGGTCTGTCCGGCATCGATGGGTTGGGCCGTGGTCAGGACTGCAAAACGGGCCCCGCAGGTGCGACAGGTGCTACGAGAGGCATTCGTCAATCGGTGTGCGTTGCGGATTCGATACTGGGCCTGGCAGCGGTGGCAGGTGATGGCAAGGGTGCCATGGCTGGTCTCGTTGGATAGGGGGGTGGTGGTCATGCGTCAACAGGCTGCCACATGTCCTAACGCGCAGGCTCGTTGAAGGCCCTTCAGAAAGCCGGCGTTGTCGCCTTGAGCCCGTTTGACGAGCGCTCGTTCAACCTGTGCGCGTCCATGTTGTGGTTGTTGCGCGAGGAATTGATCCCACATCGCGAGCGCGGGCCGCCATTGTTTGCGTGCCGTATAGACAGAGGTCGCCGCGCTGTAGGCCTCAAAGTAGGTGGGGTTCAGACGGATGGCGGCGTGAAAGGCGATCAGGGCTTCGTCGGGTTCGTTCTTTTGGAGCAGGGCGGTTCCGCGGCCGTAGTAGGCCTCATAGTCGTCCGGATCGAGATTCAAGGCTTCTGCAAAGGCAAAGAGTGCTCTGTCGGCATGCCCTTGTTTCTGATGTGCGAGGCCTTGGGCACGATGAGCCTTTGCCTGGGAGAACTCTCGTGCCCCGTGCGCGCGCAACAGGTCGATCAACTCCTGGTCATGTTCGTGTTGCGCGATCTCAAGCGCGGTTTCGTCATGGGTCTTCCGATTGACGGAGATCCCGTGCTCCAGGAGCGTTTGTGTGGCGGCCAGATGGCCGCTTCTGACGGCCCGGTGCAGGGCCGACTCCCCGAGGGTGGAGATGGCCCGGTGGTCCGCACCATGGCGTAGCAGGGCGGCGATGGTGTCGGCATGGCCTTCTTCCGCTGCCGCAAGCAGCGGAGTGTAGCCCAGTTTCCCGCGCGCATTGGGATTGGCGCCCCGATTCAAGAGCAGGGTGACGACCGCTGTCCGTCCCCGTTTCGATGCTTCATACAGCGCAGTACGTCGATTGCCATTGGGTTGGTCGACGGGGGCTCCATCATCGAGAAGGGAGGCGGCGAGAGGAAGATCTCCGCGCGCTGCGGCGAGATGCAGCGGTGTCCACCCATTGGCTTTCACAATCACGGGCGACAGGACGAGCGCATCGACATCGTATGGATCGTGAATGGTGGTGATTTGGCCGAACATCCAGAACCCCAGGGTGGAGAGTAGGACGTAATTCAACAGACACGCGAGGGTGGCCACCGCAAGGCCCGCGATTCGACACGACAGATCAATTGAAGGCGGAGCGGTCGATCTCTGTCGATCGATGAGTGCTACATCGGTTTCTTGCGTCCTCCGGTTGAGGACCAGAAGATTTTCGCGACAGGACGGGCAGGCGACCTGATGGAGGAGACGCCCTGGGGCTGGAGCACAGGACGTGACTGCCTGGCAAAACGGGCAGGTGACGGTCTGTGCCGGGGCAAGCGGTGCGGACAGGGAGGAGGCCGGGGGGGCCGTGCCTGGGAGAACGGGAGCCATGGTGCCTTACCACCCTTCACCCGGGCGTACGCTGGACGGTCCGGTCAGTGGAACGATCGGTGATCACTCAAAAGGATAGCGCAAAACGCGAGGAGCGCAACCGGATGGCGCGCTACCCCTGGCCGTCCGCAGGATCTCGTTCGCCGGGGCTGCTGACAGGACTGAGGGCTTAGGCAGGGGGGAAGCGGGTAATGGTAACAGGGGTATAGGTCAGCTGGGGGCCGTCGGTGTGCCGGTGGCTGATGGTGTGGCGAAGCCAGGCTGTGTCGTTTCGTGTCGGGAAGTCGGCTCGATAGTGGGCTCCCCGGCTCTCTTCCCGTCCCAAGGCGCCGGCGACGATGGTCTCCGCAATCTCCAGCAGACACTGCAACTCCAGCGCCTGAATCAGGTCGGTATTGAAAATCTGGCCTTTGTCCTGCACACACATGTGTCGGGCACGCAGCTGTAACGACTGGATAGCGGCTCGAGCCTCCTGCATGGACTGTTTGGTGCGGAAGATGCCGAGATTGAGACTCATGGTTTTCCCGAGATCGTCCCGAATGTGCCAGGCCCGCTCCGGACCGGGATTGGCGAACAAGGCCTTGATGCGTTGTGTTTCGTCCTGCAGGTGCGTGTCGGGGATGGCCGGAAAGTGACAGTCGCGGATGGATTCGGCCGCTCTGATGCCGGCCCGACGTCCGAAGACGATCGTTTCCAGGAGTGAATTGCCGCCCAGCCGGTTGGCTCCGTGCACACTCACACAGGCACATTCACCGGCGGCGAAGAGTCCGGGAAGGTCGGTTTCCCCCCAGGCGTTGGCCTTCACGCCGCCCATCTGGTAGTGGGCGCCGGGGCGGATCGGGATGGGCGTTTCGATCGGATCGAGCCCTGCAAACTCCATGGCCAGTTCCCTGATTTGAGGCAGCCGTTCCAGAATCTTGGTGCGCCCCAGGTGCCGAAGGTCGAGTAACACGCAGCCGTCGACGCCCCGCCCTTCTTGGATTTCCTGCCCGATGGCCAGCGACACGGTCGAGCGGGTGGCCAGTTCCATTTGTTCCGGCGCATACCGCTTCATGAACCGCTCTCCCAGCGTATTCAGCAGATAGCCGCCTTCCCCGCGCGCCCCTTCTGTAATCAGAATACCGGTGTCTTTTAATGTGGTCGGGTGAAACTGGACGAATTCCATGTCCTCCAGCGGTACGCCGGCCCGGTAGGCCAAGGCCATGCCATCACCGGTATTGATGACGGCGTTGGTGCTGGTGGAGAACACGCGACCGCTCCCCCCGGTGGCGAGAATCACAGCTTTGGCCCGCAACACGTGCAACCCGCCGCGGACGACGTCCCACGCAACGACCCCACAGCAGCGTCCTTCTTCAACGAGCAAGGCCGTGACATACCATTCTTCGTAGACTTTGCAGCCCCGTTTCATTAGCTGTTCGTACATGGCATGCAACAGGGCATGTCCGGTGCGGTCGGCGGCGTAGCAGGTTCGGGGATACCCGGCTCCGCCGAACGGTCGCTGCGCGATATGTCCATCCGGGGTGCGGCTGAAGATCACTCCCATACGTTCCAGTTCGAGAATGTCCTGTGGGGCCTCCTTGCACATGGCTTCGATGGCATCTTGGTCGCCGAGATAGAGGCCGCCTTTGGCCGTGTCATAGGCATGAGCCTCCCACGAGTCTTCGGTACCGATGGCGGCGTTGATCCCGCCTTGTGCGGCGACCGAATGGCTGCGGACCGGGTGAACCTTGGAGAGGAGTGCGACATGAACGTCGGGCGGGACGGCAATCGCCGCGCGCATGCCGGCAAGCCCTGCTCCGACAATGAGGATGTCATGTGTGATCATGGGTCGTCCTGTGTTGGCGCCGGTTCGACAGTCGACTGCATCCTACGCCGGGAGTCGCTGTCACTATTACGCTATGAAATTTGGGAAAACAAGCGACGAGAGTCGCGTGCCGAATGCTTGGAAAAATCCCTGCTGCATGATAGGGTACCCGTTGCTGCGTCGGATGGACGAGTGCGTCAACTTCTAGCAGGATTTCACCCCCATGTCAGACCCTCACTTTCTCGAGTCGAACGATACCTTTGTCCCCCGCCATATCGGTCCTACGGAGTCCGATATCCAGGCGATGTTGGCGACCCTGAACCTCTCTTCCTTGGAGTCTCTCGTCGAGGCGACGCTCCCTGCGGATATCCGTCTGCAGGGGCCGCTGTCGCTCCAGCCCCCGCGCGGCGAACAGGAGGTCCTGGCGGAATTGCGTGGGGTGGCTGAACAGAATCACGTGTGGCGCTCTCTGATCGGGATGGGTTACTACGACTGCATTACGCCTCCGGTGATCCAGCGCAACATTCTCGAGAATCCCGGCTGGTATACGCAGTATACCCCGTATCAAGCCGAGATCGCTCAGGGGCGGCTCGAAGCCTTAGTCAATTTTCAAACCATGGTTGCGGATTTGACCGGGTTGCCGCTTGCCAACGCGTCGCTGCTTGATGAGGCCACCGCCGCTGCCGAAGCGATGACGATGTGTGCGGCTATTTCGCGCGCTGCGGGGCACGAACGGCACAAGTTTTTCGTCTCTGAAAATTGTCATCCGCAAACCATTGCGGTGGCGCAGACGCGCGCCGAACCGTTGGGGATCGTGCTGCAGATCGGTGCCATCCAGTCGTTGGATTTGTCGAAGGGGGAGTTCTTCGGGATGCTGCTCCAGTACCCTTCGACGGACGGCTATGTGGGCGATTACAGCGAATTCATCACACGGGCGCATGCTGCCGGCGTCTATGTCGTGGTCGCGACCGATTTGCTCGCGTTGACGTTGTTGCGCTCGCCGGGTGAGTGCGGTGCGGATGTCGCGGTCGGCTCCAGCCAGCGGTTTGGTGTGCCGTTGGGATTCGGAGGCCCCCATGCCGCGTTCATGGCGACCAAGGAAGAATTTCGTCGACAAATGCCGGGCCGTATTATTGGTGTCTCGAAAGATGTCACTGGTCGTCTGGCCTATCGTCTCTCGCTCCAAACACGAGAGCAGCATATCCGTCGTGAAAAGGCGACGAGCAATATCTGCACGGCGCAGGTGCTCCTGGCGGTGATGGCGGGCATGTATGCCGTCTACCATGGTCCGGCTGGGCTGCGGCGGATTGCCGAACGCATCCATGGGCTGACGATGGTCTTGGCAGAGGGGTTGCGCCGGCACGGGTGCGCCATCGGTCTCGAGCCCGTGTTCGACACCTTGCGGGTGCCACTGTCCCCGGGACAATCGGATACGATTCTGAATCGGGCGCGCCAGCAGAGGATCAATCTCCGGCGGTACGATGACCACAGTTTGGGGATGTCGCTGGATGAATGGAGCAGTCTGGATGAAGTCCGCCGGCTGCTGGCCATTTTTGTGGGAGAGGCCATTCCCGAAGAAGAGCTTCGGTCGATACTCGCGTCGGTGGATGTCGGGTATCCTGCAGGGCTGAGGCGTACTAGTGCCTACCTGACTCACCCGGTCTTCCACCGCTATCATGCCGAACACGAACTCCTGCGGTACGTCCATCGTCTCCAATCCAGGGACCTCTCGCTGGTGCATTCGATGATTCCGCTGGGTTCCTGCACGATGAAGCTGAATGCGACGGCGGAAATGATCCCGGTGTCCTGGCCGGAGTTCGGGCGGCTGCATCCGTTTGCCCCCGCGGATCAAACGCAGGGCTATCAGCTATTGTTTCAGCAGCTGGAGTCCTGGCTGGCCGAGGTGACCGGATTTGCCGGAATCTCGTTGCAACCCAATGCCGGTTCGCAGGGCGAGTATGCTGGGCTTATGGTGATTCGGGCCTATCATCGTCATCGAGGTGAGACGCAGCGCGATGTCTGTCTGATTCCGGTGTCGGCTCATGGCACCAATCCAGCCAGCGCGTCGATGTGCGGGATGACGGTTGTCCCGGTCGCCTGCGACCAGCGTGGCAATGTGGACTTGACCGATCTTGAGGCGAAGGCGACGGCGCATCGGGCTCGCCTGGCGGCATTGATGGTGACCTACCCCTCCACACACGGTGTCTTTGAGGAAGGCATTCGCCGGATGTGCCAGATCGTACATACCCATGGCGGGCAGGTGTACATGGATGGCGCCAACATGAACGCCCAGGTCGGGCTCTGTCGCCCGGCTGATCTTGGGGCCGACGTTTGCCATCTGAACTTGCATAAGACCTTTTGCATCCCTCATGGCGGCGGCGGACCGGGAATGGGGCCTATCGGTGTGGCTCGTCACCTCGTGCCGTTTATGCCGGGACATTCGGTGACGCAGTTGGGCGGTCCGCAGTCGATCGGCCCGGTTTCGGCCGCTCCATACGGCAGCCCGAGCATCCTGACGATCTCGTGGGTCTACATTACGTTGATGGGCAGAGAGGGGCTTACTAAGGCCACGCAGGTGGCGATTTTGAATGCCAACTACATGGCCAAACGGTTGGAAAAGCACTATCCCGTGCTGTACACCGGGGCCCGGGGATTTGTAGCGCATGAGTTTATCCTCGATCTGCGGCCACTCAAAGAGAGCAGCGGCGTAGAGGCGATGGATGTGGCGAAACGTCTCATGGACTATGGATTCCATGCCCCTACCGTGTCCTTCCCCGTAGCGGGCACTTTGATGATTGAGCCGACAGAGAGTGAGGTCAAGGCGGAGTTGGATCGGTTGTGCGACGCGCTGATCGCGATTCGTGGAGAAATTCAAGCCGTCGCCGAGGGGCGACAGCCACGCGCAGGCAATGTCTTGAAGCACGCTCCACACACGGCGTTGGCAGTCACCGCCGAAGAGTGGGCCAGACCGTACTCGCGTGAAGAGGCGGCGTTTCCTGCTCCGTGGGTTCGTGAAAACAAGTTTTGGCCGAGTGTGGGACGGATCGATGAAGCCTATGGCGACCGCCACCTGTTTTGCACCTGTCCGCCGGTGGATGCTGTTTCCTGATCGGTGTTCACGCCGCGCAGTGAGACCTGGGCCTGTCGTAGGTCTCCGGCGGCGCGGGTATGCCATCGTTCAGGTCGCCGTTGCGACCCTCTCGCTCACCGTGCCCCTTACCGCACCGACCAGGGCCTCTTCGGACCCGGTGGCCATGGATGAACCGGCTGCCGAGACTCGCCCGATTGAGATCGTGGCCGGTGTGGTGTACCCCGCGGGAACCCGTTTATCCATCCCCGGGACTGCGTGGTCGTTTGTGGTTCCCGCACATTGGCAGAGCAGTCGGCCGAACGATGCCGATATGCCGTTTCTCACTCCGGAGGAGGGGAAGGACCTTGGCATGCTGTTCCCCTTGACCGGGACGACGCGCGAGTCGGTTCGTGAGCAGATGAGTGAGCCGTTGTCGTTGCTCCATGGTATCTCATTCGTCCCTGCCGGTTCACAAATCGAGAACGAGACGTCCATTGCGCAATCCTATCAAGGGGAGGACATGGCTGGGCGCGCCCTGGCGGTGCTCGGTCCTGGAGCTGTGGCGGTGATCTATTTTCTCATGGGTCCTCCCCATGATGCGGCCCTGTTCCCGTCGGTTCTAGAGCAACTCGGAGAATCGACGCACTTCGGTGTGCCGGGCGCCGAACGCGGTCCGGGCTTGTAATTGAATATCATTGAGGTGCGAGGGGCCATCATTCGGTCCCCCCATGCCACGGCAGCGCAGTCTAGCGGCACAGCATGTTGAAGAATCCTCCCTTGAAGGTCATCATCGATACAGATCCTGGGGTTGATGATGCACTGGCGATTCTGCTGGCCTTGGCTTCACCGGAATTGGACGTGGTGGGCATCACCACGGTTTGCGGGAACGTGCCGGTCGGACAGGGGACAAAGAATCTGTTCCGTCTTCTGAACCAGCTGAGTCCCCCGGCGGGTCTGCTGGTGGGCCAGGGTGCCGCCCGTCCGTTGGAAGAAGACCTCATCACGGCTCTCCAGGTTCATGGGAGTGATGGGCTGGGTGAGTTGGATGGTGCGTTGACGCCAGGAGGTGTGCCGCGGTACCCGGCAGTGCGGTTGCCCCAAATGTTGCCCACGGCGCAGGATGTGTGGAATGAGTGTATTCGCCGTTATCCCGATGAGGTGACACTGATCACTCTGGGGCCCTTGACGAATGTCGCCGTGGCCTTGAAGGTCAATCCCCTGACGGTCCGGAAGTTCCGGGCAGTGGTGGCGATGGGCGGTGCGATCGGCGTCCCCGGTAACATTTCCCCGGTGGCGGAATTTAATATGTATGTCGATCCGCATGCGGCGCATCGGGTGTTTCATGCGTCGCTTCCCCTGACCCTCGTCCCCCTCGACGTGACGACCCGTGTCGGGGTGACCAGAGCCGGGTTGGAAGCCTGGGTCGCTGGATCCCCTCACCCGATCGGGCGCCTGCTGACAGACATGACCTCCAAGGCGTTCGACTTCGCGGAGCAGGTCGAAGGTCACGGGTTCCTGTACTTCCATGACCCGGTTGCCATACTGTCGGCCATCGATGCGTCGTTGATGAAGACGGAGCCGCTGCATGTGGACATTGAGATGGTCGGACGGGTATCGCGTGGGGCGACGGTGGCCGATCGCCGATCCCGGAAGCCTGAGGAACGGGCGACTCCCAACATGCACGTTGCGGTCGACATCGACGCCGATCGGGCAGTGCATCTTCTCCGCACCCGACTCTGCCCATGGTCGTCGTAATCGGCTCCAGTAATATTGACCTGACCGCGACCGTAGACCGTTTTCCGGCTCGCGGCGAAACCCTGTTCGGTCAACGCTTTGTCCAGTCATTCGGCGGCAAGGGGGCGAACCAGGCCGTTGCGGCATCTCGTGCCGGGGCGGAGGTTCGCTTCTTGAGCAAGGTGGGGCCGGATGCGCACGGCGACTTGATTGCAGCGCATCTACGGGCAGAGGGTCTGTCGCAACAGGCGTTGTTGCGTGATGCCGACGCGCCGACCGGGGTGGCAATGATTGTGGTCGACGGCGTCGGCGACAATCAGATCGTGGTAGTTCCAGGAAGCAATCACCGCCTCACGGCAGCGGATGTTCGTCAACATGCCGCACTGATGGCCGATGCTCGTGTGCTCCTTCTTCAAATGGAAATCTTGCTGGAGGCCGTTGAAGAGGCCTTACGGTTGGCGAAGCAGCATGGGCTGACGACGATCCTCAATCCTGCCCCTGCCCGTCCCTTGTCGCCAGAGCTGCTGAAGCTGGTAGATATTCTGACGCCAAACGAAACCGAGGTACGCACGCTGACCGGAGTGACAGATCCGGCGGAGGGTGCGTGCCGTTTGGCATTGCAAGGAGGAGGAACCGTCGTGGTGACCTGTGGCGACCAGGGAGCGATCCTCTCACGCGGCAAGAAGCCGACGCACGTGCCGACGTTTATCGTCGAGGCCATTGATTCCACTGGGGCCGGTGATGCCTTTAACGGTGTCCTAGCCTGTGCGCTTGCTGAAGGGGCTGAGCTCGAGGCGGCATTGGAAAGGGCGAGTGCTGCCGGTGCGTTGGCTACGACGACAGCGGGTGCGCAAGCGTCAATGCCAAGGAGAGGTGACATCGATCGGCTGTGTCAGTTTGGGACGAAGCGGATGCGGTGAGTGTTGTGTGGAGGATACCGTCGTGGCCTGTTGGTCGGCTCAGCCCGGCGCGACTAATTGCCTTTGGCCGATTGCGATCGGAGCTGTGAGAGGACCTGTTGTGCTTCGGGAATGAAATCGACGCGGTGCAGGCTTTGTGCGAGATCCAGTGCTTTGACGGCGATGGCGAGCGCTTCCTCGTGCCGCCCACCGGCACAGTAGCTTTTTGCCAAGCTTAAGCGGGCGTTGACCGCCGCCGGTTCCCGGCTGATCACGTGACGCAGGAGCGATTCCCCTTTTTCTTTATCCCCACCCAGGAAACCCGGAACGCGAGTCAGCACGGTGCCCTTGGCCGACAGGGCATCCAAATGGTCCGGGGCCAGTTCGAGGGTACGATTCAACTCCCTCATCATCCGACGGAATCCAAACAGCGACGTGAGGCTTTCTCCGTCGACCCGCAGTTGCTCCCCGAGGTTACAGAACAGCGCAAAGTGTGCATCCGCTGACGAGTCGTCTGCCGCGACTGCCTGTTCCCCGAACGCCTGGCCGGAGGCGAAATGCTGGATCCGCTCGGCGCGCGTGTCCGCAAGACGACCCAGGGCACATTCGTGCATGGCATTCGTGGTCAATTGGTGCGCTGCTGTACCCGCAGATGCCTGTTCGTGAATGCATGCAAGACTAACAGTCAGGAGGATCGCGTAGGCAGAAAGTTTCATGGGGTATAGGTTGCGTATGGTGTAAGAAAATTGACGGGGATGGTACAGGAAATCAACGACTGAATTCTAGTGTATCAGATGGCGGGCTCTCACCGGTTGTTGGAGGATGCGTGGGAGCGACTACCTGTGCCAGCATCCGAAAGGCCTCGAGCATTGAGTGATAGGAATAGGCGGCGTTCCGTCCGCTGGGATTCGGGAGCAGCACGACACGGGCATCGACAAGCGTCACTGCCTGCAGGCCCGGGCGCGGTGCGGGTTGTCTGGGTTCAAGCGGGAACAGCGCCGGGTAGAGAGTCATGCCGAGCAGGGCGACCACACGCGGGCGGTAGCGGCGAATTTTCTGTCGCAATACCTGTCGTCCGCTTGCCAGATCTCGAGCGGTCAGATCGGCCAGTCCTGCAGTGGGGCGTGACGCCAAATTGGTGAGTCCCAGGCCCCACTGAGGCAGTCGTCCATCGTCTCGATAGTTCAGCCGTTCAGGCACCAGATTCGCCTCATACAACAATTTCCAAAAACGGTTCGACGGCCCGGCGTAGTGATGCCCGAGAGCAGCTGAGCGCAATCCCGGGTTGATGCCCACAAAGAGAATGCGCAGCTCAGTGGCAAGATGGTCGGGCAGGGGTTGTCGTCTGGGCATGATGAGTCGAACGCCTTGCTGGGTCGGATGTGAGGAGTTTCGTGCGCGAGCGTGCCTCCGCTGTCCGTTTTGAATCGGGTGATGAGGCGGTTTAGTCTCGATCAGGCTATTCTGCCACAGAGCCGCAGAATGTTTCTCGGGGCGACAGGAGAGATCTCTGAGTGGAAATCTAGAAAAACAAGGAGTTAGGCATGGGCACCCATACGGCAAGGACCTTGCTTAACGCAAGGCCCGTCGGTGGTCGGTAACTTCAAACCTAACAGGAGGTACGTCAGTATGAAGAAGATGATGTTGACGGTCATGGCAGCTGCGATGTTGGTTGCCTTCAGCGCTCCTTCGTTTGCCGGCGATGATAAGAAGAAAGACGAGAAGAAGGGCGGCCACTTCTCCCAGACGGTCTTCGGTGACGACAAGAAGAAAGACGAGAAGAAGGGGGGGCACCTCTCCCAGACCGTGTTCGGCGATGACAAGAAGAAGGACGAGAAGAAGGGCGGCCACTAAGCGATACTGTTTTTCGGCGAGACGAGCCGGCGTGGGAGGTCTCTCATCCTGGTGGGTGGGGACCTCCCGGTCGTTTTAGCGGAAGTGTGGTTGCCGAATATACACGGCCTGCAGACCTACGATCGTCTTTGCGTCCCGAATCGTTCCATCCTCGATTTTTGCGATAGCCTCGCGCAGCGGTATCTCCACCACTTCCAGCACTTCATCCTGATCAAGATTCTGGGTGCCACGTGTCAGGGCTGTCGCCACATAGACGTGAATGACTTCGTCGGCGAATCCCGGTGCGGTGAAAATGCTCGACAGTAACTCGAAGTGTCCGGCCTTGTACCCGATCTCCTCCTCCAGTTCACGCGCGGCACAGTCCAGCGGGTCTTCCTTGGGATGTAATTTTCCCGCCGGGATCTCGTAAATAAACCCGTTTGCGGCATGGCGAAACTGGCGAATCATCACGACCGTTCCATCGTCTTTCATGGGCACGACGGCGGCAGCCCCGGGGTGGCGGATGACCTCGAGGTCGATGGTGTGGCCGTTAGGTAGGCGCACGGTATCCACGTTGAGTGTGACGACTTTGCCTTGATAGATCGGTTTGACCATGGTCTAGGATGTGCCGGGCGTGCGTTTGTAAAACGGTGGTTTCACGACGACTGCTGGGCATGCCTTGCCCCGGATGTCGATCAGGATCGATGATCCGGGTTTGGCGGCTGCGGGGGCGACATAGCCCATGCCGATTCCTTTCTGCAGCAGAGGCGACAGATTCCCGCTGGTGACTTCGCCGATCACGGCATGTGGTTCGTCCGGGGCGAGGATTCGAAATCCATGGCGAGGGACGCCTTTTTCAACCAGTTCAAATGCCACAAGTCGTCGTGCTGGTCCGTTGGTATGCTGGGCCAGCAACGCGGTACGGCCGATAAACTCACCCTTGTCAAATTTCACCACCCAATCCGCGCCGGCCTCAATGGGGGTCGTATCCTCGTTCATATCGTTGCCGTATAGGAGGTACGCCATCTCGAGCCGCAGCAAATCACGTGCACCGAGCCCCGCTGGTTTTATCCCGAACGGGCGACCCATCTCAAGCAGGCGGTCCCAGACTGCTGCAGCCCCCTCTGCCGGGAGGTAAAGTTCATAGCCTAGTTCGCCCGTGTACCCGGTTCGTGCGACCAGTGTCTGAAGGCCGCAGAACGTGGTATCCAGGCATTGGCGCACTTTCAGGCTGCTGATGTCAGCCATGCCGGCGGCGGCCAGAATGTCACGAGACGCAGGGCCTTGGATCGCAATCTGTGCAAGTCCCTCCGACCGGTCCTGGAGCGTACACCCCTGTGCCTGTGCGACTTTTTCCTTCAACCAGGCGACGATCTTTTCCCGATTCGACGCGTTCACGCAGACCAGGAACTCATAGGGTTTCACGTGGTAGATAAATACATCGTCTTTGATCCCGCCGTTCGGCGTGCAGATCATGGAGTAGTGCGATTGCCGAACGGAGAGTTTGGAGACGTCGTTCGTCGTGACTCGTTGCAGAAACGCCAACGAGCCTGGGCCTGTGACATTGATTCGCCCCATGTGGCTGACGTCAAAGAGTCCTGCATGGCGGCGAACGGTCTGATATTCGTCGACGACGCCGGAATAGTGGATGGGCATCTCCCACCCGGCAAAGTCGACCAGCTTCCCCTGCGCCTGCCGGTGTGCGTTGATCAGCGGTGTCTGTTTCATGGTGTGATATAGCCGTTCAGCATGACGCTCCGTGCGACTCCACGTCGCCGATCTTCCGTTACCGCACGTCGAGCAACTCCACGTCGAAGACCAGCGTGGCGTTGGGTGGAATTACGCCGCCCGCGCCACGGGCTCCATATCCCAGGTCCGGGGGAATGGTGAGTTTCCGCTTGCCGCCGATTTTCATTCCGGCAACCCCCTCATCCCAACCCCGAATGACCTGACCTGCTCCGATGGGAAACGAAAACGGATCCCGGCGGTCGACGGAACTATCAAACTTTTTCCCGTTTGTGAGCCATCCGGTGTAGTGAACCGTGGCAAGGTTGCCGGCTGCGGCTTCCCGGCCGGTCCCCACGACCACATCGATGTACTTGAGGCCGGAAGCGGTGGTCACTTCGGCGGCCGAGCCGGTTGGTTCCCCTTGTGCCATGATTGGTCCTCCCATGCTGAGTGCGACGAACCCCACGATACTCCAAAATGTCCGCCGGAAGCGAGTGCTCATACGTATGTGTCCATGGTGCCTGTGATGCGGTGTTACGCTGGTAGGCCTGCAAAGCGCAAGAGTGTGGCCGCGGGCGTCACTTCTGCGCCGGCGGCTCAGAAAACATTGCGATGCTGGCCGTATATCCATGCAGGAAATTCCGTCCCCCGACTGGGCCTACTTCTCCTTGGGCGAAAAATCCTGCAACGGGAATCGCGCCGAACTGTTCTCCCAACACTGCGGCATCATGGTTCGGCACGCCGAACAACCCCCTCCCGCGTCCACAACAACTGAATAACAAGGCACCAAGCGGGAGCGTGCCGGGATGGGAGGCGGCAAGTAACACGCGCAGGTCCTCGTCGGCGGACTGGGCGTCTCTGACCTGAAACTGTACGGTCTGTCCCTCCTGAACGACGTCTCCGATGACGATGGCTCCGGTCTGTTGGTCCGCCCCGAGAAGATTGCGGATCAGGAAGTCACCTCGTGTGAATTGGGCCCGCTGCTCATCCATCGCGATCCCGATATGCAGGGCGCGTTGAGCCTGGGCGCGTTCCTCGCCGCTGAGTTGACTGAAGACCATTTGTAGGCACTGGAGGGCAGGACGCCCGCCGAGTTCATGGATGACGTTGTGCTCAGACTTCGTGACGATAAACCGTTCTCCGATCGGGCGACAACCTTGGGAGATCACGGTGTGCACGGCGATGCGCCCGGACAGGGCCACGCCGACCAGCCCATCGGTGTAGACCTCACCATCGAGGAACAGTCGGTTCTCTCCCAGGTCCTGCCCGCCCCCTGCCAGCCCCCCTAATGCGCGAGTTCCCGGAAATTGTTCCTCGAGGATGGCCAACACATCCTGCATCGGAGTGGAGAAGGGATCGGCAAATAACAGCATGGCTGGAGGAGGGACGCCGTCCGTGTCCATGTCTGGCCAGTCACGCAAGGAGAATCGGTCGTGGACGCTTGAAAACGAGAGTCGCAGCGGTTGAGTGACAACTCCCGGCAGATGGGCGGCCCAGAGCGTCGCCGCCGGTCCTGTTTCGACCTCCTGCCCCGTGGCAATGACACCTTCGCCGGTGCACCCGACAAACGTGGCTGGGTCGAGGGCGTTGCGTACTGCCAGGGCCAGGGCATCGGCCTGATCGGCATGTTGGATCGAGATAAACAAGAACGCGACATCAATGCGAGCGGCGCCCAGCTGTTCTCGAATGGCCTGGACTAATTCATCGGCTGCCGATTGAGCGGCACGTTGGCGCGTGAGGGCTGAGGCAAACCGAAGTGTCGATGACGGTGTGGTAATCACGAGACTGTCTTTGGTATCGGGGATCGGAGCGTCTCAGTCTGACGTAGTCAGACGCCTGGGTTCATGCGTTCAGGTCGTTCTGTCGAGAGCTTTTTGTAATAGCGCCACATGTACGAGTGATAATCATCCAGCTGTGCCAGCAAATAGTGGAGTTCCGTTGGGTCCTGCGTTTCGAGGGCTTGGGTCATTCGGGTTTTGAGAAACTCTGCAAACCGGGTGTTCTTCTCGATTGCGTTCAGCAGCGAGAGGCTGCCTCCCAAAGCATAATCAGCCATAGCCCTCCGAATGACCTAGGAATGAGTCAGGAGAATAGCCGCGGGCCTGCCTAAAAGCAAGGTGCAGGAAGCCGCGCCAGGATGGCCTACCGGCTACCCGGGGCATCGGGGGTGAGCAGCGCGCGCAGGCGCGGAAGCGAGATGGCTTCTGCGCGGAACCCATCACGTCCAGTGACAGTTGTCGCGCTGGTTAGCGCATTGAGAATCGCTTCCTCCGTGGCCTCTACCGTGGCCGTAATCATGGAATTCAGGTGTGTGTCGGCGAGATGCAGGAGTGAAAAGGTCGGCTCCGTGGGGTAATGGGGAATGACGTTGCCGGTGGAGAACGCCAGCATGAAATCGCCGCTCCCGTGGCGTGCCGTCGAGCCGGTTCGCGCGAGGCCGAGTGCGGCTCGCTTCCCGAGACGAGTCAGTTGTCGACTGTCGAGCGGGGCGTCGGTGGCGATGACGACGATAATCGACCCCTCGGCATTGCCACTCGTGCCCTCGCGATCGGCGTGCAGTCGCGAGGGCAGTTCCTCTCCCCGGTGACCGGATCTTGGCCCCGCCGCGTCATACTGACGTCCGACCGGGACCCCGCCCATGGTCAGTTCAGGCCGCCGGCCATGGTTGGCGTTGACCAACACTCCGACGGTATAGCCACCGTCGGCCGCAGCGAGACGACGCGAGGCTGTGCCGATGCCGCCCTTGAACCCGTAGGAGATCATGCCGGTTCCGGCCCCGACACTTCCTTCCGCCACTGGGCCTGTTGCGGCGTCATCAAGGGCTCGCATGACATCGGCTTCGGACACATGGCGCCCTTGAATATCGTTTAATCGCCCGTCGTCGCATTCCGCGACGACCGGCGTGAGTGTGTCGTCGGTAATACCGATGCCCGGATGCTGACGCAACATCCAGCTGATGACCCCGTTGGCGACACGAGGCACGTTCAAGGTGTTCGTAAGGGCAATCGGATATTCAAGAAAACCCGATTCTGCGACCCAGGCTAGGCCGGTCATTTCCCCGGTGCCGTTCAAGACGAAGGCTCCGGCCGGAACTTTCTTGTGCCACACATCATCGCGGGGCACGATGACGGTGACGCCGGTACGAACGGGTCCTTCGCCGGGGATCAATGCTCCCTCCCCGCGCACCAACGTCACGTGCCCGACTTTCACGCCGGGCACATCGGTAATGGCATTGAGGGGGCCGGGCTCCAGTTGCCCCAGGTGCAATCCGAGGTCGCGTGCCCGAAGACGATGGTGCTCGGCGGTGTCGGACGCGCTGTTCGCACTCCAAGCGGGTGCAGCGAAGAGGGTGATGAGGATCAGCGCGGGGGTGATCAGCGAGCCGGAAGCGGTTCTGGAATGGGTCATACCTCGGGAGATCCTCCGTGCGTCACGGCCGATGAGCGGCTACGCTAGATGTCATAACTCGTCTCTTTTGTAGGCACCACCACGGCCATACGCGGATGTTCCGATTGAATGGCGGCTCCAAGCGAGAGTGCTTGCTTTTCTTCCCCGTGGACGACGAACACCTGCTGCGGCGCCGGCGTAATAGCTCGCACATAGGCCAGCAGGTCGTTTCGGTCCGCGTGGGCGGAGAGTCCGTTAAAGACGACGACCTGTGCCCGGCGCGGTGTCGGAATGCCGAAGATCGGGACCACATCCCACCCTTCGACCAGCCTGCGTCCCAGCGTATGCTCGGCCTGGAATCCCACGATGGCGATGATGTTGGCTTCGTCTTGGATCGCGTGTTTCAGGTGGTGTACGACCCGCCCTCCCTCGCACATGCCTGAGGAGGCGATGATGATACAAGGACCTTTCAGCGAGTTCAGGCGTTTGCTTTCATCCGGTGATGATACGTACCTGATGTAGCGGGCGGCAAACGGATCCCCTTCCGATGTGAAGGTGCGATAGGTTTCCTCGTCGTAACATTCCGGGTGCTTCCGGAACACGTCTGTGACTCTCGATGCCAGCGGCGAGTCGATGTAAATCGGCAACGGGTCGATTCGTCCCTCGGCTACCAATTGCTTGATCCGCATCACGAGCTCCTGCGTCCGTCCGAGAGCGAAGGCAGGCACGATGATCTTGCTGTTGTGGGCCTTTGCATGGGCGACCAGCTGTTGAGCCTTCCTCGTGAGCGCTTCGCCGACTTCTTCATGCACTCGGTCGCCGTAGGTGGATTCGATGATCAGCACATCGCAACTTGGCGGCGGCGTCGGGTCACGGAGGATCGGCATCTGGGCGCGCCCCAAGTCCCCGGAGAAGAGCACGGTGGTGCTGTTGCCGCGGGCCGAGTATTTCAGGCGAATCGCTGCGGATCCGAGAATGTGTCCCACATCATGGAAGGAGGCGGTCACGCGGGGCGTGACCTTGATCGTATCGCCGTAGCGGGCACCGACAAAGCGGTGGATGATGGCGCGTGCATCGCTGGGTTCGTAAAATGGTTGAAGGCAGCGCTTTCCACGCCGGTTTTCTTTTCGATTCAGATAGGCGCAATCGTTCTTTTGCAGGCGGGCTGAATCTTCGAGCATCACGGCGGCAAGATCGGCGGTTGCGCGGGTCATGTGGACGTTCCCTCGAAACTGGTGTTTGCTTAGGACGGGCAGCGCGCCGGAGTGATCGATATGGGCATGCGAGAGTAGGACGGCGTTGATCGCGCGTGGATCGAACCCGAGAAATCGGTTTTGCCGATCCGCTTCCTGTCGCTGTCCTTGAAACAGCCCGCAATCCAGGAGAATTTTGCTGCCGGGCATTTCCAGCAGATGACGACTGCCGGTCACCGATCGAGCGGCCCCATGAAATGAGAGGTTCATCGTGCGGAGGGGCCTCCATGGGTTCGGCTGATGAGGTCCCAGGCTTGCTGGGCTGTTTCGGCGAAATGGAACAACGATAGGTCATCCGCCCCGATCAGGCCCTCCTCGACCAGGAGCGTCCAGTTAATGAGACGCTCCCAGTAGGCTCGGCCCATCAGTACAACGGTGATATTGCGGGTCTTGCCGGTCTGCAGCAGCGTCAGTGTTTCGAAAAGTTCGTCGAGTGTGCCGAACCCGCCGGGGAACACGACCAGTGCCCGGGCGCGAAGGAGGAAGTGCATCTTGCGCAGAGCGAAGTAGCGAAATTGAAAGCAGAGGTCCGGCGTGATGTAGGGGTTGGGTTGTTGTTCGTGGGGCAGGGTGATGTTCAGCCCCATCGATTTGGCGCCGGCATCCGCCGCGCCTCGATTGGCGGCTTCCATAATGCCGGGGCCGCCGCCGGTGACGATGACATAGTCGCACTGTCCGTCGATCTGACAGGTGGACGAGACCAGGTGGCCGAACTCGCGAGCGATGTCGTAGTAGTGGGCGAGGGCCAGTCGTCGTTCGGCGACCGCGACGCGTTGCTGTCGTTTTCGATCATGAGGGGCGGCCGTCAGCGCTGCGGTGGCTTCCTCAAGGGCCTGTCGAGCACGCGACGGTTCGAGGAGGCGCGCACTGCCGAAGACGACGATCGTCGAGCGGATGCCCTGCTCGGTTTGAATCAATTCCGGCTTGAGTAACTCCAGCCCGAGGCGCAGCGGACGCAACTCATCGCGCTGCAGAAAGTCGGTATCTCGATCAGCCGGGATGTAGGAGGATGACGTGGCGGGGGCGTGATGGTTTGGTGACTCGTCGGACAGCCCTGCACCCATGGGGGCATTATAGCGAGATGCCCGGCAGGCGGCAATTCGGATGTCGTGAACGCGGCGTTAAAACGGATACGGAGTAAAGGGCAATTCCGGGCGATGCCGCACGAAGGCTCGGTGCGTCACAATCCAGTTGTGGTCGCAGACAAGCTCGAAGGCGTCGGTGCCAAGGCCTGAGCGAGAGAAGACGAGGTCAGGATCCACCGGAGACCAGGGTTTGACGAGCCAGCCGAAATTGACACGGGAGTACTTGGCGTCAAGAAATCGGTAGGTCACGACGGTGCCTGAGTCGGCCTCGGTGATCGTGTCTGGAGCACCCAAGGTCGCGATCACTTCCGGGAGTGTGGTGCGCCCCTCGGTTATGAAGGCGACCGATTCGGGTGTCAGGGGGGTGTTGATGGTGAGCCGGGCGACGTTACAGCCGGACAGCGTCAGCACCAGGGTGGTTGCGGCCAGAAGTCTGAGGCAACCTTTCCTGCTGATCATGGCGTCAGTCTCCGAAGGGCCAGAAGCGAAAATCGAGGCGATCGGTATGTTTTGACGCAATGACTTCTTCCACGATGCCCTCACGATTGATGATGACGAAGAGGTCGTCGCTCTTGACGGAGACACGGGAAAAATTGGCGATGATCAGGAGCAAACTGCCGACTTTGGCATCGTACCGGTAGTACTGGAACAGATCGCGACCGTTGAGTTGCAGGAGACGGTCGGGTGCCCCAAGCTGCGCCAGAATTTCCGTCCTGGTCGTCACCCCCTTCTTGATGGCATTGATGGTGTCTGTTTTGATCTCCTCACCGAGGGTGCCGCGGCTGAATGCGCAGGCATTCAGCGTGAGCATCATAATGGTGAGGAGTAGGGTTGATCGTCGCATGTTCGTCTCTCCTTCCGCGGGGGACCACGAGCTCGTCAGGGCTTTTGGCCATGGGCATGGTGGCCGGGTAGCACGAAGTCCGATTCATAGATCCTATAGGTCGACGAGAAGAGTCCGACGCGTTCATACACCTGTTTGGCGATGGCGTTGTCCCCCTCCACGTACAGACGGACGCCGCACACATCGGTTCGCGAGCGGGCGAGTTCGACGATGGTGCGATGCATAGCTCGATAGACGCCATGCCGTCGCCAGTGAGGCGTCACATAGACGCTTTGGATCCACCAAAATTGGGCATTCCGCCAGTCGCTCCATTCGTAGGTGATCAGCAATTGCCCCACTATCACTGTATCGGCCGGAGGCTCCTGGCGCAACTCCGTCACGTAAAATTGTCCCCGTTCAGGGCGATCGATCACGGCCTGCGTACCTTGTCGCAGTCGCGTGACGTCGAGCCGACGCTGTTCCGTCTCCCAGGCCATGGCGGCGCTGAAAGTGGTGAGGATGTCCAAGTCGTCCACTCTCGCTGGGCGGACGCACAATCGCTCGGCGGGGATCATGAGGGTTTCTGTGCCGGCGAGGTGAGCCAGCCTTGTAGTGGGCGGTACAATCCTGCGGAGAACTCCAGCTTTAAGGCCTCTTCCGGCAGGAGGTTCAGCGGGTGCAGCTGAGATTTGGGGATCATGGCCAAATATCCGGTAAAGGGGTGGATGGCCGTCGGAACGAACACCATGACGAGTTCGACCATCGGGGCAATTTGCAGTGCCGGCGGCGGCGAGCCCATCACAAAGCCGAGCGCCCACAGCCCATCCCGCGGAAAGGGAAACGCCACGACGGTACTTTGCCCGAAGCGGGCTCGATAGTTAAGGAGATCGGTCATGCCCTTGAGCGTTAGATAGATGCTGCGGATCAACGGAATCCGTTCGAGTGTCGTTTCGGTCCAATGGACAAAACGTTGCCCGATGACTTGCGTGGCGATGGCGCCGACGATGAGGACCATGCCGAGGAGCAGCAAGACGCCGAGGCCTGGAGCGTAGGGCTGGATTTGTCGTCCGATTAGGTCGAGTAGGAGTGAGTCCAATGTCTCGAACAGGGCTGCCAGGATCAGGAAGGTGGTCCATGCCGGGACCAGCACGATAAGCCCCGTCAGAAAGATGCGTCCAAGCCGATGAGAAGAGGTCACGTGGAATCCCGGTGCTGGTCAGCAGGTGCCGTCTAAGAATTCCACGATACCAGATGGAGAAGAGTTTTGGTATCTTCTTGATCTACCGTTCCGTTTGGACTATCTTTCCCCAAACATTCAAGTCGCCCTGTCGGGTGAGATTGAGAGACTGACCGTGAGTGACGCTCTGCGAAAAAAAATGAACCTCGCAAACGATCTTGTGGCCATCCTGTGCTGTCCCGACACGAAACAACCTGTGACGATTGCCGACGAGGGGTTGATTGAGAAGATTAACGGGGCGATTGATCGCGGTCAGCTGAAGAACTATGCACAAAAGCTTGTCACCGAGAAGCTGGATGGCGGGTTGATCCGGTCAGACAGGAAGATTCTCTACCCGGTGCGGGAGGACATCCCTGTGATGCTGATTGACGAGGGGATCCCGCTCGACCAACTTGCCTAGACTCCTTCGAGCCGCCTTCCTCTCCACTCCACAACCAATACCCTCCCGAGCTTCCGGTGTGTTGTCCGTCGGGCGTGGTCTGCCGTCGGTTCCCTATGCCAGAGCTCTCGAGAGAGAAGGAGGCGGGCTACGGACTCAGCAGTCCGCCCTCGGCTGCAGCGCTTTCCGTTTTTGAGCCGGTTGAAGTTCCGCATTGTGCACAGAAGTATTCGTAGAGATTTCCCGTCGGCAACACGAGCAGGAGACGTTGGCGGGTAGGGGTCGCTTGTCGGCAATGCCCGCAGTAGAGCAGAGAGGCATTGAATGACTCGTATTGATCTGGCTGGCGGGGGGGCTGAGTTCCGGGAGTAGCTCGTGGCTGCAAGGGCCTTGGCGGCCAACCTGGGGGTGTGGGTCTGTTTGAACGCCGTTGCATAGGGCCTATTTTACTAACGGAGAGAGTGTGGTGCAATGTGTGAGACCCGGCACGAGAGACGTTATGAGCGGCCGGCCGGTTGATCCTCGCGAGTCTCAGACTCGTCCGCATTTCTCCCTCGAAAGACCCACCAGAGGGAGCGAGTCACCTGCACCACGACATACAGGGCGACCCCTGACAACAGACCATATAACCAAGCCTTACTCCATGGCCACATCTCGGGGGCGTGCAATACGACGGCAAGGGCAATATGGCCTCCCAAGCCGAGACAGATGGCGAAGATGATCCACTCACGGGCCATAGTCGCCCTCGGAGGAGGCCATAACGAAGAATTAGCCTGGAGATAATCGACAGGCGGTTATACGGAGGTTTTTGCGGATTCGATTTCAGTCGCCGTGATCAGGCTGGACAAATAGTCCGCCACGAAGGTCAAGGCTTCCTCACGACCGTCGGCCCGTCTGCCTTTTTCGCGACGCTGCACGGAGAGCTCATGATCCAGATCCGATTTCACTTCCGTCAGCACACGTTGCAGTGTGGTCGGGGTAATGTTGGTGTCCATGTCCTCTAGTTCTTGGCAGCGGTCCAGGACCCAATTCAAGCCCTCGATCCGGCCGGCGTAATGCTCCTGTTCGGCGGTATCGATTCGAGACATGGTGGTCGCAAATGTCTGGGCCTCGTAGACCAGATTATAGAAACTCGTAACAGCGCGTTGTAACGTGGGATTCATAATGCTCCTTGGCTCATTAAGAGGTTCTCGTGATTATACCTGAGATTAGGGGGGCGACAAGGTATTTTTTTGTTGGGCGGCGACTTACGTAAACAGGAGGGAATGGAACTCGTTCATGAATCCGTAATAGAGCGGCGCAAAATCCTTCAAGCTGTCCGGACTGTTTTCCTTGAGTCGCTTAAAGAAAAATACCTGGGCGCGGGGATCGATCTGCTCAAGCAGGCGGCTGAGCTGAGCCATGGAATAACTGCCGGCCGGGACGCTCAGTACGTAGTGCACTAACCGCTCGACGAATTGCTGCTCCACATATTCGCTGATCAGGAGGCCTTCAGGAATCTTGCCTGATGCGAGATATTCGTCAAATGGAACGGCTAGTGCTGCAAAGGGAGCCGAGTGCTGCGGGCGGGAGGTCACGCTAGGGTTACCTCGCTGGTGAAATGAGCAAAACGCGACATCACACCCACTGTACTCAAGCCTCTCAAGTCCGTCAAGTGGACAGAAGAAGCAGGCACACCTGAGTCGAAAGGCTAATTTCCCTGCGGACGGCGGGGCGTCTGCGCGCGCATTGTCGGACAGAGGCGTGGTCTTGAATACTAGCCTGGTATCGAATCGATGATGATATTTGTGGTCTCCGGCTTGACAGTCTTTGCACGTGGCCGGTAGAATCCCGCTTCTTCTGTCGCGCGGACGCGGGAATAGCTCAGTGGTAGAGCATCGCCTTGCCAAGGCGAGGGTCGCGGGTTCAAATCCCGTTTCCCGCTCCAACTTTCTCAAGCACTTGCACAACACTCTCCGACGGTTCCACTCTCATTGTGATAGTTTTGTGATATCTGAGGGTGAACGCGCTCCAGAATCAGCACTCCCTCTCTTAAACTCTCCGGCGAATGATGCGCATAGCGCTGCGTCATCGCCGCTGTTTTGTGTCCCAATAGGCGTTGCACCTTGTACAAATCGACTCCAGCTTGGGCGAGCCGAGTGGCAAAGGTGTGTCTCAGATCGTGAAAGCGGAAATCGCTCAGCGCTGCCTTCGTCGCCGCGAGTCTGAATGCTCGCGTGAGGTTTCGAGCGTCGAATAGCGTCTCGGCTGAACTCGCAAACACGAACGTGCCTGCTGTCTTTTTAGACGCCTTTCGCTTCAGCAATTCCGTTAACCGACCGTTCAGTGGGACAGTGCGCTTCTCTCCGTTCTTGCTTCGCATCACCACCAGCACCTGCCGATTGAGGTCGATGGCTTGCCACTGCAAGTTGAGAATCTCACCTCGCCGCATGCCTGTGTTTAGGGCAAAGACAATGATGTCCTGTAGCCACGGTGCCGAATGAGCCAGTAATCGGATCTCTTCATCCGACGACAACCAGCGGTCTCGTTCGTTGCGCACTTTCTCCATGCAGACTCTCTGCATGGGATTGTCCCGACACCATTCCCACTCTCGGATGGCCACATTGAAACTATGCCGAACCAAGCCGAGTTCTTTATTGACCGTTGCTGGCTTGGCCGTCTCACGTCTCTTCGCTTTGTAGGCGGCAAGAAGTTTCGGTGTGACTTCTGCAAGATTCAACGAGCCAAACGCACTTCGTAAATGCGTGAGGCATTGTTCGTCCCGCAGTCGGCTTGCCGGGGCCTTGGTGATTGATCGCTCTTTAAGGTATCGATCCATCATGTCGTTGAACGTATGGTCTTTGGCTTCCAACGTGTCAAAGAATCGGCCCTCAACAATCTTCACCCGTACTTTCCCGAGAATTGCTTCCGCGAGGCGCTTGTCCGTTGTCCCTGTAGACCGTCGGACCTGCTGCCCCTGGTGAATGAACGTCATCCACCATACTTTATTCCGCTTAAACAGCCCCATCTGCATCCTCCTTCTGGATGAGGCTTGACTGAATGGTTTCCCCGTGGCGGGAAGTATAGACCTCGCGTTTTGAGGCTTCAATGAGCTGGTCAAGGTCGCGGGTATCGTGACGAGTCGGCAGCAAGAACGGTTTGGTTGAATTGGTCTCAAAGCCATTGAGCCAGGCTTGGATCGCCTCAGGTTCAAAGCGGACGAGACCGTGGATGCGACGGCAAGGGAGTTTTTTCTTGGAAACCCAGAGGTAGAGTGTGGATTCTTTGATGTTGAGCCAAGCCGAGAGTTCTTTGACGGTGAGCATATGCAGATACACCGGGGGAGTCTTGCGACACCCCCGGTCCCCCTACCATGGGCTGCCCGCGTGACCGCCGGCAGACGATGTGTGAAACCGATTGGGTTGTTTGAGCAAATTGCGGTGTCGGTCTTTCCACCGAGCAATGCCCCTGACAATTTCGTTCAGTAGCCATTCTTCCCCTCCAGGGGTGGCACAAATGACCGCCAACATCGGCGTCAGGGTGTCACTCACCC
>WYAX01000019.1 GCA_011525625.1 Nitrospira defluvii
ATCGACGTCTCGGCCCGCAAGTGGCAGAAGAACTCCGGCGGCGGCCAGTGGATCCGCGGCAAGAGCTTCGACACCTTCTGCCCCCTCGGCCCCGTCCTGGTCACCAAGGACGAGCTCGCCGACCCCCAGTCCCTCCGCCTGACCACCACCATCAATGGCCAGACGATGCAGGACTCGACCACCAGCGACATGATCTTCCCCATCGCCCAGCTAATCGCCTTCCTCAGCCAGGACACCACCCTCCTGCCCGGTACCGTCATCCTCACCGGCACGCCGCAAGGCGTCGGCTTCGTCCGCCAACCCCCCGTCTTCCTCAAGCCCGGCGACACCGTCACCGTAGAAATCGAAAAGATCGGCCGCCTGACCTGTCCCGTGGCTTGATACCATTTGCCTGTCAACGAGGCAGGCATGTGCGTCCCTGGCTCAGTCCGCGACTCGGATTATCTGTAGTGCCCCCTTTTCTGGGCCTATTCCTTGGGTGTGGAGTGTGAGATATATATGGCAACCAAGATTGTTGCTCGATTATCGATACTAATTGGTATTGTGATATTAACGTGGGAACTGATGACATGGTCACTTATCCAGTCCCATAACAGCACCCCAACTTCTGAGAGTGTATTGTGGGGGCACGCGTGGACCCCAATCGTTGCAGCTGTATTTATTGCATTCGGGTTTCTCCTGAGCAGGAAGTCAGGCAGAAGATAATCATTGGGGGGAGGGAAAGGGGGGAAGGAGACAGGCGGGAAAAGGGGGGGACATCACACATTTCTCCCGACGGATTCACCAAATAATGTGTGATATTCCTTTTTCCTCGCCTGTCCCTTTTGCCTCGCTCGACCGGGCCGACGACCACCTCCAGGCCCTGCACCGCAACCAGCGACTCCTGTGATCGTTCATCAACGCCACGCCACGGACGATTCCATGGCCGACCGAGTCAGATAATGGATGACGCAGCGCTCAGCAGACAGGACTCTATTTCAAAAAAGCCTGTTGAAACGCCCGAGCAAGCCTGGCGACAGCTTCCCGTGCTTCGGGCAAGCCGGCGGGAGGGCCATACGGCGTCTTGTTGACATCAATGATGAAGATCCGGCCGTCGGAATGGCGCAACACATCGAACTCACAAAACTCCGCCTTCATCGCTCTGGCAAATTGCAGAATCAACGCCTGCTCTTCTTTGGAAAAGACATCATCCGTGTCGTGCATGGAGGCGTGATGCACTTCAGTAAAGCGAACACGGTGCTCTTTGAATTTCTTATAGGCCAACGGAATAACGCCGCCAATCACCGGCACCCGATAATCCACCACGTACTTGTCATCAAAGACATTGTCAATCAACAATTGATAAACACGACTCGGATCGGCCTTTTCAATAGGACACCGAATTATTTCACCGTCATGCGAAGCATTGGTGTCGCTCTTGCGCACGGCAATGCCCTGATGTGTCATCGGGTCGATGAAAGTGTTATAGCCGAAGACGCTTTGATGTACGCTATCGACCTTCTTCTTGGAAATGTCCGTGCATCCAATGTTCAACACTACTCTGTTCTTGATCTCAAGCAATATGCCCGGATCGCCTTGGGTGATGTCCTGAAAATAAAGGATGACATCCGCATCCTCGATCAACTTGTTGGTCAATCGATAATTCAAGGCGTCGGCGATTTTGAATATCGTGGTGCGCTTGCTCGGAAAATCGGGGTAGGCGACGATCACGGGCAAGCGGCCGCCATGGGCCAAACGCTTGCGGATGTCTTTCACAAAGTACTTGACGTCTTTCCCGATGAGTTCGAAAAGACTGGTGCGGGCGATGTAATCATTGCGCCATCCTTTCTTCTTGTGTGTCATTTGACTGGATGGGAATAGGAGGACACTGCGCATTTCATCTGGTTTTCTGCATAGCCTCCGCGACTCGGATGATCTGTCCTGTCCTCTTGTTCTCGCCCCCGTTTCTCACCCTCTATTCCCTCACCCCAGGGGTGGGGGGGCAGACCATGCTACAGCCCCGGATACCACGCACGGGCGTTGTCAACGAAGAGCTTGCGCAGAACATCCCCCGGCAGCGCCAGATGTTCCACGTCGCGCTCAAACCGCCGCGTTGCCCCCTTGACCCCATAGAAGTCGTATTCAGTCGCATAGAGCCGCCGGACATGGCCGAAGTCATCCTCCCGCTGCTCGTCGCTGTACTGCGAATACGGCTTGAATCGAACCAGGTCCGTCCCCCACAGCAGCCGATCCTGATAGCGCGTGAAGAACGCGCGAAGTGAATCGGCGTCGTAGTGATACATCAGATCCCACAGACGCCCCGCCGTATCCACGGCGAAGTTCGAGTATCGCTCGAAACGATCCGCCATCGCCTGCAGACTGTACTCCAGACTCCCCAGATGGGCCCCAATCACGCGCAGCTTCGCATGGCGTTCAACCACGCGATCCCGCGCAGCCATCAGTGCGGCATGTGAAGGCGCCTCCGGCCGCGTGTACATGTGCCAGTGCGGATTCCGCCGGTAATAGTCGCAGTGCGGCACCCCATCTTTCAGCGGCTGCCAGCACGCCAGCGGCTCGGCGATGTGCATGAGCAGGGGTTGGCCGACCTTCTCCAGATGCGCGTAAATCGGGTCAAACACCGCGTCATCCGGCAGCAGGTACGAGCCGTCCGGCTTCTTCAGCTCCATTCCCACATGTTTCCAGATCTTGCATCCCACCGCTCCCGCCGCGAAATCCCGGTCCAGCGCCTCAATCACCCGCTCCGCATAGTGCGGATCGTTAAAGTCCGGCGGCTCGAAGGTCGTCACCCACGCAAACCGGTCCGGATGCTCGTCCGCCAACGTGCGGTATGTCTTGAGGTGCTCACGCCATGGGCCGTGCGCGCTGTCGACCACGCCGATATTCAGGACCTTCAGGTCAAGCTCCTCCAAGAGGGCGACGACCCGCGGGTGATCCCCCATGAGGTGTGTATGAGCGTCAATGCGTTGCATGAACTCTCCCCTTCACGGTATAAATTCAACCCGCGCTTCTAGGGTGAGGAAAAGGGGACGAGGAATTGGGGGACGCCACACGTTTCTCCTGACCGATCCATCAAATAACGTGTCGTGCCCTCTCTCCCGCCCTTGGCGCTCAACACCCGGACGCACAGCCCGCCCCCTCAATCCTGTTCCGCCTCCTCCGCGCTCGCCCGTCGGATGCGTTCCGCGAACGGCGACGGCACCTCCGACTCCTCATCGAACTCGATCGCGAATCCGCCCGCTCCCGGGATCAGCGAGCTCGACTCCACCCCCGCCGCCGCCTGCAGCCCCAGGCACTCGACCGCGTTGTGCTCGACGATCCGCCGCAGCTGCTCGCGCGGCACGCTGGGCATGGCCGACCCCTGCGAGAAGCTGTTGACCGAGTAAAGGTTCGTCACCGCCTGGTGCGGCTGGCAGAACGGGAACCCGCTGCCGAGCACCAGCCGATCCGTCACGTCCAGCTGATTCGCCAGCAGCAGCGCGTTGTACAAACGCCACGGCCGGCGGATCACGTCGCTCAGGTCCGCCCACACGTTGCGATGCTTGGCCAGCAGCATCAGCGTCGGCTCGATCCACGGGAAGCCGAGTTGTGCGATGACGATCCGCATCTGCGGGAAGCTCGCCGCCACCTCGTCGAAGTGCTCCGGCTGGTCGAACGCCATCGGCGCCGCCGGCGAGAACTGGTTGCACGGGTGCACGAACAGCACCATCTTCCGGCTCTGCAACTTCTCATACAGCCGCATGGCCTTGGAGTGCGTCGGGTGAAAGTTCTGGAACGCCGGGCTGATCGTCGCCCCGATCATCCCCATCCCCGCCGCCCGGTCGACGTGCTCGAGGCACCCGTTGACCATCGGGTCGATCCCCGCCGACCCCAGGAACCG
>WYAX01000020.1 GCA_011525625.1 Nitrospira defluvii
CCTACGAGGTTTTGCTCCGGAATTTTTGATCCTGAATTTCACAAAAGCGAGCACGCCACTTTTTTCGTGATCGGCGAGATGTGCTTTGGGATTGCGTTCAACATCATCACTCCAAAGCCAGATGCCAGGTTTTCTGTGCTAATTGACGGTCTTGAGCAGAAAGAACGGTCTGTGAGTGTGCCGAACATTACATTTGGCAAGAAGGAGCGGGGAGGCTGGTCCATTTGCCTCAGTGGCTCAGTTTGCACAGAGCATTGGACAATGAGATGAAAGTCAATAAGGGGTCGATGAAAAGGGGTCGGGAGTCTTTTTATAGCACGAGGTGTCGTACACTCACGAACCGGACAGTTACTCTTGCCTCTTCGCACTATGGCGCAAGACAGGGATCGACTAGCGGTGTGTGAGCAGACGGGCAAACTCGGCGGCTGAAATAACCGGCACTCCGCTGTAGTGCGATGCCTCGAAGTCCTTATCTCCGGTGACGAAATATTGGGGCGGGGGTGTGGTCGCCATGAGATCGAGGAACGGTCGATCCTGCGCATCACGCAAAGGAGTATTGGTGGGGTGGGGATCGACGAACTGCACTTCAGCTTGGATGGTCGCCAGAAAGCTCGTGATGTTCACCCCGGCCCGAGTAAACGCTCGCTGGAGTTTTGGCCTCCGCAGGACGGCTACCAGTTCCGCGAAGGTCTCAGGGCTCATGACGGGGATGAGGCGACGCTGTAGGACGGCTTGGATGATCCGTGCAGGAGGCCCTGCGGCGGACAACAGACCGGACATGAAGATATTGGTATCAAGAACGACGCGCACGCTCGCGCCGAACCGCTGCCACCTCAGCGGCAATTTGTTCAGGAGTGATGCTTAGCTCGCGTGCGGCACGGCGCACCTTGCCGACCATGCGAGCCAGCTTCTTCCGACTGGCTGCTCTGGCCGGAGACTCCAAGATCAGCACGTCGGGGTCCCGGTGTGCCACCACAGCTTTCCCCCACCCCTTCATCCAGGAGGAGGGAATCACCACGCCTTCTTTGGTGTACTTCACGGCTTTCATTGGCAACGCATCCAGTGTACCCGCAGGCAGTATACCATGGTGCTGCGGCTCTGTAGTCAGCGGTCGGCGATTTTGCGAGCCGCTCGACCGTCGTTCGTTGATACATGTCCGGACTGCCCAATTTCGACCATCCCTTGCCGGTTAACGATCTTGTCTTCCGAGGCCATTTCACTGTGGTCATTTTTGTGTCAGAAACTATCTAAAACCTCAAAATGCCCTGTACACAGTCGAAGCAATAGAAAGCTCTTAAACGCCTGACTTGTAAGGCTTTTGTGGGGAAACCATTGCAACAGCGAACATTGTCAAAATCTAGCTTTTTGCCTTCACACGGAAGAGGCCACAGGTTCGATACCTGTATCGCCCACCATCCCCGTTCGGTTCCCCCTTTCACCGGCAACCTCTGAATTTCACTCGTCCTCCGGAACGACCGCCTGAGGCCCCCTCAACTGGACAGAATCACGACCCTGCGCTACACTTTTTTCACAAGGAACAGATTGCGTTGTGTCGCATGTTCCGACAGAAGAAAGAGAGGCACCGTATGCGGGGAACCTTAGCCACGATCATGTTGGGATTACTGCTCACCACCGGTTGCTCAACCACCAACCAGGTGGCGACGCAGGATCAGAGCTACAATGCGCCGCTCAGCATCTACAGTGCGATGGATAGCACCTCTCTGGTGTACTCCGATCCCATGGCCGCGTCACAGGCGAACGACAATCCCTATCGATGGCTGGGATTTGTGCTGCATCCGGTCGGTCACGTGGTGGATTACACCGTCAACCGCCCTCTGTATGCCATCGCCAAACATGCTCCGTATATCTTCGGGTACACCCCCGAAGACTCCATGATCGACTCACAACGACGGTAACTCTGCTCGCCCCTCGCCGGCCGGGACTGCTTCCGGCGGCGGGGAGGTCCGTGTCCTTGCCCTTCTCTAGCCGGTCGCATCTTCATCACCGTTCAGGTATGCTCTGCCTCACCCTGCGCCGCATTGAACTGAGGCATCGACCCGGCCATGCACCGTCGGCTCCCACTGCTGCCCATCTTCCTCACGACCTTCGCCCTGTGGACGGGATGCGAGACTCCCTCACCGCAACGCGCACCGCTTCCTCCCTCGGAAAGCGACCTCGATCTCCTGAAATCCACCAAACTCTGCGACTCTCGCCAGACATTCCTTGACAAACATCCCGGTATCGCGCCCCGGTCTCACGCGTGGGGCAGCGGCCAGGAAATCCGTATTCCAGCTGAGCAGAGCCCTTCCAAGGGCGAGGAGTCCTACTTTTTCGACGAGGACGGCACCTTGGTCGGAACATTGTTCTTATTTCGTTCAGGCCTCGATCTCGGTCCCTACAAGACACTCCGTTATACCCTGTCCAGGCTCAAGCCAAGCCTCGAGTTTTATCTCACCGTGGCAGAGCTGGCCGACCGACAGAATATGGCGTTCAGCACCCTCTATGACACGGGGGACGAAAAGACGACCACACGGTACCTGGTTCTGAGCGATCCCACCACTCCGCGCCTCCTGGCCGCCTCGTTCACCATCGATCCGTACGTGAAATTGTTCTCCCCTTATCGCAAGGAGTTTCTCGAGCGCCTGCGAGAGACAACACCGCAGGGCGGGGGGCAGCATCTGGACGCTCAGGGAGCCGAAGATAAGGAGCCCTTCGCATCGCTCCAGCAGTTTGCACGAGGACAAACCGCCCAACTGGCCTACTGCGGGACAAAAAACCAGCCCCTCGCCCTCGATGCGTACCAGAAGGCCGATGTCTCGGGGTTCACCAGCACGGTGTGGCAAGCGGAACTCCACCATCGCCTCGGCGTCTCCTGGGAGGCAGCCGGCAATCTGGAAAAGGCCAAGAGCGAGCTTCTCGCCTCACTGGCGAAACGTCCCAACTCACCGGAAGTCGTCAACAATCTGGGGTACGTGTACAGCAAATTGGGCGAGAAGCAGAATGCCCTTGCGTCATTCGAAAAAGCCGTGCTCATGCGTCCCAACTACGCGATTGCCCGATTTAACCTGGCCGAAGCGATCGCAGACACCAACCCCAAACGCGCCATTACGGAATACGAAACCTATTTGGCTCTTACCGAAGGAATCCCCGAAGAGGCAGATCGGGGCGCTCTCGCGCAAAACCGAGTCAAGGCCCTCAAGCACCAATAGCGAGGGAGGTGCGCTGCAAAGAAACGCTTCGGGGTATGAAGAGGAACGGGAACACAGGTTGAGGGCTCAACGGGGAGACTTCTCGGCTTCTTCCTGGCTCGTCTTACACTCGATGCACAAAGTGGTGACGGGACGCGCCTTCAAGCGCTTATAGGGGATGTCGCCCTGACACCCCTCGCAGATCCCGTACGTCTGCGCGACAAGCCGACCGATCGCCTCATCGATCTTTTTGAGCAGTTTTCGCTCTCGTTCGCGAATGCGGAACGAGAAATGTTGGTCGGCCTCGGCAGATGCCTGATCGCTGACGTCAGGGAACACTTCCAAACCGGTGGGATTGGTCAGCACGACTCCGGCTTCGGCCAGGATCGCCGCGCGTTGACCTTCTAGATCATGCAGGATGTCGGGGTACTTGATTCCGTTGGCCTTCGCAGGCTTCTTTCGAGGCGAGGTGGGTTTTTTCGCCGAAGTCTTCATCGAATACTCGGTATCGTTACGCCGGTATCGTCGCCAGACCGTACAACGAATTCGGACTATAGCAGCCGCAAATCAGAGGGGTCAATCGGTTCCTTACGCCTTTCAAGAGGCCATGCCGCACATCCCGATTTGGTTGACGTTCCCCGATCAGGCCGCAGATTACAAATCCCGACGGCCCTCAATCGATTTCACTAATGTGACTTCATCGGCATATTCGATGTCCATCCCGACGGGGATGCCATAGGCGATCCGGGTCACGCGAACCTGGTGAGGCTTCAGCAACCGGGTGAGATAGATTGCGGTCGCCTCGCCCTCGATCGTCGGGTTTGTGGCGACAATCACTTCCTCCACTCCGCCTGCCTTGACGCGCTCCAGCAACTCCTCGGCACGAATATCCGCCGGGCCGACACCGTCCAGTGGGGACAATACCCCGAGCAGCACATGATACAACCCTCGGTATCCCCCTGCGCGCTCGACCGCGTATAAGGTGCTCGGTTCCTCCACCACGAGGATTTTGCTGCGATCTCGCTTCGGGTCGCGGCAGAATTCACAGAGTTCGCCTTCGGCGATATTGCGACATTGGCGGCAAAACGACAGCCCGTCCTTCACGGCCTGAATTGCCTCGGCGAGGCGCATGGCATCCTCTCGCTCCGCTTTGAGCAGATGAAATGCCAGCCGTTGCGCACTCTTCTGCCCAATTCCAGGCAAACGCACGAGCTCACGCACCAATTTCGCCAACAACCCTTGCTGATCAACACTCATGGCACATCGTCACATCCAGAACAGACTTGAAGAAGGCCGGACACGCGCTCCCGCCTCGCCTACACTGCCAGCACGATCAGAAGAGACCGGGGATTTTCATCCCGCCGGTGACGGATTTCATCTCCTCCGCCATCATGTCGCGGGATTTCTTTAGCGCATCATTGCTCGCCGCAACCACGAGATCCTGCAGCATGTCCACATCGCCGGCCTTCACCGCTTCTGGGTCGATCTTCACACTGAGCACATCCATGGCCCCGTTCACCGTGACGGTCACAATCCCGCCGCCTGCAGTCCCGGAGACCGTTTTACTCGCCGCCTGTTCCTGCACTCTGGCCATCTGTTCCTGCATGGCCTGGGCTTGCTTCAAAATATTGGACATGTTCCCAAATGGACTCTTCATTCCTGTACCTCCTGCGCCGGAAGGGTCGTTCGGACCTCCGCCAACTCTCCGCCGAACATCTCTAACGCTTGCTTGACTAGGGGATGCGCCTTGGCCTGTTGGGTCAAGATCAACCGTTGCTCCTGTTCTTTCGCCACTCGCAGTTGCTTCATGGTGGGAGCCGCTCCTGCTTCCTGCTCCGCCTCGATCACGCGCACTCGTAAGGCACTCCCATAAAGACGCTCCCCCAGGGCCGCCAGGGCCTTGAGATTATCCTCCTTCTCCAACATCGCCCGCGCCACCGTCGCTTGCTTCCCAAAGCCCAGCGTCACGAGCCCACCCTCAATCTTCACCACCCGCCCCATTTCAAGGAAGGGCGCGATATTCGGATGATGAGCCGAGACCGCCTCCTGAAACTGCTCCCAATTCACCTCCACCGCGGAAGAGGCAGCCGTCGAAGCAGACGGGACCGTACATTCCTGCGAGGCGGACTCAGGAGCCGCGGGCGCACTCACGGAAACGGTCGGAGCGACAACAGGAGTCGGCCCAGGGGCGGGCTTCGTCTCACGCGCACGGACCGCAGGTGCGGGCTTTTGGGAAACCCCGCTTGACGAGATCTTCGGCGGCGGCTCAACGCTTGCCTTCGGTCGATCTGGCTGAGCTGAGGCAGAGGACACTGATCTCTCGGGCTGAGGCGATGGACGAAGCTGCGCTCCACGATCGGGCACCGACTTCTCTTGTGGGGGATTCGTTCCGACCGATCGCGACGACCCCGCAGCGGTCTGTAACAGCCGCGTGGCACGAACGGCGGCCGTCTCCAACACAAATCGTGGATGGGCGCTCACTCGCAAACTATCTTCGGCTGACGTCCAGATGCGAAATAACTCTTGCAGCTGCTCAACGGTAAACCGCTCTGCATCGCGCGCCAGCTGTGCCAGATCGTCGTCGGTGGCCTCGACCAACCCCCGCAACTCCGGTCCCGACGGCACCACCGCCGCCACCAACATGTTCCGCACGTACTCCACCAGGTCGGCACAATAGGCGCGCACGTCGTGTCCCTGATCCAGCAAGCCCGCAATGACCTGCAGCGCCTTGGCGCTCTGCTGTTCGATCACGGCCTCGATGAGGGCCCGCACACGCTCCTGAGGCACCGCGCCGAGCAAGGCTTCGAGGTCCTGATGCCGAATCGTCTTGCCGCCGAATGCGATCACTTGATCCAGCAGACTCAGCCCATCGCGCATACTGCCCTCGCTGGCCCGCGCCAGCGCCAGCAAACTACGATCTTCGATCGCCAATCCATCTTGATCGGCGACATGGCGCAGCCGCTGCACGATCTCGGCCTTGGAGATGCGGCGAAAATTGTAGTGTTGGCATCGTGAAAGGATCGTCGCGGGTATCTTGTGAATTTCCGTGGTGGCGAAGATGAACACCACATGAGCCGGGGGCTCTTCCAACGTTTTCAACAGGGCATTAAACGCCGAGTTGGAGAGCATATGCACTTCGTCGATGATATAGACGCGGTACTGGCCCCGAAACGGCGTAAATTTGACGTTCTCGCGAATCTCCCGCACATCGTCCACGCTCGTGTTCGACGCGCCGTCGATTTCGACGACATCCACCGACGTACCCTGGGTGATTTCCTGACAATTCACACAGGTGTTGCAGGGCGACCCCGTCGGCCCCTGTTCGCAATTGAGCGCCTTCGCCAGAATGCGAGCGACCGTCGTCTTCCCCACGCCCCGCGTGCCGGAAAACAGGAACGCATGGGCAATCCGCTTAGTCCCGATGGCATTCATCAGCGTCTGGACGACGTGCGATTGTCCAACGACATCGTCGAAGGTTCCGGGCCGGTATTTTCGTGCGGAGACTTGATAATCCATGGGGCTGGATCGCTCTTCGTGAATCGGAATCCCGTTCCTCATGCGGACGCTTCACGAATGACGCACAGGCGACGTCATCGATGGAAGTGGGGCCAGGTGATCCTGCGGCACACAGAACGGACCGCTTACCGTTGCTTCCTTCCGGACCTGGCGGGGTTCACAGGGTTCTGTTGCACAGGGCCCGGCCCCGAGGGGCTCGTGAAGCAGCAGGGGCAACCTGGGACCCCGTGGCGGTGCAAGGCCACACCGCCAACAGCCCAGTCACATGTCACGCCTGCCGCGTCACACCTTACAAATGGCGGAGAGGGTGGGATTCGAACCCACGGTCCCGTTGCCGAGACGCATGCTTTCCAAGCATGTCGATTCGTCCACTCTCGCACCTCTCCACGATCGGACGACTTTAAGGGGTCGCATCTTATCACGCAGGTGTGTGGGCGGCAAGGCAAGCCCGCTCCCGGGCGATCCATCGAAATCGCACCTGATACGCTGCGGGGCACCGGGGGAACCCCTGAGGGACGGCCGGAATCGGGCTTACGGCTTCATGTGCGACCATTGACCGATTTCGCGCGCATTCCTATACTGCGGAACCATTTCACCGGAGGTGTCTGATGAAAGTGCTGGTCGGGATCGGCATCGTGATCCTGCTGCTGATGATCCTGATCATCGCGCTCCCGTTCCTGATCGATTTGAACCGATACCAGGACCGGTATCGCCCTCTGATCGAGGAGGCGCTGAACCGCAAGGTCCAACTCCAGGATATTCGCCTGACGGTCTGGCCGCGCATCGGCGCCCGGGTCGGCGGGTTTGTGGTTCAGGATGATCCCGCGTTCCGCACCGGGCCCTTTGCTTCCCTCTCCTCGCTGGATGTGGGTGTCAAGCTGCTGCCGCTGCTCCGCGGCCAGGTCGAGGTGGAAGAGATCACCTTGCGCGATCCGGTGATCATGGTGCTGAAAAACGCGCAAGGCCAACTCAATATCTCCACACTCGGCGCGAAACCAACGGCTCCGCCTACGCCCTCAAAGCCAGAAGCCCCGACGCAACCGGCCGGCAGCCCGCTCCAAGCCTTAGCCCTGTTCGCGGTGGATCGCGTCTCCATCGACGGCGGGACACTCACCTATCGCGACGAATCCTCGCCGAAACCGGTCGAATACACGGTCAACCAACTCGAATTCTTGCTGACGTCGGTCCATCTCGGCGACAGTCCTACCGTGCACATCGGCGCGACCGTTCACCCCTACAACCTTCCCGTGCAACTCGACGGCACATTCGGGCCACTCGTTGAAACCCTCGATGTGAAATCGTTCACCTTCAACCTGGGACTGGGCAAAATCGCCATTGGACTCAAAGGACGAGCGGTCGGCGGGAATGTAGATGCCACGGTCAATGCCCTGCAGATCGACACGGCCGATATCCCCGTGGCCTTGCCGCTCACGAAGCCGATCCAAATCAAAGATCTCCACCTCACTGTCCACACGCCATACCCCGTGCCACCTGACATCAACCCCCTCACTCAACTCGATCTGACGGATCTTGGTCTGACGGTGACCATGGGTGGATCAGCCATCAATGTCAAAGGCACCGCCACCAAAGGGCTGGCGAATGTGACCGCTGCCTCGGCCAGCATCAACAGCTCGGACCTCCCCATCGCGCTCCCCCTGGCCAAACCGGTTGAACTCAAGGACCTGCATCTCAATCTCAAGGCCAAGTATCCACTCAAGGAAGGGGCTGCGCCGCTCGACCTCGCCGAGATTCCGAACCTCGGCCTGACCGTCGCCCTGGGAAGCTCGCGGATGGAGGTGAAAGGTTCGGTCCTCGGGGGCCTGGCGAAAGTGACGGCCAACGCTAAACTGGTGAATACCAGTGACGTGCCGTTCACGTTGCCCCTGAAAAAGCCGGTAGAGATCAAAGATCTCCAACTTGCAGCCGAAATGAACGGGCAAGACGTGCGGTTGACCACGCTCGCCCTGCAACTCTTCGGAGGCCTCCTGCGCGCACAGGGCACGCTGAGCCTAGGCACGACTGCCCCGCCGTTCAGCGGCACGGCGTCCCTTCAAGGTCTCCAGCTGGGACCGGCGTTGCAAGCGGTGGGCACGGACCAGGTGTCCATGAGTGGCACGGCCACTGCCGATCTGACACTCAGCGGGCGCGGGTTTACCCATCCTGACCTGGTCAAGGCCCTCGCCGGCACCGGCCATGTCGCCGTGCGGGACGGCAGAATCGAAGGGATCAATCTCCTACAGCAAGCCGCGATGCTGCTCAAGGTGGTCGGCGTGCAATTGGACAACGTCAAAGCCACGGCATTCTCCACTATCGAAAGCGACTTCGTCGTGAAACAAGGACTCGTGGCCGTGCAACGCCTGCTCATGGATAGTCATGATTTTCAGGCCGCCGGAAGCGGCACGATCGGGCTTGATCAATCGCTCGACATGAAACTGAATCTGAATCTCTCTCAAGCCTTGAGCCAGAAGATTGCAGCCGGCTCCCCCATTGCGCGGGTGGCGATGACCGGAGGACGCCTTTCCTTGCCGTTGCTGATCACCGGCAGCACCCAAGCCCCGTCGTATGGTCTCGACACGAAAATGTTCGCCGGGAAAGTGAAGGAGCAGGTGAAGGAAAAGGTCAAAGGCGCGGTCGGAGACCTCTTGAAAGGCACGGCCAAGCCGGAGGACCTGAAACAGCAGGGGAAAGATCTCCTGAAGGGGCTCTTCGGGCGCTGAGATTCACGCGGAGGGAGCATGTCGCTGGCAAACTTGGTCACACAGTACATCGTCCAATACGGTTTTCGAATCATGGGCGCGATCCTCGTTCTCGTCGCCGCCCTGTTCGTGGCCAAGTCGGTCGGCCGGCTCTTCGAGCACTGGTTGAACGAGCAGGACTTGGAGCCGCCCCTTCGCCTCCTGCTTCTCCGCCTCGTGAAGGCGCTGGTCGTGATCCTCGGGCTGCTCATTGCGCTGGATCAACTGGGCCTGCAAATCGCTCCGCTGGTCGCCGGACTCGGCGTCGCCGGACTCGGTGTCGGTCTGGCACTACAGGGAGTGCTCAGTAACATCGTGGCCGGGCTCTCGATCATCTTCACGAAACCGTACCGGGTGGGAGAACATGTCTCGCTGTTGGGCGTGCATGGCGATGTCGCCAAAATCGACATCTTCACCACCACGCTCGTGCACCCGGATCAGTCCCGCATCGTCATTCCGAATCGGAAGGTCGTCGGGGAGATCCTGCACAACTTCGGAACCATCCGACAATTGGACCTGTCCATCGGAGTTTCGTACCGGACCGACATCGACTCGACGCTACGAATGCTCCGCGACCTCGTCACCCGCCATCCGAAGGTGCTCCAGACACCTGCGCCCATCATCGGCATTGCGGCCTTCGCCGACTCCTCGATTACCCTGTCCATTCGGCCCTGGGTCGAGGTGGCGACGGTCGGCTCTGCTCACATCGAGCTGAACCAGGCAATCCTCCAACGATTACAGGCTGATGGCGTCGAGATCCCGTTCCCGCAGCGTGAGGTGCGTCTGCTCAATCCGTCTTAGAGCCTGCACAATGCCGCCGCCATTTGTACGTATTCTTTCTCTGCATAGACGCGGGCGTCACTTGTTGCCCCTGATCGCAATATGCTACCCTGGCGCTCTTTCGATGCGGGGCGACAGCGACCAGGGAGACGACCCATGAGCAGGCATACGAACCTCGATCGCACACGACGTTCAGAACACGCACCTGACACGCTTACCGCGGCGGAAGCGGACGCCTCGTTGACCGAAGACCATGCCGCCGGCAACAACCTCGACAAGATCCGCGACATTCTCTTCGGCGCACAGGTACGGGATCACGAACGCCGGTTTACGAAACTTGAGGCCCAACTGCTCGCGGAGGCGGCCCAGTTGCGCACCGACCTGAAAGACCGATTTGCCGCACTGGAACAATACATACGACACGAAGTCGAATCCGTGACGGGGCAGCTGAAGGCTGAGGAACAACAGCGCACCGATGCCGTGAGCCACCTGACCACGGAACTGCAGACACTGGCCGGCGTGCTCCAACAGACGGCTGCTCAGCTGCGAACGCAGAGTGAACAGGCCCACCGTGAGCTGCAGGATCAACTGCACCATCAAGCGACCACGCTCGCCGGTGACTTCACGCAACGACACACCGCACTCTCAGCCACGCTGGATGAGGCGGTTCGGCAATTGTCCCACCAAAAGACCGACCGGGTCTCCTTGGCGACGTTGTTCCAAGAACTCTCGCAGAGGCTCTCGCATGATCAGCCTCCCTCACGGACATAACCCCCCACCTGTGGCTCAGCGGCTGCGGCGCGTGCTCAGCACGGCACGCAGCGCCTCTCCTCGCCCCATGTTGCTCGATCGAGAGTTTTTCCTGCACGCCGAACAGAGGAGACGCAATGGCGCAGGCACCTAACGCCATTGAGCCGACCGGCGACGGCGACTACGCCGAGTTGCGCAGCCTCCTTCTGGCTCCAGAGCAATCGCGTCTGGAAGAACTCCAGGAGCAGGTCGAGCACATCGAGCTCAATGCCCAGAATATGAGTCGACTGCTTCCCGATGCGATCGCCCTGCGCGGCGAGCACGACCAGCGCTTGACCCGGGTGTTGACCCCGCACGTATCGGAAGCCCTGGGCACAGCCGTGCGCAAACAGCCGCAGACGATCGTCGACGCGATCGCACCGATCATGATGCCGGCTATCCGCCTGTCCATCACCAATGCCCTGCGAAGCATGGTGCAATCGCTCAATCAAACGATCGAGCATAGCCTCTCGTTCCGCAGCATGCAGTGGAGACTGGAAGCGCTACGCACCGGCCAACCGTTCGCAGAAATTGTGCTCCTGCACACCTTGTGTTATCGAGTCGAACAGGTCTTCCTCATTCACTCACAGACCGGGTTGCTCCTGGCCCACGCGGCAGGCGACTCGGTCGCCGTCCAAGACGAGACCCTGGTCTCGGGCATGTTGTCGGCCATTCGGGCGTTTGTGCAGGATTCGTTCGGCGCCGCACCGGACCAGGTCTTGAATACACTGCGGGTCGGCGACCTCACCGTGTGGATCGAACAGGGACCGGTCGCGATTCTCGCCGCGGTCATTCGCGGCACACCACCCGAACACTTCCATATTCACCTTCAGGATACACTCACCCGGATCCATGCCGAACAGGCCGACGCTTTGGCCCGGTTCGAGGGAGACGCCTCGACCTTGGCCGGCGTGAGACCGCTCCTCGAAGACTGCCTGCAGGCGCAGTTTGAGCCACGTCGGCGCGCCGTATCCCCGATGACATGGGCGTTGTTGGCCACACTCCTTCTGGGTGCGGCCTGGTGGGGAGCGTCGGTGTATCAGGAGCGCCACCGCTGGCAGGCTTTTCTGGCACGTCTCGGCGCAGAACCGGGACTCGTGCTCACGGCCGTTGAGACGGATGGAGGGCATTATCGACTCGCCGGGCTTCGCGACCCGTTGGCTGCGGACCCTGCGGCCCTGCTGCAAGAAAGCGGTCTGGATCCGGGGCACATCACAGCACAATGGAGCTCCTACTACGCGCTGGACGCGACATTCCTCCTCAAACGTGCCCGGCTCATCCTCTCGCCCCCAACCACCGTTCAACTGGCCATGGAGGGGACGCGCCTGATCGCGGCGGGAACCGCGCCGGCACAATGGATCCGGGAAAGCCGAAGGCTCGCGCAGCTCCTACCCGGCCTTGAGCACTACGACGACCGGGGTCTCACGCGACAGTCGCTCAACGTTGTAACCCAGGAGCTGGCACAGGCCTCGATCCTGTTCGAACAGGGGCGAGCGGACATTCGTTCATCGGAGCAACGTCACAGTCTGTCCCGCATTGCGACTCTTCTTGGTCAGATTGACGAGTTGGCTCGCCTATCCGGCACCACGCTGACGATACGGATCAACGGCCAAACCGACATCGTCGGTGGCCTGGCGCAGAACCGGCGCTTGAGCGAGATCCGCGCCCAGTCGGCCCTTGATGCCATTCATCCCGCAACATTTCCCTCGATCAGGTTCGAAGCCCACGGAGTTACCCTGCCGCCTGAACCCCAAAGAGCTAGGGCCACAGCCGTACTGCCTGAAGATCGACGCGTGTCGTTTCAGGTGACTGTGCCCCAGGCTCCGTGAGAACCTCCTGCCATGATCGAGAAGAAAATTTGCATGTTGGGGGCGTTTGCCGTCGGAAAAACCAGTCTGGTCCGGCGATTTGTCACCAGTTGTTTTTCCGAACAATATCAAACCACCATTGGGGTGACGGTCGACAAGAAATCCCTGACAGTGGACGGAACGGACCTGACGCTTGTGGTTTGGGACCTGTATGGAGAAGACGAATTCCAAAAGCTTCGCCGCTCCTACCTGCGCGGCTCAGCGGGGTACCTCCTCGTCTTGGACGGACTGCGTCGGGCCTCCTTGGACATCGCCTTGCGCATCCAAGAGAGTGTCACCGACGAACTCGGTCCGATACCCTTCGTGGCCCTGGTCAACAAACACGACCGACGGGCAGAGTGGGAGCTCACTGATCACGACCTCGCAGAGCTGGCCCAACGCGGCTGGCCGGTCTTGATGAGCAGTGCCAAGACAGGGCAGGGGGTTGAAGACGCATTCACCACGCTGTCCCGCGCTCTCACGCAGGCGCCTCAACCATCATCACGAGCCGACCACCCCGATGGCGCCTAACTCACACCCCTCCGTACCGGACACGTTCTACCGCGCACTGTTGGCACGATTCCTCATTGCGGTGCTCGAACACGTTGGCGAGACGCGCGTCCGTCTCATCGGGGAGCCGCCCCCCTGGCTGTTGCGTCTGTACCCGGAGGCCGAGCACCAGGCAGACTTTTCCATCGATACTCGCACCCCGGTGCTGCACAACTTTCTGCATGACGCAGCTGCAGCATGGGACGCGCAGAACAACCCCATCGCCCGGTCAGGGTTCTGGACCGATCACACCATGTTCGACGAACCCCGACACTTCGACGCCCTGGCGTTTCGAGAAGGCGATCAGCGCCTGCTCCTGGTCCAGCACCATACAGAAACGTATGATCAGCAGGCCGCCTTGCTGCAAGAGGCGCGTGAGCGCGCGCTTCGGCAACATGAGCAGAACCGCGGGCACCAACGAACACACCAGGTCCTCACCACCAAGCTGGCAGATAGTGAACGGTCGCGAGATGATCTCGCGGCGATTCTGCAGCAACTCGGACTCGCGACGCTGCTGGTCGACGGGAACGGGCACGTCCGGTTTCTCAGCGACTCAGCCGTCCGACTGCTGGAGGTGCCCCCGTCCTCCGCATCCAGGGACATGCATTGGGAAACGCTGTTGCCGTCCTCAAAACCGGACCGCCTGGCCCTGCAGACATTATTGCGCCAACCCGTTTCGCCACGGGAACGGGCACGATGTCACATCGAAACGCCGACGGGACGACGCCTCTGGCTCGAAATTGAACTCCACGACGACCCGCGAGATTCGCGTCAGAGGATTGCGTTCCTGCACGACATGACCGATGTCTATCATCTTCGACGCCTGCTGGAGTTGAAGGCGCATTTCCATGATCTGATCGGTAAAAGCCGTGGCATGACTCAGGTCTATGAACAAATCCACGACCTGGCCCGCGTCGATTCAACCGTCTTAATCGAAGGGGAAACCGGGACGGGGAAGGAACTGGTCGCGCGCGCCTTACATCAGGCCAGTGCCCGGCGTACCGGCCCGTTTATCGCCGCCAACTGCGCAGGCCTGACCGATTCATTGCTCGGCAGCCAGCTCTTCGGCCATAAAAAAGGGGCCTTTACCGGCGCCATCGACGATCAGCCGGGACTCTTCGAAGCCGCGCAGAACGGCGTGCTCTTTCTGGATGAGATCGGCGATATCCCCCACACCGTTCAAACCCACCTGCTGCGTGTGCTGCAGGAAAAGGAGGTGACGCGACTCGGCGAGACCAAGCCGCGAAAAATCAACGTACGGGTTGTGACGGCGACGCATCACAATTTGAGCCAGGACGTCGCCAAGGGAGTGTTTCGTGCCGACCTGCTCTATCGGATTCGAGTCGCCCGCCTCCAGCTTCCGCCGCTACGGGAGCGGAAGGAAGATATCCCGCTCTTGGTCACCTCATTCCTTACTGAGGGACGAGCCAGTATGGGGAAGACGATCCATCGGGCAAGCCCGGCGGCCATGGCGGCGTTCATGGACTATCACTGGCCCGGCAACGTACGGGAACTGAAGAGCACGATCGAGTGCGCCATGATTCACTGCAAAGGCGATACATTGGATGTCTCCGACCTGCCGTCCGAGATTCACCAGACGAATCCCGTTCCTCCCGCCGGACCGACACTCCCCACTGATGAACGCAGCCGGTTCGTGTTCGCCCTTGGACAAGCCCGGGGCAATCGCACCAAGGCTGCGCGGCTTCTGGGCATGAGCCGTGCCACCTTCTATCGCCGATTGACCGAGCTCGACCTCCCGCCTAGCTAGCTCTCTCCTCCAACACAAACGTTCCGGCCCTGTCTCATAGCGTCTCACCCGAGACAGCACGAGACGATCTCCTGCGTCTCGCCGTTGCCCGACCACTCGACAGACCACTCACCTGTTGCACGACAAACGCGGCATGGCCCTCGTGACCGCCACCGTCAATGCCGCAGGCACGGAGCTTGATAGACATCGCGGGAGAAACCACTGCGTGCTATCCCGTGTCATCGTCAGGCGACAGCGACCAGAAAGGAGCCAGTAACCTACCCATGGACACCGTCGTCCCGTTTTCACACCCGCGGCCGGATCAACCGACTCCGCGCGAACGAGAGATACTCAACTTTATCTGGGCAGGGTTGACGAGCCAGGAAATTGCAGCCCGCCTGCGCGTCGCGCCGAAGACCGTGGAATCCCACCGCGCAAACCTGCTGAGAAAATTTCGCGCGGCCAACGCCGCGCAATTGCTTCGCTTCGCGCTCCTGGAGGGCCTGCTCGACGTACCGTCGCCCAACAGTGAAACGAACACGTCGCCGAAAACCCGCACACCCCGCAGCCCCACGGTGCGAAAATTGACGCCCCTCAAATGACCAGGCCCAATGTCACGAACACCCAGCCAGGTCGGTGCAATGCCCTATCATTCAACGACACGACGCACCAGCGCGACACGCACTACCCATGCCTTCACTCTTTCCTCGTGCGTGGCAACGTCGCCGGGGCGCGCGGATGACACAACGGGGATCTGCGGGACACACTGTTGATCTCCTCCACGGAATCCAATATACAACACCAGAATTTCGACTCATCCGGCAACCGACACACCGTTGCCATTCGCAAGCCTAGGAGGATGGAATGATGCGACGACTCGGAAGTTTCCTCTTCGCGCTGCTCCTCGTGGCGCTCACAGCCACGGGCGCGAGCGCTGAGTCCCAGGCCTCGCCGGATGCCCCACCGGCCTCGGCCACGCTCGACGCGGTCACGCTCAAAGACGGCACCGTCATTTATGGACGGGTCCTCGGTATGATCGCCGACGAGCTGCACATCAAAACCGCATTCGGCCCGACCGCCGGAAACGACATCGTCAAAATCATGTGGCCCAATGTGGCGAAGCTGGTCGTGAATCGTCCTATTCCCTTCAGCCTCAAGGAAGGCACGACGATCGTCGGCACGGCGCAGCCCGGCGAACCAGGCACGCTCAACGTACAGGCGGCGCCGATGGGCACGCCGATGGCCATTCCTCTGGATGCAGTCGTCGGCATGAACCAACCCGCCGTCATCTACACCGGCGCCCTTCAAGCCGGCTTTTCGCAAACCACTGGCAACAGCCACCTGCGAAACGCCAGCCTGCTCGGAGAGTTGTCGGCCCGCAGCGAATCGCTACGCCTGACCATCCTGGGGCGATACATCTACGGAGACAATAGCGGCAATCTCATCGTGCGCAACAGCCGCGGGACCATCAAGCTTGACTTCTTTCTGACGAAGCGGTTGTATTGGTTCTCGTCAGCCTACTTCGAGCAGGACACCTTTCAGGACCTGAAACTGCGCACGGCGCTCGCAACCGGTCCCGGCTATCAATTCCTCGACCGTGGTGACCTGACAGGGTTCTTCAAAGACATGACGCTCTGGGCGGAAGCCGGTGCGGCGTACTTCAACGAGGATTTCAAAGTCGCCGACGACAAATCCAGCGCTCGTGGCCGATGGGCCGTCAAATGGAATTGGCCGCTCTGGGGTGGCGATCAAGTCAGCCTGTACCACTTTCAGGAAGGCTTCCAATCACTCGCCAATTCCAAAGATCTTTACCTGACGGCCGATACCGGATTGCGGTTCAAAGTGTGGGGCGGCCTGGTCAGCGGATTCCAATGGACCATGCGGTACAACAAAAATCCGCCGCCGGGCGTGTCGGATACCGATAACCTCTACCTGATCACGCTGGGATACAGCTTCGACACCAGTCGAAAACAATAGCATCCGAGACGGATTCGGGATGCAGTCGTCTCACACAAGGAGGTTACGCGATGGGCATGATGAGTGAGTTCAAAGAATTTGCCGTGAAGGGGAACGTCCTCGACATGGCGGTGGGGGTCATCATCGGAGGAGCATTTGGCAAGATTGTGTCATCCGTCGTCAGTGACATTCTCATGCCTCCCATCGGCCTCCTCATGGGGCGCATGGACTTCTCCAGCCTCTTTATTCCGCTGAGCGAAGAGGCCAAAGGCAAATCCCTCGCTGCGGCCAAAGCCGCCGGCGCCGCCACGATCAACTATGGTGTGTTTCTGCAAACCCTGCTGGATTTTACGATCCTGGCGTTTGTCATTTTCATGGTGGTCAAACAAATGAACCGTTTTAAGAAGGCCGCGCCTCCCGGACCACCACCGGCACCGCCCAAAGAGGAAGTCTTGCTGACGGAGATCCGTGATCTACTGAAAAATCAACGGCACTAACCGTGGACCGTTGGACGGTGTTGCTCAGACATGTCCGGCGGCCTGACCGTTTTGTAAGGAGGAATGCATGACACACGTTCGCGTAGTTCCCGTGCTGCTGAGCACCCTGCTGCTCGCGGCCTGCTCGTCCGCACCGTCTCCCAATGATTCGGCCAGTCGGGCTCTGAACGAGATGAAAGCGGTCGCCCGGCCCATTCCGCCCAAACCGGATCCGCGCGATCTCAAGATCGCCGATCTCGAACGGCAGAAGGCCGACCTCCAGCGAGAAAAGGCCGATCTCGAAGCAGAGTTGGCGAGACTCCGTTCCTCCGCCGCCGCCGACCTGGATCAGTCAAAAGCGCGCATTTCCGAACTGGAGAACCAGATCAACCAGCGCGACAGGGAATTAGCCGAGCTCCGGAACGCCGCCGGCGACAAAGATCGGCTGGCCAGCCAATTGTCCGACGCAGACCGGCAATTGTCCGCCAAAGATCAAGAACTGGCGTCTTTGAGGCAGAACGCCGGAGACAAGGACCGGCTCGCCGGAGAGCTGGTCGCATTGCACGCGTTGCTCGCCACGAAGGACCAGGAGCTCGCCGGTGTGAAAAGCCATGCCGGAGATCGAGACCGTCTGTCATCCGAGTTGGCACAGGCAAAACAACGGATCGCCGAGTTGGAACGCCAACTCAACGGCAAGGATCAAGAATTGTCAGCACTAAAAGGTGCCGCCGGCGACCGAGATCGCTTACTGGCGGATCTCGCCGCAGCCAAACAGCGGGCCACCGATCTCGAAAGCGAAATCACCCGCCGGGACCACGAGATGGCCGGCCTTCGCGGTGCGCTTGATCAACAAAAGACCAGCCTCGCCGAGGCCAAAAACGATTTATCCAAACTCCTCCAGGCAGAGGTGGCCAAGGGCAATGTGACCATGAAACAATTGGGGGATCAGCTCACCCTCGGCCTGGCCACGACCTTGTTGTTCGATTCTGGAGAGTCCACTCTCAAGCCAGGCGGAGCAGACGTGTTGAGTCGTATCGGCAGCGTGCTCAAAAACTATCCCGACCGCTCGATCCATGTGGCCGGCCACACCGACAACGTGCCGATCAAGGGACGATTGGCGAAGCGATTCCCGACCAACACGGAACTCTCTCAAGCGCGCGCGGACAGTGCACGCCAGGCCCTGACGGAGGGTGGCATGTCAGCCGACAAGATCGACGCCAAAGGTCATGCCGACAGCCGACCGATCGCCAGCAATTCAACGGCCGAGGGGCGACAAAAAAATCGCCGCGTCGAAATCGTCGTCAGTCAATAACGATCAGGCACAGCGTCAGGACTACGTTGCATCTGCCCTGGGAACACGTTAGAGTACCGACGGGTTCTTGGGGCATGCACCTTCATCAGGTACCCAGTGCTCACACCGGCTGATCCATATCTGTCAGCTCGGTCCCAGTCGTCTTCTTCTGCTGCCCGCATCGGATTCCCTCGGACGACTGTTGACCTCTTACCACCAGCACGTTCAGCCCATCGGCACGGAGAGGGAATCGTATGAAACGAGCTGTCTGGGCACTCCTTGTTCTCAGTTCCCACATGACAGGGTGCGAATCCGTTCCCCAGCCCCAACCGCCACCTCCTGTGGCCTCATCGGGCGAGGCAAAACTCGTCGCGCTTCAGCAGGAACGTGAGCAGCTCCTCACGACGCTCGGTGAATTCCATGACAAGATTCGGGATCTTGAGAGCAGACTGGGCGATCGACAAACTCAACCCGCCAGTGCGTCGTATGACCAGTTGCTCGGCGCGAAAGAGGCGGAACTCGCTGACTTGCGGCGGTTGGCTCCGGAACGCGATCGGTTGAGCAGTCAACTCACAATTACGACCAACGAACTTCTGCAAGCCCGCCAGCGTATCAGCGGACTCGAACAAGAACTGGCTGCGCGCGACCAGAGCCTGGCCGCACTACAGAATCGCACGGTGGCGCTCGCTGATCTTGACGTGGCCAAACGCCGGATTGTCGAGTTGGAAGCGCAGGTGGTCCATCAGGAGCATGATCTTCGCACCGTTCGCGCCGGCAATGCGGAGCGAGACAGTCTCGCCGCTCAGCTGCAAACCGCCACTGCGACCATCGATTCACTGAAGGCCCGTATCACTGCCCTGGACCAAAAGCTGAAAGAGCGCGAGCAGGCTTATGAAACCGTCCGCTCACGCCTGATGGAGCGAGATAAGCTTGTGCCCCAATACAACGCAATGATTGCGGAAATCTATCAAGCGAGGCACCGGATCACTGCTCTTGAGCAACGATTGAACGACAAGTCCCGGGATCTTCCCCCGCGACAGAGAGGGACTTCGACACCTACACCCCAGCAAGGCTCAGAAACGGCAGCAACCAGAAATACGGCCTCCACGGGACCGGATTCAGGACGGACTGGGGCTTCCGCCCAGACCAACCCGAGCCGAACTGATGCGCGCACTTCAAGCATTGCAGTCCTCAGGGAAGCGCTGCGGAAGGCACTACCGGCGGAGGCCGAGCAGAAAGTTTTCACGGTCAGACAGGATGGAACCCGTTTGGTGATCGCACTGGCCGGTAATTGGCTCTTCACATCTGCCGATGCGGCGCTGACCGCTGATGGCATCATCCTGCTGAAGCGAATCGGCACGGTGCTGGGCCCTTTATCAGACACCTTCGTGCAAGTCGCTGGCCATACGGACAACCTCGCCCTCAGTAAAGCCCTTCAAAAAATCTATGCCGATAACAAAGCCCTTTCTTGGGCCCGCGCTGATAATGCCCGTCAAGCCATGGTCAGCGGAGGGATCCCTCCTGAACGGATCAAGGCAATCGGCCTTGCGGACTCCCGACCGGTCGCCTCAAATGCCACCGAACAGGGTCGTCAGAAAAACCGCCGGCTTGAATTAATTATTGCGTCGCGCCCTACCGTCGCATCGGCAGCTGGGGTGTTGGATGCTCCGCCCCGCGTTATGGCGCTCGAGGCCACCCACCGGCAGCGAGTCGCCCAGGGGGCGATTTACAACTGACACTGACCGGCTTCAGGCCCTGGAGTGAAGCGCTCTCCCGGAACCGTCGCGAGAATCTTATAGTGCCCGAGGCCAAGCTCTTTCCCGTACGCTTCCCCGACTAGCACATCTTGCACATGCTGGTGGTCCGAAGCCCGGAAATAGGACCGACCCTTTTTGAGACCATCAAACTCATGTCCCTCCAACGCTTTTATGAGTGCGAGCGTCTCAGTCGAACCCACTCGCTGTATGGCCTCGAGGATCTGGGTCATGGCCGCATAGCCGAGATAACAACGCGAGGTGGGAGTGTGATTGTATTTCTCGACCACGCTTTGAATAAATCGCCTCGACCCCTCTGTGTTGACTTTAGGGTCCCAAATGAGGCCCCAAATCCCGGCGTTGTGGGCGTATCCGAGCGGCCGACCAATCTGCTCCCCCGAAATGAGGCCGCCTACACCAATCTGCGCCTTCGCCAACTCCGCCTTCCCATACGCCTTCAAGGCATGCACTAAGTCCCATCCATAAAGATTGAAGACCACCAACGTCGGATGCTTCTCTTCGGCTGCGGCCAACGCCGCGGTAAAGTCCGTGGAGCCGAACGGCATCAGCATCTCACCCACAAATTCCACTCCATGGGGCTGGCCGGCCGTCACGACTGCTTGAGCCATGGCTTTGCCATCGAACGAACTGGTCGTGACCATGAACCAACGAGTGCCGAATGCCTTGATCCACTGCGGAACGACCGCCTGCGCCAACATCGAAGCGTTCGGCATAAACACAAAGGTGTGGGAGTTACAGGCCCCCCCGGTGAGCTCCGGAAGATGCGCCCCTGTCACGAGAAACAGTTTGTTCTCCTTTTTGGCAAACTCCGACACGACGAGCGCGCAGTCGGCATTAAACGTTCCCATCAGAACATCCACACGATCGTCATGAACCAACTTGGTGACAGCCTTGAGCGCGGTCTCTGGGAGCGAAGCATCATCGGCCTCGAGAATTGTCACTGGCCGGCCCAACACCCCGCCTTGCTTGTTGAACAGATCCACCGCTACATTGGCGCCGTGCACATCATGGATCGACGACGTCTTATAGGGGCTCGATAGCGGATCCACAATGCCGATCTTAATGGGCTCTGCCGCATGAGCCGGTGAGCCTGGAAACGGCGATCGCAGCGTGCGGTCGGTCCAATTCGACAAGAGTAGTGTCCCGCCGGTCACGGCCGACAGTTGTAAGAATCGTCTACGCGATATCGTTCCCATAGGCTTGCTCCTCGCGTTTATCCGACCCCCTTCTGCAGTCACTCGGTTTGCCAGTGCACACACTTTAGGCACGGCGACGGAATACCTTCTGAGCAAACTCGCCAGCGCTTTCTGGTTTTAAAATGTTCGAGCCGTCGGACGCATCCGCTTCCGGCTACCTGAAGAGGTCTCGCCCCTGGACCTGCAGTCGCCTCACTCCGGGACGTGACACGGACGAGGAGAGACGATACCAAAACCGATGCTCACATCGCCCTCCCCAACCTTGCCGATAGTGAGAACCCCTTCACGAGGGCCATAGTTGGGCCTCAACTATCCGGCCGATGAATCCTCAGTATATACCTGCTTGATGGACCAGAATACCGCCTCCTTCAGCTTCTTGATCTGCGGATCGGGAGGATCATTTCGAATTTTTTGCAACTTTCTGTCGAGGGCAAAAAGCGGTTCGATGGATCGCCGATCCGGCACGCGTCCCAAAGCCCACGCGATTTCGGTCTGGACGGCAATATCAATACCAGGGGCGTCCAGCATCTCAAGAAGCAGAGGAACAATTCGTGAATCACTGTGGACGTTCCCGAGATCTCCCAAGCCTTTCGCGGCGGCGGCCTGCACATCGGGGTGCTTGGATGACTTCAACAATTCGAGGAGGACCGGAATACCTTCCGTCCCCATATTTCCTAACGCCACAGCCGCTTGCTTGGCCAGCTCTTTATCCTTCAAGGCTTTGGTGAGATGAGGCAGCGCTTCATCCGCCGCCATTTCCCCCAATAGCGAAATGACCCGTAGCTTCCTGAGCTGGTTGGTTTCCGATGAATCCAGCAACTTCAACAAGCGATCGGGCTGTCCCCATTCGGCGGTGAGAAGAAGTGGGAAGTCGTTGGTCTCCAACGCATCACGAAGGGCGCTCATCGCGAAGGCACCTGGATCAGCCGCGCCTGCGGCATGAGCCGCTTGGGCGGCATCCGCAAATTCCGTATGAACCTCCTTTTGCCATTTTACCTTGAGACTTCCCAACGCATAGGTCACCTGACAGGCAGGCCCCTTCCACAAGCGGGACGGCGCATCCGGCAGGTCATTGTCTCCACCGGCCGCAGCCGTTCCTTCCCACGTCTTCTTTTGTTCACACTTCACTCGTACAACAACGTCATGAGGGGCGCCCTGATCGGAACTTACGACATACCCCAATTCACTCATGCGTCGACGAACAACGTCCCGAATGCCATCGGCATTGCCGGTGCCTCTCTCGGTCAACGCTAAGGCCTCGACCAGCACGCTACGGATGTTCGCCAACTCGGTTTTTTGAGCCTCAGTAAAGTAATCTCGATAGGCCGAGCCGGAGGAGGCGAGACCGAACAGGAGAACGAGGAATCCAGCTGCGGCAGTCAACCCGCTGCGTGTCATAACGTATTCCTCCCTTCCTTCAACATGAAGCCAAGAAGCCTCTGGCACGACGAGCTATGCCAGTTATTATAACGCGCGCGCGCATACCGAATGCGAGGAATCTGCTCGGGAAATAGAGTGTCGTCAACCATACCCTGGCTTCCACCTCATACACGGCCCTCGACACCATCGGCAGCTCGGCAAGCGCTCTCTATACGCCGCCCCCACCTGCGTATGGGTTGACAGGCAGACTAGATCGACGGTACAAAACGTCATTATTCATCGTGTCTTTCCGCACACAGGCACTTTCCTTTTGCCGTATCAGCAGGTACCCTAGCACTCAGCGTCGCGCGAGAGTGGCGGAACTGGCAGACGCGCGAGACTTAGGATCTCGTGGGCAACCGTGGGGGTTCAAGTCCCCCCTCTCGCACCACCTCATCAACAACCTTGCGTGACGCATATAACTTTCTTCGGACTCGGAGGACGCGAACAGACTTATGAAAATGGAAATGACTGAACTCGGCCCCATGAAGCGAGCACTCAAAATTGAGGTTCCGGCGGACGAGGTGAACTTACGATTTGCGCAGGCTTACTCAGAACTCAATCGTCAGGTTCGCATTCCCGGATTTCGCCCGGGAAAAGCTCCGCTCCCATTGCTGGAGAAACGATACGCCAAAACGATAGAAGAAGACGTGATTCGCAGCCTTGTCCCCGATTTCTACGACCGAGCGGTTCGCGAGGCCGGGATTGTACCGGTACTGGTGGAAATACCGCCGTTGGAACGGGTCAAGGTAAAGAAAGACGCGCCCTTCAGCTTTACTGCCACTGTCGAAATCAAACCGACAATCGAGCTTCGAGATTACAAGGCCCCAAATCCCATTTCGCTTAAGCAAGACCAACGAACCGTTACGGACGAGCAAGTCCAAAAAGCCTTGGAAGTCCTTCGTGAGCAGATGGCCCAGCTGCATCCCGCTCCAGCCGGTGCCGCATTGGCAGAGGGAGACTATGCGGTCTTGGACATTGAGGGAACACTGAACAACGGTCCTTTGGACGGTACCACCAAGACAGGACATCTGCACAAAATGGGTTCTCGTGCCTCCGTGCTAGGGGTCGAGGTTGAGCCCCATCTGATCGGTAGGAAGGAAGGGGAAGTGATCGCCATTCCTCAAGCCTATCCGGCATCTCACCCTGATGCGAGAGTTGCTGGTCAGACCGTGACCTTCACGTGTACTGTCAAGTCGATCAAGCAGAAGCAACTTCCCGCCCTGGATGATGAATTTGCAAAGGATTGCGGCCCGTACCAGTCGCTGCAGGAAATCCGGGAGAAGCTTCGCGCTGAAATGGAGCGGGCACTGAAGAAGGACATCGAAGACTCCTACAAGAACACGATCCTGAAACGGTTGGCGGAGACTCATCATTTTGACCTTCCCGGCACACTCGTCGAGCGTGAGTTGTCCGCCATGGTTCGGCAACAGTTACAGTCTCGTCAACGGAAGACTGGAGACGGCGCTGACCCTTCTCCTGCCATGACCCAATCTGACGAGGCCAAGCAACTCCAGGACGAGTATCGCCCCGAGGCAGAGCGGCGCGTGAAGGTCGGCCTTATCCTGGAAGCAGTTGCGGTCAAGGAGGGACTCACCGTAACCAATGAGGATCTCAGCAATGAAATTACGAGGCTGGCCTCAGAAGTCAAACTTTCTGTCGAGGAAGTGACCCGGATGATTCGGGCCGGTGGACAGGAAACGCTGGACGACCTTCGCTCGAGAATCTTAGCCGATAAAGCGTTGGATTTCGTCTACAGGCACGCAATGATCCAGGGATAGTTCGCTCGACTGCCTCCAGTTTCGGCACTGAAGGTCGCGCGGTGATCACCCCATCCCGACGAGATGAGTATGGTAAACTAAGGAGGTTTCACGCGTCAGACCTCTAGCGGAAAGGATTCAGCTGAATGCTAGTTCCGATTGTTGTCGAACAAACCAACCGCGGCGAACGTGCCTATGACATTTATTCTCGACTGCTTAAAGACCGCATCATCTTTCTCGGTGCACCAATCGATGACGTCTTCGCAAACCTGATCATCGCCCAACTATTGTTCCTTGAGGCCGAAGACCCGGAAAAGGACATCAATCTGTACATCAACTCCCCGGGCGGCAGTGTCACGGCCGGACTCGGCATCTATGACACCATGCAATATGTGAAACCATCAATTAACACTATTTGCCTGGGTCAGGCCGCAAGCATGGGGGCCTTTCTTTTGACTGCCGGCACAAAGGGCAAACGCTACGCCCTTCCCAATGCCCGCGTCATGATCCACCAACCCATGGGGGGCTTCCAAGGCCAGGCCACCGAGATTGATATCCACGCGAGGGAAATCCTAAAAATCCGCGAACGCCTGAACGAAATCATGGCTAAACATACGGGCCAGCCCCTAGACAAAATTTCCCAAGACACCGAACGTGATTATTTCATGTCGAGCGAAGAAGCCAAACGTTATGGGCTGATCGACGAAGTCATCACACGCCCCCTGAAAAGTCTCAAACCCTTGGGAACGACCGACTCGGGCAAGGACGGCGGCAAGAGCTAGTTGACCTTTGGTGTACAGGAGGCAGCATGGCTAAACAGGAAAAGATCGATCGGCACCTGCGATGCTCATTTTGCGGGAAAAGCCGAGACGAAGTACGTAAGCTCATCGCCGGTCCAACCGTCTACATCTGCGACGAATGCGTGAACCTCTGTAACGACATCATTGCGGAGGATTGGGAAGAGGCTAAGGAAGAAATCTCCTCGAAGCTGAAAAAGCCAGCTGAAATTAAACATCACCTCGATCAATATGTGGTTGGCCAGGACCGTGCAAAACGAATCCTTTCCGTGGCCGTGCATAATCACTATAAGCGCATCTCCGCCAAAGACAAAGACGTCGATGACGTGGAACTCCAAAAAGGCAACATCCTCGTCATCGGACCCACCGGTACCGGAAAGACCCTCCTTGCTCAAACGTTAGCAAAGTTTCTGGATGTCCCCTTTACTCTGGCAGACGCCACGACACTGACGGAGGCGGGATACGTCGGCGAAGACGTCGAGAACATCATTCTCAAGCTACTTCAAGCCGCCGACTACGATGTCGAACGAGCCGAGCGCGGTATCGTATATATTGACGAAATCGACAAGATCAGCAGGAAGAGCGACAGTCCCTCGATCACCCGAGACGTCTCTGGTGAAGGTGTTCAACAGGCGCTGCTCAAGCTCATTGAGGGCACGGTTGCGAATGTTCCGCCTCAAGGCGGACGTAAGCACCCGCATCAAGAGTTCATTCAGGTGAACACGTCCAACATCCTGTTCATCTGCGGAGGTGCCTTCGTCGGATTGGAACATATCATTGAACAACGTTTGAACCGGAAAGCCATGGGCTTCGGAGCCGATGTCCGTGGCCGCAACGACATTCGATTGGGCGAATTGTTACCCCATGTCCAGCCCGAGGATCTCCTGAAGTTCGGCTTGATTCCTGAGTTTATCGGGCGCTTACCAGTCGTCGCGACCCTGGACGAACTGGATGAGCAAGCGCTCATTCGTATCCTCACCGAGCCAAGAAATGCGCTCACTAAGCAATACGAGAAGCTGCTGTCTTTTGAAAAGGTGAAACTTCGGTTCACAGAAGGCGCCTTGAGCGCCGTGGCCCGAAAGGCTTTCACCCAGAAGACCGGCGCCCGAGGATTGCGGGCGATCCTTGAGGAGGCCATGCTCGATGTAATGTACGACGCTCCCTCTCAGAAGCAAATCAAGGAAGTCGTCATTACCGAAGACTCCATCAGCGGTAAACACGCACCGATTCGAATCTTCGAGCAAGACAAGGACGTCAAAAGCGCCTAACCTCTTGCAAATGCGTGACTGTTCCTAGCCAGAACCCTCGTCGAGAGGGGGCGCTCGCCCCCTCTCTTATCCCTCGCTTCAGAGTAAAAGCTCGACGCTTTCCCTACGGCGACTCCACAATCCTAGGTTTTTGTCGACAAGTTAGATCCGTGCGCTATACTTGCGAAGGATAGTTGCTGTAAGGACCTGCGCAATTTTCATAGGTCGACACTCGTGAAATATCCCGTTGTTTCAAGCACCAGGCACAAGGGCAAGACGCTCGAAATCGATTCCTCCAAGGAAATGATCACGCTGGTCGGAATCAACGGCGAGCCGATGGGAAGCCTCGCTTGGGACTTTCTCGTCGATCAAATCCTCACCTACCGAAAGCCGCAGCAGTCACGTGAGGCCAGATCTGAGCCGAGAATTTCGCTCTCGATTCGTGTCAAGTATCAGACGCCCGAAGGGACACACTTCGAAAGTCGAGCTGGCGGAATCGGCGGAGGCGGACTGTTCATTGAAAGCTCCTCCCCATTGGCCGTCGGAACGAAACTCGCCATGGAATTTACGCTACCTGAATCCCCCAACGAGTGGCTTTCGGCAAAAGGGATGATTGCCTGGGTCTGTCCCAAAGCAGACCAGTATACATTTAGCCCTGGAATGGGCGTACGCTTTACAGACATCACCCCAGACACTCGGAATCGGGTACTCGCCCTTGTGCATTCGGTGAAAGGCGTTCCCCAAGGTGATCCGCTGTAACCGGCTACAAGCCCAAGGCTGATCACCAATACATCTGCGCTTCCCACGCACCTTCCGAGAACCAGAGATGAAGCTTCCCGTCACAGCCACTCGTGAATATCAGGGGAAGACGCTCGACATCGACTGTGAGCAAGAAACCGTCTCCCTGCTTGATGGCAAGGGCCAACGCCTCAGCACATTGGGTTGGGGGACATTGATCGAGCACATGCTTTCGCTCGATGAGGACACACGCTTTGCACACAGCCGGACCTACCCACGCGCGCCACTCGCAGTGAAAGTCCGCTGCAGCACAACCGATGGAAAGACCTTTGACAGCTTAACCAGCGGAATCGGTGGTGGAGGATTGTTCATTGAGAGTGGCGCGCCGCTGGCACCAGGGACGGAGCTGAAAGTAGAGTTTGCGCTACCGGATCGTCCGAATCAGACATTTGAAACACATGCAAAGGTGGCTTGGACACGCAAAAAACCTGAGCGGTACCTGCTCTTCCCCGGAATGGGCGTCCAATTCACCGAGATTACCCCTGAGACCCAAGCACGGCTGATTGAACTGGTCGAATCCCTCAATCGGACCCGCGCGACGACGTAATTTGTTTCACGGCCCAGCGTGCCCAAACACGAGTTATCGGGTCAGTATCCGCCTGAGCAGTCCCAGTCAACTCTCGCAAGACACTTGTACCGCCAAGTTTCCCCAGACGAAATGCTGCCTCAGAACGCACCCCCGCGCTGGAATCATTTTTGAGGAGACGCACCAGATACAGGATGGCTCTCCCGTCCCCCGTTTCGCCAAGAGCGGCAACCACGCCCTGTCGTACCCGTGCGTCAGGATCTTGAAGCGCTCCGACAAGTTCCCCTCTAAACCGGACGATGTCCTGCCCCCCCAAGGCACGGGTAGCCGCCAATCGCACAGCAGCGTCCTGGTGGTGCAGCATCCTAAGGGACTCGGCCTCGGAAGACGCGGAACTTTCAATCTCAGAAAGGGCCAAGGCCGATGCCACCCGAACGGCCTCGGATGAATCTGCTAAACGCCCGGCCAACAGAACCCCGCTCGCTCCATCACCCAAATTGCCGAGCGAACGAGCCGCAGCCGCACGTACCCGCGGGTCATGGTCTTTCAAGGCAGCAAGGAGTCCATGGCGAGCGGACCGCTCTCCAATTTTCCCCAACGACTCAGCTGCAGTGCGCCGAACATCCGGGTCCGAATCCGTCAGAAGTTCGGTTAAGCGCATGGACACCTCGACCGGACCGCCCGGCGGGACATCAACGTAACAGCCGGCAATCAGGCAGTTGGCGCTCAGCAGGGAGACGAGGCAGGAGAGAAGGCGAACCCTCCCATATCGACGCATGCTCATGTCTGATCAATGTGCCCGTGAGTCGAATCCAGGTAATACTCTAAAGAAGGCTCACTACTGAGGCATGGAGGCACTCAAATTGGAAGGGCCTGCAGCTGCCACGTGATCATCTCCTCACACCACATCTTGCCCCTTGAGGCCAGAGATGACCGCTGGCAGACAAGAGGAGCGGCGGAAACAACCACTATGAAAGAGGTTTGGCCGGAGCCTCTTCTTCTACCACCGGAGCCTGCTTGGCCGCTTCAATCGACTGCTCAAGCTCCTTCTGGGCAGAGTCCATTTCTGCTCGAATCGTTCGCATCTGGGGGTCAACTGAACTCCGCACATCCGCCACGGCTTGACGAAACGTCCGCACCGCCTCTCCTAGCCCCTCACCTAAACCCTGCATGTCCTGGGGCGAAAGCCCGCCCGGCTGGGCCTGCGCGGCCTTGGCCTTCATGGCGGCTTGGGCCGCCTGCACACGAGCCACCGCATCCTTATTCACAATGGCAGACGGGCGCTTGGCCGCAGGCTTACTTTGAGCCGCAGCAGGAAGCGGCGGATATTGTGCCCGCATGACCGGCGCGGGTGTGGCCATCCGATCTTCCATCGTCGGGGGCTGATGGCTTTGTGCAACCACCGACCCCGGCGCAGCCTGGCCTGGTGCCACGGCGGCGACCCTCGGCTTGACCGGTTGAGCGGACTGGGGACCTTGGGGAGCTGCCGAAGCCATCAAGGCAGCCGTGGTACCAGGTGTCAGCTCCGGACCGGGGGTATAGGGAGCCGTGGCTTTTGGGGCGGAAGGAGTCTGAGCTACCGTGGCAGGCTGTCCGGCTTGGGCCAGCTCTGGTACCGGTTGCACCTGAGCAGACACTGTTGTTGAATCGGATGTGTCTGCGGCGGGGTCGGGAGCAGGAATGTCGTTCACTTCCTTCTTGAATCCCCTCAACGCCTTGCCCACACCTTCACCGATCTGCGGAAGTTTCCCGGCCCCAAAAATAATCAGGACGATTATCAGGATAATAATCAGTTCGGAAAATCCCATAGTGCCAAACATGTTCGATATCCTTCCTCGGCAAATAGGAGCGACGTGGGCACAACAGGCCCGCTTCGGCGAAATGACACCTCACGATAGCTGCCCGATGCAAAGAGTGTCAAGAAAGGGCGGGACCAGAGGAACGGAGAGGGAATGGCACCATTTACCTGGCAGCAGGGAAGATCGCAATAAGTTCAGTTTGCACCGGTTGGCCGTACACGATTGCATCGCACGCCGACAGGTACACATCGAGTTCGCTTCGGATTCCAAATTCATCGCGCAAATAGATACCCGGTTCGATGGAGAAGCAGGTGCCAGGCAGCAACCGACGCGCATCCTGTGTTTCCAAGTTATCGATATTCGCTCCGTTTCCATGCACCTCTTCGCCGATCGAATGACCGGTACGATGGAGGAAATACTTTTCGTACCCCGCGTCGCACACCACCTGACGGCAAACATCGTCCACTTCCCATCCAAAGGGAAACGCCCCGTCCCGCACACGCCCTTGCACAAAACCGACCGCCGCATCCCGAGCACGCCGGACAATCTGAAAAATCTCTTGATGCCGTACCGGCACCGTCCGGCCGACAAACCCTGTCCACGTGATGTCAGCATAGACAGCCCCCGCGCATGGCTGCTTGGCCCAGAGATCGATCAGCACAAGGTCCCCGGTACGGATAGGAGCAGATCCCTCCGGGGGCGGCCCATAGTGCGGATCTGCGCTATGCGCGTTGACGGCGGCAATCGGCGGACTCGACGTCACCAGGCCATGAGCCTGCATGCGGGTGAGGATGTATTGCTGCAAGCCGTACTCGGTCAAAGCACGCCCAGCAGCAAGCGAGGTTCCGACAAATCCGAACGCCTCATCCACAATGGCCCGCAACCCTTCCGCCGCGACTTGATGCGACACTAACTGGCTCTCAGTCCAGACGGCCTCAAATTGCTGGACCAAGTCGGCAGACGTCACCACCTCCACACCGAAGCCACGGATCAGCTCAATGGTCCCCGCATCTACGCGGGAGAGGTAGGGGATGGCATTCATCGGCGAGTATTGCATCGCAATCCGCTTGGCTGATCGAAGGAGAGACTTGAGCACCGCGTGCTGCTCCCTCCACGAGACATACCACTGCAGTTCCCCCGGTAGCCGCTCCAACACCTGGGGCTCAATGCGATGTTGGACTTTGACCGGCGTGCCCACTGCCGGAACCCAGTAGTACCATCTCCGCGTCACATGGAGCGATGGATCTAACAACAGCACCCGATAGGCAATGGGATCCAGGTGACGAAAGTCGTAAAAGAGCCATCCATCCAGTCCCGGCTGCTCGCGGATAGATTGTTGAATCCGGCTCACCTGCGCGTGGGATAACGAATGTGTATCCATACGCCACATCATAACTGCATTTTCACATCGTTACTACTGGACCATTCGTGTGTGCGCATCTGCCGCCGCAGTGATACAATGCTCCTCATTCACCATGGCTATTCCACCTCCGGCAGATCTCGCACAATACCGCGTCACATTCTTCTTTGGACCGGAACCGGTTGAGAGTCGACCGGACCGTCTGCGCTGCGTCTTCAACGTCAAGAAGCGCAGCTGGAAGGGCGGTGTCCAGGTTGGAGTCGACTTGGCGCACGCTCACCTCGATCAGGCACGTGAACACATCGGGTTTGCTTCCTGGCTGCAAAACCTCCTGCGCGACATGGAGCAAGAGGAGCGAGTTGCAACCACGCAGCGGGCCGACGATCTCTTCATCCAGTCGCTCTGCACCTGCGCACTGAACCTGGCACTCCACGCTGGGATTGAACAACAGAACCAGGTCATCGAGGCCTCAGCGTTTGCCGCCGAGCTAGAGCTTCTGATGCGGAAAGCTCCGACAGAAGTCACCGACCGCATAAGGCTCGAACTAGACCTCTCAGAGCCGTCCGATCTCGCATGAGGAGCAGAGCCTACAGCAAACCCGGAAGGGGTTTGAAAATGAAGATGAATTTGCTATAACGACAAAGGAGCACTCTGAATTGCGGAGCGCTCGTCAGCACTCATCTTGTTTCGCTCATCCCAGAACTTCAGCCCCAAGGAGGCACTCAACGTGAACGTCTCTGTCAATCTGACCTTCAAAAGACGCCGCAGCCTCTGGTCGCACGCCCTAATCCTTGGCGTGGTGGCACTCTGCTCCCTCGCGATCCTCGTGGTGCCGGTATCGGCACAGGAATCGGGTGGCTCCAATGTCCCTGTGTCATCCAATGATGCCAGCGCGTCCGGCGTCGGCATTCAAGCCGGATCCGCGCTCGCCACCATTGTGTACTTTCCCCTTAAGCTCGCATTTGCCATCGGCGGAGGAGTGGTCGGTGGCCTAGCGTATGGCTTCTCCGGAGGGAGTGAGCAGACAGCAAAGAACATCTGGGTTCCCAGCATATACGGCACCTACATCATTACCCCGGATCACTTGAAGGGTGACAAGCCCATTCGGTTTCTCGGCGTATCAGGCGAACCTGTCCGAGAAGCTGGCGACTACAGCTCTCAAGAACCGCTTCCTCTGCCCTTGGAACCGATCAAGTAGCATGAAACCGGTCATCGGAGTCACGCCCGACTTCAATGCCGGCGATCGCAAGGAATGGGGCGGCAAGGAGCCCACATATTTTCTTCGGGCTCGGTACATCCGCGCCGTTGAAGAACTAGGCGGTGTGCCGGTGATCCTGCCCCTTGTCGCGGACCGTGCGGCACGGCGGCGTCTCCTCCAAGGCATCGACGGATTGCTGCTCACGGGCAGCGGCCCGGACCTGGACCCGACCCTGTACGGGGAATCACAGCGATACCGCTTTCCGATCGTCGCCGAACGGCGTTCCAGCTTTGAGCTCGACTTGGTCCTCCTCGCCATCCGCAGACAGATTCCGACTCTCGCCATTTGCGGGGGCATGCAGACCATGAACGTCGCCTGTGGAGGCACGCTCTACCAGGATCTCACCGCCCAAGTGAACGATGTTCTCCGGCACCGACAACAAACACCGGCCGTGCAGGTGTCTCATAGCATCACCATCACACCGGGCAGCCTGCTCGACCGCATCGTGAAACGCACGCGCATGAACGTGAATAGCTCACATCATCAATCAGTGAAAAGTGTCGGGCGCACGTTGGTCGCCAGTGCTGCCGCCCCAGACGGAATCGTTGAGGCCATCGAACACCCACGACACCCATTCTTCCTCGGCATCCAATGGCATCCGGAATTTTTGTACGAACGCCACCTGTTACACCGGCGACTGTTTCAGACATTCTTACGAGCCGCCTCGCGTCGCGCGTCATCCCAACCCTCGCCGGCAATTCGCGGGACCAACTCCTGACACGTGGCTCACCCAGCCAGCAGAAACGATCTGAACGTGACGCCACCGGAGAGAGGACACTTGCGTGGGCAATCCACTGTTTCGCACCAAATCCATCGAACAAATCCTTGTTGATTCCGACGCCCCCGAACATCGCCTGAAACGGAGCCTCACGGCCTGGGATCTGACCGGACTTGGCATCGGCGCCATCATCGGGACCGGCATCTTTGTCCTGATCGGCACGGCCATCGTCGGGGATGCACACCGCCCCGGAGCCGGGCCTGGCATCATCCTGTCGTTTATCCTCTCAGGCATCACCTGCGCGCTAGCTGCCCTCTGTTATGCCGAATTTGCGGCGATGATTCCGGTAGCAGGCAGTGCCTACACATACTCCTACGCCACATTGGGAGAGTTCTTAGCCTGGCTGACCGGCTGGAACCTCATCTTGGAGTATGGCGTAGCCTGCGTGGCAGTCGCGATCGGCTGGTCCGGCTACTTCAACAATATCCTCACACTCTGCGGCCTCGAACTTCCTTATTGGGCCACGCATCCTCCAGGGGCGGATGGAGGGATCGCGAATATCCCGGCCGCAATCATCGTCCTCCTCGTCACGGGCATCCTCATCGTCGGTGTGAAGGAAAGCGCTCGGGCTACCTGCGGGATTGTGCTGGTCAAACTGGCCGTCATTGTGTTCTTCATTGCCGTCGGCAGTTCTTCCGTCGACACGGCGAACTGGTCACCGTTCATGCCATTCGGGTTTTCAGGGGTCGGTGCGGCTGCCGCGATCGTCTTCTTTGCCTATATCGGCTTCGATGCCGTCTCAACCACCGCAGAAGAAGCCAAGAATCCCCAACGGGACCTTCCCATCGGCATCTTCGCTTCCCTGGCCATTTGCACACTCCTCTACATTTCAGTCGCCGCGGTCCTGACGGGGTTGGTGCCCTTTTCGAAAATCGACATCCACGCACCCGTGGCAGAAGGGCTTCGCGTCGTTGGATTCAAGTGGGGTGCTGCGCTCGTGGCCGTGGGGGCAGTGGCGGGAATTACGAGCGTCCTGGTGGTGATGATGTTAGGCCAGATTCGCGTTTTTTTTGCCATGTCTCGAGATGGGCTGCTCGGTCCCTGGCTCTCCGGCGTCCACCCCAAATTTCGAACGCCGCATCACGCGACCTATTTGACCGGCGTAGCCGTCGCCATTATGGCGGCATTGATTCCCATCGGCGAAGCGGCGGATATGACGAACATCGGCACACTGTTCGCCTTTGTCCTCGTCTGTATCGGCATCATTGTGCTTCGGTATACCAACCCGAACCATCCTCGGCCATTTCGCATGCCCTTCATGCCGGCCATCCCCGTATTGGGCGTCCTAGCCTGCCTGGGCCTGATGTATTTCCTACCCTGGATGACCTGGATCCGGTTTTTTGTCTGGACGGTCATCGGCATCGTCGTCTACGCAACGTATGGGATACACCGGAGCAAACTCGCCCGGCGTCCTGTTGCTGTGGAATCAGGCACGACAGAGTAGCTTGATCGGTGACTGAACTGATTCAGCGAGACGGAGGAGTTAGGACGAAGTTTCGGCTGGGGCAACCGGTGACGTCTTGGGCTCTGCCGCAGCAGGGGCGGGAGCTTGCGCAACCGGTTTCGCGGCAGACGCAGGAGATGCCGGCGCTGTGTTCGTGGCTCCGGCAGCAGCTGGAGCAGCCGTGGCTGTAGCCGGTGCCACCGCAGGCTTCGGAGGAGCGGCGGGCTTCGGCGGGGCGGGACGTTCCGGCTTAATCCCACCTTCCCATGAAGGGCCTGAATACATATCCGCAGCCAGCCCCTTGCCTTTCCATTTTTCTTCGAAATCCGCAGCGGCTTTGTTCGGAGTTTCCCCCGCACCCACCACATCATTCCACGGATAGGCGCGTGGCCCGATCTGGCATCCGGTATCCGTCCGCCTCAAATACAAGGCAATCGGATTCCCTCGGTAGGGCCCGAGATAGATATGCACCGAACCCACATATTCAAGCAATGTGGCCACCATGCCTCCAAGAGGAGGTGCATGATGCCATAAGAGGCACAGAGAGGGCAAGAAGGACCTAGTCCCCCCTGCTTTTTGGGGTAGCCCACGATGACAGACGATGGGGTGCTTTCGGAGCCCCCTGGCCACACAGCTACTCCCCAAGCAGCTGACCAGCAGGCGCGAGGAGCCCAAATTGGGGAAGAACTCACGTCACCGCAGGAGAGACACCCTAGTGGGAGCTTATGCCTCTCCGGCCGGACCTGTCGGCATGGGAAAATCCTCTCGAGGCTGACCGAATCGTAGTCCATGCACTGCGCCGGCTGTGATGAGATGCCCACAACAGTCGATCCCCTGAAAGCCGGCTCCACCGTCCATCACCATGAGTCGTAGGCCGCAAGAGTCTGAAAACTGCCGATTCTCCTCCAGCATGGCGCCTGGAAGGAGGGTGCCGCGCTTGCGGCCTCTCGACGGCAGGATCTCAGGGACCAGATCTTCTTCCGTCAACTCATGACCGCAACAGAAAATCTTTTGGAATCCCTGACCGCCCCCCGCGCACTTCACGACCAACCCGCAGGAGTCGGGGAAACGTTTGCGCTCATCGAGAATGTCACCTTTCTTCATCACCACACCTCGTTAGGCCTTGAATCAGGAAAAGCCGCCGAATGGCTCAGACATGCGTCACGGGCGAATCGGACACCGCCTGAACGTGCTCCGGCGTTTTCGGCTGAGGAACACGGGCATAGGCCTTGTGCCACGATTCCAGCAACATCTTGTGCGTGCGACATCCAACAACCAGGCGGGCATCGGAAATGGTAACCGGCTTGTAGGGAGACAGATATCGCGACTTGAGCCGCACCACGCGGGCCAAGGACTGCTCCAGACGTCCCTGAGTGATCCGGCCATCTCGTACCGCGCGCTCCATCGCCTCCATCGCGGTCTGAACCCGATCCTGATCCTTGCAGATCAATAAGACGTCGCACCCGGCCACGAAGGACCGCACCGCCGCCTCGCCGATCCCATCATGATCGATAATGGCATGCATCTCCAAGTCATCCGTAAAGACGACGCCGTCATAACGAAATTCTTCCCGCAGCAACCGCTGAATGACCGCCGACGAGAGGGTCGCCGGGGCATCGGGATCCAAGACTCGATACAACACATGCGCCGTCATCAGGCTGGCCACCCCGGACCGAATCGCGTGCTGAAAAGGGGGAAACTCCGTGTCCCGGAGCCGCTGAAGTCCCGCATCCACCACAGGAAGTTCCTTGTGCGAGTCGGTCGAAGTGTCTCCATGGCCGGGGAAATGCTTGCCACAGGCCACGACCATATTGTCCTGCAGGCCGCCGATGGTGGCTTGTCCTAGCTCAGCGACAAGCTCGGGATCAGCACCAAAGGCCCGATCACCGATCACCGGATTCTCCGGGTTACTGTTCACATCGAGCACAGGAGCCATGTTCATATTGACACCCACGGCTCGCAACTCCTTGGCGATCGTTGCCGCGGCCGAATAGGCCAGCTCGCTGGAGTTGCACTGTCCCAATTGGGCACAGGGAGGGAAGATGGTAAATTCAGCGGGGAGACGGGACACGCGTCCCCCCTCCTGATCGATCGCGATCAACAGGGGCGACGCGGGCGACAGCTTTTGCAACCCGTTCGTCAGATCGACGATCTGCTGGACCGATTCGAGATTGCGTCGAAAAAAGATCACCCCGCCCGGCGTGTAGGCTTTCATAAACGAGGCCAGATCCTTGCTGACCGTGGTCCCCGTGAACCCCATCATGAAGAGCTGACCGATTTGCTCGCGTAACGTCATAGGACCCTACTCCGAGGAACTGGTGAGAAGCGACTGATGGATGTAGACCGGTCGACCGCCACCCTGCCCCTAGGGCAAGGTGCGGTCGAGCAGGAACTGAATCAGCAGGCGCGTACCAATGCCGGTGGGCCCCTTCGGCAGATAGGCCCGTTCACGCTCGCTCCAATCCGTGCTGGCGATATCCAAGTGGATCCACGGACAGTCGCCCACAAACTTGCTCAGGAACAGCGCGGCGGTGATCATGCCTCCCCCACGGCCGCCGATGTTCCGCATATCCGCCACGTCGCTCCGGAGCTGCTCGAAATATTCTTCCCACAGCGGCATCTCCCACACTCGCTCACCGGCCCGCATCCCGGCGTTGCGAACCTGCTCCTTCAACTGATCGTTGTTGCCGAACATTCCGATCGCGAACTGGCCGAGTGCGACGACACAGGCACCGGTCAAGGTCGCGATATCGAGTAACACCGCCGGCTTATATCGAGTGGCATAGGCCAAGGCATCCGAAAGAATCAGCCGCCCTTCAGCATCCGTGTTCTGGACCTCGACGGTCTTGCCGGACAGCGTCTTCACCACGTCGCCCGGTCGCATCGCGCGTCCGCCCGGCATATTCTCTGCCACCGGCAGGATACTCACGAGGTGGAGGGGCAACTTGAGCCGTGCCGCAGCCCGCATCGTAGCCAGGACCTCGGCCCCGCCGGTCATATCAGCCTTCATGTGCTCCATGTTTTCGGCCGGCTTGAGCGAAATTCCGCCCGTATCGAACGTGATGGTTTTGCCGACCAGCACCACCGGCGGATCACCCTTCTTGGCCTTTGCGCCCTTGTATTCCAGAATAATGAACTTCGGCGGTTCGTGACTGCCGCGAGCCACGCCGAGCAGCGCCCCCATGCCGAGCTGTTCCATATCCTTCTGCTCGAGCACCTTGAGCCGCACGCCCGACTCTTTCGCCACCGCCTTCGCTTCTTGCACGATGCGCGTCGGCGTCATCACATTGGCCGGATGGTTACAGAGGTCCCGCACCAGAACCGTCGCCTCGGCAGTCGCCACCCCACGCCGAATGCCCTCGTTGATCTGGGGAAGCACCGACGCTTGTGCAGTGTAGATTGTCAGTCGTTCGACATCGACCGGCTTGCTCCCATTGGGGCTGCGGTAGGCCGTGAATTGGTAATTCCCAAGGATGGCCCCTTCGGTCATGGCTTGCGCGACATCCTGAACGGGGATCTCCTCCAACAGAGCTCCGGGCAGCACCACACCAAACGAGGACACCTTGGCCTGACGGACACGTTTGACCGCCGCCCCCAACGCCTGGCGGAACGCATCCAAGCGCAGGTCCTTGGCCTTGCCCAGCCCGGCCAACAACAGACGTTTTGCCTTGGCCTTACCTTGGGTATGAACCATCAAGCCTTCACCAAGTTTGCCCTCAAATTCTCCTCGTTGGATCAGCGCGGCGAGCTGCCCCCCGAGTTGGGCATTGATGGCGGCTGTTTCCTGCGCAAGGTCTGAGGCGCCCTCACAACAGAGCAGCACCAGCACCTCCGTGACCTCGTTCTCCGCCCGTCCGACCTGTGCTTGAACATGGATCTTCTTCATCAATCCTCCCCTGGTTCGTACCGTTCACCGGCGGCGCCTACACCCCGCGCATGTCCGGCGCCCACACATGCTTGTGCAGCTGCAACTGGAACCGCACGGGTAACCGATCGGCCAACACCCACTCCGCCAATTGCCGCGCATCCGTCTCACCAAAAACCGGGCTCACGAGTACTGTGCACCGAGCGGCCAGGTCTCGACTGCGAATCACCTCGCGCGCCCATTCATAATCGCCCCGATCCTTGATCACAAACTTCACTTCGTCGTGAGAGGCTAATCGCTGTAGGTTCGGCCAGTGCATCCGTTCAGCCATCCCGCTCCCTGGACATTTCACGTCGAGCACCACATGAACCCGCCGATCAACTCCAGCGGTATCAAGAGCGCCGCTCGTCTCCAACAGCACCTCGAACCCTTCGTCACAGAGCCGAGTCAGGAGCGGACACGCATCCGGTTGACTAAGAGGTTCTCCTCCCGTCACCTCGACAAGCGGACACCCGAAAGCACGCACCTGCGCGATCACATCGTCTTCAGTCAGATCACGGCCACCGTAAAACGCATAAGCCGTATCACACCAGGTGCACCGAAGCGGGCATCCGGTCAGACGAATAAACACGCACGGCCTGCCGGCATGCGTAGATTCGCCTTGAATGCTATGGAAGATTTCCGTGACTTTGAGCATGATCGATCACATCAGCCACGAGCCCTATGAGGACTCCGCAGGACGTTTCTCCTCAAGTCCAGGTGGTCGTCGGCCATCCATTTCGTTGCGCGATCCGGCCCATGCCACGAATCGGGTTCACGACGAGTGGATGCCCCACCATCGCCAGCAATTCGACATCGCCGGGGCTGTCGCCATAAGCAAAGGACTGTGCCAGGTCAATGCCGGAGTCCTGCGTCAGTTGCGTGATCAATTCGCGCTTGCCCGGTCCATAGGGGAGCGGTGCGCACACGCGGCCGGTGAAGTGATGTTGCTGTTGTTCCAGACGAGCGGCCAACAAGGTCGGGACCTCCAGCAGCGTAGCGAGCGGTGCGATCAGGAAATCAAGGGATCCGGTCACCATCACGATATGGTGCCCGGCCCGACGATGGTCGTCCATGCAGGACAGCCCTTGCCTCGACACACGTGGAAACAGGTCAGACCGGCAAAACTCCTCGGCCAACGCACGCACATCGGCGGCCGTTTTCCCGGCCAGGTAAAGTTTTCGTTCGCGCAGCGGATGCAATGACACCGGAGGCGCGCTCCGCAACACCCAGCCGATGCTGTCCCGAACCTCTCGCCACCCGACCAGTCCTCGCTTCCAGAGAAACCTAAAAAAACGCACCTCGCTCGCTTCTCCCGGAAGCAGTGTGTTATCGACGTCAAAGAGCGCAGCGATGCGAGTCTGCCGGCCGGACGAAATATGAGGGGGTGAGAGAGGCGTCATCTCAAACGTGAGCCCGTCGATCGCTGTGATGGGAAAGGATGTGCGACGTGTCCCCGAAGCCCGCGTCAGATTCTACCGGACAACTAGTTGATTGACAAGCATTTTGGACCACTTCTATAATGCGCTTCCCCTGAGGGCCTGCACCAGCGTCGCACAGCGGACCAGCGACGGTCTACCATGCGTGCGCAGAGAGCGGGCCTGATGTTCCGACGAAGACAGCCTCGGTTGCCGAAGTGGTGGAATGGCAGACACGCACGTTTGAGGGGCGTGTGGCGCAAGCCGTGCGGGTTCAAGTCCCGCCTTCGGCACCAAACCCGACAGTCCAGTCATGAGCTCAGGACGCAGCACACATCGAGCACTGATCTGAACCTCTGGGCCATCCCTTTCGCCCCAACCACCCAATCCCCCCAGCTCCTGCTCTCCTCACATCAGCCGTTTCACCGAAGACCTTCGTCCTCGCACAAGAACGTGAATCGCTGACATTGGGCTGCTCCATTTTACGTAGATAAACGGCCCTACTGCACTAGGGCCCAATTCCATTGCCAAATGTCAATCATCTCTAACCGCCGGCGCGACCTTGGTGGTATCATGCCAGTCTCGTGGGCTCATGCGGCGTCGTGAAGACTGGCGTTGGGCGCCCGATGAGCAACCGGCGTGGTACCTCTGGGGATCACCGGAGTGTCAAGCCCCAGGCCATACCACACAGACGAAGGAGCCAGCTGTGAGTGCCGAAGACCTGCCCGCGACGTTTCCGTACATCGGAGATTCTCCTTTGCTTGAAGCCTTGATCCAAACCCTCGCCAACCAAGCCTCAGTCGGCATCTTTCTCGCGGACGCCCAGGGTCAGACGCTGTATGTGAACGAGCGACTACGCCGCATCGCCGGCCTGCCCGGCCCACCAGACGCAGGAACCTGCTGGTTGAACGCCCTCGTCCCGGAAGACCAGGACCTCATTGCCACCGAATGGGCCGCGGCCATCGCGCAGGATCGAAGTTTCTCGCGTGAGTTTCGCTTTCAACGGCCCGACGGCTCTGTGCGCTGGGTGATGGCGGAAGCCTTCCCGCTTCGCACCGGCGAGGAGCCTTCCCGCGGATATGCGGGTATGGTCCGCGATATCACCCCAAGGCAACTGGCCCTCGACGCCCTGCATGCCTGCGAAGAACGATATCGAAGCCTGGCAACGCTTACCCCACACCCGGTCTTCGTATACGCCGACGAGACCCTGCTGTTCATGAATCAGGCGGGCGCGAAACTGTTCACCCTCCCGGCGACACCCCCGCTCGAAGGCCGTGCGTTGTCAGACTGTTTCGCCCAGGAGTTCCTCCAGGATCTCCCATTGTCTCCCCCCGCTGCTCCGGTTGAGCGGCAATGCACGCGACACGATGGAACCATCATCGACGTGGAACTGGTCGCAAGCCCCGTCCTGTTCGACGGCCATCCGGCCATTCAGGTACTGGCCACCGACCTCACCGAACAGAAGCAACTCGCGGCACAGGTGCGTCGCGCACAAAAAACGGCAGCCGTAGCCACACTGGCCGGGGGCATGGCCCATGAGTTCAATAACTGCCTCACGGCCATCATGGGATTCTCCGACTTAGCCTTACCGCTCCTCGCCCCGGACAGTCGGGCCCATGGACATCTGCAACAGGTACTCCTCGCATCGAGACGGGCTCGGGACCTGGTCACGCAGATGCTCATGTTCGGCCGCCAGGCAGACGGGGCCAAGCAACCGGTCTCCCTGGATATCTTGCTCAAAGAAACATTGCGGATGCTGAAAAACCGACTGCCAAGCGGCATCAGTCTCCGCGAGTGGATTCCCGGGGCCACACATCCGGTCTTTGCCGACCCGACCCAAGTCCATCAAGTCTGCGTCAAACTCCTCGCCCATGCTGAACGAGCGATGAGCGCGACCGGGGGGGTCCTAGAGGTGCGCCTGGACAATGTGGACTTGAGCAGCGTGATGGATGGACATGAACTTCCTCTTCGGCCGGGTCAGTATGTACGCCTCACGGTCTCGGATACCGGCAATGATATGGGCGTAGCGGACCAGCTCCGGAAACTGGGCCCGCTCTTCGCGCACCTTCCCGCGGGAGCTCAGTCGGGAGCAGAACTCGGAACCGCGCAGCAGATTGTCAGCGAACAAGGAGGGACACTTCGTGCCACCAGTTCAGTCGGTCACGGCACCACGATCGAAGTCTACCTGCCGGCTATGATTCCTCCCGGCACGGTCGTCGCGGCCGAACCGGACCGAAACAAAGCCCCACAGCTCACGGAACAGAGGGAATCTCTTGCTGAGCGCGACAAAGAACGATAGAGTCATACTGCTGGTGAAGCGGCCCGGTCACGCCGGAATCAGCCGTCTCATCACCTCCGCACACCAACCACACGATTTCACCGAACAGCATTTCTGCGAGGAATGATATGCCATCGGTCTTGATTGTCGACGACGAAGAAGCGATTCGCCAGCTCATCCGCAACACGCTGGAACAGGCGGGGTATCAGGTTCAAGAAGCAGCGAATGGAAAACAGGGCTTATCGCAATACCGCGAGTCGCCTGCGGATCTCGTGATTATGGATATTCTCATGCCGGATCAAGACGGCTTGGAAAGCATTCTGACCTTACGTCGTGAATTCCCGAATGCGAAGATCATGGCCATCACCGGCGGTAGCGACATGATCGGCATTTTAAACTTCCTGGATGTGGCCCGTATGCTCGGCGCCCGCCGTACGCTCCAGAAGCCCTTCGAAATGCAGCAGCTACTGGACGCCGTTCAAACCGAGATTGCCGGCTGACCGTTGGACGGGGCAGCGGATTCATCACGTCACCCACGTCACCAGATTGACTTCCTGCCAAGCGATCCGCACACTACGCGCACTTTCGTGCCCCATTCATACGACCAAGAGACCGGAAGAATGGCCTGGTGGACGCCTCAATTACACGCGGTGCTCGGCGGCATTGTCATCGCCATCGGCATCGTCGTCATGTGGGAGCAAGCCGTTCTGCTCTGGGCACTGCTTGTCGGCACCATCGCCACCGCCTTTCTCCTCTGGAAGGGACGGAGCATCGGAACCGTCTGGGCATGGACCACCTTGGGACTCGGCGCGGAAAGCATGACATGGCCGATCGTGACCATGGTGCAGATGCGGATGGGAGGCAGTCAGCCGACCGAGGAACAGATGGGCGCCATCCTGAACGCTGTTATCTTCGGACTGTTCACCTCGGTCTTCTGGGTCACCTTCGCCTTCGGCCTCTTTAAGCGCCTCAAGGAGCAACAGACGCCCCCAGCCCCCGCGATAGCGTCCCCCCCGAACCGGAACAAAAAAAATCGGACACGGTCCTAATCGGCATCACGCCATCGAAACCGGATCTACATCAATATCGAACCGGAGCCCACCCCGGCGCGACTCCCGCTCCAGCTCCTCACGAGTTCGCAAGACCGCAGCCGTTCCGACCTCGGACGCATCGGATTTCACGAGGATCTGCCAACAGTATCGATTGCGGACCATGGCATGGGGCGCCGGGGAGGGGCCGAGAATGAAAGGCTGGCGCGACTCCCCCGCCACACCGGCGGAGCCTCCTGGCCGGGACACGCCATGACCGCCACTGAGAGGTGCGCCCTGGGCAGAGAAGACTTGCCCTCGTAACAGCGCCACCCAGCGATGAGCAGCCCGCGCCACCGCCGGCTCTGCTGTCCCGGACACATCCAACCGAATCAGTGATGTCCAGGGCGGATACTGGAGCAGTTGCCGAAAGGCCTGTTCTTGCGCCACGAACATTTCCTCATTCCCGGACGCAAGCGCCAGAATCGCGTGGTGATCGGGGAGCCGAGTCTGCACAAGTAGGCGGCCGCCGGCGGCCGCCGGAAGGGCCAAGGCAGCTGCATCCACCAGACCGTGATACATCCGTTCCGCTGAACGGAAATCAGGCACGTGCAATCCGGCATCGGCGTCCGGAACGGCCACGAAGGCAGCCCTCGCCGGCAACGCCAACCGGAACAACATCTGGGTGCCGATCACGATATCGAGTTCGCCCGCATCCATCAGCCGGCTGACTGCCCGAGCGTCACCCGGTCGTCGGATCGTCTCGCCATCCACGCGCCCCACACGGGCCATGGGGAACATCCGCCGAACCGCCTCTTCGATCCGTTCCGTGCCGGCCCCAACAGGTTCCAGTTTCAAGGATTGGCACCGAGGACACTGCTCCGGGACAGGCTTGGAGCGTCCGCAGTAGTGACACCGCACCTGGTTGCTGCGCCTGAAAAAGGTCAGTGCAACGCTGCACACATCGCATTGCGGGTTCACTCCGCAATCCGCGCAATGCAGCACACTCGCAAATCCTTTACGATTGAGAAACAGTATCGCCAACGATCGCCGCTGCAGAGCATCGCGAATCCCTTCGCACAAGTCCGGCGTGAGCACCGTTCCGGCAGAGGAGTCTCTGCCGTACGCCTTCAGGTCGATCACCTGAATCTTGGGACCCTGTGTGGGGTTGCGGTACACACAGGCCATCATCAGGCCCTGCTGAACTGCCGCCCAACTTTCCAGCGAGGGATGGTTCGACGCCAGTACTAACACCGCGTTCTCGCGACGGGCCCGTTCGTGCGCGACCTCTCGAGCATGGTAACGCGGCACCTGTTCCTCCTTGAGGGACGTATCATCCTCTCCTTCCACCCACACCAGTCCGAGTCGGTCGATCGGAGCAAATGCGGCCATGCGGGTGCCGATCACGATCGTAGACGACGCCCCTCGGGCCTCATACCACGCCGCCTCGCGCTCCTTCACAGGGAGGCTGCTGTGCAGGAGCGTCGCCTGCTCGCCGGCCGCCGCAAAGAGTCCGGCCAATCGATCGGCATTTTCGACGTCCCCCGTGATGACCAGAACTCGCCGACCGCGGCGAAGCGTGGCTTGCGCAGCCTGCACAAGACACCAGTGACGAGTAGCACGTTCCCCTTCAAGCAAAAGAGCCGCATACCCGTCCGCCGCCACCTGCTTGTCGATCATCATCAGCCACGACTGGGCTTCCGCCGGCGGGGGCGGTGAAGCCTCACCGGCTTCTCCAATCGGAAGGGCAGACGCCGTGGTTAGCGCATGTGCCTTTCCCCTGCGAGTCCGCTTCGGAGCGGCCGCCTCATCACGCTGCTCCACCAACCCGCGTTTGATCAGCGCCCGCAATGCCGGCATTGCACCGGACTTCTCGCCCCGCAGGAGCGTGCTCTCCATGATGCCGTTCGGACGTCGACGAAGCCGTGCAAGGAGCCGCAGCTCGGCCTCGCCCATCCCATCACGTGAGGAGGGCTCGGCCAGGCCTTGTGCCGTGAGCAGATATCGAGTGTGAGGCCGACGAGGCTGATCGACAGGTGGCAACACGAGTTTGATGCATTGCCCCCAAGGTGCGGCATATCGTTCCGCAACCCAGCGGCTCAATTCAACCTGAGCAGGTGTCAGCACATGGTCTCGAGAGGTCTCCCCGCACGAACGCAGCGATTTGAGTCCTGCCTCCGGTGCTCCTGACGGTGGCCGGTGATGAAGCGCAATGACCAGCCCTTGCAGATCCTGCGTCCCAAAGGGCACGAGCACAGACTGACCGATGACGATGCGTCCCCGGAGTTCCGCCGGGACAACATAGGTAAACGATCGGTGCAGTCGACGAGGCAACACCACATCGACATAGCCGGGGAGAGGTGCAGCCGCCTGCACAGGTTGGTCTCGCATGCGGCATTCTAACAACAGCGGACTGGAGCAACAATGACAGTCGACCAAGGAATCGGGTAGGGAGAGACAATGGGAAAGGACAACGCGGCGAGCGGCTTACATGAGGCAAGCCGGCCGCCGTTAGGGACTATGAACCTGAAGTGGGTGGAGGCGTGCCTGCATCCGCAGGCGTAACCGGGACGATGACATCCGGGACCGCAGGCGCTCGATCAGCCGGCACCTCGGACGAAGTCGCCACAGGCTGAATGGCAGATGCGGCTGGTAGGCCATCGCCGGTGGCGAATGCCGAGCCCAGTTGATTGTCGCTATACTGCGCCGGCCCCGCCTCTCCTTCGGTGACGGGCACCTTCACCGATTGAGGCAGTGCGCCGCTTTCCGGCGACTCGAGCACGATTTCAATGCGGCGATTTTTCTTTCTTCCGGCCTCGGTACCGTTGCTCGCAACCGGTCGGCTCGCCCCATACCCTACCGCCGACAGTTTTGCGGAATCCATTCCGCCCTTTTCGACCAAATAGCGTACGATTTCCCCCGCTCGTGCTTTGGATAACTCCCAGTTCGTAGGAAAGGCCCCCTTCAACGACGGTCCGATCTCCATATTGTCGGAATGACCTTCAACACGCACCTGCTGGGAGCCTGCCGCAGTCGTCAAATATTCCGCCACCTGTTCCAGGATAGGCATACCCGCGGACTTGATCTTCACCTCACCCGACTCATATTCCAACTGATCAGCCAAATCATCAAGATTCAACCGTATTCCACCGCGCAGGCGTTCGTCACCCGCCTTGTTCGCGGCCCGAGGCTCCTGCTGAGCGGAGGCGGTGGAGTGGCTGTTCGCAACCGTGACCGGTTGGAACGTTGCGGCAGGAAGGTCCTCTTCCCTCTGGTCCGATTGCAGCGCCTGTTGGACAGGTGACACATGTTTGGGGCGAAGGCGGTCGCCGATGAGGACCCGGGCCACAGCTTTCGATATGACCGCAGCGGCGGTATGAGCCTCGGTAGAAAGGACTTTGACCTCGCCCATCTTTCGTTCAGGAAGACCGCCGCCCGTGCGGAACACTTCAAGGCAATCTCCGGCGTGCAGACCGTCAGCCTGGCCTTTATCGAGATAGACGATGTTGCCTTGGGCCACGAGAGACATGTGCTTGTCGGACTGCAATTCAACGATCATGGCCTCGACATCACTGCCGGTTGAGGCCGACTCAACGATCTCCTCGGCGGCAGGAGGCGTAAACCGCGCGACCGGATCACCGGTTGAGATCGGCGCGTACGAGCGCACGACTTGCACACCGACCAGCAGCGGATCGACCTGAACCACCTTGACCACACCCACCCGGTTGATGACATAACCGAGATACTGCTTGGTAATGGGATGAAACACCTTGCGAGCCCGCCGATATACCGTATAGAGGTCCCCAAGAGCCGCCTCGCCGGGCTTATTCAATTTGAGATAGAGCCTGTCAGTCCCCGACCAGCCCAACATCATGCGGTTGCCCGCCAATTGATTGTCACCAGTAATCGCATTGACCACGCCTTCCACGGGCATGTCCTGTCGAATCGACCCGGCCGCATAGGTCAGCGCGGCTTGGCCCAAGCGTACGCTTTGGGCCTCCTGGGCATAAATGGGAGCGGCTGTGTTGGCCATGAGAATGCAGGACAGGATGGTCAGGCTGGCGCGCATAGATAATATCCTCATCTTACTCACACTTTAGGAGGGTTGCCTGTAGCAAACTTAGCAAAGAGCGGGGGGTTGTCAAGAGGCAGGACGGTGCCTTGTGGTTTGATTCAGCTCGCGGTGGATGTTATCGTGAGCCGGCCGTTGGAACCACTTTACAAATTGAGCTACCTGAGACACCACATGGGCACCGAGATCCGTCGCATCAATACCCAAGTCCCACGCAGAACAAAAGTGCAACCCGCGACGCCCATGGAATCGGAGTGGGACATCAGCACCGGAATTCCACCGAACGGATTGCGAACGCCGGCCAATAAAATGATCGCCGCCACAGGGAAGAGTCCGGCTTCGACGCGCGACAGCTCGGATTCGCATGAGGAGGTTGCAAGGAAACCCGATTTATAATCACCTCCGATGATCATCTCTCTCCTGCCTCCTAACTGCTCGACAGTATTCACTTTCTAGGACTTTCGGGACAAAGGACCTAGGTCCTTTGTGCGCTTGCTATTAAAAATAACCAGGGGCTAAGATTCCGACCTCTTACAGAGCCTTAGAAGCCCTCAAACTTGTTGAGGTTCGAGTCAATGGCCGGTTCCGAACTCCTCTTAGAGTACCTAAGCCGATACTTTCCCGTATTGGTCTTCGTGTTCGTTGCCCTTGCTTTCGGTGCAGGCACGTTACTGATCAGCTATTTCGTTCAACCGAAGTACCCGGAACCTGAGAAGCTATCCACGTATGAGTGCGGATCTGAACCCTTTTCCGATGCCAGAATGCCGTTTCCCGTGCGGTATTACATCTTTGCCATGCTGTTCGTCATTTTCGACGTAGAAGTGATCTTTCTGTATCCCTGGGCCATTGTCTTCAACAAAATCGGCCTCATCGGCCTGGTGGAAATGCTGGTCTTTATCGGACTTTTCCTCGTCGCCTATGTCTATGCATGGCGAAAAGGAGCTTTGGAATGGGACTAATTCAACTGGGCGGCCACGAGAAGGACGGCTCCCCCGACGTCATCACCCTCACGGTAGAAAAAGCCGTGAATTGGGCCAGGAAAGGGTCCTTGTGGCCCATGACATTCGGACTCGCCTGCTGCGCTATCGAAATGATCGCGGCGGTCTCATCCCGGTATGACATGGATCGCTATGGAGCAGGGGTCTTCCGAGCTTCCCCCCGCCAATCGGACCTGATGATCGTCGCGGGAACGGTGTGCCGCCGGATGGCCCCGGTGATCCGAAAAATCTACGACCAAATGCCCGAACCAAAGTACGTGATTGCCATGGGCTCTTGCGCCACCTCGGGAAACATCTACGACAGTTATAGTGTGGTGCAGGGAGTCGATCGATTCGTGCCGGTCGATATTTATGTGCCCGGATGTCCGCCGACTCCTGAAGCTCTATTCGATGGCATCCTGAAATTGCAGGAGCGCATCATGCAAAAGCGTGTGTTCCTCTCGCAACCGAAGGAAGTCAAGGACGCACTGAAGGTCTAACGGACAGAAGCCGACCTCATGAATCACCTAACAAAACGCATCGAGGATACCTTTCCCGGCGCCTGCACAAAAGTGGTGGAGTGGCGCGGAGACCTCGCCGTCACGGTGAAGCCAGAGACTCTGCGGGATGTGGCCCGGTTTCTGCGAGACGATCCCGCCATGCGATTCGATTATATCGTCCATGTCAGCTCAGTCGATTGGCCTGACGATGAAGAACGGTTTGAAGTCGTATACGAAGTCTATTCAATTCGCACGCGACAACGGATCCGTCTGAAAACTCGGGTGCCTGAATCAGACTGTATTGTTGATTCCCTGACCGATATTTGGAAGGGCGCCGACTTCATGGAGCGCGAGGTCTACGACATGATGGGTATCCGGTTCCGGAACCATCCCGATCTTCGCCGCATTCTTATGCCGGACGAATACGACGAAGGTTATCCGCTGCGCAAAGACTTTCCGCTCCGTGGAAAGGGCTGGCGTGACACGTTCGAATTTTTAGATGAACCGACCCGGTAACGACAGCCTGGTAGGACGATTACACGATCATGGCGCAGTTCGAAGATCAACGAACAACCGTTTATAAAGTCGATCCCGAACATCCGGAGAGCGAGACGCTCCCGACACTGAGGACCGAAGAACTCCTCCTCAACATGGGACCGCAACATCCGAGCACGCACGGGGTGCTGAAAGTCATCCTTGAGTTGGAAGGTGAGCGGCTGGTCAAATCAACCCCGGTCATGGGCTTTCTCCATCGAGGAGTAGAAAAACTAGCCGAGGAGGGAACCTATCATCAATTCATCCCGCACACTGATCGCCTCGACTATGTGTGCGCGATGTATAACAACTTCGCTTACTGCAGGGCGGTTGAAAAATTGATGAACATCACGGTACCGGACCGAGCCGAGTATCTGCGCACCATCGTGGCGGAGGTTCAGCGCATCATCGGCCATCAGTTCTGGCTGGGCACTCAGGCACTCGACATTGGGGCGATGACTGTCTTTTTTTACTGCTTCAGAGACCGTGAAATTCTGCTGGACTGGTTTGACGAGCTGTGCGGCGCACGACTCACCACCAGCTGGTATCGCATCGGGGGCGTTGAACGGGACTTCACACCATCCTTGTTCGCCAAGTTGAAGCAATTCCTCGATTACTTCCCGCCGAAAATCGACGAGTACGTGATCTTCTTGGAGAAGAACCGCATCTGGCTCGCGCGAACCAAGGGCGTGGCCGTGATCTCGGCCGAGGACGCATTAAGCTTCGGGTTGAGCGGACCGACCCTGCGCGGCTCCGGCGTCGACTACGACCTTCGCAAATACGAACCCTATTCGGCCTATCCGAAGTGTGAATTCAGCGTCCCCGTCGGCAAGAACGGCGACACCTATGATCGGTATTGGATTCGCGTGCAGGAGATGTACGAAAGCGTCAAGATCATCCACCAGTGTCTTGAACAAATCCAGGACGGGCCGATCATGGCCGACGTGCCCAGCGTGACCCTGCCTCCCAAAGAGCGCGTGTTCACCAACCTGGAGTCCATGATTCAGCAGTTCAAACTTTTTTCACAAGGGTTCAACGCGCCTCCCGGAGAAATCTATTGTGGGACCGAGGCACATAAGGGCGAGTTGGGCTTTTACATCGTGAGTACGGGCGGCGGAAAGCCGTACCGACTCAAAATTCGCGCGCCGTCATTCATTCATATGGGCGCGTTCGATCATATGTCGAAAGGCTACATGATCGCCGATGCCGTGACGATTTTCGGAACCTACGACATCGTCATGGGCGAATGTGACCGTTGACGCATGGAGTGATCTCACCGAATGACGACCCTGTCGTTCGAAGGATCGCCGAATCGATAAATCGTAGTTGAGGAACCATGGGCCTGAAACCAGCTACCAATCCCGACGTCGAAGCCGCTACCATCGAACTGTCTATTGATGGACGAACGGTATCGGCAAAGGACGGCGTCTCGCTCTACGACGTCATTGCCAGCACAGGCAAGATCATCCCTGCCATGTGCTACCACTATACCTTCGATCCTTTCGGATCTTGCGGCATGTGCCTGGTGATGCAAGAAGGCAAGAAGGCTCCGGTTCGCTCCTGTACCGCAAAGGCCGCAGCCGGCATGGTGATCCGAACCGAGGGCGACGATCTGTTCGCGGCGCGCAAGAAAGCGGTTGAAAAACACCTTTCCGTCCACCCCCTGGATTGTCCGGTCTGCGATGCCGACGGACATTGCGAGCTCCAGGACATGGCGTTCCAGCATGGCGTCACCAATCTCGCCAACGCCAAGCAAAAATTCATTCCTGAGGACACGCGAAGTCTGGTGCTGGACTTCAACATGAATCGCTGCATCGCGTGCGCAGAATGCATCAACGTCTGCAAAGACGTGCTGATGATCGACGCGCTGCAATTCATGAAAAAAGGCGGTTTCAACCAAGTCGTGGCCAAGGGCGACCAGCCGCTGGCCTGTGAATTCTGCGGAGACTGCCTGGCGGTCTGTCCCGTCGGTGCCATCACGAACAAATACTCCAAGTATTTGTACAAGCCCTGGCAAATGAAGAAGACTACGACCACGTGCAACTATTGCGGTGACGGCTGCCAGATGCACCTAGAGACCAAGGACACCGAAGTCGTCCGCGTTACCTCGCCGCTCTCCTGGAAGAATAAATGGGGGGATCGCTCCGAAACCGCCAAGGGGCACGGCGGGCTCTGCGTCCGGGGTCGATTCGGCTTTCAGTACATCGACAGCGAGCAGCGGCTTCGACAGCCCCTGGTCAGAAGTGGTGACACCTTGACGGAAACGCCTTGGCTCGACACCATGCAAACGGTTATCGACCGACTCTCCGACATTCACCGCAAGCATGGTCCTGAATCCATCGCCGGACTCATCACCGCCCGCTGCACGAACGAAGAGCTGTATTTGTTCCAAAAGCTCATGCGGGCCGGGCTCAGAACCAACCAACTCGACAGTAGCGCGCGGTACGGTCATCTGAATTACGTGCATGCCGTTCGACATGCCGTCGGCATCGGTCGGCCGCTGAATGATTGGGAAGATCTCACCAAAGCCAAGGCCATCCTTGTGATCGGCTCGAACATCACCGAAACCAACCCGTTGACGGCCGTCCGCATCAAGGAAGCCATCCGCGTCTATCACTCACAAGTGATCGTCGTCGACTCGGCTACAACCAACATCGCCCAACTCGCTTCGCATCCGCTCTTGGTGAAACCCGGGACTGAACCACTGCTGATCGATGGACTTGTCAAAGCCGTCATTGAGCAAGATCTCGTAGATGACACAAGTACGGCGCAGCACCCGCAGGCGTTTGCGGCGCTCAAGGAGGCGGTCGCCCAGGTTTCACTCGACCAGGTTTCCGCCCAGACCGGCATCCCGATCGCTCAGATCCGCGAGGTGGCGACCATATTCGCCGAAGCCCCGCGTGCCATTGCGTTGTGCGCTGAAGGCATCGTTCGTCGGTCGAATGGCTACCAGAATGTCCTCAAGTTGATCGACCTCGCCTGGGTGACAGGGAAACTGGGACAGCCGGGATCCGGCGTGACGACCGTTACCGAGGAGGGCAATGAACAGGGCGCCATCGACATGGGTGTTGCGCCTGAATTTCTGCCCGGACAGGCTCGCTTCGATGATCCAGGCGCGCGTGAACGCTTCGGCAAAGCTTGGGAAGTCACCCTGCCCGCAACCGGGACTGGTGCCAACCTGCTTGAGATTCTGGCGCGCATTCACAGCGGCCAAATCAAAGCTCTCTACGCAATCGGAGAAAACCCGTTAGCCACTTTGCCCGCCTCGATGAACGTGAAGGGCGCCCTCCAAAAGCTGCAACTCCTGATTGTCCAGGATCCGTTCCTGACCGAAACCGCCCAAATGGCGCACGTCGTGCTGCCCGCAGCCACCTATGCCGAAAAAGACGGTACCTTCACCAACCTTGAGGGGAAAGTCTTGCGCGTCCGACAGGCCCTCGATCATGTCGGCGAAAGCCTGCCGGATTGGCACATCATGACCGCACTGGCCAACGGCCTTGGCTACGAGTGGCCCTACCAATCCCCTCAGGACGTGCAAAACGAGATCATGAAGCTGCTGCCCGGTTACTACAACCTCGGCCAGCCCCGGCGGATCTCGCCGTCGCCAGACGCCTATCTCTCGAACGGCTATGCAGCCGAGGTCCCCAAACGTTATCGTCGCCCTGCAGCAGAAGTTTCTCCAGGTGAGGATGTCCGGCCATTTGTCCTGACGATGGGGCAAGTGCTTTATCACTCAGGGAAAATGTCCACCCAGGCTTCGGGACTCATCAACATCGAGCCCAACAACGGACGGATACGAATGAATCCGGCCGACGTGGAGAAACTCGGCCTCACCGAGCAGTCCACCGTTCGACTGACGTCTCGACAAGGCTCCGTGCAGGCGGGGGTGAAGGCCGACCCGGACATTCAGGCCGGGTCCTGTTTCTTCCCCGAACATTTCAACCAACCGCCGGTGAAAGATTTGATGACCACGGAGGCCGATCCAGTGACCGGTGTGCCATATTTCAAATCGACTCGTGTAACGATTGAAAAGGTTGGTGCGTAAGAGTAAGCTCGTCCGTCTTTTTGTTGTCGTTAGAGGTGGTGAGAATGAGTGTCGGGGCGTTGACCAAAAAACTTCTTCATGCGGCGTTGTTCTATGAAATATGGGACGCCATGAAGGTGACGTTCAAACATATGTTTCACCGCCCCATCACCTTCCAGTACCCTCGCGAGCAACGCACGATTCCTGATGGTCACCGCGGCGCACTCGGGCTGCTTCGTTATGCCGACGGTCGTGACCGTTGCGTCGGCTGCGATCTTTGTGAGGCAGCCTGTCCGTCCCGTTGTATCAAGGTCATCAGCCAGGAAGACCCAGAACGGCCCTTACAACGATTCGCGAGTGAGTTCTATATCGATATCACCAAATGCGTGTTTTGTGGCTATTGCGTGGAGGCCTGTCCGGTCAATGCACTGGCCATGACCAAGATGTACGAATTCTCCACTCACGACAAACGAACCCTCCTTTTCGACAAAAAGCGGCTCTACGAGGTCGGCGCACGCCATCTCGACGACGCTAAAAAATATCTCTATACGCACAACCAAGAAACAAACTCGGACGAGAGTCGAGAGTATCGCTATTACTTTCCACAATCAGTCCTCAAACCTACACAGTCACAACCCAAACATTTGAGCTAAACCGTACCGTTATGGCTTTCCTGTTTTTCGCGTATTTCGCAGTGGTCAGTATTGTCGCCGGCATTCTGACCGTGTCGCTGAAGAACCCAGTCCAGTGCGGCCTCGCCCTCCTGGCCCTGCTCCTTCACGTCTCAGGCCTGTTCGTTATGCTCAACGCCGAATTTCTCTGGGCGGTCCAAGTCATCGTCTACGCCGGAGCAATCTTGGTGCTCTACCTGTTCGTCCTCATGCTGTTGAACCTCAAAACCGACGACAGGTACTTCCACGCCAAGACTCCCTATCTGCTGGCTCCCGCTGCGATCGGCTTGGCCTATCTCGTGTTCCTGCTGGTCCGCTCTCCGTTTAGTGGTTCACGCGGCGACGCGTCAACGGCTGCCATTCTCCTCAACGGAGACGCCCATGCCGTCGGCATCAAGATGTTCAGCGACTATCTCCTCCAGTTTGAAATCATCGGGGTCTTTCTAACAGGGGCCATTGTCGGCGCGATTGTGTTGGCCAAGACTCCCAAATCAGTCGAAACAAGGCGGGACGCATGATTCCCTTATCCGCCTATGTCGTGGTCAGTGCCATCCTGTTTACAACAGGTCTCCTCGGCGTGCTCATCCGTCGCAACTTCATTATCGTGTTGATGTCCGTCGAGATCATGCTGAACGCGGCCACGATCAACCTGGTCGCCTTTTCGCACTATCTCGAATCCATGCAAGGACAAATCGTCGCCTTGTTTATCATCGCCATTGCGGCGGGGGAGGCGGCCATCGGGCTCGCGATCATCATTGTGGTGTTCCGCGGAAAAATTTCCACCAACGTCGACGAAATGAATCTGTTGAAGTGGTAACGTGTCTGACTCTATCGATCTGATCGTCAAATTGATTCCCCTGTTTCCGCTGATGGCTGTCATTGTCAACGGCCTCTTCGGACACCGCTACTCGCACGACCTTGCGCATCGCTTCGCGTGGGGATCGGTCCTCATGTCCTTTCTCTGCGTCTTGGCGGTGTTTACGGAAACCCTCCGCACGGGCGCGGCGCGTGAAGTCATCGCCTATAAATGGATCTTCGGCGGCGACCTCACCATCAACCTCGCCTATCTGATCGACCCGCTTACCTGCATCATGCTGCTGGTCATCACCGGCGTCGGCTTCCTCATTCACGTCTATTCCGTGGGTTATATGCACGGGGAAGCGGGGTTCACGCGTTTCTTCGTGTATATGAATCTCTTCATGGTGTCGATGCTGCTCCTGGTCATGGGCAACAACTACGTGGTGTTGTTCATCGGCTGGGAGGGAGTGGGCCTTTGCTCCTATCTGCTGATCGGCTACTACTACGACAAAGTGTCTGCCGCCAAGGCCGCCACAAAGGCCTTTGTGGTGAATCGGATCGGCGACGCAGGCTTCCTCCTGGCTATTTTCCTCGTCTTCGTGAACTTCCGGACACTCGATTACACGCAAGTCATGCAGAACGCCGCCAAGCTCTCGCCCGAAATGGCGACAGCCATCGCCCTCTGCCTTCTCGTCGGTGCCGTCGGAAAATCCGCACAACTTCCCCTCTACACTTGGTTGCCTGATGCGATGGAAGGCCCCACGCCGGTCAGCGCGCTGATTCACGCCGCCACCATGGTCACCGCCGGCGTCTACATGATCGTTCGTAACCACGCCATTTTCGACCTGGCGCCCATCGCCATGACCACCGTCGCCTGGATTGGGGGGCTGACGGCCCTGTTCGCCGCCACCATAGGGCTCGTCCAAACCGATATCAAACGAGTCCTGGCCTATTCCACGGTCAGCCAGCTCGGGTATATGTTCCTTGGTTGCGGTCTCGGTGCCTACACCGCCGCCGTGTTCCACCTCATGACCCACGCATTCTTCAAGGCCTTATTGTTCCTGTCGGCCGGATCCGTGATCCACGCGCTCTCGGGCGAGCAGGACATCCGGAAGATGGGCGCCCTGAAGTCCAAGATTCCTTGGACGCATACCCTCTTTCTGATCGGCACGATCGCGATCGCGGGTATTCCACCGCTGGCGGGATTCTGGAGCAAGGACGAAATCATGGGCCATGCGTTCGTCCACCACCATTACCTGCTCTACGGTATGGCGGCAATCGGCGCATTCCTGACATCGTTTTATATGTTCCGCCTCACCTACCTGACGTTTTATGGGACTTCCCGGCTGGATCATCACACGGCCGAACATGTTCATGAATCACCCATGGTCATGATCGGGCCATTGATCGTCCTTGCCACCCTTTCGGTCATCGGAGGTTTCCCCGGTGTGCCGCCTGAGAACGGCTGGTTCCACCATTTTCTCCATTCTGTCGCCGGAGTGGCCGGCGAGGAACATGCGACACCTCCCGCACTCATGTTCGGCCTGATGGGTACGGCTACCGTCATCGGGCTTCTCGGGTGGGGCCTCGCACATTATTTCTATAGCGGCCCCTCGACTGCGGCCGCAACCCTCGCCGACCGCATGCCCGGCGCCTACACCACGCTGCTCAACAAGTATTATGTCGACGAACTGTACGATACCCTCTTCGTCGAGCCCACCAAGCAGTTGGGAAAACTCTGCGATTGGTTCGATCGCACCATTATCGACGGACTTGTCCGCGGTATCGACCGCGGCACGGACCTCAGCTCCGCCGCGATCACCTGGACGGAAAAACACGTCGTCTATGCCGGTCTCAATATTATCGGCTACGGGAATCACCTCCTGGCGCGCTCGTGGCGCCGACTCCAAACCGGCATGGTACATCAATATGCAGCCATCATCGTGGCGGGACTCTTCATCCTCGTCCACCTCATCTTGTTAATCTGGACCGGAGGCGGGTCCACCGGGTATTCAGCACGCTGACGCGGCAGATTGTTTGGATTTACGATGCTTGAAGAGTTTACTTTCGGGTTCCCCATCCTCTCATACCTGATCTTCCTCCCCCTGGTCGGAGCGGCGGTTCTCTGGCTAATCGAGGACGAGGATCTGCTCAAATCCACGACATTACTTATTACCCTCGTTGAATTGGCACTAGCCTGCTTCGTACTGATGCGTTTCGTCCCCGATTCCGCAGCCATGCAGTTTGCAGAACATGCGCGATGGCTCCCAGCCCTCGGCATCGGCTATCACCTCGCCGTCGACGGCATCAGCGTGCTCTTCGTCGGGTTGACCGCGTTTCTTTCCGTCTTGGTGGTAATTTACTCCTGGGACACGATCCGCCACCAAGTGCGCCTCTATTTTATGGCGCTCCTGGCACTGGAAACCACGACCATCGGCATCTTCGTGTCAATAGACCTCATCTTATTTTTTGTGTTCTGGGAACTCATGCTGATCCCCAGCTATTTCCTGATCAAGCTTTGGGGAGGCGGGGCCGATCGCCATTATGCCGCCCTCAAGTACGTACTCTATACGTTGTTGGGCAGCGTCTTCATGCTGGTCGGCATCGCACTGCTCGACATCAACTATCACCAATGGGCCGTCACGCATCATCTTGACCATGTCTATTCTTTCGATCTTCTTGAACTGTTGTCGGTGCCCATTCCGTTCTCTCAGCAGATCCTGATCTTTTGGCTTATGTTCATGGGATTCGCCTTTAAGGCCCCTGTTTTCCCCTTCCACACTTGGCTTCCGGATGCCTTGGTCGAAGGGCCCATAGGAATGGCCGTCATGTTGGCAGGGATGAAGCTCGGCACCTACGGATTCCTTCGATTCACGTTCCCGCTGGTTCCTGAGGCCTCGAAAAATGAGGGGGTGATCGCCATCGTCATGGTGTTGGCCCTCACCGCAATTCTGTATGGGGCGGTCGTGGCGTTGGTCCAACTCGACTTCAAACGGCTACTTGCCTTCAGCAGCATCAGCCACCTTGGATTCGTGGTGGTCGGGCTCTTCGCTTTGAATTTCCAGGGACTCCAAGGCAGCCTGTTGACCATGATCAACCTCGGCTTCAGTACGGCAGGACTCTTCTTCATGGCTGGCTTCCTCTCGACTCGGCAACAAAGTTCCCACCTCGGCTCCTTCGGGGGATTTGCCAAACAAGCGCCGCTCTTAGCCACCTTTCTCCTCCTGATCGGCATGGCGTCCATCGGATTACCGGGCACCAACGGATTCGTCGGAGAATTCCTGATCCTCCTAGGAGCCTTCAAAGCCAAATGGTGGTTCGGTGCGGTAGCCGTCCTCGGTGTGATCTTCGGTGCAGCCTATTTCCTCTGGTACTACGAACGCTCCATGCTGGGACCTGTCGGCAAACACGTCTCTGCCGCCATCAAGGACCTCCACATGCGGGAAATTACCATCGCGCTTTCGCTCTCTATTATGATTTTATGGATCGGCCTCTACCCATCTCCCTTCCTGAGGATGATGAACGGCTCAATCCAGGCCCTCGTCGACCGACTGGATCGCGCCAAAGTGGCGTCCGTAAACACTGTGACTCACGTGCCCTCGAAGTAAGACCATGGCTGAATACACGCTCCTCATCATCTTATTCGCCCCATTCGTCGGCGCACTCGCGCTCATCTTCGTCTCAAACCGCCAGGTGTCGCTGGTGCGCGGTGTGGCGGCCGGCTCAGCCTTCGTCACACTGGTGGCGTCCGTCTACCTGTTTTATGCCTACGACCCGGTCAAAGGCGGCTATCAGTTCATCCAGCGCATTGAGTGGTCCCGACAACTGGGCATCTCACTCCACCTGGGAGTCGATGGCATCGGCACGCCGCTGGTGCTTGCCTCGGGTATCCTGCTCTTCGCAGGGATATTCGTGTCCTGGCACATCAAAGACCGGATGAAAGAGTTCTACATCTGGATATTGATTCTCGCTGCCGCCACGATCGGCGTCTTCATGTCGCTCGACCTGTTCTTCCTCTATTTCTTCTATGAAATGTCCGTGATTCCCATGTACTTGCTTTTGGGGATGTGGGGCAGTCACACGAAGAAGTACCTTGAAATGACCGACCCGGAAGGCTTGAAACTACGGGACTCCGTCGGCTTCATCTTCAACTTCGGCGCCAACAGCAAAGAATACGCGGCCATGAAATTGGTCCTCTTCCTCTCTGCGTTCGCCGTCGCCGCACTCATGGGCATCTTGCTCATCTATAAATTCTCCGGGCTCAATACGTTTGATATCCTGGTGCTCCGCGAAAAGGCCCATTTCTCCGGACCATTGGCCACGCTCATCTGGTTACTCATCTTTTTCGGGTTTGCGTCCATCGCTCCGATCTGGCCCTTACATTCCTGGTCTCCCGTCGGACACGCAGCGGCACCGGCCGCGACCAGCATGCTGCACGCTGGCGTGCTGATGAAACTCGGGCACTTCTCCATCATTCGCGTGGCCTTTGAAATTCTGCCAGAGACGACCCGTGAACTGATGCCGATCGCCGCAGTTCTGTGCATTTTCAGCATCATTTATGGCGGCCTCGTCGCCTACTACGCTAAGGACACCAAGTACGTCATCGGCTACTCCAGCTCCAGCCACATGGGCTACGTCTTCCTGGGCATGGCGGCCTTGGATTACATCAGCCTCAGCGGTGCCGTGATTTATATGTTCGCTCACGCCATGGCCACCGGCATGCTCTTCGCTATGGCAGGTTGGGTCTATGACCAAACACACACTCGGGACATTCCGTCCCTCGGCGGCCTGTCCAACCGGATGCCGTTCATCTCCGCTGCCTTCGTCATCGGCTGCATGGCCTCTATCGGGATGCCAGGGACCGTCAACTTCATTGCCGAAGTCATGATCATTGTCGGTAGCTGGAACAAGTATCCGTTCCAAGTCGTCGTCGCCGTCCTCGGCATTGTGCTGACCATGGCCTATCTCTTCAAGATGATGCGCGGTCTCTTCTATGGGTCGATGGCGGAGAAATACAGTCACTCCCACGACGCCGTCGCCGTCGTGGATCGGATGCCGCTCCTCCTTATGATTATGGTCAGCGTAAGCTTTGGCATCTTCCCCGGTCACCTCTACTCGGTCGTCCGATCGGGCGTCGACCCGCTGATCGCCCGAATCACGAGAGTCGTGCCGGTCGCGGAGCAGCCGACTCACATTCCACTTGCCAGTTCGCCCATTGCGCCGGTGTCGGCTTCGCATAAGGCGATCGCGAAGGTGACCCCGCGATGACTTTCTCCCTGACGCTTTCCGCCAGTGACCTCTTGCTCCTCCTTCCGGAACTGTTTCTGACCGTCTGGCTGTGCGTGGTGTTGGCGGTAGATTTCTCGTTCAAACGAATCGTGCAAGAGCAGTTGGCATACCTGACTATCCTCGGTCTCATGATGACCCTGGCCTGCCTGGCATGGTTCGACATGACCGGCATCACCGGAACACTCTTCGCCAAGATGTTCGTGGTCGATCGCATGGCCATCTTCTTCAAGGTCATGATTCTGCTGGCGACTATTTTGGTTATTCTGCTCTCCATCGACTATGTGCACCGGTTTTCGTTTTTCCGGGGGGAATACTATTTCCTCGTCGCCATGTCGGCGCTGGGCATGATGTTTATGGCCTCTGCCAACGATCTCCTGTCACTCTTCGTGACGCTGGAGTTTGCTACCTTTGGCTTTTACGTCCTTGTCTCCTACCTGCGGGACGACATGGCCTCTAACGAGGCGGGCCTCAAATTCTTCATTCTCGGCGTGTTTGCTGCAGGATTGCTTGGATATGGGATCAGCCTCGTCTACGGAGAAACCGGAAAGCTCGTCTTTTCTGACATGACCGGCGCCAATCCGACCACCGGACTGGTTATCGGCTTCCTACTCATCTTCGCCGCATTAGGCTTTAAAATCGGCGCGGTACCCTTCCACTCCTGGATTCCCGACACCTATCACGGTGCCCCGACTCCTGTGACGGCGTTCTTGTCCATTGCGCCGAAAGTCGCGGCCTTCGCCATCCTCTTGCGCCTCTTCCTCGTCGCGCTCGCGACCTTCAAGCCGGCCTGGGCGTTGCTCATTGTCGCGGCTTCGATCCTCTCCATGACCTACGGCAACATTGTGGCCATTGCGCAACGAAACATTAAGCGGCTCTTGGCCTATTCCGGTATCGCACAGGTGGGGAACGTTCTCATCGGTCTGGCTGCCGGCACCAAAATGGGCACGGACTCCATCTTGTTTTACCTGTTGACCTATCTCTTCGCGAATCTTGGCGCCTTCGCCGTCATCATGGCGATCAGCAATTCGCTGGGCAGCGATGAGATCGAGGACTACCGCGGATTAAACAGAAGGTCCCCGTTCCTTGCGTTTGCCATGCTGATCTTCCTGCTTTCGTTGGCCGGCGTCCCCCCGCTCGCCGGATTCATTGGAAAGCTCTATATCTTTGTCGCCGCGATCAAAGAGGGTCTCTATACGCTGATTACCGTAGGGCTCGTCAATATCGTGGTGTCGATGTACTACTACTTGATCGTGGTCAAGAAGATGTACATCAACGAACCCCTTGATTCTTCTCCCATCAAGACTACAGGGCCGCTGCGTGCGGTAATCTATGTCGGACTCGCTGGAACGCTGGTCATCGGCATTTATCCCCAACCGTTCCTCGACTGGGCCGTATCCGCAACCCTGATGTTCTCCAATCTCCTGGGTCCGGCGGCATCCATCCCTCCTCCGACGGCGCCCTTCGGAGGCTAGGGACTTCACCCCGGTCGCTGCTTCAGGTTTCCATCAAATCCCTTCGCGCATCAAGGCCTTCTGCTACAATACTGACTGCGGTCCACGAACTGCACACAAGGCCGCCTCGTACGACCCGCACCTCTCCTCTGGCGAAGCCACAGGGCTTTCTTGATGAGCACGGACGAACCGAATCAGCAACAGACTCTCGATACTGGGGTGGATGCCGCTCTTCCCCCCCCGCAACCGGGCTCACAAGCCGCGACGCCGCGCTCGTTTATCACTTCGGCCCTTCGAAGCGTACAGCAACGCTCGATAGAACAGCGTGTCCTGGCAGGTTTCGGCCTGGTCTTTGCGGGCATCTTGGTCATTTCCGTCATTTCCTATCGCAACATGACCGTCCTCATCCGAAACGGCCAGCAAGACCAGCGGAGTCACGAGTTCATCCAGCTGCTCGGTGCGATGGGAGCTGCCATGGATGACGCAGAAAATGGCCACCGGCGCTTCCTTGTCACCGGAGATGAGAGTTATCTCGCGGCCTACCACACGCTGCAAGAACGTGCGCCGGAATTCGCCCGCTACCTGCGAGAGCTTACGAACCCCGACAGCAGTCAAGGCGCTCACGTCACTCACCTCGCACAACTCATCACCCAACAACTGCAGGACGAACACAACGCCATCGAATTGCGGAAGCAAACAGGGTACGAAGCTGTTCGAGGCATGGCATTAGCCGGTGTCGCGAAGGCCTCACTCGATGCGGCGCGGAAACTCCAAGCGCAAATGGAGCAGGAAGAGAACAACGCTCTCGCCCAACGGGTGATCGAATCGACAAGCACGACACGCTCCAGCATCATCCTTCTCAGCATCGGCGCCCTCCTATTGTTCGTCTTGCTCGCCGTCGTGTATTACCTGATCCGACATGACATCACCGCGCGACGACGCATCGCCGAAGAGCTTCATCGCCGCGGAGAACTCCTTGAGGCGGCCAATAAGGAATTGGAGGCGTTCAGTTATTCCGTCTCCCACGACTTACGCGCACCGCTTCGGCACATCGATGGATACGCCTCCCTGCTGGCGAAGGCCACCGCCGTCTCGCTCGACGACAAAGCCAAGCGCTACCTCCACACGATCTCGGAAGCCGCCACTCGGATGGGCCAACTCATCGACGATCTGCTGGTCTTTTCTCGCATGGGCCGGCAGGAAATGCTGCGCGGCACGGTGAATCTAGATCAATTGATCGCAGCGGTGTTGCACGATCTTCGACATGACTTGCAAGATCGGGCCATCTCATGGAAAATCGCTCAACTCCCTGACGTCACTGGGGACGCTGCCATGCTTCGACAGGTGTTTGTGAATCTGATCGCCAACGCCATTAAATTCACCAGCACGCAGCCGAACGCCACCATCGAAATCGGCAGCCGACGCGATGGCCCCAACGATGCAGTATTATTCGTGCGCGACAATGGAGTAGGATTCGATATGCAGTATGCGAACAAGCTGTTCGGAGTCTTCCAACGACTCCATCGCGCAGACGAATTCGAAGGAACGGGCATCGGGTTGGCCAATGTCCGACGTATTATCCACCGACATGGGGGGAAGACCTGGGCGGAAGGAACGCTCGGCAACGGCGCGACCTTTTACGTCAGCCTTCCTCTAGCGAGGCCCTCCACATGACGCTCTCCAAACCCATTGTGCTGGCCGAAGATAATCCGCGCGACGCCGAGCTGACGCTCGCAGCCATGGAAGAGCATCAACTGGCCGACAAGGTCATCCTGTGTCATGACGGGGCCGAAGTCCTGGATTACCTGTATTGTCGCGGCTCCTTCAAGACGAGGCTCCAGGGCAATCCGGCCGTCGTCCTCCTCGACTTGAAAATGCCGAAAGTCGACGGCCTTGAAGTGTTGCGTACCATCAAGAACGATGCCGACCTGCGACCGATCCCCGTCGTGATGCTCACATCCTCCCGGGAAGAACGGGACCTAGCCGAAAGTTATGCCCTTGGTGCCAATGCCTACGTGGTCAAACCGGTTGAGTTTCATCAATTCCTCAAGGCCGTGAAAGAGCTCGGTGTATTTTGGGGCATGATCAACGAGCCCCCTCCTGAGGGCGCCAGCCGCACAGCAGGTCGATCTGCGTAACCCTCCGAGCGGGAACCATACGATGACTCAGCCCCTGCGACTCATCCATCTTGAGGGCAACCAGGCGGACGCGGAACTGATCGACTCCACACTCCGCAACGCAGGCATCCTCTGCCACGCGAAGCGCGTGCACACGCGGGAAGACTTTCTCGCAGCCCTCCGCCAGGGGGGATTCAGCCTCATCCTCGCCGACACGACAGTACCGGAATTCGACGGAGCGGCGGCCCTCGACCTCGCCCGGGCCCTTCATCCCGACGTGCCCTTTCTATTCGTGTCCGGCATGCAAGGCGAAGAATTCGCGGTCGATATGATGCAGCGCGGAGCCACCGACTATATCTCCAAGCAGCGGCTGGGCCGACTGGTGCCGTCCATTCGAAGAACGCTGCGTGAACTCGACGAGCGGTTGGAGAGAAAACGGGCCGAGGATGCGTTACGGATGAGCGAAAAGCAGCTGCGTCAGGCGCAAAAAATGGAAGCCGTGGGGCGCCTGGCCGGGGGACTTGCCCATGATTTTAACAATCTGCTGACCGTCATCATGGGACATAGCCAGGTGCTGCTGAGAGAATTGTCCGCCGGCAGTCCCATCCACGCCAAGATCGAAGAGATGCAAAAGGCCGGTGAGCGGGCCGCCAATCTGATTCGCCAACTGATGGCCTTCAGCCGGAAGCAGCCGATGGAACCGAACGTGCTGCCGCTCAACTCAGTCATCGGCAACGTCGAAGGGATGCTCCGCCGCCTCATCGGGGAGGACATCCAGCTGGTCATCCGGCCCGATCCCCACAATGGCCATGTGAAAGCCGATCCCGGACAATTGGAGCAGGTGCTGATGAATCTGGTCGTGAATGCCAGGGACGCCATGCCCAACGGAGGCCTACTAGCCGTTGAAACATCACAGGTCGAGCTGGCGCGCACCCCGATGCACCACCTCCACCCGTTACCGCTCGGACACTATGTGAAGTTGACGGTGACGGATACAGGGTGCGGCATGGATACCGACGTCCTAAGCCACTTATTTGAACCCTTCTTTACCACCAAAGAGGCGCACAAGGGCACCGGTCTCGGCCTGTCCACCGTGTTTGGCATCGTCACGACCTGCGGCGGCGGCATTGACGTCTGGAGCCAGGTAGGCCATGGGACGACCTTCGACATCTATTTCCCGCGCGCCACGCCGCAAACCCAGAGCACCTCCGCCGAATCCCCGAAGGCCCAGCCACGCCAGGGATCTGAAACCATTCTCCTGGTCGAGGACGATGGCGGAGTCCGCGACCTCGTACGCCATGAGTTGCTCAAAACCGGCTACCAGGTGATCGAGGCCAAAAACGGGGTCGAAGCCTGCCTGACGGCCACGCAGCAGAGTCAACACGTCGATCTTCTGTTGACCGACGTCGTCATGCCGGGCATGAACGGTCGAGAACTTGCGGAACATCTGTCGGTCATCAAGCCGAACCTCAGAGTGCTGTTCATGTCCGGCTACCTCGACGACATTTGCGTCAACAGCGGCATGGACCCGCACCGCACCACCTTTCTCCAGAAGCCGTTCACGCCGGACCTGCTGCTTCGTACCGTGCGCGCACTCCTCGACTCCTCTGCGCCGGGAGCCGGACCGGCACACCTTCAGGCACCGCTCCCGAGCCACGCTCCCCGTACCGCCCGAGCCTCGTAACAGACCTCCTTTCAATCCGACCATTGCCGGTCATCGGTTTGACCCGTGAGTCCATCCTTCCTATACTCAAGCCGTAGGGAAATTGCGCCGAGATATCCTGTCGAGACTATCACGGGTGACGAACGTTGATGAAGGACCGCAGCCGGCTGAGACCACAGTCCAATCGTTGGGGAAGGGCGCTCTCCGGCATCCTGATCTCACTCTGGCTTACCGCACCCCTTCCGGCCCAGTCAGCTGCCGCAGATGCAATCCCTTGGGAGCGATTGACCACCGGGATGCACGTGGCGCTTTGGAACCCCAGGGACACCTGCCCGCAGGTTCCTGCCTTGCTGATGCTCCAAATCGATCCGGAACGCTTCCGGTTTTCCGTATATCAGTTTCGCGATGAAGGGCTCCGAGCTCCGATCTCCATTCATGATTGGCAGCACCGGACCGACGCCTATGTGATGTTCAATGCAGGCTTGTTTCGCGAAGACTATTCCTATCTGGGCGTCTTGCTGAAAGAGGGGCGGTCACTCGGAAGCAAGAAACATCATTCGTGGCAAGGACTGTTCGCCGCTGAACCAACCGACGGAACACTTCGAAAAGCCCGTGTCTTCGACTTGGCGTTCGACGCATTCACGGAAGATCCGCCGATGTACCGCGAAGCCGCGCAGTCATTGATGTTATTCGACCGAATGGGCAAACTTCGAGTGAGAGACAGCGGCAAGCGCGCGTTTCAAACAGTGGTGGCTGAAGACGGGCAGGGGGCGATTCTGGTCATGAAGACGGCGGACGTCGTCTCGCTCCATCGCCTGGCCGACTGCCTGCATCGGCAACTACCCTCGCTGCAACAGGCGATGGCCATGGATGGGGGTGCATCCTCTGATGTGATCGCCAGCCAGGACCTGTTGCATGCCTCCCAGGAAACCGCCTCGCAGTCGACGTGGCGCTCCTTATTGGCGGGCAACACGGGAGTGCATATTCCCCTTCCGACGGTCATCGGGATCAGCCCGCGGACACCCGCGAGGGCAGGGATACCTGTAGATTCCTTACAGCCACCCCGCAAGCCGTGACACCCCGGCTCATCGACCCGGCGCGACGGGAAATCCCGCCTCGGTCCATGCGTTCATACTTCCCACGACGTTATAGACATGCGTGTACCCCAGATCGGCCAAGGTTTCGGCGGCAATGTTGCTGCGATGACCCGATTGGCAATACACGACGATATGGTCTTCCAACTTCGCACCGAGTTCCCGGTGACGCGCCTTCATCTCCCGAAAATCGATGTTCAGGTCCGTGCCGGGAATCATGCCTGACGCATGCTCCTCGGGGGAACGGACATCGACCAAGACAAACCCCTTCGCGCTCGTGGAGGGCGCCTTGGTCAGGCCGGCGCGTAACTGCTGCACGCTCAACACGTAAGAATGATAGGCAAGGGACGGAACCGGTTCCTGGACGAGCACTCCACTCAGAACGACTGCGCACGTGATAGACATGATATACCTCATGGCGACCGCTCCTTTGTTCACAGCATGATGGGGCGAGGATGGACGTCATATGATAGGAGCCCGATGAAAAATTGGTCAAGTCTGATAGGGCCTGCGCTGGGCTTGCTCCTGGCTGCTTGCGGAGACGGCGCCATTCTGGTCAAAGACTCAGACCAGGGAGGCGTCGTCGTCTACCCCTACCGGCCCCAGCACGGCACACTGTTGTCCTCATTCCGCAAAGACGCCATGCGCCTCATCGATCAGAAATGCCCCCGCGGGCACACGATCGTCCGCGAGGGAGAAACCAAGGGGCGGCTACGCCAGGCCAGCCCGCTCGCAGGATCGAGCGATGTCGTCGAGGAGCGGCGGTGGGGCATTCAATTCGACTGCAAGTAGCTCAGGGGGCGGTCGGCCGACCGCTCATCAACTCATCAACCGTCAACAGACTCACCACCCGTACCCCTAACTGCTCAACACGGGCTCGGCCGTCCTGTTCCTTTCGATCGACAATGATGAGGGCCTCCTTCACCTCGAGTCCTGCCTCACGGGCCGCCACAATCGCCTTCACGACCGACCCACCGCTGGTGAGCACATCGTCGACGACAAGCGCACGGTCCCCGGCCCGCACGACACCTTCGACCAATCGGCCAAGACCGTGGTCCTTCGGCTGCTTGCGCACGAAGAATGTCCGCCACTCCCGGCGCGGGGAAGCCAGATAGGCAAAGTCGGAGATCGACGTGGCGATGGAAATCGCGCCGATTTCCAACCCCCCGAGACAGTCGATCTCCCGGTCCTTGATGACCTCCCAGGCTCGTTGGGCCACCACATGGCGCGCATGCGGAAACGCCATCAGAGTGCGACAGTCGACATAAAATGGGCTCATCAACCCAGAAGCCAGTTTGAATCCCTTGTCGGGATCCCATCGAAACGATTGGGTGGCATGGAAGGCGGCAATCAGTTGATCTCGCACCGTCATGAGTCCTCTCACTCCCTTGAAAGATGGTTCCATCCGCCCACGCGGAGCCCTGCCGTTCGATTCGAAGGCGCCTGATTGTACACTGTTCAGGAAGCCGATCACAGCACGCGGGTTCAGTCCAGACGGCTGCCTGCTGCAGCACCATAACGCTGCTCAGCCATTCGAACGAAGAGCGGCAAGATCCCCGCCCACACCAATCCGAGCAACAGGAGGGCGCTGCTGCGACTCGGTCCCAACGTAAGAGCCCCCAAGGCTTCTCCGGCCCCGTAACTGATGGGTCCGGCAATCCCACCGATCAGCGCAGCCAACCATACCCGGCCTTCCAGCCATCGGAGCGACTGGTGCAACGTCGTCGCAAACAGGTACCAGAGGGCACAGAGCCAGGGCGGGCAGAGCCAAGGCGAAAAGGGATGGTCCCCGAACCGCAGCAGGCCCAACGCGGTCAGGCCGCTATCCACCAGCAGGCCGGCAGATCCAATCGCCAGGACCACCGAGGTCATGGCGCGAGGCTGGGACCCGTACCAGATATTGACGGTGATGAGACCCGCCAGGACCGGGGGAGCCAACCACGCCTGCCCCCGCCCGGCACTCAGGATGGCGACCCACCATCCGAGCTGGAACAGCACCGCATTGCCGAGGGTCCTGATCATCCTGCCAAGGGGTCCTGTCGCCAGCCTGAGCGGGCAAACAGCAAATGCGCGGTCGAGATCGATCGTTCCAGGAACCCGCCTTCGCAATACGACAGATAGAACTCCCACAGACGGAGAAATTCCGGTCCAAACCCGAGTTGACAGATCCGCTCCAGGTTCTGCCGAATGTTCTGACGCCAGCCGCGAAGCGTGGGCGGGTAATGGGCCCCGATATCCTGAACATGCAGCAAGCTGAAATCCGATGCACGGGCCATGGCATGGCAGAGACTTGTCACCGAGGGAATACAACTTCCCGGGAAAATGACGCGCTGGATGAAATCGACCGACCGTTTGGCCCGTTGGAAATACCGCTCATCGATGGTGATGGCTTGTATGAGCATCAAGCCATCCGGTTTCAACAGCCGGCGGCAGACGTCGAAAAACGCGCCATAGTATTGCCACCCGACCGCCTCGATCATTTCGACCGACACCAGCTTGTCGAATTGCATATCCAGATAGGGGAGGTCCCGATAGTCGCACAGCAGCACCTGCACACGGTCTGACAGGCCCGCGTCACGGACACGCCTCAGCGCCCAGTCGTATTGGGCCTGAGAGATCGTGGTCGTCGTCACCCGACAGCCGACGGTCTGAGCCGCGTGACAGGCCAGCCCGCCCCAGCCCGTCCCGATTTCAAGGAGATGGTCATCGGGCGACAGATGCAGCTTGCGGCAAATGAGCTCGATCTTGGCGCGGGAGGCGTCTTCAAGGGTGCTATCCGGACGAACGAAGTACCCGCAGGAATACATCATCGTCGGATCCAGCATGAGCGCGAAGAATTCATTGCTGAGGTCGTAATGCGCCGCGATGTTCCGCCGACTGCCCGCCTTTGTGTTGCGCCGCAGGCCATGCATGAGCTTCAGGAGTGGAGCGGACAGGCGAGCGGCTCCCTGTTCCATCCCATCAAGCACGGCGCGGTTCAGGACGAATAACCGTATGAGCGCGGTAAGGTCGTCGCAGTTCCATGCGCCACGACCGTAACTTTCCCCGGCACCGACGGACCCGCCCCAGGCAATGTCCCGATAACAGACAGGGTCGTCGATGGTGACCACCGGCCGAAGCGGGCACGGCGACGTCGGGCTGCCGAAGATCGTCCGTTGCTCGCCCTCCACGATGGTGAGGGCGCCCTGCGTCATCAACCGGAGCCGAGCAAAGACCATGCGCCGCGCAAGCCGGATTGAGAAGCCGTCGCGTGCGCCGGATTCCCTTCGCGGGACGAGGCTCCATTCCGTCGGTCCCGATGCACAGTCGGTCTTCATAAGACCGTTCATCCTGAGAACCTCCCTGTCTGCGCCAGCGAGGCGCGCGTTTTGGGATGCGGGTAAAACGGGCAGCGTTTCATCCACAGGCGCAAGGCCTGCCAATGAATCGCGCCGATGACCCTGGCGGTCATGAACGGGTATTGCACGAGGGTCCGCGCGAGGGACGCGGCCGTCAGTTCACGGCGCGCCAGAACCATGGTTGCGTCGAAGAAGCGGCTCCCACTTCTCACATTGACCATGTGCACCATGAGCCGCTCGCCAGGCGTGTCGAAGCGCCAATCGTAGTCCACATCCATAGGCATGAACGGCGACACATGAAATCGCTTTCCGAATCGATACCGATGGTGACGGCCGCGGCCCTCGTCCAACGACCCATCCAACACATAACAATGCCGCTCGCCCCAAGGCGTATTCGTGACTTCGGCCACGATCGTATCTACGCGCCGATCCTCTCCGTCGAAGCAGTAATAGAAACTCACAGGATTGAACACATAGCCGAAGTACCGGAAATGCGTGAGGAGACGAATCGGACCCATCGGTCGCCGACCGGTGGCTGCCTCGACCTGATCCCGCACACTCTGATCCAAGGGCACCTGCGGGTCGCCCGCGTGATCGGCGCGGCGAAACCAGGCTAGATTCGGATGCGACGTCGACCACAACCAGCGCTCGTCAAACAAGCCCGGCAACTCGGCCAGATCCACGTAGAGCATGAACAGGGAATACCGAAAGACATGGGCCACCGGAGCCAACCGCCGATGCCGCACTGTTCCCTCGTACACCGCACTATTCATTGCACCCACGCCTCCAACGTCCGACAGGCTGCCATGGCGCTCTTCACTCCATCCTCATGAAAGCCGAAACCCCAATAGGCTCCGCAATAAAACGTGCGCTGCTGCCCGTTGATGGCCTCATACCGCGCTTGCGCGGCGACCGCCTGCGGCGAATACAACGGGTGATGATAGACGATGCGCTTCAAGACCTTCGCCGGATCGATCGCCTCACTGTGGTTTAACGTCACACAAAACTCGCAGGGTGCCTGGAGCCCTTGCAGCCGGTTCATGTGGTAGGTGACTACGACGTGCTCAGGCGGCGTGGGCAAGAGATGATAGTTCCATGCCGCCCAGGCCAGTCGACGTTTCGGCAGCAACGAACGATCCGTGTGCAGCACCGCTTCATTGCGCTGATACCGGATGGCTCCCAGGACCTCTTGTTCCAACGGCGACGGTTTCGCCAACAGTGTCAGCGCTTGATCACTGTGGCAGGCCAGCACGATCGCGTCGAACCGCTCGGTCTGCCGTCGCCCCTCTCGATCTCGCCAGCGCACTTCCACACCTTGCGGAAACCGCCCGATCGACTCCACCGGAGCCTGCAACCGGATCCGGTCACGAAACGGGCGCACCAGCGGTTCGACGTAGCGGTGCGATCCGCCAGTGATAACACGCCACGTAGGCCGATCGTTCACCGACAACATCCCGTGGTGTTTAAAGAACCGGACCAGATATTGAGCCGGAAACTCCCGGATCGTGGCCTGTCCGGCCGACCAGATGGCCGCCGCCATGGGGAGGAGATACTGGCGAATGAACGGCTCCGAGTACCCCTGCTGTTCCAGGTAGGCTCTCAGGGACGGGCCCGGTCCCGGTTGCTCCAGCAACGCCACCGCCTCACGGTTGAATCGAAGGATGTCGCGGATCATCCGGTGGAACGACGGGCGCAGCAGATTCCGTCGTTGCGCGAACAGGCTGTTCAGCGTAGTCCCGTTGTACTCCAGGCCGGTGCGCTCGCAACGGACGCTGAAGCTCATGTCGCTTGGTTGATGCGCGACGCCCAATCGATCGAGCAAGGCAATGAAGTTGGGATAGGTCCAATCGTTGAAGACGATGAAGCCGGTGTCCACGGCGTAGGTCGTCCCCTCCCAGGGAACCTCGATCGTGTTGGTATGCCCGCCGATATAGTCGCCCGCTTCAAACAGGGTCAGCACATGCCGGCCATGAAGAAGGTGGCCCGCCGTCATACCCGCAATCCCGGTGCCGACAATGGCGATGTTCATGGCCGTCTCACCAGCGTGGCACTCACACGCGTGTAGATCCGCGCCGGCAAAAGGGCCAACAGTTTGAACGCCAGACTGAACCGTTTTGGGAAATGAATGTCCGGCCTCCCCGCCTCGATCCCGTCGACGATTCGGCGGGCCGCTTCGTCCACTTCGATGCGAAAGGGCATCGGGAAATCGTTCCGATCTGTGAGGGGCGTTCGGACGAAACCAGGGGACACCACGGACACGGTGATACCGGATCGGTACAGGTCGACCCGCAGGGACTCCAACAGGTAGGTGATAGCCGCCTTGGATGCTCCGTAGGCCTCGGCGCGCGGAAGCCCCGCGTAGGCCACGGTGCTGCTCATGCCGACGAGGTGCGGCGCGGGGGATTGTCTCAAGAGCGGCAAGACCGCCTCGATTCCGTATACCATGCTGAGAAAGTTGGTGCGCATGGTCCGTTCGAACACCGCACTGTCGAAGGTGTCAACCTCGACATATTCGCAGGTGCCTGCGTTGAGGAACGCCACATCGAGACCTCCGACTCGACGGACCATCTCGGCGGCCGCCCGGAGGTTGGCGTCGCAGTCGGTGACATCGCAGGGGAGAGCCGTCACGCGCTCGCTGCCACAGTCGTTCACGAGCTGGTGCAGTGCGGATTCGTTCCGGGCCGAGGCGATCACGGTGGCGCCGCGACGGACCAGCTCGACGGACACGGCTCGGCCAATGCCGCTTGACGCGCCCGTCACCCAGACCCGTCGACCGCTGACTGCATGCCGTCCCATCTCACACCCGTTCCTTCACGAAGCGGACGATCATCCCGATCAGGGGAAGGTGTTCATACAGCATCGCTCCCGCGTCGAAGTAATCCCGGTGAAAATAGATCTTCTGCCGAAACCGAACGTGTGTGGAACCGGGCACCACGACCGGCTGCCCGCCGTTGAGTCTCGGATGCCTCAGCGACATCGTCCACAGCAGCACGGCTTGTTGCGATTGCACTACTTCAGCGTCGAAGGTGAACGCACAGGCTTCAACGTGGGCGTAGAGCTCGGCAAAATATCGAGTGAGCGCCCCGAGCCCTTCGAGTCGCCGGAACGGGTCCTGGAACAGCACATCATCGGTATACAGCTCCGCTAGCAGTCCCAACGACTGGGCATCGAGCCCTCCATAGGTCTCCTTGAACTGCTCCACAACGGAATGCATAGTCACGGTCTCCCGCCGCTCAGATCGATCAGCGGCACATTCACCGATTCAACAACCGCAGCTTCAAGGCCTCATTGATCGGGTTCGGCCCCAGCCAAATGGCAAAGTAGGCCGCGGCAAAGTCCGCTCCCTCTACCGTTCCTTTCACGACTCCGTTGAGACTCAACTCGGTGCCCACGCCCGGAGTATAGGTCAGCCCGTAACGATCACCTGGTTTCACATCCTCGTACAGACGATGCAGCTGGGCAATGCGCGGCGCCATGATCGCCAGCCGCTCCGGGGAGACATTGTCCGCCAAAACCTTCTCGGCAGCTCGCCCGAAGTCTCCCGCCCGGATGCTGCGAAAATAAGACAGTTCCAGACGTTTCGGCACATCCTCCAACACCCGATCTGGCTCCGTACCGGACGGGAGATACAGTGCGGCCACGTACACCGAAATGGTCCGTAAGAACTTCGCGAGGCCGACGCCTCGAAGCGGAAGGGTGACCGAACCGACGCTGATCGAATCGGAAAAGCTCACGCCCTCAACGAGGGCGGCAGCCCCTGGAATCGGCAGCGCGACGAGCAGGAGACCGGTGAGCCCGTACACGACTGCCCGGCTCCGTGCTGCTTGCCCTCGTCTTTGCATCGCCTATCTCCGCACGACCGTTCACACGCCCGTGCCTTTCTCCCCCTTTGGTCACACAAACCGCCGAATCTGGTCCGCCAACGTGGTGGCCACCTTCGTCAGGTCGAACGGCCAGGCATAGCGCAACGCCACATTCGGATACTGGGTGCGTAGTTGCTCCAGAATTTCGGGAATCTCCACTTCGGAATGCGAGCCGCCCGGCGTAAACATCGTCGTAGTGACCGTAATATCGGTCGCCCCCTGCTTGATCAGCGACTCCACCGACTCCTCCAGAGTCGGGCCACAGAATTCGTTGTAGGCCACGGCGAAGAGGGCACCGTTCAACTGCAGGCGCAGCTGCGCTGCCACCGCTTCCAGCCCGGCCTGATAGGGGTCGGTCTCCGCCGTGCGTGGCCAGTGCCGGATCTTGCCGTCCAAATCCAGCTCCTCTGCCGACGGAGGCAACTTCGCCGCGCGACGCTGCGCTTCCAGCCGCTTCAATTTCGTCACGAGATCCTGCGGACAATCCTTCGGAATCCCCCCGTGCCCCACTAAAATCACCCCTTGCGTCGTCGCCGCCATGGTGCCGTTTCCTTTCTTGACAATGTGGTGAATCGATCCTGCCGGACCCCCTGTGTGGGGTCGCCCCGCCATTAGACATGATTGCGCAGCATCAGCTCCTTCGGATGCGGATTGAGGTACACCTGATCACGAATATATTCGACATCGAACGCTTGCACGTAGTGTTTGATCAACGTGAGCGGCACGATCAGTGGCGTCAGCCCCTGATGATAATCGGCAATGACTCCCAGCAGCTCGGCCTTTTCCTGCGCACCGAGACGGTCTTTGAAATGTCCCAGGATATGCTGCAAGACATTGACGTGTTTGCGTACCGTCGCCCGCACAGCCAGGGCCTGCATGAACAGCTCGCCATATCGAAGTACCAGGTCTTTGGGGCGATACTCATGGACCTGCGCGACCAACCGGCCCAGCTGGCGGTAGTGTTGGACGCTATGGGCCAAGAGCAGGTACTTATGAATCGTATGAAACCGGACGACCGCCTGCCTCGTGACCCCGCCGTGAATAAGATCCTGCCAGCGGCGATAGCAGAACACCCGCTCGATAAAATTTTCTCGCAGCAGAGGATCGCTCAGCCGACCTTCTTCCTCCACGGGAATGAGCGGGAATCGCCCGACAAACGCGCGCGCGAACAGGCCCACGCCTTTACGATTCGGCATGCCGTGCTCGTTGTATGTCCGGACACGTTCCACCCCGCAACTCGGAGAGTCCTTTTTGAAGACAAATCCCGACAGATCGACAGCCTCCAGATCGACCAGGCGTCTGTCGGTCACGAGTTCGAGGGCTCGTGTGTGATCCCGACCGCTCTTGATACTCACCAGTCTCGGCTGTTGCGGATCTCCTACCAGCCGCATCGCCTCACGCGGCGTACCGAGTCCCGCTTCGACCTCCGGACAGACCGGAACCCATTCGACATATCGGCCGAGGACGTCCGTTAAGAATTGATCCCGCTTGTGGCCGCCGTCAAAGCGAACCTGCTCGCCGAGGAGACAGCGGCTGATGCCGAGGCGAAGTGCCGACGTCGTCATGGGGCTACCTTCTGCTTCCCGAGATCCAGATATTCCTGGCGCGCCTGCCGATGATCCACAATGGGTTCCGGGTAGTCGATGCCGATCCGGCATCGAGCCCGGACCTGTTCCTCCTTGGGCATGAGCGCCGGTTCGTGAATCCATTTTGTCGGCACCTGACTCAGCTCCGGGACGTACTGGCGCACATAGCCTCCCTCAGGGTCGAACTTCGCACTTTGCAGGGTCGGGTTGAAAATCCGATAGCCCTGCATCGCATCGGTCCCGGTCGACGCACACCACTGCCAGTTGCCGTTGTTCGCCGCCAGATCTCCGTCTACCAACTGCTCCATGAAGTAGCGTTCTCCGCTTTGCCAATCCAGCCGTAGATCCTTCACAAGGAACGACGCCGCGACCATGCGCACGCGATTGTGCATCCAGCCCGTTTCGTTCAGCTGGCGCATCCCCGCGTCGACGATCGGATAGCCGGTCCGCCCCTGACACCAGGCGGCAAACAACCGATCGCGCTCCGGCCCGGCGGGACGCGGAGCAGGAAGCCCGGGCTTCGCCTTGAACGGTCCCTCGGCCACATGCGGAAACGCCGACAACACCTGTTGAAAAAACTCCCGCCACACCAGCTCATCCATCCAGGTGAACACATCGGCACGAGAAACCGGTCCGCCCTTCGAGAGCGTCTGCAGCGCGGCATGTACCATCGTGCGCGTCGTGATCGTGCCGAACCGCAAATGGGGGGACATCTTGGACGTCCCGTCCTGAGCGGGGAGATTCCTGCCGCTGACGTAGCGATGTATCGGCCCTTTCAAGAACCACTGTAACCGAGCACGGGCGGCCTGTTCACCCGGCTCGATCCACGTCGGCACCGAGGCATACCCGAGCGCTTCCGCGGTGGGCCAGGGGGGCAGGGAGGAACCCGCAGCGTGGTCCACCGACGGAATGGCAGGAACCGGCAGCACCGACGGAGCCGCCGCACGCCACTTCGTCCACCACCGATCCCGATAGGCACTGTATCGTTGAAACGGGTCCCCGGTCAGACCCCGCACTTCTTCCGCCTCAAACACGACATGATCTTTAAACGTCTTCACGGTGCGGCCTTGTCGAGCCAACTGCTGTTGAGTCTGGCGATCTCGATCGATGGCGGCTGGTTCATAGTCTCGATTCCAGTACACCGCATCCACCGATAGATCCTGAGCGGTCCGTAACACCGTCTCCACCGGCTCGCCCATTCGCCAGAGAAGCGACACCCCCCGCTCGGCCAGCGAACGCCGCAGATCGTCCAAACACCCCAGCATGAATCCCACACAGGCGGATCCAAACACATGGGATTGCAGCAACGGCTCGTCGAACACAAACAGCGGTACGATCTCTCGACACTCACGACAAGCCGCCGAGAGCGCGGGGTTGTCATGGATGCGAAGATCTCGGCGAAACCACACCAACCCTCTCACGAAGGCACCTCCGGGGAAGACGAGGCCAACCGAGTCGTTGGCGGCAGGGGATCTGCGAACAGCACTCGTCGCCACGCAACATAGCAGAGAAACAGCGCCGTTGTGGCCATAAATCCCGTGCGGAGATGATGGTAGCCGAATTGAAACTGATTCATCAGTTCGCTCGTGATGCCGAATCCGCCATAGGCCATCGCGAGCCCCCAGGACCAGGGGCGGAGAAAGACGAAGCCGTACCCGATCAGGAAATGCACGGCCGGCGAATGCAGTTTGACCAGGTAGGCCAGCGGACCGACGATTGTCACGCCGAATAACTTCAACGCATAGGCGGGGAAAAACTCGATGATGAGCAGGTCGATCAGCCCCACAAGCAGAAAGAGCGCGCCGAACAACTTGAGATCGATGCCGCGTTGTGTGGTCTGTCTTACCATGGTCCTGCCTCCTTCGCTGTGCGGATATGGCGCCCCAGGGTTTGGATGCTTAGCGCATCCAGGCGTCGGGAAACGCCTGCCACCAGGTCGTGGGGTGCGCGTTCCGCCATTGCGTCTGTTCCTGCCAGAGGCGGTCGGACACGGCCTTGTTCAGTCGCACCGCCATGGCGGCGCTGACGTCGGCCTGTTGACGAACGCTGGTCTGGATCATCTCTTTCGCCATCCTGGCCAAACCGCCGGGGGGATCGACGAGATCCTCCGTATGCCGATAGGCCAGATTCAAATACAACTGCTCCACGGCCATCCAGCTTTCGTCTCTGGACAATTGTTCCAGATACGCGTCAATCGCCTGATAGACGTACGTGAGATGCAGATAGGTCTCGGCTGACGGACGGTGTTGAATTCCCTGTTCGCAGGCTTCCAGCGCCCGACGATAGTCACCCGCCAGTAGATACAGACTTGTCCTCTCGATTCCCGACAGAGTCGGCGACAGCGAAGGACGGTCCCACCCCACGGCCGGCGACGGGCCTGTCATGAGCATCAGCATCACCAGTCCTGCAATGACCTGTCTCACGCGTCACCTATTTGGCCGGGCCGCCGTGCGACCCCATCTGTCCCTTGTACAATGTCTGACCGGCGACCCGGGTGACGGACAGCTCCCGCACGCCGCTCTCGGATTTCACGCCCAATCTCACGACGGTTCCCGGTTCCCCACGGACCATCAGGGCCACCTCTTCGTAGGTCTTGCCCGTCAACGCAGCCCCGTCCACGGACATCACCTGATCACCCTGCTTGAGTCCGGCTTTTTCCGCCGGACCGTCGGGCAACACCTGGGCGATCAACAACACCGAGGGATCACCCACTCGCTCCGCTCCGACATGCAGCGCCACGCCGATGACGCCATCCGGGACGCTCGCTTCGAGACCATACATACCGCCTTGCGCCCTCGAGTTGTCATGACCTTCAGCGGCCCAAGCCTGATGGCTCATGATCGAGGCCTGGCCCACCCACAGGCTCAGCACTCCGGCAAGGACGTACCGCCCAACATACGTATGTGTCTGCATCGTCTTTCTCCCTTCATCCTGATCACAAGTGACGACCCGCGCCGACCAACCAAAGACCACCGAGCAGGACCAGCACATTCAGGTACAGCGACCGCTGATGCAACCGAGTCCAGGCCGCCTGCAGCATCGGATCGACGGAACCCTGCCGCTCCTGCTCTTTGAGCCGATCCCTCATCGCGTTACTCTGCGGCGTCAAGGGGGAACGGCAGTACGACTCCGCCAGAAGAATCACCAACCAGATTCCTCCGGCGCCCAAGAGAGAGCCGGTCAGGCCGTGGAGGATTCCGAGCACGATCAACGAGAGGAACCCCAGCGTCGCCGCTCCCATGCCCAGGAGATAGTACGCAGGAAACAACCGGCGCACGACAGATCCGAACTGGTCGGGCTCCAACTGCTTCGCAAGAATCGGCGCAACCACAAAGGACAGGAGCACGACCTTGCCGACCAGAACGGCCACCGACAGCGCGTGGGCATACTGCATCGCCGACTCAATGATGGCGGTCATGTTTGACCCTCCGCGTCGAAGATCGCTCGCAAAGCCGGTTCCAACTTCGGATATCGAAAGACAAACCCTCCTGCCCGCACCTTGGCCGGGTCCACACGTTGCCCGGTGGTCATCAATGTCCCCAGCTCACCCAACGCCAGATGCAAGGCGAACCCGGGGACGGGAAGCCACGAAGGTCGATGGAGCACCCTGCCGATGGCGGAACACAAGTTCTTCATGGTCACCGCCTCAGGCGCCACCGCATTGATCGGTCCTGACACTGTGGGCGTGGCGACGGCCCATTGGATGAGACCGATCAGATCGGCACGATGAATCCACGACACCCATTGCGTCCCGGGCAGCACCGGCCCTCCGGCAAAGAACCTGAACGGCAGCACCATCTTCGGTAGCGCCCCACCGTCCTGTTCCAGCACCATGCCTGTGCGCAGGACCACCACTCTTGTCTGAAATTGACCGGCGCGCAACGCCTCGGCCTCCCAGGCTGCGGAAAGGTCTGCCAGAAACCCCGTCCCGAGTGCCGACCGTTCGTCGAGAACCCGGTCGTCGCTGGCGCCGTAGTACCCGATGCCTGACGCACTGACAAAAACGGGAAGCGGCGAGGCACGCTCAGCGAGGGCGTCCACCAGCAATCTGGTGCTGCACGTCCGACTCTCCAGCAGCAGCCGCTTGCGGGCCGGGGTCCATCGGCCTTCGGCGATGGGGGCCCCGGCCAAATTGATCACTGCGTCGGCTGCCTCCACCTCAGCCCGCCATGGGCCCATCGATCGGGCATCCCACTGCACGTAGCGGACAGACGAATGAGACGAGTGACGGGGGGTCCGACACAACACCACTACGTCATGCCGCTGCTGCGCTACCTCCGCAACCAGCGCATGACCGATGAACCCTGTACCTCCGGTGACGACGATCCGCATGTGTCGCTTCTCCACCTACAGCCTGTGTCGACTACGGCTCAATCTGTGAGCCGTTTTGGGGGGACTGTCTACCGCTCTCCGTATCTCCCCGATCGGGTGCCTGCTTCGATCCTGATTGCCCTGGTAGGGCCGTCACACGTTGACTGTACTTTCGCTCCTTCGTGCCATACAGCAGATTCGGAGGTGGGCTATACCGATTCTTCAAGATCACCGGATCGAGCACCTCCCCGCAGATGGTGCAGTGCCATGCGGTAATGTCGATTTGACCGGTATCGTCCAGCAAATCGATGTACTGTTGCGTCAAAAGTAACCCCCCGCATCGAGGACAACGATGATTGTCCTGCTGCGGAGGAGTATATGGCTCCGGCGTCCCATGTGTGTCCATTGGAACCCCCGACTTCCAGAAAATTGAACGGCCTTCCCCGCACTGTCACCTCTGTCATGGAGGTGCGCCATACCTCGCGCCCACGCACACCCTAGCTGACACGAGCCCGATTCTTCCCCTGGCTCGGTACGACGGCGTAGGCCCGTTGCCTCCGGCTCATGAATGCGGCCGCTGCCACGCTCACCGCGACCAGTGCGATCCCTACGACGATCAGTTGCCCCACGTGCTCCCCCTTACTGCGAGTCCTGTTATTTCGAGCCTCGCGCCACTCCGTCAGATGGTTCGCTGAGGGGACAGGTTCCTCCGAAGGAAGAACCCATCCGCCTCAACGGGAGGCCGCGTGCGGAGTCGCGGTACCTCCAAAATCGTGACCACTTCCATCGAGCCCACCGACTACGACACGGTTACTTTGCCGGCTCTTGTGCCGTATGATCCTGACCCTGCCCCTCCAGGCTGCGCACACAACGGAAGCCGGTGCCATGGGTCTGCAACGCGAATCCACCTCTCCCGCGCGCCGTCGCCGTGATGTCGGCCAGAGGACTGTGCCAGGATCCTCCTCGGATCACCCGCACGATGCCCTTCTCCGGCCCTTGTGGATTCGCCGTCGGAGCATTCGCGTAATAGTCGGGGTCGTACCAGTCCTGCACCCACTCGCGAGCATTACCGGACATATCCTTGATGCCATAGGGAGAGTCACCTCCCGGCAGCGACCCGACGGCATAGAGCGTCTTTTCGTTGACCCACTCCCGGTCGAAGTTCGCACGGGTCGTCGATGCTTCGTCATTGCCCCATGGGAATGTCCGGCCGTCAGTCCCACGTGCCGCCTTTTCCCATTCCGCCTCAGTCGGCAAACGCTTTTTCGCCCATGCGCAGTAGGCCTTGGCGTCGTACCAGGTCACCTGCACCACCGGGAGTTGCTCGATTCCCTTCGCCGACACCAGCGCACCGGTGCCATAAGGGTTCGGCGGATTCCGGTGGCCGGTCGTGGCGACAAAGGCCAGGTACCGTTCATTGGTCACCTCCACCTGATCGATCGCAAAGGCATCGACATGAACCTTACGTTGCGGCCACTCGTCAGCTCGCCCCTTCGGACTCTGCGTACCCATGAGGAATGATCCTGCGGGAATCGTGATCATGGGCACGAGATCCAGCTCCTTGACGGGCGGCGCCGCCAACGCGGGGCTCAGGGCGAGCGTTAAGGCGGCCGTTGCGAAGAGACCCACCGCACTCCACCTGGTCCCTCTCTTGCTCAAACCTTGTGTCATCGCTTCTGCTCCTTGCTCCCCGCGATCGCCTGTTCCGTGTGTATGCTGATCTGTCCGACCAGGCGCTTCACAGCACCTGCATCGCCACGGTCGGCGGCCTCCTGCGCCTGGGTCACGAGGGTTCTTGCTTCATGCAAGTGTTGTTCGATTTGTGCCTGCAGATCGGGCGACGCCACGGTCCCGCCGAGGGCCGCACGGTGATAGACCTCCCAGGCATGGTCCACGCTATGTTCCGCCTCATGCACAAGCTGCACGTGTTCTGGATGGGTAAGGCGACTGGTATCGATCGGGCCGGCCTGTGCCGCCATCGACCACAGTGACACCGCGAACCCGCCGACCAGCGTGATCATCATCCTGTTCGTCATGACTCTGCCTCCATCGTGGACACCCAATGAGCGACTCCGTGCGCTCATCGCCATTACCGTCGAGTCATCGACTGCTCGATCAAGGGCCGCAACTCGAGAAGCTCGACGTTGACCGGATCCAGTGCCAGTCCCCGATCGACCGCTTGCAGGGCCTCGGCAAATCGTTCCCGCCCCATTTCCACCAACGCCGTGATGTACGTGTCCCGAATCCGTTGTTCCCAGTCGGGCGGCGAAGCCTTGGCGCAGCGGAATCCCAACCCGACGCCGTAGCTGTTGTTGAGCGGATGATTCCAGAACCGATGGGTGGATCGAATGGCTCCTTCCGGCGCGATCCAGGAACCGCCGCGAATGACGCGCTTTTCCCCGACCGTCAGTCGATCGACATAGGTGCCGGTGCCGCCGAGCCACAGCGGCTTTTCCGGACCGGTTGGATTCACCATCGTCTCCAGACGGCCGTAGTATTTAGGATCGTACCAGTCCGAGACCCATTCGAAAACATTGCCCGCCATGTTGTAGACGCCGTAATAGCTCACCCCCTCCGGATGAGAGTCCACCGGCAGCGTCGCCTCGTGATGCCGATCATAGTTGGCCTTGCTGGAATCGAAATCGTTGCCCCAGGGGTAGAGGTTCCCGTTCGGTCCGCGAGCCGCCTTCTCCCACTCCGCCTCGGTCGGCAGACGCTTGCCGCGGAACTCGCAGTAGCTCTTGGCGTCGATCCAGTTCACCCCAACGACCGGCTGACGAGCCTTGTTCAAGCGGGGATCGTCCCAGTACGCCGGCGCGGGGTGACCGGTGGCACGTATGAAGTCGCCATAGTCCTTGTTCGACACCTCGTACTTGTCGATGAGGTAGGAATCCAAAAAGACCATATGGGCCGGCCCTTCGTCATGAAACGCCTCCGCGGACCAGGGCGTTTTCATCCGTTTGTCATAGGGGGTGAGTTTCCGCGTTGATTGTACGGACTCGCCCTTATCCAGTCCCATGAGGGAAGGCCCCTGACCGATGTAGACCATGTCATTCGGTATGGCTGAGTCCTCTGCATGGGCGGCCGAAAGCGCGAGGATCGCGCCCACAACCAATCCAGCTCCCAGCACGTGTCTCATCCTGTTCATGCCGTACCTCCTCGCCTGTCGGCGCGGCAGGGAGGCGGGTATTCCCGCCCCTCTGCAGTCACGCATTACTTCTTCATGCTCTTCTTAATCAGCTCGCGGGTCGCTTGATACTCTTTGTTGTCCGGATCCGCAGCGAGTGCCTTCTCAATGGATGCCAGAGCGTCAGCATTCTTTTCCGCACCCATGCCGACGAGCGCCTGGATAAAGGCATCACGCCCGGCTTGAGCCGCTTCTTCCGACACCGCGTTGACCGACTTCGCGCAACGGAAGCCCAGGCCGACGCCGTAGGAGTTGTTCTCCGGTTGGTTCCAGAATCGATGACTGGTGTGCAGAGATGTTTCAGGAGCAAGCCAGGATCCGCCACGCAAGACTTTCACCGGGCCTTGATTGGCGAAGTTGTACCCTTTGTCTGCACCGCGCGGATTCAGCGCGTTACTGCTCCGGTAGTATTTCGGATCGTACCAATCGTCCACCCACTCGAAGACGTTCCCCGCCATGTTGTAGACGCCATATCCACTGACGCCCTCGGGATACGAGTCGACCGGCATGGTGCGACCCACGTTTTGTCCGTAGTTCGCCCTCTTCGGATCGAGGTGATGACCCCAGGGATAGTGGTTGTCGCCTTCCGGTCCCTTGGCCGCTTTTTCCCACTCCGCCTCAGTGGGCAATCGCTTGCCATCCCACTTGCAGAAGGCGTTGGCATCAGTCCAGCTCACTCCCACCACCGGCTGCTCTGGCTTGCTGAGACGCGGATCGTCCCAGTAGGCCGGGGCCGGATGGCCGGTCGCCCGCATGAATTCCTTGTATCGCGCATTCGACGCTTCGAATTTGTCGATGAGGTACGCGTCCAACACGACTTGATGTCGAGTCTCGTCCGCATGCTCGTTGCTGCCCATGGTGAATTCACCCTTGGGAATGAGCACCATATCCTTCTCGCCCGCCGACTCGGCCGCGCCCGACACCGTCGCCGCGCCCGCCAATAACACCACCGCTATGCCCACCTGAATAGTTGTTTGTCTCCGCATGTCACCCTCCTTGATTAGATCGCCCATAACGTTCTTTATGCTGGCCGCTACGCAGACACCTGCGCCTGAGAACCCGGACCGACGGACTTCAGCTCTCGAGCAACAACAGCCGATTGCTGGAGATGACGATTCAACCGAATGACCGGATCGACGATGTCACCGCACTGCACACAGCGAAGAGTGGAACAGTCGAGCGAGCCTGAGCCGTTGAGAAGGTCGGTACAGAAGTCAGGCACCATGAGCCCTCCGCACCGCATGCAGCTCGACTCGTGCCGGAAGTTCAAAAACTCAACTCGTGCCCCTCTTCGTTGTTCGCTTTTCTGATGTGTGTGTTGTGTTGCCATGGTGACTCCTGACTATTTGTGTCCAATGTTTGCAACGACTATGTCCAATGTTTACACCCTACATGTCCAATGTGTCAAGTGTTTTATTTAGAAATATTTGACAAACATTGGACATGAAACTATACTCAGAAAAAAGCCAATGAATACCCACAGAATTCATAGGGTTGCAAAGCTCACCGGCCTAAGCCGTGACGTCATTCGTGTGTGGGAGCGTCGGTTTGACCTACTCAAACCGACCAGAGGAGCAAACCGGTATCGCAATTATTCGGATGAGGACGTGGCGCTGCTGCGGTATCTCAAGCAACAGCTGGATGCCGGGGCTTCCATCGGGGATCTCGCCAAGGTTGGACGCGAAGAGCTGATCGGCCGCATGCGGGCCGCGGCGCCGCGGACGGCGATCGTCGACAACACATTCGACCGATTGTTGCGCGAACTCCTCATCGCGCTGGAACCACTCGATCGGGTGACGTTTGAAAAGCGATTGAACGGTGCCGTGGCCGTCGTACCGTTTGAAGAGGCCTTACACGGCATCCTGCTGCCCCTTCAGGAACGCGTCGGTCAATTGTGGCACACGGGCCGCATCAGCGTGGCCGTCGAGCACTATGTGACCAGCCAGATCAAACAAAAACTCTATGCGGCCATGAACCAGCTGCCGGTCGCCGAATTCGGCGCCACCGTGGTCGTGGCCTGTCCGCCCGGCGAGGAACACGACCTGGCGGCATTGGCAGTCGCGTATCGCTGCCGTGTCCGCGGCTGCCGCGTCTATTATCTCGGCGCCAACGTCCCGATCCTCTCTCTCAGCAATCTCTGCCGCGAAGTCACACCGGACCTGACCATTCTCTCCTGCACCATCGCACTCCCAGATTCGCTGGCCATCGAGCTGATTCAATCGCTGGCTCAAGAGGTGTTACCGCTGTCCAATGTCCTGGCCGGCGGCCAGGGGGCGCTGGCCATGCGGCGCCACTTCAACGGATACAATATCGACGTGCTAGAGACCTTCGGCGAGCTCGACGAAAAGTTGGAGCAATTCACCCGGCGCTTTCCGATCCCAGGCTGACGAAGGGTCGGTCGAGATGATTCCATACCCACTCACCGTGTTCTACGACGGGGCTTGCCCTCTGTGCAGTCGCGAGATGGCGTTGATGAAACGCCTCGACAGTCACCACCGACTCAGACTCTGTGATTTCTCCGCGCCCGGTTATGATGCTGAATCGACGGGCCTCGACCCAGCCCGTCTTGGTGCAGTGCTTCACGCGCAATGGGAAGACGGAACGATCATCACCGGTGTGGAGGTCTTCCGCGCCGTCTGGCAATCAGTCGGCCTGGGCCTCCTGGCTCGCGTGAGCCGGCTCCCGGTGATCGACCCGCTATTGATTCGGGGCTATGCGTGGTTCGCGAGGAACCGGCTGTGGCTGACGGGACGCAAGACCTGCACTTCGGAAACGTGTCGAACAGCCGCGACACCGCAGAGGTGAACACGACACCGGCTCCATATCCGATGCTCCGCCTAGGATACCGGAACCGACTCAATTCAGAGAAGACGGACCAGGAACCGTTGCACCATCTCACCGTCGGGTGAGTGGCGGGCGACGGTGGTGGTCCGGATGTTCGCCCCTGCACTGAAATGCGGCATGACAACCTGATCCAGATCCGCCTCGAGATCCTGATTCTGCTTTCGTTTCCATCCCAGCGTCATGGCCTTGATCAGCAGTTGCGAGTCTGAATGAAGCACGACCGACCGGGAAGAGCTGAGGACGTTGAGCGCTTCGATCGCGGCCATCGTTTCTCTGCGATTGTTTGTAGTCACCACACAGTAGCCGAATCCCTCTCTGCGATGCGCACTATCCTGAATAATGTACGCCCACCCGCCGGCCTCCGGATTCCCGAGACCACTGCCCTCCGTAAAGATCGGAATCACGCGTAACGAATCCGCATCCGTCCTTCCTCGCCGCCTCGTTCACCCGTCACGATCGGACCTCCTACGAGCCCACGAGAGCCTGGAGCCTAACAAAGGAGGATCGCCCGATTCATGGTGCGGGCCGGAAAATCCTCACGGTACGCATTGCACCGCACGACCTGGCCGATCCGCTGTCGGACAGATCCCACATCGCTCCAGACACCTTTGAATTTATTGGGAGAGAGTATTCCGACACGGTCTCCGAACGCCTGGGCATTTACCCAGTAAGGGACCCGTATCGACTACGTACTGACATTTAGGCAGCAGGTGGTACGATTATCCGGAAGGCAAGTCCGGCCCCTGAACGACACCACTGAACAATCGACGCACCCAGTCAGTGACACCATGAACATGACCTTGCGCATTTCCCTCGCGCTGCTCTTCACCATCGCCTGCATCCTCTTGGTGGTCGGCTACCTGGGCGGGCTCTCCTCCCCAGACCTGATCCCGCGCACGCTTTCTCTGAGCAGCAAGCCTTCCTCCGAACCTTCACCAACATCGGCAGCCCTCACCATCAACCTCCCGGCCATTGTGGCCCCGGTGGATGACGGAACACGGTTCTATTATGTCCAGGCGAACCTCGCCGTGGAGATCGACCGCGCGGCGACAGGCACACTCATCAGAGAGCGGCATGATCAGATCGATCGATACATCATGGAGATGCTTCACACCTATCCCGTTCAAGACTTGCGTGCGCCGGGTCAATCCGTCACATTGCGCGAGGATCTCAAGCGTACGGTAAACAGACTGTTGCCCAAGGGACAGGTTCGGAATGTCTACATCACCAATTGGTTGATGACTCCGGTCGGATCCTGATCCAACCGTTGTGGCACCATCGAGCCCTGCCTGACATCCCTGCACAGAGTATGGGGCGAGCACCGCGACCGCACCGGCCTAGCCGAAGCGAAAAAACCTCTTGCCTCAAAGAGCGGATGGAGACCTGACGGTCGTTTATTGAGAAGTAGCGCGAAGAATGATGACCGCTGAGGGGGGATGGTGCCGAAGCCGGGATACAGCAAGCAATACTGCTTTAATTTCGACTATTACGCCGAGGCTCTACCCATACGGGTTTTCAGTTCTTGCTGTTTCGGCTATCATGGTGCAGCACTTATGTTTTCGGCGATTATGGTTTAGCATTTTCGTTTGCAGGCACCATGAACGAATCAACCTTTGATGACTTACCAGATCCAGCCAAGACAAGCCTGGAGGACTACCTCACAGCCACTACAAAGCGCGCTCGTGCAATCTGGAAGCAACACCACCCCAACCGGAATGTACAGACAGGCCGGCCATCCCAGCGATCAACAATTGTCGAGGCCTGCGAACGTCTAGCCAATCAGAGGCAAAACGATTTTAGCAATCTGACGCTCGGCAAAATTGCTCAAAAAATTTCTGAGCGATTGCCAGCGACAAGTAAAACTATTAGCGGAACTACCATTTCGAAACATGCGAGGGAATGGCTAGTTGAAGGGCTGATTTCTAAACGCTTCTCGCTTGATCAGTTGCCGGTTGGATTGACCCCCTACCTATTTAAAAGCCAGAATTCTTTTGCGTTATTGCGCTGGATTGTTTGTTGGGGCGCCATCTGCAGAGAGCAACCGGAGGTACAGAAATGGGTGAAGGAAAAATTGGGCATGTTGCCACCAGAGTTACCGCATGAGGTGTTACCCGAGAAATTTACGAAGCGCTATAAGAATTGGGAATCGCAGTACGATCAGTGGGTGCTTGGGGGGCTTCTTAAAGCTCAGAATGATCGCCGATCATCTCCCCCCTAGAAACTTCTCGAAGCATTCGGCCCTTTCCTAAAAACCCCCAGAAAAGTGCCTGTTTAAGTTTCTTACCTCCCTGACCTCTTTTCCATCGTGCGGTACTGTTCCAAGCGAAAGCAGCGGAACGCCACGCAGAAAGGGAGGTCATATGCAACACAACAGCAATTCAGCCCGCACAAGAAACCGCCGACATCTCGGCCCCCCGCTGACATTTAGTGATTTGCCTGATTGGGTATCGCCATTACAGGCAGCCAGATATCTCCAGTCCGGACTTGTCACCGTTTATGACCTCTGCAAACGAGGCTCCCTTCCATGCAGACGCTTTGGACGTTTGGTCAGAATCCCCAAAGAATCCTTAAGACCGGCTGATACCACTGGGACAGGCTACTAGTCCATGCGTGAATATGGAAAGCTCGGCCCAACGTTTTGGACCGGCGAGACCGGTAAGAAGATCAGGCGCAAAGGTCGGGACGCGCAGGTGGCCTCTGCCTATTCAATAACGTCGCCAGGGTCGAACATGCTGGGCATGTATTACCTTCCCATTCCCGTACTGGCTCATGAAACCGGAATGACCTTGGAAGAGGCATCGAAGGCCCTTCAATGCCTCTCCGAAGTGGGCTTCGCATACTATGACGATGAATCAGAATACATCTTTGTGCCGAACATGGCACGGTTTCAAATTGGTGAGAGATTGAACGAGAACGACAAGCGGGTTACTGGCATCAAAAAACAGCTTGAGTCTTCGAGAAAGAGCCCATTTTTCAATCAATTCCTGGACCTCTACCGCGAGCCATTTCACCTTCAAGATGTAAGTCCCTCTGAAGCCCCACAGAAGCTCCTTCGAAGCCAGGAGCAGGATCAGGAGCATGATCAAGAACAGGAACAGGAGCATTTTGCCGCTACGCCTAAGTCTGGCGAGCGGCAGCTTGTGAAGGTTGTCGAGGGTAGGACCGTAGGAACTTGGGATGCGTATTCAGCAGCCTACCGATTTCGTTATGGGGTCGATCCACACCGAGACAGAAAGGTCAATGGAGTGTTAGCCAAATTGGTCGATCGATTGGGCCCAGAGGTGGCCCCTCATGTTGCTGCATTTTACGTGGAGCACAACAAGCCCTTCTACGTCTCAGAGAGGCACCCCGTCGAATTGTTGTTGAAGGATTGTACTGGCCTGAAGACGCAATGGCAGACGGGCGTGAAGGCTACGACCGGCGAGGCCAGAAATGCGGAAAGACGAGACGATGTGATGGAACAGGTCAAACGCGTCACGGCCATGATGCAAACCAAAGGAGGTGCGTAGTGGAATTGGCAAAAGCAGTAGCCGCGACCTTTGCCGTTGTTGGACAAGAAATGCCGGATATTGGCCTTGCCACTATCGTCGGTGAACTCCAGGACTACCCGCTGGGAGATGTCCTCACGGCCCTTGCGCGCTGCCGAAAAGAGCTTCGGAAAATCACGCTGGCAGACATCATCGATCGCATCCCGAGTGGGCATCCCGGCATCGAAGAGGCCTGGGCCATGATCGCGGGATTGCTGAGCGATGAAGACCGTTCAGTGGTCTGGACTGACGAAATGGCAGAAGCCTTCGGAGTGGCAAGGCATTTAGCTCATGACAAGGTTGCGGCTCGTCTTGCGTTCAAAGAGACCTATTCCAAAGCCCTTGCTGAGGCGCGAGATCAGAAGCGCAGTCCCAAATGGCGGGTGTCGCTGGGACATGATCCGCATGGCCGGCAGGGAGCGCTTGAGGAAGCAGTACGCCTTGGACGGATACCAGCGGAGCACGCTCAGAAACTTCTTCCCAATTATTCAATCCCTGAAGGCGTCACGTTGCCAAAACTTCGAATCATTGCGTAGCGCAAGGGAGATTTATGCAAGTACTTACTGATTCAACTCGAAACCAGGTGATTATTCGAGGTGAAGGAAGCGAGATCAGACTGTCTTGGGCGGCTGCGTTAAATCTCGGCTCGCTGCTGATTAAGAAATCACAAGAAGCAGAACCCCCAGCGCGGCCTGGGAAGACGTATGAACCCACGCCTGAGCGGTAAGAAAAGGGACGAGTAGGTATGACAGCAAAGGCAGCTAAATCAGCGAACCACAAGGCGAAAACGAATACCCCTGGGGGTATGGATTGGCAGGCCTTGGAGACAGTTGGAGATGTGAGGCGGATGTTTCGCTTCTGCATCCTGGAAGTCAAACGAGGCCGGCTGAGCCCAAAGAAATCAAACGCCATGGTCTATGCAGGCTCGTACATTCTCGCGTCCTTCGAAACTGAAGAGTTCGAACGACGGCTCGCGCAGCTTGAAGCCGATCGCGGCAGCAATGATGGTGGTGTGATCAACATCTCGGTGAGTAAATGAAACGATCAGCACAAGCACGGCTGGAACGATTAGAGAAGGGCAAGAGTGGGCGCAGTGGAGCCCTCGCTGTTCCGAACCCCTGCACACTAGAGGAATGGGTTGCCAGATGGCAGCACTATAACCCGGAAGAAGCTCAGCCAGCCATTTTGATCGACGATAGGAGACCCTCATGAAATTCATTCAAATCGAAAACATGCATGTCGACGTGGAAAAGATCGAGTTCATCAAAGAAGAGCCGCAACATCTCGACGTTCCGCGGATTGATGTCTACTACGTCAGCCGTTTGTTTCAGCTGCGTTCTGATTCCCCCAAATGGGCAGAGCTTCAGGCGGTGCTTCCCTCCACCTACCTGAAGATCCAGGACGCCTATATCGACGTGACCAACGTCAGCTTTGTCCGAGAAGAAGTCCAGAGCCAGGGCCAGCCGGTATGTGTGATCAAGTATCACGAGCGAGAGCTACGCGTACTCAAGGGCTCAACAGAATGGAACCAGCTTCAATCCAAGATGTATCCGGAGGCCTAGAGATGAATCGCTCGCTGCGCAGCCGGCTGGATCGCTTGGCAGGGCAAAAACAAGGCGCCCCTCAAGTCGCCTACCTAGAATACGATTCATTGCAAGTACTTGGCGAGGAAGCCATCAAGAAGGCGTTTGAAGCGGGATATCTCGAACCCGGTTGCGCGTTGATGGTGCTCCCTAAAACGCTGACGCCTGAACAGTGGGAATCCATGATTCCGATTTGGCATGAATGCCTACGAACCGGATCGAAATGGGATGAGGTGCCGTACTGGGCCGGGGGCGGGGCCCTGATGCCGAATCAGCTGTTCGATGACGGGAAAACGAATGCATAAATTGAAGGGGTTGCAAGGCTTGCTAGCCACTTACAAACGCCGGGGGGCCATATGACAGAACAAGAAACACTCAAAGTTGTAATCGATCCATCTGGCGTGCAAGCCGGAGCGAACTCCATTGATGTCGCCATTCAAAGAATATCCAACTCATGGGTTGGCATGTCGGCGAAGGTCTTTGCGGCTGAAATGGCTTTCAAACAGGCCTGGCAATCCGCCAAGCAAGGGGCGGAATTCGAAGAAAGCATGGCTCGCCTCAATCGACAAATGTCCGGGTATCATTCGAATGCCCAACTCATGATTAACGACTTGAAGGCGACTTCCAGTGGTCAACTGTCCATGGCGAATTCGGCGCAGTTGGCGAGTCGCGCTCTGGCACAAGGCCTCGACCCCAGCCAGATCCGGACCTTCACGCAAGCCGCGGACTTGTTGGGCGATGTCATGGGAACGGATTTGAAGACCGCCTTCGATCAGATCCTACAAGGCCTGGCGACCGGCAGGACTCAGATGCTCGCGAACATTGGAGTCCATCTGGATTTGGAAAAGGAAGTGAAGAATCTCGCCATCGCCACGAATCGCACCACAGAACAAATTACCAAACAAGAACGGGCAGCCATTGGCGCGAAAGCGGTTATTCAGCAACTTGGTGGGACGCTGGATAAGTTCTCAACAGACGCGGTGTCTGATGCCGACAAGATGGCAGCCGTAGAAGCGAGATTTGATGACATGACTCTTTCTGTCGGAAGACTCTCCAAGTCTTTCGTAGTGGCCACAGTTGATTTCCTCAAGATGCTGGAAACGATGCGCCACGATACCGCGATTAATCCTTTTGCTGCGGCAAATCAGGCCATGAGGCAAGCGACCCCTGGCCACCTGGAAAACCCAACCACGCAGGAAATCATGGGGCGAGCCATTGTCTCGGATACGCAGGGCAACCTTGCGAGGCAGGCGGCAGACGCGGCCAAGCGGAGCCGAGCATCGGCCAATGTTCCCATGGATCCAAAACTGCGAGCCTTACAGGTTGAAGGCGGTGCAGAGCGTATGCGGGCACAGATCGAAGCGGATAGAGACAGCAACATTTCAGGCTTTCAGCATCAAAGCCGACTGTTGGGCTTTGATCAGCAGCAGGGGCAGCAAGGGCCGGGAGCGGGTGTCGGGGCCCTGGACTTCATGAAGGCTCAGCATGAGGCCAAGTTAAGGGAATTGGCCCTGGCGGGGGAAACACAAAACAAACTGCTGCAGATGGAAACCGAAACCTACCACGCGCGTATTGCGTTGGGCTTCGAAACGACTGAAGACAAGATTCAGGCAGAAGAAAAGTTTAAGACGCGAGTTGCTTCGATCAATGCCGCAGTGGCGAAGAGTGTGCAGGAGTTCAGCAATACCTCCAGGGAACAAGAAGCGGAGCAGGCGGTTCTCCGCGGGAAGCTCCAAGAAGAGCTAGGTCGGCAGATTACAGACGGCCTGATTTCCAACTTCAAAGTGGAAGAAGACCTTCGGCACCGATCACAGGATGACGCCATCACGTATTACACCAATTTGGCGAAGTTTCAGGACGCCTATGGAACATCCAGAGAAAACCAACTGAAGACTGAATATGACCTGGTGCGCGCCACGCTGGCGAAGGAATTAGATATCACCTTCGAAACCTCTGAGAAGGTCCTGAATGCCTGGCGGAACGGAGACAGCATCCGCGCGGCCGAACTCCTGGAAGGCACGCAAAAGACCTGGGATCAGGTCACCTCAATCATGATGGAAGCGCTCGCCAAGCAGCGCGCCGTGAGTGAGAAATATTCTGATGACTTCTTTGGCGGATTCGCAAAATCAATGCATCGCTATATCCAAGATGACTCCATGTTTGGCTTAGGCGCCGATCAAGCCCGATCTGTTGCGCAAGCCATGCAGCAGGGCTTAAAAACCTACTTCTTTGACGCTATGGAAGGCAGAATCAAGAGCTTCAAAGACGTGGTGCAGAGTCTCACAGATTTTGCCAAAAACATCATGGCAGATGTGTCGTCCAAGATCATCACGCGAAGCATTTTGGGCGGCATCGACAGCTTAATGAGTGGAGGCTCGATCGGCGGTCTAGTCGGGGGGGCTGGCAATGTCGGCGGGTTTGCCTTGCGTGGCTATGCGAGCGGCGGCATCACTACAGGTCCGTCACTGGCCGGGGAGGCTGGACCTGAAGCCGTGGTGCCACTCCCTAACGGCCGGTCTATCCCCGTGGAATGGACCGGAGGGCCCTACAACATGCCGGCTCAACCATCGACGCCTCGATCATCCACGAATGTGAACGTGCAGGTGGTCAACAATACCGGGGCCGAGGTCGAAGTAAACAAGGGGCCGATGAATGCGGATGGGACGCAGGATATTGAAATCCTCATCAATAACACCGTGAAGAAGGGCATGCGGAACGGCGTCTTTGATGGTGCCATGAAGCAATTCGGCGCTAATCGTACTCCGGCGAGGCGGTAATGCCGAACCGCCTATTCGACACACAGACCCATCACGGCCGTATGAATAAAGGCAATCGACCTGTGTGCAAACCGATTTGTCAACCGAAGGGCCTTCGAAGGAGGTGCTATCTATGAATTACGTCCCCATGATCGTCTGTCCGCGACCGTTCACTATGGAAGGCCGAACACAGAAACGTATGCGCCCGGGCATGACGATTGCCGACATGCTTCTTGAGTTCGACCTCAACCCGGAAACCTTGCCTGCGCGCGTGCTGATTGATGATTGCGTGGTGGAGAAAGCCTATTGGCACTGTGTCAAGCCAAAGGCGCATCACCTCGTCTCGGTGCGGGTGATTCCGGAAGGTGGCAACGGGCAGTCGAAAGACATCCTCCGGATCGTGGCGATGTACCCGTTCGGCACACGGACCCCACAGAACACAGTCAATAGCGGCGATTGATGATGATGCTAAACGGATTTTGCAAACCGAAGGGGTCTTTTCGATGATGAAAGCAGATTTCCCCAAGTTTGAGCGAGCGCTGAGACGCTTCGCTAAGAAGGTCGAGCTGGACGGCGCCACACTGACAAAACGAGTCGCCTTTGAGCTCTTCACACGCATCGTTGAAAAGACCCCAGTTGATACCGGCCGCGCGCGGGCGTCGTGGACGATTGCCATTGGTGCGCCGGATCTCCGGATTGTGCCGGAAGGTGAGTATGACAAGTCCATGGCGACGGCTATAGCGAAGGCAAATGCCGTCCTAGGGAGTTACGGGACCACCGGCCGGCCATTCTTGGTACCGATCTGGATTGCCAACAATCTGCCCTACATCCAGGAATTGGAGCACGGGTCCAGTCAGCAGGCGCCGAAAGGGATGCTGGCGTTATCACTCAGGGAAGTCACCAACAACTTGAATAAGCTGTCACAGGCTTGATTCAGGAATTTACAACCAACAAGGAGGGCCAGGTTCTTATGTTAAACACACCGTCACTTCGAATCATGCTTGCAAACGAGATGGTCAATTACAACCGGCGAAACATGGAGACATACGTCCTCAATCGACGAAACGAGCTCCTAGGCGGCGTGCTGAAGAACGTCGAAAGTTTTGAAACGGTTGAAAAGCGTATCACGTCCGATCGGCTCATGAGCGATGAGGGCAAGCGGGCGAAGCTGGCCGAAGAGGCCACCAAGGCACTCGCAAACTTCAAAGGCTTTGGGGTGAAAATTAAAGAGATCGAGGATCATCTCAGCCAGTTGCGTAATAAGCTCTTTGTGATCGCGAGACCGAAGCGGGATGAAACGCTGCAGTTTCTCCGAGAGCAAGAGATTCGCGGGCATTATGTTGATATGACGCAGCCGGAACGGGACGGAGCGTTTATGCATGCCGCTGAACAGGACAAAGACGAAACCCTTCTGGCGTTGCTCGATGCGCCGATGGGGCCAATGGTCACTGAAGAGGTTAAGGAGAGAGCCTTCGAGGCACGAGCTCAGCGCGTGTTTCCCGCAGACTATAAGACCTACGAGCAAAACGCGAAGCTACTTGAAGTATTGAACGCCATGCGAAATGGGATAGCGCAGTGGATGCGATGGTTAGCGGTAGCCGAAGAGACGATCGTTGAGACGCTGCAGCTAGATCCGGAGGAGCGTTTATTGGCGAGTGATGTGGAGCTTGGCAGACTGTCGCCTACGCAGTTTGTGGCAGCGCGGAGCTAGGCAGTCGGTCACGCGCGATTTGTCCCCGCAGCGTGTATGGCTGGGTGTCCAGCTGTAGTGCGGGGGAGAGGTTTTACAGATGTGCCTCTCTCCCGCATACCTTGGCTAGTCGTCATCAGTTCTTTTCTTGTCAAATAAGTGATCTGGCAGTTGAGCCGCTGGAAGGATGGTCGGCGTCCTGCGCGGTAGCTGGCCGCGCTCCCATTCTGGCCGTCCATATTTCTCGCTAAAGTCTTGCTGAATGATGATCGGCTGTTGTGGTTGCGCTCGTGTACAAGCCCAGACGATAGCAATGATCCATCCGAGAATGGTCCAGCCAGTGAGGAGGTTTAGGATAAATATGGCGAGCGTGTTGTGATGACTTCGCGCAGTGGCAACGATGGTAGGAAGGAAGTAGAGCATGAGTGACAGCCCTATGTAGGCGAGGCCTGCATACTCTTTCTCACTCATATTTCACCCCGGCTAGATTACGGCACAGTCTGCCGTTTAGTTGGCACGGCTCACACGTTGTCCATTATATGGTTCGGCACCGCATTTTGGAGGCGCGTCAATCGTGCGGTTTACGGATCGTGATAACCATTTGCTAATGCTGAAATGTGGTCCATGTGTTCCATGTGTGACACTTAGGCCTTTTTTTTAGAGGTCGCGTACTTCTTCAAAAGATCCTTCAAGGCTTCCTCTATGAGCTCGTTGAACCTCCGGCGTTGTCGAAGTCCCAAGATTCTGACTTCCGTCAAAAGCTCGTGATCAACCCTCGCTCCTATCTGTTGTTTTGTTTTTTCTGCTTCTTCTTCGCCTGGCATGGCTGCGGACGATACTGAAGCATGGCGCATGAGTCAAGTGACATGATTTGACACCATTCGGTGTCACGTGGTAACAATATCACACCAGCACAGGAGACCATTATGAAAATGACACGTCTTAACATCCAGCTCCCTTCATTGCTCAAGGCGAAGCTTGATGCTTTGCGCGCAGAGGGAATCACGGCGGCCGGCCTGATCCGGAACCTATTAACTCAACACTTCAACCAGGCTCAGAAGAGCCAGAAAGTAAGGTGAAGAGAATGGCCACGGAAACTAGTATTTCCGCAGACATCATGGAAGAGGCGATCAAAGAGGGCAGAGACGGTTGGTATGTCACCCTTAGGATTGAAGGGTTGAAGGCGATGAAGTACGGGCCGTTCGAATCATTGCAGGTTGCGAAGAAGTGGTACGTCGATGCGATAGACGACTTGGATTACCGCCTCTACGAACAGGCCATGTTTGAGACGCGGTGTCGCAAGTTCGGGAAGGTATGCCGCTTGAACTCAGCTCAGAAAGGACGGTGATTCCATGGCGAAACCACATGTGAATTACGAGGTTGTTCGGGATGTTCCAGGCTATCCATTCGACCCGTGCGGCTATCAGTCAAGCAGTCTTAGGGACGCACAAAAAGAACTCAGGCAAGTGCGGCGGCACTACCCTGAAGCCTACTTAGCACGAGTGGAATATAGCCGTTACCCGAGTAAGACATCCAAGAAAGGACGGTGACGCATGTCTGAATCAGTACGAGCGAAACTTTCAGATATCAACCTGAAAGCGCTTCTCTTGTCGGAAGAAGCAGGTGCAGTTGCCAAGCTGTTTGATAACTTCGCTGACCAGATCGAGCTGAATCCTGGCGCTGTGATGAGTGACGTAGACCATGAGAAAGGCATGTACTGCCTTGTCCGGGGTATGTCAAAGCACTTCCAAACAGAATTCGAGAAATTCGCCGAAGAAGTGGAAGGCGTAAAGGCGAGTTTATGGAAAGAGCCCAAAGGGAAAAAGGTAGCCAAGGGGGTAGCAGATGGCCAAGAAAGAAAAGCCTAAAGCCGGCCGCTTTGTTCATATTGAGTTTCCCGCGGAAGGTATCAGCAGACAGGCTGATGTTGCCTTTAAGCTGTCTGCCTTGCACGCATTCGCTTTAGAGCTCAACGTCCATAGCCAAGTCAAAGTCTCATACACCGGAATGTCTGAGTCGAGTGAAGGAAAAGAACCACCAAAGGATACCGGCCTCCGGCTCGTGAAATAACCCACAGGAAAGGACAATCATGCCTAGCAAAGACTTCCGGATGAATCCAGCGGTGATCTCAGAAATTCAGGCGGTCATTCGAAAGCTACGGCAAGGGCTCGATGACCTTGCAGAAGTCTGTCTCAAGATTGAAAGACTGGATCCGGCGAATACCACGTTCAAAGAATTCGACGTTGCCGGGAAGCGATTCCATGGGGTGCTTGAGCCTATCGTTACGAGCATGGTCGCTGTTGACACGTTGGCTACCAAGTTGGAAGCCAAATACCACTAGCGGGACGGATTCACAATCAAACGATCTTCTGAGGTATCTATGCGCGGCCACATCTTTCAACGATCGGAAGGCAGCTGGACTATTGTGCTCGACATCGGCCGGAAAGTGAATCCGGCCACGGGCAAATTGAAACGCATCCAGAAGTGGAAGACGGTTCGAGGGACTAAGAAAGAGGCTCAAGCCGAATTAACAAACATGCTTCATAATTTGAGCCGCGGGCAAGTGATCAGTCCATCACGCATGACCCTTGGAGAATGGCTGGAGGAATGGCTGAAATCGGCGATCCAGCCGCACAAACGCCTCAGGACCTATGAAACCTATCGATCCGTTATAGAACGTCATCTGAAGCCCGTTTTGGGCCAATATCGGCTCTGTGATTTGAGGGCTAGCCATCTTCAGGCCTATTACCAGTCTGAAAAGGTCGCGCCGGCCACTCTGCAGCAGCATCACACGATTCTACATAGTGCCTTGAAAGCGGCCACCATGCAGGATCTGATACCCCGAAACGCGGCATCGCTGGTGATAGGGAAACCCCGGCGCAGGGATGGACACGAAAACATCCTTCAGAACTGCTGGGAGCCTGAAGAGGCGAGAAAGTTCCTCGACACGGCTAAGGCGCATAGCACGCATGCAGCCGCGCTGTACTCGTTGGCCCTGGATAGCGGAGCCAGAAAAGCAGAGCTCTGTGGGTTGAAATGGTCGGAGGTCGATATTGAACGACGATCTATCTCAATCGTGCGCCAGCTGGTGAAGGTCCGGGAAGAGCCATTATTTGGCCCACCGAAGAACGGGAAATCCCGGACCGTTCAGCTAGACGAAAAGACAATCGAGGTCTTGAGGAAACAGAAGGCTGCACAAGCCGCTCAAAAACTGCTTCTTGGAACGTCCTATAGAGACCATGGCCTAGTTTTTTCGCGCGACTTCGGGCAACCCCTCACCTTGAATAATATCGGTCAACGGGAATTTGCCAGGCTTATTAAAGCGTCCGGCGTGAAGCCGATCACGTTTCATGGCCTTCGGCACACATGCGCGACCTTGGCACTCAAGGAAGGGGTTCCGGTGAAGGTGGTATCAGAACGACTAGGACACAAGCGGATCGAGATTACATTGAACGTGTACGCGCATGCCCTACCCTCCATGCAGCAGGAAGCGGCGGCAAAACTGGGGCGATTGCTGCACGGTTAGCGGATTGTTTGCAATCTAAAGGCTTGAACGGTCTAAACCACTGACAAATTTACAGTTTAGGGGGTATGGTGCCGAAGCCGGGAGTTGAACCCGGATACCCTTACGGGCGCTGGTACCTGAAACCAGTGCGTCTGCCAGTTCCGCCACTTCGGCTCGGGGAATGAAGGGGGATTATCGCTGATCGATTTCAACCCGTCAAGGTGAGCCCGGGAAAATCTCCGGAGGATTACCGATGCCGCCTGTCATCCGGCCGAGAGCAGCTCGACGTCGAGAGCCCAGGCACCGCGCGGAACGACCTCCCGCAGATCGCCGCTTAGCACAATCCGTTCACGCACCAGTCCTGCGGCGGCCAGCAAGAAGGGACATCGAATACGAGGAGCCTCGTCGGCAATCAGCACATCGAACCGTACCTTGCGAAACAAGGGATCGGCAGCGACGCGTGCGGCTGTCGTGACGATCACCCGCCGGTTCTGCACAAATGCCTGCCGGTTCGTATCTTCCTGAGCCGCGAGCAACTCGCGGATCTTTTTCGTCCCGCCTAAACGGACCACATCGTCCTTCAGTTCGGCAAACTCCGGCTTCATCTCCTTCGGAACCGTCGCTTCGGGAATGAGTTCGTCGATACGCTGCTTGGCGATGTCGACCTCCTTCCGGAGCCCGGCGCTATACCGTTCGTAGATGACTTTGTACTCGCGCAACGACTCCACATTCTTGCCCACCGCCTGCATGGACAGGCGCGTCCAGATGGGGAGTTGTTCATACTGGGCCAAGGTCGCATCGATTTCCTTGATCTTGGCTTGGTATTCGCTCAATTGGGTCACCAGGCGCCACTCCAACAGACGCACCTCATCGAGATCCTTTTGTTTCTGGGCTTTATGCGCGAGAATCGGGGTGAGTTCCCGGAACCGATCATACTTCTTGCGAAGTGCGGCCTTGTCGGATCGCGATTTCGCGTAAAACTGATGCATCTGCGATTCGAACCCCAATTCCGACAAGGGAATACCGCCACTTTCTTTGCTGATGGCTACCTCATACCGACTCAGCCAGCTCTTAAACGTGAGACCGGCCGCCTTCATCGCCCGTGCGGCCACCAACGTGACGGCATCGGCGCTCTGATGATCCGCCGTCACCAGCAGGATGCGCTTATTTCCACGAATGAGTTCGATCACCAGCGTGGCCAGCCTCTGTCGGCGCGCCGTCAGATCGTCGAGCCAGAGGGGCGTGAGGACCGATGTCGGCGTCATGGCCTGGAGCGCGCCACGATCTCCCGATTGCCCTGCTTCCAGGATCGGTAGGAGCCGTTCCGCCGGCCCCAAGGTGTACGACGAGCCGGCCTTGCTCATTTCTGCCAGGCGACGACTGGCCGTAAGTGCCAATCCGCTCGTGTCCGGAACCAACGTGGCGCTTGGCACCATATCTCCGATCGCGTCGAACACCTGGAGTACCAGACGCGGCCCGTCTTGGCACAAGATAATGCCTTCCGTCGGCTCCGATTCCTCTCCCAGCAGCAGCGTGACCGACAAGTCGGCTCCGATCGCCACATCCTGCGGCACATAAAACTCGTACAGATGCAGATTCCCGACCGTCTGAAGCAACCGACCACGCTCGACCGTCACCGGCTGATCGCGCCCTGTTTCTGTGAGGCGCGCGGCGTCGCGTTCAAGCGTCACAGCCAATTGTTCGAGCAGATCCGGCAAAGAGCCGGGCATAGCAACCATAACTCGTCGTACTCCCGACTGTGGTCCGGGGCGCGGAAGAGCAAGCTCCAGCCTTTGCGGCGACATCCACCGCCGAACCGGGAGCGTATCTTAAAGAGTTACGAAAGACCCTGTCCAGCCGGGTCGTCTGCTGACTCTGCCGGATCCGACCGGCTCACGGTCGCACAGCCGCGCTGTCAACACATCCGTTCCGCTTGGGAGCGCCCACAAGAAATCCCACACCGGCAGCTCGGGATCAATTGACTTTTGCCCAGCCCGTCAGTATGCTTTTTCCCTTTCCAACAGAAGGAGTTGCAGTATGAAGGTGATTCTCCAGGAAACACTCGAAGGCGTGGGCGATCTCGGCGATCTTTTGGACGTCTCCAACGGGTTTGCCCGGAACTACCTCCTGCCTCGCAAGAAGGCTGTGGAAGCCAATAGCCGGAACATCAAAGAATTCGAACATGCGAAGCGCTCCGCCGCCGAGAAAGCCAAAAAGGAAAAGCTGGAAATCGAGGCTCACGGCAAGAAGATGTCGACCGTGTCCATCACGATCGCAGCCCAGGTCGGCAAAGACGACAAAATGTTCGGGTCGGTGACGGCGAAGGACATCGCAGAAGGTCTGGCCGAACAAGGCTTTACCGTGGACCGTCGCAAGATTCAGCTCGCGCAGCCCATCAAGGAACTGGGTACCCACGCGATTGCCGTGAAGCTCCCGCGCGAAGTGACTGCCACGATCGCCGTGCACGTGGTCAAGAAACAAGACGAGACAGAAGAAGCCGCTCCCACGGCCTAATCCGCGATGCGATGACGCGTGGCCGCCGGACCGGGACCACGCTCGGAGGAAACATGCAGGATCTGATCGGGTCATTGGACGCGTTGAAGTCAACCGACCTGGAAACGTACGAAGCCATCGTGGCCGAAGAACAACGGCAACGGGATAAGTTGCTGCTGATTGCGTCGGAAAACTTTGCGAGTCCTGCCGTGCTGGCCGCTCAGGGCAGCCTGATGACCAATAAGTATGCGGAAGGGTACCCTGGCAAACGCTACTATGGCGGATGCCAGCATGTCGATACGGTCGAACGCCTCGCGATCGACCGTGCCAAGCAGATCTTCGGGGCAGAACACGTCAACGTGCAACCGCACTCAGGATCGCAAGCCAACATGGCCGCCTACCTGGCCGTGCTGAAACCCGGCGACACCATCCTCGGCCTCGACCTCGCGCAAGGGGGGCACCTCACCCACGGCAGCAAGGTGAACTTTTCCGGCATCATTTTCCGAGCGTTTTCTTACGGGGTGGACCGGCAGACGGAAACCATCGACTATGCCGCGGTCCGCAAGATCGCCGAAGAATGTCGTCCGCGCATGCTGGTCGTCGGCGCCAGCGCCTATGCCCGCACCCTCGATTTTGCCAAGTTCCAAGAAATCGCCAAGTCGGTCGGTGCCTATCTGTTGGTGGACATTGCGCACATTGCCGGATTGATCGCAGCAGGCTTGCATCCCAACCCTGTTCCCTATGCAGACTTCGTGACCACCACCACGCATAAGACCCTCCGAGGCCCACGCGGCGGCGTCACCATGTGCAAAGCCGAGCACGCCAAGGCCGTCGACAAGATTATTTTCCCGGGCCTGCAAGGCGGCCCGCTCATGCATGTCATCGCCGCCAAAGCCGTCGCCTTCAAGGAAGCCATGTCTCCCGCGTTCAAGCGCTACCAGCAACAGGTGGTGGCCAACGCCCGCACGTTGGCACAGGGGCTGATCGAACGCGGCTACAAGATCGTGTCGGGTGGAACCGATACGCACCTGATGTTGGTCAATCTGACCCCCAAGGGTATCACGGGAAAAGAAGCCGACGCCGCCTTGGATGCTGCCGGCATCATCGTCAACAAGAACGCCATCCCCTACGATGAAAAACCGCCTGCCGTGTCCAGCGGCATCCGGATCGGGAGTCCTATCGTATCCACGCGAGGAATGCGTGAGGCCGAGATGCGCGAAATTGTGACGCTAGTCGATCGGGTCTTGCAGCATCCTCAAGACCAACAGGTGCAGAACGAGGTCCGTGCGCAGGCGAAGACATTGTGCAACCGTTTCCCCATCTTTCATGCCTACGATTCGTCTCCCGCTTAGGCAGGACGTTCGCCAGTGAAGTGTCCTTTCTGCGACGATGTCGAGGACAAAGTCGTCGACTCGCGGATGGCCAAGGAAGGTGAGGTCATCCGTCGGCGGCGCGAATGCCTGTCGTGCAAACGCCGGTACACCACATACGAACGAGTCGAAGAAACCATGCCGGCCGTCGTGAAGAAAGATGGACGACGAGAGCCATTCGATCGAAGCAAGATTGTCTCGGGATTGAAGAAGGCCTGCGAGAAACGGCCGATCAGCACCGCGACCATCGAAGCCGTCACCGACCGTATCGAAAAACGCATCCAGGATATGGGGGAAACTGAAATCGAGAGCACCGCCGTCGGCGAGGAAGTGATGAAGGAACTGTCCCAGCTCGATCAGGTGGCCTACGTGCGATTCGCCTCGGTGTACCGAGAGTTTAAGGATATCGACCAGTTCATGGACGAGATCAAATCTCTGGCCCAGCAGCGCCGGGAACGTTAGCCCCTCCCCTCTTTCTCGCTGCGTCGAATTGATTCGTTCAGTGTCAGTCCGGACAGAAACGAGGCAGCAACCGCGGAGCGACCTCCGTTCCACCATTGCCGACACACATGCCAACCGCCAAAACCACCCAAGCGCGCCGCGCAGTCCCTCGGCCCACCACACGGCCGACACCCGGAGCGACGCATGTCGCCATCATCGGCGCCGGACGCGGCGGTACAGCCCTCATGGAGATTTTTGCCAACGACCCGCTGGTACGCATCGTCGGGGTTGCGGATATCAGCGCGCAGGCACCGGGCCTCGGCCTCGCCCGCCGATTACGCATTCGTGTCACACGCCATTACCGGAAGCTCATGACCATGGGTCCTGTCGATCTGGTCATCGATGTGTCGGGCAATCCGGAAGTCGGCGAATACCTGCAGGACATCCGCCGCAGGGGTGTCTCGGTGATCGGCGGAGCCAGCGCGAAGTTCATGTGGCAACTCATTGAGGCTCGCATCCGCGCGACCGCCGATATCGAAAAGGCGTTGAACAAGTACCAATCCCTCTACCGTCTCTATGTCAAAGAGACCGGGGCGGCAGTCACAGAAGAACGGACGCGGATCGCCTGCGAAATCCACGATGGGCTGGTGCAAAGTCTCGCCGGCGTAAACTTCAAGCTGGAATTGTCCCAAGAACTCCTCCGCAAGAATCCCAAAGCCAGTCTCGCCACGATCCGGGAGTCGAAAGCCCAGCTCAAGTTGGCCATTCAAGAGGCCAGACAGGTGATCTTCAACTTGCGCCCCCTCCAGTACGATAAAATGGAGCTCATCCCTGCACTGACGAATTATCTGAAATCCTATGAAACGCAGTACCACATCAACACCGCGTTTTCCGTCACCGGAGACGAGACGATTTTATTCCCTCGCACGAAAATCTTCCTGTTTCGGATCGTCCAGGAAGCGTTGTCGAACGTCCAGAAACACGCCAAGGCGAGGCGGGTGTCGGTTCAACTGGACATTCGCCTCGACTTACTGCAAGTGACCATTTCCGACAACGGAATTGGGTTCGACATGGACGCCGTGCTTCGCGATCCGGAAAAATGGGATCATTTCGGCATTCGCGGCATCTTAGAGCGGGCGCGACTGGTAGGCGGCGAGGCGACGATCGATTCGAAGAAAGGGCGCGGCACGCGAATCGTGCTGCGCATCCCGTTAGCCGACAAGGAGACGATTCGTCATGGAAAAAATTAAAGTCCTGATCGCCGACGATCATCGTGTGGTGCGGGAAGGCCTGGCGGCCATCCTCAAGACCAAAGACGACATTAACGTGGTCGGAGAAGCGCAGGACGGCGCGGAAGCGGTCGAGAAGGCCAAGACACTCGAGCCGGATGTCATTTTGATGGATGTCAGTATGCCGCGCATGGGCGGCATTGAAGCCACTCGCCAAATCAAACGCGAATTTCCCCACATGGGCATCGTGGCCCTGACGATGTACGAAGAACAACAGTACATCTTCGATCTCGTGCGAGCCGGGGCCACAGGCTATTTGCTCAAGGACTCGGAGTCCTCACAAATCGTCGCGGCTATTCGAGCGATCTATCGGGGGGAATCGCTCATTCACCCGTCGGTCGCCAGCAAGATCCTCGCTGAGTTCTCACTCATGTCGCAAAAGAAGGGAAAAAAACCGGCGTGGGTCGAGCACGACCTGACCGAACGCGAAATCACCGTCTTGCGGCTGGTTGCCGACGGAAAAACGAATAAAGAGATTGCGAATAGTTTGGATTTAAGCGAGAAAACCGTCAAGAACCATGTCCGCAATATCTTCCATAAGCTGCAGGTGTACGACCGTACCCAAGCCGCAATTCTCGCGATTCGGAAAGGCCTTATTGAATTAGAGCCACGACCATAACCAAGAGCCAGTCACCCAGGAAAGGTCTCCGCCTGCCGGAGGAACCCGCGGGCCCGTTGGTGACGAGCCGAGCTCAGTCCATGGACCTCGCCAAGTAACTCGTTGAAACTCCGCTACTTTCGTGGTGTTCCCATTTCAGCAAAAGATACAATTGTGGTTTTTTGGCAACAGTCCCTATTGCGCAGTGCCAAGCGATATTTCTTATACATCAATGCCTTACGACCATTAATTCAGTTGGCACAGGCATTGCTAGAACCAGTGCTGGATTATACGAAGGAGGCACCGTGCGGTTTCAGCAAACGATCGGCTCTGCAGTTTCATGTTCGGGCGTCGGGCTTCATTCAGGCCAGCCGGTCACACTGACTCTTCGTCCGGCCCCCCCAAACACCGGCATCGCCTTCATCTATCGGCACGGATCAGAAGAAACGCTCATCCCTGCCTCGATCTCCAATAAGGTCCCGACAGAACTCTGCACGGCGATCAGCGTCAACGGCCACCAAGTGAAGACGATCGAACACCTCATTGCCGCGTTGGTGGGCATGGAAGTCGACAACGTCTACGCAGAAGTGGATGCAGGGGAAGTGCCCGTGCTCGATGGGAGCGCCAACCCCTTCGTTCGCCTGATCCGCTCGGCCGGCATCATCCCGCAAACCCGGCGGCAATCCTACGTCAAGATCATGCAACCCATCGAGGTGGTGGACGGATCCAAACGGGTGAGGATCGAACCCTCGTCAACGCCGAAAATTACGTACTCCATTCACTACGATCACCCTCTGATCCAGACCCAATCCTACACCTATACCTGCTCCGCCCAGGCGTTCGAACAGGACATCGCACAGGCACGCACATTCGGCTTTCTCCATGAAGTTGAAGCGCTGTGGTCGAGGGGACTCGGAAAAGGTGGGACGCTGGATAACACCATCGTGCTGTCCAAAGAGGGCGTCGTGAATGAGTCCGGCCTGCGCTTCTCGAACGAATTCGTCCGGCATAAGGTGCTGGACTTGATCGGTGACATCGCCCTGCTCGGGTTTCCGTTCATTGGGCACATTGTGGCTGAACGGTCCGGCCACGCGATGCATACGAAGCTCGTCGAACAAATCCTCCTTCAGCGCGATAAATGGGCACTAATCACTGGGGAACATGCGGTTGCCGCACCGGAATCGCGCGCATCTCTCGGACTCCTTCGCCCCGCGCCTTCACTCGCGATTTAACTGCTCCACCTAGCGCCTCTCCACGCAACACTTGCGATCCACCAGCGACAGCCGGTGATCGTCGCGTTGTGTGTTTGGGCATAAAAAAACGCCGGAGGTAAGTGGCCTTACCCCCGGCGTGCAAATCCTGGCAGGACTTACTTCTTCTTCGCTGCCTTCTTCGCTGGTTTCTTCGCTGCCTTCTTCGTTGCCAAGACTCTCACCTCCCTTCACACATTAAAGTTGATATGAACTTCCTCGGCCCACTCACACTACCGCTGTCAATTCCTGCTGCGTCGTGACCGCAAAGGTATTGGGTCCGACTTTTTGGAAACGCTTATCCCGCTTCAATGACGTGGCCACGGAGGTCAACGGCGTCTTCCCCTTGATCTGCAACCCACCCTCCAGGAGGCGTTGCAACAGCTCCTTCGCATGCATCGGCCGACTGGCCTCCCGAAGAATTTGATAGGCCGCTTCCGGAACGCTTTTCCCGACATATTTGCTTTTCCCAAGCAGGATCTCACGCGACTGATCGGTGACATCCGTGACGGGAAGCGGACGGATGCCTTTTTCGTCGGTGATAATTTGGCTGGAGAGACTGGCCAATTTGGCCTTATCTGCTTCAACACGATACAGCGTTTCGGCGAGTTCCAAGTACTTCTTGATCATCGCGATTTCATCGTCGAGCCGACGTCGCTTCTTCTCAAGTTCCTGGTAGCGATTCCGGTAGGCGCTGATTCGCTGTTCCAGGCCAACCAGAATGTCGGTCAATTCTTCCACAAGCAAGACCTCACTAAAGCATACTTGCTTTATAGCAAGTGATTCAAAATCTGTCAAGTAACTGAAAATAACTATTTGTTCGCACTTCTCGCCTATACAAGCAGAATGCACACAATGCCTAACCAAGCCTTGTCATGCAAGAAAAAGCTTTTCTAATAATTTTATTTATCAATATCTTAGAGTGCTCACTCGAAAAATGTCTGGTGCGTAGGCGCACGGAATGTGATGTCGTGTTAGGATGCAGCTTCTATGCAAGCTACACACATTCCTTCCGCTGATGAACGCTCCACCTATCTAGCAACGGCAGTCCGTGCAGCTGAGGCGGCCGGAACCGTGCTCTTGAACTACGCCAAATCCGGGTTTCGCATCGACTACAAGGCCGCGATCAACCTCGTGACCGACGCGGATCGTCAGGCAGAGGACTGTATTGTCCGTACGATTCTTTCGGCGCATCCTTCTCATCGCATTCTGGCGGAAGAACGCGGACAAGACGGATCACCCGACTCACCCTATCAGTGGATTATCGACCCCCTGGACGGCACGACCAACTTCGCCCACGGTTTTCCGTTTTATGCGGTGTCGATCGGCCTGGAATATCACGGGGAATGCATCCTCGGCGTGGTGTCGGATCCGGTACGTCGGGAGCTCTTTACCGGCATTGTAGGGGAGGGGGCCTATCTGAATGGCGAGCGCCTCTGCGTGTCGCCGATCGACGAGCTGGAGCGGTCGTTGCTGGTCACCGGCTTCGCCTATAATATTCGTGAAACGGCCGACAATAATCTCGACCACTTCTCACGCATTTCCCTCCGCGCCCAGGCTATTCGACGTACCGGTTCGGCGGCACTGGATCTCTGCTACGTGGCCTCGGGACGATTCGACGGCTATTGGGAAGTAAAACTGAGCCCGTGGGATATGGCAGCCGGGATCGTGATGGTGCGGGAAGCAGGAGGCGTCGTGTCGGGATTCACCACAAACCGCTTCTCGCTCTATGGACAGGAACTCGTGGCCACCAACGGCCGCATCCACCGGCAGCTCCTCGACGCCATCCACCAGCGCACGGACTCAGGCTCATCCACATAGCTGCACGGCCGCGTCACCGGCCTGAGATCCCATGTACAGCGCGACAGGTGATGGGGTATCATGCTGCTCTTATCCGCTCGCGCAAAGGAGTGCATGCAGCATGGCCAGTCAAGTTCCCCCACAAAAACCCGGCGCCTCACCTGCCAACAATCAGGATGTGTGGGATGTGGAGTTGCTGCATGTGCACGTGTCACGCAAAGGCAAACTCGTCAATGCCGAATGGGCGCTGCATCCGCAGATTAAAGCCGATTTGAGCGCGGATGAGTGGAAGGAACTCGGCGAGTTGATGAACAAGGTCACCACCATCGTGGGGCACCGCTTCTCCCAAGCGCTCAACGAAACCGAGCCAGCCCCACCAGGCAACGCATAAGTCCCCCCACGCCACCAGGCGACGCTCACAGGCCATCGCCACCAAGCCCCTGCGAGCATCATCACACCCATTCAACCAGTGAGGTCATCCATGGACTGCTATTACCATTCGAAGGATCTTGGAAAATTCGGAGACATGGGGAAGGGCAACCCGGTCTTGTGGGAAAAGTTCATGAGCTATTACAGCGCCGTCTTTGCCGAGGGCGCGCTGACGGAACGAGAGAAGGCGTTGATTGCGCTTGGCGTGGCCCATGCGGTGCAGTGCCCGTACTGCATCGACGCTTACACACAAGCCTGCCTGGAAAAGGGATCGAACACGGAAGAAATGACGGAAGTCGTCCACGTGGCCTGCGCCATCCGCGGCGGCGCCTCGCTGGTGCATGGCGTCCAGATGCGGAACGTCGCCGAGAAATTGTCGATGTAACCCTTCATCGGCGCCTCGGCTCCGACGAAAGCATACGGCTCATCGGTCGAGCGAGATCGTCAATACTCCTGTCCGGGGCAGCCGCAGGAAGCACAGGACCGCAGCGCACGGGATGTGTAGGTCGAGGTCTCAGCAAAGCGAGAGCGAAGCCGGCGGCCCATTGACCCTCCCGCTCAGTAATAGGCGTGCTCGGGAATGGCCAGCGTGAAGTACTTCCCGCGCTCTTCGTACAGGATGCGACGACTGGTCAAGATGCTCAGCGCCTCGGTCAGGTCGTCTTCCGAGAAGGCGCGGCCCCTTTTCGCCTCATGTAATGCCGTGCGAATCTGCTCGCGATTCTTTGCCGCCTCATTGCACACCTCGATAATGCCCGAGGCAGGCCAATCGTACCGTCGTCTCGTCGGCATCTGCGGATCGCGCCCATCATAAATCGTCACGTAGTCCATGGCCTTCGAGAAATACAAAAACGGCCGGTCGTTACTGCGCGCGCGCCGCTGCCATTCCTCCACCAAGCCGACCAATTCCTGATAGACGTGCGGATCCACAGGCCAGTCGTCGAGTTCGTACTCGAAATCGTAGGCGATCTTACGCAGATCGACGCGCGCCGCATCGTACACATATTCGTAGGCGGTCCCTGGACCTGTGATGCGCACCCCGTACTCATGCGGCTTCGTAAAGTAGGGACTGAACCGTTGCAACCAGAATTTCCCGGTCGCCTCCGGCGCCTGCAAATGGAACAGCGACGGCAACAGATCGATCTGCCGCCGATAGTCTTCATTCGTTTCCCCGGGAAAGCCCAGCAGAATATTCCAGGAGATTGCCACCCGGTAATAACTACTCCACTTGAGGCAGACGATGTTCTGCATGGGCGTCACGCCCTTGTCCATCGCTTTGAGCTGCGAGAGACTGAGGCTTTCCAAGCCGGGCTGCATGCACTTCACGCCCCCGACGGCCAGGGTCCGGATCTGGCTCTTCTGCAGATTGCTCTTGGTCTCGATAAACACATCCAGATCGCAATGCTCGGCCGCGAACCGTCCGAACAGGTTGTCGACATACTTCATGTCGATAATGTTATCCACCAGCCGAAAGCGGATCGTATCGTACCGGTTCGATAAGGCGGTCATCTCTTGCGCGACCTGTTCGGGGGATTTGGCCCGAAACTTCATACTCTGTGCATTCAGCCCGCAGAACGTGCAATGGTGCTTCTCCCCCCACCAACAGCCGCGGGACCCTTCATAGAGCAGAATGCGGTCCAACCCGCGGGAGGCTTCGGTGCCGAGTTCGGCAAGGAGATGGTAATAGTCGTCGTAGTCCGGCGGTCCGGTTTGAGCGAACTCGGTGAAGAGGGCCGTATTCGGGGTGAACCGCACCTCCCCATGCTCTCGATAGATAACGCCGTTCGGGCAAGGGCCGGTCGAGCCACTCAGCACGTAATCGACCAACGCGGGGAACGTCACTTCGCCCTCACCGACCACCACGTGGTCGATGAACGGAAAGGCTCGAAAGAACTCCAATCCCATCTCGCCGTCGTAATTGGCGCCGCCGAACACGATCTTCACCTCAGGGTAGAGATCCTTGATCAATTTGGCCATCGTGAGGCTGGCCACATTTTGATCGAAGGTGGAGGTGAACCCGACGAGCCGATACTGCCCCCAATCAATCCCGGTCATCGCGGCGGTCAGAAACTGCGGGGCCGTGCGTAGAGCCATCTCCTCGAAGAACGACTCCGGATGTCCGCTTTCCCGGGCAATCTGCTCGAAAACCGGTTTGAACAGGCGGGGATAGTCGGCGCGCTTAGGGTTGTCACGAAAGAGCAGGTAGGAGAACAGCCATTCTCCGAACAATGCCCGCTTCTCACAGATCGCTTCGTAGAGAGGGATCCCGATCTTGTGGGCAAATCGCACATTAAGATGGTGGCACTCGACGCCGATGCCTTTCGATTTCAGCAGGGCCGACAGGGTACCCAACTGAATCGAAGGATACTTCGAAAAACTGAAGGGCATATTGACGAGCGCAACCTGGGCCCTGTCATTCATGAGCCACCTCGATGGTCCTCGCGGAGCAGGTCCCCACGCTCACCCGACCACGGCCCGGAACGGTTCGAATTCCCGATCGGCCTTCGCCGCCAGATAAAAATCGCTCTCGGTGAGGCCGTGGATCTTGTGCGTCCAAATCTCGACCTTGCACTTGCCCCAGGCCACATACAGATCCGGATGATGCCCTTCGGCCTCCGCCACTGCGCCGACCTTGTTCGCAAACGCAAGCGACTGCGCAAAATCCTTGAAGGTATAAAGCCGCTCAAGATGACCGTTGTTGTTCAAGGCCCACCCGCGCCCCAACTCGGTCAGCAGGGCTTGCGTACGCTCCGCAGGCAGGGGAGGGACCCCGCCCCGGCAGGGAACACAGGTATTGTCGGCGAGACTCATGGCTTCTCCTCCACTGGCAACCGGCATCGCCGGGCGTCATCAGGCATTCAGGCGCCATTGTACGAGCCGCCTGTTCCAGCTCGCAACCGGATCAACGACCCGACGGGTGCGCCATCCGGTCCGCGTTCATGGCCGCATGTCCTCTCTCGAAGAACAGTCCTCGATTGATATCGCCCACGCTGACCATCCCCACCAACGCCCCCTTTTCGACCACAGGAATGCGGCGAAAATTCTTGATGCCCATGTAGGACGCCGCCTCCAACACGGGAGTGCGCGGGGAGACCGTCAGCGGATTCAGACTCATCACCTCTTCGACCCGCTGGGCAAGGACATCGGCATATCCATCCTCCATCTCCACAAAATCACGGCTGTGCACGTTGTCATGAATGTACTCGCCGTAATTCGGATAGAGCGGAATCAGCACATCGCGCAAGGTCACCATGCCGATCAAGACCTCACCGTCTTCCACCACGGGAATGGCGCCGCAATGGCGGCTGAGCATCTTGGTCACCACGGAACGGACGGAATCGTTGCGCCTGGCCGTCACCACACCGGTAGACATGACATCCTGAACAAGCATGGCAGCCTCCTTTATGATCAGCGCGACTCCAGAGCGAGTCACCGGACAACCAACGAGGGGGATGGAGGAACTCAGCTGAGCGGGTCTCTATGACGTTCAGCCTGTGCAGGCACCGATCGCGAGTACCCCCAACGGCTCTGTCCCTTCGACAATCTTTGCAGAGCTACGCGAAATATGGTAGGGAAGTGCCGTGTGAAAAGAAAGCCCCCTCCCCAAGCCCAGTGGGGCGACAGCGGGGAGCACGCTTCGGACCTTCTTACGCGAGGTCGCTATCCCTTCCGTCCTTCGCATTGGTCATCGCGGAGCTTCCGGCCACGCTCCCGAAAACACCCTCGCTTCTATCTGGAAAGCTCGATCCTTCCATGTCGATTTTATCGAGGTCGACGTGCGCGAAACCAGCGACGGCCATTTGGTGTTGCTGCACGATGATACGATCGACCGCACCACCAACAAATCGGGCACCCTCGCCGACATGACACTGGAGCAGGTACAACGGCTCGATGCGGGAAACTGGCAGCGCATTCCGACCTTGGAAGAGGCCTTGGACATCGCCGGACGGGCCATCGGAGTCATACTTGAGCTGAAGGTGGAGGGGATAGGGAACGAGGCGTGCGCAATCGTCAAACGTACCGGGTTCTCGGGCCCGCTGATCTATGCGTCGTTTCTGGTCGAGGAACTGCACCGCGTGCGTCAAGCCGATCCCGATGCGCGCATCTTGGTTCTCCACCATCGCCGCCTCCCGCCCGATCCTATCGCGGACGTGCTCGCGCTGAATGCGGCCTACGTCGGCTTTCACTATTCGAGCATCACCGCCGCGCTGCTCAAGGCCTATCACGACCTGGGACGGCAGGTATTCACCTACACCGTAAACGAGCGGCAGGACATCCAGCGGATGCGGGAGCTGGGTGTGGACGGCATTGTGTCCGACTATCCCGATCGCATCTGACCCGGAGCTATACGCGAGATCCCGACGAACGCGGGACTTTTCACGCGGCTCGCAGCTTCACCACAATTTGCTGAGACGCGACGTTGTTCGGCACGACGATCTGGCGGTCGTCCGATGTCCTTACCAAAATATACCCCATCGTCATCTCCTCGATCAGCCCGGTTTCAAGGCCGGTCGGAGCCGACAACTGCACACGATCGCCCACTTCGAACGGCTGATACAACAACAGCGCAAAGCCTGACACCAAATTGCTCAGCGTCGTCTGCGCCGCCAATCCGAACAGGATCGACGCCACCCCGGCACTGGCGAGCAACGCCGTGCCCACGGAGTGGAGCTGCGGAATGGCGTTGAAATAAAGGAGCACGGCCAGGCTGTAGACCACGACTTGCCCAAGCCTGGTCAGCAGCGTACAGGCGGCTTGATCGTTGAGGAGGTGCGCGACTCGTCGCACGCCCGCCCGAACCAGTCGCGCCAGAAACCAGGCCACCAGAATGAACAGAAACGCATAAAACGCCGCCCCAATGAGCGTCGCTGGATCGATAACATCTCCACGGACAAGCAAGTCCAGAACGGGCATCAGATACCTCCATCACAGAACGCGTGGGTCACGATGAGTGGCTGACTCGATTGTGGGTCAGACGGGAGTCGGGGAACAAGAGCGGAACAGCGGGCCAGAAAATGCCACGGGCGACCCTACACTGCGGTGGGAGGTCGCCCGTGGATGGCGCTTGGGACGCCAACGATCATTTAGGTTGTCTGAATCAGAGGACCCGTTCGAGAAGACGGAGTGTCAGGATGTTCGTCAGGGGAGTGGTGCTCCCAGGATTCAGGTGTGCCTCGTGAGAATTCAATCCTTCGGTTCGTTCGGTGGCTGAATTCTGTCATCAGACAGTGCCATGAGGCACCAGCCAGCGAAGGATCGTTCCACACGACCGACGACCAACCCGCCCTCAACTCTGCGGGCCGTTCTAGTCCGGCGGCGTAAGTTCTTCCATCTGTGAACCTCCCCGGTTGAGGAGTGGCGAGGTATCCCGAACAGGCGCGCACTGCTCATCGCCTCGTCACGGTACACACAGCTCTTGAAACTCACAATGTCCTCTTACGCTCGTTAGAAAATCCTGTCAACAGAAAAATTAGCCCTAGGCATTTTTTCCGATCCCTTGAATGTCGCCTTGTTCGTAATACAACACGGGCCCCCGGTGAACCGGGAGCCCGTGTGCGGCGCTTGGGACGCCGACTGTATAAGAAACAATGTGGCGGCCCGTGCAAGACCGACCGAGCGGAACAGCAAGAACGCGATCTCGTCGGAACAAGAAGGGTGCCCCGAGCGGGCGACGATTCAAGACGGTCAACCGGTTCCAAGGCTAACGCGTGACGCCATCAGAGGGTGTGGCGCAGGGTTGATGCCGAGTGGCATAGCCGGTGGAGAACCGGTCGAACAGGCCGACGAGACAGCTGCCTTCAGCTCGGCAGGCCGTCCGGGCCAGGTGGAGTCGTATCGTTCATCATCCACCCTCCTCTCTGATGCGGGAATCCGTGGGAGATCTAGATGACAGCCGCGCGGTCTGTCCGGTCCCCCACCACGACGATGACGTCGGGCCGCAAATCCTATCTACGCCCCTCACCACATTCTGTCAACAGGGCGCACGCCGGTCCGTCATTCCGGTTTGACGACGGCCATCTCCTGCTTCTGGTACTCGGCAGGAGGAACGAAGAGCCGATCCGCCAGGGGTTGCGATTCGATGTTCACGGCTTCCCAGTGCGCCTCTTCCCGACCTCGGCCGTCACGATCCACGCCCTTGATGGGGAAACCTCCGTCCTTGAACAGGTCGCGCATCCATCCCGGCCACAGGGATGCGCCACCCGCCTGGGCGCTCGTCATCCCGAAAAGGGCGGCACTCCCGATCGCCTTCGCCATGCAGAATTCGCCGGTGCTCCCGTCCGACCGATCTTTCATGTGATAGACCTCGCAGGCGTATCCGGCTACCTTCTCGTGCTTGCCGGTTCTGGTGATCAGGATCTCGTCGAATGTCTGCGGCTGCGACTGTGCCGTGCTCGCCGTGGAGAGCTCCAGATAGATTTTTTCGTCGTGATGAAGGCTGTAGAGCGCCTGCTTCTTGGCGTCGAAAATCATGGCGCCTCTCCCTGCGTCGGGGCCGACCTCTTCAAAACGCAGGGCGTGACCTTTAAGCCACCACTGCTGCTGCACCGTCTGGCCCCCGCTCGTTTCCTTGAGGACGATGATGCCCTCGAAATCCCCCGCCGCCGCCACGCCGGCCAGCAGCAAGCTTCCCAGGAGACTCAACAAGACGCCACGCCCCCTCATTATTTCCCACCCTGCTGTTGTTGCTGTTTCATCGCCTCACCCAGCTGTTTCATCAGCTCTTGGAGATCCGGCTGCGGTTCGCCCTCCCCGGAAGGGGCCCCCCTCTTCCCACGTGCGGCCCTGCGCTTCTTCATGTCCTCGATCATCTTGGAGAGATCGGCGCCGCCCTGTCCGTTTGGCTCACGCAGAGCCTTCATCCCTTCCTGGATGGCCGACAAATCTCGCTTGGTCCAATCGGAGGGAAAGGCGAACAAACCCGGGTCCAAGCGTTTCTTGTCGACGCTGGTGACCTCCATCCTCGACGTTTCTTTGCCGGCCTCATCGTACTGAATGCTCCGCAGACCGAAGCCTCCCTCCTCAACCAGTTGCTTCACCCACCCGGGCTGCGAGGATTGTCGGACCTCCTTGGGATCGACCCAGAAGGTCGCGGCTTTTCCGAATCCTTTTGCCACACAGAGCTCGCTTTTCAGACGCCGATCTTGCTTGTCGGTGATCCGCCATACCTCGCAGGAGTAACCGGCCAGCTTCTCGGTCTTGCCGGTTCGCTCGACGAGCTGACTTTCGAATGTGTCCCTCATCTGCTCCCCGCGTGCCCCATCCAGCTTCATTTCCATGAACGTATGCTGGTCAGGCATGGCCACCTGCATCGTCCGCGTCTTTCCGTCGAAGATCATGACGTGCTTCTGGCCTTCCGTGCGGGCCATTTCCACCCGCGCCTTGTCGTCTTTGAGATACCAATCCATGCTGGTTGCCGAACCGGTCTCCGCGTGACTGGCATGCATGTGCAAGACACCCTCAAACTCTCCGGCGTGACACACAAGGGGAGTGAGGCCAAGGACGAGACCACCGACGACGAGAGGCCAACTCTTTCGCATGCTGAACACTCCTGGTTAAAGTCCACCCACGACGGCGATCGCAGTGTAGCCGAGGCTCACCAACGACGCTAGCCTGCCGATGGGACCGGACCGACAACGCGAACCGCTCACACGATTTTCAGCCGGTCGAAATTGACCCCTTCGGGAGCCGGAGGCCTGGACAATTTCATGGCCGCGAGCGCCTGAACCACCAACTCTGCCACGACCAGGTTGCGATACCATTTCCGGTTTGCCGGCACGATATGCCAGGGGGCCCGTTCGGTGCTCGTCGCCGCGATGACCTCTTCAAAGGCGGCCATGTAGGCGTCCCACAATTTGCGCTCCTCCAGATCTCCCGAGCTCCACTTCCAGCGCTTGTCCGGGTCCCGAATGCGGGACTGCAACCTGATTTTCTGCTCATCCTTCGAAATATGCAGGAAGAACTTTACAATTGCCGTCCCTTGCTCGACCAACAGCTCCTCGAATTCCCTGATCTGACCGAAACGGCGTTCGGCCTCCTTGTCCGAAATCCAGCCGTGCACGCGCGTAATCAACACATCCTCATAATGCGAGCGATTGAAGATGCCGATCTGGCCCTTGGCAGGCACCTTTTGATGCACACGCCAGAGAAAATCGCGGGCTAATTCTTCTGCAGACGGAGTCTTGAACGACACGACCGTACAGCCCTGCGGGTTCACGCCCGTCATCACACTGCGGATCGTCCCGTCCTTCCCGCTCGTGTCCATCCCTTGCAACACGATCAGCAAGGCCCGCGAGCCGTTGGCGTAGAGCCGCTCCTGCAGCTGATCGAGGGTGGCAATGAGCTCAGCGGTCGCCGCTTTCGCCTTGGCCTTTCCTTCGTCGTTCTTTTTGTAGGTCCCGGTGTCGTCGGGATCGAACCCGCTCAGCACAAGTCGGCTCGCAGGCTTGATGCGATATCCCTTCATCTCGTCGCTCCTTCCACGTGCGGCTCTCCACGCAGGCCCCATCACTAGAGCGAAGGTGGCAGCCGTTCCGCTCCTTACCCGCCGGGTGACGGAAATATTTCTTTCGACGCCTCCATTGATTGAACGGGACTCGGCCTTATGTGGTACAAGACGAAGCTATTACCAACTCAAGGAGGCGGCAGTCATGCTCAAGGAAGTGACCGGAGACATCCTTCTATCCACGGCCGGTGCCATCGCCCATGGAATTGCGCCACACGATAACTTCAAGCAGGGCTTGGCGTTATCCCTTCGTGAGCAGTGGCCGGGGATGTACAAGGATTTCCGCCATTATTGTCAAACCTACCATCCGAAGCCGGGCGGCGCCTGGTCCTGGAAAGGGCCGAACTCCCCCGTCATTATCAATTTGTTTACGCAAGAGCCTCCCGCCGGCGATCACGATCATCCCGGTAAGGCCACCCTGCCCAACGTCAATCATGCGCTTCAAGCGCTGAAAAAGGAACTGCAGGAACATCAGGTGAAGAGCCTGGCCCTCCCTCGCCTGGCCACCGGAGTGGGCGGGTTGGAATGGGATAAGGTCTATCCGCTCCTCCAGCAGGCTCTGAAAGACCTGAACATTCCCGTCTACGTCTATGGTCTATACAAGAAAGGCGTGGCCGCGCAAGAAGCCTAAGCCGAAACGGCCCGGGCCCGCGCTTCGGTGAGATACTGTAGCAACTGTCCGATCTGCGACTGCCGCGCGAGGTACCATTGCGCGGCGGTCGCCTGCTTCCTCCCGACGCGCACGCTGAGGATGCGCTCGTCCGGCAGAGAAAACACATCTTCATCCGTATCGTCATCCCCCACATACAAGGCCGCGGAGCTTCGAAGTTGGTGCATCAACTCCAACATGGCCGTCCCCTTGTGCAGATTGCCGGAAGGAATGACATTCACCACGGCTTTGCCCAGCACCAGTCGCGGCGACGGCTGCAGCGTGGACACCGTATGAAAGATTGCTTCCCGCGCGGCAGGCGGCGAACAGGCCTGCCGATAGTGGAAGGTCAGGGAATAGATCTTGTCCTCCACCACCACGCCGGCTCGTGTCAGAGCCTCTTCGGCCTTGGCGACCGACTTGAGCCAGGCCCGGCAACAGTCCTTCGCCTGTTGCATGACCCGCTCCGACGCATGCAAACCTTCCAGCCCGTGATTGCCGATTAAGTGCGCGGGGATGCCATCGACCCGGAGACGCAGGTCCTCGAGGGAGCGCCCGGAAATGACCGCCGTCGGTGCAGCGACCGCCAGAGCCTGCAACGCGTCCCGCGTGGTGTCCGTGAGGCCCGCAGCATGCCGATCCTGAACGATGCGGGCCAACGTGCCGTCGAAATCGAACGCGAATAGGGCCCCGGCCTGGCCCGCCAGCCGATCGAGAAGGCGCTTGCCTGGTGCGCTGAGCAGGTCACGCATCGGTGCGATTACCGCCCCCGTCCTGAAGCCTGCCCCACCTGCTTCATGACGCGAATGCGCCGACGCATCCGTGCCGCATCCATCAACATACGCCCCGCCCACCGATACACGTTGAACTCCTGAATCAGGCCGCGCATGCTCCGCATACGTGCGCGCTGTTCCTTCGGCGTCATCGACAGCGCCATGTGCAAGGCCGCCGCACATTGATCGGTGTCGTAGGGATTGACCACCAACGCCTCCGGCAGTTCCTGAGCCGCGCCGGTAAACTGGCTGAGAATGAGGACACCTTGCTCATCGTCGCGAGCCGCGATGAATTCCTTGGCCACTAAATTCATCCCGTCGTGCAGACTCGTGACAAAACACACCTCCGACGCCCGATAATACTCATACACATCCGGCGGCTCATGGTGCTTCACCTTCAACACGATCGGCTCATACCCTTCGCGACCGAACCGTTTGTTGATGCGTTCCGCCAGCGCATAGACCTGATCGTGAAAATGCTGGTACTGATCGATGATCGTCCGGCTCGGCGCCGCGATCTGAATGAACGAAAACTTGCCGATCCATTCCGGCTGCAATTCGAACAACCGCTCGACGGCGAGAAACCGCTCGATGATACCCTTCGTATAGTCCAGCCGGTCCACGCCGATGCCCACCAGCCGATCCGGCCCCATGGCATGCCGTTCGCGGATATGGACCCGACAGTCCGGCACGGGCCGTTGATGTTCCAGCCAGCGAGACGGCCACTCGATGGAGATCGGATACGGCTTCACCGCCGTCAGCCGACCGCCGTACGACACGGTGGACGAGTCGCGGTCGATGCGCGCTTCCAGAATGCGGTCGATACACGACAGGAAGTGGTTCCCGTGCTCGCGGGTATGAAAGCCCACGATGCTGCTGCCGAGCAACCCCTCCAAAATTTCCTGTCGCCAGGGGCAGATGCCGTAGCTTTCCGAATTGGGCCAAGGGATATGCCAGAACATGATGATCGTGGCGTTCGGCAATTTTTCCCGCACCATTTTCGGCAGGAGTGCGAAATGGTAATCCTGCACGAGAATCACCGGATCATCGGTCTTCGCCTCTTCGATGACGGCCTTCGCGAAGCGCTCGTTGACGGCGACATATTGCTCCCAGTCTGAAGTCCGGAACGTCGGCCGCACATGCGCATTGTGGCAGAGCGGCCAGAGCCCTTCATTGGAGAAGCCATAATAAAAGCCGGACTCCTCATCCGGCGACAGCCAGATACGACGAATATCGTAGGAAGGGTGGTCCGGCGGAACCCGCACATGATCCCGGCTATCCACGACCTCACGGTCGGCCGAGCCGTTGCCGTGGGCGATCCACACGCCGGAACAGGCCCGCATGACAGGCTCAAGGGCTGAAACCAATCCACTTGCCGGCACCTGGACTTCGACTTTTTGCCCGCGCCGGTTATGAATGTAGGGTTGCCGATTGGAGACGATCAGAATTTCGTCCCCCGACAGATGTTCGTGCAGAATCGTCTTGAGGCTGGCGGGGCTCCAGGTAATCTGGCTTTCATCGCGCATCCGGCGGTCGGCCTCCAACTCCCTGACCAGCGCTTGTAAATCCTGCGCAACCGGACGCAATGCCGGCGAATGGGATTGACCGGGCTCCGCCGGCAAACCAGTCCGCGCAAGCATGGCTCGAACACTCGCCACCCAGCCGCGCCAACTCAGCTCCGCGACGAGCACGGTTACTGCCGAAATCACTCCGGCCAATCCGACAAAGAGGTAAAAAATGTACCACTTCGTATCCGTGCTGCGCTGATGCGCGAAACTCATGTCGTGGACCAACATCAACCGACCCTGCGGTTTGCCGGCAGATTGAATCGTCGCGACCACCACATGGAGCGGCCCCTGGGCGAACCCCACCACCTCTGAGGAACCAGGCGCCAGATGCGCCAGGCTTTCGCAGGACAGTTGGTCGGGATAGGTCAGGGTCTGGTAGAGCAATCGCTGCTGGGTGTCGCAAAACCCCAGCGCATAGAGGCGCTCGTCCTGAATGACTTTATGAAAGTAGGCGAAGATCTTCGCGCGTGAACGCGAGGCGACCAGGTCGGCCAGCGGCACTTCCATCGTGCTGGCCAACAGCTTAGATCGGCTTTCGAGGTCGCGCGTGAACCACTTCAGCGTGAGCGAATCGACGAGGGGCACCACGCTGTAGGCCACGACGCCCAACACCAGCAAGAGCGGAAGGATAAACCGGAGGGAAATCCCCATATGTTCTCCTGCAGTTTACTTTGAGACCGAAATCTCTTATGGTCTGAGACATGTACCCTTACGGACTCATCGGCAATTGCCACGTCTCGGCTCACATTCATGAAAGCGGGTCGGTCGACTGGCTCTGCCTGCCCAGACCGGACAGTGATCCGGTCTTTGGACGTATCCTCGATCCGGAAGGAGGGCACTTTTCCATATCAAGCCCTACCGGCTCCGCTCAAGTCAAGACAACCCAACGCTACCTCCCCAATACAAATATCCTGGTGACAGAGGTGTCCACGTCCAACGGCGACACCTTCAGAATCACGGATTTCTGTCCCCGGTTCGAGCAGTACGGCCGCGTGTACCGCCCAGCCGCCCTCTTCCGGATCGTCGAACCGCTCGCGGGCACACCCTCCATCCGCGTCAGTTGTCGACCGGTCACGGGGTGGGGGAAAGAGTATGCGCGCGGCATGCGCGGCAACAGCCACGTGCGCTACGACATCCGCGGAGAATACCTCCGGCTGCTCACCAACATGCCCCTGACGTATCTGTACGAAGAGCGCCCCTTCGCCTTGACCGAGAAGACGTATTTCGCCCTGACCTGGGGCCTGGGCATAGAGGACGACCTCGCCAAGGTCAGCCACGAATTCCTGGACCAGACGGCCCGCTACTGGCGCATGTGGGTGAAGCATTGTTCGATTCCGGTGCTGCACCAGGAAGAAGTGATCCGTTCCGCCCTGGCGCTCAAACTCCACTGTTACGAAGACACCGGCGCCATTCTGGCCGCCCTGACTACCAGCCTCCCCGAGGAGCCGGGTGGAGAGCGGAACTGGGACTATCGCTTCTGCTGGTTACGCGACGCCTATTTTTCGCTCACCGCTTTTCACAATCTCGGACACTTCGAGGAGATGGAAGGGTTCCTGAAATTTCTCCTCAACATCGCCTATACCCACGAACATTCCCGGGAGCGGCTCGCGCCGGTGTATACGTTGAGTCAGGATCTTCCGCTGCCGGAAACCGAACATGCCAATTGGGCCGGCTTCTCGGGCAGCGCCCCCGTGCGCAACCACAATCAAGCCGCCGAGCACATTCAAAACGACGTCTACGGCGAGCTGGTGCTCGCGCTCACGCCGATCTTCAGCGACAACCGCTTCTACGACTTGCGGACAAAAGATCAGGAGCAGCTCGTCGCCAATCTGGCCCGACTCTGCGATCGCACCATCGCCCAGCCCGACGCAGGTCTGTGGGAGATTCGCAACGGCTGGCAGGAACATTCGTTTTCGAACCTGATGTGCTGGGCCGGGCTCGACCGGGCGCATCGCATGCACAAGGCGGGATTTTTGCCGTCTTTGACCTTCGACCTCGACGCCGCCCGGGCACGCGCGGCCCAGGCTCTTCTCCACGCCACGAAGGACGGCTCGCTCCGCAATGGACCCAAAGACGAGACGTACGATGCATCGCTGGCGCAAGCGGCGATTCTCGGCTTTCCCGATCGTGACGTGTGCGAGGCCACCATGCACAGCATTGCGAGGGCGCTCGCCGTGCAAACGGGCGGGAAAGAGACCGGCTTCTATTTTCGCTACCTCCGCCCCGATGATTTCGGCCGGCCGCAATCCAGCTTCGTCATCTGCTCCTTCTGGGTCGTTCAAGGCCTGGCGCGTCTCGGGCGCATGGCGGAAGCCCAGCAGATCATGGCTCAGGTCCTCACCGGCGCGAATCATCTCGGGCTGTTTTCCGAACACTTCGTCCCGGAGACCCGCACCCAGCTCGGCAATTTTCCCCAAGCCTATTCCCACGTCGGCCTGATCAATGCCGCCTTCGCCGTCAGTCCACCCTGGACCACGGTCCTCTGATCGCCCGATCGGCACCAGCCCATCACCGCCGAAAGATCCACGCAACACAACAGAAACCAGCAGACCTCAACCGTCCTGGCGCACCGACGCGGACGGAGGAGCGTACCGACTATCCGCGACAAGCCCACATGATTCACGACGGTTCGTTGCAAATGCGCGGCGTCGCGCGGCGAGACGCTCACGCGGAGCCGCGAGGAAGGAAGACCTTGCTGAACAGCATGTCGGCCGACCGAGTGCGAGCCCGCTCGCCGACAGGCCGAGCCCCGCTGCGAATCTGCGATTGCAGCAGCAGTGCTCAGGAGTAATGTCGGCTCAGGAAGGGGCTGCTGTTCAGGAGGGGAGGGCCACCCCGAAGCCCATGACGCGACTCCGGGGCGAGAGACAGAGCGGAACGCTATTGGGCGGGAGCCACGACGCGAATCGTGCCCGGTTCGATCTTCATGCCACCCGGGTCGGCTGATTTCATGCGAGCATTGTAGCTAATGACAATCGGCTTGCTGAAACACAGGCTGACACTCTTGCTTGGCTCTAGCTCCTTCAACTCGCTCACCCCTCCCATCATACCCGAAAAGCCGCGATCGCACGACAACATCTCGGCCGTCAGGCCAGGAATATCGATGAGCACCGGCAGCGTCCGATGATTCACCCAGCGGATTTCGTCGCCGACGTGCACGCTCAGATCCGCCGGTTCGAGATTGGCCTCGAATTTCACCTCATGGATAACCGCCGTTCTCGATGTCTGCGGCAGCCCTGCACAACCAGCGATCAACACCAACCCTGCTATCGCTACCCACGTTCCTCGCATATTCAGCCTCCTTCCTGAAATGGTAGACACAGGTTGCTCCGTCGTCCGATAGCCCGACGAGACGTTCATCAAGGCCGGACTGCGCGAAACCGTTCTTTTTTCACTATACCAAGCGCGATGCGCGAGAAGCGAACAGGGGGCGACATGTTTTCCTACAATACCTGAACCACGTTACCGGACTCGGGTCACTCGATTCGCATCGATGTGATGGAACAGTTCGTCGCGGCCCTTCATCTTGAGCTGCGTGTCTTCGCTGTAGCTGAAGCTGTCGCGGCCGTGCACGGTCACCGTGAGCTCGTAGCGCACGGTCTTAAATTCCCGATCGAGAAACTTGTTGGAGCAAATCCCATACGTGTCAGACCCGGCCTCCGCGGCAATTTGAAACGACGTGGCCTCCGGTTCCACGGTACCCCCGGCCAGCACCGTGACTCCCCGCGGCACGATAAAACACCGGAGCACCTGTTTTGCGGCCGCATCCCAGAGCCAGTAGCCGGTCTCCTCGTGAAACGGCGCGTCCTCGCCCAGACGCCAGGCCACGGTCGAGTATCGCAAGCCGTAGAGTTGCTGTTCATGGTTATTCACGGGGCCGAACGGCTCGAACGTCATCCGCTCACGGAATTGGTTGCGCTCCGTGCCGCGATCGTCCGACGGCGCCACGTCGTCCCCCTTGTCGCCTTCCCACACACCCGCCAACGCAGCCAGCGGACCAAGATACTTCAACAGATCGTCACTCATCGCGCATTCCTCCTTGTGATACTCCGGTGCCCGCGGTCGAACGACCGGCCCGCAGCTGGCTGCTCTTGTAGCAGAAGAGAAGAGGGGGACTCAAACGAGGGGGGGCCAATGCTCGCCGACACTCAAGCGTCTTCCTGATTCTATCCCTGTGCCACCGACACGTCGGCGACCAGCAGGTCTTTCAAGCGCCCCAATGCCTCTGCCACGATGCGGCCTTGCGCGTCGATGTTGGCAATAATCTCGACCGGCGTGCGCCGATCGACCACGGTCACCGCGTTGGGGTTCACCGCCTTGAGGTCGAACACTGCCGCATCGATGGCCGCCGCTTGCGACTCGAACGCGCGCACAGCCTTGTCCTTCTCGCGAATCTGAACCTCCAACGCCGTAAGCGCCTTCTCGCCGGCTTTATTTTTCTTCAGGCGCTTCAGCCGCTCTTTCAGATCCACCACTTCGGCCTTGATCTTGGCCGCCCCATCCAGCAACGGCTGCATCTCGTCGCGCGCCTTCGCGCGGCGCGCCGCGAAGTCCACCGTCCAAGAGTAGCGGCTTTCGCCTTTAGGCGTCCCTCGCTGCAGAAGGAGGCGGGCATAACTGGGAAACCGTGTACCGCTGTTCGATTCGTCAATCCGCCACTCCGCCACCAAGGAAGCGGGCAGGGCCGCATCGTCCAGCAGCGCTCCGGTTGGAGTAAAACCAAAGTGCGCCAACGTCAGCGGGGTCTTCTTGCCCACCTTCACCGGCGAGAGGTCGTAGTACCAGATCCGTGTGGTCTTCTTGCCCTTGGTGAAAAACAACAAATTCGTTTTGACGCCCGCGCCAGCCGTGGAAAAGACGCCCCCCGGCAGGCTGACGATGGCCCAGAGATCGCACTCGTCCACCAGCTTGCGCTTGGTCTCCACGAAGGCGCTCTCGTTGGTGCGAAAGAGCAGCCCTTCGTCCAGCACCATGGCGCAAGTACCACCGGGAGCCAACTCCGCCAAAATGTCCTGCAGAAACAGCACCTGCGTGGCACTGGTTTCAAAGGCGAAATTCTTTTGCGCGTCCTTCCCCTCTTTGCCGCCGAATGGCGGATTGGTCAGGATCACGTTGAACTGCCTAGGCGCTTGCTCGAACAGCGCCGCCTTGCACTGGCGCTCCAGCTGCCGTTTGCTCCACTTTTCCTGTACCGCCAGACGCACATGGAACGCTTGTTCCTCCGCCCGTTTGCTCTGGCTCAGGATGATGAGGTGATGCGTCCACGGCAATTGTGTCACCAGTGGTGACACTAATTCATTGCCCGCATAGGCCTCATAGAATTGCCGCATTCTGAACAGGTTTCGGCGGGTAAACCCGCGCAGTCCCGGTTGCGTCTGGGCCAGATAGCGGGCCAGTTGATCCACCACGCCATCGCCCCATTCCGAGGCGGCAATTTTTCGGCTGATGTGTTCGCCGATCTGCCAATACAACTCGATCAGCGTGGTATTGACCGCCTGCACGGCACGTTCCCGGGCCGTGGCAATCAGTTGCGCGATGTCGGCAAAATCGGGGGGTTGCGGCGTAGTGGTCATGGCCTGGCCTCTACGTCGTTGAATGCTTGGGCGAGGAGGCGTTGGGGGAAGCGATCGATCTCTTGGAGTTGCGCCCTTGCGGCTTGCTGAGTTGTATCGAGCTCGGTCAGTTGAGCTTTCAGGCGGGCGGCGAAGCGCCGTTGTTCTTCCACGGCGATCGCTGGAACGAGCATCTGACCTAATCGAATGAGCGGCAGGTGAGCGATGGTTGTCTTAGCGTTCCGATCATCGAATGCTCCGGTAAGCGCTTGCAGGCGAATCCAGTACGCCAGAAAGTCCGAATCTGCCAAACTTGAACTTGGCCGAACGCGATGGATGGCTTTCTGATAGTAGCAATCCTCCAAATCACCACGCCATACAGCACAACGTCCCGGCTCTCCGCCAGCTACAGCCTGTAGGAGAATGGGCGGCTATACCTGGAATCCGGCGGTGAGCGTCTGACAAGAAAAGCGGCCTGGAGCACATCCGGGCCCGGGGATTTGGTTGAGGGTGGTTGACCGTGAGACGACTGCCCCCAAATTTATGAAAATCGGAGCGGATCGCTGCCTGTCACGCGCCGAGCAGACGGTTTGCCAGCAAGGACTGCATATCCCGCCGGCCATCGACGATGAGGTAGATCACGACTTGCCTGGCCATAAGTCGGCAGATCAACCGGTAGGGCTTGAACTGCGTCTGGCGGTATTCCTTGATGCCCAGTGCCACAAGTTCTTTCGGGCAGCTGCCACGCTCTGGAAACCGAGCCAGCCCCTCGACAGCCTCCATCAGCCGGTCTAGCATGTCGTTGGCATTGGCCTTACCATCGACTTCAGCAATGTAGTCGTAGATGGACTCCAGGTCCCGCTCAGCACCCTGGGTGAGCAGCACCTCATAGCGTTTCTGCCTGCCGACCATCAGGCCGTGATCCGCTTGGCGCGCAGACGCGCCGCCACGCCGGTCACAGGCTTAACCCGCCCGGCCGCCAAGTCCTGGTTACCAAGGGCCAGGATCTTGAGCAAGGCCAGGGTCTCCGGGTTTCTTCGAACGACACCACATCCTGCAGCACGGCCTTAGCTTCCCCGTTTTGTGTAATGATCAATGGCTCTCGCTGCTCGGCAATGTGCGTCAACACTTCTGCAGCATTGGCCTTCAGGTAGCTGATGGGTTTGACGTGAGAAGAATAGCGCATCACGTAGCTCCTCGTGATTCAATGTAGACTGAATATCGTCTTAATTTAGTCTGAGCACAATCGCCGCTTGATTCCCGCCTCTTCCGCAAGCAGCGGCCGTATATCGGCAGCCCGACTCACTACAGCCATGACGAGCGCGAGCAGGATGAGCGCCCCCGCGACGGCGAACGTGATCTGCATTCCGGTGGCGACGGCCTCCGGAGGAGCCGTGGTGATGTCACTCGTGGCCGATGCAAAGGTGAACAGGGCGCCCATGACGGAGGCCCCGGTGATCAGCCCCAGATTGCGCGACAGGTTGAGCAAGCCGGAAATCACGCCCCGCTGGTCGGGATGAACATCCATCATGACCACCGTATTGTTGGCCGTCTGGAAGAACGCATACCCGACGGTGAGACCAACGAGGGGGAGGATGTAGCCCACAATTCCCGCACTGGCCGGCATTGCGGAGAGCAAGAGACACCCGGCCGCGAGACCAATCAATCCTAAACGGGTCATGCGATGGGCGCCCATGCCGTCCACCGATCGACCGGCGGGGATCCCGGACAAGGCAGCAAACAGTGGACCGACCGACAAGACCAGCCCCAACCAGCCCGCACTGAGCCCAAGCGTTTGCGAGAGATAGAATGGCCCGACCACGAGTGTTGCCATCATCACAGTCGAGACGAGCAGGCTCATGGTGAGGCCCGTGCTCAATGAGGCATTGCGAAACAGCGCCAATCGGATCAACGGTGACCCAGCCCGTCTCTCGGCGACGATGAAGAGACCGAGGCCGAGCAGAGCCACGACCAGCAGACCGATGTTGCGAGAGCCGAACTGACCTCGTCCAATCGTCATCGCCAATGCATAGACCGCGATCGTCGCGGCCAGCAGCATGGTACCCATCACGTCGAAGCCGGGTTGAATGACCTGCCGCCTCTTCGCATCGGCAGGGAGATACCGATGGATGAGCGACAGAATGGTCAAGCCCAACGGCAGATTGATGAGAAAGATCGCTTGCCAGCCGAACGCTGAGATCAACAGGCCTCCAACGGAAGGACCCAGCGCGGTGCCGGCCGCCGACATCGTGCCGAGCAGCCCCATCGCACGGCCGACCCTGGCTTGGGGAACGGTTTCGCCGACAAACGCCATGGTGAGGGCCATCATGATGGCGGCTCCAAGCCCCTGCACAGCCCGGGCGGCGATGAGAAACCACAGCGTCGGGGCGATTCCGCCAAGAGCCGATGCGGTCGTGAACAACAGCACTCCGATCATCAACAGCCGTCGACGCCCCACCATGTCACCGAGCCGGCCGACACTGACCACCATCGTCGTCACCGCCAGGAGATAGGCCAGCACCACCCACTGCACTTGCTGGAACGAGGCGCCAAAGACCTGCGCCAACGTCGGCAGACTCACATTGGCAATACTCGTCCCAATCGAGGACAACAGCACGGACAACGAGAGGGCGGCGAGGATCCAACGAACTGACATGATCCGCTGCTTCTCCACAGCTACCGCCTTCCTTTTGTCAGCAGATACACCCGTTCCGTGGCCGGGCAGCGCCCCTTGAGGCCGCCGGGGACATCGAGGCTGGCCAGGACGGCGATGTCGTATCGTTGACCATAGCGCTGCCGGATCTCCTCTTCACTGACTGAGAACGGCGGGCCTTCCATCGCCTGTTGATCATATTCAAACGAAATGAGCAGTTGCGGCGCCTGCGTGGTGAGCGTCGTAAGATGTGCGGCATATCGAGCACGCATGTCCTGCGGCAGAGCGACCAAAGCTGCGCGGTCATAGACGGCATCGACCTGGCCCAGCAGCTCAGGCGTCACGTTGAAAATGTCGCCCACGAAGATGTCGAGCTGCGGGGCACGGTAGTGATCAAGAGCGCCGACCTTGGTGATCGTCGGTGTCACACCGAGCTGCGCGAACAATTGCTGAATGGCGATGCCGCTCAACTCGGCCCCCGCCACCTGAAAGCCGCGCGACAACAACCACCCGATATCCAGCGTCTTGCCGCAGAGGGGCAGAAACACACGACTGCCCTTCGGGAGGGACAGCTCGCCGAGATACTTCACCAATAACGGATTCGCTTCACTCTTGTGAAAACCGATTTCATTGCTTGCCCACCGGTCATGCCAGAACCGTGCGTCCATATTTTCGGACCTCCTTGAAAATGATCACCAACGATGAAGCCATCTTACGCCGTGACATGACAGGGCGGAAGACGCAGCGGTTGCATGGTATTCGTGCATCTGACGCCATCTCACAGGTGAACCGTGATAGTATCCCGCCATGGCGAGACCGGATCTCAATCTGCTTGTGACCCTCGATGTGTTGCTGGCGGAAGGCAGCGTGGCGCGCGCCGGGCACCGGTTACGACTCAGTCCATCGGCAATGAGCCGGGCACTCGCCCGATTGCGCGCGACAACCGGCGACCCCCTGTTGGTCAGAGCCGGTCGAGGGCTCGTGCCCACACCTCGGGCGCTTGCCCTGCGTGAACGCGTGAGTCAGCTGGTGCAAGACGCCGAATCGGTGCTTCGCCCGGCGGAGCGACTCACTCTCACCACGCTCGTCAGAACATTCACCCTGCGGACCAGCGAAGGTTTTGTGGAGAACTTCGGCCCGCCGCTTCTGGACCGTCTCGGTAGGGAGGCGCCAGGCGTGCGCCTGCGCTTTGTGCAGAAGTCACAGAAGGATAGCGCACCGCTGCGTGAAGGCACTGTCGAGTTGGAGACCGGGGTGGTCGATAAGACGACGGCTCAAGAGTTGCGGGTGCAGGCCCTGTTCAATGATCGATACATCGGTGTCGTACGATCCGGACATGCGCTGACGAAGGGCAGGATCACGCCCTCCCGCTACGCCGCCGGCAAACACATTTGTGTCTCGCGGCAGGGATTCGAGAAGGGGCCGGTCGATGATGCCTTTGAAGCGTTCGGACTGGAGCGGGAGCTGGTCACGACTGTCGGTGGCTTTGCCACGGCACTCGCGCTGGCTCGCGCTTCAGACCTGATCGCCACCGTTCCCGAACGACACACCGGGATCTTGCGTACCGGCATGTATAGCTTTGCCCTGCCGATCTCGACGCCGGAGTTCACCGTGTCGTTGCTCTGGCACCCGCGACTGGACGCTGATCTTGCGCATCGCTGGTTGCGCACCTGTGTTCGGGAGGTCTGCACGGAACGACTCGCGAAGTCAAAAACACCCGGCGCTGCCGAACGGTGAGTGATGACAAACCGGACGTTTCACGCGCATTCCGTGGCATCGCCCGCCTAACCTCTCGACCATAGCGCCAGCAAACGCCTGCACCTCACGACCACTCGCGAGTCCACTGGAGAAACCGGAGTCCCGCGCGGTCTCGGACAGCATGGGATGGGTGGGTGATGCTCTTGCTCATTCCTGCTGTTATTAATCTGTCAAACACTCTGCTCCAACGACATATTTACCGTTGAGCCAATCGAATAGTTCTTGGGAAAATCGATCACTGCTCAAGGCCTGTATGATGTCCTTCTTCTTACCTTCGTCGATCTTATCAAGTCCCATTTCCAGGAATGCCGTTTTATCTCTCCTCAACAAAAGTTCCAGCCCATCTCCAGCTAACTTTGCCGCCATTCGATGGAAGGATTCTTCAGCATTGACTCCGCCGGTCAACGTTTCAACTGAGGAGGCAAAAACTATTTCAGAGAGGCTCGGTTGGTTCATCAAGTTAAATGCCCAGCCATTTGAATGCCGAAAGGCATTGCAAGTTCGACCGTCGAGATGTTTCAACTTTAGAAACTTGCATTGCTTTGGGCCGTCGTTTGCAAAGTAGTTATCCCAAATAAATGGCTTGCGCCTCAGTACCCTGGCCACCTCATTCAGCTCGTCAGCCAAAATTGATTCGGGGATAACCTTGCGTCCAGTCCAAAAAATTTGAATGTCCTTCGAGAGCTTTCCAATCCGTTCCAAATACCCGTCTGGTCGCTGGCCGAAAATCCTGTCGAGGAGCGGGTCGTCCGAATAGTAAGTCGGACAGAACAGAATGGTTGTGTTCGTAATATCTCTCACGTACTCAACGATTTCGACCTGTTTGTCCGCCAAGTCGGCGGCCCCCCGCATGTCATCGAAAAATAAACCAAGAAATTGAATGTTGAGTTCTTCGAGGCGCTTAATTTTATCCCGCAATAATGCTTGTGCCTGTTGATTCCACTCTGCATAAACCTCATATGGGCTGAGTCCCACACCGAATGCTACTCTGCTCCGATGGCATGTTGAACTCAGGCGCTGTAGTTCTTTCCATATTTCCTCAGGATGAGTCTGCTTCCAGGTTTTTCGCAGAAAGTTATCCCGCTTAGGAGCATAGAGATAAAAATCGCCCCCGTAAGCAGGAAGGGATTCGCAAAATCGATGTCGGCTGTTCCATGACCACGCCGGGCCGAAGAAACCTTCAACAACACCCACGCCAAACATGTCGTTGTTCATGAAGACTCCTTGCAGCACGGTGATGGTATTCGGAACGATACTCCGTAGCCTTGTCAGGGGTGAGCGAGGTGGTCGGAGAGGTTTACCTGGTGAATGCCCCTGCCCGCGCACATGTGATGGGCAGGGGTTCGGACGAAAGAAAGAGAGAAACTCTAGAAGGGGTTTATCCCGTCGCCCCGGAACCATCATCATTGGCTCCGGAGCGAGCGAGCGTTGTTTGGTGGAGGCGAGGGGAGTTGAACCCCTGTCCGAAGATCGTCGGCACATCGCATCTACATGTGTAGCCGATTCTTTAAGCTTCGCAGCGACCCACGCCTATCGGCCGGCTTAGAATCACCGCTAGCCCAGCATTGTCTCGCCCCTCGCCGCTGAGCACCGGCGTGGGACCAGTCCGCTGCATCGCGCCATTCCACCCCCGCGGACCTCAGATGGAACGACGTCTCAGCCTAAATTAGGCTGCGAGTGCCAGTTCTTGGTTGGCAGTTGCGTTTTTCCCGGAATTTTACGAGTTCCCGAGATCTCGACATGCAACGATGGCGTCAATATCCCCGTCGAAACCGGTCGCCCCCTAATCAGAATGTTGATAAAGGCCTCCAGCTTTGTTCTCGCATCGCTCAACACCTCGACCTACTGAATAGTAGGCCTCGGCCTTTCGCTCGCTGCAGCCTCGCTGAGAGGCCTTTCTGAACATTCTGGAAGACATCTACTGTTTTCTTAGATACTCATCTTATCGCATGGATCAAGGGGAAGCCAGCCCCGGAGTTCTTCCACAACTCCGAACTCTTCTTATCCAACATCATTCTGGGCATAGATTGACAATTGCAATGTCTACACATTGACAATACCTTGACAATGTGACACCGTCGTTACGTGGGTCCCAAGCAGAAAATCCTGGCGTTTCTCGCACGGAGAGCCTCGGCTACGGGGGGAGAGCTCCGTGAACACCTCGCTCTCAGTCGGCAGGCCATGAGCCTCCATCTGCGCAGCCTGCTCGAAACACACCAGATCGTCCGATTGGGAACAACCCGGGGCGCTCGCTATAGCTTGGCAGGAAAAGCCGAGAAGCCGGCCACGATTGCGAGGCTCCTCCCAATCCGCGACTGCGATGAGGATCGCGTATGGAACCAGCTTGCGGTGCAACTGAACCTTGAGCGCGTGCTGAGACCTAACGTGCTGGCCATCGTTCGATATGCCTTCACGGAAATGCTCAACAACGCGATCGATCATTCACAGGCGGAACGTTGTTCCATACGATTCACTGTGACGTCGGGTTTCGTCAGTTTCGACATCCGTGATGCCGGTATCGGCCTGTTCCATTCCATCGCGACCAAGCATAGCTTGCCTGACGAAGAGACAGCCTTGGTCGAACTGCTGAAAGGCAAAACCACCACGATGCCGGAGGCCCATGCAGGGGAAGGGATCTTTTTTACCTCCCGCATCGGTGACGCCTTCACCGTGCGCTCTCATCGCATACAGATGGAATGGAAGCGCGCCAAGCACGACGTCTTCGTGTCTCAACAGCGGCACCTCGCCGGAACAGCCATCCACTTCACCGTTCACCGCAGTGCCCGTCATAAGCTGGAAGAGGTGTTCGGTGAGTTTGCCCCAGCGGAATATGACTTTCAGTTCCAGAAAACCAGAGTGTTCGTGAAACTCCTTCGGCACGATTACGTCTCTCGATCGGAGGCAAAACGTCTGCTGGCCAATCTGGAGAAGTTCAGAGAAATCAGCCTCGATTTTCGTGACGTACGCTCCGTGGGACAGGGATTTGCGGATGAAGTGTTTCGCGTGTTCGCCAGTCGCCACCCTGGCATCATGATCCACCCTGAGCACGCCAGTCCTCCCGTCCTCGCCATGATCAAACACGTCCGCCCCGTGACTCCCTCCACGACTCCCTCTCAGTAACTATTCGAGCCCGTACAGGTCAAGGGGATGCCAGGGGTGGGATGGGGCGCCGCTCTACCGGATACTTTCGCTCCCGCCAGGCGTCGAGGCCGCCCTCCAGCGGGCGGACGCGATGGATGCCCTTCTTCTTCAGCAGGAACGCCGTCCTGGCGCTGGACACCTCATTGGGGCAGGTGCAGTAGAGGACGATATCGCGGTCGCGCGGGATTTCTTGATGGCGATGTTCGATCTCCTCCAACGTGAAATTGAGGGAGCCGGGAATCGTGTCCGGATCGAGTTGGACCGACAGAGGATGCCGCACGTCCACCACACTGATCGCCTCGCCTGCGTCAAGCCGCTGTTTGAGTTCGTCTACCGAGATCTTCGACATGCGCAGGTGCCGCAGGAACGTCTGCCGGTGATAGAACTTGTAGCCGATGAATCCCGCGAGACCCACGATCAACAACGTGAGCAGCAGCCCCCCGCCTTGATCGAACAGGCTGATGAGTTGTTCGAGTTGATTACGGAAGAGTGCCCCGACTCCTGCACTTGCACCGGCCCAGATGAGGGTGCCGGCCACGTCGTAGAGGATAAACGTGAGCGCGCTCATGCCGACGATTCCGGCCAAGGGGGGCGCGACGGTGCTGAAGCCGGGGATAAATTTGGCGAGCAACAGCGCGCGCGGGCCGTTCCGATGAAACAGATTTTCCGTATCGCGCACGCACGAGTCCGGCTCCAACGACAGCCGGCAGAGGAAGCCCAGCACTTTTCCGCCTTTATAGCGCCCCAGGTAGTACCAGGCGACATCGGGCGGCAAGGACGCGGCCACCGGTACGAGGAGCGCGGCCGCCACCGATAGTTTGCCGGCCCCCACGAGAGCACCGGCGGCGATCAGCAGGGGAATAGCCGGAATGGGAAAGCCGATCTGCTCGGCAAAGATCACCCAGAAGAGGACGCTCACCCCGTGGTCGGCCAGGAATTGAAAGGTGTCCACCGTTCCCCCTGTTCGTCAGGCGCTCCGGAATCGCGTGAAGCGGGCGAACAGGATCGCCGCGAAGGGCAACGCCAGACCGAGCACGGTCTGGGCGATCAACAACATGCCCAACTGACTGTAGTCGTCGGGGGTCTGAATGGCGTTGGTCACCGGATCGCGCACCTCCCGGGTGACCACGAACAGTTCATTGAGATATTTCGTCCCGAGCTGGCTGAGCGACAGGGCGAGGTTCGTAAACGAGGCCATCACGGCAAAATAGGTGGCTTTCAGATTGGCCGGGGCGGAGTTCGCAATCCAAGCCAGCATGGGAATCATGGAAATCTGGCCCAAGGGCGATTCGAGCGCCGTGTTCACCAATGCGATAAACCGCGCGTCGACCAGGCCGCCGGTCATCGCCGAGGTCCACTGATGAAGACCGTAATACATACTGACGATAGGAAGCCCTAAGAAAAACGCCGCCACGGTGAGAAAGCCCACCACATAGGCGATGGACCGTTCCGCCATGAACCGGCGAAAGAGAAACATGCCCGCGAGCGTCAAGGCGCTGCCGATCAGCGACAAGACCGACAAAAACTGCTGGTCGAATTTCAGCTGGTCGATCATCCACCAGGTCGCGCCTTCACCGGGACCGGGCACCGCACGGAACACGAACACGACCAGGGCGGTGCCCACGAGCACATGTCTGGCCGGGGGATCCAGTTCGCGGGTCAAGCGGACCATCAACACCGACACGATGGCCATGGAGCCGACGAAGACGATTTCTTCGCTGTACGGAAAGTCCCCGACACCGACCGTCAGGGTAAACAACACGAAGGCCAGACTTCCGCCAAGAATCCACCAATTGGGCTTGGTTGGCTCTTCAGTCCGGTCCAACAACGCCGCAATCTGTTCCGGCGTCAGCCCCTGACTGAGGAACCGGCGTTTCGCGCGCATCCGGAGGATCGACGCGGTGATCACGCCGAGCACCGACACGGCCGGAATCGTCAACGCGAGCAAATAAACCTGTTGATAGATCTCAGCAACCTTGTCTTTGGGCAGGTTTTCCACACCCGTAAACAGATACAGATTGATCAGGGAGACCAGAATGCCACCGCCTATAATGGCGACGCGCCCGAGTGTTTGCATCGTGGTGTGCATGAGCTTCAGCGTCCGTTCATCGATCGGTTGCCCCCGCTCGTCCACCCGCGGGACTGCCTCGACGGTCATGGCATCGGCCACCGTGTCTTGAATCACGTAGCCGATCGGCGACAACAACACGCTGAGCACATACCAGACTTCCGCCGGCATCACGGCCACCATCGCCTCACGATGCCCGATCAGCCCGACCATGATCAGCAGGCTTGCCGCAATCACCCCGGCCCCGACGTAGACGAGTAGACTCTTCCATCGCCAGAGCAGGTCGACCAGATGCCCGAACGGCATTTTGAGCGCCCAAGGGATCCCGGCCCAGAATCCCAGCGCAGCGAGAAATGCCGCGGAGAGGCCGAGATAGTCTTTCACGAAGAACGTCCCCACGATGCCGGTGAGCCCGGAAATGCCGGCGGCCATGTAGACCATAAGCGGCGGGAGATAGGACAGTTGGAAGTCGCGAACGAGTTCGAAAATATTCCGGTCAATCCAGTCAGAGAGCGCACGCATGCGGATTCGGTTCCTCCATTACAACAAGGGCCGGGGCTTGTGCCCCGGCCCTTTCACCGATCTAGCAAGAGGCGGAAAAAGTCCGCCAGCGGCGTTCTCGCGGCACTCAGAGGCTCACCGTACGGCGTGAGTACGATTCGCCTCTTCGCTTGCTGCGGCCTTGCTGGACGGCCTTTTGCGCATCTTGTGGGTGAGACCTTTGACTGCCTCCTACTTGGGAAACTCCGTGGGGGCGGTCACATGCTGCCACCCCTCACCATTCAAGGATCGCAAGAAGGCTACCACATCCCGCTTCTCTTCTGCAGTGAGCTCTAACGGAATCAATGTGTTGTCGAGATGGGGATTCTTGATCCCTCCCCGATTGTAGAAATCGACAACCTCCTCCAGCGTTCCGAAGCGTCCGTCGTGCATGTAGGGAGCCGTGCGCGAGATCTCCCGCAAGGTCGGTGTCTTGAACGCCCCGATATCCTCCGGATTCTTGGTCACCATGTACCGGCCCAAGTCCACCGTGTTCGTATCCCAGCCGATCCCCAGGTTGTGGAACTTTTCATCGGAGAAATTGAACCCCGAGTGGCAACGCGTACAGCGCGCTTTGCCGCGGAACAATTCCAGGCCTCGTTTGGCAGAGTCGGTCAGGGCTTGCTCCTCTCCGCCGAAGTCGAACCGATCCGCAGGACTATTGCCCGAGATCAGCGTGCGTTGAAAACTCGCGATCGCCTTGCCGATGTTCTGCTCCGTAATCTCGCCGTGGAACACCTCGTCGAAGAGCTTGCGGTAGCCGGAGATCATTTTCATCTTGGCGATCATCTCATCATAGTCGAGAAAGCCATGTTCAACCGGATTGACAAACGGTCCGGTCGATTGTTCTTCCAGGGTCTGGGCTCGGCCGTCCCAGAATTGCGCCTTGCTATAGACGCGGTTGATTGCGGTGGGCGCACTTCGACCGCCTTGCAGCCGATTGATCCCCATCGACACGGCCTGTCCGTCGGTAAACGCCAGGCCGGGCATGTGGCAGTTCGCACAGGCGACGGTGTTCGTCTTAGACAGCCGCTTGTCGAAGAACAGAACCCGCCCGAGCTCGATCTTCTTCGCCGTTTGTGGATTGTCCGCCGGAATGTAGCCCGCCGGGTCCTCGAGTCCCAACGGGATCTCCTGCGTAATGGGCACCGATCCCGATTGAGGCCCCGACGGCTCGCCCATGACCCTCGTGGCCGCCAGACCGAACGCTCCCACCATGACCCCTGCCGCGACCCCTGCGACCCATCTCATCCGTGTCTTCCGCATGGCTCCTCCTTTTCTCCTTCCCTCGTGATGCCCAGAACCGGGAAATCATCGAAACATCAATGTTGAACCGGGCCTGTCCTGGCGATCCATATGCCGTTCCACCTTCTGGACGAATTCCTCGTTCGACGAAGATGCGTGCGACATCTGCGATCCAGCGACGGACCCGGGGGTAGACGGCTTCGCCTGCGTCGCACATCCCTGCATCATGACCACAACAACCATCAGACTGAACGCCATGACAACCTGTCGCATGACCCACCTCCTTGTTGCACCCTGTTCGATTGCGACTTCATGATGAGACGATACCGGTTGCCGAACTATCAGTCCAATTGATAGTGTATGCATGAACGATTAGTACAATTAATCCATCGAGGACTCCCGTTTATGACCTTGACCGAACTGCAGTACATCGTCGCCCTCGCACAGGAGCGGCATTTCGGCCGCGCAGCCGAGCGGAGTTTCGTGACGCAGCCGGCACTGAGTCTGGCCATCAAGAAGCTGGAGGACGAGTTGGGCGTGGCGATCTTTGAGCGACGTAAGCACCAGGCCGTGCTCACGCCACTTGGGGAACAAATCGTCCACCAAGCCCAGCTGGTGCTGGAGGAAGTGGATCGCATCAAACTTCTCGCCGCCCAAGGGAAGAATCAGCTGGTGGGAGCGTTACGGCTCGGCGCCATTGCGACGGTCGGCCCGTACCTGCTGCCGGATCTCGTGCCGCTCCTGCACAAGCGGGCACCGGAGATGCCGTTGGAGATCGAGGAGAACCTTACGGTCAACCTGACCGCCATGTTGAAGAGCGGCAAACTCGACGTCATCATGATCGCCTTGCCGTTTGAAGAGCCTGGGATATTGGTGCAAGCCCTGTACGACGAACCGTTTAAGGCTGTCGTGCCGTCGGACCATCGACTCGCGAAGAAGGGAACCATCGACCCTTCGGCCATGACGGGCGAGCGAGTCCTGTTGCCCCATGCCGGTCATTGCTTCAGACATCAGGTGCTGGAGGCCTGCCCGGAACTCAGCCGATCGGACTCCGAGGGCTTGCAGGGGAATTCGTTGGAGACGATTCGTCAGATGGTCGCCTCCGGTCTGGGTATTACCGTCATGCCCTCCAGCGCCGTCACCAGCAGACACTTGAACAAACGGCTCACCGTGTTGGAGTTTACGAAACCGGTGCCCGAGCGTCGCATTGCCCTGGCGTGGCGCAAGGGTTTCGCCAGACCGGCCGTCATCGGCGTGATTCAAGAAGCCGTGAAGATGTTAAAGATTGCAGGATTGGAACCGATCTCCGCGACGGCCTGACCGGCAGCGTGAAGGGGGGAGAGCCATGTGGCCAGCGTATCTCCCGAAGCGCTCGTGGTGTGTACGGTGCAAGACGTGACGCAGCACTACCACATCCCGCTGTTACTCAGTCCCTTCGGCTCTAGCGTCTATCGCGGCAGTTGAGCATAGTACCCGAATCCACCTACTCGTGGGCTCCCGCTGCCTGCAACAGGTCCGCCATCACCCGATACCCCTTCTGTCTGGCGTGCCGGAGCGGCGTCACACCATCGTGGTCGGCGAGATTCGGATTCGCCCCACCGGCCAACAACAGCCGAACGATCTCTTGATGCGTCGTCTCCCCGTCGCTCAATAGAATCGCTTCCAACAAGGCCGTCCACCCTAGTCGGTTGACGTGGTTCACATCGATCGTCGTCTTCAAGAGTTCCCGCACCACCTCGACATGGCCCCGTTCACAGGCTGGAATGAGCGCCGTCCCGCCGAATCGGTTGTAGACGGTGAAATCGGGAGCAGCGCCCAAGGCGAGCTTCAGAATGTCCAGGTAGCCGCTGGCGCCGGCCAGGAGCAGCGGGCTGTTCTGTATCAGGTCCTGTGCATTGACGTCGGCTCCGGCTTGGATGAGCAACCCGGCGCTTTCCACGTGATTCTGATAGGTCGCCGCCATCAAGGCGGTACGCCCGCGTCCGTCACGCGCGCGGAGGTCGGCCCCGTCAGCCACCAACTGCCGGACCAGCGCGACATCATTCCCTGCCGCCGCCGCGATCAACGCCTGGTCACGGTCCCCCGCCCCCGGCGCCGCACCCGTCTTCGCGACAACACCGAGGCACAGGCCAAGCACGCAGGAGAGCGTGAGGAAAGAGAGGTTCACGTGCGAACCCCTTGCCTGCGAAGGATCAGATCCTCGACGGCCGCCCGCATGTCCTGTTGCGGCAAGCCGATCCGCCCCCCATGGCCGGCCAAAACCCATTCAAAAGGATGTCGGGCGAGCCGCTCGCAGGACCGGAGGAGTGCATCGGCGTTCCATACCAACTGCCGGGGAGTTTCCAGTCGTCGAGTATCCGGCTCCCACCACAGATGATCGCCCGTGAATAAGAACCGATCCCGATACAAGAGGCAGAGGCTCCCTTCGGTGTGACCGGGCACCGGAATGATGCGAAACTCCGGTCGGTACACGATCTCGTCCAATCCTTCGATGATCTCCTCCGCTTCCGGCATGGCATGGGCATCTGCTCGATGAATGATGCGTGTCGCGCCGAAACGGCGCGCATAGCGTGCCGCATCCGCCACATCATCTTCATGCGTCAGGAACATGTACGACAGGCCGCCCAGGCGATCGAAGGCATCCACTAGGTGCTTCAGATACCGCGGCGAATCGATCAACCAATTTCCATCGGGGTGCCGTACGAAGAAACTGTTCGCCCCGAACGACTGCTCCGAATTGAACCCGCAGTAATATACGTTCTCGGCAATGGGAAGGGGAAAGTCGGCCCTGGCTGCATCCAGCGCACCCTTGTCACCCTGAATGGTACCGATCGCCCCGGTGGGGCAGGCGAGCAGGGCGTGATAGGCCTCTCGAATCTCGCGGCTCGTGACCGGCTGACGAGTCACGGCCGAATAGTCCCCGGCTTCCGCGAAACTGGCCGGAGCCAGTTGACGGCAGGCATCACAGTTGATGCACCGGACATCGACGTAGAAGTTGCCTTCCACATTCTCGATCAATCGTTGCGTCGGGTTTGCCATAACATGCTTCGCGTATTCGTACCGGTTCCACAGGTGAGGGCGTTCACACCGCCGGCGGCATCCGTCGCTTCGCCGCATCCACCGCGCGCCAGAGATACCAGGCTGCGGCGGTACGATAGGGCCGCCACCGTTCTCCGTATTGCATCACTTCCTTCTGTGTCGGCATGCTCGACCGGCCGTACGCCAGTCGGAACCCCTTGCGCACACCGAAGTCGTCGACGGGTAGGACATCCTGCCGCCCGAGTTGGAAGATGAGCAACATTTCGACGGTCCATCGCCCGACACCACGCACGGCCGTCAGCCGCTCGATAATGGCCTCATCGTCCAGCCGTTGAATCGCGGCCGTCGTCGGCACCGTTCCATCAAGCGCCTTTGCCGCCAGATCCTGCAGTGCGGCGATCTTGGCGCGGGAAAACCCCGCCGCTCGAATCGCCTCGGCTGGAGCCACTAACACATCGGCCGGGCGCGGAAACCGGCGATCGGGAAACAAGGCCCTAAACCGCTTCAGAATGCTCTCCGCCGCCTCCTCATGCAGTTGCTGAAACGCGATGGCACGAACCAGCGACTCGAACGGTGAGCGACGTGCCCGGGTCACGATCGCATAGGGGCCGACCTGCCCGATCAGACGCTTCATCACCGGATCGACCCGACACAGGTGTGCGACCTCTGGTGACAGCTTGCTCATCCGGCCGGCTACGACAGGATCGCGTCGGCTTCGATTTCGATGAGCATATCCGGATCGATCAGCCGTTTCACTTCCACCATCGTGGTCGCCGGCCGGACCGAACCGAAGACTTCTCCATGCGCCCGGCCGACTTCCTGCCACTGATCGATATTGGCCATATAGATCCGTGTGCGAACCACATCGGCAATCGACGCGCCGGCCTCCACCAGCGCCGCCTCAATCGTCTTCAACGCCTGAATCGTCTGTGCATAGGGGTCGCCCTTGCCGACGAGTCCGGCCCCCGTCATGGCAGTCGTCCCCGAAACCTGCACCGAGTGGCCGACGCGCACTGCGCGCGAATAGCCGATTTTTGCTTCCCACGGGCCCCCTGTCGACACATTACGTCTGCTCATGATTCCTCCTGAATCGCCTCACATCACAATGCCGCCGCCGGCCTGAATCGTCTGTCCCGTCAGCCATCGCGCCTCTTCACTCACGAGAAACGCCACCACATCGGCAATATCCCCAGGCAATCCAAGGCGCTGCATCGGCGAGCCCTGAAGCCCGATCTGCCGGTACTGCTCGGTCAAGACTCCGGTATCGGTAATGCCGGGCGACACGGCGTTCACGGTAATCCCTCGCGGGGCCAGTTCCTGAGCGATCCCCTTGGTAAATTGTTCCAACGCCCGTTTGCTGCCCAAATATGCGCTGGCAGCATGAAAATGCAACTGCGTGCCGGCGGTGGTGATATTCACGATGCGCCCATGCTCCGAAAGCACCTTTGCCGCTTCCTGCATCGCAAAATAGGGACCCTTGGCGTGTAACCCGATCAACGCATCGAAATCCGCCTCGGTGGTTTCGAGAAATGATTTCGGCGCGAACTTCCCGGCATTGTTGACCAGGATGTCCAGACGACCGAATCGCGCAACGGTCTCCGCAATCACGCGGCGAGCCTCATCCGCGCGGCTCATGTCGGCCTGGATCATCCACGCCGTGCCGCCCTGTTCCTGGATCACCGCAACCACCTCACCCGCCTGTTGTGCGCGCGTGCGGCAATGGACCACGAGCGCAGCCCCGTCTTTGGCCAGCCTCAAGGCGATGGCTTTTCCGATACCGCTGGAAGACCCGGTGACGATCGCCACCTTTCCGCTCAACGAACCCACTCTCGACACCTCTACTCCCGTCGCACCCTCAGCAGACCTCGCCCGAAGCGATGCACCATCCTCCGGCACTCGTCTCCGTCCAAACGATCTGCTACTGTCCGTCCATGAGTATTCGCTTGGATCAGACCGTGCCGTTCGGCCGTTCGTTAGGCGAATACGAGCGGATGTTTTCGCTGAGCGCGTTCGACCGTCGAGACCGCATTCTGGATTGCGCCGCCGGGCCTGCCAGCTTCAATGCGGAGCTCACGGCCGCCGGTGGCACGGTCTGCTCATTCGACCCACTGTATCAATTCACCGGATCCGAGATCCAACGGCAATTCTTCGACAAGCTGGACCAGGTCGTCGATCAGATCCGGGCGACTCCCGAGCATTGGGTGTGGCGCTACCATCGCAACCCCGACGAACTCCGGCAACATCGAATCGGTGTCATGGAACGATTTCTTGCGGACTACCGGACAGGGCAAGGCACAGACCGGTATGTCTGCGGCGCACTGCCGACCTTGCCGTTCGAGCCCGATCAGTTCGACCTCGCACTCTCGTCCCATTTTCTGTTTCTGTACTCGGACCACTTCTCCCAGGCGTTTCACCTGGAGTCGATTCGCGCCATGACACGAGTCGCGTCCGAGGTGCGGATCTTCCCATTGATCGCGCTACGGGCCGAGCGGTCGCAACACCTTGAGCCGGTCTGTGAGCGGCTGCAAGACGACGGGTACCGCGTCTCGATTGAACCGGTGGGGTACGAACTTCAACGCGGCGGCCATGAGATGCTGCGCGTCCATCGACCGTAACGCCCGCCAAATCGTCTCAGTCGGCTTACCAGTCCGGGGGCTCGTTCCAGCGCCCGACGGCGACAAACTCCCTGGCGGACTTCCGCTCGCGCGGCGCCAGTTCACGCTGACGCAACCGCTCGTCCAATATCGCCGGATCACCAGGATATCCGAGCGCAATCATCGCCACCGGTTCGAACCCCGCGGGAATCCCGAGATCGGCGCGCGCCTTCTCCACATCGAAGCCCGCCATCTGGTGGGCAATTAACCCGAGCGCGGTAGCCTGCAAGGAGAGACTGATGGCAGCCATCCCCGTATCGTGCCAGGCATGCCGGTTCGGCGTGCCTTCGTCCTCGAAATTCAGTCGTGCGACCGACAAGATCAGTACTGGAGCCCGGAACGCCCATTTCTTGTTGCCTTCCTTGAGACAGGCCAACAGCCGGTCATAGCCGGACGGATCCGCCTTCGTGCCGAGGATGAAATGCCACGGCTGCTCGTTGTTCGACGAAGGCGCCCACCGGGCTGCCTCGAACAGGCTCCGCAACGTGTCCGGCTCCACCATACGCTCCGCAAAGGCTCGCGGGCTCCATCGACGCTGCAGCAGATCGTGAATGGGAAACTGTGTCTCGGCCGGCTTGTCCATTCGTCTCTCCTCGCTGCGCGGATCGCGTGCGGCTCACTTCGAGAGCCACTACACCTCCAGGTTTGCCTCCATCGTTATCGTCGTATTGAGCAGGCGGGAAATGGGGCAGCCGGTTTTGGCCGCCGTGGTCGCCTTTTCCCAGGCCACCGCATCCGCCTTGGGCACTGTTCCCTTCACATCCAAATGAATGCCGGTGACGGTCCACCCCGCATCCAGTTTTTCCATGGTGACCGTCGCCGTCGTGGCGAGCTGATCGGCGACCAGATTCGCCGCGCCCAGCTGCGCGGAGAGCGCCATGGTGAAACAGCCGGCATGGGCCGCCGCGATCAGTTCTTCGGGATTGGTCCCATGGCCGTTCTCGAACCGCGTCGAAAAGGAGTATTGGGTCTGAGACAGGACCCCGCTTTGCGTCGAGACCGTCCCCTTGCCGGTTTTCACATCGCCGCTCCATTGTGCCGAGGCGTGACGTTTCATGTGATCCTCCTCATACGTATCGTTGATGACACAGGGGGAGCCGATCGGACTACCGCTTCGATTCCTGCCAGGCACTCCAACCGGGTCCGACCCGATGGGCGACATAACGATGGTGGGGCATGATCCTTTGCATGGACCCCTGACTCAACTCAATGGTCATCGGTTCACCGCTCCGGACCTCGACGGTCACCTGTCCCGGCTCGCGATCGATCGTCACGGAGATGCGCCGACCTCTCCATTGCAGGGGAAACGATAACCGATCCCAGTTCGATGGAAGGTGCGGGTCGACGACAAGTCCATCCTCTCGAAGCCTGATTCCCCCCATCCCCAACACGGCGGCCTGCCAGAGTCCCCCCAGGGTGGCGATGTGCACGCCCCCGGCCGACTTGCCACCGTGCTGCGCAAGATCGATCGCCGCAGCGTCGTGAAAGTACTGCGCCGCCAGATCGGCATCCCCGAGCCTGGCGCTCACGAGGGCATGAAGGGCCGGACTTAGCGAGCTGCCATGTGCGGTACGCGGCTCATAGTAACGAACGTTCGCCTCATGGACGGCAACGGGGAACCGCTCCCAGAGGAGGGCGCTCAGCGCGATCACGTCGGCCTGTTTCACGACTTGAGCGCGCTGCGTCCTCTCGCGTCCGATCGTCACATCGATGGGAACCGACATCGGACGGTATGGCTGGAGGTCGAGTTCCTCCAGGTCAAAAAACCCGGCAAATTGCTCGAACAGATTGGTCGTACGATCGAATCCCGTGACCATGAGCGCCGCGGTCCGACGCCAGGAGTCCGGTTCGTCGGGCGTGACCTGCACCCGTTCGCTGATGACAGGCCAGACATCGGCACGGCGGGAGCGGAGCCAGTCGACCGTCTCTGCGGCCCGTTCGAGATTCCATTGCGCCATGACATTGGTATACGCATTGTCGTCCACCGATTCATGGTATTCATCCGGGCCGATCACCGTTCGAATGTGGTACCGCCCGTCAGGCTCTACCCGACCACGACTGGCCCAGAATCGCGCGGTCTCGATGAGGATGTCTGCACCGGCCGTGAGAACAAACTCCTCATCCGCCGTCGCCTGCCAATATTGCCAGACCGCATAGGCGATGTCCGCGCTGATATGGTGCTCCTGAATCCCCGTGAGCACCTGAACCACCCGGCCGTCCGGCGCGCGGACCGTCTCCGGCGTGACATCCGCTCCCGTATCGGCAGACTCCCAGGCATACAACGCTCCTTGATATCCCAGGCGCCGAGCCCTGTCGCGAGCGGCCGGAAGCGTATGGAAGCGGTACTGCAAGAGGGACCGCGCCGCCGCAGGATCGGTGAAGGTGTAAAACGGCAGCACATAGATCTCCGTATCCCAGAAGACATGCCCCTTGTAGGTCGGACCGGTGAGAGCCCTGGCGCCGATGGAGACACGCTCGTCCCGCGGATTCACCGCACTGTTGAGATGATAGGCGGCAAAGCGGAGCGCACGCTGCGCCGTCTCATCGCCGACCACCTCGACGTCGCTCGCACACCACCGCTCCTCCCATGCCTGGGCGTGTCGTAACAGGTGCGCGTCCAGCCCCGTCTCGGCAGCTCGGCGAACATGGCCGATGGCTGCCTCGGCAGGATCCGGAACCTCGCGAGACGAATAGACGACGACGGAGCGATCGAACCGAGCCACCGCGCCCCGCTGGGCTCGCCATACCCACTGCTCGGCGCACGCTTCACCCGAGCCGTTCCCCACATTCTCCAGACCCTTCTCCTGCCGCAACCGGCTGTGAGAGGCCATGGCGATCGTCGTGCCTCTGTTCGTCTCTCCAAGGAGCAGGGCGGTATCGCCCTTCAGGTCGAAAGACCATGGAATCTCCGACCGAGGATTGTTCGTGGCGGATTGGATCGTGATGTCTCCCTCATAGTTGTCCGGCGTGACCGTGAGGGACTGGAGCAGGAGGTGTCGATCGTGAAGACAAACGGCGCGCGCATAGGTGAGCGCCGTCACTCGGCCCCGATCATCCCGATGCCGCCACTGTCGAAACAGCACCCCGTGCTGCAGGTCGAGGATGCGCCGGTGATCGAGCGTGGTTCCGGTTTCGAGCGACAGCGAGACCCCGTCCACCAGCACGCGAAGATACGTCCAATCGGGCAGCTCCGCGAGTTTCAGGACGCCTCCTGCTCCCCCGGTACCCGTAAACACGCCGGCCAGATACGTCACCGGAGAGGACGGGCCCGCACGTTCGTCGAGCGAACCCCGCGTTCCCACATACCCATTAGCCACGGTAAAGATCGATTCGATCCCAGGTTCGCAATTCTGGTCGAACCCTGCTTCGACCAGGGCCCAGCGTGGGTCGACGGCGAATGGCAACCTGGCCGACAAGAGCGGCGTAGCCGCGTTCACCCCTTCTTCGCCCTGATCCGGCACGGACAGGATCGCTTTGTCGTGAGGTTTCCACATCGTGACGTTCCTTCACATCTTCGAAGGGGAGAATGGTAGCATGCAGGGACTACCACGTATTCCGCATGCCGACACACACTGAATTATGAGGACAATCGAGGATGACACAAGGCGCAACCGGAGAACAACCTTTTCATCCGCCGTCCATCGATCCGACCAGATTCGATGCGGTGCTCTTCGACCTTGATGGAGTCCTCACCAAAACCGCTGTCGTGCATGCCACCGCCTGGAAACGATTGTTCGATGAGTACCTCCAGGCGAAAGCCCTGCGCGATCACGTGCCTTTTCATCCCTTTGACGCCCTACTCGACTATCAACGATACGTGGACGGCAAACTTCGGTACGATGGGGTCCGAGCCTTTCTGGAATCTCGCCACATCGTCCTGCCCAACGGCACGGCGCACGATGGCCCGGAGCAGGAAACCGTCCAGGGACTCGGGAACAAGAAGGACGGGTACTTCCAAGCGCATCTCGCACAGCATGGCGTCGAGCTGTATGACGACGCGGTGCGGTTTCTCCGGAACGTACGGGCACAGGGCATGCGAACCGCGGTCGTCTCAGCCAGCAAGCACACCGCGGCCGTGCTGCAAAAAACCGGCCTCGCGGAGTTCTTCCAGACTCGGGTTGACGGTATCGAAAGCGAACGGCTCCATCTTGCAGGCAAGCCGGCTCCAGATGGTTTTCTCGAAGCGGCCAGGCGACTGCAGGTCGATCCGCCGCGAGCCATTGTCGTCGAGGACGCCGTCGCAGGCGTGCAGGCCGGGCGTAACGGTGGATTCGGACTGGTCATCGGGGTCGATCGAACCGGGCATGCGGAGGACCTCATCCGGAACGGGGCGCACGTCGTGACGGCGGACCTGACGGAACTCTGTCCATAACCTGTTCTCAGCGCCTCTTCTCACCACGTCGCACACTCCTGCGCAGCCGCCCACGAGGCGGGGAGGCGAGACCTCCCCGCTCGGAGCTGCCGTCATTGCACCTCGACCGTGATCGTGTCGGTCGCGGCCACATGGTCGTGATCGTGGGTCGCGGCTTGAACCTTGATCTCATGTTTGCCCTTGCTCAGGCCCTTGAAGGTACCGGGAAACTTCTTCTGGGGTGCACCGTCCAAGTACACATGCCCGTGTGCAGCCTGAGACCCTTTCGTGAGCTCATATTTCAGCTCGAACGTATCTCCGACTTTGGCTCCGTCCTGCGGCGACGTGATTTTGATGTGTGATCCGTCATCAACCTCGGCGAACAGCGAAGCGGCCGGGGCAATCAGGGCGGCCGTCAATAACATGGTGGAGAATCCTTTTATGTGTCGCATCGCACCCTCCTTGGTTAGGCCCTAAGGGTCGTCCATCGACCGCTCAGGCTTCATCACCAGCACACTCCACCCTTCGATGGTGATTGTCGGTTTGGCTATCTTTTCTCGCTACTCTCCATACCGGTCCATCCACTTGCGGATATGCTCCACTGCTTCCGCCTTCTGTTCCGATTTGAGGGTCGCGTGCCACTCCGTCACCTTAGGCAATACACGCTGCATGACGCGCTTCTGCTCGGCTTGGTGACGATCCATCAGTTGCGTCAGCTTGGCCTGGTCCAGCCGGTCGCCCTTCACCTGAGCGATCACCTCCTCCATGATCCCTTTGTGCTCCTGCTGCGATTCGGCACGAGCCGCCACCATTTCGTCTCTGACGGCCGTCAACTTCGCCTTCTGCTGATCATCGAGGTCCAAGTGTTTGGCGATCTTGCTCGTCATCCAATCCGCTCGCTCCGCCGGCGTATGGTGGCGATGACACCCGGCGCCCACCAACGCCCCCGCCAGAACCAGCGCCCCGATCGCGACCCGAACCGTATGCCGCATCTTCATGCTGCCCTCCTTCGTAAATGACCTGGTGCTTGAGCGATACCCCTCGTGAATATTTGAATCAGTATTCGAACGCGACGTGGTAGAGCGCCGGCGTCATCTCAACGCCGAGTTGCCCCAACTTCTCCTTCATAGGCGTGACACTTTTCTCGTAGGCTTTCCAGTAGAGGGTCTCATTGTCCCAGATAGCCACGTTGATGTAGTTGAACCGGCTGTCCGGCTTGAGGCTTTTGTGAAACGTACCCCTGATGAATCCCTCCTGCTTGGTGATGTGCTCCTTGACGTCCTTCCACCACTGCACGAATTCCGCTTCTTTGGCAGCAGGGACCGAAAACACATTGATCAATGTCACCGGCATCATGCACCTCCTTGTATATGTTCGATGTTGACGATCACGACCCACCTGCGGTCTGGCGGGAGCGTGGACACCCGCCAGACCCATTCAGGTTACTGCGCCTTCCGCAGATCGATCACGGTTCCTTCTTCGTTCAACTCGACCACGATGTGGGACCCTTCCGCGATCGGCTTGGTCTTCACTTCCATCCGCTCCAACGGAAATTCTTTTACGCCTTCCGGCGTCGCCAGCTTGATCACATTCTTCGTCGTTCCCGCATAGATCAATTTGCCGAAGATCAGCCGGTGGCTGCCGGCCTTGTGCTTTTCTTTTCCGTGATGATCGATGACCATACCCTCTTCATTGATCCAGAGCGACACGTCATCGCCGACTGCCGCATCGGCAGGGGCGGTGTTCGCGCTGATCGTGTATTGTCCGGCCGGCGTCTTCACATAGATCAAGCCGGACTGGATCTTGGTCACCGTTCCATTCGCCTGAATGACATAGCCCGGCTTCGTGCGCGGGTGTTCGTTGAAGCTCATCTCCACGGTGAACCGGTTGATGTCGATCATCTTCCCCGCCTCGTTCAACTCAACCGTCACCGGCGCCCCTTCTTCTAACGCCGATAACTTGGATCGGCCGGTTTGCACATCGATGGCCTTCTCGCCTTCCGGTGTCCACACCTTAATCTCCTTCTTATCCGGCGAGGTGTAGGCCAGGTTGCCCGTCACGAAGCGATGGGAATGCCCCGCCTGGCCTTTCCGATGGACATCGATCACGGCATTGTTTTCATTGACCTGCATGTCCACTTCTTCCCCCACCTCAAGATTCTTCGGCGTGAGGGTCGACGCGATTTTCATCGTCCCCCAGGGGGTCTTCACGGTGGTGATGCCTGACGCGACATTCGACACCACACCGCTGACCTTCATATGTGTCGCGTTCTTTCCGGCCGCCCCGCCTTCCGCAGCAATTCCGTAGGGCGCGGACATCGACAAGCTGAGAACCATTGAGCTGAGCATCACCATTGTGCGTGTCATCGTATGACTCCTTTCATCCATGTTTGTGAACGCTTGTCCCGTCTAAACTCTGCACGATGGCCCTCGTCAGGCAGCCTGATGCCTGAATCGTGACCCCCTTGCGGGACATCTGAGCCAGCAGCCTCGTGCCCGCTTCATCGATGAAGCTCACGTCCCGAAGGTCGACCCGACATGGCCTCGGATCGTCCATGTCCGTCATCAGCCAGCATTGCCGGAGCTCTTGGACCCAGGGACCGACCAGACGCCCGGAGAGCGTGAAGGTGATCCCTGGATGCTCGTGCGACACCGTAATTTTCAACATGGTCGTACCGGCCTCCGCGTGATCCGACTTCGTCTTCGCCTTACAAGGTGCGGAACGCATACTTCTGGTCGGGTGCTTCCGCTGGCTGACTCTTCGCCGGCTGACCCAGCCACTTAGCGATCAGCCCGTCCAGCGACCACTTGCCGCCACCGATCACCAGCAGCGCCAGACTCATCGCGATCACGAGCAGGTGAAACTCAAAGCCTTCGCCTTGTTGCTGTCCGAACCAGTTCATGAAAAACCCTTGCGGCAAATGCACGGTCACGATCGCACCCAGCATGATCACGATGAAGCTGGCCGCCGTGAATCGTGTCAGCAAGCCCGCCATTAAGCCCAGGCTTCCGATGGACTCTCCGATGATGACCAGAAACGCGATCAGCCAGGGCAGCCCCATCTTCTGCGTAAAAAATCCCATCGTGCCTTCGAAGCCGAATCCGCCGAACCAGCCGAGCAACTTCTGCGCGCCATGCGCGAAGATCACGCCGCCCAACGCAAGTCGCAAGATCAACCCGGCCCAGGACTCATCTGTCTTGAACAATGCCTGCATGCTGCACCTCCATTGTGAGAATGATAAACGCCGTTGTACCTAGGCTATGGCAAGGGCCGTTCCCGTTCGGCGCCACAGAGGAAACAGGGACTAACACATTGATTCTATGGTGAAGTGCCTCGATGGACTCTGATGAGCCCCGATGTGGGGAACTGATGTGACGAAAGAGAGACGACGATCTATCGTCAGGTGACGAAGGCCATCGTCACGAGATGGCTAGAAGGAGTAGGTGTACGGCAGCGCGCAGGGCGATCTGGTGATAGGTGCTTATTGGAATTGCCGCCGGAAACGCCACATGCCGAAGCCGAACAGGGTTCCACCCAACAGGAGCATGGCACCGACCGACTTCCATAGCACGGGGAAGCCTGCGCCCTTGAGCATCACGCCATAGGTGATGTCGATGTAGTAGCGCAGCGGTGAGAACGTCATGATCGCCTGCACCCACGTCGGCATGGACTCATACGGTGAGGTAATGCCCGACAACAAGAGCATCGGCCCCACCACGAAGAGTGTCATCATGCCCACCTGGGCCTGGTTCTTCGCGAGTGTCGCTGCCACCAGCCCGAATCCGGCAGTGGTGAAGACGTGCAACGCGGTCAGGAGAAAAAAGAGTCCGGTCGACCCCTTCATCGGTACATGAAACACGGGATGCAGTACGCCGTACAGCGCGAGACTGAGCGCGAGGAGGATGACTCCGGACATCGCGAGCACTTTGGCAAACATGATCTGGAAGGGAGACAGCGGCGACACCAGCAACTGTTCGACCGTGCCGCGCTCCTTCTCACGCACCAGCGCAGCCGCCGGCAACAACACGGCAAAGATGGTCGTCATGCGGAGGACATGGGCGATGGATTGGAACCATCGTTCATCTTGGGTGGGATTGAACCAGACGCGATGGGCGCTGGTCACCATCGGCAGGCTCGCCGTCGCACCGGAAAGACCAGCGGACGCCAGGCCCCGCTCGGCGCCGAAGAGGCCGGCGATTCGCACGGTATAGGCGGCTGCCGACAGTCCTTGAGGGGCGTTGGTGGTGTCGACGAGCAGCTGGACCGCCGTTCGCTCCCCACTCATCAGCGCCTCGTGAAATCGGGGAGGAATCTCCAACAGCAGCATCGCGCGGCCCGCATCCAGGTGTCTGAGCCCCTCGCGCGGATCACGGATCTCGCCGGCGAAGGCGAAGTACGGAGGCTGAAACCGGTGGATCAGCTCCCGGGACGAAGGACTGTGATCCGCATCGTGCACCAGCAATTCCGCGTTGGTGAGCTGCATCGTGATCCCGGCGCCGCTGACGAGCACCGAGAGGGAAAACGAATAGAGCAAGAACAATAACAGCGGTAGGTCGCGCGTCAGTTGCAACAGTTCTTTCCACGTCAGTGCCGCGAGCCGTCGCCCCCACGTGGTTGCCTGCCGGCGAGCCGTCATGCTCCATCCCTCATGCCTTGGGCCTCTTGGTAAAGAGCCGATAGGTGACGCCGCTGATGGCGGCGGCAAACATCCCCAGCGCCAGCAGGTCGAACCACAACACGTCGGCACCGACGCCTTTCAGGAAACTACCTCGTACGATGTTGGTGTAGTACATGGCAGGGTACAGATGGGCCTGGACCTTCGCACCGCGCGTCAATGAAGCGATGGGGACCAGGAGCCCGGAAAACAGGATGGTCGGAATCATCGCCACGATCATGGTGATGATCAACGCCGCCATTTGCGTCTGTACCAACAGAGAAATCAGCAAGCCGATCCCTGTCGTACAGAACACGAACAGCACCGACGCGGAAAAGAACAGGAGAAAGTTTCCCTTAAACGGCACCTGGAACAGGCCGACGGCCATGAGCCACAAGACGACGACGTTCACGAGGGAAATGACGATATAGGGCAGCAGCTTTCCGGTAAGGAATTCGGCACGGCTCACGGTGGAGCTGTAGATATTGTAGATCGACCCGGTTTCTTTTTCCCGCACGACCCCGAGCGCCGTCAGCAGGGGAGACGCGAGCATCAACGTAAACATAACCAGCGCCGGCACCATGGACCAGGTGCTGCGGACTTCCTCGTTGTACAGATAGCGCACCTCGACGCTGAGCGGACGCACGAGCACGCCGGCGTGCTCCTGAGTGAGACCTCGGGAGCGGCGCAGGAAGTCGATCAGTCGGTCCTCGGTAAAGGCCTGGTTGATGGCGATGACATACCCTTTGGCGATATCCGTATGGAGAGGGAAGGTTCCGTCGAGCAACGTCTGCACGGCGACCGGTTCACCTGCGACCAATTGTTCCTGGAACCGCTCGGGAACGATGATGGCCGCTCGGATCTTCGTGTCGGTCAACAGGCGATCCAGAGCGCGCTCTTCATCAGCGTAGCCTTGAAAGGAAAAGTAACGCGACTGGATAAACCGCTGGAGATAATCCCGGCTCAACTCGCTGTGATCCCGATCCAGAACCGCGAACGGAATGTCCTCCACATCCAGATTCAACCCGTATCCGAACACCACGAGCCACAGAGCCGGCAGGAGAAAGGCCAGCAGCAGGAACAGCCGGTCTCTGGTGGTCTCCTTCCATTCCTTGAGCGCCACGGCGCTGATGCGTTGCAGATTCAGACCTGCCCCTCCTTCTGCGCCGCCCGTTCCAGTGCCATGACCCGCGACACGAACACGTCTTCCAAACTGAGCATTCGCAACCGTACTGCCTCGACGGAGAGGCCGACCTGCGCCAACACCTCCCGGAGACGCGCCTCGTCACGGGAGGGATCGCGTGAGAGCAGATGAATCTTCGTACCGAAGAGCGCGGCGCCGGAGAATCCGGCTGCCAACATATGCGTAAGTGCGACCCCAGGCCTGTCCACGGCGATCTCCAGCAATTGCCCGACTTCCTGCTCCAGCTGGATTTTGAGATCCGCCGGAGTCCCCTCGGCCACGATACGCCCGGCATACATGAGGGCCAACCGGTCGCAGTGTTCCGCTTCGCTGAGGTAATGTGTGGTGATCAGAATCGCCACGCCTTCCTCGCGAGCCAACCTGGACAGCAACTCCCAGAACCGTCGACGGCCGATGGGGTCCACGCCGGATGTCGGTTCGTCCAGGAATAAGACGCGCGGGTTGTGGACCAGGGCACACCCCAGCGCCAGACGTTGCCGCACTCCCATGGGAAGGCGCCCCGTCCGATCGCGCACATAGTCGCTGAGACCCGCCATCGCCACGATCCATTCCATCCGCTCCTGCGCCTGTCGGCGAGCCAAGCCGTAGATGCCGGCAAATAGTCGAATGTTCTCGAGCACGGTCAGGTCGAGATAGAGAGAGAAGGCTTGAGACATGTAGCCGATGCGTTCCTTGATCGCCCCGCCTGCCGTCCGCATATCCTCACCGGCCACGCGCCCCTCTCCACCCGTCGGAGGCACAATCCCGGTCAGCATCTTGATAACGGTCGTTTTGCCTGCGCCGTTCGCCCCCAACAGGCCGAAAATTTCCCCTTGCTGCACATCGAAACTGACCCGGTCCACGGCGCGAAACGAATTATAATCACGAACCAGTTCTCTAGCCTGAACGGCCAGTCCGTCAGACTGTGAGATGGTCGCCGAGTGGGCAGCCTGACCCGATCGTCCCGACAGCCCCGCCTGCCCATCCTGCTCTTTCAACAGAAGCGCCACGACGACATCTTCCAGTTCCGGTTCATTCGTGTGGAGATGCTCCAGCGGCAAATCGCCCAACACCTCGCGGATTTCTGCCACGGCGGCGCCCGCGTCCCGCTCCGGCGTGAACAGGTGCACCGAGGGACCCAAGGCTTCCACCTGAGCATAGCGGCGCTTCAACCGGGCAACCGCTTCCAATTGCGGAGTCGATACGAAGGTGACGACCAGGCCCGGGACCAGCGCCGTGACTTCTGCCGGAGTTCCCGAGGCCAGCACCCGGCCATGGGACAGAAATGAGAGCCGGTGAAACCGGGCCGCTTCGTCCATGTAGGCGGTCGACACAATCGCGGTCATGCCTTTGGCTGACTGCCATTCGGCAAGAATGGCCCAGAAGTCGCGCCGCGAGACCGGATCGACGCCGGTCGTCGGCTCGTCGAGAATGGCGAGCTCCGGTTCGTGAATCAGCGTGCAGATGAGGCCGAGCTTTTGCTTCATCCCACCCGAGAGCTGTTTCATCAACCGGCCACGAAAACGATCCAAGCGTGTGATGGCCAGCAACCGTGCCTTGCGTTCACGAAGGTCCGCCTCGGGAACCAGCCGGAGTTTGGCAAAAAAGTCGATGTTCTCCTCGACGGAGAGCTCAGGGTAGAGATTGAGCCCCAGCCCTTGAGGAAGAAATCCGATACGCGGCTTCACGTGTTCGGCCGCCCGCTCGGAATCCACGACGGTCCCGAACACTTCCGCGGACCCGCCTTCGTACTGCAAGACTCCGGCGAGCGCCTTCATCACGCTGCTCTTCCCCGAGCCATCGGGCCCGATGAGGCCGTAGATCTCCCCTCGGTTCACGGTGAAGTCGAGGCCGTCGACCGCGAGGTGCTGCTTGTACCGCTTGACGAGGCCGGAGACTCGCACGACCGGGTCCGGTGACGATGCGGTGAGGCTCGTCATCGGGGCTTCGACCAGGCGACGTCGTCCTTCCAGCGGATCACCGCATCCGCCGGAAGACCCGGTGTCAGCCGATGATTCGGATTCGCCGTGAGATAAAGCCGGACGGCGTAGATCAGCTTGACGCGTTCGTCGGGAGTCTGGACTTCTTTGGGAGTGAATTCCGCTTTCGAGGCAATGTATCGGACCGTCGCCTCGAAGGGTTCGTCGGGAAAGGCATCCGTATGGATGCGGGCGGGCAGATCGAGGCGGACCTTGCCGACTTGGAGTTCCGGGACATAGACCTGCAAATAGAGGCGGTCGAGATCCACCAGTTCGAGCAGGGGCGCGCCGGCCGCCACGACTTCGCCGACGTCCACCATGCGCGTGGTCACCGTCCCGCTCGTCGGGGCCACGATCGTCAGATCGTCGAGCACGCTGCGGGCTTCCGCGAGTGCCGCATCCGCTTGGTCACGCTGCCGTTCGAGCGCGGCCACCTCCGCTTCCTTCGATCGGATTCGCTCCCGCCCCAATTCGGCCTGAGCGAGTTCCTTCCCGGCCTGGTCGAGGGCGGCCTGCGCCACCGCAATGTCCGTGACCGCGACTTTCCAACGCGCATCCGCCTGGTCCACATGCTGCTGTGACACGGCCCGCTCGGGAAGCAGAGTGCGCACACGCTCGGCGTCCCGGCGGGCTTCATACTCGACGGCGTTCGCCTTTCGGATGAGAGCGCGCGCGCTGGCGACTTTGGCGTCCGCCGCTTCGATGCTCAGAGGCACTTCGAGATTCAGAACCGCGAGTGCCGTATGGGCCGCCTCCACCTGCGACATCAAGCTCTCGACGAACCGCGAGGCTTGGGCGACTTTCGCCTTCGTCTGGGCATCGTCAAGCCGTATCAGCACCGTGCCTTTGACGACCTCAGCCCCTTCGCGCGCCGCCAGGTCTACGACTCGCCCCGGGAACTTGCTGGCCACGGTGACATGGTCGCCTTCGATCCGTCCATTGGCCTGAATCAGCCCCTCCGGAAGGCCGTCCTGCCACACCAGCCGATCGAGGACCACGTATCCGGCGATCAGCACCGATGTGAGGACGGCCGCGGCAATAGTCGAGGTCCGAAGGCTCACGAATCAGTGGTCTCCGTAGCGCTCCATCCACTTGCGAAGGTGTTCCACGGCTTCCGCCTTTTGTTCGGGCCGCAGGGTCGCATGCCATTCCGCCAGCTTGGGCAACACACGCTGCATCAGGCGGGTCTGTCCCGCTTGGTGCTGCTCAAACAAACGAGCCAGTTTGGCCTGATCCAGCCGGTCGCTCTGGACCTGAGCGATGACCTCTTCCATGGTCGCCTTGCGCTCCTTCTCCGACTCCGCGCGGACGGCCATCGCTTCGTCCTTCACGGCGGCCAGCTTGGCCTTCTGCCGATCGTCGAGGTCCAAGTGTTTGGCGATCTTCCCCGTCATCCAGTCGGCTCGCTCCGTCGGCGTATGGTGTCGGTGACACCCGGCACCCACCAGCGCCCCGGCAATGACCAACGCCCCGATCGCCACCCTGACCGTGCTCTGCATCTTCATGCTGCCCTCCTTGGTGAATACTGTGAGATTCGCAGGACGTTCCCCCTTCACATTGAATCAGGAATCGAGACCACGCGGTAGGGGCACCAGACGATTATTCTCTTATTCTCTCGGGCGCGAGAGCCCGAGCTTTTTGAGTTTGGACGTGAGGGTGGTGCGCTTCAAACCTAAGCGAGCCGCCGCGCCGTCCGGTCCGCCGATCGTCCACTTCGTCTCTCGCAGGACACGAAGAATCTGTTGGCGTTCCGCATCCTGCAAAGTTGGGGACGCAGCCGCGCGCTCCGGTTCCAACAGCCTCAGTTCCTGCAGCGGCACGTGCAGTTGCGTCCCCTGGGTCAGAATGACGGCCCGCTCGACCAGATTTTCCAGTTCTCGAATGTTGCCGGGCCAGTGATAACGGGACATGGCCTCCAGGGTCGGGGCGGGAATCGACTCGATGGTTTTCTTCATGCGCGCGGCATAATGCTGCGCAAAATACCGCACGAGCATGGGGATGTCCTCGCGACGCTCGCGGAGCGGCGGCAACGTCAGGGGAAACACGTTCAACCGGTAGTACAGATCGTTTCGAAACCGGCCCTCTTCGGCCAGCTTCGCCAGGTCCCGGTTCGTGGCGGCCACCAGCCGGATGTCCACGCGGATCGTGCGGGTGCTCCCGAGCCGTTCGAATTCCTGTTCCTGCAACACCCGAAGCAGTTTGGACTGGAGCTCCAGCGGAATTTCCCCTACCTCGTCCAGAAAGATCGTCCCGCCATGGGCCAATTCGAACCGACCCACCTTCTGCGCAATGGCGCCGGTGAACGCGCCCCGCTCATGACCGAACAATTCACTCTCCAGCAGTCCCGTTGGGATCGCGGCGCAGTTGAGCTTGACGAACGTGCGTGTGCGGCGACCGCTGAGGCGATGGATCGCCCTGGCAATCAGTTCTTTCCCCGTACCGGTTTCACCCAGGATCAGCACCGTTGCGTCGGTCGGCGCCACGATCTCTACCTGTCCCAACACCTGCCTCAACGCACGGCTCTCGCCGATGATATCGTCGAAGCCGTGTTCCACACGGATTTCTTCCTCCAAGTACAACTTTTCCTCGGTCAATCGATCTTTGAGCGTGTGAATCTCCTGATACGCCAAGGCATTGTCGACGGCCAGTGCGATCTGCCCGGCCACTTGGCTCAAGAATTCCACATCCTGCTCGCTGAACGCCTGCTCATGACGACTGGCCAGATTCAGGCAGCCGATCACGCGATCACGCGACAACAGGGGCAAGGAACACATGGACTGGAAGCCTTTCATCACCAGGAGCTGCGGGACGGCGTGAGAAAACGCCGTGAGGTCCGACCGACTGTTGGCGACCGCGGGGCGCCTCCGCTCCAGCGCCAGGCCTGCCAGAGAACCGGCAACATCGGACATCGCCCCCTCCGTCAACGCGCCCTGGTTTTCAGGAAAGTCCAAGGCATGGAGGCGGACGCGGCCGTGCTCGCCGTCGCACAGAATCAGGCTGGCGTATTCCTGCGGCACCATCTCGCGAAGACAGAGGCTCACGGCCTTGAACACCTCGCGAAGATCCAGCGTCGACGCGATGGTGTTCGTCATCCGCAGCAACAGACTGAAGCGATCGCGCTGCCGTTCGACGTCGCGCCGGGAGGCCTCCGCTGCTTCACGATTGAGCACATTCTCGACCGCCACCGCCACTTGGCGCCCGATCTGCTGCATCAATTCCATATCGGCGATGCCATAGGCCTGTGGTTCCAGGCTCGAAAACTCCAAGGCTCCCAATCGTTGAGTGGCGGAGGTCAGCGGCACGACGCAACCGGATTGCACGCCGTCCTCACGCATCAATCCGATCATCGTGGGCCAGCGCCGTTCATTGGATAGATCGCTGAGCAACAGCGGCTGCTGGGTGTCCCAGACCAGGCCGGCCGGCGTGTCAGCCGGATCGCCTTCATGGCCGCCGATGAGGTCGACAGGGACATTCGCGCGGAGCGCATGCAGACGCATGACGCCGCGCCGGGCATCGTAGAGAGACAGGCCGACAAAGTTGACGGGGACGACCGACGGCAACAAGCGCGCGAGATCCTGCACGAGTGCGGATATCTCGGCGTGATTGGCGATCGCCGCCGCCACGCGCAACAGGGCGCGATAGCGTTCGAGGTCGGAGGGGCGCGTCTCAGCAGATGGGTCGTGGGTCATGCGGGCACTAGTATGCCCGGCGCTCCAGCCTTGCGCAACGTTGTCCTTCTGCATTGATTCGTTCCATTCGCCTGGCTCAATCCTTTCCCGGCATTCAAGGCTTGGCACGATCGATTCCCCCTCACTGCATATCGATGACCGCCCCGGCCTGTTGGGTCACGACGCTGGTGAACTCCCAGTGGCCTTGCAGAAGACGCTCTGCCACGGTCACCGCAGACGCGGCAGGTCAGGCCATGAGGCCGCGACCCATCTGACGATTCATGATGCACTTCCTGCGGTCTCGAACCTCGTATCGTTCGGTTACAAGGCAAGGCGCACGATCGGCTTGATCGTGATGCCCTTCTCACTATCCTCCGCCGCCTGATTGATCTGGTCGAGGCTGTAAAATTTCACCAGCCTATCGAACGGGAAGCGGCCCTGCGCATACAATTCCACGAGACTGGGGATAAACAGGTCCGGCACGCTGTCGCCTTCGATGATGCCGATAATCCGCTTGCCGGTCGTCATCACCCCGTTCACATCGAAGCTGGCTTCCGTGCCCAGCGCCGGCGCCCCCACGATGCCGCAGACGCCTTTGATCGCCAAGGCGTCGATCGCCTGGCGCAGCACGGCGGGCCTGCCGCTCGATTCAAGCGAGAAATCTACGCCGCCGCCGGTAATCTTGCGGACCGCTTCGACGGGATCGGTCTCACGGCTGTTCACGGTATGGGTGGCTCCCAGTTCCTTGGCCAATGCAAGACGCGACGGGACGACATCCGCGGCGATGATCGTGGTCGCCCCGGCCACCCGCGCCGCCATGACGGCGCTCAGGCCGACGGCTCCGCCCCCGAACGCCGCGAAGCTGCTGCCGGGACGAACCTTCAAGCCATTCATCACCGCTCCCGCGCCGGTTTGGATGCCGCACCCGAGAGGACCGAGTAGTTCCAGCGGCGCATTGCCGGGAACCTTCACGACGTTACGCTCGTGAGCGAGTGCAGAGGTGCCGAACGACGACTGTCCGAAAAAGTGATCGTGAACCGTTCCCTGCGTATCGCGCGTCGCGGTGCTGCCGTCTTCGCGGGCGCCCCCGAAATTCAACGGGTAGAAATTCGCGCAGTAGGTCAGGTCGCCGTTCAGGCAGGGTTTGCAATGGCCGCACCACATATAGGTCAACACCACATGGTCGCCCGGTGCTATTTTTTTGACGCGGCTGCCGACTTGCTCAACCACACCCGCGCCCTCGTGCCCGAGCACGACGGGAAGCGGAACGGTGTAGAGCTGGTCACGCGCCACCATGTCGGTGTGGCACATGCCGGTCGCGACAATGCGAATCAAGACCTCGTCGGGACGTGGCTCTTCCAAGATGAGGGTCTCGACCTGGAACGGCCCGCCCTTTTTACGGACCACCGCCGCTGTGATCTCTCGGGTCTGTGTCCTGGGTTTGTCGGCCATCTGCTACTCCTTCATGCGCGATCGTCATCGCATCGGCTGAACAGAACGAGTCGCCGGGTTATCGAATACCGGATTTGCCCGGCGCAAGAATTCCATTGGGATCGAGCGCCTTCTTGAGCGTCTTATGGACGTGGCGTTGCACAGGACCATAGGTGTGCGCGACCTTATCCATGAAGGCCGTGTTGACCCGGTAGGTGCCGTACCCTTCATTTGAAAACTCGGTCAGCAACTCATCGAAGCACTGAAAGGCGGCCTTCGTCATGGCCGGATCCGTTTTGTCATACAGCACATCCACGATGTGGTGCATGTCCCGCATGCCGACGATGAACTCGCCGGAATAGTCCAGTCCGTACTTCCCCAGAATGCGCTTGGTCATGGCCATCTGTTTGAGGGTCTCGCTTCCCCGCGCCTGCGACACCGGCGCGAACCACATCGAGCCTCCGCCGCCCCGCCAGTTGTAGAGCGAGAATTCCTTGAGGGTCATGTCGCCGCGCATCAGGGCGGCGCGATACTGGAACGCCGGATCGTCAGCCGCTTCCTGTTCCGTCAGAATCTTTGCCTTGCCGGATTTGCTGAACGCGTCCGTCACGATCTTCCAATTCACGTCGATCTGTTCTTGCGTGCCGTACAGCGCCGCGTAGACGTTCCACGCCCCTAGCTTATGGTCCTTCATGATCTGCCGCACCGCGTCATCGGTGATCGCCCCGGTGCCTGTCACATAGTCATTCCGCTTGGCTTTCGTCGGCGCTTCATAGAGCGCATGGGCAATCACGATCGCATTGGGGATGACGCCGCTGATGCGAAGCGGCCTGATGGTCTCGACGATTTCCACGATATCGTCTTCATGCTCGTACTGAATGACGAACGGTTTGAAGGCGGGAGGGGCGGGCATCAGCCAGAATCCGAATTTGGTCACGATGCCGTAATTCGATTGTGTAAAGATCCCATCCAGGTACGGTCCATATCCCCACTTGAAGACCTGCCAGGTGTTGGACTTCGGCAGCGAGCCCATCCCGGTGCGCAACACCTCGCCGTTCGCGAGCACGACTTCCATCCCGCAGGCAAAGAGAAAATGTTCTCCATAGGGCGTATACCCGACGCCGCGATCCAACGTATTGCCGGTCGGCCCGGCAATGGCAGAGGGGGCGGGACAGGAGAGCCAGAGCGGATACTTGTGTTCCTGGATGTAATCGTAGAGCTGTTTGTACGTGACACCCGGTTCGACGAGGGCGAAACAGAGATCCGGATCGACTTCCAGAATGCGGTTCATCCGCTTCAGATCGAGCACCACCTGACCCCGTTCGGCCGGCGCGGCAGAACCATACCCGAAGTTCCGACCGGTCGAGATCATCCAGATCGGCACCTTGTATTGATTGCACACTCCCACGATCTGCTGAATCTGCTCAACCGTCGTCGCCAGAAGCGCAGCGGACGGGGCATGATCTGCATCGGGCACCGGCATCATGGTCTTGATGTAGGGGGCCAGCTGTTCCGCCGTGACAAGGACGGAATCCTGGCCCAGGATACTGCCGAATTCGGCGATCGCTGCCTCAAAGGTTTTCTCCGAGACACCTTTCGGTAACGCGATAAATTTGCTGGCCATGCTGATCCTCCTGTGCGCCTACAGATCCATCACGAATGAGACGAATCGTTGTGGTGGCCGCAATGGATTAGGATTGAACGTTCGATGGACGAACGCGCGGATAGAGCAGATTTCCTGACCCTCATTCACTCCAAGAGCCGAAGCCGCCACCGCATACCCCACGGATTCCACCCACTGTCGAGACTGCCGCGAGACCGTTTCACTGGCGGAGATGGGGGGTGGGATGGGCATCCATTCCTCACCTCCGGTCAAGCCCAGCTGTGCACAGCCTTCCAGGAGCGACAGTCCCGAACAGTGGAGATGCATCGCGTCGGATCCGGCACGCCGATAGGAAGAAAACCCCGGTGCAGACCAACCGGTCGGCATGCTCGTGGCAGATGATTCGTTGAGGAAGCGTTCGGTCATCGAAAAACTTTCACGCGCCGCGATGAGTCGGGAAGCAAGGCAGCCACCAACACCCTGAGCAGATGAGGCCGTGAGCCACGTATGCCGAAGCGAGCAGGCCTGGTCGTTCACGGAGGCATGAGAACCGACTGAGAGGAACCGACCTCCGGCTGTCCGCGCCAGCTCCTGAAACACCGCCGCGCTCGCGTCGTCCATGACGGCAATCCAGCGCGCTCCGCTCGTCTGTTCGAATAACGAGACCAGCTTGCCGGGATCGGACAGGAGTCCTCCGTACACCTTCATTATTTCCAGCTCATCGGATTCCACTTCCTGACAGGCCGCACGGACACCGTTGGCAAACTGGTCGTCCACGGTGGCGTCTCCCAGGAAGAGCAGACACCGCTTGGAATTCCTGGTCGGCCCCTCTGCACACGTCCACGACGGAGTCCCGAGCGCCAGCAGAGCTCCTCCCGCCAACAGACCTTTCATGAGGCTGCGTCGATCGATATCCATGTGGTGAGCCCTCCCTACTGGTTGGCTGCGGCTTTCGAGACATACTCGGCTACCCTCGCCAGCGACTCGTCGTCGATCTCCCCGGCGCGAAAGGATGGCATCGCACGGTTGCCGTGTCGGACGATGAATGTGATGTAGGCGGGAGCAAGGCCACGCCCGCGAATGGTCGGACCGACCTTGGCCTCGTGACAAAACGCACAGACCTTCGCATAGACTTCGGACCCGTCTTTCCATTGGAACCCAGGCCCGTGAGCCTCTTGAGATGTGGCCCCTGCGATGCTCAGCACATTCCCGATCACCACGAATGCCGTCAGGATCAAGGCCGGCACCGCCCATACTGCTTTTAGCGCTTGCATGGCGTCTCCTCCCTATCCAATCGGACCTCGACTTTCTCGCAAGCCACGGAGCTGTTCCTCCAAAACTTCTCGGTAGCACTCGTGCTGCATATCCTGAGCCAATCACGAGGGGACGGTGGGAAGATGGCGCAAAGGTCCCTCGTCGATTCGACGAATAGCCCGATCCTCACCGGCACATAGCGAGCATGTCAGCATTCAAACCGGGACGATCAACAACGGCACGGGCTCTGAGGCGTCGGTGTCGGTAGGCGGGGGCATCATTGCCTGCGTTTCAGAGGAACGCAGACAACGACGGGATGAAGGCGTCTTGCGTCAGTAACCTGCAAACTTTTCGGTTCGAATATCGCTGTCTTCGATGCGGGCTTCTTTCAACATCGCCCGTAGCGCGGTCACCATACCCGGCGGGCCGACCACGTAATAGATCGGCTTCTCCACATTTCCGAGATATTTGGACAGCAGAGCCGCGTTGAGGTATCCCTTCTCGCCCTGCCAGGGTCGGGAAGATTTCTCGGGTTCGGTCATGGTGCCCACGAAGCGATAGTGGGGATTCTTGTCCTGCAAGGCCTGCAATTCGTCCAGGAACGGCGCATCCTCCGGTCGTCGGTTGGAGTAGAACAGCACCATGGGGTGCGGCGACCGCTGCATCGCCGCCTGCACCACCATGCTGCGAAACGGGGTGATGCCGATCCCGCCTGCCAGAAAGACGGCAGGGCGGGTCTGGTCGGCATGTAGGACCAATCTTCCGAACGGCCCTTCCATCCGGACGATTGAGCCGATCGGCATACGCTGCAGTTCGCGCTTGAAGGCGGTATCGCGGAGCCGGGTGGCCACCATCAGGGTCGATTCCTGCGGCGCGCTCGCGATGGAAAAGGCCCTGGTATTACCCGCCGCATCGGTCTCAGAGGGCTCTGGCAGCGTCAGGTCGACAAACTGACCCGGCGTGAAGGTGAACTGCGGCGGCTTCTCGAAATGGAACGCCATCGTCCCTTCCGCCACCAGCCGCCGGTCGGTCAGCGTCATCGAATACCCATTCTCGCTCACCGCCTCACCCATGATTCACCTCTTGTGTCACGCGCTGCAAGCCGGTCAACCAGGAGCTCACAACGATTTGTGGGTCCCGTCGCAGAACGGCGGGTTCTTGGTGTGCTTACATTGGCACAAGGCCACGGTTTTCTTTTCGGTCGTGGTGAACTCCATGGGCGTGAAACTGGTTCCCTTGTGAGACCCATCACAAAAGGGCTGCTGCTTCGAGCGCCCGCACCGGCACCAATAGTGCGTCCCGGCTTCCAACTCCATGACCGCCGGCTGCTTCGCTGCAATGACTGGTTCTTCCATGGTCTGCCCTCCTGTGTAATCGAGTCATGCGATTTCCGCACACCTTCTTGCCCTACCGGGCTCCGATCGCTCATACGCATCAGAGGCAAATCGCCTGCCATCTCCAGCAGGCGAGGAGCTCGCTCTGTCGCGTACCGACACGCTGAGAACCGACACCGTTGAGGAGAAATGCGCCAGGCTCCGTCCGCGTCGTGCAGCAGAAAGGGGCACGGATGATCCAACCCAGCAAGTGTCAGCCATGCCACGCATGGCGGCCACATCACCCGATAGTTGCGCAACGGGGCTGGATCAATTCGTGCGCCGTTTCAGTACCAGACCTGCTAGAGCGACAGCGGCTTGATCGGCGACACCACCGCCGAAGGATTGTTTTTCCACAAGGCTTCATCGGCGTCCACGTAGACCTCGACTTCGTTTCCGTCCGGATCGCGAAGGTAGAGGCTCTGGCTCACGGTATGATCGCTCATGCCGTCGATGACCACGCCTGCCGCTTCCAATTCCTGTTTCGCCGCACGAAGCTCATCCAGGCTGTCGCCGACTTTGATACCGATATGATAGAGCCCGCGCCGTCGGCCTTGCGGAGGAGCCGGCGCATCACCCACCTGGATCAGCAGCAGCTCATGGTGCGTGCGACCGGAGGTCAGTGCCGAGGCGGCGCCGTTGAAAATCCGCCCGACTTCCTGAAAGCCCAGGAGATCGCGATAGAACGCCAGCGAGCGCTGGAGATCCTTGACGTAGAACACTACATGCCCGAGGTAGTGCGCCTTCATGATTTCCTTTCGTCGTTCGTGACGCGTCTCTCGTCATCAGATGACGGCGAGTGCCTATTCCAACGATTCACGCCTCACGAGACACCGTGCACTCAGGATCGGACGGCCGTTACCGAAGCAAGGCCCTGACCGCCGCATGCGCCAGCACCACATCCGGCTCACGCTGCAGGGCATCGTAATAATGCCGGCCGAACCCATCGCCCTCTTCGGACGGTGTCAACATGGTCCGCACCGAGTCGATTGTCATGGTCATCTCCGTCCGATCCTCGATCTCATCTTGCTCCGACAATTCATCGATCTTGACCATCAACTGAGACAAGGGCCGCAACCAGGCGAACCATGCGTCTCCCAACACGAGCTGAAAGAATGCGCCGGTCGTCTCGATCCGCCCATGCACCCGCTCATAGGAGACCCGTTCGCTGTCCAGCAGGGCCTTGTGCAAGCGCAGCAACGACCGCGACAGGTTACCCAAATGCGCGCGCATGTGATGGTCGTCCGGCATGATGTCGCCTCCTTGCGAATCGGTCTCGCTCATCCGGTCGGTTCACTATCCAGTTGGTGCGCCTTCCGGCCGCCACGGATCAGTGGTGGCGCAGCCAGCCGTCCCTCGACCATCAGCCGCGCCATCTCCACGGCTCGCGTGACGAGCGCCTGCGCACCATCCCGCAATTCACGGCTGTTCTGCACTTCGGAATTGTTCCGTTCCATGTCTTCCGCGCTCCATCCCCGCGAATGGGCGATGAACGGGAATTGAGGGAACTGGCAGCCGACCTCGGCAAAGAAGGTCATCATTTGTCCCGCAACGCCCTGCACATTGTCCTGCCCGCCCATGATGATGAACGCGGCCACCTTGTTCTTGAGCAGATGCCGGTTCGCGACCGTCTCCTGGTTCTGAATGCAATTCATGCGTTCAACCATTTTGTAGTAGAGACTGCTGGCGCCGCCCCATCTGATCGGGGTGGAGACCAGAATCACGTCCGCCCAATGCACGACCCCTTCGTAGACCTGGTCCATCTGGTCGGCCGGATCAATCTGGGTGATGGAACAGGGCCAGGTGCAGGCTTCGGCCGCCTTGGAATAGAACCCTTCACAAGGCCTGAACGACAGGTCGCGCAGCTTGATGAGCCGCGTGTCGGCCTGGAGTTGCTCACGCGCATGCGACAGGGCAACCTCCAGTAACGCATCCGAAGCGCTGTACCGTGGTTGGTCGACCGTCATCGCTGTGGTAGCAAGACCCAACACGCGAATCGGACCTTCTGCGCGAACAATCGGACGGGCCAGGGGATGGGGTGTCTTCGGCAGCTTCTTCCGCTTGGTGGCGGACGTGAGGTCGACATACAAGCGTCCCCCGTCGATCATGAGCGAATAGCTGGGCACGCAGTCCCCCTCATACCCCGCTTCACCTTGACCTGTGTCGCGATGAAACTTCCAGTAGTGCCAGGGACAGACCACATAATCGCCGTCGAGCCGACCCTGTCCCAGCGGCCCGCCGATGTGATTGCAGATGCCCGAAATGGCCGCGAACCTGCCCTCGTGATAACTCAGAGCAAGTGTGGTCTGGCCACAGACGACTTCCTGCAGCGGCTTGTGCTTCAGCTCGTCGACCTGGCCGACTTCTGTCCAGTTAGCATCCGGCACGGGATCTCCCTCTCACGTGAAGAAACACGATTACGACTAGAAACGTTTCTCTTCCAGATCGTACACATCGAAGTAGGTGTACACCGGGCGATGCGTCGGTACGTATTTCGGGATGTAGTCTTCCATATACGCCTGCACCGACGGTGCCATCTCTGACAGACGCAGATCCCGCATCTTGTTGTTCCATTCAATCATCGCCTGTCGGTCCTGCACCTGGCTGTGGTTTTTGAGCCATGTACCGAGCTCTTCATCGGTCGCCCCGGTTGCCACGACCTCCTTGAACTGGTCAGGGGTGATCCCCGTATAGGCGAACAATAGCCCGGCCAGCGAACAGGGCCAGTAGTTATATTCTCCATTGATGCCGAGCAGAAACGCCCGGCACTTATCCACGCAGCGAGCCGCGATCACATATCCGCCGAGCATCTCCCTCGGGCTGCGAGGATAGGTCTTCGTGAGATCCTTCGCCAGCTTGCGGACCTGTTCCATATCAGTCATTTGGTCGCTCCTTTCCCTGCTCCCGCGCGCGGGGGCTTGGAGAAGATGATGCCCGCCTTTTGAACCTCCTGATAGGGGAGGAGCCAGACCAGCGACTCGTCCGACAGATCTCCCACCTGAATGCGGTTCCCCCACGGGTCGCGAAAATCACATCGGAAACGCGGCTCCATCTTCAATTTGTATTTCTTGGTGAGTTTGCGCCGCACCTCTTTGATCTGCTCCGCATCGCGAACCATCAACCCGAAATGCTTCACGCGATCCGGCTGCACCTGCTCGACTTCAAAAATGGCCATGAACTGATGCTCGCCGAGCTTGCACCAGGCCGCGCCTTCGCCGCCGCGCAACATTTCGAGCCCGAATACATCCGAATAAAACTTCACCGCCGCCTTGGCGTCGGTCACTTCGATCACGATATGGTTGCATCCGTAGACCTGGACCGCCATGTTCGTTGCTCCTTACGCACTCGCCTGGTTGATCGCGGCGACAAATGTCTCGACCGGTTGCGCACCCGATACGGTGGCCTTTCCGTTCAAGACGAAGTAGGGGACGCCTCTGATGCCCAATTGCCGCCCGCGGGCCTCCTCCTGTCGCACGCCCTCCGCCCCGTCGTTCGACTCCAGGAACCGACCGACCGCCGCCCCGTCCAACCCAGCCCCGGCGGCCAGCGAGATCAGCTGGTCGGCCTCACCCACATTCACACCCTCAGTGAAATAGCCGTGAAACAAGGCCTCGACCATTGCGTCTTGCCGGCCCTGTTGCTGGGCGAACCACACGAGCCGGTGCGCATCGAACGTGTTCGGAGTGCGCGTAATTCGGCCGAACGCGAACTCAATGCCTGCACTCACTCCTGCAACGGTGATGCGGTCATGAATCGCTTGCACCTCGCCCTGCCCGCCGAACTTCGCCTCAAGATACACACGGCGATCCATGCCGGCCTTGGGCATGGTCGGGTTCAGCTGGAACGGGCGCCAGAAGACACGGGCGCGTTCCTGCACCTGCACCGATTCGAGCGCCTGCTCCAGCCGCCGCTTCCCGATATAACACCAGGGGCAGACCACGTCCGAATAGATGTCGATGGTGAGCGATCTCTCGCTCATGACAAATGGCCCATCTTTCCGGCCTGGTAGTCGTGCACCGCCTGAATGATCTCCTCTCGCGTGTTCATCACGAACGGGCCGTACCGCGCAATCGGCTCCTCGATCGGCTGACCGCTCATCACGAGCAGGGTGCTGTCCTGCTTGGCCTCGAGCGTCACCCGTTCGCCACGCTTCCCGAGGAGTGCGAGTTCCACGTCGCCCACGGCTTGCGCGCCATTCACCACGACCTGTCCGTGCAGCACAAAGCACGACGAATTGAACCCTTCAGGCAATGCCAGTTCGACCTGGTGTCCTGCCGTCATCCGCACATCATACAGATGAACCGGGCTGAACGTCCTCGCAGGACCGTTCACGCCGCGAAACGCGCCGGCGATCACCCGGAGTTGACCGGCCCCTCCTCCGAGATCCACCACCGGGATGTCTTCCTTCACCAGCGTCTGGTACCGTGGCGTCGTCATTTTGAAGGCCCTCGGCAAATTCACCCACAGCTGAACGCCTTCCAGCAACCCACCCTGCCGCGCGAATTCCTTTTCGTGCAGTTCTTCATGTACGACCCCGGATGCGGCCGTCATCCACTGTACATCGCCGGGCCCGATGACACCGCCGCTACCGGTCGAATCCCGATGCGCCACCTTTCCGTGATACATGATTGTCACCGTCTCGAACCCGCGATGCGGATGTTCTCCCACCCCGCGTTGTCTTGCGCTGGGCGGAACCTGGTCGGGTCCCATATAGTCGAGCATCAAGAACGGAGACAGCTGTTCGTCGACACCGGCGCCCGGAATCATATTGCGCACAGGAAATCCATCACCCACCATATGATGAGAGCCCGGTTGATAGACACCGACGAGTTCCTTCGTTCCGATTGTCTCTGTGTGCATCTCGGCCTCCTTTCTTACGCCATCCCTCGCGCAGCCTCGGCGAAGGAGATGGTTCCGCGCACCACTGCCTTGGGAAACTCATACCCGATCGTGCCCTTGGAGAAGGAGGTGTACATTTCTTCGAACAGTCTGGCCGCCTCATCGGAAAAACCGAATGACGTCATGGTCGGCACCACGGCACTGAGCGGCGCAGCCTGCGCCTCGACCGTGCGCCCGAGGATCCGGCCGAATTCCACCGCCACCTGCTCCGGACTGTACTCCTCCGGGCCTGCAAGTTCCACAATCTCATGCCCCGATCCGCCGGCCATCACTCGATCCGCCGCCACACGGCCGATATCGCTCGTCGAGATCATCGGTATGCTGGCTTGCGGAGGTATGAAGGTGGGGAGCACTCCCTGTTCCTTGGCCATGCCGAGACCGATCGCCCAATTCTCCATGAAATAACAGGGGCGCAGCACCGTCAGATTGCGCGTCACCACACGCAACTGTTGCTCACCATACCGGACTGCCCGGATCGGGCCGGTCCCATCCGGAAGCTGCGCGCCGACAGACGACAACAACACGACATGCGCCACGCCGCCGGCTTTCACCGCTTCCGCCGCCTGGTCCACCCGTTTCCGCTGTTCCGCGAGCCAGGATGAGGCGCCATAGTTTGGCGGAATCAGCAGATACAGACCTGAAGCGCCTTGCACGGCTCGCGTCAAGGCCGGCACATCATCCAGCGAGGCCAGAGCCACCTCCGCCCCCTTGGTCCGCCATGCCGCGCCTTGGTCGGCCGATCGCACCACAACCTTCACCGGCTGCCTGCGCGCCAGCAATGTCTCTGCCACGACCTTCCCGGTATGTCCGGTCACTCCCAGTACGACAAACATCGCGCTCACTCCTTTCCCCTGTCTACCAGTCCGGCCCGTCACAATCTTGCCCAGGCGCAACTTCCGTCATCCGCAAGGCCGCCGCTATCCCGGACGACTCTCACCAGCCCCAGTATAATAGTTCTAGTTAGAACAAAGTCAACCCCGTGCCAGCGATCGAGCATCGTTGCATGGCTCGAGGGCCGGTGACTCCCGACCCGCGACACACCGAGCCGGGCACCACGCGCCGGAGAATCCTCTCCTCGTGGAGGACAGGAGCAGGAGCACGCACGCGTCGCCCCGACAGTCACCGCGACGAGAGAGCTGGAACAGGACACACTGGCTCACAAGGGCGGGCGGCCTGAGCGGGCCGGCCGACACACAGCGACAGGAGGGGACGTGATGTCAGGGTGACGAATCGTGGGGGAACGGCCAGGCGGCGGGAGACTGCGTTACTTTCGACTCTTGATCGCCCGCTCCACCTCGCGCCCTGCTTCACGCGCCTTGATGGATTCACGACGATCGTACTGTTTCTTTCCCTTGGCCAACGCCAGTTCGACTTTGGCATGGCCACGCTTGGAAAAGTAAATACGCAACGGCACCAGGGTCAGACCCTTCAGTTGAGTCTTCCCGATCAGCTTATTGATCTCCTTCCGGTGCAGGAGCAGCTTCCGCTTACGAAGCGGATCGTGATTCATGAGGTTGCCGTGCGAATAGGGGCTGATGTGGCAATGATTCAGATAGACCTCGCCGTCATCGACCGAGGCATAACTGTCTTGCAGGTTCACCCGCCCTTCGCGCAGGGACTTGACCTCCGTCCCCCGCAAAATGACGCCGGCTTCGAACTTCTCCTCGATAAAGTAGTCGTGATAGGCCTTCCGGTTGGTGGCCACCACCTTGAATTGATCGTCGTGATCCTGTGTCTTTGTCATGGCCTTCCGCCGGCGACTGTTCCCGCCGGGCGCATTTTGTTATGATGCCCCATGCGCGGACAGAGCAGGCTCGATTCATTCGGTACGATTTTAGCCGGGGTTGCTCACCGACTGGGCCTGGAGAGCAAACTCTTCGAGGCGCGTCTGCGACGCCACTGGCCTGAAATCGTGGGCGAGCCCATTGCCACGCACACACGCCCTGACCAACTCCGCTTCAAGAAGCTCTACATCCTCGTACACAACTCGGTCTGGCTGCAACAACTCACCTTTCTCAAACCCGAGCTGCTGGACAAGGTCAACTCGACGGCCGGGGAGAAGCTGGTGACGGAACTCGTGCTGCGCATCGGAGACGTGTCCCGGGACCGCGCCTCGCAGCCGCCGGCTTCCGTTCCCGACGCCGGACCGCCCCAGCCGAGTGCCGAACTGCTTCGAGAAGCGACCGCCCATACCCAAGGCATTCAAGATCAGGCGTTGCGCGAACAGTTGGCGGCCGTCATGGCGCAAGCGTTGGCGATGACGCAGCCGGGAGGCTCTTCCCGACCGGCCCCTTAAAGAGCTGGCGCGAGTAGGCGGCACTCGCGGCGTTGTCCGTTCCTTTCGGAACCGGGCCGATGCGGCCTTCCTCCTCCTGCTCATCCAGCTTGTAGTACCCGCGCACGGATCCCTCGAACCCATCCCGCACCGCTTGATCCTGCCCGGTCACGTACCGATGCACCATCTCCGGCTCCGTCCATCCCTCGTCGGTGAACACGTAAATCGCAATCCGTTGATAGCGCCCTTTTGGATCATCCGCGGTGGTCGGCTGGATTTTCATGGGACCGAAATTTCTGGTCTCTTGGCCGACCTTGCGGAACCGTTCGATCAACGTTTCGATTTCGGTGTCGCTGGTCCAGGAAGGAACATGCACCGCCACGACGGAGCCTTCCTGAGAGCCGATGCTGTAGGGAGGGATGGAACGGTCGGGCCGGCTGAGAAACATACCGCCCCAGATCAACGCAAAGGAGCAGAAGAGCACCCCCAGCGCCAGCTTGACCACCGTATCCAGCGGACGCTTGGCAGGGGAGCCGGCGGACGATCCGGCCGGCGAGGGAGTCTGATGATTCATAACCATGGTGAGCAGGGCCGCCCGGCCCCAGGCGGCTCACGGCGTGCTTACTCGCTCTCCTCGGGCACCCCGTCTTCGCGCTCGACGAGCCGTACCACCGCGACCACGCGATCGTCATCACCATCCATGTCAAGCAGCCGAACGCCCTGCGTATTGCGCCCGATTTCACGAATGTCGTCGACCTTACAACGCAACACCTTCCCTTGGGCGGCCATCACCATGATTTCATCTTCGCCGCGCACCTGAAGGAATCCGACCGCGGGCCCGTTCCGCTCCGTGGTTTTGACACTGATGATGCCTTTCCCGCCTCGGCCCTGCACCCGATACTCGTTCACCGGTGTCCGCTTGCCGTATCCGCCCTCGGTGACGGTCAGAATGGCGGTCGTCGAGTCTGGAGTGATGGTCTCCATGCCGATGACCTCATCACCGGGCTCCAACGTGATCCCGCGCACCCCGTGAGCCGTCCGCCCCATGGCACGTACATCCTCTTCCTTGAATCGGATGGTAATGCCCTGTTTCGTGCCCAACAAAATTTCGCGTTGGCCGTCCGTCAGGTCCACCCCGATCAGTTTATCACCCTGATCGAGGGAGAGGGCAATGATGCCGCCTTGGCGCGGATTGCTGTAGGCCGACAATTCCGTTTTCTTGATGACACCCTGTTTCGTGCCCATGATCACGAAGCGATCGGTACGGAACTCTTTCACCGGCAACGTTGCCGTGACCTTTTCGTCTTTCGCGAGCGCCAGCAGGTTGACCAGGGCCTTGCCCTTCGCAGCTCGGCTGGCTTCAGGAATTTCATGCACCTTGAGCCAATAGACTTTTCCCGCATCGGTGAAAAAGAGCAGGGAGTCGTGCGTGGAGGCCGTGAAGAGGGTTTCGACAAAATCCTCTTCCTTGATGCCCATGGCGATCTTGCCCTTGCCGCCGCGGCGCTGGGCTCGATAGAGCGTGACCGCATTGCGTTTGATGTAGCCGGCATGAGAAATCGTCACAACCACTTCTTCTTCGGCAATCAGGTCTTCGAGCGTCAGTTCGGCTTCCTCCTTGACGATCTTGGTGCGCCGCTCGTCCTGATACTTCTCCTTGATCTCGATCAGTTCATCCTGGATGATCTTCCGCACCAAGGCCTCGCTGCCGAGCACCGAGCGCAGATACTCGATGGTCTTCAGCACTTCGCGGTACTCTTCCACAAGCTTGTCGCGTTCGAGCTGGGTGAGTCGCTGCAGCCGCATTTCCAGGATGGCATTGGCCTGAATCTCCGACAACCGGAACTGCTGCATCAGGCCCGTACGCGCCACATCCGGCGATTGCGACCGGCGAATCAAGGCGATCACGGCATCCAGATTGTCGAGCGCGATCTTGAGCCCTTCGAGAATGTGCGCGCGCTCCTCCGCCTTGCGCAGATCGTAGGCAGTGCGTCGCACCACCACTTCGCGGCGATGCTCGACAAAGGCTTCCAGAATCCGCTTCAGGTTGAGCACTTCCGGCCGGTTGTTGACGAGCGCCAGCATGTTCACGCCGAAGGTCGTCTGTAACTGGCTGTGCTTGTAGAGATTGTTCAAGACCACGAGCGGAATCTCGTTTCGCTTCAGCTCGATCACGACCCGGACTCCTTCGCGGTCGGACTCGTCACGGATATCGGAAATGCCGGTGACGCGGTCTTCCTGCGCCAAGTCGGCAATCTTCTCGATCAGCTTCGACTTGTTCACCTGATACGGAATCTCCGTGATGATGAGGCGCTCGCGATCGGTGCGTTCATCCGTTTCGATCGCGACCTTGGCCCGGACCGTCAGGAGCCCGCGTCCCGTCTCATACGCGTCCTTGATGCCGGCCGTGCCGTAGATGAAGCCGGCCGTCGGAAAGTCGGGCCCGGGAATTTTCTTCATCAGTTGCGCGATGGTGACGTCGGGATTCTCCAGCAACAAGAGCAACCCCTCGATGACTTCACCCAGGTTGTGCGTCGGAATGTTGGTCGCATAGCCGACGGCAATGCCGCCCGCACCGTTCACCAGGAGGTTCGGCACCCTGGAGGGCAGCACCAGCGGCTCCACGCGCGACTCGTCGTAGTTGGGCCCGAAGTCGACCGTCTCCTTTTCGATATCCGCCAGCAGCTCTTCGGCCAGCTTCGTCAACCGGGCTTCGGTATACCGCATGGCGGCCGCTGCGTCGCCGTCCATGGAGCCATAGTTGCCCTGGCCGTCCACCAGCATGTAGCGCATGTTGAAGTTCTGGGCCATGCGTACGAGCGTGTCGTAAATCGCGGAGTCGCCATGGGGATGGTAGTTACCCATGATTTCGCCCACGATCTTGGCCGACTTGCGGTAGGGCCGGTTCGAGGCAAGCCCCATCTCGTTCATGCCGTGCAGAATGCGACGGTGCACCGGCTTCAATCCGTCCCGGACATCGGGCAGCGCGCGACCGACGATCACGCTCATCGCGTAATCGAGGTACGACGAGCGCATCTCATCTTCGATCGCAATCTGGCCTAGTCGTTCATCTGGCGGCATCTATCCTCCACGGCACGGATGCTGAAAATGGTCCCCAGCTTCGTTCTCGGCTCGCCAACTTCTCGATGTACCCCGAGGGTACACCTGCGGCGTCGGCGTCGCCTGCGGCCTTGCTGGATGACCATTTTGAGCATCCTCTGTATCCACAAAAATAAGTTTTCGCGCCTGCGCGTAGGAGCTGGTTACACATCCAAGTTCCGGACTTCCAGCGCATGTTGCTGAATGAAATTGCGGCGAGGCTCCACTTCGTCGCCCATCAGGATCGTGAAAATTTCATCGACGCCGGTCATGTCTTCGAGCTTCACCCGCAGCAGCGTTCGCTTCTCCGGATCCATGGTGGTTTCCCAGAGCTGCCCCGGATTCATCTCGCCCAGCCCCTTGTATCGCTGAATGTTCAACCCCTGTTTGCCTTCCTCAAGGATGGCCTGCACCAGCTCGGCTGACCCGTTCTTTCGGACTTCGGCGCCCTTGATCGTGATCCTGTAGGGCGGTTTCCCCAGCCCCATGGCTGAGGGGGCCTGTTTCTGCAGTTCGCGAAAATCAGCCGACCCCACCAGCTCATGCGTAATGTCCACCTGATGGGACATGCCTGCCGCGGCGACCTTGCACACCAATTTGCTGGTCTGATGTTCTTCGTCTTCGAGAACCTCGATCGTCGGCTCGGCCTTCGGATAGAGCAGCGTCAGCGCGGCCTTCGCATCGGCGACGATCGTCTGCAAGGCGGCCTGATCTTTTAATGTCTCCCGAGTCAGACCGGGCTGATCCACGAAGACGCGCAGCATGTTGGCTTCATGGTGCCTCTTATTCACCTTGTGCAACAGGCTCTCGAAGGCGATCAGTTTTTTCAGGACCGGCAGCAGACGGCGACCCGTGAGCGAGTCCTGCCCGTTCTCCAGCCGAACCTCGACCTCCTCGACGGCCAAATCCGCGAGGTATTCGTTCATCGCCGGTTCGTCCTTGAGATACCGTTCCGTCTTGCCCTTCTTCACCTTAAACAGGGGAGGCTGCGCGATATAAATGTAGCCGCGCTCCAACAGTTCCGGCATCTGGCGGAAGAAGAACGTCAGGAGAAGCGTCCGGATGTGGCTGCCGTCCACGTCGGCGTCCGTCATGAGGACGATCTTGTGATACCGCGTGCGCGCGATGTCGAACGCTTCCTTGTCCGGCTTGTCGCTGTCTTCCTTTTTTCGACCGATGCCGGTGCCGAGCGCCAGAATCAGCGTGCGGATTTCGTCGCTGGTCAGCATTTTGTCGAAGCGAGCTTTCTCGACGTTGAGAATCTTGCCCTTGAGCGGGAGAATCGCCTGGAACTTGCGATCGCGCCCCTGCTTGGCGGAGCCGCCGGCCGAATCTCCCTCGACGATGAACAGCTCGCTCAACGCGGGATCTTTCTCGGAGCAATCGGCCAGTTTCCCCGGCAAGCTGCCTCCGTCCAGGGCACTTTTCCGGCGGATGAGCTCTTTGGCTTTGCGGGCCGCTTCGCGGGCACGGGCCGCATCCACCGCCTTACCGATGATCTTGCGGGCAACGGGCGGATTCTCTTCAAAATAGGTACCGAGGGCCTCGTTGACCGCCGCCTCGACGATGCCCTTCACCTCGCTGTTGCCCAACTTGGCCTTCGTCTGCCCTTCGAACTGCGGGTTGCGGACCTTCACGCTCACCACGCCCGTCAGACCTTCACGCACGTCGTCGCCGCTGAGGGATTCCGTGTCCTTTTTCAGCAAATCATTCGCATTGGCGTAACTGTTGATCGTGCGGGTTAAGGCGGCTTTGAATCCCACCAGATGAGTCCCGCCCTCCTTGGTGTTGATGTTGTTCGCGAACGAGAAGAGGTTTTCGGCATAGCCGTCGTTGTACTGAAGTGCCACCTCCAGAATGAGATCGGGCTTCTCGACTTTCACGTAGATCGGTTTGTGGAGCGGGGTCTTGGCTTCGTTGAGGTGATCGACGAAGGAGACGATGCCGCCCTTGTAATGAAAGATCTGCTCTTTCTCTTTCCGGTCGTCCTTGAGCGTGATCGCCAGCCCCTTGTTGAGGAAGGCCAGTTCGCGGAGCCGTTGGGCCAGCACGTCGAAACTGAATTCCAGCGTCTCGAAAATCTGACCGTCCGGCTTGAAGCGGACCTTCGTGCCGCGGCGTTTAGTCTTTCCGGTGACGGCCAGCGGGGCCTGGGGCTTGCCACGTTCATACCGTTGTTCGAAGACCTGGCCGTCCTGCCAGATTTCCAGCTCCAGCCATTCCGACAAGGCATTCACCACCGAGATGCCCACGCCGTGCAACCCGCCTGAGACCGTATAGGCCCCCTGCTCGAACTTGCCGCCCGCATGCAGGACGGTAAGGGCGACTTCCGCCGCCGATTTCTTCTGTGTGGAATGCATGCCCGTGGGGATGCCGCGACCGTTGTCGACGACCGTCACGCTGCCGTCGATATGAATCGTGACTTCGATGGCGTCGCCGAACCCGGCCATGTGTTCGTCCACGCTGTTGTCGACGACTTCATAGACGAGGTGATGCAGCCCGTCGACCCCGGTGCTGCCGATGTACATCGCCGGCCGCTTCCGCACGGCGTCGAGGCCTTCGAGAACTTTGATCTGATCCGCGCTGTAACTATCGGATTTCGGTTTGGTGGTCGTGTCCTGCTGGTCGTCCTTGGCCATTCAGCTCCTTGGTCGATGTGTTCAATCTTCAGCCATCAGCTTCAGCATGGGGCGATCCGCTGATCCCTGGAGGCTGACTGCTGATCGCTCGTTCAGATCTTGATCGGCATCACGACGCATCTGAAGCCGGGACTCTCGGGCTCCTGAATCAGACAGGGGCTCAAGGCCGTATCCATTTGCAGCGACACCGATTCTCCGTCCATGACGCTTAAGGCGTCCAAGAGGTAGCGGGCGTTGAAGCCGGTATGGAGCACGTCACCTTCATACCGGGCCGCCAGTTCTTCAGTGGCTTCACCATAGTCCGGGTTGCTGGAGAATAATGTCATACCGCCCGGGGCGAACGAGAGTTTCACGGCATTGGCCTTATCCTTCGACAGCACCGACACCCGGCGGAGGGCACTTTCCAATAAACTTCGATTGACCACAATGCGCCGGCCGCTCTCCTTCGGTACGACCTGCTGATAGTTCGGATAGTTCCCTTCCATGAGACGGGACGTGAGCAGCAGCCCGCTTTTCCGGAAAATCATGAGGTTCTTGGTGAACCCGATCAACGGTTCTTCGTCGCCGCCTTCTTCGAGGAGGCGCCGCATTTCATGAGCCGCTTTCTTGGGAATGATCGCCTTAATGTCCTGCGTCAGCGGCTTCGCGTTCGGGCCGCCGACCTCACGCTCCGCGACGGCCAACCGGTGGCCGTCGGTGCCGACCAGGCGCAACAGCGTGGTCTTTTTGTCGGTCGTCGTGAGGCTGACCAGCAGACCGTTCAGAATGTACCGCGCATCGTTGTCTCCGGCGGCAAACAGCGTCTTCCGGATCAATTCCAGCAATCCCGCGCCGGCCAGCGGCGTCAACCCCTCGCGCTCGATCGACGGCAAGGCCGGATAGTCGCTGCTTGGAAGCCCGACGACCTTGAACTGGCTCTTACCTGCCTGAATCGTGGTCCAATTATTGTCCCCCGAAGTCAGCTCGATCTCGCCGCTCGGCAATTCCTTGATGATCTCGTACAACTTCCGGGCGGAAATGGTCACGCCACCGGCTTCCAACACGGACGCCTTGTAGAGCCCGCGCATGCCGAGTTCCAAATCGGTCGCCACGATTTCAGCGCCGTCATGCTTGGCTTCCAACAGAATATTCGAGAGGATGGGCATGGTGTTCCGCTTTTCGACGACACCCTGCACCCGTTGCAGGCCCGTCAAAAGTTCCTCTCGTCCGATGCGTACCTTCATGGTCGATCTCCCTCAGAGCGCGGTCACGCCCGCAAAATCTGTTCTTTCAGGCCTTCCAGCGTGGTGTGCAAGGCGCTGTCGGCCTCTTTCGCCTTGCTGATCTGCCGGCACGCGTGAATGATCGTGGTATGGTCCTTTCCCCCGAACTGACGACCGATCTCGGGAAATGACGCGTCGGTCAGCTCCCGGCAGAGGTACATGGCGATCTGACGAGGGTGAACCAGAGTTTTGCTTCGCCGGCGGGATTTCAGGTCGGCAATCTTCACGTGATACTTCGACCCCACCGCTTCCTGGATGTCTTCGATCGAGACGATCTTCTTCTTGTCGCCGATGAGATCGCGCAAGACGTTCTTGGCCATCTCCAGCGTGATCGCTTGGCCGGTGAGCGAGGAATAGGCCCCGACCCGCACGAGGGAGCCCTCCAGTTCACGGATGTTGTTCTTCATCGTCGTGGCGAGAAAATGAATCACCTCTTCGGGCAGCGCGATCCGTTCATCCTCGGATTTCTTCCGCAAGATCGCGATACGGGTCTCGACATCCGGAGGCTGCAGGTCTGCAATGAGCCCCCATTCGAACCGGGAACGGAGCCGCTCCTCGATGTCGGGCATATCTTTCGGAAAACGGTCGCTCGACAAGACGATCTGCTTCCTGGCCTCGTAGAGCGTGTTGAAGGTATGAAAGAATTCTTCCTGCGTACGTTCCTTGCCCGCCAAGAACTGAATATCGTCGATCATCAGCATGTCGACGTTGCGGTAGCGTTTGCGCAGGTCGATCATTTTGTCGTACCGGATTGAATTGATCACTTCGTTCGTAAACTGTTCCGTGGTCAGGTAGGCGATACGCAAATCGCTCCGTTCGGCCAGATAGTTCCCGATCGCATTCAACAAATGCGTCTTCCCGAGTCCCACTCCGCCATACAAAAACAGCGGATTGTAGGCCTTGGCCGGCTGTTCCGCCACCGCCATGCAGGCCGCATGGGCGAACTGGTTCCCCGCTCCGACGACGAAACTCTTGAACGTGTACTTCGGATTCAGCTGAATGCCGCGCTTCGATCGGGACGCCGCAAAACCGCGCCCACCCACATCGAGAGAGGACACTTCTTGTTGGACAGGAGCGGGCGTCTGCTTATGATTAATGACAAAGGAGACGTCCATTCGACCACCTCCCTGTGCCGCCGAGACGGCCTCCGCCAACAGGTCGTGGTAATGCTCGCCAAGCCACTCGCCGAAAAACTTATTCGGCACCGCAAGGTAGGCAGTCGTATCTTCAACCCGATCCAGGACTACCGGTGTGAACCAGGTTTCATAGACCTGTTTCGGCACCTTCTCCTGAATATAGACAAGGGCGTCATCCCACATCTGATTCATCTTGGTATTTCAATAATTTATAAATGTTCACAGGCTTATCAACAGGTGTGGATAATAGATCGGGACACCCTTGTTTTCCTCGTTGCGCGGCGGGACTCTCTGCTCGGTTCTTGTGGACATCCTCAACCCATTCCGACCGTCGGCAGATCTCCTACACAGTCCCCCTCACCTTATCCCACAACACACCCTGCCTTATACACCATCTCATCAACATGGGCTAGGTTCTTCCATCGCCAACAATCACGCGCCCCTTCACCTCCATCCACAGAACTCACAACGCCTACTCCTACTCCGACGACTACGGATTCTCTCTTTCTATAGAAGATAGATAAGAGAAGAGTGATCGGGTCATAACACAATGGTGGTCTCATGCTCGGTGATCAAGGCGACGAGATCGCGATACGAGATGACCGAGTTCGAACCGCGGCTAGCCGAGGCCTCCGACTCCGGTGAGAGCACATACACAGGACCCGGAAAGGGTGGGGCCGAACCCACGGCCTGTTCGAGAAGGACCAACGTTACAAGATCGGCCGCGTGAGGGTCCTCCGTCGAAGGCAACAGCGAGTGGCTGGAATCCTGAATCGGTTGCCGAAGCAGATATAACGTCTTACGAGTGGTCATCTGGTCGTATCCTGATTAAAAGACCAAGACGCGATCGGCTGCCGTCATGGCGCGCCGTGCCGATTCCAAGGTCCCGTCCGTGACGGCAAATCCCTCCTGCAGCGCAGGCCGTGGCCCCGGAGCCTGCACGAGGAGAAAGGGGATTCGGAGATGCTCGAATGAGGGGAGGTATTTTTCAAGGATGTCGATATCGACGATCTCGTCCGTGTCCTCGGCTAAGAGGAGAACAGCCGACCCCATGAGCACGACGGTAATAGGATTCTCTCCGGCGGCCAAACCTAAGGCGATCCGAAGTGCCTCAACCGGCAGGGCGGAGGTGCGCGGATCTTGGCGGATGATCAACACGATGGAAGCAGTCGCGGCCACAGTCATGTCCTCAGAAGCTTCGTCAAGTGAAGGCTAGGAAGCGGTCGCAGCCGTTGACGATATTAGAAAGCACCACCAAACCACAGAGGGAAATCCTGGAATCCAGCTGATCCGTGGAGACCCCATGTTGCTGACAGCCGTAGGCACAGACGAACAACTTCATGCCGCGTCCGACGAGGTCGGCATAACGAGGGTCACGAAGGTTTTTCACCCCCTCGTCGATGCAATACAGATAGACATCATGGCCTTGGGTGATGGCTTCGGACGACAACCGGGCGACCGTCTCCACACTGGGGTGGGACGGGGGTGTGGATAAAAGGATTCCGACCTTCTTGGCGCTCATAACACGTCGACTGTGGAAAAAGTTAAGGAGTGCTTAATAATCAATGGTTTGTATGTACTGAAGTGCAAGCGGAGCGTACGAATTTTAGGAAGGAAAGTCAACTAGAAAAAGGGGTGGATATGCTGGTGAGGAGTCGGCTCTGCAGGGAGGAAACCAGGTCTCGAATCGGGAGATCCTCCTGTGCTTTCGTCTGCATATTCCGGAGCGTGGCGATCCCCTTGTCGATTTCGTCGTCGCCAAGGAGGATCGTATAAAGAGCCCCGAGACGGTCCGCCTGACGTAAATGGGCTTTGAGTGACACGGAGCGGAAGTCCATATCTGCTGGAACACCAGCCCGGCGAAGTTCGTCAAGGAGCGAGAACCCCGCATCAGCGCCTTTCGTGCCAAAGGCAGCGACATAAACCCGTGGGGTGGAAGGGATGACGACGGCCTCCGGCAACATCAACGCGATCCGCTCAAGACCGACGGCAAACCCAACCGCCGGGATGGCCGCACCGCCGAGTTGTTGGACAAGGCCGTCATATCGCCCGCCGGCGCCGACGGCATTCTGCGCGCCGAGATGCGAACAGGTGACTTCAAAGGCCGTGAGGCAATAATAATCGAGACCGCGGACCAGACGAGGGTTCATGTGAAACGGAATGCCGATCGCGTGCAGGCCGGTCGTGACCCGTTCAAAGTGGTCGCGCGCGGCCGGCGAAAGGGAATCGGCCAGGCGGGGCGCATCCTCCGTGGCAATCCGGCAATCCGGGACCTTACAGTCCAGCACGCGCAAGGGATTCGCTTCGATCCGGCGCTGACAGTTCGCGCAGAGACGCTGTTCCACGCCCTTCAGAAAGGCGACGAGTACAGGTTTGTACCGCGCCCGATCGTCCGTATAGCCGAGGTTATTGATTTCCAAGGTCAGCCCGGGAAGCGACAGATCGGACAACAGACGCCAGAGAAGGGACATGACTTCGACATCGGCACGCGGGTCCGCGACACCGAAGGATTCTACCCCGAATTGGTGAAATTGCCGGAGGCGCCCGGCTTGTGGGCGCTCGTGGCGGAACATGGGGCCGGCGTAACAGTACTTCTGCGGCCTGGGATCGGCGGCGCGATTATGCTCGATGAACGCGCGCACCGTGCCGGCCGTTCCTTCCGGGCGGAGGGTCAGGGAGGAGCCATCTCGATCGGCGAAGGTGTACATCTCCTTTTCCACGATGTCGGTCGTCGCGCCGATGCTCCGCGCAAACAACGTCGTGGTTTCGAAGATCGGAACGCGGATCTCCTGAAATCCGTAAGCGAGTGCCCAACGCCTAGCGGTCTCCTCGATGAACCGCCAGCGTGGAGACTCTTCCGGCAGCAGATCCTTCACGCCTTTAATCGCTTTAATCATCACGCTGGTGGCCCGTTTCCGGTTGTTCGTGCGGGACTATAGCGGCGGGCTTGCGGGCAAGTCAACGCAATCTGTCGTGATGCGCTCCGGCGTGAGGCCAACCGGAGTCGTAGGCCCCGTCCGGCTATCGTGCGGAGCGGAACGGTGCGGCCCTTCCTGGGGATTGTCCCCAAGGTTGCACCCTGTCCGCTGCGGAGGTATAGTGCCGAGCTTGTATAAAACCCGGCGGTTCATTGTGCCTTCTTCGTAAGGCCCGACTACTCTAGCGCCGTGCCCAACGTGGGATACTTATGACGACCCCTGTCCGCCGCGTCATTGCCCTGGCTCCGATGCCACCGGAAAAGTCCGCCTACGCCTTGGCGCGCTACAGCCGATCTCCGGATTCCATCGAAGAGAGTCTGAAGTGGGTCCACGGCCACTCCTCGGAAAAATTCTGGGAGCAGTTTTACTTCGACTACGGTCACGGCTCGATTGCGGACCTCGGCCACGTCATCATCTGTTTCGAACAGATTTCGGAGTTGGCGGCGATCCGCTTGGAAGATGAACAGGTCTGGGATGGCCAGGCCAAATCAAGCCGGTATCAGAATTTTTCGTCCACCGGCTGGTATATGCCGGACACCATTCGCGGGCAGGAAACGGAGGCAGTGTATCTGGGCATTCTGCGAGGACTGTCGACCGTTTACCGCGCCTTGCATGATCCCTTGAGCCAGTTCCTCACGGAGCGCGACCCGCGCCCTGACAGCATGACCCCTGCGGCGTATCAACGGGCGATTGCGGCGCGGGCGTTCGACGTGACCCGCTACCTCCTGCCCCTGGCGGCACAGACCAATGTCGGGCAAGTGGTCAGCATTCGCACGCTCGAAAAGCAGATCACCCGCCTGTTGTCCTCGCAGATCCCGGAACTTCGCCAGATCGGGGAAGAATTGCAGGACGCCTGTCGCAAGCCGCCGGTGAATGTGTGGGGGGACTTGTGCGGGCAGACGGCGGGAGCCGGGGAGCCGATGGCCCCGACGCTGGCGCGGTATGCCAAACCGAATGTGTATCAAGCCGAGGTCTATAGCGACCTTGCCCGTCACGCGAAAGAAGCCTTGAAGGGGACCGGATTGGATCAGTCGTCTGCCTGGGGGGCTGTGGAGCCGGTGGATTTGATCGAGCCGCACGATCCGCTCGATGAAGTGGTCACGACGCTCCTCTATCGTGCCTCGCAAGCCCCCTACCGAAACATCCTCGCGGTGGTGCGCGACTGGACCGAAAAGCAAAAGCAGGACACCTTGGAAGTCGCCTTTCACAAACGGGGCCCGTACGACGAATTGATCAAAGAGTTCCGCAGCGGATACGCGTTGATCTTCGATGTGTTGATGGATATCGGCGGCTGGCGCGACATGCATCGGCATCGGCGTTGCCAGCAGGTGCAGCAGAATTTCACCACGGTGCACGGGTTCGACACGCCGCCCATTCTGACCGAGGCCGGCCTCGAACAGGAGTATCGCGAGGCCATGGGGCATGTAAAATCCGATATCGAGCAACTCCGCAAGTCGAGCCAGGAAGCTGCGCTCTATGCCATCCCCTTCGGCTTTTCCGTGCGCTGTCTCTTCAAGATGGACTTCGCCGAGGCGGAATACATCGCCAAGTTACGATCCGGGGTGAAGGGACATTGGTCCTACCGCACCATCGCCTGGCTCATGAAAGAAAAAATCACCGAACGATATCCCGTGCTCGGCGCGCGCATGCAGGCCACTCCGCCCGATGTGCAGGATGCATTGACCCGCTGACCGGCATTCAGCCATTTCATGAATCAACCTCTCGCCAAGATCGAAACGGCCCTCCTTGCGGGCGACTGGGACCGGTTGGGGTATGAAGCCGGGGTTTGGGTCCGTGCGATCGAAGAGGCCGGCGAAAAGGACCCGCGTCCCTATTTTGCGTTGAATGTCACACACCTGATTCGCGGTGAATTTGCCGACGCCTGGCGGGTCCACGCCCATGCGCTGCAAGAAGCCGCCGACATCGACCGGGTGGGAGACTGGCTCCGCACGATTCTGAAACAGCATCCCGACAATGCACAGATGAACCTCATACAGGGGATGTTTCTGGCGCAGTCCGGGCAGTCGGAACAATCGATAGTGTTTTACAAAGAAGCCGCGAAGCTCGCCCCTCAGTCGGCCTATCCCCATTACTTTTTAGCGCAGATCCACGAACGGGCAGACCATCTTGAAATGGCCATCAAGGAGTATCGTGAAGCGGTGAAATTAGACCCCTCATTCGCCGCCGCGCGCACCAACCTCGGCGTCGCCTATCAGGAACAGGGTCGGCTTGAAATGGCCATCCCGCAATATCGTGAAGTCATCAAGCTGAATCCGCACGACGCGCTGGCCCATGCGAATCTCGGCTGCGCGCTGGCTGAGCAGGGGAAGGTGGAGCCGGCGCTGCAATCGTACAAAGAGGCGCTGCGGCTGAATCCGAACGATGCCGAAATTCACTTTGCGCTCGGCGGTGTTTATGAAACCAAAGGCCGCATGGATCTCGCGATGAAGGAGTATCGCGCCGCCACGGAGGCCAATCCGGCTCTGGCCCCCGCCCATACCGCCATCGGCTGGTTGTTGATGGAGCAAGCCCGACCGACCGAGGCGATGGATGCATTTAACCGGGCCGTCAAAGCCAACCCCGAAGACGCGCAAGCGCTGTACGGTATCGGCCGGATTTACGCGGCCAAGGGGAAACGGGAAAGTGCCGCTGAAAACTTCTCCAAAGCCATCCGCTTAGAAAAAGATCCCGCCAAAAAAAATGCCATCATGAACGCCCTCCTTGCCAGCGGTCAGGTAGGGGATTGAGGCCGTGAACGCTTCCCCTTCTGTGCTCGCGCAACGCGCGGCCTCAGAAGGCCCTCGTTGGACGCGCGCAGTGGAAGGGCAAGCCCTCCCGGCCTGGGGTAGGGGAAGGGGGGCATCGGTCGACACGTCCTTTTGAGGAGGCAACTCGGGGAGTTTTAAGGCGCGAACGATCATGGCTATTCATGAGTCGAAGCGACAGGTCATTGCTGCAGAAACACCTTCTGGCACGTACACGATTTTCGCGCTTGGCTACAGCAATAAGGACAGCAGCCTATTCATAGATTTGCCATACTTAGAGCGTGATGGATTAATCGGCGTGGCCACTGGAACACGTAATGGATGAGGGGGTCTTTCTACCAGGGCTTCATGCCTATGGTACACACGAAGCACTGCATCAAGTTTTCCTACCATCCAGATGGGCGAACCCAGTTCTCTCAAGATGGAAAGATATTCACGACTCTTCGCCATGATGGTGTGCCGCTCTCGGAGAAGACGGGCCCGATCTGTACGATTACCGCTTATGGTTTAAGCGGGTTTCCATGCGTAACCCAAAAAGATCTTCGAAAAGATCCTGCCACGAAGGGTGTCTGGGCCTTGACCTCCTCCACTGAGTTACCCGGAGCAATTTTCACGGTTTTCTTAAAATCCGAGAATGATCTGCGGACCCCATCCCCTGGAGGAATAGGTTCACCAGTCGGAACAATGACAACACAATCAGGCTCAATGATTATTCCAGCCATTGCAATTGGTCAGCCCACTGCCGGCAGACGTCATGACAGAGTACTAGTTGTTGCGTATCGACCACTAGCCACAGTCCCCACGTTTTCTGAACCTTGTCTGCTCTTTCGAGGTCCGTATGTCGAAATTCAAAAGCCTTTATCGAGCCAAACAGAATTTGTCGCTCAGTCCGTTGTATATCCAGCTAGCTTGGCAGGTCACCTCTCCGAATTGATTCCATCCGTGGACCTTCCGAATGATTAATCAGAGAGAGTAAATGCCATCCATATTCCTGGGAGCTTTCAACATCCTCTGACTTCACCGGTTGCTCAAACGGGTGGCCAGCAAGGGCGCAGGCGAGGAAAACACCGCAGGCGTACCCTCTGGGTACGTCGAGGATTTTTTCGAGCTGAGAACGAAGTTGGTCGCCTGTTTCAGCAACCGGGTTAGAGTTCGCGGATGGCGCCTTGCAGGACGGTCATCTGGGTCATGGGGTCGCCGGAGGCTTGGAGCTCTGCGCGGATCTGTTCTTTGAGGTAGGCGGTGTAGCCGATTTTGTCGACGAGGAGGTCGAGGAAACGTTCGGAGGACAACAGGCTCTGCGCCTTCAGTTCGTCGAGGGTCTCGTCGCTCACCGGTACATAGCTGCTGCCGATGTGGAAAATGATGTTGTAGTGGCGATCCCGCCCGAGCCGTTCGAACCGTAGTCCCTTCACGTGCCGTCCTTCCTCTTACAGGCCAACGGGGGCACATTGTAGACAATCACCGGGGAGAAGACAAGGTCAGCTGTGCCCGAAACGACAGGCCGGCTGGGCTTCCTGCCGGTCTCTGGCTTCAGGATTTCCCGCTTTTCTTGCCGAAGTAGTCGCGCCGGCTGACGGCCACGTCCGACACGAACATCACACCGGAATGACGGTCGAACAGCGGCCGGAGTCCGGCGAGCACCGGCTCGACTTTCTCTTCCGGTACCACGGCCATGATCATGATCAGGCTCTCCTGCTCGCTGAACATGAAGTGGGCTTCGCGAACGCCGTGATGGCCCTTTCCCGAGATGTTGCCGATGATGGTGTACCCGGTCGCTTCCACCTTGTCCAGCAACTCCGTGACAAACGGCCGATGCTCCCCGGATACGATGACACGAATTTCCTTCATGGGATGCAACGTGAGTGCGGCCATCTCTCCACTCCTTTGAAAAAGATCCTGCGAGGGCTTCCTGATGTCTCGTCTGCGCTAAGTGTCGCCGGGGTGCCTGATCCGACGCCAGACGCCCGACGGCATGTAGCGGTACCAAATTCCATCCTCAGGGTCCAGTGCGGCCAGATGGACCCACTCGTTGTGGTAGAAATGCTGCAAAATCTCATGCCGGGCGATGAGTGGTTCGATCCGGCTCCGCGAGGCCTCCACCAGTGTCAGCAGACGCATGGGTTCGTGGTAGGGGACCTCACCGTTCATGACGGTCTGCCAGGCCAGACCGAGCCGGAGGTCGCTCCAGGGACCGGCCATGATGCCGATGCGTCCGACGACGTTGTGATAGATCTTGCTCCCGCTTCCATACACGTCGTTGTCGACAGCCGAGAAGTAATGCTCCATGTTGATCCACTGCGCCACGACCTGCGGCGCGGTCAGGAGCACTTCCAGCCAGCGGGCGGTCGGATCCTCGCGAGCGTCGTAGGAATGCAGAAAGACGCGCCCGCCTAGATTCAGCCCCTTCGTCAATTCTCGGCGGCCGATGATGAACGTCGTGTTGTCGGAGAGGCCCCATTCCGGGCGTACCTGACTCCAGTCCGCGCTGCGGCCGGCCACATGGGCCGAGGCCTCGTCGAGGGCCAGGACCGCACCGACGTCGGGAAATCGCGTGCAGCGCTCCTGGCTGGTGAGCTGGGCCGCCTCCCGCAAGTCGTCGTACAACCGTGCGACGTCTTTCCGATGGGTCGGGGGCGCGTCTTCAAGGTCGAAGAGGTGCACCTCGTCGGTTGTGGTGTCGACTTGCCCGGCGAGAAAGTGGGTATCGGCTGGAATGTCGATGCCGCGTTTCGCGAGCCGCTCGCGCACCGGCGGCCGGTTAGCCATGGCGGCCAGGACGCGGGCGTTCGGTTTTCCTTCGTTGCCGCCGCAGGCCCCGCAGTCCAAGGCCGACTCGAAGGGATTGTTCTCCGTCGTGCTGCCGTGGGCGCAGAAGAGCACCAGTCGCGCAAAATTTCGCACCAGGCCCATCATACGCAAGGCGGTTTCGACCGTCAGGACCTGCTCGTCGAGCGTAAAACCGGTGCGCGTGATGCGTTCCTTCTGGCGCGAGGCCGCGCGGCGGTTGATCCGGTAGTGGCGGCGCAAATCGTCGAGGAATGTCGCCAACTGCTCGGCTGACAGATCGACCGCTTTGGCGGCATCGGTCAGGTACGGTTCGACGGGCGCCTCCTCATCCAGTGCACGCCGCCGGAGGGCCTCCACGAACTCGGCCTCGACGCGAGAGCCGTGGAGCCCGAGTTGGTCGCGCAACGCCTTCCAGATCAACGCGCGCTGCTCGGAGACGACCATTTCCTCGGTTTCGGCGGGTGCCAGTTTATCCACCGTCAAGATCGTCGCGATCGGCGGAACGAAGAGTCGCCGCACCCAGGTGGTCAGACGTTTGTACAGCGCGGGCACCAGGGTTTTGGCCATCATGGGGAGAGCATAAAACCAGCCGAGCGACTCCACCATGACGTACGGGGTAACCACATTTTCTTTGAGATCGTGCAGCAGCGTATGTCCGGCATGGACGAGTTTGGCGCGCGACTGGTGTTTGGAGACGTAGTGATCCAGGTAGCTGCGCGGAATCTCGCGGACCTCGTTCTTCGCGCGCATGATGACGGGAAATTGCTCAGTCTCATGGTCCTTGCCCCAGGCCCGGTAGCGGATAAAGACGGCGAAGAAGCCGGCGAAGCCGTAGGTGTCGTTGGCGCCCGTCGATTCCAGATGACGGCGAAACGGCTCGGATCGCACATCGATGCAAAAGACCGATTGGGAATGGGGCCGGACCGTTGGCCGGCGTTCGGGGGCCGCCGGCTGCGGTGTGGTCGGTGCGCGCTGCAACATCCCGAAGAGATGCTCGTGATACCCGGCTTCGAAGGCGTTCAGCCACACCGGGCCATGCGCCGATTCGGGAAACGCGTCCATCCAGTCCAGGAGTTGTCGTAGCGCCGGCAGCGGAGCGTCCATCAAGAGCGCCGGCACAATCTCGAGCGCCTGGGCGAGCGTGAGCAAGCGGCGGGCCATGCGTCGCTGGGCGGCCCGCTCCCGGCGCGGGCCGTACTCGATTTGATAGTGATGGGTCAGTTGCTCCCATTCCCGTGCCGGCAGAGCGGTGTGCTGGGAGGGGCCGGCCTGGGCGTGGAGCCGGGCCACGCGATCGGCATAAGGGGCGGGCAGGCGACCGGCGACCCATTCCTTCCGCATGTAGTACGCGTGGGGCTGCTGGTCCATGAAGCGCAAGACGGCGCGATAGCTCCCGTCGATGCCTAAGTCGCGCTGACAGACCTTCTGGACCAGTTCCCGCACATACCACAGCCGGACGGCCAGAAATTTGACCAGACCGACAGGGTGGGCCTGCTGCCAGGCGTAGTCAGTTTCTTCCGCCCGCCATTTGATGAAACCGGCCCATCCAGGCAGCGCCGCGAGCTGGAGGGAGAGGTAGTCCTGTCTGTACTCCACCGGGATCGCGAGCGCTTCCAGACAGTCGAGCACCAGGTCTTCCGGATGTTCCGGGAGCGCGGCAATTTTCCGACGGCTGTCTTCGATGCCGCAGGTCCTCCATTCCTTCGCGGCGGCGTGTTTCCATGCGGCGTAGAGGCCCTGGTGCCGTTCCGGCATCGGCCAGGTGGCATGGCCCTCGTCGAGGAAGGCCTCGCACCATTTGACCAGTTCACCGTTAATCTGTTCGACGATCGTGGTGCCCAGCGTTCGGTCGCACCAGCTCGACAGTGTCAGTTCCCGTCCGAGGGCGGTCACATCTTCCCGGATGGCGGCGGCCATACGGTCCGGCATGTTCGGCGTGGAGCAGGACACCAGACGTGCAGCCAGCGCATTGATCGGCTCCTCGTCCGGCGCCGGTTCCATGAGCCGGTCGAGCGGCTCGTCGGTGGGACGGGAGAGACCGTGGGTCAGGCAGGCTCGCAGGACTTCGCGATGCGCAATGCGACAGGATCCGAGGTCGACGTCGTCGGGCCGCGCGAGGGCGGCCAAGGCCTCGTCGACGTGCCGGACCAGAATGCGACCGGACTTCAAGTATCGCCGATACATGTCGCCGGAGAGGTAGCCGTTGCCGCCCACAAATTGCTTCCCGCGACGGACCGTTTCGGTAAACGGCAGATACTCCAGGCTATGCAGGGGATTGTGGTGGACGAACGTGCGCATGGGCCAGTACTGCGCGATGACCTCGCTGGCCAGTCGAATCGTCCCCCGTAATTCCATGCGGCGGGCTTCGAGCTCGCTGTGTCCGGGTGTCTCCCTCACCGGGTCCATGTGTTCTCCTGAGAGGCGGTCGAGAGGGGAGGCGTCGGCGCGTTCGGCTCGAACCATCGTGAGGGCGCTGTTCCAAGCACCAGTAGCAGGAACAACACCAACACGAGCGACAGGAATTCCGTCCGGCGGAGATCTTCGTAACGAATCTCCACGCGCCCCCGGCCGAACACGAGTTGTTGCACGAGTTCCATCTGGTACCAGGAGGCAGTCAACCAGACGAGCATGATGACGGCGAAGGGTCCGGATGGGGTAAAGGTCGGTAGGAGCAACATGCTTAAGAAGCCGGAAAACACGCCGAACGGCGGCATGCCCAAGGCGGCGAGCGCGAGCAACGCCAGCAGCGTGCTGAAGCGGGGCATGGGATAGGCCATCCCGCCGAGCGCGCGAAGATCCACGTCGCCGTACCGCGCTCGGATCGCGAACCAGGCCAGCAGGAGTCCGCTGGTGGCGAGCCCGACGGCGCTGAGGTAGATCGTGGCGGGAATCGGTGCGGTTCCCGTCTCGGCCACGTACCACCAGAGCAGGCAGAAGAAGGCCAGCGCGGCATAGGCGAGTCGAGGCAGCGGTCGCGATTGAATCAATGCCCGCAACGATCCGTAGACGGCGCCCGCGAGGGCCAGAATTGCCAGGGTGTGGAGCACGGTTTCGGACAAGGTCGGGAGCAGGACCTGCAAGTCGTGAAACCCGACCATAGGTAGTAGGAATGCCAGGAATGCGGGGAGATTGCCCGGCAATCCGCTCAACGACGCCACGAATCCACTGTGGAAGGGCAGTAGAGGAACAAGCGTCGCGCAGGCCATCAGGGCGGCGATGTCCGAGGCCGGAGCCGGAAGCGCAAGAGCCAGGAGGGTCGCGATAATCCCCAATCCGTAGGACGACAGGCCTCGCCAGGTGTCCGGCGTAGAAACTGGTTGATGCCGAAACAACAGACCGCACAGGAGGATCAGCAGCAGAAGCAGCAGGATGCCATGGACGAGTCCCTGGCTTGTCAGGGTGCCGAGTCCCAGGCCCAGCAGCATGAGGGTCACGGGCCAGGTCGGACTCGTGTCCCGGTGTAACGGCTGGCCGAGCAGCGACAGGTAGGCCGTCAGCGGTAGCAGGCAGAGAAAGGGAACACCCACAGAGGGTTCCCCCAGAGCCAGGGCCGAGCCGATCACGGAACAGAGACTCGCCGCGGCGGCGACCAGGGCGGCTGTTTTCATCCGCGGCAGGGCGGCTCTCCACAGCCAGCTGAGCCCCGCGCCGAGGATCGGAACGGCAAGGAGCAGCCATGGTGCCATCCAGGGTCGCATCATGACTCGCCCCCTGGTGCGGCCGCTCCTCGACGGTCGAATCTGCGTGACGCGCGGGTGGTCACGACAGGCGTTTCTCCAAGCGATGGGCGACGTGCGTCACGAGACGGCCGAGCGTGAGGTAGAGCCGATCCAGGTAGAGTCGGTTCATGCACACCACGTAGAGGCGAACGAGGAACGCCTCGATCCAGGCGGGAATCGTGATGGTGCGGCCATGGGCGTGGGCATAGAGATAGACCCAGCTGAGCACCGTCAACAGCGTGGTGCCGACCACCAGGCTATCGAAGAGCCGCCCGGGAAGCGCTGCCGCCTTAAAGTAGGAGGCCACCTCCTCAGCGTTCGGGTAAAGGAAATGGGTGAAGCTCTCCACCGCGAACAGATAAGTGAAGACCACGATGACCAGCGTCACCAGCATGGCGGCGGACACTTTCCACGAAGCCACGGCGCGTATGCGCGTGAGCGAGAGGATGGCCTGTGACGAGGTGACCCAGATGAAGAACAGGAAGATCACCGTGCCTTGTGATTCGAGCAACGGAATTCTCAGCACACCATGGGTGACCAGTAGGATAACCAGCGGCAGCAACAACGTGGTGAAGAATCCGGTGGACCAAGTCAGGTTGGAGAATTCGCGCTCCTCCGCCTCACGGTCGAGGTGAGGGAACGAGGGCTCCTGACGGGCCTTGTGGATGACGTTGCCGCAGTTCAGGAACACGGTGCCTTTGAACAGGCCGTGGGCGATCAGATGGAACACGGCGAGGGAAAAGGCGCCCAGGCCGCATTCCATGATCATGTAGCCCATCTGCCCGATCGTCGAGAAGCCCAGCGTCTTCTTGATGTCGTTTTGGGTCAACATCATGGTCGCGCCGAGAACGGCCGTAAGCATGCCGATGACGAAGACCACGTGCAATGTCGACGGACTTAGTCCGTACAGCGGGGCGAGCCGGTTCAGCAGGAACCCTCCGGCGTTGATAATGCCCGCGTGCAAGAGGGCATGGATCGGTGTCGGTGCGTACAGTGAGCGGGGCAGCCAGGTGTGAATGGGGAACTGGGCCGACTTGCCCATCGCGCCGCCGAAAATGAGCAGCGTGACGGCCGTCACCCCGTTCATCTCCCAGCCGAATTCTGGCCAGATGAACAGGGTGATGGGCGTCTCCGCGGCGCGGGTGAACAGCGTCTGAAACTCGAATGTGCCGTAGAGCGAATAGGCCAGGACAATGCCTGCGAGGAAGGCGGCATCGCTCAACCGCAACATGGTGAAGGTGTTGGCGGCGCCGGAGAGCGTGGCGGCGTGGCCGTGATTATGTGCCAGAAGGAACAGGAGCCAGGAGAGAATTTGCCAGAAGACGAACAGCATGACGAGATTCGCACTGGCGACCATACACAGCAGCACCGCGGTCGTGAGGCCCAGCAGGCCGAGATATCGCCGATAGCCGCGGTCCTGATACATGTAGCCCATGGAATAGCGGTAAATGAGCGTGGTCACGCCGGTGATGAGGACCATCATGACGGCGCTGAGCCGGTCGATATAGAACCCGATCGGAAACGCGAGATTGGCGACGGCGGCCGGGTCGTAGAACTGGATGGTGACCGGTCCCCCGGAGGTCACCAGCACCAGAGTGAGTAGAGCGCCCAGGAAGGAGGCGACGATCGGAAGGAGTCCGGCCCGCGCATTCTGGTCCTGTTCGGCGCGGTCGCCGGTCATCACGATGAACGCCGTCAGTAACGGCAGCAGCGGGACGAGGACGAGGAAAGCCATGCCGACCCTCTGTGTTCCACGAAATGAAAAAGGCCAGCCGACGGTCCTTGCAACCACAAGGAACCAACGACTGGCCTGCACTGTCCCCGGCCTTTCCCTCCGGGGAAACACCGGCAAGACCCTACTGCCTGTCTCATTGCCTCACTGATGTGGGTCCGGGCCGCGCGGATCACAGCCTCTCGTCGGCACCACGGAACACTCCGGTAGATGTAGCCGTGCACCCTTGGAATTGCAAGTGAAAAGTCGGCGAAGGCGGAAGGCCGCCGGGGCTGTGTCGGTTCATGTCGGGTGAAGGGGGTTGGAGTAGGGAAGCCGCCGCGACTATAATCCGTTCGGCCGTTGTCTACGATCATGCGAGAAGGATCGCCATGCCGGTGCCCAGCAAGGGAGAAAAGGAAGCCGCCGTCCGGACGGCGATCATCAAGTTTGAGCAGGAATTCCTCGGACGAGGTCCGGACGAGGTCCGGGTGTTCATTGTGCGCGACATGCTGGTCGTGCGCTTGAAGGGGGTCCTGACGCCGGCCGAACGCCAATTGGCCAAGACCGCAGAAGGCGTCGATATGGTGAAACGGTTGCGTCAGAATCTCATTGCCCAGGGCCGGGAGCGTCTCTGCGAACAGGTGACGGACCTCATCGGCGCAAAGATCACCGCCCTCTTTACCGACATTGATACCGTGGTCGGCGAACGGATTTTTGTCTTCACGTTGGAATTCGATTTGGAAGCCGCCTTTCGGTAATGGTCATGACACGCCACACGTTGGAAACGCTCCGCTTCGACAATCGTTATGCGCGGTTACCCGAGGCCTTTTATGCCAAGGTGAATCCGACCCCCTTCAGCAGCGCGCCGTTCCTGATCAGTGCGAACGGAGCGGCGCTGGAGCTGCTCGACCTGGATCCTCGCGAGGCGATGCGACCGGAGTTTGCCGGGGTGTTCGGCGGCAGTCTGCTGGTGCCGGGGATGGAGCCGCTGGCCATGCTCTATTCCGGTCATCAATTCGGGGTGTATGTCCCCCAGCTCGGCGATGGCCGGGCGATTCTCCTGGGAGAAATCGTCAACGGGCGCGGCGAGCGGTGGGATCTGCATTTGAAAGGTGCGGGCATGACCCCGTTTTCCCGCGACGGGGACGGGCGGTCGGTGTTGCGCTCGGCGATCCGTGAATATCTCTGCTGTGAAGCGATGCACGGACTCGGCATTCCGACGACGCGAGCCCTCTGTCTGGTCGGTAGCGACGACACGGTCTATCGCGAGCAGGTGGAAACCGGCGCGACCATCGTCCGTATGGCCCCGTCGCATGTGCGATTCGGGAGCTTCGAGATCTTCTATTACCGGAAGCAGCATGAGCATTTGCAGCGATTGGCCGATTATGTGATCGAGTCGCATTTCTCTCACCTCGCGCCGGTGGCCGACAAATATCTCCGGTTCTTTGCCGAGGTGGTCGAGCGCACGGCCAGACTGATCGCGCAGTGGCAGGCGGTCGGTTGGTCGCATGGTGTGTTGAATACCGACAACATGTCCATCTTAGGCCTGACACTCGACTACGGTCCCTACGGGTTCATGGACGACTACGATCCCGGATTTATCTGCAATCACTCCGACTATAACGGGCGCTATGCCTTCAACCAGCAGCCCTATATCGGACTCTGGAACCTGAGTTGCCTCGCGCAAACCCTGCTGCCCTTTGTGCCCAAGGAAGACCTGAAGGCGGTGCTGGATGGTTACCAGGTCACCGTCGATCGCTATTATCGAGATCACATGCGAATGAAGCTCGGCTTGCGAGAGGATCGCACGGAGGATGAGGCGCTGCTGCAAGAATTGAAGTCGCTCATGGTCGGCAGCCGGGTCGACTACACCATCTTCTGGCGCGAGCTCGGGACTTTTTCATCCGACCCTGCGGCGAAAAACGAACGGCTGCGGGAGCATTTCTTGAATCCGGATCGCTTCGATGCCTGGGCGGGGCAATATCGCGAACGGCTACGGAGTGAAGAGAGTCGGGATGACGAGCGACGAGCCGGCATGGATCGCGCCAATCCCAAATATGTCCTCCGTAACTATCTCGCCCAAGGGGCGATCGAAAAGGCTCAGCAGAAAGACTATGCCGAGATCGACCGGCTCTTGAACCTGCTTCGCGATCCGTATACCGACCACCCCGGCATGGATTCCTACGCGGCCGCCCCGCCGAACTGGGGCAAACACCTCAGCGTGAGCTGTTCGTCGTAGCCACCGACCTCTGTCCGCTGTCCCCGACAACACGTTCGCGGTATCCGATTGGATACGGCGATGTATCCTCGCCGATACGACAACTCTCCATCTCGTCTCACCTGAGACGTGCCACGCGCCGATTCTCCAGTCCATCGAGCGTCTACGTAGTTGGCACGAGAGATGCTGCCGTACGTAGAGTCGGCAAGACGGCCTCAGCCTTGAGCCACTGAAGCAAAGGATTGCGCATGGCCTTCAAGGGAGACGATTCCACCCTATCCTTGGCCACGACGGTCACCCTCGCCCTCGCCGTGGCCGCCATGGTGCTCACCAAGAACCCGCTACAGAGTTCGCGGCCCCCGGGCATGGGCACGGGACTTCAGCAAGTGACAGGCGAATTGTCGGTCCGTGCCAGGTTGTGGGAAGACCCCTTCGCGGCCGTCGAGAAGGCCGTCGAAGCTCAACGCCAGATCTCGGTCCAGGTCATGGCAGACGACAAGAAGATTGGCCTGGTGACCGCGAGGGTCGCCCCATCGTTGCAGGGCAGCGACGGCTTGGAGAGCCTGCAGCGCAGGATTACAGAGACCGGTCGCACATCACTCTTGCTGTTGGTCGTCATGACTCAAGGCGGATCGTCGGTTGATGACAGCGAGGTGCGCATTCGGGACCGCTATGCGGTCGGTGCCGCGCTGGAGGTCGGCTGTTTCGTCGCCGACAAGAGCGAGTCGCTGTCGTATTTCACGTGGGAGTTTTCGGCATCAGTTCAGATCACACCCGCGAATCAGTCGACTCGGACGGGCAACAAATTGTTATCCTCCAAGATCGACGAGATACTCCCATCTCAATACACACCCTATGAATGGTACAGCCGAAACACGTTCAGTACCTGCGGTGGGGACAACCATTCCTTCCGTCGGGTATTGGTCCTGTGGGTGAAGTCGCCGGAGTCCGACCATAGAATCCTCGCCCGTCTCGATGCCTTGCTGAAAAAGGTCCACCCGCGTGAGTGGGGTGAAGGCGAGAGTCTGCGGGTAAAACTCCTGGGACCCCGTAGTTCGTCGGAGTTTCGAAGTATTATCGAGGAAATCGAGGCGGGCCTGTCCAGCAACCCACATGCTCAGTATAGATGGCGTGCAGCAGATGACCGAGTAGAAGTCTATTCCCCCTGGGCTACCGCAATGCCACAGCTCCTCGCCTATGGGCTCAAGGCGTTGAACAGGCAGATCTGCCGCTCCACTCTCGACAACCAGCAGGTGCATGAGCAATTGCTGCGTGCGGCTTGTCTTATCCCTTCCTATAGTGTCACCAGCGACAACGTGCTCTTCACATCCCTTCTCGATGAACTTGAGAGGAGACAGGTCAAGGTCGGGAAAGATCGAATGGTGTTAATAGGGGAATGGGATTCGTTCTACGCCAGGGCTCTACCGTTGACCTTCACCGCCGCCGCCTGTCGGCACGCGACCAAAAAGTGGAACGAGTTGCTGAAAATCACATGTCATGACATCCAAGCAGGGATCGAGAACCAGCTCAATGCGACGTTGTCGCCTAAAGATCTCAATATTGTGCAATACAGCTACCTGAGTGGTCTGGACGGCGAAACTGCGGAGGATCAAGCCAAACGAACCAAGGCCAAAGAGGACGACAAAGCGAAGGATCGGGACAAGGGGGAACATAAGGGCCCGTTCCGCGACATTGCGTCGTACGAGCGGCCGGAGGGTCAGGCGCAACTGGATTACGTGCGCCGTTTGGTGTCGCGCATCAAGGCCGAACGCGAGAACGATAAGGTCAAAGCCATCGGAATCCTCGGGCGAGACCCCTATGACGCGCTGTTGATCCTCCAAGCCGTGCGGGAAGAATTTCCAACCGCCCTGTTCTTTGCAACGGATCTGGACGCACGATACTTTCATGCGGACGAGCAGAAGTGGACGCGCAACCTCATCGTGGCCTCCCAATTCGGGCTCCAGCTGGCGCCCTCGCTGCAACAGAGCATTCCGCCGTTCCGCAGCTCGCTCCAAACCTCCACGTTCTTTGCGGTGCTGCAGGCGATCGGTCGAGTCAGGATAGAGGAATCGGGGCAAACGCCGAAGTTCATCCTGTCCGGCTGGGGCGCCAAGCATGAGTTTGCGACGCAGATTCCGCCTAAGCTCTTCGAAATCGGCCGCCATGGCGCGGTGGATCTCAGCCCCGATTGGCCGGGGACTGGATTGCGGACGGTCCACCCGGATCGAACGGATGTCGATCCGAGCACAGGGAGATTTCATGTGCCGCCGGACTTGGGGCTGCTCTGGATTGTCGGCCTGACCCTCGGCTTTTTGGCGCTCTGGAGCTACGGGCGATTGTGGAATTGGATGACGGTACGGGACGAACCGGACCCGACCAAGCGTCGCCTTGAATGGATCTCGCGGTCGGCCTGGCTGTCCATTCCTGTCGTTATGATGTCGGCGTTCGTCTGTCAGATCGTCCATCTCCAAACGTATGCCGAAGAGGAGCCTGTTTCCTGGTCCGACGGCGTGAGCATTTGGCCGACGGAAGCGCTGCGGTTGGCCGCCATAAGCCTGTGCCTGGTGTTTCTCTTCAAGGCCCGTGCCGATTCCGCTCGCAACATCGATGAGCTCACGCAGTCCTTTTTCCCCGATCTGCCGCGTCAGTTTCTAAAGAGTGGATGGCGGGACGCACTGAAGGGATTCTGGAGCGACCTGAATTGGATGTTTCACGGCTCCCAGCGGGACTATCCGGGCGACGTGAAAGATCTCTGGATGCGCTACTGCCGCGCCCACAGGGTGCTCCCACGCGCGGGGCGAATTGCGCTCGGATTAATGATCTACGTTCTCCTTCTCCTGCCGTTGATGCTGGTCATGAACGGCGGTGAAATCCCCCTCTCCGTGCCCTGTCGAGGTACGTTCAGCTGCGCCATCGACGCAGTCGCACTCAAGGCGAGCGTCTTGTCATTCCTCATTTTGAATCTGGCCTTGTTGGATGCGGTAATCCTTTGCACGAAATGGATTCACGAGCTGCCATCCGCTCTCACTGAGAAGCCTCCGATGTGGAAGATCCGCCTGATGGTCGAGCGGAGTACAGTGGTGAATCGACGTGTTCTCCATCCCTTCCTGGTGCTGTTTCTGTTGATCGCCGCGAGGAACCACTACTTCGACAATTGGGACTTCCCACCCGTGCTGATCCTGGCTCTCACGGTCAACAGCCTAGTAGCCATCACCAGTGCCAGCCTGCTCTATCTGGCGGCGATCGGGGCTAAACGGCGCATTCTCGCCTCCCTGCAGCAACAACTCGACCAGGAGGCTCCGTCAGCCGATCAGACAGGCGCTGCCGATCAGCGTTCATTGCAGGAAGCACTCCGCCAGATCATCACCGACATCGACAGCGTGCAACAGGGGGCGTTTGTCCCCTTCTATCAGCAGCCGATGGTGCAGGCGACCTTGGTTGCTGCCCTCGCCTTCCTGCAGTACTGGTATCTCGGCCAGTAATCCCATTACACTGGGGAGCATGATGGACTGTCAGACTATCCTCCTGGGTTTCGACCCGAGGACCGGTCGGAAGAAGGAGTGCTAGCGACATGCGCCTTGAAAAAGTGGGCGGTCTCACAGTTCGCCTGACCGGCGGGATCGACGGCAAGGGCGGGGGCAATGGCCCGCTGGTGGTGCTGCTCCATGGATTCGGCGCGCCGGGTGATGACTTGGTGCCGCTCAGCGAATATCTGGACGCGCCGGCGGGCACGCGATTTCTTTTTCCTGAAGCACCGATTCAGATCCCGATGGGCTTCGGGGATTCGCGTGCCTGGTGGATGATCGATATGGCCCGCATTCAGGCCGATCGAGCGGCGGGCAAGGTTCGGGACATGTCCGGCGAAATCCCGCGCGGACTGCCAGAAGCGCGGGATCGTGTGAGGGCCTTGTTGGAGGATGTGCACAAGAAGCTAGGGGCTGATCCGTCCCAGACCGTGCTGGGCGGATTTTCGCAAGGCGCGATGTTATCCTGCGATGCGCTTCTCCACAGCACACAGCCCTATGCCGGACTCATTCAACTGTCGGGCACGCTGGTCGCCAGGCAGGAATGGGCGCCGCTGCTGACAAAGCGGAAGGGGCTGCCGCTCTTTCAAAGCCATGGCACTCAAGACCCGATCCTGCCCTATGCGATGGCCGAGCGGTTGCGCGATGAATTTCTTCAGGCCGGCGTGACGGTCGAGTGGCAGCCGTTCCGGGGCGGCCATGAAATCCCGGAGCCGGTCTTGCGAAAGCTGGGTAGCTTTCTCGTGAAAGTCCTACGGTAGGAGCATGATGGATCCGTTCACACTCACCTGTGCGGATGGGACGACCCTGCGCGGCGATAGAGCGATCGGCAAGGATCGTCAATGCCTCTTCATCACCGGGTTTCTCTCGAAGCGTTGGGGGAATAAGAGTAAGGCCCTGGCGCAATGGTGTCAGGACCGGGGCTGGGGCTTCTGTTGTTTCGATTTTCGCGGCTGGGGCGACTCCGGAGGCAACTGGGGCCAGTATCGGCTGCTTCAATGGCTGGAAGATGCGGAGGCCGTGACGAATCTGCTGGCGGCTGGTCCGCCGGTGACGATTGTCGGCAATTCGCTGGGCGGCTGGTTGGCCTGGTTGGTTGCACAAGAGCTGGTGGCCGTTGAGGAACTGATTCTCATTGCCCCGGCTTTCAATATGATGGACCTAAGGGCGGCGCAAATCTCCGCTGAGCGGCGCGAACAGTGGCAATCGGCTGGCTCCATGCCCTGGGATGACGAACCTTTGCATCGAGAGGCGCCGATTCCCTGGCATTGGGTGGAAGACAGCCAGACGCTCTGGCGCCGTCGCTTCACCATGCCGCGCCGTGTGAAGACGACCATTCTGCACGGCTTGCAGGATACGGTGATCAACCCGGAAGGCAGTTGGGCCTTTGTGCAGCATGTGCTGTCGCAGGATCCGGAGTTCCCGATCGAACTGCTGCTGAAAACCGGCGATCATCGGCTGAGCGGCCCGGAACACGTTGAGACGATACGGCGACTGGTGTGTCGAGGATCCTGAGGCGCAGTTCTGACCGTCGTTCCGTGCAGCTTCGCTTCTCTGTGACAGGTTCATTCCGTCATCAGCGTTCTTCCCACTGTGCCTACACAGTTTCCAGAAACTTCTGTTCACCAGATCCGGCTCACGTAAAATAATAATGGTTGTTGAATACTTTCTCTTCGGAAAGTTTCACTGCGCGGCCCACGTCACTAGCAACATCTTCATTCATGAACCTTGTATGCAGCTGCCTGGCCCGATTCGTGTTGATCTTCATATTTCTCACTGCTCCGCTCTCAGGATGTACGACGTTCGACGGCCTCAAACGGATAAGACATCTTCCGAAGGCTGCTGAGACGATCAACTACGACCCAAAGAACCCGGACGTTTTCTATGACCAGTCGGTACGGGCGTATCGGCGTATGTCCAAGCACCAGCAGAATGGTCAGCAACAATTGGAGGCCGTTGTCAGGGATACCCTCGGGAAAAAGATCCGGCAGGAAGAGGAGCTATTGGCGTTAAGCGACACGGGGTTGTCGAGAACGTTCGGGCCTAGCCGAACGGCTGTCATGGGAGGTGGATTGTTACTTGGGGTGGGCATCTTTGTCGCACAGATCATATTGTTCTTTCCATGCGCCCTCGCGTTAGGAGTCGTGGGAGAGGTTCTTGGAATACCGGCTTTGCCGGTATCGTCTCACCTGGAAACCGTCTATCTCGAAGAAGCCCAGCAAGCGTATGACAGAGGCCGGGAACAACTGGCTGCTGGTTCTCCGGAGTCAGCCCTCGCCAGTTGGGACCATGCGGAACAATTGATCCCTTCACTTCAGGCACTGTCCGATATGAATTACTGGCGTGGCCAGGCATTTGATTCGTTGAACGAGCCTCGACCCGCGCTGCTTGCCTACTCGACGTTTCTTGACTATTCGGAATCTTCCCTTCCGTCGTATTTCAAAGCAAATTTTGCTGATGATCCGACATGGGAGCGGAAAGCGGATCATGCAGAATCCAGGATGGCTGACCTGAGCAGGCGATTAGCGCGGAACGGTGCATTGGTGACGTTCTCGTCTGAACAGCCGGAGGAACGTCCATGACCGATGCGATGGGCGTGCGGACGGACAGGATGGCACAAGTGGTGAAGGAAGGACAAAGGCTTTGTCGAGTCGGCCTGTGCTTATTGCTTTCAGGTTGTACGTCTCTTCCAGGATTCTCTGAGCTCAAACAGTTACCTGGATTCATGGATACGCCTCCTCAAGAGGAGATACAGTATGACAAGACGGTCTTGGCTTATCGGGTCGGAGGAACAGACGCTTCCAAGGGGTCGGTCTTGCGTAATGCGGTGGGAAAGAAAATCCAGACTGCGCAGGAGTTAAAAAGGTTTACCTCGAGTGTCAATCGCGAGATCGTGGGGGTGGCCACAAGATACACCGCCTACACTCTTGCCGGTCTGTATACTCCATACAATGTTGCAACCAAAGTGTTTTATATCGTGCCGACGGTTCCATTGTTCGTAGCAGGCACGGTCCTCAAGTCGGCCAGAGAAGAAGCTGTAGAGACAGCATACGGATCGGGACGAACTCATTTCATGCGCGGAGAGTTGAAGGAAGCGTTAGCCGATTGGAGCCGGGCCATTGCGCTGGAACCGGAACTTCGAGCAATATCAGACTTGGACTATTGGCGAGGTCGTGCCTTCCAAGAGGACGGGAAAGTCACCGAAGCAGTGATTGCGTATCAGCTTTTTCTCAGTTATTCAGAAAGAACGCGACCGGATTTTTTTACTAAAAAGTTTCCTGCCGATATGAGGTGGGAAGAGGAATCAGCCGACATAGAGCGGCGCTTATCTGAAGTTCAAAACTCTTCGAACGGGAAAGTTGGCATGTAAGCATGCTGGTCTTAATTCATAAAGAATGCGGCGGTCCGGCGTTGGAGGAATCTCCTGTCGGAGAAGTGTGCGCCGTTCCAGTCGACCGGTTTCCGTTTGCCTGTTTCACCTGTCTGGAAGAAATCGTCGACGAAACGGAATTGCGGCTTGCAGAAGATTTGGGCATCTGACTAATTTCGAAAAGCGAGGAGCCAATGTCATCGTTAGGCGCACATAACAGCGGACCGGATTCAGACGGTCCTGACGTTCCCGAACCATCCCATGCCGAAAAGGCCAGGACGTTGGTGCATCTGCAGCAGACGGGCGGGCTCTCGACCATTTCGCGCAAACAGCCCGGTTGGCCCTTCGGATCGGTCATGCCATACGGGTTAGACGAGCAGGGGCAGCCGAGTTTTCTCATCAGTTCCATGGCGATGCACACACAGAACCTGCTCGGCGATCCCCGCGCGAGCCTGCTGGTCACGCCCCCGGAGAGTCAGCGGGATCCGCTGGGCGCAGCCAGGGTGACGCTGATGGGGTCGGTGACGAAGGTGCCAAAGGACGAGGCCGTATCGGTGCGCCAACGGTATCTGGCTCGTCATGCGAACGCGGCCTACTGGGTCGACTTCGACGACTTTAACTTTTTCCGCATGGCCTTGGCGGACATCTATTTTGTCGGCGGGTTCGGATCGATGGGATGGGTGGCGCCGGCCGACTACATGGCGGCGGCAGTCGATCCCTTGGCCGAGACCGCTGCGGACCTCATTCGTGAGATGAATACGGCACAACAGGAGACGCTCCTCCTGCTGGCCCGCGAATGCGGCAAGTTGGATGCCGAGCAGGCGAGTGTCACGACGATGGACCGATTGGGATTTCATCTGCGGGTCAAAACACCCGACCGCATGCAGGGCGGACGATTCGCGTTTACCGACCAGGTACGCAATGCTGAGGAAGCCCGTGCCGCGCTCGCCGATCTGGCCGCGAAGGCAAGGGCGGGAACCCAGGTGCTGCACTCTCTGTAACTACACGGGAGGCCCGGGACGATGATGGGTCTACCAGCCGGCCAATATTATTTTCTATCGATCGCTCGCAAGATCTCCGTACGCAACGTCTGCGAATGCGGGTTCTTCACTTCGCGGCGGATGACGATGTCGGTCGGGCTGACGGGCTTACCATAGTAGGCTCGACTCCATTCATCCCGCGAGATGAGTGCCGCTCCTTCCAACGACACACCCGCGAACAGGCCCTTGGCCCGTACGAACGACAAGAGGTCCGCGCTGAGGTTGGGCGTCGTCGCGCCGGAAACGCCGGCGCCGACCGGGCCGACGGCGACCGATCCATCTGCCCCCAGTTTGAAATTACCCAGCAGCAACGAATCGACCCCGCGTTGCGTCAGAACCAGCAACACTACCTCCGACATTTGCGCGCCGAATTGAAAGCCGAAACTGGCCGCTCCCATCGTGAAGAAGGCCGGCTCGCTCCATTCGCCGGTCTTCTCGTCCTTGGCGACGAAGACGCCGCTGCCGCCGGCCGCGCCATAGATCAATGCGCCCTTCATGTATTGCGGCACAATGAACAGGCCCTTGGCGTCATGGATGTGGTCGCGAAACCAGGACATATTGGAATCGGCCAGAAAATTGGAGAGGGTCATACGCGACTGGTCTACGAGATCGCGCTGCTCGCGGTCATCCGCACGGGCGGAGGCGGCACCCGTCCAAGCGGACAGGGCAAGGAGGAGTATCAGCATAAGGCGGCAGGATCTTCGCTGACTCTGTGTGTCTGGAATCATAGGCTGGCACCCTCGGCGCGGTTGTGAATACGGCCGGGCTTTGTTATGGTCGTCGATTGCACGCTCGAACAGACGGTTCACACTCTACTGAGGATGGCTATGGCGACGAACGATAAGCAAGTGATTTTTTCACTGGTCGGGGTAGGCAAAGTCTATCCACCGAAGAAGCAGGTACTCCGCGATATCTACCTGGGTTTTTATTATGGCGCCAAGATCGGCGTTCTCGGGTTGAACGGGTCCGGGAAAAGCTCGCTGTTGAAAATCATCGCCGGCGTGGATCCCAATTATGTGGGCGAGATCACCCGTTCGAAAGGCTACACCGTCGGCTTGCTCGAGCAGGAGCCGCAGCTCGACCCCAACAAGACCGTGAAAGAAGTCGTGGAAGAAGGCAAGAAAGAACTGGTCGCCTTGCTGCACGAATACGAAGCGGTCAGCAACAGCATGGGCGACGCGAGCCCGGATGAGATGGAAAAACTCATCGACAAACAGGCGCAACTGCAAGAAAAGATCGAAGCCGCGAACGGCTGGGAACTGGAAAGCGAGCTGGAGATCGCCATGGATGCCCTGCGCTGTCCGCCCGCCGATCAGAAGGTCGGCGTGTTGTCCGGAGGCGAAAAACGCCGTGTAGCGCTCTGCCGACTGATGATTCAAGAGCCCGACATTCTCCTGCTCGATGAGCCGACCAACCATCTCGATGCCGAATCGGTGCAATGGTTGGAGCAGCATCTTCAGCAGTACAAAGGCACCGTCATCGCCGTCACGCACGACCGGTACTTCCTCGACAACGTTGCCGGTTGGATTTTGGAACTCGATCGCGGGCACGGCATTCCGTTTCAGGGCAACTACACCTCTTGGCTGGAACAGAAGCAGGAACGGCTGGAGAAGGAAGAGAAGGCCGAATCCAAACGGAAGAAGACGCTGGAGCACGAGTTGGAATGGATTCGGATGTCGCCGAAGGCTCGGCAATCGAAGGGCAAGGCGCGCCTCAATCGCTATGAAGAACTGGTCAACCAAAAGCAGGACCAGCTGGCCGCCGAGCTGGAAATCTACATTCCACCGGGCCCTCGCCTGGGCGACGTGGTCGTGGAGGCGAAGGGGATCAGTAAGGCGTTCGGCGACAATGTGTTGTATGAAAATGTGGAATTCAGCCTGCCGAAGGGCGGCATCGTGGGCGTCGTCGGTCCCAACGGGGCGGGCAAGACGACCATGTTCCGCATGATCATCGGCAAGGAGAAGCCGGATACAGGCACCATCCGCATCGGCGAAACGGTCAAGTTAGGGTATGTGGACCAGGACCGATCGCTGGATCCCAACAAAACCGTCTACGAAATCATCTCCGACGGGCAGGACACGATCATGCTGGGCAAGGCCGAGGTGAATGCGCGTGGCTACTGCGCCCGCTTCAACTTCGCCGGGACCGACCAGCAGAAAAAAGTGAAAGACCTGTCGGGCGGGGAACGCAACCGTGTGCACCTGGCTCGGATGCTGAAAGAGGGTGCGAATCTGATCATCCTCGACGAGCCGACCAACGACCTGGATGTGAATACGCTGCGCGCGCTCGAAGAAGGGTTGGAAGATTTTGCCGGCTGTGCCGTGATCAGCAGCCACGACCGCTGGTTCCTGGACCGCATCGCCACGCACATTATGGCCTTTGAAGGCGACAGCAAGGTCGTCTGGTACGAAGGGAATTATAGCGAATACGAAGCCGATCGGAAGCGACGGCTCGGCAAAGAAGCCGACCAGCCGCACCGGATTCGGTATCGCAAGCTGACCAGGAATTAGCCCGCATGATTCATGAGCACTTCTGCTGCAATCGCCGAGTCACTGCTACGACGGGCCTTCGGCCAGCGGGCTCGCTACGTGACTCGACGATTTCGCGACGAACCGTCATGAATCTTCGGGCTAACAGGCTGTTGAAAAGGGTTGCCGGCAGCGTCCTCAGTCGGCGTGCTTCCTGCGGCCCTGCCGGACAACCCTTTTGAACAGTCTGCGATCGCCAGTTCAGGGGACTGGTTCGTGACCGCTTTTCTTCTCAGCCGCACATCCATTCACCGCATTGCGTCGTAGATTCACACATGAGCATGGTACTGGGACGCTCCCTCGGTTATTGCCTCGCGACGCTGCTGCTGATCTCTCCTGCATGTACGACGCTTGATCCTCCTCGGGCCGTCTCGCCTGATCTTCGCCCGGCTCCGACGAGAGCCACACTACAGTTGGGACAGAAGGAATTGGCGGATGGCCGGTTCGTCGGGTTGGCCTTCTCCGGCGGGGGCAGCCGCGCGGCCGTCTTCGGGGCGGCCGTCATGAAGGAATTGGACCGCCTGGGGCTGCTGCAGCAAGTCGATGTGTTGTCCGCGGTGTCCGGCGGCGCCTTGCCTGCCGCAGCCTATGCCCTGGAGGGTTATCGGGACTTGAATTTTCAGAACGGGTTCGTCGAACAGATCGGGCGCGATATTCAAGGCGCAGCAGCGGGGCCTTGGTACCAAGTGCCCCGCAACCTGCTCCGCTATTCCTTCAAAGACACCATACCCGCCGAACCGGTGATTCGCGCCTTGGACGACCAACTGTTTCACGGCGCCACCTTCGCCGACCTCAATCCTTCGCGGCCGATCTTGCTGTTGAACGCCACGGATGCCCTGACCGGCGATCCCCTGATCATTGCCGAGGAACGGTTTGCGTCGTTGGGCATCCCGTTGGGGCCGTTCAGTATTGCCCGGGCCGTCTATATGTCTGCGGCCTATCCCGGCCTGCTGGAACCCTTAGCGCTGACCGACGGACGCACAGGCACGAACGGCACGGCTACCGATCCGGTCCTAGCCTATGACGGAGGCGCCGCCGACAATCTGGGTATTCGAACGCTCATACATGTGGTGGAGGAAACTCTGTCGGAGCAGCCGATGGCGGATCGTTTCCCGCAGGGCTGCCTGGTCATCTCCATCGATGCCACGAGCCGCCCGAGGAACGAGGCGAACACACCGCTCTCCGCTGCCGCGGCCTTGCTCAGAGGCCACCGTCGCCATGTATTGGAGCTCGTCGGTATTCCGGCCGCTCAGCAAGACCGAGCGATGTTCGGCACCTTTCGGGTCGGTCAGAACGGAAGCGGAGGGATCTGCCGATTTTGGCATGTGGCATTGCGCCAGTTACCGGACAGTGATCCATTAGGCGAGCACGTCACACACATCACCACGAATCTGGGCTTGTCGGCTGAAGATCAGGCTGCGTTGCTGACCGCCGCCGCCCGGCTTGTGGCGAAGGGGCGCCAGGAGATGAACGGAACGGGCGGCTGGGCCGGTTTTCTTGAGACCAAGCCGGCGTTGTTCTCCCATCCATGACGCACCCCATCGTTCAGCAGCCTGTGTTTGTCACCGGCGCCACGGGATACCTAGGCGCCCGACTCATTCCGTTGTTGCTCCAACGTGGCCATCACGTCACGGCTTTGGCTCGCGAGAAGTCTCTCAAGAACGTTCCAGCCGGCTGTCGGGTTGTGACTGGTAATCCGTTACATGCGGACACGTTCGCGGAATCTGTGCGGGGATGCGATACGCTGGTTCAACTGGTCGGCGTGCCCAAACCGTCACCCTGGAAAGGGGCGCAGTTCCGCGCGATCGATGGGCCTTCCGCCATGGCAGCGGTGCGAGCCGCTGCTTCAACCGGGGTGCACCACTTTGTTTACGTCAGCGTCGCCCATCCCGCGCCCATCATGCACGACTACCTCGTCGTACGTCGTGAGTGTGAAGCAGCCATCGCGCGAGCTGGGTTGATCGCCACCATCCTTCGCCCCTGGTATATTCTCGGCCCCGGGCATTGGTGGCCCTTGGCGCTGAAGCCGGTCTATCGTGTCCTGGAACGGGTGCCTGCGACAAGGGAGTCCGCCATGCGCTTGGGATTGGTCACGATTCGGGAGATGCTCGCGGCCCTGTTGTGGTCCATCGAGCACCCCCCGGTGAAGACCAGGCTCATCGAGGTGCCGGAGATCAGGCGTCTGGCACGGAGCGAGACATGAAACCGGTGGCACTCGTTACCGGTGCCGCCGGACTGATCGGTGGCTATCTCGTCAGAACGGCTCCGCGCTGGGTGCCCGATTGGGATGTACGAGGCGTGACCAGGGACGAGGTCGATCTCACCGATCACGGGCAGGTGGAACGACTCTGGAATCGTCACCGTCCGGATCTGGTCATTCACTGCGCGGCGTTAAGCCGAACCGGTCTCTGTGAGCAGGAGCCCGAGCGGGCCCGGCAGATCAACGTCGAGGCGACCAGGTCCCTGGCCGACCTCGCGAAAGACGTGCCCTTCATCTTCCTCTCTACCGATCAAGTCTTCGACGGCGCGAAGGGGCAGTATGTCGAAACCGATGCCGTCCGTCCGCTGAATGTCTACGGGAAGACGAAGGCTGAGGCGGAGCAGGTGGTGCTCGCGAATCCAGCCCATGCGGTGGTGCGCATCGCGCTGACGGCGGGAACGTCACCGACGCGCGACCGGAGTTTCGTCGAAGATATGGTGCGGACGGCGGCGAAGGGCACCATGATGACGCTCTTTACGGACGAGTTTCGCTGTCCGTTGCCGGCGGGTGCCTTGGTGCGGGCGCTCTGGGAAATCGGACTCCAGGGACGACCGGGTCTCTATCACCTGGGCGGTCGTGAGCGGCTGTCGCGCTGGGAGATCGGGGAGTTGCTGGCGGCGCGATTTCCGGAATTGCGGTCTTCGATCCGGCCCGGTTCGGTTGCCGATTACCAGGGTCCGCCACGCCCGCCGGATTTGTCGATGTGCAGTGACACGATCCAGGCGCTTCTGTCCTTCCGCCTGCCGGGCTTTCGCCAGTGGCTGACGGAGAAACCGTCGAATGGCGGCGATCCTTGGGACGATCCTTCTGCGGTGGCGCGCTAACAGGCTGCGGAACCACTCGTGTGTTGCCCAATACGCTCGGATCCCCTCATGCGCCGTATCGGTAGCAGAATACCCCGCAGGATGCGCACAAAGGCCGTCCAGCAAGGCCGCAGCGAGCGACGTGGCGAATCGTACTCACGCCGTACGGTGAGCCGCTGAGGGATGGGAGCACGCCGCTGACGGACGTTTTCCGCATCCTGCTCAATCAATGCGGAAGCGTGCGAATGTAGGCTAACACACTCTGGATGTCGCGGTCGGAGAGGAGTCCCTTCCAGGAGGGCATGTTCGGTTTGCCCTCATGGATGGTAGTGAGCAACGCGCTGTCCGATTTCTTCCTGGTCGCGGGTGCCGTCAGGTTCGCCGGATCCGCACCGAGCAACTTATACCCATCGCCTTTTCCCTCAGGACCGTGACAACCGGCGCAGTGTCGGCTGAAGATGCGTTTGCCTTTGGAACTCTCCGGTGTCTTCGTGCCGGCGGCGCCACTCGCCTCCGAGGGAATACCGGACCAGCCGATGCATGCCACGATGATCATCACGATGCCCACGACACCCGCCTTCACCATAGTCCCCTCCATACCGATCCTTCATCTTGCAGCGTAGGGCCTCGGGCATCATACCGCCGGGCGGCGGACAATACCAAGACCATCTGCACTGGCCCCCTGGTGTCGCCGCCGGCAATCATCATAGTACAATCGCTGCATCACATCCTGCGCGCCCTGTGCACGCGGTGTACGTCCGGGGCCCATCGCATGTCGCCGACGGATCCACTCTCCCTCCTCCTCACCGCCTGGGTTGCCTCGGCGATCCTCATGGTCGGACTTTGGCTGCTTGAGCGCCGCCTGCAGCATCTGTCGATTGCCGATGTCGGGTGGTGTTACGGATTGGCCTTGGTGGTGTTGTGGTACGCCAGTGCTGCTCCTGGTGAACCGGCCAGGCGGACGCTGGTCGCTCTGTTGGTTCTATTGTACGCCGTGCGCTTGGGTACGCATGTGCTCATCGATCGGTTGTGGGGGAAATCGGAGGACGGCCGCTACCGCGCTCTGCGCGTGCAATGGGGCGAGCAGGGCTCAACTCGCCGGTTCTGGTATTTTCAACTGCAAGCTGCGGCCATCGTGTGGTTCTCACTTCCTCCGCTGATCGTCATGCAGAATCCCCATCCGCCCTTTCATCTCATGGAGCTACTGGGTGTACTGCTCTGGGTGGTCGCAGTGACCGGGGAGGCAGTCGCCGATTGGCAGTTGGCGTCGTTTCGAGGGCAGCCCTGGAACAGGGATCGTGTGTGCCGGGAGGGCCTCTGGTACTACTCGCGCCATCCCAATTACTTTTTCGAATGGCTGCACTGGTGGAGTTATGTGGTGATGGGGTTGGCGAGTCCGCTGGGCAATTGGGGGCTGACGCTGATCGGCCCGCTGACGATGGGGTGGGCGCTCCTGAAAGTCACCGGCATTCCCTGGACGGAGACGCAGACCATGAAAAGCCGTGGTCGAGAGTATGCGGAGTATCAGCGTACGACGAATGCGTTTATTCCCTGGCCTCCGCGTCGGCTCTAGCTGCGAGCCTCTCCGGGGGTCACTTGCCGGCGAGTTCAGCCAATCGCGCACGAGCCGTCTTGGCGGCGGGGCTGTCGGGATACTGGCGGACGATGTTCTCGTACAGTTCCCTGGCGTGGACCAGGTTGGTTTGGCGCTCCTCGAACTGAGCGGTTTCCAACCATTGTGTCGCCTGATCCGGGCCGCAGCCCGATCCGAACAGCCCCACGGTGATTGCCATCCAGGCGAATGATCTCGTCATGCGATCGGTTCCTTTCACGACTGTCCGGCGCGGCGCATGCTGCGCTGGCGATTGCCGCAGTCTGTCGCAAGTACGCACAGGTTTCAAGACGATGGAAGCGGCACCCTGGTTCCGTTACGAGGTGTGTTCCTCACGGATGCCGAAGCGGGGGGAGGTAATGCCTTCGCTGCGGCAGCGAGGGCAGCGGCTGGGTCTCGTCAGCCTGGTGCGGTCGCGGAACGTATAGGTGCAGTCCTGGCAGGTCGAGGGCTCCAGCACAAATGTTCGCGCCGGATCGCGAGCGAGCGTTTTGACGATGTGCGTCAGGTGGTCCTCCACGTGGCGCTCGGGCATGCCGAGCAGCTGGGCCAGTTGGTGGGAAGACAGCAACGTACCCGTCAGCAGCGCGATCATTCGGCGTCGGGGCGTCTGTTCCTGCGAGGTCATGCGCGAGCATTTTAGCAGGAGGCACGACAGGTCCTCCAGCGCGCCGCCTCGCGCCGAGCACGGGCTGATGAAAAGGCAGGCAGCGGTCGACGCGATCTTGGTATACTACGCACGATTGCTTGTACGTGCCCCGCAACCAGAGATGCTGCGATGACGGGACCCTCGTGGGACGAATTGGCGGAGCTGGCGCTCTCGCGTGTTCGTGCGGCCGGGGTGGAGTATGCCGATATTCGGCTGCTCGATTCGACCACGCGGACGATCGTTGGTGAAGACCGGCGCATCGCGCATATCCGCGAGTCGACCGATCGCGGGTTCGGTATTCGCGTACTCCATCGGGGCGCCTGGGGATTTGCCGCGAGTTCCATCCTGTCCCTCGAAGAGGTACCCCGGGTCGCCGACCTTGCGGTGGAAATTGCGAAGGGATCGGCTTCTCTTGCGATCTCGAAGGTGCACCTCGCGCCCGAGCCGGTGCATCGAGACCGGATTGTCACACCCTGCCGCCTGGATCCCTTTGCCGTTCCGCTCGAAGAGCAAACGGCGCTGCTGCTGAACACCATGGACATCATTCAGCGGCAGCCTGGCGTCGTCAGGAGCCATGCCGGCATGTGGGCGCAGCGTGACCGAAAACTATTTGTGTCCACCGAGGGTTCCCATCTGGAGTTCGACCTGTTGGCGATGCAAGGCGACTGCACGGCCACGGCAGTGCATGACGGACGATTTGCCAGTCGCTCCTTCAACACGCCCCATCTCCGCATGGGGTATGAGCTGGTGCGTGATGCCGACTGGGCCCGCGAAGCGGAACGAATTGCGTCACAGGCGGTGGAAAAGGTGCGAGCGCCGGTGATCGAACCGGGCCGCTACGATCTGGTTCTGGATCCGGAACATCTCTCGTTGACGATGCACGAGTCGTGCGGCCATCCAAGCGAATTGGATCGCGCGCTCGGGTATGAAGCCAACTACGCCGGGACCAGTTTTCTGACGCCGGACAAGTGTGGCACCTACCGGTATGGCTCATCCGCTGTGAACCTAGTTGCCGACAACACCGAAGCCGGTACACTGGCGGCGACGGGATACGATGACGACGGCGTGAGTTGCCAGAAATGGGATATCGTGCGGGAGGGCATCTTCGTCGGATACTGCACGAATCGCGAAGTGGCGCCGAGGATCAAGGAGGAACGGTCACGCGGGTCGAACCGGGCCGATAGCTGGGGCAGCGTGCCGATGGTGCGCATTGCGAACATCGGGCTTGAGCCGGGAACCGTCACGCTCGACGGCCTCCTGGCCGACGTGAAGCGGGGCATCTACATCGAAGGCCACGGGTCGTACAGTATCGACCAGCGGCGGTACAATTTTCAGTTCGGCGGCGACGCCTTCTGGTTGATTGAAAACGGCCGGCGAACGGGTATGGTACGCGATGTGATCTATCACGGGATCACGCCGGATTTTTGGGGACGGTGCGACGGTGTCGCCGACCGAAGTCATCGCCGGCAGTATGGATTTATCACCTGCGGAAAGGGCCAACCGGGGCAATCGGGCTGGATGACCCACGCCGCGTCCCATGCCCGGTTCCGTCGCGTGGACGTCATCAGCGGAGAGACGAAGGCGAACCCATGACTTCCTCGATCACCGCGTCATGGCCGAAATTGACGAGTCGTCAGGAGTTTGAATTCCTGGCCGACCTGGTGATGGGCCGCTCAACCGCGGACGAGACGTTTCTGTCGTTGCGGGATTCCCATGGCGGTACGACGCGTTTCGCCAACAACCAGGTCATTCAGAATGTGAATCAGCGGCGGGGCAGTCTGTCGATCACGGTAGCCTTTGGGCGCAGGCACGGGACGGCCAGTACAACGGACTTCACGGCCGGGGCGGTACGAGAAACGCTGAAGCAGGCGGAATCGATCGCCCGTCTGTCGCCGGACGATCCGGAATATCTTCCGCCAGTGGGCGCGCAAATCTATTTGTCGCTCCCGACCTCCCGTCCGGAAACGCATGCCGCAGGACCGGCACGTCGGCTTGATTACGCGCGTGAGGCTATCGGCCAGTGCAAGATGGAAAATCTGAACGCGGCGGGGACGGTGTCGTCCAGTGTCGCGACGATCGGGTTGGCCGCCGGGACGGGATTGCGAGCCTATGAGGAGCGCACGGAGGCGCGGTTCAGCCTGACTGTCCAGGCCGGCGACGCCACGGGCTGGTCGGCGGCAGCCCATCGATCCATCGACCGGTTGCATGTTCAGGAGCGCACCCTGGCCGCCATTATCAAAGCCAAGCGCGGAGCCGACGAGCCACAGGAATTACCGCCGGGCCGCTACACGGTCATCCTGGAGCCGGCTGCCGTGGCGGGCCTGCTCAGTTGGATGATCTGGATGTTGGATGCCAAGTCGTTTTACAAAGGCACCAGTCCGTTCAACGGGAAGTTGGGCTCGCGCATCATCGATCGACGCCTGTCCCTGTTGAATCAACCGGCCCATGCCGACTTGCTCGGAAACGGTTTTACCCATGAGGGGCTGCCGGTCATCGAATCAGGCTGGATCGAGTCGGGAGTACTGACGCAACTCCTGCACGACCGGTACACGGCGCGGGAACATCGGATCGACCCCCTCGCCACGTTGGAGTCGCCCCATTTCTCAGGTGAGCGTCCCATCGGCACGCGGGTGGACGACCTTATCCGTACCACCCAGCGTGGGATCCTGGTGACAAATTTCTGGTACATCCGTCCGGTCAATCCGTCCGATCTGACGCTGACCGGGATGACCAGAGACGGCACGTTTCTCATTGAAAACGGTGAGATTACCTCGGCCATCCGGAATTTCCGGTTTCATGAGAGTCCGTTGCGCGCGTTGAACCAAGTAGACGCCTACACGACCCCCGCCGAGGCGGTGACCTCGGAGACCGGAAAGGCGCTGGTTCCTGCCATGCGGATTCACGACTTCAACTTCTCCAGCGTTACGCGCTTCTAGCCACCCCTGTGCCCGGCCTGCGGACCGAAAAAAGCCCCCCGCGGCCATTGACTCGGCCTATGGGAAAGAGTAATGAATTAAGGGTAATTGTCCGATATGAGTTCGGTGTGCGCCTATGAATCGGAAACAACAGCGTCTGGCGGAAAAGCCCGTTCATCTCCTGACCCTCGCGCCCGACAAGGGTGAAAAAGGAGCGGTGAATCCGTTCGCGCCTTCGCCTCTTCGCGCGGCGATCGGAAAGGTGTTCGTCAAGCTCGAAGATATGACCGAGCGGTTCGAGGACTGGTGCCAGTACGGCAGCTCCGAAGACCGGACGGAACAGCCGTTGGGACAACGAGTCTCGAAGTGGCTGGGAGCGCCTGTCGCGCGGCATATCGAGCATGAGGTTCAGGCGGAACATGGCTTGGTCCCCGCTCGTCGATGGGATGGTGCTGTCGGCGATCTTATCTTCCGGTTGCGCGACCGTGCGGGATTTGTGCAGCGCGCCTTGGCGGCCCAAGCCCGTGAACTCAAGGACTGGGTCATCCACCACACCCAATCCACTCAGGCGGAACTCCATGAGTTGCGCGAACAGGTCTCCACTCAGAAAGCCCAGATGGAAGAACTCTCGTCGCAGCTTCAAGATTTGCGTGCGCTGGTGAGTTCACAGCAGCAAGTCTTGATGTACATGGGCAAGGATATGGAGATGGCCCCGCCTGCCGAGTTAGAGCTGTCCCTCGTCCCGCCGCGTCCGTTACCCTATCGCGACCGTGAGATGAAATCTTCGAGAGATCGGCGCGAGGCCTCTGCCGAGGCCTCCGAGACTCCCTACCTCAACGCGTAGATCACCGGTGCACGATCCGGCGGTACGCCTGGATCGAGCCCGTCCTGCTGGCTGCTCATCGATCTCGTAGATCCACCCCTTAGCAGGCGATACCTCTTACCGATTTGCTGTCGTGAACAGCGGGCGACGTCGGGCGCGGTGAGGTTGTGTCAGGTCGCATCCTACGTATCTGCGGCTGTGCCCATCATCAATCCACAACGTGCTGGCAACTTCCTGATAAGACTGCTACGTTGTGCGTCTCCTCACGGGCGAGCCGTTGCCGGAGGATTGAAGCATGGTTCGTTCTCTCGCCGTCACACGATCAGGAGCGCGATCAATGGTGAAGCGACGATATCTGCAACTACTACTGTTCGGTCTCGTGTGGGTGGGGCTGGCGTCATCTGTCGGGGAGGGACGCGCGCGGGCGGAGGTGACCTTATTCGACAATCTCGGTACGTTACATCACGAGATCACCACGACCTCCGAGCTTGCGCAGCAATATTTCGACCAAGGACTCAGACTGGTCTATGCATTCAACCACGAGGAAGCCATCGCCGCATTCACGGAGGCCTCCCGCCTGGATCCCGAGGCACCCATGCCCTATTGGGGTGTGGCGTTGAGCTTGGGGCCGAACATCAATGCCGGGATGGACACGAAAGCGGAATCGCGCGCGGTCGACGCCATACACAAGGCCATCGCGCGCCTTTCGCAGGCCACTCCCCGTGAGCGGGCCTATATTGAGGCCTTGGCGACACGGTACTCCGGCAAAAAATCTCCCTCCAGAAAAAGCAGGGATGACGCCTATGCCAAGGCCATGCGCCGGCTCGCGTCGGAGTCTCCCGACGATGTCGATGCCGCCGTGCTGTTCGCGGAATCGATGATGGTCCTTCGCCCCTGGGACTATTGGCGAGCCGATGGCCGTCCACAACCGGGAACGGAGGAGATCGTGGCGACGTTGGAAGCGGCGCTGGAGCGAGACCCGAATCATCCTGGCGCCTGCCATTACTACATTCATGCCGTGGAAGCCTCGCCCGATCCGCAACGCGGGTTGGCCTGTGCCCAGCGCCTGCCGTCACTGATGCCCGGCGCCGGACATCTCGTCCATATGCCGTCGCACATCTTTATGCGGGTGGGCCGCTATCGGGAGGCGTCTGAGCGGAATGCGAACGCGGCGACGGTGGACCACGAGTATTTGCGTCATCACCCCCTTGAGGGCAACTACGCATCAGGATACTATGCGCACAATCTGCATTTCTTAAACGCCTCTCTGGTGATGGAGGGACGAAGCGCGGACGCCTTGCAGGTTGCGCGTGATCTCTTGGGCAAGATCTCGGTCGAGGAGATCGTGAAAGAGCCGTCGCTCGAATGGTACGCGCCGACCATGCTGCTCACGATGGCGCGATTCGGCCAGTGGGGCGAATTGATCCGGCAGCCTCCGCCTCCCAAGGAGTTGCGGTTCACGACGGGCCTCTGGCACTACGTCCGCGGATTGGCCTTTGCCGCGACGACCCGATTCGGAAGCGCCGAGGGGGAATTGTCGAATCTCAGGAAGTCGTTAAAAGTCTTCACCAAGGCGAAGACGACGGAGGGCAAGTTGAGTCGCACGCTGCTCAAAGTGGCGGAGCGTGTGCTGGTCGGAGAAATGGCTGCACGCCGTGGAGACCACGAGGCGGGGATTCAGGCCTTGCGCGAAGCGCTGCAAGTGGAATCGTCGTTGCCATACAGTGAACCGCCGTTTTGGTTTCAGCCGGTCCGCCACAACCTGGGAGCGGTGCTGTTGCTGGCGGGACGTCCCGGCGAGGCGGAAGCCGTCTACCGGGAGGATTTACGCGTGAATCCGGAGAACGGCTGGGCGCTGCATGGACTCGTGCACAGTCTCCAGGCCCAGCGCAAAGACGCGGCTCACGAAGAGGCCCGGCTGCGTGCCGCCTGGGCGCAGGCCGATGTGGCGTTGACAGGGTCGCGTTTCTGAGGTTCCGCAGGAGCGAATGATGAATCGATCCATGAAAGGGAGACGGTGAACACAGAGTATGTATTTCATACGAGCGAGGAACCGCGCGAACTCGTGCGGTTGCACATGCTCGAGCGGATCTTTGATGCGGGCACCCAGCGGCGCCTGCTGGCCACGGGTTTGACGAGCGGGTGGCATTGCCTGGAAGTGGGGGCCGGGGCCGGCTCCATCGTCCGGTGGCTGGAGCAGCGCGTCGGGCCGTCGGGTAAAGTAGTCGCGCTCGACACCAACCCGCGATTCCTGCGGGGCAGTAGTAGTTCGACCATTGAAATCGTTCAAGGCGACATTTGCGACACGGACCTTCCCCTCGCTACCTTTGACCTGGTCCACGCGCGCTACGTGATGATTCACATTGCGGAGTATCAGCGCGCGTTCGAACGGATGTTGCGTTGCGTAAAGCCGGGTGGATGGGTCGTGCTTGAGGAGCCTGATTTTCACGCGGCTCGCGCAGTGGCCGGGTCGGAGGAAGGCAGGGTGTCGTTCAGTCGCGTGTCCGATGCGATCGAGCGGATGTTCACCTCGCTCGGAATGGATCATGCGTTGGGGGTAAAGTTGCCTGCACTCTTTCAGCGCCACGATTTGACGCAGTTGACGGTGGAGCACGAAGGGCATTTGTCCGCGGGCGGGGGAACGGTGGCGCAGATGATGAAGTTATCCGCCGAGCAATTGCGAGAGAAGTATGTCGCGACCGGTATGGTCACAGAGGCCGATCTTGATCAGTATGGCCGTCTGGCCGATGATCCCGACTTCTGGGCGATCTATTATGCGACGGTGGCGGTGACGGGCTGGTGGCAGCCGCAATGCGGCGGGCGGATGTAAGGATGGGCATGCGCTATATTGTGGGTGTGATGGGGCCGGCCAAGGCCAGGAAGAAGGATGTAGACAATGCCCGCGTGTTGGGCGAGTTGATCGCGCGCCGGGAATGGGTCGTGCTGACCGGTGGACGTGATGTCGGCGTCATGGACGCGGCCTGCCAGGGTGCGAAGAAGGTTCCCGGCAGTTTGACGATCGGCGTGCTGCCGTCGGCTCGTGAGCGCGTGTCGAAATACGTCGATCTGGCGATCATCACCGAGATGGGCAATGCGCGCAACAACGTCAACGTCATGTCGAGCAACGTGGTGGTGGTGTGCGGCCTGATGGGGGCCGGCACGGTGTCCGAGGTCGCACTCGCGCTGAAGGCGGGTAAGCCGGTCATCCTGGTCGGGGCGACGCCGGCTGAGGAGAAATTTTTCAAGAAACTCGGGGGGCGGCTGATCGCCTCGGTGGAGACCCCGGAAGAGGCCATCACCCTGATGATGAAGCAGTTCGAGCAGCAACAACCGGATCTGGTCCAAGGCGCGCGCTCCTGGGGCGTCTAGCAGGCGGCCGAAACAGCCTCCCAGCTTCGTTCTCGCATCGCTCTCAGACTCAACGTACCGCAAGGGTACGCCTCGTCTGTTCGCATTGCTGCGGCCTTGCTGGATAGGCTGTTTGAGCCGCCTGTCTCTTATCAGCAGTACGTTGAGTTCTTCAATGGACAGCGGGAGAGCCGGACACTGTGCCTGTGTCCAGCAGCACGCCGGAGTTGTCGAAGGGGAGGCGGCCGTCCTTCGTGTGCAGCACGCCTGTGACGTGGTAGGTGAGCGACTGATCGCCGGAAAATGAGAGTAACTGCCTCACGACCTGTAAGGTGGACGTACTGGTTTGGACAGAAGTCACAGCGTCACTCAACCGCGGCACGACCAATTCCTTGTTGCTCAATCCCCGTACAAGCCGATTCCCGTTCAGATCCAGACGAAAGTCGATCCCGGTGACGGCGAGGTCGAAGTCGTTGGGATTCCGGATACGCAGCTCAACCTGAAGTCGCTGCTCAAAGGCGCTGGCCTCCAGCGGCGTGACATTCGTCACCAGCACCTCCGGAGGTTCGCCCTTCATCAGCCAGGTTGCGCACCCGGCAAGCAGGAATACTGCCAGTAAGCTGCTCAGTCGCGTCAGCCGCCTCATCCCGCGCATCATACACAAACATCCAATCGTTTGCGACGTGCGTAGAGATGAGTAACCTCCCTGACGGGCTGACTTGCGTCGCGGAGACCCGGATGCTTTGGTAAGATAATCGAGCGGAATTCGACACAGATCTCTCCGAGGAGGATGTCGCCCATGAATGTCGTCCCACGCATGAACATCTCTACCGTACTCATTCTGCCGCTGATGCTTGCCGGGATTCTGGTCTCCATCGGTCACGCCGCAGACCAGTCTGGCGGCAAAGCGTACTTTGCCGGAGGGTGCTTTTGGTGCATGGAGGAAGTGTTTGAGAAAGTGCCCGGCGTCATTTCCGTCACCAGCGGCTATATGGGCGGGCGGGTGGAGCACCCGACCTATGAACAGGTATCGGCGGGGGGAACCGGCCATGCCGAGTCGGTGGAAGTGGTGTATGACCCGGCCAAGGTCACCTATCAGGTCTTGCTGGACGCCTTCTGGCACAATGTGGACCCGGTCACGCCAAACGCGCAGTTCTGCGACCATGGCAGCCAGTACCGCGCGGTGATTTTCTACCACGGTGAAGAACAGCAGCGTCTGGCCGAGGAGTCGAAGCGCGCGATCGAACACTCACCGCGACTGTCCCAGCCGATCGTGACGGAACTCACCAAGGCGTCCCAGTTTTATCCGGCGGAAGACTATCACCAGGATTTCTATAAGAAGAATCCGATCCGGTACAAGTTTTATAAGTTCAATTGCGGGCGCGCGCAGCGTCTTGAGGAAGTCTGGGGTGCCCCATGACGGGCGAAGCGCCGTCGCAGGAGACGCTTCGGCGCCTCCTGATGGATTGCCACAGAATTGCCGTGGTGGGGTTGTCGTCGAATCCGGCCCGGCCGTCTTATCGCGTGGCTGCCTACATGCAGCAACAGGAAAAAGACGTGATTCCGGTCAATCCCCATGAAACGGTGGTCTTGGGGCAACCGGCCTATCCTTCATTGTCTGCAGTGCCCGGCGCGTTGGACCTGGTGACGGTCTTTCGCCGGTCCGAGGAGGCTGGGGCAATTGTCGACGAGGCGATTCGCATCAAAGCCAAGGCGGTCTGGCTTCAAGAAGGCGTGATCGACGAGACTGCGGCGCTGCGCGCCCGTCGGGCCGGGTTGGAGGTCGTGATGGATCGCTGCTGGCTCAAAGACCATCGTCGATTGTTCGGCGAGCAAGGTTCCGCAGCGAAGTCGGTGGGCTCATGACACCGGATCCTATCCTGGTGCGATTGATCCGGATGATTGCGTGGCTGAATGGAGTGCATACCCTCGACCATATGATCCGAGGAGATTTTCATTGGCCGATCGACGGGCAGTCGATTGCGTTTGTGATGATCATCGGTGCCATTTATCTCGTGATCGGAATGGGCCTATGGCTGTTCCGCAAAGGGGGTGTCGGGCCTGCATTCTGGACGATGATCGGCAGCGCGGGTCTCATGTTGGGGTGGTTGTCCCATTTCAGTCCGTTCACCGATCAGCCGCTGCACGTCATCTACGGAACCTACCACAAGGCGGCGGCCGGTGCGCTGGCGGTATTGTGTCTCCTGTTGTTGATGGGGGTTGTGCTGGCGGCAACGCTGTATTCGGGGTACCGCTGGTCTCGCCAACGCCGCGGTCCCCTGTCGCTGCCTGTTCCCCGATGATCGCTGTTCCGGACTTTCCATTGAGGCCCTGCCCCGGTCGATTTGTTTCATTTTCTTGAGCAATCCCCCTCTCCGTGGAATAGTGACGTCACGGTGCGCGTGGACCACTCTCGCACCGGCTTCTATTCCATACATGTTTGGAGGTTTCGGCCATGATGCCTGTCTTCACGGGTTCCGGGCGTGTGACGCTGCTTCTGCTGTCGCTGTGCTTCACCGGGGGCTGTGCGCAGTCGGCCCTGCAGGGTCATTCCTCGCAGGAAGATCTCGGGATGGGGATCGTCTCGGGAACACTGGGCGCGCAAACCCGGTCTACCCAGTCGGCCGGTGAACCGGGGTCGGGATCGGTGGTCGGTCAGGTCCAAGCTCTGGAAGGTGGTGCCTATCTGGTGCGCGACGTCCGTGGCCAGGAGTATCGCATCCCCCATGATGAAAATACGAAAATTGATCGTCCGGCCCATATCGGCGATCGCATTCAATCCTGGTTCGACCGGCATGGGCGTGCCGTGCTGATCCGAAGCGCTGATGAGGAGAATCGATAGGAGCCGTCCGGCCGCCGGCCGATTCTCTACCATGCAACAGCCGGATTGGAATCAGCTCTGGAGTCGAGTCGCTCGCGCACTCGTTCCCCTCGCCGTGGCCGGCTGCCTCATCGCCGCGATGCCTCCGGCCAGCAGGCTCGCCTTCGATCCTGCGATGAAGGACTACCAGCGACGACCAGCCTCCGAACCGATCGCCTCTCTGATCGCCACGTATGCCGAACAATACGCGTTGGATCCGGCGTTGCTACAGGCCATCATCAAAGTCGAGTCGAATTTCAACTCCGACGCCGTGTCGCCAAAAGGCGCGATCGGACTGATGCAGCTCATGCCGTTGACCGCTGCGGCGTTTCACGTTCTGGATCCGTTTGACCCCAGTGATAATATCCGCGCCGGTTCAGCGTTGCTCCGGGGACTGCTCGACCGGTTCGGTGGGGATCTGTCCTTGGCGTTAGCGGCCTACCATGTCGGTGAGGCGCGTGTCCGGCACACCGTCGGTGTGCCAACCCTGCCGGCGACGCAGCTCTATGTCGACCGGGTGTTGGGATACTACGAGCGGTTCCGGACGAGCAGCGGGCAGCCGGCTCTCCGTTCCGTCGTCGGTCGCCGGTCGGCCCGGGGCATGGCGAACGAGTTCCATTCGGCCGAATGAGTGGCGTCCGGTTGCATTTTCATCCGGAAAGAGAGTAGGGAATTCCGCGAGAACACTCAGCTGTTGAGATCGAGGACGCGCATGAAGAAAAGTGATCGGACAGCCCGGTTGGCCCAGTCGGATATCCGCGCGATGACCCTGGCCTGCGCGAAGGTCAATGGCATCAATATGTCTCAGGGAGTGTGCGATACGCCCGTGCCTCCGGTAGTCGTGCGGGCTGCCCAGCAGGCAATGGCACAGGGGCACAATACCTATGCCCGCTTTGACGGCATTGCGGAGTTGCGGGAGGCGATCGCCGCCAAATTAGCCGCCTACAATCACATCACCGCCGATCCCGAAACCCAGATCACGGTGAGTGCGGGCGCAACGGGGTCGTTTCAAGCTACCTGTATGGCGTTGCTCAACCCCGGAGACGAAGTGATTCTGTTTGAGCCCTTCTACGCCTACCATGTGCAGGCGATTCTTGCCGTGGAGGCGGTGCCCCGCTATGTCACGATGCGACCGCCCGAGTGGACCGTCGACCTCAAGGGGCTCGAACAGGCGATCACGGCCAGAACGAAAGCGATCGTCGTGAACAGTCCGGGGAATCCGTCCGGCAAAGTCTTTACGCGTCGAGAGTTGGAACAGATCGCCGACATTGCCTGTCGGTACGATCTGTTGGTGATCACGGACGAGATTTACGAGTATTTCGTGTTCGACGGGCGAGAGCATATCAGCATGGCCTCGTTGCCCGGCATGGCCGACCGGACCATTACGATCGGCGGCTACTCCAAGACCTTCAGCATCACCGGGTGGCGTATTGGCTATAGCGTGGCGGAGCCGTCGTGGGCGAAGGCCATTGGGGCGATGAGCGATGTGTTGTATGTCTGTGCGCCGACACCCCTGCAGCATGGTGTGGCCGCCGGCATTCGTGCCCTTGGCCCGTCTTTTTACCGCGAGCTTGCTGTCGAACATCAACAGAAGCGGGACCGCTTCTGCGGTGCCTTGGCGAAGGCGGGGCTTCCACCCGCCGTGCCGCAAGGGGCCTACTACGTACTGGCAGATGTGTCTCGCGTTCCGGGGAAGACCAGTCGCGAACGTGCACTGTATCTCTTGGACAAGACCGGAGTGGCGGGCGTACCGGGAGAGGCCTTTTTTGAAGGGCCGGAAGGCAGTCGCTATATGCGGTTTTGTATGGCGAAGACCGATCGCGACCTGGAACAGGCCAGCCGGGCGATCGAACAGTTTGCGAGCTAAGCGGACGGTACGAACTCGCGCGACTATCGCGCTTGCCAGGATGCGGTTCTGGTCATGGCACCCCACGTGGCCTTCTTCCCGCGTACCCAACGATACAGGCCGATCAATTTCCACGCCGAGTTCAATTGGCGAAAGCCAAAGTTTTCCACGACGGCGGCGAGCAGCAGTTTCATGACATCGCGCTGGGCCGGGTAGACGTGGAACGACATTTCTTCCAACAGTAAGGCGCTCACCGAGAGCAGCACGCCGAGGCCAATGGCCGCGATGAGCAGGATCAACCAGGTCTGCACGGACACAAATCCCAACACAAAGCTGAGGATCAGGAAGCAGTAGCCGAACACTTCGATCGCCGGCCCGATCCATTCAAAGACGGCCATAAACGGAAAGGCCAGCCAGCCGATCGTGCCGCCCTTGGGATGAAACATGAGATCCAGGTTTTTGGTCAGGCTTTCACAGAGCCCGCGCTGCCACCGGACGCGTTGATTCTTCAGCGTGCGTAGGTCCTCCGGTGCTTCGGTCCAGCAGACCGAGTCGGGGACGAAAGTGATCCGGTAGGGCTTCTCGCTCAGCCGCAAATGGCGGTGTAGCCGGACGACCAACTCCATATCTTCCCCGATCGTGTCCGATCGATACCCGCCCACGGTGACAACGGCTTCCTTGCGAAAAATGCCGAACGCGCCGGAGATGATGAGCATGGCGTTCATCGGCGACCAGCCCAGGCGTCCGAACAGAAACGCGCGGAGGTATTCGACGATTTGGAAGAGCGCCAGGAGGTTCGTGGGGAGGCCGATCTTCGTCAGAAATCCGTTCTCGACGCGACAGCCATTGGCGATACGGACGGTGCCGCCGCTCGCAACCGTGCGGTGGTCGTCCAGAAACGGCTGCACCGCCCGTCGCAGGCTGTCTGGCTGGAGGATCGAATCCGCATCGATACAGCAAAAGAGCGGATAGAGCGAGAGGTTGATACCGGCGTTCAGGGAATCGGCTTTGCCGCCGTTCTCCTTGTCGATGACACGCAGATTGGCATGCAGCGCAGAATGGTAGATCGCCCGGATCTCCGCAGTCGGTAGCTGGGTGTGGTACGCCTCCGGAAACGGAAAGAGCTCGAACTCCTGGCGGAGCACGTCGATCGTGGCGTCCTTCGATCCGTCGTTGATCACGACGATTTCATATTCGGAATAGCTGAGTTGGAGGAGCGACCGAATGGAGCCCGCGATCGTGGCGGCTTCATTGTATGCCGGAACAAGAATGCTGATCTGCGGCTCGAAACCCGTGTAGCTGCGCGGCAGGCTTTCCAGCACCCGCTCCTGCAGATATTGCCGCAAGTGCACGATGGCGATGACGTCCAGCATCAAGTATCCGGCGGTCAAGCCGAGAAAGTAGAGCAGGAACAGCCATTCGGATAGTGAAATGAGCGTGTCTATCCACATCAATCAGCGTCTCGTGATATCGACCGGAACTTGCCGGATCCGCAGGGGAAGGCGGTTGATGGTGTCGCTCTGGCTGACGTTGTTCGCAGGAATCGGACTGGGTGCCTCGCTCCTTCCCGCGCGTGCTGCCGACATTCCCTTGTCAGAACCCATTCCTTCCACCGTCTACGAAATCGAACTGACCTATATCGGCGAGCGTACCGATCCGACCGTCGCGTTCAGCGGACCGCCGCCGACTGCAGCCCCTTTTCCTTATCGACCGTTTCTGCCCATTCTTGAACTGCGCGCGAGCCTGGGGGCGGTCCGGCCCTTCGGCCCGTGCCTGGCTCAGGTGACGAAGTCGGACATCGGCATCGACATACAGTGGAGCGCCGCCGGCGCGGCCCGTTGCGGGCAGCGTCTCGAGCTGCATCCAGCCGGGAAACCCGTGGACCTGTTGTCATACCGGATGTTGCGGATCCGTGGCCGCGCCACCGGCTCTGTAGTGGTCGGTATCGAAGATCTGGCTGGTTACAGGCGTGAGGACAATCAGACGGTAAGCACCCTCTCCGGACCCTTTGATCTGACGGTTCCGTTGCAGGAGGTCGGGCGGGCAGTCGATCTTCGTCAGATCACGGCCCTCGTGGTGTCCACTGAGGGGCAAGGTGGTCAGATTCAGTTGGAGAAGATCGAGGTGATGCAAGAGTTGCCGGTCACGACGCGACCTAGAGGGACTGGATTTTGGGTCTGGAACTACCGTCAGGCAGTGCAGGATCCGGAGCCGATGCTGGATACCTGCCGTGCGCAGGGCTGCTCGCGAGTGCTGATTCAACTGCCGGCCCCATCCGATGACGAGGGACTCTGGCGCGCCTATGCGCAGCTCCTCGCCAAGGTGCGGGACGCCGGTATTGAGCCGTGGGCGCTCGACGGCTATCCCGAAGCGATACAGGAACCGCATCGATTGGCCGATAAGATCTGGAGACTACTGCATCTCGTACCGCCGGGCCTCCTGTCGGGCGTGCAGCTCGACATCGAACCCTATCTCGTGCCGGGGTTTTTTCAGGACGAGGCGCAACTGCACCGGTATCTCGACACGATCGAGATGGTGAAAGATGCCATGCAAGGCCGAGCCAAGTTGTCGATGGTGATTCCATTCTGGCTCGCCACGCCGACCGTCAGTGGGCGCCCCCTGGCGTTTGCCGTAATGGATCTGGCGGATGAAGTGGCGGTGATGAGTTACCGCACCGATCTCGATGAGGTCCAGGACATTGCCGACGATATCCTGCGCTATGGGTCGATGAGCGGGATTCCGGTGTGGTTAGCCGTCGAGACGACCGTCTTGCCGGTCGAACAGCATGTGGTGTTGCGACGAGCCCCGCAGCAGGGCCAGGCCGATGCCCTTTTGGATCGCGACCACCACCTGTTGCAGTGGCGACCGATCGGCGAGGTGGATCGTGCAGGCCTGCATCGGGAGTGGTTCCGGGTTCACCGTCGGTTCACGGTCAATCCTGAACGATTGTCCTTTGCCGGTCGTTCTCGTGCCCAGGTGTCCTCGGCGATCAAGATGATACAGGACACCACCTCACACCCGAGTTTTGCGGGGGTGATGATTCACGATCTTGATGGATTCCGTGCCCTCGCCGAATAGAGTCGTGCATGTCGGAAAAACAGGGTCGTCACGGATGATCGATCCCCGCAGGTGGATATTTCGACGAAGGTTTGCAGCCGGTCTGTTGGCGGGGATGTTGCTCGCCGCGGGCTGGTTCTCTACGCCCGCCACGATGATCGCCGCCATGGCGCCGGACTCGTCTCCGAGCCGGATTCTGCAACAAGCCAGAGCGTTGGAAGAGGAGAAGCACTACGAGGAGGCCATTGCGGCCTACCGGCAATACCTCTTGGCCAAACCGGACCATGATGATGTGCGCGCGACGATGGCGAAACTTCTGTCCTGGCAGGGGCAGAGGGCGGAGGCCATCGCCCTCTATCGAGACATTTTGACCCGCCAGCCGCTCGACTATGATACCCGAGTCGGCCTTGCCCGGGTCTTGTCCTGGAACAAACAATTCGCCGACGCGCGAGACGAATATGACCGGGTACTTCACGACGACCCGACCCATGCCGAAGCCCTGGCGGGCCTGGGAGACCTGCTGGTGTGGAGCGGCCATCGTGAACAGGCGATTCCATACTATGAACGGGCGGTGGCGGCCACCGGCGACGAAGAGATTGCGGCACGACTGCGCGTCGTAAAAGCCGAGGTCGAATCCGTTCCCGCTGTCCCGGATCCGTCGCCTGTTTACAGAAACAATTTGGAGTCGGCGGATGGAAGTCAGGCGTTGGAGCGAGGGCATCGTTTGGAAACGATGCGCCAGCACGAAGATGCCCTGGTCGTGTATCGCGAGGGATTGCGGCAGTCGCCGGAGAATGATGAGTTGCGTGCCGCTGTGGCCCGGCTTCTTTCCTGGCAGGGGGGCCATGTCGAAGCCGTCGAGTTATACCGGGATGTGTTGGTTCGTCATCCGGAGAATCAGGACATTCGCGTGGCGCTGGCGCAGGTGCTGTCGTGGCAGAAACAGTTCGAGGAGGCGGGACGCTTGTACCGGGAGGTCTTGCAAGCCGAGCCGGGGCAGATCGAGGCGCGCCGCGGCCTGGCCGAGGTCGCGCATTGGCGGGGTGATCGTTCAGAGGCTCTGGCACGCTATGAGGCGCTTCTTGCCGAGACCCACGACCCCGACATCGAGGAACGGCTGAGCGCCATTCGGTCGGAAGGACCGGTCGCATCAGCCCCTGCAGCCGAGTTGTCCGCCACAGGCTCGTCAACTGAGGAGCAAGGGGCACGAGCCGTGGCTGGCGCCATGGAACAAGCCACGAGATTCGAGGTGGCCAAACAGTATCACGAAGCGGAGGGCGTCTACCGAGAGGCATTGGGGCAACATCCCGACAATGACGAGATCCGGAGTGCGTTGGCGCGTGTCTTGTCCTGGCAAGGCTCGCACCAGGAGGCTACGACGCTGTATCGGGATGTGTTGGTTCGCCACCCGGAGGATCAGGACATTCGCGTGGCGCTGGCGCAGGTGCTGTCGTGGCAGAAACAGTTCGAGGAGGCGGGACGCTTGTATCGGGAGGTCTTGCAAGCCGAGCCGGGGCAGATCGAGGCGCGCCGCGGCCTGGCCGAGGTCGCGCATTGGCGGGGCGACCGTTCAGAGGCCCTGGCACGCTATGAGGCGCTTCTTGCCGAGACCCACGACCCGGCGATTGAGCAGCGGATTGCTGCGGTGAAATCCGAGTTGCTAGTTTCGCCGCGGGCTGCGGTGGGGCAAGGGCTGACCGGACTGCGGCTTCCCTATCGTGACTATGCCAAGATCGGCTACGGCCATTATTCCTATACGAAGAATCAACCGGACGAGCGTGATCTGCTGTTTGAAATCGCCAAGCCTTTGGGCAATCAAACGCTGGTGGTACGGGCCGAGCCGATTAATCGATTCGGGTTCCACGACACGCCGATTTCGGCGGAACTCTATAGTCCCCTGTGGCAGCGAGCCTGGGGGTATGTGGCGGCGCAGGGTACGGTCAATCCGCATTTTTCCCCCAACTACTCGGTGATGGGAGAAGTGGCACAAGGACTGGGTGGGTTGCATGCCTCGCTCGCTCCCTTTGAACTCTCCTTCGGCTACCGGCGACTCAATTACAAGCAGGACGACATCGATCTGTTGATGCCGGGGCTGACGGTCTTTCTGCCCTTTAATCTTTGGTTGACGGAGAAAATCTACCTGATTCCGAACACGGGAGCGGTCACGCTGGCTTCCCAACTCACCTGGCGGCCGACGGAACGTGTACAGGTCTTTGTCTCCGGCTCCTTCGGCACGTCCGGCGAACGGATCGTGGCGGCGCAGGACTTTACCCGTGTGGGGAGTCGTACGATTCAAGGGGGCGTCACGTTTCCGATCAACGAGCGATTCTCGGCCGAGACCTCCGGGTACTACGAAGACCGCGGATTCCTCTATGTCCGGCGGGGCGGGAATTTCAGTCTTATTTATCATTGGTGAGTTGATGTTGCACCGCACGAGTGTCCGTATCGGTGGTCTCGCGTTCCTCACGCTGCTCCTGCTGATGGGCGGCTGGGCTCTCTTCTGGTCGCAATCCGACCGGCCTTTCAAGGTTCCTGAACAGGATTTTCACCGGTTTCCCGGCGTGTCAGGGCCCAGTCATGTCACCGTTGTGCCACCAAACGTTCCGACCTCGTGGAGCACGTATGGGCAGGGATCAGACAGTCGCCTGGCGATCCTCCTGACTGATCCGGACTCCTGCTGGCTGGGTTTGGCTCATGGGCTCAAGTCGATCGGCGTGCCGTTTCGCATCACACGAGATGTGCGCGAAGCCCTGTCCCATCAGACAGTGCTGGTCTATCCGATAATTTCGGGCAAGGTGTTCAAGCCGGAGGAACTCCAGGCGCTGGCGGAATTTCCGAAGGCTGGTGGCACGTTGATTGGCGTGCAGGTGTTGGGTGGTGGATTGAACCAGGTGTTCGGATTTCGTGAGGCCGTCGCCTCGCGCCAGCGGTATGACCTGACATTGGCCGCGACTGATCCGTTGCTGGCCGAGCTGAGCGATCCACAAGAGCGAACGTTGCGGATCGGTGTTCGGGAGAAGCATCTGGAAGTGATGGGCACGTACGGCTACACCGACGCGACGACACCGCTCGTGCGATTCGACGACGGGACGGCCGCTGTGACTCAGATGATCTACGGACGTGGCCGGGCCTATGCCATCGGCGTGGATCTCGGCTTTCTGCTGTCGAAGGGGTACAACAATCGCGGAGACGAACTGGTCCGGACTTTCGACAATCAGTTCGATCCGACGTTGGATGTATGGCTGCGGCTGCTCAAATCGATCTATCGCACGGCGGAAGAGCGGGCGATCACGCTCGGGACGGTGCCGTTCGGGAAATCGCTGTCCGTCATGTTGACGCACGATGTGGATTTTACCCAGTCGATCAAGAACGCGGTGGACTATGCGGAGTATGAAAAGAGTCAGGGAGTGGTCGGTACCTATTTCATTCAAGTGAAGTATATTCGCGACTACAACGACGACATCTTCTTCAACGACGAAGGGGTGCGGTATCTGGCTCGTCTGAGCGAACTCGGGATGGAGCTGGGAAGTCATACGATCGCGCATTCGAAGGTGTTCGATCAGTTTCCCTTGGGGACCGGCCGAGAAGCCTATCCGTCGTATGCGCCGTTTGTGAAAAGCCGGAGAACTGCCCTCAACGCCAGCCTCCTGGGCGAATTGCGGGTCAGTAAATTTCTGATCGATCACTTTTCCGGACAGACGATTGTCTCGTTCAGACCGGGAGAGCTCTCGAATCCTTTTGGACTCCCTCAAGCGCTCCTTGCGACGGGGTTTCGTTTCAGTTCGACCGCCACGGCCAATAACTCGCTTACCCATCTGCCCTATCAATTGACCTATGACCGCCTGAGGGACGGTGAAGTCGAGGTGTTTGAGTTTCCCGTCACGATCGAAGACGAAGAACTCCCGAAACTGGGCGACCGGCTTCCGCAGGCGCTGGAGTTGGCAGGGAAGCTCAGCCGCTATGGCGGTTCGGTGGTGGTGCTCATTCATCCGAACGTTCTCGACCACAAGCTCGCCTTCGAGAAGGGGTTCGTGGAAGGGGTGCGCCCCTATGCCTGGTTCGGTTCGGTGGGGGAGTTCGGCCGGTGGTGGGCGGCGCGCAACCAGGTTCAGGTGGATGTGGCGCGCGATTTGGCGGGGATGCGTGTGACGCTGACGGTGCCGAGTCCCGTGGCCGGGTTGACGATCGAGGTCCCGAACGGATGGGAACTGGCGCGTTCCGGCTCCTCTGTGCGAGGGCTGACACAACAGGGCACTATCCTGACAGCCCCCGAGTTGCAGGGCACCCATACCGTCCTGCTGACGCCGCGAGCCCACGTGCCCGCCGGCCGGAATGCGGCGGCGGCCGGTCATCGTGCGTAACTTGATTTCAAACGATTTGGCGGCAGCGACGGCTTCCTGAGAGGGAACGATAGTGGAGGCTGTGCGTTAAGCCGTGCGTGCCTGCGGAGGGATGGCGGGAGCCGGGTGGTGAGTCCTCACGTTCGACTGCGCCATAAACGGAAGTAAGTGTTCCTGCGCCTCGACGGTCGTGAGCGCGTTGCACAAGTGTGTCAGCCGTTCAGCGGTCATCCAAGGCAGATTCGACAGGGCTTCGGCTGCCCGATAGCACACCCACCAATGCTCATCATCCAGGAGCGCGATGAGCCGCACTTCATCTTCTTCGACTCCAACCTTGCCCAATGCCGATGCCGCTTGAAGTCGAACAAACCACGTGGGATGAGAGAGATGCGCGCGAATCATCGTCACATCTCGCGGGTCGCTGCATTCTCCAAAGAGAAACAAGCAGGCGGCCAGCACGTCATCAGATGGTGTTCCCTTTTGGAGCAACGCTCTGAGCGGCGGGAGTGCGTGCTGGCTCTGGGTAGCCGCAAGATGGCGGATGAGGCGAGCGCCGATTTCCGGGCTGGCTTCACAGGCGGCCTTCGCGATGGCGTCGGCGGCGATGTCCGCACCGGCCGGTTCGAACATGGCGACCACCTTGAGGGGTGACCAATCGCTACGGCGACTGATGACGGGAATCAAGAGAGGGATCGCCGCCTTCGGGTCGATGTGCAGCAGCGCTTTGGCGGCGACTAAGGAGACAAACGCGTTGTCCGCCTGCAACATCGCGGCGAGCTCATTCCAGATTGATCGTTCCTTCAGGTGACCAAGCGTCACGACGGCCAGCAATCGGCGGCGGAGCAGTCTGGCGTGGAGGAGTTGTTTCGCGAACTGGTCCGTTCCGGTTCGTCTGGCGAGTTCCTTCAGATTTGTGCGTGCCTCCCCGCGAATGGACTCATAGCAATGGTTCCAGAGATAGAGCAGCACGAGGTGGTCGCGAGTGGTGAGCGGGGGAAGCGTGTCCGGCACCTCGACGACACATTGGGCGAGTAGCGGCCGCCAGGTTTCGGTGACGGCGCGGCGGCGTCGGTCTTTGTTGCGGCGAATGAACCGGAGCAGAAGAATCCCCAGCAGGAGCAACAACACGGCCGAATAAATGGAGATTGCGGCGATGCTGCCGATGCGAAGGGTCAGGTTTGACTGGTCGAGGGCCAGCACGCGACTCCTCCCGGTGGGTCGCTCAGGCCGCCTGACTGACGAACCGCTTCAGTCGACTGGTCAGTTCGCGTGGGTTGAATGGCTTGACCATATAATCGTTGGCGCCGTTCTCCAAGGCACGCTTGATGTCATGCTCGCTCCCGTCGGCCGTCAGCATGACGATCGGCACTGCTCCCCAACCCTCGCGCGCTCTCAGATAGGTCAGCACTTGCAGTCCGCTCAGAAACGGAAGCATCACATCCAGCAGCACAATATCCGGGGGTGCCATGGTATCGGCGAGTTCCTGCGCCTGTCGGCCGTCTTTGGCGTGGATGACCTGATAACTCGCCCGTTCCAACAGAAACGTCAGCAAGCTTGCCGTGTCTTCCTCATCTTCCACCATGAGCACTCTAGGTTTGGGACTTGCGGGGCTTTCCATGCACGCGCTCCTTCGGTGTCGAAGAGTGAGGGGCTAACGCTTCAGATGCCCTAGTCCGGACACGTTCATTCTTTTGTAGCACGGAATCCTCTAAACGCACGAAAACTTCTTCATTTTCGCCTTTGGTACGCAATGCCCGGGCGGGCGGTTGGTGCCGGTTAGGGCTCAGCAGCCGGCCGTCGATGGATTATGTGCCCGCGGGAGACTGTGCACTTCGGCTACTCATAGGTAATCTCCACGCGTTCAAGATACGATGCCAGGGTCGCAAGGGTTTTGCGAATCGATGATTCATCGGCGGCCTTGGCCGCCTCCTCCACGTGAGCTGCGATGGTGGTCATGACGTGAAAGCCATAACTGCCGCTGACCCCTTTCATGCCGTGGGCGACCCGCTTGATCGTGTCGAAGTCGTGTGCGGAGACGGCCTCAGTCATCACCGTGATTTCTTTCTGCCGATTGGCCATGAATTTGGGAATCAATGGCTCGAATGACGAGTCCACCAGCACCACAATCGGTCCGGCTCCGCCGTCGGACATCGCGGGTGTCATCTCGCTCACAGGGCCGCCTCCTTTGTCCGGACGATCGCATGCTGCTGAATGGCCTCCAGTAGCGTGTGTTTTTTGATGGGTTTGGTCAGATGTGCGGTAAAGCCGACGGCCTGGGCTTTCTCGATGTCTTCCGTCAAACCATTGCCGGTCAGGGCGATAATCGGTGTCGCGTCGCGTCCCTGCTCCGCTTCCCATGCCCTGATGCTGTGTACCGCCTCGTAGCCGTCCATGACCGGCATCTGAACATCCATCAGGACCAGGTCGTATTGGCCGGCTTGAAACTTCTTCACCCCCACGGCACCGTTTTCGGCCAGATCGAGGCGGTAGGGCAAGGCTTTCAATAAGAGTGTGATCAGGACTCGATTGTCTTCCATGTCTTCGACCAGCAGGATGTGAAGGGGATAGGGATCAGAAGGGGCGGACCGATCCGGCATCGGTTGTTGCGCGGGTCGAGCACACTCCGGGGAGCGCAGCGTGTTTTCCACCGTGATCAGGAGCCGTTTGCGGCTGATCCAGAGAAGCCAGTCGCTCCGGCGCTCCTGGTCGGGGAAGAGGGCCAGTGAGACCTGTGTGGTGATCGGTGCACCGTCTCTCCCTCGGCCGATGGTCTCTCCCTGCCAGCGGCCCTGCTCCTTCAGGAGTGGGAACGCCATGGTGTCGATCTTGGCGATCTCGGCAGCGGTGTAGAGTTCCCTCCACGATTTTCCGATGAGCGCGGTCGGTTCATACCCGTACTGTGCGGCATGCGCGTGGTTCATATAGGTATAGCGACCTGTCTCGTCGAGGAAGGCGATTCCGTCGAGTGCCTGCTCGGCGGCAAAGAGAAATGTCGATCGCAGCGAGTCTGCCTGTTCGAGCTTGGCCACGTGAATCGCGAGTTGGCGATGGCGCAACCGAAGCTCGAATTGGGCGACCACTTGGCGGCCGAGCACGGTCAGGGCTTGTTTGTCTTGCGCAGAGAGTCGCTTCGGAACCCGATCGATGACGCAGAGCGTTCCGAGGGCATGCCCCTCCCGATCTATGAGGGGCACGCCGGCATAAAATCGAATGTGCGGTTCCCCCGTCACCAGCGGATTGGTCGCGAATCGTACATCTCCTAGCGCGTCCGGCACTTCGAACATATCCCGCTGCAGGATCGCGTGCGCACAAAAGGCGATATCACGAGAGGTGTGGCAGGCTGCCACGCCGGTCTTGGCTTTGAACCATTGACGGAGCGGATCAATCAGGCTGATCAACGCAATCGGCACCTGGCAGATCTGTGCCGCCAACTGCACGAGCTCGTCAAACGGCGCTTCAGGCTCAGTATCGAGGATCTCATACCGTTTCAATGCCTCGACCCGCTGTGCTTCATGGTCAGGATAGGGTGCGATCAATGGCGTGTGTCTCCACAAAATTCCCGCGAGAATGGTCTTGTTGCTCTGTCCGGCGGAACCGTCTTGCTCTCCTCTTCTCCTTATCGGATGTGGGCGAGCGACCTTGAGCATTTGACTGGTGGCGATGTATCGAGCCGTTCGGAGGAGGTCCAGACGGGCTCTGTGTCGCTGTGTACGAATCTGGTACAGAGAATATTTTCAAGGTGTCGCAGAAGATCGGTTCGCGCATGGTGTGGCTGATATGAGCAAAATTATTGATGAGACTTGAGGCTCCTGCCCACGCGTGGTATGTAAAAAGATCGCCTCCACACATAGAGGCCGAGCTGTTTCACATATTGAGGATGAACCGCATGAAACACCACGCGTTGTCGATATTCTCCCTCGCTGCAAGCTTGTTGCTGATACAGGCCTGTAGTCACACGCCGCGGCTGCAAGAGGCTGTCTGGGGCCAACCGGCGGTAGGAGAAATCTCCTTACACCGTGGAGAGAATGCGGTGCTTGCCGGCGAGTGGGAATATGAAGAAGGCGGCGTGGTGGTGCCGTTACGGTTGGATCGATTCGGCAACGGCTCGTACGATTTTAAGGACGGACGGTTTCGGACCGATGTACTGTCCGATCACCGGTGGGCAGGGGCCTGGGCTCAGCAGGAAAATGATCGTGAAGGCGGATTTGAAATTACCCTCTCGCCGGACTTTTCAGAAGGCGACGGCCGCTGGTGGTATACCCGGATTGAAGAAGACCATGCCCCGAGCAAAGCCGGTGGGCATTTTCATGTCGTGAAGGTGCAATCGATGGCAGAGCATCATCCGGGGCCTGCCGAACAGGCGCCTCACTAGCCGTTATCTCGTGTTCCCTTCCGCCGGATCCACTCGCTCATACAGTGCGGAGTAATCCACCTCTCCCAAACCTCGGGCGATCGTGTCGGTGAGGAGCGATCGCACTCCCCGCAGCCCGTCGGTTGAGAGGTGCGCCTGGTCGGCCGCCGCCAGACACAGGTCGACATCTTTGAGCAGATGCCGGGTTGAAAAGTTCGGCTGTTCGTACTGTCGCGTCGCCAGTCGCGGTAGTTTCTTGTCGAACATCGGGGCATACAGCGCGCTCTTTCGTAGGAGGTCCATGAAGGTGTCCCGATTGACACCGCCTTCGCGAATCAGTCCGAAGCTGAGGGCAAAGGCTGCCATTTCTGCGGCGATCAACTGATTCAACGCGAGTTTCATCACGGCAGCTTTGCCCACCGGCCCGATCAGGCGCACGTCCGATCCCAAGGCGTGAAACAACGGCGTCCATTCGGCATAGTCTTCCGGCCTCCCGCCGACCATGATCAACAGCGTGCCTGCCTTGGCTTCCGTGATGCTGCCGAGGACCGGCGCCTCGAGGTAGCGACCGCCAAGCCGCGTGACCTCTTCGTCAATCGAGCGGCTTTCCGACGGCCCGATCGTCCCCATCTGGATGATCGTACGCTCCTTGATCGCGGGACTGGTTCGTGGATCGAACAGGACGGCACGGATGGCGGCTGCGTCCGCCAGGAGCAGTACCACCACCTGTGCCTTCGACATGGCTGCTGCAGCGGTCGGCGCGATACGGATGCCGTGTTGCCGGAGTGCATGCGTTTTTTCGACAGAGCGGTTATAGACCGACAGGAAATGCCCCGCGGCATGCAGCCGCTCCGCAACCGCTTCGCCCAACAATCCTGTCCCCAGCAACGCGACGTTCATGACAGACCTCCGATGATGGTGACGCGAGCGGGCATGGTACAGAGAAGCGGCAGGGATGAAAAGGGCTAGCCCGGATTATTCATGACGATTCGTCGCGAACTCGCCCAGCCGCGTCATGGGACCGGCGTGCGGAGCCGTGAGGCGAGCCCGTCGGCCGCAGGCTTGTCGGAACAGCGGATCGGCGAGTGCTGCAGAAGTGGTCATCAATAATGCGGGCTAGGGTGTGGGCGAACGAGTGCCCGTCTGTGCGGCGCTATGTCGGATGACGTGTGCGCGTGCCGGTGCCGACAGGCTCGATCCGATCGCCAAGGTGCCCGACAGTCTCGGATCGGAACGGTTGAAGGCGAACGGCTGGCCGGCCGCGGTCGTGGCCTGTCCCCCGCTTTCCTCAATGAGCAGGACGCCGGCGGCAATGTCCCACTCGTTGCCGCCACTGAGGGTGATGGCCGCATCGGCTTGCCCGGCTGCGACCAGCGCGAGGGCGTAGGCGATGGAGCCGATGGGACGGCATCGAACATGAGGCTCAAGGCCTTCAAACCGGCCGACTCGCAGCTCCCAGGGATTGACGAGCGCGAGCGGCCGCTCGCCCGAGGCAAATGGAGGCAGAGCAGGTTCGAGGAAGCGCTCCATCCGGAAGCCTCGCCCCCGTATGGCCGAGAAGAATTCGCCGGTCGACGGATTGAAAATTGCGGCGACGACCGGCGAGCCCTGTTCGACCAGGGCCACCGACAGGCAATATTCCGGCAGGCCTCGTACGAAGGCACGCGTGCCGTCGATCGGATCGACAATCCACACACGTGTTCGGCTCAAACGCTCGTCATTGTCGGTGGTTTCCTCCGACAGCCAGCCGTCGTCAGGAAAGGCGGTCGACAACCGGTCGTGCAGGATGCGATTGACGGCGAGGTCGGCGGAGGTGACCGGTGAATGATCAGCCTTCGTGTACGTTTCAAATCCGGCAGACGAGAGACGACGTGCCTCTCGACCGGCCTGCTGCATGGCCTCCATCAGCAGGGCGAGTTCACGATCCATGATGTCGCAGCTCCTGATCCATCAGGGGGAAGGAACGGAGTCGTTCCCATCCTTCACCGTACCAGGTCTTGGCGCCGGAACAAAGTCCGGAGTGGCTTGCTGCCGGAGGTGGCTCTTGACCATCCCGCGGCTTCCGCGTACAAGCTGGGATGACGATGAAATTGAAACACAAACATTCCCGCAAGGCGGGACTGCCGCCCGGTACGCTGGTCCACATCGGCGAAAAAAAATCCGAGGCGGTGACCATTACCGTCTATGAGTATGGCGAAGGACAGTTCCAGGAGCGATCCGTGGCCAAGCCGGACGAGATCACCCTGGCGGGTGAGCCGACTGTACGTTGGGTCGATGTCGGGGGCATCCATAAGATGGAGGTGCTGGAGGCATTCGGCAAAATGTTCGGCCTGCACCCGCTGCTGCTGGAAGATATTGCGAATACCGACCAGCGCCCGAAACTCGACGACTACGGCACCTACGGCTACGTGGTGTTGAAGATGCTCTACGAGGGGCAGCACGAAGGCGACATCAATGTTGAGCAGGTCAGCCTGGTGTTCGGGGAAAACTATGTGCTCTCGTTTCAGGAAAACGGGGGTGATGTGTTTCAGGGAGTGAAAGAACGGCTGCGGAACGGGAAGGGCCGGTTACGCCACGCGGGTGCGGACTATCTGCTGTATGCACTGATGGATTCGATCGTGGATCGCTATTTCGTCATCCTGGAAAGCTTGGGAGAAAAAATCGAGCTGCTGCAGGATGTCTGTGTGACCAATCCCGGACCGGAAACCCTGCGGGATATCCACGCACTCAAACGGCAGCTTCTGTATTTCCGACGCTCGGTCTGGCCGCTGCGTGATCTGATGAACAACCTGTCGCGGTCGGATGGTCAGTTCTTGCAGGGCTCGACCAAGGTCTTTTTTCGCGACGTGTACGATCACATCATTCAGATCGGCGACACGGTCGAGACGTTGCGCGAAATGGTGTCGTCGATGATGGAAGTGTATCTGTCCAGCGTCAGTTACCGGCTGAACGGGGTCATGAAAGTGCTGACGATCATCACGACGATTTTCATGCCCCTCAGTTTTATCGCCAGCATCTATGGGATGAATTTCGAGCACATGCCTGAATTGAAATCGCCCTGGGGCTACCCGACTGTGCTCGGCGTCATGGCCGTGACCGGGTTGGCGATGCTCTACTTCTTCAAGCAGAAGAAATGGTTATGACCCGGGGGTCAGTCTAGGACCTCAACACGATCCACGAAGTAGGGGGTTTCTCCGAAACAGGTCGTGGGGATATAGCGAAACTCCTTGTAGTGCAGGACGACCCGCTTACCCATCTGCCCATCGAGCTTCTTGGCCACGTTCTCGTCCCACACCGTGAAGCTCCAGAGCACCGGGGCCACGCCGGGTACGGTCGTCATCGCCAGCTCACCTTCCTGCGTTTTGCAAAACCATCCTTTTCGGGACAGCTTCTGCAAATACCCGGCGCGATCGCCGTCCGAGTAACTCCAATTAAAGACGACCAGGAGATAGGCTGCGCCGCCGAACAATAACAACGTGAAGAGAAGTTTGGGTCTCCAGAGCCAGGCTACCGGAAACAGAATGGTTTCCCACCACGTCATAGGACTCCTTTTCTGACGGTTACCTCACGTCTTGAAACAACCAGGGGGCTTGGGTGCGGCGGCGTTGTTCGTACTCGCCGATTTGCGCCGCGTGCTGGAGCGTCAGGCCGATCGCGTCCAATCCGCGATAGAGACAATCCTTCCGGAATGGGTCGATCTCGAAGTGATAGGCCGTACCCTCGGGTGTCGTGACCTGCTGGGCTGCCAGGTCGACGGTCAATCGGTAGCCGTCATGCGTCGCCACGCCATCAAAGAGCGCTTGAATTTCCGATCCCTTCAGAACTACCGGAAGAATGCCGTTCTGGAAGCAGTTGTTGTAAAAGATGTCGGCGAAGCTGGGTGCGAGAATGCACCGGAATCCTTGGTCGAGCAGCGCCCAGGGCGCATGTTCGCGCGAGGAGCCGCAACCGAAGTTATCCCTGGTGAGAAGGATCGAAGCTTGCTGGTAGCGTGGCTGGTTCAGGAAGAACTCAGGATCCTGCGATCCATCCTTCCGCCGCCGCCAATCGTAGAATAACCCTTCCCGCAACCCGGTGCGTTTGATCGTTTTCAAAAACTGCTTTGGAATGATCTGATCGGTATCGACATTGAGCCGGTCCAGCGGCGCGACCAGGCCTGTGAGCGTTGTGAATGCGTCCATGGTATGTCCTTTTGTGCTTCGTGTCCGCCGGCCCTTGTTCCCAATGGGTCCGGCTCAGGATCGAAATGGCTTCCCGCTTATGACCACTGACGGATATCGACGAAATGCCCTTCAATAGCGGCAGCCACCGCCATGGCCGGCGACACCAGATGGGTGCGTCCACCGGCTCCCTGGCGTCCCTCGAAGTTCCGGTTACTCGTTGATGCGCAACGTTCCCCCGGTTGCAGGACATCAGCATTCATGGCCAGGCACATGCTGCAGCCAGCCTCCCGCCATTCGAATCCAGATTCCTTGAAAATACGATCCAAGCCTTCCTGCTCCGCCTGTTGCTTCACGAGGCCGGATCCGGGGACGACCATGGCGTGCACGCTGCCGGCGACTTTCTTACCCTTGGCGAACGAGGCGGCCAGGCGCAGGTCTTCGATCCGGGAATTGGTGCAAGACCCGATGAACACCTTGTCGATTTTGATGTCGCGAATCGGCATGCCTGGCTTGAGGGCCATGTACTCGATGGCGCGCTCTGTGGCCTGACGGAGTTTCTCATCTCCCATGGTACGCGGGTCGGGTACGGTACCGTCCACGCCGGTGACCATGCCGGGGCTGGTGCCCCAGGTGACTTGCGGGGCAATCGTCTCGGCGCGTAATTCGACGACGGCATCGTATTTCGCGCCGGTATCGGTGTGGAACTGCCGCCAAGCTGCCACGGCCTGGTCCCAGAGCGCCCCCTTGGGCGCCATCGGACGACCTTTGATGTAGTTGAATGTGGTCTCGTCCGGGGCGACCATGCCGGCCCGCGCGCCGCCCTCGATGGACATGTTGCACAACGTCATGCGGCCTTCCATGCTGAGGGCGCGAATGGCGGACCCTGTATATTCGATGACGTAGCCTGTTCCGCCTGCTGTGCCGATCTTGCCGATGATGGCGAGGATGACGTCCTTCGCGGAGCAGCGCGGTGAGAGTTGACCGTCGACCCGGACTTCCATCGTTTTGGGGCGCTTCTGGACCAGACATTGCGTCGCCAGTACATGTTCGACTTCGCTGGTGCCGATGCCGAATGCGAGCGCGCCGAATGCGCCATGGGTTGACGTGTGGGAATCGCCGCACACGATCGTCATGCCCGGGAGGGTGAAGCCTTGCTCAGGGCCGATGACATGGACCACGCCCTGTCGGATGTCATTCATTCCGAAGAGAGTAATGCCAAACGTCTTGCAGTTATCTTCCAACGTTTGAATTTGTTTGGCGCTGATCGGATCGGCAATCGCGATGCGGCGATCGGTCGTCGGGACGTTATGGTCGGGGACCGCGAGTGCGGCGCCTGGACGACGCGGGGTGCGACCTGCAACCGTCAGGCCCTCGAATGCCTGCGGAGAGGTCACTTCGTGCACCAAATGGCGGTCGATATAGAGCAACGTGGTCCCGTCGGACTCGGCTCGAACCACATGATCGTTCCAAATTTTTTCGAACAGTGTCTGTGCTGCCATGGTCATGCTCCTTGTAAACCCGCGCCTCTGCGAGAGATTGTGGCGTAGGGCTGATGCGCGTCTATTATATATGCGACCAGGCCTGTTGCATCAAGGGCAAAGGGACCGCGGAAAAAATTGCCTCTTCAGCTTTTCACACTGCGGACCGATAAGGTTTCCATGGAACAGGAACCGATCGACGCCGAACACATCACGATCCCACGCTGGACGATCAAACGTGATCCCCGGGCGTTGGGTTGTTCCATCTGCGGTTCGGCGATCGTGAAGATCACCGCGGAATGGCGACAGGTGTCCTTCTGTACCTGCAGACTGATCGAGTACCGTGTGTTGCCGAGAGCTCCCAAGGCCCTGCCTGCCCCGTCCCCGGCCGCAGATTCACGCAAAGATCCTTGATCCTCTTGGAACGCTGACGAGCGCCGATTCTCTCCTCCTAAACGGTGGACGCTGCCGGGTGTTCCGGCTCATTCCCTCCGAGCCCGTTCCGCTTGGAGCAGGCTCTGCTGTGGCATCGAGCGGTCGGACTGTTCCTGGCGCACGGTGGCCAGGGACCGGCTGAATCAAGAGTGAAATGGAGGTTCACATGGCACGAGGGCGATGGGTGTTTCTGATTGTGGGCTGCGCGAGCCTGATCGCAGGGGGAGTGACCGAGGCGAAGGACCGCCCGCATGTGAAGTCGCTGATGCCACCCGGGTTGACCATCCCGGCATCGTCACTGCGATCCTGTTCCGGTGAGGATGTGCTGGGCAATTGGAACCTCCTGACATTCGAGTCTTCCTATCGATTCAAACTGCCACAGGCTCCCTATCTATTTCCCTACCAGGTTTTTCAATACTCCTCTGAGCATGGAGCCAAGTCGGCTCATTCGCGCACGCCCATTCTCGGCAGCCCGGATCGGGTGTTCGAGGGCGTGCCGCTGGACCTGACGTACCAGGTCGAGCCGGGAGGCCGCGTCGTGCTCAAGAGCAAGGGCCGTGGCGCGGTGGTGGAAACCTGGTCGTGTTCAGTCGCGGGGCAAGACGGGGGGGCGACGGGCGACGGGACTGATCTCCGACGCGGCGATGTCGTGATGACCCTCCTCGGAAGCCACGGCCAGGCATTGTTCGTGCGCCATCTGCGAAAAATCGCGACATGACCGGGCTTGGCAGGCGGCAAGTCGGCGTGCTACTACCGGCAGCATGCGGAGAGCCGGACCTGTTGCGTCGGTCCCTTCCGCCGAGGAGGACGTGGACGATTCAATTCCTGTGTGGCGTCGGCCGGAGGTTGTCGAATGGTCGCAATGGCTGCTCGACAGCTATTGCTCTTGCGTCGGCCGGGAACTGATGCAGCGGGTAGGGGGACCGGAGGAGCAGGCCCAGGCGTTGTTTACCGCGCCGTTTGTGGTGGTGTCGCATGGGACGCAAGACGATCCGATTTTGAATTACGGATCGCAACTCGCGCTGACCCTCTGGGAGATGACGTGGGAGCAGTTGGTGCAGACTCCGTCCCGGTTGACGGCGGAACCGGTGAACCGTGCCGAGCGGGAACGCATGCTCGAACGCGCCCGCGTCCAGGGGTATCTCGACAATTATCGAGGGATCAGAATCTCCAGTCGCGGGCACCGGTTTCTGATTGAGCAGGCCCTCGTATGGACGGTGGTCGACCCGGCTGGGCATCGTCGGGGACAAGCCGCCACGTTTTCACGCTGGACCTTCCTCCAGCCGACGGAATCGGGGGACATGCGTTCCGCCAAGTGAGACCGATTCGGCAAACATGCTTGCCGGTCTGATCCACAACCCGCCTTCCCCATAGAGTTGTCGATAGACGACATATTCTTCTTCGGTTTCCGAATGCCGGGCCACGCCGAGCACTTCGTAGTCCTTCCCTTTATAGTGACGATAGCGACCGGGTTTGATCATGGTGTATCCTTACAAGTTCCAACCTTCGGGACAGTCTATCGAACCGGGCATGTCATCACAACTCTCTCAACGGACCGACCGTCGGCATGATGTCGTGGTGATCGGCGGCGGATCGGCCGGCTATGCGGCCGCGCGGACGGCGCGCGACGCCGGCGCAGATGTCGCGATCATTGATCAGGGGCCGCTGGGCGGGCTCTGTATTTTGCGCGGCTGCATGCCGACGAAGACCATTCTCCGGTCCGCCGAAATCATGGCGCTGATGAAACGTGCGCGGGAGTTCGGGCTGGCTCCAGTGAACGCGCAGGCCGACCTTGCGGCCATCGTGGATCGCAAGAACCGGTTGGTGCAGGAGTTCGCAGACTATCGCATCGCCGCATTGCGTGATCCAGGGTTCACCCTCTATGAGTCCCGCGCCGAGTTTATCTCGCCCCACGAAATTCGCGTGGGCACGCTGCATATTCGCGGCAACGCCTTTGTGATCGCCACCGGATCGCGCCCGGCTGAAATCGCGATTCCTGGGCTGGACCAGGCCGGGTATCTGACCAGCGATGACATGCTCGATGTGCGTCGCGCGCCGTCGTCGTTGCTGGTATTGGGAGGCGGGCTGGTTGCAGTGGAGTTTGCGCAATTCTTCGCCCGCATCGGCACGAAGGTCACCATGTTGCAACGTGGTGCGACGCTCTTGTCCGATATGGATCAGGATGTCGGACAGGCACTGGCAGCCGCGTTCCAAGCCGAAGGCATTGAGGTGATCACCGGAGTATCGTTCCAGCAGGTGACGTCGACGCCGACGGAAAAAACGGTGCAGTTTCTTCAGGGGGGTGTGGCCCACACGCGTTCAGCCGAGATCATATTTCAGGCGCTGGGCCGTCGCCCGAACCTGAACGGGCTCAATGTGGAGGCGGCCGGCGTGAACGTTATCGATGGTCGTCTGGTTGTCGGCCCCGATATGCGGACGTCGCAGCCGCACATTTTTGCCGTAGGGGACGTCAACGATCTCACGCCCATCGTCCATTTGGCGATTCAGCAAGGTGAGACGGCCGCGTTTAATGCGACCCATGCGGACGGGCCCGCGCGGGTCATCGATCACCGGCTCGATAGTGAAATGGTCTTCACCGATCCGCAGGTGGCGGTTGCAGGGCTGAGCGAGCGCCAGTGTCGAGCGCAGTCGATCCCGTATCTGACGGCGTCCTATCCGTTTGCCGATCATGGAAAGGCCATGTGCCTGGGAGCGTCCCATGGATTCGTCAAATTGCTGTGCCGGCCGGATACCGGTGAACTGGTAGGGGCCCAGATTGTTGGCCCCGAAGCCGCGGAATTGATCCATGAACTCATTACTGTGATGTATTTTCATGGGACGGCACAGGATCTGCTCCGCATTCCGCACTATCATCCCACGCTTGCGGAGATCGTGACCTACCCTGCGGAATCCATCGTCGAGCAAATGGGGCAGGGATGAGACGACTCGGTATGGCAGCTCCGTCCGTCGTGCTGGCCCTCGCGTTGGTGTCCTGCGGGCAGCAGACTTGGGATGCCGCGATGCAGGCCGGCGAGGCGGCGGTGCAGCGGGGACAGTATGACGAAGCCGAACGGATTTATACTGCCGCGCTGAAGAAGGCTGAAGAGTTCGGTCGGCATGATCGCCGGGTTGCGGTCACACTGGCTCGCCTCGCACAGGCCTACAGCGCGCAGGGGAAATACGTCGAGGCAGAGCCGATGTATCTGGAGGCGCTCAAGATCTACCAGGAGGTGCATGGCGAGAATCACCTGGATGTGGCGGCCATGCTGAACAACCTCGGGGTGTTGCATCGCAAGCACGGGCAATTTGCCGACGCCCAGCGACTCTTGACCCGCGCGCTGGCCATCAAAGAGACCCTGCTCGGGACAGAGCATCTTGAAGTCGCGCTGGCGCTGAGCAACCTGGCTGCATTGTCCATGGCGCAAGGTGAGCCCGGACAGGCCTCCACGCTGCTTGCGCGGGCCTTGGCGGTGAGGGAAAAGCAGTTAGGGGTCGACCATCCCGATGTGGCCAAGACGCTCGTGGATTACGCCGCTGCGTTGCGCAAGATCGGACGGAGCGCTGAGGCAGATGCGCTCGACGCGCGGGCAGGCGAGATTCGCGCGAAAGCGAAGTCCTGACGTCGAACGGAGAAAAGGTTGAACCATGCGGATAGGCCGGTGTAGCGTAGGACATTGACGTGAGTAGGGAGACGGGGATGGCCGATTTGCGGACCAATGCAGTGATTGCGCGCGGAGTCGGCGTGGTGTGCATCGCCGGCGGATTTATGCTTGGCGTCTACGGCTTGGAGTTTCCCAACACCATTTGGCTGCAAACGGCATTGGGGCTGCTGGTGACCGGCATGATGGCTCAAGGGTATGCAATGTATTGTTCCATTCGGTGGGTTCGGGAACAGCGTGATTCAGAACGGTAAGCGATCGATGGATACCACGCGTCGTGAGCGGACAGGCCGGGGGCGAATGACGGCGATCCTGTTTCTGTTGTGCCTCGTGACGCTGTCCGGCTGCGGGGGGCCCTGGCGCGATCGGTATCTGGACAAGGGATTGAAGAGACTCACGCAGGACGATATTGCGGAGAAGTTCGGTCCGCCGAGCACCGCCAAAACACCGGTGCTGGGGGGTAATACCGTCTGGACCTATCGAGTGCCGATGGGGGATCGGGAAGTCCATCCGTGGGATCCCAGTAGCTTGACCGCCGGAAAGAAAACGAAGGCCCCGCCTTCGCCCTCGCCGTTCGGCAAGAGCTTGGCCGGCAGCGAAGAGCCCTATCGGGAGCCGCTGTATTGTTATCGGTATACCTTGTCTTTTGACGAGGACAAACGATTGACGGACTGGAAACGCGAAGAATGTGTTCCTCGCGCGAGTGAGGAAGAGACCGACTCACAGTGAGGCCTGTAGACGACTCTATGCAAGAGCTGTTGCCGGTAATTGGGTCCAGCGTATTCTTCGATCTCCTGAAGTCCATTCTCCTGCTGCTCATCCTCTTAATCGCGCGAACCATCCTGGTTCGCTGGATTAAGGGCAATTCCACTCTGACCATCGACGCGAAGCGCCGCTGGATCGTGACCGCTCGCAACAGTATGGTGTTGGGCCTGTTCGTGGGACTGGTGGTGATTTGGGCCCACGAGTTGGAAGCCTTTGCCGTCTCCCTGGTTGCGCTGGCGGCCGCCCTGGTACTGGCGACGAAAGAATTGATTCTCTGCTGGAGCGGCGCCGCATTGCGCGTCGGGGGCGGGGTGTACGGTGTAGGAGATCGAATACAGCTGGGGACCTATCGCGGTGTCGTGCTGGAGTATGACGTCTTCGCCACCAAGTTGCTGGAGATCGGCCCAGGTCAGACCTCTCATCTGTATACCGGTCGAACGGTCGTGTTTCCCAACAGCCTCCTTTTCGGGAATCCGTTGATCAAGGAAAGTCCGTCGCAGGAATACGGTCTCTACGTGCTCTCGGTTCCGCTGCTGAGCACCGACAATTGGCAAGCTGCCGAGCAGGCGCTTCTCACTGCTGCCAAGGCGGAGTGCGCGCCCTTCATGGATCAGATGGGGCGGCAGATGAAACTATTGGAGCAGCGTAATCTCTTGGAAGCTCCATCGCCGGAGCCCCGTATCACCATTCAGCTTCCTGAGGCCGGCCGTATTCACCTAGTCCTTCGCTTTCCGGCTCCGGACCGCGGCCGTTCGCGAGTCGAGCAGGCCATCCTGCGTCGCTATCTGACCTCGTTTCGCCCGTAACGCCTTCGGTGGTCTCCGCCAAAATCGGCAAAACAATTGGCAAAAGAAACCCATCAGGGTATTGATGGGTGCTACATGCCGGTCGGTGTAATGAGGAAACCGGACACCACATTTCAGTCAAAGAGGGGGTTGTCGATGAGAAGGTCAATCGCTGTGATGGTCGCTGCCGCGTTTGTGAGCATGAGTTCACTAGCCGTTGCCGACGATCTGGGCTTGGGCAACATGTCTGAGGGAATCAAGCAGGACATGAGCGCCGTGTCCGACGATCTGAATGCCCACAAAGAGGAGCTGAAGAGCGACCTGAAGGCGAAGAAGGAATCGGCGAAGCGCGAATTGAAGGCGAAACGGGACGAGGCGAAAGCGAAGAAGAAGCAGGCCAAGGCGAAAAAAGAGCAGGTCAAAGCCAAGGCGAAGGCGAAGAAAGCGGCGGCGCATGCCACGGTGAAAGAAGCGAAGGGAGCCGCGAATGACGCTGCGAGCGAAGTCGGGACAATGACGAATGAGCTGAAGGACGCCGCACGGTACTAGCCCAAACGAATGACACACCCGGCGGGTTCTCCCCCATCGGAGTTCGTGAGCCACGGCCTGTGATCGGCTACCTCCCGGTCGCAGGCCGTGGTGTTTCAACAAAGTGTCGGTTGTTGCGGCGGGCGGGCTCTGTTAGAATCCGCCCGCTGTATGAAAATCGCGACCTTCAACGTCAATTCTCTGCGGAAGCGCCTTCCCATTGTGTTGCAGTGGCTGGAACGTCATCAGCCGGATGTCCTGTGTTTGCAGGAAACCAAGGTTCAGGACAGCGAATTCCCTCTGACCGCTCTTGCCGCGTCCGGCTATGACATCACGTTCCGGGGGATGAAAGCATACAACGGCGTGGCAGTGCTCAGCCGCACCAAGCCTGAAGCGGTGTCTTACGGCTTCGACGACGGGGGTGATGTCGAGGATGCTCGTCTGTTGCGGGTGGTCATTCAGGGGATCCCGATCATCAACACGTATGTGCCGCAAGGGTTCGAGATCGATTCCCCCAAGTATCAGTACAAACTGAAATGGTATGAGCGTCTACGGAACCACTTCGAATCGCATCTGTCCCCGAAGGAGCCGGCGATCTGGTGTGGAGACATGAATGTGGCCCCAAGACCCATTGATGTCCACAGCCCGGAGAAACATCTGAAACATGTCTGCTACCACGAAGACGCGCGCAATGCCTATGGGAAGACGGTTGCGTGGGGCTTCGAAGATGTGTTCTGCAAACTGTATCCAGATCGCCAGCAATTCACGTTTTTCGACTACCGTGCGCCCAGTGCCCTTGCCGCCAACAAAGGGTGGCGGATCGATCATATCCTCGCGACTGCACCGTTGGCCCAACGATGTCAGCGTGTCGATGTAGATTTAGAACCGCGCCGCGCGACAGACCCCTCGGATCACACCGTGCTCTGGGCCGACTTCTCTCTCTAACCTCGTGCCTGCGGCGGGACAGGGCATTGACCAACCCCTCCCCCGCCGCTCGTGCGCTTACTGCAACGCTTCCACTGGTTCCAATAACAAGGGTTCGGCCATTCGGGTACGCCGATTTTGTTCGATTAATGGATCGACGATCGATCCGCAATTGATGCATCGCCACACAAACGTTTCCGGGGAAAAATCCGGCCGCCATTCGTCCACCATCAGTCCTTGGCATCGTCCGCATGTCATGGTGCCCACCTCCTTAGAATGTGCCTCCAACGCGTGAAGGCCATGCCCATGTGAGGTAGAGAGTAACAACGTGAGATTAGAGAGGTGTTAGTGAGACGTTAGAACACATTAATCCTGATTCCTCTTAAATATCAGCTGGTTCATGTGCTCGGCTTAGACAAATTGAGAGGCGATCAAGAGGGTTCTGTCTAAAATCCCCATGCGAAATGAAACTCATCAGCCTGAGACGGTGGGTATCAAGTCGATCAAGGAAGAGGGGAAGCCAAAACGGAGGTGTGGAGAATCGTCCGAGGGCAACGGTGGTGACGTTGGGAGGCCACACGTATGTGTATTGCGAGGGAGACTGCCCCTCGAGGTGGAAGAACCGTCGAGTTTCTTGACAGAATTTCCTTCGTACTTTATCGATGAACTGGCGCTGGGCTCTCCATCGGGAGCGAACATGTATTCGTGTCATCGGAGTCTGACATTCAACGCCCCGGGCCGTAGCAAGCGGAGGAAGGGGCTACGCGTATCTACGCCGATCACTCAACTATGGCTCAATCGCTGACGTGCCCACAGTGCGGGCAACATCGCGTCTTTCGTTCCCGTTGTACCACGCTCATGGAGCGGCTCAAGTCGCTTGCCTACATCTCGCCATTCCACTGTCAGTCGTGTAGTTGCCGCTTCTCGGCGTCACGGTGGGGATACAGCTATTCCAATCAAGTACTCGATCGTCGCGAACATTTGCGCATCCCGGTTCGACTGTTCTTGTCGTTCTCGGGAGGCAAGATACGTGGTGAAGGTACCGTGCTGGATATCTCGATGGGAGGATGTGTGATCGAGAGTCAGGCGTCGGTCCATGTGGACGACATTTTCTATCTACAAATCGTGCTCGAAAATGAGCAGGCTCCACTTGAGGTCGCGGCGATGGTCCGATCCGTCAGCTCGCGTGGGATTGCGTTTAAGTTTCTCCGCTCCGCACAGGAGAACCAACGGCTCTTGGCGTTTGTGCAATCCAAGACGGAAACCTGGGGCACACACTCATCCGTCTGACCCTCCTGGCATCTCGCAGGTTGGTGGCCCTCATCCCAGTCCCCGCAGCATCCACGAAGCAACTTCTTGCGGATATTCTGCTACAGTGGCGTTTCCCAGGCCGAGGCTTGCGGATAGTCCGTGGTCAACCGTTCGTGTTCGGCGTGGTCAAAGGATTCCACGATCAGGTCGGTGCGGTTCAACGGTTCAGGACAAGAAGGTGAGGAAAGAAACTCTACATAGGCCTGTGCCTTCGCCTCAGTGCTGAATCGGCAGAGTCCATATTCAGGCATGTGGGAAGAGGGATGCCAGAAGGCCAAGCCGATGGAGCTACCCTGAAAGACGCCCAGGGTGCGATGTCGAACCTGAAATCCTCCCGGCGTATCCGTTGAGCGGTCAAGTGCCATCATGCGTCCAAAAGCTGATCTGCGAGCGGTGACGGGTAGTATAACAAGCTCACAGGGGGAAGCGACATCTCGGGAGGGGAAGGCCTCGGAGATTCTTGACTTCGTCGGCATCAGCCTTAGGTGTTGAACAGGCGCTGGTATGACGTCGGCGCGGAGGAGGAATCATGAGCATGTTTGTTGCGCGAATGGTGCTGGGCTCGTTGCTGCTCACCGGCATATTGACCTCATCGGGGTGCGGGTACAACGATCTGCAAGGTCTCGATGAAGACACCAAAGCCGCATGGAGCGAGGTCATCAACCAATATCAACGCCGGGCCGACCTCATTCCCAATCTGGTGAATACGGTCAAAGGTTACGCCGCGCATGAACGAGAGACCTTGGAGAGTGTGGTGCAGGCGCGCGCTAGGGCCACGAATGTACAGATCACGCCGGAGTTGCTCAAGGACGAGGCGGCCTTCAGGAAATTCCAGGAGGCGCAGCAGGGCCTGTCCGGAGCGCTCGGGCGTTTGCTTGCGCTGGCGGAACAGTATCCCAACCTCAAGGCGGATCAAGGGTTCCGCGATCTTCAAAGCCAACTGGAAGGAACCGAAAACCGCATCACCGTGGCGCGCAAGCGCTACATCGAGAAGGTGGCGGAGTTCAACAAGATGGTCCGCTACTTCCCCACGAACCTGACGGCCAAATTCCTTCTCCATTTGGACGAGAAGGCGAACTTCACCGTGGCCGACGAAAAAGCTGTGGCGAAGCCGCCGGAGGTAAAGTTCTAACCCCCGTCTCGTGCGGCAGGGAGCGAATGCGATGCGGCTGTGTGGCCGAGGAGGGAAGGCTGTCCTTGCCGGATGGGTATGGCTTGCGCTGATGCCCGGCCTTCCGGCCTGGGCGTTGGATGTTCCCTCGCTCAGCGGCCCTGTGGTCGATGTGGCGCATGTTTTGCCGCCTGCCACAGTCGAGCAATTAAGCCAAGAACTCCGCGCTCATGAAGCGAAGACCTCCAACCAAGTGGCGGTATTGATTGTGCCATCACTGGGGGGCGAGCCGCTGTTCGATTTTTCTCACCGCGTGGCGACGACCTGGAAGCTGGGTCGGAAGGGCACGGACAACGGTGTCTTGCTCCTTGTGGCGCTCAAGGATCGAAAAATTCGTCTGGAAGTCGGCTATGGTCTTGAAGGGGTCTTGACCGACGCACGCTCAGCTCAAATCATCAGAAACGAAATCGTGCCGCGGTTTCGAACCGGCGAGTTTGCGGCGGGTGTTACCGCCGGGGTGCGGGCTGTGTTGAGCACCATCGAGGGGACCGACCATGTCCCTGAACGCCCTTCGCCTAGCCCTTCAGGCAGTGACAGGCTGGGGCAAGTCTTGTCGGCCGTGATCGTCGGCGTGGTGATCGGCCTCGTGTTTTCCCGTACTCATCGAATGCTCGGGCCTGTCGTGGGCGGTGGTGTGTCGTTCATCGCAGCGCCGTGGCTGCTCCCCGCCCTCATCGCCGGAGGGGTAAGTCTGTTGCTGGTGAGTCTGTTGGGTGGATGGGGGCTATCGGCTGGGCCCAGGCGAGGGCATCGCACCAGCGGATTCGATGAGACCTGGTTCAGCACTCACCGAGGAGGGTGGGGAAGCGGTGATCTGAGCGGGTCGTTCGGGGGCGGCGACAGCTTCTCCGGCGGCGGGGGTGATTTTGGAGGAGGAGGCGCCAGTGGCGACTGGTAAGCGGCCGGCACTGACCGATGAGGAGCGCGCACGGATTGAGGCGGCCGTGCACGCCGCTGAACAGCTGACGAGCGCCGAGATTGTCCCCATGATCGTCGGGCGGTCCGGTCTGTACCGCGAGGCGCACCATCGAGCGGGTCTGCTGGCAGCCACGCTGATGCTGACCGCGTTACTCACGATCGACAGCGTCTGGCTGCCCTGGGGATGGTATGCCGCCAATGCCGTGTGGTTCCTGGGGGCGGCGATGGCAGCCTACGCCGGCGGCTCATGGATCGGGCGGTGGCCGCCCGTGTTGCGACTCTTCACGTCCCATGAACGGATGCGGCATAAAGTGCAATTGCGCGCGGAGCGGGCATTTGCCCAGCATGGACTCACGCGCACGCGTGAACGGACCGGATTGTTGCTGATGGTGTCTTGGCTTGAACGTCAGGTCTACGTACTGGCCGACCATGCCCTTCGCGACCGAGTGTCGACTGAACAGTGGCAGGACGTGACCGGGGTGATGGTTGAGCGTTTGAGGGCCGGGGATCTCGCCGGCGGGTTGTGTCGTGGAATCGAGGCGAGCGGAGGACTCCTGGCGCATGTTTGTCCACCGCGCAGCGGAGATAATCCGAACGAATTGTCCGACGATGTGATCCAGGATCTCTGATGGCCGGTTCTTCGCGGAGAATGGACGGCTCCGCTGCGTTTGGTTACAATCCCCGATAATGTCCGATCCCGCCGCTCCCGTTGAACCATCTCGACCAGCTTCGGACGAGACCCATTCCGTCGTCAAGGCGGCGGGCCTCATCGGTGCGGCCACATTGTCCAGCCGCATTCTGGGGTTCGTCCGGGATATGGTGTTGGCCAGACTCTTCGGCGCGACCCCGGCGGCGGACGCATTTTTCGTCGCCTATCGGGTTCCCAATTTGTTACGGGAATTGTTCGCAGAAGGGTCGATGTCGGCGGCCTTCATTCCGGTTTTTACCGAATACCACACGCTGAAAGCCAAACGGGACGCCTGGGAACTGGCCAGCGCCACGTTCACGACGCTGCTCACGATCGTCACCGCCGTCACGTTGCTCGGGATTCTGGCGGCACCCGGTATCGTGTGGCTCCTCGCCCCCGGATTTCGCGAAAGCCCCGATAAGTTGGCGTTGACGAGCCTGTTGACTCAGGTGATGTTTCCCTACCTGATTTTCATCAGCCTGGCCGCGCTCGCCATGGGGATTCTCAATTCGTTGCGGGCCTTTGCCGCCCCGGCTTTCTCGCCGGTCTTCTTTAATGTCTTCACCATCGCTTGCATGCTGTTCCTGGCGCCCTGGCTACCGGAACCCATTATTGGAGTGGCGATCGGCATCGTGGTCGGCGGGCTGGCCCAGTTTGCGATGCAGCTCCCCGGCTTGAAGGGTCGCGGCATGCTGTTCGGCTGGCGGTTCAATCCCGGCCATCCCGGCGTGAAACGCATCGGGCGGTTGATGGTGCCCTCGTTGTTAGGACTGTCGGTGACACAGATTAATATCACCGTCAGCACGATTCTCGCCTCGTATTTCCCCGGTGGTCCGACCTATTTGTTCTACGGCATGCGGCTGATCCAATTTCCGCTCGGCATTTTCGGGGTGGCGCTGGCGACGGCGATTTTGCCGACACTCTCCACCCAGGCCGCACGCGGGGCGCTCGACGAGTTACGGACGACGATCGGATTCGGACTCAGGATGATTTTTTTCATCATCTTGCCGGCCATGGTGGGACTGATCCTTCTGCGTTATCCGATCGTGCATCTGGTGTTCGAACACGGAACGTTTACGCAGGCTGACACGCTGGCCACGGCCACGGCGCTGTTATGTTACGCCGTCGGACTCTGGGCCTTCGCCGGGGTACGGATTATTGTGTCCGCATTTTATTCGTTGCAGGACACGAGGACGCCGGCGGTCACGGCGGGCATCGCCGTCATGGCCAATATTCTCCTGTCGCTCTGGCTGATGACCCTCCTGGGCGCCGCGGGCCTGGCGTTGGCCACGGCCTTGGCGGCTATGCTGAACGGGAGCATTCTCGTCGGGGTCCTCCATCGCCGACTGGGGCGTGTCGATTGGGGAGCCATATTGCGATCGGCCGGTCGGGTGCTGGGCGCGTGCATTCCGATGGTCGCGATCTGCCTATGGATCGCGGGTGCTGCAATGTGGACGGAGGGCGGCGACTGGATCCTGAAGATCGCCGTGCTCTTCGGCGGTATCGGGCTGAGCATCACGGCCTATCTCGGGGTACATCTGGTGCTTGGGTCGGAGGAACTGGACGTGGTATTGGGAATGGTGAAACGCAAGCTCGGGCGGGTCGCACGGAAATTCGGCGCAGGATGACATGACACAGACCAGTACGTTCAAGACACCGTGGGGCTGGGTGACGGTCACGGCCTCAAACAAAGGGTTGACCTCGATCGACCTGTCTCCTTCGGCTTGCGTAAGCGAATCGGGACCACTAGGGGATGATTCTGCCCGTGCCATTGTGGAAGAGGCGAAGCGACAGCTCTTGGCCTACCTCGATGGGGCGAGGCGTGAGTTTTCGCTCCCTGTGGATTGGTCGGCGGGAACGACGTTCCAACGAAACGTGTGGCGAGCGATCACTAAGATTCCCTACGGGCGGCTGCGCTCCTATCAGTGGGTCGCCGTACGGGTCGGCGGGAAACAGTATGCGAGGGCCGTGGGGATGGCCCTGGGGGCGAATCCGGTGCCCATCGTGGTGCCCTGTCATCGGATCGTGGCGCATGATGGATCATTGGGAGGGTTTTCCTGCGGGTTGCCGCTGAAACGGCGTCTCCTCAAACTGGAAGGGACACTTGATCAACTCCTGTCGTAGAACCCTATTGTCGTTCATGGCCGGCGAGATACCAAATAGATTTCACGAGAGACGCGCTTCACCATGAAAGCAGTCATTCAACGTGTGACACGAGCCTCCGTCGAGGTCGAGGGACAAACCGTCGGCCGTATCGGTGTCGGTCTCCTGGTGTTGTTGGGGATAGCCAAAGGCGACGAGGAGCGCGATCTGCTGTATGTCGTGGAAAAGCTTCTTGCGCTCCGGATCTTTGCCGATGAGCGAGGAAAAATGAACCGCTCTGTGAATGAGGTCGGCGGCGCGATCCTGCTCGTGTCTCAGTTCACGTTGCTTGGTGATACCACGAAGGGGCGTCGTCCGGGGTTCGATCACGCGGCCCCGCCGGACGAGGCACGGAGATGGTATGAGCAGGCGGTGACTCGCCTTCGCTCGGCCGGAGTGAATGTGGAAACAGGGATGTTCGGCGCGCACATGCAGGTAGAGCTGCTCAATGATGGACCGGTGACGTTTCTGTTGGACAGTCGGCGGGGATCGTGAGTCCATGAGCATAGCCGGCGATGAATGGTATTGCCTTTGCCTCATCGGCACATCGACTGGTTCTGTGATGATGAAAGATCCACGGGGTGCTCAAAAAAATCGTCCAGCCAGGCCGCAGCGATGCGAAGGGGCGAGGCGTACCCGTGTGGTACGTTGAGCCTCTGAGCGATGCGAGAACGCCGCTGGCGGACTTTTTCAGCATCCTGTTAAGTCTTCCGTGCGGATGCCGATAGAGAAGCAGGGAGAAAGTCCGTTTGGATTGAGCGTGGTCTGTTATACTACCGCAAAGGGCAGGGATTGCCCGGGAGGTCGAGATGGGAAGTCCCGTTTCTCGCAGCCATCCACTCCGCCAGCTCTTCGGTGCATTGACGGAAAAGAGTTTTACTGAACACCTCGGGTGGCCGGATCTGAATGTCACCGAGTATCTCTCCAACCTGCTCGTCGATTTCGCGCACAGCGATCAACTCTACAAAATCCAGAACACCCAGGGCCGCGCGGTCGATTCGGTCGTCGACATGCTGTTCGAATCCGAAGTGCTGTTGGGCGCGCACTCGTTCGAGCGAGAGCGCGATGTCCATCGGCACATTGGCGACTTTACCCTGTTCATGACGGGGCTCTTTCCTGAATACCTCCGCCGGCTCAAGACGGTCGGTCGCATCTACCACAAGGATTTCCTGGTGGATTATGTGAAGACAGGCAAACGCTCGTATGGGCTGGTCGCGGAGTACGGTAGGGTCGACCCGCAACAGGACTCGCCCTTGTTTAGAAAGTTGTCGGAAAACTTTGAACTCTGTGTGACCGGATTAGGATTCGTCCGCTCGGATTTGGATCGTATGCAAGATCCCACCTGCCGCCGCGTGAAAGACTTGCTGCTCAATTGACACGTACACGACCGATCCTTCTCATCCATGGTGGCGAGGGGCGCCGCGCCATGACCGCTGCCCAAGCGGAGTGTCTTGAGGCCGCCCTGGCCGAGGGGCATCAGTTGCTCATGGCCGGGAGACCCGCATTTTCAGTCGTTGAGGAAGCGATTCGCCTGCTGGAAGATTCCGGACTGTTTAATGCCGGGCGCGGTTCGAACCGGCAACTCGACGGCGTGTGCCGTATGGATGCGTCGATCATGGAGGGCCATGACTTGCGGGCCGGGGCCGTGGCGTCCATCGAGGGTATCGTCCATCCGGTCACGGCTGCCAGGCTGGTGATGGAAAAGACCGCGCATGTGCTGCTGGTCGGACAGTCGGCGTCCCGCTTCGCCCGCTATTTCGGCTTGGAGCGCATCCCCCGTGCGAAAGCAACGGCCGGCGCCCAACCTCGGCAATTGCGACCGCGCACCGGGGTCAGTCGCACGTTGCGCTTGCACCAGGCGATGGTGAGCACGGGCCGTCTTCGGGCGAGGAGTCTGGGGAAGGAAACGGTGGGGGCGGTGGCGCTGGATCTGTCGGGCACCGTCGCTGCGGGGGCTTCGACCGGCGGTGTCGATGTCATGTTGCCAGGCCGGGTTGGCGATACGCCCTTGATCGGCTGCGGCGTCTACGCCGACAACGACGCCGGTGCCGTCTCGATGACGGGATTGGGAGAGAGCATCATCCGTGTGGCCGTGGCCAAGGAGATCACCGATTGTCTTGCCGCCGGCGTGAGTCCGACCGTGGCAGCCACCCGCGTGCTTCGTAAGGTGGTGCAACGCGTCCACGGTGCGGCCGGGGTGTTGGTGTTGTCGCCTGATGGCCGATTTGCCATTCGCCACAGTACGCCGCACATGGCGGCCGGGGTCATCGGACGTGATGGCCGACCGCTGGTGCGTAGCCGGTTTGTGTCGCGCCATACAGATGTGATGGAGTAAAGAAAGGAGCCCAACCATGCCCGCACTGTTTCACCTCGCGTTTCCCGTTCACGATTTGGCGGCGGCCAAGCGGTTTTATGTCGACGGTCTGGGGTGCGCGCTTGGGCGGGAATCGTCCACGGCTGCGATGCTCGGGCTCGCCGGCCATCAAATCGTCGCCCATCTCTGCCCGGAAGAGATCCATCGGCAAAAAGGCATTTACCCCCGCCATTTCGGGCTGATCCTGACGCAGGAGGAGGAATGGCAGGCGTTAGCCGATCGCGCGCAGGCCAACCACCTCACGTTTTATCAGCAGCCACGACGCCGGTTTCCCGGGACACGGATTGAGCACCGCACGTTTTTCCTCGAAGACCCATCGGGAAATCTGCTCGAATTTAAATATTACGTCCACGAGTCGGCGATCTTCGGAGAACAGGACTACGCATCCGTCGGCGAGTCCACGTAGCACTGGTACCTATCCCGGGGGGCTCACTCCTCCACAGGAACCACTTCGAGGGGCTCCGAAGGACTTCGGTTGATGGAGCCCGCTTTCCGGCTGCCGCCATGCTCCAGCCAACGGACGATGTGGCGTTGCCGCCGATTCAGATAGGCGGTGTACCGAATCGGATCATACCGTCGAGGTGACGGCAGAATCGCTGCCAGCAACGCCGCCTCTTCGACGCTGAGCTCCTTCGCCGGTTTGCCGAAATGATGCCGCGCCGCGGCTTCGGCCCCGAACACCCCCTGCCCCCATTCGGCGACATTGAGGTACAGCTCCAGAATCTGCGCTTTGGTCAGATGGTGTTCCAGAGATCGTGTGATCAACGCCTCCCGGGCTTTTCGCAACAAGGAACGTTCGGATGAGAGGTACAGATTTTTCGCTAGTTGCTGGGTAATGGTGCTACCGCCGCGTTTGAATTCCCCGACTTCGAGATTGTAGAGCGCCGCATCCTTGATCCCTTCCCAGTCGAACCCCTCATGGGCGAAGAACGAGGCATCTTCCGCGGCGACGACGGCTCGCTGCAGCGCGGGGGCAATCCGCGACAGCGGCACCCACGCATACTTGATATGCAAAGGATGCCCCTGCTCCTTGGCCTGAGCCCGGCGGGCTTCCATCAAGGCCGTTTCCGCAGGATGGTGTTTCGCGAGGCGGGACACGTCGGGGAGCGTCACCAGCCAGTACAGGGCCAAGGCAGCGGCGGGCAGCCCGATCAACGCGGTGACCCACAGCAGCATCCGGCCGAATCGACTGCCTGTTGACTTGCTCATTCCCTACACTCTATCTATGTGGAGACAAGAAGCCTGACCGATCTGTTGCGAATCGACGGATCATAAGGGGCCGTGCACATCGCCCTGCAATTCAATCACGATGAAACTACTTGGCGCCGAGTTTATCAAAAGTTCCGTGTCCCCAGAACAGTTTCCTGCCGACCGCTTGCCGGAGATCGCGTTTGTCGGTCGATCGAATGTCGGTAAGTCGTCGCTGATCAATTCCCTGCTGCATCGAAAGAAGCTGGCCAAGGTCAGCAAGACTCCGGGGAAAACCCGGGCTATCAATTTCTTCACGGTGCGCACGTCCGACCAGCATCTGCCGCTGTTGTCGCTGGTGGACTTGCCCGGTTACGGCTATGCCAAAGTGTCCAAAACCATGCGGGCGCAGTGGGGGCCGATGATCGAGCAATATTTGGAACAGCGCCAATCCCTCGGCGCAATTATTCTGCTGATCGAGTCGCGGGTGTGGATGCCGCAGGATGTCATGACCGTGCAATGGGTCCAGTCGCTTGGCTGCGGCCTCATCATCGTCCTGACCAAGGCCGACAAATTGCGGCAGAGCGAGCGGAAGCCGGCCGTCGCCGCCGTGCGCAATGCCTGCGGATTGGGCCCGGAAGTACCGATCCTGCTCTATTCTGCGGAAACGCATGAAGGGCGGGATGCCTTGTGGGGAGAGATTCGTACGCAGTTTAAAACTTAATGTCGATGTACGCCTTGTTTTTGAGGTCGGCCATCCAGATCTGGTATTGATCCTCGGTCTTTTGCTGAAAGACCAGGGTTTGGATTTCGGCCTTGACCTGTTCGAAGGGTCGAAACTGGCGTGGTTTCTTGTCGTCGACGCGTACGATGTGCAGACCTTCTGCCGTCTCTACGATGCCCGTCACCTGCCCCACTTGCAGCGGGGTGAGGGCCTGCTCCAGGGCAGGAATCAACTCGCCTTGCCGGACCAGTCCCAATCGACCGCCGCGTGAGGCGTCCGCCCCGTCGGAAAAGCGAATCGCCAGATCCTCAAACGGTTCGCCCTGTTTCAGGGTGGCCAGGAGTGCCTCTGCCCGCCCCTGGGCTACCGAGAGCCCGTCCGGCGTTCGCGGCTTGATGAGGATTTGGCTCAGCTGATATTCCTCCGGATAGGCAAAACGATCCTGGTGCTCCTGGTAGTATCGCTTCATCTCCGACTCGGCCACCATGATCAAGCCGCGCACTTCGCGGTCCACCACACGCATCAACGTCAGTTGTTCGCGAACGTTCCTGGCAGTGTTCGGGTCGGTGCTGTTGAGCGCTTCCCCCTGCTTCTTCATTTCCTCCATCGCCTGCGCAACTTCCTGATCCGACACATCCACGCCCTTGTTCTTGGCGGCTTGCAGTTGCAGTTTGCGCTCGATCATTCTTGTGACGGCGATGGCCTCGGCCGTCTTGAGGCGACGGTCCAGCTCCTCGCCCTTATACAGTTTCCGCAGACGCTCCTGGTCGGGCAGCAGGTCGCGCTTCAGTTCCGACCACATGATCAGATCGGAATTAACGACGGCCACGATGCGGTCTTCCAGCTTGGCGGCTTCTACCGGACGGGGTAGGGGCGTAACGGCACAGACACCGAGCAGGAGCCCGGTGACAAGCCAGCCGATGAGCGGGCGGGCCCACGGAGCGGAAAACGGCCTCGTGCCGGCGGACAGGCTCAATATGGCGTGGAGACGTGTCGAGACGACATCCAATCGGTGATTCATACGGGTAGGGGGATTGTACACAATCGAGACTTCAGAAGGGGAGCGTTGTTACCAAGCGCAGGAGAGAATCGTCCGAACAACGAATGCGCGCAGGGCCGATGCGTACCGGGTCACTGGCGTCCTGGTTCATCCGTCAGGTAACGGGCGGCGTCGGCCATGCGGATCGTCGCGCCGGTGCGGAGCTCGGCGAACACGTCGTCCAGCCGCTTGCGTCGCTTTTCGGCCAGCAATTCCTGCCGGAGGCGTTCGCGGGTGGCTTGATCCGCCTGCAGAATTTCCGGCTCCAGCGGACTCACCTTGATGAGGTAGTAGCCCTTGTCGGTCTTGATCGGATCGCTCAGCATCCCGGGGTGCATGGAAGGAATCAAGGCATCGAGTTCCGGCTCCAGTAAGCCTCTGCGATAGGGTCCTAGGTCTCCGCCCTTGGCGCGGCTTCGCTCGTCGATCGAATACCGCAGGGCGAACCGGGTGAAGTTACCGCCCGCTTCCACCTGGCGTTTGAGGTCTCTGGCGGCGTAGACGTTCGGCAGCAGCATGACCGAGACTTGCACCTTGGGATTGGCCAGAAGTTGGTTGGCATGTTTTTCGAGGTACGCATCCAATTCTTCTTTGGAGATCTCCACCTTCGTCTTGATCCGGTCCTTCAGCAATTCATCAAGAATCAACTGTTCGCGGTATCGCAACGTTTTCTCGCGGATGTCATCCGATTGATCGATCCCCTGCTTGCGCGCCTCCTGCATCAGCAACTCGCGCATGATCAATTCATCGAGAAACCGGCGTTTCCCGCCTTCTTTTTCGTAACGGGCCCGAGTGGCCTGGGACAGTTCCTCCCACCGGATGTCGAACTCGGCCTGGGTGATGGAGCGTCCGTTGATCATGGCGATCACCGGCTCTTCCTGCGGCGGTTCCGCACAGCCGGACAGCGAGCCGAGTGCGTAGAACGCCAACGCGGCGCCGGTCAGTCGAAGGTGCCGATGAGAATGATGCGTGGTCTGCCGTGACGTCATGCGGTCGGGGAATGCATCCTGTGCGAGGATCAGGGTGAGCCTGTCTTCGGCCCTTGGTTGTTGGTACCACAGACGTGGAGGGTTTGCAAGGTTGCGTTGAGTTCCGGAAAGACCAAACTCCAGTCGTCATGCGGCATCTGGAGTTCAAACGACAGCGGCGACAAAAATCGCAATCGACGTTTGTATCGGTCCATGAGCGTGTGCACGGCGATTTCCGGCACCGTGGCTTTGGGATCGAAGGTGATCACGACGGCGTGCGGCTGCTCGACGACGGAGCTCAGGCGCAACTGTTTGGCCAGGAGGCGGATCTGCATGAGTTCGAACAGTCGCTCGACCGGATCCGGTGGATGGCCATAGCGGTCTTCGATCTCTCCGTGCAGGAGGGCCAGGTCGCCGAGTTGGCCGCAGGACGACAGGCGTTTGTAGAGTGACAGGCGTTGATGACTATCGGCCACGTAGTCCTCGGGAATGTAGGCGGAGACACTGAGTCGCAGTTCCGGATCCGGCTCTTCCTCCACCACCTGGCCTCTCAGGCGTTGTACGGCCTGTTCGACCATTTGCAGGTAGAGATCGAGACCGATGGCGGCGATATGGCCCGATTGCTGTTTGCCGAGCAGGTTGCCGGCTCCGCGAATTTCCAGGTCCGCCGCGGCGATGCGAAAACCCGATCCCAGTTCGGTAAATTGCTGGATGGCCGTGAGCCGCTTTTGCGCATCTTCCGACAGGTTGCCTTCATCCGGTACCAGGAAATAGGCGTAGGCTTGCTCGCCGCCCCGCCCCACCCGGCCGCGCAGCTGATAGAGCTGGGCCAGGCCAAACGTATCGGCGCGATTGACGATGATCGTATTGGCCGTCGGCACATCGATCCCGGATTGAATGATGGCGGACGCGATCAGAATGTCCGCCTCCCGGTGGAAAAATTTCAGCATGACGGCTTCCAACGGTTTGGAATCCATCTGGCCGTGCGCCATGACGATGCGCGCCTCCGGCACCAATTCCTGGAGCCAGGCGCCCATCCGCTCCATGGTCTCCACGCGATTGTGGACGAAGTAGGTTTGTCCGCCGCGGCCGAGCTCGCGGAGAATCGCTTCGCGGATGGCCTTTTCGCTGAAGCGGAGCACCTGCGTGCGGATCGCCAGTCGTCCGGACGGCGGGGTATTGATGATCGAGAGGTCGCGCACGCTGGTCATGGTCATTTGCAGGGTGCGGGGAATCGGCGTGGCCGTCAGGGTCAACACATCGACCTGCGTGCGCAACTGCTTGAGGCGCTCCTTGTGCTTCACGCCGAACCATTGTTCCTCGTCGATGATCACGAGGCCGAGGTTGCGAAACTGCACGTCCTTCTGGAGGAGCCGGTGGGTGCCGATTAAGATGTCGACCAGGCCGGCCGCGGTGTCTTTAATAATGGCTTTCGTCTCCTTCGGAGACTGAAACCGGGAAATCAGCCCCACACGGGTCGGAAAAGGGGCGAACCGTTCCGCAAAATTATCGTAATGCTGATGGGCAAGCAGAGTGGTGGGCACCAGCACGGCAACCTGCCTGTTTTCTTCAACGGCCTTGAAGGCGGCCCGCATGGCGACCTCGGTCTTCCCGTAACCCACATCCCCGCAGACCAGGCGATCCATCGGTTTCGTGGAAGCCAGGTCGTGGGTGATGTCCTCGATGGCCTTCCGTTGGTCGGGTGTTTCCTCGTATTCGAACGCGGCCTCGAACTCGTGGTAGAGCGTGCTGTCTTTGCCGTACGACGTGCGATGGACCAGTTCCCGGTTGGCGTAGAGATCGACGAGCTCGTGCGCCATTTCTTCGATGTCTTTCTTGACCTTCGCGGTCGTTTTCGCCCAACTGGTCCCGCCGAGCCGGTCGAGTCGAGGCACATGCGCGTCGGCACCTGCGTACCGTTGAACGTGATTCAACCGGTCGAGCGGCACATAGAGCTTGTCCGTTCCGGCGAATTCGAGCACCAGAAAATCGCTGTCGAAGTCCTGCACCGAGAGTCGGCGCAACCCCTGATATTTCGCGATGCCGTACTGCACGTGCACGACAAAATCGCCGACGCTCAGATCCTCCAATGACGAGAGGAAGGTGGCGGCCTTGCTTTTGTGTTGCGGCTTGTGGCGGGTACCCTTCGCAAACAGTTCTTCCTCGGTCAGCACGACCAGGCGCAGCTCAGGCGAAAGAAAGCCGGCGGACACGTCGCCGTTCAAGACCGAGAACGGGGCCTTCTGCGCGCCGCCGGCGGACAGAGCGGAAGGCTTCCATTCCACCGCGGGCCGGTCATGCTCACCGAACAGCGCGAGCAATCGGCCGACCTGGCCTTGGCTGCGGGCGACCAGGACGACCGGGCCGCCTTCGCGTAAACGGTCGAGCACGTCCAACGTATGGCTGAAGGCGGTGCCGCGCTGGCCCAGTCCCACACTCGCCGGGGTTTGCGCGGGACAGGTGATCACCGGCTCCCAACTCGCGTCCGGGGCGGTGACCGGCTCAAGGGCGAGCGTCGCACAGCCTTTGGTCGCGGCGAGGATTTGCTCCCAGGTGAGATAGAGCTGATCCGGCGTCGGATACGGGTTCGGGTCGGAGCGATCTTCATGACGTAAGAAGCCTTCTTCGACGACCTGCCAACATTCGGCCGTGTGGGCCTTGAGGGTGTTGGGTTGATCCAGCACCAGCACCGGGGGCTGCGGGAAATAATCCAGCAGGCTATCCATCGTGCCGTAGACGGAGGGGGCGTGCCATTCGGCATCGGCGGCGAGTGGCGCAAGGGCATCGGGCGCGTCTTCCGAGCGGATGAGCTCTCGCGCGGGCAACACCCAGGCCTGCTTGATCTTGTCGGTCGATTTTTGTGTGGCCGGATCGAAAAAGCGGATCGATTCGATGGTGTCGCCAAGAAATTCCACGCGCAGTGGATCGGGATACGCGGTCGAGTAGATATCGACGATCCCGCCGCGGATGCTGAACTCGCCGGGAATTTCCACGACCGACCCTTTGCGATAGCCCAGGCGCAGCAGGCCGGACACGAGTGGTTCTCGCTCCAGCGATCCGTTGGGTTGAAAGCAGAGTAGGGCATCGGTGAAGACCAGCGCCGGCAGCACGCGCTGGGTCAACGCCGGAACGGAGGTAAACAGCACCGTGCGGGCGGTCGTGCAGAGCCGGTGCAGCGTCTGCATGCGGCGGGCGACCAAATCGATGTGAGGGACGGTCGATTCATAGGGCAAGGTTTCCCACTTCGGGAAGAGCGCGAGGTCATCCCCTGATTGCCCGCACAGGGTGCGATAAAAGAGCGTGTCTCGATAGAGGCGCTCCGCCTCGTCGTCGGTCTTGGTGACGACCAGCCAGGAGCGGTCTGCCAGCGGTTGCGAGGGCACGCTCTGTGTAAGCAGCGCGAGGCCGAAGCCGGTCGTCGAGCCGTGTAATCCCATGAGACAGGGTTTGCCCGACCCGGTATGAAGGGCTTCTCGCACAGGCGCGAGCCAGGTTGTGAGATGCAATGGCGTGACAGGCGGCACGGGATCCTTAGGCGTTGGTGGCGCGAATGCGTTGTACGAGTGTGGTGGTTGAGACACCGGGGACGAGCGGGATGGTTTGGACGCGTCCGCCCCGTGCTTCGACCGTCTCACGGCCGACGATCCGGTCGATCGGCCAGTCGCCGCCCTTGACCAGAATATCCGGCTGAAGGGACGTGATCAGGGCACCGGGATCCGGCTCGGGAAAAATCACCACGTAGTCCACACAGGCCAATGCCGCGAGGACCTCGGCCCGCTGGACATCGGGCACGATGGGGCGGCCAGGGCCTTTGCTCAGGGCGCGTACGGAGGCATCGGAATTCACCCCGACGACCAGTACCTCACCGAGGTCCCGGGCTGCCTGCAGATAGCGCACATGGCCGATATGCATGAGGTCAAAGCAGCCGTTTGTGAAGACGACACGGTGCTGCTGCCGACGGTGTTCCGCCAGCAGGGAAGCCAGTTCTTCTCGCGTGGTCACTTTTGTGGGCATGATGGTCGGTGTCGATTCAGAGGTGCATCTTAGCAGGATGGGGAAAAAGTCCGCCACCTCGAAACCATGATGACCTCGCCGCGCCGGACGAACTACTCTTTCGTGCGGCGTGGACGTGTCGCAGCGCCGTCCTTGCCTTGCGGCAGTCCCCCGAGGCGAATCACGCCGGTGCCATGCCGCTCGATCAATCGGTCGAGCACCGCGACCGCGTCGCGTTGGCGCCGGTCGAAGAGCGGTTCCGGAGCCGTCGCGAGGTCCGACAGACCGAGTCCGACCAGACGGTAGCGCGATCGCGGCTGTACAAGAGCGGTGAGCGCAAGGCGAATGTCCGGCCACATGTCGGGATCATAATTGAGCGGCGTCGCGAACGTCCGTTGCCGCGTCGTGAGGTGAAAGTGCGAATCTTTCAGTTTCACCGTGAAGGCGCCGGCAGCCAGCCCTTCCCGCCGGAGATCGTGCGCGAGCGTTTCAAGGAATCCGTGAACGATCGGTTCCAGGACGGCCGGATCGTTCGTGTCTTCCTCGAAGGTCGTCTCATGGCTCACGCTTTTGGCTGCACGGTCCGGCACCACGGGGTCCGAATCGAGGCCGCGGGCGAGCGCTTGTAATGCAGCCAGACGCGTGCCGAACAGATGCGTGAGCGATGATGCAAAACACGGCGCCAGCAGATCGCCGACCGTATGGACCCCGAGTCGCTCGACGGCTTCCGTTGACTTCGGACCCATCCCGGGCAGGGAACGAATCGGCAGGGGGGCGAGAAAGGTCGCCTCGGTCCCGGGTTCAATCACGGCCAGGCCGTCGGGTTTATGGGTATCGGCGGCGATCTTGGCGACGGTTTTTCCGGAAGCCAGGGCGATCGTGCAGGTCAATCCGGTCGTGTCGAGAATGGCGGCTTTGAGGGCCAGTCCCAACGCCCGGGGATCGGGATGGCGCGTCTGCAGCCTGGTGGTGTCTGTGTAAAACTCGTCGATGCTCGTCCATTCGGTTTCAGGAAAGAAGCGGGTCGTGATGTCCTGCAGGTTGCCGTGGAGACGTGCATAAAGCGGGCGATTGGGCGGCACCAGCATCAATTGGGGGCAGAGGCGCATGGCCTGAATGGTCGGCATGGCGGATCGAACGCCGAACCGCCTGACGGCGTAACTGGCGGCGGCAATGATGCCACGCGGCGGCGGGCCGCCGACTGCAACCGGTTTTCCGGCGAGCGAGGGGTCGGCGAGGACCGCGGCGGAGGCAAACATCGCGTCGATGTCACCAAAAAGAATTTGGCGGGTCCATCGTGCGGACATGAGGGCTTATCCCCTTTGGAACGGCAGGTCGAATTGCCGGTTGGCCGAAGGGACGGATAACGGAGCGGGCGTCGATACCGGCGGCGACGCCTGTTGAACGACGGTGAGCTCTCGAAGCGGGCCGCGGCAGGCTCCGCACAAATGCCGGCGTGGTTGGATGCTCCGGCGATGTCGCCGGTAGATGGATCCGCAGTGTTGGCAGCACCAGGCGTATTTGGCCAGGGCCGCCACGGCGGTGCCGAGCGAATGATACAGCGTGATGCCGAGCCCCTCCTGGTTCATGCGTGCCATCATGCGGCGAAAGTCAGGTCCATGGTTCGGGCGGCGTTTCAGAATGTCGTACTGCCACTGGTGAATCATTTCATGCGCCAGGGTCACGATCGTGTCGCGTTCTGGCTCCGGGCCACTGTCCTGTAGCAAGACCGACGACAGCCTGATGCAGCGGCGTGGTGCACGTTCATCTATCGTCTGAGGAATGCTGTGCCGCGGTCCGACCCGGCAGACAAACATCCCCGCGGAAGAGGTCAGGCGACGACTCCATTCAATGGAGATGGGCGGAAGAGCGCCGTGGAAATACCGATGATTGAGCTCGGTCCAGATGGTGAGCAGCGATTCGGGGTTAGGCGACATGGTACTCACAGGATCAGTCGACTGCCGACGATGCGAGAGGCACGAGCGTGCTGCTTCAGCGGCCGGATAACTCTTCGAGGACCGCGGCAGCCAAGAGCGGCACCATGATTTCGTGATGGCCGGTGAGCGCGTATCCCTTGCCGCCCTTTTGGGTCGGTCGGCGCACGACATTGGTCATCGGGCGATAGTGCGTGAGGAAATCCATGTTGACCGTCGTGATGTTCGTCAACGAGTGGCCAAGGTTCCGCCCCAGCGACACGGCTTTCAGGAACACTTCCGGCAGAATGACGGCAGATCCGAGATTGAGGTAGACCCCGCCTTCCATGCCGGAGACCACGGCGGCCAGGCGGCGGAAGTCGAGCAGAGAGCCCGCACCGATTGCCGCGCCATCCGCAGAGGGGTGCATGTGGATGATGTCGGTGCCGACCGCCACGTGCACCGTGACGGGGAGGCCCAGTCTGGTCCCGGTGGCCAGCAGGCTGGTCGCTCGATTCGGAAAGTGCTCTTTGCGCCGGTTGATGTAGAGCCCCAGCGACTCGCCCAGACCCGCGCCCTCTTTCATGCCCAGCGTAATGGCCTCATTGAGCATGCGGCCGGTTTCCTCGGCCATGCCGAATCGGCCGGAATCGATTTCCGCATCCACCTCTTCCGACGTGTGGCCCATGAAGGCCAGTTCAAAATCGTGGATGATGACCGCGCCGTTCATGGCGAGGGCGGTGACGATGCCGCGTTCCATCAGATCGACGAGCAGCGGGCCCAGGCCGACCTTCACCACATGCGCGCCCATGCCGACGATCACCGGCCGGCCTTGCCGATGCGCCTTGGCGATGGCCCGCGCTACTTCGCGAAGTGTCTTCACGGCCAGGATGTCCGGCAGGGAATCCAGAAATCGCTTGAATGACCGCCCGCTGGTCCAGGCTTTGGCGAAGTTCGAGACCTGTACCTTGCTGTGTCGTCGTTGGAGCGGATAGGTCTTCAGGCGCGAGGCATCGATGGGCTTGATGATCGCGGGGGGCGTCGATGATCTCGCGGGTTGCTTACGCCGGGTCGGCAAGAACGTGATCCTCAATGAGTTCGCAGAGCACATGGCCCAGCGTGATGTGGCTTTCCTGAATGCGAGCGGTCAACGTCGAAGGAACGACGAAGGCGTAGTCGACCATTCCGGCCAGTTTGCCGCCGGAGCCGCCGGTCCAGGCGATGGTCGTCAATCCGAGCGCCTTGGCGGTTTCCACACCCTTGAGCACATTGGGGGAGTTGCCGCTGGTGCTGATGGCGATGGCGACGTCGCCCTGCCGGCCATGCGCCTGCACCTGGCGGGCGAAGAGTTCTTGGAACCCGTAGTCGTTCGCAATACAGGTAATGGCCGCGATATCCGTGGCCAGGGCGATGGCGGGGAAGGGCGCGCGTTCGCGTTTGTAACGGCCGACGAACTCGGCGGCGATGTGCGCGGCATCCGTCGCGCTGCCGCCGTTGCCGAAGAGCAAGACTTTATGTCCGGTTCCCAAGGCCTGGCCGATGAGTTGGGCGACCTGGACGATCTTGTCGGCATGGTCCCGGGCGAAGCGCCGCTTGATCTCGGCGCTTTCGTCGAACGCCTTGAGGGCAAATTCTTTCATCGTGCGGAATTGTAGGGAAGCCCCCGGTCACTGTCAAACGACCCGCCGCCCGGTTTCACTTCGCGGGAGAGGCGGGGGAAGACCGTTTGGTGATCATGTTCATCGCCAGCGTCAGCATCGAGCCGACATCCGACACATTGGCGGGAAGCACGAGGGTGTTGCTGGCCTTTGCCAGTTCCCCGAACTTGGTGATGTACTGTTCCGCGACGCGCAGTTGCACCGCTTCGTAGCCGCCGGGGATTTGCGTGGCCTCGGCGACTTTTCGCAGTCCGTCGGCTGTGGCGCCGGCGATGGCCGTAATGGCGGCCGCCGCCCCTTCCGCTTCGTTGATCTGTTGTTGTTTCTTGGCCTCGGAGGCCTTGATGACCTGCTGTTTCTCGCCTTCCGCTTGGTTGATGGCGGCGTCGCGCTCACCTTCGGAGGTCAGAATCACCGCACGCTTCTCCCGCTCGGCGCGCATCTGCTTTTCCATGGCGGCGAGCACGTCTTTGGGGGGCGTGATGTTCTTGATCTCGTAACGTAGGACCTTCACACCCCAGGGTTCGGTCGCTTTATCCAATTCATTGACGACCTGGCTGTTGATGTTGGTCCGTTCTTCGAATGTACGGTCGAGCTCGATTTTGCCGATTTCGCTGCGGAGCGCGGTCTGCGCCAGTTGCGTGATGGCGAAGCGGTAGTCGCTGATCCCGTAGGAGGCGCGTTGCGGGTCGAGCACTTTCGAGTAGAGAATGCCGTCGACACCGACTTGCACGTTGTCTCGCGTAATACAGATCTGTTCGGGAATATCGATCGCCGTTTCCTTGAGCGAGTGTTTGTACTGCACGCTGTCGATGAACGGCCAGAGGATGTGAAACCCTGCGCCCAGCGTGCGGGAATACCGGCCCAGTCGTTCGACGACATAGGCGCTTTGTTGCGGTACGACCCGTGCTGTTTTGGAGATGACGAGTAGGACGAGTCCCGCAAGGAATATGACGACCCAGAGTCCGCCTGGCATGCCGCTATCCTCCATAATGATGCGACCTCATGATTCAGGTGTGATCCACAGGGTGATCCCCTCGACCCGTTCGACGCGGGTGCGTTGTCCTTTGCTGAGCGGCTTGTTGCCGGCGTTGTGCGCATTCCACGTGCTGCCGCGGCATTCCGCCTTGCCCCGGCCGTCCGGCGGAATATCGTCCAGCACGACGGCGGTTTCGCCGCCCATCGTATCGACCGGCGACGTGTCGCCCCGATCGGTGTTCATGAGACGGCGGAGCGGTTGGCGGAGAAGGACGAGCGAGCCGACCGAGAACACCGAGAAGAGCAGCCAGGACATCCATTCACTGTGGATGACGTCCAAGCCCACCAGTGCCCCGACGACAAGCGCCCCGATGCCGAAGAACAACATGTAGAATCCGCCGGGCGTGACGACTTCGGTGCCGAGCAAAAACAGTCCCAGGAACGCCCACAGCCACCAGGTCATCTCACCTCCCCAGACGTCGCGATCAGTCGGATGACAGAGGAATTCTGGCGAAAGTCTATGCGTCTTTCCCCGGAGCGTCAAGAATTGTGCGCAAACCCTCGTTCGTTGAAGCGGCTCCGACGCAAATGTTATAGTCCGCCGATTATGCCGCCAGATACTCCCGTGAAAGCGCTGATCCTTGCGTTCACCGATGCGCCGGCGCTTGCCGCCTACGTCATCAATCGACTGCAGCCGGAATTGCTGTGTTTTTTTGTGCCGGAATCGGCGAAGGCCCAAGTCGAATCAGCCGTGCAACCGCTGGTCCGGCAGATGCCGAAGCGGTGGGATTGGGTCGTCACGCCCGATCCGGCCGATGTCATCGCCTGCCATCAGGCCCTGTCCCGCACCATTCACGATCTCTTCCGCACCTGGGCGGTGCAAATGGGAGAAGTCGTGGTCGATTTGACCGGTGCCACGCCGGCGATGGCTGCAGCCCTGGCGACGGCGAGCCAACCCTGGACGTCGCGAGTCATCAGTCTGGTCGATGCGGAGGGTCGCGAAGAGGGGGAGGCAATCGCGATCGGCGGGTTGACCAAGTATTGGCTGCAAGGCAATCCCTGGGACGAGGCGGCGGTCGTGGTGCGCCGTGAAGCCAGCGACGCCTTTAATCATGGTTCGTTCAAGGCTGCCGCGACCCTTTTTCATACGTTGGAGGCCAGGGTGAGCGGGGGACAGAAACCTCTCTATCGGGCCTTAGGAGAACTCGCGCTGGGCTATGGGCTGTGGGAGCAGTTTCACTATCGCCAGGCCTGGGAGAAGCTGAAAGGCTCGCTGAAGGCGCTCGATATGGCCTCGCTGTGGGGCGGGCCTCCGGGACTCAAAGCGCTGCTGCCCTTGATCAAGGCCAACAGCGGATTCTTAGAGAAGCTGGTGCTCGATCCTGCCGACGTGAAGGAAGGCGTGGTGCTTGATCTGTTGGCCCATGCCCATCGACGTGCCCAGGTGGATCACGATCACGAGCGCGCCATGGTGGCGCTGGTCCGCGCGTTGGAGGCCTGTGCGCAGCGGCAGTTGTTCAAACAATACAAAATCAAGAGCTGGGATGTGCGACCGGAGCAACTACCGGAATCCCTCCGTGAGACATGCCGCACGTCGTACCTGGATGATGTCGACGGCAAGTACAAGCTGCCGCTCCAGAGTCAGTGGCGCGCCTTGGCCGATCTTGGCGATCCGATGGGACAGGCGTTTCTCCGCGACTGGCCCAGAATGAAGCCGCTGCTTGATGCCGCCAATCATGCGGTGTTGGGGCATGGGTTTGAAGCGGTCAAAGGTGAGCGGGTGCAGCAGCTGTCCGATGTGGTAATGAAGCTCACAGGCGTCAGCGAGTCCTCGCTGCCGAAGTTCCCGACGCTGAGTCTCTGAGAGCTGATAGCCGATAGCTAATAGCCGATGGCATGATAAAGCAGAAGCAAGAGAAAGGAAGGACGGTCATGCCCTTTCGGTTTGAAAGCTTGGAAATTTGGCACATGGCCAGAGGCTATTCCCGGACGGTATACTGTGCGACCGCGAAATTCCCACGCCATGAGGACTACGGTTTACGATCCCAGATGAACCGGGCCGTCAACTCAATTGGCCTGAATATTGCCGAGGGCTCAGCCAAAGGGAGCAGCAAAGCGTTCGACTACCATCTTGAAGTGGCTATTGGGTCAACGTTTGAAGTGGCGGCCGCTTCGCTCCTCGCCGCTGATAACGCGTACATTTCCAGTGAGGAGCACAAGGAACTCTATGCGGAAGGACAGAAGCTCGCGAGAAGCATAAATGCCTTTCGGAATACGTTGCTGCAATGATGACGTGCGATCAATCCTTGGCACCGTCGCTTCTTCCTACGATCGGCCATCAGCAATCAGCCATCTGCTCCCATGGAAATTAGAATCTACTACGAAGACACCGACTGCGGCGGGGTGGTGTATTATGCCAACTATCTGAAGTATTTCGAACGGGCCAGAACACACTATCTCGAAGAGCGCAGACTGTCGGTCGCGGATCTGCGCGATCAAGGGACGCAATTCGTCGTGGTGCATGCCGAGTTGGATTATCGGTCACCCGGGCGGTACGGCGACACCTTAGTGATCGACACCACGTTGGCCGATTCGACTCAGGCGTCCGTCACCTTTGCCCATGTGGTGCGGGAACGGACCACCGGGCGACTCGTGGTCGAAGGATCGGCCAAGCTGGTGACGGTAGACGAGCAGTTGAAGGTAAAGCGCCTCGACAAACCCACCCTGGCTGCGCTACAAGGACCTCCACAGACGAGGAGCTAATGGATAAACTCGGCACATGGTTGGCGGTGACGGGCGTGGCGATCGGGTTCGTTGTCCTCGCGTGGTTGCTTTTCTCCGATAATCCCTCCGACAAGAAAAAGAACAAGCCGTAGTTCCGTCTCCTCGACCGCCCCGCAGATGCTTTCCTTGTGGCGGCGTCGCTCCCTCCACAGCGATTCAGACGAACCGTTGATCAGAAAGTGAGACGGGTAGCAAGGGCACATAGAACCGCGAGACTGCGGCATCCGTGTATGGCTGACTGGCGTGATACGGTGAGCACTCATGTGGGTGTTCGACGAGCAGGTCGTTCACGGACGCGTCACGCGCATCCAACCGGTGCCGTTCGGCACACGCAAGCAGCGGTTATGTCGCGGGCAGGGTCTTGTCCGGCGAGGGGGCGGCGGTGGTCCGAAACTCGTCGTACCCGCCGAAATTCTCCCGGTAAAAGGTCTTGAGACGAGCCTCCAACTGTCTGCTGAGCTGTGGATCCGCTGCGACGCCCAGGGCGAGTTCCCGTTCCCGTTTGATCACCTCGGGAAACACGTTCAGCACCGCGTCGACGAGCTTCCCGTCCTCCTTGCGACGAAGGGTTTCAAGCGCGCCCGGCTCATTCTGCAGGAAACGGGCCTTCTCCACGGCGCTTTCATATTGATGCATCATCACAAAGAGACGGACTAGGACGCCTTGCATCGGGTAGTCGCGTTGCTCGTCGTAGGGCGCGCTGCCGCCGATAGCCTGTGATCCCAGGGAGAATACGGCGGTCGAGCCGACGGACGGCGGGCCGAGGAGTCCACGTGCGACGATCTCGTCATAGACCGTGTTGGCCACCAGGACATTTCCGCGTCGTGTCGGATGGACATAGTCCAAGAACAGATCGAACCCCGGAGCGAGCGGAGCGCTGGCCGCGAGAAATGCCCGCTCCGCGTCGGCAAGCGAGACGTGGTCGTATCGGGCTGCGATCTGTCTCAGAATCTGGTTCAGATCGGACGGCGCACGAAACGGGTTGTAGTCGAGGTCGCGCGCGCGACTATATGACTGGAGCGCGGCCTCGTAGTCGCCGGAGCGTTCTAAGGCGCGTCCGAGCGCAAAGTGCGTGTCTGCATGAAAGGGAGCGAGTCCGGCGGCCTCTCGCAGGCGGCGGGCTGCGCCCTGGGCATCACCGTGCAACAGCAGCCCCTCGCCGCTCCGATAGAGACCCTCCCACATCCGGCGGGTCGGCCCTTCGAGAGCCTGGTCCGACACGTTCGGATGCCACTGCCGCAAATTGACCGGAATCGACACAAGAATAACCGGCACCTTCCGATCCCCCGCGGTCTCGACCATCGATTGAATGCTGAAGGCATAGTGGTTCTTCACCTGCTGGTACTGGCGGGGATTCCGTCGGAGCTCGAGTGCGAGTTGTTCGATTTTCGACCACTGTTCGTAGGCCACATGCTGGCGTTCGTCGGCCAGGAGCGTGTTTTCCGGCCACAGCCGACGCCCGAGCGAGCTGCCTTTGACCCGTCGGACCAAATGCAGCCGATTGAGAGCCTCTGAGACGGGTTCCCACCAGGTCGGCTCTTCGCCATAGACCCGCTTTTCAAGAAACTCATTGTTCCCGCTGTAAATGACCATGAGATCCGGTTCGAATTCGATGACTTCTTGAAAAATCAGACGGACACGGTAGGCAGCATACGCATGGGCGCTGACGTTGAGAACCTCGATGGTTCGATGCGGATAGGCCGCCTCCAGCGCACGTTGCAGGTAGCGAGTGTAGATTTCTTCCTGCGGATGCGGCCAACCGGCGCTGGCGGACCCGCCAAGGCAAAACACGCGAAACGTCTGCGGGGATTTTTTGACGGGAAAAGCCGTGTGTCGTTCGCGATAGACTTCTCGATTCGCCACTTGGTAATGGGGGCGACCGTCGATGTCCTTGTGAACAAAATACGAATCGACCTGACCAAAATTGAGAAACGGATCGTCGGCGATCCGTACATCGGAGAAACGCAGCAGTCCTTCACAAACGATGAGGGGCGATACCGCCAGCAGTGCCACAATCACGCCGAACAGCGTGCGGCGGGGCCTGGAGAGGGTAGTGCCAGGCGATCGCTCGGCGTCTTCGATAGGTGCGGACATGCCAGGACATCCTTTCCGTGGTTCAGGGCTGGGCTGCGATCTGAGGCGGGTGCAGGACGCTGTCGAGCATTCCGTTCAGCAGTGTCGCGACGATGCGATGACCGCGTTCATCAGGATGACAAAGGTCCAGGTAGAGACTGGCGTCCTGGGCGAGAACCTGACCGGCTTCGACGACGACGGCTCCGTACTCGCGAGCCACGGCCCGTACGATGTCGTTGTATTCGCTGTCGAGCCGCAGCGGCCTTCCGCCGTGGGTCAGTTTCCAGGGAGGCAGTGTGAGGCTCGCCGTGAGGTTCGCTTCCTCTACCGCCCCCCGTTGTTCCAGCACCGCGGCGAGGTACTTCCTGGCGAGATCGGAGAACCAGTTGTCCATATTGACCGCAATCCGTAGTTCCGCTTCGGCCTGTTCCGGCCGTCCTGCACTCAGATGAGCGAGCCCTCTGCGCACATGTTCCGAGTGTGCCGGATTGTCCTGAAACGCGACAAATATCAACGGCACGTGTCGATCGCGACAGAATCGCGCGATACGTTCGAGATTGGCTCGGTAGTGTTCGGGCGAGACTCTGGTTGGAGCGGTCCTTGCGTCGACGGTCGTCTGCCCGTCGCCGCTGCTTCTGAGCAGGTGCACTTTCGTCAGCAGGCGTTCCAGTCCCCGGTACAGATAGAGTTTTTGCCTGAAGTCGAATCGATGCAGCCGGGCTTCCCGTGCGAATTTTTCGTGACTATCGGCGGCCGAATCGGACGGCACGACCCGGCGATCGTTGAAGCTGAACGAGGCGATCACCACATCGGGACGCACGCTGTCGAAATGTTTGACCAACGAGGCATACCCCTGCAAGGAGGTGTATCCGCTCACGCCCAGGTTGATGACGTCGGCGTCCGCGCGAAGATCGTCCAGGACCTCCGGGTATGCACTGCGGGTCGGCACACCCCAGCCGAAGGTATTGGAGTCGCCGATTGCAAGGATGCGCGTATGGGGCGTCGCGCCGATCTGAGCCGAATCGACGGCGAAGTAACCCTGTTCGTCGAACTCGCGCAGGTAACGGGCCGGATCATGCCGGTGCAGTTCTCCGGCAACCAGTCCTTTGAAATTCGGTCGACGCTCCCATCCCAGCTCCGGCGTGTATTGATACCAGTCGGGATTCGTCGATGCCAGGTCGGCCTCTGCGGTCAGGAGGACGCGGGAGAGTCCCTCAAGCGCGAGTAACCCGGTCAGCGTGAGCGCCAGGCCGATCAGAGGCATCATCAGGCGAGAAGTCATGCAGACACTCCGATAGTTGGGAATGAACGATGGTCAGGCCGGTCAGTGCGTGATAGATCGATGCTGTAGCGTAGTATTGAGGAAGAACTCCGACTTGCCAAGCAAAGCGTAAAGTTTTGCAAAGGGGAGGCAGCCGGGAAGAGTGCGGCACGACGCGGTTGTGGGAACGAGAGGTGCGGGGACGGGATAACTCGTGTTTCCGCTAGAGCGGCGGTGTCAGGACTCCGCCATCAGTTTCTTGACGAGCTCTTCCATCCCCTCGGCCCACAGCCGGTAGCCCAGTGCGCCGGGGTGTAAGAAGTCGGGCATGATCTCCGCAGACAGGCGTCCGTCGCCGTCGAGGAAGCGCCGGTTGATGTTCAGAAACACGACCTGGTGTTGATCGGCGAGCGTCGGCAGCCGTGCATTGACGGCTTCGTTCACGCGGCGAAGCGGGTCGTCGGCCGATGCGCCTCGAGGGAAGATTGCTAAAAGCAGAATCTTGGTATCCGGTAGACGAGTGCGCAATGTGGTGAGAATTGCCCGGATGCCTGCGGTGGTAGTCTCGGGAGGGTCTTCCCGTATCGTCGCATTGTTGGTGCCGATCATGACGATCGCCAGTTTGGGCGCAATGCCATCAAGTTCCCCGTGCTCGAGTCGCCACAGCACGTTATCGGTCTGATCGCTGTTAAATCCCAGGTTCACCGCCCGCCGGCCGGCATAGTAGCGATCCCACACCGGTCGCCCATCTTCCTCCCAGCCCTGTGTGATGGAATCGCCGATGAACAGCAGATCGACCTGGCCTTGGCGGATGCGCGAGACGGTCCGGTCATGTCGTTCCGTCCACCAGGCTTGGCGCTGAGGGGTAGGCGTCTCGGCTTTGAGTTGTTGCGCGGCGGCGACGATCGAGTTGAGCGAGAGCAGCAAGGCAAGTACGCAGGCGAGCCGGGAACAGCGAGTGAGCGCGGTGCGTACCATTCACGATCCTCCTCGATGAGGCGTCAACTCTTACAGAAGGAGGTGTCTCGAATCAACGCTTCAACGGGCAATAGGTCGTCACCCTGCCGGTGCTGGTGACCATCTTTGGTCCCTAGTCGGTGTGCGCGCCGACTCTGCTGGTTGTCATGCTGCGACCTCAACCGCGGCAGCAGCCCTTGGGACTCGTCTCGGGGGAGATGGCCGAGGCCGGTTGTGCCTCCAGCACGATGGCCGGAACGCCGTCTTCCTCTTGCGGGGCGAGCACCAGTTTTTTCAGTCGCGCCCAGGGAAACGCAGCGCCCGGATCGCTCCGTCTCGTCGGATCGAGTTTCGCATGGGACACCACATGCTTCAAGTTGGGATACTTGGCCCAACAATACCGAACGATCTGTGCCGTCGCCCGGATCTGCCAATCGGAAAACCCATCGCGGGCGGTCTGGTTGTTCACGACTTCGATCCCGAGCGACCAGTGATTGATCTTGTCCGCCCCGTCGTTCACGTCCGGATGGCTGCAAGCATTCCGTACATGCCACGCAGCCCTGGCTTCTGGCGCACAGGCCCAGACCAACTGTCCATGCTGCGGCTCGTCTTCATCTGGCACCAGCCATTGGAACGAGGCCTTGCCGTCCCGCATCACCGAGATGGCTCCGGCCGAACTGGAGCCGGCGGTCGCGTGAATCACCACCGCTTTGATCCCTAAAATCGCGTCGAAAATCCGGCTCGAGGTGCTTTGTTCCCAATAGGCCTGGATACCCGGATACCACACTTCCTTGAGGATCACGTCGGACGGGCGTCCTTTTTGCGGGAGATTAAATTGATAGGTTTTCGGGTTCGGCATGGTGTTGTCCTCCATCGTAAGGGCTCATGTCGGCGTGGCGGCGATCGAGAGCGGTCCTGTCTCGACGATGCTGGCGAGGGCGCTCCGGTCCCGAGGCCAGCAACCTATCAGAAGTAGGCAACGCTCGTGCCGGCATTCGAAGGTGGAAACATAGCCTCTTGGTCCGTGATCGGGCGGAAGTGAGGGGGCGGTCGTGTCAGCGCGACGGGGTGGATTCCTGCGTCTCGCCGCAGGCAGCAAACGGCGATGCCTGGCATGCCAGCGGGCGGCGATAAAACTCCAGCGGCGGGCCGCCCTCGCTGTGAAACGAAAGGCTCTCGCCGTCCAGCCGGTACCGTCGCGAGGCCTCGAACGCCTTGATGAATGCGGCTTCGAACTCCATGCGGCGGGGTTCGCAAGCCATACGCGTCGTTATGCCGTGTGAGACGGCGACCTGGCCGGTCTTAGGTCCGAAAGAAACGGCTGCAGCATACCGATTGCATCCCGCGTAGCCCGTCACTCGACCCTCCTGGAATGCCAGGACTACCGGTTGTCCCTCATCCGCAGAGGGAATCACGCGATCTCCCCAATGCGCCAGCTCCCAGCGGTTCCGTTCAGCGACCTGCTTCATTGCATCCGGAGAAGGAGTCGAGACGCAGGCTGTTATGAGCAACAGGGTACAGACTGTCGGGCAAAGACGAAGCAAGGGCATTTTCATGGAGGCGGATTGTACGATGAATTCGAATCGCGTGCCATGTCGAAGGCCAGGTGATCACAGCGGTCGGCGAAGACGGTACAGCACATGCCGGCGCAGCCCGGATTCGACAGCTACCTGAGGATGGTCGAACTCGGAGTCCAGTCGCATCCCGAGTCGCTCCATGACGGCACGCGATTTTTGGTTGGCGACAGCGGTGAAGGACACGAGTTCTATCAGATGAAGTTGCTGAAAGCCGAACGCGATGGCCGATTGCGCGGCCTCTGTGGCATAGCCCAGGCCCCAGCATGGTTTCGCCAAGCGCCAGCCGACTTCCACGCAGGGGGAGAACGGAAGCTCCGGAGATGGTGTGTGTAGACCAACGAAGCCGATGAAGTGCCCCGACGTCCGTTCCTCAACCGCCCAGAATCCCCAGCCTCGTTCGTTGACCAGTTGCTTCACCCGTTGGGCGAATGCATCGCTCTGTTCTCTGGGCCAAGGCGCCGGGTAGTAGCGCATGACCTCGCTGTCGGCATTCATCGCGGCAAACGGTTCGAGATCTGATGGCCGCCACTGTCGGAGTATCAGGCGAGGAGTGACGAGTTGAGTGGAGGAGAGCATGGGAAAGTGTCCTGTCTTGAGTGAGCTCATACATGAGCTATCGAGGTGGAGCCGGCAGGCAAACCGCGCTACTCGAAAGCGATGGGGGGCCTCTCACCGTTTCGACCGCCGGCAGCCGTCCTGCATTGCTTCGGTTTCGGTCGCATAACATCGTTCCGCTTTGGTACGAGAATAAAAGCGTTGTCCGATGATGTGGTAGATGCAGCGTTCGCCGCTATGGGGCGTGAAGTTGCCTTTGATCGGATGTTCCGTGAGACACGAGCCGTTCTTGGACGGTTCGACGCCGGTGCGGTGGGAGACGGAAGGTCGTTTCGTGGCGGCTTCCGCGTGGGAGGTGATGAGAAGCAGCGCGATCATCGCCAGACTTGCCGACATCGGTCTCATCGGTTTGGGTGAGACGCGTACTTGATCCGAGGTCCAGTGATCACTCTGACGCCTCGCTCGGTCGAGTGCCGGGAAACCACTCGGTATGCTGATCCCCCTGTCGGCCGAAATAGGTGACGCGCTTACCCCGAAGGAACGCAAAGTAGCCCTGCACCCCCGCCTTCACGGCACGCTCGCAAAAGGCCCGAAATGTTTGCCCATGCTGCTGACTGTCGAGGATGGCGGCTTTGAGTAAGGCTGCGTCAAAGTGCTCTGAAATCTGAGGCAGGCCTTTGAAGAGAAGAGGCGCGGTCACCACAGCCCCCGAGGCGCTGTAGAAGGAGAAGGCGCCGGCGGCATAATCCACATGGTAGTACTCAACACCGTTGGCGATCAGTTTGCCGACGATCTCAGGAAAGGGCATCGAGCCCTGCACGGTGGCCTTCGCCAATTCCGCAATCTCGTTCGCGTTCATGTCTCTCTCCCTGCAGAAGCCGCGATTGTCATGATGTGAGCGACTTCTGTTATGCGCAGGTTGCTGAGGCGGTTGCTGCCAGGGCCGAATGGCGCCGCCATACCCGTGGAACCATGAGTAGGATGCGGAACAAGTCTGCCAGCGGCGTTCTCGCGGCACTCAAAGGTTCACCGCACGGCGTGAGTACGATTCGCCTCTTCGCTTGCTGTGGCCTTGCTGGACGGCCTTGTTGCGCATCCTGGGCGTGACTGCCAAAGTGACGCGGCACAGGAGTGAGTGGGAGCGTAGTGCGCAACAATCGAGTTTTTCCGCAGCCTGTTACTTCGTGTCGTCCTGTTTGTCTGTGGGCACCTCATAGCGCAACTCTGCGAAGCCCGGTCCGACTTTGCGCACGGATACCAACTGAAGCGGCGGAGTCGTGATGCGGCGTGGAAACAGTGGTTTACCCCGTCCCAGCGTGACGGAACCCACTTGAACGATGACCTCGTCCAGCAGATCGGCATCGTAAAACTGTCCTGCGAGATCTCCGCCCCCCACGATCCAGATGTTCTTCGAGCCCGCTGCCCTGCGCATGTCGGTATGCACGCGTCGAACATCCCCTCGGACCAGGCGAATATCGGCGTTCGGCACCAGAGGAAGCGGACGGGTAGAGAATACCCACGTAGGCTGGACATAAGGCCAAGGCTCGCCGGTCTGTGCGGCAATGGTATCGGCATGACGGAGCATCCATTCATAGGTGGCCGACCCCATCGCTAAGGCTCCGACGTCCGCAATGAATGAGGGATAACTCGTTTCGTCCACGTCGCCCAGCGGAAACAGCCAGTCCAGCGAGTCGTCTTCGGTGGCAATGAACCCGTCGAGGCTGGTGGCCGTGTAGTACTGTGTCGTCATAGGAGGTGGGTTGGAAAAGAATTGGTGAGTGCTCGCCTGTCATGAAGCTGTTCGTCGAACTGATTCGCCGCCGGAACAGCCAGAGAATGCTGTCGGCTATATGACCATGAATCCACGGCATGTTTCCACAAGCATCTTCCTGGCTGAGGGGTGAGTTCAGGGAGATCGCCGGCGGGTATGAGGAGGCTGGTAGTCGGGGTGAGATTGCGTGCCAGGCGGGACATCATTAATGCCGGCCGGGAATGATTGTGGAGCTTCGTGCCGAAGACTGCTTCGTTACCCTCTCCGCCCAAACCCTCCCCTCATCATCACGTCCGCCACGTTCTGGCCGTTCACGAACACATCGGCGAGCGTGCGGCCGTAGACATCGTGGCCGTGGGGGACGATGCTGATCGGCCCTTCCTGTAGCAGGTGCTCCAATCGGAGAGCGGCCTCTCGCCCCCCTGGTTCGGACAATTCCGGTGCGTTGTAGCCGCGAATGCGGATGCGATCGGTGCCATAGCGAATCGTATCGCCATCGACGGTGCGAACTTGCCAGGGCTCCACGGTCCGCTCGAATCCGCCCATCGACAGCGCATGACGCGGAAGGGATTTCAGCCCTCGGCTGAACGAATGGGATTTTTTCGCAAACGGGTTTTTGTGCGGGCGAAGCCCTCGATCATGATGTCCGCGTCGATACCGAGGTGTGGAATGCTGAGGCAGTGTTCGCCGCTGGTCCGGTTTCAAGTCCCAACAGTCGTTGCAGTGAAAGGGGCCGGGGTTGTTCGTGGAGGCCGGGGTGTACGTATGGAGTGTGGAGCGGCTTTCTTCCACCGCGCCGAGTGCCGGGGCTGCTGGTGAGGCCAGGAGGAGCAGGAGGGCCAACCGGCTCAAAGTGCAGGAGTCGTGGATGAGGAAGTGACGCATGGGGTCAAATTCTCCGTGGTTCGTGCGCTCGGTGGAGCATGGTTCATGCCATCGGGTCGAGCGCGCGCGGTTGACAAGGCGAAAAACCGCGTGCTCAAATGCCGAGCGATTTTCGTATCTCGTGCGATGCGGGGCCTCGTGTGCCGGACATGTGATTCGGTCGGCCTCGCTCTGTAGGGGATGCCTTTGACGAACGACGATTCACGGAGGACTGAACTCATGGATATGTTTGGAAAAGTTGGACTGGTCGAGGTGCCGATCCTGATCGCCCCGGACCAGAAGGCCTGGATGGATCGCATGATCAAGGAAGGCAAGATCGCCATTCCTCCCGGCGGGACTTTGGAAAAAGGTTCGCTCTATTCGATGTTTGTTCGCATGCTCCTGCACAACGCCATGGAAGAACAGAAGCGGCAGGAAGCTTTGGAGATGGACGACGAGGACGACGACGAATAGACCAGGATGCTGAAGAAGATCCCCAGCATCGTGCTCGCGTCGCTCGACCCCTCAGCGTACCGCCCATGGGATAAGAGCCTGTCTCGGCAGGCTTGGGGTAGGTGGGTAAGAATATCACGCCTCGCAGGCCTCGTTCGCTGCGGCCTTGCGGGAAACTGTTTTGAGCACCCTTGGGTCGCAGGATGAGTTCGGTGGGAATAGGCTGGGATCTGTATCCGAATGGATGCATTTCGTATCAAAACTGATACGAAATGCATCCAGGAACGACTCCACAGGGAAGACGAGCGACGCCCGGCGTGCTGACGCCGGGTCAGAGGTTCTTGAACGCCGTTTGAGCGGCCTTGATTGTGCGCTCGATGTCTTTGGGCGTGTGGGCCACCGACATAAACGCGGCTTCGAACTGTGACGGGGCCAGATAGACTCCCGCCTCCAGCATCTGATGAAAGAACTTGGCGTAGGCTTTCGTGTCCGACTTCTTGGCCGACGCCCAATCCGTCACCGACCCCACGGTAAAGAACGCACACATCATGGACGCGACACGGGTTTGCGCGAGGGCTACGCCCGCTTTGCGCGCGGCTTGCCCGATGCCCTCGGACAGCGCGACCGACCGTTGTTCGAGCTGTTCGTAGGTGCCGGGCTTCTTCAAGCGCTTCAGCGTTTCGATACCGGCTGTGACGGCCAGCGGATTGCCTGATAACGTGCCCGCCTGATACACCGGTCCAGACGGCGCAATCATCTTCATGACGTCCTTTGCCCCGCCGTAGGCACCCACCGGCAGTCCGCCACCGATAATTTTTCCGAGAATCGTCAGGTCCGGCTTGATCCCGTAGAGCGTCTGCGCTCCGCCATACTGCACGCGGAAGCCGGAGATGACTTCATCGAAAATGAGGAGCATGCCGTGCGCATCGGTCAATGTGCGCAAGCCTTGCAAAAACTCGGGCGAAGGCGGGATGACGCCCATGTTTCCCGCGATCGGTTCGACAATCACACAGGCCAGCTGCCGGTAATGTTTCTTGATCAATTTTTCCGTCGTGACCAGGTCGTTATACGGGGCAGTGAGCGTGTGTTTCGTGAAATCCTCCGGTACCCCGGGACAGTCTGGAATCCCGAGGGTAGTGAGTCCCGATCCCGCCTTGGCCAGAAGGTAGTCACTGTGGCCGTGGTAGCAGCCTTCGAACTTCAGGATGCCGTCGCGTTTGGTATAGGCGCGGGCGACTCGAATGGCGCTCATGACCGCTTCGGTCCCGGAGCTGACGAGCCGTACCAGCTCCATGGAGGGGAGGGCCTCGCGAATCATCGTGGCCAGCTGGATTTCCAATTCGGTCGGTGCGCCATAGCTGGTCCCGTTGGCGGCGGCTTGTTGAATGGCCTTCGTCACGGTGGTCGGCGCATGGCCGAGGATCATCGGCCCCCAAGAGAGGACGTAATCGAGGTAGCTGTTCCCATCGACATCGTAGAGGCGGGAGCCCTTCGCACGTTCAATAAATCGAGGTTGCCCGCCCACCGAGCGAAATGCGCGAACTGGGCTATTCACGCCACCAGGAATGATCTGTTGTGCCTCTGCAAAGAGCTGCTCCGAGCGTAGTGTGTTCATGGGCCTCTTTCATCGGGGGTGAGTAGGGGGGCCAACGTACCATGAGAAATTGAAAACGGTCAATTCCGTCGGGCGTTCCCTGGTTGAGGTGGCTTCCTGTCGTAACGATTTGATACGGCACGTTATCCGAAGAGATACAGCGCCGGGGCTTGCTTATGGAGCGAGACGACTTTCTTCAGTAAATGTGATGACTTAGATCGGTTCGTCGAATGGCGCAAGTCTTGCTGATTACCGGGTATCACTGCGTAGGAGAAGATGATGCGAGTAATCTGTTCATGGTGTGAGAACGAGGGTCGGCCCGCGTTGGTGCGGGAAAAGGCACCGCTAAGCGACAATCGCGAAACTCATGGAATCTGTGCCGATCACCTCCAGCAACTGGGCGTAGGAAGAGATCCACTGGTGCCTTGTTGTGAGGAGGGGGCGTTGCCTCGCTATGAACCGGTCCTCACCAGCCGGAGATATGCCTCCTCTGCTGCGCTGCTATGACTGACCACTCTCTGACTCTGCGTTGGGCAGGCGACAAAAAATGTCCATTCCTGCCGGAATGTCACGCGGTTCCTGGCTCAACGACGCCGAGTGTTCCCGCTGGCCCGATCTAACCCCATGAAAAGATTATAGACCGATGTGCGAGTACGCGCTGGTGCGGGTCTTGCGCCATATGAGACGATGGCTCAATGGCAAAGAATGGAGTGAACCAGTGAAAGTGCTTTGTGCCTGGTGTGTGCGAGACGGCCGACCGGCGTTTCTGCGGGAGAAATGGCCGTTCGAGGATCCCAGCGAAACGCATGGGCTGTGCGGCGACCATTTCACGTCGTTGAGCGCGAGCGTGAATCAGGTGGTGACGCCCAAGGTTTGGTTCCTCTCGCGTGTGCACGACATCTACTGGCCACTGGTCCATTGGGTGCAACGAATGAGAGGACGGTTCTTCTTTCTCTGTTAAGTGAGAGTCGCCGCTCAGGTCCGTTCGGCAGGCTCTCCGGAGCCTCACTGCTAGCCGAGTTTTCCTCGCAAAAGATTCAATCCTTGCTCGATCAATGTGGTATCCGGCAGCTTGCCGTCCGGGGTCAATTTATCGACGAGGCCGGGCAGCAGGCTCGCCAACTGGTTGCCGGCTGCATCCGGGCTCAACCCTGCTTGTGCTGCCAGTTGCTTGAGCAGGTCCCCGCCCAATCCCTGTTGGATTTGCTGCGAAGAAATCGGCAGGTTCTTCCCCGTACTGACCCAGGAATTGACGATCTCGCCCAACCCATTTTTCTGAAAGGCTTGAATGAGTCCACCGAGCCCGCCGACGGCGCTCTGTTGTCCCAGCAGGCCGACCACGGCTTGCATGAGAGGGTTCTGGTCGTTGCCGCTCCCCATCATGCCCGCTGCTGCTTGTCCGAGTTGATCGAGCAGTCCCATCGCAACCTCCTTGGATTAGCGGACAGCCGAACGACCTAGCGACCGCTTGGTTTAGATCCCTTTGCTCCGGCGGATTTGGCCGTCTTCCGTTCCATAGCCAAGGGTGGAGCGAACCAATTGTGACGACTACGTTTGTGCCGCTCGGACACGGCCAAGACCGTGTGAAACGGCAGGCCGTTGCCCGTAGCGTCATCGGATTCCTTCAGACTCCAGGCCTCACCGGCCTCGCTCAAAATTTCGACGAAGGTTTCGAAATCGTCCTCCTCGTCCGGCTTCGTCAACACGTGGTCGGCGTCCGTCACTACGACGAGGTAACCCTTGGCCGGTAACCAATCGAGGTCCGCCAGACATTCTTCCAGGGCATCCCAGTTGTGGCCGAAATAGTCCGGAAAGGAGAAGGCCCGGCTGAACTCATCCAGCAATCCCGCCTTCGTTTTGCATTTCTTGCCGGAGATGGTCGTGGTGACAAAATGGGAGGGGACGGAGAGCAGTTTGTCCAGCGCTTCTCCCTCGGCATGCACGAGGAGATGCGCCCAAGGTTTCTTGATCGATTGGAGTGCGGTAAGCGACATGTCCCCCTCAATTCATGGGAATAAACGAGCGATAGTGATCGGCCGTGTAATAGGCCTTGCCGCTGCGTTGATCGATGACGATCCGTTCGGCCCCGCGATTTTTCCCCGGCACTTTCGGGTGCACATCGTATTCACGATACCGACCGCGCGGCAGCACACGCTCGCGATTCTGAAACGTGCGTCCCCCCACATACCCCGGCGGGGGCTCCCCATGTCGTTCCTCAATGGCCTTGAGGGTCTCCCGAGCGGCTGAAGGGATGTTATCCCGAACGTCTCGCTGGGTGGCCTGGGGACCGGCACGAACTAACCCGTCCTGAACGGTTGGAGTCTGGGCGGATAGGGACGCGAGGGTGGAAGCCGGCGCGTCCTGCAGGAGGGTGTGGGGTTCACCGGCGACGGAGAATCCCAAGTGCAGCAAAAGGGTTGCGCAGAGGCAAAGGAGAACACCTGTGAGGCGTCGACTAGACATCGTCATTCGCAACCGGTGACATCGACAGAATCAGACCCTAACATGTCGTATGAGAGCGGTCAACGTGGCAGGCCGGGTCGACGAAGCCGCGCGATTCGCCTCACACCCTGTCGTTCGGCAACTCCGCTCCATGCATGCGTGTGAACAACTCCCAGTCGAATGGTTTGGGCGACAACGCATGCAGCGGAATCGTGTCCATCCGGTGAGGATCGTGATAGGCCACCATGCAGCCAACGATGCTCTCCGGTTGCTCGACGAGGCGCCGGACCGTTTCGTAGGCCAAATGTTGGGCGATCATCTTATCTTCCGGGGTTGGGGGGGCACCCCGCAACGTATGTCCCAGAATCGTCGCTTTGGTGGCCGAGGCCAGCGAATAGTGACCGGAGGTTTCTTTGCGCGGCGGCCAAGTGGCAATGGTCTGGGCCACATAATCGACCAGTCCATGGACGCCGCCCTCCTGGTGATGACGGTGAGGTGTCCGTTCCGCCACGATAAAGATGTGGCTCTTATTGGGAACGCCCAGCGTGCGTTTCAGTGTGCCGAGCACCACTTCCTCGATGTACGCGTCGGGATCAGGATGCTCGTTGACCAGGATGCCTTCCGCCCTGGCCTGGTACGCGCAGGCCAGCGCCAGGTGGCCGGATCCAGCCCCCATGACCTCGACAAAAAAGATGCTGCCCATCGCGGCGCTGGTAGCTTTGAGCGATTCGATCGATTGATTTGCGAGCGCGACCGCGGAGTGGAAGCCCAGCGAGGTCGTGCCGGCGAGATTGTTGTCGATGGTACCGGGAATGCCCACCACCTGGACGCCGTAGGTTTCATGGATGGCCCGTGCGCCGCGCAAGCTTCCGTCGCCTCCGAGGACGACGAGTGCGGAATCCTCGAGATAGGGCGCGAGGGAGCGCATGGCGGCACGTTGCACCTGTTCGTCCTTGAAGTCCTCGAAGCGGCTGCTGCCGATGGGGCTGCTGGCATGGCTGCTCATGCCCCGCGTATCTTCTTCGGTGACCGCATCGATCCAGTTATTGGCCAAGCCGAGGAAGCCGTGCCGGACGAAGAACACGTCCAGCCCGAAACGATTCCCGGTGACGCGCAATTCCTTCAGGGCGGCCCCCCCGCCACCGAAATCTCCCCCGGAAACCAAGGCCAGGAGGCGCTTGATCCGCCCCGGCCTGAGTGTGACGCGCTGGCTCCGCTCCCGTTCCACGGTCACCCAGGCCTCACGAGCGACCCGGTCGCTTTCGATCAAGCCCACGGCGGTGGAGTAGCCGGAGAGCTTGCCGTTCTCCAAGGTCAGCAGCACCACATTGTCCTGGCCTTCCTTATATTCGCCGAACTCGGAAAAGGCTTCGCGGAAAGGACGAGGATCGAGATAGATGCGTAGCGCGCGCAAGGTCGAACTATGGGTATACAGACAGAGCACTTCTCCGGGGTGGGCCCGGCCCAACCGGTGCAGCCCGTCGATCACGTCGACGTAGAGATCGAAAAATGAATGGCCGCCGGGATAGCTGTACAAGGGGTGTTTGATCAGCCGCTTGGCGGTCTTTGAGTCAACGCCGAAGGCGTGGGCTGCTGCGTCGATTTCCGCTTGTTTCTCCATACCCGTGACCCAGCCGAAGTCCTGTGACTCCAGGGTCGCCTCGATGTGGGGATGTACGGCGTCTGCACGGTCCGGCAGAAGCGCCAGGGTAATGCGTCGGCAGAGTTGTTCGGTATTCGGGCTGTGGCTGATGAGGTGCAGGAACGTGCGAGGATCCAGGTAGTTGCGGAGGTGCAGATAGCCCAATTGCTGGCCGACGACGCCCACCATACGAGCCAGGGCTGCCCCAACCGCATCCGCTCTGGGCACGCCGCGCTCATGATCCAACACATTCGCCAGTCGCCGGCCGACGCGATGGGTCTTGCTTTCCACTTCCGAGACCCCATGGCGCATCGTGAGAAACAGCGTGCGGTCGCCGAGGTCTCGGGGCAAGAGCCAGAAACGGTCGTCGCCTAGGTCGAGGACGATGCGCCCTTCGGCGAGTTGGGGGGTCAGTTGGGTTCGCGGGACGATCGCCACCGGGCGGCGATGGGTGGGTTTGTGTGTGGCGCCGATCGGCGCTCGATATAACGGCGCGAGTTCGCCGCGTGCAAGCAACAGGTTCCAGGCGGCAAAGTACACCACCGGGTCGCCGCCGCAGGCCTCCGTCAGCAATTCTTGTCGCGCGGCGCGATAGGCTTCGGCGCTGGGTAGGCCGGATTGTACCCGCTGGATGAAAGCTTTGACGCGGTTGACTGCGGCACGTGCGCGCTCCGGTCTGTCCGTGACCGGGGGAGGGGGAGGCGGTAACAGGTATCGCCCGCTTGAGACGCGCCGGGCGAGGGTGTCACCATACGTCAACAATCCTTCCAGCGTGACGAAATCCAACTGGTCGGTGGACTGCTTGTCCGTTCCGCTCATATCCGGCCTCGTGGGGTTCGGGGTGGTCTGACCGCCTCATGCGGCGCGGTCTGTTGCAGCTCCATTCATCAGGGAGATGTTCTTTTGCGGCATGGGGACGGGTTTGTTAGAATGACCCGACCGAGTCTCACGCGCATCGAGTCGCACCGTCTACGTACAAGATGGTGTGTCGGGCCACTCTTGTCAAGGCAGAAGCACAGCAACATGCGTAAAGCCAAAATCGTCTGCACCATCGGTCCGGCGAGCGATGGCGCGGCTGTGCTTGATCAGCTGATCCAGAGCGGCATGAACGCGGCGCGCCTGAATTTTTCCCATGGCACCCATGACTCCCATGGGCATGCGATCAAAGTCATTCGCGAGTCGGCCGACCGTCAGGGCGTCGCCGTGGCCATCATCCAAGATCTGCAGGGCCCGCGTATTCGCGTCGGCGAGATCGACGGTGCCTTGGTGTTGGTCGCCGGTGGCCGCGTCCGGTTGCGAACGATGACCTTGCGATCCGGCGGGCAGATCGGCGCCCGGGCCGTGCTCGCCACTGGAGCCATGCAAGAAATTCCCGTCACCTATCAGGCGCTGACCCGGGACATTCGGCCCGGGGCCAAAATACTCATCGATGACGGGCTGGTGGAATTGACGGCCGACCGCGTCGTCGATGGCATGGTGGAATGTACGGTGACGGTGGGTGGCCGAGTGACGTCCCACAAGGGCATGAATTTACCGGGCACCGTGGTCAGCGCCCCGACATTGACGGACAAAGACCGGGACGATTTGCGATTCGGTGTGGCGCAGGGTGTGGACTATATTGCGCTCTCGTTCGTGCGCGGGGCGGAAGATGTGATTGCCGCGAAGCGGTTGATCGCCGAGTGTGGTGGCGATGTGCCGGTCATCGCGAAAATCGAACGACAGGAAGCCGTGACGGATTTGGAGGCGATTCTCGCGCATGCCGACGGAGTGATGGTCGCGCGCGGCGATCTCGGCGTCGAACTGGGGCCTGAGGCGGTGCCGGTCTTACAGAAGCGTATCATCGCGACGGCCAATCGTCATCGGCGACTGGTCATCACCGCGACGCAAATGCTGGAATCGATGACGCAACATACGCGGCCGACGAGGGCGGAGGCGTCGGACGTCGCCAATGCCGTGTTCGACGGGACCGATGCCGTGATGCTGTCGGCGGAAACGGCCGTCGGACAGTATCCGGTTGAGGTGGTGCAGGTGATGGACCGGATCGTCCGGGCGGCGGAGGTCGAAACGGGGCCGGCATTCGTCAGAAGGGCCGCGAAGGACGAGAGACAGCTGAGTTTCGAAGAGGCTATCTGCCTGTCTGCCTCATCGGCTGCCGCTGCGACCGGCGCGAGTGCGATCGTCGCATTCAGCGAACGTGGCATGACGGCCCGGCTGGTGTCGAAACAACGTCCGGCTGCCCCGATCATTGGTTTTACCCCCTTTGCGCCGATTCGCCGGCAAATGGCCTTATACTGGGGAGTGCTCCCACATACGATGGTGCAGATTCCGACCACCGACGAGCGGGTCAACGAAGCAGAGCGTCGGTTGAAGGCGGAAGGTCTCGTGTCGCCTGGGCAGCGCATTGTCATTTTGTCAGGGACCAGAATCGGGCAGCCTGGGGGGACGAATCTCATGAAGCTGCATGAGGTAGGCTAGGGCATGATGCACACGCGGCGGATCGTTGGCTTGATGATGGGGCTGGTCTGGCTGACGGCGTGGGCCCTGCCCGGTCTCGCGCAAACCAGCTCGGTGACGCATTCGCCGGCGAAGGTCGTCGAAAAATACTTCACACTTGATAATAAAGGCGTGCGGCTCGATGCCGCCTCGTTCGAGTCGGTGGCCGGGTATGTGGATTGGAAAGAAGAGCCGGCCTGGGGCAAGGTCATCGTGATTCATGGCTTCACGGTGCCGGACGATTTTCGGCAGTGGGAGATCGTGAATCGGTTGGAAGTGATCGTGCCGGTGGAGTTTCACGTGTTGGGCGTCATGTATTTGGATACGGCCGGATTCGTACCGGAGCCCGGCGCCGAGCAGGCCCGTGTTCGGTTGAAGGTTAAGAACGGACGATGGAGAATCGTGGAACCCATCCTGCCGCCGCACGTCGGGCAGAAGCGGATGCTGAACTTTGTGCGGCAGGCCATGCTGGAGGAGAAGGACGGAACGCGGCAGGCGTCTCTGGCTGCCTTGCAGGGAGAGTTACGAAAGGCGAAAGAATGACGAAGAAGGCTGAAGTCGATTTGCTCATCTTCGATCTCGACGGGACCCTCATCGAGTCGAAATGGGATATTGCCGACAGCGTCAACTTGACGCTGCGCGATTTGGGCGTGCCCGAGCGCTCGCAGGAAGAAATTTTCGGATTCGTCGGCGATGGTGTGAAGAAGCTCTTGCGCCTGGCGGTGGGCGAGGGGAAGACGGACTTGTACGACGAGGCGCTCCGGATCTTTCGCGGACACTATCTGGATCATTGTCTCGATCGCACGGTGTTTTATCCCGGCATCGACAAGGTTCTGACGCATTTCTCTGCCAAGCCTAAGGCCGTGGCGACGAATAAGTCGATCGAATATACCAATGTCATTCTGAACGGACTTGGGCCGGCACATTTTGCTTATGTGGTCGGGGGCGACAACGGGTTCGGCCTGAAGCCTGAGCCAGGCATGCTGGTGCATGTGATGGAACAACTTGGAGTCGAGAAGGATCGCACGGTCCTCATCGGCGACAGCACGAACGATATCAACGGCGGACACAATGCGGGGATTCGGGTCTGTGCGGTGGGGTACGGCATGGGCAATCGGCAAAAGATGGCGGCCTGCCAGCCCGATTGGTTTATTGAACGACCGGAAGAATTGATGGAGCTCTTCATATGATCAGCATCGAACGCGCACGCATGATGGGGGTTCTGATCCTGACCGGCATGTTCGCGACGGTTGCGCCCGGGTACGCTGAGTCTCCGAGTCTGGCCGACCGGGTGATCGAGCGCAAGCTCGCCAACGGGATGACCGTGCTCATGGTCGAACGGCATCAAGCCCCGATCGTCAGTATCAACATGACGTTCGGAGTCGGCGGCGTGAACGAGCAAGTCGGCCTGACCGGACTCGCCCATCTCTACGAACACATGGCCTTTAAAGGTACGCGGACGGTCGGCACCAGGGATTATGAGCGGGAGCAAGCAGTGCTCGACGATCTGACCGTGGTCGGCAACGAGTTGGACCGGCGGGAGCGCGCGGAATCGACCAAGGCGGAGATGGGAGGGAAATCATACGTCCCCTCGCAAGAGGTGCAGCAGCTGCAGCGGCGGTTCAACGAATTGCAGGAGAAGGCCGGCGAGTTTGTGGTGGGCAACGAAATGGCTCTGTTGTATCAACGCCACGGCGGAGTCGGGCTGAATGCCTCGACCGGCAAAGATATCACACGGTATGTCATCAGCCTGCCTGCGAATCGGCTGCCGCTTTGGGCCGCGCTGGAATCCGACCGCATGGCGCACCCTGTGCTGCGCGAGTTCTACAAGGAGCGGGGGGTGGTCATGGAGGAGCGCCGCCTGCGGACGGACGACAGTCCTAACGGGCTGTTGTACGAAACGTTCACCTCCACCGCATTCCAGGCCCATCAGTACGGCGTGCCGACGATCGGTTGGGGCTCGGACATCATGGCGCTCTCGCCTGCCGCGACGGAGGCGTTCTTCAAGACCTACTACGGGCCGAACAACGCGACGGTCGCTATCGTCGGCGATATCAACCCGAAGGACGTCATGGCCTTGATCGAACAGACGTTCGGCAAGATTCCGGCCGCGCCGCCCATTCCGGGGCTCGTGACGGAAGAGCCCCCGCAACGCGGAGAGCGGCGGGTCGAAATCGAGTTCGACGCCGAGCCGGCGCTGGCCATCGGCTACCACAAGCCGACCATCGGGCATCCGGACGATTTCGTGTTCGACGTGATCGATGAGGTGCTGACGGAAGGCGTGACCTCGCGATTGTACGGGACGCTGGTGCGGAACAAGCGGCTGGCGGCCTCCGTGTTGTCGGATACCAACTATCCCGGTGTTCGCGCGCCCAATTTGTTTGTGATCGCCGCGACTCCGTTGGCGCCTCATACGACTGCGGAAGTGGAAGCGGCCATCTATGACGAGCTCGATCGACTGAAAACCGAGCCGATTTCGACCAAGGAGTTCGAGCGCGTGCTCAACGGACTTGATGCGGACCTGGTGCGGTCATTGCGTTCGAATAGTGGGCTCGCGTCGCAGTTGGCGTTTTATCACACGGTGGCCGGCACGTGGCGATATGTGCTGAGCGCGCGCGACCGCATTGCGGCAGTCACTCCCGCCGATGTGCAGCGCGTGGCGTCACAGTACCTGACGAAATCCAACCGCACAGTGGGCGTGTTGGTGAAAAAGACGCCGGACAAGAAGATGGCGGCCGCGGGTGAGGTGTCCCGATGAGGCGCGTCATTCGTGCAGCGTATCTCGTGACAGGTGAACGTTTCGGAGGATGTGGAATGAGAGGATGGACGTCGATGCTGGCGGTGATGGTAGTGATCGTCTTGCAGGCTACGGTCGGATTGGCGGCGGACCTTGCCGCGGAGAATCCACGCACCATGCGATTTCCGACGGTGGTGTTCAATCCGCCCGATGCGGAACGCCTGGTGCTCGACAACGGCATGGTCGTCTATCTCCTTGAAGACCACGAGTTGCCGTTGGTCACCATCAATGCCACGCTCAAGACGGGTAGCTGGCTGGACCCGGCGGACAAAGTCGGTCTCGCAGGCATGACCGGCGCCGTGATGCGCACCGGCGGATCGGCGGGGATGTCACCGGACGAGGTCGATGAAGAGCTGGAACAGTTGGCGGCGACCATCTCCATCGGATTCGGCAAGGAGTCCGGCTCTGCCTCGCTTGACGTGTTGAAGAAAGATCTGAAACGCGGTCTGCACATTTTTGCCGATCTGTTGCGGCGGCCGGCGTTTGAGCAGGGCCGAGTAGAGTTGGCGAAATTACAGGCGCTGGAGGGGATCCGCCGTCGGCAGGACAGTCCGGGCTCCATCGTCGGGCGAGAGTTTGCCAAGCTGCTCTACGGTGCGACCCATCCGAGCGCGCGTGAGACCTCCGTACGGTCGATCGAATCCCTGACCCGCGAAGATCTTCTCGCCTTTCACCGGCAGACGGTCCATCCCAACGGCATCATGTTGGGCGTGACCGGCGACTTCGAGAAGGGCGAGATGCTGGCGTTGCTGCGCGAGGCGTTTGGTGACTGGGCGAAAGGGGCAGTCCCAGAGGTGAAGATCCCTCCTGTGGCTGAGTCGGAGCTCAAGACCGGGGCCGTGCGGTTCATCAGTAAGGATACGTCGCAAACCCACTTGCGCGTGGGGCACCTCACCGTGAAGGAAACCGACCCGGATTACGTGGCGGTGGCCATCGCCAACGATATTCTGGGCGGCAGTTCGTTCCGCAGCCGGCTGTTCAACGATGTGCGCACCAAGCGCGGACTGGCTTACTCGGTGGGCAGCGGTCTGCGCGCCAGCGTCTACGATGAAGGCGTGTGGTTGATGCGCGCGGAGACCAAACTGGCCTCCACACAGGAAGTGGTTAATCGTTTCGTGGCGAATATGGAGCGCATGCGGAATGAGCCGGTGACGGACAGCGAGTTAGAAGAGGCCAAGGAGGCGTACGTCAACTCGTTCGTGTTCTCATTCACCAGTGCCTCCAGCATCGTGGGGCGGTTGATGGATCTGGAATACGACGGGTTGCCGAAAGACTGGCTCCAGCAGATTCGAGACAAGGTGGTGAAGCTGACGAAAGAGGATATTCAGCGGGCGGCGAAGGCCCATTTTAATCCGGAACGGTTGCGGATTCTCGCGGTCGGCTCCGGCGAGGCCCTGTCGAAGGTGCTGGCGAGTTTCGGTGACGTGAAAGAGATTACGCTGGCGCCAGAAAGCTGAAGGGGAGGGCGGCAGATCGAGTGGCTCTTTGCTCGCGCAACGCGCGGCCTCAGAAGGCCCTCGTTGGACGCGCGCAGTGAGAGCTGCCCCGACCCGCCGTGTGCCAGGAGCGTTGATGTGACAAAAGAGAATGATCCGATTCCTGCAGTGACGGTCCACGAGGTCATACACCCAATCGACATGAAGCTGGATAGAACTCACTATGCCTCTTGAAGACGAACTGAGCGATATCATCAAAAAGGCCCGGGTCGGGCAGCAGCGGTCGGTCGCAGATGTGGCCCACGCGGCCGGAATTCCGGAAGCGGATCTAGCCGGATTGGAACGTGGCCAGGCTTCGCAGAGTCGTGCGCAGGTGCAGGCGGTGGCGCGTGCGCTCGGCTTGAGGGCCGATCCGCTGGTGCAGGTGGCCGAGGGCTGGACGCCTCAGGCTTTGCCCTCGACGCTCCCGCATATCGAGACGGTCTTGGGCTCCATCGGCGGCTACGAGGTCAAGGGGTACATCGTCCATGATCGTGGTGAAGCGGTGATCGTGGATACCGCGTATAACGCCGGTGCCATGTTGGAGAGGGTGGCTGCGCGAAACCTGCGCCTACGGGCGATTTGCCTGACTCATGGGCATTCCGACCATGCCGAAGGGATCGAGGCGATTCTGCAGACTCATCCTGTGCCGGTCTATCTCGGATCCGACGATCTCGAGCTCCTGAGCTGGCGTCCTTCGCAGGACGTGCTGCATGTGCCGAAAGAAGATGGCACGCTGCAGGTCGGCGGACTGAGGCTGCGATTCATGCCGACGCCGGGCCATACTCCCGGTGGAGTGTGTTATCGCCTGGAAGAGGCAGGAGAACCCATCTGTTTTGTGGGTGATACGTTGTTTGCCGGGTCGATTGGCCGTTCGAATCCAGCCGGACTGTATCAGACGCATCTTGCGTCCGTCCGCCAGCGCGTTCTGGCCCTTTCGCCGGATACGCGGCTGTTTCCCGGGCACGGACCGGCCACGACGGTACGCGAAGAGCGTCTTCATAATCCGTTCGCGACGTGACGTCAGAGGCCTGTGATGAACCGAGACGAGTCGGATCAGAACCCGTCTTCGGGTGAACTGATGTCCTCTTCCTTGGAGGACGCCGAGGACGACGAGTGGGAGGAAGACGAGCGCCCGGCCTCCTCTGCCTTCGTGCTCCCCGTGGTACTTTTTGCACTCACCGTGTTTACCGTCCTCTGGGCCGGCGCGTATCAGACCAACACGAATCCCTTAGTCGGTCCCTGGGATTTTCTCATGGATGAGCCACGCTCCTTGTGGAGCGGGATCCCCTTCGCCGCGACGCTGCTCGGAATCCTCGTCACGCATGAATTGGGTCACTATGTCTTGTCGCGGTTGCACGGCGTGCCGACCTCCTTGCCCCTGTTCGTGCCGGGGTTGCCGCATTTCGTGGGGACATTCGGAGCGATCATCCGCATGCGCGCTCCGCTCACGGATCGCCGGGCGCTGTTCGATATCGGGGTCGCCGGCCCGATTGCCGGATTCGTGGTCGCGGTGATCGCGTTGGTGATCGGGCTCAGGCTCTCGACGGTCGTGCCGATTCAAACCAGCTACGGCATGCACCTCGGGGAACCGCTGCTGCTCCAATTCGCCTCCTGGGTCGTGATCGGGCCGTTGTCCCCCACTGCCGACGTGATCCTGCATCCGGTCGGCTTTGCCGCCTGGTTCGGCCTCTTCATTACCTCGCTCAACCTGCTGCCGATCGGCCAGCTGGACGGCGGACATGTGGCGTACGCGCTGCTGGGGGAACGTCAACGCAGCGTGGCGGTCGCCCTGATTCCGATTCTGATGCTGTTCGGCTGGCTGGGGTGGAAAGGGTGGTTCTTGTGGGTCGGGCTCGCCGGTCTGATGGGGCTGGCACATCCCCCAGTGCGGAATCCGGGGCGTGAACTCGGCGGCCTTCGCCTGTTCATCGGCTGGATCGCCCTGCTCATCTTTGTGCTGACGTTCTCCTGGGAGCCGTTTATTCTCCGCTAACCCATGCATTGCGCAAAATGCGGATGGGAACAGGACGAGGGGCGGGTGGACTGCGCCCGCTGCGGCATCATCTTCGCCAAGATGCATCGTTCCCCACGTCCGGCTGCAGTGTCGCCCCCGCCGAGTCACCAATCGACCGGAGCAGGGTTGCTCGAGGAGTGGTTGCTCGTCACCGAGGAGTCGGTCAATCCCTTGTACTTTGCCGGGCGTGTACTGGTGTTCCTCTTGCTGACCTGGTGGGGTTGGCGGTTGATCACCACGCCGCTCGAAACTAATTACACGGGGGAATCCTTTCTCCACCTGATCAATCTCCCGTTTCATGAAGCCGGGCATCTGATCTTCATGCCCTTGGGGCGATTTATGACCATCCTCGGCGGCAGTCTTGGCCAGATTCTCATGCCGCTGATCTGTCTGGGCACCTTCCTGATCAAGACGCGCGATCCCTTCGGCGGATCGGTGGCGCTCTGGTGGACGGCGGAAAACTTTATGGATGTGGCGCCCTATATCAACGACGCCCGTGCGATGGATCTGATTTTGCTGGGTGGATTTACCGGGAAGGAAGTCGATGCCCATGACTGGAACAACCTCCTGACCATGGTGGGCTGGCTGGAGTATGATCATCGCCTGGCGCATGTCTCGTACGGCATCGGGACCGTGCTGATGCTGGTGTCGTGGCTCTGGGGGGCGTGGCTTCTCGGTCGTCAGTATCGGCGGCTCGATTGGTAGCCAAGTCCCGTTTCCTCTCCCGGCCGCTTCCGAGCCCGTTGCAAAGGTCCCGGACATCGGGCACACTGGCGTCGTCATGCCTGTCTCTCGCCACATGATGCTGGTGTCGATCCTGCTGTTGGTCGCCTATGCGCCCGGTGCCGCGCCGGCCGACGAGGGAGCGTCTCGGTTTGTGCTGCAGTTCGAGGGGGAAGCGGTGCAAGACCAGAAGACCGGCTTGGTCTGGGAGCGCGAGCCGGATTACGTCTTCGATGTGTGGGACCGCTCCGTTGCGCGATGCGCGACGAAAACCGTCGGAGGCCGGCAGGGCTGGCGGGCACCGACCATCGACGAAATCAAGACATTGGTCGATCCCGATCAGCAGGATCCCTCCCTACCGGCCGGTCATCCTTTTCGGAATATCAAGTCCGGCATCTACTGGACCGCCACCGCCCATCCCAAAGACGAGATTGTCGCCTGGCAACAGAGTTTTTTTTCAGGCCAAGCGGTGACCGACCAGAAGTCCGGCACCAGGCGCTTGTGGTGCGTGCTGGGCGAGACCGGTAGATAGCGCCGCATCTTCCTTACGGGCAGGCTCTCCTCTTCTCCGGCGACTCGGCACATTGTCCTACAATTCATGCTCGCGTGAGTCGGGCTGCGAGGTTGCGTCGAGGCGGGTGCATTGCACCGCGACGCAGAAGGTGATACATGAAGAAGTGATAACGTTCGTTCCACCTGTACTTTGACAACTGCAAGAGCTGACGTGTCTCTTGATGATTCGGTGAGCATCGCGATGCTGCGTGTGGTGAGGGTCGTGTCGTAATGCCCACCCTCCTGACCGTCCTTCTCGCTTGTTACCTCCTCGGGGGGCTGCTCCCCCTCTGTACCTCTCGCCCGCATCTTCAAAATATTCTGACCCATGGTGCTGCCGCAGTCGCCGGCCTTGCTGGAATCGTCCTGGGGTTCGTCGGGCTCTTTGCCGCTCAACCGCTGACACTCTCCGTTCCCTCCAACATTCCTCTTTTGACCGTTGCCTTGCGTCTCGATCCACTGGCCGGATTCTTCGTGCTGACCATATCACTGGTCGGGCTGGCCGCCTCGATTTATGCACAGGGCTATGTCGGTGAATATGCCGGCCGTGTCTCGGCCGGTCTGCTCGGTGCCCTCCTGAACGGGTTTTTGCTCTCCATGACCTTGGTGGTCTTGGCCGACAACGGGTTCTTCTTTCTGATCCTCTGGGAAGTGATGTCGCTGCTTTCCTACGTGCTGGTGGTGACGGACCATGAGCGGCCCGGCGTCCGTGAGGCGGGGTTGTTCTATCTGATCATGACGCACGTCGGCACCGCCTTCATCATTCTGACGTTTGTGATCTTCTCGCAAGAGGCCGGGTCCTTTTCCTTCGAAGACTTTCGTCACCCCGACCAACGATTACCGGAAGGATTACGGTCGATCGCCTTTTTCACGGCCCTCATCGGATTCGGGGCTAAGGCCGGGATCGTTCCCTTGCATGTGTGGCTGCCCTACGCCCACCCCGCGGCGCCGTCCCACATCTCAGCCCTGATGTCCGGCGTCATGATCAAGACCGCCGTCTATGCCTTGATCCGGGTGTACTTCGATTTTCTGGAAGGGGTGTTCCCTTGGTGGTGGGGTTTTACGGTGTTGAGCGTCGGCGCGGTATCCGCCCTCCTCGGCGTCATGTACGCGCTGATGGAGCATGACTTAAAGAGTCTCCTGGCTTTTCACAGTGTGGAGAACATCGGAATTATTCTTCTGGGCATCGGCGCGGGCATGATCTTTCACACCTATGGGCTGCATGAACTGGCTGCGCTCGGCCTCCTTGCCGGTCTGTACCATACGATCAACCACGCGACGTTCAAAGCCCTGCTGTTCCTCGGTGCCGGCGCCGTGCAGTTCGCCACACACACGAGGGATATCGAGGAGTACGGGGGCTTGCTGCGCCGCATGCCATGGACCGGGTTGTTCTTTCTGATCGGGGCCGTGTCGATCGCGGCGCTTCCTCCCACCAACGGCTTTGTCAGCGAGTGGCTGGTCTTTCAGAGTCTCTTCCTGAGCGTGCAACTGCCGACCTTGTTTCTCAAGCTGATGTTGCCGATTGCCGCCGCGATCCTGGCGTTGACCGGCGCGCTGGCGCTGGCCTGTTTCGCGAAAGCCTTCGGAATGTCGTTTCTGGCACAGCCGCGGAGCGCCCATGCCAGGCAGGCGGTGGAAGTGCCGACGTCGATGCGAGTCGGAATGGGGATCCTCGCGGGGAGTTGTGTGGTACTCGGACTCGCGCCCATGCTGGTCGTGCCCTTGTTGGATCGGGTCACTGGTCCGTTGACGGGGGTGGCGATCAGCGAAAAGGTGTTGGCGCTCGACGGCTGGGTCGTGGCTCCGGTAACGGTGGAATTCTCGAGTATCTCGACGCCGGTGCTGGCGGCGCTCCTGGTCGGTGCCGGTCTGCTGGGGCTACTGATCGCCCGCTGGCTCGGGAAAGGGGTACGGGCGCGTTATACCAGAACGTGGGGCTGCGGGCTCCCGCTCACGCCGCGCATGGAATATACCGCCACCGGCTTCGTGCAACCGATCAAGCAGGTGTTTGAGACGGTCTATCAGCCGACGGTGAAACTGGAGCGGGAATTTCTGGAGCAGTCGAAGTACTTCCTCCGGCATCAGCGAGTGGAATTTCACACGGAACCGCTCTTCGAGACGTATCTCTACCGGCCGGTCGTCAAGAAGCTGCTGGCCCTGGCGGAGCGCCTACGCGTCATTCAGGTCGGGAGCCTGCATCTGTATCTGACCTATATTTTTGTGACGCTTGTCTTGTTGTTGCTCTGGGCGGGGTAATTCACGCCGGATGGGTCGATGGCACGATGCCGGCATGCCGGCAGGGGGGTGAGACGCAGGATGCATGTGATGGTGCAAGTGGTGCTGATCGTCGTGCAGGTGATCATGCTGCTCGCCCTCGCTCCGTTCATCGTCGGGGTGATTCGGAAGGTCAAAGCCAGGCTGCAATGCCGCCGCGGCGCCGGCCTCTTCCAGCCCTATGCCGACCTGGCGAAACTGTTCCGCAAACAGCCGGTGCGCTCCTCGACCACATCCTGGATTTTTACGGCTGCGCCGTACATCGTGTTCGCGTCGACCGTGGCGGCCGGCCTGTTGATGCCCGTGTTCCTCTCGCACACGCCGCTCAATTTCGCCGGCAACATTATTGCGCTGGTCTATCTCCTGGCCCTGGGGACCTTTTTCCTGATTCTGGCCGGGCTGGATGCCGGGTCGGCGTTCGGCGGTATGGGCAGCAGCCGGGAGGCGATCGTCGCGACCCTGGCTGAACCGGCGATGATGCTGTCCATTTTGGCCATTGCGCTGACGGCAGGGTCCACGAATTTGAGCACGATCGTCCACCAGTCGGCGTTGCTTGAGGGCGTGGTGTTGGCTCCTCCCGCACACCTCATGGCGCTGGCGGCCATGTTTATCGTGACCTTGGCGGAGACAGGCCGTGTGCCGGTAGACAATCCCGCGACCCATCTCGAACTGACGATGATTCATGAGGCGATGTTGCTGGAATACTCCGGCCGGTACCTGGCGCTGATGGAATGGGCGGCGGGAATCAAGCTGTTGGTATTGTTGACGCTTATCGTCAATGTCTTCGCCCCTTGGGGCATCGCGACGAGCCTGGCCCCGGCGGCCCTGGCGACGGGCACCGCGGTGTATGTGCTGAAAGTGGCCGGGCTGGCGGTCGTCATCGGGGTGATTGAGTCGATGTTCGCCAAGTTGCGGCTGTTTCGCGTGCCGGAGTTGCTGGGCGCGGCCTTCATTCTGGCCCTGCTGGCGTTGGTGTTTTTCTATACGTTAAGAGGGTAAGGCGGTGTCGGAATTCACGCATCTCGGATCGCAGTTGGTCAACCTCTGCTCTGTGCTGTTGCTGTTGAGTTGTTTCGCCATCGTCGCGCAGCGACGGCTCTCGGCCTGCGTGGATCTGTTCGCGCTCCAGTCGTTCTTTTTGGCGACCACGGCGGCGTTGGTCGCGTTCCTGACCGGACATCGGCACATCTATCTCGCCGCGGCGCTGACTGTGGTCATCAAAGTGATCGTGTTGCCACGGATTCTCCGGAAGGTCATCGAGCGTCTGAATGTGTCGCGCGAATTGGTCATGAACATCAACATTCCGGCCGGGCTCTTGATCTGTGGCGGACTGGTGGTGGTGGCGTTTTTCATCACGCAGCCCATCATTCCGCTGGGGTATCTCCTGACGCGGGATTCGTTGGCGATTGCCCTGGCCATCATTCTGATCGGGTTCTTTACGATGATCGCCCGTAAAAAGGCGGTTACGCAAATGGTCGGATTCCTGGTGATGGAGAACGGCGTGTTTCTGGGCGCCACGGCAGCGGCCTACGGCATGCCGTTGATTGTCGAATTGGGAGTGTTTTTTGATGTACTCGTCGCAGGCCTGATCGCGGGGATTTACACCCATCGACTGCAGGATGCCTTCGACAGTGTGGACACCAGTGAGCTGACGGCATTGAAGGAATGAGCGGAGTGATGGGAGACGTCTGGGAAGCGGGTGCCACATGTGGCCGGTGATCGTCTTGCTGGCGGGGCCGGTCCTCGCCGGGTTGTTGAGCCTGGTGATCCGCCGTGCCCGGGTGTTGCACACCGTGAATTTTGCAACGATGCTGGCATTGGGCGTCGCCGAGACCGTCTTGACCAGACAGGTGTTGGTGGAGGGATCGGTCACGACGTTGGGCACGCTCGTCTATGTGGATGCGCTGTCGGATTTTATTCTGATCATCATCACCGCCATCGGACTGTCCTGCTCGTTGTATATGTGGTCGTATATGGACGAACAGGTGGCGCGTGGCGTGATTGCGCCGAAGCATCTGGGTGTCTTCTTCTTTTTGTTTCACATGTTTTTGTTCGCGATGGTGGCCGCGACGATGGCCAACAGCCTCGGCGTGCAATGGGTGGCGGTGGAGGGCACCACGCTGGCGACCACCTTCCTGATCGCGTTCTTCCGGAGGCGGGAGTCGCTGGAGGCGGGCTGGAAATATCTGATCCTCTGCTCGGTGGGTATCGCCCTGGCCCTGTTTGGCGTCGTGCTGACGTATTACTCGTCGGTGCGCGTGCTCGGCGATGCGAGTTCGGCGTTGAATGTCACGGAGTTGATCGGAGTCGCCGATCGATTAGACCCGAACGTCCTGAAGCTGGCGTTTCTGTTTATTCTCGTCGGGTACGGCACCAAGGTCGGCTTGGTGCCGATGCATACCTGGTTGCCGGATGCCTACACGGAAGCGCCGGCGCCGATTGCGGCGATGCTGGCCGGGGTCTTGGAGACGGTGGCGGTGTATACGCTGTTGCGCAGCAAGGCCATCGTCGATCAGGCGCTCCCGTCCGAGTTCACCGGAAATCTGTTGCTGGTCTTCGGGTTTGTGTCGTTTGTGGTGGCCTCGCTGTTTATCCTGCTCCAGCACAATTATAAGCGGCTCTTTGCCTATTCGAGCATCGAGCATATGGGGCTGGCCATGATCGGCTTCGGAGTGGGCGGCCTGGTCGGGACGTTCGGCGGACTCTTCCATTTACTCAATCATGCGTTGGCCAAAGCGCTGGCGTTTTTTGTCGCGGGCAATATCCATCGGCGATTCGACACATTGGAGATCGACGGCGTGCGGGGTCTGGCCACGTCTCAACCGGTCACCGCGGTGGCGACGCTGGTGGCGGCGTTCGCGCTGGTCGGGCTGCCTCCCTTTTCGCCGTTCGTGAGCGAGTTGCTGGTGGTCTCGGCCCTGTCTGCCCAGACCTTCGCCTCCGATACGGTGCATGTGGGCCGGTTTGTGGCCGTGACCGTTTCGGACGAGGTGCGCAGTGTCGGACTCGTCGCCCTGTTCTTGCTGTTCGGAGTCGTCTTGTTCGGAGGCATGATGGCGAAAATCGGCTCCATGGTATGGGGCGCTCCACGAGAGGGCGTCGCTCGAGGCGAGTCCTGGACGGTGGGACACGTGCCTCTGCTGGTCATGATGGCGGCGTTGATCGGGTTGGGGGTCGCACTCCCCGAGCCGTTACGGACGTTGCTGGCCCGGGCTGTCACGGTGATTGTCCAGAGGTAAGCAGATGAACGACGGATCGGCAGCGGTCGAGCGGATTCGAGGGGCATTTGCCCTGGCCATCACGGACATCGGTTCCGTTCACGGTGTGCCGATGCTGCGCCTGCTGAAGCAGGACGTGCCGGCGGTCGCCCGCTATATCCATACGGATCCACACGTGCGCGGCTCGCTCTCGCTGCTCTGGGCTGTCGATCACCGCCCTCGCGAGGCCCGCTATGAACTCTGCTATCTGTTCACGCTGGCGGATCGTAAAGACTGGTTGCTCCTGTCGGTTGATCTCACAGGAGGCGAGCGCGAGTTTGCGTCGATTACACCGGTGGTGCATGCGGCAAAGTGGTACGAACGGGAGATTCGTGATCTCTTCGGGCTGATTCCTGTGGGCCATCCGGACATGCGGAGGTTGGTTCGTCACGAACATTGGCCGAAGGGATCGCATCCGCTGAAGAAAGAGTTCGACTGGGATCAGGTGCTGGGGCGCGTGCAGGGGGAGTATGCCTTCAGGAAAATTCATGGCGACGGGGTCTTCGAAATCCCTGTGGGCCCGATCCATGCCGGAATCATCGAACCCGGCCATTTCCGGTTTTCGGTGGCCGGCGAACCGATCCTGCAGCTCGAAGTGCGTCATTTCTGGAAGCATCGTGGGGTGGAAAAGCTATTCGAGCAGCAGCGCCTGACGGAGGCCGTACCGCTCGCGGAGCGGGTGTCCGGCGATACCTCGGTCGGCCATGGCCTGGCCTATTGCCAGGCGGTGGAGACGCTGCTGGGCGTGACGGTGCCGCCGCGAGCCCGGTATCTGCGCAGTCTCTTTCTGGAACTGGAGCGGTTGCATAACCACATCGGCGATGTCGGCGCCATCTGTAACGATACCGCCTATGTCGTGGCGCATGCCCATTGCGGCCGTCTGAAGGAGCAGCTCATGCAGTTGAACGATCGCCTGACCGGGTCACGGTTTCTGCGGGGGGTGAATACGGTCGGCGGAGTGTCGATGGACCTCTCCGGCGTGCAATTGTCACAAGTCGATGCGGAGTTGCAGGCCATTGAGCGGGAGTTTGCCGGAATTGAAAAAATTCTCTTTGCGAATGCCTCGCTGACCGAACGACTGGAAAACACCGGAGTGCTGTCTGAACATATCGCATGGGACCATGCGGTCATGGGGGTCGTGGGCCGCGCGTCCGGTATCGACAGGGATCTTCGTCGAGATCGGCCGTTTGCCGCGTATCACGAGTGCCCGCCGAAGATGGCAGTGTATCGGTACGGAGATGTGCGTGCCCGCATGCGGGTGCGGTTGGATGAGGTGCATGACTCGATCCGTCTGATCCGTGCGCTTCACCGCCAATTGCCGATGGGGCTGCTGATTACGCAGTCGGTTGAGGTTCCGACGCCCGGCCAGTGGGCGATATCGGCGGTCGAAGGCTGGCGCGGAGAAATTATCTACGTCGTCATGGCGGGAGCAGAGGGGCGGATTCACCGGTGCAAAGTCCGGGACCCGTCGTTCGTGCATTGGCCGGCGATTCAATGGGCGGCACTGGGAAATATCGTGCCGGATTTTCCGTTGATCAATAAGAGCTTCAATTTGTCCTATGCAGGCAATGATTTGTGAGAAACCAGCCTTCAGCAAACCGCGCTGAGCAGCCGGTTCCGAGCGGCGACCTGATCGCTGACTGCTGACGGCTAAGGAGGCGCCATGTTTCGGATCATGAAGAAGAGTCTCGCGACCGGTGTCGTGACAGGGCAGTACCCTGCCGCGAAGTCCCCGACTGAGCCGGTGAGCCGGGAGGCGATCGAAAAGGCGAAGCCGTTCAGGCGATCCTTGACGATCCGTGAAGTGGACACCGGGTCGTGCAACGCTTGCGAGATGGAAATGAATGCGCTGGCCAATCCCGTCTACGACGTGGAGCGCTTTGGCGTGCACATTGCGGCGTCGCCGCGACACACTGACGCCCTGGTCGTGACCGGGCCGGTGACCGTCAACATGGAGCGCGCATTGAAGGATGTCTATAAGCAGACGCCCGATCCCAGGCTCGTCATCGCGCTGGGGGATTGCGCGATCAACTGCGGGGTGTTTAAGGGCAGTTATGCGGTGACGGGTCCGGTTGAACGCCACATTCCGGTCGATGTCCGTATCCCCGGTTGTCCTCCGCGGCCGGCGGAGATTCTCGCGGTGTTGGACAGGCTCCGGGGCGCGCACACTGAAACGGATGAATAATCCGCTCGAAATGTTCTCGATCAACTGTTCCGGTTTCTTTCTCTCCGCGATTCGTTTACATCTCTCCTGATTCTCGATGACGTGAGTGCGCGTACCGCCAAGGTGTGAGGCGTGCCGGCGTATGAGTGTGGGATGACGCGAGTTCGCCATTCGAGCGCCGCTACCGGCGTGACACTCCGGACTGTCCCGCACCGGTGCCGGAGATGGCTCGGTTGGGCAACCTTCCTGTGGATGTCCCTTGCCTCGGCTACTTGTGCCGATAGCGGTCTTGCGGCCGGTGTGTCTTCTGTTGCCGGTGGGGAGGCCTCGCTGTGGCAGTACGGCGCCTACCTCGATGTCGGCTACGTGCTCAATGTCAATTTTCCCGAGAACCATCTCTGGCGGAGTCGTGGGACTGCGGTGCGGCACAACGAGTTCGCGCCGAATATGGCCCTGGCCTATGTTCGCAAAGACGCGAGTGAGTCATCGCGGTGGGGGATGGAACTCGGGGTGCAAGGCGGGTACGACTCCGAGCGATTCGCGTTGTTACAGGGGGAGCCTGAGGTAAGCGGAGCGGATACGCTTCGGCACATCCATCGCGCGAATGTGTCCTATCTGGCTCCAGTAGGCAACGGCCTCACGATCACCGCCGGGCTGTTTAATAGCCTCATCGGCTACGAATCGCTCTATGCCAAGGACAATGTGAACTACACTCGGTCATGGATTGCCGACAACACGCCCTACATGATGTTCGGCGTCAATGCGAAATATCCGGTCACCGACAAGCTGACGGTCGCGGGGTTTATCGTGAACGGGTACTATCACCTGTCGCATCCGAACGACCAACCGAGTTATGGGGGGCAGTGGGCCTACAAGGCGACTCCGCAACTCACCCTGACTCAGACGGTCTACGGAGGGCCGGATCAGACCAACACGGCCCTGCAATTCTGGCGCTTCTACGCGAATCATATCGTCGAATGGAAAGGGGACAACCTGACATTCGCGGCTTCCTATGATATCGGGACCGAAAACATCGCCGATCGTCCGGGACATCCCAGGGCGTTTGTGATGGGAGGCAATGTGGTCGCGCGATGGCATGTGACCGGACCTTGGGCTCTGGCGGTGAGACCGGAGTTCTATTGGGACCGGAACGGCCGTTGGACCGGTTCGGAACAATTCGTCAAGGCCGTGACCTCAACGATTGAATATCGAATTCCCTATAAGTGGACGAACACGACGTTGCGGCTTGAACATCGATGGGACGAATCGACCGGGGTCGGCGGAGGATTCTTCAGGCGTGGCGAAATTCAGCCCGGTGTGCTTGCGCTGACGCCGAATCAGCATCTGGTGTTGCTCGGAATTCTGTGGACCTTCGATAGTCCGTGAGCGGGCACTGAAAATGGCTTCGGGCTTCGTTCTCGCTTCGTTCAAGCCCTCGCCGTACTGCCAGGAGTACGCCTCAGCCTCCACTCGCTGCGGCCTCGCCCGACAGCCATGTTGAGTGCCCGCGCCGCTGCTCAGTTGGACAGGCGTTGCTTGTCTCTCAAGAGCCGCAGGGTGTCGGCGAGTTCTCTGCCGAATCGTGCCATCGCCACATCCTTGGCTTCGGCCACAGCAGCCTTGTCGTCGACTGACGGCGCCGGGCCGATGAG
>WYAX01000021.1 GCA_011525625.1 Nitrospira defluvii
CTCGCACCATCCGCACGGCTTCTTCCCGGAACTCCTTCGTATACTTCTGTCGCGGTAACCGTTCCATCCCACACCTCCAGACCTCAGATCATAGGTTGAAGGCGTCCACTTTTTCGAGCCTAGCTCAGACTGGAACCTATCCTGTCCAAGAGGGAGAGTCGCGCACCGTGCCGCCTCCCTCTTCGCCTTTTGTTTCCCCATATAGTAGGAGGCCAACCGAGGTTCCCGTGGTGATGGGCACCCTGGCTCCCCTTGCACCTGCCCCATGGAGTCAACCGTGTCGAGGAAACTCGGCATCCCTGATAATCTGTGGGTAGCAGGCTGGAACCTATCCTATCCAAGAGGGAGAGTCGTGCACCGTGCCGCCTCCCTCTTCGCCTTTTGTTTCCCCATATAGTAGGAGGCCGACCGGGGAGCCCCTGCCTATGGGCGCTCTGGCCTCCCCTTGCACCTGCCCCATGAAGAAGACGGATCTGGAGCGGCCACAGGTACCACCCATTCGTACTGAGTGAACTGCCGTTGCCTCACCGCACCAGTGGCTTCCCACGCATGACTCACGAGGATAGGCACGAAGGAGTACGTGTCCGCACCTGGCTTTCCAGGACATACGGACCGAGACGGCTGTGAGACGAACAAGGCCGTGGGCCTTCCTACGTCTTCATTGCTTTCCTTCGAAAATCAGACCACCCGTCGGCCGGCACGTCTCATGTGGGCGAAGCCGTGGTCGTCCAGACCTTTCCGCAGCAAGGGAAACGCGCCGCCGCTACCCATCCGTCTTTGCCTGGAAACGAAGGGGCACATGCTCCACCCAGGGCAATGTTCGAATCTGAACATCGGTCATCCCGTCGCGACGGCACCTCCCTCCAGCAGTTGCAGGCACAAGACACCCAATGAACCGCGTGCCAGCCGAACACGTCACCCTGCCACGATGACCGCCTTAGACAAGACGGAGGGTCGCCGTCGCGACGGCCAGCGAGGTAAACACCGTCACGTCGACTCAGATGACCTGAGAACGCCTCGGCAAGTCCCAGACCTCATCGCTCGACCTTCGGGTGTAATGCGCCATCGAACAAGAGCCAAGTGATCCTTCTAAGTGCTGGCCTGAGACTCAGTCGGTGCCACTGGAGAGAAGATCGACACGGACCTCCGCACGCAGTCGGTCGTGAACAGCTGCTTAGACGGCGTGCGTGCGGAACCAATCCCCATCTGCGTCTGTTCAAGTCTCCGTTCCCATGTCGTCCTCGCTCACGTGTGCGCCTCTTTCTCGGGCCAACACCCTTGTGGCCCAGCCGCCCTCAGAAACACAGAGTCAGGATCTTGCTTGATGCCCATGTGGGGGTAGGCGCTTCCTCGTTCACCGGGGCCTCGGAGGCGCCTCACCCTCATAGGATTTTGCACCATCCACCCTCTGTGGCAGTCACTGCCAGCACGAGGCGCATCCTGGCCCACTCCTGATGCCTCATGCCTGGATTCCTGCTGCATGCTGAACCCTGTAGACAATCGACCACCCTGTGATACGAAGGATACGACCATGGGCCACACCAGGAAGCCGTCACCCACCCTGGACGAGATCCGTCCAGAGTCTCCCCTCCTCCAACGGAACAGTCCCTTGATGGCCACCATACCGCACGTGCCTGGAGCCCCGCTGCCTGAATTGATGACGCTGACCGAACTCTGTGCCTTCTTGAAGGTCAAGCGCAGTTACATCTACTCGTTGACCTCCACCGACCGGATTCCCTATCGAAAATTCGCGGGGACGCTGCGCTTCGTCAAAGCGGAGATCCTGCAGTGGATTGATCGCGGGCGTCGTGGGCCTCGGATGGCCGGGCCACCCAGAAGTGATGGGTAAGCATCATCGCCCATTCACCCTAGTTGAGAGGACCTCATGGCTTCTGAGCTCGCATTGGACAAAGGCTGTCTGTACCGACGGAAGAACCGGCCGACGATTTACCTGAAATTCACCCCGCGAAAAGGCGGCAAGCCCATTCATCTGTCGACCGGAAAGACCAACTTTCTTGCAGCCGCCGCCATTGCGCAGGTCTTGCTTGAACGATATGAGGGCAAGACGGCGGGGCAGGTCAAAGGCCAGAAGCTGACCATCGGGAGCTTCTGCCGACTGCCGGACAAGCACGATCCCCAAGACCGGGGCGGCCAGTTTTGGCACTACCTCCTCGCCAATCGAGCCGGCAACACCCGCGCCCGGCATCGGGACATTCTGACCAATCAGATTCTGCCGACCTTCGGGGCCCTTCGCTTTGATCAGCTGGAACCGGAGGCCATTGAAACGTGGAAGCAGCGCCGACTGGGAGAAGTACAACGGGGCACGGTCTTAAAAGAGCTGCACTGTCTGTCGGCCATCTTTCGCGTCGCACGGAAAGTCTACCGCTATACCACACAGAATCCCGTGGCCGATATCGAGAAGCCGACCGTGCCGAAGCGGAAGAAGCCGATCCCGACGGCAGACGAGATCCGCCTGTTTCTCGATGCCGCGGCACTGCTGAAGCCCTATGCCTATGCGAGCCTGTTAACCGTCTATCAGGGCGGCCTCCGCATTGACGAAGCCCGCCATCTGGAGCCCTCGGATGTCGATGAAGCGGAGAACGTCCTCCATATTCGGGTCAAGAAGGGGTGGTCACCGAAAGACCAAGAAGATCGGGATATCCCGCTGGTCGAACCGATGCGCACGGTCCTCCTGACCTTGAAGCAGCAGCACCCCGAGGCACGGTGGCTCCTGCCGCGCGGCGACAACCGGACCTACCACTGCGCGCGTTGCGGGGACGCCACCACGCATCTCGGCAATCTCCGGACGACCATCCTGGCCCTCGCCAAAGCCGCCGGCATCTCCAAACGCATGACCCATCACATCCTGCGGCACTGTAACTCCACCCATAACCGCGAGAACGGGGCGAAAGATTACGAAGTGATGGCGCTCTTGGGACAGCAGTCCACCAAGATTCATACCATCTACACCCATGCAGACTGGCAGAATATCGTGGCGGCGACGGCTCGACTGGGGGCCGCGATTGGACAGGACGGGTTGTCCGCCTGGTTGTCCGCGCAGAGGCAGCAGGCGGATTCGTCAGATGGCACCGAGGACTAGGTGGCCGGCCCCCGCCGGGGAAGGGCTGAGTGATCGGAGGAGGTAGAGGTCCCGGACAGCAGTCATCATGCGTATGCTTTCGACCTAACCCTGATCTACACGGGAAAACATTTTGGTGGCGCTGTCCGCTCGCAATCTGAATTGCCGCCGCTTTTGGAGGGAGACGCTAACCTCCATGCCATGCTGTAGTGATTCAGCCGCGCCACGTACTTATTCCCCACGAATATGTTTCACACAACCATCCCCAATTACAGGGGCCTCCGCCAACGTGAATGCTTATCAGCGAAACCGACTTTCTAGAACTGTAAGCCCGCTCACAGATCGCTGTTGGCGCTCAATCTAGAATGGCCCAATGGCACGACTCGATATTCTCGTTCATGGGGGATGCCTGTCCGAGCACTCGGCTCGAAGCCTGGCGGAGGAGATCCGGCGCGAACTCCCGCATTGGGACATCACGGTCAACACTGCCGTAGCGGGTGATCCGGCCCTCTCCGGAGTCATCGTCTTTCCCGCCTTCTTGTTGGACGGACGCGTCCTCGCCACAGGAGTCCCGAAGAAGGACTGGTTGGTCGACCGGTTGCGCGCTTGGGACAGGGGGGAGCGATGAGGGATCAGTCTGCTGTTGCTCAACGCAGCGCAGTTCATACCACGCCCTGCTTGTCGGAACACGAACACACATCGCCGGCTGACCCTGACATCACCAGGGAAACCACCGTTCAGAGGGTATTTCAGAACATCACCAGCACATTCGGCATCTCGTTCGTACCCGAATTGTTTGAAGGCATGCGACATCGGCCGTCGTACCTCGATACGACGTGGAGGCTCTTCAAAAACGAGATGAAGCTGGAATGTCTGGATCGGAGAACCCGGCGTATCATTGCCTTAGCAATATCGACGAACGAGGCGGGAGCGTATTTCATGGCGGCCATGCCCGGCGCATTTCGGGTGAACGCCCTCAATCCGGCCACCTGCGACACAATCGTGTCGGCCATTCGCTTATTCACGCTATTCGATCGATACCTGTCCGGACTCATGCCGGACGTGGCCCCAGACACCGTCACGTTCGTGAACAATCATTTACGCGAAGAATATCTGAGTGAGGCAACAACGCGGGTCAGCCACCTCACGCTCTCCGGAACAGCGCATCACGAGGAGGCCTCTGGAATTGGCGGCCTGATCATCATGATCGCCCTGCTCTCGTTTGCTGCAGGCATCTACTGGTTCATCTGATGAGCGTTCTTCAGCCAGACCTTTTTCCTCCTCCGGTTTTACGCAATCCCTGCGGGCAGCGCCTCACTCCTCTACGATGGCGCTGGACGTTGTTCCTTGCCATCGGCGCGATCCTGATCCTTGCGGCCTGGTTGGGACTGGGAAAGACTCCGACGAAAACATTCGACCTGACTCGTCACAACGTGCCGCTCAATCAAATTGTGGACGGCGGGCCGGGCAAGGACGGCATCCCCGCCATCCTTGAGCCGCGTTTCGTGTCAGCCGAGGAGGCGGCGTTTCTCCTCGATGAGGATCGTGTACTCGGCCTCACGCTGGGACAAGCCGCCAAGGCCTACCCGATCAAGATTCTGAATTGGCATGAAATCGTGAACGACTCGCTGGGAGCGACAGCGATTGCCGTCACCTACTGCCCCCTCTGCGGAACCGGCATCGCGTTCGATGCCACGCTTCAGGTGCGGCGACATACGTTCGGCGTCTCCGGCCTGTTGTATCAAAGCGACCTCCTCATGTACGACCATCAGACGGAAAGCCTCTGGTCGCAAGTCGGCATGCACGCGGTGGCCGGTCCTCAGACCGGAGAAACCCTTAGGCCTCTCTTCCTCGAACATACGACGTGGTCGGAATGGCGCGCCGCCCATCCTTCCACACTTGTCCTGTCTACGCAGACCGGCTTTTTCCGCAACTACGATGACGATCCGTATCTGGGGTATGGCGAGCGTCGAGACCTGATGTTCGACACCACGCATTTCGACCCCAGCTATCATCCCAAGGAATGGGTCGTCGGTGTGGAGATCGACGGAATCGCCAAAGCCTACCCGTGGTCAGAACTCAAGCAGGCCGGCGCACCCGTCGGCGATCAAGTCGGTGGCCATGCCATCACGGTTCGGTTCAACCAGAACTCCCGCAGCGCGTCCGTCATCGACGCCGACGGCACACCCCTCCCCTCCATCATGGCGTTCTGGTTTGCCTGGTACGCATTCCACCCGGACACGCACGTATATACACATCCGAAGGGGAATGCCCCATGATCTCTGTGACACGTTGGTTTGGTCAGAAGCGCCTGCGCGCCATCGAACAGGACCACGGCAGCCCACTGTCCTATCTCCGCCAGATGCTTCGTGTCTCGCCGGCCCACTTTTTCACGTTCATCAAGATCATGCCGCTTGCGAGGTTTCGGCGCGCCCTGCCCCCGGAGGCCTATCACCTGGCCCGCATCGTGACGGTTCGGCACGAGCACGGCGGAACCTGCCTGCAGATGGAGATAGGGCTCGCACAGCAGGCCGGCATCAGAATCCCGCTCCTCCACGCCGTGCTCGGCGAATCTCCCTGTGCGTTGCCGCCGGAGCTGGCGGAGATCTATTTCTTTTCCGAAACGGTCGCGAGGGGAAGCGGTGAAGAGGGCCATTGGCGCGAAGCCATCATGCGTCGCTACGGCGAGGTGGGCATCATCGAGCTGGCCCACGCCATCTCCATCGCACGACTGTTTCCCACCGTAATGCATGTCATGGGCTGTTCGGCTCCTGATGCCTCACGCCGCGGGCAGGGCAACATGACGGATCGCTGACCGCAGGCACCACGCTCTCGTTCCGAAACTGGGCCGCTCCCTTCGCACTCCGACCAAGACGATCAAGGTCCTTGCAACGGACAATGCCCCGCCGGCGACGATCGCCGGGTAGGCCAGCGAATCGTTCCCCCTCGGCCGCGCCCCCAACACATTATCAGCTTTGTGTAAGACCCCTCACAGATCTTCGAGCTACCCCGCGATAGCCTGTCATCATCCACCACCGGATAGAAAGGACCGTGTGAGAGACCATGGGGCAAGCGGAGCAACGAAAGGAACGGCATCGAGGGAGCAAAAGGAGCGAAAGGAGCGAGCGGTATCGCCTTAGACAGGCCGTGCTCCTCGTTTCCATCTTCCTCGGCCTTGTGCTGTGGACCTCAGCCGGGGTGGCGGAGGACCCATCGTCGTTCGATGCGCGCGAGGTCATGCGAAAGGGCGCCTTCGAACTCGGCGGGACGGTGGGATATGCGCAAGGCACCACCGCGATCGGTGCCGCTGAGTCGGCGAACAGGAGCGCGGTCTTTGTGATGCCGCGCGCGGGCATGATCTTAACTGAGCCATTGGGAAGGAACTGGTGGCAGGGCAATGTCGAACTGATGATTGAGCCGGTGGTTGCGCGGTTTACCAAACCGTTTGCCGCCGAGGCAGTCGGAGGGTCGTTCGTCCTGAAATACAATTTTCTCTCGTTCGGACGGTGGATGCCTTTCTGGGACGTGGGTGCCGGCATGGTCTGGACCAATCTGGCGCCCCGGATTCCGGAACAAAGTACCCAGTTCGAGTTCGTGTTGGAGACCGGTCCCGGCCTACAGTATTTTGTGACGGACCGAATGACCTGGCTGATGGGCGTGCGGTTGCATCACATTTCCAACTCGAATCTCGGCGACAGAAATACCGGAATCAATGGAGTGCTGCCATATATCGGCCTATCATTCATGACACCCGAAGTCTTCTGAGAGCACAGGCGCAAGGACATGAACATCAACACCCTCTGGATCAAGCTCGGAGCCCTTGCCGTCCTGGCCTTTGCCGCCGTGGGTATCATCTTCCGGTTCGATCTCGAAGAAAGCCTCCAGCCGAATCTGGTTGCTGACTGGCTGAGAAAGGCCGGCTCGTTCGGACCGCTTGTCTTCATCGCCCTCATGGCCACCGCCGTGGTCATCAGTCCGATTCCCAGCTTACCGCTGGACATCGCGGCCGGCGCCACCTTCGGCCCGATGCTGGGAACGGCCTATGCTGTGATCGGCGCAGAAATCGGAGCGATCGCGAGTTTCCTCATCGGCCGGGCGCTGGGTCGGGAGGTTCTGACCAGGCTCTTACGTACCAACGTCACTTTTTGTGAACGCTGCTCGGACCGCCATTTGGCAATCTTCGTCTTTTTAGCCAGACTGATTCCGCTTTTTTCGTTCGATATCATCAGCTACGGCGCCGGCCTGACCAACATGTCGGTCAAGGTCTTTGCCCTCGTGACATTCTTCGGAATGATTCCGCCGACCCTGGCGCTCACCTATGCGGGCAGCCAGGTGGTATCGGGCGCATGGCTGCTGATCCTCTCCGGTCTGGCGATGGTAGGCATGATGCTGCTCATTCCCAAGCTGGTGCTCCGCTACCCCACCGCACGGTGGGTTCGTCTGCTACGCGGCGAGATGCCGTCGGACGCTCCTGTGCCTGTTCCGTCCCTCCAATCTGCTGTTGCAATTGAACGCCTCGTCTCTCGATGCGATTCCTGCGGCGGACCGCTGAACTGACGCAGTTGCCCTCCCCCCACCGAGCTGCGTCTCTGACCGGCAGCTTCCTGTGCCGACCGGCGTCGCCGACCAGCGCCAGGTCCTAATTCGCTTCTGAGGCCGTGAGACGCCCTCTGCTTCTGGCTCTGGAACAGAGTCCCTGGAAAGCCCGCTCGTCACCTCAGAAAACTTCAAAGTGTGAACCAGCTGACAGAGTGATACAGGTGCACGTGATAGCCTGAGGCACAATCGTACAGACCGTGGCCCAGCCAATGGGATCACACTTCATGACGGGAGGTCAGACAATGGCGCACACACATAAGAAATCTGAAGCGGTGCAGCCCGTACAACCGAATCAGGCTCGGTTGCAGGAGGAGATTCAGACGTTGGCGTACGAACTCTACTGTCAGTGCGGCCACGAGCACGGCCACGATGTCGAACATTGGGTCGAGGCCGAACGGCAGGTGCTTGAACGGGTCGAGAGACGATCCACACGATGAGAATCATGCATCGTGTTCGTGGATGGCTGGTCGCAGGATGGAAGGTTTCCATTGTCGTAGCGGTCAGCCTGGGGATCACTGGCTGCAGCACGACTCCTGAGACTCTTCACCCCAATACCCCAGCGAACCGGTCCGTCGTTTCGGAGTCGCGGCCTGCTCCGATTGACGAAGCGGGATCCTCGGCGCAGCCCGCGTCGAATCGCGATGAGTTCTTCGATCCCTTTGCCGCGTCGGAGGACCTCTCGGGCGGCGAGTACGACCCGTGGGAATCCTTCAACAGCACGATGTTCGATTTCAACCGCAAGGTCGACCGCTTCGTATTGAAGCCGGTCGCCCAGGGCTACAACTTTGTCGTGCCCGATGCGGCGCAAGTCGGGCTCAGTAACTTCTTCTACAATCTTCGCGTCGTACCTCGCTTTGTGAACAACGTCTTTCAAGGCAAGATCAAAGGAGCCGGCGTGGAGACGGGCCGATTCCTCGTGAACTCGACGCTTGGCATCGGCGGCTTCCTCGATATCGCCACCCAGTTGAATCTGCGAACCCCGGAAGAAGATACCGGACAGACGCTCGGTTATTATGGTGTCCCACCAGGCCCGTACCTTATCCTTCCGCTTCTGCCGCCGCTCACGCTCCGCGACGGGGCCGGATATGTCGCGGACATCTTTCTCGACCCCATCAACTGGCTGGTCTTGCCGCTCATCGAGATCAAGGGAGTGCCCTCAGCGATTGCCCATAAGAATCGGACCACCACCTCGGTGGCGCAGCTTGGCCGGCGCATAGGAGAAATCACCAACGACCGGTCTCTCAATCTGGAAACGTTCCAAGGGGTGGAGGAAGCGACGCTGGACCTGTACGCAGCCGTCCGCAACGCCTATCTGCAGAAGCGGGCGAAGGCGATCCGAGAATGATACGCAGGCTGAGGAACCATTCCGGCAGCAGCTGGTGTAGTTCGAGGAACTCAGAGCTTCTTGGCGGAGAGGCGTCCGGGGGAAACCCTTTCAACCCAGCAGTCTGGACAACCCTTTGAGGTCCAGAATCGTCAGGGTCCGGCCGTCGAGTTGAACAAGCCCCTCATCGCGGAACTGTCCCAGCGTGGCGCTCACCGTTTCCCGGCTACAACCGATGAGATTGGCCATTTCCTGATGCGTCAATTTCGCCTTGATCCGAATCCCACGTGGCTCTTGCGCACTGTCGCTCTTGCTCAGTTCGACCAGCAAATGAGCCAATCGCGCCGGGACGTCCCGAAAGACCAAGTCCTCGATACGGCTTTGAATGCGCCTCAACCGTAAGCCGATCAGTTTCGTCAGCTTCACGGTGATATTTGGATGCATGGCCAGGTACCTATCGAAGTCTTCGCGGCGAATGACGCAGATCATCGCGTCATCCAACGCTTCGGCGGCAGTTTCACGCGGCAAACCTTCCAGCACTTCCAACTCTCCAAAGACTTCACCCGGTTCCAGGATGTCAAACGTCACCTCCTTGCCGCTTGCGGCGGTGTTAGCTAGCTTCACGCGCCCGCGTTTCAAGAGGTACACACTGGAGCTCGGATCGCCGGGAAGGTAGAACGGTTGCCGCTTCTTGACCTCCTCCATCCGGGTAATCTTCTCCATCTCCTGCATTTCAGATGGGGAAATCCCGTCGAACAACCGAATGTGCTTGAGATACCAGAGTTTGTTCTGAGGAGTGGGTGGACTGTCCATGCTTGAGGCTCCGCAAAAGCGGCCCCTACCCTACGTGAACGACGCCATCGATGCAAGCCCGCTTCTCCCGATCGACAGCCAGCTCGAACCCGGCCCATCGTTTCAAGAAAGGGGCTATCTTCACGTCCCTGATACGCCGTCCGGCACGATCGGTGATCCGCAATCCGGACTACCGCACCCTGTGAACATATACCCACGTTCCATCCACGGAACTGTAAGGCAGCTCACAATCCTGCCTCCCCCTTGAGACGGGCGCGATGGCAGCGTATGGTACCGGCGTATCCGCTTTGAGGACGAACCTCGTGACCGTTCGCGCTCGCTTCACCCTGCTTCTTGTCCTGGTTCTCCTCCTTGTGGCCGCTCTCATCTGGTTTGTCCTTCGCTATGATGATCAGCCCCGACAAGTCGTCGCAGTGAACGCCTTTACATCTGAGGAGTATCCGGATAATCCCGAGACAAAGAGCTCCTTGTTCGGCACCTATCCACACCGGCAACTGATTATCGAGTCCGTCGGAGACACCAGGTTTCGTTTCCTTCTGGAGCCTGCGACGGCCAACGCAGCAGCGATCGAACTGACCGAGGTGGATCTCGCCCATTTCGTCGCAGCGGTCCCTCCTTGGATCAAAGCTGATCCGGATCTCACGAAGGTGGGACTCATCGACCGTGAATGGAACCGGCAACAGGTTCGATTTCCCCGAACCGCTTCTCAGGTGCAGGTGCGCGAGGGAGGCGACGGGCTCGAACAACGGGCATTGAGCCGCATCGATCTCGCGCGCAATTGCCTGAACGCCGGACTGTGGGAACTGCTGTTGTTCACGGAGGAGGAGGAAGAGCGAGTCTATGAGCACCTGTGGTTCACCTTCCCGCTCGGGCTCTACAAACAGCTGTTCGAGCAGGTCAACGGCCTGTCCTATTGGTCCCACTGGTGGTCGCTGGAACATTGGGTCGATCCGGCAAGAACAGCCATCCGCGTCGACCGACTGCGAACCGTGCCGCAGGCATGGCCGGTCGTCGCGACGGCGCACTGGAACGAGCCCGTCGCGGCGCGAGGGGAGCAGGCCCGCAAGCGCCGGAATATCCTGACGCCCGTCGCAACGACTTATCGCGACTGGTACAGGCAGCCGGTCCGCTTCGCGAGCTTTATTCCGCCGGGGCGGTACTCCCGGGCTCACCCGCGAGAGACGCAGCTTCACTATCTGGCCGAACTGACCGGTGCCACGTTTCGGCTGGTCAGGACTCCACCCACGTCGAAACCGCTGGGTGAGATTGAGTTGGCCTTCCGCAGCAACCGAACGCAGGAGGCCACGCGTCTCATCATCGGCGGGCTCGATCTTGCCATGCTACCAAGGATTGATCCGAGCGAATATGATCGCGGCTGGCAGGCGCCTCTCGGCATCGGCAACCCCGGCTTCTTTGAATCATACGAGCACGTCGTGGCTTCACCGCCGATTCAGCGCACGTGGTATGGATTTCACCTCGACGCGCACAACCGATGGATCGACCACCATGCCGTCGGCGTCGATGGCCCCCTACTCCATTGGGATGCCGACGATCCGACCTTGCTGCATCTGTATCTGCTCAGTTACGAGCGGCATGCGCTGTTGAATCACCTCACGCTCGTCATCCCGAATGCTGAAGAACGTTCCTGAGCTCGGCGGGGCGATCGGCGGCGACACATTCGGCCAGGGTACGCACTGATATCTCTTGTCAAGCGAGACCGCAACAACCTGTCCCACGCCCTAACAGGTTGCGGAACAACTCATTTTGAGTCCCAAAGCCACCACAGATACGCGGTGTGGGACGACGTTGAACAGCCTCGCAGGATGTGCAAAAAGGCCGTCCAGCAAGGCCGCAGCGAGCACAGGGGCGAATCGTACTCTTGCGGTACGGTGAGCCGCTGAGCGATGCGAGAACGCCGCTGGCGGACTTTTTCCGCATCCTGCTAGGGACCTAATTGTGAATTGGCTCACAGAATCAGAACAAGAAGCAAGGTATCGTGGAGCCATGGTGAGACGCGCATTTTGCAGCCAGCGTGATTGCTCCGGTGAGCCTGATTTGCAACAGACCCCGGCCCCGGCGTCACTCAGCCCCACGAAGGGAGCCCCGTCCATGGAAGCGCCAAGTGCAGACAGACACCAGGATGACGCACAACATCAGAGCCTCCCGTGTCATCGGGGCACGTCGGCCGTCGCCTCGACTAAGGAGCCGGTTTCAGGCAAGGTGATCATCACCCTCGTCATCGGGCTGGCCATCGGAGGCTTCGTGCATTTTGATCTTGGGCGATTCTTATCATTGACCGCCCTGCAAGACCATCGAGACCAGCTGCTGGCCTTCGCGGATACGAATTATGTCGCCACGGTCGGCATCTTCATTGCCGCGTATACAATCGTCACCGGCCTGTCGCTTCCAGGCGCGGTCATTCTCACGCTCGCGGGCGGGTTCCTGTTCGGGGCCGTCCTGGGAACCCTGTTCGTGAATGTCGGGGCGACGACCGGCGCAACCCTGGCGTTTTTGACCTCCCGGTATGTGTTGCAGGATACGGTGGAGCAGAAATTCGGAAAGGCGCTGAAGCCCCTTCAAGAAGGCTTTACCAAGAATGCGTTCAGCTATCTCTTGACCCTTCGCTTGATTCCCCTGTTTCCGTTCTTCGTGGTCAACCTCGTATCCGGACTGACCCGCGTGAGCGCCGGCACGTATATCGCGGCCACGGCGCTCGGCATCGTTCCCGGTTCGTTCGTCTACGCCTATGCAGGACGCCAACTGGGCACCATACACTCGCTGAAAGACATCGCCTCGCCGAATGTGATTGGAGCCTTTGTCTTCCTGGGGCTTCTCGCCCTCGTGCCGGTGGTTTATAAGAAGTACGCAGCCACCTCGGCATGAGCAATCATTCATTGTTCCCTCCATATAACGAAGGATGCCACGTTATGACGACAGAGCCGCCTCCACGCATTTCCGAAAGGACTGAGCACGCGCAGCCCCTCATGCTTCCGCACGACGAGTACAACCAGCAACTGGTCGCGAATGTGCATCCAGCCGATTGGGTCAATCCTGAGCCGACAGGGCGCTACAACATCGTGGTCATCGGAGGAGGGACGGCCGGGTTGATCACCGCGGTCGTTGCCGCAAGCCTGGGAGCCAAGGTGGCATTGATTGAACAGCATCTGATGGGCGGCGACTGTCTCAATGTCGGCTGCGTCCCGTCGAAGGGCGTGATCCGGGCAGCCAGAGCCTGGGCCGATCTCCGGCGGGCCACGGACTTTGGCCTCCATGTGCCGCCCGGCGTGACCTATGACTTCGGCGCCGTCATGGCGCGCATGCGAAAACTGCGGGCGCGCATCAGTCGGAACGACTCTGTTCAGCGTTACACCACGCTCGGCGTCGACGTCTATATCGGCAGCGGACGATTCACCGGACCCACGACCGTCCAGGTGGAAGGACCGTCTGGCCATCGCACCCTGACGTTCGTGAAGGCCGCCGTTTGCACCGGCGCACGGGCATCGGCCCCTCCGATACCGGGGCTTCAAGAGACCGGGTATCTCACCAACGAGACCGTGTTTTCATTGACGGAGCTCCCGCAACGTCTCGCTGTGATCGGAGCCGGCCCCATCGGCTGTGAACTGGCACAGTCGTTCGCCCGCTTCGGCAGTCAGGTCTCCCTCATCGAGGCGATGCACGGGATCATGCCGAACGAGGACCGCGACGCGGCGGAGATCGTCGAGCAACAGATGCGCCGCGATGGCGTGACCCTGCTCTGCTGCGGAAAGGATCTCAGGGTGGAGCAGTCCGACGGCGGGAAACGCTTGATCGTCGATTCGCATGCCCGGCACTACGATGTGACCGTCGACGAAATCCTCGTGGGTGTGGGGCGGACGCCGAATGTGGAGGGGATCGGACTGGAGGCGGCTGGAGTCGAATACGACAAAAGCGGAATCACGGTGAACGCCCAACTGCAGACCACAAACCCCTCGATCTACGCAGCAGGCGATATCTGCTCGCGATATAAGTTTACGCATGCCGCCGATGCCATGGCACAAATCGTCATCCAAAATGCCTTGTTCCCGCATCCCTTCGGTCTGGGCTACGCCAGTGTCGATGCCCTGGTCATGCCCTGGTGCACGTTCACCGAACCGGAAGTGGCTCATGTCGGCATGTACGAGAAGGAGGCTCAGGAAAAGGGCCTCGACGTCGAAACCTACACCTACAAGTTGGACGAGGTCGATCGAGCGATTCTGGACGGAGAAGACGAAGGCTTTGCGCGGGTCCACATTCAAAAGGGAACCGACAAGATTCTGGGGGCGACCATCGTGGCGGCCCATGCCGGGGAGATGATCAGCGAGTTCTCGGTCGCGATGAAAACGGGTGCAGGGGCCAAGGCGATCGCCGGCACTATCCACCCCTATCCGACACAGGCCGAGGTCAACAAGAAGGTCATCAATCTCTGGCGAAAAGCCCATTTCACACAGAGGACCAGAGAGTTCTTGATCAAGTTGTTTGCATGGATGCGGCGGTAGCCCATCTTCGACATAAGAGGCATCGTTCACCTCCTGGACTTCAAAGGATACAGCCTATGACACCATCGACTTCTTCCCTGATCGTCGGCCTCTCGTCGTTCCTGTTGGTCGGGATGATTCTGGGAGATCCGGACCGACTGGACGCCAACTCGCCGGACACCCAGACGATCGGCGCCTTTTCGGCCGCCGCGGCAGGAGGCCCCTGGCCCGACGGCTGGAAGCCGCTCACGTTCCCCAAGATCCCGCAGCACACCACCTACGGTCTTGTGAAGGA
>WYAX01000022.1 GCA_011525625.1 Nitrospira defluvii
ACCACGAGACCTTTACCATCAACCTGACGAACGTCAATGACGCCCCGACGGGCACCACGGCGACGGTCACGCTCCCCGAAGATACGTCGCATACGTTCACCAGCACGAACTTCGGCTTCAGCGACGCGGACGCGGGCGACAGCTTCAGCGCCGTGCGCATCGATACGGTGCCGACCGCCGGGCGGCTGACCCTGTCGGGCGTGGCGGTCACGGCGGGGCAGGTGGTGTCGGTGGCGGATCTGACGGCGGGGAACCTGGTGTTTACGCCGGCGGCCAATGCCAACGGGACCGGCTACGCCCGCCTCACGTTCTCCGTGCGGGACAGTGCCACGGCCTATGATCCCACCCCCAACACCCTGACCCTCAATGTCACCGCCGTCAACGATGCCCCGGTTCTGGTCGTGAACAGCGGAAGCACGGTCGCAGAGGGCGGTAGAGATACGATCGGCAGCGCCGAGTTGGCCGTGGCAGACGTGGATCACGTTGCTACGCAGCTGACCTATTCCATCGGATCCGGTCCTGCGCATGGCCGGCTTGAATTGACGACAAGGCCGGGAGTGGCTGCGGCATCCTTTACGCAAGCGGATATCGCAGCCAATCGACTGGTGTACGTCCACAACGGATCCGAAACAACCAGCGACAGTTTTATCTTCACCGTCCGGGATCGAGCGGGCGGCGTTTTGGCGGCGACAACAGTCACCCTCACCATTACGCCGGTCAACGATGCGCCCACGATCGTGAGTAACGGCGGCGGTGGCTCCGCCGCGATCAACGTGGCGGAACATGTCAGCGCGGTCACGATGGTGGGTGGCAGAGATGCCGATCTCCCTGCGCAAACGCTCTCCTATAGTGTGAGCGGCGGTGTGGATCAGGCGCTGTTTACGATTGATGCTGCGACCGGAGCCCTAAGCTTTACGGTTCCACCGGACTTCAGCGTGCCCACCGATTCGAACGGGGACAACGTCTATGTCGTCCAGGTCCGGGTCACCGATACGCAGGGCGCGAGTGTGACGCAGACGCTTCACATTACTGTGACGGACGTCGCCGAGAGCAGCGTGCCTGTTGGGCTGCCACCCTCCCTCGTCCCAACCACTCCACCGGCCGTTCCCACGCCGAGTCCGGTTCTTGCCCCGCTCAATCCGGTTGTGTCAGGGCCTGTGATCGAAGCGGCTGCCCCCGACGCACGGTTTGCGGATGGCGAGTCGGGCGTTCGATCGGCGTATCAGACAACCAGAGAGGCGCCGTTCAGACCGGAAGAGCTGCGCCGGGACGAAGTCTCGCTTCGCGGGGAGGACGGCGAGGGGAGAGTGAACGATCAACCTGTGCCGGTGCCGCTGATCCCGGCGACCGGCGAGGACATGCATGTGGGCGAGCAGGAGGAAGGACGCTCACCGGACGTGCTGAGTGAGCTGCTGTTTGCCAAATTGGATGCGGTCATCGAAGTATTGGAACAAGCGGTAGCGGCTGATGTCGATCAGAAGATCTCTATGACCAGAATCGCCGCTGCGGCTGGCGTGGTGCTGTCCGCCGGGTTCGTCGCCTGGGCCCTCCGCAGTACGGCATTGGCGGCGAGCCTGTTTGCGGCGGTTCCAGTCTGGCAGATCCACGATCCCCTTCCGGTCCTGGCTACGCATCGCCGCGAGCGAACAGAGGAGAAAGGCGCACAAGAAGATGTCGCGCGGGAGGGATAGGCCTGGGTAGTGAGACTCCACAAGCAGGCAACGTAAGGGGCCTGTCCCTCTGCAGACCCGTGCCCCGGCTTTAGAAACGAACGATCGGAACCGATAAAGCTACCCGGGGGCTTTGCAACCGTCGCAGGCGCACCGCGTCGCAAGGAGGATCGTCTATCATGGCATCGGCGCAAGAACTCGTTCAGTCCTGCTCAAATGTCTTTACCCTGCCGGAGATCTACTTCCGCGTCCGCGATGTCGTCGACAATCCCGATTCCACCATGGACGATCTGGCGCGCGTGCTCAAGATGGATCCGGGAATCTCGGCCCGCATGCTCAAAATCGTCAACAGCCCGCTCTACGGATTTCCCAAGCAGGTCGATACGGTGACCCGCGCCGTGAATTTGCTCGGCATGCAGGCAGTGCGCGATCTTGTTACGGCCACCACGGTCGGCCGCAGCTTCAGCGGCATGACGGTGCAGATCATGGACTTGTCGGCCTACTGGCGGAAAAGCGTCCTCTGTGCGTTGATGGCGGGCAAGATCGCCAAGGCCTGTGGTATCGAAGACAGCGAACGATTTTTCATCGAAGGGCTCCTGCGGGACATCGGCCACCTCGTGCTCTATCAAACGATTCCGGAACGCGCGCAATCGGCCTTGATTGAAGCGGGGAACTTGGGAGAACCCTTGGCGGAAGTCGAGCAGTCCAATTTCGGGTGTGATTTTACGGAGGTCGGCGCCGAATTGATCCATTCCTGGGGTATGCCGATTCAAATCGAGCAAGCGATTCGCCATCAGTTGGCCCCGGAGGAGGCCGGCGACTATGCGCTGCACGCCTCTATGGTGCATCTTGCCGGCGCGGTGGTCGACCACGAAGAGCTGCACCCCGCGCAGGCGCCGCAGGATGTGTCCTTTCGGGCGGCGGCCTTACAGACGACCAATTTCAAGGCGGAAGAGCGGCCTGCGTTGCTCAAGGAAGCGACGGAGCAGTTGCAGGAGACCGTGAAGTTGTTCAGCCCTGTGGCGATGGCCGCCTAGCCCCTCTGCGATGTGCCGGCGGCGCGGCTCGGTGTCGGGACGCGTTGCCGGGAGACGACGTTGCCCCTCCGACCCTCCCACGTTCCTTTCCCTCGGGTCCCCTCGCGATATGCGCAGAGACGGTCGTCGACCACCTGCCGGGTAGAGTGCCATGGAACATTCGACGGGCCGTTTCCGCCCTCTCCTTGACCGGAGCGATCAAGACGCGTACACAAGCAGCCTCACCCGGAAGGAGGGCTGTGATGACGCACACACCTCATACGGAAACACATTTCACCGCGACGGCGACCGTGCGCGACATTGTGATCGGCATGGCCGATGGGTTGACGGTTCCTTTTGCCCTGGCGGCCGGTCTCTCCGGCGCGGTGACCTCCTCCGCTCTGGTGGTGACCGCAGGCCTGGCGGAGATCGCCGCCGGATCGATCGCGATGGGATTGGGCGGGTATCTGGCCGGCAGGACGGAAGCGGAACATTACGCGGCTGAACGGTTACGGGAACTGCGCGAGACCGAGCATATTCCGGAACGGGAGGCCGAAGAGGTGTATGAGATCTTTCGCGGGTATGGTTTGCACAAAGAGCAAATCGTGCCCTTGGTCGAAACGCTCCGGGCCGATCCTCCGCGCTGGGTGGATTTCATGATGCGCTTCGAGCTGGGCCTGGAAGCCCCGGACCCGGCACGCGTGCGCGTCAGTGCCTGGACGATTGCGCTCGCCTATGTCGCGGGTGGGATTATTCCCTTGCTGCCCTATATGTTGGTGCACGACGTCCAGGCTGCCCTGTGGTGGTCGGCGGCCGTGACCCCGGTCGCATTATTCCTGTTCGGATATGTGAAGAGTCGATTCACGGGGGTTCCGCCCTGGCGTGGCGGGTTCCAGACGGTGATGGTCGGCGGGTTGGCTGCGGCAGCCGCCTTCGGGATCGCCCGGTTGATCGGTTGACCGCGCGCGTTTACTTTCTTTCCTCTGCCTCGTTAGACTGCGGGCATGGATAACCAGCAACCCTCGTCCGCCGCATCGGTTCAGCCGCTCTCGATCGATCCTGTCGATCGAGTCATTGCCTATCACATTCGAACGAAGCATCATTTTAATCGATACGCGAAGTCGTTGGGGTTTTTGGATTGGGCGAATCAGCCAGATCCGTTTCGGCGGTTCGAGGGGACGCCGCTGATCCGGCTGCCGTTGTTGAGTCCGAAAGACGACCCGCAGTCGCCGTCCTATGATGCCATCTATCAGCCAGGCGCAGTGGCCTCGCAGCCATTGACCATCCGGACCATCTCACGATTTTTCGAGTTGTCGCTCGGGCTCTCGGCGTGGAAGAAAGCCGGCGAGTCGGAGTGGGCCCTACGTAATAATCCGTCCTCTGGCAATCTGCATCCGACCGAGGGCTATGTGATGTTACCGCCGAGCGATGGACTGGCGCTTGCCCCAGGGCTGTATCATTACGCCCCCAAGGAACATGGGCTGGAGTTGCGGATCGAGTATCCTCCTGAACAGGTCACGAGGCTGCTGGCTGAGTTTCCGTCCGGAGCCTTCCTATTCGGCCTCACGTCCGTGCATTGGCGCGAAGCCTGGAAGTACGGCGAGCGGGCCTTTCGGTATTGCAACCACGATGTCGGGCACGCGCTTGGCTCCGCGAGGATCGCGGCCGCCACCCTTGGGTGGAAGATGACGTTGCTCGACGGGGCGGATCAAAACCAGGTGGCACGGGTGCTGGGTACGCACCGCACGGAGGACTTCGGCGAGGCGGAACCGGAACACCCCGATTGCCTGACGGTGATCTGGCCAGCTGAGAGCGAGGTGCGTGAAGCGGCGATCATGCGGCGCACAGAGCCACCCGCAATCCCCTTGTCTCTCGATCCAGAGCTGGTGAAGGAGCTGGCGGCTGGACCATGGCAGGGCAAGGCCAATCGGTTGAGCCGGGAGCATGGCGTGCACTGGGATGCCATCGACGAGGTGGCTGAAGCGTCCTGGAAAACCAGCTGGGAGCAGCGAACGGTTCGACTTGCCGTTCCTCCCATCGCTCGATCCGAACCGCTTCACGCGTCACGAACTACGAGCGACGCCGGACAGATCATCAGGCAGCGCCGCAGCGCCGTCGCCTTCGATGCCCGGACGGCCATTTCGGCCGCAATCTTGTTTCGTATGTTGCAACGGCTCATGCCGCAAGCCGGTACCCCGCAGCTCAATCGCCCCATGCCCTGGGATCTCCTCCCCTGGGAGCCGGCGATCCATCTGATGCTGTTTCTCCATCGGGTCGAAGGGTTGGCGCCGGGACTCTATCTGTTGGCACGTGATGCGGAACAGCTGCCCTTGCTGAAACGCTCGATGAATCCGGACCTGGAATGGACGCCGACGCCGGGTTGTCCCAATGACCTGCCGCTGTACTGGCTGCTGCAGGGCGATGCGCAACGCCTGGCAGCGCAAGTCAGTTGCCATCAAGGTATCGCGGGCGACAGCGCGTTTTCACTCGGGATGCTGGCGGATTTTGAGGGCCGCTTGCGGCAGGGTGGTGCCTGGTGGTATCCACGACTGTTCTGGGAAGCCGGCCTGGTCGGTCAGGTGCTGTATCTGGAGGCCGAGGCCGCCGGCGTGCGCGGGACCGGGATCGGCTGTTTCTTCGATGATCCGGTGCATGAGATCGTCGGAATCAAGGACCTTGCGCTGCAATCGCTCTATCACTTTACGATCGGCGGCCCGGTGGACGATGGGCGGCTGCTGACATTGCCTCCCTATTACCACCTGCAAGGCGAGTGACTGCGCGAGACCGGTTGCGCACGGGAGACGAACGACGAGAGACGAGGTACGAGTTCATATGTTCAAGATTAAGAAGAAGATCGAGAAGCCCAAACCGCCCATTTTGTATAACGTGATCGAGGACTACTCGGAGTTCGACGCGCCGGGAAACGTGACCGTCTGTGCGATGACCCTGCCGGAGAATCTGCCGGGCCATGCCAAAATCCTGTCGGAAAGTTACGAGGTGCCGCTGGAGCAGATGATGCAACTCCTGACGGAGGGGGGCGTCTACGTCTATCCGCAGGTCGGCGGGGTGCTTACGCGCGGACTCTTTGCCTGTCGTGTGGATGCAAGCGGCGAGATTCCGAAACAGACCTGGGTGTTGGATCTCATGCAGTTCGCGGAAGCGGAGCAATTGGCTCGGGCACGGGCCCTCACGCTGATGGAAGCGGCAACGGAGGTGTTCTATCGCACCCTTCCGGAAGAGCTCACAACCAAACTCGCGAAAAAAAATCTGGGACTCGATTACCGGACGCTGGACCGTGCCGTCGCGAAAGGCGGCGACATCAAGTTTATCGACTTCCGCAAGGACTGGTCTCCGCACTTCAAACGGCTCTGCATCATGCCCGACGGACGTCTCGTAGAAACGGGAGGATTGGAAGAGTTCGCGCAACTACACCGGATTACGGCGGCGCAGGCGAAGAAACTGGTCGAGGAGGGCGGGACGATGGAGGTGGACGGCGGAGAAGTCCTGGCCTGCCAGATTGTAAACGGCCAGCCGGCCGTGGCGCGCTTCAGTGCCAAGAACTACGGCAAGGCGAAGGAGTTGGTCGCCGCTAAGGGCCTGCACATCATGGACGCATTAAGCGAAGTCGCTTACAACGACGCCTCGATGATGCGGACTCTCCAGCGAAAAGATCTTGGTGCGCGTATCTGAGTCTGCGCGGTGAGGCATGGTGGCTCCTGTCGGTCGTCACTCGTGTCTCCATTATCATGACCGAAGAAGAGGGATGCGGATGAGCCGGAATCTCTTGCTCTGCGGTCTGCTGCTGATCCAGGTTGGCTGTTCGACGCACAAACCGATTCTGTACCCCAACGCGCACTATCAACAAGTCGGTGCCGACGCCGCTGAGGCCGATATCAAGGATTGCATGGCGTCGGCGGAGCAGGCCGGGGCTTCCGCAACCGGAGGCAAAACCGGCCAGGTTGTCTCCGGCACTGTTGCCGGGGGAGCCGTCGGGGCAGCCGCCGGCGCCGTAGGCGGGGCGATTCTAGGACATTCTGGGCGGGGGGCGATGGTCGGTGCGGCCGGCGGCGCGACGGCCGGGTTTTTGCGAGGGCTGTTCACACGACCCGCGCCCAGCGGGGCATTCACGAACTATGTGGATCGGTGTTTACGCGAGCGCGGGTATGACCCGACCGGGTGGCAATAGGGGCGGCCGGATCCTCGCTGTGCCGCCGGAGTCTGTGTGACGGTAGCCGCCGGGTGATTTCTGCCGGCTAGGCCGCAGGCTCCTCCACCCTGGCCGCTTTTCTCAGATAGCCCTCTCCCAGCTTCATCCCGATGTACGCACCCAGGACATTGTCCAGCAAGTCGAGGAGTGACGTGCTCCGGTTGTGGCAATACACCTGGTAATACTCGATCCCGAACGAGAGGGTGAAGGCCATGAGCATGAGCAAGCCTGGAGAGAAGGGTTTGTCCGCGTCTCCGCGAAGGGTGTACAGCAGGCCGAAGGGAACAAAGAGGATGATATTCGCGACGGCGTCGAGACCCAGATCCAGCAGGACAGCGGGGGAGGCTAACTGATCCGGTGTCGGGACCCAGCGAATATACTGCCAGTGGGCATGGCCGACGAAATTATGGAGGGGAAGGATGCCGACGAGCAGGATGACGATGCTCCAGGCGAACCACAAAACCGATGCGCGAGAGGAGATCAGCGACACGAGAGCCTGATGATGGCGGTCCGCTCCACGGGTGATTCTTGCAGAACCGGCGTCGGCGTTTCCAGTAGTTTTTCCTGTGGGAATGATCGCGGGGCGCCGCCACGCGGGTGGCCGGGCAGAGGGATTACTTCTGAGCCAGTTCCGCTTCGACCGCGCTGAGCATTTCCTTCAGATCGAAGGGTTTTTCGAACGTGCGGTGTGCGCCGAACAACCGCGCGATGTCCAAAAAGTTGCGATCTCCCTGGGCGCCGGTCATGGCGATGATCTTGGTGTCCATGTACTCACGGGTCAGCTGCAACGTGGCTTCCAGTCCATCCACCTCCGGCATCAGCAAGTCCATGATAAGCAGATCGGCCTTATGCTTCTGGTAGAGATCCAACGCCTCGCGTCCATCCTTCGCTTCGACGACTGTATGCCCGGATCGCTCCAGGACCTCCCGCAAGAGGCCGCGGATGGAGGGTTCGTCGTCGATTACCATGATGGTCGCCATAGCTACTCCTCAGGAAGATGTCAGGTTGCCGTCTCAGGAGAGGAACTGCGTCAGGCAGGGCCCGCGTGCAGACACCTCAACTCGTAGAAGAAGCTTACCGCCGAGAGGAAAGTCTGTCCAGAAAAGAGTCGGAACCAGCGTGAAGTCGACCGGCTGTTCAGACGATTCGTATTGATTCCGCAAGGGCTTACGAACCGGGATCGCCGTTGGATGCGCGGGGGGCGCCCGGGGTTGCCTTCCGTCTGTCCCGTACCGCAACGTAGGAATAGATCGCTGGAATGACGAGCAGCGTGAGCGCTGTGGAGGTCAGCAGGCCGCCGATCACCACGGTGGCCAGCGGCCGCTGGATTTCCGCACCCATACTCGTGGCTAGGGCCATTGGGAGAAACCCCAGGCTGGCGACCAGGGCCGTCATCACCACGGGCCGCAGGCGATCCATCGCACCCCGGAAGACGGCCTGATCCGTGGGAGTACCCTCCGCTTCCAGGTGACGGATATGGCTGACCAGTACCACGGCATTAAGGACGGCAATGCCGAACAGGGCGATACAGCCGATGATCGCGGAGATGCTGAGGGGCAACCCCCGCAGCCACAAGGCCAGAATCCCGCCTGACAGGGCCAGTGGCACATTGAGGAAAATCAAGAGGGCCGGCCGCAGCGTGCCGAAGATCACCGACAGCATGCCCAGGATCAGCGTGAGCGTGACCGGCACGACCATGGCCAGACGTTTGCTCGCCTCCTGCAGATATTCGTATTGTCCGCCCCAGATCAGCTCATACCCCGGCGGCAGCGCGACCGCCTGGGCGACGGCGCGTTGAGCCTCGGCCACGAAACCGCCGAGATCACGTCCGCGAATATTGGTTTCCACCACAATCCGTCGCTGCACGTGCTCGCGGCTGACCTGTGCCGGACCGGAATCGACGAGAATGTTGGTCACGCGTGAGAGTGGGACAAGTTCTCCATGCATAGTCGGGATCAGTAGACTACCCAACGAATGAGGATCGCGGGAAACGCGGTCCGCCAGTCGGACCACCAGCTCGAACCGCCGGGAACCCTGCACGACGGTTCCCACGACCGTGCCGACCCTGGTCGATCGGATGAGGGTGAGCACCTCTTCGGCGGTCAGTCCGTAGCGGGCGATTTCTGCGCGATCGACGATGATGCGCAACAACGGCAGTCCGGCGACCTGTTCGACTTTGACATCCGCCGCACCCGGTACGTGTTGAAGCGCCCGCGCCGCCCGTTCGGCCTGCTGTTTCAGGATGTCGAGATCCGGGCCGAAGATTTTTACCGCAAGATCGGAGCGCACGCCGGCAATCAATTCATTAAAGCGCATCTCAATCGGTTGGGTGAACCCAAGCCCGACCCCCGGTACCTGTTCGGTGATCTGCCGATTCATCGCCTCGATGAGGTCATTACGGCTCTGTGCCGTGACCCAATTACGCTGGGGCTTCAGGATGACGAAGACGTCGGATAATTCGATACCCATGACATCCGTTGCCACTTCCGGGCTGCCGGTCCGTGTGACGACCTGCGTGACTTCGGGAAAACGCCGCAGGACCCGTTCGATATCCAGGGCCGTGGCAACCGATTCGCTCAACGAGATGCTCGGGAGCCGCCACACCTGTACCGCGAGGTCCCCTTCTTCCAAGCGGGGAACAAATTCGATGCCCAGTCGGCTTCCTGCTAAGAGGCTGACGGCAAAGAGACTCAGCGCGATCGACAAGGACCAGGCAGGACGGGCCATGGCCCACTGAAGCCATGGTGTATAGACCCGTCTTAACCCGCGAATCACGAACGTGGCCTCCGTAGCGGGTTTCGGCCGCAAGAACCACAACGACAGTAAGGGCGTGACCGTTATGGCAAGGAGAAGGGAACCGGTCAGGGCCATGATGACCGTGACCGCCATCGGGCGGAACATTTTGCCTTCGATGCCCGTCAGTGCCAGGATCGGAACATACACGAGAATAATGATCGTCACGGCCAGTGTCATGGGACGCAGGACCTCGCGCCCCGCGGCCAGCACTTCGTTCAATCGTGCCTCGCGGGTCGGTGTCGGCTTTTCTGACAGTCGCCGGAGAATGTTGTCGATCATCACGACGGAGCCATCGACCAGAAGTCCGAAGTCGATCGCACCAAGGCTCATGAGATTGCCGGAGAGGCCCGCCTGCATCATGCCGATGAAGGCGATCAGCATGGAGAGGGGAATGGCAGCGGCCACGATGAGCCCTGCCCGCAAGTCGCCGAGAAACAGAAACAAGACGGCGACGACCAGTAGTCCGCCTTCCAACAGATTGTTGCGGACGGTCTGCATGACCTTCGAAACGAAGATCGTACGATCGTAGTAGGGTTCGATCGTGACACCGGCGGGGAGGGTGGTTCGAATGTCCTGTACCCGCGCCTTCACGCGAGTGACGACTTCCTGGGCGTTCTCCCCGGCAAGCATCTGCACCATGCCGATCACGGTCTCGCCTTCGCCCATGGCCGTGGCTGCTCCGATTCTGAGCGCCGATCCCTCCTTCACCTCGGCGAGGTCGGCGATGTAGATCGGCACGCCGCCTGGCCCATGGGCCACAACGATCTGAGCCAGATCGCCGACCTGGGCGGCGAGCGCCTCCCCGCGGATCAACAATTGTTCGCGCTGATGTTCGATATACCCGCCGCCGGCAATGGCATTGTTGCGCTGTAACGCGTCGAACACCTGTTTGAGCGACAATTTGAACGACAGCAACTTCGACGGATCGACGATGATATGAAATTGCTGCGGCTCGCCGCCCCAGATATTGACTTCGACCACGCCTGGCACCGCGCGCAACTTCATGCCGATGTCCCACTGGAGCAGTGTTCGGAGAGCCATCGGGCTGTAGCCGTCGCCTTTCACGGTGAATTGATACACTTCGCCCAATCCTGTCGTGAGCGGGCCCATCACCGGGCGGCCGTATTCTGCCGGGATACGTTCCATCGCCTGAGCCAACCGTTCCGCGACGAACTGCCTGGCTCTGTAGATGTCGGTGTGATCGTCGAAGATGGCCGTGACGGCGGAGAGGCCATAGCGTGAAATAGACCGTAATTCGCGCAGGGCCGGCAGGCCGTTTAATGAGGCTTCGATCGGAAATGTCACGAATTGTTCCACCTCGACCGGCCCCAGCGCGGGGGCATGCGTGAGGATTTGCACCTGGACCGGCGTCAGATCCGGCACGGCATCGATGGTGAGGTGAGAGAACGACCACAGTCCTGAGGCCATCACCACGGCGATCGCCACGAGTGTGAAGAATCGATAGCGGAGCGAACATGTCAGCAGCTGGTTCATGCGCGCCTCATTCGCCCGATCCGATGTGTTCCTTCAGCAGCATAGTTTTCAGATCGAACACGCCGTCGGTGACGATACGGTCGCCTTCCTGCACGCCCCGCCGGATTTCGATCAACCCTCCGCCCTCGCGGCCGGTATCGACCGGCACGAACGTATAGCCCTCTCCGGTTTCGGTGAAGAGCCCACGGGTGTGCTCGATGGTGGTCACGGCGGTGATGGGAACGGTGAGCACTGGAGGACCGGACCAGACGAGCGCCACCTCGACATATTCTCGTGGCTTCAGCTGTCCCGTAAGATTGGCCACTTCGAACCTCACGCGAATGGTTCGGGTAGTCTCGTCGGCGACCGGCGCAAGGTAGGTGAGGGGTGCGACGACAGTTTCGCCGCCCTTTGGTGTAATCGTACCGGAGTCACCTTCCTTGAATTTGCGAGCCTGTTCGATGGGGAGATTGGCAAAGACCCAGACGCGACCGGTATCGACGACTTCGAACAACTCATCGCCGGGACCGACCCCCTGCCCGCGCACCGCGTTCTGAGTGACGACGGTGCCCGCAATGGGAGCGGTAAGGGTATAGAGGTGCCGCTCTTCGTGTTGTCCACGGTCGAGCTCCGCGGTCGAGACTCCCATGTTGGTGAGTTTTTCGCGAATGTGTTGGAAGCGTGCCCGCGTTTCCAGGTACAGACCCTTGTCCTCGATCAGCTTGCGTTCCGTGACGATGTCGTCTGCGCGCAATTTCTGTGTCCGGCGAAAACCGTTTTCGGCCACCTCGGCCTGCGCCTTCCCGACCAAGTATTCCTCGATCAGTTGATCGAGCTGCAGGCTGCCGATGGCGATGAGCGGCTGGCCCTGTTTCACTCGATCACCCAATTGCACGTGGATTTGTTCCACCTGGCCGCCGATGCGGGACGTGATCTTGGCCACCTGCTTGAGGTCGAGGGCGACCTCGCCGGGGGCGGTGACTTGTTCTGGAACGGCCCTGAGGGCGGCAGGCTCGGTGCGGAGACGCGCCTGCACGGCCGGTGGAGGATGAATCGCGGTCCTGTTGCCGGTCGCCGCCGGTCCCCCTCCGCTCGTGGCGGCTTGTGGCGGCTGGGCTCCCTGGTCGTTGCAGGCCGAAAGCAGCCAGAGCAGCGCGGGCACGATGCCGATCGCCGTCAATCGTCTAGTCATTGCTGCACTCCGATGGTCGGTTCACTCTGTGATCGGCAGTCATAATGAGGTTCCCAACGCACGCTCCAAACGGGCCAATGCGATGGAGAGGTCGGCCCGCACCTGGGCATACTCGAGTTGGGTCTGTCGGAACACCCGCTGCGCGTCCAGCACGTCCAGAAGACTGGCTGCGCCATGGCGGAAACTCGTGCGTGCCAGCGTCAGCGTCTGCTCGGCCTGTTTCAACAAACCGGTTTCGAAGAGGGAGAGCTGCTCCTGCGCCGTGCGCACCTCCTGAGTGTGTTGGGTGATGGCCTGTTCCAATTCCTGTTGCGCCCGCACGCGTTCCGCGTCGGCCCGATGTTTCGCGCCGAGTGCGGATTGAATTTCGCCTTGCCGCCGGTACCAGAGCGGAAGGGGCAGGGCCAGGCCGGCAGTGACGGATTCATCGCCCGCCTCGCGATGGTAACTGCCGATGACGCTGACATTAGGCACACGGGCCTCGCGCTCGAAGCGCAGTGTGTGGTCGGCCTGCTCCTGTAGTTTGCTGACACGTCGAATGGCTGGGTGTTGTTCCAACGCCTGCGTCGCCAGGCCCTCTGCGTTGAGCCCTTGCTTCGGTTTGTCAAAGTCGCCTCGAACGAAGAAGTCCTTGCCGAGCGATCCGGCCGTGAGGGTATTCAGCCGCGCCTTGGCCACCAGCAACGCATTGTGTGCCCTGGCCACTTCCTTCTTGGCTTTCTGTACCTCGACTCCGGCTTTCAAGCTGTCGAAGGAGGTGGCCTCGCCGGCCGCCACACGCGCCTGCACCGTGCGCAAGACCTCTTCCACATTCGTCACATTCTGGGTGGCCAGGTCGACATCGCGTTGGCCGAAGAGGAGGTGGTAGAACGCAATTTTCACATCGGCGAGTAGCGAGAGGCGGGCGTCTTCCAGAGCGGCATTGGCTCCGGCCACACCGGCATCGGCTGCCTCCTGGCGGGCCTGGCGTTTGCCCGTCCACTCAAGCGGTTGTTCCACGGTGAACGTCCGCTCGGTGACATGTGTCCCGGTACTCGGGTCACGAATCGCCCCGCGCCCGGCGATACCGGTGATGGACGGATTGGGATAGGCGCCGGCCGCGATCTGTTGACCCTGGCTTTGTTTGACAAAGCCCTCGACTCCGGCCAGCGTGGGATTGTGCCGCATGGCCAGGGCAAGAATGTCGGGCAGTGCGTATGCGGTGGGGCTGGTTTCTCCGGCCCAGGTTGTCTGGTCAGGCAGGCCAAGCCCGGCTGTGCCGACCAGGACGATGGAAAGAAGCACACGACAGATCATGGATGGTTCCTCCCTGTGCGTGATATCGCGATAGAGGGTCAAACGAAGGATGCTTGGCAGGGTGCCGAACACGTCCGCGAGGGGCGTTCCCGTGTCACGCCGAGGTTCACCGTACCGCGAGTCCCCCGTTCGCCTCGTCGTTCGCCACGGTCTTGCCGGCTAACCCTGTTGCGCATCCGGTGGTTGATCCGAACGCAACACTGCGCGCGAAGACCGGCGCGGGCTGTGACGACACAAGCGAGTGTGTTCGCAACCTGTCAGGCGATGGGGAGGGACGGTGGCGCACGTGCGGGAATATCGGCGAGGGCCGGCGTGAGAGCGGGAGGAGACCAATCATCCTCGTAACGCTGGTGATGGGGCACAGGATCGGGGCGCAGGTGATGGGCAAGAACGAACACCTGCGTCGACGTAGGCTTGATCGGTTTGCGCTCGGTCGCGTCGTTGAGCAGGGAGAAGCTTAATTCGGGATCTGTCGTCCAGGCATGCGCCCCGGCGACGGTGAACGTCGCACCTGTCTCCTCGCCGGCCGGGAGCGCCGACCCTTCCCGAGCTTCGCCGAACTCGCTCTCCACGTCACCCGAGAAGACGGTATGGATCGCCACGGCATGTACATGTCCGGCCTCTCCATGATGCGGATGGGACTCCGGGTGAATATGGAAGAGGGGAAGTGCGAGCAACCACAACACCGCCCACCCACGCAACAGGTGGTCGATTCGAGGACATTGCACCGAGAGGAGTCGCACGAGAGACCGCATGGTGAGCAAACGCTATCATAGGCGGATCATCACATCAAGCAACGGTATGGAAGCGAAACGGGCGTGACCGTCCCTTCCTCGGGCAATGCACCTTCTTTGCACGCGGCGTTCTGCAGACGCCAGACTTGAACTTATCTTCGTGGTTGTGCGCATATGCACGGCTGTGCAGGGATGCACGTGACGCAAGACGGGGACCGGCGGCCGTCCGGACCGGCAGCAAGTGCATTCCCTCATTTTCCGCATTTCGCAGGATTTCGCGTCCGGTTGCACCCTAGGCCCTGTTCTTGCTGATGACGCCGCGCAGAGTATGTGTGTTAAGGAGACCTTGGCGTTATGGATGGTATCTTTCCGCTGCTGACAATCTTTGCGCCTCTGCTGGGCACCCTAATGATCGCTCTCTTCCATCGGGAGCTTGGAGAGCGTGTTGCACGCCTCGGCATCGGGGCGCTCTGGTGTTCCGCGCTGACCTCACTCGTCACCCTCGCCCTGGTGTTGTACGGGGACCCGATCCGTCTCACGATCCTGGGCGCGCCCTCGGGACCCTTGACCTATACGATTCTCATCGATCGCCTGGCCGGCGTCATGATGGTGCTGATCAGCCTCGTCAGCCTGATCATCCATGTGTACTCCGAGCGGTACATGGTGGGTGACGCCGGCTACACCCGGTTTTTTGCGTTGTTGGGAGGCCTGACCTCGGTGCTGCTGAGCCTGGTCAGCAGCGGCAATCTGCTCTGGCTATTTGTCTGCTGGCATTTGGTGACCTGGTTGCTCGCGTCGCTGTTGGTGTGTAACCCGGCGAGTCGTCCGGCCAGGGAAGCGGGACGCACGACGTTCTGGGTGCAAACGCTCGGTGATGCCGCGTTTTTCCTGGCGTTGTTGGCGCTCTACGGGGCGACCGGTACCCTGGATCTGACCGAGCTGTTTGCACGCTTACAGGCAAGCCCCGCGACGCTCACCCTCTGGCCTGGCTGGCACACGGGCCTGGACGTCGCCCTGGTCGCAACCCTGCTGTTCCTGGTCTCGGTCATGACGAAGTCGGCCCAGTTCCCGTTTCATTTGTGGTTGATCGGCACGATCGAGGCGCCTACGCCGGTGTCCGCCTTGATGCACGCGGGGATCGTGAATGCCGGCGGCTTTCTCGTCAATCGCCTCGCCCCCCTGTTCGGGATGGCGCCCACGACCCTCCATCTGATGTTTGTGATCGGTGGTGTGACGGCGTTGGTCGGCGCCAGCGCAATGCTGACGCAAACCAGCGTCAAGCGTCGGCTCGTCTATTCGACCATGGGACAGATGGGGTACATGGTCATGGAGTGCGGGTTAGGCGCCTTTGCCCTGGCAGTGTTCCATCTCTGCGCGCACGGCCTGTTCAAGGCCACGTTGTTTCTCAATTCGGGTTCTGTCATTCATAAGGCCAGGAAGGAATTCAAATTACCGCCGGCGGCCAAGGTGGATGAGGCCCATAGCTTTTCACCCATGACTTGGACGACCGGCCTGGTAGCCACTTTGGTGCTGCCGTTGGCGATCCTGCTCGTCGCGCACGGGGTCGTGAGTATTCCGTTGCAGGATGCGCAGGGGGCGGTGATCTTTCTCTTCTTCGGGTGGGTGACGACCTCGCAAGCGATGTTCACGTTGTACCGACTCCACACCGGGGCCTCTTGGAGCGTGTCGCTGACCATGCTGGGAGCACTGGCGTTTATCGGCCTCACCTACCTCTGGGCCGGCGAGGCGTTTACCCATTTTCTGTACCCGGCCCACGATGCCGCGGAAGGTTTCATGCGTGCCGCCGAGTGGAATCGTTCGTTGTTTGATGCGGTGGTGGGTGTGACCGTCATGTTGATCCTTGCGGCATGGGGGATGATTTACGGCAAAGCCAAAGGCGTAAAATTTCTGATGCCGGCCTGGATGGATCAATTGCGCGCACGGGCCTACGTGATGTTTCTGAACGGCCTTTATGTCGAGGATCTGGTTCGTATGATCGGTCGAGCCGCGTTTCGCCGGTAATCTGCGGGGGACCGGAGCCGAATGGAGTCGATGCATGGCACTTGAACGACGCATTTTCACCGATGCAGAGCGGATGGAATTGCGGTCTCACGTGGAACTGGCGGGAGAGGCCATTGCCTCCTACTGGCCTATGCGGACGTTCATCCACCATAACCCGTTGCACGGCTTGGAAGAGCTTCCCTTCGATCAGGCCGTGAAGCGCGGTGAGCAACTCCTCGGGGGCAGGGGGTATCTTCCCAGCGCGCTCTATCGTCGCTATCTGGCCGAGGGCCGGATCCGCCCGGAAGATGTGACGCAGGTCCTAGCTCCGCTTGCAGGGGATCGCCGCGTGGCCTTTGCCGGGCGCCCGTTATCGCACCTGGAAGTGCTGCGATTGTCCATGATGCATGGGCTCACCGATCCGGCCCTCGAATCGCCGGTTTCCGATGAGGCGACGGATCACCTCGCGGCCTGGCTTACGCAGTCGGTCGGCGAAACCCGGACCATGCAGCCGGAATCGCTCCTCCCCTGGGAGCCCCTCGATCTCTGCTCGCAGGAGACCCTGTCCGGCTGGTGCGATCGCACGTTAGGGACGTCGATCGTGTCGGACATCAACGAGCAGATGGTGAAATGGTGCGGGGTGTTTTTGGACGAAGGGGAAGCGTCCTGGGTCATGCCGGAACGGCAGCATACGTTTTATCGCTCGTGGAAACGATTGGCGCGGTACGATGCCGGTCTGCGGTTGTTGGGTGTGGGGGAAGCCGCACAAAAAATCGACGCCATGGACGATCGACCTGAAGAGGGAGTGCTGCATAGTCTGACGGCGATGGGCATTCCCAAGCTTGCCTGGGAGGCGTATTTCGCCCTGCATCTGGCGGCCCTGCCCGGGTGGACGGGATACATCAAGTGGCGATCGGAAGAGCCGCATTACCCCTGGCAGGCACGATATCCCATCGACCTCGTGAAGTATCTGGCCGTACGATTGTTCTATGAACGGGAATTCGTCGACATGCAGTGCCGGCAGCGACTGAATATCGCGGGGCAGGTTGACGCCATCCGTGGCCACATCGAACAGGCTCCTTACGGCCATTGGTTGAGGCGGAAGGTGGTGGACGGAGGCCTGGCGGGAGCGGTCGCCGTGGAGGTGCGCACATGGCGGCCACAACATCAGAAGGCCACTCAGGAGGAGTGGAATGAGTTCGGGCGGCAAGTCTATGACCGGACTGCCGGGGAGCGCCGCGCCGATGTCTTCAGGCGGGACGCTCGACGAGTGTCGGCTCTTGCCGCCGCCATGGGCGTCGATCCAGAGCTGGTGACCCAGACTTCGCCGTCGGATGTGCTCACCGTCCTGAACTGGCTGGACGGGTTTCCTGCCGGGCAGCAGAGCCAACGCTGGCTGGAAGCGTTGGAAACACGACAACGTGTGGATGTGGTCGGACAGTTGAGCGGGGTGGCGAGGCAACTACGGGACAGTGACGGCCGCGCGACGGCTGGTGCTCCTGCGCGACCTCTGGCGCAAATGGTGTTCTGTATCGACGTGCGCTCCGAGGTGTTCCGTCGGCACCTCGAACAGCTGGGCGGCTATGAGACGTTGGGCGTGGCCGGTTTTTTCGGCATTCCCGTGAAGTACCAAGCATTCGGTGAAGAACTTCCCGTGACGCATGCCCCCGTGCTGCTGAAGCCGAAGAATCATATCCGCGAGATTCCTCGAAGCTATCATGGGACGGCGGCGAGCCGGCATCGGTTGTTCGCCAAACTGAGTCATGCCGGCCACCATCTGTTGCACGATCTCAAGGAGAACGTCATCACCCCCTATGTCATGGTGGAAGCCCTGGGGTGGTTTTTCAGCGTGCCGTTTTTCGGGAAGACCCTTTTTCCGCTCTGGTATCACCGCCTCACGACCTGGGTGAAGGGCTTGTGGCTGCCGCCGTTGGCGACCACTCTGACGATCGACAAATTAAGCCGCGAAGAGGCGCAGGAAATGGTGGCGGTGGAACAGCGCGCGGCCATTCGTGCCTCGCTGCGGCAGGCGTTCCCCGAACTCGGTTCCGCGATCACCCCCTCGTTGATCGACAACATCAGGCTCGGCGTCATGGAGCATCATGATGATCAGGGGAAGCAGGATGTCGCCGCCAGTCTGGGAATGACCGTTGCCCAGGTCGAGGCCCTGTACGAACGGTTCCGTCGTGAATACACGCTGACGGCCCGAGGCCTCTCCTCCCGGCTTCAGCGCATCACCCAGCATGGATTCTCCGTATCCGAGCAGGCCTACGGCGTGGAGGCGGCACTTCGACTCATGGGATTCACGTCGGGGTTCGCACGCTTGGTCGTGATGTGCTCCCATGGCAGCACGTCGGACAACAATCCCTACGAATCCGCACTGGACTGCGGCGCTTGCGGAGGCAACAGCGGTCTCCCCAACGCGCGGGCCTTTGCGGCGATGGCGAATAATCAGGCTGTGCGCAAGGTGTTGGAGTCTCGCGGCATCAAGATTCCCGGCGATACGCATTTTGTGGCCGCGCAGCACGACACGACCCGGAATGATGTCCGAATCGTCGACTTGGAAGATGTGCCGGCCACCCATCGGAAGGATCTTGTCCGGTTGCTGGACGATCTCCGCGAGGCGGGCGAGCAGGCCGCCCACGAACGGGGGATGGCCCTGGATGGACCGGTCGTTCAGGCCAAACGCAAAGATCCATACGTCAGAGCCAGCCGGAGAAGCGTCGATTGGGCACAGGTTCGTCCCGAGTGGGGATTGTCGAAGAATAATCTGTTGATCATCGGGCGGCGGGATCTCACGCGACCCTTGAATCTCCAAGGGCGGGCATTCCTCCATTCCTACGACTATCGACAAGACGACTCGGGGAAACTCCTGGAAGCCATCATGACCGCGCCGCTGATCGTGGCTCAATGGATCAACATGGAGCACTATTTCTCGACGGTCGACAACGACGTCTACGGGAGCGGGAGCAAGGTGTATCACAACATCGTCGGGCGGGTGGGGGTCATGACCGGAGCGAGCAGCGATCTTCGACTGGGTCTTCCGGCGCAGACCGTGCTGGATGGACCGCGCCCCTATCATGAGCCGATGCGTTTACTCACCGTGATCGAGGCGCCACGCGCCCGCGTCGAGTCGGTGATCGCGAAACATCCCGGACTCGAACGGTTGTTTCAGAACGAGTGGGTGACGCTGGTGGTCTGTGAGCCGAACGAGGCGACGTTCTATCATTTCGACATCATGCAGGGATGGCGACCCGTGTCGGAAGAAGCGGACATGAGGCAGGGCTGTGAGGGGAATTCGATCGGGGAGGCCGACGCCGTGGCATCCGTTGTCCCGATGGACTGTGTGGAGCCGCATCACGGCGAAGCATCGGCCGCCTCACGCCCGTCAGACACGCCAGAATGAAACGAGGATCGATAGTGTGGGGGGCGAAGGATGTCGAATAGAGGAGGAGAGGGGGACCGGAGTATGTTGACGTTGCATCCGATGAAAGAAATCCGCATCGTGGTCGAGGGCGAGCACCTCAAGTTAGTGACGAATCTGCTCGATCGAGTCGGCGCCACCGGCTACACGATCATCAACAACGTTTCGGGTAAAGGACATCACGGGTTCCACGAAGGGCACTTGCTGTTCGACGACACGAGCAGCCAGGTGATCGTGTTCACCGTTGTGCCGGAAGAGCGCATCGAGCCGATTCTGGCTGGATTGGGCCCGCTCTTTCACAAACATTCCGGCGCCATGTTCGTCAGCGATGTCGCGGTGACGCGGCGGGATCATTTTGTGGGCCAGTAGCAGGCCTCGGTCACGGAGGCTCACCCTGGACGGGCAAAGCCCCGCCGGGTAGACTGGCCCGGCATGTCTGAGCCTGCCGAGTGAAGCTCGAGTCTGTTCCAACACACGCGACCGTCATGGCCTCTACCCATCGTAAGCGTGCCAAGATCTCCAGGCCGGTCGGGGCGGAACTCGCCGCCGCCGAGGTGCTGGCCTGGCTGAGCGACTGTATCCACGGCGGCCTCTGTTTCGTCTGCCGAGGCCTTCTCATTTTCGAAAATTCACAATTCGCCGAGTTGGTGAAACGTGCGCCGTCCCCGGCGGAAGGGATGGAACATGCCCTGCGGAGACGCCTTCTGGATGACGCGATCGAATGGAATACGAGAGCGTTGGGGGCCAGAAAGACGGCCGAATACACGCTGGAGACTCAGCACGGCGGGCGCCTCTACTATGCCTGCCGTTTTAATGTGGTGCCCTACCGCGGGGAACGCGGTGTGCTGATGGTATTGGAAGATGTGACCGAGCGGATTGCGCTCGCACAGGAGGCGGCGCACGTCGCACGGTTTCATTCGGCGTTGGCGCGTATCGGGACTCTGGCGGTCAGCGGCCTCTCGGCCCAGGCGTTGATGAATGAGGCGGTGCGGGAAACAGCGGCCGCGCTGGAAGTGGAACTCTGCAAGATCTTGGTGCCGCGCGAGCGGGACAGCCATCTGTACATCATGGCGGGGGTCGGGTTGCAGACGGATCTTATCGGCAAGCTCACCATCGAAGGCGGCACGCATTCCCAAGCCGGCTACGCGATCAGAGAACGGGTGCCGGTCGTGGTCGACGACCTCCGGCAAGAGACACGATTTTCACCGTCCAGGTTGCTCACCGAACATGGCGCGGTCTCGGGGATGTGTGTGCCCATGCTGGTTCAGGACAAGGTCTACGGGGTGATGACGGCCCATTCGAAGCGGGTCCGCAAGTTCAGTCAGCAGGAGCAGGAGTTTTTGTGCACCATGGCCAACACCATCGGGACGGTCCTGGAGCGGCGATGGCATGAAGAAACGCAGATGGATTTTTATCATCGCCTCTTCTCCTCCGCGGAGGACGGTGTGATGATGACCGACACCACCGGCCGAATTTTGGAATGGAATCCGGCTCTGGAGCGCATGACCGGGTGGACGCGCGAAGAGGCCCTGGGGAAGCGCCCGACCATTCTGAAGTCCGGGAAGCAACCGCCGGAATTCTACGAGCGGTTGTGGGCCTCCATTCGCTCCGGCCACCCCTTCGTCGAACGCTTTGTGAACAGACGAAAAGACGGGTCCGAGTTCTTGGTGTGGGAACGTGTCAGCCCGGTCAAGGCCTTCGACGGGACGACCCAGTATTTCATGGCGATTCTGACCGATCTCAGCGAGCGGGAACAGATGTTGGAAGCTCTTCGTCACACAGAGCAGGTGAAACTAGTCGGTCAGCTTGCCGGCGGTATTCTGCACGAGGTGCGCAACCCCCTCATCGGGTTGGGCAGTTTGGCCACACATCTGGCCGAACAGGTGTCCCTTCCGCAGGACGCTCGCGACCGGTGCCGGCTGATCGCGCGGGAGGCGGCTCGGATCGATGAACTCTTGGAATCGCATCTGGGACAGTTGCGGCCCAGGCCGTTCGATATCGCTCCCTGCGACATGGCGTCGGTGCTGGAGGATACACTGACGTTGCTCCGTCCGAACTTAGTCAAGCACCAGATTCTGATCAGGAGCTCGGTTGCGTCCGACCTGCCGGCCGTCGAAGCATCGAGGGCCCATATTTTACAAGTGTTCTTGAACATCGCGATGAATGCCATCGATGCCATGCCGAACGGCGGTCACGTGCATGTGACGCTCGTGCCGGACATCCGGCGCGTGCCTGGGGTGTTGATGCGATTTGCGGATACGGGCAAGGGGATACCGGCCGAGGACTTGGGACGGATCTACGAACCATTTTTCACGAACGGGAAGGCGAAAGGGGTCGGCCTCGGACTCACGATCACCCGAGATATGGTGGAGCGTCATCATGGTCAACTCATCATTCAAAGTCCCCCGGGGAGCGGAGCGGTGGTTGATGTGTGGCTGCCGGTGAAGCACGAGGTCTCGTAGGATGCGAAGCCAAGTCTCGGTCGGTGACGGTCGGCCCGTGATGTGCGATCTTTCTCGTCGATACGGGGGCGTGTAACATGGCATGGCATTTGTTGTTGTTGGAGGATGAAGCCTCCGTTCGCGAAGCATTTGCGTTACGGTTGCGAGACCAGGGCTATGTGGTCCAGACGGCCGAGTCCGGTGAGGAGGCGTTCGGCTTGCTCCGTTCGTTCGAGCCGGATGTGCTGGTCGTTGATCTGGTGATGCCCAATCTGTCCGGCCTGGATGTGCTGGCCCGAGTGAAACAGACGTCGCCGACACTGCCGGTCATCGTGCTGACGGCCAGGGGGACGGTCAAAGATGCGGTCGAAGCCATGCGGCTTGGCGCGTTCGATTTTGTGGCGAAGAGCATCGATATGGATGATCTGCTCCACACGCTGCGACGGGTGACGGAGTTCCTGACCCTTCAGCGTCAGGTGCAGTTGCACAGCGGCCAGGATGCCGCGCGGTATGCGTTGGATCGGGTGATCGCCAAGAGTCCGGTTACGAAGAGCTTCCTGGCCCAGGTGCAGGAACTCGTGCGCAACGATCGTGTGACGGTGCTGTTACAAGGTGAAACAGGTACCGGCAAGCAATACATGGGGCGGGTGATCCATTACAACAGTGCGCGTGGAACCAAACCCTGTGTGGAGGTCGACTGCCCCTCGATTCCCAGGGACCTGTTCGAAAGCGAGTTGTTCGGGCACGAGAAGGGGGCATTCACGGGTGCAGCGGGCCGGAAATGTGGGTTGATCGAAATGGCCGAAGGGGGCACTGTCTTCTTCGACGAAATCGGGGATCTTCCGCTGGGGTTACAAGCCAAGTTACTGCGTGTGATCGAAGAGCGGTCGCTGCGCCGGGTCGGAGGTATGACGACGATGCCCGTCGACGTGCGCTTCATGGCCGCGACCAACCGTGATCTCAAATCAGCCGTCGCGAAGGGGGAGTTTCGGGAGGACCTCTATTTTCGTCTGAACGTGGTGATGCTGACCGTTCCTCCGTTACGCGCGCGTCCGGAAGACATTATTCCCCTTGCCGAACACTGTCTTCTCCGGTCGGCGTTGGCGCTGAAAAAACCTGTGCGGGAGTTGACCGACTCCGCCAAGCAGGTGCTTCAGGCGTATCATTATCCCGGAAATGTACGGGAATTAAGCAACCTCATCGAACGAGCGGTGATCTTCTGCAACGGCCCATCGCTCGATGCCGCTCATTTTCCGAACGACGTGTCTGCGGCCGTGGCGCCCATGACGGTCCCAGGGGTCGCGTCGGCTGCGGGACCGGCCGCCGAGGCCGATCCGCTTATGGTTCACGTGTCGTTTAAGGTTGGCGAGCGTTCGTTGACCGACCTCGAAGACGCCATCATTCATGCGGTGTTGGAGCGGGCCGACGGCAATAAAACTCTTGCAGCGAAGTATCTGGGAATCACACGCTGGATGCTCGACCGGCGGCGCAAGGCGTAAGAGCGTTCCGGCGGCCCCGCGTCCTACGCCCATCTGTTTCCCCCCTCCGCATCTCCTCTCCAGCCGAATGAACCCTGCCGAGCCGCGCGTGAGTGCGCAGGCACACGCGTGTGCGGACCGAGTCTGCTCGCGCACGGGGTCGATCGAACCGGGACGGCCGGATCTGATCCGGTTCCGTCGGACCTATGGCGACCTGTCCTGTGTTCCGACTGCCCTCGTCCGTGTGGTCGGTCGTCCTTGGTGCGGGCTAAGGCGTTTTGGTAGCAGGAACTTATCTTGCAGAACCGGTCTTGTAGCCGCTCGGATGCGATCGAGATGCGCTTTCGAGATCGCGTCGGGGAGTAACGTTCAATCGATTTCATCGTGCGCCACAAGGAGACGGCATGCGACATCTGCGCGACCTGGAGGATCAGAGTGTCTACATCTTGCGTGAGGCGTATCAGCATTTCGATAACCTCGCCATGTTGTGGTCCATGGGGAAGGATTCGACGGTCCTCTTATGGCTGGCGCGCAAAGCCTTTTTCGGCCATGTGCCCTTCCCACTGGTACACATCGACACCGGGTACGAGATGCCGGAATTGATCGAGTATCGAGATCGGTTGTGCCGTGAATGGAGACTGAATCTCGTGGTGGGGCAGAACAGGGAGGCACTGGCCGACGGGATGGGGCCTGACCGGGGCCGGGTGGCCTGTTGCACCGCCCTGAAAGTCGAGGCGCTGAAACAGACCATCGCGCGCCACGGGTTTTCCGCAATCATCCTCGGCATTCGCGCAGATGAGGAAGGCACACGGGCTAAGGAACGGTATTTCTCGTTGCGCGGCAAGGATGGCGAATGGAATTTTCGTGACCAGCCGCCTGAGCTCTGGGATCAATACCAGACGATGTTTCCCCCTGGTTCTCATATTCGAGTCCATCCCCTTCTCGATTGGACCGAACTCAACATCTGGGAATATCTTGACCACGAGCGCATTGAGCTGCCGACGCCCTATTTCGACCGGGGCTCCGGCACCCGATTCAGAAGCTTGGGTTGCGTGCCCTGCACCGGTACGGTTCCCTCCTGCGCCACAACGATCCCGCACATCATCACGGAGTTGCGCCTCACCACGACTGCTGAACGAGCCGGCCGTGCCCAAGACGAAGGGCGCGGAATGGAGACCCTGCGTAAGCTCGGCCACATGTAGCGCTCTGCACCTCCGTCAGGCCACGATCCTGTTCCGACGCCGCACGGGTCGAGATCTGTCATGGACGTGCGAGGCTGCACGTGCGTGTACCCTTGCACGATCGGGCCTGGCAGACGGTCGTCGACGCAATCGAGACCACACTGCGGAATGCGTCCGTTCCTGAGAATTCGAATGGAAACCCTGTCTCTCGTCGCGAGTGATCGACATGGCCTCGTTTTTGCTCTTTCCCCATAGAGAAGGTGAGGGCACGGCATGAACACAACGAACGGTGTGGATATGCGGTATACCGACGCGCAGCGAATGGAGTTACGGACCTATGTCAGCTTGGCTGGAGATGTCATCGCTAAGGTTTGGCCGATGACATCGGTGATCGCGCGAAATCCGCTCCAAGGGTTGGAAGATCTGAGCTTTGAGGATGCTGTTCAACGCGGGGAACAACTATTCGGCGGAGCGGGCACGCTGTCTTCCGATGCCTATCGAGAAGCATTCCGGAGCGGTCGTATCCAGGCGCGGCATCTTGAGGCGATCTTGCAGCCGCTCGCGACCGACCGACACATCACCTTCGGTGGTCAGGTGTTCTCCCATCGAGATGTCCTCCGTGCCGTGATGGTGGCGAACGGGCGCGTAACTCAGTTACGCGGCGGAGAAGCAACGGCTGAGCCTTCGGGTAAGGACGCCGAGGTCAGCCTCGCAAACGTGACCGAGTGGTTATGCAGAGAGTGTCCGTCGGAAGCACGGGAACCTACGGAGCCGGGCGTCCCCGGAGCCAGTGAGGAATGGCCTTCCGAGGAAACAATGGCCGGGTGGTGCGATCGAACGCTCGGTACCGATATCACTGAGCAGATGAATCGCCAGATGATCAAGTGGTGCGCGGCGTTCTGCGACGAGGGTGATGCGGCCTGGCCCATGCCGAGGCGAGAAGAGACGTTCTTCCGGGCATGGAAAGCCGCGGCGCGATATGACTTCAGCCTCAGATGCCTAGGCGTCGAGGAGGTGTCGTCGAAAATTCTGGCGCTTGCCGACCGTCCTGAAGACGTTCTGCTTGAATCGCTGGAGATGCTGCAGGTGCCCCATTCAACCTGGCAGGAGTACTTGTCGCTGCATCTGGCCGCACTGCCTGGCTGGGCGGGGTTCATCAAGTGGCGTGAAGAGCAGGATGCGCATGCCTGGCAGCTTGCCTATCGCATCGATCTCGTGAAGTATCTCGCCGTTCGGTTGTTTTATGAGCGAGAGCTGGTCGCGACGGCTTGCCGCAGGTCCCTGGGCTGTGAGGGAAGCACGGCTGCCGTTCGCGAGTACGGAAGACGGTTTCCCTACACCCTGTGGTTCACGAGGGCCTCCGTCTCCGGACACCTTCCCCAGAGAATCGTGTCGGACGCCGCACGTCTCCGGCGAGGAACGAGGTCTTCGGACTCCACTGCCTGGGAGCAGCAATGTCGACGTTGGTGTGAGGAACAGCGTGCCGGTGACTGCAACGGTGCTGCGGAGGCTCGTCTCCTGCTGAGCATCGCGGAGCAATTGGGGGTGCCGGCGTCCCTCATCACCTCGACGCAGCCGCGCGACGTGTCTGTGCTGCTCGCCTGGCTCCGAGCCTTCACTCCAGGGAAACAGCGCCTCGCATGGCTGGAGGCGTTTGAACGGAGCCATCAGGACGAGGTGCTGCACAAGCTCGATGCCGCCGATGATCGAGACGAGCCGGCTTCGAGCCCGGATCGACAGTCTGCGCGACCCCTGGCACAGGTGGTCTTTTGTATCGATGTGCGTTCGGAGGTGTTCCGGCGACATCTTGAACAACGCGGCGGTTACGAAACCTTCGGATTTGCCGGTTTCTTCGGGCTGCCGTTTTCCTATCGTGCATTGGATGAGCAGCCGGAATTGGCGCTCTGCCCGGTTCTCTTGAAACCAAAACACCTGATCCGGGAAGTCCCGAGAACGTATCAGGACGCGCGAGCAGAGCGGCGAAAGCAGAGTACGCACCTCGTCAAAGCGGGGCACGAACTGCTCCACGATCTCAAGCACAATGTCGTGACGCCCTATGTCATGGTTGAAGCGATCGGCTGGTTTTTTCTGTTGCCCTTCATCGGTAAGACGCTCTGGCCTCGCTGGTATCATCGGGTGACCGCATGGATCAAGTCTCTGATTATGCCGGCGGTGGCGACGACACTGACGGTCGGGAAGTTTTCGACCGCCGAAGCCGAGGACATGCTGGCTGCCGAACAGCGTCTGCAGATTGCCTGGTGGTTGAGGAGACGCGGACAACGAGCCGGGAGTCGAGTGACGGGTGCCGTGTTGGAGGAGATCAGACGGCAAGCCCTCATGGACGACGAAGCAGTCCTCTCGCCTTCCGGGGCGCTTGGCCGCCTGCTGGGGCTCTCGTCACCGGAAGAAGCCGCGGCGCTTGCGATGTTGCGCAGAGAGTGCCGTCTGACCTCTCGGGGTACGCGTTCTCGGCTGGATCGCATTACCCGAACCGGGTTTACCCTCAACGAGCAGGCCTATTACGTCGAGACGTCCTTGCGGCTCATGGGACTGACCGGTTCGTTTGCCAGAGTGGTGGTGCTCTGCGGACATGGCAGTACCTCGGAGAATAATCCCTACGAGTCGTCTTTGGACTGCGGCGCCTGTGGCGGAGGACAGGGACTTCCCAATGCGCGTGCATTCGCCATGATGGCGAATCGTCCGCAGGTTCGAGAGATGTTAGCGGCCCGGGGCCTGGCGATCTCTCCCGATACGCATTTTGTCGCAGCGCTCCACAATACGACGACGGATGAGGTGCAGGTGGCCGATCTCGAAGATGTGCCCTCGACCCATCGGAAGGACATCGCGCAAATCTTGGAAGATGTCCGCGAGGCCGGTGTCGCCGCGTCGGCGGAGCGGTGGGTCGCGTTGACTGCAGCAACGCCCGGCACCGAATCGCGTACGGCGCGACCGGACATTGAACGGCGCAGTTTCGATTGGGCGCAGGTGCGTCCCGAATGGGGCTTGGCGCGCAATAGCGTGTTTATCGTCGGCGACCGACGGCTGACGCAGTCGGCCGATCTGCACGGACGCTCCTTCTTGCACTCCTATGACCACCTGGCTGACGCAGACGGCAGATTGCTCGAAACCATCATGACCGCCCCCCTGATCGTCGCACAGTGGATCAATATGGAGTACTACTTCTCGGCGGTGGCTCCCGATGTCTACGGGAGCGGCAGCAAGGTCTATCACAACGTCACCGGCGGTATCGGCGTGATGACGGGTAGTCAGAGCGATCTCCGCATGGGATTACCGATTCAGACCGTCATGCGCGGCGGGGATGCCTACCATGAGCCGATGCGGTTGACGGCCATTATCGACGCGCCGCGAGAGCGGATCATGGCCATCGTTGCGCGACAACCGATTCTGGAGAAGGTGTTCAACAATCGGTGGGTTCTGCTGATCGCACGTGAACCGTCGGAAGGGCAATACTACCGCTACCATGGAACCGGCGGGTGGTCGGCGATCGTCGATATCGGGAAGCCGGTCGGCGACGCGGTCCTCTCGCGGGCATAAGCTTGGATACCGCTCGACCGGCCGGTGGTGGAACCAGCGCGTCACGGCTGTGAACGCAGCCGGCCGTCGAGGCATCAATAATACGGGGGGAGACCGTCGGCGGACATCTTCGCTGTTCCGCCGAATGTTCACTCGCACCGGGGAAGAGGTGTGCATGCACAGCCGGCGTCCGAAAACGTTTCCGCCTTCCTGGACAGTCCCCTTCTCCTCCTATGCCGAGGTGACGAACCTGTTACGGGAAGTCGAAGTCGCCTGCATCTTAGGGGGGAGACCGTCCGACGGTACCGTCAACTTTGGAGCCGTGTCTCGCTGTCTGCACGAGCTCAAGCGTCCGGATCGGGCGTACCGGTCGATCCACGTGACCGGCACCAACGGGAAGACGACGGTCAGTCGCATGATCGGCGCGTTGATTCGGGCTGCGGGGTTGACGGTCGGTGTCTACACGAGTCCGCACGTCCTGCATTTTCAAGAGCGCATTGCCATTAACGGACAGCCCATCGGCGAGGAAGAGCTGGTCGATGCCTGTAACCACGTCAAAGCCTTCTTGGACGTGCGTGGGCTTCGACTCGCTCCGTTCGAGTTTTTGACCGCGGCGGCATTTTTCGCTTTCCGCGCGGCGAGGGTGGACTATGCAGTGATCGAAGTGGGGATCGGCGGGCGGCAGGATGCGACGAATGTCATCGCACCGGAGCTCTCGGTCATCACGAACGTCGAATACGACCACACAGAGATGCTCGGCGAGACCCTCGAGCAGATCGCCGCCGAAAAGGCGGGAATTATCAAGCCTCTCACACCTGTCCTGTGCGGGCCGATGCCGGATGGGCCGCGTGCCGTGATTTTCTCGCGCGCAGCCGCACTCAAGGCTCCGTTGCTGGTGAGCGGAGAGGACTACGACGTGAAGGAGTTTGTGCGTACCGGCTACACCGGGCGTTGCACACTGCAGGTGGGTTCGGCGACGCTTGCCGGCGTGCGCCTCGCTTCGCCGGCTCCGTTTATGGCGACCAATGCGTCGCATGCCCTCATGGCGTATGACGTGCTGCGCCGACGGGGTTTGGTGCCGGAGATCGACGCAGGCGACATCGCACGATTGTTTGCCGAGATGGATCTCTCGGCCTGCTGCGAGGTGCTCCCGGGTAGCCCGACCGTCGTACTGGACAGCGCGCACAATGCCTCGGCGGCTACCAGGCTGGCGACCATGCTTCGGACGACCTTCGAAGGCCGCCGCAGCGTTTGGCTCGTTTCGATGTGCCGCGATGCACCATGGGAGCAGATGTTGCGTTCCCTTGCCGGTGCAGGTGCGGATCGAGTCATCGTGACCTGTTATCCGCCTGAGCGGGCCGTGGCTCCGCAGATGATTGCAGAACGGTGGCGTGCCTCCTCTCGCGTGGCCGCAGAAATTGTGGAGAGTCCGGATGCGGCATTCTGCCGCGCCCGTGAGGCGGCGGGCCCTTATGGGGTCGTGGTCGTGACTGGGTCTCCACAGCTTGGCGGCTATTGCCGGCCTCTCGCCACATCGTTCACCGCCGAAGTGACGGGGCAACCGTCGCTCCGATCTTCCGCACCTCCTGTCTGAAGCGAGCACAGATGCACAGTGCACGCGGCTCTCGTGTGTGTGTGCACGGCCTGGATAGGGACGGCGCGCAGAGCGAGGAACCCGTTTCGAGAATTCCGTACAATGTGCCGGAAATGTGAACCGACGCCGGCCGGTCGCGAGGGTCGATGTGCTGGAATCGCCTTTGCAAGACGTGAGTGGGCGAGCGGGGGAGCGGATGGTCCGGTCATCCTTGCTGCGTAAGGGAGGTTCACTGATGGCACAACATGTCGTGACGATGCTTCCGGGAGAAGGTACTGGCCCTGAGATTTGCGAAGCGGTGCGGCTGGTGATCGACGCAAGCGGCGTCGATATCAAGTGGGAATACGAAGAGATCGGATTGGGCTGTTTAGAGAAGTACGGTACCTTGCTTCCGGACAAGACCATCAAGAACATTGCCAAGAACAAGGTCGCGCTGAAAGGCCCCACGACTACTCCTATCGGAACCGGGCACAAGAGCGCCAACGTAACGCTGCGGAAGGTGTTCGATTTGTTCGCCAATGTCCGACCGGCGAAACTGATTCCGGTGCTGAAACGACCGTGGGATACGATCGATATCATCAATTTCCGTGAGAACACGGAAGACTCTTACGCGGCCATCGAGCACATGGTATCCGACGAGGTGGCGCAATGTTTGAAAGTCATCACCTGGCCGGGCTCGTACCGTATCGCCGACTTTGCGTTCCAGTGGGCGAAAGCCAACGGCCGGAAGAAGGTGTATTGCGTGCACAAGGCCAATATCATGAAGATGACGGACGGCCTATTTCTCGACGCGTTCCGCGAAGCGGCGAAAAAGTATCCGGAGATCGAAATCGGCGATGTGATCGTCGACAACTGCTGCATGCAGCTGGTGAGAAATCCGGCCCAGTTCGACTGTCTGGTGCTGCCGAATTTGTATGGCGATATTCTTACGGATCTCTGTGCCGGCCTTGTCGGGGGATTGGGCTTCGCCCCTGGTGCCAATATCGGCGACAACTGCTCGATCTTCGAGGCGGTGCACGGCTCCGCGCCGAAGTATGCCGGGATGAAGAAGGTGAATCCGTCGGCGGTGCTGGTGTCGGGGATCATGATGTTGCGGTGGTTGAAGGAAACGGCCGCAGCCGACCGTATCGAAAAAGCCATGTTCGCCGTCCTCGATGAACGAAAACATGTCACCTACGACGTAGGCGGCACCGCTACGACCGACGAATATGCCCAGGCCATCGTCGATAAGATGCACGCGAAGGCCTGACATCCCCAACCGGAGAAGGAAAGGAGAGGCGCCCATGGCAACGACGTTTTCCGAAGCAGCAAGAGCGACGCGCAAGAAGAAAGAGATCAAGCTGGTCGGTGTGGACATGTACATCGTGACCGAACAAGGCATTCCGACATTCCCGGACGGCGAGTTCGGTCCCTTCAAGTGTGAATTTATTTCCAATCGTGGAACGAAAGTGTGGCCGGGATTCGTCAGTCCCGATCTGATGATGGTGAACTGGTATCGCTGTCGCTTCATGTCTACTCGCGATGTGAACGACAGCGATGTCGATACGTTCCTGTCGGTGTTGACTAAAAAAGGCTGGTGGTGGTCCGCTGCGCAGAAGTTGTGGACTCATGATGGAGAGGCGGCTTACAGCAAGGCGTATTAGTCAGAAGAGCGGCTCGGGGTGCGCCATCGCGTGCGCCCCGAGCCCGTCGGGGGCTGCGGCATGTCCGGGGAGGAGAGAGTGGGGCAGACTCCTTTCAGTGATGACGCGCTCCATCCGGCCGTCGGCCGACCAATCGGTTGTCCAGGACACGGTATTGAATAACGTTCCCGACACGATTACCCTGAGTAGGTTCGCGCGAAGTTTCGCTCGCGCACGACGCATATCTCGATCACCGTCAGGACCCGGAATGCGTGTCCTCGCATCGGTGGATGACTCGCCGTCCGAGTACCGAGGAGCAGACCATGGCAAGCGTGAGCACCAATAAGGCCGATTTGGAATATGCCGTTATGATGACGGTCTTGAACTTTCATTCAGAGTTCATGAAATCCGGCTACTCGCATGTGGATGTTCAATGGTCCACAGACCTCATCCATGTCACATTGACCAGGAGTGGATCAGTTCCTGCCGAGGCTCGCTTGGCTCAATCGGAAGAGGGGCGGGCGCTGCTCAGACAAGTACATGAGGCCCTGTTCACCTCTTGTCAGGCAGAACTCAGGCAGAGAATCGAAACCGTCGTCGACCGGAAGGTGCGGACGATGGTCACCAGCCTCGACCCGGTGTCCGGCAGAAGTCACATTGCGATCTATCTCTAGGCATTCCGATACGACAGATCCGACCGAACGTGTCCACTCAAAGGAGAACCGCCGAGGCCGACCATCACAAGGAGTGGGTGGAGGGAGCGTCCGCACCACTCGGGCTGTGACAGGTTGAAGCGGCCGTCGACGTCCTCCTCTGGCGGGTTACCCCGCGACTCCTCCAGAAGAGTCTCCCTCCATCAGAAGAGTTTCCCTCAATCCTTCCGTGGCGGGATCGCCACATCGATGACCTTGTTGTCTGTGTCGATCAGCAGGATCACCGGGTCCCCTTTCCGTAGCGACTCCAATTTATGACGGGTCGTTTCTCGAACCTCAAACGGCTGTTCCGCCTCATGTGCGGTCCGTAAGGTAATCCGATCGGCATTCAACGGGGACACGACGGTACCGTCGACCTGTTTATGAGCGCCTTTGATCGGCGACATGCCTGCGTGACGGCTGCCTGAGTTGCGGCTGTCCTGACGAGCGGACAACGCGACGTCTGCGATCTGGTTGGATTCATCCAGCAGGAAAATGGCAATGGTCCCGGTCGGGATGGCGGCCACTTTACTGCGCACCTGAGAGCGAATCTGATAGGACCGCTCGTCCCCTGCGGACCTGACGACCACCGTTTCCTGGCCGACCGGCAGGTGTTGCGCGATCTCTCCCCGGATCACCGTGTGTGCCTGTAGTTCGCCGTCCACCGGATGATAGTCCACCAGAAGATTTTGTTCATTGAGCACCACGACCAAATCATCGCCCTCTGCGAGGGCCGGGAAGCCTTTTTGGTTGGCTTGCTTCAACGGCAGGAAACGAGGCTGGACTTCCCCGACATCGACCTTGATCTGCTCGGACGAGATGGCGAGAACCTTCGCCAACACCGAACGGTTGCCGCTCAATAACGTGTCGGCATCCTCACGAAGCTGCGCCGATCCTTCTGGCCCGGCCCCTGGGGACGGCTGGCCGGCGATTGCCGAGGTCAGGCTCAACATCCCGAAGAGGCAGACACTCAGGCCGTGGACGACATGTCTACGATGCGGACGAACCGGAATGAGTCTGTTGATCGCCATAATTCCTCCTTGATGTGTTCCATGTGCGCAATGGGTGTCGCTTGCCTCGTCGTGCAGGAATCCGACGACGCGCCGATACCAGCCCGGTCTCTCCTCTCGTCCGTACTACCGGAGCAGACCGATCGCATTCGCGCGTCGCCGGGCGCCTTGCCGTCGATAGTCCTCCCGGTCCGGCCCGTGTCGATGACGATTTGCCACAATCAGTTGATCCACGATGTCTCCGCAGGCAAAGCAGCGCCACGCGTCGACATCGTACGGCGGATGTCCCCCGCCGCAATCCTGCAAACCGATCGGGAACATGAGATTGTCGCAACGTCGACAGTGCATCGTCTTACCCCGCAGTCTTGATGTTCGTGCCAAGCCCTACCCGCACCCTACAAAAAACGTCTCCGTCGCAGCACTAGGCGGGTCCCTGGTTCTGACGCTTCAATGCGCCCGCTGTCGGACTTGGTGTCCGATCCAGGGATCTGCCTAGTGGGCCGCGGGAGCCGGTGCGCCTAGAGTTCGAGACAATCAGCGATGAAGGAGGTGAGTCGTGATGAGTGATCGAAAGGCAGCCGGTGTGCTGCTAGGAGCGGCAGTGGCGTTGGGGGCGGTGGTTGCGCCGTGGATGCTGGTGCATGCGGAGCGGGCTGTCGATCAGGAGCGAGGCGGTGTCGATTCACCGATCGAGCGCACGAAGGAAAAGGGGTTCGCCGGAGTGGATTTTTCGTATGACCTCTTCGGTGGACCTCCCGGCCAATCGGCGACTCAGCTGGCCGAACAGGCGGTCGCGAAGGATCGAAAAGACAAACCGAAGGTCATGGCGGAGCAGGCCAAGCGATTACAGGAGCGATATCGTCTCGACTGCACGACCGGTTCGTCGGCCAGGATGACCAAGGGAAAACCTCAGCCGATCGGACCGACGGTGAAGTTGAAGGACGGTCTGACCTGGGATGCGCTCGCCCGCATGGACGCGGAAGATATTCGCAGGCAGAAGGCCTTCCCGCAGGGGTTTATGCGGTTGCCCCATGTCAAGCATGAGGTCGGGGGCATGGTCTTTCCTCAGGAACAAATCGAGCAGTTCCCTCGGCTGGAACGAGTCGATGTGGACTTCGATCTCCCGGCCTGCTTTCGGCCGGAATTTCCGCCGCCGATCTTTCTCACGACCCATCCCGAACTGGGAGACGTTTCACAAGGCGAGGTCCTGAGTGCCGACAACTTCGATCGACTGTTCCGCGGCTTGATCACGCCTGTGCAGTTGGATGGATTGAGAATGTTGGTCACGCAGTTTCCGCAGGAAGAGTTCAATCTGACGCCGGACCGCAAGTCGTTGAAGCCGAGTCTCGGCGTGGCCTGCCTCGATTGCCATGTCAATTTTCACACGACCGGCCAGTTTCATCTCAATCCGGACACCCGGCCCCAGCGGGACCGGTTGCGTCTCGATACCGTCAGTCTGCGTGGGATGTTCAATCAACAGATTCACGGCTCCAAACGGAGTCTGCGATCCGTCGAAGATTTTACGGAGTTCGAGCAGCGGACGGCGTATTTCAACGGCGATCACATCCGCGCGGCCAAGAAGGGAATGCATATCATCGACCGCCTGCAGGTTGCGCACATGGCGCAAATTCAGAACATGATCGATTTTCCTCCCGCGCCGAAACTCGATCCGATGACCGGGCGGTTGGATCGCGCGCGTGCGGACCGGCAGGAAATTGCCGGCGAGGATCTGTTTTTCGGCAAGGCGCGTTGTGCCCAATGTCACCAACCGCCGGCTTACACCGATCACATGATGCACGACCTGTTTCTGGAACGATTCGGAGCGGAAGCCGACGGGCCGATCAAGACGTTTGCGCTGAGAGGGATCAAGGATTCACCGCCCTATTTTCACGACGGGCGATTGCCGACCTTGGAAGATACGGTCGAGTTTTTCAATGTCGTGGGAAGCTTGAAGCTCAACGCCGATGAAAAAGCAGCCTTGGTGGCCTTCCTGCGAGCGTTGTAATCCAACGAGGTTTGTCGAGGGGCGCATGATGCCCCCTCGACAAGGGCGGACCGTATCAGCGGATGTTGAATGGGAAACGAGAGAACCGCGCTGAGGAGACATCATGGCCCAGTCTGACATCACCCATCAGCCGAAGGTGTTGGCGCTCATTTTGGCCGGCGGCAAGGGGGAGCGGCTCATGCCTCTCACCGAGGTGCGAAGCAAACCGGCCGTGCCGTTCGGGGGCAACTATCGCATCATCGACTTCGTGCTGAGCAATTTCTACAACTCCGGCCTGACGGCGATCCATGTCATGGTCCAGTATCGCTCGCAGTCGCTGATCGAGCATCTGCGACGTGCCTGGCGGATCGGCGATGGCGATCGGCAGTTTGTGACGGTGGTGCCGCCGCAAATGAACCTTCGTCGCGGCTGGTACGAGGGCACGGCGGATGCCGTGTATCACAATCTCAACCTGATTCAGGACGCCTCGCCCGACGTCGTTGCCGTGTTCGGGGCCGACCACATTTATCGGATGGATCTCCGGCAGATGCTTCGGTTCCATCTGGATCGGCAGGCGGATGTGTCGGTGGCCGCGTTGCCCATGCCGCTGGCCTCGGCGCAGGGGTTCGGCATCATTGAGGTCGACCGCAACGATCGAATTATCGGTTTCGAGGAAAAGCCGCCGGAGCCGAAGGCGATGCCGACGCGTCCTGATCGCGCCTTGTCGTCCATGGGCAACTATCTCTTCAATACGGATGTGTTGCTCAGAGCCCTGAGCGATGATGCCGAAAGGAGCGGGACGCACGATTTCGGGAGAGATATTCTGCCGCGCCTGCTCCGTGAGGAACGGGTCATGGCCTACAACTTCCGGGACAATGAAATCCCCGGTCTGAACTATTATGAAGAACCGGCCTATTGGCGCGATGTGGGAACGATCGCCGCCTACTGGCAGGCCAACATGGATCTCCTGGGGGAAACACCCCTGAATGATCTCCGCAATGCGGAATGGCCGATCCGCGGAGAATCCTCCCGCGGGCTGCCGGCCAGTCTGGTCAATTGTTATGTGGATCACGCGCTGATCGGGGAGGGGAGTCGCGTCGTCGAAGCGGATATCAGGCGCTGCGTCATCGGCCGTCATGTCAAAATCGAACCGGGTGCGCAGATCGAAGACTCCGTGATTTTGGATCACACGTCCATCGGCGCGAAAGCGCGGTTGCGTCGCGTGGTCATCGATCGTGGAAATGCGATTCCCGCCGGTTCCGTATTAGGTCATGACGGGACTGCCGCGGCGCCTTTCCCGGGAGTCGCCGCCTCCGACCTGACGGTGATGCCGAAGGCGGTCCTGCCTCAGGATGTGTCGAAGCCGCGATTCTCCTCGACCTGAAGTATCGGATGAAGGTCTGATCCGCCATGCCGCGCACTCCTCGTGCCACCTACCGTCTGCAGTTCAACCGTTGCTTTACGTTTCTCGATGCCGCGCGGCTCATCCCGTACCTCCATGCCCTCGGTATCAGCGATTGTTATGCCTCGTCGTTTCTGAAAGCCGTGCCGGGGAGTCTACACGGGTACGACCTGATCGATCATGACCGGTTGAATCCTGAGCTGGGAAGCGAGGCGGATTTTGCCGCGTTTGTCGCGGCCTTGAAAGCCTATGACATGGGGCTGCTGGTCGATGTGGTTCCCAACCACATGGGGATTGCCAGTGCGGACAATCGGTGGTGGTGGGATGTGCTGGAAAGCGGCCCGGGATCTCGGTATGCCTCGGCCTTCGACATCGATTGGACGCCGTTGAAGCGAGAACTCAACGACAAAGTCCTGCTCCCTATTCTAGGAGAGCAGTACGGCACAGCCCTCGAACGGCAAGATATTCGCTTGGTCTGTGAGGACGGCGGGTTTGTGGTGACATATTTTCACTATCGACTGCCGATCGCCCCCGCGTCCTGGGTCGGGCTCTTGTCGTTTCGACTCGATGCTCTAGCCGCCATCGTAGGGGAGGAACAGGCGGCGCTCCAAGAGTTGCGGAGCATCGTGGCGGCGTTGCGTCATTTGCCGCCGGCCCGAGAACGATCTCCGGAGTGCATGGCGGAGCGTGAGCGGGAAGCACAGTCGGCGAGACGTCGCTTGGCGGCGCTGATGTCCGACAGCCGCGACGTGCGAGAGCACGTCGAGGCGACCGTCCAACGCTATAACGGGACACAGGGCGTTTCCGACAGTTTCGACCATCTGGATGCGTTGCTGAATGAGCAACATTACCGGCTGGCGTCCTGGCGTGTGGCGTCCGAAGAAATCAACTACCGGCGATTTTTCGACGTGAACGAATTGGCGGCGATTCGTACCGAAGATCCGCGAATCTTCGCGGAGTCGCACCGGCTGATCTTCCGGTTGCTCAAGGAGGGAGTGGCGACCGGCCTGCGCATCGATCATGTCGACGGCCTCTACGATCCCGAACACTATCTCCGACAACTGCAGGACTGGGCGGCGACCGAGTTGCCGCCACAGGGCGGGGAGCAGCGTCCCTCTCTCTTCATCGTCGTGGAAAAAATTCTGGGATCCGGAGAGCAGTTGCCGCGCAGCTGGCCGGTGGCGGGGACGACCGGATATGACTTTTTGAATCTGCTCAACGGGGTGTTCGTGTGCACCGGCCAGGCCAAGGCGATGGAGGCCGTCTACCGGACGCTGACCGGACAGCGCCAGCCATACGAGGAACTGGTATACCAGGCGAAAAAGCTCATCATGCGCGCCTCGATGTCCAGTGAACTGAACGTCCTCGGGCATGAGTTGAATCGCTTATCGGAACGGGACCGGCACTATCGCGATTTCACGCTCAATAGCCTGACCCATGCGGTGCGCGAAATTATCGCCTGTTTTCCCGTGTACCGCTCGTATGTCAGGGCGGATCGTGAAGATGTGTCGGAGCGTGATCGCCGCTTCATTCATCAAGCGGTGGCCTGTGCCGTGCAACGGAATCCTGCGCTGAGTCGGCAGGTCTTCGACTTCGTGCGCGATCTGTTGCTGGGCTCGCTGCCGTCGTCCACGAAGCTGACCAACGAGGAACGTGTTCGATTTGTGACGAGATTTCAGCAGACCACCGGCCCGGTCATGGCCAAGGGGGTCGAAGATACGGTCTGTTACCTGTACAACCGGCTGGTGTCGTTGAACGAAGTGGGAGGAGATCCAGGACGATTCGGCTGCTCGCTGGAACAGTTTCACCAGGGGATACGGGATCGCCGTGTGGGCTGGCCGTTTGCCATGTCGGCCACGTCGACTCATGATACCAAGCGTGGTGAGGATGTGCGCGCCAGGCTGAACGTGCTCTCGGAGATGCCGGACCGGTGGAGAAAGGCTGTGGCCCGGTGGATGAGGCTGAACAAACGGCATCGCACAGAACTTGGGGAAGGGCCGGCGCCGGAACGCCATGTGGAGTATCTCCTGTATCAAACGTTGATCGGAGCCTGGCCGGTCGGTGAGGTGGATGCGGGCCGCTATGAAGCGTTCGGCAAGCGGATTGAGGGGTACATGATCAAGGCCGTTCGAGAAGCAAAGGTCCGGACCAGTTGGGTGAACAGTCACGAAGCCTACGAGCATGCCGTCATCCGATTCATACAGCAGTTGCTGGAGCGCCGTTCCGGCAATCCGTTTTTGAATGAATTCCTTCCATTTCAAGGCATGGTGGCGAAGTACGGCATGTTCAACAGCCTCTCGACGGCGGTACTGAAGGTCGCGGCGCCCGGGGTTCCCGACTGTTACCAGGGAACGGAGTTGTGGGATCTCACGCTCGTGGATCCCGACAATCGTGTTCCGGTCGACTACGCAACCCGCGAGAGGATGATGGCGGACTGCGTGCGGCTGGAGCAGGCCACCGACGCAGACCGATTGGCTACGGTAAACGCATGGTGTGCTTCCTGGGAAGACGGACGGATCAAGATGTGTGTGTTGAGTCAGGCGCTCCGTCATCGGCGGGCACAGGCGGACCTCTATCTACACGGCGACTATGTGCCATTGGTCTCACAGGGGCACTTTCACTCCCACCTCTGCGCCTTTGCGCGACTGCATCAAGACCAGGCCGTCGTGGTCCTGGCGCCCCGTTTTCTGGCCAGCATGGAAGCGGAACAGCAGCAGCGCTCATCGCCGGACGATCGTTGGCGGGACACGACCGTCACGGTTCCATCATGGAAGCCAGGATCGGTGTACCGACACCTGATCACCGGGGAACGGTTCGAGACGACCCCTTACGGACCACACCAGGTGTTGTCTGTCGGGGCGGTTCTCCGGCATTGTCCCGTAGGGTTCTTGATCCGTTGTGAGCCGTAGCGTTCTGTCCGATTGCCTGAACATCCGAAGTCGTGTCTGCTCCTCCCGTCTCGGGTGTTCCCCGAGAGTCCATCCCCATCCTTCTCCACCGGTATGCGTATGGCGCTCGCGCGTCTCGTTTCTAGGGGCATTCCTAGCTGGCCTGTGACCGACTGGGCGTTACTAGTAACACAAGGGGGCGGTCGTGGCCTCCATCGTTCAAACACCATGACGAGACGACTCGTCACAGGACACACAAAGGAGGGTGTAGATGGCTATTCATACAGGTCGACGGCTGTTGTCCGCTTCTACCATCGAGGGCCTGCCGGTACAGAATCAAGCCGGCGAAGATCTCGGTGAAATTCATTCGTTGATGATCGACCTCGAAAACGGTCGTATCGCCTATGCCGTTCTGTCGTTCGGAGGATTTCTGGGACTGGGCGACAAACTGTTCGCGCTGCCGTGGGAAGCGCTCACGCTGTCCGCAGGCGGGGACTTGTTTATTCTGAACGTGCCCAGAGAGCGACTGGAGCGGGCAGAAGGCTTCGATAAGGATCGCTGGCCGGACATGGCCGACACGGCCTGGGGCGAACGCCTTCATACCTACTATGGGTATAAGCCCTATTGGTAAAGAGGGGGCGGGAGCGGTACAGGTGCAAGAGGAACGGTCTAACCAAAGGAGTTGGGTGATGAAACGGAATGTGATCATGTATGCAGGAACGATCGCGTTTATATTGGCCGCGAGTTCACCGGGGTTTTGTCGGGACGCCACGATCGACGACAAACCGGACTCGACCATGGGGAAGGGGGCCGGCACAGGAACTCCGACAGAGCCTCCGAAAGTCGATAAAAAAACGGATCTCACCGGTGGGCAACAGGGTGTCCCGGAAGGTTATGCGGATACTCCCGTGCGGCAGGGCAAACTGGTTGAGGCACGTGAGAGTAAATTTGCCGATGCCATGGTTCACGATACACAAGGGAAGGCCATCGGAAGAATCAAGGAGCTGTTGAAAGACACGCAAACGAATGAAATCGAATATGCGATCTTTGTCCCCGATGATTCGAAACGGCCCATTCCGCTCCGGTGGAGTCAATTTCAATCGAAACACGACAAGCTCCAGCTCACCTTGAAAAAGGAGGACTATCGAAACATCGTACAGATGAACAGCAGTAAGGATCAGTCTCCCGATCTGAAAGCGTATATGGATCAGATCAACCAAGTGCGGTCCGCACCCTCCACTTCCGGGAGTTCCGGTGTGCCAGGCCAAAAAGGGCAAGAGGCGACCGGCTCGATGGGTGAGGAGCGCGTGGGCGGCGGGGGCATGAGCGGGACCAGCGGGTTGCCCTCCGGACAAGCGCCGGGATTCGAGGGGGGCCATCCGAGCAGTAAGCGGTAACACGCGTCGTCTTCGATGATCGGGTCTAACGGGCAGGCGCTCGACTGAGGGCCTGCCCGTGCTGCGAGAAGCGCAATGGGAGATGAACGTGGTTTCTGGCAAACGAAGCGATTCGAGTCCGATGCGTGGAGGGGATCGGTGGAGAGTGGGCGGTCAAGTAGTTGGTGGTACATTTCGACAGTCTCCCGTGCCATTCGCGCTACGGTAAAACGCGACTCGAATACCTGCCTGCAATCGGATCCGGACGGCAATGGAATAACATCGGCTGCAGCAAGCATCTTTTCGAAGCTCCGGCACAACATTCCGGTGACGCCCTGCTCCAGCATTGCCGGAACGGCACCCGTCGAGCCAGCGATCACAGGAGTCCCGCAGGCCAGCGATTCAATGAGGTCATACGCGAGACGACCGGGGTTCCGCAGCGACGCGCCAGGGGACACGGCAGAAACTCCATATGCGAGTGAATCAGATCGAAGGCCTGCGAAGCCGGGAAAACCCACGCCATCCAGTATGATGAGCGGCGCATCCGCATTCGGTCCGACGGGATGGATGAGTTGAGAGGAATGACATCGGACTGCCGCCCGCCGCAGATGACCGAGGGAGGCCGATCGTCTTGCCGAGAGGAGCCGCAACCGTACCGGCAGGCTGCGGAACCACTCGTGTGTTGCCCAATACGCTCGGATCACCTCCTGCGCCGTATCGGTAGCAGGATACCACGGAGGATGCGCACACCGGCCGTTCAGCAAGGCCGCAGCGAGCGACGTGGCGAATCGTATTCCCGCCGTACGGTGAGCCGCTGAGGGATGCGAGTACGCCGCCGGCGGACGTGTTCCGCATCTTGCTAGGCGTGTCCCTAGCAGAATAGGAGAGGGTCTTGGATGGAGGAGACGTGGGGCGAGCGATCAGCGTTTGACGGCCCGAATGCCGATGAGGAGCTCATAGTCGCGATCGTGATAGTCCAGTTCCTCCCGTCGGAGTTCCGAACTGATGAGCCCTTGCAGGCTCGCAGTGGCGGATAAGACATTGCCGTATGTGGAGATCGTGACATCCGAGGGGTGGAACACCTCTTCAAATAGAAGACGGGTGGACAGTGACGTCAAGCGCCAGTAGTCACCCCAATTCTCCATGTCGAAGCGGGAGATCTGGCTGATACCGGGGACCAGGACCAGGACCACTCCGTCGGGTTTGAGAATTCGGGCGACGGTACGGAGCGCAGCCCGTATATCGAAAATGAACTGCAAGGTAAAGGTCAGAATGATGCAGTCGAAGGTGTCGGAGGGAATGTGGGGGGCGTTCGTCAAATCACCGTGCATGGTCGAGCCAGGAGCGCCGGCGTGAAAGTGGAGGATCTCCGACCGGCTGACGCGGTCTCCGCCGAATTGCGTCGTGTAGCGGTTGTCGGCGATTTCCATGACATGCCCATGAATGTCATGGTAATGGGCTGGGAAAAAATGCGACTCCGCGTAGTAACGATCGATGGGTTGACCGGCTCGCCATCCAAAGTCACGTCGCAAGGGGGAGATGCGACGCAACGATCGACCCCAACGCCAATCCAGACCCAGCCCGTTGGATTCGCCTAGGCATGTTACACGAAGCTGTTGATAGAGGGTCTCACCCAACACCTTCCGCGCGGTGTGTTTGAACGGCCGGACGATTTCAGAAATGAGTCGGCTGCGGATGCTCATCGTTTCCCCTGCCAGCCATGAGCGATTTCGCGGAAGTATACTCATTCCTCCAGACCCTGTCATGTAGTTTGTATTAGTACAACCCGAGTTCAGTGACGTGAGTGCGGCGGGGCGGGGATTGGAGGACTCGGAGCATCCTGCTTGGGCTGTTCCGGATCGATGGCCATTTTGGGATCGACGACCGGAGGTCGCACCACCGCCTCCGGATTCGGGGGAGGGAGGTTGTCCGGTTGTTTGTGAATACCGGGATCGATCTGTGACGGGGGAGCCGGCGGCGGGACAGGAGGTGCCGGCGAGGGTCGCGACGGAGCGGCCTCCGGCCCGGACTCGGCCGAGGCCACGTTCAGCATCACTGAATGGGTGAGAATGACCGCTGCAACCAGCGTACGTGTCAACAGTATCACAAGCGTCCTCCTTTACCGGCAGTGATCACGATTCCCTTCCAGCCTGTCGGTCGCCGAACGAACGATCCAGACGTCGCACAGCGGAGGGCCTATCGGTTAGGCCGTTCGGCGCTTGGAAGCCGTGCGCGTGGCCGACGTACGTTTGGGCATCACCTTGGCGACGGTTTGTTCAACCTTTCCGATCACCTTTCCCAGCACACTGCCGATCGCACTTCCGACCTGGCGTGCGCTCGGTGAAGCGGCCTTGGCGGGAACTGGCTTTTTTTTCGATGGGGAACCGCGTTTCGGCACTCGCCGGGAGTCTCGAACGGCATCCTTGACGTGTTTGCGTTCGATGACGCGTGGCGTCGGATCGATCGGGTCGCGCGGCACCCGTCGTCCGGTCGATGAAGGCGCCTTGCGGCTTCGAGAGTTGGCGACTGTCGGTCGTTTCATGAGCACTCCTCTCCAGCGGGTACGAGACGCTGCATCTGCGGCAGACGAGCAGACCGAGCGGTAATCTCTGTCTCTCCCCTGTCTCTCCCATTGCTAGGGTAACAATAGCGGTTCTGTCGCTCTCCCGGTACTGGATAATCTCCTAGTTTTCTTCTCGCCCACGCGGTGTGCACGGATGAGAGGCGCTTGCTTGATCGCGCCGGGCGTCTTTTGCCCACTGCATAGGTACGCGAGGGGCCTTTTCCGTCCCCACGCGCGAAGGCAGGGTCGGTATCATCAACTCGTCGGTGCCCGCACGTATCGTTCGATGTGGTCGTCGAGACGCGGATTCCGCAACGTCATTCGGCGATTTCGAGAAGTGACGTCAGAAACCATGCGGGCTAGGGGTTTCACTAGGCCGCAGCCCTATGACAACTGTTCTATAAGGAAACAGCATCGAACAGTCAGTCCCTGTATGGGAGGAAAGCGAGGCGTGTGAGCGTATCCGTCAAGTCCCGTCGAACAGTCGTGGTGGTTCTGTCTGTCATGATCGGCCTGCTGAATCTGAATATCTTTCTCTCCGATCGACAAGCCGGAGAGGCGTGGGGCGAGGAACCGACGCCGATCGCGGGGGAGGAGTTTCGTACGACGCTCTTCGGAGAAGAGATTTATGTGCCGCCGCGTGACCGGCGGAGCGTCACGGCCATGAGTTTCGGCATTCAGGCGATTCCAAACGGGCCGAGTCAGATGGAAGCGCTGCCGTTCGGGGCCCTGTATCTCTGGAGAAATTGGGACGACGACAATCGACGGCTTCGCGGGACGTTTTCCGGTGTGGTGAACGATGTCGATTACACCATCGGTCTGCGGGACTATCCGAACTGGTCGCTGTTGTTGACGTGGGACAACTTCGTGCTTCCCATGGGTCGGTCCGAATATGTGCAGGGCCAGCGTCAGAGGGGAACGGAACTGGAGTGGAGTTATGCCTTCGCCGGGGCCGGGCTGGGATATCGGTTGCCGGTGCACCCGTTCCGGCAAGACAGCGCCGTCAACGTGTCTGTGACGTATGAGGCCGGATACCGCTGGTTTAAGGGGACCGGTCATACGGCGTCCGATTATGGGGTGCCGAAGGATACCTACGAAGGGCGCATCCATTTTCGAATCCGCGCGGATGCGTTGAAGCGTAACTTGATGGAACTCCCGCATGAAGGGGTCACCATGGGGGCCGATGTGCTGCACGGTCATCGCGCCAAGTGGGATCAATGGGGCGGGGCGCCCTTCAACACGCCCGATTTCAAGAAGGAACGGACCTATATTCAGGCGAGTGCCTACGCGTTGCTGGCGACGGGACTGCCGTTCATCGAGAGCGACAAGCATCGCTTGCTGACGAGTGTACATGGCGGTATCGGAAAAGATCTGGATCGGTTCTCCGCGTTCCGTCTGCCGGGACGACCCACCGGCTATGAGTGGGAGGCGATCTCCCTTCCGATGATCCACGGCGTGGCGTTCAATGAACTCTTTCCCACCCGCTATGCGGTGGCGAATCTTCAGTATCGGTACGAGGCGTTGTTCTTTTTATATCCCTACGTCGAGGCCACGTGGGGCCTGGTCGAACGTCCGGTGTTCACGTCGAACACGGCCGTGAAGCAGATCACGGATTCAATGCCGGCGTTAGGGGGAGGATTAGTGACCGGTGCTCCGTGGAAATCGCAGGTCGAGCTGAACTACACGTATAACTTCGGCATTTATCGGGATCCCGGTGGTGCCCCTCCGACCAAGGGTGGCCATGGTCTCATCGTCTTTTGGTCCAAAGAACTCTAACAGGAGCCGACCTCTCGTAATCTTGCGGAGACAGTGGTAGGATTTTTTGTCCCGCTACGCATTTCCCCCTCTAGCCTGGAGCCATGCCATGAAACCCAGAGTCCTGATCGCTGATGACCATACACTCGTGGCGGAAGGTATCGAACGATTGCTGGAGCGCGAGTGCGACCTGTGCGGCAGAGTCGCCGACGGACGAGCTCTTGTGCAGGCCGTCGAGCGCGACAGACCGGATATCGCGCTGGTGGATATCGCCCTGCCGCTGCTTAACGGATTAGATGCGTGCCGTCAAATCAAGAAGGCCGCGCCGGAGGTGAAGTTGCTGGTGCTCACCATGCACGGAGAACAGTACTTCGTCACGGAAGCGTTTCGCGCCGGAGTCTCAGGCTATGTACTCAAGCAGTCTGTCGCCGAGGAACTGGTCTTTGCGGTCAAGGAAGTGCTGAAGGGGCGCATGTATGTGTCTCCGAGCGTCGCCGAGAATCTGGTCGAGCAGGCGCTGCACCCCAGCGCGGAACGACCGTCCGTCGAGACGGCTGCACATGACGGGCTGAGCGTGCGGCAGCGGGAAGTCCTGCAACTGATCGCCGAGGGGCAGTCGACCAAAGAGATTGCGTCGACGTTGAATGTGTCGATTAAGACGGTGGAGTTCCACAAGACGCGGATCATGAAACAACTCGGCGTGCATAGTACGGCCGAATTGACCAAACACGCGATTGCGATCGGGTTGATTGTGATGCCTCAACAGCCGACCGTCCCCGAGTCGAGGGTCTAGCAGGCTGCGGAAGCACTCGTGTGTTGCCCAATACGCTCGGATCACCTCATGCGCCGTATCGGCAGCAGAATGCCCCGCAGGATGCGCACACAGGCCGTCCAGCAAGGCCGCAGCGAGCGACGTGGCCAATCTCCTCCCGCCGTACGGTGAGCGGCTGAGGGATGCGAGCACGCCGCCGGCGGACGTTCATCCTGCTAGGCGTCACGGTTGTGGCTTGTCGAGAGTCGTCAAGCCCTGTGACAACGCGAACCGTGTCAGTTCGGCCGTCGTGTGAATGCCTAGGCGACGAGTGATGTTGCCTTTGTGAAACTCCACAGCTTTCGCCGAGACTTTGAGTTCCGCCGCGATTTCTTTCGTCGAACGCCCCCTCGTCAACAGCTGCAACACCTCCTGCTGGCGCGGTGTGAGTTTGGACGAAAACCCCTCCGGTTTGACCCACGGCGTCTCGATCGAGTCCTGCACTTCCACGGACAGCTGAGGGGAAATGTAGCGGCGATTTTTCAGCGCCGCGGTCAGCGCCGTGAGGAGCTCGGTCGAGGCCGACTGCTTCAGCACGTATCCTACCGCACCAAGATCGAATGCTTGGGTAATATAAAAAGGCTCGCTCATCATCGTGACGAAGATCAACTTTGTCCGAGGCAGGGCTGCCCGAAGTTGTCGTGACACATCGAGGCCGTTTACAGTCGGCATGGAAATGTCCAGCAGGATGATGTCGGGGGATAAGGCCGGCGCCATGCGCAGTAATTCCTCGCCGTTCACCGCGGATCCGACCACCTCATACTCCGGTTCCAACAGTTGCCGATAGGCTTCCAGAACGATGCTGTGGTCGTCGGCGATCACGAGACGCGCTTTGGGCACGGATCCCTCCTTCTCGATGGTGCGTGTGTGTCACGCAGCATATCAGGCTCCGCCTCGACAATGACAGTCGGGGCGTGAACCAGTGGTTTCACATGTATCACAGCCATGGGCTCGATGTGCCTAGGAAATCCCCTCATTCCGTCCGTCGCCAGGGCATCGCCTAGTGGGCCCGACGTATCGACGGTGGTAGCCTGACCATGAACACGGCGTCGATCGACGGAAGCCATCTCAGAGCTATGGAGGACAACGTATGAACACGCCCGATCTGTATCGCGTCAAGTCCTACGATCTGTTCGGATTGACCGGTATTTCAGACGATACCCTGCGCATGCACTTCGGTCTGTATGAGGGGTATGTCAAAGCCGCAAATGCACTGCGGGGCCAGCTTGAGGAGTTGCGGCGCGACGGGAAGGTCGATCAGGAAGCCATGCCGGCGTACTCGGAACTCACCAGGCGTTTGGGGTTTGAATACAACGGCATGGTACTCCATGAGTACTATTTCGGAAACCTCCTCCGTGGCGGTGGGGATCGTCCCGCGCCGGAATCGAGTTTCGGGCGGGCGATCGCCAGAACGTTCGGCGATTTTGAACGATGGCAAGCGGATTTTTGCAGCGTCGGCATGTTACGTGGCGTGGGATGGGCGATCTGCAATGTCGATCCGTCGAGCGGCTTGGTGTCGAACCATTGGGTCACGCTTCATGAACATGGCAATGTCGCGGGGTTTCAACCGGTGTTGGTCATGGATGTGTGGGAGCATGCGTATCTGCTCGATTATGCGCCTCACGAGCGAAGGCAGTACATCGACTCATTTTTTCAGAATATCGCCTGGGGCGCGATCGAAGACCGCATGCAAGCCGGACTGTCTCCGGCCATGGCCCATCGATAACGGAGCACGAGCATGAGACGAGATCCGTTCGTGAAGTCACCCCATCCGTCGCCACCGGATCCCGAGCCGCTTCCCGACCCGGCGCCCGGCCCCTGTCCGCCGGAACCGTTTCCTTCGCCGGTTCCTCCGCACCCGACGAAGCCGCCGATACCGCAATTGGGGAATGTGAGGCGTGGTGCGCGGGGCGCCTGGCTGTGTTCGTTCGGATGGTACGGAACCTTCCGACGGTATTCTCGTCGATGGCCTTCGCAAACACGCAGACGAGCAGTCCGCGACGGTCGAGCGAGAAGGAGGTCGTATATGGATGCATCACACAAGGTCGATCTCATCCGTCCCTGGATTGATCCGGAGGAGCGGGTGACGGTGGATTTTCATAATGAGCGAGGGTTGAACGGAGAAATCGTCGAATGTGACGGCCAGACCGTGACGATGGTGCTGGAGACCGCGTTTCCGCACTATCGCCAAACCGTGACGCTTCCGCTGAGCATGGTGTCGATCGGCGAAGACAAGGGGCATTACACGAGAAATCCCGAAAGGCCGTTGCAGTACGGTCGGCTGCGCCTCGTCGTGCATGAGGACAGGCCTCATATGGCGTAATGGTTCGGAGGAGACGATGGCTACCAACAGGAGCAGCGCAGCCGATTTTCGCAAAGCCGTCGCTACGCAGGCGACTCGTCCCGCGGCGGGGATTTATCTGGAGTCGACCCGCAACGAACAATTGAGTCTCTTGCCCGGAGACGTCACCCAGGTGAAAGACGTCATGACCACACAGGTGACGACCGCGACCCCGCGGACCAGTCTCGCGGAGGCAGCCGGCTTGATGAAGAACCTCAATGTGCCGGTCGTGGTGGTGTTCGAGGGGGCGTGTTTGCGAGGGATGCTGACTGAACGCGACATGGGACTCAATCCGTCCATCAGAAACGCCTCCCCGAATGCCGCCGTCGAACGGTTCATGAACACCTCGATTCCCTCCTGTCATGACGACGATGCGCTCAAGGATGCCCTCGATCTCATGCGTATCGCCAAGCTGGAATGGCTTCCCGTATTGGATCGCCGGCACCGTCTCGTCGGAGTGCTTTCTACATACACGGCCCATCCCTGATCCGCCAGGGCCCTCTTTGTCCAGGTCTAGGGACATCCCTAGTCCTGTCCTGCCGCCGCCTCGCCTAAGGTGAGTTCAACAGCCGTCACTCTCGCACCGTCTGTCTCACGAAAAGAGGTCGTTATGCAGATGCTCACTGCCCCGTCGATCCCTTCTGGAGTCGTCCTGACCGTCGCCCTGTGTGCGCTGGCGTTCGGGGTGCAATCCAAGCAACTCCTGTCCAGATTCACCGCCGGTCGCGAGGAGGGCGAACCGCTGGGGTGCGAATCGGCCTGGCCGCATCTCCGGACAGATTGCCGCATGTAATGCCGTGTGGTGGGTGCCCGCATCTCAACACTGTCAGCACACTGTGAAAGGAGCCGCTATGAGCCGTACGAAAGGCCAATCATCATTCGCTCAGGATATCCAAGCCCTCAGAGAACGCGCCCGTCAACACATCGAGGATGGGGCGCAGACGTCGGACTACCGGGCGGATCGCGATACCGTCCTCCGCCTGCTGAACGAGGCGTTGGCGACCGAAATCGTCTGTGTCCTGCGTTACCGGCGGCACTACTTCATGGCGGAAGGCATGAACGCGGAAAGCGTGAAGGCGGAATTCTTGGCGCATGCCGGGGAAGAGCAGGCGCATGCCGATCAATTGGCCGAGCGCATTGTGCAACTGGGCGGCGAGCCGAACTTGTCGCCGTCCGGTCTGACCGAGCGCAGCCATAGCGAGTACGTGGAGGGGGACGATCTGGAGGACATGATCAAGGAGGATTTGGTGGCTGAACGGATCGCGATCGAAAGTTACCGGGACATGATTGCCTTCGTCGGAAGCGACGACCCGACCACGCGACGCCTGTTGGAGGAAATCCTCGCTAAAGAAGAAGAACATGCGGAGGATCTGGTCAGTTTATTGAAGTAGACACCATCCCGACGAGCGGCGACGCCACGAGTGTTGCCGCTCGGGACACCGAACAGGAGACTGCATGAAGGTATGGCCAGGCCGTCCCTATCCGCTGGGGGCAACGTGGGACGGGGAGGGGGTCAACTTCTCTCTGTTCTCTGAAAACGCGACGTCGGTCGAATTGTGTCTGTTTGATGGACCGGACGCCTCCAAGGAATCCCATCGGATTCGCATGGAGGAGCGGACCAATCAGACGTGGCATGTGTACCTGCCGGAGGGGCGCCCTGGCCTCCATTATGGGTTTCGGGTAGACGGTCCGTACGATCCGCAAGCGGGACACCGGTTCAACCCGGCGAAGCTGTTGATCGACCCCTATGCCAAATCCATTGCCGATACCATTCGCCTCTCGGATCGGATGTTCGGCTACCGGTTGGGCGAGGCGGATGGGGATCTGGTGCGTGATGACCGCGACAATGCCGAAGAGATGCCGAAATGTGTCGTGGTGGACCAAGCGTTCAGCTGGGGCGGCGATCATCTGCTCCGCACGCCCTGGTCCAAAACGATCATTTATGAAGTACACGTGAAGGGATTCACCGCCCGCCATCCGCAGGTGCCGGAACATTTACGCGGCACCTATGCCGGGTTATCCACGCCGGCGGTCATTGAGTACCTCCAGGAGCTGGGGGTCACCGCCGTCGAATTGTTGCCGGTGCACCATGCGGTGCAGGACAAACATCTCACGGATCAGGGGCTGACGAATTACTGGGGGTACAACACCATCGGATTTTTCGCGCCCGACATGCGCTACGCCGCCAGTCCCGTGCGCGGGCGACATGTGCGCGAATTCAAGACCATGGTCAAAACCCTGCACAGCGCCGGAATCGAGGTGATTCTCGACGTGGTCTACAACCATACGGCCGAGGGCAACCACCTGGGGCCGACGCTGTCGTTCCGCGGCATCGACAACGCGGCCTACTACCGGCTGATGGCGGACGACCCGCGCTACTACATGGACTACACCGGTTGCGGAAACAGCCTGAATGTCCGACACCCGCGAACCTTGCAGTTGATCATGGACAGTCTGCGTTATTGGGTTCTGGACATGCACGTGGACGGGTTCCGGTTCGACCTGGCCTCCACCTTGGCCAGAGAACTGCATGAGGTGGATCGTCTCAGCGCGTTTTTCGACATCATCCATCAGGACCCCATCTTGTCGCAGGTCAAACTGATCGCGGAGCCATGGGATCTCGGGGCCGGGGGGTACCAGGTCGGCAATTTCCCGGTCGGCTGGGCGGAATGGAACGGCAAGTATCGCGATGCGATTCGCCGCTACTGGAAGGGAGACGGCGGGCAAGTCGCTGAATTAGCCTATCGGCTGTCCGGCAGCAGCGATCTCTATGAAACGAGCGGACGTCGCCCCTTCGCCAGCATTAACTTCATCACGGCGCATGACGGATTCAGCCTGCAGGATCTCGTGTCGTACAACGAGAAACACAACGAGGCCAACGGCGAGGGCAATCAGGATGGCCACAACGACAACCTCAGCTGGAATTGCGGGATCGAAGGTCCGACCGATGACCCGGTGATTCTCGATTTGCGTCTGCGACAGAAGCGGAACATGTTGACCACCCTCTTGCTGTCCCAGGGGGTGCCGATGTTGTGCGGGGGGGATGAAATCGGCCGGACCCAGCAGGGGAACAACAACGCCTACTGCCAGGACAACGATTTGAGCTGGCACGATTGGAATCTGACGGCTGAAGATCGCGATCTCCTCGGTTTCGTCCGGCAATTGATCGCCCTGCGTCAGCGGCATCCGGTCTTCCGCCGTCGCCGATTTTTTCAGGGGCGGAACATTCATGGGTCGGAGATCAAGGACATCGTGTGGTTGCGTCCGGACGGCCGGGAGATGGATGAAGCGGATTGGAGCCAAGGATATCTCCGCGCGTTGGGAATCGTCCTGGCCGGTGATGCCATCGAGGAATCGGATGCACGCGGCAATCGAATCGTCGACGACACGTTCCTGCTGCTCCTCAATGCGCACCATGAGGCGATTCCCTTTCTGTTGCCTTCCGACGACGGCACTGCTCCCTGGAGCGTGGTCCTCAATACCCATGTGGGTGGAATCGCGCATCCGCCTTCCAGCGTGACGGGCGGCGAGCCCTTCACCATCGAACCCCGCTCCATGGCCCTGCTCTGCCGGCTGTCTGGCGCGACGTTCTGACGCAAGTACCGCTCACCGATGCCTCTGTCCCGCCGGAGGTCATTCGATCGACTCCGTCCCTCATCCCTCACAGTAGAGCGGCGTACATCGTGAAAAGCTACGTAGTCCAGACATAGGGGCGTGTGCCTGGAGAACTAGGGGTATGTCCAGGCGTGCATCGAGGTGTTCGGCGGTATACGTAGCCCATACACAACGGGAGGCAAGCATGACGATCCGCACAGGCCATGGAGTCAAGTCGAAGGTGGTGGTCTCCGTCGGTGACGAGCATGGCAATGCGACCATCGTGTTGTACCGGGGCGGTAGAACCGGCCTGGCATTTCGATCTCCAGCGCATCGGATGTTCACGGATGCCGTCCGAGCGCGCCGTACGAGCGAGGCCACGGCCTCCGGGGCCTGTGCCTCCGCGGCGAAACCATTTCAACAGGGAGGTTCTCGATGAATACCGATCAGTTCAAGGGGAAGTGGGTGCAATTCAAAGGGGAGGTCAAGAAGCAGTGGGGGAAGTTCACGGACGACGATTTAATGCAAATCGAAGGCGACTACGACAAATTCGTGGGCCGCGTACAAGAACGGTATGGAGATAAGAAGGAAGAAGTCGTCCGCTGGGCCGACGACTGGTACCGGCAGCAAGGGCAACCGAGCTCCGGGCAGCGTGAAGCACAGCGCCCTCGATAACGCATGGATCCTCACGAACCGCTGGTCTGAATGAAAGGAGAACCGACGATGAAAAAGGTCATGGCGATTGCAGTGATGTCCGCTCTCATGACAAGCCCGGCGTGGGCATTGTTTGAAACCAACAAACAGTTGGCTGCGACTGCCAGCATAACCTTGGAAGATGCGGTCAAGCACGCCTTGAGCGCTGTTCCCGGGAAGGCCGTGGAGGCTGAAATCGGAAAAGAAGACGGCCGGACGGTTTACGAAGTCGAGATCATCGACAGCAGCAACAAGACCCAAAAGGTCTATGTCGATGCACAAAGCGGTCAGACCAAAGTCGACCGATAACACAGAGTCCGGCGTGCCGCCCGACAGGGGCGGCACGCCGAACGGCGTAGTCCAGAGGATGGCATCATGAGGCGACAACCAAGACTGCTGACAATGACGCTGGTGGGTCTGGCCATCACGGCGGGAGCGGGATCCGGAACGGCGCAGGCGGAGAACGGGGCCGCCGGGGTTCGTACCGGGGCTGCCACGGCGGTGGTGAATCAGGATCAATTCGAAGGGAAATGGAAGCAGTTTACAGGCGAACTGAAGAAGCAGTGGGGAGAATTTACGGACGACGATCTCCTGGCTATTGAAGGGAGCGTCGACAAGCTTGAAGGCAAGATTCAAGAGCGATACGGCGACCGTCGGGAAGAGGTCAAACGGTGGATCGATGAGTGGTTCGATCACAACGGGACGCGCCCGCGCGAGTCTTAACACGACGGCACATGAATGAAGAAGGAGCGACATATGAAACGATTCGTTCTCCCGGTGATGATGACGCTGGGAATTGCGTTCACGGTTTGGGGCCTGGCGCTGCCGGCTGTGGCCGGGGCGGCCGATGAGAAGAACCTCTTCGACCAGATCGATATCGGATTGTTATCGGTCGGTGGACGCGCCACGTTCGTCGATCCGAAAGACGGTTCAAGCCGGTGGTTCGGGGGAGGGCAGGTACGATTGCATCCCTCGCGATACTTCGCGTTCGAAGGGTCGGTCGATTATCGCCGGAATGACATCGGCGACACCCGTGTCCACACCTATCCGGTGCAGGTCTCGGCGCTGATTTATCCGCTCGGCACCACGAGGCTGGCCCCGTTCCTGCTCGGCGGCGGCGGTTGGTATTACACGACGGTCAAGGGCCCCGGTGGGTTCGACGATACGCAGAATCGATTCGGCGCCCATGCCGGCGGTGGGTTGCAGTTCTTTTTCAGCAAACATGTCTCGATCGACAGTACCTATCGATATATCTGGTTGGAGAAAATCGAGTCGAGAGATCAAAACATCGTCGACAAGAAGTTCCAGGATAACGGGCATATGGTCACGGTCGGCCTCAACTTCCATTTCTAGGCGTCGTGACCTGTGAACGGAATCACCAAATGGCGTGCACCACATGAAGGTCGCGGCGGGAGGAGCGTTCGTCGGCGATGGTGGGTGGCCTGCTGGGTGATGGTGTGGGGCTTGTCCGGGATAGGGGGCGGTTCTGCCTACGCCGGGCAGGATGAGTACATTGCCGGCTATGCGGCCTCCATGCTGGAGCATGAATTCCACCTTTCGGCAGCCGTCATCGAAGTCGAGAGGGGCATGGTGAACGTGTATGTACCGCGTCTCGGCGGGGAGGATCCCGACAAAATTCTCTCCTCCCTCCGTGCCATCCAGGGGGTGACCGGGGCGCGGGTACATACCGGGGAGAAGGCCAGCGGGGTCGCCGGGGCAGGTGCCGCACGAGCGGTCACGCCGGAAGCCGATTCGAAGTTTCTCCCGCGTGGCCTGCTGGTGGAGCCGCTGCACGCGGATCCCCGATGGCCGCATTTCGGCGCCGCCTATCATGCCCTCTCATCAGGGAATAAGTTCGCCAGCGCGTTCGGTGAATCGTTTGCGATTTACCGCAATGCGGCCCCGTTTAAGGGTGAGTGGGAACTGGGTATTCAGGCAGGTGTGTTCGGCGTGTTCGACACGGAGCGACGTTCGATCGACCTGATCAACGCCGATTACACCATCGGGGTCGTTGCCAGTTATCGGGCGGACCGGTTCTCTGGTTTTGTCCGTATTCGGCATCAGAGCTCGCATTTAGGCGATGAGTTCATTCTGAACAATCCGCAAGTCACCCGGATCAATTTGAGTTACGAGGAGATCGATCTCAAACTCTCCTACGACCTCACGACCTGGATGAGATGGTATGGAGGGGTGGGTACCCTGGTGAGAAGAGACCCTCGGTCGCTCGGCCGTGAGACCGCGCAGGGTGGAATCGAACTCAAGAGCCCATGGCTTTTGGCAGGAGGCACCGTCAGACCGGTAGCCTATGCGGACGTTCAAGCCAATTCACGGGCGAATTGGGCGGTGAGCCAATCGATTATGGCAGGGTTGCAGTTCGAAAATGCCAGGATCGGCGATAGAAAACTGCAAGTGTTAGGGGAGTATTTCTCGGGACCGAGCCCGGACGGCCAGTTATTCACCACACGTGTCGAATGGGTCGGTGTGGGGGTGCATCTGTGGTTTTAAGCGGATCGACGCTGATTCGGCAGGGTAAACAATGATGACCTATGTGGCCTCTCGTCGGCTTGTGGGCGCTCGCCGTGCCGGTCGTCGTGGTGTGGCTGCTTTGGTTGTTCGGCATTGGGAAACCTTGAATCACGAAAGGAGCCTGTCATGTCGAAGGAGGCGAGTGCCGGAAAATCCTGCGCGCATCCCCGTTGCGCCTGTCAGGCTGAAAAAGGCAAGGAGTTCTGCTCGGATGCTTGTCGAAACGCGTCCGTGCCGACCGGCGGCTGCCGTTGTGGACACGATGCGTGTGGAGTCACACAGCAGACCAGGTCGTCATCGTAAATCCCATGGTCAACCGTTCATCATATAAAGAGGTGTCATCATGTTGAGCTGGGCAGTTACATTCCTCGTCATCGGATTGATCGCCGGCGTGTTGGGTGTCTCGGGGGTTGCCGGCACGGCCACCCACATCGCCTATGTGCTGTTCGTCGTATTCCTGATTCTTGCCGCCATCGGCATGGTCATGGGGAAACGTCCGCCGGTGGCCTGACGGAGATGGGCTCTATCGGCCGGCGCGGACGGTGCTCACGATCGCCTCGTAGAGCTGGACGGCGGCGCGTTCTTTGGTCACAAAGACCGCCGCCCCGGCGTTGAGCATGGCTTCTTCGATGTGACGTTCGTTTTGTACCGACAAGCCGATGATTACGATGTCCGAGTGAGCGGAGAGGATCCGGCGCGTCGCCTCAATGCCGTCGACCCTCGGCATGTTGATGTCCATCACGACCACGTCGGGTTGTAGGGTCGTGGCCAGGCGAATCGCAGCTTCACCGTCACCGGCCTCTCCGATCACATCCAGGTCCTCGTAACTATCCAGCACACTACGCAGCCCCTGCCGGACCATCGCATGATCGTCCACGAGTAACACCCGGAGTCGTTGAGAGGGAGGGATGCGGGTCCTTTCCTGTTGCATGTCGGCGGCTGTGAGGGTCAGCATCGAAGGCGAGGACGTGTCGATCGGCACGGTGATGGTGACCGCGGTTCCGCGCCCTTCAGCCGACAGCAGGCTCAAGTGCCCGCCGATGGCCTCCACACGCTCCTGTACGTTAAAGAGTCCGAACTGTCCTGGATGATCGCGATCGGTCTCCTGCAGAGTGTCGGGGTTGAATCCACGTCCATGATCGGTGACGGTGATGATCGCCCAATGCTCAGGGCTTACGAGCAGCGTGATCTCGGCCTCGCCGGTGCCGGCATGTTTGACCACATTGAACAACAGCTCTCGTGCGCTCTGGTACAGAATCACCGCCCGTTCCTCGGCCATGGGCAGGCGCTCGACCTCGGAGCGGATAGTCACCACGAGCCCATGGGTCTTCATTTGCCCGGCCAGCCATTTGAGCGCCGCGGGCAAGCCGAATTGATACAGGATCTGGGGACTCAATTCCGCCACCAGCGAGCGCGTATAGTTGAGCGATTGGGTCAGCACGTCGTCCGTCTCGCCCAGGAGCTGCTGCGCCTTCTGGTCTTTGATGTGCGGTCTGGCCTGGCTCAGTTTCATGCGCCCCACGACCAGCAATTGGGCCAGGTAGTCGTGAAGCTCTGTAGCGAGCCGGCGACGCTCCTGTTGTTCCGTCATGCTCAGGTCGGAAGCCAGCGCACGCAAACGGGCTTGTGAACGCTGCAAGGCCTGTGTCCGTTCGTCGACCCGGGTTTCCAACTCGACGGTCCACTGCTGCAATTGTTCTTCGGCATGTTTTCGATCCGTGATATCCAGTGCAGCGCCAAGATAGCCGGTCAGCACTCCAGAAGCCGTCAGCAGCGGTACGCCGCGATCCAAAATCCATCCGTACGTCCCGTCTTGCCGCCGCAGCCGATACTCCAGTTCAAAGGGTTCATGACGGGAGCAATGATCGTGATAGAGCTGCAGCACCATGGCACGATCGTCCGGGTGAATGTCGGCCATGCGACCCTCGCCCAATTGCTCTTCAAGCGCACGCCCGGTGTAGCCCAGCCACGACCGGTTCAGCCAGGTGCATCGTCGATCGGGACCGGCCATCCAGACGAGTACCGGTGTGGCATCGGCCAGCAGGCGAAAATGGGCCTCGCTTTCTCGAAGCGCGAATTCCGCGCATTTGCGTTCGGTGATGTCGAACATCACGCCGGTGATCTGTCGGGGGTGGCCTGCGGCATCGGGGAGGACTTGCCCGGTCATCGCAATCCAGGCTTCGGTAGGCGGGGCCTGCCGCAGAACGCGGCATTCCAGGGCGTACGAGCCGCGAGTGCGGACCGCTTCCTCAACCGCGGCGTGGACGCGCCCCCGGTCATCCGGGTGGATCAATCGGCTAAAGGAGGCGAGTGTCCCGCCGAAACCCGCGGCCGACACGCCCAGCATGACTTCCAGTTCAGGAGCCAGAGCGAGCGTGTGATTGTCGAGGTCCTGATGAAACGTGCCCATCCGTCCGGCTCTCAATGCCAGGCGATGTCGGGCCTCACGCTGCTGAAGAATCTGCAGGATGTGCTTTTTCTGGCCGTCGGTCTTGTTCAGGCTTCCGGCCAACACCCAGAGCGAGGCCAGCATGATCACCATGACCGCGGCCACGGCCAGCGCAACTCCGAAGTTGAAGTCGTAATAGCCGGAACGCTGCGCGGTAATGCGGATCCATCCGGCAAGAATCGGCAGGCCGATCGCGAAAGGCAGCATACGCCGGAGCATCACTCCGCCGAGATCGGCGCACACCAGCGTAGCCATAAACCCCCTCGTCGGCCGCGCGGCAAGAATGCCGAGACCGATCAGGAACAGCAGGGTAGCGCTGTACAGCGACATGGTCGAGAAGCTGCCCACCTGGTAGAGCGAGCGGACTCCATACAAATACCCGACGAGCGCGATGCCGCCCATGGTCTTGCCGGCCAGGGCCGCATATTGGGCGGGATAGTGTCCATTGGACAACGGCTGATCGAAGGTGAGCAGCGCGAGGGACAGCAGGAATGTCACGCAAGCGGTCAGCGGCGCCATGCGTCCCGGGTGAGCCGCCGCGTCGATGTCTGCGTCTTGCATGAACCAGAGGTCGATGCCGATGTTCGCGTTGAAGAGGTATTCGGCCAATGTAAGCCCGGCCAGCAGGCAGGCCGCGGCAGCGGCAGCCTGGGCGCACCGCCGTCGGACTGTCGTCACCGCGGCTTCATCGGCCAGCAGCCACAGAGACCATCCGCAGAAGAAGATCGACAAGACCGTGACAGGCTTGATGGTACGGAAGGAGGGATGAAGCGTGGACAGCCAGGAGGGATCGTAGGCCCAGGACAGCAGCGTCGCGAGCGAACAGGTGATCGCGGCCAGTGCGGTTGATCGGGCAATCCACGGCAGTAAGGACCAGGTGGGGTTCATGAGGACGACTCACCGTGGGTGATCGATACGGGCGGCCTGTTCGCGGTCACGTCGGCCGGCTCCGGCGAGCGAAAGCCATGAAGCATGGTCTGAAGTAAACCCCTGGAGATGTGAGCTGTTGTGAAACGAGGCGCCGATGGAGACGAGCTATGGGTGATACGTGACACGCACCATCATACCGACTGCGAGGGCAAGGAGGAACTGGGGATTACCCTAGCTCGCCGACTGATCGACCGTTCGTTCAGGACGGGGCAGGGCAGTGACGCAGAATGATGTCGTATAACTGACCGGCTGCGGATTCCTTCGGCAGGAAGTCCGCAGCGCCGGCCTCGGTCATCGCGAGTTTCACTTGCGGATCGTTTCTGACGGAAATGCCGATGACGGTCATGGACGCATGTTCGCGTCGTATCCGTCTGGTGGCCTCGACACCGTCGATGAGGGGCAGGTTGACATCCATGACGACGACGTCCGGATGAAGCGCACGTGCCATGACAATGGCATCATGCCCGTTGGCGGCTTCGCCTACGACCGTCAAGTCCGTATAACTGTCCAGGATACTGCGCAGTCCCTGTCGTACCATCGCATGGTCATCCACCAATAACACTCTGACCGTCTTGATCTGGGATTCAGCAGAAGGGTGCGGAGAGAGGGCGGAGTCCGGTTGCGACGTCACGGTCTCGGCCGTTGCGTTCCTGGTCAGCGGCATGTGCAGGATGACGAGGGTCCCGACCCCGGATGCGGAGGATAATTCGCATTCCCCTCCCAAGAGTTCCATCCGTTCCCGAATACTCAGTAATCCGAATTTCCCGTGGGGGGTTCCCGGGTTGGTGAGGTCGGCCACATCGAAGCCGACCCCCTCATCCTCGACACAGATCCAGAGTTCCTGGTGCTCGTCGACGCTGACCGTCAATGTCGCGTGGTCGGTCCTGGCATGTTTGACGATGTTGAACAACAGTTCGCGCACGGATTGAAACAGGAGAACGGCTTGGTCGTCGGCCAGGGTAAAGGGCGTGCAGCCGAGTTCGACCGATACCCGCAGATCATGCTGCTTCATTTGCTCGCCCAGCCAGAGCAGCGATTTGGCCAACCCGAACTGATAGAGAATCTGTGGGCTCAGCTCGGCCACAAGGGAACGGGTATACGTCAGCGCCTGGTCGAGCATGGTATCTACCTGGGCCAGGGTCGCCGAGATCGCAGGGTCGCCGACCCGCGGAATAAGCTGAGACATCCGCAGCCGGCTGGCCACCACCAACTGAGCCAAGTAATCGTGGAGGTCGGTGGCCAATCTCCGCCGTTCACGCTGTTCGGTCAGGGTGAGTTCCGAAGCGAGCGCGCGCAGGCGTTCTTGTGAGGCGAGGAGTTCCTGTGTGCGTTCGGCAATCCGGCGCTCCAGCTCGCTCGCGGATTCGTGCAGCTGTTGTTCCGTCGCCTTCCGTTCCGTCAGGTCCGTCAACATATTGACCGTGCCGAATACGTCCCCTGTCTCTGTGCGTAATGGAGTGGAGTGAAGGGTGACCGGGACCCCTGTTCCATCCTGGCGTTGAATCATGGCTTCGAGACCGTGCACCGGGCGACCGTGCGCCAGCGCCTGGCGAAGCGGGCAGTCCTGTTCGGTCATGAGTCGACCGTCCGACCCGGTCAGTCGCCAGGATCCACACCAGTAGGGCACTCCTGAGGTCGGCCGGCAGCGCCAGAGATCCACGGCAGCCTGGTTGTAATGTGTGATCAGTCCTTTCGCATCGGTGGTGAAGACCGCCGCCGGCAGCCCTTCCACCAGGCCGGCCAAATGGCGCTCTGCCTGTTTCCGTTCGGTGATGTCCCTGGCGATTTTCGAGGCGCCCACGATGCGGCCCTTGCCGTCCGTGATCGGAGAGACCGTCAACGAGATGTGGACCAGCGAGCCGTCCTTCCGTTGTCGAACGGTTTCATAATGATCGATCCGTTGGCCGATCCGGATCCGCTCCAGGATGCGGAGTTCTTCATCAAATCGGTCCTTGGGAATCAGTCGATGGACCGGCTGACCGATCATGTCATCCGCGGTGTACCCGAAGAGTCGCTGGGCGCCCTGGTTCCAGCTCGTGACGATGCCGTGGAGATTCTTGGAGATGATCGCATCGTCCGACGACTCGACGATGGCCGCGAGGCGCGCCGACATGAGGTCGGCTGAGAGCGGGTCCGTCATGGGTGCGGATGTCTCGTTGTTGGATTGCATGGCGATCGGTTCGTGGCGACACGTCTCTCGCGTCATAGGGTGTCGTGCCGAACGCTATGGTAAACGGTTTGACGGCACTTCGCCAACTAGGCATACCGCTAGCGCGGTCGACCGGCTAGGTCAGGGATGCACCGCATCGAGGATTGTCGTCCGCAAGCACCTGGCGAATGGCTTCGTACAATTCGTCGACCGCGGCTTCTTTGGATAAGAGTCTCGCCGCTCCGGCCCTGAGCATGGCCTCCTGGGCTTCGTCGCTGTTGTGCACGGAGAGTCCGATCACGGCAATGTGCGGGTGGCGTGACTTGATCTCGCTGGTCGCGTCGATTCCGTTGGTCTTAGGCATGTTGATGTCCATGATGACGACGGCCGGGTGCAGGCGGTCCACCGACTGAATCGCCTCACTGCCGTCCGCCGCCTCCCCGATGACCGCCACGTCGTCGTAGTTCTCCAACAAGCTGCGCAGACCTTCTCGAACCATTTGATGGTCGTCGACGAGGAGGATTCCGATAGTGGACGATCCCGGCGAGTCGCCGGTCCGCGAGTCGAACGGGGAGACCGGAGCCGGAGGGGGATCGGGCTGTCCGAGAACCGGGCTTGGTGCCGCGAGAGCGGTCTCATTCTGGATGGTCCGGTAGGGAGTCGTGAGAACGGCCCTGGTTCCGCTTCCCACAGTCGAATCAATGTTCAACCGGCCTCCCATTGCGGCCATCCGTTCACGAATGCTGAAGAGTCCGAATTGGGGCGGTGCGGTGCCTCGATCCGGCGGAGGACTAGGCACGAATCCGCAGCCGTCGTCTTCCACCACGATTTGGAGCCGGTCATCGTCCGTCAGGGCGACGGTGATACGGGCCTCGTTCGCCCCGGCATGTTTCACCACGTTGAACAGCAGCTCTCGGACGGACTGAAACAGGAGGACCGCCTGATCTTCGGGAAGCCCCGGCTCCTCGGTGTCTTCCTCCAGGGTCACGGTCAGCCCGTGACGGTGCATTTGGTTCGCCAGCCAGCTCAAGGCATCCAACAGCCCGAACTCCTTCAGGTTCGGCGGCGTCAGCTCGGCGACCAGCGAACGGGTATAGTCGAGCGACTGCGTCAGGACCTGGTCCGCTTCTTGGAGCAACAGGCCGATGCGGTCTTCGCTTACAAGCAGGAGTGTCTGGCGCAACTTCATCCTCAGGACGACCAGTAATTGGGCCAGGTAGTCATGCAGTTCCAAGGCCAGCCGTTTGCGCTCGCGTTGTTCGGTCAGTGTGAGTTCCGTGGCGAGTGCGCGCAGTTGATCCTGCGACTGTTGCAACTCCGCCGTCTTGGTATCGACCGCACGTTCCAAATCGATACTCCACCGTTGCAGGCGATCCTCCGCGTCCTTGATGTCGGTCACGTCGTGACTCGCGCCGATGTATCCTTGTAACGCGCCCGTCGCAAAGAAGGTCGGCATACCGATACTATGGAGCCAACGATAGGCCCCGTCACGGCGCCGGCACCGGAAGAAGGTTTCCACGCGCGTGCGCGCCTCGACTGCCACGCGGTACGCCTCAGCGGCCTGCGCCCGGTCGTCCGGGTGGATCCGCTCGGCCCAGCAGGATACGTCGATCCGCTCGGCGCGTGGGGTCCCGAAAAACTCAAGACAGGCCTGGTTGACAAATTCACATCCGTCCGGGCCGATCATCCAGATGATCACCGGGGCGCTGTCGGCCAGGCTTCTAAAACGGGATTCACTCTCGCGCAGGCGACGGTTGGCCTCGTCACGTTCGCGCAGCAGTCCGGCTTTTTCTTCGGCGAGGGTCAGAAACTTGTCCCTCTGGCGGGCCAGTTCCTCACGCTGTCGATAGAGATCCAGAAAGATCGCCGCTTTACTGCGCAACACATTCGGTTCGATCGGTTTGTAGAGAAAGTCGACGGCGCCGGCTTGGTAGCCGCGGAAGCGATGCAGGTTGTCCTGCGGACCGGCGGTCAGGAAGATGATGGGCACATGTTGGGTGCGCCGGGACCCGCGCATCAGCTCCGCCAGCTCGAACCCGTCCATGATCGGCATTTGCACATCGATGATGGCGAGGGCGATGTCATGCCGTAACAGCAACTCCAAGGCCTCACGTCCCGATCTCGCTCGCAGCATCTCGACGCCGTCGGAGGACAGCACGGCGCTCAGTGCGACCAAGTTGGCGTCATGATCGTCGACAAGCAGGAATTTCGCCTGATTCATGGCCGGCATAAGAGTCCTCGCCCTCGTGACAAGAAGAGATCGGTGAGGTCGGCGAGCGACATCGGCTCTGCGGTCGGACAGGCGGCCAGTGCCGCGTCCGGCATCATCCGCGCCGTCGCCGAGTGTGGATGTTGCACCAGCACCGTGCCTCCGGCCCGACCGACCGCGCGGGCTCCCTGGGCGCCGTCGTGGTTCGCTCCGGTTAAGATCACCGCCAAGAGGCTGTCCCGGTAGACGTCCGCGGCGGATTCGAGCAGGACGTCGATCGAAGGTCTGGAGTAGTTGACCGGCTCTTCGTTCGACAGCGAGAGTCGGCGGTCGTCTTCCACGAGCAGGTGGTAATCCGGCGGAGCGAAGTAGACCGTGCCGGAGTGAGCGGGCTCCTTGTCCTCCGCCTCTTTCACTCGGACGCGGCACTTGGCCTGTAAGAGACTCGCGATCGAGTGGGGCTGGTCCGCAGGCACGTGCACCGCCACCAGGATAGCCAGCGGAAAGTCCTGGGGGAGCGGCGGAAGCAGCTGGGAGAGCGCGGCAATGGCTCCCGTCGAGGCGCCGATGACAACGGCTTCGATGTGGCGAATGGAGGTCACCGTGCGCATGGGTCTTCTGTCTCTCCCCGCTTTTGATAGATCCGCTCCTGGGGCAGAATCTCGGTAAAGGCCTTGGCGTGGGCGTTAAAACGCAACGTTTCTCTCGCTCCCATCCCCAGGAATCCTTTTCGGACGAGCGCGTCTCTGAACAGTCCCACCGCGGTGTCTTGCAGCGGGCGATCGAAATAAATCAGCACGTTGCGGCAGGAGATCAGGTGCATTTCGCCGAAGACGGAGTCGGAGGCAAGGCTATGGTCTGAAAATACCGTGCGCCGGCGTAAGGTCTGATCGAAGCGAGCGGCCCCGTAGGCGGCGTGGTAGTAGTCCGACAACGAACCGCTGCCGCCGGAGAGGCGGTGGTTCTTCGTAAACAACGCCACGCGTTCCAGGGCATAGACTCCGGCCTCCGCCCTCGCGAGGGCATTGCCGTTGACATCGGTGGCATAGAACATCGTCTTCTCCTCCAGGCCCTCTTCCCGAAACAGGATCGCCAGGGAGTAGAGCTCTTCCCCGGAACTGCAGCCCGCGACCCAGACTTTCAGCGAGGGATAGGTCTTCAAGTGCGGGATGATGTGTTGGCGGAGCGCGCGAAAGTAGGCCGGGTCACGAAACATGTCGCTGACTTGTACGGTCATATAGTCGAGCAGTTGGGGCAAGATCCGGTCGTCGTGCAGCAATCGTTCCTGCAAGGCCGAGAGCGTCGAGCAGCCCAGGCGCTGGCAGGCCAGGGCCAGCCGGCGCTTGAGGGAAGCTCGTGAATAACCACGGAAGTCGTAGTGGTATTGCGAGTACATCGCCTCAAGAAAGAGACGCAGCTCGATGTCTCCCGTCCTCGCCGCGGCCTCCTGCGTCATCGTGGCATCCATACACGGATCAGCGAGAGCAATTGATCCACATCCAGCGGTTTCGCCATGTAGTCGTTGGCCCCCGCCGCCAAGGCCTGCTCCTGATCGTTCTTCATGGCTTTGGCCGTCAGGGCGATGATGGGCAGGTTCTTCCGGTCGGGCCGTTCGCGAATAGCCCGCATGGCGGTCAGGCCGTCCATTTCCGGCATCATGATATCCATCAACACCATGTCGATGCCCTGGTCTCCGGTCGGTCTGGTGCGATCCAGCAGGGCCAGACATTCGCGCCCGTTTCGCGCGATCTCCAACTTGACGCCATGAGGTTCCAGGACTGCACTCAAGGCAAAAATATTGCGGACATCGTCTTCCACGATGAGAATGCGTCGTCCGTCGAGGGCGGCATTGCGGCTCCGTGCCTTTTCCAGCATGCGCTGTTGTTCGGGCGGCAACGTCGTGACGACCTGATGCAGGAACAGCGTCACTTCGTCAAGCAGCCGTTCGGGCGACTTGGCGCCCTTGATGATGATGGAATGGGAGTATTTGCGCAGACGTTGTTCTTCGTCGCCGGACAGATCCCGTCCGGTATAAACGATGACGGGCGGAAAGGCGAGGTGTTCTTCGCGACTCAGGCTTGCCAGCAACGAAAATCCTGACGCATCCGGCAGGGTGAGGTCCAACACCATGCAGTCGAAGGTTCGCTGGGTCAGATGTGTGAGGCATTCGGCGGCGCTTTCCGCCCCGACGGTTTCGACGTCGTTGGAACCGAGCAACAGGCAGAGGCTCTCGCGTTGAGCCGGGTCGTCTTCCACGATGAGGACCCGTCGGGGCCGTTCCGTCAGCCGAGTTTCGAATCGGCGGAAGGCCTCGACCAGTTGCTCACGTTTGACCGGTTTCAGCATGTAGCCGACCGCGCCGAGCGACAGTGCCGTCTTCACGTGGTCGTGGCCGGAAATCACGTGCACCGGAATGTGGCGCGTGCGCACATCCGATTTCAGGCGGTCGATCACGGAGAGACCGGAATGGTCCGGCAATCCGATATCGAGAATGACGGCACTCGGGAGGTAGCGGGACGCGAGGAGCACCGCATCGGCCGCCGTGGCACTGGTGATGACCTGAAAGTTGAGTTCATGGGCGAGGTCGGAAAGAATGCGCGAAAAAGATTCATCGTCTTCGACGATCATGAGCAGCCGTCGGTCGGCCGAAAGCCACTCTCGGTCGTCAGCCGGTGTCGGCACGGCTCGGCCGTTCCGCTGGTCCCTTGCCGGCGGGTCCTCGAGACCGTACGACAATGCAGCGGGAACCGGTGTGTGCCCCGGTGAAGCGGGGAAGGAGACAGGAGCGGCCGGGCCGGCTGTCGTTCGTGGGAGCAGCACAGTGAATGTACTGCCCTGTCCGGGGATGCTGGTCAGGTGAATGTGGCCGCCGAGCAGGCGCACGAATTCGCGGGAGATGGAGAGCCCGAGTCCCGTCCCCCCGTACTTGCGGCTGGTCGTTCCGTCGGCTTGACAAAACGGTTCGAAAATCAAGCCTTGCTGGTCGGTCGGAATGCCGATGCCGGTGTCTTGTACGGCGAAGGCAAGCCAGCCGTCCGGCAGCGGGCTGATGTCGAGGGACACCGAGCCCGTTTCCGTAAATTTGATCGCGTTGGACAGGAGGTTTCTCAGCACCTGTTCCAGGCGCTGCCGGTCGGATTCAATGGACTCCGGTGCCCCCGGCGCCTGTGTGACACGCAGCCGCAGGCCTTTCCGATCCGCCAGGGGCGCGAACAGGGCATGGAGGCTGTCCTGCAGGCGTTGGAGCGAAATCTCTTCCGGCGTCAGCTCGATGCGCCCGGCTTCGACCTTGGCGAGGTCGAGCACGTCGTCGATGAGGGTCAACAGATCGTGGCCGGCGGATTCGATCGTGGTGACCGATTTGATCTGGTCCGGCGTGAGGTTCCCCTGCGGATTATCCGCAAGCAGTTTGGACAGAATCAGCGTGGAATTGAGCGGTGTACGCATCTCGTGCGACATGTTGGCCAGGAATTCGGACTTATAGCGGCTGACCTGCTCCAAGCGGCGCTTGTGAGCTTCCAAGGTCTGAGTGGCCTCCGTGAGGTCCTCCTTCTGCGTCTCGAGGATCTGCGCCTGTTCCTCCAGCTGGCTGTTCGTCTGTTCCAGTTCAACCTGCTGTTGTTCGAGCCGGCCGTGCGATTCCTTGAGCGCCCGGCTCTGTTCTTCGAGTTCTTCATTCGCAACCCGCAGTTCCTCGCTCTGCACCTGTAATTCCTCGGCTTGACGTTGGGTCTCCTCAAGCAAGTCCTGCAGCTGGGAGCGATAACGGGCCGACCGGACGGAGAGGGCGATGGCTTGGCTCAGACGGCTGATCAGCTCCCGATCCGACTCCTGGAACGGGTGAAAACACGCGAGTTCCAGCAAGGTATTGATGCGACCGTCGACGCCGATCGGCGCGATCAGCAGATGCCGCGGCGCATGTTGTCCCAGGGCGGAACCGATGGTGAAGTAGCCGTCCGGCAGATCCTCGACCACCATAGGCTGTTGTTCTTGAAGCGCGCGACCCATCAATCCGTCACCGGGCCGGAGACGATCCGGGATGGGACTAGCGTCCGGGACTCCATAGGTCGCGGTGCGATGGAACTGGCCGGCCTCTTCGATAAAGATGGCCCCGCCCTGCGCACCCAGGTACGCGGCGAGCCCGTGCAACACATTTTCCCCGAGAGTCTCCAGGGTCTGATCGCCCATCATGCGCTCGCTCAGTACCGTCTGGCCGACCCGTATCCATTCTTCTCTCCGCAGGGCCAGGCGACTGCTGACGAACTGATGTCCGAGGGCGGCCAGGGCGATGGCTGTCACGGCCCCCATCCCTCGATTCATCAATGCGACGGACGGGTCGATGCCGGTAGGGCTGATGAGGAAACCGGCGAACATTATCAGTGTCACGACCCCGCCGATGATGACCGGCACGGCGGGATTCCACGTGAGATACGACAACACCAGAGGAATCAAATACAGCACCCACACGGTGATGCCGAGTGCGGTATACCATTCAGAGAGAAACACCAGCGCCAGGGCGAGGGCGAGTCCGCCGGCGATCAGGGGGGTCGGCCGTTGTTGAAATCGCCTCATGGGGTACTCAGCAGGGCGTTCCGGGCGGTGAGGATGGTATGGTAGAGATCTTCGACGGCGGCCTCCTTGTTTAGGAAGGCGATGGCGCCGGCCTCGCGCATGGCCATGCCCACGTGGCCGGCATTTTGAACGGACAAGCCGATTACGATCGTGCTGGGCATGGCCTCCTTGATCAGTCTGGTAGCCTCGATGCCGTCCAGCCCCGGCATGTTGACGTCCATGAGGACGACATCGGGCTGTAACTGGGTGGTGAGGGCCACCGCTTCCTGCCCGTTGGCCGCTTCACCCAGGACCTCGATGTCTGCATACCCGGCCAGCAGCCCGCACAGCCCCTGCCGGACCATCGCATGGTCGTCGGCGATCAGGACCCTGATGACCGGGGTAGGCCGGTGGGGGCGGCCGTCGAGATACGTGGATGAGCCCGGATACTTCTTGCTGGTCCGGGAGGAACTCGTAACCGGTTCATGGGGAGGCAACAGCGACCCGGTCGGTTGAAGCCGGGTTGCAAGGGGCATGACGAGCGTCGCGACCGTGCCCTGACCAGGCCGTGAGCAGAGATCGAACCGTCCCCCGAGCGCAAGCATCCGCTCACGGATACTCAACAGCCCGAATCCTGGCACTGTCCCCTGCCGGGGCAGGGCGGTCTTCTCCGCGGGCAAAAAGCCGGCACCATGGTCCGTCACCGTGATCCGCAAATGACCGTCGTCGACCAGGACCGCAATGGCCGCGTCCTTCGTGCCCGCATGTTTCACTACATTCATCAGCAGCTCGCGGATGGATTGGAACAGCAGCATGGCTTGATCTTCCGGGAGGGCCAGTTCGGCCGGGCAGAAGTCCAGGGAGACGTGTAGCTCTCGTTGGAGCATTTGCTCGGCCAACCATCGCAAGGCCATCGGCAGACCGAATTCCTTGAGAATCGGCGGACTGAGTTGGGCGACCAGGGTTCTGGTGTAGGTCAACGCCTGATCCGTGACCTCCTGCAACTCATGCAAGGTCCGGCTCAGCGGGGGCGTCATCGGGTGTTGCATGGCCTGCGCCAGGCGAATCCGGCTGAGGGCGAGGAGTTGGGCCAGGTAATCATGCAGCTCGGTCGCCACCTGTTGGCGCTCGCGTTGTCCCGCAAGATTCAATTCGGTGGCCAGGGCCCGTAACTGTTCCCGCGACTGTGTCAGTTCGAGCGTACGTTCGTCCACGCGATGTTCCAATTGAGCGGCAAATCGCTGCAAGTCCTGCTCGGCTTGTTTGCGTTCGGTGATGTCGTAGTTGATGCCGATCATGCGGACCGGCCGGCCCTGATCATCCGTGACGGTCGCACCCTGTCCCGACAGCCAGCGGACGGTGCCGTCCTGGTGCACGACGCGAAATTCCGACGTGAACAAGCCCGTGTCCATCGCTCGCGCGGCCGCGTCCTGTACCTGAGCGGCATCGTCAGGGTGCAGCGCCGCGTAGAACTCCTCCGCTCGACGGACCGGCCGATCCGTCGGCCGTCCGAAGAGTTCGTACTGTTTTGCGTCCCAGGTGGTCTCTCCCGTATGGAGATTGAGATCCCAGGCCCCCATGCGTCCCGCCACCATGGCCAGTCGCAGCCGTTCCTCGCTGGCGCGCAGCACCTCATCGGCCTGAGCCCGAGCGACGGCGAGTGCCAATGTCGTGGCCAAGGCCTGCGACCATTCGATCTCCTCGTCGGTCATGCGGCGCGGCCGGTCGAAGTACAGCATGAACTTGCCCAGCAATCGGCCGCCGTAGGTGAGGGGAATGAAGGCGAGGGCCCGGATGCCTTCTCGTTGGATCGTGGCCTGCAATTCGGGACTCAACGCAGAGACGGCGACCTGGTCTATGAACAGCGGCGGAGGGTCTTTTTGATCGGCGGTCCATGGGGAGTGCCCCTCGACCGCGCGCTGATAGTCCGCAGACAGACCCCGGGAAGCCCTGAATCGCATCACACCTTCGTCATCGATGAGGAGAATTGCCGCCCGATCTGCGTGGACCGCATCCGCCATGGCGTGTAAAGCCTGTTCATAGAGACGCGACGACGGTTCCGCGCGATTCACGGCATCGGCCAGCTCGTAGAGCCATTGTTGCCGTCGATTGACGATCAGCAGCTGGGCCTCCTGCCGTTTGCGGTCGCTGATGTCGAGTCCGACGCCCACGATGGAGTGTAGGTCCGTACCCTCCCTGACGCCGCCGACACTGACACTCATCCATACGGCCGTCCCGTCTTTCCGCCGGTAGCGTTTCTCGATCACGAAATCGGGGCCGCCCTGGGCGAGCTGTTGGAACAGATCGAGATTGCGCGGAAGGTCCTCGGGATCCGTCACGTCTTGCATGCGCATGCCGAGCAATTCGGACTCCGTATAACCCAGCAGGTCGCACAACCGTCGGTTCACGAGTTGGAACCGGCCGGTCAGATCGGTTTGTGCGACCGTGACCGTGGCGTGGTTGACGATCGCCCGCAATTGCGCCTCGCTGGCAGCGATGTGTCCGGCCGCCTCACGACGAAGTCGGCCCAGATTCAAATGGGCCGACACCCGCGCCAGCAACTCTCGCCCGCTGAAGGGTTTCACCAGGTAGTCGTCGGCGCCCTGCTCGAGGCCCTCGATGCGTGGCTCCTCGCCGGCGCGCGCGGAGAGCAGAATAATGGGAATGGTTCGCAGGGCCGGATCAGCCCGCAGGATCCTGGCCAGGCCGATGCCGTCCAGTTGCGGCATCATGATGTCGCTCAGGAGCACATCCGGGGGGCGGCGACGAATCTCGGCCAACGCGGCAAGTCCGTCTCCGACCGCGTTGACCTCGTAGTGCTCGCGCAGCAGGCGCACAATGTAGCGACGCATGTCGGCATTGTCGTCGGCCACGAGGATTCGGGCTCGTCCGATTGCAGGCCGATCCGGCGAGGGCGCCTCTTCCCGCGAGACATCTGTTCCGACCTCGGGCAGCCACTGCCACGCTTCTTCGAGATAGGCTGACACAGTCCCTGTGTCGGTGGACGGGGCGGTCTCGAGGCCGACCTGTTCCGGCGGCAGATGGTTCTTCCCCCAGGGGAGCGTTACCGAGAAGGTGCTGCCTTCGTCGAGGCGGCTCTCGACCTGGACCGTGCCTCCATGGAGCCGTACGATTTCCTGGACGATCGCCAATCCGATGCCGCTCCCCTCATGTGTCCGGCTTCGCCGGTGCTGGACTCGGTAGAATCGTTGAAACAGCCGCGGGAGCGCGTCATCGGGGATGCCGACGCCGGTATCCCGCACCGCCAGCGTGACACCCTCCTGGTCGTGCCTGATCGACAGCGAGATTGCTCCCTGAAACGTATGTTTGAACGCGTTGCTGAGCAGGTTCAGCACAATCTTCTCCCACATGCTTCGATCGACAAAGACCGGTTGCGGCAGGGACGGGCAGTCGATACGGAAGGTGAGACCGGCTCCCTCAATGGCAGAGCGAAACCCGCTCGCCAGGTCTGCGCTGTAGGCGGCCAGGTCGGTCGGTTGATACAAGGCCTCGGCGCGGCCTGCTTCAATGCGTGAGAAGTCCAGCAGGATATTCACGAGTTTCAGGAGGCGCACACTGTTTCGATGGGCGACCTCTAGGTTGGTGTTCTGTGGCCGCTCGCGGAGTTCTTCCTCCAGGGGGCCGAGCATGAGCGTGAGGGGAGTGCGAAACTCGTGGCTGACATTGTGAAAGAACTCCGTCTTGGCCCGGTCCAATTCGGCTAGGGCCTCCGCGCGTCGCGCCTCGGACTGATAGGCTCTCGCATTGGTGAGGGCCATGGCAATTTGCGAGGCGACCATGCCGAAGAAATGCCGATAGTCCCCGTCCAACTGCCGACGCGGACTGACCGCGGCGATCAGCAGGACATTGCCGTCCTGATGGGTGCCTTGGGTGATGGGCAGGATGATCGCCTGTCTGGTCGGCTCGGGCCAGGCCCCCCCGGGGAGCCAGCCGAACCGATCGGCAAGATCCTCAAGGACCAGCGGGCTACTCTGTTGAAGCGCCGCTGCGAGAGGCCAGCTCGACCTGGTCTGGCGCTCGTGGAGGTCGATTCGGTCTTGCCTGGCAGGGTGGTCCTTCTCCAGCCCGACCGCGCCGGCGAGGGTGGCTTGGCCGCCGCTCCGATCCATTCGATAGAGAAGTGCGAAGGGAAGATCGGCGGGGTCGGTGGCGAGTGATTGTAACGCCAGCACACACGCGTCGTCCTCGTGCTGAGCCGATCCGGAAAGGGAGGCGAGTTCGCGCAACAGGCGCGTGCGGCGATCGTTCAGGACGCGGTACGTGGTCTCTTGAACGATATTGAGGATCCCTTCGACCTGCCCGTCCTGGCCGCGAATGGGATTCAGGCTGTAATCGAAGTAGCATTCTTCCGTATAACCGAACCGTTGCATGGGAAGCAGCTCGTCGCTTCTCCAGTTGGCCTCCCCTGTGGTGAGGACGCTCCGGTAGTAATGCTGAATCGTGGGCCACAACTCCGGCCAGACGTTTCTCGCCGGTTTGCCCAGAGCCCAGGGATGCTTTCCGCCCACGATCGGACGCCAGGCGTCGTTATACAGGAGCCAGGAATCCTTCCCCCAATAGATGGCCATTGGGGTTTGGGCGGTCAGGCAGACACTCAAGGTGGAGACGAGTGCGGCAGGCCACCGTTCGATCGGACCGAGTGGAGTGTTCGACCACTCGAAGGCCTTGATACGTTCCCCCATTTCACTTCCGGTCAGCCAGTTGGACGGATGGTGTGCGTTCATCGTGAGGCCCGGCACAATGGAATGGTCGCGGATGGTGCTCGCCCGCCGAAGGGACCGTGAGTCACGACCGGACGATGCTCAGGAATCGCTGAAGGTTGTAGCATTCCCGCCGGCCTTCCCCCCACTAGTGAAACCCCTAGCCGAGGGTCTGTGCGGGCTGTCCGGCTGGTCAGGGGATAGGTCTTCGAACCATCTTTCCTGGCCCCCGGCCGCTACCCGGGCGGGGGGAGCTCCGGGGCGGTCTGTTCGAGGACGCCGACCACCCGGTGAGACGAGTCGAGTTTGAGCGTCACGCGCTCGCCGATCGACAGGTTGCGGAAGAGATCCGGATTGGGAATGGAAAAGGACACCGCCCTCCCCATATCCGTGGTCACGCGACCTGTTCGCTGATCGAGGTTCAACTCGACCAACACACCGGACAGGGTCTCGGACGGGAATTCGTCTCGTTCGGCGATGCGGTGCAGCGCGGGCGAGCGGATCTCCCCGCGCTGTCCCAGAGACGGCGGAGTCGTGGGTGGTACGGGAATCGGATCAGACGGCTTCGGTGGTACGGTCGGGCCTGGTCCTGGCTGTGGAACGGGCAGAGGCACCTCCGGTGTGCCGGCGGTCCATCCCCCCGTCAGTAGCGCGGTCACGATGAGTGCTCCGAGCAAGCGGTTACGCATGGTGTCCCTCCCGGAGCGGCTCGAGAACCGTCGGACGGTGATCCCATGGCCGCTCACGCATGGCCGGTCGACGCAGCGGGAATGGTTTCCGCCACCATCTGGTGACAGAGCGCGGCGCAATGTCGACACACCTTCGCGCAATCTCCGCAAGCCGCGTGGTGTGGAGCATGCTGCTCGCAGAGCCCGGCGCAGAGCTCGCAAATCTCTGCACAGAGCGCGCAGATACGAATGGAAAAGGCCGAGTTCCGGCCCATCCATTGAGCCGCCAGAAGACAGATATCCGCACAGTCTCGGCAGAGTCTGATGCAGCGGACCATGAGGTCATCGGTGTCTTCATGAGGCATGCCGATCATGTCGTCCGCGCAGGCGTTGCAAACGTGCGCGCAATCCATGCACGCCTCGATACAGTCGATGGTGTGTTGTTCGTGTGAATGAGTCACTGCCGCCATGCTCGCCTCCTTCCCATGTCGCTCACGTCTTCATCACAGAGCTCAGGGTACGCCGGGAGGAGCGACAGGCCTACTAGGAAAACCGCTCGTTCTGTCCGCCATCGACTAGGGAGATGACTAGCTCAGGAGGCACTCGACCCTCATATAGAGTAGCGGGCACATGCACCCGAAGACTGTCACAACCGGCGACGCCATGACAGTTCCTCTTGCGGAACGGTTACAGAAACCCGAGCATCGAGAACGCTCGGGAAACCTCTCCGATCGATCACCGGACGATACTCCATCGTCGATTCTCCAATCGGGACAGACCTGCTGGCGCATTGAACCGGCGGAGCGAGCCGCCTTCCTCATCGACGGCGAGGCCTATTTCCGGACCTTCCGGGACGTGGCGTTGCGGGCCACTCAGTCGATCTACATTGCAGGGTGGGACCTCGACACGCAGGTGGAACTTGTGCGAGGGGCCGAAGCGGCCTCACCCGTGCCCTCCAAACTCGGGGCGTTCCTGGCCTCGCTCTTACGCCGCAATCGCCGTCTGCACATTCACGTACTCAATTGGGATTTTGCCATGATCTATGCCCTTGAGCGTGAATGGATGCCGACGGCGCAAGCCGGATGGACCGGGCATCGCCGGTTATTGTATCGAGTGGACGGCCAACATCCGCTCGGCGCCTCCCACCATCAGAAGCTCGTTGTGATCGACGAGACGGCGGCCTTCGTGGGCGGCCTGGATCTCACGAAATCGAGATGGGATACGAGCGCCCACGCGGCCTCGGATGCACGCCGCGTCGACGCCGACGGACAGGCCTATCCTCCGTTTCATGACGTGCAGATGATGGTCGCGGGGGAGGCGGCTGGTGCCCTCGGAGACTTGTTTCGTGACCGGTGGCAGGTCGCGACGGGACGGCGCCCTCCCAGGCCTGCACGACGCCCGGTCACGGACCTCTGGCCCGCGACGTTGCAACCCGACCTGGAGCAGTGCGAGGTGGGGGTGATGCGAACCCAACCCAGTTTTGCAGGGCAGGCCGAGGTGCGGGAGATCGAGCGGGCCTATCTCGAAGCCATTAAACGGGCGCGACAGTCGATCTATATTGAGTCGCAATATTTCACGTCCCACGCCATCGGACGTGCCCTGGCAGCCCGGTTGTCCGAACATGAGGGGCCGGAGGTGGTGCTGGTGTTGCGCCACAATTGCGACGGCTGGTTGGAGCGTAGGACGATGGACAGTGTGCGGGCCAAGGTTCTCCATGACCTGGAACTGGCCGATCATTATGGGCGGTTGTCCGTCTATGCCCCGACCGTACCGGGGAGCGAGGGCTCCGACTGGGTGGCCATCCATAGCAAACTATTGATCGTCGACGACGAGTTCGTCTGTGTGGGCTCGGCGAACGTGTCCAATCGGTCGATGGGGTTCGATACCGAATGTAATCTCGCCGTCGAGGCACGGAACGAACCCGGGGTTCAGGCCGTCATTGCCGGACTGCGGAGCCGACTGATCGGCGAACACCTCGGCGTCGCGCCTATACGGGTGATCGAAGAGGTGCGGCATTGCGGCTCATTGATCCATGCCATCACGGCGTTGCGCGGGGGGCCGCGCAGCTTGGAGAGCGGGTGTTTCACCGGCACCGATGTGCCCGCAGTGATTCCGGAACAACGTCTGGTCGATCCGGAACGTGCAATGGGGATGGGTGAAGTGCTCGGCACGATTGTGCCTGTCCCGGAACGTCATCGTTTGGGCCGCAGACTGCTGGCCGGATATCTGCTGCTGGGGACGATCGGACTCCTCGCCCTCGCCTGGCGATGGATTCCGCTGGACGACTGGATTCAGGCCAGCGGGGTGGTCGCACAACTTCAGAGCTTGAGCCGCAGTCCGCTGGGGCTCCTCGCGCTGCTGGGAGGGTATGTGGTCGGCGGGTTACTCGCGGTGCCCATCACGCTGCTGATCATCCTGACATTGCTCGCCTGCGGACCGTGGTTGGGGATGAGCTCCGCCTTGGCGGGATCGCTGCTGAGTGCGGCGACGCTGTTCGGGTTGGGACGGGTTTTGGGACGGTACCATGTGCAGCGATTCGCCGGTCGCCGTGTGGCCTATCTCAGTCGGCGATTGGCGCAGCGGGGTACCTGGACGGTGTTCTTGGTCCGGGTGATCCCCGTCGCCCCGTTCTCGATCGTGAACCTGGTCGCCGGATCGACGTCGATCTCATTGCGAGAGTTCCTGCTGGGCACGGCGTTAGGAATGAGCCCGGGCATTGTGCTGCTGTCCGCCATTCTGAATGGGTTGGACGGGGTGTTGCAGGCTCCCACACCCGGAGCCCTGGTCGGCGTCGGGTTGTTCGTCGGATTGACGTGGACTGTGCTTCGATATGTGTTACGCCATGCCCCGCTCGTGCCGCCGGTTACCTCGGCAGGGCGAGAGAGCATGGCACGTCCCACGTCCTAGATCACAAAGGATCGTTCGACCATGCAGTTGCGCGTGGCCTCCTACAACATCCATCGGGCGATCGGAAAAGACGGGCGGTATGAGCCAGGGAGGATCCTGCGCGTATTGTCGGAGTTGAAGGCGGACATTGTGGCGTTACAGGAAATCGATTTGAAGGAGCCGGACGGTCTCCAGCTACTGCCTTGGTTGGCGGCTCGTACCGGCCTAACGGCCATACCGGGTCCGGTCCGTTCGCGAGGGCCATGTCAGTACGGGAACGCCTTGTTGACCCGCTTCCCCGTGACGGGCGTGCGTCACTGGGACCTGTCCGTCGGACTCCATGAACCTCGCGGTGCGCTGGATGTCGATCTGCGGTGGCGCGGCCGGACGATGCATGTCGTTACCACGCATCTCGGTTTGTGGCCGCGGGAACGCCCCCTGCAGGTTGAGCGTTTGCTGAAAGTATTTGCGACGAGCCGACACGATCTCACCGTTCTCATGGGAGACCTCAACGAATGGAACGTGCGAGGAAAAGCGTTGCGGGGAGTGAGCGGCCTGTTCGGCGCGTCATCTTCCCCGGCCACCTTTCCCGCCCGCTGCCCGATGCTCCCGTTGGATCGTATCTGGATTGCGCCAGCCCAGGCATTGCTGTCTGTGGCGGTGCACGACACCCCGCTGAGCCGTCTGGCCTCGGATCACCTACCGATCAAGGCCGATATCCGCTTCCCGCGTGGATCGGTTCCAGTGACTCGGTCACCGGTGGCGTGAGGGCCACGGGGCTGCTGTCGCGCCGCGAAAATTTGCTGGCGCAGCCGGGACAGTAGGCATGCGTCAAGCGGTACTCGCCGCTGTGAAGCCGATGGCGTGAGAGATACGCAGACAGCGGCCCCCATGGCTGGTCGGGGTTCCCCTTGGCGGAATCATCTCGCACGTTATTGCAGACACAACAAATGGCGATGAATTGTTCCTGACTCATCATGAGACCTCCAGTCGGTGAGAGAGAGTGGTCCGTGATATCTATGCGGGGCCCGGTGATCATATCCCCATGACCCGCCGTCCTCGTTCCGGACGGCGGGTGATTCTGAGAACGGACTTACTGCACGGTCACCGAGCCGTGCGTGTTCGCTGCATGGCTCTTCCCGTCGGATGACGCCTGCACCGAATACTTGAAGGTGCCGATGCGAGTAAAACAGAGACCCGCGGTTTCATTGCTGGCCAACTGGGTGCTGTTATCGAATCCCATGCCCATGGCCTTGGAAAATCCGTTGCGGCAGGAGACGGAGTGATCAGCGACCTGATCGATCGTCACCGTCACCGCCTCTTGTCGCTGATTGATCCACCGAATTTCGTCGCCGGCCCGCACGGTGAGACTCTCCGGATGAATGGTCTCGTTGATGACGATATTTCTCACCATCCCCGTCTTCGTGCCGGCTTCGGTCTCCGATACCGTCTTTGTGGCCGTGGGGGAATGGGAACAGGCGCTCAGGGTCAGTACCGCCACGGCCACCAATCCAGGGATCATCGTTTTCATCGTTATCCTCCTCAAATAGAATGAACATGCCTGCCTTCCACACGTCGGAAATGCTCTCTCGCAGAGTCTCACGGCCCCGTCGCGTCACATACTCGGGATACCCCCAGTGTGCGCCGCTTTTGGAACTGGGGTATTGCTGAATGCACCGGTCTCGATGGCGGAGCGAAACGTGGCTCGAGCGAAGGTGGAGGAGATGCAACTCAGAGCGGCGTGGGGGCGCACTCTTGCTGCCAGGCTGGTGATCTTGCTCTCGGTCGGGTGGCTGGTGAGCGGCTGTGCGTTGACTCTGAGCTACCGGCATGCGGATTGGCTCATCGAGTGGCAGGCGGATCACTATTTCGATCTGACCTCGGGTCAACATCGCGATCTCCGATCGCGTACCGCCGGGCTCTTGCTTCGTCACCGCACGGAGGCGCTCCCGGAATATGCGGCGTTTTTAGGAGAACTGAAGGAGCGGCTCAGCAAGGGGCTGTCGCCCGGGGACATGGAGTGGGCATTCGCGGCCTATGATCGGTTCCGAAACGATCTTGTCGAGCGCGTCCTTCACGACGGGAGCGCCTTCTTGACGACGGTGAGTGAACCACAGATACGGCATGTGGAGAAGGTTCTGATCCACGAAGAGAGGAAAGCCCGGGAATCATTCGACGGGTCGCGCGATGCCCGCGCCTCGACCAGGGCGGACAAAGCCCTCGCTCTGGCGAGGAAATGGATCGGACCGTTGCAGGCCGGACAGGTGGCGCAACTGCGTGCGTCCGTGCGAGCGCTTCCCGACGTTGAGCCGGTCTGGTTGGAGTCTCGCCGGCAACGCCGGCAGGCCTTTGTCGCCTTACTCAGAGAAGGAGCCAGGGGGCAGCACCTCGCGGATCGGTTGCGGGGGATTGTGAATCCGTCCGTGGAGCAGTCGGGATCGGCCCGTGCGCGACTGGATGGGGAGTGGCGCGCGGGAGTGACGGCGGTAATCTTGGAACTCGATCGTCTGCTGACGCCGCTCCAACGAGGGCGGGCCTTGTCATCCATCCAAGACGTGCTGGACGACATCCGCACGCTGACCCGCGACCCGTGATCAGAAGTGGACGACTCCGAACAACCAGAGTAGGAGAATCAGGCTCACGGGCACACCCAACAACCACAAGATGATCGGCATGGCAGACTCCTTTCAGTAGGTCCGTCCCTCACTCACGGATGGGTTGGGAGGAAAAGACGCCGGGTTTTCACGCGACGCCTCTTCCTCCTCGATAGAGCGGGCCTGTCCGATCGGGACGGGAAAGGACCTGCGCGCTCTTGTGCGTACCATGCGGCGGCAGACGAGCGTTCGACACTAGGAGACCCCCTGGATTGCCGCGGGAAACACCAGAGTATCGCGACGGCGACGCCGGCGAGTGGCCAAACTGGGGATACGCCGAGTGGGCGTCCTGGAGGACGCCTGGTATGGGTGAGCTGAAGACGGGTAGACAGAAGGGGGGCATCATGTCTCGGTCACACTGGAAAGGATCCATCAGCGTCGGTCTGGTCGAGATTCCGGTCGATCGCTATCCAGCGGAGAACCGGAATCGTTTCGACTTGACCCTGTTGGATCGACGCGACCTGAAGCCGATGTGGTTCAAGCGGTACCACAAGGTCAGCGGGAAGGACATCCCCTGAGATCGGATCTTTCGGGACGTGCATCCAGCCGGGTCGCACCGAGGTGGTCGCGATGACTCGCGATGAGGAGCTCATCGCCAGGTCGAGCATGGGCAAGGTGTTGGATCTGATGGCGCTTCTCAGGAACAGTGTGCAGCGCACCGGGAAGCACAAACGAGTCTCCGCTTCCCGGCAACGGCAGGTCGGGCGCAAAGGCGTGTAACCGGTGAGGGTGGACACCCTCCCGACAGGTGAACGGAGAGGGGACATGGGGGAGGAAGAAGGACGTGCGGGAACTCCCGCGGTGAAACCGTGGCAAGGGATGACCCTCGGGGCTACCGTGGCGGGTGACGCTGTGCGGTTTCGCTGCTGGGCTCCTGAGCGGACACAGGTAGAGGTCCTGCTTGACGGCGGTCGCACCGCGCACCCGATGCGGCGCGAGGACGATGGATATTGGTCGACTGAGGTCCGCGGGGTGAAGGCAGGTATGACCTACCGGTATCGTCTCGACAGCGGCAAAGCCTATCCCGATCCCTGTTCGCGATTCCAGCCATCCGGCCCCCATGGGCCGTCTCTGATCGTCGACTCCGCCGCCTATCGATGGCAGGACGAGGGCTGGTTCGGGGTGAAGATGCGGGGGCAGGCGATCTACGAACTCCACGTGGGTACCTTTACCCAGGAAGGTACCCTGGATGCGGCCTCCACACAGCTCGCCGCCTTGAAAGACCTCGGCATCACGGTCATTGAGATCATGCCCGTCGCTGAATTTCCCGGCCGTTGGAACTGGGGTTACGACGGAGTCGATCTCTTTGCGCCGGCCCATGTGTACGGTGATCCGGAAGCGCTCAAACGGTTCGTGGATGCGGCGCACCGGCTGAGGCTGGGCGTCATCCTGGACGTGGTCTACAACCATCTTGGCCCCGACGGGAATTACCTGCCGGCCTATACCCAGCACTATTTCACCGATCGCTATCCGAATGCATGGGGCCAGGCCATCAACTTCGACGGGCCGGAATCGTCCGGTGTGCGCGACTTTTTCATTCAGAATGCCTGCTATTGGGTGGATGAATTTCATCTCGACGGGTTACGGCTCGATGCGGTTCACGCGCTGCACGATGAGGGCCCACGGCATGTGCTGGCGGAATTGTCGCAGGCCGCTAGGCAGGCGGCCGGAGCGAGATCGATCATTGTGATTGCGGAGTGTGAGGCGCAATGGATCCAGGCGATTCAGCCGATCGACCAGGGCGGGTGGGGGTTGGACGGGGTATGGAGCGAAGACTTTCACCATGCGGCGCTGGTGGCGGCAACCGGTCGCCGTGAAGGCTATTACACAGACTTCCGGGGTACGCCGCAGGAATTGTTGTCGTGCATGAAACGGTCGTTTCTGTTTCAGGGACAGCGGTGTCAGTGGCAGGGGAACGCTCGAGGGACCGTGGTCGAAGACGAACCGGCGGCCGGGTTTGTGTTTTTTCTCCAGAATCACGATCAGGTCGCCAATCAGCTGCACGGCGACCGACTGCACGAGAAGACCAGCCCGGGCCTGCTCCGCGTGCTCACGGCTCTGCTGCTCCTGTCTCCCCAGACGCCGCTGCTCTTCATGGGGCAGGAGTTCGCCGCCTCTTCGCCGTTTCTGTTCTTCGCCGATTTCCCGCCCGGTGAGTTGGCGCAGGCCATACATCGAGGCAGGAGGGAGTTCTTAGCGCAGTTTCTCAGCTCGGCGTCTGTCGAGGCACAGGCCGCTATTCCGGACCCCTGCAATCCGACCCTGTTCAAGCGATCGCAACTGGATCTCGCCGAGCGGGACCGCCACCGGACCTCGTACGCGCTGCATCGCGATCTCCTCCGGCTGCGGCGTGACGATCCGGTGATTGCGCAACAGGACCGCCGTTGCCTCGATGGAGCCGTCATCGGATCTGACGCCTTTGTCGTGCGCTATCCCGGACCGGGGGGTGATGACCGGCTCCTCCTCTTCAACCTCGGACCCGACTACGAGTACCGGCCTGCGCCCGAGCCGCTACTGGTTCCGCCGGTCCGGCGGAAATGGTCGTTACGCTGGTCCAGCGATGACCCCCGCTATGGAGGCCCCGGTGTCATCGACCCGTTGAGCGCCGAGGGGTGGCGCCTCCCGGCCGAATCGGCCGTGCTGTACCGCACCGAACCGGAAAGGTAATCCCTGTGGCTGTGCCTCTTGCTCATCGGATCGTCACCGTCTCTCTCCCGTGCGATCGTACGCAGGACGAGGAGAGCCTGCTCGCGCGGGAATGGCTGGTCACGAACGGACTCGGCGGATATGCATCGTCCACGCTGCTCTGCGCGCCGACCAGGCGCTACCATGGCCTGTTTGTCCCTGACCTGCCTTCGCCCTGGGGCCGGACGGTGCTGATCCCGCGGCTGGAGGAGGTGGTGCGCGCAGACGCCTTCACCGTCGACCTCAGCGGAGTGGAGTTCGAGGATGGACGTGTGGACGGCGAGCTGCCCGCGGTGCTTCAGGAATTCGTACGCCATGGACTGACTCCTGTCTGGCGTTCTCGTGTTGCGGTCGCCGGCTGGAGAAACGCGTGTTGATGCCCTATGGACACAACTCGCTCTACGTGGAGTATCGTTTGCTCGAAGGGGACCCGGTTCAGATTCAGGTGCGCCCGTTCGTGACCTTTCGTATGCTGGACGCCCCTCTTCACGAGGCGAAGCAACCGCCTTTCCCGCTGACCGCGGTGGAAGGACGGTACGACATGCAACTGTGTGACGGCGCTCCGCCGCTGAAAGTGTATCTGCGGCGGTCCTGCGGTCTGTTTGTTGCAGATGCACGTCTCAGCCACGGGATCTGTTATCGCCTCGATCGAGACCGCGGTGCTGAGCATCTGGAGAACCTGTCCAGTCCCGGCTACTTCCAGGCTGATGTGACGAGAGAGCAATCTGTCGCGTGTGTCGCCAGTACGGAAGCGTGGGAACAGCTGGAGTGTCGTCCGGAAGCCCTCTTCGAGGCGGAATCTCACCGGATCGTTAAATTGTTACACCCGGTCCGCGCTGGAGGGGCTGATGAGACCGTAGAGCGGCTGGTTCTGGCGGCGGACCCATTCATTGTCGTTCCCGGGTCGCGGGTGGAGGAGCAGGCGCTCGCCCGGGCCTCCGGCGAGGAAGCCCGCACCGTCATCGCGGGCTACCATTGGTTTACCGACTGGGGGCGCGACACGATAATCAGCTTGGAAGGGCTCACCCTTTGCACGGGGCGGCACCAGGAGGCGCGGTCTGTCCTGAAGACCTTTGCCGGCTACGTACAAGAGGGGTTGCTGCCGAATCTTTTTCCAGAGGGAGAGCAGGACGGCCTCTACCATACGGCGGATGCGACCCTGTGGTACTTCCACGCACTCGATCGGTACTATCGCGCGACAGCCGATCGAGACCTGTTGATTGAGTTGCAGCCGGTTCTGCGGTCCATTCTCGACCGTCATGTGCGAGGAACCAGGTTCGGGATCGGCGTGGACCGGCGTGACGGATTGCTCCGCGCTGCGGCAGACGGGTACCAACTCACGTGGATGGATGCGAAGGTCGAGGGGTGGGTCGTGACGCCTCGCCGCGGCAAACCTGTCGAAATCCAAGCCCTCTGGTACAACGCACTCCGAGGCATGGTCGAGTGGGGGAGCCTTACCGGTCGGCCGGAGTCCGCGTGGGCTCAACTGGCGGAGCAGGCACGGGAATCATTCAACCGGCGATGTTGGTACGAGGCGGGCGGCTACCTGTACGACGTGGTCGACGGCGAGCAGGGCGACGATCGGGCGTTTCGGCCCAATCAACTCCTGTCCGTGTCGCTGCCGCATCCGGTGTTGAATGAAAGGCGATGGCAGGGCGTCGTGGAGCAGGTGGCCGAGAAACTCCTGACGCCGGTGGGCTTGCGGAGCCTCTCGCGGGAGCACCCCCGGTACAAATCGAAATACGTCTGCGATCGTCGCGCGCGGGATGCCGCCTACCATCAAGGAACGGTCTGGGCCTGGTTGATCGGGCCGTTCATCGATGCCTGGATGAAGGTGTCGCCCGATCCTTCCAAGGCACGCTCGTTGTTGGAAGGATTTCAGCGGCATCTCTCGGAGGCCGGGATCGGCACGATCAGTGAAATTTTCGATGCCGAGCCCCCGTACCATCCGCGAGGTTGCATCGCTCAGGCGTGGAGTGTGGCGGAGGTGTTACGGGTGTGGCAGAAGACTCGCGGGACGTCGGCCCGATCTGCCTGACGAGATGGCGGTGGCACGGTGCTGCGCTGGGACCGTGGCCATTGGACTCCGCTCGAAGATCCACACGAGGGCCTCACAGGTGGGCGCCCGACGTTCACGCTTCGTGGCTCCGCAACCGGCCGCGCTCGTGGAGCACGCGCCCGAGGAGGGCGAGTGGGTTCATGAACCATCGGTCGACGCCTATCGAATGCTCCACCGCATCCGCGACGGTACGGTCACCCTGTGGACGGGAAACGGTCACGAGTGGACCGCCACACGGCAGTCGTTGACCGACGCGCGTGCGGGCCTCCCGGCTGAACGCACCTGGCTGGATGGGGCAAGGGTTGCCGATTCGCTGCCGCCCCTGATCGGGCTGGTGGCACCTTGGGAGTTGGAACTCCACACATGAGGGCGCCGCACGGTCGGCTGGATCGCCTCGATTGCCTGGTGTTCGATCTCGATCCCGCGCCGGATGTGCTCTGAAACCCGGTCGTGTGGGAGGCATTCTCTCCGCAGCTCCGTTTCGATCAGGTGGTCCTCTCGAAACTCCTGCACCGCGTGCAGCAGCTCGCCAAGGATCCCCGGCAGGGTTACCTGTCCGGCCGGCTGACGATCACTCGCTTCATGCTGGATCGATACAAGCGATCACCGTGGGCTCTCTCCCCTAGGGTGCATTGTGCGGGCACCTGGGGACTGCGCTAGTATTCCCGTCCGTGAGGCCCTGGTATCAGTGAGCATGACCGGTTGAACTGATTCAGCCGGACAATCTGAAGGGAGCCTGTCATGCATGCCACGATGACCAGCGTTGCAGGGACCACCACCGGAAGCCGGACCCACCAACCGATGAACTGCACCCGTTGCGGCGGATGGATGGTCCAGGAGCGTTGCATGGATGTCGGCGAAAGCCTGGGGGGCTATTGGTTCTGGGGACAGCGGTGCATTCAATGTGGTGACATTGTCGATGAGGTCATCTTGCGGAACCGTCGTCTGCCTGCCCCGCCACCGGTGGCGGTAGAGGACGAAGAGCTGGAAGACCGAACGAAGATCGTTCAAGCCGCATGATGCTCGCTGCCTCAGCGGGCGGTGATGTCAGGGCAGCGGGAAGGCCATCGTGCTGAAGAGTGCGTTTTCCGCCCGGCGGGAATCCAGGCGGGTATGTTGCACCACGATTGGAATACTCGACTCGATGATACTCGCATAATCCGTATCGACCGGTATGGGAGCGGGATCCGTGAGGTCGTTGAATCGAAGATGGGTGGTTCTGCGTGCCGGGACCGTGACCCGGTAGGGTCCGACAGGTTCACGATCGGCGAAATAGACGGTGATCCGGACAAGGGCTTCCTGCGACGACGTGTTCAGGAGGCACAGGGTCTCATGGCTCGTCATCTGCGGTGCCGGTCCATGACTTTCGCGAGGAATATATCCCTCAGCGAGGGCCCATTTCATGCGGCCTACTCCCTCCATCTGTTCCACTCCTTTCTCCGGCTCGGCCTCATCAGACGACTTCACGAATCTTGTTGAGCATCAGACTTTTCATTAAATCCCATCGGTCTTCCTGGCCTCGGGCGACCGCCTTCGCAAATTGCCAGGCTTGCTCCATCGTAATCTTGCCGGGCAGAGGCGCCTCCATGGGATCGACCACGGCCTCCACCACCACCGGACCTGGATGAGCAAACGCCTGTCGGTAGACGTCTTGCAAGTCGGCGGGATTCTCCACGCTGAACCCGCTCGCTCCGCAGGATCGGGCGCAGGCGGCGAAATCGATGGGCTGCAGCTCCACCCCGTATTGCGGATTGCCTTCGAATGCGAGTTGTTCCCACTTGATCATCCCGAGCAGATTGTTTTTCAGAACGATGATCTTGACGGGAAGGGCATATTTGACAAGCGTCGCCAGTTCACTCATCAACATGGAGAATCCGCCGTCGCCGGCGATGCAGACGATCTGCCGTCCCGGATACGCGATAGCTGCGCCGAGACTGTAGGGCAGTCCGTTGGCCATGGTCGCTAGGGTGCCGGAGGCGGAAAACTGCATGGTCCCTTTCATGGCGATGTGGCGCGCCACCCATGTCGTGACCGTACCGGTGTCGCAGCAGATGATCGCATCGTCCGCCAGGAATGCATTCAGGGCCCGCACCGCCACCTGAGGCTTCATGGGCACGTCGGTTCTGGTGCCTCGGGCCTCGAGTAATGCATTCCAGTCGGCCATGCGGCTCTGCATATGCTGAAGGAACGTTCTATCGGTCTTGTGCCGGATCAGTGGGAGGAGCGCGCGAAGGACGTCCCAGCACTGGCCCACCAACCCGACCTCAACCGGATACCGCAAGCCGATCCGGCTTGCGTCCAGATCGATCTGGACGGCCCGGGCCTGGCCGGGCTGTGGGTAGAACTCCATATACGGAAAACTGCTGCCGGCGATGATCAAGGTATCGCAGGTGTCCAACGCTTCTTGGGACGGCGCGGTCCCGAGCAGACCGATACCTCCCGTGGTCAGAGGATGGTCGTCCGGCACGACACCTTTTCCCAGCAGCGGTTTGACGATCGGCGCCGCCAGTGTGTCGGCCAGCCGGATGATCTCGTCCCTGGCGCCCAAACAGCCGCGTCCGGCGAGGATGGCGATCTTCGTTCCGTTGTTCAGTATGGCAGCCGCCTTCTCCAGCAGCGCGCGCGAGGGGAGCGGCAGCGGGTCGCTATAGAGGTCGCCGCTGTGGCCGGGAACATTGGCTTTGGAGCCTTGTCCGTCCGCGGACCAGTCTTGCACATCTTTCGGGATAGTCAGATGGGCGACCGTGCGACGAGAAATGGCCGTCTTGATGGCTTCATCCACGACGTTGCCGACATGGGCCGGCCCCATGACTCGTTCACTGTAGGCGGCTACGTCGCTGAACAGTTTGTCGAGGTTGACGTCCTGCTGATAATGCGTCCCGATAAGATCGTGGAACGTGTGACCTGTGATGGCCAGAACCGGCTGGCCGTCGCATTTGGCGTCGTACAGTCCGTTCAGGAGATGGATGCCGCCCGGTCCGGAGGTGGCCAGGCAGACACCCAACCGTTTGGTGAACTTGGCATAGCCGCAGGCGGCGAGGGCCGCTGACTCTTCGTGCCGCACCAGGACCAGCGTGATCCGGTCACGTCGCGTTCGCAGCGCTTCATAGATGCCGTTGATGCCGTCGCCGGGCAGGCTGAAGATCGTGTCGACACCCCAAGCCAGCAGTCGATCGATTAACAGATCCGCCACAGTCGTCATAGGGCCTCCTTCCGCCTGGTTTCCGGCAGGGTGGGTGTCGCGGCGCGACGGGCTAACTGCGGCAGGACGAGTTCTTCGCCGAGAATCTTGAGACATGCGGCGATGGGGATGGCCAGCAGCAGCCCGTAAAACCCGCCCAAGGTGCCGCCGATGAACACCACGATCAGCACGGTCACGGCACTCATGTCCATCGATTGACTCTGTACCCAGGGGGTCAAGAGCCAACTCTCGATGAATTGGACCAGCAGGTAGGCCAAAGACGGCCACACCACGACGGTCATCAGGTCGAACGTCCCGTTCTGAGCGGACAACACGTCCAGATACTTCAGCAGCACGGCCAAGGGCCAGCCGATCAACGAGGCGTAGGGGATGATGGTCAAAATGCCGGTGACTAGTCCCAAGAGAAACCAGTACCGGATGCCGGTCAGGGCCCAGCCCAGCGAGTAGAGCACGGCTGAGGCGAGCGCGATGGTCAAGCGACCCCGAAAGAATCCGCTGACGGCCTGGTCCATGCGTGTCACGATGTGGCGCACGCGGGTGCGGTAGGCCAACGGAATATAGCGCTTCAGCCGCTCAAGGCTGTGGTCGAACCGCCAGGCGAAGAAAAAGAAGTAGATTGGAATCAGGACAAATGCGATGACGACATCGGTGGTCGTGCCGATCACCGTCCCCAACACGCCGAATGCCTGGCCCGTGCCGGAGAAGATCGGCCGCAAGATCGACAAGGGGTCTTCGCGCAGACTGGTGGCGATCGTCGACAGGTGTTCCGAGAAATCGCCGAGCCGCACGTGATAGCGCTGCGCGATGCTTTGGATATAGCCCGGTACACGCTCGGCAAAGGACTGGACCTGTTCCGCCAGCAACGGACCCAGCCAGGTGATCAGGCCCAAGGTCAGCACCGCCGAGAGGAACAGAATAATCGAGATGCTCACAGGGCGGGGGATATGCCAACGTGCTTCGGCCCGTCGAATGAGCGGGTTAAACAGATAGGCCAGCAGAAGGGCGATCAACACCGGAGTAAAGACGCCGCGCAGGTAGTAGCCGAACCAGAGGAGGACGAGCAATCCGCCGCCCCAGAGGAGATCCCGTATCGGCGTGATCTGCCAGAGATGCCGATCAGCCGGGGCGGGCTCGACGCGATGTATCGGTTCGGGTTGCGTCATGTCTGTGGCTAAGACGGTGGACGAGTCCGGAGTCATGACGGTGTGCGTTCCTCCATGCGGACCGGCCTCGACGGTGAGGGTGGGACCTGCTGGTTCGGTCGTTCGCCTCGACGAAGTGCGGCGGCCGCCTGTTCGATTTGCGCATTGATCTCTCCGCCCAGCAGCATCACCATGCCGGTCAGGTAGAGCCACAACATGAGGACAATGACGCCGGCGATGGATCCGTAGGCGGCATTGTAATTGCCGAAATGTTCGACATAGGCCTTGAATCCTAACGAGAGGGCCAGCCACAAAGAGACGGCGCAAACGGAGCCGGGAGTGACCCAGCGCCAGTCGTGCTCGATGTTCGGACAGGTGTAATAGATGACTGCCAGTGCGAACAACATCAGCAGGATAGCCACGGGCCATTGCAGAATGTTCCAGCTGAGAAGAAACAGCCACCCTAGCCCGACGATGTTCGCGATCCATTCCCCGATGCGCGCACCGTAGAGTATCAACGTAATGGAGAGAATGATGAACCCCGCCAGGCCGATGGTCAGCAGCGAAGCGATCAGCCGCACCTTCCAATACGGCCGGGTTTCCTTGGCTCCATACACGACGTTCAGTGCGTCCATAATGGCGGTCACGCCGCTGGACGAGGCCCAGAGGGCGCCCAATAATCCGAGCGACAAAATATCTCCGCCGGTGCCTTGGACCACATTGTCCAGATACCGCTCCAGGAGAGACAGGGCGTCGGCGGGCAGGACGGTTTGCAAATACTGCATGAGTTCGGGAAGTGTCTCCTTGACCGGAAAGAGCCCGATCAAGGCTGTGAGGAACAGCAGCGCCGGGAAGAGGGCTAAGAGAAAATAGTACGCCAGTTGTGCCGCCCGGCCGAAGATGTCGTCGCGCTGACTCTCTTGCCAGAGGCGAATCCCGAAGGTCTTCCAGCTGAGTCCCCCGAGCTTCCAGGGATTCCAACGCGGTGATGAGCTTGTCAGCGAGGCGGCCAATGTCAGACTCCATATTCGCGAGCATGCGCAAGCGGCCCGTGCTGTGCGTTCGACGCTTCGCCCGAGTCTCGGGGAATGATCGAGATGCTGCCGCTGGTCTCCGGCACGGCCTATCGGATGCGATCGAGCCCGGACACGCCTTGTTCCCGAGCGGCACGCACAATGTCCTGCAAGTCCACGCGGGCCCGTCGCATCAACTCCATCGGCGGCCGGCCCTCTGTGTCTATCGCCGGGCCTACGGATCGACGAATTAGCGCGAAGGCCGACCGGTCGCCCTGATCGACGTGAATGCGGCCCCTGATCGGGCCTACCGACCTGACCGGCAGAGGCGAGTTGACGATCGTCATCTCCCCCAGGACCCTTGGAAATCGAAACAGAATTTCTTTTGCAGTCCACTCCGTGCGGGCAGAGGCATGGGCCGGCGCAGGACGAATGCTTCGGCATAGGGCCTATCCCACCGGACGTCGAGGACATAGGCCGCTGGGGCGGCGGATGAGGAGACCGTCAGATACGTCAGGCGCTCGAAACGAGCCAACCGCTCGTAGTCCGACCTGACTGTCCCGCCGACATCCACCATGGAAGCATCGGCCGGCGAACCTTGACCGAACAGGCCGGGGCGCGCGCCGATCGACACGAAGCTACACACGCTCCAGGCCAAACGTTGATAGCCCCACGCTCGCTGCTGAAACGGCAAATCCTGGTCGATTCCCAAGCAGTCATGCATGGCGCGTGGATGAGTCACGGACAATCGGCTCTTCGGCTTTCCCCTGACGAGCTCGTGACGGATCCTCGCGGCGGTGATCCGGAGAGGCTTCTCGTTCGCCGCGAGATGGATCCGTTGCCCCCGGCGGCAGGGTCACGCCGAGCGCGCGCGCAATGTCGGGAACCATGCGACGCGTCAATTCGACGATCAGGCCGCGTCCGAGCCGCAGCACCATCTGTTTAGCCTCCTCCGTTTCCGGCCCGAATTCCCGCGACAGGCTGTTCCAGAGGCTGCGGTCCTCCCGGGTGTCCGGCTCATGACGGGGGGATGATGGATCAGGATAATAGTCATAGATGCCGTCGTGGTGTTTCGACGTGGTGCCTCGTCGTGAAGGTGACGGCATGACGGGTGAAGCCTTGGCCCCGGCCGGGTAATAGGGATACACCCCATTGCGGTGATGCCGCGTTCTGCGTTCAAGGAGCCCGAGCGCATACCCGGCGCAGAGCGCACCGCCCACCATCAGCCACGGATGCGCCCGGACTTGGCGCGAGGGGTCGATGACAGCCTTCGTTTTATCCACGAACTCATTCATATGCTTCGTGGTTCGGTCGAGCACTCGGGTCAGTTGCATCGTGGCGTCCTCCGCGTGATGAAGGACGCGTTGCTCCAACGCATCCAATTTGTTCGCGATTGCGGTTCTCGTGTGCAGAATATCTTTCAGGTCTTGGTCGAGAGCACCTGTTCTTTGATCCATCGGGCGTCTTCCTTTATGGAGTGAAGAGTGCGGAACGGCCACAAGCGGAGTGTCGCCGCCAGGGAAGCGGCGCCGGTCAGGAGCACGCCCGCAAGGAACGCGCAGAGGAGGCCGACGATTCCGTAACTCGTCCAGAGCGGGAGTCCCAGCCAACCGTGCAGTAGATGGACGACCGTCAGGAGCAAGAGCACAATCGTCATGAGCGCCATCGTGAGGCCGATCCCGATCCGGATCGCGAGGCTGGTCAGTTTCCGGCGTTCCAGCTTCATTTCATCGCGAGCCAATCGCATCGTCTGACCGATCAGTAAGCGAATGTCTTCGAAGAGGCCCTGCAGCAATGCGGCGACGGAAATCGGGTGAGGATTGTCCATGTGGCGCCCTTTCTAGTCCTGCCGCGCGCGGGACAACAGATAGCCGCATCCGAGGCCGAGCAGGAGTGCCTGTAACGGATACCGTCGAATCAGAATCCCGAGGTCGTCCACGACTCCGCCGATTCCCTCCTGCCGGATATCGCGTGCGGCGCGCGCGGCAGCGGCGACCGTCTTGTCCGCGACGCCCGCGATTGAGTCTCCCGCTTGTTTCACTGCCTGTTCCATGCCCGCTTCTGGTGCCATGCTGCTCTCCTTCTCACGCGTCGTGAACGATCTCGATCACATCTGTGCCTTAGTGCCGAGCCTAGCGGCGCTTGTACGGTGACTGTACTCGGCAAAGCCCTAGTCCTCGTTCATCCACGTGCTTTCTTTCACAGCGTCGGCGATGTCGTGCGGACGTCTTTGACTTTCGGCACCGGCGGATAATGCATCGCGAGCCGAATGTCCGGCCTTGTGCGTTTCCTCGGAAGGCGGAGAGCGATCGGTTTTCCGGTACGAGCCGACGTGTGCAGAGCTTCGATGATCTGCACGTCGATCAAGCCCTCCACGCCGTTCGGTTCCGGTTCGCGATTCTTCCGAATGCAGGAGGACAAATGGATCAGTTGAGGCGCAAATTGGTCTCCGGCTTTGAACGTCTCGACCGTGGTCTTTCCGTTGATCGTCACGGCGGCGGTCAGCCCCCCTACATATTCATAGGCCGGCTCAACGCGGACTCGCCCCTTCGTGCCGATGATGTCATACATGGTTTGATCCGTCGCACCGAAGCTGCAGGTAAATGTGGCCAAACGATCGCCGGGAAAACGCATCACGACGGCGGCCGCTTCTTCTACTGTGCGAAACCGGCGGTCGCCCCCGCCGACGAACGCCGACACTTCGATCGGTTCATCTCGAAAGAGATATCGCGCGGCGTTGATGCAATACACTCCGATGTCGTACAGCGGCCCACCGCCGAGGTGCCGTTGCAGTCGGACATCGCCGGGGCGCACCTGCTGCGTAAAGACCGAGTGAAACAGCCGCAGGTCGCCGAGTGCTCCCGACTGGGCCAGCTCGATCGTCCGGAGATTGCAGGATTCGAAGTGCAGGCGGTAGGCGACCATGAGCTTGACGTTGTACCGGTCGGCGGCTCGCGTCATTGCACGGCAATCGGCAGCGGTCACCGCCATGGGCTTTTCACAGAGCACATGGATGCCGGCTTTGGCCGCCCGCACCGCGAACTCCCTGTGGAGACTATTGGGGAGGGCAATGTAGACGGCATCGATCTCGCCGCTGCGCAAACACGTGTCGTATTCGCGGTAGGTATAGGTGTGGCGGACATCGTAGCGCCGACCGAGCACACGGCGTTTGACCGGATCGTCGGAGACGAGCGCCTTGAGGCATGCATCCGATGGTGTGTGCGCAAACGCGGGAAGCACCGCGCTCTGTGCGATGTGTCCGAGACCGACGACCGCAAACCGTACCGGAGTGCGCTGCATAGAATGTGACCCCTTCCCTTCTGAACAGGGTGTTGACGTGCAGAGTGTTCAGCCTTGATCAGTCGTCCGGTCGTGGAAGGCGCGGGAAGAGGTCTCGCTCCTCTGCCAGAAAGTGCATCCGGACCGTCTGCATCATATCTTCGAAAAATTCGTCCAGTGCCTGGTCGTCATCCGTCTCCGAGTCGCGAAGTTCCTTGATCATGGCTCTGACTTCGTTATGGTCCAGCAACACCTGTTCGACCAGCTCATCGGCCTGGTTGCCGGGCTGTCGTTTTCGACCGGCTAGGAGCGCTTCTTCTTTGAGGAAATGCTCTTCCAGGAGGTTGAGGATCTGATCCATCGTGGCTTGCCGGGAATCCGGGCTGATTGCGAGATACACTTCGAACAGCGCAAGAATTGTGCGATGCTCGACACGCAACGTGCGGATACTGGCATTGTGCGTGCCTGACTTCAGCTGTGTGTCTGCCATAGGGCGACCTCCCTGCCATCTCGGTTCACTATCGACTGTCTAACGACGAACCTAGCAGGACGGCGGACTCACGCACACTGGGGAGGACCCTGATCGATCACGCCGCAGGGCCGGGCCGGCAGGGGGCCAGGCCCGGCATCCCCGACCAGAACGTCGAACGTCAACGGCCTGGGCGTTCCACCATCGCTTGCGGCTGCTGGCCTTGGAGCGTCATGTGTCCCGTGGCCGTGGCTGTGCCTTCCAGCAGGATCGACACGGTGATGCCTTGGGGTGATGAGCGCACCTGGTCCGGCTGCTGACGGGTGACCAGAATGTCCATCGTAAGATCACCGGAGCGATGACTGCCGGTCACGATCTGTTTCAGCCGATCCACATGGTTCGACAGATCGATGGCCATAGCCTGCCGGAGCTTGGGCTGCAGTTCGCGGTCGACGATTTGCCAGAAGCCCACCCGAATCGAGTCGATGGCTGTTCGGGATTCATTCGCCATTTGTAAATCGGGGATCGTGAGGGTTCTCCCGGTCTCGTCCAGGCGCGGGGTCCCCCAATAGTAAATGGTGCCCTTCAGATCTCCCGTGGTCTCGACGGTGACCAGGACCCGCCCGTTCGCATCGGTGGCGGAAACCCGTTCGATCACGGCGGATTCGTTCGCCGTGGAATCCACAACGATCGTGTGGTGAAACAGTTTATCCTGCAGGTGATGCGTCACCTGTGGGTAGGAGATCGGGATCTTGGCTAACATCCCATAAGGGGTGCTTTCAGAAGAGGCCGGCCCTGAGTTGACCAACGCCACGGTCGGGGCGGCCTCGGCACAGGTCGGCTCATACGTGACCAACGGCATCTGTTTCGCGGTGCCGGTGATGACCGTGTCCCGCAGCGTTCCCTTCAGTCGGCTCAGGAGCATTTCCCGCGGGTTGCCGTACAGGCACGCCCGTGTGTTCAACGAGGCGACGGGCACGGACACGGGGCCTTCGAGATTGTCCCAGATCCGCTGGAGCGGGATGCCGAAGGCCTCCGGGCGCACGGCCTCGGCCATGGCGGTTGTGATCAGCGACAGACCGAATAATTCCGGCAGCTGGTCGTTGACGGACACATTGAACATAGTGCAGCGGGCGTCGCTCTCCGGTTTGGTCGTGATCGACACCTGCCTGGGGTCGAACGCGAACGCCACCGTATCCCCGTTCTGCACGAGCTCAAGCGTGCCGTTGGCGTTCAGGGTAGCAGAGACCGGGTCCAACCGGCAGGCAGGGGAACTTCCGCGTGCTTCGATGTCGCCCTTGTATTCGGCCTGGATCACCACCAACCCGTCCTGGATGTGGATGGAGGGTTCGCCGGTTCTGACAAACGTCCACCGGAACTCCTGTTCCAAGGGATGGCCTGTCTCCGTCACCCGGTCCGGTATCGCCTTGCGGATCGCGCTTTGAATCGGTGTCAGATCCGTTTTGACGTGGACCGGCAGTTGCGACAGAGGGGCTCGCGTCTCCTCCTTGGCCATCGCCGTGAAGGAGGGGACCGCGCTCGTGATAGGCGGCGGCACCGGTTTCGATGCAGTCTTGGGAATGGTATGGCTGCACGCCGCTCCCGCAAGAAGGACGGCGGCAAGGGCCGGAACGATGAGGGGACGGTGATGGTGCATGACGGGCCTCCTTCTATACGTGGGAGCGGCCGAACAGCGTCTGGGCCTCGCTACTGTGATTGAATCTGCAGGTTGTTGTTCACCGTCCTGACGCCGGTGACCTCGCGCGTCAGTTGGGACACCCGCATCTTCTGGTCGGCGGTCCGAACGACGCCATTGAGCGTGACGACGCCGCGTTCCGTATCGACATCAATCCGGCTGAAGTTGGAGAGGCGGTCCGACGTCAACTTCGAGTGCACTGCTGCGGTAATGGACGCATCGTCCAAGGTTTGTCCGGCGGTTTTGCCGGTCGTGGACTGACAGCCGATCAGCGTGAGGAGGGCGACGGCGCACAATGCATGGGTCATGAGCTTCATCATGGGTGGTCTCCTTCGATGGGAATTCGCAGGCGTCTCTGTGTTCAGCTGCGGCGCGAGGTCGTTTCTTCCATGGTGTGCTGCGCACTCTGCACGGTATCGTCCACGAACTCCCGTGCCGCTTGGCCGGCCTTTCGAAGAGTCTGCTTCCCGCCCTCGACATATTCCTGGCTACGTTCGACCGCTTGATCCCAGGCGGCGCGTCCCTGCTCGGCGGCGTCATCGAATTCATCCTTCGCTCTGCCGGCATAATCGCGGAGAGTCGACCGCAGTTCTGTGCCCGACTGTGGGGCCAGCAGCAGCGCGATGCCTGCGCCGATACATGCTCCCGCCATGAATGCCGACCAGTTGGTAGAATCGTCCGTGCGCATGAGGCAACCTCCTTCGTGATGAACCGGTGGTGGGTGATGTTGGACAGTCCGTCCTTCGTGGCGCGCCTGTCCGATGTCTGAGGTTTACCGTAACCAGGACTCTGTGAAACGCATACTAGGCAGGGCCCTAGATTCGGCCGGCACGCATGCGAGGTCGTGTGTCGCGGGGCAGCGCGCTCGTTGAATCATGAGGCGTTCGTTGACCTGGAACGCCGGGTCGGTGCCTGTGTGACCGGCACCGTCACCCCGACCTTCCTGGTCTTGGAGAGGCCGATGGCGATGCCCTGTCTACGGGATGTGATCCGCTTCGCCCTTCGTTTCAGGTGCTCCAATTCTTCTTGCATGAACGTGCCCGCCTGGGTGCTGGGGGATTTCCCCGCCCGTGCCGCCTGACGTGTTCGTGTCATCGTCTGCTTTTTCGGCACGGTGTCCTTCTCTGTTGCGGCGCCGTCTGCATCAATCCATCCGGTCTTTCCCGGCCCTTGAGGCTTGGTCGGGCGCCGCGCCTCTTGAATGACCGGCGCCGCCGGTGTAGAGGCGGGCCGCCACGTATCCCACCGCACCCAGCGCCGCTGCGGCCACCCATCCACGCCGTTGATTGAGCCAGAACTGCAGGCTGAATCGGTGTGCGCCGCAATCAAATCGGCCATGTGCGCCATAGTCGCCCGGCAGGGGCGCAAACAGATTGTCCGGCCGGTCCGGCTCGATGGGGTGTTCCGTCTGCTGCGATGCATACCCTTTTGCGGCGAGATACCAATCCAGCAGACCCGGAATGAACTTGTCCCCCACGATGGCCTTAACGGTCGGCCAACCCACTGAGACCTCGCGCCGACGATGCCGTGAAGCCCAGACGATGGCCCGCGCGATGAGCTCCGGCTGATAGATGGGCGGCACCGGCTGCGGATGGCGCGGGAGGCGAGACTTGATCCAGCTGAACTGGGGTGTGTTCACCGCCGGGAGTTGTACGGTCGTCATGTGAACGCGGCTGCCGTCGTGGATGAGTTCGGACCGGAGCGATTCGACAAACCCTTGAACGGCATGTTTCGCCCCGCAATAGGCCGACTGCAACGGGATCGACCGGTAGGCCAAGGCGGAGCCCACCTGCACGATCGCGCCGTGGTCGCGCGGGACCATGCGGCGAAGGGCGGCCAATGTGCCATGCACGTACCCGAGATAGGTCACGTTGGTGACGCGCTGAAATTCCTCCGCCGTCATCTGCAGAGCCGGCGAGAGGATCGAAACCATCGCATTGTTCACCCAGATCTCGATGGGTCCAAACCGTTGTTCCACCAGCGCTGCGGCTTCCTCCACCTGTGCGGCGTTCGCCACGTCCATCGGCAACACCAACGCCCTCCCGCCCGCGGCCTCCACCTCGCGTGCGGCTGCTTCAAGTCCCTCGCGGCCTCGAGCGATCAATCCGATCCATGCCCCGTCCTTCGCGAACTCACGGACCGTCGCCCGGCCCACGCCTGCCGATGCGCCGGTCACGACCACTACCTGCGGCCGATGATCGCTTGTTGGTGTCATTGCGGAGATCCTTTCCATTCTCTGCGAGAACGCTTGGGGTGTGGCGCCACGGTTCATGAGGCGCGGCGTTCTTTCGGGTTGTCGGGGGACGGTGGCGCCCTCCGTTGCGGCGTATCGCTGGGCGGCTCTTTGCGCGTGGGCAGGTCATTCGGCGGATCCCCCTGGGGCGGCGGTGGGGCGGTCGGTTCACGCACGGGACTCTTGAGGCACCAAACGGTCGTCATGACGATGCTCCTTTCCAGAGTGCGGTCCATCCCCCACCGAACCGTTCGGAAGACGGGCCGTGGATCGATGACAGCGCAATGGCGGCCATACCTCCCACCAGGCTTCCGCAGGCTCGCTCGTCCGGGTAGTCCAAGAGGAACGGTGCGACGAGCAGCCATGTTCCCAGTGCCACGTTGACCCAGCGCAGCGCTCGCACGGACTCCGAGGCCGCGATCAAGCCGAAGGTGGCAAGCCATGCACCCACGATCTGGTTGTTCATCCGCGCGGTCCCCGCGTACTCGAGGAGGTCCGGTGACGCCAACAGCCAGAAGCCGATCACACTCGTCGCTACGTGGGGCCACATGGTTCCCTCTTTCCGCGCGGCGCCCGGTCTCCGTGCCAGAAGGCCTCCCACAGGGGCATTCCTCGTTCTCGCACGCGCGTGAATAACTGCAAGCTGGCCAGCACTTCGTCCATGGCCGGGCCGATCATCACGACCGAGATCAAGGCCGACAGCAGGCAAAGGGTGCACCAGGCTTCCAGCCACACCGCCTGGGCGATCACCAGCAGTACGCTCACGAGTCCCAACGGTCCCACGGCCAGACCGAACAGTACGACGATCCACGGCATGGTCCGCCATCGCCCGGCGCCGCCGATTGTCCCTGCGACGGCATCCACTGCGTAGGCCAGGGCCCCAAGTGCGGCATCGGGAACCGGCAGGACACGCGAGAGTGCCGAGTGCAGCACCTGTTCGCTGCCCGTGCCGAAGAACGGTTCCCATACCCTCGCGACCATGCCCAGCTGATAGGACCCGAGATAGAGAGAGAGCCCAAAGCCGAGTATCGCGACGCCGATCAACCACAGGCGCTCGCTCCAGGCGGAGGGATTGTATGTCCAGCCTGGAGGTGTCGCGGGATCGATGGACGGCTCAAACAACGTGCTCATGGATCGAGTCTTCATCGTGGTCGACAGAGGCCCCACGGTGCGATCGGCAGCCAGTCGGCCCTGTCACGGCACAGGTCATCGCCAGAGAACCAGCCTATCCTGTGAGGGATGAATTGGAACTGGAGGAAACCCTTGTGGCTCGGCTACGGTGGCGTCAGCGAGGAAGCGTCGGAGTTCGCCGGTTCCGAGAACAGGCGGTGAATCCATACTTGGTAGACGATTACAAGGGCCAGGCCGGCGGGAACCCACCACAGTCCGGCTTCGAGTCCCGTCCGCTCCGCTGCGGCAGTCATGGAGGTGAGGCTGTGGGTCTGGTCGGTCGTGGCGATGAGCAGATTGGGAAACGTGCCCCAGGCCGCCGCGGCAAGTAGGGCGGCGACGAGGAGGCTCGACGCGGCAAACCCGACGACCGGACGTCGACGAACAGGCGTCAGGCGTCGGGAGAGCAGCGCAACCGCGGCCAAGAGCGGCAAGACCGATCCGATCGGGGCGGCCTTGTAATGCCTGCCGAAGAACGGCTGCACGAACGGCACGGCCACGACCAGAGCCAGAAGCAACGGCGTCAGCATCAGGAGGGTGGATTGCACCGCCTTTTCTGTTCGTGCCTGCAGAGCGCCGCGGGTCTTCATTGTCAGGAAACTTCCGCCATGCAGCGTCAGCAGCGCCACCATGGTCGCCCCCGTCAGCAACGTGAACCAATCCAACAGGCCTGGCTGCGCTCCGGGTCTGAAGTCCGTCCACCACGCCAGGAAGAAATAGCCGTCCGCCTCCAGTGGCACGCCGCGCAGCAGGTTGCCGACGAGTAACCCCGCTACGAAGGCCAGCAGGAGATTGGCCAGAAAGAAGATCCCGTCCCAAAACCCTCGCCAGAGCTCATGTTCGCCATGCTCCCGCAACTCGAAGGCCAGGCCCCGGCCCATCAAGAGCCAGAGCATGATCATGAGGGCCAGGTAAAACCCGCTGAACCCCGCGGCAAAGGCCTTGGGAAAAGCCAGAAATAAGAGAGCGCTGCCGGCGATCAGCCAGACTTCGTTCCCTGTCCATACCGGACCGATGGCCGTCCTGAGTCGGAGGCGTTCGGTCTCATTTCGCGCGACGAAGGGCGACAAGATGCCGACGCCGAAGTCGTAGCCATCCAGCACCACATAGGCGATGAATACGCAGGTGAGCAGGGCATACCAGAGAGTTTCCACGGTGTGCTAGTCCCCCCGTGCGACGTCCGGTTCTGTCGGTCCATGGCGCAGGGTTTCGACCAACAGCAACACAAAGAGCAGGCCCAGCGCGAGATAAATCCCCAGGAAGCCGAGCAGGGTGAACAACGCATTGCCCGAATGGACCAGCGGCGAGAGGCCTTCCTCCGTCCGGTAGAGGCCATAGACCAGCCACGGTTGGCGGCCCAGTTCCGCCGTCATCCAGCCGGCCGTCGTTGCGAGGTAGGGCAGGGGAGCGCTCAACATCAACAGCCAGAGCAGCCGGCGCGCGGTGAACAGCGTGCCGCGCCACAGCCGGATCAGGGCCGACCCCATCACGGCCAGCAACAGCGTGCCCAGCCCGGCCATGATGTGGTAGGCGTAGTACAGGAGTGCAATGTGGTCCGGCCAGTCCTGTCGAGGGAAGGCATCGAGTCCCTTCACCTTGGCATAGAGGTCGTTATAGACGAGCAGGCTCAGCGCCGACGGCACCACGAGCGGATTGTCGATCGTCATGGTCTCCATGTTGGGCTGGCCGATCAGCAGGAGATCGGCTCCCCGCTCGGTGCGAAAGAGACCTTCAAAAGCCGCGCCCTTGACCGGTTGAAACTCGAATACCTGCCGCGCGCTTTCATGCCCCGTCGGCGTGATCAGCAGGACCGAGGCTAGGGCGCCTGCCGGGACTGCCGTGCGCAGGCAGGTTTCGGCATGAGCTCGGTGCCGTCCGGAGAGCAGATAGAGCGCACAGACCGCCGCCATGACGAACGCGCCGGTTGCAACGGCCGCTGTCATGTTGTGAGCGAACTGCCAGTGGAGCCAAGGATTGGTCAGGAGCCCCATCAGGCTTTCCACGGTCAGGCGGCCGTCCGGCGTTACCCGATAGGCCACGGGGTGCTGCATCCAGGCATTCGTCGCCAGAATGAAATAGCCGGACAACCAGGCGCCGACGAACAGCAGGACCGTCGCCAACCACAGGATGCCTCGACTCACGCGCGAGGCGCCGAACAGCAGCAGGCCTAGAAACGACGACTCCAGGAAAAAGGCGAAGACCCCTTCCATCGCCAGGGTTTGCCCGACGATACCTCCGGCAAATTCAGAGAACCGTGCCCAGTTGGTGCCGAATTGGAACTGGAGCGGGATGCCGGTGACTACGCCGAATGCGAAACTCAACGCGAAGATGCGCGTCCAGAATGTGGCGACGTGATGAAAATGGTCCCCATCGCTCAGCAGGTCCCGCGATCGTAGGTACACGAGCAAGAGCGCCAACCCCATCGTGAGTTGCGGGAAGAGGTAGTGAAAGGTCGCGGTGACTGCGAATTGCAGCCGGTCATAGAGGAGGGCGGTGTCCATCATGGGATGCCACTCAGTGTGACGAATCGGTCGAGAGAAATAAGCTAGTGACTCCCCCAGGCCGGAGCCTGGGCGTCGCCTGGAACCGATTCGGGCCATGTTCGGAGTGGCCGGACGGGCAGCCCATCTGGCCCGCATGCTTCATAACGGTGCGTCGCAAGACCGCCGAAGCGCGTGGCGAGGTTCGCGGCTCGACGAAGACGTCGAGCCATGCTTGCGGATGCCGGCGAGGCGGTGAGCCGGCCGTGCCTCGGCGCGCGGAGCCGGGAGGACCCGACGCGTACTCGTACTGTACCTCGAAGCGACGAGGGGCGAACCCCCAGGCCGAAGGCTCGTCGCAGCAGTGAGTCGGCGAATGCCACAGAAGTGCCCACGAATTAACTGGGCTAGGCAATCGCCATCGCGTCGGTTAGGTCTGTCTCGACCGATCTGCCTGAAACGGTATGGTGGAGAATTCAGGAGTTCAGCGGCGGATGGGGGACGTGGATGCGTGGCGCGAAGGCTAGCTGGGCGTGGGAAGATGAACCGAGGGGGAATCCGGACGGTGGTGCGCCCGACAGGACTTGAACCTGTAACCTTCTGATCCGTAGTCAGATGCTCTATCCATTGAGCTACGGGCGCGTATGACACTTGTGAGCCCGCCCGAAGGGTCGTTCCTTCTGAGCGGGCTCACAAGTACAGGGCCCGTTATACAGGCTTGAGGGAAGAGCGGTCAAGTCTGTCGAGCAGAGATAGTTGTCAAAACAAACTTCTGCTGATTTCCCCTGAGGGCGAACTCTCGTTGCCACTTGCATCGTATGCCGTCACAGAAAACCAATAGGTCGATCCGAGCGGCAGGGTCAATCGTGTTGACGTGACGTTGCCGACGTCGAACGACTGGGAACGGACACCCGAGGCAGTACCCACATAAACGCGATACCCTCTGAGGTCCGCTTCAGTATTCGCATTCCATCTCACCGTGACAGTGCCCGTGGCTGTGCCGGAAGGAGGCGGCGGGGGTGACGTGGCGCTGCCGGTCGGCGAGGGCGGCGGGGGCGGCGGCGTGCTGCCGCTGGCAAGGACGGAGAGCGAGACAGGGATGCGCAACGTTTGGGAGCCGTTAGGACCGCTCTCGACGATATACACGACGCCGGAATAACTGCCGACGTTCATGCTGGAGGTGTTGACGGACACGGTAATGGGATCGATTTCGGTCGTGATGGTCTGGGTGCTGCCGTACGGCGGATTCAGGG
>WYAX01000023.1 GCA_011525625.1 Nitrospira defluvii
AAGACGTTCATCGCCTTCCAGATTGCGTGGAAACTGTTCCACAGCCGATGGAATCTCAGCCGCGAGCCATCGAGGCAGCCGCGCATCCTGTTTCTTGCCGACCGCAACATTCTCGCCAATCAGGCCTATAACGCGTTCTCCGCGTTTCCCGAGGATGCGCTGGTACGGATCGCGCCGGACGACATTCGCAAGAAGGGCAAGGTTCCGAAGAACGGGAGCCTCTTCTTCACGATCTTTCAGACCTTCATGGCTTCGACAGGCTCAGCCACCGAGCTTCGGGAGGGCTCAGCCACCGAAGCCACCTCTGGTTCACCTATCGGCGGCGAACCTCCTGTTGTCGATGGGAGTACATGTTCGTTCGTGGAGGTGACGGACATTCAAGATGCGTATGGCTATATGTATATTCTGGAGTGCGCCGATGGGAGTTTCTACGTCGGGAGCACGAAAGATTTACGCTCGCGTATCGAGCAGCACCATCATGGGAAGGGGTCCCGACACACAGCGGCAAGAGGTGAGGCAAAACTGGTCTATTACGAACCCTTTGATCGGATAGACGAAGCATTTGCTCGGGAAAAGCAAATACAAGGCTGGAGCAGGGCGAAGAAGATCGCCCTGATCACCGAGAACCATCACCTTTTACCCCCTTTGTCGCAAAATAGATCGGGTTGTGCTTCGCGGGGCGCTGAGCCTGTCGAAGCGTTCGGAGAATATCCGCCCAACTTCTTCGATTTCATCGTGATCGACGAGTGCCATCGCGGAGGGGCGAACGACGAAAGCAACTGGCGGGACATTCTCGAATATTTCTCTCCCGCCGTACAGCTCGGTCTCACCGCCACGCCCAAACGCAAAGACAACGTGGACACCTACGCCTATTTCGGTGAGCCGGTCTATATTTACTCGCTCAAAGACGGCATCAACGATGGCTTCCTCACGCCCTTCAAAGTGAAACAGATTTCGACGACGCTGGACGAATACGTCTACACCCCGGACGACCGAGTGATGGAAGGGGCGGTGGAGTATGGCAAACGCTATAGCGAAGCCGACTTCAACCGGATTATTGAGATCAAAGACCGTGAGAAGAAGCGCGTCGAGATCTTCATGCACACGATTAACCAGCGGGAAAAGACTCTGGTCTTTTGCGCGACACAGGATCACGCGCTGGCCGTCCGCGACCTCATCAACCAGATGAAGACGAGTCCCGACCCGAGCTATTGCCAGCGGGTCACGGCGAACGATGGTGAACTAGGCGAGCAGCATCTCCGCGACTTTCAAGACAACGAAAAGACGATCCCGACGATCCTCACCACCTCGCAAAAGCTTTCGACGGGTGTGGATGCCAGGAATATCCGGAATATTGTGCTCATGCGGCCGGTTAGTTCGATGATCGAGTTCAAGCAGATCATCGGGCGCGGGACGCGGCTTTATGACGGGAAGGACTATTTCACCATCTACGATTTCGTGAAGGCGCATCATCACTTCAACGATCCGGAGTGGGATGGGGAACCGATTCCGCCGGAGCCGAAAGAACCCTGTGCGAGATGCGGACAATCTCCTTGCCGCTGCGAACAATTGCCGCCGCAACCCTGCAGCGTATGCGGCAAACAACCATGCGCCTGCGAGCGAGCGCCTTGTGAGAAATGCGGCCAGAGGCCGTGCATGTGCCAGAAAAAGGTGAAGGTCAAGCTAGCCGACGGCAAGGCTCGCACCATCCAGCACATGATGGTGACGACGTTCTGGCACCCTGACGGGACGCCCATGTCGGCACAGCAGTTCCTGGAACTACTGTTTGGTAAGTTGCCGGCCTTTTTCAGAAATGAAGCAGAGCTCCGGGCGATTTGGAGCCAGCCAGACACGCGCGCGAAACTTCTTCAAGGGCTCGCTGAGAAAGGGTTTGGTGCCGAGCAGATGGCGGAGATGCAACGCATTATCGATGCCGAGCGCAGCGATCTGTTCGATGTGCTCGCGCATGTGGCCTATGCGATGACTCCGCTCACGCGCGAGGAACGCGCTGCCAGGGCCAAGGCGGAGATCCATGCGCATTTCACCGGCAAACAGCAGGCCTTTCTGGATTTCGTCCTCGCGCAGTACGTCAGGATTGGCGTGGAAGAACTGGCCCAAGACAAGCTCTCGCCGCTCCTCAAACTGAAGTATCACAACGCCATCGCCGACGCCGTGGCCGACTTAGGCAGGCCGGAAGAGATCGGGAAGGTCTTCGTGGGATTTCAAAAGTATCTGTATCAACCGCAACTGTAGGCGGCGAAACAGATCCCTGACGTGCATAAGCAAGGCAATGAAATAAATCTGAGCAGAGAGGAGATCTATGCAGACGTTAATTCAAGTGTTAGCTAGTAAGTCGGGATCCCTTCGGCAAAAGATCGTGAATGATGGTCGGCTAAAGAATTGTAACTTGAGTGTTTCTAGAGAGAAGAAGAAGGGAAGAACGCATGGCTGGGCCAAGATCCATTCGGAAGCGGAAGAGGGTTATGGCGCTATTAATATGGAGTGGTACGGGCGTTCACGTATGTTGATTTGTAGGGTTATCACAAGAAATAGCAGTCGAAAAAGTGCAAATGTACTTATAGCTGACTTCATTCGGTATCTGCTTGCCTATCACGGAGGAAGTATTCAGTCTGTAAATATTCTTCCACGATAGATTCGTAAGTAAGTGGGATCTAGCATGGCCAAATTGATATGGGTTGGAGAGAATTGCAACAACGTCAGAGGAAAGTCTTGTAAGGCATATTGTATTAGGAGAACGGGTAGCACGGTTTTGATATCGTATGGGTCAGTCGAGGTTAAGGGCGGCGGGGGCGGCAAATACTTCTGGTGTGGCCGTTATCCAATAAAGTTTCCGAAGCCCTTCCGTACTATCGCCAAGGCGACTGCATTCATTAAGAGTCAGATTAGAGCGAAGGTAGCCAAGGGTTATGACAGGATGCCTGGGCGTGTAAAGATTGAGGCGAAGAAAAAGCATGCCTAGTGTTCTGAGGCATTAGGATAATGAGTATTTGGCTGAAATGAATCGGCTATTCTTACTACCGTAAACCAAAAGGCATAAAAATGTCAGAACAGTCCGGGTTGGTTGCCAACATACAGAAGACGCTCCGCACTTCGGCTGCCCTTCCCTGCGATGCGCAGGGATACGTGTCTAGGCCGGAAGAAAACCTATTGCCGGGTGTTTCTTTAGATCAGTTTAAGGAAGATTTATCGAATGGGGGTGGGCGAGAGCTTGAAAGAAAGTTTCTCGCGGTACACTCCTCGTCCGCACTAGCAGTCAATTCCTTTTGTCCCTTCAAGAACCATCCGGAAGCACTGACTGTTCTCGGACGAAAGGGGTTTACTCACTTGTCATTCGAAAAACAGCTGACTACCGGGCTCAAAGGAACTCCTCCGAACCTCGATGTCTTCTTGAGCGGCAATCCACACACCGTTGCAATTGAATCAAAATTTCTCGAATACCTGACTCCGAAGAAGGCGGAATTTAGTGCTAGTTACGTCCGAGATCGATTTCCTTATGCCGAAAGTTCCTGGTGGGACGTAGTGGAAGAATCCAAGCAAGGCGGCGTTAAGCACCTGGATGTTGCACAGCTTGTGAAACATTATCTAGGCCTCAAGACTATGATTGACCAAAGACGGCAGACTGGAACGCCTGTCTCTTCAGTTTGTCTTGTGTATCTTTATTGGGAACCAGTCAATTGGATGGATCTTTCAGAATGCCGTGCCCACGGAGAAGAAATTGTGGAATTTTCAAAGAAAGTGTCTGATGCGCAAGTAACGTTTCTGAGTCTGTCTTATCTTGACCTCTGGCGCGAATGGGAAGCTATACCGGCGTTTGTTGAACATGTGCAGCGTCTGCAGACAAGGTACCGCATCGCTGTAGAGGTCTAGTGAGCAATGAGAGGAAGTTCGGAATAGTAGAAGAGTGCGTATGAACCGCCACGATCTCGAACATAAACTTCCCACGATGACGCAGGCTCAGCTTATCGACACGGTCAAGACATGCCTCGACATGATCGAGCGGCTGGAGAACGATCTCTCCGCCGGGGCGCGTAAACTCGAAGAAATGTCGGCACTGGTAAGAAAGCTATCCGTCAATCAGACTGCTGGCTGAGGCGGCCACGGGCTTCTGCGATTGGCGGCGGGCTCAGGCCCACGAAACATCTCCGCCATGTGACAATCCCCGGGAGGATGGCAGAACCGCGTTCCGTCAGCCGGGTACTGCCGTTCAGGTTATGAGGCTGCAGACTGCTTGGTCACATCCCAGCCGGGAAAGACCAAGACGGCTGGATGGCACTGGAGAACCCGCGCCAGAGTTTTAGCCCGTTCGACGCCAAGATTGATGGTGTCGTTTTCAATGGCCGAGATGGTGGACTGTGAAATGTTGGTCCTTCGAGCCAGCTCGCTTTGCGTGAGCCCTTGCAGTTCACGGATAATTCGAACGGATTCTCCTACCGAGACCACTACTCGCGCTTTTGCCGGGCGAACGTCTTTGGTTTTCATCATTGCCTCCGATAGTCGTGGGCGGTCACATCCATGATCACGACCAGTACGCGCTGTTCCTCAACTGTGTAGATCACTCGATACTGTGCATTCAACCTTGACGAGCGATGACCTTCCCATTCGCCCTGAAGACGCTCATCGTGGAATCCCTTGATCAGGCGCAGGCCTGCCGGGCCGGAAATCCGCACAATGTCCTTCCACTTTTCATAGCGTTTCAGCAATTCGAGCGGAAGGCGATCGAGGCTCTTGCTCGCTCGCCGGTGTTCGTAGATTTCCCACATGACCGGCGCTACTATACCATATTAGATATATCCCACCTCAAGGTCTTGTTTGGCTCCGACCTTCCATCTCGGCCAGGCGGCCGCCGATGGTGCTGCAGAGTAATGAGTGCCTCCCTAACCAGCTGAGTTGTGGAAGCAAGATCCCCGGTCTCCTGGCATGATGTGGCTGACCTGAACCAGACGTTTCCTGTTAAGATGCGCCAATCTCAATACCATGTGGGCAAGGAAAGGTCTGCGATGTCGAAGCCTTCAGAATCGAATGCCGTGCTGGTGGCGATCCGCACCCCTCGGGTGACGGTGGAGGACGTGGATAGTTCGCTGCAAGAGCTCACCCGTCTGGTGACGACCCTCGGCTACCGCGTCGTGGGCCGTGTGACGCAAAAGCGCAGTTCCGATCGTTATGCGGCGGTCCTGGGAGAAGGGAAGCTCGCCGAATTGGCGCGATGGACCGGTGGTTCTGGAAAAGTCGAGGCGTCCTTTCGACGGTCGGCGCACAAAGCTGCGGCAAAGCACGAGGCAGAGGACGTGGATGTTCCGGAAGAATCAGACGAGGATGAATCGGATGACAATCCTGAGACGACCCCAGGCCCTGGCGAGCAGGCGCAGATTGTCATCGTGGACTGTGATCTGTCGCCGTCCCAATTGAAAAACCTTGAACGTGCTGCCGGCGTGCCGGTGCTGGATCGTACCGGGGTCATCATTGAGATTTTCAGCCGGCACGCGCGCACGAGAGCGGCCAGGCTGCAGGTGGAGATCGCGCGCCTCAATTATCTCGCGCCACGGTTGCGGGAAACCGGCGGCGGCAGCGAACGGCAGGGCGGGGGAGTCGGGGGCAAGGGGGCTGGAGAGACCAGTCTGGAGCTCGATAAGCGTAGAATTCGCGATCGCACGAAGGAACTTCGGGAGGAACTGGCGGCGATCGGGGACGAGCATCAGACGCGCCGTGCCAGACGGGAACACGAATTGACGGTCGCGCTCGTGGGGTACACCAATGCCGGGAAATCCTCGCTTATGCGTGCGATGACGGGCAGCGAGGTGCTCGTGGCCGACAAGCTGTTTGCCACGCTCGATACTACGATCCGACCCTTGTATCCTGAGACGCGTCCCAAAGTGCTCCTGTCCGATACGGTGGGATTTATTAAGAAGCTTCCGCATGACCTGGTGGCCTCGTTCAAGTCGACACTGGATGAAGCGGCCAGTGCCTCGCTCTTGCTGTTTGTCGTCGATGCCTCCGATCCGTCCTTTCGCTCCCAGCTGGAGGTCACGCGGAAGGTGTTGGCCGAAGTCGGCGCCACGGATGTTCCCAGCCTGTTGGTGTTGAATAAACGCGATCGCCTCGGGCCGGAGGAGCTCGCGGCGTTGAAGGCCGAATATCCCGATGCCTTTTTTCTCTCCACGCGAAGCAAGGACGATCTGCAGGCGCTCCGCGAGAGCATCATGGGCTACTTTGAGAGCGATATGCTCGACGAGGAATTACGGATTCCGTTTACGGCTCAAAAGGTCGTGGCGGAGATCCGCGCGCGGATGCGTGTCTTGTCCGAAGCCTACGATGCCGAGGGGCTCACGCTGCGCGTACGATCGACCCCTGAGAACCTGACGGCGATCAAACAGAAGCTCGGGCGTCTTCCGAAAACATAAGGCTCACCCCATCGGCCCTCTCCGGTTCATGCCTTGCGATCCGCTACCGGACGTGAGACCTTAAGCCGACTGGGCTGATTCCCCCATGAACGTCCTCCAAGCCACTCAGGCCTATGAGCGATGGTCGGCGCGACAGGTGCCGTTGGTGCCGACCGATCTGCGTCTGAAGCATGCCATGATGACGCAAAGCGCCTTCTCGTTTCTCCGCGCCACCTGTTACCGGTGGATGCAGGTCTGGCCGGAAGTCTGCGCCGATCTGGCGACCGTGCCCTCGCTGCGCGCCGTTGCCGATCTCCACGTCGAAAATTTCGGCACCTGGCGCGACAGTGAAGGGCGTTTGATCTGGGGCATCAACGATTTCGACGAGGCCTGTGTCTTTCCCTATGCGAGCGACTTAGTGCGTCTGGTGGCGAGTGCCAAACTTGCCGGTCGGGCGGAACATGTGGCCGTCAAGTTGGACGAGGCCTCCGATGCGGTGTTGACCGGCTACCTCGAAGGGGTGCGGGCGGGTGGCGGCCCTTTGTGTTGTCGGAGCAACATACCTGGTTGCGCGAGATTGCCACGAACTCCCTGCGTGATCCGGTCAAGTTCTGGAAGAAGATGGCGGCCCTGCCGATGGTGCAGGGGACGGTGTCGGGCGAGGTGACGGATGCGCTTGAGCAGGTGATGCCGGAGGCCGGCTTGTCGTACAGCCTAAGGCGACGGGTGTCGGGCCTGGGCAGCCTGGGGCGTCCGCGGTTTGTCGCGCTCGCTGAGTGGCGCGGCGGGAAGGTCGCCCGTGAGGCGAAGCGGCTGATTGCGTCTTCCGCTCTATGGGCCCGGGGGCAGAAGGGGAGCGGCGCGCTGCTGTATCAAGTGATGTTGGAGCGGTCCGTGCGTTGTCGCGATCCGTTTGTTTGCATGGAGGGGCCGTGGCTGCTCCGGCGGCTCTCGCCCTATTGCTCACGGATCGAACTGACGGCGTTACCGAAGAAGCGGGATGAAGGCAAGCTGCTGTATGCCATGGGCTGGGAGACGGCCAATGTGCATCTCGGCGACCGGCAACAGATCAAGGCGGTGCCGCGCGATCTGGCCGCGCGAACATCCACCTGGCTCCGGAAGGCGGCGAAGGCGATGACGACGCGCACGCTTACCGATTGGAAAGAGTGGACGGTGTATCATGCCGGGTAAGGCCTCACCAGAGTGGCAGAACGGGAGCCTGCTGACGGCCTACCCGCTGAATCTGAAGGGGCACGTCTACGGAAGCGCCATGCCGTTCGGCCTCTATGATCCCGAAGGGGCATTGTTGCCGGAGTTGAGAGCCGCGGCTATCCATGCAGTGGTGCTGCTGGCCGAGCCGGACGAATGCCGAGAGAAAACGGGGCGGGATCTGTTCGCGATCTATCGTGATGAAGGATTGACGGTGCTTCCTCTCCCGATTCCCAATTACGGTGTTCCAACCGATGGCCGCCTGACCGATGTGCTCCGGCAGGCGCACGAGCAGGCCGCGCAGGGCCGCAATCTGCTGATCCACTGTTCCGCCGGGCTGGGGCGCACGGCCCTGTTTGCCGCCTTGCTGGCCCGATCGGTCCTGGGACTCTCGGGGCTGGATGCCCTGGCCTGGCTCGGGCGTCATCAGCCAGGCGCGCTCCTCACGCCCGCGCAGATCATGTTGGTGATGGCCTGAGTCGACAGGCCCATGGTCGCCGATCGTTCATTTCTTCGTCTTTGGCGCATATGTTTCCACCGTCTCCCGAATCTTGACCCACTTGTCCCAGCCGTAACTCTTAGCGGTACCTTTGATCGCCTCCTTCGCGGCGTCGATCGCTGTTCTGACCTGTTCACGGTTCATGGTGGACGCATGTCGAACGATGATCTGCAGGGTTTGCGGATCGGCGAGGACGATATCGAGCGAATAGGGCCGGTCGGGACTGGCTTCCCGACGGAGGGCGGCCCTCGTCATCAGGGCCAGCCACTCTCCTTCGGTGGGCGTGTAGGGTGCGAGGCCTGGCCTGACGGGGGTGGATGGCGTCTCTGTCGTTGACGTTTCCTCCCTGACCGTCTGACATTGATTCTCGCTACAGGCCTTGAGACGCACCCGTCGGTTTTCCAAGCAGCTGTTTTTATCGTCCGCACTGATGGCATTTTGAAGGCATTTCCGGACTTCTTCTTCGGCGGCGTAGAAACAATCCGAACAGGGACTTTGGGCGGTGACTGGTGCGGTGAGCAACAGCAGCAGAGGCAGGGCGAACAACAGCCGACGGGTCATGAGCGGACCTCTCGTACCTCCACTGTCTACGCCACTTGCCGCGCAATTTCAATCGTGTACACGTGCCGCAGGCCCCGGCGATGGTTCGCGTCAGCGCTGCGGGGCCTGCGGCTGAGCGGAGGAAAGACGGGAGTCAGGATCCGACGGCTGTTGCCTCCTCGCAGCGGCAATCGTCGAGGATGTCCCGGCCACGGGTGACCTCGAGAATGCCGATGTAGACGAGCTGCGCCCCCCGGGACCAGTCGGAGTCGAGAGGAAGGCCGCGGAATGCGGCCTCAGCGGCTTTGTGTTCATCATATGTAAGCACACTGTCGTCGGCGTACATGGTGCACCTCATTCAGGTTGTGCCCGGGTTATGCGGCTCGGTCAGGGGGCATCAGGCGCGTGACGCGGATCGGTATGCTGGTCGAGAGCAGTCCCGACAGGGACAGCTTCATGAATTCGCGGGCAGAAAAGGGAAAGCTCTGTTCCTTGTCCTGACCGGGCCGTTGCCGGTTGTTCCGACGAGCCGGGCGTTCCCGTTGCTGTTTCATGGTGGCCACCTCCTGTGACAACGAACAATGAACCTGTCTATCACTGTTCTATCGTGAGCGCTCCGTGGCCACGACTAGCGGAATCCCTGGGCCCTGGAGGCCATGACCCTGGTCTTGCGATCGTCCTTCGCTTGCACAGTCCCGATCGGCCAGGTACGATCCCGACCACATTCTTTCTGGAGGGCATCATGGCGCAGATTACTGAGGTGGCCCCGGATCTTTTCCGTATGACGACGTTCCTCGCCCCGTTCGATCTGCAATTCAGTCAGTTCCTGGTGCGCGATGAGCAGCCGCTGCTGTTTCACACCGGCCCGCGTGCATTATTCGCCGATGTGCATGCGGCGGTGGCCTCACTGATCGATGTGCGGACGCTTCGCTGGATCGGCTTCAGTCATTTCGAGGCCGACGAATGCGGCTCGCTGCCGGAATGGCAACAGGTCGCCCCGCAGGCGGATGCGGTCTGTAGTCTGGTGGGAAAACTGGTCAGTGTGGACGATTGCCTGGCGCTCCGGCCGGCGAAGGGCATGGCGGACGGGGAGGTGTTGCACACGGGTCGGTACCGGTTTCAATTCCTCGCGACGCCGCATGTGCCGCACTGTTGGGAGTCGGGCCTGTTGTTCGAAGAGACCCAGCGAACGCTGCTCTGTTCCGATCTCTTTCACCAGGGGGGCAATGGGGAGCCGGTGACCCACTCGGATGTCGTCGGGCGCTGTCGCGACGTGCTGATGGAGTATCAGCAAGGTCCCTTGGCCAACTACCTGCCCTATGGCACCTTGACGGATTCGACGCTCAGGAGGCTGGCTGCGTTGAATCCACAAACCCTCGCGACGATGCATGGCTCGGTCTTTGTCGGCGACGGGACACAAGCGCTGCACGATCTGGCTCAGGTCCTTCGTGAGGTCCTCGGTGGCGGACGCACCCTCACCACGCCCTCTCCATGAAATTGTTTTCATGCGGCTCTAATCCGTTCCTCATGTTGCCGAATTACAGTGGGGCAGGGTGAGTCGGGAGAGACGCCCACCGGCCGCCCTTGTGAGGGCGTCGAGTGCGACACATGGGAGGGGAGGTAGAGTCATGAAAAACGCGATGACAGCTCCATCGAAGGTCGAACGCCGTGTCGAGTCTGAAGCCACCAGCCCGCTGCCACGCGGTCTCTCGGATCTCGCCGCTTGGTTGTTCAGCGTGAATGCCGACCGTTGGCGACGGCGGGCGCAGTTTTATGAGCGCCATCGCGACTATTTCCCACGCCTGGCGTCGAGCCCGTTTGTCGATCGCTGTCGCGAGTTGGAGGCAGCGTCTCGAGCTTTCGCACATCGGGTGTTTGCCGTGCCGCCTCAGGACCACTTGGTGCCGGTCCGGGTAACGGTCTCGCGAGTGACGTCGTTGCGCATACGGTAATCCGCGTGCACCTCGCGATGCGATTCCAGCATTGAATCTGACCGGCTGACGGCTTAGGCTACGTCAATCGGCCGTCAGCCTGTTCAGAGGGGGGAATGTATGCTGGTCGTTCGAATGGTGCTTGCGTTTGGATTAGCCGGTCTCGTCGGCTGTGCCGGCGCGACTCCGCCGGTGCGAACCAACAGCGGTGCGCATCCCCCCCAACTGTCCGATGTCATTCCCCCCGATCAGCCTTTTACGCGCCATCTGGTCAATGTGGACGGCCTGCGCCTGAGCGTGTTGGAGGCGGGCACGGGCGATCCGATTGTGTTCGTGCACGGGGGCGTGACGACCAGCAATATCTTTCCCAAATACGTCGGCGCCTATGCGCCGGAGTTTCGCGGCATTGCGGTCGATTTGCGTGGCTATGGCGATTCGGAAAAGCCGGCGACCGGCTTCACGATCGAACGGTTTGCCCGCGACCTGATCGGACTGGCCGATGCGTTGGAGATCGAGAAGGCGGTTTGGGTCGGCGTGTCGATGGGCGGGATGATTCTCCAACAGCTGGCCTTGGACCATCCTGAGCGGGTACGGGCGCTGGTGCTGGTGTCGACCACCGATGGAGCCATGATTCTGGATCAGGATATTCCGACCATCGGGCACTCACGCGACTATCGCGAGGTGTCGAAGCGCATGATCGTCGAGAGTTTTCCTGCCGGCACCCTGCCGAAAACCTATCAGCCGCTGCTCGAACGCATTCCGACCTGGAACGGCACGGTGATTCGGGAGGCGCTCACGTCCATGTCGCAGTTTCACGTTCATGGTCGACTCTCGGCGATCGCGGTGCCCACGTTGATCATGGTGGGAGCGAAAGACGATGTGGCGACCCCGGCCATTGCCATGGGGATTCAGGGGCAGATTCCCGGGGCACAGCTCGTGGAATTCAACACCGGCCATTTCATGATGGCCGAAGACCCGGACCGGTTTCGGATTGTGCTCGGAGATTTTCTCGCGCGGCTTCCGCGGTGAGCCGCCGTGCAGAGCGTTCTCCGGGGATGGTATGATGACGCACATGTGTTCACTTTGTTGTCCTCACAGGGAGAAGAGACTATGACCATGCAGCTATCGCGTCACGTCGTCGGGATTGCGTTGGGGCTTGTGTTGTGTGCCGGGACCGGCCTGGCGGCCGAGCCTGCGGACGTGGAGAAGTTTGTGAACGCCCGCATCGAGATCGGCGAGATGATGACGAATTATTTCAAGGGCGGGGAATCGTATGGCTCGGGCCAGCGGCCGTCGCCGGAGAAGATGAAGGAGATGGGCGAGGACATTCAAGCGAAGCTCGGCGCGCTCCTGTCGAAACGCGGGCTGACGGTGGAGGAATATCGGGCTCGCAGCAAAGACGTGTTTGCCGATGAGGCCGCGGTGAACGGTTACCTGGCGGCGCATCCGGATCTCAAGACGCGGTATGACGCGTTACCGTTAGGGCGTATGGGTGGCGGCGGAGGCAGCACGGGACGGGGGTACTGAAAAGTTTGGCCAGGGTGGTCCGCCGCCAAGGGTGAGGATACGAGGAGGCTCGACCTGTCGCACGACACGTCGAGCCTCTCTTCGTTCAGAGAGTCAGCTGGGGAAGTTAGATCACCTGGATGATCAGGTTGGTCAGGTGTTCCATGCCGATACAGTCGAGGATGCAGTAAGCGCGGTATTGCGTACGGCCCTTCTCGCCGGCGAGAAAGCTCACGGTCGATTCACGGTTCATCATCCACAACGGGCTGGTTTCCTGCTTCCAGCCGTCTTCCGCCCGCAGGGCGATCTGGTGAGTGTCGCCCGCGGCCAAGCTGGTGAGGTCTTCGCCGAAGACGAAGGTGATTTTCACCATCGTGTCTTTGGGGATTTGTAACATCCGCTTTCCGCCGTAGGGTTTGCCCTTCTCGTCGAAGAATCCCTTTTCATTCACGCGCACCTTGATCTCCAGCGGAGCCTTGTCGGGTCCTGCGGCATAGGTCAGCGACGGCGCAGCCAAGGCGGCGGCAACGGCCAAGGCAGTCAGTCCGCTGGCAAATCGCTTCACGATCTCCTTCATGATCTTGATCTCCTCTCTGTCAGATCGGCTGTTGTTCGAGCCGGCCCTTCCCTGATGGGGAGCGATGTTAGTGCAATATTGCGGAGGACGAGAGCGGAGTGGGTCGTTCAGTACGATGCGGACTGTGTGTTCCCGAACGCTTCGCCTGCTGTCATGACCTTAGCACAGCATCGCCGGTTGGCAAGTTCTTTCACCGGACGCGCAGCGTGGAAATCTCGGAGCAGATGAGGTCTGCGGAAACCCTTGTCCAGAAAGGAGATTCAGCGATGCATTGTCTCAGGGAACACCCTCACTGAGTCGCGCGTGTGCGTCGACAACGGGCAGTTCGCGCCAGGCCCCCGGTTGCAGATCGCCCAAACTGAACGGGCCATACCGGATGCGGCGCAATCTGGTCACCTCATGGCCGAGCGCCTTGAAGAGCCGCCGGATTTCGCGGTTCTTGCCTTCGGTCAACGTGACCGCCAGGTGCGATTCACGACCGGAATGTTTCTGAATCGTCACTGCGGCGCACCGTAAGTACTCGCCGTCATCTTCCAGTCCATCGATGGCCGCTTGCCGCACCTGGTCGGTGACATTTCCACGTACGGTGACGAGATACTCACGCGGGATCTTGTTCCGCGGGTCGGTAAGAAAACCGGAAAGGGTGGAGACATTGGTGAGGAGGAGCAGTCCGCTGGTCGCTTGGTCAAGCCGCCCCACCGCGTGCAGGCGTTTCATCTCCGGAGGGAGCACGTCGAAGATCGTCCGGCGTCCCTGTTCGTCGTGATGCGTGGTGACGCAGCCCTTCGGCTTGTGAAAGAGGATGAAGCGCGGCGGACTCTGATGCAGCGGCTGCTCATCGAGCGAGACGGCATCACCGGGCCACTCGACCCAGATGTCCGGCTGGCGCACGATGCGTTGATTGATGCGGACACGTCCGGCCCTAATCCACTCCTGCGCTTGTTTTCGGCTGGCGATGCCGAGTTTCGACAGAAGACGGTCCAGCGTGACGCGTGGGGTCTCGCCTCTGGAAGCAGATGCTGCCCGGCCCGTCGAAGTTGCTTGAGGCGCTCCGGTCCCTCGTGGCGGCGCAGGCTTTCTGCTGGGTGGCGGTGGCATGGCGTGACTCTACACGGACGTCGGATACAAAAGCAGCAGAGGAGTGGTGAGAGACGGCTGCATGTCATGAGCACCGATGGTATGATGCCGATGGTAGTGGTCTCAGTCTTCGATGCGGAATCAAAGGACGGACAATGCTGAAATATGTGTGGATGATTCTGGGGGCGATCCTGTTGATCAGTGGGACCGCTTCGGCGGAGTGGGTGCTGGTCGGCGGCACGCATAAGTATGACGGGTATGTCGACATGGCCACCATCGGGCCGAGCGGCAAGACCGTTACGTTTTGGACGTTGAAAGACTTTAAAGTCGATCGACAGATTCCGCAGGGGACCTATCGGTCGGTGAAGGTGAAAAAGCAAATCGACTGCGACGCCCGGAAGAGCCGGCCGCTGCAGACGAAGTATTATGCCGGGCAGATGGCGAAGGGCCGTCCCATGCAGGCAGGGAAGGCGACGCGGGAATGGTCGCGTGTCACGCCGGGGAGCGATGGCGAGGCGGAGTTCAAGATTGCCTGCAAGAAGGGATAGCCATCTGCGACGAGGCCACGCGCGGGGCCTGGGGTCCGGCGCTACCTCTGTTTAGAATGGCACCCACCATGTCTGTCACGCCACACGTCATCATCATCGGTGCCGGGCTTGCCGGGCTGGCCTGTGCCCGTGTGTTGGTCACGCATGGCGTGTCCTGCACCATCCTCGACGCCTCCGACGATATCGGCGGCCGGGTTCGCACCGATCGTGTCGACGGGTTTCAACTCGACCGCGGCTTCCAGGTGTTTCTCAGCGGCTATCCGGAAGCCACAGCCGTGCTGGACTATTCCGCCCTCAGATTACAGGCCTTTCACCCCGGTGCGTTGGTTCGCTACGCCGGTCGCTTCCATCGCCTCAGCGATCCATTTCGCCGCCCGCAGGATGTGCTGGCCACGGTCATGAGTCCCGTCGGCTCGCTGCGTGACAAACTGACCGTGGTCAGACTGCGGCAGGACGCGTTGCACCGGCACCTGTCCGCGCGCGCAGGCGGAGAATCGCAGAGCACGCTGCAGGCCTTGCAGGCTTATGGATTTTCGCCGGTCATGCAGGAACGGTTTTTCCGCCCGTTTCTCGGCGGGGTCTTTCTCGACCGGTCGCTGTCGACGCCGTGCGGCGTCTTTGAGCAGGTGTGGGCGGCGTTTTCCCGTGGAGCGATTGCATTGCCCCAGGAAGGGATGGGTGCGATTGCCCGACAACTAGCCGACGGGATTCCCGACGGGACCGTTCGACTGCGCGCTCCAGTGGCCCGCCTCGATGGAGGCCGTGTCGTGCTCCTGTCCGGTGAACGGCTGGAGGCTGACGCCCTGGTGCTGGCGACCGACTACGCGACGGCGGCGGCGTTGTGCGATGAGCCGGTTCCGACCGATCCTGGACGCCAGTCGTTGTCGCTCTATTTCGATGCGCCTGCGCCGCCGGTTCGCGGGCCATGGTTGATGGTCAACGGAGACGGTCAGGGACCGATCGGCACGGCCTCGGTGTTGAGCGAGGTGGCCCCGAGCTATGCACCGGCGGGGCGAGCCCTGGTGGCCGTGAGCCTTTCCGACCAGTCCACGTCGGACAGTCCGGAGTTGCTTGCCGCCGTGCGTCGACAGTTACAAGACTGGTTCGGCGGGCAGGCGGAGACCTGGCGGCACCTGCGGACCGATTGCGTCAAGCGCGCGTTGCCGCCACTCTCGCTTCTCGCCGCGCAGAACGGAGAGGGCCGGCCTCGGCTGCGACGAGGTCTGTATCGCTGCGGTGACTATTGCGCCTCCGGTACGCTCGACGGGGCATTACGCTCCGGGCGTCATGCCGCCGAGTCGATTCTCGCCGACGTCACCGCCTTGCGACAAGGAGCCGCATGACGGAGGGGAGCCGGTTGGGCCTGGCGGTAGCGGTAGTGACGGCGTGGCTCTATGGCTGGACGCCGTTGGTCCTCGCCGATCCGGCCTCCGATCATCAGCTCCAGACCCTCGCCGGCCAGGGAGACGCGAACGCGCAGTGGATGTTGGGGCAGGCCTTGCTCACCGGCAGCCTGGGTACGACCGACGAGAATGAAGCCGTCCGCTGGTTTCGACTCGCGGCGGATCGGGGGCATGCGTTGGCCCAGCGTGATTTGGGTATGGTGTACGAGCAGGGGCAGGGTGTCACACCGGACAGGCTGGAAGCCTTCTTCTGGTATTCGCTGGCCAGTCGTCAGGACAGCGGGCGGGCGAGACTCCGTCGCGACGCCTTGGCTGGAATGCTCACGCCGGATCAGCGGCAGGCTATCGCCGCGCGTGTGAAAGCGTGGCGACCCAGGCAATAGGGAGGCGACGCAGGAGGCGATCAGCCAGAGGTCTTCCGCCTGAAGAGATCCGTGCTGAGCGACTGAATACGGTCGAGAAACAGCAGGCCGTTCAGATGGTCCACCTCGTGCTGAAACGCCAGCGCCTCGAATCCTGACGTGCTGAGCGTGACGACGCGACCGTCCAGGGTGATGCCTTCCACCACCGCCTGTTCGTGCCGCAGGACGTTGCCGGTATAATCCGGCACGCTCAAGCAGCCTTCCCGCAGAATCTTCGGCCCTTCCAGCACGAGAATCACCGGGTTGATCAGCACGATCAGCCCATGGCCCTGTTCGCCGTTCTTGCGCGACACATCTACGACGATGACGCGGAGCGCGTAACCGATCTGCGGCGCGGCCAGGGCGACGCCAGGCGAAGCGGCGAGGGTATCGAGCAGGTCTTGCGCCACGGCCTGCGTCGCCGGATCGCAAGGCGCAACGGCGGCGCTGGTTGTTTTTAATGTCGGATGGGGGTAGTACAGGATCGGACGGATCGCCACGATCAGAATGTCACGCTGTCAAGCGAGCGGAACGTGAGATCCACACCCAACAGCGGCTTGAGTGCCTCCAGCGCCTGCCTGAGCTGATCCGATTGCCGGTCCTGCGGAAGCTGGATCTCCAGCACCATGACGTAGACGGGGACCTCGCCCGAGCCGATCACGCGGGTATTCATATCCGTGATGTTGCCGCCTTGCTCCGCCACGGTACGCGCCACTTGCGCCACGATTCCGGGATGGTCGGCGCCGTAGACCGATAACATGAAAGTCGGCAATTCCGGCATGTGCAGACGGAGCGCCGCCTGACCGGGAAGCGCTCTGCAGAGCACGGCAAGGTCCAGCGAGCGGGTCGAAGCGGTGAGTCGATGGCCCAGCGCTTCGGCATCGAGGCCTTGCGGCAGGCGGACCATGAGCATCATGGTGAACTCGCCCCGGAGTCTGGTCATGCAGCTGTCTTCGATATTGCAGCCGAATTGATAGAGGCTGTCGGCCATAAGGGCGACGATGCCGGAACGGTCTTGGCCGAAGGCGGTGACGATGGCGAATTGGTCCATGTGAGGCTCGTGGTCGACGGATGGTGCTGCGTGCAGGGTAGCATGCGGGAATCGGGAGGGAATCGCAAGTGGCGGGGTGATGTGCGGTTGGGGCGGGCCTTGTTCGATGGCTACGTGCGTCGCTTGGTCCGGTTGGTCGGTGGCGCGCTGAGCGGATCGTCCGGCCAATGGTGTCGTGGATACCGGCCGCGCAATTCCTTTTTCACCTCTTGATACGCCGATCGCCAGAAGCTTGCCAGGTCTTTGGTCACTTGCACAGGTCTCCCGGCCGGTGAGAGTAGATGCACCATCACCGGCACCGTGCCCCCCGCGATTCTCGGCGTCTCCTGACAACCGAACATTTCCTGCAAGCGCACGGCCAGCACGGGCGACTCACCCTGCTCATAATCCAGCCTGACGTGCGAGCCGCTCGGCACCGTGATCTGTGTCGGTGCGAGTCGGGGCAACTCCTGGCGTTGCTGCCGGGTCAGCAGACTGTCGAGCGGAGCTTGTAGGTCTATGCGGCGGAGTTGCGCCAGGCTGGTGACCCCGGTCAGGAACGGGCCCAGCCACTGCTCCAGGTTGTTCGTCAGCGCCTCGTCGGAGAGGTCTGGCCAGGTTGGGTCAATACGATGGAGGAGGGCAATGCGTGCCCGCCATTGTTGCAGTTCTTTGGTCCAGGGCAGGGCGGCGAGTCCAACGCGACGCAGGCCAACGAGCAACGCGGCAGTGACCTGAGCCGGGTCGGGCTCATGGGTGGCCCGATCTTCTAGGATCAAGTGACCGAAGCGACGTTGTCGTCGTGCGCGGACCGATTCGGAGCGATCATCCCATTCCAGCACGTCGACCGAACAGATTTGCTCCGCGCAGTACCGCTCGAGTTCGTGAAGATGTACCGGCGCGGCGGCAAGGATGCGTGCCCAATCGCCCGTGCCGTCCAGCTGTGCCACGACGAGGTAGTCTTCCTGCGACAGACCCTGCTGATGTTGGAGCGCCGCGCCGCGCCCGTTGGCCAAGCGGTACCGTCCATCGCCGCCGGCGAGCCGTTGTGCCACCCGATCCGGGTAGGCGAAGGCCAGCAGGATGCCGATGTGCTCGGTGCCGTCACCGGATGGGGCGCCCAGTTGAAGTTGTCGCCGCCATTGCTCCGATGCGCGTCGAACCCGTTCACAGCCTGTCCGGTTGACGGTGGCGCCGGCGAGGTGGTCCTTGTTGCCGTACAAGCCTTCCATGCGCAGCCGAAGATCGGCATTCCGCCAACCGGAGCCGCCCTGCAGGATGTCGCGTTCGCTGAGCAGCGCCGCGAGGTCGCAGGCCCAGGAACCAAACCCCAACGGTGCGGCGGCGACCATCATATGGGCTAGCCTCGGGTGCACCGTGACGTGGGCCAACCGGCGGCCATGCGCCGTCAGCGCGCCTTTCGCATCCAGTGCGCCCAATTGCCTGAGCAGGTCGCGCGCCTGCGCCAGTGCCCCGGCCGGCGGCGGATCGAGCCAAGACAGTTCGCCGGCGTCGAGGACGCCCCATTCCGCCAGATCCAGCGCGAGCGGAGCCAGATCGGCCTCGAGGATTTCCGGTGGCCGCCGTGGCAGCAGCCCCTGGTGCTCGGCGTTGGTCCAGAGGCGGTAGCAGGTGCCGGGTTCCAAGCGTCCGGCCCGTCCGCGGCGTTGATCCGCTGCATCGTGTGTCACGCGAATCGTGTCGAGTCTCGTCAGCCCAGTGCGCGGATCGAAACGTGGCACACGCATCAGGCCCGCATCGATGACGACACGTACGCCTTCGATGGTCAAGCTGGTTTCGGCGATCGAGGTCGCCAACACGATTTTTCGAAACCCGGTCGGCGCGGGACGAATGGCCTGGTCTTGCTCGGCTTGCGGGAGTTCTCCGTGCAGAGGGGCAACGATGACGTCAGGTCCCGGCCGGCTCTCATGCAGTTGCCGCTCGACGCGGCGGATCTCCGCCATACCGGGCAGGAAGACCAGCAGACTGCCTGATTCTTTGGCGAGTGCCAGCCTGATGCTCCGCACCACCGCCGGTTCAAGGTGGCCGTCGATCGGCCGGTCGAGATAGTGCGTGGTGACGGGAAACAGCCGACCTTCGCAGGAGATGGTCGTGGCGTCGGACAACAGCCCTGTCACGGCGGCACAGTCGAGGGTCGCCGACATGACAAGCAGGCGCAGGTCTTCGCGGAACAACCGCTGCGATTCCCTGGCGAACGCCAGCCCAAGATCGGCCTGCAGGCTGCGTTCGTGGAACTCATCGAAGATCGCGAGCCCGTACCCGGCCAGCGACGGGTCCTGTTGCAAAAGACGCGTGAGGACGCCTTCTGTGACGACCTCGATGCGGGTACCCGAGCTCACCTTGGATTCGTGCCGGATGCGATAGCCGACGGTCCGTCCGACCGGCTCGCCGAGGCTTGCGGCCATATAGGCGGCGGCGGCGCGGGCGGCCAGGCGGCGTGGTTCCAGCATGATCAACTTCTGTCCGGCCAGCCAGGGTTCGTCGAGCAGGGCCAGCGGAACGCGGGTGGTCTTGCCCGCTCCCGGTTGCGCGGTCAGCAGCGCCGATCGCCCCGTCGCGAGCCGCTCGCGGAGCGTGGGAATCGCCTCTTCTATTGGTAATCGGTCCATGATAGGGTGCCCGCTGCGAGTGAGCCGGAGGAAGACTGTAGCAGAAATAGGACCTGCCCGCCGAGGGCGAATCGATGGTCCGGCAGGAGTGAGGAGCGCTAGACACGATGCAACGATTAATCTGGACAAGCGACAAGCCGACACAGGCGGGCTGGTATTGGTGGCGGGCCACTGAGGAGGAGATGGATCCGCTCATTCTCTTCGTTGATGAGGTAGGGTATTTTCAATGGCCCGACGGCGCATCCCAGGAAGTCGGCCTGACCAAGGGCGAATGGGCCGGTCCGCTCACGCCGCCGAGTGAGAGTTGACCACGGCCATGATGACCCTTCCTGAAACCTGCGAGCAGGCGCTGCTTGAACGATTTCTGCGGGCCGAAGCGATGGCGTTGTGGGCGGTCCGGTCGGCTCAAACGCAGCAGCTTCCACGCCATGTCCAGACGTTTCTCCAGCGGCATGAGACGGATGAGCAGGATCATCTCCGGCAATTCGAAGGTATGCTCGGGACCCTGTCGCAGCGGCCGGCGACGTTGCCGACGGTGCCCTCACAGTGGGAAATGCTGGCGGTGTTGTTGTTCGGCTATGAGGCGCTGGGGCTGGAGTTCGCCACGTTGCTTGCCGCGATCAGGCCGGATCTCTCGGACATTCTGGAGGATGAACAGGTGCACGTGGGATTCTTCGAGAAAGAACTGACGACGATTCTGGCGGGCGGTGGCGTCGGCGCGCAGCAGGCGTGTGAGGCCGCGCGCACTTGGTGGAAGAAGTTGCCGCGCACGGTGGATCGATACCTGCGTGACCCAGCCCTGACTCCTTATCGGTCCGTGCTTCGCGACCACATTCTATCTGCCATCGGGCAGCGCTTCGTCGGGCTCGGATTGCTCAGCGACGCCACAGTCTTGACGGCACAGTGACGCGTGATCCGGTTCGGCGATCGTGTCGGGTGATCCGGAGACCACCCGACCGCTCACTGGTGTTATTCGTGCTAGCAGGTTTTGGAAACACTCGTGTGTTCCGTCATGGCTTCTGCGGATCCCCCGCCTGCTGTTTCACGGCAAAAGAAATTGCAGGATGCGCAAATAGGCCGTCCAGCAAGGCGGCAGCGAGGTCCACGGCGCGAAGAATAATGAGCGCCACGTTTGTGGACGCCGGCGAGACGGTGAGCCGGCAGTGTCTTTAGAGGCGAGTCGTACCCTTGTGGTACGGTGAGCCTCTGCGCGATGCGAGAACGCCGCTGGTGGACTTTTTCCGCATCCTGTTAGAACTGCAGATTCCCGTTGATTGCCGCCAACACCTGATTCTTGTTCAGGCCGTCGTTGAAGGGCTGTCGTTGCCCGTCAAACCAATCGGCGCGCACCTCCGGACGAATCAGCACGTTGGGGTACGGTCGGTAGTTGAGACCGACGCTGACGGAATAGAAGGACCCGGCAAAGGGCCCGAGATTCGGGTTGTCGCGCACCGGGTTGCCGCCCACGCGGGTGCCGGCCTCGTCGCGCATCCACTCGAAGCGAAGTCCTGCCCGCAGTTGCTCGGTGAGGGCATAGTAGAGGTAGTTGTCGATGCCATACCAGCGCGCGGTCCCGCCGTCGAGCTTGCCCTGATTTTGATAGGCATAGTGGTGATGGAACACATATTCCCACCGCTCCGCCGGATGCAGCGTGAAGATGGCGCTGTAGCGGGTGCGGGTTTCGAATCGTGTCGCCACGGCGCTCGGTTCGTTGCCCGTCACCATCGCGAACGACAGGGACCAGAAATCGTTGGGTGCGCTGTACTTGATGCTCGCGAGACCTGTCGCACTGTCCTTGTCCCGATCCAGTGAATCCCATCCGTTGACCAGTCCGCCCTGCAGCGTGACGCGGTCGTTCACATGCCAGGTCGCCAGTCCGCCCCAATGGGTGAACGGTCCGGCGAATTGATAGGCGTAGGACTTGGAATAGAAGAAGTTGTTGATGGCCGGCACGCCTTCATACCCGATGATCGTGTAGAAGTGCCCGACTTTGACGCTGAAGGTTTGGTTGCCGATTTCCGCGTAGGCCTGCGGCATCGCCAGTCCGTAATGTTGCCCCTGCGCGTTCCAGCGTTGTCCGCCGTTCTCCCGCCGCTCGACCCCGTTGCTCTGCGTGAGAAAGTAATCGTAGCCGTACATAAAGTCGAGGCGTCCGCCGATGCCCCAGTTGCTGCCCGTAGCCGTCAACGGCTTCTCGACGATCATATACAACTGGTTGAGGACCGGAATATCGCGGTCGATGGCGTTGTAGGGCCCGTTGAAATTGTTGCTCGGGCTGCTGGCGTTGTAGGTGTAGCCGCCGTCGACCCACCCCCGGACGCGCAGGAAGCCATCCTGTGGCAGAAAGCGACGGATGCCTTTCTCGTCCGCGTGCCAGAGAGCGTCGGTCCACAGCGGCTCGGTGGCAGGACTGACTCCCGGGCCGGACGTTTGCGCGGAGATGACGGGCGCGGACAGGTCGCCCAACGGCAACCCGGTGGGCAACGACTGTGCGTGCGCGGCACCGGTGCCGCCGCCGACCGCGAGGATCACTGCAAAGATGAACCTGTTCACATGCTTCTTCGACATACCGCTACAGACCTCCTGTGCAAGTGGATTGCCCAATGCGTGAGAGAGCCGGGTGTGCTGTGGGTCTCTCCCGGCGACGGTCGATCTAGGCTGAGCGGTCGGGCGTCACGTGCCCGACGTCAGCGCGGGCGGCAGTGTACCAAGTCGGGGGACAACGGAAAATAGGGAAAACCGTGTAGGCTATCGATGTGCGGCAGAAGTGAGCGGTGCACGGGAACGGTGTCCCGGCTGGGGATCGCTGGGAGGAGACTCGGAAGCGAGTAGGGCCGGAGGTTAGGTTGCGACCGGCACGAGTCCGCCGACGACGCCGATCTTGCGGAACTTCTGATCGCGTTGCTCGATGAGCTGATCCGTCGGGAGTTCCGCCAAGGCGTAGAGCTGATTGGCCAGGGCCTTGGCGACCCGGTCGCACATGGCTCGCGGCTCGCGGTGTGCGCCGCCGAGCGGTTCAGGAATGACCTCATCCACAATGCCGAGCCCGACGAGGTCCTGCGCGGTCATTCGCAACGAGGCCGCCGCATCCGGCACCTTTGCCGGATCGTCGTAGAGAATGGCCGCGCAGCCTTCGGGGGAAATGACGGAGTACACGGAATGTTCCAGCATGAGAATTCGATCGCTCACGCCCAGGGCCAATGCGCCGCCGCTGCCGCCTTCGCCGATGACGACGGAAATGATGGGGACGCTCAAGCGCGACATGACGAACAGGTTACGAGCGATCGCTTCAGCCTGACCTCGTTCTTCCGCGCCGATGCCGGGATAGGCGCCGGGGGTGTCGATCAAGGTGATGATGGGGCGGCCGAACTTTTCGGCCAGGCGCATGAGCCGCAACGCTTTGCGATATCCCTCGGGATTGGGCATGCCGAAATTCCGCTGCATGCGTTCCTTGAGGGTTTTCCCCTTCTGATGGCCGATGATCATGACCGAACGATCGTTAAAGCGGGCGAATCCGCCGACAATGGCGCGATCGTCGCCGAAGTTGCGATCACCGTGGAGTTCCAGAAATTCGCGCGAGAGTTCGTTGATATAGTCGAGCGTGGTGGGCCGTTGGGGATGGCGAGCCAACTGGGTCCGTTGCCAAGGCGTCAGGTTGGTGTAGAGCTGATGCTCGACCTGGGCGAGCTTGTTCCGCAGCTTGCGAATTTCGTCCTGGGTCCCGGATTTGGGTGACTCGGCGGAAGCCAGCTTCTCGATTTTCTCTTCGAGTTCGCGGATCGGTTTTTCAAAGTCGAGGTAGTCTCTCATACTCCTGAACTCCCTTACGGGTCTTGCCTAGGTTCGCCTAGGTTACCAAAGTGATGGCGCCTTTGCCCAGTACTTCCTCGATATCGGCGACGAAGTGCTCGCTGGGACTGATTTTGACGTTAGGTAGAGGAGAGGTGCGGGCTTCGATGGTGCCGCCGAGCGCCATGACCAGCGACACGGTCGAGGAACCGGGATATTTCTGAAACACCTGCCGAAGCATCGGCAGCCTGGTCGACGCCGAGGGACTGTCGTGCAGGCGAATCATCACCCGCGAGATCCCTTTATTCTGCAGTTCGGCCAACGGTTCGATCTTGGTCCCACGCAACTTGGTGCCCTTGTCTCCGCGATCGACGGTCCCCGTCAGTCGCACGACCTGTTCCGGCACGATCATGTCGGCATGGTCTCGGTAGAGGTCGGGGAACGCTATCACTTCTATCACGCCGTGTAAATCCTCCAGCGTGATGTAGGCCATGCGATCGCCTTTTTTGGTCAGCATGGATTTCACCGCGGTGATGATGCCGCACAGTTTGACTTCGCGGCCATCCGGCACATCGGCGACCTGCATGCTTGTCGTGTTTGCGAAGAGTTGGATAGCGGCCTCGTAGCGAGCGAGCGGATGGGCACTGATATAGAAGCCGGTCAGCTCGCGTTCATACTTCAACAGTTCGCCTTGGCTCCACTCGGGAACATCGGGGAGGGCCGGATCGGCAAGCTGTTGCGGCAGGCCGGCCGTTTCGTCGCCGAAGATGCTCGTTTGGCCGACGGCCCGTTCCTTTTGAATGCTCACGCCTTCGTCCATCGCCTGATCGAGCACGGCCAGATATTGCGAGCGGCGTCCGCCCATGGAGTCGAACGCTCCCGTCTTGATCAGACCTTCCATCATGCGCTTGTTCAGCTTGCGGAGATCGACGCGCCGGAACAGATCGAAGAAGGAGCGGAACGGGCCCCCTTCCTTGCGCGCCTCGATGACCGCCTCCACGGCGCCTTCGCCCACATTCTTGATGGCGGCCAGACCGAACCGGATGCTCGTGTCGACGACGGCAAAATCTTTCTGGCTTTGATTCACGTCCGGCGGCAGCACGGGAATACCGAGCCCGCGGCACTCGGTGAAGTAGCCGACGATCTTGTCGGCGTTGCCCATGTCGGTCGTCATGAGGGCCGCCATAAACTCGGTCGGGTAGTGCGCCTTCAGGTAGGCCGTGTGGTAGCAGACGACGGCGTAGGCGGCGGCGTGCGACTTGTTGAATCCGTAGCCGGCAAATTTCTGAATCAATTCGTAGAGCTTGTCGGCCTTCTTCTCCGGGATTTTTTTCTGCTTCGCGCCTTCCAGGAATTGGACCCGGAGCTTTTCCATTTCCTCCGGTTTCTTCTTTCCCATGGCGCGGCGAAGAATGTCGGCTTGTCCCAGCGAAAACCCGGCCACCTTGTTGGCGATGGCCATGACCTGTTCCTGGTACACGATGACGCCGTACGTGTCCTTCAGGATCGGTTCCAGCTCGGGCATCTCGTAGGCGATCGGAATTTTGCCCTGTTTGCGCTTGATGAAGTCCGGGATCAGATCCATGGGACCGGGGCGATAGAGCGCGATGATGGCGATGATGTCTTCGAACCGATCGGGCTTGAGGCCCATCAGCAGGTCGCGCATGCCAGAGCTTTCCAGCTGGAACACGCCGGTGGTTTTGCCGGAGGCGAGCAGCGCAAACGTCTCCGGATCGTCGAAGGGCAATTGTTCGACCCGCAGCGGCGGCCGGTCGGGACGGCCTTGGTTCACCAGCGACTCGGCCCGCTGAATCATCGTCAACGTCTTGAGCCCGAGGAAATCGAATTTCACCAAGCCGATTTTTTCGACATCCCCCATCGAATATTGAGTGACGATTTCGTCTTTGGGGCCTTTGTAGAGCGGGACATGTTCCGTGAGCGGCTGGTCGGAGATCACGATGCCGGCCGCATGCGTGGAGGCGTGGCGCGCCAGTCCTTCGAGCGATTGCGCGACCGACATGAGCTCCTTCACCTTCACGTCTTTGTCGACGAGTTCTTTGAGGCGCGGTTCCTGTTCGAGCGCCTTGTCGAGCGTCATCTTCAAATCGTCGGGGACGAGTTTGGCGATCCGGTCGACTTCGGCGTAGGGCATTTCGAGGACGCGGCCGACATCGCGAATGGCGGCCTTGGCCTTCATGGTGCCGAACGTGATGATTTGCGCGACGTGGTCTTCGCCGTATTTGTGGATGACGTAGTTGATGACCTCATCCCGGCGATCCATGCAGAAGTCCATGTCGATGTCGGGGAGGGACACGCGTTCGGGGTTCAGGAATCGTTCGAACAGCAGCGAGTAGACCAGCGGATCGAGGTCGGTGATGCGCAGGGCATAGGCGACGAGGCTGCCGGCGGCGGAGCCGCGTCCCGGCCCCACGGGAATGCCGCGTGAGCGGGCGAACTTGATGATGTCCCACACGATGAGAAAATACCCGGCGAATCCCATCGAGCAGATCACCGCGATTTCTTCCTTCAGCCGGACCTGATAGGCGAGTTCGGGAATGGAGCTCGGGCGTTCCTTGAGGCGCGCCGCCAGGCCTTCCGTCGCGAGTTGCTCGACGTAGGTTTCGCGGGTGTATCCTTCCGGTACTTTGAACTGGGGCAGATAAGTTTTGTTGAGCGCCAGTTCGAGGGTGCAGGCTTCGGCGATCTTGACGGTGTTGGAGACGGCCGTCGGCATTTCCTTGAATTCGACCAGCGCCTGCTCGGTGGACTTCACGTAGAGCTGGTCCGTGTCGAACTTCATGCGGTTGGGATCGTTGATCGTTTTCCCGGTCTGCAAGCAGAGCATAAGGTCGTGCGGGCGCGAGTCTTCTTTTTTGAGGTAGTGGCAGTCGTTGGTGCCTGCGAGGGGGATGCCCAGTTTCTTGTGGATGTCGAGCAGCCCGTCGTTGGCGATGCGCTGGTGTTCCAACCCGTTGGCTTGCAGTTCGAGATAATAATTGTCCTTGCCGAAGATCTCGCGATATTCGCCGGCCGCTTTCGTGGCGCCGGCCAGATCTTTCTGACCGATGAGATAGGCAACTTCACCGCTGAGGCAGCCGGACAGGCCGATCAGTCCTTCGTGGTGCTGCTGTAAAATTTCCTTATCCATCCGTGGCTTATAGTAGAATCCTTCAAGATACGCTTTGCTCACCAATTTGATGAGGTTCTGGTATCCCTTGAGGTTTGTGGCCAGCAGGATGAGATGATAGTAGTCGTTGTGCGCGAGGTGTGAATTCTTCTCCAGGCGGCTTCCCGGGGCCATGTAGGCTTCGCACCCGATGATGGGTTTGACGCCATGTTCCCTGGCCTTCCGGTAAAACTCCACCGCCCCGAACATGTTGCCATGATCGGTCATCGCGACGGCCGGCTGCCCGAACGACTTCACCTGTTGCATCAGGGGGTCGATTTGATTGGCGCCGTCGAGAAGGCTGTATTGGGTGTGGAGATGGAGATGAACGAATTGTGATGCCACGAGATCGGATTGTAGTGAGAGGGAAAGTTGAAGTCAAACAGAGGGGGGCGGGTGGTGTGAGGCCCTCCTGGAAGACACTGCCGGCTCACCACCTCGCCGGCGTGCGCAAACGTGACGCTCATTATTCTTCGCGTCGCGCGCGCAGGGAGCCTCCGCCGATCACCCTCTTCCCTCATTCTCTCCATTGACAGTTTTCGTTGTCGAGACTAGCCTGTCGCTGAATTTGCGTCGGTGGGGATTGTCGGGGTGTCACTCTTGAAGATCAAAGTCTCGACACCATCCGGCTGGTGAAGAGGGCGTGCGAATGGCGGAACCGAAAGGCGACCAACCGAAATTGCCCCTGGCTGCGTTGCTGGCTTTGCTGCTGGCGGCAGTGAGCAGCCTGATCATCTACCAGGTGCCCATCAAGACCTCCCGACCCATCGATAAGGAGGCGGAAAAGTCTGCCTCGGTTGTCCGGGATCGGGTCCAGTCCCGGCTCTGGCAGGACCCGTTCGAGGCGGTGGCGACCCATATTCAGAAGGAGAAGGCTGCCGGAGACAGGGGGCATGGGCACCATACCTCGCCGGGGCTGGTGGAAGGGGCTGACACGGCCAAGGAGGCATTTCGCTTCCGCTTGATGCCGGTGTTTGTCGATGGGAGTCCCTATGCCAGCGGTGTGGAGTCGAGATTGCGCGACCGGTATGCGCTGGTCTCGGCGCTCGGCGCAGCCGGGTATTTGCCGGAGTCCGGAGAATCCATCCGGTTCTTTGAATGGAAATCCACCGCGGGGGTGACCACGGTCGTCCCGGCCGAATGGTTTGTACCGGGGCCCAGGCTCTCCAAATCAGATCAGGTGGACGCGCCGGAGAAAGGGAGGGCCTACGATGCCCAGCCGATTCTCGTCCTGTGGCTCAAAGAGCAGGACCTTGGTGCGAAGCCGTTGCACGCGCTGACGGATCTGCTGCGTTATCTCAAGACGGAGATGAGCACGACCCCTTCCGCCTATCGCGTATTGGGTCCCCGTACCTCCGGCTCCCTCAGTGCCATGCTGGAGGAACTCAAGCCGAATTCCGCGGTCGAAAATCCAAATGCCGAGTGTCGCGAGGTGATTCAGCCGGTCCTGTCGCCGGTGTTGAAAGGCGCCGAATGGTATTCCTCATGGGCCACAGCCGCCGATCCGGTACTCCTGGACGAGCCTTCTGGCCGGCAGACGGACCGGCCGGTCGAGCATCGGTTCACATCCGCCTGTCTGAGCGTGATCCGCACGATCGGCTCCGACGACGCGCTGGCGAGCGAATTAGTGCTGGAACTACAGCGCCGGAAAATCGACCTGACTGCACCGTCCGAGATGCCTCACATCGCGCTGATCTCGGAATGGGACACCCTCTACGGCCGATCCTTGCCGCGGACGTTCGTGGCGGTCGCCAATCGTTTGGCGGAAGAAGCCGCAGCGAAGAAACCCGAAGCCGCTGCACAGAAGACACCCGCTCGGACGTTGGCACAGCACATGGATGCGCTTCGTGCGGAGCAGTATCCGAACTGGGTGCACCGCTATTCCTATCTGGCCGGTCTCGATGGAGAATTGCCGCCCAAGGAGAACGGGAAGGATGCGGGCGGCGCCAAAGGCAAACCGGGCGACACGTGGCTAGGGGGTGCACCGCTGGTGGAGGATGTTCCTGTCGGCCGGAGCCAACTCGATTATCTCCGTCGCTTGGTGGAGCAGTTGAAGCAGGAGGAATCCACGTCCGACGGCGAATTCAAGGCCATCGGTGTCCTGGGGAGCGACGTCTACGACAAACTCATGATCCTGCAGGCGTTGCGAAAGAACTTCCCCCACGCGTTGTTCTTCACGACCGATCTCGACTCCCGATTGACTCATTCGAGCCAATTGCCGTGGACGAGGAATCTTGTGGTCGCCTCGCATTTCGGCCTCGAACTTGATCCCAGGCTGCAGACGCCCATCCCGCCGTTCCGCGACAGTTATCAAACCGCACTGTTTTATTCCGTGCTGCGGGCGGTGGGGTATCTCCGGGTTTCGTCCGACAAGACCCGCCTGGAATTGCCGGACCGCACGCAATTTTCGACGGAAGTCTTGCCGCGCCTCTATGAAGTCGGCCGGCACGGTGCGATCGATCTCAGTCCGGATCCGCTCCATCGGGCGGATGCCCCTGCAAGTATCCATCTGCCTCGTCCCGATGTCGATCCGGCGAGCGGCGCACTGCGGTTGCCCTCGATTCGCGCCATCGGGCTGCTCCTGCTGGCCGCCGGTTTGATGTTCTGCTGCGCCGTCTTGATCAACAGTGAATTGTGGGTGCTGTGCCTTAGGAGTCGGGGGGGCGGACTTCCCCTGCTTTCGCTGCTGACGGGCTTCATTGCGGTCGGTTTGCTCGGCAGTGCCATGTTGGACGGCACGGGCGGGGAGCCGTTTTCATTCACCGACGGGATCAGCGTGTGGCCGACGGCAAGTCTACGGCTATTGGCGTTTGTGCTCTGCGTCGTCTTCTTCGCCCATTCCTGGTGGCGTTTGTGGGAGAGCGATCGAGCATTGATGCGGAGATTTCGCTTGCCGCGGCTCGATGCCGTGCTGTCGCGCCCGTTCCGTTCGTGGATCGGCATTCATCGTTGGCTACCGCCTCTCGCTGGTCATGCGGAGGCACGGGAGCTCTGGCACGAGTATCGTCTACTCGGGGCATGGCAGGAACGAGCACGGCGTGTCGTGCCTCAGGCGGCAGTGTACGGACTGTTCGGCGTCGTGTTGATGGTGCAATTCGGCTTTCCCGTCATGCCCTGTCGAGGGCAGGCCTGTTTCACGCTCAACTACATCATTCTGGGTGTGAGCGTCGTCACGATGACGCTGCTGATGTTTTATGTGGTGGACGCCACACGCCTCTGCCGTCGGCTGATCTTCATCATGATCAAGACCACGATTGAGTGGCCGAGCCGGACGCTCGCGCGGGAAGCGAAAAAGCTTGGCGTCGATGAGGCCCACATACACGAGTGGCTCGGCGTCCAGTTTATCGCCGCACGGACGCAGGTCATCAGCACCATGATCTACTATCCGTTCGTCATTGTGTTCCTGATGGCGGTCGCGCGCCACAGCTATTTCGACCGATGGGATTTCCCTGCGGGCTTGCTGGCGATCTTTACGCTCAACGCGCTCTATGCGTTCGGCAACGGCGTCTATCTGCGGCGTTCCGCCGAGCTGGCGAAACGGGAGGCGTTGGATCAATTGAAACGGCGGCTCAAGGACCTGGCCGACGAGCCATCCCTCAAACGGAACACGCGTGGTCAGGTTGAGCGCATGGTCGAGTTGATCGAACAGACACAGGAAGGCGCCTTCCTGCCGTTTACCCGCCATCCCTTGTTCGGTGCGATTGCCTTGCCGACGGGCGGCACCGGTCTGGTGTTCCTGCTGGAGTATCTGGCCACGTTATGGTGAGACGCCCGAGTCATCGCCGATGAAGGGTGCAGGACCGCCTCCGCCCACAGGCATGCATCCGGGTGACCAACCCTGAGGGGAGGACTGGCCGACCGGACCCGTTCGATGCCTCCTTGCTTCGCGTGTATGGACCTGATAAGGTGCCGTTGTTCGCGTAAGACCTTCTGGACCCCGGGGGCAGCAGCTCCTGAATCAGGTGATGTCTTACGCGATTGTTGTTTGTGCCCGCAGCCGCGCCGTTTCCGCTGAGCATACCGCCGAAGGTGCCGTCCTCCGTCGTTCGCATCGCCAGCCCGTCACAGCCGTGGGAATCGTTCCGTTACCCTTTCGAAAGGTGCATCGTTGTTGTACGAATTGTGGTCCGTTCTTCGGGCATTCCTCCGCCATGCGGCGGGAAGACTTTTTCCTCTGGTCATCGTCGGTGTGAGTGTGGGGATTGCGTTGCTCCTGCCGGCCGGAGCCCGACAGGTTCTGTCGCTCTGGTCGCTGCTCGAACATGACAAGGTCTCACTGGTCGCGGTGGAAATGATCCTTGCCATTTTCTTGATGGTCTGTTTCAACTATGTTCATCGTCATGTCCGGGACCGGTCGCTTGCCACGGCTGCGAGGGGTGCCGGGCTCGTCTCGTTTTTCCCCCATCCCACGCCCGAGGCGCAGCGACGTATCCTGTGCGTGAAGGTAGAGCAGGGGGCCGGCCGCACGGCCATGGTCATCGGCTCCAGCGGGTCCGGATCCCCGAGGGATCAGGTGGGAGACCTGTCTTCGGTGCTCGACACCTGTTTGGAGGCGAAGGTGTTCCTGGCGAATCCTTTTCGTCAGGATGCCCAGGCGCGGATGGGGGCGCTTGGTCGTTCCGCCGATGCGCTTCCGGCGTTTCGCGAAGAGGTCCGGCAAAGTATTGCCTTGCTGAAGCGGTTGAAGGCCATGGGGAAGGTTGTGAAGTTGAAGCTGTACGCCGAGCCTCCGCTGGTGAAGCTCGTGATCCTCGGTGACTCCATCTGGCTTCAACATCACCATGCCGAGCTGAATGGTCGGCACATGCCGGAGTATGTGTTGCAACGGAACGGCCGGACGCACGGCTTCTACTCATTCTATGCGCACTATTTCATGGAGCGATGGGAACAGTGCGACTGTCCCGAGTATGATCTGGATACCGACGAACTGGTGTATCGCACTCGAGCGGGGCGGGAAATCCGGCGCGAACCGGTGGAAATCAGCGCAGCGCAGCGTCGATCTGCCGTCGACGGCACGCCGTCGCCTCACGTTTCCGATGCGTTCCAGTTGCGCCACGCGCCAGGCCCCTACCTCCCGGTTCGAGGGTATGGCCTCGACTAGAGCGGGGCGCGCGTGTATGTGTCACGAGGGGACTGTTCGCGCCAAGAACGTCTCGGATCGGCCATGGCTGCCGGGAAGTCCTCTGCCCCTGTGGTTGGATGAAGGGTGGGGGAGCGTGGTGACGGCAAACGATGAGGAGTGCTGGCGATGCGCGACGGAATGAAGCCACGAGGTGCGGTGACGGATTGGCCGGTGTTGTCCTACGGATTCAGACCATTTTTTCTGGGCGCCGCTCTGTTTGCCGGCCTAGCCGTGCCGGCATGGATCGTCATGCTGGTGGTCGGGATCGGCTCCACCGGTCTGGCTGCGCCTCGCGAATGGCACGTGCACGAAATGTTGTTCGGATTTCTGCCCGCGGTGATCACGGGGTTTGTGTTGACGGCGGTGCCCAATTGGACCGACCGGCCTGCCATCAAGGGGCGCCTGCTGCTGACGCTCTTCACGCTGTGGTTCGCCGGACGCATCGTGCTCGCCTTGTCGTGGTTCCCGCCGCTCCTGTCCGCCGCCGTGGATATGGCCTATCTCCTGGCCCTGGCTCTCGTGCTGTGGCGGGAGATCGTCGGCGGGAAAAGTTGGTCTCATGCGCCGATCGCGGTGCTGATCAGCCTCTACGCCGTCACGAATGTGCTGTTCCATTCGGCGGCCCTCCACGGAGCGGCGACGGATGTGCCCGAGCGGATGGCCCTGGCATTGGACATGACGCTGCTGGCGTTCATCGGCGGACGCGTGACACCGAACTTTACCCGGGAGTTTCTGGTTCAGGCACGGAGGCCGGAGAAACCGGCGCGGTTTTCTCAGCTGGATATGGCGGCGATTGGGATCGGCGCGTTCGCCTCGACCCTCTGGGCACTATTTCCGCAGGGGGCCATGATCGGCTGGGTCCTCATCCTGGCAGGAGCCGTCAGTCTGGTCCGGCTGTCGCGTTGGTATGGGTGGCTCACGTGGCGGGAACCGCTGGTATTCGTGTTGCACTGGGGCTATGGGTGGCTCACGCTGGCGCTCGTCCTGCTCGGTTGCGCCGCGCTGGGCGTCGGCCTGCCGCAAGAAGATGCCGTCCACGCCCTGACCACAGGGGCGGTGGGCGTGATGACGCTGGGCATTATGACCCGCGCGAGTTTAGGTCATACCGGACGTACGCGCCAGGCCGACATGGCCACGGTGGCGATGTATGGGCTGGTGAGCTGCGGCGCAATCCTCCGTGTATTCGGACCGAGTATGGGGCTGCCGACCCAGGCCCTGCTGAGTGTGGCGGCGTTGAGTTGGAGTGGCGCCTATCTGCTCTTTGCCCTGGTCTACGGTCCGTATCTGGTGCGACCGAGTGTTGATGAGTGAATCGGGTGTCATGGCGCGTGACCACAGGCTGTGCCGAATTCGAAGGCGTATCGTTTTCGATACGCCGGCGTATGCGCGGAGACACGAGGGCCTCCCGCATGTCCGTGCGAAACAATTACGTGTATTGCAATCGCCTGAATAAAATGAGCAGGACTTGTCGTCCATCTTCGGGTATAACCTTTGCTGCCTCACCGAGTGAGAAGATGCGCAACGAATCTGTGCGCTGCGCGTGGCAACCTGTTTCGGTTCGTGAGGAAGCCCATGGCCAAAAAGAAATCGAGCTCATCAACGAGAGGAAAAAAACCCTCGCGCCGGTCGTCTGAACGGAAGGCGTCTGATACCTCCTCCCCAGCCGGTCCGCAGCCTGCTCCAACCCAGGCCTTCGAAGCCGCCGTCCCGACGGAGACCATCCCGCATCCGAAGCCGACCGTCGACAACGATCACGAGGAGCGGCTTGCGAAGAATCTCATCAGGACGGTCATCGCGCTTCCGCTCCTCGACAAGCTGAACCATGAAACCAAGCAGCGACTCGCGGATCCCTCCCGCCGTCCGATCCTCTATGAGGTGATCATCGATTTGAATCTGGAATACCCGAAAGGCCGGGAAGCGGCGCGAGACTGGGTGTTCAAGTCGGTCGAGGACCTGCTCTCACGCCAGGGGCCGGACCGGGCCGGCCAACGGCTCGATCGCAAGAAAAGCGAGTTCAACGAACAATACATCTTTGCCTCCCTTGAAGGGCGCGTGATTCGCGAACTGGTCGACTGGGATGGGAAGGAAAAACCCGATGTGCTCGGCAAGGACGGGAAGCCGCGTAAGGCGCGGGCGATATACCAGATCTGGGAAGACTTCAAGCTGAAGGCATTTATCACCAGTTCCATCACCACCGTGAAAGCCGATGCGGCGCGAGTGGCCTTCACAGCGTTGGGCGACAACATCGTCTGGGCCGTGGTCGATTCCGGGATTCAGGGAGACCATCGGCATTTCGGCGCACACCAGAACCTTGCCGGTCAGGTCGAGGAATGGCATTACGATTTTACGGGTGGGGCTGACCCGAAGCAGAGCGCCTTGGTGGACGGCATGGGCCACGGTACCCATGTGGCCGGCATCATCGCGGGAGAGATTCCTGCCGATCCGACGCTGCGGGCGGGCGAATCACATCCGGACATTCTCGCCTATTCCCGATCGCTCAGGCCCGATGGAGACCAGACGGAGCGAGAAGTGGTGTACGAGCAGATCAAGGCGCCCTGCATTGCCGGTATGGCCTCGCGGTGCAAGCTGGTGAGCTTGAAGGTGTTGAACGAGGGCGGCGAGGGGAGTGTGAGTAACATTATTGCCGCGCTCGGACATATTCAGCGCGTCAACAGTTTCGGGCGGCATATTCGCATTCATGGTGTGAATCTCAGTGTCGGCTATCCCTTCGAGCCCGAATGGTTTGCCTGCGGGCAAAGCCAACTCTGTGTGGAGGTGAATCGCCTCGTGCGCTCCGGCGTCGTCGTGGTGGTGGCGGCCGGCAATTCCGGATACGGAGTGCTGTCCACGGATTTTACGGGGCTCCGTTCGGCCGGAATCGGCCTGACCATCAACGATCCGGGCAATGCCGACCTCGCGATCACCGTCGGATCGACGCATCGGAACATGCCGCACATTTACGGGGTGTCGTATTTTTCCTCGAAGGGACCCACGGGCGACGGACGCCTGAAGCCGGATTTGGTCGCGCCGGGAGAGAAAATTCTTTCCTGCGCGGCGGGGCAGATGGAGAAAGACATTCAGGAGAAAATCGAGAAGGACGTGACCTATCTCGAACATTCCGGGACGAGCATGGCGGCGCCGCATGTGTCCGGGGTTATCGCGGCATTCTTGTCCGTCCGCCGCGAATTCATCGGGCAACCGGAACGGATCAAAGAGATCTTTGTCTCGACCGCAACGGATCTTCGTCGGGAACGGTACTTTCAAGGGGCCGGACTCGTCGATCTGATGCGCGCGATTCAATCCATCTAGCAAGGGAGGAGGGTGCGATGGAACAGTTATCGGGGTTTCCGTATTTTCCCGTGCAGTTTACGAAGGAGGCTGCCGTCCACAATCAGGCCGACGTCGCCGCCCTGCAGGACTTCCTCAAACGGGAGGGCACGACCGATCTGATCGTCATCTCGCATGGCTGGAATAACAACATGGAGGAGGCCAAGGCACTCTACGCCAGCTTGTTTGCGAATGTCCGCTCGCTGCTCGATGCCGGCACGTTCGCGACGCTCGCGAACCGGAAATGGGCTGTTCTCGGCGTGTTGTGGCCGTCCAAGAAATTCGAGGAGAAGGAGCTGATTCCCAGCGGCGCCGCCGGAGCCGGGTCAGTCGTCGGCGTGGCGGCCTTGAAGGCGAAGCTGGAAGGGCTCAAGGGCGTCTTCGATGCACCGCAGGCCGACCGGACGCTCGACGAGCTGCAACGGCTCTTGCCGAAGCTGGAGGACAGCACCTCCGCGCAAAAAGAATTTGTCGATAAAGTCCGCTCGCTGGTTCAGACGCACACGCTGGAAGCGGAGGATGGGTCGGAGGTCTTCTTCAAAGTGCCATCGGGCGAGTTGTTGGAAAAGTTGCGCAAGCCGGTCTCCTTTACGGTAGCCCGCCCGCCGGCGAATGCCGGTGGGGCGGCAGGAATCGGCACCGGGGGCGCCGCCGGATTAGGGGAGTTTTTCAGCGGGATCTGGTCCGGCGTCCGGAACGCCCTCAATTACACCACCTACTATCAAATGAAGGAGCGAGCAGGATTGGTGGGGGCCAATGGGGTGAATCCGATCCTTCGCGCCATTCAAGCCGCCAGGCCGGACGTGAGACTGCATCTGATCGGTCACAGTTTCGGTGGGCGCCTCGTGGCCGCCGCCGTCGCCGGTGTCGATGATGCGACGCTGCTTCGCGTGCAGACGCTCTCCCTCTTGCAAGCCGCGTTTTCTCATTACGGATTTGCGGAAAAATGGGACGGCACGCACAACGGATTCTTCCACCGAGTGATCAGCGGCCGAGCGGTTGCAGGCCCGACGATTATCACCTGCACGGCGAACGACAAGGCCGTCGGTCTCGCCTATCCCATTGCCTCCCTGTTGGCCGGTCAGGTGGCGGCCGGAATCGGGGACAAAAACGACAAGTACGGGGGTATCGGCCGCAACGGAGCTCAGAAGACCCCTGGCACTGTGGACCTGACTCTGCTTGAGTCGACCGGTTCCTATCAGTTGACGAACGGCATGATGCACAACCTTTCGACCGATCGACTCATCAAGGATCACGGGGACGTCGCCAATAGGGAAGTCGCGTTTGCCGTCGTGTCGGCTATCTCGGCCGCGTGAACGTGAAGCGAGGGACCGGACCGTAGGCAGAGCGGAGTGATCGTCGCACGCTCTGTGCTCGTTCAGTCCGAGGAGTCGCGGCGGCGCACGGGCAGGATGGTCCCGGCGAATGAGCGAGATGCGCTGGGGGGATGTCGCCTTAGCAGGCTGCGGAAACACTCGTATGTCGCCCAATAGGCAAGGATCGACTCATGCGCCGTATCGATAGCAAAATACCCTGCAGGATACGCAAAAACGCCGTCCAGCAAGGCCGCAGCGAGCGACGTGGCGAATCGTACTCACGTTGTACGGTGAGCCGCTGCAGGATGCGAGCAGGCCGCCGGCGGACGTTTTCCGCATCCGGCTAGAGTTCTTCGCCGTATTTCAGGAAGTGCTGTTCCTTGGCACCGGCAATCCAATTGTCATGGCGGATGCGGTCGGGGAATGTGTTGAGTTCCGACGCCATCTGTTCGACGTCTTGCTCCTTCCATTCGGCGATCTGGCGAAAGGTAAACATGCCCATACGATTGAGCACCCGTTCCATCACGGGTCCGATGCCATGGATTTGCTTGAGATCGTCCTTTTGCATCGTCCGATGTTTCCCCGTGCCGTGTCCGGTCGTCGAGTTGCCGTGCATGCCCGAGTCGGTCGTGCCGACCGATTTAGCCTGGGCCCCATGCCGCTGGGCCACGCGATATTCCACGAGTCGTTTGCGTAGGGCGGCGATCTCTTCCTCCCGTTCGCTGACATCCATGACCCGTCGCTCCTCCGCCTCGCGGAGCGCAATTTCCTTTTTCTCCACTTCGCTGCGGAAGACTTCCAGCTCTTCCACGGTCGCCCGCAGCCGCTGGATGTCCTGATCACGCTGCTCCACCGTTTCCGTGAAACGCGCGAGATCTTCCTGATTCTGGGTCCGCAGGCGGGTCAATTCCGCCTCGATGTCGGCGATGCGAGCCTGTTGACGGTCGAGTTCCTGCTCCTTGCTGCGGAGCGTGGAGGCGGTCTGTGCGCGTGTCTGCTCCAGTTCCTGTTCCAGCCGGCTGCTTCGCTCCCGGAACGGTTCCAACTCTTCGGTGCGTGCCCGGAGACGAGCGATCTCGGCATCTTTCGGCGCCAGCTGTTCTACCCAGGTTTTGAGGGTGGCGATTTCCTGGTCGCGGCTGATGAGCACGTCTTCGGCATTTTCCATCTGGGCCTGCATTTCGGCAAACCCTGCCTGTTGCCCCTTGAACTTGTTTTCGGCTTCTTCGACTTCCCGCCGGAGTGTGTCGCGCTCCCGTTCGATAGCATGGAGGCGCACGCCCTTCTCCCGCACGTCGGTTTGCAAGGCCGTCAGCTGTTCCACCTTTGTCGCAAGGTCGGCGGTCAGATCCTTGAGCGCCGCTTCGGAGGTGATCATCTTTCCTTCCAGCATCTGCACGGCGGAGGTGCGAACCTTCAACTCATGGTTGAGCGTGTCCAATTCGTGTTCGCGTCCCCGGAGCCGGGTGGCAATCTCGGACAACTGCTGGCGTTTTTCGGACGTGGCGAAACTGCGCAGCAGCCACCCCATCATCACCCCGATGGTTGCCGCCACCAGTAAGCATCCGATCATTTGCAGTATTAAGGCTCCCATACGTTCACCGTTCCTCTTTCACACGAAATTCAATCCGCCGGTTTTTCTTCGACGCGGCGCGCGTCCGGTCCTGGCTGAGCGGACGGGTGGCTCCGTAGCCCACGGCGGTCAATCGATTGGTGACACCATGGTCGGCCAGATACTGGCGAACGGACTCCGCTCGCGTGCGACTGAGTTGGAGATTGTAGTCCGGATCGCCGTAAGCATCGGTATGGCCGCCGATTTCGACGGTCGCCTCCGGGGATCGTTTGAGCGCGGGTATGATCTTGTCGACCACGGCGCGCCCTTTGGGAGTGAGGACCGCGCTGTTGCTTTCAAATGCGATATGTTCTCCGCGCAAGACATCGTCTAATCCGGCCTGCACCTGCGCCCGGGAGGCATGGACCGGGGGCTGGGCCTGAACCGCCGGCAGCGCTGCCGGTGAGGCTGAGGCGACCGTCAGCTGATCCTGCACATGCACCGCGCTGCCAAGCGACGCGGCGATGTCGTGTAGGAGTGTTGCCTTGGCTTCGCCGGTTGCGACCGTGCCTTTGACCGTGAGTGTCTGGTCCGAGAGCGAAACCGTGGCGTGATGCGGATGAAGCAGGGGTATTTGTGCCAACAGCGCGGGCACGGCGGTCTCCCATGCCGCGGGAGCGGTCTCTTCGAGAATGTCGAGGTTGTCGGTGACGCGGAGCTTGAGTCCTTTGGCGAGCTCCTGTGCGCGGGTGACGGCCGCAAGTTTCGCCTCTTCGCTGGCCATGGCGCCGGAGAGTGTCAGGTGGCCGTTTTCGATGTGCGCGCGAAAGGTGAGGTGGCCCCCTGCCGACGACGTCACGGGTAAGTGTCGCGGGATGCAGATGAGGGCCAAGATTGTGAGTGCGAACAATCCGACTGCGAAAATGATTCCGCGCGACATGCGCCAGCCCTTATCGACCCAGGCACGAGGCCTCCCTGCGGCACGGAGTCGCCGCAAGGCGGGTGTCTTTTTAAGACTTCGAGTATTACTTGATTGATGGAATGCATCGGCCTAGGCCGACGCACGACTATCGGGCGAAGGGTATCACAACGTCAAGACTCATGCTAGCCCGGATTCGCTGGGGAGGTCTGCGTGCCGATTCGAATCGGTGCCTGTGCACGGTTGGGCAGACGCCGCCATTCCGGTCCGATCAACTTGCAGTGGCGTCAAGGCATCTGCTATTGTCACAGCGTTTTTTCGTCCAATGTGATCCCACCCACACGATATCCATAGTTGAAGGAGTTCATCATGGCCAGCATTGCGCGGGCACTGATCAGTGTTTCTGACAAGACCGGAGTGATCGATATGGCCAAGGGGTTGGCGGCCCTTGGTGCAGAAGTGTTGTCCACCGGGGGCACGGCCAAAGCCCTGCGCGAGGCGGGTGTCGCGGTGACCGACGTCGCGGCCTACACCGGTTCCCCGGAAATTCTCGACGGCCGCGTGAAAACCTTGCACCCGAAAATCCACGGCGGTCTGCTCGGGCGTCGGGGCGTTCCCGACCACGTCAAGCAGATGCAGCAGCATGGCATCGGCAACATCGATGTGGTCGTGGTGAATCTGTATCCCTTCGAAGCGACGATCGCCAAGCCCAATTGTCCGTTCGAGGAAGCGATTGAGAATATCGACATCGGCGGCCCGTCGATGTTGCGCTCCGCGGCGAAGAACCATGAGGACGTGCTCGTCGTGGTCGATCCGTCCGACTACACTCGCGTGTTGGAGGCCGTAAAGGCCGGATCGGTCACGCCGGCGTTGCGACGCGAGTTGGCGATGAAGGTGTTTCAGCACACGGCGCGCTACGACAGTTTGATCGCCGGCTATCTCGAAAAGCAGGTGCAGGGGAGCGAGGTCAAGTTTCCTGCCATGCTGTCGCTGCAGTTCGAGCGGGTGGAGACGCTGCGGTATGGAGAGAACCCGCACCAGCAGGGAGCCTTCTACCGTGAATTGCACGCGAAGGAGCCGGCGGTGTCGCGCGGCAAGATCCTGCATGGCAAAGCAATGTCCTACAATAATTTCCTGGATGCCAATTCCGCCCTCGAACTGGTGAAGGAGTTCGATCAGACGGCGGTGGCCATTATCAAGCACAACAATCCATGCGGCTGTGCGCTCGGGGCGACGCCGGTTGAGGCCTATGTGAAAGCGCGAGTAACGGATCCCGTCTCAGCGTTCGGCGGTGTCCTTGCGTTCAACCGCCCGGTGGATCTGGCCGCGGCGAAAGAAATCACCTCGACCTTCGTGGAAGTCGTCATCGCGCCGGCATTTACCGAGGAGGCCTTGGCCGAACTCAAGCGGAAGAAGGACCTCCGGCTGCTGGATGTGGGACCGCTGAGCAAGGCGACGGCTGAAGGGTATGATCTGAAGAAGCTGGTCGGCGGGCTGATCGTGCAAGACCGAGACCTCGGTGTGATCAAGGACATCAAAGCCCTGGCGGTGCCGACAGCGCGCAAACCGACCGAAGAGGAATATGCGGCTTGCGCCTTCGCCTGGGTCGTGTGTAAGCATGTGAAGTCGAACGCCATCATTTACGGACGCCCCGGCGAGATCGTGGGCATCGGAGCCGGACAGATGAGCCGCGTCGACTCGGTGAAGCTGGCGGCTATGAAAGCGCAGTCGTCGGTGAAGGGATGTGTGATGGCGTCCGATGCGTTCTTTCCGTTTCGCGACGGGATCGATGCGGCGGCAGAGGCAGGAATTACCTGCGTCATTCAGCCCGGTGGATCCATCCGTGACCCCGAGGTGACGAAGGCGGTGGACGAGCACGGGATGGCGATGATTCTGACCGGGATGCGTCACTTCCGCCATTGAGGCGCGGTGAAACGGGCCTCCAACTTCGTTCTCGGCCAGAAAAAATCCTCAACGTAGCCAGTAGGCTGCGCCTCCGGTTTTTTCTCGCCTGCGGCCTCGTTGGCGACCCGTTTGAATGACCTCACGAATGTCGGGAGAGGACTGAGCGAAACGAGCGAGAAGCCTCGGTAAGAGCATCGGGCGCACTTCATTCAAGCAAAGGTTGAGCTGTGAAGATTCTGGTTGTTGGCAGTGGTGGCCGGGAGCATGCGCTGGTCTGGAAGATTGCGCAGAGTCCGAGGAAACCGCAAATCTTTTGCGCCCCCGGCAATGCGGGGATCGACGGCCTGGCGACCTGCGTGCCGATCAAGGCGGATGACATCGCCGGACTCAGAGATTTCGCGCTGAAGGAGCAGATCGATCTCACGGTGGTCGGTCCGGAAGCACCGTTGGCGTTGGGAATTGCCGATGAATTCCGCAAGGCGCGATTGAGAATCTTCGGGCCGACGAAAGCGGCTGCGCGGCTGGAGTCGAGCAAGAGTTTTTCCAAGGACATCATGACCGCCAACCGGATTCCGACGGCGGTGTCGCAAAGTTTTGAGCAGATGGAACAGGCGTTGGCCTATCTGGATACGCAGCCGGTGCCGATCGTGGTGAAGGCCGATGGTTTAGCGCAGGGGAAAGGCGTGGTCGTGGCCACCACGCGCGAAGAAGCCAAGCAGGCGGTGCGTGATGCGATGGAAAAATCCGTGTTCGGTCAGGCGGGCCATCGGGTGTTGATCGAGGAGTTTCTCGACGGGGAAGAACTGACCATCATGGCGTTTACCGATGGGAAGACCGTCGTGCCGATGATTCCGGCGCAGGACCACAAGCGGGTGGGGGACGGCGACACCGGTCCCAACACCGGCGGAATGGGTGCCTACGCACCGGCTCCCATTGCCACGTCTGCGCTCCGTGAGCAAGTGACGCGGCAGGTATTGCAGCCGACCGTCGATGCGCTGGCACGGTTGGGGTGCCCCTTTCAAGGCGTGTTGTATGCGGGCTTGATGATTGTGAAGGGCACGCCCTACGTCCTGGAGTTCAATGCGCGGATGGGGGACCCTGAGACCGAAGTCGTGTTGCCGCTCTTGAAGACGGATCTGGTCGACGTCATTGAGGCCGTGGTTGAACATCGTCTCGACCAGCTGGCGGTGGAATGGAAGCAGGAGACGGCGGTCTGTGTGGTCCTGACCTCGCCTGGTTATCCGGGAGCCTATCCGACGGGATTGCCGATTCAAGGATTACCCTCTCCATCGAACTCAGCGCCGATCGCGGTGTTTCATGCCGGCACCAAGCGTGATGCCGGTCAGGTCGTAACGGCAGGGGGAAGAGTATTGGCGGTGACGGCCTGGGCGCTGTCGCTCCTGCAGGCGAGAACAGCGGTGTATCAGGCCGTGCCGGCAATTTCCTTCGAGGGGCGGCACTATCGCACCGACATCGCACATCGGGCGCTGCCACGCACTTCCTGATCCGATCGGATCGAGCCATCACATGGCATGGATTCTTCCGTTCACCGATTCGTCTTGCGACGCGGCACTGCCACAAGTACAGCGGGTGCTGGCGGCGCATGGTGTCGTCGCCCTTCCCACTGAAACCTACTATGGTCTCGCCGTGCGGCCGACCGACGATGCGGCCTTGGCCCGCTTAGTCGAGGTGAAAGGCCGTCCTCCCGACAAGCCTATCCTGGTGCTCATCGGAGCACCGGAGCAGTTGGTTCCCCTGGTCGCGTCCATCACCCCCGCCGCTTCTTTGCTGATGGAGCGATTCTGGCCCGGCTCCTTGACCATCGTGTTTCAGGCCGCCTCAGGCCTCTCACCATTGCTCACGGCTGGAAGTGGGACCATCGGGGTCCGCTTGTCACCGTTGCCGGTCCTTCAGCGACTCTTGACCCACACCGGTCCGCTCACCGGAACGAGTGCCAATCGCTCGTCGGAATCGCCGATGGCCGATCCTGGCGCAGTGCAGCATCTCCTCGGATCCTACATCGATCTGATTCTCGACGGCGGCCGCACACCTGGTGGGCCGGCTTCCACCGTCGTCGACGCCCGCGAGTGTCCACGACTGCTTCGAGCCGGCGTTATTGCGACGGATCACATCCGAACGGTCCTGGAGCGATCAGGGTACACACTTTCATCATGATTTGATGGTGCGTAGTCGGTATAATTCACCCACATGGGAGGACCACTTATGCTCATTCGTTCACGCCGCGCGGTGATGGGACTGTGTGTGCTCGGGGTCAGCAGCGTGTTGTTGACGGGATGTGATTTCTGGCCGCCGGCTCTTCAAGCGCAAATCGAACAACTCCACTCGGAAGCTCAGCAGGCGGCGGCGGATAAGGCACTCTTGCAGAATCAACTGAATGCCGCAAACAAGGCGAAAGAAGAACTGCAGATTCGCGTGGAAGATCTGACCAGGGTGAATAAGGAAAAGTCGGCGATGATCGCAAATTTGGAACACACGATCGCTGCGGCCCGGGAACGCGCTGCAAAGGCGGTGAAGACGAACACCGCGAAACCCGTTACGAAATCGGCCGTGAAAAAGGCCACCAAGCCATCAAGCAAAGCCGGCGGAAACTCTTCGGGGAAGTCGACGCCTCGCAAGCCCACAAAGGCTGCTCCGGCCAAGCGAGTACACCCTTAGTGTTGTGCGGCGTCTTGATCTCGCCTCGGCGACGGGCAGCCGCAGACCGGCATCCAGACCGAGGCTTGCAGTGATCAGGGAGTAGAAGAAGTCGGATCTCGATCCGATCAGCTGCTCGAGGACGAAGTGGAACTCGAGTTGGAAGCGGCGGTGGACGCCGTGCTCGTCGCAGGACCAGTGGCGGTCGTCGTGGCGCCGGCGGGAGCGGCAGCTGGGGTGCTCGTCGTGCTCTCACTCGCGGTCGAGGTTGTCGCCTTATCCGTCCCCGCGGCTGCCGGCTTTTCAGATGTGTCACTGCCTCCGGGCTTCATCTTGTCCGAGTAGTCGGTGATATACCAGCCGCTGCCTTTGAACATGATGGCCGGGGGTGAAATCAATTTCGTGACGTCCTTCCCGCAGCGAGCGCATTCCTTGATCGGATCGTCTTTAATGCTCTGCTTCACCTCGAAGCGGTAGGCGCAGCTGGTACATTGGTACTCATAGATTGGCACGGGTTATTCCTCCTCTGGTCTCACACCGCACAAGGCACGATTCGTTTTTCCCGCGATCCACGGGGCACTTCTCCTAGTAGCCTCGATTTCATCAGAATCAAGGGGGAGCGGAACATTTGTGCCCGGCCTTAGGTCAATCGACGGATGGCCGCTTCGATTCTTGTGAGCCCGCGTTCAATGGCCTCCATGGACGTCGCATAGGACAGCCGGATGTGGATGTCGCTGCCGAATGGTTCTCCGGGGACCAGGGCGACTTGGGCCTCGTTCAGTAAAAACGTCGCCAGGTTGGCCGCAGTGCCGAGGGGTTGATCCTTCCAGCGTTTGGCGAGGAGCCCGCTGACATTGGGGAACGCATAGAAGGCGCCCGTCGGCATTCTGCACGTGATCCCGGGCATATTATTCAACCGTTCAACCATGAGGCGGCGGCGTCGATCGAATTCCGCCACCATGACGGCGGTAAACGGATTGCCGAGTCGCAAGGCCGCCACCGCGGCCTTTTGTGAAATCGAACAGGGATTGGACGTGCTCTGGCTTTGAATGTTGGCCATGGCCGTCAGTAAGGGTTTCGGCCCGGCGGCATAGCCGATGCGCCAGCCGGTCATGGCATACGCTTTCGAGACACCGTTAATGACGACCGTTCGTGCGGCGACTTCCGGGCTCAAGCTCGCGATGCTGATGTGCTGGGCTCCATCATAGAGCACCTTTTCGTAGATCTCGTCGGAAATAATGATCAGGTCGTGCCGCAGGGCCGTGGCCGCGATCCCCTCGAGCGTCTGCTTGTCATAGGTCGCCCCGGTCGGATTGCACGGACTGTTGACGATGATGGCCTTGGTGCGCGGCGTGATCGCTGCCTCAAGGGCCTCCGGGCTGATCGTGTAGCCGTCTCGCTCCTCGGTCCGCAGCAGGACCGGCGTGGCATCATTCAACAGGGTCTGGTCCTGATACGACACCCAAAACGGCACCGGGATAATGAGTTCGTCTCCTGCTTCGAGCAGCGCCTCGGCGACGTTGTACAACGAATGTTTCGCGCCGCAGGACACAAGGATCTGGGACTTCTCGTACTGGAGTCCCTGTTCCTCTTTTAGTTTGTCGGCGATGGCGCCGCGCAATTCATCGATACCCGACGACGGCGTGTATTTGGTGAAGCCGGCACGGATCGCGGCCTCGGCGGCTGCCTTCACCGGTTCAGGCGTATCGAAATCCGGTTCTCCGGACGCAAAATCGATGACGTCGATGCCTTGGGCCGCCATGGCCTTCGCGGTTGCGGTAATGCTGAGAGTGGGAGAGGGGACGATACGTCCGACACGGGCTGCCAGTTTCATCCTTTGAAACTCCGGATTCGTTCTTGGAGCCTCCGCGCCACTTCGGGATGCACAAAATCCTTGAGCGATCCTCCGTGGCTGGCGACGTCCTTAATGATGGTGGAAGAAAGATAGGAATATTCCTCACTGGGCATCAGGAAGACCGTTTCAACGGTCTCCGCCAGCTTGCGATTGACGAGTGCCATTTGAAATTCGTGTTCGAAATCGGAAATTGCGCGAAGCCCTCGTAGAATAGCATGGGCGCCGCTGCTCCGCACAAAGTCCACCAGCAGCCCTTCGAAGGTCGTCACTTCGAGGTTGGGCAGGTCCTTGGTGACGAGGCGGACCATGTCGAGTCGTTCTTCTGCGCTGAACAACGGATGTTTGGACGGGTTCGGAGCGATGGCGACGATCATCTTTTCGAACATCCGGAATCCGCGACGGATGATGTCCGAGTGGCCGTGGGTGATCGGATCAAATGTGCCGGGGTACACGGCGATCTTCATGCGCGCGGGGCTTCTTTCGGCGTCAGGTGGAACCGTGTGAGTGCCGTGTCGCCATAGTCATAACGTTTCGTTTGGGAGAGCGGTCCCAGTGCCTCGGGCATGTGTTCCTTGCTGCTATGTTCGATGATCACCACCGCGTCTTCGGCCAACCATCCCGCCTGCCAATCTCCGGCCAACGTCAGGAGTTCCGGAGTGAGTCGATAGGGTGGATCGCAGAAGACAATGTCGTAGGGGCCTGACCATTGGGTGCCCCGGTGAAAAAATTGGCTCACCTGACAGGCGCAGATATTGGCGTAGGCCTCCAGACCGCATTGCTGGAGATTGGAGCGGACGAGGCGCAAGGCCTCCCGGTCGGTCTCGACAAACGTGACATGCCCTGCACCGCGGCTGAGCGCCTCAATTCCAATGGAGCCGGTTCCGGCATAGAGGTCGAGCACACGGGCTCCGGCGGTGCGTTCGCCAAGAATGGAAAAGAGGGCTTCCTTTACTCGGTCGGATGTGGGGCGGATGGCCTGTCCTCTGGGACCCAGCAACCGTCGGCCTCGATGAAGCCCTGCGATGACGCGCATGATCGTATTCTGGAGAGAGCCACTCGCTGTCGGCTAAGAAGTGAGAGACTCTAACACAGCGTTTTTGAAGGGGTCAAGGTGATGCGGGCCTGAGGAAGGGGAGAGAGGCGCGTCTTCTCCCCGCCGCGGGGCGGGGAGCGCTGCAGATGTCACCAACGGAGGTTCATGCTTTGACGCATTCGGGGAGGCTCGCTATAATCGGGCCACACTGGAACTCAGTTCGCGCAGGCTGAGGAGGTGGCCACACGTGCGGTCGTCACACCACCACATCACACTGAGAACGGAGCGTTACGTCAGCCGGATCAGCGGGTCGCCACCGGTTGAGCGTCGCGGGCGGCGAGGCTCTTCCTACGGTTCGCCGAAATGGTCCGGTCGATGATGGCGCCACAGTTGATGCATTTCCAGGCGTAGAAAATGAGAAAGAAGTCAGAGAACCGTTCCAACATCATCATGCCTTTGCACTTCGGACATTCCATGGTTTCCTCCTGGGTGGTGACGTTCACAGCTGTGTCTGCTCTCAAGCAAGAGCTGCACCAAAATGTCAAGTGTATAGATTTCAATGAGTTGCGTGGTTGAATGGCCATACATGAGATGAGTCACGCGTCAAGTCTCCGGCACAAAAAGGTGCGGGCTGACATTTTTTTGTCGTAGAAGGCAGGCTGTGAGACCCAAAAAGTCAGGGCGTGGTATCGGCGAATGGCCGGAGACTGAGCGGCCGCGAGAGCGATTGCTCAGCGAGGGGGCCACCAGTCTCTCCGATGCGCAACTCCTGGCGATTCTCCTGCGGGTGGGACGGCAAGAGGCCTCCGCAGTCAAAGTGGGAATGGAAGTTCTGGCCAGGGTCGGCGGTATCTACGGACTTCTCCATTGCAGTGTTGAAGAACTCTGTGCCATTCCAGGGGTCGGACCGGCCAAAGCGGCGCAATTAAAGGCGGCGGTGGAGGTCGGCAAACGGGCGGTGTCGGCTCCATTGACGACCGGGACCCGCATCAATTCCAGCGCAGACCTCTTTAAACATTACCACGCACGCTTGCGCGATCTCCGTCATGAGATTTTTGCCGTCGTGCTCTTGGATGCCAAGAACCAGGTCATTCGCGATGTGACCATCTCCGAGGGGAGCCTCACCCTCAGTATCGTCCATCCTCGAGAGGTGTTTATTCCGGCGATGCGTGCGTCGGCGGCGGGAGTCATTTTCCTTCACAATCATCCGAGTGGCGACCCGACCCCGAGCCAGGAAGACCGTGTATTGACGGCGAGGTTGGTGTCAGCCGGTGCGCTTCTCGGCATTCAGGTGCTGGATCATCTGATTGTGGGCGACGGTCGGTACGTGAGTTTCGCCGACCAGGGATGGCTTTGCGGAGAGGTCACGCGATGATACGCGTCCGGGAAAAGGGGCTGTGCCTGCCATCCACTCCATCGATCATTCGTCTGACGAAAGGAAGGTCTTACCTACATCACTCCCTCTAACCAGGCCCAGGGGGGCCGCCGACTTACCAGAGGAGGTCATGATGAACGTTCCCCTCACCGAATCCATCAGGAATGTGGCTGTGGTGTCGAACGCGGGATCGGGAAAAACCTCGTTAGTCGAATCGCTCGCCTACTGTACCGGAACGCTGTCATCCCCCGGATCCGTACTCGCAGGAAACACGGTCTCCGATTTCGAACCGGAAGAAGTGCACCATCGCAGCTCGTGCAATACCACCGTCCTTCGCTGCTCTCACAACGGGACCGTCCTCAATCTCCTGGATACTCCGGGCGCGCCAAGTTTCGTCGCCGATGTCCGGGCAGCGCTGCGCATTGCGGATGGGGTGGTCATGGTCGTGAACGCGGCGACCGGCGTACGCAGCGATCTTCAACGGCTGTGGTCGCTGGTGGAGGCAGCGGAACTTCCCTGCCTCCTGTTCGTGAACGGATTGGATAAAGAGGGAACTCAGTGTGAGAGGACCGTGGAGGAGTTGATCAACGAGTTGGGGATTACGGCAGTGCCGTTGACGCTGTCGGTGGGCAGCGGGCCGCAGATGAGCGGAGTGGTGGACCTGCTGCAGAATCGGCTCGTCGCCGTTCGCTCGGACGGGCCGCAGGCAGAGGAGGCGCCGGTTCCTGCAGAGCAACGAGATCAGGCGGCTGAGGCCAGGAGACGCGCGAGCGAACTTGTGGCCGAACAGGACGAAGCGCTTCTCGATCGATATGTGACCGACGGGGAATTGACGGATGAAGTGCTGGTGCAGGGATTGCGGATGGGAGTCCGCCGTCGAACGCTGGTTCCGGTACTGGGCGGTTCGGCCGTACACAATCTGGGGATTCATTCGCTCCTGCGCGCGCTTGTCCATCTCTTGCCGTCACCGGTTGATCGCGCCCAAGCGGTGCCATTGCAGGGGGTGGGACTGACGAATGACCCTGCTCCGATCCAGCGCGACCCACTGGCGACGGCACCGTTCTCGGCTCTGGTGTTCAAGACGCTCATCGATCCTTTCATCGGGCGATTGTCCTATGTCCGCCTGTATTCGGGTACCTTGGAAGCGGACAGCGGTCTGTACAACGCTACCAAACAGGTGCGGGAGCGGGGTGGCCACCTCTTCACCATTTTCGGGAAAAAATACACGCCGATCTCCCGTGCCGTGGCAGGAGACATCGTGGCCATCGGCAAATTGAAGGATACCCTCACGGGGGATACGCTGTGTGATGAGCATGCACCCATCCGGTATCCCGGCATTCCGACGGCCAGACCGGTGATGTCGTTCGCAATCGAGCCAAAAGCCCGGGTCGATATCGAGAAGGTGAGTCTGGGGTTACATAAGCTCATCGAAGAGGATCCGAGCCTGGAATTCGTTCGTCATCTGGAAACCAAGGAGATGGTGCTCAGCGGCATGGGGCAACGGCACATCGAGATTGCGCTGGAAAAACTACATCGCAAATATGGGGCGGAGGTCACGCTGCACGCGCCGAAAATTCCGTATCGTGAAACGGTCCGGAGCGTCGCGCAGGCGCAAGGCAAATACAAAAAGCAGACCGGCGGGCATGGACAGTATGGAGATTGCTGGTTGGAAGTCGGTCCATTGCCGCGTGGGCAGGGGTTCGAATTCGAAAACAAAATCGTCGGCGGTGCCATTCCCCGCAATTTCGTGCCGGCTGTGGAGAAGGGAGTGATCGAGGCGCTGCACGAGGGGCCTCTGGCCGGGTTTCCCACTGTGGATGTGCGGGTGACGGTGTATGACGGTTCCTATCATGTCGTCGATTCGTCGGAGATGGCCTTCAAAATCGCCGGGTCGATGGGTGTGAAAAAGGCATTGGAAGCGGCCCATCCGATCCTGCTCGAACCGCTGATGACCCTCGAAGTCGAAGTTCCTGCCGACTCTGTCGGGGCCGTGCTCGGAGATCTCAATGCCCGCCGGGGACGGATCATCATGGTCGAAGCCAAGGGCCATATGGAAACCGTGAAGGCTCTCGTTCCCCAGGCTGAACTGCTGAATTATGCGCCGGCGTTGAACTCATTGACCGGCGGGCAGGGCAGCTACGTGATGGAATACGCCCAGTATGAGGAGGTACCGAGGGAGCTGGCCGGGAGGATTGTTGAGGAGCACCGGGCAGAACGCCACGGGGTGGTGGCTCGCTAGGCCTTGCCCCGTGGTGCTGGTTGGTACAGGACCGGCGCCTGCGTTAGTGGTCAGCCGGCTTGAGGACGACGTAAAAGGCCCGGCCTTCGCGCAATACGCGTAGAAGGATCGTATCGCCGCGTTTGACCTTAGCCACTGCGACCGTGAATTCTCCGACGGTGCCTGTGTCGACGCGGTTCACTTCCTTGATCAGATCGCCCTCCCGTAAGCCTTCGGCCTGGGCGAGGCTGCCCGATTCTACCTTAGAGATCAGGACGCCGCGACTCTCATTGAGGCGGAACTTTTCCGCCAGGCCTGCGGTCAGATCCTGCACGTCGATTCCGAGCTTGAAGTCGCTCCGGCTTTGAGGCAGCGATGCGGCAACCACGGCATCACGGCGTTCGCTCAAGGCGACAGTCAGGTTCATCCGTTTCCCGTCCCGTACGACCTCCACGATGGTCATGGATCCCGGGTCGAGTGCCGCAACAAGCCGCGACAGCTTGTTCGGTGTATCGACGAGCGCGCCATCGACTTTCGTAATGACGTCTCCGGGCCTGATGCCCGCGAGCGCTGCCGGATCCCGTTCAAAGACCTCGTTGACCAGGACGCCCTCATTCTCATCCACGCCGAACTTGCTTGCCAGATCAAGAGTCAGCGGCTGCAGACCGACCCCTAACCAGGCGCGGACCACTTTGCCTTTGTTGATGAGTTGATTCATCACTTGCTTGGCCATGTTGGACGGAATAGCGAAACCGATCCCTTGAGCGAAATTAATGATGGCTGTGTTGATTCCGATGATGTCGCCGCGCAGATCGAACAACGGTCCGCCGGAGTTGCCCGGATTGATGGAGGCATCTGTCTGAATGAAATTTTCATACCGCGATAAATTGATGTTTTCCCGTCCGATGCCGCTGACGACCCCGAGCGTTACTGTGCGATCCAGCCCGAACGGATTGCCGACGGCCAACACCCACTGTCCCACTTTCACTCCGGACGAATCTCCGAAGCGGGCGGCGGGGAGGGGGTGATCGGTCGTGACTTTCAGTACAGCCAGGTCGGTGTCGGGGTCTTTTCCGATGACTTGGGCAAATAGTTTGGTTTTATCGGAGAGACGTACTTCGACTTCCGCGGCGTCCCCGACGACATGGTTGTTGGTGATGATATGGCCGACCCCATCGACAATCACGCCGGAACCGGAGCCGGTGGAGTTGGGCATGCGCTCGCCGGCCTCCCGTGAGCGTCCTGTTGCCTGGATGGGGAAAATGCTCACGACGGATGGTTTGGCTTCTTCGGCCAGGTCTGTGATCACGGTTTGAAGTTCTTCCAGCATTCGCAAGCCGGGTGAGGTTTTGCGGGGCGCGGACCCGCTTTCACCGGCGGTAACGGTCGAGACGGGCATGCCTAGTAGCCATCCGGCGAGGCCGCATCCAAGCATGATCACGGTGAAACGCGCTGTCGGTGTCTTCATGATCGGCCAAGCTCCGGGGAGTCCCTCTGTTGTCTGACTACAGGGTCAGAATATCAGATCGATACGCGGGAGCGAAAGCAGGTCAGGGATCAAGCGGTCTTGGAGGCGGCCGGGCGTTGGAAGCGGGGAAGCCAGTGGGCCAGGTCGTGACGCAGGCCGACCAGGATGACACTATCGTCCGGTCTGAGGGTCAGGGAGTTGGTGAGGGGGAGAAGAAAAGGGCCGCGAAACACAGCGGCGATATGGGTTGTGGGCGGGAGGTCGAACTCCCCGATCGGATGGCCGATGACCGGAGCCCCGCGTGTCACCACCACGCGCTCAATGGCGGCATCCCGTAAGCCGAGCTCTCGCTGCATAGTGAGCAGGTCTTCGTGGGCCAATTCAATTTTGAGCTCGCGGATCTGGCGCTCCAGCTGTTGCAAGGCCGAGCGTTGCCCTTTGATGCGTTCGGAGCCAACACGCAACACTTGCTCCAGCGGCGCGAGAGTGTTGGCCCGGTCCGTCGTGATCCCTCCGGCAGGAGGCACGGGTGTCGCGGTAATGCGTCGGCCGATCTGCTGATGGATGAGGTGAATCTGGTGCAGGATCGTTGTGGCTTGGCCATGTAGACGGAGGACATGAACCTTGCGATTGACGCGTTCCGCAATGGCGACAATCGTCTCGTAGAATGCGCTGCCGGTCAGGAAGAGTTCTTTGCGGATACGAGCTAACAGCTCAAAAGACAGCATAGTCTTGATGTCTGATAAGATATATTATGTCAACTTGCCTGTCCGATGCGCGATTCTGTTCCGCTCCAGAGACGAACGAGATTGTCCTTGTGTCTCGCCCAAATAAGCAGGCTCACCACACAGGCAAAACCGATAAACAGCCAGGAGCGATGAAATAGCAGCGACACGACCGGAAACATGGCAAAGGCGAACAGTGCGCCTCCTGAGGAATACCTCCAGAGAACCACCGCGCCGATCCACAGGCCCATCAAAGTCAGGCCGATCCACGGCGCAACGCCCAATGCCGCGCCTAACGCAGTCGCCACGCCTTTGCCTCCCTTGAATCCGAGGAACATGGAATGCAAGTGACCGATGATCGAGGCCAGCGCGACGCCCAGTACCGCCGCCTCTTGATGCAGGAGGAATGTCGCCGCCCACCCTGCCGCCCATCCCTTCCCAATGTCACCGATGAGTGTCAGCACGCCGGCTTTTTTCCCACTCACCCGCAGGACGTTGGTAAATCCGACATTCTTGCTGCCTGCCGATCGTGGATCGACCGTGCCCAGCAGGCGTGACACCACGACGCCGAACGGAATGGATCCCAAAAGATAGCCGAAGAAGGTGAGGAAACCGATGAGCCAGGGACTGTCCATCAATGGTTGACCGGATCGTCGAATGTCGGTGCCCGCCGGCCTGAGTGACTACAGGCCCTTCGCCCCGACCTGACGCCAGAAACTCCAGACATATTGCGCGCCCGACACATAGCCCAGAATGAGGGAGAGATACAAGGTGACGATGCCGGCCAAGTGCAGGTTGCCGATCATTTCCACCACGGTGCCTTCAAGGAGCAGCAGGACGATGGCGACTACCTGCAAGGCCATTTTGTATTTACCGGTGACTTCGGCCGACATGATCATGCCTTCGGACGCCGCTATCGCGCGAAGGCCGGTGACTGCGACTTCCCGGGCGATGATCAGAATTGCCACCAGCGCGGTAACCCGATCAACTTGCACCAGCAGGATCAAGGCGGAAAGGACGAGTAGCTTGTCGGCAATGGGATCCAACAGCCGGCCGAGTTTCGTAATCTGGCCGGTTTTCCGTGCAACGTAGCCGTCCAGTAAATCCGTCACTGCCGCGATGACGAAGACAATGGCGGCCGCAAGGGATCGATCCGGAGTGGGGTCGAGCAGGAGCATCACGAACACCGGAATCAGCAGAATCCGGACGAGCGTCAGTACGTTGGGCAGATTGATATTACTTTCCTGCCCTGCCGACCGCATCATGACCAGCCCGGCTTCTTTCCAGCTGTCTCCCATGATTCTTTCCGCTTCGTCTGCGTAAGGACTTCCTTACACAATGCCGTGTTTGAGCAGGTCATGCAAGTGGATCACACCAGCCAGTCGATTCGGTGCTTCGATCACCACTAAGGCCGTGATCGAATATTGTTCCATCATGGCCACGGCTGTCGTGGCTAATTCGTCTGGTCCGATGGTTTTTGGATGGCGACTCGCGAGGTCGCGGGCCGTGACTTTGCTGAAGTCCCCGCCTGCCTGGATAAAGCGACGCAGGTCGCCGTCGGTGACGATCCCATACAAGGCGCCCTTGGCATTGACGACGGTCGTCAGCCCGAGTTTCTTCGAGGTCATCTCCAGAATCGTGTCCGCGCCGGATACATCGGCGCGCACACGAGGCAGATGTGCTTCCCGATGCATGAGATCACGCACCTTGACGAGCAACCGGCGGCCCAGGCTGCCGCCAGGATGAAATTGTGCAAAATCGTCGTGCTTGAATCCCCGCTTCTGCAGCAGCGCGACAGCCAAGGCGTCGCCCATGGCGAGGGTCGCGGTCGTACTGGCGGTCGGGGCCAAGCCCAGCGGGCAGGCCTCCTCATCGACCGAGACGTCCAGCGTGACATCGCTGTTCTTCGCCAACGTCGAGGTCGTCTTGCCCGTCATGCCCACGACAGGCACATTCAACCGTTTCACGAAGGGCAGCAGTTGGAGCACCTCTTGCGTTTCCCCGCTGTTTGAAATCGCGATCAGCACGTCCCGTCGTGCCAGCATGCCCAAATCGCCATGCACGCCCTCGGCCGGATGCAAAAAGAACGACGGGGTTCCGGTGCTGGCCAAGGTTGCCGCAATCTTCTGACCGATGAGGCCGGACTTACCCATGCCTGATATGACGACTTTCCCCTGGCAGGCAAACAGAAAATTGACGGCTTGGGCGAATCGGTCGTCGAGACGAGCTTTGAGGTCCTGGACGGCGCGGGCCTCGATGTCCAATACGCGAATCCCCTCCCGCACGCTCGCGTCGGTAGACGGGCGCCGAGAGGCGCGGGGTGTCCGCGTGGAGTTTATCGGCCTGGCGGTGTTGCGGCTGCGTCGCATATACGTAGTACCCGTGAGAGAAGTGAGTGAAGCGCGTTGAGCGGAACCATGTTCGGTCCATCGGACAAGGCGGAGTCGGGGTCAGGGTGGACTTCCATGAAGAACCCGTCGCAGCCGGCTCCTGCCGCCGCGCAAGCTAAGGGTTCGACGAATTCACGCTGGCCGCTGGATTTCGTGCCGCCTCCGCCAGGCAGCTGCACACTGTGCGTGGCATCGAAGACCACGGGGTATCCGAAGCGGCGCATGATGGGAAACGAACGCATGTCGACCACCAGGTTGTTGTAGCCGAACGACGAGCCCCGTTCCGTCAGCACAATCCGGCGGTTGCCGGCGTCTTCGACTTTCTTGACGGCGTTGCCCATTTCCGGGGGCGAAAGAAACTGCCCTTTCTTGATGTTCACGACCTTGCCGGTTTTGGCGGCGGCGAGCAATAAATCGGTCTGGCGACAGAGGAAGGCCGGAATCTGCAGAATGTCCACCACGCGTCCCGCCTCGGTGGCCTGCTCCTCCGTGTGGACATCGGTCAACACCGGGACACCGATCTGTTGCTGGACCTTGGCGAGGACGGCCAACCCCTTGTCCAGACCGGGCCCTCGGAACGAGGTGATGGAGGTGCGATTGGCCTTATCGAAGGACGATTTAAACACGTACGGCATGCCGAGCGCCTTGGTGATCTCTGCGATGCGTCCCGCCGTGTCCATGACGAGCTGCTCGCTTTCAATCACGCAAGGGCCCGCGATCAAAAACGGCCGATGCCCTGCCCCGATCTTAAACTGTCCTAAATCCACTTCGTGCGCCATAGTCTCCAATGAGTGTCGTGTAAGTCAGGGGATGCTCAAACTGGTCTTTCAGCAAGGCCGCAGACGAGACAGAACCGCAGGCGTAGCGGAGCTACGTCGAGGATTGTGTCGAGTCGAGAACGCCGTTGAAAGGCAGTTTCAGCATTCCTGTTCAGTGGCCGCACTTGCGGCGCAACGCCGCCCCCACAAACCCGCCGAACAACGGGTGCGGGTGATGGGGCCGTGATTTGTACTCGGGATGAAACTGCGTAGCCAGGAACCACGGATGGTTCGGCAGTTCGACGATTTCTACCAGGCGCCCGTCCGGCGACAAGCCGCTGAGCACCAAACCCTTGGCCGTCAGTTGTTCACGATAGGCATTATTAAATTCGTATCGATGCCGGTGTCGTTCCCGCACCTCGCTGACGCCGTACATTTTTTGCGCCAAGGTGCCCTCACCCAACTTGCAGGCATAGGCCCCGAGTCGCATCGTGCCGCCCTTCTCATTGACGGATTGCTGGTCGGACATCAGATGAATGACCGGATGTGGCGACTGTGCATCGAACTCAGCGCTGTTGGCGCCAGCCAGACCGGCGACGTTCCGCGCGAATTCGATTGTGGCGCATTGCATGCCCAGACAGAGCCCGAGGAACGGAATCTGATGCTCTCGCGCATACTGAATCGTGATGATCTTGCCTTCGATGCCGCGCGCGCCAAACCCGCCAGGGATGAGAATGCCGTCGGCCTCGCGCAGGATCCGTTCCGTCCCCTGACGTTCCACATCTTCGGATTCGATCCAGGTGACGTTGACTCGGGTTTCGTGGTCGATTCCTCCATGCACCAGGGCTTCCGCCAGGCTCTTGTAACATTCCTTCAGCCCGGCATATTTGCCGACGAGTGCGATGGACACTTCGTGTTTGGGATGCTTGATCTTCTGCACCATCGCATCCCACTCGCGCAGGTTGGGCGGACCCGTCTCCAGTTTGAGCTGGCGCACGATCAGTTCATCGAGGCCTTCCTTGCGGAAGACGATGGGGACTTCGTAGATGGTCTCGACATCCTTCGCGGTGATCACCGCATCCTTCTCCACGTTGCAGAACATAGCGATCTTCGCCTTGAGTTCCGGCGGGAGATACCGGTCGGTCCGGCACAACAGAATGTTCGGCTGAATACCGATTTCGCGTAGCTTATTCACCGAATGCTGGGTCGGCTTCGTCTTGAGCTCGCCGGCGGCTCCGATATAGGGCACCAGCGTGAGATGCACGTAGAGGACGTTGTCGCGTCCGACGTCATACGGGATCTGACGAATAGCTTCCAGAAACGGCAGACTTTCAATGTCGCCCACCGTCCCGCCGATTTCGACGATCGTGACGTCCATGCCCTGTGAGATCCGCATGATGCACTGCTTGATCTCGTCGGTGACATGCGGCACGACCTGTACGGTTCCGCCGAGGTAATCGCCGCGCCGCTCCTTCGAAATGACGGAATGGTAGATGCGCCCGGTCGTGTAGTTGTTTTCGCGGGTCAGGGTCAACGAGGTATAGCGTTCGTAGTGTCCCAGATCCAGATCGGTCTCGGCCCCGTCTTCCGTGACGTAGACTTCGCCGTGCTGGTAGGGGTTCATGGTGCCGGGATCGACGTTGATGTAGGGGTCGAGCTTCAAGAACGTGATCTTCAATCCCCGACTTTCCAGCAGGTTGCCGATGGATGCGGAAGCCAGCCCCTTTCCGAGCGACGAGACGACTCCTCCGGTCACAAAGATCAGCTTGCTCATCGTGGCACCTTCTGTGTGTGAATGCGGCGTAAGGTCATGCTTGAGTGATCCCGAGGCCGGTCGTGCCGCCGCGCAGTTGTTCCAGCGCGCCGGGCACGTCGTCGGGGCTATCGATGCGGACCGACTGATGGGCGGTTTCCCACACGCGAATCCGAATGCCGTTTTCCAGTGCGCGCAACTGTTCGAGCTTTTCCGCTTCTTCCAACGTTCCCGTCGGCAAAGCGGTCAGCCGGCTCAACGTTTCGCGCGTGTAGATGTACAGGCCCAGGTGAATGAAATGTAAGCCCGGCACGGCGGCCCGTTTCGGGTCGTCGCGCACGAGCGGAATCGGGGCGCGTGAAAAATACAGGGCATACCCGTCGCGGTCCGTCGTCACCTTGACGACGCCAGGATTGTGAAGGTCCTGGTCGGACTCGATTTGTCGTTTCAAGGTCCCCATCGGCGCGTCGCTGGCCAGAAACGGTTCGACCAGGTCCGTCACCAGGTCGGGATGGAGAAGAATTTCATCTCCTTGGAGGTCAACGTAACAGTCACCGCCTCTGGCCTGCGCGACGGCAGCCACGCGATCCGTGCCGGTGCGATAGGGCTCCGTCATGATGACCACCTTCCCCCCGAATCGCTCGACAGCTGTCTTGATACGTTCGTCATCCGTGGCGACCAGCACCTCGTCCACCACGCGGCACGCCGTGGCCTGTTCGTAGACATGTTGGATCATTGGCTTGCCCATCAGGTTCACCAGCGGCTTGCCGGGAAACCGCGACGATCCGTAGCGGGCTGGAATCACGACCGTGACCGAACGTTTCACGTCAGCTCTGCCCCAGGGCATCCGTCAGCTGGGCTGCGGTGACGGTGGCGGTGCCGACCATGCCCACGACCACCCCAGCGGCTTGATTCGCGAGCATGGCGGCTTCCCGCATGCTGGCGCCGGTCGAAAGGGCCAAGGCCAACGTCCCGACGACCGTGTCGCCCGCCCCCGTGACGTCGTAGACCTGACGGGCACGCGTGGGAATGTGCCAGTGGTCGCCGTGACTCTGGTACACACTCATGCCCCGTTCCCCTCTGGTCACGAGAACGGTCTGGCATCCCAATCGCTGACGAAGGATCATTCCGGCTTTGTTGATCGTCTTGTCATCCTCCCCTTGCACGCCGGCGGCCTGGGTCGCCTCGAGATGATTGGGGGTGACGACGGTCACACCTTTGTAATAGCTGAAATGCTCCACCTTAGGATCGACGATGATGGGGATCTTGCGCTGTCCGGCCAGGCGAGTCAACTCCGTCATCAGCGAGGCCGTCACGACACCCTTCGCATAGTCTGAGACGACCAGGCAGGAGAGCTCTTTCAATCGCGATTCCACGTACCGAAGCATACGACGTTGCAACAGGCTGGAGAGTTCGTTGCGACGCTCCACGTCGTAGCGGACGATCTGCTGGTTATGAGCGACGACGCGGGACTTTCTTGTGGTCGGCCGGCTCTGATCGATAATGACCCCGCCTCGCCCTTGGCGGCGCCCGCCCAATTCCTTCAACAGCAGTCGCCCGCTCTCGTCCGCGCCGATGACGCCGCAAATATCCGCTTGGCCGCCGAGCGCGAGGATGTTGTTGAAGACATTGGCCGCACCACCGAGCTTCAGAGATTCCGACTCGACGTGCACGACGGGCACAGGGGCTTCCGGAGAAATCCGGCTGACCCTGCCCCACACATAATGATCCAGGATCAAGTCCCCGATGACCAGTACACTGGCCTGTGGAAAGCGCTGGATGTATGTGGTGAGCGCAGCCTGACCCACTGTCGGATCCTCGCTCCCCTCCCCATGCGACGCTCCGGGTGGCCCGGGCCGCCCTACTGGATGGCTTTTCCTAACCTTCCCCATCGTACCCATTCCGTCCACGATCCTTGGCCGCTCCACGACCAGTAAATGCGAAATGCTTTGCCGCGCACCTTCTCCGTGCGGACATACCCCCAGAACCGACTGTCGAGACTGTGATCCCGGTTGTCTCCCATGACGAAATACGCATCCTCCGGTACGGTGACGGGCCCAAAGTTGTCGCGTGGGCTGATGTGCCCGTCATGGATGGGAGGGTCGGTGTGTTGCGTAAAGGTATGATCGTCGAACGGCGTTCCATTGATGTGCACGACTTTGTTCCGTACCTGAATGGTATCGCCGGGTAATCCGATCACGCGTTTGATGAAGTCCTTGTCTTCATCTTCCGGAAAACGAAACACGATGATGTCGCCGCGCTGAATCGATCCGAACGGAATGACCGTGTGCGAGGAATAGCAGGTGACGGGTGGAAAGCCCGGTTGAAACTTGCAGTCCTTCGGCCATTGCAATCCATACGACAGCTTGCTGACCAGAATATGATCTCCGACCAGGAGCGTGGGAATCATCGAGCCGGACGGAATCTTAAAGGCCTGCACCACGAACACGCGGATCGCGAAGGCGAGCAGCATCGCAATGATGATCGCCTCCGCATACTCTCGCAGGATCGATTTGTGTGTCGGTTGATCAGCAGCCGAGGCGCGGGGCTCCCGGGTCGCCTGGTCCGACTGCGAGGGGGGAGGTCCCGGGTTTGTTGAGGGAGGGACTTCGTCAGGACGTGGGTTAGGGTCGATGCTCATTCCTCGCCCACCCTGAGGATCGCGAGAAACGCCTCTTGCGGTACTTCTACGCGGCCGACCGCCTTCATGCGTTTTTTGCCTTCCTTCTGCTTCTCCCACAGTTTGCGCTTGCGGGAAATGTCGCCGCCGTAACATTTAGCGGTGACATTTTTCTTGATGGCCCCGATGGTTTCGCGGGCGATGATCTTGTTGCCGATGGCCGCTTGAATGGCGATTTCGAACATCTGTTTGGGAATGAGCTCTTTCATTTTTTCGGCGACCTGGCGACCGCGCTGATACGCCCGTTCCTTATGGGTGATGAACGACAGGGCATCGACGGGCTCCCCATTGAGGAGAATGTCCAGTCGCACAAGGTCGGACTCTCGGTAGCCGAGCAGTTCGTAGTCGAGCGAGGCATAGCCCTGGGTCTTGGATTTGAGCTTGTCGTAAAAATCCAGGATGACTTCATTGAGCGGCAGTTCATAGGCGACGACCACGCGGGTCGGGTCTAGATAGTGGATGCTCCGCTGGATGCCGCGCCGTTCCTGACAGAGTTGCAACAAGGCGCCGAGATACCGTTCCGGCGCGATCAGCGTGGCCAGAATGAAGGGTTCTTCAAACGACTCGATGGAACTGGGCTCCGGCAGATCAGCCGGGTTGTTCAGCTCCAGCACGTCGCCGCCGGTGGTGAGGATCCGGTAGATGACGGTCGGCGCAGTGGTAATGAGCGTCAATCCGTACTCGCGTTCCAGGCGCTCTTGAATGATCTCCATGTGGAGCAGCCCAAGGAACCCGCAGCGGAATCCGAACCCGAGCGCCAACGAGGTTTCCGGCTCGTAAATGAACGAGGAATCGTTCAGCCGCAACTTGAGCAAGGCATCGCGGAGATCTTCGTAACGGGCGGTATCCGTAGAATACAGACCACAAAAGACCAGCGGCTTCACTTCCTTGTAACCGGGAAACGGTTGATCGGTCGGCCGCGCGGCATCGGTGATCGTGTCGCCGATCTTCACGTCGGCCACTTCTTTCATATTGGCGCAGAGGTAGCCGACCTCACCGGTCAGCAGTTGGGTCCCCTTGGTTCGTTTCGGGGTGAACTGCCCGACTTCCGTCACCTCGAACTGTCGATCGTTCGACATGACTTTGATTTTCATGCCAGGGCGTACGGCGCCGTCGATGATGCGGGTCAGGACGATCACACCCTGATAGTTGTCGAACCAGGAATCAAAAATGAGCGCCTTGAGCGGACGCGTGGGGTCGCCGGACGGAGGCGGAATCCGCTTCACGATCGCTTCGAGGACCTCCGGTACGCCGAGTCCCTCCTTGGCGCTGACCAGCATGGCATCGCTCGCGTCCAGGGCCAACACGTCGGAGATCTGCTGCTTCGTCCCCTCCACATCGGCGCTGGCGAGGTCGATCTTATTGATGACCGGGATGATGGTGTGATGGCTGCCCATCGCCAGGTTCACGTTGGCGATCGTTTGCGCCTGCACGCCCTGCGTGGCGTCCACCAGCAGGAGCGATCCTTCGCAGGCCGCGAGACTACGCGACACTTCGTACGTGAAATCGACGTGTCCGGGCGTATCGATCAGATGCAGTAAATAGGTCTTCCCGTCGAGCGCCTTGTAGCGGATGGCCACGGCGTGAGCTTTGATCGTGATACCACGCTCACGCTCCAGGTCCATCGCGTCGAGGATCTGCTCCTTCGCCTCCCGGGCAGTCACTGCGCCAGTTGCGTCGAGGAGCCGGTCGGCGAGGGTCGATTTACCGTGATCGATATGGGCGATGATCGAGAAATTTCGGATGAGACTTTGCAAATCTTGGCTCATGTTCCCCAAAATCGGCTCATTATAGTGACCGCCTCCAAGGTTGTCAAAGAAATCGCCCGCCGGTATAATCCGCGCGCGGCGCGGCGTTTCACGCATCTGACGCGTTCCTGCCGCGTTGTCGTTGTATCACGTCCCATCACCCCATGACACGATCATCCACCCCTGCTCCGCTGGCCCAATGGGATCATAGGTATCTCTGGCACCCCTTCACCCAGATGGAGGAGTGGGAGGCCGAGACCCCGCTGATCATTGAAAAGGGCAAGGGCTCCTACCTCATCGATACGGAGGGACGAAAGTATCTCGACGGCACCTCCTCGATCTGGGTCAATCTCCACGGGCACCGGCATCCGCATCTCGATCGCGCGCTCACGCGGCAGCTCAGACAGATTGCACACTCCACCTTTCTCGGCCTCACGAACCCGCCGGCCATTCGGCTGGCGCGAGCACTCATCCGTCTGGCTCCGAAAGGGCTGCAGCGAGTGTTTTATTCCGACAACGGCTCCACGGCGGTCGAAGTGGCCCTTAAGATGGCAGTGCAGTACTGGCAACAGATCCGGCCCACGGCCGGACCGAAACAGTCCTTCGCCCATTTAAAAATGGCGTACCACGGCGACACGATCGGTTCGGTCAGCGTGGGCAACATCGAGTTGTTCCATGCGCGATTCAAACCGCTCCTCTTTCCCACGCATCCGGTGGAGCCGCCCTACTGTTATCGCTGCCCCCTGGGCCGGACGTATCCGGCTTGTGACATGGCCTGTATCGATCCGCTCGAACGGTTGCTCAAGACACGGCACCGCGAGTTGGCGGGTGTGATCATTGAACCGTTGGTGCAGGCGGCAGCCGGAATGATGGTGGCTCCGCCCGGATATCTGGCACGCGTACGTGAGCTCTGTACCAGATATCACGTACTGTTGATCGTGGATGAAGTCGCGACCGGATTCGGACGGACCGGAACGATGTTCGCCTGCCAGCATGAGGGGGTGACGCCGGATCTCATGGCGATCAGTAAGGGGTTGACCGGCGGGTATATGCCGTTGGCCGCGACACTGACGACGGAAGCGATCTATCGCGCCTTCCTGGGACGGTATGACGAGTGGAAGACCTTTTTTCATGGGCACAGCTATACGGGCAATCCGCTGGGCTGCGCCGTGGCCCTCGCTAATCTTGAGATTTTCGCACGTGAAGGGACGCTCGCGCAGGTGCGGAAAAAGTCGCGTTTGCTCGGCCGTCTCCTCCGTCCGTTGGCCGACTTGAGGCACGTGGGCGACATCCGTCAGTGCGGTTTCATGGTCGGCATTGAACTGGTGCAGGATCGTCAGAGCAAAGTTCCCTTTCCATTGGAGCGTCGTATCGGGCATCGAGTGGCGCAGGCATGCCGGCTCCGTGGTCTGTTACTGAGGCCGCTCGGGAACGTCATTGCCCTCGTCCCTCCCCTCTCGATCAAGCCTCACGAGCTTACGAAGATGGTGGCAATTTTGCACAGTGCCATTCGTGAGGCGACTGAGCCTCTCACCCCGTTCTCGTAGAACTACTTGTCATTCCCGCTGATTCCCGTTTGTCGCCCCTCGTCGTGTCTTGTTCACGATCGAACAGCCTACCGACACGTTTTGTACACCGTCGAAGCCGGGCGGGATGCTGAATATCGAGTGCTACACTTGAGTTCATGCTGTGTGACGCCATGGCTTCGTCGAGCTGTTTCTCATGATATCCGGTCGGGTAATCGGGGCGTTCCTGCTGTGTCTGACCCTCCCATTGACGGTACTCGCAGAAGACGGTCAACAATCGGAACTGCTGCTCCAGCGTATTCAATTCAGTGACACTGCGGGAGAATCCGGTACCGGAGCGATTCCCTTTTCCATCGCCTCGCCGGTGCTGCACACGTCCTTCCAGGCGACGTCCTTCGCGCCACAAACGACCTCAACCCGGTTGAAAGATCTGGTTCCGGACTCCGAACGGCCGCAGACGAAGGGAATCGGCGCCAGTTCAACGTGGATGAAGGGACAGCTGATCGCGGAAGGTGAAGTGGCGAATAACGCAACCAATGACGCCGGTATGTCCTCCCGTATCGATCGACGCGAGGACGGAGCCACGCGTATGGTACGGATGGCATTGGCCGGCAATAATGGTCCGATGCGGTACGGGATCTCGTATCGCTCCGCTGGGAAGGCCTTTTTCAATTCCCCGGATCAAACGGTCCGCGAAATGTGGGCCGAATGGGGATTGGGCATCGCCAAACTGCGAAGTTCCTCAGGCCAAAGCTGGAATAACGTGGATCTCGACCCGAATCGTCCGCGAATTGAACAGCAGGTCAACCGGATCGGGATTGCCTTGGTGAAGCCGGCCTGGCCGGAATTGAGTGTGACCTATGCACGGAGCGCCATGGCCAGCAGTTTCACGCCGGCCAGCATGGAGCGGCAGCGGAGTCGGAGCAATAGCATGGAAGCCGCCATCGCCTATACGGGTCTGACCTGGAACGCTCGGCTGTCGTCGAGTTATATTTTGACCAGCGACGACATGCGGGGGGGCGCGGAGTCGACGACCTTCGCCCAGACGCTCGTTGCGACGTATCAGCCCCTCAACACGCTGACTCTGGCACCCACCTTCAGTTATCGAATGGAAACGCAACGTTGGTCGGGCGCGAAGATTCAGACCCCGACGGCGTCGGTCTCGCTGCTCTATAAGCAGAGTCAGCGGTTGCTGGTCAGCGCGGCGGGCGGATACACCAGCACCAAGTCGACGGATGGCCTGATTGGGACGGAAAGTATCGTGGGGCGGGGAATGTGTGCGTTCAACCTGAATCCGATTTACGGTCATCCCACCACGTTGTCGCTGGAAGCCTCTTATAGCAATACGACCAACCGGACAGTGGTCGGCGTCGATACCGAGGACCTCTCAGGATTGGTCAGAATTCTCGTTGCGGCGTTGTAGCCGGACACATCCCTCACGTCGCTAGGCACCGTCCGTTGCCGCATCACTTTCTGCAACCCGGTTCAGGGACGACGGGCTGAGCAGAATTCGCTCTCCCGTGGTGACGCCCTCGCGAATCGTCACCTGGTTGTCGGCGATGCTGTCGATGATGATCGCGCGATCTTCCAAGCGGCCGTTCTCATTCTGCACCACGATCCACTGCTTCCCGGAGCGTTCGAACACCGCCTGTGTGGGAATGACGATCTTGGGGCGCATGGTATGGCCCGCGATGGTCAATCGAGCGAACATCTCCGGTTTCAATCGTCGATCCTTGTTCGAGACGGTCGCACGGATTTTGATCGTTCTGGTCGCCGGGTCTACGACATCCCCGATGACGGCAATCTTTGCGGGAAACTCGATGCCGGGATAGGCCTCAACCGTCATCATGGCCACCGCACCGACCCGGATCCCCGACAGGTCATGCTCGTAGACATCCGCCACCACCTGCAACCGATCCAGATTCGCGACGGTAAACAGTGGGGTATCCGTCCCCGCCCCGACGATCTGTCCCGGCGTCACGGCGCGCTCCACGACGGTGCCGGTCAGCGGACTGCGCAGCTCGAAACGCGAGGTGATTTGCTGTTGTGCCAGGGGTTTGCTGAGTTCGGCGGCCGGCACGCGCAGCGAGAGCAGCCGCTCCTTGGCCTGTTTGAATTCGGCCCGTTCGCGATTCTGATCGTTCTCCGCGTGTTCGAGATCTTTGCGGGGCATCGCTTGGGCGTCGTAGAGATCTTTCGTTAATTCATAGTTTCGCTCGGCTAACCCCAGCTCTGAAATTGCTTCCACATACGCGGCATAGGCCCGGGCGATGTCGGCGGCGTCGATGACCATCAAGACCTCGCCGGCTTTGACAGCCTGGCCGAGTTTGCCCCGCACCTCCAGCACGGGTCCCTGAAGGGGGGAGGAGATTTTCGAGTAGCCGTCCTCGGCATAGGTAACGCGAGCCGGCAACGTCAAGGCCGGAAGCGAGGACGAGGCGTCGACCAGCAGGGTTTGGAGATCACGTTGGCGAGCGGTTGTCGCGGGAGGTTCAGGCGGTTTGACCGAAGGCGCGGGCGCGTCCGGTTGGGTGCAAGACGTGAGAGCGAACCCCACCAGGAGGAACAGCAAATAGCGCAAGGATCGTGTCATGACACTCCGTGTACGTCGCTTCTCTGTCGGTCGGTCTTTTGTCCACACAGCGCCTCTGACCCCGACCGACCGCCTGGGTTCCAGCCCAAAACATCTTCCTAGAGGAAACCTCTGAATGATATGAGCCAGACCCGGTTCGATCGGCGTTTGCGTAGCGGGCGTCTACGTCAACACCCGGACCTTTCACCCTGCCGGCATCATCGGCGTTTCCCCGTCGACTTCGTGTGAGCAGAGGGGAGAATTGTCGTGGAGCTCATTACAACAAAGGCACGTTTGGCCTGTCAATCGAGGAGAGACGACAGGAAGCGAGCATTGAGAGCAGTGTGAGAAAGGTGAAGCCGTGAGGTTAACCTAGTTCGATTCGTGCGCCGCGCGACAGGTGTAACCGGTCGGATGCCCGACCTTCCTTGAGGAAGACTTCCAGATACCCGTTGCTGTTGATAAGAGCGTGGGGGGTGTCGGTGGACCCCTCCGCGTAGCTTCGGACAAGTCCGTCGATGGTAACTCCGCCCAGCCGTATCAGCGGCTCGGACCGTTTCGACACCCCGCGCACTTCACGAATGTGGTAGGAGGTGAGGTTGGAAATCAGGTTGCCGAACCGATCGATGTACGTGATCTCCCCTGCCAGTACATGTTGCTCCCAGCCTGGATCGCCCAGCGGCAGGCGTTCGTAGTTCGGGACCAGTCTGCCGAACGAGCCGAGCGGTTGCCCCTTGGTCAGCCAGGCGGCCGCGGGTGCGAAGAGGTCACGACCATCAAACGTGGCGCCGTCTGAGTCCAAGCGGTATTGCCGGTTTTCGATGTGCCGCACCTCGACGCCGTGTTCCTCCTCACAGACATAGGTCAGGATCCCGTTGTCCGGCCCGAGAAAATGATACCGCGACGAGGACACGAGAAGCGGCCGCCTGGTCGTGCCGACACCAGGGTCGACTACCGCCACATGGATCGTGCCTTCCGGGAAGTAGCGGTAACAGGATTTCAGCAGGTACGCGGCGTCTGCGACGTCGTGCGGCGTGACGTGATGCGTCAGATCCACAATCTGCGCCTGGGGGTTGATGTTGAGGATCACGCCCTTCAGGCTGGCCACGAAGTAGTCGCGGTCGCCGAAATCCGTCAGCAAGGTGATGAGGGGAATGGTTACCGGCATGGCGGGGTTAAGACCGGCCATGCGGTGCTCCGCTCCCCCGGAGTCATGGGGGCTGGTGCGTTGACAAGCGGGAGCATTGCTAGAATTCCTCGAATCGAATTTCCATGACTTCGTATTCGACGATTTTGGCCGGAGTCGTCACTTCCACGACGTCCCCGACCCGCTTGCCGATGAGGGCCCGGCCGACCGGCGACTGTACCGAAATACGGGAAAACTTAAGGTCCGCCTCATCCTGACCCACGAGCGTATATTGTTTCTTGGCCTGCGCTTCCTGTTCGATCAGCACCACGGTGGCGCCGAACACCACGGTCTCACTGGTACGGCCGGCGATGTCGATGATCCGGCAGTCGGCGAGCTTTCCCTTCAACTCCGCCAAGCGTGCCTCGATGAATCCCTGGCGCTCCTTTGCTGCATCGTATTCGGCGTTTTCGCTCAAGTCGCCGTGCGCGCGGGCTTCCGCGATGGCCTCAATCACCCGCGGTCGCTCCACCTTGTGCAGCCGGTCCAGTTCGGCCTTCAGCGCTTCATACCCTTTTCTCGTGATCGGTGTCGGCATATCGTCCCCCCGATGACCATTAAAACCGGTGCCCTGGACTGCGAGTCGGTGTACCGACTCGTGTCCAGGCGGGACCTCATTCAGCCGGAGGCCTTCCCGGTACCTGTTGACGCGTACGCGCGTGCTCGCGCTCCCTTCAGTGCACCCGGTGATACTCCTGCAAGGCTCGAATGGCAAGTCCCTTTTTGAGCAACGCTTCAATCCCCATCACGGCAGCCAGCGCGCCCCGCATCGTGGTGTAGTACGGCACGCCCTTGTGCAGGGCCTCACGCCGGATGGAGAGGGAGTCGGTTTGCGCGGATGCCGTCCGCACGGTGTTGACCACCAGCGCGACTTCGCCGTTCTTGATATGGTCGACGATGTGGGGCCGTCCCTCCTGCACTTTGTTGACGATGTTCACCTGCATGCCCTGCTCGGTCAGGTAGGCGGCGGTTCCGGAGGTGGCCATGATCCGGAACCCCAACGCGACCAGGCGTTGGGCGACATCGCAGGCTCCTGCGCGGTCCTCGCTTTTTACGCTCAGAAACGCGGTGCCCGATGTAGGCAGGATGGCGCCGGCGCCGGCTTGAGACTTCACGAAGGCCCAGCCGAAATCGCTGTCGATGCCCATGACTTCCCCGGTGGATTTCATCTCCGGACCGAGGAGCACGTCGACTCCGGCAAACTTTGTGAACGGGAACACGGCTTCTTTGACCGACAGATGAGTCGGTTGGGGCGCGGTCGTAAAATTCAATTGCCGGAGCGACTTTCCCACCATCACTTTCATGGCCAGTTTCGCCAGGGGAACGCCGATGGCTTTACTGACGAAGGGTACGGTGCGCGAGCCCCGTGGATTGACCTCCAGGACATAGATGATCCGATCTTTCACGGCGAACTGCGCGTTCATGAGTCCGATGACGCCCAGCTCCAGGGCCAGCGCGGTCATCTGCCGGCGGATTTCCTCGATCGTGGCGGAGTCCAGCGTATAGGGAGGCAGGGAACAGGCCGAGTCGCCTGAGTGCACCCCCGCCTCCTCGATATGTTCCATGATGCCCGCCACGACCACGGTGGTGCCGTCGGAAATCGCGTCGGCATCGATTTCGATGGCATCGCGTAAATACTTATCGATCAAGACCGGATGTTGCGCTGAGGCCCTGACGGCCGTATTCATATAATGCAGCAAGCCGGCTTCGTCGTAGACGATCTGCATCGATCGTCCGCCCAGGACGTAGGAGGGTCGCACCATCACCGGATAGGTAATGGCGGCGGCAATCGTCAACGCTTCATCGACGGAATGGGCCATACCGCTTTCCGCCTGGCGCAAGCCGAGCTTGTCGAGTAACTCGCGGAAACGGGCGCGGTCTTCCGCGCGATCGATGGCATCCGGACTGGTACCGAGAATGTTCACCCCGGCGCGTGACAATGACAAGGCAAGCTTCAACGGCGTCTGTCCGCCGAATTGCAGCACCACCCCCATGGGTTGCTCGCGCTCCACGATGTTCAGCACATCCTCCTCCGTGAGCGGCTCGAAGTAGAGCCGGTCGGAGGTGTCATAGTCGGTACTGACCGTTTCAGGGTTACAGTTGACCATGATGGTTTCGATCTGTTCCTCGCGCAACGCCATGGCGGCATGCACGCAACAGTAGTCGAATTCGATGCCCTGTCCGATTCGGTTCGGCCCACCGCCCAGGATGACGACTTTCTTGTTGTCTGTGGGCCGCGCCTCGCACTCCTGTTCATAGGTCGAGTAGAGGTATGGCGTATGCGCCTCGAACTCCGCCGCGCAGGTATCGACGCGTTTGTACGTGACGCCGCAAGGAGCGGTCCCCTGGGCCAGCGCCGACCGCCAGCCTCGGACGGTCCCTTGCGACACGCCGAGGAGTTGTGCCAATCGCTCGTCGGCAAACCCCAATCGTTTGGCTTCCAGCAGGAGTTTCGGCCTCAGGCCGTCCACACCGAGGTGTGCCCGTTCCGCGACGAGCTTCGGCTCAAACTCGATGATCTCGCGAATCTGATCGAGGAACCAGGGATCGATTTTTGTCAGGGCGAACAACTCCTGATTGGACATGCCCAGCCGCATACCGTCGGCGAGTCGCCACAGCCGATCCGGGAGCGGTGTGCGCACGGCCTTGCGGACCTGTTCCGCCGCTTCTTCCCGATCGAGCGACGGAGGCACGCCGAGGTCCAGCCCCATCTTCGAGCTGAAACCAAATTGATCGATTTCCATCGACCGGATCGCCTTCTGCAGCGACTCCTTGAACGTCCGGCCGATCGCCATGACTTCGCCGACCGACTTCATTTGGGTGGTCAGGGTCGGATCGGCGCCGGGAAATTTCTGAAACGCGAAGCGAGGAATTTTCACGACGACGTAATCGATCGTCGGTTCGAAGGAGGCTTTCGTGACCCCCGTAATGTCGTTGGTGATCTCGTCCAGCGTATATCCGACGGCCAACTTGGCCGCAATTTTCGCGATGGGAAAGCCCGTCGCTTTTGACGCCAGGGCCGAACTTCGGGAGACGCGCGGGTTCATTTCAATGACGACCATCTCCCCGTTGGCGGGGTTCATTCCGAACTGAATGTTCGATCCGCCGGTATCGACGCCGATCTCACGGATAATGCGCACCGCCGCGTCGCGCATCAGTTGATATTCTTTGTCGGTCAGGGTCAGGGCCGGCGCCACGGTGATGCTGTCACCGGTATGCACGCCCATCGGATCCAGGTTTTCGATCGAACAGATGATGACCACATTGTCTTTCAAGTCGCGCATCACCTCGAGCTCGAACTCTTTCCAGCCGATGACGGACTGTTCGATGAGGACCTGGCGGACCGGGCTCATGGACAGACCCCATTCCACCTGTGTGCGGAATTCCTCGATATTGTAGGCGATGTTTCCGCCCGTACCCCCCATGGTGAATGAAGGTCGCACAATCGCCGGGAAACGAATCCGCTCCAGCTCGCGTTCGGCTTCGGCGAGCGAGGTCGCGACTCCGCTGTCCGGCACGCGCAGGCCGATTTTCCACATGGCCTTCCTGAACGCATCGCGGTCTTCGGCCTTATGAATCGCGCCGATCGACGCACCGATGAGCTTCACTCCGAACTTTTCCAACACGCCCCGTTTGGCCAATCCGATCGCCGTGTTCAACGCGGTTTGTCCGCCCATGGTCGGCAGGAGTGCGTCGGGACGTTCGCACTCAATGACCTTTTCCACCGCGTCCAGGGTAATCGGTTCAATGTAGGTCCGGTCGGCAAAATCCGGGTCGGTCATGATCGTAGCCGGATTGCTGTTGATCAGGATGACGCGGTAGCCCTCTTCTTTGAGCGCCTTGCAGGCCTGCGTACCGGAATAGTCGAATTCACAGGCCTGCCCGATCACGATGGGGCCTGAGCCGATCAAGAGTATGGAGCGTATGTCTGTCCGTCGTGGCACAATTGACCTCGAATCAAGAAGTTAGCCGGTCGGCAGCGGTGCCTCGGGCATGGGTCCCACCGGAGGCCGGTAGGGTTGGATCGGGCCGAGCGGGATTGCCGGGGCCTTTCCAGCGGGATGATAGTGTTTCATGGCGTCGGGGATCCAGGCTTCGATCTGGTTGATGCGGGTGACATCCGACGGGTGTGTCGAGAGAAATTCCGGGATCGCCTGCTGGGAGCGAAAACACAATTTGTTGATCATGGCGCGCGGACAGCCGCTCATCCGTTCCCAGAAGGCGACGGCCTCGCGCGGGTCGTAGCCGGCCTCGGCCATCAAGCGCAGGCCGATCAAATCGGCTTCCGATTCCTGCCGGCGGTTGAAGGGCAGGGACACGCCGACGCCGTAGACGGTCATGGCCGCCATGGCCGCATCCGGGCGACCCGCGGCCGCACCGGCGCCCAAGGCCGCCAGTTGGCCGATTTGTTCCAGTACGCTTCGACTCATCCGCTCCGCTCCGTGGCGCTGCAAGGCATGCGCGACTTCATGCCCCATGACGGTCGCGAGCCCGTCTTCCGTTTTCGTGACTTTTAAGATGCCGGTGAAGACCGCGACCTTGCCTCCGGGGAGAGCGAATGCGTTGATCGTGCGGTCGTCCTGAATGACGGCGAATTCCCACTGATACTCGGGCTTATTCGCGGCCTTCGCGATACGGTTGCCCACCCGGTGCACCATTTCGGTGAGCTCCGGGTTTTCGCTCAAGGGGGCTTGCCGGAGCACTTCTCGAAACGCCGAAAGGCCCATCGCCATTTCTTTTTCTTCCGAAATGTAGATGAACTGCTCCCGTGCGGTTCCGGGCGCCCGCTGGCAGCCGGCGAGCGATTGCATCAATCCGGTCGCCCCGCCTACCAGTGCCGCGGTCGAGAGGAGAGAGGCGGCGCGCGCGCCCAACGCCAACAGCCCCCGGCGCCCCATCGGGGTGTTCAAGACGGTCTCGATCGAATGTCGGTCCGACGGTTCCATCACGTCCCTTCCATTCAATCAACACCGGGCGCGGGATGCAACTCACCGCCTCAGGGCATCCAGAGATACATGAATTGCGGAGACCCGCCTCTCACCACCGACAACAGGTCGAGATTCGCCAGGTTTGCCAGGCTTGGTGCCGGCGCGACCAATCTCGAGTACACATTGTTCTGGTATTCCCCCGGTCGGCGGTAGGTCACGACTCGGGCTTCGGTCAGGCCGGCCTTCTTTTTCACCAGCTCGATCGCGTCGTCCAGGTAGCCGACTTCGTCGACCAGGCCGGCGGCTTTGGCCTGTTCGCCCGAATAGATCCGGCCGTCAGCCAGTCTCTTGATCGTCTCGGCGTTCAGATTCGGGCGACCATCTTGGACGACCTGGAGGAATCGCTGGTAAAAGCCGTCGATGACGCCCTGGAAAATTGCGCGCTCCTCCGGGAGCATCGCCCGGAACGGTGAGCCCATATCCTTGCGCGGTCCGGAGGTGACGGCGTTCGTCTCTAACCCTACCTTTTCGAGCAGCCCTCTGGCATTGACGGTCAACATGATGACGCCGATGCTGCCGGTGACGGTCGAGGGATGAGCGAAGACGGTGTCGGTCGCCGCCGCGATATAGTACCCGCCGGAGGCTCCCACATCCATGATCGAGGCGACAATCGGAATCTTCCGACTGGTTTTGAAGTGTTTCAATTCGTGATAGATGATATCGGAGGCCGTCACCGTGCCGCCCGGACTGTTGATCCGGAGAACCACCGCCTTGATGCGCTCATCCTTCGCTGCCTTCTCAAGTTCCTCCTTCACGGTCGCCAGCATGCCCGGCGCGGAATAAAACCCGTCTTTGTTTTCGGAGCTGATCACCCCCGACACATCCATCAAGAGGACCTTGTCTTTTCCCGTTCCGCTGACCTTGTGTTCTTCAAGGGCGCCGGGCCCCGGCGGCAGGTTGATCGTCACGCAGGCTGCCTGCATCAGCGCCAGCGCGAGTACGGCAAGACCGGTCGAAAGCTGCCTAGGACTAACCATGGTGTGTCTCCATCATTGCGGCAAATTGTTCGAACAGATAGGCGGAGTCATGAGGACCGGGCGACGCTTCGGGATGATATTGCACCGAAAAGACCGGACGATCCAGGCACACCATGCCTTCGACCGATCCGTCGTTCAAACTCGTATGGGTGAGTTGCACCCGTCCGAACGGCGTCTCTACGACCGGGAGGCCATCCCCTGCGCTCGGCGCGTCGGCCGGAAACCGCACGGCGAAATTGTGGTTCTGTGACGTGATTTCCACTTTCCTCGTCCGTAGGTCGATGACCGGATGATTGGCGCCATGATGTCCAAACGTCAGTTTGTAGGTGGACAATCCCAGCGCCAGGCCGAGCAGTTGATGTCCCAGGCAAATGCCGAAAATCGGCACCCGGCCGATTAACTCGCGCAGGGCCGTCATGGCATAGGGCACCCCTTCGGGATCGCCGGGACCGTTGGAGAGGAAGATGCCGTGGGGATTGAGGGCGAGCACCTCGCTTGCCGGGGTCGAGGCCGGTACGACCGTGACCTCGCACCCGACGTCGACCAGACGCCGGAGGATGTTCTGCTTCACGCCGAAGTCATAGGCGACGACCCGCCAGGTCTTACGTGTGACCTGTGAGGCGTCAGGTGAGGGCAGCACGATCTTCGGCGCCCACTGCCCCGTGCCCTCCGACCAGGCATATCGGCGATCGCAGGTGACGGTCGACGCCAGATCGCGCCCGATAATGCTCGGTGCCTGACGGGCCTTTTCCACCAAGCGGCGCCGGTCCAAGTCGATATGGGAGATCACCCCTTGCTGCGCGCCTCGCTCGCGCAGGTGCCTCGTGAGCGCCCGGGTATCGATGCCCTCGATGGCGACGATCTTCGCCGTCTCCAAATACGCTTGCAACGTCGCCTTGCCGCGCCAGTTGCTCGCCAGCCGGCTGGATTCCTTGACCACGAACCCTTCGGCCCAGATTCTCGTCGATTCGACGTCTTCCGGCGTGACGCCGTAGTTGCCGATGTGCGGCGCCGTCATGGTCACGATCTGCCCGCGATACGACGGATCAGTCAGGACTTCCTGATAGCCGGTCATGGCCGTGTTGAACACGACTTCGCCGCCGGTCTCCCCTTCCGCACCCAAGGCGCGTCCTTCGAAGACGGTTCCATCGGCGAGCGCCAGAATCGCTTGTTTCACGCTCACTCCTTATCGAGGGATCCAGGATCGCACGCGGACGGTCAGCAGCGCGATTCCGAGTCCCACATTCACGATGTACAAAACCCGCACCGGTTTATGCAGCTGAAAAAACGCCTCGAATGCCGCTTTCCTCGCTTCGTCTCCTTTGGAGGCAAAGGCCTGGGCCTGTAGGGCCGCCGCCTGAGGATGCAGCACAAACGTGATCACGCCCGCCGTGAGCAACATGGCGCCGAGCAGGAGCCATTCGGTGCGCGTGATGGATTCCTCTGCCAGCCCTTGTTGATACAGCCAGGCTCGCCAGAGAATACCCGCGATCAGGATCGCCGCCGCGCCGAGCACGAGCCGGTTGTAGCCGTCAAACGCGCGCGTCAAAAAGAATCCGCCGGTATCCTGGCCGCCGAACGTGTTGAACACCGCGGGGATTACGGCCGCCACGAGCACCAGGAGCCCGCCGATCCAGACGGCCAGGGCCAGCAACTCACAGGTGATACAGGCGATCAATCCTTGGCGCACCGTTGTCGATCCCTACGCCTGTCGCCCGGGGCGATCCAGTTCGTAGACCACCCGGCCTGAGACGATGGTGGTCGTGACGCGCCCCTTGACCTTCCAGCCTGCGAAGGGCGTGTTGCGACTCTTGGAACGAAACCGCGAGGGATCGACATGCCACTCCTGGTCGGCATCGACGATGGCGACATCCGCCGGTGCGCCGACGGCCAAGGTTCCGGCGTTGAGACTGAACGCCTTGGCGGGTGCGGTCGAGAGTTTGTCCACGGCCGATTCCAGCGTGAGCACCCCTTCCTCGACCAGGGCCAGCGTCAGCGGCAAGGCCGTTTCGAGACCGACGATACCGAACGGGGCTTCGGTAAATTCCTGTTGTTTCTCCTGCGTGGCATGCGGCGCATGGTCGGTGGCAATGACGTCGATCGTGCCGTCGCGTAACCCCTCTTTGATCGCCTGCACGTCCAGGCTCGTCCTCAACGGGGGATTCATTTTCGCGTGGGTGTTGTAGCCGCGCGTCACTTCTTCCGTCAGGGTGAAATGGTGCGGACAGGCTTCCGCCGTCACCTTGAGCCCGCGCGCTTTGGCTTCGCGCACCATCCGGACCGAACCCGCCGTGCTGATGTGGGCCAGATGCAGCCGCGCTCCGGTCAGCTCTGCGAGCGAGACGTTCCGCGCAACCATCACGTCTTCCGCCGCTGAGGGAATACCGGGCAGGCCGAGTTCGGTTGAGATGACCCCTTCGTTCATGCAGCCGCCTTCCGACAGATGCAGATCTTCGCAATGGTCCACGACCGGCACGTCGAATGCGCGGGCATATTCCATCGCCCGCCGCATAACGAGGCTGTTCATCACCGGTTTTCCGTCGTCGGAGATCGCGACGCATCCGGCTCGGCGCAGGTCGCCGATCTCGGCCAGTTCCTTGCCCTCGGACCGTTTCGTGATGGCGCCGATCGGATACAGGCGGGCCGTGCCCGCCGCCTTCGCGCGTTCCAACATCAATTCGGTGACTGCCTGGTTGTCGTTGACCGGGTTGGTATTGGGCATCGCGCACACGCTGGTGAAGCCTCCGGCGACAGCTGCATCCGTGCCCGACTGAATCGTTTCCTTATATTCGAACCCCGGTTCCCGAAAGTGCACATGGAGGTCGACGAAGCCGGGAACGACCAGCCGGCCGGCGGCAGGAATTACCGTCGCACCGGCTGGGACGGCGAGGTTCGGCCCGACCGCCGCGATGGTGCCGTTGTTGATCAGGACATCCGCGACGCCGTTGACGCGTCCGGGATCGATGACATGACCGCCTTGAATCAATAGTGTCATTGTTCACTCATGTAATGAAAAGTGTGACTCGAGGTCCTGGCCGCCGACTGAGTGCGCCTCATCCCGCTCCGGACATGAGATACAAAATACCCATTCGCACCGCGACGCCGTTGGCGACTTGATCGAGGATCACGGACGAGAGGCTGTCCGCCACGTCCGGAGCGATTTCCACACCCCGATTGATGGGCCCCGGATGCATCACGATCGCGCCGGGCTCGGCCAGTTTCACCCGGTCGCCGGTCAATCCGTATTGTCGTGCATACTCGCGGATGGTCGGAAACAGGGCCCGACCCTGCCGTTCAAGTTGCAGGCGCAACATCATGATCACATGCACGTCGCGCAATCCCTCGTCGAGATTATGATAGACCCGCACGCCTAGTTGGCCGATGTGCAGCGGGATCATGGTGGGCGGGCCCACGACCCGCACCTCCGCACCGAGTTTCGTCAGGGCAAAGATATTGGAGCGGGCCACGCGACTGTGCGCCACGTCCCCCACGATCGCCACGCGAAGGCCGGCGAACCCCATGCCCCGGCCGCGAATCGTATACAGATCCAACAGCGCTTGGGTCGGATGTTCATGCCACCCGTCTCCGGCATTGATGACCGACGATTTCACGCCCCGCGCCAGCGTCTCGGCCGCGCCTGCGGAGGAATGTCGCAGGACGATGATGTCCGCCTGCATCGCTTCGATGTTCCGCGCCGTGTCCAGCAGCGTCTCCCCTTTGACCACGCTGCTGGAGGACGGAGAAAAGTTGATGACATCGGCGCTGAGCCGTTTGGCGGCGAGCTCAAACGAGGTTCTGGTTCTCGTGCTCGGCTCGAAAAACAGATTGACCACCGTCTTGCCGCGCAGCGCCGGCACCTTCTTGATTTCCCTCCCCGACACTTCCTTGAACGAATCCGCAGTCTCCAGGATCAAGGAGATATCGTCCGCCGACAACTGGGTCAGGCTGAGCAGGTCTTTCCGTTTGAGCCCCACGACAATGTCTCCGGTTACGCCCTGAGGATGACCACGCGGTCCTCTTCCCCGTTTTCTTCGAGGTGAACCTCGATGGCCTCGTCGCGCGAGGTGGGAATGTTTTTGCCGATGTAATTCGCCTTAATGGGCAACTGCCGGTGGCCGCGATCGACCAGCACCGCCAATTGAATTTCAGCCGGTCGCCCCAGATCGATCAGTCCGTCCATGGCGGCTCTGATGGTCCGGCCGGTGAAGAGCACGTCGTCGACCAGCACCACCTTCAAATCGGATATTTTGAAGGGGACCGATGTGGTCCGGAGAATCGGTTGATCCTTCCGCAAGGAGAGGTCGTCCCGGTAGAGCGTGATGTCCAGTTCGCCGATCGGGATCTGGGTTCCCTCAATGTCATGGATACGTCGAACGAGGCGATGGGCCAGGTGCACGCCGCCGGTTCGAATCCCCACCAACGCGAGATCCTGAATACCTTTATTCCGTTCCAAAATCTCGTGGGCGATGCGGGTCACCGCGCGGGCGATATCGCCCGCGTCCATGACCACCCGCTCTTGTCGCTTGTCTGGGGTCGGTGCGGTCGTCATCGTGGGCCGATCTGCCGGGGGCATAAAAAAACCTTCCCACCGGTTTGGATGAGAAGGTGCAGGTTGTCGGACGGCGTGGTGCCGCGGGTCGTCATCATGAACTCCTTACCCACCTCACAGGATGAGCGTTAAAGGCGAGGCGATCTTAGCGAGTTGCCTCCACTCTGTCAAGAATGTCCGGCGGGCGTGGCGACCGTCGCAGGCGATTCCCTTCATTGACTCCCTGCATGCCATTTGTTAGCTTCGTGCCCTTGAGAGCCGGTCGGTCTCTCCACAGCATCAGAATCATCAGTTCCCATCGTGAAAGGATCGCGCATGACTTCCTCGTCTGGTTCCGCTGCAACGCCTGATCTCCTGACCGCCCTGGCCAACAAAGCGACACACCTGCGTATCGAGAGCGTCAAGGCGACCAGTGAGGCTGGAAGTGGACATCCCTCCAGCTGTTGCTCCGCCGCAGATATTCTCGCGGTGTTGTTTTTTTCGGTGATGCGGTATGACCCCAAGAATCCGAAGGCCCCCAACAGCGATCGTTTTGTTCTATCGAAAGGTCATGCGGCGCCGCTGTTGTATGCGGCCTGGGCCGAGGCCGGTCTGTTTCCCACATCCGAATTATTGAAGCTACGGACCTTGGGGTCTGATCTCGAAGGCCATCCGACCCCCCGTCTCTCGTTCGTCGATATGGCGACCGGTTCGTTGGGGCAGGGGCTGCCGGCCGGGGTGGGGCTCGCCTTTAACGCGAAATCGATCGACAAGACCGACTATCGCACCTATGTGTTGATGGGCGACGGCGAATCCGTTGAAGGATCGGTGTGGGAAGCGGCGGAAGTCGCCCGACACGCGGCCTTGGACAATCTCTGTGCGATCGTCGATGTGAATCGTCTGGGGCAAAGCGACCCGACCATGCTGCAGCACGACATGGAGGCCTACCGCGCTCGATGGAGTGGCTTCGGCTGGAATGCGATCGTCGTGGATGGCCATGACATCGGCGCGCTCCTGGCGGCGTTCGACGAGGCGGCGCGAACCAAAGGCCGGCCGACGGTGCTGTTGGCCAAGACCTTCAAAGGTCGCGGCATCTCGTTTATGGAGAATCATCCGGAATGGCACGGAAAACCGTTGAAGAAGGGCGAAGAAACCCAGAAGGCGTTGGATGAATTGACACGGCAGCTCAAACCCGTGTCTGTAGAGGTACAGATCAAGGCGCCCACTGCGATCACTGCTGCCGCCCCTGCCAAGGGCTCCATGGCACCCGCGCCCTACAAAATCGGTGACTCCGCCGCGACGCGCGAGGCCTTCGGTGCAGCGCTCCTGGCCTTGGGGGAAGCCAACTCACAGGTGGTCGCCCTCGATGCGGACGTGAAAAATTCCACCTACAGCGACAAATTCGGAAAGCGATTTCCCGATCGATTCCTCGAAAACTTCATCGCCGAACAAAACATGCTGGGCGCGGCGGCCGGAGTGGCGGCTTGTGGGAAAATACCCTTCGTGGCGACCTTCGCTGCCTTCTTCACCCGGGCCTATGACTTCATTCGCATGGCGGCGATCAGTCGATCGAACATCAAACTCGTCGGCACCCACGTCGGGGTCAGCATCGGCGAGGACGGCCCGTCTCAGATGGGACTGGAAGATTTGGCCATGATGTCGGCTCAGCCCGGTGTGACCGTGCTGTACCCGTCAGACGCCATGTCGATGTATAAACTGGTAGAATCGGCTGGGAGCCATAAGGGGATGGTCTATCTCCGTGCAGGCCGGCCGAAGACGCCGGTGATCTACGGCGCGGAGGAGACATTCCGGATCGGCGGATCTAAAATCCTTCGGCAGAGTGCGGCCGATCGGTTGACGATTGTTGCGGCGGGTGTCACGCTCTTTGAGGCGTTGAAAGCCCATGACCAGTTGAAAACGGCGGGCATCGCGACCCGGGTTGTGGATCTCTACAGCATCGTGCCGGTAGATCAGGCGACCTTGATCGAGTGTGCGCGCGCCACCGGAGGACGATTCCTGACCGTCGAAGATCACTATGCGCATGGCGGCCTCGGCGATGCCGTATTGAGCGCCCTGGCTTCGGAGGGCGTGCGGGTCCGCAAGTTGGCTGTCCGTGACATTCCGCGCAGCGGCAAACCCGAGGAACTCGTCGATCATTTCGGAATTGGAGTACGCTCGATTGTCGAAGCAGCCAAAGAAATCGCCAACACTGCCACCCGTTGAACGGTCCAATCCTGGTGCACCTGCCGGATTGAACCAGATTCCCCTGTTACAGATTCTCAGCGCCCAGGATCGACAAAAGGTCTTGGGCGAAATGACCGAAACCCGCTACGGCAAGGGCGAGTACATCTTTCGCGAGGGCGATCCGACCGAATACTTCCACATCGTGAAGGAAGGATCGGTGAAGTGCGTCAAATCGTCGCTCGACGGCAAGGAATGTACGCTGAAGGTGCTCATGCCGGGCGACCTGTTCTGCTGCGACGCCGCGACGTTCGACGGGGCCTATCACCCGGGGACCGCACAACCCATGGGCGAGGTCAGCGTGTTGCGCATGAAGAAAGAGGCCTATTTCAAGATGCTCCGCGCCAACCCGGATGCGGCCATGGAGGTGATTCGCTACCTCGGCAACCGGCTCAATGAGGCACAGGAAAAGGCCAAAGTCCTCGCGCTCGATCGTGCCGATCAGCGGCTGGCTGCGCTTCTGCTGGATCTGGCCGAACGGAGCGGTGTACAGGAATCGAACGGACTCCGCATTACTGTGCGCCTGACGCGACAGGACATGGCCAACATGGTGGGGGTCACCACCGAAACCGCCATCCGCATCATGGCGCGGTTCAAGAAGGACAGACTGGTCACCGGTACCGCCGCCCGCCTCGTCATTCGAGACCTTCCGAAGCTCAAACTCCTCGCTTCCACGTAATTATTTTCTCCACATCGCTGCAATGCCTTGAAACATGATTATTGTCATGTTTTGTTGGGCTGGCCTCTCGTATGGTGCAGGCAGAGGCGGAGCATATGAGCGCGACATATGCTGATTCGGGAGCATCAGGCTTCCGGCGCTGAGTCAACCGATGGAATCACAGGAGGCGGCGATGTCGACACCCACACGGCACAACAGTCGAGGCGTTGGTCGGTACAGGATGATCATGTGCCTGAGTGCGGCGATCGGGATGGCGGGGGGGGTAGCTCTTCCCGTTCACGCCAAGACGCACAACATTCAGATGACGGCGGTCGAGTCCGATATTGTCATCGACGGCGGAGGGGAAACCTATGCCGCCTGGACATTCAACGGACAGATGCCGGGGCCGGTTGTCCGGGTCACGGAAGGCGATACGATCAATTTCACATTGACGAACCCCGCCACGAATAAGAATCCGCATGCGATGGACTTTCATGCGGCGGAAATCGATTTCTTGAAAAATTACCGGGCGGTGAATGCCGGAGAAACCATCAGCTATACGTTCGTCGCCAAGAAGCCGGGTATCTTCTTTTACCATTGCGGGGCGCCGCCGATGATTCAACACGTCGCGCGGGGCATGTTCGGCGCGATCATCGTCGATCCAAAACAGGCCAAGGTCTGGCCGAAAGCCGATCGCGAGTACGTCCTGGTGCAATCGGAGTACTACAAGAATCCAAACGATGTGCAGGCGATGTTCGATCGCAAGTATGACGGCATGATGTTCAACGGCGGCATCTTCAAGTATCACCCCTTTGTGACCGGAGGGGGAAAGCTGGATGCCAAACCAGGCGAACGCGTGCGTATCTATTTTGTCAATGCGGGGCCGAACGAGTTTTCCTCGTTCCATCCGATCGGCGAGATCTGGGACAACGTGTACGAGAGCGGCAATCCTGCCAATAACCTCAAAGGGGTGCAGACCTATGTCGTGGGCCCTGGCAGTGCGGCCACGTTCGATGTCGTCGTGGAATCCGCCGGTGCCTACCCGCTGGTGACCCATTCGCTGACCGGTGCATTGCGCGGAGCGATTGCGGTTCTCTTGGCGGGACCGGATGCAAAACCGGCTCCGTTGATGCCGATGGTGCCCTGGGTACTGCCGGCCTCGAAGACCGAGACCACGCCAGCGCCGGGGCACTGACCGTCGTGGGGGCCGGCCGTCCAGGTGGACCGCCGGCCCTCCTTGGGAGAGAGCAACCTGTGAGTCATACAGATGTCCAACGTGCCTGGTTTCTGGGGGATGCCGATGCGGACTCCTGGGACGATACGGTTTTTCCTTGTCCTGCTGAGCGGATGCCTTGCCCTTCCGGCCGCTGCCGAAATCTCACAGGAGCGCGTGGCGCTTGTCTTGTCAGGATCCGACTGTTCCGCTCAACGCCAGTCTATCGTGGCGGCATTGGCTCAGATTCCAGGCGTGGCCCGCGTCGACCCGGACAGCGTTCCTGAGCATGTCTTAGTCGATGTATCGAGCGGGCTCGTCGTTCCGGAGGAACTCCTGGCGGCCGCGCGCCGTGCGCTGGTCGGGAGCCTGCGCTGTCAGGTCGACATCATGAAATCTTGTATCTCGGCCGGTCCGTCACCGCTACGGCACTGAACGCGCTTGCAATGCATCGACTATTCAGAGAGACTTGCCACGCCCAGACAACGAGTCGTCATGCCTGTGACCGAAGCCCTCGGAACAATCGGGAGAGTCTTCGTCCGATGCCTGACTGCGGCGGCGGGTGCCTGGCTGCTGTCTGCTGTTTCGGTGGGCGCACAGGAGGCGGTGCTCGACTTCCCCATCCGTCCCTTCAATGTCGATGTCATGCTGCGCCAGCAGACGTTTGCTCCGGACGACCGAGAAATCGGCGTCCAGTTGGGGATCACGGCATTGCGGTACGGCAACGTGGAAGTCCGGACGATCTACCAATTTTTCAGTATTCATACCCACGAATTCAGCACCGACCAACATTCGTTGTTTCTCAATCCTCGCTGGAACAACTTCATCGACATCCTGGACTTTCCGAAACACAAACCGATCAGCCGCCTCATCCGTCACGTGTTGTTTGGCCCATTGGAAGACCGGGCAGTCCCCTACATCGGCGCGCTGGCTGGAGGCGTGTTGCCCGGTCCGGGGAATCGGGCGCCGGGGCATTTGATCGGCGGGCAGGTGGGGGTGCGGTTTCCAGTGGCGCAGAGTCTATCGGTCGATGTCAGCGTGCAATACAGTCAATACGGTGTGGATTTTCAGGGCGAGGCGGGACAGGCGCAGCAATGGGTGTTTCTCACGGGGGTGCGATTTTAATGAGGCGGTCAGGACGTCGAGAGGTGTGGATGGCCCTGTTCGCCCTGCTGCTGCCGGGCTGCGGACTTCTCATCGACGCGGTCGAACAGGTCTGGCCCGTAGCCGGCAACCGGGTCGATATCATCTGTGCGCGTGAACGGGTCCAAGTCGGGTTGACGATGGAGCCGTTTCGACCGTTCGTGTTTCCAACCATCTGGACCGATGAAGGCGCCAGGGTGACCGGGCTCGATGTCGAACTGATCAAGGCGATGACGGACGAACTCTCCCATCGTTGCGGCCGCCCGATCACCCCGGTGCTCCACCTGGTGCGGTTCCGAGACCTCTTCCGGCTGTTGAACGAAGGACATTTGGATTGGTTTGTCTCGGCGGTGGCCACCACTACGCCGGCACCGAGCCGCGCCGGGGTTGCCTATTCCCTGCCCTACTTTTACGGCGGCGGTATCAGCGGGATCACGAGAAGCTCTGCCGTGATCGATCGTGTGCGGGCCAATGTCACAGAGCAAACGCTCCATCCCGCTGCCGATCGACTGGCCGCCACCAGTCATGCCTTGGACGGGCTGACGATTGCCGTGCAGGCTGAAACGAGCGCGTATTATTACGCCGAGGCCAATTTAGGAGCGAATCGCTTGCTGATCTGTGATTCGCTGCCCGCGGCCTTCGAATATGCCGACGCCCAGACCGAGCCGCGCATCGATGTGATCCTTGGCGCGCAACCGGTGCTGGAGTATATGGTCAACCGCGTCCGCAGGGACTGGGTACCGTTGACCCGCGACAATGGGCGGCCGCTCTTCCTCACCAAGGCCGACTATGGGGTCGTCGTCGCGGAAGACAGTTACCGTCTGCGGTGGCTGCTCAACGACCTGCTTCTGAAGCTGGACGAATCCGGCCGTCTTCGGGAGATGCGGACACGGTGGCTCGACGAGGACTATGCGTTTCCCCGGCGTGCCTCGTTGGAAGGATTACCCTTCGATGTGGAGAAGATGGCGGTTCACTATATCCAGGGAACCTGTTATCTCAAACCGTTGCCGTGAGGTGAAAGCGAGGAGCATGCCATGAACAGTCGCACGATGGTGAAGACGGTGCTCATGCTGTTCGTCCTGCTTCAGCCGCCGCCGACCTGGGCGGTCGAACGAGCCGAGGTGGAAGAAACCGCGCGGCTCCTCGCAACACTGCTGGAGTCGGGGCGAGCCGTGATCGAACGGAATCAAACCTTGATCGACGATCCTCATCAGGGAGAGAAAGGATTGACGCCGGAACTATTTGAGGCTGAGTTAGTCCGGGAATTTCGCGTCAAGTCGGGCATCGATCTCACCGCCTTGCCGACGGCTCCGGTGTCCCTCGTCATTCCCCCGCTTGCCAAGGAACTGCTGCCCGCGCTGGTACAGGCCGGCCGCGAAGTCGTGCGGGATGCCCAGGTCGTCATCAATCAGCGCGGGATCGGATACAAGAATTTCATTCCGGCGACGTGGGGAAGTCAGGCTTCGGCTCGATTTTCCAAATCATCGCACGTTCGACTCAAGCAGACCGCACTCGACGCGCGGAATCCGAAAAACGAACCGGACGAGTACGAGGCGTCCGTGCTGAAGTGGCTGGCTGCCAGGCCGCGCGCAGAGGCCTATGTGAGCGAGTTGACCGAGGAGGGAAAGACGCTGCGCGTGGTGATGCCGATCTACTACGCCAAGGATTGTCTCGCCTGCCACGGAGAACCCAAAGGGGTGCTGGATATTTCAGGCTACCCCAGGGAAGGCCACAAGGAAGGGGATCTTGCCGGTGCGATCACGGTGACCGCGCCGCTGAACAACCGCTGATCGCCCGGGACTGAGCCTGGTTGCCGTGACTCGTCGTCTGTCAGGGATTCGGCGCGACGAAGACAAGCACCCTCAGCCGTTGCGCCGTATGGTTCTTCACGCCATGCTCTGCCCCTGCCGGCGCCATCGTACCCTGCCCCGCTCCCAACACCTGCTTCTCCGACCCGACCTGAAAGGTGCCTTCGCCCTCCAGCACGATATAGACCTTGTCCTGTTCGCCGTGGATATGTCCCTTCTGTTCCTGCCCCGGCTCAAAACAGTACACGTCGCAAAAGAACCGGGATGTTTCGAAGAGATTGTTCTTCTTCATCTTGTCCGGACTGAATTGCTGAATATCCGAAAGAGCGATCACCTTCATGTTCTGGGCTCCGCGGGTCAGGTTGAATGTTCCGTGTGACGTGACTGTAACCGAGTCACGATGCTCTCGACTGAGATTAAATGTCTGGCTAGTCCCAAGTCCTGTGCGGCAATGCCCATGGCCAGGCCGAGCAGTTGCGGGAGATGGAGAATGGGGAGGTTCAGCGCCGTCTTGACCGCCCGCCCCGCCCGTTCCTGGTAGATGTCGAGGCTCATGTGGCACAGGGGACAGGGCGTCACCATGAAGTCGGCGCCATGGTCCCGGGCATCCTTCATATTGGTACCGGCCATGGCGACCGCGATGGCCTCTTTTTCCAGGATGATGGGGAACCCGCAACATTTAGTCCGCCCCGCATAAGCCACCGGTTCTCCCCCGACGGCGCGAATGATCCTTTCCAACGAGCTGGGGTTCTCCGGATCGTCGAAGCCTAGTTCCCAGGAGGGGCGCAGCATGTAGCAGCCGTAAAAAGGGGCGATGCGGAAATCACGAAACGGCACACTGACCGTATCGGTCACCCGGGCGATCCCGAGATCGCGCACGGCGATCCAGAGGAGATGTTTGACCTGGACGCTGCCGCCGTAAACGATACCGTCCTGTGCCAGGAGCTTATTGACGCGTTCCAGTGTGGCCGGTTCCTGTTTTAACCGGCGATTGGCCGCGCTCATCACCCCCTGACAGGTCCCGCAGATGGTCATCACATCCAGCCCCAAGCGCTCGGCCTGGGCGAAGGTGCGGGCATTCAGCGCGAGGGCGAGGTCCGGGTCGGCTTCCCCGATCACCCCGGCTCCGCAACAGGAGGAGGCGGCAAGTTCGACGACCTCGATGCCCAGGCGACCGACGATCGCCATGGTGGATTGATACAGTTCGGGAGTAGCGCCCTTGGCGGCGCAACCGGGATAGAGGGCGAATTTTAATGGCATAAGTTTCGTCGTCGTTCTGTCCGGGATGTCTGCCCCACCATAGCTGATTGTCCCCCTTCATGAACAGTGTCGGACCGAAGGAGTCAAGCCCGCGACAGGGAGGCCGCGTCACGTCGGCCACGGTTACGGAAGTTTCGACACCGTCTCGTTGTAGCTCTGCTTCAAGTCGTCAAGGGTCCTGTTCAGGTTCTCTTTCAGTTTACTCCAGCCTGAACTGGTGGACTGGCTCACGTCATCGAGCTGCGTCCGTACCTCGTTCTTCTTGCGTTCGAGATCCTGGAGCGCTTTCTGCATTTCTGATCGAGCTTCCACCGAGGCGGCGCCGGCCTTCTTGTGCAGTTCGGCGATCTTGCCCTGCAGCTCGGCCAGCTCGGCCTGAATCGTTTTCTGAAACGCCTCTTTCTGCTGCAGCGTGTACTGTTTGGTGGACTCGACTGCCTGCTTGGTGTCCCGGAGGACCTTGTCCGTTGTCGTCGGTTGTGGCTGGTCTGCGGCGGCGAGCGCTTCCCTACCGGTGATTGCCGCCGACGGTCCCACGACCGACCAACAGAGCAGCACGCTGCCGACCAGCACCGGGAGGCTCCTCTCAGGCTGCACGAATCGTCCCGCTAGAGGACGGACCGGAGGCGAATTCGTCAATGCACGTGGCATGTGTGCTGCCCTCCCCCCGTTCCATGGGTGGTTAATGTTTTCGGCAGGAAGAGCCGAGAAGGATTTACAACAACGATCGTCCCGCAACCTTGACCGGTGGTGTAAGACCTATGAGCGGTGAACTTCCCCAAGCGACAACCCCCGTTCCTACCGATTCGTTGGAACAACTCCTGATTGAGCGCATTCGCAAGGGCGCCATTGACTTGCCGCTCTTGCCCCAGGTGGCATCGCGGATTCTGGCGATGGTCTACGACCCCGATGCGGAGGCGGCTAAACTCGCTGCTTTGATTCACCAGGACCAGGCCTTGGCCGCCCATGTGATCAGGATCGCCAATTCCCCGGCCTACATGACCCGCAATCCGGTCGTCTCGCTTCAGCATGCCGTGTCTATGCTGGGCATGAACCTGATGTCCGAGCTGGCCTTCTCTGCGTCCATCAAAGGCAGTGCCTTCAAAGTGCCGGGATGGGACGATGAAGTCAAGGGGCTCTGGCAGTATTCGCTCGCCAGCGGCGCCTACGCCAAGGAAATTGCGCGCATGCGGCGGTTCAACGTCGAAAGCGCCTATCTGTGCGGCCTCCTGCATGGTATCGGCCGGCCCGTCGTCTTGCAAACCCTGGTCGCCCTGTCCAAGGAGCAAGGAACGACCCTCAGCAAAGAGTTGATGCAGCAATTGTTGGACGGCTATTACATCCAAGTGGGACTCCTGGTCGCGGACGAATGGGGCTTGCCGCCACCCGTGGTGGAGTCCATCGGATTTCATGTGGACTACAATTATGCCAAAACCGCCAAGCAAGAATGTATGACCACCTGTCTCGCCGGTCGCATGGCCAGACATTTTCTCGATCCTGAAGCCTTGGATGAGGCGACGCTGCGGGAGCATGTGATCTTCGCGGACCTGAACCTCTACCCTAAAGATGTCGATGCGTTATTGGCCCACAGGGACAAGGTGCAAGCCGTCGTGGAGGCGATGCCGTTATGATGCCCGGCAGTGCCTATGACATCGTGGTGGTCGGGAGCGGACCGGCCGGTCAAAAGGCCGCGATTCAGGGTGCCAAGGCCGGCAAGAAAGTCGTGCTGATCGAGCAGGAACAGGGCATCGGCGGCAATTGTGTCTACCGGGGCACCATTCCCAGCAAGACGTTGCGGGAGACGGCGCTGCAGTTCGAGCGGCTTAAACGTTCGAACGAAGTGTTCGAAGGCCGGCTCCGGCTCGACCTACCCATGACGGTGCTCTTGCACCGCCTGGACGAAGTGGTCAAGGCCCACGAATGTTATATGGCCGATCAACTCGCCCGCAACGGCGTCACCTATTGGCATGGCCGTGCGCGGCTCGTGTCGCCGCATGAAGTGCAATTGGAAACCGTCGACGGCGCTTCCCAGACCCTTCTCGCCGAGACCATCGTTCTGGCGACGGGATCGCGTCCCTGCTCCATTCCTGAAGCCCCGGTCGATCATGAGCATGTGCTGGACAGCGACTCCATTTTGTCGATGATTTATCTGCCCCGTTCGCTGACCGTCCTGGGGGGTGGGCCCATTGCCTGTGAGTATGCCTCCACGTTCGCCTTGCTCGGGGTTGAGGTGACGCTGATCGATCGGGCCAAAAGTCCGTTGCCGTTCATGGATCCGGAGATTGTCTCGGTCTTCCAGCGTGGGCTGGAACGCCAAGGCGGACGGTTTTATCTCGGCCAGACCGTGACCGAAGTGGCCTGGGACGGTGTATCTTCCGTTGTCGCGCGGTTGGCCAACGGCCTGGTCGTCAAGAGCGAAAAAATGTTGGTGGCGCTTGGACGCCAACCGAACATCGAGGAGTTGAACCTCGGGGCAGCCGGCTTGTCGTTAGACGAGAAGGGACTGCTGCCGGTGAACGACCATGGACAGACGGCGGTTCCCCACATCTATGCCGCCGGTGACATGCTGGGCCGTCCGCCGGCATTGGCGTCACAGGCCATGGAAGACGGGCGGCGCGCCGTCAGTCAGGCGCTCGGTCTGCCCGTCGGCGATTCGGCCAACCAGGTCCCCATCGGGATCTACACCATTCCTGAAATCGCTTCCATCGGGCTCGATGAGGAGCAGGCCGGGGCTCGCTATCGCGGACCGCTCGTGGGGCGCGCGCCATTCACGGAGATCGCCAAGGGGCATATTACCGGGGCCTGTGACGGTCTGTTGAAACTTGTCGCCGATCCCCTAGGTGAACGCCTGCTGGGTGTGCAGATCGTCGGAGAAAACGCCACTGAATTGATCCACCTCGGACAAATGGCCCTCCAGGAAGGGGCGAATATCGATCGCCTCATCGACACCATCTTCGGTTTTCCCACGTTTGCCGAAGCCTATCGCGTTGCCGCCTTGGATATTCTGGGACAACGCCGTAAACGGCAGGAGCAGGCCACAGCGGCCTAACGTTCCATTCTCCTCCGACCGTTCCCTCCTCTGCGCTTTGACCCACAGGCCCCTTCTGCGCTACTCTCCTGGTCGGCCGGTCGTCCGATCACCGGAGAGGTTGCGCATGAACCGTGAGGAGCGACGCCGCGACGAAAAAGTGCACGGCAAGCAGGCCAAACAGGCAGTCGGTGAGTCGACGTTCCTGCGTGACGCGCAACGGCATCACCAGGCCGGTCGGTTGGATGAAGCGGAACGCGGCTACCGCCTTCTGCTGGAACGGCGTCCCTCGAACCCTGACGCCCTTCACGGCTTGGGTCTCCTTCTGTATCGGCGGGGCCACCTCAGAGAAGCGGTGTCCCGGCTGGCCGAGGCGCGCGCCGCCGACGCCCGCAATCCGGTCTATTGCTTCAACCACGGTGTCGTCCTGCAGCGAGCCGGGCTGTTGGACGAGGCGGTCGAAGCCTACGGCCGCGCCATCCAACTCAATCCGCGTTACCTCGAAGCCCGCACGAATCTCGGCAACGCCTACAAAGATTTGCGTCGGCTTCCCGAAGCGCAGGCCACCTATGAAGAGGTGCTTCGGCTACATCCCGAACATGCCGAGGCCCACAACAATCTCGGGGTGGTGCTGAAAGAACGGGGCCGCCTGGAGGAGGCAGCCGAGGCCTACCGGCGAGCCATCGCGTTGAAGCCGAATCATGCCGAGGCTCACAACAATCTGGGGCTCGTCCTCTTGGAGCAGGGACAGACCGACGAGGCCATCCGCAGTTTCGAACGGGCCCTGCAGGCGCATCCTGGCTACGGCACCGCACTCTACAACCTGGGGATCGCCTGGATGTGGCGGGAGGAGATGCCGCGGGCGTTGCGCTGTTTTGCCGAAACGGCCCAGGCGAAACATGCGCATGGGCGACCGGTCACCGATACGTCGGTGTTCCGTTCCCGGCTCAAGCATGACGCCGAGCAGGTCGCGTATCTCGTTGAACGTGGCCTCCTGGGAGAAACCTGGCGTGGGTACCAGGAGGCGCTCATCCGTTTGCTGGCGAAGATTGAAGCGGCACCCGGTGCGACCACTGGAAACCGGGTGCCGGTTTCCCCTGCCGATCTCCAACCGATCGCCCCTTCGTTCAATCGTCTGTTATATGTCGCGCCTTGTGACACGATTGCGGAAGGCGCGTTGTCGTCCGATCTGGACACGGCCGCGATTGAAGCTCGATATCTCTCGACACAACCGGAGGTCACCTACATCGATGGACTTCTGTCGGAAGAAGCGTTGCGCCGACTGCGGGAGTTCTGCTGGACGTCGACGATTTGGAAGAAGGACTACGAGAACGGCTACATCGGGGCGTTTCTGGGCGACGGGTTTGCCTCTCCCCTGCTCCTGCAAATTGCGGAGGAACTGCGCCGCCGGCTCCCGCGCATTTTCGGCAGGCATCGCCTCACGCAGGCCTGGGCCTTCAAACACGACAGTGCCCGACGGGGATTGAATATTCATGCCGATGCGGCGGCCGTGAACGTGAACTTCTGGATCACCCCCGACGAGGCGAATCGCGATCCTGAGAGCGGAGGTCTGGTGGTCTGGGACAAGGAAGCGCCGGCGGAGTGGGACTTCAGGACGTATAACAGCGACAGCGCGCGCGGTAAAATTTATGAGTGGCTGAAGAACCAGGGCGCCCGTGAGATTACTATTCCCTACCGGGCGAACCGGGCAGTGCTGTTCAATTCAGACCTGTTTCACGAAACCGACGACATCGCATTTCAGGAAGGGTTTACCAACCGGCGGATCAACATCACGCTGCTGTACGGGCATCGGCATCGCCCCTGAGTAATTTCTCGAAATCTTCCGCGCAGACCGGGCGGCTGAACAGGTATCCCTGCACCTCGTCGCACCCTTCCTCGCGTAACCGCGCCAACTGCCCTTCCGTCTCCACGCCTTCCGCCAGCACCGAGAGATTCAAACTATGCGCCATTGCGATGATGGCCCGCGTGATCTTCACGTTGTTTTCGTTCGTCAGCAGGTCTCGCACGAAGGATTGATCGATTTTCAAGCGGCTCAGGGGGAAGCGTTGAAGATAGCTGAGGGAGGAATAGCCGGTGCCGAAGTCGTCGATCGACAGGCGGACGCCCATCGTCCGCAGGCCTTCCAGCATGGTTACCGAGGCTTCGACGTCCCGCATGGCGATGGACTCGGTGAGCTCGAGTTCGAGTTGCGACGGATTCAGGCCGGAGTCTCGCAGCGCATCGGCCACGGTCGCCGGCAGCGTGCGCCCGTGAAACAGCGAATTGGAGACGTTGGCCGAGATCGAGATCGCCGGAAGCCCGGCCGTCTCCCAGGCCTTCACCTGACGACAGGCTTCACGCAGCACCCATTCGTCCATGGAACGAATTAAGCCGGTGTCGATTGCGGCGTTCAAAAACACTCCGGGCGGAACCAGGCCGCGTTTAGGATGTTTCCAGCGCACCAACGCCTCGGCGCCGAGAATCTCACGGGAGTGAATGTTCAGTTTCGGCTGGTAAAAGACCACGAACTCTTCCCGCTCCAACGCTCGGCGGAGTTCGTTTTCCAGATCCAGCCGTTCGGCCGCGGCGGCGTTGAGTCCGGAGGAATAGAATTGGCAGTTGTTCCGACCCTGTTCCTTCGCGTGGTACATCGCGGTATCGGCGTTCTTGAGCAGCGCTTCGACCGTGGCCCCGTCCGACGGATAGATCGAAATGCCGATGCTGGCCGAAATAAAAATTTCATGGCCCTCGATACTGAAGGGATGGGCCAACGAATCCAGAATGCGCCGGGCAACCCGGCCCGCGTCTTCCGGTTGCGGCAGGGCTGTCAGAAGAATGGTGAACTCATCGCCGCCGAGCCGCGCCAGTGCATGGGCCGGTTCATGGTCGGCATGCCGACTGACGGAGTCACTCTGTCGAACGGACTCGCTCAACCGTTCCGCGACTCGTGTGAGGAGTAGATCGCCCACCGTGTGGCCGAGCGTGTCGTTGATGATCTTAAATCGGTCCAAGTCGATGAAAAGCGTCGCCAGGTGCTGATCGTGTCGCGCGGCGTAGGAGATCGCATTCGACAGACGATCCTTGAACAACACGCGATTGGCCAAGCCCGTCAAACTATCGTAATACGCCAGTTGATGGATGGCACGTTCCGCCTGTTTGCGTTCGGTGATGTCCTGGGCCGTGCCGATGACCGTAACCTCATCCACTTCCTCTTCCCGCACGGCCTCGGCCTGGAGATGGATCACGAAGTCGCTGCCGTTCGGCAGCACGATCCGGTGATCGATGTCGCAGGGGGTCTGTTGGGCCACCAACTTTTGCAGCGCGCCGGTGACCAGCGGACGGTCGTCGGGATGGACGAGACTGAGAAAGCCCTCGAAGGTTCCGGTGAAATCCTGCGGGCGCACGCCGACCAAGCGACACAATTCGTTCGACATGGCAAAGCGATTCGTCTTGGGGTTCCAATCCCAATTGCCGATGCGGGCGATGCGTTGCGCGAGTTCCAGGCGGGATTCGCTCCGGATCAATGCATGCAGGACGTTGTTGGTGCGGAGCATGTAGCGGACGTGATGGCACAGGATCGTGGCATTCACCGGCTTCGTGATGAAGTCGGTCGCGCCGTGCTGATAGGCCTGGGCAATGGAATTCGCATCGTCCAGGCCGGTGAGAATCAAAATGGGGATACGTTTGCCGCGCGGCAGCGAACGAATTCTGGAACAGGTCAGGTATCCGTCGACCTCCGGCATCATGATGTCGAGAATCACGAGATCGGACGGTTCCTCCTCGAACTTGGTCAAGGCGTCCTTGCCGCCGGTGGCTTCTACGACCGCCATGCCGGCCGGCTCCAGCGCGTTCTTCACGAACAACCGTGTGAGCGGGTCGTCGTCGGCGATGAGAATAGTCGGACGGGCTTGACTCATAATCACGGTCTCACTCGAACATGGAGACGGCGCTGCACATCGGCATACGAAGGGCGAACGGCCCTGGCGATGGACCCTGGAGCAACGGGAACGACGCTCCGGCCCTATGCTCGCATCAGCCTATCAAAGTTTTAGGGAAGTGCCAGAGAAATAGCAGTTGTTGAGACCCTGTCCTGCCGGGAAATCTCCCGGGGCCGATCGGCACTCACGGGAGCCCTCGGCGTTTCCTTTGCCCGTTACGCGACACCGCCCTGGCTCGGGGTGTCGAGACCCGAGTCGAGCGGCCGTGGCAGCTGCTCCTGAGCTTCGAGTAGGATGCGGCCGAGAAGTTTCCGCACCCGGCTCATGAGGCCGCTCATAGTCAGGATCAAGAGTGCAAACAGGAGGAGCAACAGCGGAACGATGACGAGGGCGACATCCAGGGCCAAGTCGTCCTCCGAGCGAGGGGCGGCGGCGTCCGGGGGCGCGGCGACGGCAAGTCGGACCCAGCCGGCAATCCGGTTGTCTCGACGGATGGGCTCGACCACGATCACCGCCGGCCTCCCCTTTTCCATGCCGGAGGCGATGACGCTGCTCTGGCTGTTGCGCGCGTTCATCCAGGCCGCATCGTGCAGCTGCGTGCCGATGGCGGCGGGATTGCCTGCAGCCACGACCACGTTGTCTTCCGTGATGACGGCGGACGATAAGAGATTGGCCTGCGGCGCATGTTGCTCCAGCGTCTGCTGGATCGCGGCGAGGCTGTCGCCGCCCAACGATTCAATGAACCAGGCCAGGGTTCTGGCTGTGGCATGGGTGCTGCGCTCTGTTGTCACGACGGCGGTGGCGTTGCGCTGGGCGACGAGCGCGCGGTCATGTTCCGCCAACATGAGGTAGAGCGCCGCAGCGCAGAATCCTGAGACGAGCAGGCTGATCAGGAGTGCCGGAATCCAGGTTCGGGGCAATCTCGATGTGGACGCGGGCGCATCGGCCATGCTGTATCCTCCTCGACAGAAAAAGGCGGCTGGGTGCCACAACCATTTATGGTTCGTCGGTGCGTTCGTAGGGTTGCCGGGTGAGGTCTTTCACAATGGCTTGCAGGCGAACCCATTCGTCCGGTTGCAGGGTCACGAATTCGAGCCCGATGCGTCCATTGCGACACCAACGCACCACGGCTTGCTGGACCGTCAAGGCTGCCTCGTCAGGCGACTGATGAATGCGTATGGTGAGGGTGGTGCCGGGATGCACCGCCGTTTGCGTGACGATGCCGCAGCCGCGCAAAGACAGATCGATGGCGTGGCCCTCCCCGTCCACTCGGTTCACCGACGAGAAGGAGCTCTGGAACCGGACGGAAACCCGCTGGTGTCTGCGTTGGTCCATGATGACGTGGCGTGAAACGACGGGTGACGACCCCTGATCCTTGCCGGCGATACCCGTGCCGTACAGGCGCCATCGTCTGCATGCAGCACTAGCCCTTTATATTGCCGATCGGTTTCAGTTCCGCCACTTTTTTTGTGATTCCCGCGTGGTCCACCGTTTCGACCACGTCGGAAATATTCTTGTAGGCCAACCCGGCTTCTTCGGCGAGGCCAGACATGGACACGGCCTTCACCAGAATGCCGTGTTGTTTCATGTCGCGGAGCAGTTGTTCGCCGCGCACCGTGCGTTTGGCCTGCGCGCGCGACATCGTGCGGCCGGACCCATGCATGGTCGATCCGAAGGTGTCGTGCATGGCGCGGTCGGTGCCGACCAAGAGGTAGGAGCCGGTCTCCATGGAGCCGCCGCAGATGACCGGTTGGCCGATGTGGCGATAACAGGCCGGCAGTTCGGGACTGCCGGGGCCGAACGCCCTGGTAGCCCCCTTGCGATGCACCAGCCACTGGCCGTCTTGGTACCGCTCGACTTTGGCAATGTTGTGCGCCACATCGTAGATCAGGTGCATGCCGAGCGCATGCGGGGTCGAGTCGAAGACGGCGGCGAAGGCCTCGCGGATTTGATGCGTGATGACCTGGCGGTTGGCGAATGCCGTGTTGGCGGCACAGTTCATGGCCCCGAAATACTCCTGTCCTTCCGGAGAACGAAACGGCGCACAGGCAAGTTGCTGATCCTTGACGGAGATCCCATAGCGGCGCATCGCCTTCTCGAAGACTTTGAGATAGTCGCTGGCCACTTGATGTCCGAAGCCGCGCGAGCCGCAATGGACCATCACCACGACTTGATCGCGACCCGTCAAGCCCATCGCCGCAGCCGTCTCCCGATCGAAGATGCCCTTGTCCGACAGGACCTGCACCTCTAAGTAGTGATTGCCCGAGCCTAAGGTCCCGAGTTGATTGATACCGCGTTCGATGGCGTAATCCGTGACGTGTGTCGGGTCGGCGCCGTCGAGGCATCCACGCTCTTCGATTCGATCCAGGTCTTCTGCCCACCCGTAGCCGTTGGCGATGCACCAGCTGGCGCCTTTGCGCATGACGTCCCGAAACTCGCGCCGGTTGAGATTGACGAACCCGCGTGAGCCGACACCGGCCGGGACGCGGCGAAACAATTCCGTCATCAGCAGTTCAAGTTTGGGCCGGACTTCAGCCAAGGTCAGGTCGGTGCGGATCAGCCGCATGCCGCAGTTGATGTCATACCCGACCCCGCCTGGAGAGATGACCCCGTCTTCGGGATCGAATGCGGCGACCCCGCCGATGGGAAAGCCGTAGCCCCAATGGCCGTCGGGCATACAGAGCGCATAGCGGTGAATGCCGGGCAGGCAGGCGACGTTGGTGACCTGATCGAAGACACCGCGATCCATGGCGCCGAGAATGGCCGGACTCGCATAAATTCTCGCGGGGACCAGCATGCCCGCTTTCTCGGAGGGCGGAATTTCCCAGAGGTAGTCGTCGATGCGATTGACCTGCATGTCGGTGTTGAGTGTCATTACGTCACTCCATGGTCAGTACAGGCCGGATCGTATGAGTCGCACAGTCAGACATCCAACACGACCCTGGCGGTCCACCTGTGTCCGTCTTGTGTGACTGCGTAGAGGTGCTTGGTCACGCCTTTGACGTCTGACCGAAGTTCCTGCCTGGCCGGATCGACCGGCGCGCCGGTCACGTCCGCGTGCAGATGCCAGGCCGAGCCATCGGGCTCCTGTGCCAACGTCAGTGCGGCCCGGTGAAATACGACGCCGTCCGCATCTTTGAGATACACCAATCGGCCTAACCATTCGAACAGCAAGGTTTCGATGTCCGGCTCGGACAGATCCAGGGTGCGGCGCCAGGTTGGTGTCACGGTGGCCGGGTCGGCCAAACTGTGCAGGAGCGCCTCGGTTGCGGCGTCGAAGAGCGCCGACAGGGAGTCGCCCTCGGCCTCGAAGGCCATGTCGGCCATCGCGATGTCGTCGAGGAATCGAAAGGTGCCCGACATGGGCGTCAGCCGTGACCGGCGCGGCGGCGTGCGGCGGAGAAGATCGCCCGGACCTGCTCGATCCCTGGAATGGTATGGCCGAACGGCAGCGGCACCTTGCCCTTGAAAAACATACGCACACCCAAGGGGAGGACGTGCAGGATCCGTTGCAGATTCGTGCCGACCACTTTGAGCGGCATGAGCGCTTCGTTCAACCGCCCTTCCTGCCGGACGAGATCGACGAACCCGGTGATATGGCGGGCGCCCTCCGCATCGGTTAAGCCGTGCCGGATGGAGGAGCGGCGCAAGCGGATAATGGCCTCCATCGGTTGGACAGCCTTGGGGCAGACTTGCACGCACATGTTGCAGCGTGTGCAATCCCAGATGCCGTCGGCCTCCTGCAACGCCGAGAGCCGCACTTGTTTGGCGTCCGCCGGCTCTCGTGGGTCCGCGACAAATCGGGCCGCCTTGGCCAGCGCGGCCGGGCCGAGAAAACCCTTCGACACTTCGTGCGAGGTGCACGCGGCCACGCAGGCGCCACACATGATGCAGGCATCGACGTTGTCAAACCGGTAGGTCTCCGGCAGCAACCGCAATTGTCCCGATGGTCCGTAGCGCTTCGTGGGATGGGTGATCGGCGTCAGCCATGGCGTGACCGCCCGGATCTTTTCCCAGAAGGGCGCCATATCGACGACCAGGTCTTTGATGAGCGGAAGGTTCGGCAAGGGTTGAATCGTAATCTTGCCGTGCCGCTCCAATTCTTTGCGGACGGAGGTGCGGCAGGCGAGTTTCTCCGTGCCGTTGATGTGCATGGCGCAAGAGCCGCAAATGGCGGAGCGGCAGGAGTAGCGGAGCGCCAAGCGGCCGTCCAATTCGTTCTTGATGCGGATCAGCGCTTCGAGCACGGTCAGGCCTCGCCCGATGTCGAGACGATATTCTTCCTGGTGGGGGTGCTGGTCTGTTTCGGGATTGAAGCGCTGGATGGTGAAGGTCAGGCGCATATCAGCGTGAGGCGTACGACGTGAAACGTGAAACGATCAACAAGCGCCCTCTTTCCCTCGAAGAACCGGTCACCATAGGTCACCCGAGCTCGAAGACCTTCGGATAGTTCGTCAGGTTGCGGCAGCCGTCCTTGGTGACGAGCACCATGTCTTCGATGCGCACGGCGCCCAACCCCGGATAATAGAGCCCCGGTTCCACCGTCACGACGTGCCCTTCCTGAAGTAAGGAGCCGGTCCGGCTGATGCGCGGCGCCTCGTGGATGTCCAGGCCGACGCCATGCCCGGTGCCGTGAAAATATCCCTGCATGCGGCCGTTGACCAGGCCGGTCTTATACCCCGCCTTCTCAAACCGATCGCAGATGCCTTGATGGATCACCGCGCCGTCCGCGCCGTCGCGAATTGTGGTGATCGCCTCCTCCTGTGCGTCTTTGACGGTCTGGTACAGTTTCGTCAATTCCGGCGAGGGCCGTCCACGCACCACCGTGCGCGACATGTCGGCGAAGTAGCGGGACTCAGCCGAGCGCGGAAACACGTCGAAGATAATGCTGCGGTGCGCCGGCAGGGGCCCGCTACCTTCGTCGTGCGGGTCGCAGGCCTGCTCCCCGCCTGCCACGATGGTATGTTGCGCCACACAGTCGCATTCCATCAGGGCCACGTTGATCAACTTCTTCACCCGTTCGGAGGTCAACACCTCGCCGTCCAACCAGAGCACGTTGTCGCGAATGTCGGCCCGACGGAGACTCGCATGTGCCGCGGCCACCGCGGTTTCAGTCGCCCGTTGCGCCGCTTCGATGTGGCGGACCTCGTCGTCCGACTTCACCACGCGGCGCTCATAAAACGGTTCGCGTTTCGTGCGGAGCCGATAGCCCAGTTCCTGAAGCCGTTGCGCATGGAGAAACGGGAAGGTCGGCGGCACCAGAATTTCCCGCAATCCTGCGTCTTGCAGTACCAGATGGACGACATCGACATTGCCGGGATCCTTCACTCCCATCGATTTCGCGCGCCGTTCCAGGTCGGAATAGGACACCACGCGATCGACGGTGGCCTGGTGTCGCGCGCGGTCGACTTCCAGATCGCTCATGATCATCAGGCGCTCGCCCTTCACCTCCAGATAAATGAACGGATCGGGCGCGATGAACTTCGTCGCGTAATAGAGATTCGAGTCCGTTTCGCTGGAGGCGATGAAGAGGGTCGCGCTGGGGCCTGGGGTCTGGTTGTGCTCGGTGGACTGGCTCATGAGGTCGACGCGATCAGATGATTCGGATGCTATCACGCGGTCCGGAGGTGGTCAAGGCGTGGCGGGCACGCGCGCCGGTGCTTGCGGGATCTCGACCGACGGCGGTGCAGAGGGGGGCGTTTGTATCTCCAACGCCGGATCGAAGAGCGGTTCCTTTTCTTCTTGCGGCGAAAGAATGTCGATCGGCAGCATGACGGTGTTCTTCAACAGGTCGAACGCGAGTTGTGCGACGCCCGTGAGCCCTGTGGTGAAGGACTTCATCGGTAGATAGGTCACCTCCGGATCGTCGATCGATCCCTTGACCTGGAACAGCGCCGTCGCCAACCCCTTCCGGTCTCCGGCCATCAGGCGTCCGAAGAGCGGGATGGATTTCAAAAACTGCGAATAGGAGCCGAACGGACTGACGGCCCAGATCATGTCGAGTTGGTCGGTGGGCATGTCATAACTGCCGACTGCGGAGATCTTCAGTACCGGGCTGTCCAGGATGATGTTCTGTGTCTTCACCAGGCCGTTCTGCACCGTCAGGGTGGCACTGGCCCGGTTATACTGGAGGCCTTCTTTTTCCAGATCGACTTTGCCCTGCAGCACGGCCGGCAAATTCAAAATAGAGAGGATCTTCCAGATCGCGCGTTTCTCGGTTTTCAGGATGTGCCCGTCCTGCAACACGAGTTCAACCTTTCCATTCAGTGTGGGCAGGAGGCCGTGCGGATTACGTCCGTGCCCGCGTAGCGCGCCCGTGAGTTTCATGTCGCCGGTCACCGGTTGATCGTTGGCGCCGAGGAGCGGGAGCAAGGCTTCGACGGGAATGCCGGTCATGCGCACCGAGGCTTCCGTTTCCGCAGGCTCGCCCTTCGGCAGGCGCACCACCATTCGTCCCGCCGCATGACCCGAGCCCGATTGCGTCACGACCCGGTCGAGATCCAACATGCCGTCTTGAATGGTCAGCCGCCCCGAAAGTCCGCCGAAACGAAGATGTTTGTAGAGGCCCTTTTCAATCGTGGCGGTGGCGCTCACCTGGCTGGTCGAGGCCAGCGTCTCCAAAAATTCCCGAATCGGCGACCGGTGGCCTTTCGGAATCAGCAGATCGAGATCCATCTGGGCCGATTCGATTTTCACCGCAACGACCGGCTTCGTCGTCCAGTTTTTTAATGCGCCGGACAGGCTCACGTCGCTGTCTTTAATGCGGAACGACAATTGTTTGATGTCGGCGATGTGTTTCGAAAACTTTAAGCGTAGGTAGAGGTCTTCGACCGAGCCGTCCACACCCTTCAGCGTCATTAAACCGTTGGTCAGGGCCAGCCAACCGCCCGCGCGCCAGTTTCTCCACTGGGCATCCGACCCCTTCACGTCCATCGACACTTCGAGATTGCCCGCTTCGAAGCCGCTCCGGTAGACCCATTCCGGCAGGCTGGACACCGACACGGTCCCCGTGGCCAGCGAGGCATCGATGGAAAACTGGTCGCCGAGGATGATGCGCCCCTTCAACGGCAGCCGTAACGGCGGTACCACGAGTTCGAGGCGCGAGACGACCAGGCCGATGCCTTTGACGGCGTCGGCGTCGAGTTCCAAGGAGGCCGGTGAGCCATACGGCTTCTCCCCCAGTGTCGGCAGCACGAGTTTCGCGTCGTTCAAGCCGATCTCTCCGCGCAGATGCGGTGCGCCTGACGGGCCGGACAACTGCATCTTGGCGCTGACCGTGCCATAGAGCAGGTCGTCGGGAAAGGTGCCGGCCGACAGCATCTGGCGCAGTTGAGTGGCGTTGCCCTTCGCGCGAATCACGAAATCCTGGAAGACGCTGGGTGTGCCGCCGCCGATCATCCCGTTGAATTGGAGTTGCGCCTCCCCCACATTGGCCGTGACCTGATCGAACTGCACGCCGCCGGTTTGTGAAAAGATGATCCGCCCTTGCATGGCCGTCAGCCGCTGCGGCAGTGAGGGATTCAAGAGGCTGACGTGCTCGGTCAGCACCTCCCCGCCCGCGAAGGTGATGCCGTCCGGCTTGTCCAGCGGACCGACCAGGCGAAACGTCGGATGGGTCTGCCCTTCGATCTCGCTCGATTGCGCGAGCAGCGAGGTAAGCTTGTCCGCACGAATGGTCTTGGTGAGAAATTTCACCAAATCGGCCGCCGTCATGTCGCCGCCGATGTCCAACTCCATCCAGGGCCCGTCGTCCAAGAACGAGACCACGGCTTTTCCGTCGGTAATCTTCAGATTGCCGTAGGCCCCGCTCAGTTTGCCGACACGAATACGTCCCGGTTCCACCGACACGGTGGCCGAGAGATCCTGGGTCGGCACCAGATCGTTTCCAATGAGGGCCGTGCCTTGCTCGATTTGGAAATCGCCGGTCAGTGAGAGTTGCGGGCTGGGTGCGGTTGCGCCGGTTAAGGTAGCAGACAGAATCTCCACGGTGCCGCCGAGTTGACGTCGCTCGACCAGTGCCGGCAGCTGCGGGTGGATCCACTGCGCCGGAATCCGTGCAAAGAGTTGGCGAAGGTCGATCGAGGGCGCAGCGAAGGTGATGGAGAACGTGGGTTGTGTGGTCAGCAGCCCGGCCATGTTGGCCTTGCCGCTGACGGCCAATTTATCGACGTTGGCGTTGATGTCGGTGAGCACCACGTCGTACCCGGCTACGCCGGGCGCCACACGAATGCGGCTTTGCAGGCTCGCGCCGCCTTGCAATTGCGGAGGGACCGGCCGGGGACCGAAGAAGTCGGCTGCCTCGCGCAGGCGCAGGTTGGTCGTGTCGATCTCGCCCTCGAATTGAAACGCGGGATGCACCGAGTAGGGTTCCTCGGCCGCGAGCGACGACGAGGATTCGCTCAGGCTGATCGTACCGGTTAAGGAAAACGACGAAGGGGCGTCGGTCGCCGGTAGCGCGGCGGAGATATGCAAATCGCCCTGGGCCTTGCTCGGATAGACCTTGAGGGCCAGTTCGACGGATTCCAGCTTCGTGGTGCGGACGCCGTCCGGTCGCGCCTCGTCGGTGACGGTGATGTGTCCCTTTTGAATGGTGGCTTCACGGATTTGCAGCAAACGGCTGAACATCTGGTAGGCCGATTGATCTTTGGCCGCCGAGGGCAACCCGGCCAACACGTTCCAATGACCGGACCGATTGCGGATCAACGTCACGGTCGGCTCATCGAGAAAGATACGTTTGGCCACCACTTGCTTCTTCAGCAGCGGCAGGAGTCGCAGGACGATGTCGATTTCCTTGGCGGTAAACACGACGTGGCTTGGGTCGTCGTGGCCGTAGACGCCGACGTTGCTGAGTTCGAGGCGGAGGCTGGGGAGCACCACCAGCTTGACGCGATCGACTTCGATCTTGCGGCGGAGGCTGGTTTCGAGTTGCTGAAGAAAAAAGTTTTTGAGGATATCGACGCCGAACAGCTCGCGCGAATACAGGAGGAGGAGCACACCCACCACCACCAGGCCGAGCAGCGACAACACCACCGTGCGGGGACGAACCCTCACTCCACCTCCAGGTACGTAGCTCAAAAGCGCAGTGTACTGGATGCGCCGACGTGAAATCCATACGGCGCGTGCCTCCACGCCTCACCTTTCACGGTTCACGTCCTGCGTGGACGGGTCTATAATGCGCCGGCCGCCGAACGGCGGACACCGGGGGAATCACGAGTGGGCGATGACACAGCGATGACACGACCGCGTTGGGGCATTCTCGCCCTGCTGTTTACGATCAGCGCGGTGACCTACATGGACCGGGTCAACATTTCCGTCACGGCCCGGCAAATGATGCCTGCCTACGGCCTCACCGATCAGGACATGGGTTACGTGTTCTCGGCCTTCGTGTTCGGGTATGCGCTCTGCCAGATCCCGGGAGGCCGCCTGGGCGATCGTTGGGGGGCGCGGGTGGTGTTAGCCTGCGCCCTGGTCTGGTGGTCGCTCTGTACGGTGTTGACCGCCGTGGTCGCCACCCTGCCCGTGGCGGGCCTGGTCGGTACCGTGGGTGCGCTGGTGATTGCGCGCTTCCTGCTCGGGGTCGGCGAATCGGTCGCCCTGCCGAATTTCAATCGCGCCGTGGCCGACTGGATGCCGCCGGGCCGACGGGGGCTGGGCATCGGCATTGCCATCGGCGGTATCGGTGTCGGGGCGGCCATCACCCCTCCCCTGGCCTCCTGGGTCATGGTGAACTATCGGTGGCAGTCGGTGTTTTATCTCTCGGCCCTCATCGGCCTGATGGTCGCGATCCTCTGGGTGTTCTGCTCGCAAGATCGACGGAACGGCGGCGTGGCGAAGGCACAGACGACCCCGGCCCCGATTCCCTGGCGGCGGATCCTCCGGTCCCGGTCGCTCTGGTGGCTCGTCGCGAGTTATGCCTGCCTCGGCTACGTGGCCTACATCTATATGAGCTGGTTTTATCTCTACCTGGTGAATGTGCGCGGGATCGATTTGTTGCGCGGCGGCTGGCTGGCGGCGGGACCCTTTCTCGCCATTCTGCTCTTCTGCCCCTTCGGCGGATGGATGACGGACAAGCTCGTGCCGACCGTGGGTCTGCGCAAGGCCCGGCTCTCCATCGGCATGCTCGGGATGGCGTTGGCCGGCGGACTCATTGCCATCGGGGCCTGGGTGGAGTCGCAGAGCATGGCCATCGTCTGCCTCTCACTCGGCGCCGGGTGGTTGTATTTCACCGTGGGGGCCTATTGGAGCGTCACGACGGATCTCTCCAAAACCCACGCGGGGACCTTGTCGGGTGTGATGAATACGGGAGCCAACGTGGGCGGCGTGATTTCGCCGAGCCTTACGCCCTGGCTGGCCGATCACTGGGGGTGGACGGCGTCGTTGCTGGTCGCCGCCGGTATCGCCCTCTGCGGCGGGCTCATGTGGATGAAGGTCGATCCGACGGAGAGGGTGAGGGAGTAAGGTGGGGGTGAATCCTTGACAGAGCTGGTAGCACCAATGTAATTACACCAGAGTTCAGCGAGACAGCGGAGAACATCGCCATGAAAGCTCGGGTCGTGCGAATCGGCAACTCCCAGGGCATCCGGATTCCGAAATCTGTCATCGAGCAGTGTCATCTGCACGGAGACGTCGATCTGGAGATTCAGCACGGACAATTGGTTATTCGCGCGGCATCCAAACCCCGAGCCGGTTGGCATCAAGCCTTTGAGCAGATGCATCGCCAGGGGGACGATCACCTGCTGGATCAGGAATCTGCAGCAGTGTCCGCATGGGATCGGAGCGAATGGACATGGTAGTGTCTCGCTTCGATGTTTTTCTCGTGCGCCTCGATCCAACGCAAGGACGTGAGATCTGCAAGACCCGTCCCTGTCTCATCATTTCCCCGGACGAAATGAATCGACACATCGACACGGTCATCATCGCTCCCATGACGACGAAAGGCCGACCCTACCCGACTCGTGTCTCGCTTCGATTCAAAGGGAAGTCCGGGCAAGTCGTCTTGGATCACATTCGGACGGTGGACAAAAGTCGTTTGGTCAAGCGCGTAGGAACGGTCACTGACGCGACACGCACACAGGTACTGACTCTGCTCGCCGAACTCTTTGCCCCGTAACCCTTCGACGGTCCCATTTCTCCAAGCCTCACACCCTGGCTGGCCGATCACTGAGGCTGGCCGGCGTCGTTGCTGGTCGCGGCCGGCATCGCTCTTCGCGGAGGGCTCATGTGGATGAACGTCGATCCGACGGAGGGGGGAATGAGGGAGCAAAAGCAGCGAAGCTGAAAGTGATCACGAATAGGGCCTATCCTTCACCATTCACTCCTGACCCTCGTCTTCTTGTCGTGTTTTCCGTCCCTCGAGGAATAGATCCCGATAGCGGCTCGGCTGGCTGCGCCAATATTGTTTCGGTGCGCTGACCTGACCTCCCAGATGGGCGGCGGCGTGCCAAGGCCAGCGCGGATCATAGAGAAGAGCGCGCGCCAGGGCGATCATGTCCGCATCGCCGTTGCTCACGATTCTTTCGGCTTGGTCGTAGTCCGTGATGAGACCGACCGCAATCACCGGCATGGATACCGCCTGTTTCACCGTACGAGCAAGGGGCACCTGGTAGCCGGGGCCGACAGGAATCTGTTGCCGAGGATCGAGCCCGCCGCTGCTGATATGGATGGCCGCACAGCCGCGTGACTCCAGGGCCTTGGCAAATACGATGGTCTGCTCGATGTCCCAGCCGCCCTCTACCCAGTCGGTGCCTGATACCCGCACCGTCACAGGCCGATCAGACCGGAACGCGGCCCGGACCGCATCAAACACTTCAAGCGGAAACCGCATGCGATGTTCGAGGTGCCCGCCATACTCGTCTTCCCGGCGGTTCGAAAGCGGCGAGAGGAACTCGTGGAGCAAGTACCCATGAGCGACGTGAATCTGCACGCCGTCGAGGCCGAGCCGCCCGGCGCGCCGGGCCGAAGCGGCGAACGATTCGCGAATGCGCGTCATGGCCGTGCGATCCAAGGCTACCGGCGGATGCTCGCCTTGCGCAAACGGGATTGGCGAAGGAGCGACCGTCTGCCACCCATGCTCGTGGTGGGGAGGAAATTGTGTTCCCCCTTTCCAGGGCACCTCGGTCGAGGCTTTTCGGCCTGCATGGGCCAGCTGGATGACGACCGGAATATCCGACCAGCGGCGGATGCTCTCGATCGTGTGTGCCATGGCTGCTTCAGTGGCATCGTTCCAGAGGCCGGTATCGGCGTAGGTGATGCGTCCTTCCGGCTCAACAGCTGTAGCTTCGATCGTCAGGGCCGCCGCTCCCGAGAGGGCGAGGTGGCCGAGGTGAATCAGGTGCCAATCGGTCATGTGCCCATTGACCGCCGAGTACTGGCACATCGGCGCAATGACGATCCGGTTGTCGAGCGTGAGTCCGCCGATGTGTATGGGTTCGAATAACTTCGGAGCTGGCATGGGGCACTGTCTTAGCAGGTGTTCGAGCGAGAAGAAAGGGGGGAATGGAACCCGAACCACCCCGGACATGATGAACAGGAGCTCAATATAGGCGGCGTGATTTCGCGAGCCTCACGCCCCGGCTCGCCGATCACTGGGGCTGGACGGCGTCGCTGCTGGTGGCTGCGGCCTCGCGCTCTGCGGCGGGCTCATGTGGATGAAGGTCGATTCGACGGAAGGGTGAGGGAGTGAAGGGAGATCAAGACCAGTCGCACGCTTGCGGGGTATTGCCGTGAAGAGGCGCTGGCCACAAAGGTCCCGGTGGTGTTTCCGGGCCCGAGGGTACGGTCCGATACTCGGTCAGGTCGCCCCGCAACACTTCTTATATTTGCTGCCGCTGCCACAGGGACAGGGATCGTTGCGTCCGATTTTCAGGCCGGTTGCCGGTGTAGGGCTGAGATCGCCCGCTTCATACCGTGCCTGATAGATTGCGCGACCGAGGTGCACATAGTCACCCAATGCGTCATGAAAGATCTCGAGCACGGTTCCGGCCAACTGCGCGAGGCTTGTGCCTGCCCTGCCTTCTTCATGATAGGCCCTGGCCAGGGTGGGAGAGGAAAAAAAGGTCAGCGTCATCAGCGCGGCTCCCAGCGCTTCATCGAGTTCCTCCGGGGTGTATTCGTCCCAGTATTCCACCAGGTAGTCATGGCCCATGCCGAACCCCTGTGCCCAATGGCTCAGAGGCGCATCGGGCTCCAGATTGTCGAGTGGGTTCGACCGAATATCGCAGCCAGGCGGAAGCGTGGCATGCTCGGCAGCATGCTGTCGTAGACAGTCGTTATAGAGTCCCATCATGGCCTGAAGCACCTGCGCTGCCTCGGCGTGCGTGTCGTAGCCGGCGTCATGATCATCGAACACCATCGGTATCCATTCCGATGGCGGGATCGGTTCCGGCCCGTTCGCGAGGCTGAACAGAAATCCTGCCGACTGCGCATATGTCAGCGTGCCGGCCGGACGCTGCGGCGAGGCCAAAAAGTCCTGCAAGAGGGCGGCCTGAGCTGCCGTGAATGGAGGGATCATTGAGGACATGGCGCAATCACAAATCCAATGTATCCCGGATGGAAGCGGGAGGGTGGTGATGGGGCAGACCGTTGAACCGGTTGGGATCCTGCCCTCCTCTCACTCAGGCCGCCAAGGCGGTGGCGCGCACGGATTCCAACATACGAATCAGGTCGTCCATCTCTCTCGGCTGAAACAACCCGTCTGGCCCATGTGGACTGAGATCGGTAAAGGGCGATTCATAGAGTCGGGCCGGTTCCATGACGCCATGCTCGGTCAAATGATCCACGACCAGATTGATGAACTCAAGTTGGTTGGCAGTGAAGGTCTTCCCGGTAATAAATCCCGCGAGTGCCTCTTTGGCCGCGCTACGATCCATGCCGACGAGCGATCGCACGAAGAGACCGAGACCTTGAGCGTGTCCCGCGGCCCGACGGATATCGTCCAGCGGAGCAGCGCCGCTCTCTGCAAGGACACGCTCCAATTCGGAAAGGTCTGTGACAGTGAGCGGCTGGTTCATGCGCAACTTGGCAATCACCACATGGTCGAGGTGTTCGCGCAGGAACGCTCGAACTTTGGCCAAAAACTTAGTCTGGTCAGTACCTACCGAAAAACCGGGAAGAACAACTTCCGTCTCGCTCCCCATGAGATCTTCAAGGTCGGTGTAGACGGGCTGCCGGCGCCGCTTTTCGATAAACTGGACCAACTCGCGCAGCCGGCGACGCATCGCCTCTAGGATCGGCACCGTCACGTCCTGCCACCATTCATCGGTCTGCATACCCTGGATCAAGGCCAGCTGCTCGCGGACCATCGGAATGGCGGCCTTTTCCTCCAGCAGTCCCACAATCTCCCGGACGCGGTCCCGCAGGCGGGCGAACTCCGGCTCGACACGCAACAAGGCCAACTGCAGCCTGAGAACTAAGAGATCGAAACGCTTCGCCTCTTCATTCTCAGAATTGAGTTCGGTAGGCAGGCCTGCCACCTGGTGGGAAAGCTCAGCCAGCGCGCGAGGTTCCAGGATCGCCCAGGCCCCGGGGTTGGCATACTGTTCAACGAGACGGCGGTGAGGCCGGACGACGAAGTTATTGATGTTCATCGCGGCCACCTCCCCTTGCAGCACCGTAGCGAGGGATTGACGCACCGCCGTTGTCGTTGTCGGATACCCATAGAACGCCGGCGCCTCCGGCATACCCGGGATAGGCACCTTTTTCGCCTGACCGTCAATCGTGGCAATCAGTTCCAACCGTGTCTGAAAGAGGCGTTTGCCTAAGGAGGCCGCCGCCGTACCCTCAGTCCCTGGGATGTCTTGGCTGAAGAATTCCAGATTCTGGCAGTAATCGAAAATGTAGAAGGACTCCTTGTGACGGCCTGGCGCGAAGAGATCATCACAGAGGCGCGTACCACGCCCGACCATCTGCCAAAACTTCGTCTTGGATCGGACCAGCTTGAAGAAAATGAGGTTCACGACCTCGGGAATGTCGATGCCGGTATCCAGCATATCGACCGAAATCGCGATATGCGGTGCCTTGTCCTTAGTCGAAAAGTCATCGATCAGGCTCTGCGCATATTCCGTCTTGAACGTAATGACCCGAGCGAACTCGCCTCTATAGTGCGGGTAGTTGGCATTGAACCGCTCGGCGATAAAGTCGGCGTGGGGCTGATTTTTGGCAAAGATGATCGTCTTGCCGAGCCGATCGCCGCCGGCGACCGTGAGCCCCCGGGTCATGACATGTTCCAGCACCTTGTCGACCGTGTCCGTATTAAAGAGCCACGTGTTCACCGCTTCCGCCTCGACACGGTTCGGAACCGTGCCGTCGTCGCTCCATTCCAGGGCGTCCCACTGGTCTTTTTCGTCTTCCGAGAGCTCGTCGTACCTGATCCCCTGGCGCGGAAACCTGAGCGGCACCGAGACCGCTCGCGGCGGGACAAGAAATCCGTCGCGCACCGCCTCCTCCAATGAATACGAGTCGGTCGGCACGCCGTTTTCAAGGTCGAAGAGGCTGTAGGTGTTCCGGTCCACTTCGTCCTTGGGCGTCGCGGTGAGGCCGATCAGCAGGGAATCGAAATAATCGAAGATGGCGCGGTACTTCTGGAACACCGAGCGGTGTGCCTCATCGATGACGACCAGGTCGAAATGTCCCACGCCGAACCGCCGCTGGCCGTCAGTCGCCTCGTCGATCAGCCCCATCATGGTGGGATACGTCGAAACGTAGACACGCCCCTCCGCGTGCTTCTCGGTCACCAGGTTCACCGGGGAGGCATCCGGCAGGTACCGTTTGAAGGCGTTCACCGCCTGATTGACCAGCGCCACACGGTCGGCAAGGAACAGTACACGCTTGACCCAGTTGCACCGCATCAACAGGTCCGCAAGCGCAATCACCGTGCGTGTCTTCCCGGCCCCCGTCGCCATCACGAGCAGCGCCTTCCGCTCGTGGTCGCGCTCGAACGCCTCAGCAATCCGGCGGATGGCGCGCGTCTGGTAGTGGCGCTCGACGATTGTCGGGCTGATCGACGCAGCTGCCGGCGAGCGGCGCGTCTCCCGCCGCTGAATCGCCAGTTCCAGTTCCGCCTTCTTGTAGAATCCCTGCACCCGGCGTGGTGGATAGCGGGTGTCGTCCCAGAGCCAATGCTCGTAGCCGTTGGAATAGAAGATCAGCGGCCGCCGGGCGAACTGCCGCTCAAGGCAATCCGCATACAGCTTGGCCTGCTGCTGCCCCACCCGGGGATCGCGGCGAGTACGCTTCGCCTCCACCAGTCCTAGCGGTTTCCCGTCGTCGCCCCACAGCACATAGTCCACATAACCCTTGCCCTCCTCGTTCGGCATGCCGGTGACCTCCAACTCCCGATCGCGCGACTGATCGAGCGGCCAGCCGGCTTCCTTGAGGAGCAGGTCAATGAAATAGTCGCGGGTCTCGGTCTCCGAGTAATCGTGCCGATCCGCCTGTGCAGAGGCCGCCTTCTTCGCCTCCGCGATCTCGGCGCGCAAGCGTTGGAGCTCGGTGTCGAGCGCGGTGTTGTCGGCAAGCAGGTCCGCAAGGCGCTCGTCTTTCTCCCGCAAGCGCGTTTCCAGTGCCTGCAACTGCTCGGCCGTTTGGGCCGCCGCCGGTGCAGGTCGCGGAAGGGCAGCGGGATCGAAGGTGACTCCTGGGTCAGGCCGACCGGCACGACCATAGGTGTGCGCGAGCCAGTAGGCCACATGAAACAGCTCGCGCACCGCAGCGAGCCCATCCGCCTCGGGCACGGGGCGGTGGCTATGGACCGCCCGGTTGCCGAGGGTGTTGATCACCCGCGCTTTGCTGAAGACGGCCTCACCGGCCGCCTGTTTGAAACTCGGATCGTGAATCAGGGCGGAGAGGTTGTCCTGATAGGGAAGCTTCAGTGCCGCGTCATGTTTGTAGGCCCACGTGACGGTCAGCTCCAGTGCACGCCTCGCATAGAAGCACGCCGTGCGGGAATCGGTATACACTGCCCCTTCCGCCTTCGACGCGGCCTCGAAGAGGGCGGCCCATTCGCGCTGGAGAAAGAGAAATTGGCTCACAGACCGGCCTTTTCCCGGATGAACGCGTTCATCCGTTCCGTCAGAGCCTCCCGTCGAATCTGCAGGAAGTCACGGTAACGATCCGTTGCCCAGAGCGCATGATCCGTGGGAACGCACTGGCTCGCCAGGGCTTCCTCGCCTTGTTTCGCGACGATCGAAGCCAAATATTCGACAGCTTCCTTATTGCTGATGCGGCGATTGGTTTGGCCTGTAATGAACGCCATGTTGGCAATCTCATTGATCTCACCGGTTTCGTACCCCTTAGCCTTCAGCAACGATTTGGGGATGACGTGGTGCCACTGAATGAAGTGCAGCTTCCCCTGGTGGGTCAGCGACAAGCCTAGACCGCTGTACCAGTCTTTGGCCCCAGCTGCTTTGAGGGCCAGATATGCCAGCGAAAAGAGGGGGCTGTTGATACCACGTGCCGCCAGGTCTCCAGGTTCGATATGCAATCGTCCAAACTGGCGTTTGACCGGTTCCATGAGCGCAGCGAGATCAGTTCCCCGAAATACGATAGCCAGATCCTCATTGAGCAAGGTTTCCGTCGATCCACGAGAATAGCGTCCTCGTGCATTTGCCACCAGCAGCCACTGCAAGAGAACCCGTTGTTCGGCAGCCATGAGTCGGTTGTCTTTCACACGGCTGACGGCTGCCAGCGTATGAATGAACATCGGCGAAGACAATAGCGACTCATCCTCAATACCCGCGTTGGTACGGAGGAAATTGATGGCGAAGCGAAGCCCTTCCTTGGCCTCTTCCCAGCCAGCCTTGAGCCTCTCGATCGGCGTGTTCGCCACCGCCCGGAAGAGACACTGTCGCGTGGCAAAAACCACGATGGCACGGACCAGTTGGCCGAGGTCGATTGTGAACCAGCTCTGCTCGCATTCTTCCTGGAACTGCTCAAGTTGCTTCAGGAGATTTGGCCAGCGTGAGGTCATTTGCGCAAGTGCCAGGTCAGACGACCGTAGCTTGGCGCCCAGCGAGTTCACGCGAACGAAGATCTCAGTCACCTCCTCATAGCTCATCGAACGTTCCAAGACATGCACCACATAGGTGTAGTTCTTGATAGCCCGGACCTTCTTGAGGCGATCTGAATACTTCTGGAAACGCGGGTCCTTAAAACTCTCGATGCCTGCTTTCTCAAGCAATTCAGCATCATTGGTGTTGCTGAAGATCTCGTTGACGGACACCCACTGGGGTTGAGTCAGGAGGTTCCGGCTCGCTACGACGAATGTGCGCTTGCTGAGTTTCTCTTGCAGCCCTTCATCGCCGTCCTCGGCGTCGTCGGCATCATCGGCGACTTCATCTTCGGCTAGCACCGGCGAATCTTCATCAGATTCGACCTCCGAGCTGTCGGTGGAGCTCCCCTCTGGATGCTCTAAGTTGAAAAGAATCTCGATGGGGCGTTTGCGTCCGCGTACGGCAACCCTTTTGCCGTTCAGAACCGCGGTGAGCGATGTCAGTCGTTGTTGACCGTCAAGAAGCAGCTTCCTTCCGACAAAGGCCGTGGAGTCTTGGGCGATGGCGAAATCGCGGGTGGGGACTGGTTCGTCCGTTTCCCACATCAGGATGGAGCCGCTTGGATAACCACGATATAAAGAGTCGAGGAGATCGCGGACGCGCGTGGCTTTCCAGACGTAATGTCGCTGGATTTCCGGCAGCCGCATTTCTCCGCGCAGATACATGTCGACAAGCGTGCTGATAGGGATGTTCTGCTGCTGCATACAATCGCCCCCTAGTGAGACTTCACAGCGATAGCTGAAACTCTTGAAGCTGAAGAGTGCTATGGTGGCGGTATCTCTCTGTAGCGCTCCCTTCCGCCTTCGACGCGGCCTCGAAGAGGGCGGCCCATTCGCGCTGGAGAAAGAGAAATTGGCTCACAGCCCCGACTCGCCTCCCTGCGCCTTGTCTGACTCCAGTTCCGCGTTAAGCAGGTGCACATAGCGACGATAACTGAACACCCGATCGCGTTGGCGGCGCGTCATCTCTTGTACAATGCCAAGATTCTGCAAGTGCGCGAGCGATTTGTTCACCGTCGCGGGTGTCAGCCCTGCCGCCTGGACGAGTGTCGCCGATGTCGCCAGCGGTTGCTTCTGCATCGCCTGATGCACAGCGAGCGCGGAGGGCGCCGCACGGCCGAGCCCCGCGATGCGGTTGCGATCGTTGTCCACCAGGGTCAAGAGGGCGTGTGCGGTCATCATGGCCTGTGTGGCGGTGACGGCAATACCTTCCGCAAAGAAGTCCAACCAGCGTTCCCAGTCTCCGTGCAGGCGCACGCCGTTGAGTAGTTCGTAATACAGTGCGCGGTGGGTTTTGAAAAACAGGCTAGGATACAAGAGCGGCTCGCGGAGGATGCCGTCTGCGACGAGCTGCAGCACGATCAGCAGCCGTCCGAGGCGACCGTTGCCGTCAAGGAATGGATGGATCGTCTCGAACTGCACGTGTGCCAGCGCCGCCTTGATCAGCGGCGGTGTCGGCGAAGGCTTGTCGTTGAGAAACTGCTCGAGCGCGGTAAGGGATACCGATACGGCGTCCGCCGGGGGCGGGACGAACACCGCGTTCCCTGGCCGCGTGCCGCCGACCCAGACCTGGGAGCGGCGCACCTCGCCGGGCGTCTTGCCGCGACCGTGCGGGTGATCGAGCAGTGTCGCGTGCACTCCGCACAGCAAGCGGGTGGAGATCGGCAACCCGCCGCGCAGCAGGGTGAGTCCGCGATCCAGCGCCGCGACGTAACGGCTCACCTCCCGCGCATCGTCGATCGGTACGCCTGGTTCTTCGTGGATTTCGAACAGTAGGAGATCGGCTAGCGACGATTGCGTGCCTTCGATTTGGCTCGACAGCACCGCTTCCTTACGGACGAAGCTGTAGAGCAGCAAGTCTGCATTGGGCAAGAGCGCGGTGACCGCATCGAGGCGGCCGAGTGCCACCAGCGCATCGTCGAAGCGCCGGCGCAGCGCGGGGCTCCATTCCACCGGCGGCTGAGGAGGCAGCGGCGCCGGCACAAAGGCCTGGAATGACTCCTCCGGAGAGCGCACCTTCACATAGCGGCCAGGCAATGGACGATGCATGGTAGTCGCGATCCTAAATTAGTGATCGTCGCTATTTTAGGACCGTCACTTTCCCTAAAACAAGGCGAATCATGCGCTGCGTGCCCTCGATACGGGTGCTGTGGTGTGCTTCCAGCAACAGCGCCTGCCGGCTCATGCGTCCGATCCAATCTTCTGACAGCGTGGCCGCCTCCAGAAACCCTCGGGCACGTTCGATAGTCGTGAGCGCGCCGGTGATCGGATTCGTGATGGTGAAGCGCGGGGCGAAGGACATGGCTACAGTTCTCCCCGAAAGGCGCGGTGCTGGAGGGAGGTGAAGAGAGCATCTAGGTCCGCTACCGATATCAGCTGTGAAGTCTTTATTTTCTCCACAGCTGCCATTCGGCTAATAAACTCCCGCTGCTGTTCGACCGCGGGAATAGGAACCTGAAATCTCTGTATTTGTTCAAAGTTCAAGCCTGGTTTCGTCTGGCCATACTGGGCCTTAGCAATCTGTCTCTGTCCGCCTGATTCGAGACTCAAAAAGAAAGAAAGAAATTTGGGATTAATTCGATCCGCATCAACCCGGAGAATGGCGACATGCTGGCTGACAAAAGAGCCTTCCAACTCAGCGGTTACTGGTGCTACTCGCCCAATTCGTGAGCCTGTGATGGTCAGTAGGACATCTCCGACTTGAACTCGTGTTCGACGGGCCTCGGCATTTTCAGGAGCAGACACATATGCTGCCTCTTTATTCCCGATGTGATTCATCTGCACATCAAGGGAACGAATAAATCTGTCACCTGTCGAAGCATAATACTTTGCCCAACCTCGCCCACCGCTAGTCAGAAACACTAAATAGTCACCGAGCTGCTTGGTGCCCACACTGTTGGGATTTATCGCTGGGTCGCCGAACATGTCGAGAAATATCGATTGGGTGAGGCGGTCGAGCTTGGCGAGGGCGGCGCGGCGCTTGGCCCGCAGCTCGTCCGCTTTGTCCAGGATCGCCGCAATCCGCCGCTGTTCGGGAAGAGGCGGCAGAGGTATCAGTGATTCACGGACAGTTCGATCGGAGACAGCCGGATAGCTTGCGCCTGTTGTTTTCCGCACCATGTCGCTCACAAACCGGGGAGATTTGACCCATTGATAGAGGTAGTGGCTATCCAGCTGACCTGCCCTCGGGCGGAGTACACAGAAGCCTGTCGATGCCGTAGCGCCGTCTAACTCAGACGGCACCCGCGCAACCGCGTTCAGGTTTGGCCTAACCGTTGAAACCAGAATATCGCCCTCACGAACAACTTGCCTCGCCCTGCTTGGTGCTTCAATACACACGATTTCACGTGCACTCGCAATGATCTTGTCGTGCTGATCGACTGCACTCAGATCGATGTAGCTGAACAGACCATCAGGATCGTCGCATTCGGGTGCCCACGACGAGACTGGCTCAACAAGTTCTCCAATTTCGCTCAGTGGCGCTACGCTCATCCCAGCATCCCCTCCAGCTCCTTCATCCCTCGCTGGATCTCTTCCTCCAGCTTCCGGAGCTCGGCAAGAATCTCTTTCGGCGGGCGGTGCTCGATTGCCTTGTGCACCACTTCCTTGTAGCGGTTGAGTGAGAGGTCGTAACCCTGTGCCGCGATGTCGGTCTTCGGTACGCAGAAACTCTGTGCTGTGCGTGGCCGTTCTCGCTCGGTGCCGTCTCGCTGCGCCCAACGCGCTAGGATGTCAGGCAGATTGTTCTTTTCCTGCTCATCTTCAGTCAGCGCCGTCTTCGGGACCGGGCCGAGCTTGTCCTCTGACAGGAGCGGCTGGCGCTTATCGTCGAGGCTCCAACCGTCGGCCTCGACATCGTAGAACCAGACGAAGTCCGTGCCGCCGGAGTTGGTCTTGGTGAAAACGAGGATCGCGGTCGAGACGCCCGCGTAGGGCTTGAACACTCCGCCTGGCAGCTTGATTACGGCGTCGAGCTTCTGGTCTTCCACCAGGATGCGGCGCAATTCCTTGTGGGCCTTGCTGGAGCCGAATAACACGCCGTCGGGCACAATGACCGCCGCCCGCCCGCCCGGCTTGAGCAGCCGCAGAAAGAGCGCCAGGAAGAGCAACTCGGTCTTCTTGGTCTTGACGATCTGGAGGAGGTCTTTGGCGGTATTTTCGTAGTCGAGGCTGCCGGCGAAGGGTGGATTTGCCAGCACGAGCGTGTATTTCTCCTCCTCGCCTGCATGATCCTGCGCGAGCGAGTCGCGGTAGCGGATGTCCGGGCTCTCCACCCCGTGCAACAGCATGTTCATGCTGCCGATACGCAGCATCGTATTGTCGAAGTCGAACCCGTGGAACATCTTGTGGTGGAAGTGCTTTCGCTGATCCGCGTCGTGCAGGAGTCTCGGAAACCGTTCGCGCAGGTGCTCCCCTGCCGCCACCAAAAAGCCGGCCGTTCCGCAGGCCGGATCGCAGATCACGTCGGAGGGTTGCGGCGCGGTCACCTCGACCATCAACCGGATGATGTGGCGCGGCGTGCGGAACTGGCCGTTCTGCCCGGCGCTGGCGATCTTCGCCAGCATGTATTCGTAGACATCGCCTTTCGTGTCGCGCGCCTCCATCGGCACATGGTCGAGCAGGTCCACTACCTTCGCCAGCAGCGCGGGCGTGGGAATGGTGAAGCGCGCGTCTTTCATATGCTGCGCGTAGGTGGAGTCGTCGTTGCCGAGCTGCCGCGCGAGATCGGTGCGCAGGTAGGGAAAGAGGTGCTCGCCGACCAGGACATACATATCGGCAGGAGCAACATGCTTGAAGCGCGACCAGCGGTAATCTTCGTAGGAACGGCCCTTCGCATCCTCCCCTTCAGGAAAGACTCGTCGCGCCATGGGTTGCTTCAGCCGGTTGGCTTTGTTCTCTTCCAGCGTATGCAGATCGTCGAGGCGGCGAATGAACATGAGGTAGGTGATTTGTTCGATCACCTCCAGCGGATTCGCAATACCACCGGACCAGAAGGCATCCCAAATGCGGTCGATTTGGCTACGGATTTCGCCGGTCAGCATGCACCAGTCCTCTAGGCTGATTGCCGATTCTAAACGTGACCGGCAGGATACCCGCTTGTCTCACCGGACACAACGCCCAGATCCGCTTTTGGATTGTCCACATGGAGAGGCGAACGACGCATTTACGGCAACGCCTCACTGAGGCTTGACCCTATCATCCGTCCGTGACATCCGGGGTCACAGGGGAACCACGTCGTCTCACGTCACCCGTGAAGCGTATTTTGTGGGGGAAGAACAGCGGCTTGTCCGGAAGGCCTTGCGCGACTTCTGCCGCTCACGCGCGTTTGACTTCCGCCGGTTGCGGCACACCTGAGCTATCCAGTCGGTAGGCGTAGGCTTCTTTCATCTTCACGTTGCCGCTGTCGGTGTAGACGAACAGACGTTGGCCGTCGGTGCGGGTTTTGACGAGGCCGTAGGCCGTACGGCTGAAGCCGTAGAAGGGGCCGCGCTTTTTGGCCTTCTTCTCGTCCTGCAGGCGGGAGAGCCCTTCCTCTGCAAAGAACGCCACCAACTCGGTGGCGAAGATGAGCGGCTCCGGCACGCGCGACCATTTGCCCAGGGCGCCTATAAGCGTGGCGCGTGGATGGATGTATTCTTTGCGCGCGCTCTCGTCGCCGCTCGACACCACGCTGACGATGGGCGACACGGCCTGCATGAACGCACCGGAAAAATCGGCCGAGCCGTGGTGCGGGACTTTGAAGACTTCCGATCGCAGATTGAGAGTGCCTTTGTTGTGTTCGCGCGCGAGAAAGCGGCTGGCCTCGTCGTTCAGGTCGCCGGAAAAGAGGAAGCTGAAGCCGCCGTAGCTCAGTCGGAGCACGATCGAATGCCCGTTGATGGTGTGGGAGGCGGAACGGCCGGGGAAGCCTTCGTCGCTGTCGTTGAGCGAGTCATGGCCGATGCGCGGTCCCGTGGGTGGTTCACCGAGAAAGCGCAAGGCCGGTGTGCCTCCGAGGTCTGTGGTGATCGGTCCTAATATGTCGATCCGCAGGTCGTCCCGATTGAAGAACTCAAAGGCCTGATTGTCGCCGAGTTGCAGGCGCCGGAAGCTGAGCGGGCTGCGGCTGTTGTAGGTGGCGAGGGTCTGCTTCCACTTCTTGAACGGCTGATTCATTTCCTTGTCGTCTACGTCGAAGAGGTTTTCTTCCAGGCCCGTAAGATACAGTCGACCGTCCACCGACTTCGTCGGGCCGAGGAGTTTGCTGTCCGGCACGGCTTTATTGTTCATGGTGCTCGGGCGTTTCACGATGCCGTTGTGGTAGACGCGCTGCGGTTGCATGAAGAGCCGTTTGCGTTTGACCTTATTGGTTTCGGACTTGAGAATCTCGTTGAGGCCGGAGAAGTGGTCGGCGTCGCCGTGGGTGACGACGAGGCAGTCGATCTTCTTCGGTTGCTCGAGGCTGGTGTTGCGAAACCGCCCGGCCAGGTAGCGCGCGAACATCTGGTTGTCGCCGCCGTCGATGAGGACGATCTTCCCGTCGGGCGATTCGACGACCATGCCGTCGCCCTGTTGCACATCCACAAAATTGACCTTCAGAACCCGATTCTCTGCGACGGGCCTGGTCAGGTCGGCGATTGTGATACGAGAGGTTTTGGTCGGTTCGATGTAGCCGGTGATGGATTCGGGGAGGATGCTGCCGTCGGGCTTTTCGCGAAAGACCGTGATGCTGACTTCGAGGTAGGTGGCGGCCTGCTTCACCACGGTAATTTCGTCGCCCCAGGCGATCGTACGGATGTACCGTTTGCGGCCCCGCTCTCTCCACACATCCGCCAGATCGACGTTCAGCACGGCTTGTTCAGGCATCGGCTTCCTCCCCTGGCAGGCTGTGACGCGTGACCGCCGCCGGCGTCCTCGGTCGAGCATCGCCCTGCGACATTCCGCAAAGATACCCCCAGTCACCGATCGGCCCGCGGTCGTGTCGAGCCGCCGTCCTGAACAGCCCGAATACAATTGTGGTGGCCCAGGACTCCCGCTTGCTCATCGGCCCCGGTGGTTTCGCCGACAGAATACGCTGTTCATCCGGAGAAATCACGCGGCCCCCCTCTTGCCGATGGAATTGCCGGCCTGCTACATTTGCCTCATGACCATGCAATTTCAGAAAAAAGATCCCCGTGCCACAATCAGCACCCCTTTCGGCGACATCCGGATTCGTTTTTACCCGGACGACGCGCCGCGTCATGTCGAGAACTTCATCAACCTGGCGAAACTGGGGTTTTACGACGACACCACCTTTCATCGCGTGGTGCCGGGCTTTATCATTCAGGGAGGCGACCCGTTGAGCAAGACGCCGGATCGGATGCTGCACGGCACCGGCGGCCCGGGCTACTTTCTCAATCCCGAAACCAACGACCGGCCCCATAAGCGCGGTGCGATCTCGATGGCGAAGATGCCCCGCGACGGCACCAGCACCCGCGACTTTAACGACAACGGCTCCCAGTTTTTCATCTCCCTGCAGGACAACAGCGGCCTCGATCGGCGCTATTCCATTTTCGGCGAGATCATCCGGGGCATCGAGGTCATCGACATGATCGCCAAGATGCCGCGCGACGAGCGCGACAATCCGCTGGAGCCGATTCGCATGAAGGTGACGGTGAAAGAGTAGCCGCAGCCAAGCGACGGTCAGCTCCTCCGGCGGCGTATTGCTGGAATTGGTTTCATCCCTTGTGACGAGCCCGTACCCCTTGCCAGGCCAGTCGCTGATACACACCGTCTGTTCTTGTTTAGTGTTCTTCCCCCTCGTTCTGTCCGGCTGCGACGGCCAACGCCAGCGCCTGATGACGGAGCAATACCCCTCCTATCCCGAAGGCGTGCGATGGGCGATTGATAAGGGGAACATCCTGCGAGGCATGACCGAAGATCAGGTCTACCTCGCGCTTGGTTCGCCGGTGTGCAAGAAGGATGTCGAGGATGAAGGGCGGACCGTCACGGTCTGGCTCTATCCACCGATCGGCCGCAACGCCTGCATCACCAGCGCCTTTCGTGTCTACTTCGAACAGGGCGCCGTCACCACCTGGGATCGCTACACCACGCCGACGAGATATACCGATCCAGTCGGCGGCGTACCCGCCTATTAGCAGGAGGGTGAAAAAGCCCCCCAGCTTTGTTCTCGCATCGCTTCGATCCTCAACGTACCGCAAGGGTACGCCTCGTCCCTTCGCTCGCTGCGGCTGCGCTGGGAGGACTTTTTGACCCTCCTGTTACTCCAAGCGGTGCTTCCCTGCTTGCGCGCCGACATAACCTTCACGCTTGACGCGCGGGGTGTATGACGATACGATGATCGATCAGTAATCGGTAGGGAGGTGCTGCAATGTCTATGACGACTATCTCGCCGAAGTTCCAAATCGTCATCCCTAAGGATGTGAGAGAAAAGCTTCGCCTGAGTCCTTCCCAGCGCTTGCAGGTCCTGGAAAAGGGCGGCGTGATTACCTTGGTGCCGGAAGTGCCACTCAAGTCGCTGAAAGGGGCACTCAAGGGTATGTCTAGGGCAGGCCTCCGGGAAAAGAAGGATCGCGTGTGAAGATCCTGTTGGATTCCAGCGGCTGGATCGAATTCTTTACAGGCGGACCACTCGCTGATCGCTATTCTGGATACTTTTCTTCGCGCTACGAAATCATTACGCCGACAATTGTGTTGTACGAGGTCTATAAAAAGATCAAGCGCGAGCGTGGTGAGGAGACTGCGATCCTCTTTTCCGGACGACTTCATGCAACCAACGTGGTTCAACTCACCGAATCGATTGCCTATGTAGCCGCGGATGTCAGCCTTCGGCACGGTCTGGCAATGGCTGATGCGATCGTCTATGCGACGGCATTGGACCAGAATGCGGATGTCGTGACGGGTGATGCGGATCTGAAGGATCTGCCTGGCGTGGTCTACGTGAAGTAGCCCTCCTCTGTCGCAGGTTGCTCAAAAAACCCCTTCACCAAGCCCGCAGGCGAGAGAAATCCGAAGGCGTAGCCTCGGGCTACATTGAGGATGGTTTCGAGGGTAGAATGAAGCTGGGGACCTGTTTGAGGAGGTTCCCTGCAGAACGGTCAAAACGACCGTTCACCTAGGCCGCAGCAAGTGAAAGAGCGAGGCGTAGCCTTGCGCTACGTTGAGCGAATTGAACGAAGTGAGAACGACGGTGGCGGTCGTTTTCACCGTTCTGCTTTAGAAGAAGGCCATGCTGGCATACGTCACGGTGGAATTATACTGATCCGTGATCCCGCGATCGTACCGCAGCACCTGCCCTGTTTCCGCCTGGATCAACCGCAGCATCGAGTAAATAGGCGAGAAACCGGAGATGCGGCGCTGGTCGTTTTCCTTCTGAATGAACTTCGCGAATTCTTCCGGGTCGCGGTTCTCGACATGTTTGAGCATTTCGAGATCGGTCTGCATGCAGCGATGGAAGGAGAAGTCCGTCGGCGGGGCCGAGTCGCCGTAGCGCATGCCGATGTGGGCCAGTTCCGCGCCGACGACGACGCAGTAGGACTTGCCCGTGGCGGCGAGCGCGTCTTTCAAGGCCTGAAGAAACGTCTCGACCTGCTCCCGGATCTGCGGATCGCGCAGACTGTCCGCCGAAAACGCCGTGAGAATCGGCACAATCGTAAACGCCTGGTCTTGGCCGAGAGTCTCTTGCAGGAACGGCAGCTGAAATTCCAATGCATGTTCATTGTGATGTGCCAATTCGTCGGTGAAGGCGGCGGGGATCTGTTCGCGCAGGCGGTCGGTGACCGCACGTTCGACGCTCACGAGCCCCAATGGTGTCTCAAAATCTTTGTCGGTCACCGCGACCGGGTGTTCCAATCCTGAGTGGGCAGTGCCGATCAGCACGTAGAGATCCGGCTTCTGGGCGTCCTGCAATTCCTTATAGGCCCAAGCATAGATCGGGCCGGCGTGTTTCATTTCGTAGGTGGGCGCGACGAGCGCCTTGATGAGTTGGCCCTTGTGCTCGGAGGCCTTGACCTCCGGCCCTTCTTTTGACACGAAGAAGCTGTTAATTTGGGCGCGCAATTTGGCTGGCTCGGCTTCATAGCTGCGACCGGCAAATTGCGGCGAACGGGAGGGCGCCTGGCGATAGGCGGCCAATGCCTGCTGCTTGGCCTGCTCGGTGCGCGCGCCTTCCAGAAAGAGTTTGGTATCCAGATCGGCCAGTAACTGCTCGACCTTATTGGGCATGAGGAATTCGCCGAAGCGCTTGAGATAAATCGCGCCGATGTCCTGGACGCTATGTTCCCCGTCGAGGTGCTGCACGATGAAGAAATAATTCAGCGGCAGGACCAGGCGTTCTTTGCTCAAGCCGGTGGGGTCCCAGAGCACGATGAACTGCTCCTCCCCTTCCTTGATCGGCGAAAATTGTAGGTTACGCAGCAGCGGATACTGCTTGGGATCTTTGGCGGTCATGGTCGGTGTGGATTCCATAGTGAGGCGCATTGTAGCGGAGCAAACTTCTCAGGCGCAACAGGGGGCGTGATGTTGAACGAGCCGCCCAGCTGCGTTCTCGGATCGTTCAGAGGCTCAACGTACGACCTGCAGTACGCCTCGCCTCTTCACTCCCTGCGGCCTTGCTGGACGACTCGTTGAACATCCCGCGGCATGGCAGGTTCTTCGCAATGTACAACCTGGTCGCTTTTCAGGAACAATCTCGTGATGCCGGCGATGGATTACTGATTCGGCGGATGGGTGCTGCCGCGGCGGCTGAGGACAATGAGGGTGGCGACGGTCAGGAGCACCAGCCAAAGTGTGGGGCGTCCGTAGGAAGCATCGGAAAATTCGATGAGGTCGGTCAATCGGCCGATCAGCAGCGACATGCGCGCCATCACGGTATAGCCAAAGGCGGCGCCGAAGGAAATCATCAGAAACAGAATCCCCGCGCGCGCGACGGCTTTGCCCGGTCCGGAATGTTCTACCGAGAAGAAGAAGTAAAACAGCACGGACACGACACCGATCAAGATGATGATGCCGTTCAGGTGGCTCGCCGGGTTGAGCAGCGAGTAGTCGAACGTGATGCCGCCGCCCGGTGCGGCGCTCAAGAGCGGACGCACGGTGTCTTCGATCTGCTTCAGGATGAACGACGAGATGGTTCGCGGAATCGCCAACCCCGCCCCGACGCCGACGATGAACGCGAAGGCGTAGCGCGACAGCCAGGCCGCCTTCGGGACATACCGGGTGAGCATGAGCATGCCGATCCCCACCGGAATTAGCAGCGACCATTCCCCTTTGTCGAGAATCGGTCGGACGATCAAGGTCATCACCACCGTGTCGTAGGTCTTGACGATGGTGTAGCCGAGCGAAACGCCGACATAGAGATGTTCGGCAAGCTTGAAGAGCGGATTATCCTCATAGAGAAACGAGAGGATAAAGAGGGTCAGCCCTGTCGCGATCCAGGCGCCGAGTATGACGGAAAATGACAAGTCCATAGCGCCTAGGATCCCATCCCATCCTGCCGGCGCTGTTGCCGCCGCAGTGAGAAGTAAAAGATGTTGCAGATGGCGACGAGCACGATGATGGCCAAATGCGTGGCCGACTGGGCATCCATGCCCGCGACCGCTTTCCCCTTCTGGCCGATCAACGTTTCATATTCCGCCGCGCCGCGCAGGCCGCCGATCAACCCGTTGATCTGCCCGCTGCGCAACAGCGGATACAGCCCCGGTGCAATCACTCCGGTGCATCCGCCGCCGAGCTCGAACTTATATTTGTCCTTGCCGAACACGTACCAGGCTTCGACGCCGGGATTGCCCGCGCCAAGGCTGATCGCATAGGTGACGTCGCGCAGGTTCTGGACGCCCGCCAACACCGGCAGGCCTTTGGTCGCCTTGCCGCCGTAGTCTGCGGGAAAGGCGTTGTAGAGGTCCTGCCCCATGTTCAGAATGACGGCGCTGCCGCCGGGACTCCAGCCCAGGAAGACGTAGTCCTTGCCGTTTTCCTTGCCCGCTTCTGTGGCCGTTTGCGACAGGATCTGGTCGGCAAGACCGGTGCCGGAGACCCAGAGCGTCATGGCCACGACGCGCAAATTCTTCTTGAACGCATGACGCAAAATGGCGATGGCCTGCGGATAGAGTTCGGGCTTGGACGCGGGATCGAAATCCAGCGAGAGCAGGAAGACCGATCCTTCGGGAAGGTTTTCGATATAGTCGTAGACGCCGCGCACTTCGGAAGAAATCTTGATCGGCAGCCCCACCGGGAACAGCAGCGGCAGCAACGTGCACAGGCCGATCACCAGAAAGATGATCCGTCGGTCGATACGCAACATGCGCTCAGCGAAGGTCACTTCGTTCCCTCGTGAAACGTAGGAGATGTGTGAAACGCGAAAGGTGAAACGTAAAACGTGAAAAGAAAAAGGGGCAGGAAAGAGAGGCAGTAATGGTCATCGTTTAGTTCCGATCCGAAATGAACGCTTTACGTCTAACCTTTCACGTTTCACGCCTTAGTCTTTGCCTCCGCCCAGGTATGAGCGTTCGACGCCGAAGATAATTTTGAACGAAAGCGCCACGGCGCCGAGACTGACGCCGATCAGAATGGCGCGCCGCACGGAGGCGTTCAGCACATTCAGAATCCAGCTCGAGAGGTCGCCGCTGAGCGGCAGGATGTATTCGCCGAGCGGTACCCGTCCCATCATGACGATGACGGCGGCGACCAACAACACGGCGGCCTCGCGGCTCCGTGCGCGGAACGAGCGGTACGCGGCGGAGGCGATGAAAAACGCCAGAATGGCGAACATGGTGCCCTGCAGCGGCACGAGGGTATAGGAATAGACCCAGCCGAATGACGTCAGCGCCCCGTCGATACTTTCTTTGCCGTTATTCCAAAGTCCCACGATGATCGTGCCGAGCATCCCGACATAGAGCACCAGGCTATAGGCCCAGCCCGCTTCCTTCCGGCGAATCTTGGCCGCATGCAGGTGAAAGAGGCTGGTGATGCCGAGCACAAGCGCGAACCCGCCGATGATCTGCAGCCATTTCGTGACGGTGGTGAGGAGTTGTTCGGAGGCCGGATGCGGCACGTAGTATTGCGCGGCCATGACCAGTCCCGTGATCATGGTGATGAGCAGCGGCAGTTGTCGGCGAAGGAAAATCATTTGAGATCCTTAAACAGGTCCAGCAGCGGTTGCGCCCAGCCGTTGCCCGTGAGCACGGCGACGGTGGCCAGCAGCGTTCCAATCCCGATGACGCTCAGAATGAAGGCCTTGCCGAGATCCTGCCCGCGCAGCGTGCCGATCTGGATCGGTTCTTTTGAGAGGTAGGCGCTGGCGGCGTACAGTTCTTCTCCGATCAGGGTATAGTCACAGGTGGTCACAAAGAACGGCAGTTGGTGGTCCGAGTCGGTGCCGGCAATTTGAATGGCCCCCGTGCTGGCGCCGGTTTCGGTCAGCAGCAACGATTCGGCAAAGTACGACCCCATGAAAAAGTTCGCCGCCGGTTTCCGGCGGAGCATGATGCCGTCGACCGCCGCGGTGTAACTGAACTGATCGCTGGTGATGAAAAAGTTCGCGTCGTCCTTGAACAGGTCCGGCTTCCCGGCCTCCATGTACGCTTGTTTCGTAATCTCCTGGCAGACCGCCATCGTGATCGGTTCCCGATGCGGCACCAGCAATTCCGTTTCGTAGGACGCGGCTTTCTTGGCGACGCGTCCCAGGATGACGGCAGCGGCAATGGTCGAAGGATCGTTCATGTCGTGTGCGCCGGTCATATACAACACCGGCTTGCCTAATTCCGTGGCACGCCCGATGGCTTCATCGACGGCATCCAAACCGGGAATGCGGCGGAGGAAGATGTCTTTTCGCTTGGCCAGGTTGATGGCGTAAAACACGATCGCGCCGAACATCAACGCCAACACGAGGTTGTTCACCTGGTTCCAGTTCATCCAGTTCGGTTCCGCCGAGGCGACGACCGGCGGCGCAATGAATCGTTCCTGCCCATTGACGGCTGCGACGGTGACGGCATAGGGCCGGCCGGATTTGACCTCCATGCCTTTGCCGTTCTTGATCAAAAAAAGATGATCATTGGGATTGCCCGCTCTCGTCCACCAAGCCGACTTCCCTTCACGGACGTAGCGCGTATTGGCCGGAAATTCTGCCACGACCTTCCAGGCCGTGGGGTCCTGGGGCAGGCCGCCCTCGTGGACCAGAATTTGGTATGTCGTGCCGGCACTGTCGCTCGCAGACGGTGCCCAGAGTACCGTCAGGCTTCCGCCTCCATCGCTGGGGGTATCGATCACACGCAGTTGTTGCGGCATGGTCTGCGCGGGAGCCGGCGGCGGCATCAGCGCCGGCAGGCAGATGATGAAGATGACGATGAGAACGCGAGGCAGCACGCGGGTCAGGCTCCTTCGATCACTTCGATGTTGGCGCGCGGCACCACGGTCGTCGTGCCGTCCGGAAAGCGGACTTCGAGCACCCGGACTTCGCTTTCGGTCGGAATGGCGCGTAGCTCCGACGGGAGTCCTGAGACGGCGCCGATCTTGCCGAACAGCGGATCGCGAATGATGCGGACCGGGTCGCCGAACTGGATCCCTTCCCGTTCAGCCTGCGCCACCTTGGTGGCTGCCGCCGGGCCGCTGTGCGGGATGATGATTTCGGGGCGGATCACGCCCGCGCGAATTTGTGTGGCCCCTGAGATCGACGCCTTTTGTCCCGCATGGGCGGAGAGCAAGGCGAACGTCTTGGGCGCCATGGGAATCGTGCCGAAGCCTTCCGTGAGAATCAACGTGAAGCCGACTTGTTCCGTGCCGGTGATTGCGACGCCCAAATCGTAGCCGAGCAGCGCGCGCAGGTCCTTGTCGTGGATGCCTCCGACGACCAGACCGACGATGCCGAGTTCCTTCGCGCGCGTCATGGTGGCTGCCGACAGAAACGCGCCTCCGACGACGACCTTACCCTTCATCGATGGGTTGAGTTGTTCCGGCAAGAGCGGTTGATCGGGCGCCTTCACGCCCATCACCAGTTCGCCGCTGGTTTCTCCCCCGATGCCGAAGATGCCTTGCACAAGGCTGCAGGTGGTTTCGACCGTGACGCCCTGCTCCGGATGGACATCGGCGATGGTGCCGTCGATGTAGCCGCGAAGTTCCAACACCCGCGGAGGTTCACGCAAGAGGATCTGGCCCGTGATCGTCGAGACAGATTCCACTGTGCCGGTGATCGGCGAGCGAATTTCCGTCTTAAACCATTTGATGAAGGGTTTGTTCTCGGCGAGCACGTCGTCTTTCTGGACGGAGTCTTTTTCTTTCTTGACCAGGTAGTCGTTGATCTCATCCGGCGCGATGCCGAGCTGATTGGCCAGGTTGAGCGGCACGACCTTGCCCGGCAACTCGGCGCGAGCGACGGCGGTATCCGCGCGCACGGCGTCGCCGACCTGGACCAAGACCGAGCCAGGCAATGGCAGTATGCGCCGGCGGCGGACGATCGTCCGTTCGGTGACGGTCAGGCCTGGTGTGTAACTATGTGCCATAGTCGGTTGCCGAACACGCCCTACAGTTTAGTTTCCTCGTCGGAGCTGATAGCTAATAGCATATGGCTGATGGTCTGAACCCTGGAACGAGTAGCTCATTGCAGCGGAAAACAATCCCTTCGCCATAAGGGATCCGCCATTTGCTCCAGGCTCTTTGCCATCAGCCATCGGCTATCCGCCATTTGCTCCCCGCCGGGTACAACCCGACCGCCTGATACCATTTCGTCAACATGGCGACGCGGGCAGCCTGCTCCGTGGGCAACTGTAACGGACGGCCGCGCCCGTCCAGCAAGAGGCCCACGACGCCGCCCTTCACCGTTCGCGTGAACGATTGTCCAGGTCCCTCGCCGAGGTCCACCTGCTTGGACGGCTGCAGCGTCACAGTCGCTTGCTGATCGCGGGTCAGACTGAGTAACTTGAGATCGCCGAACGCCAGCGTGCCTTTTTCGATGCGTCCATCCGGCAACGCGATCTCGTAGTCGGCGCAACGCTCCCCGTCTTTGCCCAGCCCGATCGGCGCAATGCACGTGCCGAGATACACCATGCAATCGCGGACGAAGACATCGGTGGCTGCCTGTTCATTGACGGTAGAGAGCACGCCGAGGTGCGGCATCATAAAGATGCTGTCCACCGAGAGCGTGGTCACGCCGAGCGGTTCGTAGGCATCGACCATCATCAACATGGACTGGATGCGGCGTGGTGCGTGCGACAGGATGCCGCCGCTCCCGACGATCAAATCCAACTTCAACAAATCGATGAGGGTCTTGCCGGAGGTGCGTTGCTCGAACACATCGGAGATGGTGCGTTCCTGTTGGACGCCCTTCAGTCCGGTCGCCAGCGATTTATGGTGAATCAGCGCCAGCCGCAGGGCCTCGCGCGCGATGGCATGTTCGATTTGTAATTCATCGAGCGATTGCGGAATGGTCGTGGGGCGCACCATTTTATTCTTAGTGCGATTCCTGAGGGTCTGTTCGTCGATGGTGAACGGTACCCAACGCATGATGTTGTCCAGACCCGCTTCGGCCAGCACGTTCGAGATGCTGTACGACATGCCGAGGTTCGCGCTGACCGTACGGTTGAAGAGGCCGCCGAACACCGAGAACACGTCGGTCGTCGCGCCGCCGATATCCACGCCGATCAGATTGATGCCTTCGCGCTTGGCGATGGTCTCCATGATGACGCCGACAGCTGCCGGAGTCGGCATGATGGGGGCGCCCGCCATCTCGATCAGCTTCTTATAGCCGGGGGCCTGCTGCATGACGTGTTCAAGGAACAGATCATGGATCTTGTTGCGCGCCGGCGCGAGGTTTTCCCGCTCTAACACGGGTCGGATGTTGTCCGCGAATTCGAGTGCCGTCTTCTCGCCGAGAATCTTGCTGACTTGCGGCTGCGCATCCTTGTTCCCTGCGTAGACGAGCGGCAGCCGATAGGTGCTCCCGAAGCGCGGACGAGGTTCGGCTGCGGCGATGTATTCAGCCATCTCGACCACGTGGGTGACGGCGCCGCCGTCGGTGCCGCCGGACATGAGAATCATGTCCGGTCGCATGGTGCGAATCCGTTCGATCTTTTCGTAGGGCAACCGCCCGTCGTTGGAGGCCAGCACATCGATGACGATGGCGCCGGCGCCGAGTGCGGCGCGTTGGGCGCTTTCTCCCGTCATGTTCTGCACAACCCCCGTGACCATCATCTGCAAGCCTCCGCCGGCGCTGCTGGTGGAAACATAAATGTCCACGCCTCGCGTCGGGTCGCCCTGCGACGCCTGATTGGGCGTGATGATGCGGTCACCGTCGAGGATCGTCCGTCCGGAGAGTTCTTCGATTTCCGCAATAGCATTGAGCACACCGCGGGTCACGTCTTCGAACGGGGCTTCCACGGTGGTGGGGGCTTCGCCGCGGTAGGTCTGGCGATATTCGTTGCCGACTTTCTCGATCAGGATGGCTTTGGTGGTCGTGCTGCCGCAGTCGGTCGCGACAATGACGTTCAAGGGATGCGTGGGGTTTGATGTCGCGGGAGACTGCTGCGCTGCCGTCATCGAGCCGGCGCTCCTTTGGACGCTGCGGCCTTCGCTTCGATGAGCGCGGTGAGGCGTTGAAGTGAATCCCGGTGCTCCAACAACCGGGCGACCTGCGCGAGTTCGCTGCTGTTGAAGACGCAGTCCACGATGGGGGCCAGGAAGTGCAGGGCCTGGCTGCCGAGAAAATTCATGGGGCCCAGCGATTCGAGGAAGAGCGTGGCCGGTGCCGCCATACGGCGCGCCACGATGGCTTCGGCAATCCGTTCGAGCAGCGCGAGATCATCCGCGGTGAAGGCCTGTCGTTCGGCACGCAGGGCAAAGGCATGCCGGAGAGCGGCTCGGAGATTGTGGGTGCGACGGGAGAACAATCCGGATGAGAGGACAGCCATAAGTGCTTGTCAGATCAGCTTAAACGATTAGTTCGGCATTATATGAAGGGGCAGAAGGAGAGTCAATCAATCGGCGCTGCTTCTACTCACGCGAGTCGAGCTAGGGTGTCTTCGATTCCTCCGATGTCGTGCCGGATGCCGGTGGGCAATTGATTCCGGCGAAGGGATTCAGCGGGTTCACCCGCGGCGCACAGTGTTGCGATTCCGGCGCCGCCTTCTCTCCTGCGGCTTGTGAGCCGGTTGGCGGCTGCGACTGATCGAGTGGGCCTGGTGGGCGTTGTCCAGGTGCCGTCTTGGGTAGAGGCAAGGAAGGCACGAAGGCATTGGGGGGAAGTGTGGGCAGCGACTCAGCTTCGAGGGTCGAAGGAGCGGTATCGACCGGGGGGGTGTACCCGCCGGGGGGAGAGGGTGAGAGTGTGCTGACGGGCTTGCAGCCCTGTTTTCCCTTCGGTTGATCCGTCAGCATGGTGCCGCCGTTGGGCCCGTTACAACTGTAGATCTTCGCCAGGGCTGCACTTGGCACAAGCAGCCCCACGAGGGTGAGTCGCAGGAGGTGCCCCCAGTTCATCGCTGTGTGCCTCGTATCCGATGGGACAGGAATCGGTTCGTACTGTTATGCACGCCTGAGGTATCCTTGCGGACTATAGGCGTGACCGGGGGCTGAGTCAATCGGCGGAGGTCGGTGCTGTGCGGAGGATCAGTCGCCTACCCACCTGAGCGTCCGAACCATTTTTTGAGCAGGCCCAGGAGGCCCACTTCCGGTTCCGGTTGCCGGTCGGGATATTCGATCCAGGGTTCCTGCGAGCCCAGGTAGATGCCGTCGCGGTAACTTTGCTGGCTGCGCAATTGCGTGTAGCCTTGCTCGTGTAACAGGTGGATCAGTTGCTGCAGGGCATCGGCCGTACTGGCGGCATCGGGGGTGAGCAGATGGACGGCTTCATATCGCAGGCTCGCCTGGAAGCCGGACGAGGTTCGCAGGAATTCCACGGGACGATTGAAGCCTCGCTCCCTGGCATCGAACCCGGCGAGTTGATGTTTCTCTCCGGCCGGCTCCGGCATGGCGACTTACAAGGCGCGATAGACGGCCAACAGATCGCTGAGCGCGATGGTCTTGTTCTTGAGAATGACCCGCTCCGCTCCCAGCACGTCCAGCGCTGCGACTTTTTCCGTTCCGCCCATGAGGCACTTGCTCCCCAGCGCGAGGACCCGTTCGCATTCCTTCTCGACCTTGCCCTTCACCACGGGATTCACCTTCAGGATGTCCATCATTTTGGCGCGGGTTTCAGCTAGGTGTTTTTGCAGCTCCGCCTCAGGATATTCCTTCCGCGCCGCTTCGTCTTCGCAGCGGTCGATGTACTGGGTCAGAAAGACATAGAGCCGCACAAAGGTTTCGGCGATCTCGATATGTTTCGGAGTCAGCTGGTTATCCGCCATGAGATCCTCCCATCACTGTGGTCTCGGAATGAGCGTTACGTTGATGTGCGTGGTGCGCCGGGGCAGGCCCTGCCTCACAGCCGGACTTTAATATCGGTCCCGTCGACGGTGACTTCGTAGGCGGTCACCTTGGCCGAGGGGTTATTGATGCAGGCTCCTGTCTTCACATTGAATTCCCAGTTATGCCAGGGACAGGACACCACCTCGCCGACCACATCGCCTTCGCCCAGCGGGCCGCCACGGTGGACGCAGGTATTGTCGATGGCATAAAACGTTCCGTCCACGTTGAATACGGCGATGGCTTTTCCGTTCACTTCCGCAACCATGCCGGCTCCCGGCTTCACGTCGGCGGTTCCTGCGACTCTGATCAACTCGCCCATGAGATCCTCCCTGAATACGTCAGTCTGTCCTGATCCCGTCCCCGGTCAGTGACCGGTGGCCGGTCGTTTAATCTTATCCAATAAACTTTCAATGCGACTCTTGGTCGCCGAGACACCGCCCGTTTGCAAGGCCGCGGCGAGTTTGGCCGCGATCTCGCGAAAGGCCTGCGCTTGCGGTGAGTCGGGCTTGGCGACCACAATCGGGTTGCCGGTATCGCCTCCGGCGCGAATCACGGGATCAATCGGCACTCGCCCAAGGAAGGGAATGCCCAACTTCTCGGCTGCGCGCTCCCCTCCGCCATGGGAGAAAATTTCCGTCCGTTCTCCGCAATGGCCGCAGACGAAGAAGCTCATATTCTCCACGATGCCGAGCAGCGGCACGTTGACCTTCTGGAACATCATCATGCCCTTGCGCACATCGTGCAACGCCACTTCCTGCGGGGTCGTGACCGTCACGGCGCCCGAGAGCGGCACCAGTTGAGTCAGCGTGAGCTGCGCGTCTCCCGTTCCCGGAGGCAGGTCGATCAGCAAGTAGTCCAACTCGCCCCACAACACATCGCGGAAGAGTTGCTGAATCGCCGTGTGGACCATCGGACCGCGCCACACCACGGCCGTGTCTTCCGGCACGAAAAAGCCCATCGAGATCAGCTTGACGCCGTGGCTTTCCGCCGGGGCGATTTTGCCGTCTTTCTGTTCGGGGGTTTTCTCCACGCCCATCATCATCGGGATGTTGGGCCCGTAGATATCGGCATCCAACAAGCCGACTTTGGCGCCGGTCAGCGCGAGGGCGACGGCGAGATTGACTGAGACCGTGGATTTACCCACGCCGCCTTTGCCGCTGCTGATGGCGACGACGTGTTTGACGCCGGGGATAATATTCTGCTTGGCGGCCGCCTCATCTTGGTGCGGTGCGCCGGATTGTTCCTCTGCCATGGTGATGCCTCCTCCACCCCGCCGTTCCGGTCGGAACGCGGAGCTTCGCTGCATATTAAGCTATCGCCGCGACGAAAAGAAATGGGCCAGTAGACGCAGCAGGTTGTTGGGTAGAAGGGGCAGGCTCGCGAGGATGCGAGAAGCGTGGCTCAGGCCCCTGCTAGGTGCGCTCGCGGTGAAGATTGTAGGTCAGCCCCAACAGGGAGAGCGAGTAGATCAGCCATTTTGACGGATCGAAGTTGTACCATTTCGATCCATTCCGGTAATCGTGCGAGTACGTATGGTGATAGTTGTGGTAGCCCTCGCCGAAACTGATGAAGGAGATGAGCCAGCTGTCGCGGCTGCTGTCCTGCGTGCCGTGCGGCTGGGTGCCGACCATGTGACAGAGCGAGTTGATGGTAAAGGTGGAGTTCAGTACGAGTACCGTACGCAGCACTCCGGCAAGGAGGAAACAGCCGAGACCGCCGGTGAAACCGCCGTTCAGGTATCCGGCAATAAACGGCAGGAGGAGGCCGGAGGCGACGATCCGCCAATAATGCCGATGTTGCCACATGATCATCGGATCGGTGCGTAGTTTCGCCGCGAACCGGTCTTCACGGTATGGCGTGTCGATGAACAACCAGCCGACGTGGCTGTGCCAAAATCCTTTGCTCGCGTTGTACGGATCGGCTTCCTCGTCCGTATGTGCATGGTGGCGGATATGGTCGGCGCACCAGAGCAGCGCGGAATTCTGGACGGCCCACCCGCCCATCACCAGGAGGCAGGCCTTGACCCAAGGATGGCTCTCGAAGCTGCGATGGGTGATCATGCGGTGGTACCCCACCGTGATCCCCATGCCGGTCACCACATAGAGGATGGCCAACAGCGTCCAATCCAGGACGGTATAGTCATAGTAATAGGCGAAGAGCGGGACCCCGACGAAGGTGAGGATTGTGAGCGTGGTGAACAGGGCTATGGTGCCCCAGCAGACGGATTGTGTGGATGAGTCGGCCATCGTACTCCTTCGGAACCTGTGCGCAACTCATCGCCACAGTGCACCGCCAGACTAAGGATATTGGTCAAGGCAAACGGCGCACTCTAACGGAGCCGTCGTCAAATTTTCAAGAGGAGAAGCGCGGCGGCTGATGCCATTCGTCGACGGGGGTGATGATGGAACGCGGATCAGGTGCGGTTCGATCACGACCATCTGAAAGAACGCCGTCTACGCTACCACCGCAGAAAGGGTGCGGGATTCAAGGGATGCTTCACCCACCAGGCTGCGGCGGAGTGCATGAGAAACCTGTGAAAACCGTGATTGGGGAACTGCTTCTGCACGGCCGTGACGTATGATCGGGGAATGCCATACCGGACGACCCCCCACGACAGATCCACCAGATCGCTCTCTCGGAACAGCTCCACGAGCGGGTATTGGCGATCTGTGTAGGCGCGCACTTTGTGGGGCATATCGATCATCAGGGCAATCTCTTCACTCCACGCCTGCTGCCCCGTATTGGCCAGGTATTCGGCTGCGTGGGACACCGCAGGAGGAATGTAGTCCAGCGTGCAATCAGACCACAGACCCAGATCGTGAAAGCAGGCCGCGATGGCTAACTTTGTCTTGTCTTCTTCGGTGCATGGGCGCAGCGCCAGGCAGTAAAGGCCGTATAATCCTCCGGCGTCTCAAACAAGGGTACGCGCCCGACCCGGCGGTGTAGAACATGATAGGCCAACTCTCCAACAGCCAGACGAGGACGGCGCGGCATCCCACCCTTCTGCCAGCGACTTGACGAGCCGTCAAGAAGAGACTCCCGACCCCTTTTATCCGACCCGCGCCATCGTACTCCAGCAAGATATCTTCGCCGTCGTAGATATAGCGGGTGGTCTGGCCATTGGCCACTTTTTCAATCCGGCGCCCTAAGCCGTCATACCGATACGTACTCGTCGTGGTGGCGGTAGGATTTCCTGCGGCGAATTCCTGTACCTGAACCAGGCGATTCTCGGCGTCGTAGCTGTACTGCGTGTAGTTGCCCGTCACGATGAGCGTCTTTCTGGTCAGATTCCCGTTGTCGTCGTACTGGTAGGCAACGTTGCTGTCGGCCGTCAGTTGATTGCCCGCGTTGACCGCGCTGCCATTGGTCGTCCGATTGCCGACTGCGTCATACGCAAAGACCTGCGGATCGAGGAGCAAGGGATGGCTGGCAGCCGTCAGCCGATCCAACGCGTCGTAGCCGAAGGTCTGCGCGCCACGTCGGTCGGTGAGTGCGGTCCGATTGCCCACGTTGTTGTAGCTGTAGTCCGCCTTATTGATCTGCGTGCTGGTCGCCGTCAGTTGATGCTGGATATTGGGCACCTGACTGGCCGGATCATAGGGCAAGTCCATCGTAGACGCAGGTAGGCTGTAGGTTACCACGGCTTGAAACGAAGGTCTGATGGGTGAAATTCATGGGCGACTTCTAGCCACCACTGAGCATTATAATCTCGAGATGCAAGGGCTTCACTAGTTTCTGGAAGTATCACGGCTTTGGTTTTTGCAAGACCCCAAATTGGCAAACAACTCGCCGAAATCGCAATTTGTCCGTCGGCTATAATTGTCATGATAGCCAGTAGGCCTTCTTGCGTTACAGAACTCGGCTCGTGTCCCGTCGCAAATCCTTCGCGTCGATTCTTTACATTCATTCGCTGAGCAATACGGTCACGTTTCTCTAACCCGACTGCAACTTTACCTTCTGTCGTAAACCAAACTTCGAGCCAGGCTTTTTCTAAAGTATCCGGCTCAAAGACTACCTCATAAGCAATAGTATAGTCCTCATTGGAATCACTTTTTGGTTTCATACTCTCAATGAGCCGTATTCCCGTTGTGCGCCTTGTGCTAAACCACTCAGACACGGTTTGTCTAAACTCTTCGGAACTTATTTCTTTATCGTTATCTTGTGCACCCACAGGGGCCTCCGTCGCCTGAATTTATACTCGCCCCTATCAACCCTGCCAACCCTCCATCACGAGAAGGATCAGCACCAGATCGAAGTCCTCCTATGTCATCCAAGTCAAAATGTTTCTTTCCGACCCGAAGGCTTAACACATCCATCTCCCCTTTCGGACTACTCCATCCAAACCGCACGTATGTTCTATTCAACAGCCCTGCAGACTGGCTGTAACCATACTGAGTAATATTAGCCCCACCGCGACCTAGTAATGCTCCGGTGGGTCCCAATGCCGATAGCGCCGCACCGGTAAGAGCGGATGACCCCACGCTTTCCCAGTCAACACACTTCAGTGAACCTCCATTCACGATCAGTTGGTAGGCCAGATCGAATCCCGCACCAGAAACTGCGCCCACGACGGCCGCAATACACCATGGACACTGGCCGGTTGGGTCTGTATAGAATAATGGATTTTCCCTTACATAGGGATAGAGATTGGGATCTCCATTAGCGAAACCAATCGGATCCTTCTGCAAAAACCTCCCCGTCCCCGCATCATAGTATCTAGCCCGGTAGTAATAGAGCCCGCTTTCGCTATCGAACTCCCGTCCCGTGTACGTATACGGCTGGTTCACCGTGCCCGGGGATTCGAGGATATTCCCATACGCATCATACGCGTAGGCCTTCGCCACGCTGCCGGTGTTGGTAGTCAACTCTGTCACCGACCCTAGGCCATCTTGGTGGTAGAACAGCGTGCCATTGGCCACTGGCGTGGTCGTGGGGACGGTGGTCGAGGCCACGACTAGCGGCGTGCCAAGGGGGGTCGTCGAGGCGAAGGTCGCCCGGGCGGGAAAGAGGAGGCGGCTCTCGAGCACTTGGTTTGTGGCTTGGTCCCGCGTCACGAGATAGAGCGGGGCATTGCCGCCAATGCCGCCGGTATCGATCAGATCCACAGCGAGCGTGCCGGTGGCCACGGCGGCCGTGACGTCGATCGGCGCCACCGGCTGTTCGAGGCCCGTCGAGTCGATCGGTTGACCGATCGCCGGGGCTGGCAACCCCGCGACAAACACAAAGCCCACCGACAGCTGCCCGTTCACCGTGATCCCATCATCCACCACTGGCCCGCGCAGGCCATCCGGCGTGGAGGCCAGCACCACGACCTGCCCGCTGCCGAGGCCCGGCACCATTGGCGTCCGGCTCACGGGCTCGTCGATCCCGGGGCCATGCGTGTAGCGAGCCTGCAACACGTTGCTGCCGTCGGCCTCGAACAGGATATCTTCTCCATCGTAGACGTAGCGTGTCGTCTGGCCATTCGCCACCTTTTCGATCCGTCTGCCCAGGCCATCGTAGCGATAGGTCGAGGTCGTGATGGCGGTGGGATTCCCGGTGGCGAATTCCTGTACCTGAACCAGGCGATTCTCGGCATCATACGTGTATTGGGAATAGTTGCCCGTCGCGAGCAACGTCTTTCTCGTCAGATTCCCGTTGTCGTCGTACTGATACGTGAAGTTGGCATCGGCCGTGAGTTGATTGCCGGCATTCGTCACACTGCCATTCGTGGTCCGATTGCCCACCGCATCGTACGCAAAAGCCTGTGGATCGAGCAGCAAGGGATGGCTGGCGGTAGTCAGCCGATCCAAAGCGTCGTAGCCGAAGGTCTGCGCGCCACGTCGGTCGGTGAGTGAGGTCCGATTGCCGACGGGGTTGTAGACGTACTCGGCCTGATTGATGGGCGTACTGGTGGCCGTGAGTTGATGCAGGATGTTGGTGACTTGAGACACGGGATCATAGCTGTAGGTGCTCTGCGTCCCGTTGGACAGGGTGACACTCGTGCGGCGCGAGAGCGCGTCGTACGCATAGGCGGCTACCGGCTGGTGCTGTGCCCGGCTCTGTACCTCCGCCAGCGTGAGCGTTCGGCCATAGAGCCGCACTTCGTCGATCTCGCCCTTAAAATGGCCACCGCCGCCCGCCGTGTTCGGGTCCTGCCTCCGTCCGAGGTACTGCTGGTTCACGTTGGACAGCGTGCCACTCAGGGTGGCAGGCCCAAAGACCGTCGTCAGGGTCAGCGGCTGGCCATTGACCCAGAGCTGGGCCGTGCCGGCCACAGTGTCCACTCCGGCCGCGACATGGTGCCATTGCCCAAAGGTGATCACCGGGGCCGTCGAGCGGAAGGTGGAGCCCGATACCGTGGGGCTGGTCGTGGTCCGCACGGTCAGTTGCATCCGTCCATCCTGCAAGAGGGCTACCGAGAAGCCTTCGCTGACAAACGGGTCGCGCCGGCTGAAGATCCACCCCTCCGCCCCCACCGGCACCTCCGGCTTGATCCAGGCGTCCACGGTCGCGGTGGTGCTGAGACTATCCAGCACCGCAGAATCGGGAATGAGCACGTAGTCATCGACTCCATCAAAGGCAAAGGCCTGATGGCGCACACCGCGGTCGAACGCGGTCCCCAGTTGGAGCGTGCCATGTTGGCCTCCGACGGGATCGATCGCGCTGCCGTCGCCGGGCCATGCCGCCAGCAGCGTGGGCAACGGGGTGGCCGGGGCGTGGGGCTGCGTGAGGGACTGGAGGCGATTGACGGCATCGTACGAGTAACTGGTGATCTGGACCGGATCGGTCAGCGTCAGCCGGTTGCCGTTGGGATCGTAGCCATAGCCCAGCGTCACGGCCGGTTGATTCGGCGAGCCGTCGGTCTTCACACTCAGCAGCCGGTTCGCCTGGTCATAGCTCATGGCCAGCACGCTATCTGGATCGGTGACCGTGGTCAAGTTGCCGACGAGATCGTAGGCGTAGCTGGTGATCTGGTTCCCCGGCAGAGTCTTACTGAGCAGTTGGTTCACGGCATCGTAAGCGAAGAAAAGATTCCCGACACTATTTTCTTCGCCTACGCTGGGAAAAGATTTTCAACACCGGCTCTTCCCTCAGCAAGACAAAATGGAAGTTCTTCAGAAAGATGTTCGAAACCCTGCTTCAGCAGGCTGGGTTAAAAAACCAGAGACTTGGTTTAGCTTGATACTGCGGAAGAACCCGTGCAAAGTTCAGCTTTTTGTGAATACGCCATCCTTTTAAGCCTATACATCCATCCCAACTGAACTGCTTTTAACTTATCCTCTTTAAAGACAAGCCACACCTCGGTATCTTCCCCCTCCCCACCTATCATATGAGTTCCGCGGTGAGTCGGCACATCAAGCAACGTCAGTTTTCGTCCGCTTAATATTTCAACCTCCTGGGGACTCATCCCGCACGTTACCTGAGTCTCCACAAGCTCTGCCCAGCGTGCCGGTCCACACACACATCCGGCGAGCAAACTGAGAAATCCAATACCGAGAATGACCGTTCCCCTCTTGTTGGTCATTATTGCACCCCAAGATTTGTTGGCGGTTTATACGGTTGATCAGGCTTTTGCGGTGCTGGTCGATCATCCCACCCTGGCGTTGCACCTGAGAACAGTGCCGGACGTTTAAGATCACAAGTACGTGCCACCGTTCCTGCAAATGTGTTGCTGTTCGGACCGAGAAGGTCATACTCGCTTGGGTTTGGATAACTCTCCGCCTGCTTCTTGACGCAGGCGTCGGTCCCACAGCTTTCATTCCAATCGCCACAAGTGCCACCCGTATCAAAGTCGTTGTTGTAGTAAATACTGCCCGTGCCATAAGGCCGTCCGGAAAAGATACCGCCGATGAGGCCTGTAGAGGTTCTTTTCCCATCTATCTGGGTTTCAATGTAGCAGTGCCTGAAACCCAATAGACCTATGTATGGGATTTTCTTGCAGCACGCCCGAGACTTGAGACCCAGAGGATCGTTGAATCTCACTGGATTGTTGGCAACATATGCATAGAAGTTGATCCCGCCACCAAAACCAATGGGATCAGGCCGCAAGAAGCGCGTCGTCATCGGGTCGTAAAATCTCGCTCGGTAATAGTACAATCCGCTTTCGCTGTCGAACTCCCTCCCCGTATATGCATACGGTTGGTTCACCGTACCCGGCGAATCGAGGATATTTCCATACGCATCATACGCGTAGGCCTTCGCCACGTTGCCGTTGGTATCAGTGAGATCGGTCACAGAGCCCAACCCATCCTGATGATAGTAGAACGTGCTGCCCGCTTTGGTAATGGCAATGGGCTCGTCGATCCCAGGACCGTGCGTGTAGCGCGCCTGCAGGACATTCGCGCCATCGTACTCCAGCAGAATATCTTCACCGTCATAGATATAGCGGGTAGTCTGGCCATTGGCCACTTTTTCAATCCGGCGCCCCAGGCCATCATACCGATAGGTCGAAGTCGTGATGGCGGTGGGATTGCCATCGGCAAACTCCTGCACCTGAATCAGGCGGTTTTCGGCATCGTAGCTGTACTGCGTGTAATTGCCCGTCGCCAGCAGGGTCTTTCTGTTCAGATTCCCGTTGTCGTCGTACTGGTAGGCAACGTTGCTGTCGGCCGTGAGTTGATTGCCTTGGTTCACCACGCTCCCGCCGGTCGTTCTATTGCCCACGGCATCATACGCAAAGGCCTGCGGATCGAGCAGCAAGGGGTGACTCGCACTGGTCAGTCTATCGAGCGTGTCGTACCCAAACGTCTGCGGCCCACGGCGATCCGTCAATGACGTTCTGTTGCCCACCCCGTTGTACAGGTACTCCGCTTTATTGATCTGGGTCGACGTCGCCGTCAATTGATGCAGGATCTGGGTCACCTGGCTCGCAGGATCGTATTGATACGTCGTCTGGGTCCCGTTCGACAGGATCATGGCCGTCCGGCGCGAGAGGGCGTCGTAGCTCCAATTGGCCACGGGTTGCTCTTGGCTGCGAGGCGCCTGCAGTTCGGCCAGGGTCCAGGCCCGATCAGCGATCGTGATTTCATCCAATTGACCAGTGAAGAGACTGGTGCCGCACCCACCGCTCCCCAAGTGCAATCCGCCTGCCGGGAGGCCGGTGAGCAGCGGCGGGCCGTTGAGGTAATTCCAGAATCCCTCTAGCTGGCCATCCAGATAGAGCCGTTGTTCCGTGCCATTGCGCACGGCGGCGAGGCGATGCCATTGACCATCATTGACCGAATGCGTCGTCCCTACGGTGGCAGCCACGAATGTGGTCCCGGGCCCCGCATCCGGGCCCACGACGGCAAACTGCACAGTACCATTGGCTTGAAGCTGGAGTTCCCACGCGGCCGCGGTGGCCGGTGTGGTGACCGTGCAGGTCAGCCGATCACTCATGATCGTCTCGCGCCGCGTCGAGGTGGTCTTGATCCAGAATTCGAGGGTGGCTTGGAATCCGAAGCGGCCTACCGTGCTGGTAAAGCCGATCTCATCATCGACGCCGTCGAACTGAAAGGCCTGACCGGCGAAACCCGCCACGAAGCTCACCCCATTGCGCAGGGTACCGGGGTTCGTCCCCTGTTCGTCGGCCGCTGTGCCTTCTCCTTTCCACCAGGGCACGCGATTGGTGGCCGGCGGCGGCAGGGTCACGCCGTTGCCCAGGCCCGTCAGGCGATTCACGCCGTCGTAGTGATAACTGACGGAAGTGGCCTGGTCGGCGCGCGTCAGCCGGTTGCCGTTCTGGTCAT